>NZ_CP101426.1:4375000-4665784 GCF_051123975.1 Rhizobium sp. YTUHZ044
CCCCGTACGCGTAGATATCATGATTGTCCTAGAGTAGGGCGGGACACGAGAAATCCTGTCTGAACATGGGGAGACCACTCTCCAAGCCTAAGTACTCGTGCATGACCGATAGCGAACAAGTACCGTGAGGGAAAGGTGAAAAGCACCCCGACAAGGGGAGTGAAATAGAACCTGAAACCGGATGCCTACAAACAGTCGGAGCCCGCAAGGGTGACGGCGTACCTTTTGTATAATGGGTCAACGACTTAGTGTAACAAGCAAGCTTAAGCCGGTAGGTGTAGGCGCAGCGAAAGCGAGTCTGAACAGGGCGATATAGTTTGTTGCATTAGACCCGAAACCGAGTGATCTAGCCATGAGCAGGTTGAAGGTTGGGTAACACCAACTGGAGGACCGAACCCGCATCTGTTGCAATAGATTGGGATGACTTGTGGCTAGGGGTGAAAGGCCAATCAAACTCGGAAATAGCTGGTTCTCCGCGAAATCTATTTAGGTAGAGCGTCGAGCGAATACCCCCGGGGGTAGAGCACTGGATGGGCTATGGGGACTCACCGTCTTACTGATCCTAACCAAACTCCGAATACCGGGGAGTACTACTCGGCAGACACACGGCGGGTGCTAACGTCCGTCGTGAAAAGGGCAACAACCCTAACCTCCAGCTAAGGTCCCCAAGTCATGGCTAAGTGGGAAAGGATGTGAGGATCCCAAAACAACCAGGATGTTGGCTTAGAAGCAGCCATCATTTAAAGAAAGCGTAACAGCTCACTGGTCTAAATAAGGGTCTTTGCGCCGAAAATGTAACGGGGCTGAAGCCATGCACCGAAGCTGAGGATGTGTAGCAATACACGTGGTAGCGGAGCGTTCCGTAAGCTGATGAAGGGAGACCCGTGAGGGCTCCTGGAGGTATCGGAAGTGCGAATGTTGACATGAGTAACGATAAAGAGGGTGAGAGACCCTCTCGCCGAAAGACCAAGGGTTCCTGCTTAAAGTTAATCTGAGCAGGGTTAGCCGGCCCCTAAGACGAGGCGGACACGCGTAGTCGATGGGAACCACGTTAATATTCGTGGGCCTGGTGGTAGTGACGGATTGCACAAGTTGTTCATTCTAATTGGATTGGATGGGCAGCGGAGCGGTTCCAGGAAATAGCTCCACCGTATAGACCGTACCCGAAACCGACACAGGTGGTCAGGTAGAGTATACCAAGGCGCTTGAGAGAACTATGTTGAAGGAACTCGGCAAATTGCACGCGTAACTTCGGAAGAAGCGTGACCCCATATGAGGCAACTCTTGTGGGGTGGCACAGACCAGGGGGTAGCGACTGTTTATCAAAAACACAGGGCTCTGCGAAGTCGCAAGACGACGTATAGGGTCTGACGCCTGCCCGGTGCTGGAAGGTTAAGAGGAGAGGTGCAAGCTTTGAATCGAAGCCCCAGTAAACGGCGGCCGTAACTATAACGGTCCTAAGGTAGCGAAATTCCTTGTCGGGTAAGTTCCGACCTGCACGAATGGCGTAACGACTTCCCCGCTGTCTCCAACATAGACTCAGTGAAATTGAATTCCCCGTGAAGATGCGGGGTTCCTGCGGTCAGACGGAAAGACCCCGTGCACCTTTACTATAGCTTTACACTGGCATTCGTGTCGGCATGTGTAGGATAGGTGGTAGGCTTTGAAGCGGGGACGCCAGTTTCCGTGGAGCCATCCTTGAAATACCACCCTTATCGTCATGGATGTCTAACCGCGGCCCGTCATCCGGGTCCGGGACAGTGTATGGTGGGTAGTTTGACTGGGGCGGTCGCCTCCGAAAGAGTAACGGAGGCGCGCGATGGTGGGCTCAGACCGGTCGGAAATCGGTCGTCGAGTGCAATGGCATAAGCCCGCCTGACTGCGAGACTGACAAGTCGAGCAGAGACGAAAGTCGGTCATAGTGATCCGGTGGTCCCGCGTGGAAGGGCCATCGCTCAACGGATAAAAGGTACGCCGGGGATAACAGGCTGATGACCCCCAAGAGTCCATATCGACGGGGTTGTTTGGCACCTCGATGTCGGCTCATCGCATCCTGGGGCTGGAGCAGGTCCCAAGGGTTTGGCTGTTCGCCAATTAAAGCGGTACGTGAGCTGGGTTCAGAACGTCGTGAGACAGTTCGGTCCCTATCTGCCGTGGGTGTAGGAATATTGACAGGATCTGTCCCTAGTACGAGAGGACCGGGATGGACATATCTCTGGTGGACCTGTTGTCCTGCCAAGGGCATAGCAGGGTAGCTATATATGGACGGGATAACCGCTGAAGGCATCTAAGCGGGAAACCCACCTGAAAACGAGTGTTCCCTATCAGAGCCGTGGAAGACGACCACGTTGATAGGCCGGGTGTGGAAGTGCGGCAACGCATGAAGCTTACCGGTACTAATAGCTCGATCGGCTTGATCGTTCTCATTGTTCATGCTCATCAGCCAGAGGCTGATGATGCCTGACCTTTGTCCTGACGCGCCAAGGGCGCTGCGGACGGCCCGCCAAACGATTGGCGACGGCCTCTGGCCTGTATGGGTGCCACAAGCACCCGCAGCCGGAAGAGATCCAAAAGACGTGTTCAAAAAAACAGGCCAACGCCTGCCAGCTTCTCAAATCAATAAGTTGCGCTTTGCCGACCTGGTGGTTATGGCGGGGTGGCTGCACCCGTTCCCTTTCCGAACACGGCCGTGAAACGCCCCTGCGCCCATGGTACTTCGTCTTAAGACGCGGGAGAGTAGGTCGCTGCCAGGTCTGCAAAACGCAACTCAGTTGATAAAAATCTTCTCTGAACAAACCCAAACGGCCAAGGCCGAAACAAAGGGCCGCTCACAAGCGGCCTTTCGTGTTATAATAGTTCCGCGGGGTGGAGCAGCCCGTTCGGCCTAAGATCGATCCACCGGATCGATCTCCAAACGGCCTCACCTCGTCAGGCTACGCCTGACATCGCTCCCGGGCATAACGTCCGGAATGAAATATCGCGGGGTGGAGCAGCCCGGTAGCTCGTCAGGCTCATAACCTGAAGGCCGCAGGTTCAAATCCTGCCCCCGCAACCAATCTTCCCAAAAAGCCCGCCTCGTGCGGGCTTTCTGTGTTTCCGGGAAACGTCAAAGCATGCGTTCAGCGAACGGCGCCGGAGTCCGATCTCTCACGTTCAGCTCGTTGCGGGCCAGGAATTCCGCGGGCCGGATCGTCTGCAATGCATTTGCTGCTTCTCTGAAATAGGGGAGCGTTTGCCAGAGCGTGCGGTCGCCGACGATGTAGAAACGACGCTTGGCGCGCGTCAGCGCCACGTTCAACAGGTTTGGCTTGGATGCGGCCCAGCCGGCCGCTCCGCGATGCTCGGCATCGGCGCCGAGGACCATGAAAACGATATCTTCTTCCTTGCCCTGGAAGGTGTGAACCGTGCCGACCCGTTCCTGAAGCCATTTCTGCAGTTTCGCTGGAGATCCGCGCGCATATCCGTCTTGGTCGATCCAGACCGCATGGAAAAGAGCCCGTCTCAAACTGGTCTTGATCGCCTTGAACGGGGAGATGAGGTAGATGTCCGGCAATGCACCGTCTCGGCGATAAGTCGAGGCGAGGAGGTCGACGATGAAGTCGGTCTGCTCGGCAACGGCCTGTTTGCCCGATACCTTGCCCTTGATGTCGATCCAGGCGCTGTCGCCATAAAAGGGCGATGCGTCGCCGGCCGGTCGGCGCTCGTGCAGCCCGAAGATCATCTTGTTCTGATAGGCGATCTGATTGGCAAGGCTGAACATCGGATCGATGCAGCGTCGATGCACCCTGAGTGGGCTGCCGATCCAGAGCCGATCTGCCTCTTCGCCCTGAAGCGTCGTTCCGTAGCGATTGGCGGCATCGGCCAGCATCTGCACCGACGCCCTGTTCGGCGAATATTGACCTGCCGCCGTGTGGGGTGAAAGAGCCGAGGCGCCTGAAATCAGCGCGCTCGGAAGCGTGAAAACCGGTTCGATCTGCAAAGGATCGCCGATCACCATGACGCGGCGCGCCCGCAACAAAGCCCCGACCGCCGCCTGCGGCACCGCTTGGCCGGCTTCATCGATGAAGACCCAGCCGATCGAGCCGGGCTTGAGCCCGCGGAACTGCTTGGCAAAGGACGCGAACGTCGTGGAGACGATCGGAACGATCATGAAAAGGCTCTGCCAGATCGATGCGATGTGTTTGTCATCGACGGGATTGTTGTTGGAAAGCAGCTTGGTGATGGCAACGATATTTCCGCCAAAACCTCCGCCCTTCCTGCCGACATCGGCCAACCAAGCTTCATGCAGCGTCAGCGCTGCTTCCAGCAATGCCGAACGCAGAGCCGCCAGTTCGTCCTGATGCCAGAGACCGTCGATCTGCACCTGATCCTTATCGAGATCGGTGAGACGCTCCGGTGCGGTGGGACGATCGAGAATTTCCCCCAGCCGCTCGAGTTCCTCCTTTTTCGCAGACCAGATTTTTCGTCGTGACCGCAGGGACCGTTCGGCCCGGTCATGCGCTCGCAAAGCCAGTTCCAGCGCGGGTCTTTCGGTTTTTGCAAGCCGATCTTCGCATTCGGCCAGCGCTTTACGCAGTTCCAGCTGGTTCCGCGCATTGCCGATGACGTCTTGCCGATGCTGCCGGGCGGGGTTGGTCGAGAGCACCCTCTTCCATCGTGCAGGAGCGCTGCGGTCGAGCAACTGTTGCTCCTCCTTCAGATAAGCCAAACCGTCGGCGATGCGGCGCATTTCGGTCGCCAGCATCTCGCATCGGTTCTGCGCATGCAAAACCTTGTCCGCGGCGGCGGCCACCCTCTCAAGCGCCTCGCGGCAGAATGCATCCTGCGAAACGGGTGCTATTTCATCGCGGAGATCGGCATAACGCGCATATTGGCCGATCTTTTCGCGAACCATCTCGTCGGCGGCATGAAAAGCCGATGCCGCTTCGGCAAAGCTTGGCCCCTCATAGCTCTTCAACCATTCCCAGATGGTCTGCGGCTTTGCGGCGCCCGACCAGCCGGGCTTCGGCCTTTCGGCGATTTCCATGAAGGCGAAACGTTCCTTGAAGGCTCGGCGGTTTCTGGAGTTGCCGAGCGCACAGGCGATCAACCCCCACGGGCGATCGCCGTCGGAGAGCTTGATGACTGCTCCATTGTCTTTCTGGCAGGCGATCTTGTGCGCGACCGTCTGCAGATATTGAAATGAAGATGTCCTTGCGATCGAGCTCTGCTTGGGAAGGTCGCGCGAAATATTCTCCACGGCGGCATTGTTGGAGGAGGCGACGACCATTTCGAACCCGGCAAGAGCCGGGATCAGCGCGGATATGGAGGCGGTGCTCCGATCCGCAAAACCGACACGGCGCAGCGTTCCGTCAAAGGCGTCGCGCGCCATCGTCAAGGAGGAGAGCACCCGGGCGCGCCGAACGATATTGTCGGCGAACATGTCCCGAAGCAGGGTCGTCTTTCCGGTGCCCGGCGGGCCGTTGACTGAGAACAATCCCGTTTCCGACAGGCCGCCGATCGCCGAATTGATCGCGAACTGTTGCATGAGGCTCATTGCAAGGTGAGGCTCGCTCAGCCAGCGTCCAGGGTTGAGATTGCCGGGATGCAGCGCCCGAATGATCGACCGGCGCCCTTCCTCCGAATAAAGGTCGACCCGATTTTCACCTGCCGGCGGGTTGAGGTACCGCCGGAGCGGCTCCGGGATATTGCCCTGCTTGACGCAGATCATCGCCCGTTCGATATCCTCGATGAAGAAGCTGTTCAGAATGCCAATGTCTTCATCAAGGCTTGCACTTTCGTCTTCCTCGTCGGCATTGGATGCATGGTCCTCCTGTTGAGGCGGCAACGAGATCAGCTCGGGTCTTTCCGCCCTGTCGCGGTAGCGGATTTCAACGGCGGCGATGGGCTTTTCCTGGCGCGAGGCAAAACCCGCCCAATCGCAGAGCAATTCGTGCAGCGCCAGGATTTCGACGGCATCGATCGGCTGATCGGCGGCAGCCTCGAAGGATGAAGATCCCAGCTGTCGCTGCGCCTGAAAGTTCTGAAGTAACTCCGACAGCTGCCGCTTGCCGTCTGCAAATGCCTCATGGCTGAGCGAGGAGAGACCGGTTTTCCGTACCCGTCCGAGGGCCCACGGAAGCGTCGAGACGGAAAATGTTTCGAACATCGGCTGTCCGAGCGGAGTAAGCTGCAGGCTGGCAAAGCAGGTATCGCCATCGAGATCGCCGCGTTCGGCATCCTCATACTCGGCAATGTCGACCGCAGCGCTGTCGAAGTGCCTGCGGATCTCGGCAATCTCGGATTTGCTGAAAACGCCGAGGAACAGGGTAAAGCCGGTGATCTGCTTCTCCTCGGGTATGACAGGACGGCTGAGTGCAGCGCTGTCCTGCAAGAGCGTCTCTGCATGTAGCCAGAAAACGGTCCGTCCTTCGCCGGAGACAAGGCGACTGGAGAGATCATAAGGTATGAAAAACTCGATTTTATGCCAGAAATCGAGAATGGCCAGAAGCCGTTCCCGTTCCGCCCTGTCCGCATCAATCTGCATGACGTCTCACTGAGGAGTGCAAAATAGGCTCACGCCTCTTTTAGCAGCGATTGCAGCTCAAAATCAAAGAGCATGGTGATGATGCGCCCGGTCGGGTGCATTTCAACAGCCGCGCAAGCGTGCCAGTGCAGACGCGGCCGCCTTTCTTCACCTTGCAGGCGCCCCCTGTTCCAGCCCACGAGGGTCTCCGGCACGATATCAGCCCTGCGATGCGCTACCTCGGCGACCAACCGGGGACGTTCGAGCGCAGCGCCGCCTTGCAGGGATCACGGCCCGGCATAAGCAGCCGGGAATGCGAGGCTTCTGCCAGGCATCACCGGGTTGAGCGCCACCTCGCGAGCGTTTCGCTTGTCTCGTAATCTTCAGGGGCAGATCGCAAAAATATTACAATTTGTACTGAAACATTACATTCACTGAATCATCTATAGTGGGGGCAAATATAACCTCGAAGTATAAGGATGGATAAAAATACAACCGATACGCAGTATCTTATTGTTTCTCGCTCCCTAAAACTAATCACTTTGGGCCATTTCCTTCCTTCTCAATCCGTATTAACATAATTAAGAAATGTCTAAAGAAGAAGGCGATGACACAATAGGACCGGCATTTCATACTATCTTATACCTGACATCGCTTCATGTTTGAGTAAAGTGTACCGCTAGGGGAGGCGTATATGTTCATGACAGGCTCAGGAATGGAGAATGCGGACCAGGCAAGAAAGTCTAGCCCATCCGCAGATACTATCCTTGTAGTAGCCAAGGCTGATCTGTTTTCAGAATGCATGGTGGAAGCGCTGGCAAAGAAATTTCCCAATTGCGATGTGCCAAGCATAACGAACGCAAATCCGATGCTGGAAAAGGATACCAGCGATATAAAGCTCGTTTTATTTTACCATATACCTGCGCCTGAGCTGCAAGACGCGCTGCAGGCGGTCAGAGAAAATCACCCCGAAACCTCGATCGGACTTGTCGTCGAGGCCATCGACATGATGGAACCTTATGTCAGCCGTTTGGTGGAGGCAAGGATCATCGACGGCGTCCTGCCGCTTAATCTTCGACTTGATGTCTTCATGGCCGCGGTGGATCTGCTGATGAAAGGCGGGGAGCATTTTCCCTCGGCGCTTCTCAACCGCCTCACCAATAAGGGGGCCCAGCTGGAGCCCACACTTTATCAGACCAAATCGGTTGATGCCGCCCGCAACAATGCGCTCAAGCTGAGACGCGACAGCATCTCCGCCTTGACGACCCGGGAGGTTCAGATCCTGGATCTCATCTGCAAGGGGACGCAGAACAAGATTATTGCCGACAAGCTGCATCTTTCCGAAAACACGGTGAAGGTTCACGTCCGCAACATCTATAAGAAGATGAACGTCCGAAACCGCACGGAAGCAGCGTCCCGCTTCTTCAACGACCATCCGGTCGGCGATGACGACATGTCCAGCCGGTGGCGCAACTGATCGATTGCGCCGCGCGCTTTTCATGCGCGCAACGAGCGTTGTCTCACTTTTGCGTTGAGCCTAGTTCTATCCTTAAATCGATTCCGATTTAAGGAATATGCAGCGGCGCTTTTGCTTCAGATCGAGGGACGCGCAAAGCAGCGCGACTTCTGCCCGAAGCCGCTTGGAGAGCAGATATAGCGCGCGGACCCGTGATAGGCGACGATGTGGGCTCGTGCCGCAGTCGGCCGAGCAGTTCGTTTTTCCGGGTAGGTATAGGCCTTCGACACGGACGGCGTCTCGACGACGACAACATTCTTTTTCGCGATGACCGCCATGTCGTCGTCAACCGCACAAGCCGTCGCTCCGATCGCAAGAAGCGTCGCTCCCCCGGCAAGCATCGCAAAATGAAATGGACGCCAGCCTTTCGGCTGGGCTGCGGCCCGATTTTTAAACATGACCAGATCCCTCGCATATGACGCTTCCGGATGCAAGACCGGTCGTGGAGTTCTGCGCGACCGACCTCTCCCCTCTTCTATCTCGTATTTATTGAGCAAAGCTTGAGCAGCGGCACGATTCCCGTTTTACGTGAGAAAACAAGTAAAATGATTAATCATTTGTTATTCTAAAGAACAACTATGTAATTATTTGGGATATTTTGCGCTTTTAAAGTTGACCACGGTAACAATCTCCCTATCATTTCAATAGTAAATGAGCTAACGGAAGAATAACCTCGAGGTTTATTCATGTATTTGTGCTTAGTTGCGTGAATAACCATCCGGGTAAGGGGGTGTGAAGCGTATCCATAAAACAAAAGACTAAACCGTGGGGAGGAGTTTGTAATGCGTAGTTTCGTTCCCGGCGAAGGCTCTGAAGTAAAGAACATGGCGGTGCTCAAGTATATGGGCACCGCTCTTGTAAATGGCGGAGCCGGCTTTCTTGGCTCGCATCTCTGTGAAAGGCTTCTGCTGGGCGGCCACAGCGTCATATGCCTTGACAATTTTTCGACCGGCCGCCGTGCGAATGTCGAGCATCTCGCGTCGAACCCCCGCTTTCGCATCATCGAGCACGATGTCCGTCAGCCCTTCGATATCGAAGCGTCGCTGATCTTCAACTTCGCCTCGCCGGCCTCTCCGCCCGACTACCAACGGGACCCGGTAGGTACCCTGCTCACCAACGTACTTGGCGCCGTCAACACATTGGACTGCGCGCGAAAGACGGGCGCGATCGTCGTTCAGTCGTCGACCTCGGAAGTCTATGGCGACCCGACCCAGAGCCCGCAGCGCGAATCCTATTGCGGCAATGTCAACTCCATCGGACCGCGCGCCTGTTACGACGAGGGAAAACGCAGCGCCGAAACCCTGTTCTTCGACTACCACAGGACCTACGGCGTCGATATCAAGGTCGGCCGCATCTTCAACACCTACGGCCCGCGCATGCGCCTGGATGACGGCCGGGTGGTCTCCAACTTCATCGTGCAGGCCCTGCGCAACGCCGACCTGACCATCTACGGCGACGGCCAGCAGACCCGCTCTTTCTGTTATGTCGATGATCTTGTCGAAGGTTTCCTGCGTTTCTCGGCCTCCGGCAGTGCATGCCACGGCCCGATCAATCTCGGCAACCCGGGCGAGTTCACCGTCCGACGCTTGGCGGAGATCATCCGGGACCTCACGAATTCGCGTTCCCGCATCGTTCACCTGCCTGCTGTCGTCGACGATCCCCGCCAGCGGCGGCCGGACATCTCCCGGGCGAAGACGGAGCTGGCATGGCAGCCTCATATCGAGCTCGAAGCCGGCTTGGCGCGCACGGTCGAATATTTCGACGGCCTGCTAGCCGGGACGAAGCAGGCGGAGGCTGTATGAGATGCCCCGCTATATTCTCGTCACCGGCGGCGCCGGTTTCATAGGAAGTCACATCTGCAAAGCGCTGTCGCGCGTCGGGATGATTCCGGTTACCTACGACAACCTCTCGACCGGACATGCCGACAGTGTCCGCTGGGGCCCGCTCGTCCGCGGTGAGCTCGGCGACGCAGCCGCGCTACGCCAGACGATGGCTGAATTTTCGCCGGATTGCGTCATCCATTGCGGCGCCAACGCCTATGTCGGCGAATCCGTCGACATGCCGAGGAAATATTACCGCAACAATGTCGTCGGCAGTCTCACGCTGCTCGAGGCCTGTCTCGACCAGGACATCGACAAGATCGTCTTTTCGAGCAGCTGCGCCACCTATGGCGTTCCCGCCTCGTTGCCGGTACGGGAGGAAAGCCTGCAGCAACCGGTCAATCCATATGGCCGCACCAAGCTGATCTTCGAGATGGCGCTCGAGGATTTTGCTGCCGCCTACGGCATCCGCTTCGCCGCCCTGCGTTATTTCAACGCGGCCGGCGCCGACCCGGAGGGCGAGCTTTCTGAGCGTCACGAGCCCGAGACACATCTCATTCCTCGCGCTCTCCTGGCTGCCGCCGGCAGGCTGGAGCGGCTCGATATCTTCGGCACCGACTATTCGACCGAGGACGGAACCTGTGTTCGCGACTATATCCATGTCAGCGATCTTGCGCAGGCGCATTTGGCCGCCGTCAACCACCTGATCGCAGACGGCGCCTCGCTCAGCGTCAATCTCGGTTCCGGCCGCGGCACGTCAGTGCGCGAGATCCTCGACGCGGTCTATCGCGCCAGCGGCCGCGAAGTCCCCGTCCGTTATCGCGCTCGCCGCCCCGGCGATCCGCCGATCCTCTTTGCCAATACGGCTCGGGCCAAAGCAGAGCTCGGCTTCGTGCCGGCTCTTTCGGATCTCGACACCATCATCCGCACGGCCGGACCCACCTTCGGGCTGGAGGTGACGGCATGAGCCTGGTTTCGGAGATCGATCACCGGATCAGGACGGCGAAAGCCGCCGCTGATGCATTCAACCCGGTTTTCACCGGTCGGAAGCGTGTCGCCTATGGTTTCGGCATCTTCTGCTGGCTGGCGGCACTCGGCTATTTCTGGATCTGGTGGTGTCAGTCCGCCCATATCATCTCCTGGTCAGCCTTCGTGCTCGTCACCGTCGTGCTTGCCTGGATCACGCTTGTGCCTGCCTATTTCATCCTGATCTTCCTCGATGCGAGAGCGATCAGTTCGCGCGCCCGGCTGCCGGAAGGACGCGTGGCGATGGTCGTCACCAAGGCGCCGTCCGAGCCCTTTGCCGTCGTCCGCGCCACGCTTCAGGCGATGCTCGATCAGACCGGTGTCGACTTCGATGTCTGGCTGGCCGACGAGGATCCTTCCGCGGAAACCAGACGCTGGTGCGCCGAGCACGGCGTGCTGATCTCGACGCGAAAGGGCGTGGCGGAGTATCACCGCACGACCTGGCCGCGCCGGACGCGTTGCAAGGAAGGCAATCTTGCCTATTTCTACGACCATTTCGGTTATGCGCGTTACGATTTCGTCGCCCAGTTCGATGCCGATCATGTGCCGACACCGACTTATCTCCGTGAAGTCCTGCGCCCCTTCGCCGATCCTGGCGTCGGCTATGTTTCCGCTCCCAGCATCTGTGATGCGAATGCCGCGGCGAGTTGGGTCGCGCGCGGCAGGCTCTACGCAGAGGCAAGTCTGCACGGCTCGCTGCAGACCGGTTACAACAATGGCTGGGCGCCCCTTTGCATCGGCTCCCACTATGCGGTCCGCACATCAGCCCTTCGCCAGATCGGGGGCCTTGGGCCCGAGCTTGCCGAAGATCATTCGACCACGCTGATGATGAACGCCGGCGGCTGGCGCGGCGTCCACGCGATCGATGCGATCGCTCATGGCGACGGCCCGGCGAATTTCGTCGATCTCGCCGTGCAGGAATTCCAGTGGTCGCGCAGCCTCGTCACCATCCTGCTGCAATATTCCCGCCGCTATGTCATCCATCTGCCCTGGCGGCTGAAATTCCAGTTCGTCTTTTCGCAGCTGTGGTATCCGCTCTTCTCCACCGTCATGGCAGTGACGTTCCTGCTGCCGGTGGCCGCCTTGCTGACGGGCCAGGTCTTCGTCAACGTGACCTATCCGGATTTTCTGCTGCATTTCGCGCCGATATCGATCGTGCTGGCGCTCTTTGCTTTCTTCTGGCGGGCCACGGGAACTTTCCGGCCGTGCGATGCGAAACTGTTTGGCTGGGAAGGGCTCGCCTTCATCTTTCTGCGCTGGCCATGGTCGCTGGCCGGCAGCCTGACCGCCATTCGCGACCATGTCTCCGGTTCTTTCGTCGACTTTCGCATCACCCCGAAGGGAAAGCAGCAGCAGCAGTCTTTGCCGCTGCGTGTCGTTGCGCCCTATCTTGCTCTCGCGGGGCTTTGCGCCGCAGCCATGGCGCTCGCCGGCGAGGCCGCCGCTCAGGGCTTCTATCTTTTCGCCGCGATGAACCTCGCGATCTATCTGTCGTTGACGGTGCTGATCGTCATTCGCCATGCGATCGAGAACGGCCTGCCGCTGCTGCCGCAATCGCGCGGCCTTTGGTTCGCGACGGCCATGGGTTTGGCGATCTGTGTCACCGGCGGCATGCAGGCGGGCAATCACGGTCTGCGCGGCCTCGAAGCCCTTTCTCATGGCCAGACGCTTGTCAGTTTCAGCCAATCGCAATTTGCCGTCGCCGGGGCCGGGCTCGGCAAGACCAGGACCGTGAAGTTTCGCCTCAGGTGGAATGGATTCGGAAGCACGGGACGGGACCAACAGGGTGTTTGAACCGGCCAACCGGCATGTGTCGAGAGGAGTATACAATGAGCATCGGATCGAGACTGTATGGCATAGCCCTGGCTCTCAGCCTGTGCCTGCCTGTGGTGGCGCAAGCTGCCGAGGCCGCTAAGAAGCCGCCGACACCGCTCAGCGCCTATGAACTCTATCGTATCTACGGTGACAAGACCTGGACCTGGGGCACCGGCGGCGGCCGTTTCTTCGATGAGGGCCGGCGGTTCGTGGCCTGGACCAACGACAAGGGCAAGCAGTCCTTCGCCGAAGGCAAATGGGTGGTCGACGATCTCGGCCAGCTCTGCATGCGCGCGACCTGGACGAATGCCGAGGGAGCAGCTCGTGCCAGCACCTGTTTCGGTCACCGCAAGATCGGCAACACGATCTACCAGCGCCGTCAGCCCGACGGCGATTGGTACGTCTTCCGCCATTCTTCGGTGCGCCAGGATGACGAATTCCGCAAGCTCGTCTCCACGGATACCGTCAGCGCCAAGGCGTATGACCTGAAGCAGCTCCTGCTGCATCAGGAAATAGCCCGAAAAGGAGGGTGAGCCATGAAGAAGCTGACGAAAAATCACCTCTCCACCGCCGCCATCGCGCTGCTGCTGTTGTGCGTCGCGGAACTGCCGGGCCGAAGTGAGGTGCAATATGCGGGCATTGCGTCGAACCCGGCGGCGAGCGCGCGGACGATCATCGACAAACGCCCGGTCGTTCATGCCGATGGCATCAAGTTCGGCGCCTACGACCCGCATGGGGATTTCGGCGCTCAGGCCAACGTTTCGACCGAAGCTCTGTTCTTGCCGTGGGAAGACGTTGACCTGGAGACGCTGCGCATCGCGGATGCCTATGCGCTGGCCAGGGGCCGCAACCTGCTGATAACGGTGGAGCCTTGGTCCTGGGATGTCGATTGGCGGCTGACCTCGGGCGAGCTTCGCGCAAAGGTTCTGCGCGGCGACTACGATGTCAACATGCGGGCGATCGCGCAAATGATATCCCAGCTGAAAAGCCCCGTGATCCTCCGCTGGGGACAGGAGATGGAAGACAAATCCGGGCGATTTTCGTGGGCCGGCTGGGACCCGCAAGACTATATCACCGCCTACAAAAGAATGATGGACATCCTCCGCGAGGAGGCGCCCGGCACCGAAATAATGTGGTCGCCGAAGGGCCTGCCGGGCCTGCAGGACTACTATCCCGGCGACGATTATGTCGATCTCGTCGGATTGTCGGTCTTCGGGCTGGAGCGCTATGATGAACTTGCTTACAACACGCACCGGACCTTTTCGGAGGCGCTGAAGCAGGGGTATGATCTCGTCGCCGGCTACGGAAAGCCCATCTGGGTCGCAGAGCTCGGCTACGAAGGCGGCGACGCCTATATGAGGCCCTGGATCGACACCGCGACTCTGAAGCAGGGCGCCTTCCCGAACCTTCGGGAAGTGGTCTATTTCAATGACCGGGACGTGAACGCCTGGCCGTTCAATCTCGGCCGGCCTGACTGGCGCGTGGTCGAGAGCTTGGCGGCCAACTGATGTTGCGAGGGAGAGGCCCGCCGGGGTTTGCGGCCCTCTCCTTTCATATCAGGCAGGCGATCATCCCTTGAGCGTTGCCTTACCCTCTTCGACGAGCCGGGTCGCCGCATCGGCGGGCGAGGTCCGTTCGAAGGCGAGTTCGTCGCAGATCGGGCGCAGCACGCGCTGGTCGAACTGCGTTGCACCCATCGGCACCGGCGGCGGATATTCGCCGACCTGATCCTTGAGCATATTGACGTATTTGACCGTTTCCTGCTCAGTCGGGTTCAGCTGCGGTAGAATGGCTTCACGCACGGCCGGCGACATCGGCACGCCGCGCTCGACGCCGAGAATCTTGCCGGCTTCGATGTCGTTGACGAAGAAGTCGATAAATTTCGCGGCCGCTTCGCCATTCCTTGTCGTGGCGCCGACACTCCAGATCAGCGCAGGGCGGTAATAGTGGCCCGACGGCCCGCCCTTCCTTTCCCGCGGCAGCATGGTGATGCCGATTTTGTTCTTGATGATCAGCTGATAGCCGATCATCTGGTTGGAATAGGCCATGCCGATCACCGATTTGCCGAGACCGAGGGCGTTGGTGTCGATGGTGTTCTGATCGAGCGTCTGGACGTCGGCAGCAACGGTGCCTCCTGCCTTGCGCAGCTTCTCCCAATAGTCGAACCACTCCGTGGCATCGTCGGCCGTGAAACCGAGACCGACCGTTTCCTTAGCAAAGAGGCTTTTGCCGCGCTGGCGCAGCCAGGCATCGAAGACATAGGCGTAGCGGGCCGCATAAGGGCCGCCTGCCTTGCCCGAGGACTTGCCGAGTTCCACCGCGAGCTTGGCATATTCATCCCACGTCAGGTCGGGTGTCGGCACCGGAATGCCTGCCTTTTCGAATTCCACCGTGTCGAAGAACATTGAGAAAGAGTTGAGGCCGAGGCCGACACCGTAGAGTTTCCCGTCGATGGTGGTCAGTTTCAGCACGTCGGCACCGAAGGACTGAACCTTCAACGTCGAGGGGACGAATTCGTCGAGCGGCATGCAGGCGCCGCGCTTGGAATAATCGGAGATGGTTCCGGGCTCGAGCTGAAAGACGTCAGCGATCGAGCGGCCGGCCATCTGCGTGGCGAGCTTCGTCCAGTAGCCGTCGCCCGAAAGCGATTCACCGATGATCGTCACCCCGGGCGTTTTCGACTGGTAGAGTTTGGCGACGTCGAGCGTCCGCTTGGCGCGGTCGTTCGACCCCCACCACATGGCTCGCAGCTGCGTGTCTTCGGCAAAGGCCGGGACGGCGCTTCCGGCGCCAAAGGCAAGGCCGGCGAATGCACCGGCTGAACCCATCAGAAATGAACGGCGATTGACCTGCATCGGTATCCTCCCTTGTCCCAATATGTCCGCTGCCATCCTCCATGGCGTCGTCCGGCATTTTCGTGAGACAGGTTACGCAAAAAAGAATTTATTGCAAGAAATAACTCTGGTATTGCAAATTTGCATTATTTGCATAAAGTTTGCCTATGAGCGATGAAAAAGTCAGACGGCTGCGACAGGCCGACATAGCCACATTGGCCGGCGTCTCCGTTTCGACCGTGTCGCGCGTGCTCGCCAACGAACCTGGGATCAGCGAAACCGTCCGGCGGCAGATATTGAAGGTGGCCGCCGAACACGGTTATCCGGTCAAACCTGCTGCCGAAGCCGTTGCCGGCGGGCTGGCGCTGATTGCCAGCGACGGCGTCACCGGCGGGCTCAGCGTCTTCTACGAAGCGATCGTCGACGGCTTGCGTACCGGAGCCGCCGAAGCGGGCATGCCCTTCGAAATTCGCATGGTCCGCGAGGATCGAATCACGCCGGATGCCCTGCGTGACTATATGCAGGCGGCGGGTGCCCAGGGTCTTTTTCTCGTCGGCATCGATCCCAACGACACTCTGCGTGATTGGCTGCGGGCCACCATGACGCCGACCGTGCTTGTCAATGGCACTGATCCCAGGATGCAGTTCGACGGTGTTTCGCCGGCTAATTTCTTTGGGGCCTACGAGGCGGCCAGCCGGCTGACGAGGGCTGGCCATCGCCGTATCCTGCATCTGAGCGGCTCTCACCGCCATACGATTCGGGAGCGCATTCGTGGCTTCGAGGCGGCGATCTCCGCCGTCCCCGGCGCCGAAGGACGATTCGTTTCGCTGGCGCTGCAGGGTAGCGCAAGCCGCGAGGCTCATGAACGCACCGCGGCAGTTCTTGCCGAGAATGCCGGCTTCACCGCGGCGTTCTGCATGAATGATTTCATTGCCGTCGGCGTATTGGAGGCGGTCACCGAAGCCGGCCTGCGAGTGCCGGATGATTTCGCGATTGTCGGCTTTGATGATCTGCCCTGCGCATTGATGACCAATCCGCGGCTTTCCACCATGCGGGTCGATCGGGCTGCCCTCGGGCGCGAGGCTGTGTCGATGATGCTCACCCGGTTCCGCAACCGAACAGCGGCTGCGCGCCACATCTGCCAGGCGGTCGTTCCCGTTCCGGGAGGGACCGTTGCCAATGCCGAGAACCCGTGAGGTGCCGATGACCTATGATCCCGCCAGCGCCAATCCGCTTGCCGGCAATCCGCTGGAAAGCCGCGCCGATATGAGCCGCGCTCTGCTCGCGCTCTTCGATCCGCTGCTTCCCTGTTTTTCCAAGGGCAATGCCCGCGTCAGGCTCAGTGGTCTCGCCGCCCATTTCGATCGGGCGGCCGCCGATCTCGAGGGTTTCGCCCGCCCGCTCTGGGGATTGGCCCCTTTTGGCGCCGGTGGTGGAGAATTCGCCCATTGGCATCGTTTTGCCGAAGGCCTCGCAAACGGCACCGACCCCGCCCATCCCGAATATTGGGGAACAGTCAACGGCCGGGATCAGCGGATGGTCGAGCTTGCTGCCCTCGGCTTTGCCCTGGCGCTGGTGCCGGAAAAGATCTGGGAGCCGCTTGATGCGCGCGCCCGTGGCAATGTCGTCGCCTATCTCAAACATGCCAGGCAGTTCGACTATGCCGACAACAACTGGAAATTTTTCCGCATCTTCGTTGATATCGCCCTCGATCGTCTCGGCGTTGATTTCGACCGCAGCCTGACGCGGCAATATCTGCAGGAGCTCGAAGGTTTCTATATCGGCGACGGCTGGTATCGCGACGGAAACGTGCGCCGCATCGACCACTACATTCCCTTCGCCATGCATTTTTACGGGCTGATCTATTCGAAGCTCGTCGATGACGATTATGCGAAACGCTATCGCGAGCGCGCCATCTTCTTCGCCCGAGATTTCCGCCACTGGTTTGCCGCCGACGGCGCGACGATCCCCTTCGGCCGCAGCCTGACCTATCGCTTTGCCTGCGCTGGCTTCTGGTCGGCGCTCGCCTTTGCCGATCTCGAGGCTTTGCCCTGGGGCGAGGTCAAGCATCTCTGCCTGCAGCATCTGCGCTGGTGGAGGGACAAGCCGATTGCCGATCGTGACGGCGTTCTGTCGATCGGTTTCGGCTACCCGAACCTGCTGATGTCGGAGAGCTACAACTCCGCCGGCTCGCCCTATTGGGCCTTGAAGGCCTTTCTGCCGCTCGCAATCGCTGGGGATCATCCCTTCTGGACCGCCAGCGAGAAGGCGCCGGAGCCGGCGCCCGAGGTCGTTCCCCAGCGTCATCCCGGCATGGTTCTGATGCGGGCAGGCGGCGATGTCGTGGCGCTGTCTTCTGGCCAGGAAAACCTGCAGATGCGTTTTGGCACTGAGAAATACGCGAAATTCGCATATTCGGCCCGGTACGGCTTCAGCGTCGAGTCCGATGAACGCGGCTTTGCGCTGGCCGCCTTCGATTCGATGCTGGCCTTCAGCGATGACGGCCTGCACTACCGCGTGCGTGAAACGAATGAGGAAGCCCGGCTCGCGGGTGATGTGCTTCATTCGAGATGGTCGCCCTTCCCCGATGCCGAAGTCGAAACCTGGCTCGTGCCCGCCGCCCCCTGGCATATCCGCCTCCACCGGATCAGGTCGGGCCGGCCGCTGCGGATTGCCGAAGGCGGCTTTGCCATCGGCCGCCGCGACTTCGAGCAGGATCGGCTGTCGGCCTCGGAGGGGGCAGCCTATGCGATCGGTGAAGCCGATTTCACCGGCATTCTCGATCTCGGCTCTTCGATCAAACGTGTCGGGCTCGCGCAGAAGGCCCAACCCAACACCAATGTGATCGTCGCCAAGACCATCGTGCCACAACTGCGCGGTCAGATTCCGGCCGGCGAGACCATCCTGGTGACGGCGGTGCTGGCGCTCGACGATCCCGCCGCCGTCTCGTCGGCCTGGACGCAGCCGCCGAAAGCGCCCGATATTGCGGCGCTGCAGGCGCTGGTGCGGGAAAAGGGCGTGACCGTCAGCGCCATCGAAGCACCGGGTCAGATGCCATGAGCCGACCGGCCATCGTCCTTGCCATGGAGCCGTCCCGCACGGAGCATGTCCTGCCCGATGAGATCCTGCGCCGGCTCGATGCGATCGGCCGCCTGCTTGATCCCGAGCCGCTGCAGCGGCTGGACGACGCGCGGGCGAGACGCCTGCTTTCCCGAGCGGAAATCCTGATCACCGGCTGGGGTGCGCCCTGTGTCGGGCCTGAGATCCCTGCTGTCGCGCCGCGGCTGCGCCTCGTCGTCCATGCGGCCGGTACGGTCAAGGGCATCATCGATGACGCCATCTTCGAAGCCGGCATCGCGGTCAGCCACGCGGCCGAGGCCAATGCCGTGCCGGTTGCCGAATTCACGCTCGCCGCGATCCTTTTTGCCGGCAAACGCGCCTTCCGCTTCCGCGAGCTTTACGTCGGCGACCGCAATCGCGATCGGACTTATCCGATGCAGCGCGAAGCGATCGGCAATTATGGCCGAACCCTCGGCATCGTCGGCGCCTCGCGCATCGGCAGGCGGGTGATCGAACTCCTGAAACCTTTCGACTACAGGCTGCTGCTGTTCGATCCCATGCTCGATGCCGCCGAAGCAGCCGGTCTCGGAGCTGAAAAGGTCGATCTCGACGAATTGATGCGGCAAGCCGATATTGTTTCCCTGCACGCGCCGTCGCTGCCGTCGACGCAGCATATGATCGATGCGCGAAGACTGTCGCTGATGAAGGACGGGGCAACGCTGATCAACACCGCGCGCGGAATCCTCATTGATGAGGCAGCCCTGCTTTCGGAGCTGAAGACCGGCCGCATCGACGCGGTGATCGACGTCACCGATCCGGAAATTCCGGAAGTGGGTTCGGCATTCTACGATCTGCCCAATGTCTTCCTGACGCCGCACATCGCCGGCGCCATCGGCCTGGAACGGGCGCGTCTCGGTGCGATGGCGGCGGACGAGGTCGAGCGTTTTACAACGGGCCGGCCGCTGCTCTACCAGATCAGCCGGCAGGATCTCGAAAATATCGCCTGACGCATCCCGTCAGGGACACGCGTCAGCGTGGTGATCTCAAGGAATTGGGCGAGCCGTCATTGGCAAGCTCGGGCATCAACTCGGCGATATCGACCACCTTGCCGGTGCGCGAGCTCGTCAGCGCCGCAATGCCGCAGAGCACGGACATGGCGCCCGCCCGTGTGCCGGCGCGCTGGCCGAGCCGATCTTCCATGCCGGGCTTGAAGATCATGTTGCGCATCCGATCGTCGCCGCCGTAATGGCCGCCGGTGAAATGCGGCACGACGATGCGCTCCACCGCCTCCTTCCCATTCGGGAAATTGCGAATGAGAAGGATCGTGTCTTCCTTCGGCACCTCCCAGGGCTGAGCCTCATACTGGCGAAGCTCGATACGTCCCTTGGTACCGTTGAAGGCGAGGTGATGGCCTTCGATCGGCTGGAAGGTGTTCAGCGAATAGGAGACATGGACGTTGTTGCGGTAGCGGATGGACACGACCATCGTGTCGGGAATGTCGATATCTTCGCGGAAGACGCAGCCGTCTCGGAAATAGCCGTCGATCTTCGAAGGATCCTCGTAAAGCTGATCGAGAAAGGGATCCTTTTCGATATCGAGATAATAGTCGCATTCCTGCGCGTGCGGACAGAGCTTGCAGCGGGGGCCGCGGAACGGGCCCCTGCGGCCGTAGTTCTGCAGGTCGGCAAACGAGGTGACGGCTTCCGGATCGCTGTCGAGATACCAGTTCAGCAGATCGAAATGGTGGGTGGCCTTGTGGACGAACAGGCTGCCGGAATTTTCCGTATAGGCATGCCAGCGGCGGAAATAATCAGCGCCGTGCTTGGTGTTGAGGTACCAGTGAAAATCAACCGAGGTCACGCGGCCGATCTCACCGGCGTTCAGGAGCTCTTTGATCTTCGCGGCTGTCGGCGCATAGCGATAGTTGAAGGAGACGTCGACCCGGCGGCCGGAGCGTTTTTCGGCGTCGAGAATCCGGCGAATTTTCTCGATCGAAGTGGTCATCGGCTTTTCGGTGATGACATCGATGCCGGATTCCAGCGCCCGCACGATGATATCGTCATGCGTATGGTCGGGCGTGCAGACGATGGCAAGATCCGGCTTCTGCTCGGCGAGCATGGATTCGATGTTGTCATAGAGCGGCGCATTGCTGCCGATCATGTTGCGGGCGCGCTCGCCGCGTAGCGCGTTCTTTTCGACGATGGCTGTGAGATCGACATGTTCGCGCCAGCCGGCAAGCAGGTCTTTGCCCCACATGGTGGTGCCACGGTTACCGGTGCCGATCAGGGCAAAACGGCGTTTCTCCATCGAATGACTCCTCTTTCATACGTGATGAAACAATGGGATTTCAGAGCAATTCCAGCAAAAGTGTGCAGCGGTTTTTGCGTCCGGAATTGCGTAAAAACAAAGAGATAAAGCATTTTCGTGTTTCGAAGAAAAACGGAAATGCTCAAGAATCACATCTGGCAGCAGCTCCGGAACCGCTCGACGCAGGTGGCGATCACCTCGTCGGCCGGACGCTTCCACCAGTTTTCGGCCGAGAAGATCTCCACTTCCTGTGCGCCGAAGAAACCGGCGGCTTCGATCATCCGTCTTATGCCCTTCAGGTCGATGACGCCATCGCCCATCATGCCGCGGTCAAGCAGCATGTCCTTCGTCGGCGCCAGCCAGTCGCAGATGTGATGGGCGAAGATACGGTTCATGCGTCCGGCGCGAGCAATCTGGTTGGCAAGATCGGGATCCCACCAGACATGGTAGACGTCAATCGCCACGCCGACATCCTCGCCGAGCGGCTCGCACATGTCGAGCGCCTGGCCGAGCGTGTTCACGCAGGCCCGGTCGGCGGCATACATCGGGTGCAGCGGCTCGATTGCAAGTTTCACGCCGGCAGCCTGCGCATGCGGCAGCACGGCGGCAATGCCGTCGAGTACCATCTGACGAGCCGCGACGATATCTTTCGATGCACCCGGCAAACCACCGACGACGAGCACGAGGCAATCGGCGGAAAAGGCGGCCGCCTCGTCGATGGCCCGTCTGTTGTCGTCGAGATTCTTCTGCCAGTCGGCCTCGTTTGCCGCCGGAAAGAAGCCGCCGCGGCAAAGGCCGGTCAGCTTGATACCGTTCGATTTAACGATCCGCACCGCCTCGTCGAGGCCGACCTTGGCGACCTGGTCGCGCCAGGGCGCGATCGAGGTGATGCCGTGTTTCAGGCAGGTATCGACGGCTTCGGCAAAGCCGCATTGCTCACGGATCGTCGCCAGATTGATCGAAAGTCCTTCGACCTGCATGTCATTCTCCTTCCGTCAGGTATAGCGGCGTCAGTTGACGCCGTGGACCGCGAGCACCTGGCGCATGCGGCTTGCGGCGAGTTCGGGATCAGCAAGAACCCGCGCCTTGTCGGCCAGTCGGAAGAGTTCGGCCAGATGCGCCAGCGAGCGGGTGCTCTGCTGGCCGCCGACCATGACGAAATGATCTTGCAGACCGTTGAGATAGGCGAGGAAGACGACGCCGGTCTTGTAGAAGCGGGTCGGCGTCTTGAAGATGTGGCGCGATAGCGGAACGGTCGGCTCGAAAAGGTCGAAGAATTCGTGGTTGCTCTTGCGGCCGAGCGCGTCGAGCGCAGCCGAAGCTGCCGGGGCGATGGCGTCGAAAATGCCGAGCAGCGCGTCGGAATGGCCCTCTTCGTCGCCGGCGATCAATTCCGCATAGTTGAAATCGTCGCCGGTATACATGCGCACGGATCTCGGCAGTTGCCGGCGCATGGTCACTTCCTTCTCCTTGGAAAGCAGCGAGATCTTGATGCCGTCGACCTTTGCAGCATTGGCTTCGATCACCTGCAGACACGTTTCCATTGCCTTCAGGTGATCGCCATTGCCCCAGTATCCCTCGAGCGCCGGGTCGAACATTTCTCCCAGCCAGTGGATGATGACGGGTTCCTTGACCTGGCGAAGGATGCGGTCATAGACCCTGATATAGTCGTCCGGCCCCTTGGCCGCGACGGCAAGCGCCCGACTTGCCATCAGGATGATGCGGCCGCCGGCCGCCTCCACCGTTTCGATCTGCTCTTCATAGGCCCTGATGATCGTGTCGATGGTCACGTCCGGACCGGGTGACAGATGATCGGTGCCGGCGCCGCAGGCGATCAGCGCGTCCTTGCGGCCGGCCGCCTCGGCAAGCGCCCGGCGGATGAGGTCGCGGGCTTCCGGCCAGCCGAGGCCCATGCCGCGCTGTGCCGTATCCATCGCTTCGGCGACGCCGAGGCCGAGATCCCAGAGCCGGTGCCGGAAGGCGAGCGTCCGCTCCCAATCAATCGCCGGCGTCAGCCAGGGATCGTTGTCGGCAAGCGGGTCGGCGACCACATGGGCAGCGGCAAAGGCGATGCGCGGAAAGCTCTTGGCATCGCGTTTTTTGAGTTCGATCGGCGTGCCGGCGAGCGCGTAGGGAACGATCTTGCCGTCGAGGGGAAGGTTGATCGTGCTCACGGCTCAGAACTCCAGTGCGGGGACGTCGAGCCAGCGGCGCTCGGCCCAGGATTTCAGCCCGAGTTCGGCGAGCTGCACGCCCTTGGCGCCGGCTTCCAGCCCGTAGGGCCACGGCGCGTCTTCGACCACGTGGCGGATGAACATTTCCCACTGCGCCTTGAAACCATTGTCGAAGGCCTGGGTATCCGGAACCTCATCCCAGGTCTTGTAGAAGTCGATCGTCTGCGGCTGGTCGGGATTCCAGACCGGCTTCGGCGTGTTGACACGGTGCTGGCTCCAGCATTTCGTCAGGCCGGCGACGGCCGAGCCATGCGTGCCGTCGACCTGGAAGGTGACGAGGTCGTCGCGGCGCACGCGAACGGCCCAGGAGGAGTTGATCTGGGCGATCGCCCCGCCGTCGAGCTCGAAGGTCGCATAGGCCGCATCGTCGGTGTCGCAATCATACGGCTTGCCCTGCTCGTCGATGCGCCGCGGAATATGCGTGGCGCCGAGGCAGGAGACGGCCTTGACCTCGCCGAACAGGTTGTCCAGCACGTAGCGCCAGTGGCAGAGCATATCGAGGATGATGCCGCCGCCGTCGGCCTTGCGGTAGTTCCAGGAAGGGCGCTGGGCGGGCACGCCCCAATCGCCTTCGAAGACCCAGTAGCCGAATTCGCCGCGCACCGAGAGGATCTTGCCGAAGAAGCCGGAATCCTTCAGCAGCGCCAGCTTTCGCAGGCCGGGCAGGAAGAGCTTGTCCTGCACGACGCCGTGCTTGAGGCCGGAGCGCCGTGCCTTGCGGGCGAGATCGATCGCAACCTGCAGATCGTCGGAAATCGGCTTTTCGCAATAGACGTGCTTGCCGGCGTCGAGCGCCTTGGACAGAAGCTCGGCGCGCATCAGCGTCGTGCCGGCATCGAAGAAGATCGTGTCGTCGGAATTGGCCAGCGCAGCATCGAGATCGGTCGACCAGCGCTTGATGGTGTGCTTTTTCGCCAGCTCTTCCATCTTGGCGCCGTTGCGGCCGACGATGATCGGGTCGATCTCGAGTTTCTCGCCCGATTTCAGCGTGATGCCGCCCTGGTCGCGGAAGGCCAGGATAGAGCGCACCAGGTGCTGGTTGTAACCCATGCGGCCGGTGACGCCGTGCAAGATGATCCCCAAGCGTGCCATATTTTCCTCCCTGCAATCTTTTGCGGTGGGAGCGGGCGTCCTCGCCCGGCCCTCCCAAGCCGGTAACTAAACGGTTACTTGATGGCAGAAGAGCGGCGAGCCTGTCAATAGCCAAATCCTGCTTTCAGTGTTCAGCGCTTGATCGAGGCGAGGGTGACGTGGACGATATGCCTTTCCCAGGCACTGAGATTGGCCGGCTCGATCAGGTCGCGGCCGAAGATCGTCGAAAGCGTGTACTGGTTGGAAAGATAGAAATAGCCGAGCGAGGCGATCGTCAGATAGACGTGCAGGGGATCGGCGGTCTCGATGAAGACACCCTGTTTCTTGCCCTGCTCGAGCACCTGCGACAGCTCGCCGATCAGATGCGAATGCAGTTCCTTGAGCCGGACGGACTGGCGCAGCCACCGGGCGCGATGCAGGTTTTCGGTGCCGAGCAGGCTCAGGAATTCGGGATGCTCGAGGAAATAACGCCAGGTGAAGAGCGCCAGTTCGCCGATGCCTTCCTCGGGGCTGCGGTCGCCGATATGCAGCGCGCGTTCGGCCGTGCGGATGCCGACATAGGCCTCTTCGAGCACCTTGAGGTAGAGCTGCTCCTTGTCGCCGAAATAGTGGTAGAGCATGCGCTTGTTGGTGCCGGCCCGTTCGGCGATGGCGTCGACGCGGGCGCCGCCCATGCCGTTTTCGGCGAATTCCCGGGTTGCCGCATCGAGGATTGCCGCGCGTGTCCGCTCCGGATCGCGTTGGGCCGTCCGTTCCATCGACGGTCGCCGGGCTTGCTTCTTTCCGTTATTTCCCCCGCTATCGTTCATCGCTCCACCCCTGTCGTCACATGTTGCGCTCATAAGCCTTCGGTGCGAAATTGTAAAAACCGAATTTGGAAAGGCCCCTGCTGAAACAGGATGATGAGGCCTGTTAGCCCCCAAAATCATCCTGCTCCCACTTAAGCAGTGAGAGCAGGATGTCGTCCGCTCGCTTACACGTTCGGCATCATGCTTTGGCCAACACCGCTTGACAGCCTTGCCGCTTTGCACGTAGCTTGTAACCAATTAGTTATTTGCGCAAGCGAAACTAGTTTGGAAGCGTGTGGAGGCGCTTCCCTTTGGAGGAGGAAAGAAATGACTCTACGTGTAAGCAGGCGTAATTTCGTTGCGGGAAGCGCCGCGCTTCTGTCGCTCTCGGCGCTCGGAACCAGCGCCTTGGCACAGGAAAAGCGCCTGCGTCTCCTGTGGTGGGGCTCGCAGCCGCGCGCCGACCGCACCAACAAGGTATCGCAGCTCTATCAGACCAAGAATCCGGGGACGTCGATCACCGGCGAGTTCCTGGGCTGGGGCGACTACTGGCCGCGCCTTGCGACCCAGGTCGCGGGCCGCAACGCGCCGGACGTCATCCAGATGGATTACCGTTACATCGTCCAATATGCACGGCGCGGCGCGCTCGCCCCGCTTGAATCCTATATGCCTGCCAAGCTCGATCTCGGGGATTTCGACAAGGCGCAAATTGAAGGCGGCAGCGTCGACGGCCATCTCTACGGCGTCAGCCTGGGCGCGAACTCGGCTGCGACGGTGCTGAACACCACTGCCTTCAAGGAGGCCGGCGTCGATCTGCCGACCCAGGCGACCACCTGGGAGGAATTTGGTCGCATGGGTGCTGAGATTACCAAGGCAGGCAAGCGCAAGGGCATGTTCGGCATCGCCGACGGCAGCGGCGGCGAACCACTGTTCGAAAACTGGCTGCGCCAGCGCGGCAAGGCGCTTTATACCGCCGACGGCAAGATCGGATTCGACGTGGATGACGCCTCGGAATGGTACGACATGTGGGCCAAGTTCCGTGCGTCCGGCGCCTGCGTTCCGGCAGATATCCAGGCTCTCGACAAAAACGATATCGAAACCAACACGGTGTCGCTTGGCAAGGCTGCGGCCGGTTTTGCCCATTCCAACCAGTTCGTCGCCTATCAGGCAATGAACAAGGATAAGCTGGCACTGACCAACTACATGCGCATCAAGCCGGATTCGAAGGGCGGCCACTATCGCAAGCCGTCGATGTTCTTCTCGGTTTCGGCCCAGTCGAAATCCGTGGACCTGGCGGTCGATTACGTCAATTTCTTCGTCAAGAATCCCGAGGCAGCGGTTCTGCTCGACGTCGAACGCGGCATCCCGGAATCCGCTGCCATGCGCGAGGTCGTAGCAGCTAAGCTCGACGAGAATGGCAAGGTCCCGCTGGAATATGTCAGCGGCCTTGGCGACCTCGCCGGCAAATTGCCGCCGCCCCCGCCGGCCGGTGCCGGTGAAGGCGAACTCATGCTGCGCAACATCGCCGAACAGGTCGGGTTCGGGCAGTTATCTCCCGCCGATGGCGGCAAACAACTTGTTGATGAAATCACGCAGATTCTCGCACGAGGCTGATCCCGTATGAGCAATGCGATGCGCACGCCCGCAGGGGCCATACCAGTGGAAAGATATCAAGGCGCAGTGGCCGAGGGACGCTTCAGGCGTCTCTGGAACGCCAACGCGCCCGGCTATCTCTTCCTCCTTCCGTGGCTTATCGGCTTTTTCGGGCTGACGCTCGGGCCGGCCCTGATTTCGCTCTACCTCTCCTTCACCGACTTCGACATGCTGCAGTCGCCGCGGTGGGTGGGAATTGCGAATTACGTGCGCATCGCCACGGCGGATCCGAAATTTTCCGCCGCCATGCACGTCACCCTGACTTATGTCGTCTTCTCGGTGCCGTTCAAGCTGACCTTTGCCTTGCTGGTCGCCATGGCGCTAAACCGCGGCCTGCGCGGGCTGACCTTTTATCGCGCCATCTTCTACCTGCCGTCACTGCTCGGCGGCAGCGTGGCGATCGCCGTGCTCTGGCGCCAGCTTTTCGCCAGCGACGGCCTCGTCAACGCCGCGCTCGCCCAGATCGGCATCGAAGGACCAAGCTGGATCTCGCATCCGAACTATTCGATCTATACGCTGGTGGCGCTGTCCGTCTGGCAGTTCGGTTCGCCGATGATCATCTTCCTCGCCGGCCTGCGCCAGATCCCGCAGGATATGTATGAGGCGGCAAGTCTCGACGGCGCCTCGAAATTCCGTCAATTCTACAAGATCACGCTGCCGCTTCTGACGCCGGTGATCTTCTTCAACGCCGTCGTCCAGACGATCGAAGCCTTCAAGGCCTTCACGCCGGCCTTCATCATATCGGGCGGCACGGGTGGGCCGATCAATTCGACGCTATTCTACACGCTCTACCTCTATCAGGAAGCCTTCGGCAATTTCCGCATGGGCTACGCCTCGGCGCTCGCCTGGATCCTGGTGGTGATCATCGCGATCTTCACCGCCTTCTCCTTCCTGACCTCGCGTTATTGGGTGCATTACGATGACTGAGATGACCGCTCCCGTCACCGCGGCCAGGCCGCCATCGGACATCACGAAACGCAGCCTGCCCGGGTCACTCATGATCCACGCCCTGCTGATCGCCGCCTCGCTTCTGATGCTCTATCCGCTGTTGTGGATGGTCTCGGCATCGGTCAGGCCGGAAACCGAGATCTTTTCGTCGACCTCGCTCATTCCGTCCTCGATCGATTTCTCGTCCTATGCGCGCGGTTGGGTCGGCCTCGATGTCAGCTTCGGCCGGTTCTTCTGGAATTCGCTCGTCATCTCGCTGCTGGTGGTTACCGGCAATGTCATTGCCTGTTCGCTGACGGCCTTCGCCTTTGCGCGGCTGCGTTTTGCCGGCCGGAATTTCTGGTTCGCGATCATGCTCGGCACGCTGATGATCCCCTATCACGTGACGCTGATCCCGCAATATGTGCTCTTCCTCAACCTTGGCTGGGTCAATACCATCCTGCCGCTCGTCGTGCCGAAGTTCCTGGCAAGCGACGCCTTCTTCATCTTTCTGATGGTGCAGTTCTTCCGCGGCATCCCGCGTGAACTCGACGAGGCGGCGATGATGGATGGCTGCAGCGCCTGGCGGATCTATTGGAAGATCATGCTGCCGCTGTCGCTGCCGGTGCTGGCAACGGCCGCCATCTTCTCCTTCATCTGGACCTGGGACGATTTCTTCGGACCACTGATCTACCTGAACGACATGAACACCTACACGATCCAGCTCGGCCTGCGCACCTTCGTGGATTCCACCAGCGCGTCGGATTGGGGTGGTCTCTTCGCCATGTCGACCCTGACGCTGGTGCCGGTGTTCTTCTTCTTCCTGTTCTTCCAACGCCTGCTGATCGAAGGCATCGCCACGACCGGCATGAAACGCTGATGGCAGTAGTGGAAAAGAGTGACATGAGCATCAAGACCGTCGCGATCGTCGGCTGCGGCATCGGCCGTTCGCATATTGTCGAAGGCTATCTGCCGCATTCCGACAAGTTCAAGGTGACGGCGATCTGCGATCTGAACGAAGAACGCCTGGCGGCCGTCGGCGACGAGTTCGGCATCGAACGCCGCACCACCTCTTTCCAGGCGCTGCTGGCCGACGACACGATCGACATCATCGATATCTGCACCCCTCCCGGCATCCATCTGGAACAGGTGGTCGCGGCCCTGGCGGCCGGCAAGCACGTCGTCTGCGAAAAGCCGCTGACGGGCTCCCTTGCCGGGGTCGATACCATCATGGAGGCGGAAAAAACCGCCAAAGGCGTGCTGATGCCGATCTTCCAGTACCGCTACGGCGACGGCATCCAGAAGGCCAAGCGGATCATCGATGCCGGCATTGCCGGCAAGCCCTATACGGCATCTGTCGAAACCTTCTGGCTGCGCAAGCCCGAATATTACGCCGTGCCCTGGCGCGGCAAATGGGCGACGGAGCTTGGCGGCGTGCTCGTCACCCATGCCTTGCATCTGCATGATATGCTGATGCATTTGATGGGCCCGGCGGCAAGGGTTTTCGGCCGGGTGGCCACCCGTGTCAACGATATCGAGGTCGAGGACTGCGCCTCCGCCAGCCTGCTGATGGAAAACGGCGCCTTCGTCTCGCTGTCCTGCACGCTCGGTTCGCAGGAACAGATCAGCCGGCTGAGACTGCATTTTGAAAACGTCACCTTCGAAAGCACGCACGAACCCTACACGCCAGGCAAGGATCCCTGGAAAATCATCGCCGCCAACGATGACGTCCGCGAAAAGATCGATCGGGTGGTCGGCGACTGGCAGCCCGTCGCGCCGCGTTTCACCACACAGATGGGCCAGTTCCATGCCTTCCTCAGCGGCCAGGGGCCGTTGCCGGTGACATCGAAGGATGCGCGCCGCGCGCTGGAACTCGTCACCGCCATCTACCAGTCATCGGACAGCGGCGCCGAAGTGCCGCTGCCGGTCGGTCCCGACAGTCCCAAATACGCCGATTGGCGCGCAAGAACGAAGTAACCTGCAAAAGAGAGGGTTTTGAGACGATGGCAACCAGTGTCGTTCTTCAGAAGGTCGAGAAGCGCTACGGCTCGCTGGATGTGATCCATGGCATCGACCTGGCGATCGATCCCGGCGAATTCGTCGTTTTCGTCGGCCCCTCGGGCTGTGGGAAATCGACCCTTCTGCGCATGATCGCCGGCCTCGAGGAGATCACCGGTGGGGCGCTGCTGCTCGACAGCGAGCGCATGAACGAGGTGGCGCCGGCCAAGCGCGGCATCGCCATGGTCTTCCAGTCCTATGCGCTCTATCCCCACATGTCGGTTTACAAGAACCTCGCTTTCGGCCTGGAGACGGCCGGTTACAAGAAGGCCGAGATCCAGCCGAAGGTGAAGCGCGCCGCCGAAATCCTGCAGATCGAGAAGCTGCTGGAGCGCAAGCCGAAGGCGCTCTCCGGCGGCCAACGCCAGCGCGTGGCGATCGGCCGCGCCATCGTGCGCGAGCCACGCATCTTCCTGTTCGACGAACCGCTGTCGAACCTCGATGCCGAACTGCGTGTGCAGATGCGTGTCGAGATCTCCCGCCTGCACCGGCAGCTTGGCAACACCATGATCTACGTCACCCATGACCAGGTCGAGGCGATGACGATGGCCGACAAGATCGTCGTCTTGAATTCCGGCCGCATCGAGCAGGTCGGCGCGCCGCTCGATCTCTACAACAACCCGGCCAACCGCTTCGTCGCCGGCTTTATCGGCAGCCCGAAGATGAACTTTTTGCAGGCGCGCATCGAAGAGGTCGGCGGGGCCGAAACCAGTATTCATGTCTGCGGCAATTCCGTCCGCCTGCCGCGCCGGCTGAGGGGCGAGGCCGGCGAGGCCGTCACCTTCGGCATCCGCCCCGAGCATCTGTCCCTCACGCAGGGCACCATCACGCTTTCGACCGTCAATGTCGATCTCGTCGAAAATCTCGGCGGCGCCACCATGCTCTATACGACGACGCCGGACGGACAGCTCCTGACGATTGCCCTCGACGGTCAGCAGAAGGTCGAGCGTGGCACCAATGTGCAGGCCTTCTTCGATCCGGCCCGCTGCCACGTCTTCGACGCTGCCGGCAAGACGATCTGACCCTATAGCCCCTTCGCGCGTCCGGAAGGACGCGCGCCGCGGCTTGACAGCCTATCCCGCTCTGCCCCATCATTTTGCAAGCGCCGCAAGGGGGATAGCATGACGCCTGAGGATAGGATTCATGCGCTTGGCATCTGGCAGGGTCCGATTGAAATTTCGCCAATATCCGGTGGCATCACCAACAGGAACTATCTGGTTAGCGATGCCGTCGTGCGCTGCGTGGTGAGACTCGGCGCCGATATTCCGATCCACCACATCATCAGGCAGAACGAGCTTGCCGCAAGCCGCGCGGCGCATGCCGCCGGCCTGTCGCCTGCCGTCATCCACCATTCGCCCGGGGTGCTGGTGCTCGACTATGTCGAGGCGCGGGCGCTGTCGCCCGAGGATATCAGGGCACCTGACATGCTGGCCCGGGTCGTGCCGCTGCTGCGCGCCTGCCACCATGACATCGCGCGGCATTTCCGCGGCCCGGCGATGATCTTCTGGGTCTTCCACGTCATCCGCGATTACGCCGCTAGCCTGAAGGAATCGGGCAGCCTCCACCTTCCGCTGCTGCCGGCGTTGATCGGCAAGGCCGAGATGCTGGAAGCAGCGGCAGGGCCGTTCGAGATCGCCTTCGGCCATAACGATTTGCTGGCCGCCAATTTTCTCGATGACGGCAAGCGGCTCTGGCTGATCGACTGGGATTATGCCGGCTTCAACACGCCGCTGTTCGATCTCGGCGGATTGGCCTCCAACAACGAGTTCTCGCAAGCCGCCGAGCAGATGATGCTCGAGAGCTATTTCGACCGGCCGCTGACCGATGAGCTGAGCCGCCGCTACGGCGCGATGAAATGCGCCTCGCTGCTGCGCGAGACGCTCTGGAGCATGATTTCGGAAATCCACTCCACCATCGATTTCGACTATGCCGCCTATACGGCCGAGAATCTGGCGCGCTTCGAGCGCGCCTATCAAGCCTTTGAACAGGATCCATAAATGACGAGACAATTACCGAAGACGGCAAAGGCCGTGGTCATCGGCGGCGGCATCATCGGCTGCTCGACAGCCTATCATCTCGGCAAGCTCGGCTGGACCGATACCGTGCTGCTCGAACGCAAGAAGCTGACCTCGGGCACCACCTTTCATGCCGCCGGACTCGTCGGCCAGCTGCGCACCAGCGCCAACATCACCCAGTTGCTCGGCTACTCCGTCGATCTCTACAAGCGGCTGGAAGAGGAAACGGGCCTCGGCACCGGCTGGAAGATGAACGGCGGCCTGCGCCTTGCCTGCAACGAGGAGCGCTGGACGGAGGTCAAGCGCCAGGCGACCACCGCCCAGTCCTTCGGCCTCGAAATGCAGTTGCTGACGCCGCAGGAGGCTTTCGATCTCTGGCCGCTGATGACGATTGACGATCTCGTCGGCGCCGCCTTCCTTCCGACGGACGGTCAGGCCAATCCTTCCGATATCACCCAGGCGCTGGCGAAAGGCGCCCGCATAGCAGGCGTTTCGATCTTCGAGGATACCGAAGTCCTCGACCTCGAGATCGACAAGGGACGAATCCGCGCCGTTGTGACCGCCGAGGGACGTATCGAATGCGAGCGCGTCGTCGTCTGCGCCGGCCAATGGACGCGTGCCTTTGGCCAGCGTTTCGGCGTCAACGTGCCGCTGGTCTCGGTCGAGCACCAATATATCATCACCGAATCCTTCGGCGTGCCCTCCAACCTGCCGACGCTGCGCGATCCCGATCGCCTGACCTATTACAAGGAGGAGGTCGGCGGCATCATCATGGGCGGCTATGAGCCCAATCCCATTCCCTGGGCGAAGCAGGGCATCCCGGAGGGTTTCCATTACACGCTGCTGGATAGCAATTTCGACCATTTCGAGCAGATCATGGAACAAGCGCTCGGCCGCGTTCCGGCGCTGGAGGATGTCGGCGTCAAGCAGTTGCTGAACGGCCCGGAAAGTTTTACGCCTGACGGTAACTTCATTCTCGGTGAGGCGCCGGAGCTGAAGAACTTCTTCGTCGGCGCCGGTTTCAACGCCTTCGGCATTGCCTCGGCCGGCGGCGCCGGCATGGCGCTCGCCGAATGGGTGACGAAGGGCGAGCCGCCCTATGATCTCTGGCCGGTCGACCTCCGCCGCTTCGGTCGCCCGCACTTCGATACCGACTGGGTGCGCACCCGCACGCTCGAAGCCTATGGCAAGCACTACACCATGGCCTGGCCTTTCGAGGAGCATTCGAGCGGCCGCCCCTGCCGCAAATCGCCGCTCTATGACCGGCTGAAGGCGCAAGGCGCCTGTTTCGGCGAAAAGCTCGGCTGGGAGCGGCCGAATTGGTTTGCCGATCTCTTCGCCAATGAGGAGCCGAAGGATATCTACAGCTACGGCAGGCAGAACTGGTTCGATGCCGTCGGCCGCGAGCATAAGGCGGTGCGCGAGGCGGCCGTCATCTTCGACCAGACCTCCTTCGCCAAATTCGTGCTGAAGGGCAGGGATGCCGAGGCGGCGCTCTCCTGGATTGCCGCCAACGATGTTGCAAGGCCCGTGGGATCGCTCATCTACACGCAGATGCTGAACGACAAGGGCGGAATCGAATGCGATCTGACCGTCGCCCGCATCGCCGAGGACGAATATTACATCGTCACCGGCACCGGTTTCGCCACCCACGACTTCAATTGGATCGCCCGCAATATTCCGGCGGAGATGCACGCCGAGCTGGTCGAGGTCACCTCGGCCTATTCCGTGCTGTCGCTGATGGGACCGAATGCACGCGCGGTGCTGGAAAAGGTGACAGGTAGCGATGTCTCGAATACCGCCTTCCCCTTCGGTCAGGTCAGAACCATCGGCATATCGGGCTGCCCAGTGCGGGCGCTACGCATCACCTATGTCGGCGAGCTCGGCTACGAACTGCACGTCCCGATCGAATATGCGACCACGGCCTATGACGTGCTGATGGCATCAGGCGGCGAGCTCGGGCTTGTCAATGCCGGCTACCGAGCCATCGAGAGCTGCCGCCTGGAAAAGGGATATCGCGCCTGGGGGTCCGATATCGGCCCCGACCATACGCCCGTCGAGGCCGGCCTCGGCTGGGCGGTGAAGATCAGGAAGAACATTCCGTTCCGCGGCCGCGAGGCGATCGAGCGGCAGCTTGCGGACGGCGTGAAGAAGCGCCTCGCCTGCTTTGTCCCTGACGATCCCGATACCGTGCTGCTCGGCCGTGAAACCATCTATCGCAACGGCAAACGTGTCGGCTGGCTCTCGAGCGGCGGCTTCGGTTATACGCTTGGGAAGGCGATCGGCTACGGCTATGTCCGCGACCCGGAGGGCGTGACGGAGGATTTCGTTCTCGCCGGCACTTATGAACTCGATGTCGCCAGGGAGCGCATTCCCTGCAAGGTGTCGCTGGCGCCGCTCTACGATCCCGATATGATGCGGGTGAAGGCTTGACCATGCGGTATGGCGGAGAAGAAAGAGCAACCCCGAACTTCCTGTGCTCGTCACAGGAATCCAGCCACCGCGCGTCTGCGCGGTGAATGACTTCCCACGGCCTGAATAGAGTTCCCCGCGCCCAGGGACTTGGGCGCACTGGATCCCTGTGACGAGCACAGCGATGACGGAGGAGAGGGTATGCCGTGTGGCACACCCTCTCTTTTGCCGAAAAGACTCACACTTCTTAAAACAGCGGCAGCCGGTCGTCCTGGATTAGGATCTCCAACTTGTCCGAGACATCCTGCGTCCAGGCCCGATGTCCGGTCAAAGCCGCCGGGAAAAGGCCGGGGAGGGTGAAGAGCGCCGCCGAAATCGCCGGGCCGGTGCGCGGGACGTCGGCAATCAGCGCGGCGATCTCAGCAGCGCGGGGATCGCGCAGCTCATAGCGCTCGCCATTGCCATGTTCGCCGGTCGCATAACGCATCCACGCCGCGACGGCGATCGCGTAGGTCTCCGCCCGGTCGCCAAGGGCAAGCGCCTCGCATGCCGGCTCCAGCAGCCGCTGTGGCAGTTTCTGCGTGCCGTCCATGGCGATTTGATAGGTGCGGTGCGCGATCGCCTTATTTGCAAAGCGTGCTATCAATTCATTGGCGTAGTCATCGAGATCGATGCCCGGCACCGCGTCCAGTGTGCGCGCCGCCGCGTGCATGTGGCGGTAGGCAAGCGCCGCCAGGCCGGCATCATCCATAACGTCTCGGATGAATTCATAGCCGCCGATATAACCGAGATAGGCGAGCAGCGAATGGGCTCCGTTCAGCATCCTGAGCTTCATTTTTTCGTAAGCCGAGACTTCCTCGACCATCAGCGCGCCGCGTACCTTTTCCCAGGCCGGACGGCCATTGGCGAAATGGTCTTCGATGACCCATTGCGTAAAGGGTTCCGTCTCGACCGCCGCCATGTCGGTGCGGCCCGTCAGCCGCTCGGCATCGGCATAGGTCGCTTCGGTGCTTGCCGGCGTGATGCGGTCGACCATCGTCGAGGGGAAGGGCACATTCGCTTCGATCCAGCGATGCAGGTCGGCATCGATGCGCGAAGTGAATTCCAGCACGAGGCGTTTCAGCACGGCGCCGTTGCTCGGCAGATTGTCGCAGCTGAGCGGCGTAAAGGGGGCGATGCCCTTCTGCCGTCGGCGCGCCAGTCCTTCGACGAGATAGCCGATGACGCCGCGCGGCGCATGCCGATTGGCGAGGTCGGCAACGACATCGGGATGCTTGAGGTCGAGGCCGCCGGTTGCGGGATCGAAGCCATAGGCCTTTTCCGTGACCGTCATACTGACGATGCGGATGGCAGGGTCCTCGAGCCGCGCCAGCAGGCCGGCCGGATCGCGTGGCGCCACATGCGCCTTCAGGATCGAGCCGATCACTTCGGCCGTCGTGCCTGATGTATCGCGGATCAGCATCGTATAAAGCCCGTTCTGGGCGGAGAGATTGTCCGCGACATCGGGCGTGCGCAGGCTCGCCACCTCAATGCCCCAGTCGCCGCCGGCTGCTGCGAGTGCAGCATCCGTGAAGGGCGCGAAATGGGCGCGGAAGAAGGCGCCCGGGCCGAGATGCAGGATGCCAGCCTTCAGCGCATTCCTGTTATAGGCGGGAAGCTTCGCCGTCGGCGCAAGGCCGGTCACGTTCTGCAGTCTGTCGCTCACAGCTTGTAGGCCTTCTTTGCATTGTCATAGGAGAGTTCGCGCGCCACGATCTCGGCTTCCTTCCCGGAAATCCGATGCTCGGCTGCGAGTTGAGCGAGGAAGCGGCAGACTTCACGGCGCCAGACGTCGTGGCGGGCCGGGATCGACAGCAGCGCCCGCGTGTCATCGTTGAAACCTGCCATATTGGCGAAACCGGCCGTCTCTACCACCTGGTCGAGATAGCGACGGATGCCGAGCGGGCTGTCATGGAACCACCAGGGCGGACCCACCATCAGGCAGGCCCAATGGCCGGCCATCGGCGCCAGCTCTCGCGCATAGGTCGTCTCGTCGAGCGTGAAAAGCAGGATGCGCAGGCCCGGCGCATGGCCATATTTGGAAAGCAGCGCATTCAAGCCGCCGACCCAGTCCGTGCGTGTCGGGATATCGGCGCCCATATTGGGGCCGCGGGTGGCAAAGAGTCCGCTGTCGGTATTGCGTCGCGAGCCGGCATGGATCTGCATCACCATGCCGTCCTCGGCCGAGAGACCGGCCATCTCGGTCATCATCTGGCCGCGGAAAAGCTCGGCCTCAACAGCCGAAAGCGGGCCCTTCAATGCCTTGTCGAGCAACGCCTGCTTTTCGGCCAGCGGCAGATCAGCGGTGAAGGCTGTCGGCACGCCGTGATCGGTGGCAGTCGCGCCGAACTTGCGGAAATAGGCGCGCCGGCGCCGATGCGCCTCGATCAGGCCGTCCCAGTTCGTCACGTCGGCGCCGGTGATTTCTCCGAACTTGAGGAGATTGTGGCGGAAACCGACGGCATCAGGATCGGTGACGCTGTCCGGCCGGTAGGTGGTGCGCACCTTACCGATCCAGCCCTCCGCCGCCATCTTCTGGTGATGGACAAGCGGGTCGAGCGCACCTTCGGTCGTCGCGATCGTTTCGATGCCGAATCGCTGATGCAGCGCCCGCGGGCGGAATTCGGGACGGGCGAGCTGGGCATTGATGTGATCGTAAAGCGCATCCGCATTATCCGCCGTCAGCGGTTCGGTGCAGCCGAGCACGGCCGACATTGCATGATCAACCCAGAGGCTCGAGGGCGTTCCGCGGAAGAGATGGTAATGCTTGGCAAAGGTCCGCCAGATCGCCCGCCCCTCAGCCACCGGCTTGCCGTCGAGCCTGGGAACACCGAGCTCGTCCAAGGTGACGCCGACGCTGTGCAGCATGCGGAAAAGATAGTGATCGGGAATGACCAGCAGCGAAGCGGCGTCTTCAAAAGGCTTATCGTCGGCGAACCAGGACGGTTCGGTGTGCCCATGCGGGCTGACGATCGGAAGATTGCGCACCGTCTCGTAGAGGTCTCGCGCGATGGTCCGTGTCGCCGGGTCGGCCGGAAAGAGCCGGTCCGGATGAAGAAAGCCGTTGCCTGCATCCATCAGTATTCCTCCCTGATGGATTAGGGCCTACCCCACTACATCGGGCACGGCAAGGTCTTTCAGTAACCAAACGGTTCAGTTTTGCGCATGGCCGCGCCGGGGATCGAAAACATTGACGCGGCGGCCTATTTCCGGTTTGGGAGAACCATCTGTTCTGCCGGTGTCGGCAAAGGAGGATCGATGTCCGACGAGACCAACCGCATCACCCGGCTGGAGGAAATGCTGGCCCATCAGGCAAAGACGATCGAGGAGCTTTCCGATCAGCTCGCCGAACAATGGAAGAGCGTGGAGCAGATGCGCACCAAGCTCGAACGGTTGACAGAACGCTTCCTGTCGCTGGAGGAGCAGTCGCTGGACGCGCCGGCCATCACTCGTCCGCCGCATTATTGAAAACACGCGGCGGAATGCCGCGTGCTCTCGGTACAGGGGCCGATCAGACGCCGCCAATGCAGAGATATTTCATCTCTAGATAATCGTCGGCGCCATGGCGGGAGCCCTCGCGGCCGAGACCGGATTGCTTGATGCCGCCGAAGGGCGCCGTCTCGGATGACATCAGCCCGGTATTGATGCCGATCATGCCGTATTCCAGCGCCTCCGCCACCCGCCAGACCTTCTTCAGGTCACCGGCATAGAAGTAGGCGGCCAGGCCGAATTCGGTGTCGTTGGCCTGAGCGATGACGTCCTCGGCCGTCTCGAAGCGGAAGAGCGGCGCCACCGGCCCGAAGGTTTCCTCGCGCGCCACCGTCATGCCGCGGGTCACGTCGGTCAGCACCGTCGGCGCAAAGAAGGTGCCGGCGCCGTCGATGCGCTTGCCGCCGGTCAGAACCTTGGCGCCCTTGGCCAGCGCGTCGCCGACATGATCCTCCACCTTGGCAAGACCCTGCTCGTCGATCAGCGGCCCGATCTCGACACCGGGCTTGAACCCGTCCCCGACCGACAACTCGGCGACCTTGGCGGCAAGCTTCGCGGCAAAGGCGTCATAGACGCTGGACTGGATATAGAGGCGGTTGGCGCAAACGCAGGTCTGGCCGGCATTGCGATATTTGGAGGCGATCGCGCCCTCGACGGCGGCGTCGAGATCGGCATCGTCGAAGACAATGAACGGCGCGTTGCCACCGAGCTCCAGGCTCACCTTCTTGATCTGGTCAGCGCATTGCCGCATCAGGATGCGGCCGACTTCCGTCGAGCCGGTGAAGCTGATCTTGCGCACTTTCTCATTGCCGCAGAGCTCTCGGCCGATTGCCGGCCCGTCGAGCCCGACGATCAGATTGAAGACGCCGGCGGGAATGCCGGCCTGTTCGGCGAGCACGGCGAGGGCAATCGCCGTCAGCGGAGTCTGCTCGGCCGGCTTCGAGACGACAGTGCAGCCGACGGCAAGCGCCGGGGCGATCTTGCGGGCAATCATCGCCGCCGGGAAATTCCACGGTGTGATCGTGCCGACGACGCCGACCGGCTGCTTGATGACGATCATGCGCTTATCCTGGGAAGGCGCCGGGATCGTCTCGCCGTAGATGCGCTTGGCCTCTTCCGCATACCATTCGATATAGGCGGCGGCATAAAGGATCTCACCGCGCGCTTCGGGGAAGGGCTTGCCCATTTCGGCCGTCAGGATCGCCGCGAGCGCGTCGGCATTGGCGACGATCAGGTCGAACCATTTGCGCAGGATCTGGCTGCGTTCCTTGGCGGGGCGGGCAGCCCAGGCCGGCTGGGCAGCATAGGCCGCATCGATCGCCGCCCGCGTTTCGGCTGCGCCCATATCGGGGAGGGAGGCGAGCAGCTCGCCGGTTGCCGGGTTCAGAACGTCGAAGGTCTTTGCGGCGTCGCCCGACGTCGTCCAGACGCCGTTGATATAGCCGGCATCGCGCAGCAGCGGCGAGGAAAAGGCAATGTGCCTGGTCAGTGCGGTAGTGAAAGCCATATCATATCTCCTTGGGAGCGGCTGCCGATCGCCGGCGCCATTGAAATCCGGGTTCGATCGGCGCTAGCTGGCGGCACTCGCCTCCAGCATCGAGGTCTCGAGAATGTCGAGCGCCTCGCCGAAGACCTCGTCCTGGATGGTGATCGGCGCGAGGAAGCGGATGACGTTTCCATGGACGCCGCAGGTGAGCAGGATCAGCCCCTTGTCGAGCGCTGTCAGCCGCACCTTGTTGGCGAAATCAGCACTCGGCAATCCCGTCCTCCGGTCATTGAATTCGACGGCGTTCATGAAGCCCGGTCCGCGAATATCGGCGATCTCCGGCACCTTTTCACGCAAGGATTCCAGCCGCTGCTTCAGCCGCCCGCCGAGCAGGTTCGCTCGGTTGCAGAGATCCTCCTCCTTGATGACGTCGAGGACGGCATGGGCAGCGGCGATACCGAGCGGATTGCCGCCATAGGTGCCGCCGAGCCCGCCCGGCCCCGGCGCGTCCATGATTTCGGCGCGGCCGGTGACGGCAGCAAGTGGGAAGCCGCCGGCGAGGCTTTTCGCCATCGTCGTCAGGTCGGCGGCCACCTCGTGGTGATCCATCGCGAACATCTTGCCGGTGCGGGCAAAACCGGTCTGCACCTCATCGGCGATCAGCAGGATGCCATGCTGGTCGCAAAGTTCGCGCAGGGCTTTCATGAAGGCTGCGGTCGCCGGATAGAAGCCGCCTTCACCCTGCACCGGCTCGAGGATGATGGCTGCGACACGCTGCGGATCGACATCGGCGGCGAAGAGTTTCTTCAGCGCCGCAAGCGACTGATCGACGGAGACGCCATGCAGTTCGACGGGGAAAGGAACATGGAAGACATCGCCGGGCATCGCGCCGAAGCCGACCTTGTAGGGCACGACCTTGCCGGTCAGCGCCATGCCCATGAAGGTGCGGCCGTGGAAGCCGCCGCCGAAGGCGATGACGGCCGAGCGGCCGGTCGCGGCACGGGCGATCTTGACGGCGTTCTCGACCGCCTCGGCGCCAGTGGTGACGAAGATGGTCTTTTTCTGGAAATCGCCGGGCACCAGCGCGTTCAAGCGCTCGGCGAGGCTGACGTAGTTCTCGTAGGGCACCACCTGGTGGCAGGTATGGGTGAAGCGGTCGAGCTGATCCTTGACCGCCGCAATGACCTTGGGGTGGCGGTGGCCGGTGTTGAGCACGGCGATGCCGGCGGCGAAATCGATATAGCGGCGGCCCTCCTTGTCCCAGATTTCGGCATTCTCTGCGCGATCCGCATAGATCTGGGTAGTCATGCCGACGCCGCGTGAAATCGCGGCGTTCTTCCGGTCGGTAAGGCTTGTCGCGGTCATCGATCTGCTCCCGTGTTGAAGGTTTTTGGAATTATCTTGCATAAGTTCTGTAAGATTCTCTGGAAATTCCTACATTTTTTCTGCAAGAAAACAAGCGGCATTTTTTGCTTCAAACATCACGCGATTTGATGAATGCTCGCGCAACGAGAATCGGGGTATTGGCTGATGAGTGACAACGGGCCTGTGCGCTACAAGGTAGCGGAGGCCGCGCGGCTGGCGGGGGTCTCCGCCTCGACGCTGCGCCTCTGGGAAAGCCAGGGCCTGGTCGTTCCCGGCCGCTCCGAAACCGGCCATCGGCAATATAGCGCCGACGACGTGGCGCGGCTGAAGCGCATCTCCTGGTACCGGGTCGAGCGCGGTCTCAATCCGGCAGCAATCCGAGAGGCGCTGGAGAGCGAGGAACCCTCCGCGGACAGTGCCGAACCCGGCCAGGATTCCGGCCTCGGCCGGAAACTGCGGAGCCTCCGCCACGCCGCAGGCAAGACCCTCGATCAGGTGGCCGGTGATATTGGCATCACCGCGTCGACGCTCTCGACGCTGGAGCGCACCTCGCAAGGCGTCGGGTTCAAGACGCTGCACGACCTCGCCGAATATTACGCCACCACCGTCTCCCGCCTCTCCGGCGAGGAAAGCGTGGAGGTGCCGGCAGTGATACGCGCCGGCGAGTGGCGCACCTGGCCGGAAACGACCCCCGGGGTTACGGTGCAGTTGCTTGCCGAAGGCCGCAGGATGATGGATTGCCATCGTTTCGTGCTGGCGCCGGGCGCTGCCAGCGAGGGCGCCTATCGCCACGAAGGCGAGGAATTCATGCATGTCCTGTCCGGCCGGCTGGAACTGGTGCTCGACAGCGATCAGTTCTTCGATCTCGGCCCGGGCGATTCACTGTATTTCGAAAGCCGCCGCTACCATTCCTGGCGCAACCGCCACGATGGCGAAACCGTGCTTCTCTGGATCAACACGCCGCCGACATTCTGAACCAGCCGCAGCAGGAAGCAGTTTCGCAATGTGTGCCTTTGCGCTATAGCGCGAGTGGAGAATATCCGAACGAAAGACAGTCTCATGGCCGCCACCATCCGTTATCACGAAGGCGATATTTCCGCGGCCGACGCGGCCCGCTACACCGGCGCGATCGCGATCGATACCGAGACGCTGGGCCTGGTGCCGCGGCGGGATCGTCTCTGCGTCGTCCAGCTTTCTCCGGGTGACGGCACCGCCGACATCATCCGCATCGCGGCCGGCCAGAAAGAGGCCCCCAATCTCGTCGCTCTGCTCGAAGATCCCACGCACCAGAAGATCTTTCATTACGGCCGCTTCGATATTGCCGTGCTCTTCCATACCTTCGGCGTCACGACGAACCCGGTATTCTGCACCAAGATCGCCTCGCGCCTCTGCCGCACCTACACCGATCGCCACGGCCTCAAGGACAATCTCAAGGAAATGCTCGACGTCGATGTCTCCAAGGCGCAGCAATCGTCCGATTGGGCGGCCGAGACGCTGTCGCCGGCCCAGCTCGAATATGCCGCTTCCGACGTGCTTTACTTGCACGCGCTTCGCGACAAGCTGACGGCCCGCCTGATCCGCGACGGCCGGTTCGATCATGCCACGGCCTGCTTCGCATTCCTGCCGACGCGCGCCAAGCTCGACCTGCTCGGCTGGGAAGAGGCCGATATCTTCGCTCACAGCTGAGCGAATTGCCGTCAATCTTCACTGTCTGCGGTCGCGGGTGAACTGATCCGCCGGCGTTAGCGATTCGTTAATCTCTGTTTCTTAATATTCGATTTAATTTTTAGGCATTCGATGGCGCCGCTTGCGTCATGCGGACAGGAGGATCTGCTCGGGATGCAAGGGACCGGATGAGCGCGGTCCTTTCATAGAGCCTGCTTTCATCGTCACTTTACGAAAGGGCATGCCATGCTGACCCCCGTTCGTGCAGCGTCCAATGCAAGCTTTTCATCTCAGGGCCAGACTGCGGCGATCGTGGCCGGCAGTCCTGACCGTTCGGTGATTGCCCCCGCGCCCGTCAACGCGGTCGAGGCCACTGAGCTGAATTCCGCCATTGCCGGCAAGCTCAATATCCTGCTCCTTGCGGCGCGCGAGCGCATGGTTGAAGCCCTTTTCGATGTCATCGATGCGGCTGGCCGCTCGATCTCGCTCGATCGCGGCGAGGACGAGAGCAATTCCGCCTTCGCCTCCCGGCTCGCCGATGCCATCCGCGGGCTGCCGACCGCCAGGATCGATGAGGTCGAAGGCCAGCTGAGCGCGCAGGGGCACAGTCTGCCGCTTCGGACGATCGCGGAAGCCTTGAAGAATCCGACAGGGCCTGAGGCGGCGCGTATCATCGCCTATCTGGAAATCGTGCGCTACAAGGACCGTGATCTCGCTGCCCGCGCCGTCGTCCGATCCTATGGTCAGAACGATGCTTCGCCGATGCGCGCCGAAGCCCGGCCCGAGATCCAGCTGCATGAAGCCAGCCTGCTCGCCGCGATCCGCCAGCCGGCGGAAACGCAATCTGAACCAGCCGGCAAATTGATCGAGACCGCCCTGCTTGCGGCAAGCGAGGAAGCGGTGAGCGCCGCAGCCGTGGAAGCCGCGGATCCTGAAATTTCGCAGTCTGAAAACTGGATTCGCTCCGCTTCGGTGACAAAAGCAGAGCTTGCCCCGAAGGTCGAAGCCCGGCAATCAGTGCCGGCAGAGTCGCGTGCGGGTGACGACACGGCCGAGGTGACGGAGCCGCCGGTCATTCAGCCTCTCGCAACGTCGGAAAAAGCCGATCCTCTCATTCCCCGGAACTGGACGGGAATCCTCGCCTCCATGACCGAAGCGGTCTCCGAGATGATCGTAACCATCATCCGTGAGCAGGACGTCGAAACGGTGCAGGAGGATGGTCCCGTCGAGGCGGCGGTGGAGGTCGATGCCATTCTCGACGAGGCCGTCATCAGCGAAGCGAAGGAGACCTTGACGAGACAGCCGGCAGATCTGGCCGCTGCCGATGCTCGACAGTCCGCAATGCCCCACCTGTCTCAGATGGAACCCGGGGCCACGGCTGCGGCTGCCCGCCAGCCGAAAGAAATTGCCGCACAGCCGCAACCGATGCCGCTGCCCGACATGGCGGAGGCCTCTTATGTGCCGCTCGCGGCCAAGGTGGCGGAGGGCTTTGCCTATGCTCAGCTGCCTTATCAGTTCGCCAAGGATACGCCGTCGAACGAAAAGGCCGGTGAAACGAGCCACCAGCATCACCATCACCAGGACGGTGCGCCGCAGGACGAGCAGCAGGCGCAATCCGGCGGCGAGGATGCCGAACCCGATGCTGAAGGGGCGGAGGCGGCACCCGAGCGCAGGACGCCGAGGATGATCGATACCGAGCCGTCGGCATATCGGCCCGACACTGCAGCCGATCCGGTCTACGCGCTTTATCAGCGCATGGTCGGCTGGGAATAGCGGCTTTCATCACCTGAAAATGAAGAACCCGCCGGATCGCTCCGGCGGGTTCCGCATTTCAGACGTGACTGCGAGGCTTATTCGCCGCCGCGGTTCTTCAGGGCTGCGCCCAGGATGTCGCCGAGCGAAGCGCCCGAGTCGGACGAACCGAACTGAGCGACGGCTTCCTTCTCTTCCGCAATCTCCAGGGCCTTGATGGACAGCATGATCTTGCGGTCCTTCTTGGAGAAGTTGGTGACGCGGGCGTCGACGACCTGGCCGACCGAGAAACGCTCAGGACGCTGCTCGTCGCGGTCGCGGGCGAGATCGGCGCGACGGATGAAGGACGTGATGTCCTCGTGGTTGACGAGCTTCACTTCAATGCCGCCATCGTTGATGGCGATGACTTCGCAGGAAACAACGGCGTTCTTGCGCAGGTCGCCGGAAGCTGCTGCTTCACCAACAGCATCCTTGCCGAGCTGCTTGATGCCGAGCGAGATGCGTTCCTTCTCGACATCGACGTCGAGAACGACGGCCTTGACGACGTCACCCTTGTTGAACTCCTCGATGACCTGTTCGCCCGGACGGTTCCAGTCGAGGTCGGAGAGGTGCACCATGCCGTCGACATCGCCGTCGAGGCCGATGAACAGGCCGAATTCGGTCTTGTTCTTGACTTCGCCTTCAACTTCAGTGCCGGCCGGATGGCTGCGGGCGAATGCTGCCCACGGGTTTTCCAGCGTCTGCTTGAGGCCGAGCGAGATACGGCGCTTGGACGGATCGACTTCGAGAACGACGACTTCGACTTCCTGGCTCGTGGACAGGATCTTGCCGGGGTGAACGTTCTTCTTGGTCCAGGACATTTCCGAGATGTGGATCAGGCCTTCGATGCCCGGCTCCAGCTCGACGAACGCACCGTAGTCGGTGATGTTCGTAACGGTACCGGAGATCTTCTTGCCTTCCGGATACTTGGCCTGGATGCCATCCCACGGATCGGACTCGAGCTGCTTCATGCCGAGCGAGATGCGGTGGGTTTCCTGGTTGATGCGGATGATCTGAACCTTGACCTGCTGGCCGATGTTCAGGATTTCCGACGGATGGTTCACACGGCGCCATGCCATGTCGGTGACGTGCAGCAGGCCGTCGATGCCGCCGAGGTCGACGAACGCACCGTAATCGGTGATGTTCTTGACGACGCCGTCGACAACCTGGCCTTCTTCGAGGTTCTGAACGATTTCAGAACGCTGCTCGGCACGGGACTCTTCCAGGACCGTGCGGCGCGAAACCACGATGTTGCCGCGGCGCTTGTCCATCTTGAGGATTTCGAAGGGCTGCGGGTTGTGCATCAGCGGGGTCACGTCGCGGATCGGGCGGATGTCGACCTGCGAACGCGGCAGGAAGGCGATCGCACCGTCGAGGTCGACCGTGAAGCCGCCCTTGACCTGGTTGAAGATCACGCCTTCGACGCGCTCGCCGGCTTCGAACTTGGCTTCGAGCTTGATCCAGCTTTCTTCGCGGCGAGCCTTCTCGCGCGACAGAACGGCTTCACCAAGCGCGTTTTCGATGCGCTCGACATAGACTTCGACTTCGTCGCCGACCTTCAGCGAACCGTCCTTGGCGCGTGCGCCGAATTCCTTGAGCGCGATGCGGCCTTCGACCTTGAGGCCGACGTCGACAACGGCGACATCCTTTTCGATGCCCGTGACGATGCCCTTGGTGACATAGCCTTCAGCCAGATCGTTTTTGGCAAAGGACTCTTCGAGAAGGGCCGCGAAATCCTCGCGAGAGGGAGTTGCTACTGACATAAAATCTCCTGCGTGGCCTTCGATAGCGTCAAGGCCCACGTATGCGCCGGTTGGTTCGTGTTGAATGGGCCTGAACCCAGTCCGCCTTCTCTGACGAAGGCAATCCGGCGCTTGGACGGAATTTCAGGCTGCATTAAAGCGATCCATGCGTCTGAGCATGCAAAATCGCTTGAATTTAGGCATTTCGGTTCAAGACCGCATCGATGATCGATTGAGCGGCTTGAAACGCGGCCTCTATACTCATTTCCGACGTATCAAGCAAGTGCGCATCATCAGCTGGTTTCAAAGGGCTGTCGGCCCGCCCCATGTCGCGTTCGTCGCGCCGCTTGACGTCTTCGAAAATCGCCTCCAAATCCGCCGTCGCCCCCTTGCCCAGGATCTCGTCGTAACGGCGTCTGGCGCGCACCTCCGGCGACGCCGTCACATAGAGCTTGACCGGCGCATCCGGGCATACGACCGTGCCGATATCGCGCCCATCGAGCACCGTGCCCGGCGTCTTTGCCGCAAACCGGCGCTGCGCCTCGACCAGCGCCCGGCGCACCGCCGGCATGACGGCGATTTTCGAGGCGGCTTCACCGATCTCGTGTCGGGAAAGTATATCGCGATTCAGTCCGGCGAGTTCAACCTCCCGCGCGATCTTTTCGGCCACCGCCTCGTCGTCGAGCGGCAGGCCGGCATCGAGCAGCGCCTTGGCCGTTGCGCGGTAGGTCAGCCCCGTGTCGAGATGGTGAAAGCCGTATCGTTCAGCGATAAGACGCGAAAGCGTCCCCTTGCCGGCCGCCGCCGGGCCGTCGATGGCGATGGTGAAACTCTTTGTTGCCATGGGATCAATCCTGCAATGATGCGCCGTGTGGCGCCAAAGGGGTCGTCTTGCGCGGATGCGGCTGGAACAGCTGGAAGCTGGCGGTGGCTGCGGCGCAGAGCCATGCATCCCGTAATCCTCTGTAACTGCAGCACATTTCTTCCGAAGCGTCGGCCTGGCCGGCTGCTGCCTTCGCCCGCTTCTTCTACTGCCGCGGCTCGTTACCACAAACACCATGAGCGGTCATCCGTCTGCAGGCCAAAACGCCCGCGCCGAGATGATAAAGTTTGGCTTTGACATGGGAAGCCACAGCGATTAAGGGGACCGGCTTATAAATTCCGATGGAACGCCGGCTTGCACGGCATTTTGCCGAATCGCGGATTCGGCCATTCTCACGAGGCTTATAGTGGCGAAAGCGGAACTTGGAACCAAGCGCACCGATCCGGAAACCGGCAAGAAGTTTTATGATCTGAACCGGGATCCGATCGTTTCCCCTTATACCGGCAAGTCCTATCCCCTGTCCTTCTTCGAGGAAACCTCGGCGATCGCTGAGGTTGCCGAAGAAGACGAGGTCGCGGAAGTCGATACCGAAAACACCGAAGTCGAACTGGTTTCGCTTGAGGATGCCGACGACAGCGCCTCTGGCGACGACATTCCGGACATGGGCGACGACGATGTCGAAATCGAAGGCGACGACGATGACGACACTTTCCTCACGCCCGACGAAGACGACGACGATGACGACATGAGCGACATCATCGGCGTGACCGGCGACGAAGACGAAGTCTGATCGGACAAATGCCGGCCCGGACAACAAAAAAATTCCGGGTCGGTTTTTTTGGGCTTGCTATCTGCGAAAACCGCAAGTAAGAAGCCGCCACTCCAGAGGGAACGCCCTCCGGAGCATCCCAGGACCGGCCATGCCGGACCGCCTTGATGGGGCTATAGCTCAGCTGGGAGAGCGCTTGCATGGCATGCAAGAGGTCAGCGGTTCGATCCCGCTTAGCTCCACCAGCCTACGCTCTTCGAGCTTCGGCTTGGCAAGCCGGAAGGCTTGACGGGACGAGGGCGAGAAGGAGGCGGAGGCTGCCGCGACGTAGTTGCGAAGCAACGTAGGCGGGCTGTGATCCTTCCATGAAATATGTCTACATTCTCAATAGTGTCGAACTTCCGGATCGCTATTACGTTGGCGTGACGGGCGACCTGAAGTCGCGTCTGGCAAAACATAATGCCGGAGAAGTTTCTCATACCTCGAAATACGCCCCTTGGTCTCTCAAGACCTATCTCGCCTTCTCCGACGAAGCGCAGGCCTTTGCCTTTGAGAAGTATTTGAAGTCGGCTTCCGGCAGAGCATTCGCAAAGAAAAGACTCTAGCCGCGCTCACGCCACCCCCGGCAGACCGTTCCCACAGCCTGCCGGCGCCTTCCGCCTCACATCTCCACGATCGCTGCCGTCACCCGTTTCACCACCGGCAGCACCAATAACAGCACCGGAAAGGCGATGGCCCAGGAGAGGACCCAAGCGGATGGCCACATGGCAAGTGCAGCTGCGGTCAGGCCTTGCGCTCTGACGATGCTGATTGCGGAGACGACTGATGTCATCAGCAGCGAGAGGATGAGCGGCATGACGATCGCATTGTAGCGCTTGGGGAGTTTGCCTTTGGGCATTTTGATCTCCGTAAGATGCCGATCGAACAATCGCGCAGCGCCGATCGGCGGTTGCGCGTTGATTGACGTAAACGCTTACGGAGCTTCGGTCTGAAGCGACGCCGTTTTATGATCGAAAGAATCTTTTCGCGCAAGCGTGGCCCCGGCCAAATCCTCTTTGCCAATTCCTCAACGAACAGGATTTATCCTTGCTGCAAGAATCTCAGTGATTCGCCTTCAGGATCCCCAATGACCAGAGCAAGACGCCGCCGTATCATTCGTACACGACGAACCCTGACCGGGCTCGCCCTCGTCGGTTCGATTTCATTTCTGGCCGGCATGACCGATGCGACCGGGCTGCTGCTGACCGGCGATTTCGTCTCCTTCATGACGGGGAATACGACGCGGGCCGCACTCGCGCTGGGCCAGGGCAATCTTTATCATGCGGCGGTGCTGATCTCCGCCATTCTCGTTTTCGTGCTCGGCAATGCGACCGGTATCGTCATCGCCCATGTCTCCGAGCGGCGCATCTTCGTCGTTCTCGGCTGCGTCGGGGCCGTTCTGGCGCTTGCTTCGATGACGACGGCTGAGAGCCTGATGCTGGTGCGGTTCTACATGATCGTTTGTTCCATGGGCATGGTGAACGCCGCCGTCGAACATATCGAAGGCCTGCCGATCGGCCTGACTTATGTCACAGGCGCACTGTCGCGTTTCGGCCGCGGCATCGGCCGCTGGATTATCGGCGATCGCCGTGTCGAATGGACGATCCAGCTCGTCCCCTGGGGCGGCATGATGCTCGGCGCGATCGCCGGTGCCGTCCTGACCCGGCTGACCGGCGCCCATGCCTTGTGGCTGGTCTCCATCTTTGCCATGGCGCTGGCGCTTGTCGCCATGTTCATTCCCCGGCCGCTTCAGCGGCGCTTCAACCAGAAGCTCGCGCCGCATCACACGGGCGCCCTGCGCTAGCGATAGGACCGTCGCAACCGCCGAATCGGATAGGAAGGGCGCGCGCCCATCCTCAAGGAGTAGGTCTTGTTCGTCATTTCCAAGCTTGTCTGGATTTTTGCCCAGCCGCTGTCGCTGGCATTCCTTCTCGTCTTCTTCGCCTTTGCCGCCGGACTTCTGCGCTGGCACAGCTCAAGCGTCCTCGGCGCGATGGCTTCAGCCCTCATCCTCTTCATCACGCTCTACACCACGGCCGGCAACCTTCTGATGCAGGGGCTCGAGCAGCGCTTCGCCAAACCTGCCGCCGATCCCGACAGCCTGCAATGCATGATCGTGCTCGGCGGCGCCTTCGAAAACGAGGTGAATACGGCGCGCCACGGCATTGAATTCAATCCTGCCGCCGACCGCTTCATCGAAGCGCTGCGGCTCGCGCAGAAGTTTCCGCAGTCGCGCATTCTGATCTCGGGCGGCGACGGCTCACTCTCGGGCATTTACGAAGGCGATGCGGCGGCATCCGAGCGCTTCTTCCCGCTCTTCGGCGTCAGCAAGGATCGCCTGATCGAGGAGCGGCAATCGCGCACCACCTTCGAAAACGCCGTCAATACAAAAGAAGTCCTCGCGGGCCACGGCCTTTCCCAGTGCCTGCTGATCACCTCGGGCTTCCATATGCCGCGTTCCGTCGGCATCTTCCGTAAGCTCGGCATCGACATCGTGCCCTGGCCGACCGACTATCGCACCGACGGGCAGGTTCGGCTGAACCTGGATTTCACTCAGCCGAACCTCAACGCCCAGAATATGGCAACGGCGATCCGCGAATGGTACGGCCTGGTCGGCTACTATCTCGCCGGCCGGACGTCGGAGCTTTATCCGCGCTAAGCTTATTTCTTCGAGATGGTGACGAATTTCGTGCCGCGCACACGCGCGGTCACGATGCAGGGATCGCCTTCGGTGCGGTCGCAGAAACGCGGATGCATCTTCATCGCCAGCACCATGTTGCCGAAGCGCTGGACGAAGTCGTAGCCGTAGATCTGTGCCGTCGCGATCATGAAATAACCGCCTTCGGCGACCTGCAGATAGAAATTATAGGTGCAGCCGTCGTCGTTGCATTGCGGCCCCTTCTGCCCGTCGCAGGTCAGCTGGCCCTCATTGACCACGGCGTCGATCAGCCCGTCATTGTTGATGTCCTGCCGGGTGATGAAGCCGTCGGCGAATTCGGCCGCCTTGCACTGTTCCTGGAAATGCTTCTTCTCGTAGATCTCGGGGTCCGAGATCAGCGATTGCTGGGCAAGCGCGGCAACCGGCATGGTAAACAGCAGGACGATGTTGAGAACGGCGAGCACCAGCGTTTTCACGGGCTTTCCTCTTTTGGACGAAGGCTCTGAAGCCAAGGCATGTCGCCTAAAACCATGCAGCGGTTTCGGGATACGACATACATCGAATAAAGACTGATGCTTTATCGCCGCGCCGCCTTGCGCCGCCCTTGCCGCCATGGTTCTTTCCGGAAACTGTTCGCCGGCTCCGGGGTCCGCATGTCCTTGCTCGTCTATCTCGATTATGCCGGCATTGCGCTGTTTGCCGCGACAGGCGCGCTCGCCGCCTCGCGCAAGCAGCTCGATCTGATCGGCTTTCTGTTTTTTGCCATGGTCACGGGAACCGGCGGCGGCACCGTGCGCGACATCGTGCTCGGCCGTGTACCGGTCTTCTGGGTGCTGAACCCTGCCTATATCCTCGTCTGCTGCATCATGGGCGTGATTGTCTTCTTCACCGCCCATCTGCTGGAATCGCGCTATCGCCTGCTGATCTGGCTGGATGCGATCGGCCTTGCCGCCTATTGCGTTCTGGGTGCCGCCAAGGGACTTGCCGCTACCGGCTCGCCGACCATCGCGATCGTCACCGGCACACTGACGGCGACCTTCGGCGGCATCCTGCGCGATCTGATGGCAAACGAGCCTTCGGTGCTGTTGCGGCCGGAAATCTATGTGACGGCGGCGCTGGTCGGGGCCGGCGTGTTCACGCTAGCCAATGCGTTGGGAATGCCGCTCTATCTCGCCTCCGGCTGCGGCGTTGTGGCGGCCTTTGCCGTTCGCGGCGGCGCCCTTTGGTTCGGCTGGACCTTCCCGATCTACAAACACAAGCCCGGGCGGCATCCCGACGATGTGATGTGAGCCTTTTGGGCGCCGTCAGCCTTGCTTGGCTCGCAGGCGGATCACCACGTCGACATGAGCGATCTCCAAACCTTCGGGCGGCTCCGGCAGATTGCCAATCGTCAGGTTGCTGACGGGAATGTCGAGCACCTCGTTATGGCCTTCGATGAAGAAATGGTGGTGGTCGGAAACATTGGTGTCGAAATAGGTCTTCGCGCTCTCGACGGCGAGAACGCGGATGAGACCGGCTTCGGTGAACTGGTGCAGCGTGTTATAGACGGTCGCCAGCGAAACCGGCACCCCGGCGGCAACCGCCTCCTCATGCAGTTCCTCGACGGTCAAATGCCGGTCGCCCTTGGCAAACAGGAGGTCGCCGAGCGCGACGCGCTGGCGTGTAGGGCGCAGGCCCGCGCCGCGCAGCCTTACCTCTATTGCGATCGGGAGTGCACCCGTCATCAACACCAACTCCGATTATTCCTGCATAAAGCAATCATGTTTCTTCAAGCGGTATAACTTTTGCATCGGAGCCTTTCAATAGTTCAGTGGGGACAAGAGCCTGACAAACGCGGCAAAAACGGGCTTTTGATGCAAATAGGTCTGGTCGCAGCTCTGGCCTTCCTGTATGCGACCACCAAATAATGGCGTAAGCCTGGTCCAAACCGATGAATGAAGCTGCCTTGCTTGTGCTTCATTTTCTGAAGAACTTGGACTACACGTTCACATCCATCGGCTTCACGCGGGGGGAAAAAGAAATTTTATGACCACCAGACAGTCCAGCTTCTCGTATGAAGAACTCATCGCTTGCGCCCATGGCGAGCTGTTCGGACCCGGTAATGCGCAGCTGCCGCTGCCGCCCATGCTGATGGTTCACCGCATCACGGACATTTCCGAAACGGGCGGCGCCTTCGACAAGGGCTATCTCAGGGCCGAATACGATGTACGCCCCGACGACTGGTATTTTCCCTGCCATTTCGAAGGCAATCCGATTATGCCGGGCTGCCTCGGCCTCGACGGCATGTGGCAGCTGACCGGTTTCTTCCTGGGCTGGCTTGGCGAGGAAGGTCGCGGCATGGCGCTTTCAACCGGCGAAGTGAAATTCAAGGGCATGGTCCGGCCGCATACGAAGCTGATCGAATACGGCATCGACTTCAAGCGCGTCATGCGCGGTCGCCTCGTGCTCGGCACGGCCGATGGCTGGCTGAAGGCGGATGGCGAGACCATATACCAGGCGTCCGACCTTCGCGTCGGTCTATCGAAAGACAAGACCGCCTGAAACCGCATTTCGAGCGGCTGACGAAAACAACAAAGGTTTGATCAGATGAGACGGGTAGTTGTCACGGGTCTGGGTATCGTTTCCTCGATCGGAAGCGATGCGGCCGAAGTCACCGAATCCTTGCGCCAGGCAAAGTCGGGTATCTCCTTTTCCAACGATTTCGCCGAACACGGCTTCAAGTGCCAGGTCTGGGGCAGCCCCAAGCTCGGCCAGGCGGAACTTGGCGAACTGGTCGATCGCCGCGCCATGCGCTTCCTGTCGCAGGGCGGCGCCTGGAACCATGTCGCCATGAAGCAGGCGATCGCCGATTCCGGTCTGGAAGAGACGGACTACGCCCAGAACGAGCGCGTCGGCATCATCATGGGATCCGGTGGCCCGTCCACCCGCACACTCATCGAGGCGGCCGAGATCACCGTAAAGAACCACAGCCCGAAGCGCATCGGCCCCTTCGCCGTGCCGAAGGCGATGTCGTCAACCGCATCGGCCACACTCGCCACCTGGTTCAAGATCCACGGCGTCAACTATTCGATCTCGTCGGCCTGCTCGACCTCGGCGCATTGCATCGGCAATGCCACTGAAATGATCCAGTGGGGCAAGCAGGACATGATGTTTGCCGGCGGCCACGAAGATCTCGACTGGACGATGTCCAACCTCTTCGACGCGATGGGGGCCATGTCCTCCAAATATAACGACACGCCCGATACTGCCTCGCGCGCCTATGACGTCAACCGCGACGGTTTCGTCATCGCCGGCGGCGCCGGCGTGCTGGTGCTGGAGGAGCTGGAGCACGCCAAGGTCCGCGGCGCCAAAATCTACGCCGAAATCGTCGGCTACGGCGCCACCTCTGATGGTTACGACATGGTCGCTCCCTCGGGCGAGGGCGCTGTCCGCTGCATGCGCCAGGCGCTTTCCACCGTCAAAGGCGATGTCGACTATATTAACACCCACGGCACATCGACGCCGGTCGGCGACAGCAAGGAAATCGGCGCCATCCGCGAGGTGTTCGGCACCAAGATCCCGCATATCCAATCGACCAAGTCGCTGACGGGCCATTCGCTCGGTGCGGCCGGCGTGCAGGAATCGATCTATTCCCTGCTGATGATGCAGCAAGGTTTCATCGGCGAAAGCGCCCATATCGCCGAGCTCGATCCCGAATTCGAAGGTGTGCCGATTGTGCGCAAGCGAATCGACAATGCGAAGATCGATATCGCTCTCTCCAATTCCTTCGGCTTTGGCGGGACGAACGCCACGCTCGTCTTCCAGCGCTATAACGGATAACAACATGACTGGAATCATGCAGGGTAAGCGCGGCCTCATCATGGGCGTCGCAAACAACCATTCGATTGCCTGGGGGATTTCAAAAGCGCTCGCCGCACAGGGGGCGGACCTCGCCTTCACCTATCAGGGCGATGCGCTCGGCAAGCGCGTCCGGCCGCTGGCCGCCGAAGTCGGCTCGGATTTCGTGCTGCCTTGCGACGTCGAGGACATCACTTCCGTCGATGCCGTGGTCGACGCGCTCGGCGAGCGCTGGGGCAAGCTCGATTTTATCGTCCATGCCATCGGCTTCTCGGACAAGAACGAGCTGAAGGGCCTCTACGCCGATACGACGCGGGAGAATTTCAGCCGCACCATGGTCATCTCCTGCTTCTCCTTCACCGAGATCGCCAAGCGCTGCGCTCCGCTGATGGAAGGCAGTGGCGCGATGCTGACACTGACCTATAACGGCTCGACGCGCGTCATTCCGAATTACAATGTCATGGGTGTCGCCAAGGCGGCGCTCGAGGCTTCGGTGCGTTATCTCGCTGCCGATTACGGCCCGCGCGGCATCCGCGTCAACGGCATTTCCGCCGGCCCGATCCGCACGCTGGCCGGCGCCGGAATTTCGGACGCGCGCGCGATCCTCTCCTGGAACCAGCGTAATGCGCCGCTGCGCAAGACCGTGACCATCGATCAGGTCGGCAGCTCGGCGCTCTACCTGCTCTCCGACCTCTCCGCCGGCGTCACCGGCGAAATCCACTTCGTCGATGCCGGCTTCAACATCACCTCGATGCCAACGCTGGAGACCCTGCGCAACGCCGACGTCGAATAAACGCCGCTGATTGAAATTCAATGGCCGTGCGCATCCTCTGCGCACGGCCTTTTGTTTTGCGGGTAAGAACTCGGGGTCGAAGCGGCCTGAGCCTTATTTCTTCGCCCACAGAACCTTGAAGCGGGCATTGCGGCAGGTTTCGCCGCTTTCCCTGAAGTTCGCTGCCAGAACAGGCTCATAAGGCAGGCCGCGATTGGCGACCAGCATCAGCCTGCCGCCGCCGCGAACGGCGGAGGCGGCTGTCTTGATCATCGCCTGGCCGAGCGATGGCTCGGCGGCATGGCCCTCGTGAAAGGGCGGGTTCATGATGACGAGGTCGTATTTGTCCTTGACCGGCTCGCCCGCCAGATCGTGCCAGAAGAAGCGCGCTGGCGCGTTCGGGCAGTTCTCCGCCAGGTTACCCCGCGCGGCCTCCAGGGCCGCGTGATTGGCCTCATAGAGGTCAAGGCGGGCCAGCCCGCGCGATCTCTGTGCCATCTCGACCGAGAGATAGCCCCATCCGGCGCCGAAATCTGCGACGTCGCCGGTAAAATCCTGCGGCAGGCGCGAGGCGAGCAGTTCCGATCCGGCATCGATCCGATCATGCGAGAACATGCCGGCTGTCGCATGGAAGCGATTATCGACGCGCACCGGCGCCTTTGCCAGTTTGGAGATGATGCCGCCGGCCTCGGCCGGCCGTCCGAACCAGAAGGCGACGCCGTGATATTTCGGCATGTGGTCGATGGCGAGGCCGAAACCTTCCATCCGCTTGCGCAGCGGCTGGACGCCGTCTTCCTTGGCGCCGGCGACGACGATCAGCCCGCCGGCCCGTGTGCGGGCGATCGCGGCGGCGAGGTTGGCCTCGTTCTCGCCTTTGTGCTTGGTGCAGAGCACGAGTGCTGCGTCATAGTCCTCGCCGTCGATCTCAGGTGTGGCTTCGATCCGCTGCGCCAGCAGCTGGCGGTAGAGCGGCCGGAAGCCCTGGACGGCGCTGAGCGAGGCGGCAAAACCTTCCGGCAGCGCAAAGCCTGCTTCGGCGCCGAGAAAGAGCACACGCTCGCCTTCGCCGGGCGTCTGGATTGTACCGCTGGCAAACGGATGGAATAGGGTCTTCAACGTTTCGCGGCTCATCGGTCTCGTCTCATTTAGAATAGAAAAGGGGCGCGGAAGATTCCCGCGCCCGGAAAAGCTCTAAAGCTGGCGGAGGCGGCTTATTCGGCCGCTTCTTCCTTCTTCTTCTCGTTCGGGATCTCCTGGCCGGTGGCCTGGTCGACAACCTTCATCGACAGACGAACCTTGCCGCGTTCGTCGAAGCCGAGCAGCTTGACCCAGACCTTGTCGCCTTCCTTGACGACGTCAGTCGTCTTGGCGACGCGCTCGGAAGCGAGCTGCGAAATATGAACGAGGCCGTCGCGGGCGCCGAAGAAGTTGACGAAGGCGCCGAAGTCGGCGGTCTTGACGACAGTGCCCTCATAGATCTGGCCGATTTCAGGCTCGGCGACGATCGAGTGGATCCACTTGCGCGCCGCCTCGATTTCCTTGCCGGAAGAGGAGGCGATCTTGACGGTGCCGTCGTCCTCGATGTTGATCTTCGCGCCGGTCTTTTCGACGATTTCGCGGATGACCTTGCCGCCGGAGCCGATGACTTCGCGGATCTTGTCGACCGGGATGTTCATCACTTCGATGCGCGGAGCGAATTCGCCGAGCTGGCCGCGGCTTTCGGTGATGGCCTTGGCCATTTCGCCGAGGATATGGGCGCGACCGCCCTTGGCCTGGCCGAGAGCGACCTTCATGATCTCCTCGGTGATACCGGCGATCTTGATGTCCATCTGCAGCGAAGTGATGCCATCGGCCGTACCGGCAACCTTGAAGTCCATGTCGCCGAGATGATCTTCATCACCGAGGATATCGGAGAGGACGGCGAAGCGATCGCCTTCCAGGATCAGGCCCATGGCGATACCAGCGACCGGCTTCGCCAGCGGGACACCGGCATCCATCAACGCCAGCGACGTGCCGCAGACGGTTGCCATCGAGGACGAGCCGTTGGATTCGGTGATCTCGGAAACGACTCGCAGCGTGTAGGGGAACTGCTCCGCCGACGGCAGCATCGGACGAATCGCACGCCATGCGAGCTTGCCGTGGCCGATCTCGCGGCGACCCGGGGACCCCATGCGGCCGGTCTCACCAACCGAGAAGGGAGGGAAGTTGTAATGGAGCAGGAAGCGCTCCTTGTACATGCCGGTCAGGCTGTCGACATACTGCTCGTCTTCTCCAGTGCCGAGCGTGGCAACCACGATCGCCTGCGTTTCGCCGCGCGTGAAGAGCGCCGAGCCATGCGTGCGCGGCAGAAGGCCGACTTCCGAAACGATCGGACGAACAGTTTCAAGGTCGCGGCCGTCGATGCGGCTCTTGGTGTCGAGGATGTTCCAACGGACGATCTTGGCCTGCAGGTGCTTGAAGATCGCGCCGACTTCTTCGGCCGTATACTTGGCTTCGCCTTCCTCGGGGAGGAAATGCGCCTTGACCTTTGCCTTGACGGCGTCGACGGCGGCGTAGCGGTCAGCCTTCTGGGTGATCTTGTAAGCTTCGCGCAGTTCTGCTTCGAAATGCTTCAGCATCTCGCCTTCGAGCTCGGAATAGTCTTCCGGTTGGAAGTCGCGCGGCTCCTTGGCGGCGACTTCGGCGAGCTTGATGATCGCGTCGAGAACCGGCTGGAAGCCTTTGTGGCCGAACATGACGGCGCCGAGCATGACGTCTTCGGGCAGTTCCTTGGCTTCGGACTCGACCATCAGCACGGCGTCGTAGGTGCCGGCGACGACGAGGTCGAGGCTCGACTCATCCATCTCGTCGAGATGCGGGTTGAGAACATATTCGCCGTTGATGTAGCCGACGCGCGCGCCGCCGACCGGGCCCATGAAGGGAACGCCGGAAAGCGTCAGCGCCGCCGAAGAGGCGATCATGGACAGGATGTCAGGATTGTTTTCAAGGTCGTGCTGGACGACGGTGACGACGACCTGGGTGTCGTTCTTGTAGCCTTCCGGGAAGAGCGGGCGGATCGGGCGGTCGATCAGGCGGGAAACGAGAGTCTCGTTTTCGCTCGGACGGCCTTCACGCTTGAAATAGCCGCCGGGGATCTTGCCGGCTGCATAGGTCTTTTCCTGGTAGTTGACGGTGAGCGGAAAGAAGTCCTGCCCGGGCTTCGGCGCCTTGGCAGAGACGACGGTGGCAAGAACGACGGTCTCGCCGTAAGTGGCGAGAACCGCACCGTCGGCCTGACGGGCGATCTTGCCGGTTTCGAGCTTCAGCGGGCGGCCGGCCCACTCGATTTCCACTGTGTGTGTATCAAACATATCTTGTCCTTCAATGCGGGAGCACGCGCCATCGCCGATTTCAGGGCGCAGCGCACAGTCGACCGCAATCAATGTGACGTATCACGGGCAAGACAACGGGAGGCTTTTCATCGGCAGTTTCTCGAACGTGAGAGTTCCTGAGAAACTTGGGCCAAAGCCTTGGAGAGCTTTGGCCGAAAGCATCCGGCAATCCTGCCCCATGACAGGTCAGCGGTTGGTTTGGCAGAACCGGCCCATCCGGGTCTGCCGGTCGTTCCACCGCATGAGATAGGGCGCGGGCGGAACATTTCATCGGGAGCGTCGTCCCGAAACAGATCCGGCGGACGCTTAAAAGCGCCCGCCGGATAATTTTAGCGGCGGATACCCAGGCTGTTGATCAGCTTGGAATAGCGGCCTTCATCCTTCTTCTTGAGATAATCAAGAAGCGAGCGGCGGCTCGAAACCATCGTCAGCAGGCCACGGCGGGAATGGTTATCCTTCTTGTGGTCTTTGAAGTGTTCGGTCAGGTTGTTGATGCGCTCGGTCAGGATCGCGACCTGGACTTCCGGAGAACCGGTATCGCCTTCGGCGGTTGCGTATTCCTTGATCAGCGCAGCCTTGCGCTCAGCAGTGATCGACATCGGACGTTCCTTTCTATGAGAGGAGAAGACGTCGCCAAAAGCCGGGATGTCGTCCAGCTTTGGCCGTGAATGCGAGCAGGCGGACCTGACGCTGGCGCTGCCTATAAACCAAATATGCAGCGATGGAAAGAGGGGGCTCCCGCAGCCGCTTTCAACGGCCGGCCATGGCGTCCCGGATCATCGCATCATAACCGCCGGGATCCTGCAGCATGGCGAAATGGCTGGCATCCTTGAGGATGACAAGTTTTGCGCCCGGGATCTCCTTTGCCATCATCTCCGTATGGTCGAGCTTGACGGCTTCATCGTGATCGCCGATCGCAAGCGTGACGGGTACGGTGATCTTTCCAAGGTCCGCCGCCGTCCAGTTCGGCTGCGTCGCCCACATCTGAGAGATCTGGGTGACGAAGGCCTCGTATTCGGTCGGCGTCGGCGAAAGCTTTCTGTACTGGTCACCGGCAACCTCGATATAGTGGCTGAAGGTCTTGTTCTCCAAAACGTCGCCCTTAACGCCGTCCGTCGTGACGTTGGCCGCCTGAGCGATAACGCGGGTCAGCTTTTCCGGATGGTTCATCGCCATGTCGATGCCGATGATGCCGCCGTCCGACCATCCCACGAGCGTCACCTTGTCGATCTTCAGATAGTCGAGAAGGGCAACGTAGTCCGAGGTCATCAGATCGTAGCCGAAAGCCTGCCCGCTACGTGTCGACCGGCCGTGACCGCGGCTGTCGGCGACGATGACCAGATGATCCCGAGCAAACTCCGCGACCTGATGACCCCAGACGTCGGCATTTCCAAGACCGCCATGGATGAAGAGGATCGGATCGCCTTCACCATATTCGGCGTAATACATCTTGATGTCGTTCACATCAGCCATGCCGCTCGTCTTCGGCGTGGGCATTGAAGGAAAGGCGGGAAGCTCGGCCCATCGTTCGGTGGCTTGGGCGCCGGCAACGATCAGGAACAACGAAAAGAACGTCAGTACTTTCGCGATTCTACGCATGGTTTTCCCCTCGAGCCACCATGGCCCAAGGGCAAGGATATCGTATCGCTACCGCCTGACAATCGTCAGTGGTACGGATTCAGGCGAAAACCCGCTTCGGTCGAAACTCGCCCTGGCCGATTTCGCCGATCGCGATCAGCCTGCCGCGTGCCGTCGCATAGGCTTCGCTTTCGGCAATCGGCGCATCGCGGCCGCGCACCAGGATCGGATTACCCATCTTCAGCCGGTGCGCCTGGTCGTCGTTGATGACGAGATGGGGCAGGGCCGACAATGCTTCGCAGGTGTCGATCAGCAGCGCATCGAGGGCGGCGAGCCGCTCATCCATATCCTCGATCGATTCCAGCGCCACGAGGTTTGCGAGCGGAACCATGACCTCTTCCGAAAAGGGCGCGACAAAAGTGCGCCGCAGCCCTGATATATGTCCGTAGCAGCCGAGTTCGCGGCCAAAATCGCGGGCAAGCGCCCTGACATAGGTGCCCTTGCCGCATTCCACTTCGAAATGCGCGGTATTGGCGTCCGGGCAGGCAAGCAGGGTCAGCCGGAAGATTTCCACTTCCCGCGAGGGGATCTCGACGGCTTCGCCGTCGCGCGCCAGGTCGTAGGCGCGTTCTCCCGCTATCTTGATGGCGGAAAACTGCGGCGGCACCTGGCTGATGGTGCCGATATATTTGGGCAGGATATCGCGAATCTGCTGTTCGCTCGGCCGCTTGTTCGAACTCTCAGTGACCTCGCCTTCGAGATCGTCGGTGGCGCGCTCCTCGCCCCAGCTCACCGTGAATTCATAGATCTTCCGGCCGTCCATCACATAGGGAACGGTCTTGGTTGCATCGCCGAGCGCGATCGGCAGCATGCCGGAGGCCAGCGGATCGAGCGTGCCGGCATGGCCGGCCTTCTGCGCCTTATAGAGCCACTTGATCTTGGAAACGGCTTCCGTCGAGCCGAAATCCACCGGCTTGTCGAGAATCAGCCAGCCGGAAATCGGTCGGCCCTTGGGTTTGCGTGGTTTGGACATCAGTCTCTTCTGTTACTGTTCGTCGTTGTCGCCATCGAGATCTCGGCTCACCTCGGGCGAACGCAGCAGCTCGTCGATCTTCTTGTAATTGTCGAAGCTGGTGTCGTCGCGGAAGCGCACCTCCGGCATGTATTTCATCTGCCGAAGCTGGGGCCCGAGCCGGCCGCGGATGAACTTCGCATGGCGGTTCAACGCCTCGATGACGATGCTGTGGTCGGAAACGCCGAGCGGCGTCACATAAGCCGTGGCGATCTTGAGATCGGGCGACATGCGCACTTCGGAGATCGAAATCACGGTCGCCTCGATGATGTCGTCACGCACTTCACCGCGCTGCAGCACCTGGGTGATCGCGGCGCGGACTTGTTCGCCAACGCGCAGCATGCGCTGCGAAGGCGCGGAGGATGTTGGTCTGGTCATTGTTATCTCTGTTTGCCGATGCGGCTGGGAATCGAACCCGTCAAAGGAGAGCGTCCATGACTCTTTTGGCCGAAAAGGTCAAGCCGGCAGATAGAAAAGCCACCCGCCGGAGAGCGGATGGCTTTTGTCAAGCTGCTGTAACGCCGAGGATCAGAGCGTGCGTGTGATATGTTCGACGCGGAAGCACTCGATGACGTCGCCGACGCGCATGTCTTCGTAGTTTTCGAAGGCCATGCCGCACTCCTGGCCCATCGGCACTTCGGAGACTTCGTCCTTGAAGCGCTTGAGGGTCTTGAGCTTGCCTTCGTGAACGACGACGTCGTTGCGGATGAGGCGCACACCCGCCCCGCGCTCGACCTTGCCTTCGACAACGCGGCAACCGGCCACCTTGCCGACCTTGGTGATGTTGAACACCTCCAGGATTTCGGCATTGCCGATAAAGGTCTCGCGCCGTTCCGGAGACAGGAGGCCCGACATCGCTGCCTTCACGTCATCCACGAGGTCGTAGATGATGTTGTAGTAGCGGATCTCGATGCCCTGGCGTTCGGCGAACTGGCGTGCCTGCGCATTGGCGCGAACGTTGAAGCCGATGATGGCCGCGTTCGAGGCTTCGGCGAGCGAAATATCCGACTCGGTGATGCCGCCTGCGCCCGAATGGACGATGCGGGCACGGACCTCGTCGGTGCCGAGCTTTTCCAGCGCGCCGGCAATCGCTTCGATCGAACCCTGCACGTCGCCCTTGATGACGAGCGGGAACTCCTTGATGCCGGTGCTCTGCATCTGCGTCATCATCTGTTCCAGCGAACCGCGCTGTCCCGACTGGCGGGCAGCCGCCTTGTCGCGGGCAAGACGCTGACGGTATTCCGAGATTTCGCGGGCGCGGCTTTCGCTCTCGACGACGGCGAACTTGTCACCCGCCTGCGGCGTGCCGGAAAGGCCAAGCACTTCGACGGGCATCGCCGGCGGTGCTTCCTTCATATGCTCGCCCTTGTCGTTGACGAGCGCGCGCACACGGCCCCAGACATCGCCTGCGACGATGATCTGGCCCGGCTTCAGCGTACCGTTCTGAACGAGAACCGTGGCAACCGAGCCGCGGCCGCGGTCGAGCTGAGCTTCGATGACGGTACCTTCCGCGGTGCGGTTCGGATTGGCCTTGAGGTCAAGGATTTCCGCCTGCAGCAGAACGGCTTCGAGCAGCTTGTCGAGGTTCTTGCCTGTCTTGGCCGACACTTCGACGTCAAGCGTTTCACCGCCCATCGATTCCACGAAGACTTCGTGCTGCAGAAGCTGGTTGCGCACCTTCTGCGGATCGGCTTCGTGCTTGTCGATCTTGTTGATCGCCACGATGATCGGAACACCGGCCGCCTTGGCGTGATTGATCGATTCGATCGTCTGCGGCATGACGCTGTCGTCGGCTGCCACGACCAGGATCGCGATGTCGGTCGCCTGCGCGCCGCGGGCACGCATCGCCGTGAAGGCGGCGTGGCCGGGGGTGTCGATGAAGGTGATCTTCTGGCCGTTCTGTTCCACCTGATAGGCGCCGATGTGCTGCGTGATGCCGCCGGCTTCGCCGGCAACCACGTTGGCATGGCGGATGGCGTCGAGCAGCGAGGTCTTGCCGTGGTCGACGTGGCCCATGATGGTGACGACGGGCGGACGCGAAACGCGGTCGCCTTCGACATCGGCGATGTCAAAGATGCCGAGTTCGACGTCGGATTCAGAGACACGCTTGACGGTATGGCCGAATTCGCCGGCGATGAGTTCGGCAAGGTCGGCGTCGATGACGTCGCCCGGCTTCATCATCTGGCCTTCCTTCATCAGGTACTTGATGACGTCGACGGCGCGTTCGGACATGCGCTGCGACAGTTCCTGAATGGTGATGGTCTCCGGCAGGACGACTTCGCGGGAAATCTTCTCGCGAGTCTCCTGCATCTGGCTGCGGCGGAACTTCTCCTGCCGGCGGCGCATCGCCGAAAGCGAACGGCTGCGGCCGGCGTCCTCACCGTCGACGTCGGCGGTGGTGATCGTCAGCTTGCCGCGACGGCGCTCCTCATCCGTTTTCGGACGGGTCGTCACCGGTTTTGCAGGTTCGGGGCGAACGACGCGGCCGCGCGCCGGACCGCTGCGCGAAGCGCCACGGTCGTCATCGTCGCCGTCATTGCGACGGCCGCGCACGCCAGCTGGCGCGCCGGGCGCCGGGCGAGCGGCTGCTCCGTCGGCATCGGGCCGGCGTGCTGCCGGCGCGGGTGCTGCCGGGCGCGGGGTCGTGTTCGGGCGAGCCTCGGCCGTAGCGGGAGCCGGCGCTGCAGCAGCGGCTACCGGTTCGGCGGCGGCAGCGGCGGCCGCTTCGGCCTGCAGGGCTGCCTCTTCGACGGCTCTGCGTGCGGCTTCCTCCGCTTCAGCTGCCTTGCGGACAGCCTCTTCGGCGGCGCGGCGCTTTTCTTCCTCGGCGCGGCGGATCGCATCTTGGGCGTCACGCGCCTGAGATTCGGCGAGCGCACGGCGGCGCGCATCCATTTCCTCAGGCGACAGATGGTTCAGCACGACAGGGCGCGGGCGATCGTTCGGACGCGGCTGCTGATAGGACTGCTGCGGACGCTGGTTGGCTTGGCTGCCGCCGGGCTGATGAATCCGCGGTGCCGGCGTCGACTGCTGCGGACGCGCCTGAGCAGGTGCCGGCGCCGGTTCGGCTGCGCGAACCGGAGCTGCGGGGGCTGCAGGCGTGATCGGCTTTTCGTCTTCCGGGCGCATCGGGCGCCGCTTGCGGGTCTCGACCACGACCGCCTTGGTGCGACCCCGACCCATATCCTGGCGAACGGTGCCCTGGCTCATCCCCGATGGTTTCAGGGTGAGCGTCTTCTTGCCCGTTACGCTGAGTGTCTTGTCGTCGTTACTATCGGTCATTCGTTCCCGTTCCTTCGGACAGGGAGCGATGACTAGATCAGACCCTGTCGTTCAAATACTGTCGATCAATGAGAATGAGACCGGCCGATGCCGGTGACCGCCTCATTGTTGTTGCCGGCCAGCGCCGCCCGCTGCCCGGGACTGACCGCCAATACGGTACTGTTCGAGCATCTTTGCGCGCTTCACTACACCCTCACCCGCCTGCCCTGCAAGCACTGCGGCATGGATAAAAGCATTCTGGCCCATCAGGCCTTCCATTTCGCTCTCCGAGAAGAAACGGTAGGAAGGTATCTCCTCCTCGGTCTCCATTCCGAGGTGCCAGGCCTTGCGGGCCTGGTCGATTTTTCGCACTCCATCATCCGCTGCGTCAGTGGCGTGAAACACCGCAAGGGCTGCTCCACTTCTGACTGCGGCATCCACTTTCGAGGCGCCGCTGACGAACTGGCCGGCCTTGCGCGCCATGTTCATCATCTGCATCACTTGCGCCGCCAGCAGCCGGTCGACGCTCGCGCCGAGATCGTCTGCTGCCTTCACTTCCGTTTTCAGCGCCCGGGCGAACAGCTTTTTCGCCACCGCCCTGTCGACCAGCGACCGGTCGGCCTTCACCCAGCAGCCGCGCCCCGGAAGCTCGCGCTTCAGGTCGGCGACGACGGTTCCGTCGGGAGCCGCGACGAAGCGGATCAGCTCTTCCGGCGATCCGCTTTCGCGCGTCACGATGCACATGCGTCCGTTCACGTCATACCCTGCAAGATCGTCGTCCTCAGGAAGAACGTTCGGCTCATGCGCGGTCATCATGCTTCCTGTTCGGCTTCGGTGACCTCTTCCTCGGTCCCCTTCGCCAGGTCCTCTTCGGTGATCCAGCCGGCCGCGAGGCGGGCCTGCACGATCATCTGCTCGGCCTCGACACGCGAGACGTCGAACTTCGAGAACAGTCCTTCGAATTTTTTCGTTTCGCCGTTCTTGCGTTCCGTCCAGCCGACGAGGTCATCGGCCGCACAACCGGCAAAGTCCTCGATCGTCTTGATGCCGTCCTCGCCGAGCGCCACCATCATCTGGGCGGTCATGCCGTCGATCTGGCGCAGCTCGTCCTCAACGCCGAGCGCCTTGCGCTTCTCGTCCATCTCGGCTTCGAGACGCTCGAGGAATTCGCGGGCGCGCTGCTGGATTTCCTGCGCCGTCTCTTCGTCGAAACCGTCGATCGAGGAGATTTCGTCGAGATCGACATAGGCAAGTTCTTCGACGGCGGCAAAGCCTTCCGACGCCAGAACCTGGCCGACCATCTCGTCGACGTCGAGCGAATCCATGAACAGGTTGGTGCGCTCGTTGAATTCCTTCTGACGGCGTTCCGATTCCTCGGCCTCCGTCATGATATCGATATCCCAGCCGGTCAGCTGCGAAGCGAGGCGGACGTTCTGGCCGCGGCGGCCGATCGCAAGCGACAGCTGCTCGTCGGGAACGACGACTTCGATGCGCTCGGCGTCCTCGTCGAGAACGACCTTGGCCACTTCCGCCGGCTGCAGGGCGTTGACGACGAAGGTCGCCGGGTCCTGGCTCCAGGGGATGATGTCGATCTTCTCACCCTGGAGTTCGCCGACGACGGCCTGGACGCGCGAGCCGCGCATACCGACGCAGGCGCCGACCGGATCGATCGAGCTGTCGTTCGAGATCACCGCGATCTTGGCGCGCGAACCCGGATCGCGGGCGACCGACTTCACCTGGATGATGCCGTCGTAGATCTCAGGCACTTCCATGGTGAAGAGCTTCACCATGAACTGCGGATGTGTGCGCGACAGGAAAATCTGCGGACCGCGCTGCTCCCGACGGACATCATATACGTATGCACGGACGCGATCGCCATAGCGCACGTTCTCGCGCGGGATCATTTCGTCGCGGCGGATGATGCCTTCACCACGGCCGAGATCGACGATGACGTTGCCGTATTCGACGCGCTTGACGGTGCCGTTGACGATTTCGCCGACGCGATCCTTGAATTCGTCGAACTGGCGGTCGCGCTCGGCTTCACGCACCTTCTGCACGATCACCTGCTTGGCGGACTGTGCGGCGATGCGGCCGAAATCCATCGGCGGCAGCGGATCGGCGATGAAATCGCCAAGGGCTGCGTCCGGATTGCGGTCGCGGGCAAGCTCCAGCGGGATCTGCGTCGAATAATCCTCGGCCTTGTCGACCACTTCGAGCAGACGCTGCAGACGGATTTCACCGGTCTTCGGATTGATGTCGGCCCGGATGTTGGATTCGGTGCCGTAACGGGAGCGCGCCGCCTTTTGGATGGCATCGGCCATTGCGGCAAGCACGATCTCCCGGTCGATGACTTTTTCGCGCGCCACTGCATCTGCGATCTGCAGAAGTTCGAGCCGGTTCGCACTGACTGCCATTGTCTTGTTTCTCCGTCTTTACTCCAGGGTTCCCGTCCCTGTAGCGGTCTGTTGATCGGTTATTCCTGGTCGTCTGCTTCGTTCTGGTTCGCGGCCTGCGCTTTCGCCAGCTTGTCGGCGCGCAACGCATCGCGGATCAGATCGTCGGTCAGAATGAGCTTCGCATCGCTAAGCGCCGTGAAGGGAATGACGACCTTCTGCTCTTCCCCATAGGCGACCTGGTCACGCTCGAGCGTGAATCCATCGGCGTCTGCTTCGACGATCTTGCCGCGGAAGCGTTTGCGGTTGCCGATCATGATCGACGTTTCGCACTTTACAAGGTGGCCCTGCCAGCGGACGAAATCGGATTTCCGCACCATCGGACGGTCGATGCCGGGCGAAGACACCTCGAGATGATACTCTTTATCGATCGGATCTTCCACATCGAGGACGGGAGAAATCGCCATCGAGACTTCTTCGCAGTCCTGAACCGTCATCGTGCCGTCATTGCGCTCGGCCATCACCTGCATCGTGGCGCCGTTCTGGTTCAGCATGCGCACGCGGATCAGCCGGAAGCCCATGCCGACGAGAACCGGTTCGATGATATCGGCAAGACGCTGGTCGAGCCCGGTTTCGGTAATCAGCCGCGGCTCAAGTTCGTTGTCTGCGTTTGTCATGTCCGACAAGCGGCGCTCCTCGCAATTTCAAGCTGTTCAGGCGATCGAGCTAATAAAAAAGAGCGGGTCCTTGCGGCCCACTCTTCATCAAGCGATCAAGAATTTGAGAGCCATATAGTCGGGTTTTTCCGGAATTGCAAGGTCTGAGAGCGATTCCGCCAATTCATGCCGGGCGAGGAGAACGGACCTATGGCCAGCGATCGTCTTCCGCATATATTGCCGTTGGCACACAATAACAAAAGCGGGAGACATCGTGGGCTATACATCGTCGACACTGGCGCCCTTGCGGCACGATACCTACCGCACCATCTGGTTCGCCAGCCTTTCCTCGAATTTCGGCGGCCTGATCCAGGCGGTGGGTGCCGCCTGGATGATGACGACGATTACCGCCTCGGAGGACATGGTCGCGCTGGTGCAGACCTCGACAGCGCTGCCGATCATGCTGTTTTCACTGATATCGGGGGCGTTGGCCGATAATTTTGATCGCCGCCGGGTTATGCTGACGGCGCAGTGCATGATGCTGACGGTTTCGGCGTTGCTGACGGCGTCGGCCCTTCTTGGTTGGGTCACGCCCTGGCTGCTGCTCTTCTTCACCTTCCTGATCGGCTGCGGCACGGCGCTCAACAACCCCTCCTGGCAGGCCTCCGTCGGCGATATGGTGCCGCGCGCCGATCTGCCCGGCGCCGTCACGCTGAACAGCATGGGCTTCAACATCACCCGCAGCGTCGGCCCGGCGATCGGCGGCGTCATTGTGGCGGCAGCGGGTGCCGCCGCGGCCTTTGCGGTTAACACCGCAAGTTACCTCGCCCTGATCTGCGCCCTGCTGCGCTGGCGCCCGAGCACGCCCGTCTCCACCCTGCCGCGCGAAGCGCTCGGCAGCGCCATCTTCGCCGGCCTGCGTTATGTCTCGATGTCGCCCAATCTTGAAAAGGTCCTCGTGCGAGGGCTGGTTTTCGGCATCGGCGCGAGCTCGATCCTGGCGCTGCTGCCGGTCGTCGCCCTCGATCTCGTTGCCGGCGGTCCGCTGACCTATGGCTTCATGCTCGGCGCCTTCGGCATCGGTGCGATCGGCGGTGCGGTGCTGAGTGCGAGAATTCGCCAGGCGCTGTCCAGCGAGACGATCATCCGCCTGGCCTTTGCCGGTTTCGCGCTGAGTGCCGTCATCGCCGCCTACAGTCCGAGCGCCGTGCTGACCTCCGCCGGCTTGCTCGTCTCCGGCGCCTGCTGGGTCTCGGCGTTGTCGCTCTTCAACACCATCGTGCAGCTGTCGACGCCGCGCTGGGTGGTCGGCCGCGCGCTGTCGCTCTACCAGACCGTCACCTTCGGCGGCATCGCCGGCGGCAGCTGGCTCTGGGGTGTCGCCGCCGATCGCTATGGGGTCGCCGATGCGCTGCTGATGTCATCTGTTGTCATGCTGCTCGGCATTGCGATCGGCCTGCGCTTTTCCATGCCGGCCTTCGCCTCGCTCAATCTCGATCCCTTAAACCGCTTCACTGCGCCGGCCTTGAGCCTCGACATCACCCCGCGCAGCGGCCCGATCGTCATTCAGGTCGACTACCAGATCGCCGACGACGACCTGGCGGAATTCATGGCGCTGATGGGCGAGCGCCGCCGCATCCGCATCCGGGACGGCGCGCGCAACTGGGCGCTGATGCGCGATCTCGAAAATCCCGGGCTGTGGACCGAGACCTACCATACGCCGACCTGGGTCGAATATATAAGACACAACCAGCGGCGCACGCAGGCCGACGCCGAAAACATCGACCGGCTGCGCGCGCTCCACCGCGGCGAAGGCCCGCCCCATGTCCACCGCATGATCGAGCGCCAGGCCATCCCGCCAGACGACGATGTCTTCCACAAGGCGCCGATCGATCTGCATCATTGAGACCAGCCATGCACAGTTTCAGGATTGCCCACCGATCCGATCTCGCCGCCATCGTCCGGCTTCTCGCCGATGACGATCTCGGCGCCGCCAGAGAAATTGTCTCCGATCCCGTTGACGCGCGTTATCTCTCGGCTTTCGCGGCGATCGAGGCGGATGCCAACCAGCTGCTGGCTGTCGCAACCGACGCCTCCGACCAGGTCGTCGGTTGCCTGCAGCTGAGCTTTCTTCCCGGCCTCTCCCGGACCGGCATGTGGCGCGGTCAGATCGAAAGCGTCCGTGTCGCAAGAGAGCTTCGCGGTTCGGGTCTCGGCGCGCAGTTCATCGAATGGGCGGTCGCCCAATGCGTCGAGCGCGGCTGCGGCCTCGTGCAGCTGACATCGGACAAAACGCGGAAAGACTCGATCCGCTTCTACGAGAAGCTCGGCTTCGTCGCCAGCCATATGGGCATGAAGCGCAGCCTGTGAAGCCGGCTACTTCAGCTTGCCCTTCATGCTGGCTTCGGGAAAACATGTCGGCTTCATGCCGTTCTTCTCCTGCCACTGGCCGATCGAGCGCCGCGTCTTGTAGCCCGGCAATCCGTCGGAACCGCCGACGTCATAACCCTGGCGCTCCAGCGCCTTCTGCATGGCGGCGACATCCGAACGCAGCATCTTGCCGACATCGCCCCATTCGCCCTCGAAGGTGCCGCCGTTCGAGGCGATGCGGTCGGCGAGATTGCCGATATAGAGCGCGTAGAGGTCGGAGTTGTTATACTCCTTGATGATGTAGAAATTCGGCGTGACGATGAATTCCGGACCGTCGCGGCCGGCCGGCACCAGCATCATCCCTTGAGCCTTCATCTCACCTGAGGGAAAGGCCTTGCCGGAGATGCGCTCAATGCCGAGCGAGGCCCAGTGCGAAAGCGGCTTTGCGAGATCAGGCCCCTCCTGCGCGCAGGAGACCGCTTCGGGTATCGATACCTCGAAGCCCCAGTCACGATCGCGCTGCCAGCCCTTCTTGACCAGATAGTTGGCGATCGAGGCGAGCGTATCCGGCACCGAGGTCCAGATGTTGCGGTGGCCGTCGCCGTCGAAATCCACCGCATATTTCAGATAACTCGTCGGCATGAATTGCGGCTGGCCGAGCGCGCCGGCCCATGAGCTCTTGAAATCGACGGGTGTGACGTCGCCGCCGTCGAGAATGTGCAGTGCCGCCAGCAGCTCGGTACGGAACATCTCCTTGCGCGACGACATGAAGGCCTTGGTCGCCAGTACCTCGATCGCCGAATTCGGGATCTTCGCGGCCCCGAAGCCCGTCTCCCGGCCCCAGATGGCAAGCACGATCGAGCCCGGCACGCCATAGGTCTTCTCGATCCGCTTCAGCGTCGAGCCATATTGCGCGGCAAAGCCGCGTCCCGTTACGGCAAGCCTCTTCAGCCGGTCCTCGTTGAAATAGGGACCGGGCGAGGAAAATTCGGCCTGCGTCTGCTTCTGCTCCTTCGGCGACGGGAAGCCGGGCGGGGCGAGATCGGGCAGGTTCCAGTTCAGCGTGACGCCGGAGAAGGCGGCCCGGAAGGTCTTCTCGGAAATGCCGCCTGTCTTTGCTTCCGGCCAGAGGTCCTTCTGCACCCAGTTTTCGAACTGCGCCTCGACATCGGCTTTGGAAGGGGCCGCGTGGGAAGGGAGGGGAAGAAGCGCGGCTGTTACGGCGAGCGCGAATATTCGAAGCATGGACAAACCCCTCACATCACCGTCCGCGCCCGCAGCGCCGCCGCCAGCGTGCCCTCATCGAGATAGTCGAGCTCGCCGCCAACCGGCACGCCATGCGCCAGCCGCGTGATCTTCACCTCGAGTCCCTGCAACTGGTCGGTGATGTAATGCGCCGTCGTTTGCCCCTCGACGGTGGCGTTGACGGCGATGATCAGTTCGCGAATGCCGCCTTCGCCGATCCGGGCGACCAGCCCGCGAATGTTGAGGTCGTCGGGCCCGATCCCGTCGAGCGGCGACAGCGTGCCGCCGAGCACGTGATAGGCGGCGTTCATCGCCCCCGCCCGCTCCAGCGCCCAGAGATCGGATACGTCTTCGACGACGATGATGACGGATTGATCGCGCTGCGTGTCGGTGCAGACGGTGCAGGGGTCGAACGTATCGACGTTGCCACAGCGCGAGCAGATCTTCACCCTGTTATAGGCTTCGCCCATCGCGTTCGACAGCGGCCCGAGCAACTGGTCCTTCTTCTTGATCAGATGCAGCGCCGCCCGGCGGGCCGAGCGCGGCCCGAGGCCCGGCACCTTCGCCAGAAGCTGGATGAGTTTTTCGATTTCGGGGCCGGTGACTCGTTTTGCCATGCGCTGTTCTTAACTGATATGGAACGAAAACGGAATCGCGGAAGGATCGGCTGCCCCATGAAAATTCTGGCGCTTTGTATCGGCAATCCGGAGAGGCTGGCCGGCAAGAGCTACAAGACCGGTATCTTCAAACGGCCCGTCAACGGCGCGGTGATGATCGACGCCGAGGGGGTGGTCGGCGATGCCATCTGCAACCGCAAACACCATGGCGGTGTCGATCAGGCGGTTTATATCGAGGGATCGCTGACGCTCGACTGGTGGAGCGAGGAGTTAGGCCGGTCTTACGAGCCCGGCACCTTCGGCGAAAACATGGTCATCTCCGGTCTCGACAATCGCGACGTTGCCGTCGGCGACCGGTTCGTATCAGGCGATCTCATCCTCGAAGTCACCGCATGCCGCATTCCCTGCGCCACCTTCGCCGCCAGGATGCACGATCCGAAATTCGTCAAACGCTACACCGATGCCGCCCGTCCCGGCATTTACTCTCGTGTCATCAGGCGCGGTGTGGCCGAGGTCGGAACGGCGGTCGAGCATCAGCCCTTTTCAGGCAATAAGGTGACGATGCCGGAGCTGATGAGAACATTCGGCCGGCAGCTTTCGGAGGCGGACCGGTCGCGATATCTCGCCGCCCCCATTCACTGCAAGCTGCGGGCGATGCTGGAAGCACAGCGTTAAGAGCGGCGTTCTGTAGGCATCGCCGGCTCGATAGCCGCATCGGCTATTGGAACCACAGTCAATATGAAGACCAATTGCCTGCTATCAGAATGGCAGCTTGAAGCCGGGCGGGATCGGCAGACCGGCGGTCAGCGCCTTTGTCTTTTCGGCGGCGAGCGCCTCGGCCTTGTCCTTGGCGTCCTTATGAGCGGCGACGATCAGATCCTCGAGGATCTCGACGTCGTCCTCCTTGAACAGCGACGGGTCGATCTTCAGGCTCTTGAGTTCGCCCTTGCCGGAGATGATGACGGTGACGAGGCCGCCGCCCGCCTTGCCTTCGGCCGTGAGCTCGGCGATTTCCGCCTGCATCTGCTCCATCTTGGCCTGCATTTCCTTGACTTTGCCCATCATGCCCATGATGTCGCGCATCGTCTCGCTCCTTCTTGAAACCTTAGAATTCTATGTCGTCGCCCGGCAGGATGTCGCCTTCCTCGGATTCGGCGACAGCCGGCGGTTTGACCTCGCCTTCCTCCTCCGGTTCGGGTGCCCGCACGCGCACGTCGATGATTTTCGCGCCCGGAAACTGCGCCAGGATTGCCGCTACGTCAGGGTCCTGGCGCGCGTCGCTCACACGCTGCTCCTGCGCCTTGGCTTCCGCCTCCACCATCGTCGGCCCGCCTTCTTCGCGGCTGGTGCTGACGATCCAGTGGATGCCGGTCCATTCCTTGAGCTTAACGGCAAGCTCGTTGAGCAGCGTATTCGGAGCGCCTTCGGTGAGGTTCACATCCAGCCGACCCGGCTCAAGACGGACCGGGCGCACGAAGTTGCGCACCAGTGCCTTCAGCTTGACGTCGCGCTTCTCGCTCGCAAGCTCGACGATGTCGGCGATGGAATTGACACGCACGAGCGGCTTCGGAGCCTCTGCGGGCCTGGCCTCGGTGCGGCCGATATTCTGCGGTTCCGGATTTGGCACGGCGCGGAGCATCGCGGTCGGCCCCGAAGGCTGCGGCCGTGGTGTCGGCTCCGTCGCCCGTGCCGTAACGCTGCTCTGATAAGGAACCCGTGTTCCGTTGCCGCCGCCATTGCCCGAAGGTGAGGAGGGCCGTTGGCCGACATTATCGCCGGAAAACTCCGTAAGCCGCCGCGCCGCATCCTCGGGCGCCGGCAGATGGGCCGCATGCGCAAGCCGGATCAGCACCATCTCGGCGGCACCCGCCGTGCGCGACGAGCCTTCCGTTTCGGGAATGCCCTTCAGCAGCATCTGCCAGATGCGCGACAGCGTCGTCACCGCAACACCCTTGGCGAATTCCGCCGCCTTGGTGCGCTCGATCTCGCTGAGAGAAGGGTCGTTTGCCGCATCCGGCACATATTTCAGTCGCGTTACCAGATGGGTGAAATCGGCAAGATCGGTGAGTACGACCACCGGATTGGCGCCGGCCTCGTACTGGTTCTGGAATTCGCCGAGGGCGGCGGCCACGTCGCCTTTGATGATATGCTGAAAGAGATCGACGATCCGGGCGCGGTCGGCAAGGCCGAGCATGCCGCGCACCGCTTCCGCCTGCACGGCGCCTGCGCCATGGGCGATCGCCTGGTCGAGCAGCGACAGGCCGTCGCGGGCAGAGCCTTCGGCGGCTCGCGCGATCATCGCCAGCGCGTCGCCTTCCGCCTCAATGCCCTCCTTGGCCGCGATTGTCGAAAACAGCCCGACGAGATCCGACGCGCTGATGCGGCGCAGGTCGAAGCGCTGGCAACGCGACAGCACGGTGATCGGCACCTTGCGGATTTCGGTGGTGGCGAAGATGAACTTCACATGCTCCGGCGGCTCTTCCAACGTCTTCAACAGGCCGTTGAAGGCCTGGGTCGACAGCATGTGCACTTCGTCGATGATATAGACCTTGTAGCGCGCCGAAACCGGCCGGTAGCGCACCTGCTCTATGATTTCTCTTATATCGTCGATACCGGTATGCGAAGCGGCATCCATTTCGATCACATCGACATGCCGGCCTTCCATGATTGCCTGGCAATGTTCGCCGGGCACACGCAGGTCGATCGTCGGCTTGTCGATTTCTGCCGTCTTGTAATTCAGCGCCCGCGCCAGGATGCGCGCCGTCGTCGTCTTGCCGACGCCGCGCACGCCGGTCAGCATATAGGCCTGGGCAATGCGGCCGGTCTCGAAGGCGTTGGTGAGCGTGCGGACCATCGGCTCCTGGCCGACCATCAGGTCCGTGAAATCCTTGGGGCGGTATTTGCGAGCCAGCACCCGGTACCCGGTGCCCGTCGAGGCGGCATCTTTTGATTGTCGCTCGGTATCGCTCATCGCCCTGCTTGTCGCCCGAAATTGTCGAGCATTTCGTGGAGAGAAGGTGGGAGGCTGGCACGATGACCCGTGCCGGGCTCGTTAGGGCTGCTTCCTTCCGGACCTGACCCGGTTGGCGAGTGGCTCGTCCACCACCAACCTCCCGGATGCACATATCGGCAATATCGTCATCAAAAGCAAGCCAACATCCAAAAAAACTGCTAGTCCTAGGAAAAGACAGGAGGAATGTCCCTTGGACGGTTTTGTGCTCGACCCCCGGCTGGAAAACGACAGCGTCAGCATCATGGTCACCGGTCTCTGTGATCTCAGATTATCCAAGGATGCCCGCTGGCCGTGGCTCATTCTGGTCCCGCGCCGGGCCGGCATTGCTGAAATTTTCGAGTTGACGCCGCTCGATCAGGTGCTGCTCGCCTTCGAGACGGAGCTTGTCGCCAAGGCCTTGAAGAACATCACCGGCGCGACAAAAATCAACATAGGGGCTCTTGGCAACATCGTCCGCCAGCTTCATGTTCATGTCATTGCCCGCTTCGAAGGCGATGCCAACTGGCCGGGTCCCATCTGGGGTTTCGAGCGCGCCGAGCCTTACGAGGACGCAAGGAGAGACGAATTCACAGCAAAGCTGCGGGAAGCCCTTTCATCATGAACCATTCGCTTTTCGATTCGGATGTGCCGCATCCGGAACCCAGCAATCTCACTGCCTTTGCCGCCAACGACCTCAATCGCGATTCCGAACATCGCGACGAACATTCCGTCGAAAGGGCGCTGGCAAAGGACGGTACCCATATCTTCGCCTTTGCCCGGGACAAGCTGGTGCTGAAACATGACGGCCAGGTGCTCGATCCGCTGTTTGCCCGTTACGAACTGCAGGAATTGCAGCCGAATTGGGACGAGACTGTGCTGCTCGGCTACCGCAAATCAGGCGAGCCGCGCCTTGCCGTTCCCGTCGGCATCGACGTCGAGGACCTTGCCAGCCAATACAAGCCGGCCGACGGCCGCACGCTGTTTCGCGAGATGCTGATCGACGAAGTCTTGCTCGGCGAATTCGCCCAGGCCGCAAGCCTCATCCGCTGGAATGGCGACAACCGCTTCTGCGGCCGCTGCGGCGCGGCGATGGAGATTCATATCGGCGGCTACAAGCGCGTCTGCGCCGCCTGCGAACACATGATCTTCCCTCGTACCGACCCCGTCGTCATCATGCTGACGATCGACGAGACGCGCGACCTTTGCCTGCTCGGCCGCAGCCCGCATTTTGCGCCCGGCATGTATTCCTGCCTTGCCGGCTTCGTCGAACCCGGCGAAACCATCGAGAATGCCGTGCGCCGGGAAACGTTGGAGGAATCGGGCATCCGCACCGGCCGCATCCGCTATCACGCCTCGCAGCCCTGGCCGATGCCGCATTCGCTGATGATCGGCTGTTACGCCGAGGCCAAATCCACCGAAATTACACGCGACGAGACGGAACTCGAGGATTGCCGCTGGTTCACCCGCGAGGAAACAATCGAGATGCTGGAACGCCCGAGTGCAACGGGCAAGGCCTCTCCACCGAAAGGGGCGATCGCCCACCGCCTGATGCGCGACTGGGCGGAGTGGAAGCGGTAACACGATGCCGGTCGCCCGCTCGGAACGGCTGCTGACGCTGCTCCAGACGCTCCGGCGTTATCGGCGGCCGGTGACCGGAACTGTTCTTGCCCAGGAAACCGGCGTCAGCCTGCGCACGCTCTATCGCGATATTGCCAGCCTGCAGGCCCAGGGGGCGATGATCGAAGGCGAAGCGGGCATCGGTTATGTGCTGAAGCCCGGCTTCATGTTGCCGCCGATGATGTTTTCCGAAGAAGAGCTGGAAGCCTTGGTGCTCGGTTCGCGCTGGGTGGCCCGCGCCGCCGAGCCGCGCCTTGCGGGCGCCGGCGCCGATGCGCTCGCCAAGATCGTCGCCGTGCTGCCGGCCGACATGCGTGAAACGGTCGATTCGGCGACACTGTTCGTTGGTCGCAAACGCCAGGACGAGGACAGGGCTGATGTTTCGGCTATCCGCAAGGCGATCCGCCTGGAGCGCGTGCTCGAACTGCATTACGGCGACGAGCAGGGCCGTATCTCCCGCCGCCGTGTCTGGCCCTTCGCGCTCGGCTATTTCGAGCATGTGCGCATCATCATGGCCTGGTGCGAACTGCGCCAGGATTTTCGCCATTTCCGCACCGATCGCATCATCGACATGGCGGTCCATGAGATGCGTTATCCCCGTCGCCGCACGGTGCTCCTAAAGGAATGGCGCGAGACGCAGGACGTGCCGCTGGAGACCTGAACGCTGCTGCCATAAACTGTCAGCAGGGAGAGTTATTATCAGCCTCACTTCACTACAGCGCCGCGCGTCTTCGGACACGCAGGAGGCTGTGACATCCAGGTTTTGCGCATCGTGCCGATGCGCTTGGGAAGGAGTACTGATCATGGTAACGCCTCCAATCATTCAACAGGCCGGCGATCGCTTCGCCTCCGATAGTTTTGCAGATATCATTTCGGCCGAAACTTTTGCCGACGTCCGGCAGTCGGCACGCTCCGGCCTGCTGCGCCTGGCTATGAGCCTTTTCCGGATCCCCGAGGCAAGCCGCTCGAAACTCGATGTCGAAGCCATGCCGGATTCCCGCAGGCGCGACCTCGGTTTCATGGATGGGCGCAACCCGCGCCTCCAGGACCGGTTCCCGCTCTAAATATCTGATTGTCCAGCTCATCCACTTGACGAGAACGGGGCGTTGCTTTCGCGGCGCCTTTCGTTTCCTGCTGCCACAAATTGGCAGCAGGACATCTCGCAGACCCAACTTACAGCAACGGGAGAATCGAAATGACCAGCCCCAATCTGATAATCCTCTATGTCAAGGATCCTGCCGAAAGCGCCAGCTTCTACCGGAACCTCCTGAACCGCGAGCCGGCCGTCGAAGCGCCGAATTTCGTCGCCTTCCCGCTCGATGGCGGCTTCACCCTTGGTCTCTGGCGGCGCAGCAAGGTCGAGCCGCAGCCTTCCGCCATCGGCAATCGAGGCGAAGTGGCCTTCATGGTGGCGGGAGAAAATGCCGTCGCCAGGCAATATGATGACTGGCGTCAGCGCGGCCTGCCGATTGCCCAGGAACTGACCGAACTCGATTTCGGCCCGACCTTCGTGGTGCTCGACCCGGACGGGCATCGGCTGCGCGTCTGCGAGCCGGATAAATAATGAGAGAGCGCGAGGCCTGTTAAAGCAGACCTCGCATCACATGCCCCTTGTAGACGCCGAGGATGCGCACCTTTTCGGAGAAGAAACGCAGCTCCTCCAATGCCCGGCGAACGTTCGGATCGTTCGGATGGCCCTCGATATCGGCGTAGAATTGCGTCGCCACGAATTTTCCGCCGAGCTGATAGCTTTCGAGCTTCGTCATGTTGATATTGTTCGTGGCAAATCCGCCGAGCGCCTTGTAGAGCGCGGCCGGAATGTTGCGAACGTTGAAGACGAAGGTGGTGACGACCTTTTCCTCGGCCGAACTGCGTTGCGCCCATTCCTCATCGCGGGACAGGATGACGAAACGGGTAACGTTGTTTTCGGTATCCTCGACGTTCTCGGCGACGATCGCCAGCCCATAGAGATCGGCGGCAAGGCGCGGCGCGAGTGCCGCCATCGAGCGATCGCCGGTTTCCTTGACGAGTTTAGCCGCCCCCGCCGTATCGCCGGCGATGACAGGCTTCCAGCCGTGAGCGCGCACGATCTTGCGGCATTGGCCGAGTGCGTGGATATGGCTGTGCACCGTGCGGATCTCGTCCTGGGTGACCCCGGGCAGCACCATCAGCTGGAAGCGGATCGGCATGAAATATTCGCCGATGATATGCAGCCGCGATTCCGGCAGCAGATGATGGATATCGGCAACGCGTCCGGCAATGGTGTTCTCGATCGGGATCATTGCGATATCGGCGTCGCCATTGTCGACGGCCGTGAAGGCATCCTCGAAAGTCTGGCAGGGCAGCGGCTCCATGGTCGGAAACATGTCGCGGCAGGCCATGTCGGAATTGGCGCCGAATTCGCCCTGGAAGGCGATCCTGTTGGTCTTGATGTTCATGATCGTCCTGTCAGTTCTGCCGTGCAGAGAGGATGCGCCGCGCTTTTTCGAGGTCGGCGGGAGTATCGACACCGAGCGGAACCGTGTCAACGATCTCGGCATCGATGCGCATGCCGGCCTCCAGTGCCCGCAGCTGCTCCAGCGACTCGCGCTTTTCAAGCGTCGACGGGCCGAGCGACACGAACCGTTCGAGCGCCGCGCGCCGATAGGCATAGAGGCCGATATGATGGTAGAGCGGCCCCTTGCCGTAGGGCGCCGTGGCGCGAGTGAAGTAGAGGCCGCGCAGGCGGGTGTCGGAAATCGGCGAACCGATGACCTTGACGATGTGCGGCGCGGTCTTGTCCTCCTCATTATCGATTTCGATGGTCAGCGTGCCGATATCGACCGCCTCGTTCTCGAGGGGGCGCAAGGCCGCCCGCACTGTTTCCGGCTCGATCGTCGGCAAGTCGCCCTGGACGTTGACGATGAACTTCGCCTTGCCGTCCGGATCGACCTTCGTCAACGCCTCGAAGATGCGGTCCGAGCCGGATTGATGATCCTTGCTGGTCATGACAACTTCGAAGCCGGCGGCGGCCACCGTATCGAACACCTGCGGATCGTCGACGGCGACGACGACCCGGCCGATTTCGGCTTCTCTTGCGCGCATCGCCACCTGCACGACCATCGGCAGTCCGCAAATATCGGCGAGCGGCTTGCCCGGAAGCCGGGTGGAGGCCATCCGTGCCGGAATCAATACGAGCACGTCGTCGAAATTTGAATCACGCATTGTTCGGGCCTTCTATTCCGGGCTGAAAAGTGTCAAAAAGTCTCACGCATAAGACCATTTAGACAGTTGCAACGAACAGTCAAAAGACATAGGTTCCGCGCGATTTCAAGATGGTCCGGTTCTTGTCTGCCGGCTGCAAGGGGAGCATTGCAGATGAATTCATACGTCAATACGGCCGTGGGGGCGCTGCTCGGAACGGTTTTCGTTCTGATGTCGGTCTCCATCGCGTCCGAGGGGATCTTCCATTCCGAAGCGCCGGAGAAGGAAGGTTTCGCGATCGTTGCCGAAGAGGCGCCGGCCGCCGGTGGCGAAGCTGCGCCGGCCGCTGCCGTTCCGATCGCGCAGTTGCTCGCTTCTGCAGATGCCAAGGCCGGTGAAGCGGTCTTCAAGAAGTGTCAGGCCTGTCATGACGGCACCAAAGGCGGACCGAACAAGGTCGGTCCGAACCTCTTTGGTGTCGTAGATCGCCCGATCGCCTCGCATGAAGGCTTCGCTTATTCCGCTGCGATGAAGGATTTCTCCAAGGGTAGCAGCGAGAAGTGGACTTTCGAGAACCTCAACAAGTTCCTGCTGGCGCCGAAGAAGGATGTTCCCGGCACCGCAATGGGCTTCGCCGGTCTGGCGAAGGATCAGGATCGCGCCAACGTCATCCTCTACCTGCACACGCTCGCTGATTCGCCGGTGCCGCTGCCGGATCCGAAAACGGCCACGCAGTGAACGGCGGGATGATCGCCTGATTTTCAAAGCCCGGCCCGCGCGCCGGGCTTTTTGCTGCGCGAAGAGCGAGTTTTTGCGCGCGTCGTTATGACAAGACCGCCGCGCATTTCGGGTGACATGCTCAGGCGCCGAGGAAATAGGCCCAGAGCGAGACCGTGATGGCGCCGAGAGCCGTTGTCACCGTGATCGTCGAGGCGGCGAGGCTGTGACCGACGCCGAACCGGTTGGCGATCAGCCAGGCGTTGACGCCTGTCGGCACCGACGAGGTCAGCACGATCGCTGCCGTCCATGCAGGGTTGAGGCCGAGGAGATGGCTCGCCGCCCAGACGCAACCGGGCAGCAGCAGCAGCTTTAAGCTCGAGGTGACGCTGGCAATACCGAAATTGCCGGAGACGCCGTATCTCTCCAGCGCCATCCCGAGCGAGATCAGCGCTGCCGGACCGGCAATGCCGGCGATCTGATTGACGACCGTCGCCAGCGTTGCAGTCATGGTAAGGCCGGAAAGGTGCATGGCCATGCCCGCCGCAAGCCCGATCACCAGCGGATTGCGTATGAGATTGATGGCGATCTGGCGAAGCACGAACATCATGCTGCGGTCGCTTTTGCCGGCGATCTTGCGCTCCGCATGTTCCATCAGCACTGTGCCAGCGACCATCATGACAGGCAGATGCACGGCAAGGAGGATCGACAACGCCACCAGCCCTTCGTCGCCGATGGTCCGCTGAACGAGCGGCAGCCCGATGAAGACGTTGTTGGCGAAGGCTGAGGACACCCCGGCGAGAACGCCGATCCGTTCGTCGCGGCCGAAAAGCCGCGTGGCGGCGATATGCCCGGCCGTCCAGGTGATGGCGACGCCGGAGAAATAGACGATCCAGAGCCGGAAAGGCGAGGCGCCGTGGAAATCCGCTTCGGCGATGGTGCGGAAGAGCAGCAGCGGCACGGCGATCTTGAAGACGAATTCGCTGAGCGCGTCGCCGACATTCGACGTCATCAGGCCGCTGCGAACGATCACCCAGCCGATGAGGATCAGGATGAAGATGGGGAGGACGTCGAGAATGATGGCTGACATGAGGCAGGATGCTCTGCGGGGGAGGGGAGTATCCGACCTCTACAGCATCGGCCCGAAAATCGGAATCGATTTTCGGTAAGTCCGATGCGTAGATTTAAAGAGTGAGAGCGTCCTTTGCATCCGAACGGATGCACGGCGCTCTGGCAGCAAAAGGTTCGAATTGAAAAGGCAAGCGCCGCCCGCTCCGGCGCTCGGCTCTCCGCAAAGCAAAAAAAGCGGGCACAGCCCGCTTTTCCGCTCCGGCCCTGCCGGATATCCCGATCACGAAGCTGCCAGTTCATCCGTGGTCAGCATCGCGCCGGTAAGATCGAAGGGATCATCCCTCGGGCGCCCGGCCGCAACTGAAAGCTGCTCATGCCGGTTTTCCTGCGAGTTTTTGTAGATTTCGAAGATGACAGCGGCGTGACGAATAAGCGGCACTTTTGCGAAGAAATAGATGCGCCATTCACCATTTGTCCTTCCAAACCGCAGAAATTTCGCTAAGACCGAACCCCGGCTATCACAAATCCGGGACCCCCCATTTCATGACAAGATTCGATGTTCTGACGGTCGGCAACGCAATCGTGGATATCATCGCCCGTTGCAACGACCAGTTCCTCATTGACAACCAGATCACGAAGGCGGCGATGAACCTCATCGACGCCGAACGCGCCGAACTCTTGTATTCGCGCATGGGACCGGCACTGGAAGCCTCCGGCGGCAGCGCCGGCAACACGGCGGCGGGCGTTGCCAACCTCGGCGGTAAGGCCGCCTATTTCGGCAATGTCGCCGCAGATCAGCTCGGAGACATCTTTACCCACGACATCCGCGCCCAGGGCGTCCACTATCAGACGAAGCCGAAGGGCACCTTCCCGCCGACGGCGCGTTCGATGATCTTTGTCACCGAGGATGGCGAGCGTTCGATGAATACCTATCTCGGCGCCTGCGTCGAACTCGGTCCTGAGGATGTCGAGGCCGATGTCGTCGCCAATGCCAAGGTCACCTATTTCGAAGGTTATCTGTGGGATCCGCCGCGCGCCAAGGAGGCGATTCTCGATTGCGCCCGCATCGCCCATCAACACGGCCGGGAAATGTCGATGACACTGTCCGACAGTTTCTGCGTCGACCGATATCGCGGCGAGTTCCTCGATCTGATGCGCTCCGGCAAGGTCGATATCGTCTTTGCCAATCGCCAGGAGGCGCTGTCGCTTTACCAGACCGACGATTTCGAAGAGGCGCTGAACAGGATCGCCGCGGACTGCAAGATCGCCGCCGTGACGATGAGCGAGAACGGCGCCGTCATCCTGAAGGGCCGCGAGCGTTATTACGTCGATGCGATCAGGATTCGGGAAGTTGTTGACACAACGGGCGCCGGCGACCTGTTTGCCTCCGGCTTCCTCTATGGCTACACGCAGGGAAGGTCCCTGGAGGATTGCGGCAAGCTCGGTTGTCTCGCCGCCGGCATTGTCATTCAGCAGATCGGCCCACGCCCGATGACCTCGCTTTCCGACGCCGCCAAACAGGCGGGGCTTATTTGAAGGCCTCGCCGGGATAGGCGCCCCAGATTTCCGACTGCGCCACCCAGCCTGCGGCGCCGTCGGTTTCTGCGTGGCACCAATCGCCGTTGCATTCGCCGATCGTCAGCATCACGCCGGGTTCCAGCTTGGCGACGATCGAGGCGGAGGGCTGCGCCTCGCGGCGCAGGTTGACATAGACGCCCTTGCCCTTCGCCTTCATCCAGGGTGCGGCGATCGCCGCGCGCTGGCCTGACAGCAGCGACTGATTGACCCAGCCTTCAGTGCCGTCGGCATCGCGGATGCGGCGCCAATTGTCGTATTCCTGGATGATTTCCACCGGCAGGCCGGATTTCAGATACATCCACGATACGGCGAAATCCGTTCCGGGGCCGATGCGCAGGTTGACGCGCTTCGATTTCAATGTGACGAAGCGCGGCAACGGCAGGCCGCTCGGCCCTTTGGCCGCCTGCGCATGAGCAAATTCTAAGGTTCCCATGGATGCGGCCAGAGCGATCGCGAGGGCGAGGCAGGACTTCAGGACTTTGCTGCGCATGGAGGCTTCCGTTTGCTCGAATTCGCGGGCAAGCCCGGCCTGCACGCGGTCCGGGCTTTGACATTCCCCGGCTGCACCACGAGTTTTGTTTGTCTTCGCGTGCGGGTCTGGTAGAAATTGCCCGGAACGGGAAAATTATCACCCCTCTTGGTTAAAGACCTCTGAACAAGGCACCGCAGGCAGCCATGACAGCGAAGAAAAAACCGAAGGTCTATATCACCCGCAAGCTGCCGGATGCCGTCGAAACCCGAATGCGGGAGCTGTTCGATGCCGAGCTGAACATCGATGACGCGCCGCGCTCCGTTCCCGAGCTTATCGCCGCTGTCCGGACTGCCGACGTGCTGGTGCCGACGGTCACCGATCGCATCGATGCGGCCCTGATCGAAGAGGCGGGGCCGCAGATGAAGCTTATTGCCAGCTTCTCCAACGGCACCGACCACATCGACGTCGAGGCGGCGGCGCGCAAGGGCATCACCGTCACCAACACGCCGAACGTCCTGACCGAGGACACCGCCGATATGACAATGGCGCTGATTCTCGCGGTTCCGAGGCGACTCGGCGAAGGGGCGCGGATCCTGACCGACAAGCCGGGCGAGTGGGCCGGCTGGTCTCCCACCTGGATGCTCGGCCGGCGCATTCACGGAAAGCGCATCGGCATCGTCGGCATGGGGCGTATCGGCACGGCGGTGGCCCGCCGCGCCAAGGCTTTTGGTCTTTCGATCCACTATCACAATCGCAAGCGCGTCAATCCAGCCGTCGAGGACGAGTTGGAGGCAACCTATTGGGAAAGCCTCGACCAGATGCTGGCCCGTGTCGACATCGTCTCGATCAACTGCCCCTCGACACCGGCAACCTTTCACCTGATTTCGGCGCGCCGCCTGGCGCTGCTGCAGCCCACCGCCTATCTCGTCAATACAGCGCGCGGTGACGTCGTCGATGAAGCCCAGCTGATCAAATGCCTGAGGGAGGGCAAGATCGCCGGCGCCGGCCTCGACGTGTTCGAGAACGAGCCGGCCGTCAATCCGAAGCTCGTCAAGCTCGCCAATGAGGGCAAGGTCGTGCTGCTGCCGCATATGAGTTCGGCGACGATCGAAGGCCGGATCGACATGGGCGACAAGGTCATCATCAATATCCGCACCTTCATCGACGGCCACAGACCGCCGAACCGGGTGCTGCCGGGCCGGTGAGCTAATTCGGGGAGCGGATTCGGTCGATGCGCGTCAGCGAGGAAGGATCTTCCGCATCTCGACGAAGGTCGTCCTGGCAAAACCAGGATGGGCCTTTTCGGCGCTTCTGGAAAATCCCCAGGCGGCAAAGACGGCGTGATTGTCGGTGAGCTCGATGCGTGTCTCCAGCCGCAAAGCGGCAAAGCCGAGTTCTGCAGCCGTCTCCTCGGCAACTGCGAGCAAACGCCTGCCGAGGCCCTTGCCTTGCGCTGCCGGCAGAACGGCGAGCTTGCCGACATAGAGACAATCGGCCTCCGGCCGCAGAAACAGGCAGCCGGTCAGTTTGCCATCGTCGATGACGACATGGCCGATCTCGGCCTCAGCCTTTGCTGCCAGCGCCTCCGCCGTCAGACTGAGCGCCGAGGACGGCGGATCGATCCTCCCGTTCATCGAAGCGAAGGCCGTGAGGATGAGGGCGAGCAGCTCGTCCCAGCGCGTGAAGCTCCGATCAAGGCGGATAATCGTCATCCGGCCTGCCTTGCGCGGCGGCGCTTGTAGCGCACGGTTTCGAACCGGGCCGAGAGTGCGTCGTAAAGCAGCAGCCGTCCGATCAGCGGCTCGCCGGCGCCGGTGACGAGCTTGATCGCCTCCATCGCCATCATCGTGCCGATGACGCCGGTGAGCGCGCCGATGATGCCGGCTTCGGCGCAGCTGGGGATCAGGCCCGCCGGTGGCGCCTCGGGAAACAGGTCGCGGTAGCCTGGGTTGGGCGCTCCGTCCTCGGCCGTCGCGTAAGGTTTTAGCACCGTCAGCGAACCGTCGAAACGACCGACGGCTCCGGTGACGAGTGGGATACGTGCTTCCTCCGCCGCATCGGCCGCGGCATAACGCGTATCGAAATTGTCGGAGCCGTCGATCAGGAGATCGAAGCCGGACAATTGACGCCGGGCAGTCTCGCGAGAAAAGCGTTCCTCGAAGCGGATGAGCCGCACATGCGGGTTGAGCCTGGCAATGGCCAAGGCGGCGCTTTCGGTTTTCCGCTCGCCGATCGTGCCGGAATCATGGATCACCTGGCGCTGCAGATTGGACAGCGACACCCGGTCGTCGTCGACGATGCCGAGCGTGCCGATACCGGCGGCGGCGAGATATTGCAGAATCGGCGCACCGAGCCCGCCGGCGCCGATCACCAGCACGCGGGCGGCCTTGAGTTTCTGCTGGCCTGCGCCGCCGATTTCGGGGAGCAGGATATGGCGTTGATACCGGGCGATTTCATCGGGGCTGAGAGGTTCCATGGCGGCGATGGTAGCATGGCCCCCGACATCGGGAAAAGCGACATCGGGAAAAGCTGTCTCCCTCATCCGAACACCCTTCCGTCCGCAACCGTAAAGAACTGCGCCCTGTCGCCGAGGGCCGAGAACATTCCCCGATCCGTTCCGGTCATGAAGGCCTGACCGCCCAGTCCGTCGATGAGGTCGAACAACGCGGCGCGCCTGTTCTCGTCGAGATGCGCGGCGATTTCGTCGAGCAGCAGGATCGGCGCATGGGCGGTAAGATTGCCGACGAGTCGTGCATGGGCAAGCACCAGGCCGACAAGCAGCGCTTTCTGCTCGCCGGTGGAACAACGCGCCGCCTCCATCGCCTTTTCGCGGTGGTGGACGATGAGGTCAGCCCGGTGCGGTCCCTCCAGCGTGCGCCCCGCGCCGGCATCGCGGTAGCGGCTCTCGGCCAGCATCTCCGCGTAGTCGTCCTCGAGGTCGACCGATGGGCGCGAGAACTGGCCGTCCATGAAGCCCGAGAGCTGCAGTGAGGCCGAGGGGAAAGGCGAGCTCTCCAGTGTTTCCTCGATCAGCCGGCTCAAAAGGCCGAGCATTTCCTGGCGGGCGAGCGCCATGGCGATACCGAGGCTTGCCATCTGTTCTTCGATACCCGCAAGCCAGGAAGGGTCGAAGCGGCTCTCGTCCAGCAGTTTGTTGCGGCTGCGCATGGCACGCTCGAAATCGCTGGCGCGGCGGCCGTGGGCCGGATCGAGCGACAGCACCAGCCGGTCGAGAAAGCGCCGGCGGTCGGAGGAGGCGCCGGTGAAGAGCCCGTCCATCGCCGGTGTCAGCCAGAGAAGACGCAGGTGATCGGTCAACTCGTCGGCGGTTTTTGCCGGGGTGCCGTTGATGCGAAGCCGGCGGGCTGTGGTCTCCTCACCCGCTTCTATGCCGGTTCCGATCTCGACCTCGCCCTCCATGCCATCCAGCGCCGCGAAGATCGAAAAGCCGCCGGCCGCGCCGACGCGGGTAATGTCGCCATAGGCGGCTCGGCGCAGGCCGCGGCCGGGCGAAAGCAGCGAGACCGCCTCCATGAGATTGGTCTTGCCGGCGCCATTGTCTCCGGTCAGCACGGCGTGCCGACCATCGAGGCTAAGGCTCGCGGCCGCATAATTGCGGAAGTCCGTCAGCTTCAGACGGGAGAGAGAAACCTTATGCGGCATTGCGTATCCGGGTCCGTGAAGCGTGACAGCTAAGCCGAAGCGGCGCAGATGGCAAGCGCGCAGCTTCGCGCGCGGATCGCGCCCACTTGACGGGGAGCATCGTAAACACGGTCAATTCCGGAACTTTTCGGTACGGTTTTCTCGAACCCGCGAAAAATACAACCGAATCCGAGGCGTCGAGATTGGCCGTCCTTACCGACGACAGCCGTCGTCGTCGCGCTCCGATCACCTGGATGACAGGGCTTCTGCGGCATTTCTCGGCGTTTGCTGACGTAACGTGACGCCTGCAAAAAGCCGGTTGAATTTTGCAACTACAGGATTGCCTTATCTCGGGAAAACGATATGGTGAACAAAAGGTTCATGTATAAGAGAGTGGTGAAGTGCCAGATCCGGTCGATATCATCGTTGGTCGCAACATCAGACAGCTTCGCGCCATTCGTCGTGTTTCCCAGCTCGAGCTCGGTGAAGCACTCGGACTGACTTTCCAGCAGATCCAGAAATATGAAAAGGGAACGAACCGGGTTTCAGCCAGCAAGCTGCATCAGATCGCGGTTTTTCTCGGCGTCGAGATCGCCGCCCTCTTCGAGGGGACCGATATATCGGAATTCAGCGGCCGTATCGAACTCAGCCCTGATGCCTATGCCCTTGCGCTGAGCTACGACAAGCTGAATTCGGCGGCAGGCAAGGAAGCGGTCAAGACAATCCTTACACTGATGAGCGGCGAAGCGGTCGATAGCGCCGCCTGACTCCGCTGAAGCGGTTAGCTGACCTTCGGGAGAAGCAAGACTTCTCCAGACAGGGATGACCTCCGAGCGATGTCGGGGGGCTGCCTGTCCCCAGCGGTAGACGCATTTCGCGACGCGTTGGTGAATCAGTGAATCTCGCACCCATGCAACGCCGTTAGCAGGTCGTCCTGCGTCTGGTGGCCGGCGTGGTAGAGGTCGATCGCGATACTGGCGATGGAAAGGCCCTGCTGGCTGCGAAGCTTGATATTGCGCTCGGCACACCATGTGTAAATGGCGCCGGCGAGAACGTCGACATCTTCGGACTGAGAGGAAAAGGCTGGCGCCATGATGGATACTCTTGCTTCGTGGTCCCCGTTAGAGCGCCTGCGTCCAATTGGACGCGCGGGAAACGCTCTGTCGCTCTGAAACTGCGCATCACCCCCCTGACATCGATTCCGAGCTCCTGGGTCATCCGCTGACAGCAGAGATTGGAGTCATTTTAAAAACTTGCAAGCGGCGTCATCGGGCTGCGTTAACGCAAGTTCCTGTTCCGAGCGGGCACCGTGTCGATCTGGAACAGATTGCGCGGCAGATCTGGAACAGATCGCCTGGCATGAACTGCCCATGTCCCAAATCAGGATTTGCGGGTGCAAAAAAAGCCGGAGACGTTTTCGTCCCCGGCTTTCGCGACTGCCTATCGATCGACGGCTCAGCCTTCGAAGAATTCCTTCATCCGGGCAAAGAAACCCGTCGATTCCGGATTGTTCTCCTTGGAAGAAATCTGCTCGAATTCCTGCAGCAGTTCGCGCTGACGCTTGGTGAGCTTTTGCGGTGTCTCGATCTGGATCTGGATATAAAGGTCGCCCGTCTGCGCCGAACGCAGCACCGGCATGCCCTTGCCCTTGAGACGGAACTGTTTGCCGGCCTGCGTGCCCTCAGGCACGCTCACCCGCGATTTGGTGCCGTCGAGTGTCGCTACGTCGAAGGTTCCGCCGAGAGCAGCCGTCGTCATCGAGATCGGCACGGCGCAATAGAGGTCGGCTCCGTCACGCTGGTAGAATTCATGCGGCTTCACCGACAGGAAGATATAAAGATCGCCGGCCGGTCCGCCGCGAGCCCCGGCTTCGCCCTCGCCCTGTAGGCGGATGCGCGTGCCGTCCTCGATGCCGGCGGGAATATTGACCGAGAGTGACCGCTCTTCCGTCACCCGGCCCTGGCCGTGGCACTTCGGACACGGATCGGGAATGATCTGGCCACGGCCGTGGCAGGTCGGGCAGGTCCGCTCGATCGAGAAGAAACCCTGCGCCGCGCGCACGCGGCCCGTGCCCTGGCAGGTGCCGCAGTTCTTCGGTTGCGTGCCGGGCTTGGCGCCTGAACCCGAACAGACGTCGCAGGTGATGGAGGTGGGAACGCGGATCTGCGCCGTCTTGCCCGAGAAAGCCTCTTCCAGCGTTATTTCCATATTGTAGCGAAGATCGGCGCCGCGTTCGCGGCCTCCCGACGAGCGCTGGCGCGCCCGTCCGCCGCCCATCATCTCGCCGAAAATATCCTCGAAGATGTCGGAGAAGCCGCCGCCGGCAAAGCCGCCGCCACCGCCGCCCATGCCGCCATGCTCAAAGGCTGCGTGGCCATAACGATCATAGGCTGCCCGCTTCTGCGGGTCCTTGAGCATTTCATAGGCTTCGTTGATTTCCTTGAACTTCCGTTCGGCTTCCTTGTCATCCGGGTTCTTGTCCGGATGATATTTCATCGCCAGCTTTCGGAAGGCGCTCTTCAGCTCTTTCTCGTCCGCCGATTTGGCTACACCCAGAGTTTCGTAAAAGTCCGCTTTTGCCATTAAGGATTAAACCCCGGAAATGGATTTCCGGCTGCCATGGTGAGCAGCCGGATCAGGTGTTGAAGCATAACCACGCCGCCGCGGATTACGCGGACTTCTTGCGGTCGTCGTCCTTGATTTCCTCGTAGTCGGCGTCGACGACATTGTCGCCGCCTTCCGCGGAGGTATCGGCAGCAGCGCCGCCTTCGGCCTGCTGTGCTTCATAGATCGCCTGGCCGAGCTTCATGGAAACTTCCATCAGCGTCTGGGTCTTGGCCTTGATGTCTTCGGCGTCGGCTTCGGTTGCCTCGGTCGAGGACTTCAGCGCGGCGATCGCATCCGAGATGGCGGTGCGGTCGGCTTCGGAGACCTTGTCGCCGTAATCCTTCAGCGACTTTTCCGTCGAGTGGATCAGGCTCTCGGCCTGGTTCTTGGCTTCCACGGTCTCGCGGCGCTTCTTGTCTTCGGCAGCGTGGGATTCGGCATCCTTCACCATCTTTTCGATGTCGGCGTCGGAGAGGCCGCCGGAAGCCTGGATGCGGATCTGCTGTTCCTTGCCGGTGCCCTTGTCCTTGGCCGAAACCTGCACGATGCCGTTGGCGTCGATGTCAAAGGTGACTTCGATCTGCGGCACGCCGCGCGGCGACGGCGGCAGGCCGACGAGGTCGAACTGGCCGAGCAGCTTGTTGTCGGCAGCCATTTCGCGTTCGCCCTGTGAAACGCGGATGGTGACGGCCTGCTGGTTGTCTTCGGCGGTCGAGAAGGTCTGGCTCTTCTTGGTCGGGATTGTCGTGTTGCGTTCGATCAGACGGGTGAAGACGCCGCCGAGTGTCTCAATGCCGAGCGACAACGGGGTGACGTCGAGCAGCAGGACGTCCTTGACGTCGCCCTGCAGAACGCCGGCCTGGATGGCGGCGCCGAGCGCAACCACTTCATCCGGATTGACGCCCTTGTGCGGCTCCTTGCCGAACAGCTGCTTGACGACTTCCTGCACCTTCGGCATGCGGCTCATGCCGCCGACGAGAACCACTTCGTCGATTTCGGCAGCGGTGACGCCGGCATCCTTGAGAGCCGCTTTGCACGGAGCGATCGTGCGCTGGACGAGATCGTCGACCAGGCTCTCGAGCTTGGCGCGGGTCAGCTTCAGCGTCAGGTGCTTCGGACCGGAGGCGTCAGCCGTGATGAACGGCAGGTTGATTTCGGTCTGCTGCGAGGACGACAGTTCGATCTTCGCCTTTTCGGCAGCTTCCTTGAGGCGCTGCAGGGCAAGCTTGTCGTTCTTCAGGTCGATGCCGTTGTCCTTCTTGAATTCGGCAACGAGATATTCGACGAGGCGCATGTCGAAGTCTTCACCGCCGAGGAAGGTATCGCCGTTGGTGGACTTCACTTCGAAGACGCCGTCGCCGATCTCGAGGATCGAAATATCGAAGGTGCCGCCGCCAAGGTCGTAGACGGCGATCGTCTTGCCGTCCTTCTTGTCAAGGCCGTAGGCGAGAGCGGCAGCGGTCGGCTCGTTGATGATGCGCAGCACTTCGAGACCGGCGATCCTGCCGGCATCCTTGGTTGCCTGGCGCTGCGCGTCGTTGAAGTAGGCGGGAACAGTGATGACGGCTTTCTCGACCTTTTCACCGAGATAGGATTCGGCGGTTTCCTTCATCTTCTGAAGGATCATCGCGGAAATCTGTGCGGGCGAGTAGCCCTTGCCATTGGCTTCGACCCAGGCGTCGCCATTGTCGCCCTTGACGATGCTGAAGGGAACGAGATGCTTGTCCTTCTCGACGGTCGGGTCTTCGTAGCGGCGGCCGATCAGGCGCTTGACCGCAAAGAGCGTGTTCGTCGGGTTGGTGACCGCCTGGCGCTTGGCCGGCTGGCCGACGAGGCGCTCGCCATCGTCGGAAAAGGCCACCATGGAAGGGGTCGTGCGCGCACCTTCCGCATTCTCGATGACCTTTGCGTCCTTGCCGTCCATGACTGCGACGCAGGAATTCGTCGTTCCAAGGTCGATACCAATTACTTTTGCCATGTCATTCTCTCCTTGAAGCAAGCTGTCGGAACCCCCAGAAGGCATTTCCCTGACAGCCCCTTACGGGATGGGTCTATTTGAGATTACGCAATCGTGATTGCGGTGATGCGGCGTATATAAGGAGCGGTTTTCTGGACTGCAAGGCGGGAAATAGCCCGGAATCCAGCAAAACGAATGTGTTGCCTTCAATTTTCGCAGCAGCCGGGAAAGAGGCCGCCCGATCCCCCGGAAGCGTGCGATTTCTAGGAAATGTGGCTTGCGCCGGGCATGCAGCACGGAATCTCATTGACCCATGATCAGATCGAGCAGAGTCGTGCGCCGAGGCTGCACCGACGAGGTCGTCTGCGGCCCACCGACATCGCCGGGCGGCACGATGCCGTCGTAGCTTGAACCGCCGCCTTCGGCAACGTCTGCAGGAGGAACAGGGCCGTTTCCGGGGCTTGCCCGCGGTTGCCGGACAGGCGCCTGCGGATAACGCTCGGCATTCTCGCCGCCGCCGAAGACGCCGGAAATGATGCCGCCGATCGTCGTTGGCGGCGGCACTTCGGCCGTGACCGGCTGCCCGCCGTCGGGCGTTGCCTGCGCCATCGGCTGACCGCTGTTCGGATTGTCGATCAGCTGGCCGTTACCGAAGAGCGGTGCCGGCGAAAGACCCTTGTGGGCGGCGATCATGAATTCCTTCCAGGCCTTGGCAGGAAGACCGCCGCCGGTCACCTTTTTCATTGGTTTGCCGTCGTCATTGCCGAACCAGACGCCTGTCGTGAGATTGCTGGTGAAGCCGACGAACAGCGCGTCGCGCGAATTCTGCGTCGTGCCGGTCTTGCCCGCCGCCTGCCAGCCGGGAATCTTAGCACTCTTGCCGGTGCCGTTCTCGATGACGCCCATCATCATCGTATCCATTTGCGCGGCGATCTGCTCGGAAAGCACGCGCGGCGGACTGTCATAAGTATTTTCGTAGAGAACCTTGCCCTCGGCGGTCGTCACCCGGCGGATGACGTGCGGCGTCGCCTTGTAGCCGCCGTTCATGAAGGCGGCATAGGAGGCGGTCAATTCCATCAACGACACTTCGGACGTCCCGAGCGCAATCGAGGCGTTCGGCTGCAGCTCGCTTTCGATCCCGAGCCGGTGGGCGAGCTTGATCACCTGATCCGGCCCGTCATACATCACCAGCTGCGCGGCCACCGTGTTCAGCGACTTGGCGAGCGCGGTCGCCAGCGTCACTTCGCCATTGTATTTCTTTTCGTAATTCTCCGGCGTCCAGTCGCCGATGCGGATCGGCGCGTCGTTGAACACCGAAAAAGGCGTCAGCCCTTTTTCCAGCGCCGCGGTATAGACGAAGGGCTTGAACGAAGATCCCGGTTGACGCTTGGCCTTGACGGCGCGGTTGAACTGGCTCGTCGCATAGTCTCTGCCGCCGACGAGTGCCCGGATCGCCCCGGTGCCGTCGATCGAAACCAGGGCCGCCTGCGAGGCGTCGAGCTTGCCGCCCTCCTTGTCGAGCACGTCGACCAGCGACTGCTCAGCCTTCTTCTCCAGCGATTTGTCGATCGTCGTATCGACGATGATGTCTTCCTTGACGTCGCCGATCAGGCCCGGCAGCTCGTCCATGACCATGTCGGCGACGTAATGCCCGGCGCCCGACCAGTAGCTCTTGGCCGAAGCCGGGGTCTGCGACATTGCTGTCTTGACCTCGGAATCGGTGATGAAACCCTGCTCGCGCATGGCCGCGAGCACGAGCTGGGCGCGCGCATTCGCCGCTTCCGCGTCGCGGGCCGGCGAAAGCCGCGACGGCGCCTTGAGCAGGCCTGCCAGCACTGCTGCCTCGCCGAGGTTCACATCCCGCGCCGATTTGTTGAAATAGCGCCTCGACGCTGCCTCGACGCCATAGGCGTTCGATCCGAAGAACACCCGGTTGAGATACATCGCAAGGATCTGGTCCTTGGTATATTTCTGCTCCAGCCACAGCGCGAGCAGAACCTCCTGCACCTTGCGCTCCAGTGTTCTCTCGGGAGAGAGGAAGAGGTTCTTGGCAAGCTGCTGGGTCAGCGTCGAGCCGCCCTGCACCATGTGGCCGGCCGTGAAGTTGGTGACGATCGCCCGGCCGAGGCCGAGCGGATCGACGCCGAAATGCGAATAGAAGCGCCGGTCCTCGATCGCGATGACGGCCTCCGGAATATAGGGCGACATGTTTTCCAGCGACAGCGCCTCGCCGCCGGTGGCGCCGCGATTGGCAATGACGCTGCCGTCGACGGCGGTGATCTTGACGTTCGGCGGCCGCTCGGGAATCGCCCATGTGCTGGCGCTCGGCATGCGCGAGCCGTAGTAGAGGACGAGCCCGGCAATGCCGATGCCGGCCCAGATGAAAAGCACGACGCACCAATAGACCACGCGGCGCAAGAAGCCGAAAAGGCCGCCGCCCTCACGCTCCCGCGGCTCGCGCCGCCGCTGGCGGGCGGCACGCTGCGGCGGCGGCTTGGAGCCGCCGCGGCGCACGGATCCACTTCCGATGACGCGGTCATCGGCGTCGAGCGAAAATTCATCATCTTCGCGGGCCGGGCGGCCGCTGAAGGACGGTTCGATTCTGTCGCCTGATTTGCCTCTGCCTGCCATCGCGGACCGGTCGCATCCCCTGTTCGATCGCGAAGCCCACTTCGCATAACGGCGCCCCTATTACAGCGCCGGGCGTGTCTTTAGACGCGCGAAGGACGCTGTAGCACTTTGAAGTGCTGCATAATTTTTTCCTTAAACTGGTTTCGATTTAAGGAACTATGCAGCGGGCGACGCGATCATCCGAGTGAACTGTAATTGCGGCGATTTAACGGGGTGTTAAAGGCCGACAAGCGCCCGGCGCATTGTCGAAGCCGCATGGTCATGACCAGAGAGATAGGGACGCGTTGCGCCGGCCGAGCAAACAGGATTTCCGGTTTAAGGAATTATGCGGCGAGCGGAACCAATAGGCTCGACGATTGTTTATGGGGAAGCGGGACAGCCCCTCACGTCCCGCGATTGATCGGCCGTCTCCCCTCAACGCGCGCCGATCGACATCAGGCCCGGTGCATCCCCCCAAGGAGCGCCGGGCTCTTTCTTAGCTCCATTTTCGCAAGAGCACCCCGTGACGCAGAAAGGGCGGCATCGCTGCCGCCCTCAATGTTTCAGTCGCAGGCGGGATCGCCCGGACGGCAGACGAAAGGCGAAGCCCTTGGATCCGGACGATTGTGGGTGTCGGCCTTACCACCTCTGAACTGCGGCAGGTCACGGAAATCCGTGTCGGTTTTCCGACGCTCGGGCCGGCGGACTTCCTCTCTGCGATCATCGTCGCGCCAGTCCCGGTTGCGTTCCCGGTAGTCGCGGTCGCGGGAATAATAACCGCGATCGCGGTCACGGTAATAATCGCCGTCGCGGTTGCGGTAATAATCGCCGTCGCGGTTGCGGTAATAATAGTCGGGGCCGCGGCTCCAGCGGTCGCGCTCGCGATAGAAATCGCGATGGCGGTAGTAACGGTCCCAATAATTGCCGACGCTGAAGGTGACCATTGGAATGCCCAGCGGGCGATAATATTCCGGCCCGACATAGACGCGGCGTTGCTGGTAGACTGCCTGCACGTACTGGCCCGAGACCCAGCCGCGGCCGCCATAGAACTCGACGTCACACCAGTTGACGTTGGAAAGGCAGCCGCGAATTTCGACCGATGATCCGGCGGGTATGACGGCGACGGCGGGATACCGGGTGCTCGGACCCGCACGCATATTGACGTTTGCCGTCGAGTAACCCTCGGCGGCCTGCGCGATTGCCGGAGCCAGCAACAGCAGCGCGGCCCCGGCTATCTTGACGATCAGGTTTTTCACGCTTCTTACTCCTCGTTGGCGTGTTTTCAGGCAGCACTCGGCTGCGTTTCCTTGGCATATGCCATCTGGAACAAAAGATAGAGCGATCGCCGGCATTTGTTAGGGCGTCATCATTCGCTTGTCTTTCAATGCTTTATAGATTGAGCGCGATGAACGTAGCTTGAACGGGGGGAGATTTGTGCTCTCATGCTCGTCCCGGAAATCGGTTGCGTTCGAAGCGTTAACGCTCTGTTAACCTTGCGGCTGCAATCTGGCGTCAATACCTGCTTGCTCCTTGACCACGGATGAACTGGCACCGAGCCGAGCGGATGACGAAAGGCCGGGCGACCGGCCTTTTGTTTTTGTTTTCCTGGTCAGGCACGCCATTGCCCTTCAGACGGCCAGTGCCTGAAGGATACGCACCCAGGAGCGGATGCCCTTGTGATAGGAAACAAGCTCGTATTTCTCGTTCGGCGAATGGATGCGGTCGTCGCTGAGACCGAAACCGACGAGCAGTGATTCCATGCCGAGCATCTTCTGGAAATCGCCGACGATCGGGATCGAGCCGCCCATGCCGATGACGATGGCAGGTTTCGGCCATTCGTCGGAAAGCGCCATCTTCGCCTTGGTCAGAACAGGCGAATCATAGGAGAGACGAATCGCCGGCGAGCCGCCATGCGGATGGAATTCCACCGAGCAGTCGGCCGGAATTTTCGACCTGACATAGCTGCGGAAAGCTTCGCGGATAGCAGCCGGATCCTGGGTACCGACGAGCCGGAACGAAACCTTTGCCGAGGCCTTGGCGGCGATGACCGTCTTGAAGCCTTCGCCGGTATATCCGCCCCAGATGCCGTTGACTTCGGCCGTCGGCCTTGCCCAGGTGAGTTCCAGCACCGACCGGCCCTTTTCGCCGGAGGGAATGGAAAGGCCGACTTCACCGAGGAAGCTCTCGGCCGTCTTGCCGAGCGTCTCCCATGACGCCTTGATGTTGTCGGGCGTTTCCTCGACGCCGTCGTAGAAACCGTCGAGCGTGATGCGGCCCGTCTCGTCATGCAGGCCGGCAAGCGCCTCGACGAGAATATGGATCGGATTGGCCGCAGCACCGCCGAAGAGGCCGGAATGCAGGTCGCGGTCGGCGGCCGTCACGACCACCTCCTCGCCGACGAGGCCGCGCAGTGCCGCGGCGATTGCCGGCGTATCGCGGTCCCACATGCCGGTATCGCAGACAAGCGCATAATCGGCCTTGAGTTCGGAGGCGTTTGCTTCGAGGAAAGGCTTCAAGGACGGTGAGCCCGATTCCTCCTCACCCTCGAACAGAATGGTGATGCGGCAGGGAAGTGCGCCGTTGATCTCCTTATAGGCGCGGCAGGCTTCGACGAAGGTCATCAACTGGCCCTTGTCGTCGGAGGTGCCGCGCCCGGTCAGGATCTTGCGGCCATCGCCGACATCCTTGATCGATGGCTCGAAGGGATCGTTTTCCCAGAGCTCGATCGGGTCGACCGGCTGCACGTCATAATGGCCGTAGAAAAGCACATGCGGCGCGTCGGCGGAAGCGCCGCCATGGTGGGCGACCACCATCGGATGGCCCGGAGTGTCACGCACCGAGGCGGTAAAGCCAAGGCCTTCGAGATAGGCGACCAGCCATTCGGCTGCCTTTCGGCATTCGGCCTTGTAGACGGGATCGGTGGAAATCGACTGGATGCGCAGAAGCTCGAACAGCTTTTCGAGGCTTGAGGAAAGGTTGTGATCCGCGCGCGCAAGCACCTGTTGTAGATCCGCCATTGTCGACTCCTTTTTGAAATTTGGCCGGACGATAGACCAAACGAGGAAGGCAGGCGAGGCGGAAAAGCAAAATGGGCGGCGCGAACGCGGCCATATCCGGATCGGGGTGCAAGAAGATTGCCGGTTAATATAGAAGAAGCTTCTAATTCAATTTACAGTTATTTAGTACAACCTAAATAATCTGACTGAATTCAGCTGTTCGGGGGGACGGATGTTTTCGGTCATTACATGTATTCGGGACGATCATGATTGGCGGCTGGTACTTGCGGCCGCCGCGGTTTGTCTGGTCGGCGCGATGGCAGCAATGCTGCCGCTTTCGCGCGCTCAAGAATGCGATGCCGGGCGCCGCAAGCTCTGGATCGGCGCCTCGGCTTTCGCCTTCGGCACCGGCGTATGGGCAACGCACTTCATCGCGATGCTGGCCTATGACGGCGGCATGCCGATCAGCTACCAACTGGGGCTGACGGCGCTTTCCTTCCTCCTGTCGGTTGCCGGTTCGTGGGCGGCGATCGTCGTCGCTTCGGAGAGCCGCGGCAGGTTTTCGCGCATCCGCGGCGGCGTCCTGATGGCGCTCGGCATCGCCTCGATGCACCTGACCGGTATGCAGGCGATCGAGACACAGGCGGTAATCGTCTATGATCCCTACATGACGCTGAGTGCGGTTCTGGCGGGGGCGCTGCTGTCGAGCGCTGCCTTCCACGCCTTCTTCCGGTGGAGGGGCCCGAGGCGGCTCCTCACCTCGTCCGTCACCTTCGTCCTTGCAATCTGCGCTCTCCACTTCATTTCGATGGCAAGCATCACGCTCGTGCCGGATCCCGGCAAAGAGGTTCCGGCGATGGTGCTCGATACCAGTCTGCTGGCGGCGATCGTGGTGGTAGCGGCGACCGCTCTCATTCTGACCGCTATCGCGGTGGTCTTTATCGAAAGCCATCTGACGGATCTGAGAGGGCTCGCCAATGCCTCACAGGAAGGATTGCTGATCCTGCGCGATGGCAGGATCATCGATGCCAATGAACGCTTCCAGGCTCTTTCCGGCTGGAAGCTTGCCGATCTTGCCGGCAAGGCGGCGTCCGCTGCCTTGACCGTCATCCAGGGGCAGAACAGGCCCGGCGAGACCTTGCTCAGCACCAGCAGCGGCAAGGAGATCGCCGTCGAAGTGAATACGAGCCGGATCGTCTATCGCGGTCACAATTGTGACGTGCTGGCGGTGCGCGATCTGACGGAGCGCAGGCAGGCCGAAGAGATGATAGAACATCTCGCCCACCACGATGTTCTGACCGATCTTCCCAACCGGTCGTTGTTCGATACGCGCATCCGCCAGGCGCTGCAGATGGCCGAACGAAAGAGCAGCAAGGTGGCTCTCTTCTACATCGATCTCGATCGGTTCAAGAGCGTCAACGATATTTTCGGCCATGCCGAGGGCGACCGAATTCTCCGCAAGGTCGCCTCGATTCTCCGTCGCGTCGCTGATGAAAGCGATACGATCGCCCGTCTCGGTGGCGATGAATTTGCCATCATCCAGCCCGCCGGACAGCAACCGGCGGCCGCACAGAAGCTCGCAGCCGCGATCCTCGACGAATTCGCCGCCGAGATGGATACGGCGCGCGACCCCACCGCCGTCGGCGTCAGCCTTGGCATCGCCCTTTACCCGGCCGACGGACGTGATGTCGACGAGATCTGCAACAATGCCGATATCGCACTCTATCGGGTCAAACACGGCGGCCGCGGAAAGGCCTGTTTCTTCGATGCGGAAATGGACGAGGCCACGCGAGCCCGCCGCCAAATCGAAAGCGAACTGCGCCACGCCATCACCCGCAATCAGATCCATGTCTGCTATCAGCCGATTTACGGTGCGCTTAGCGGCGAGGTCAGCGGTTATGAGGCCTTGATGCGCTGGAACCGGCCGGGGCACGGCATCAGCGAGCCGGATGTCTTCATTCCAATCGCCGAGGAAAGCGGATCGATCGTCCAGCTCGGCGAATGGGTGCTGCGCGAGGCCTGTACAGAGGCTGCGCGCTGGCCGCATCCGCTGACGATCGCCGTCAATGTCTCGCCGGTGCAGTTCATGCTGCCGAACCTTTGCGAGCGGATCGAGGCAATCCTCGAGGAAACGGGGCTCGCGCCCGACCGGCTGGAAATCGAAATCACCGAAGCCGCTCTCATCCGTGACCGCGATCGGGTGATGGCCACGCTGCAGCGCCTGCGCAGTCTGGGTGTTCACATCGTCATGGACGACTTCGGCACCGGTTTTTCCTCGCTTTCCAACCTGCGAACCTTCCCGTTCGACAAGATCAAGGTCGACCGCAGCTTCACCGGCATGCTGGAACATGACGCTGCGTCACGTTCGATCGTGCGCGCAATCATCGGTCTCGGCCACAGCCTCGGCATGCCTGTCGTAACGGAGGGCGTCGAAACCGAGACGCAGCGCCAGATCGTCGTCGAAGAAGGCTGCGCCCAGGTACAGGGCTTTTTGCTCGGCAAGCCGGATATCGAGCCGAGCATCAAGCTCGCCGCCCGCAAAAGTCTTCTGTCCTCGACGGCCGACTCCGACGCGCTGTCAACACCGTGGCGGCGACCTACGCGTCTTGCCTGCGAGTAGTCCCGGTCAGAGCGCCTTGGCGTTTTCCAGCAGCCGGCGGATATATTCGAGCGTCAGCTCGCGCTCGAATCCGCGAAAGCCTTTGAACAGCGCCAGGTCCGCCTCACGCGCGGTCTCGATCGCCTCAGCCTCCATGGCACGGGCCTTCGGCGTCAGGAAAATCAGCTGCGCCCGCTTGTCGGACGGATGCGGCCGGCGTTCGATCAGCCCGTCGCGGACCATGCGCGAAAGCGTATTGGCCATGGTCGCCTGCTCGATAGCAACTCGGTCGAGAAGCTGTTTCTGGGTCAGCCCATCCTCGGCCCAGAGTTCCAGCAGGATGGGAAACTGGCCGGGAGAGAAACCGAGCCCTACCGCGCGCTGGTGCAGCGAGCGGGCAAAACCCTTCGCCAGCTGGCTGGCAAGGTAAGCTCCCGAATCCATGCGGTTAAATCCCATGATTGCAAGTTAGGCTCAAAACCGTGCCGGAGACAATGCAGCAAATCGCAGAGGATGCTGCAAAAAATGTAAGCCGGAACTGCGCGGACCTGGAAAATAAAAGTCGCCATGACCTGGAGGTTGGCCATGGCGACTTTAAAATGGGGACAAAGGCCCGGAGAGGGGGATAAGGCCTTTGTCCAAGCCTGATGCGGCGGGGGACAAGCCGGTAATCAGACCCGCGACGCGATCAAGCGCCGGTGACATGGATTTGTGGCTACGAATGTGGTTTTTCAAGGGTCACGGTACGTTACAAATTGGTAACAGTTTGGTGAGCGGAAATCCGTTCCGCTCCTGGTGCACCGAACTTTATATGGACCTGGTTTCCTGCCCGCGCTATCCATGCACGCATGAAAAAAGGCGATCATCTCTTCCTAGTCGACGGTTCCGGCTTCATCTTCCGGGCGTTTCACGCATTGCCGCCGCTGACACGCAAGACCGACGGTCTGCCGGTCGGCGCCGTTTCCGGTTTCTGCAACATGCTGTGGAAGCTCTTGAGGGATGCGCGCAACACCGATGTCGGCGTAACGCCGACCCATCTTGCCGTCATTTTCGACTATTCCGCCAAGACCTTTCGTAAGGATCTCTATGACGCCTACAAGGCGAACCGCTCGGCCCCGCCGGAAGAGCTCATCCCGCAATTCGGCCTGATAAGAGAGGCGACCCGCGCCTTCAACCTGCCCTGCATCGAGACCGAAGGCTTCGAGGCCGACGATATCATCGCCACCTACGCCCGCCAGGCCGAGGCGGCGGGCGCCGATGTCACCATCGTTTCCTCCGACAAGGATCTGATGCAGCTCGTCACCTCAAATGTCCACATGTACGACAGCATGAAGGACAAGCAGATCGGCATTCCCGATGTCGTCGAGAAATGGGGCGTGCCGCCGGAAAAGATGATCGACCTGCAGGCGATGACCGGTGACTCCGTCGACAATGTTCCCGGCATTCCCGGCATCGGCCCGAAAACGGCTGCCCAGCTCCTTGAGGAATATGGCGATCTCGACACGCTGCTCGATCGCGCCACCGAGATCAAGCAGGTCAAACGCCGCGAGACGATCCTTGCCAATATCGAGATGGCGCGGCTTTCGCGCGAACTCGTGCGGCTGCGCACCGACGTGCCGCTTGATCTCGATCTCGACGCGCTGGTGCTGGAACCGCAGAACGGCCCGAAGCTCATCGGCTTCCTGAAGACGATGGAATTCACGTCGCTGACCCGACGCGTCGCCGAAGTCTGCGATTGCGATGCGAGCGCCATCGAACCGGCGGTCGTCCCTATCGAATGGGGTAAGGCGGCCCATGGTCCCGATCTCGATGCGGCCGAGCCGGAGCCCGTTGCCGGCGGCATCCCCGACGTTTCGGGCGAATCGGTGCCCGTGCCGCCGCGCGCGAAGGCAAAGAGCGGTGTCGAAGGCGCTTTTTCGCCGGCGGATCTAGCCAAAGCGCGGGCCAAGGCTTTTGCGGCGCTGCCTTTCGATCATTCGACCTATGAGACGATCCGCGATCTGGCGGCGCTCGACCGATGGATCGCCGATGCGCGCGACACCGGCCTCGTGGCTTTCGATACCGAGACCACGTCGCTGGATGCGATGCAGGCCGAGCTTGTCGGTTTTGCGATGGCGATCGCCGACAATGTCAGCGATCCCACTGGAACGAAGATTCGCGCCGCCTATGTGCCGCTTGCCCACAAGAACGGCGTCGGCGATCTGCTCGGCGGCGGCCTGGCCGACAACCAGATTCCCATGGGTGACGCCTTGCCGCGGCTGAAGGCATTGCTGGAGGACGAATCGGTCCTCAAGATCGCCCAGAACCTGAAATACGACTACCTCTTGATGAAGCGCTACGGCATCGAGACGAAGAGTTTCGACGACACGATGCTGATCTCGTATGTGCTCGACGCCGGCACCGGCGCTCACGGCATGGATCCGCTCTCGGAAAAATTCCTCGGCCATACGCCGATCCCCTACAAGGATGTGGCGGGCAGCGGCAAGGCGAACGTCACCTTCGATCTGGTCGATATCGACCGCGCCACCCATTATGCCGCTGAAGACGCCGACGTGACGCTGCGCCTGTGGCTGGTGTTGAAGCCGCGGCTGGCGGCGACGGGGCTGACCAGCGTCTACGAGCGGCTGGAGCGGCCGCTGCTGCCGGTGCTGGCGCGTATGGAAGCGCGCGGCATCACCGTCGACCGGCAGATCCTGTCGCGGCTGTCAGGCGAACTGGCTCAGGGTGCGGCGCGCCTGGAAGACGAGATCTACCAGCTCGCCGGCGAGCGTTTCAACATCGGTTCGCCGAAGCAGCTGGGCGACATCCTGTTCGGCAAGATGGGACTTGCCGGCGGCAGCAAGACGAAGACCGGACAATGGTCGACCTCCGCCTCAGTGCTCGAGGACCTCGCCGCCGCCGGTTTCGAGCTGCCGCGCAAGATCGTCGACTGGCGCCAGCTCACCAAGCTGAAATCCACCTATACCGACGCGCTTCCGGGCTATGTCCATCCGGAAACCAGGCGGGTCCACACCTCCTATTCGCTGGCTTCGACGACCACGGGGCGCCTGTCCTCGTCCGAACCGAACCTGCAGAACATTCCGGTGCGCACCGCAGAGGGCCGCAGGATCCGCACCGCCTTCATCTCGACGCCGGGTCACAAGCTGATCTCCGCCGACTACAGCCAGATCGAACTGCGGGTGCTCGCCCATGTGGCCGAGATCCCGCAGCTGACCAAGGCCTTCGAGGATGGCGTCGACATTCACGCCATGACGGCCTCGGAAATGTTCGGCGTGCCGGTCGAAGGCATGCCGGGTGAGGTGCGCCGCCGCGCCAAGGCGATCAATTTCGGCATCATCTACGGCATCTCCGCCTTCGGCCTCGCCAACCAGCTTTCGATCGAGCGCTCGGAAGCCGGCGACTACATCAAGAAATATTTCGAGCGCTTCCCCGGCATCCGCGACTATATGGAAAGCCGCAAGGCGATGGCCCGCGACAAGGGTTATGTCGAAACGATCTTCGGCCGCCGCATCAACTATCCCGAAATCCGCTCCTCCAACCCTTCGGTGCGCGCCTTCAACGAACGGGCGGCGATCAACGCGCCGATCCAGGGCTCTGCTGCCGACGTCATCCGCCGGGCGATGATCAAGATGGAGCCGGCGCTGGCCGAAGCCGGTCTTGCCGAGCGTGTGCGCATGCTGCTGCAGGTGCATGACGAGCTGATTTTCGAGGTCGAGGACGAGGACGTCGAAAAGGCGATGCCGGTCATTGTCTCCGTCATGGAAAACGCCACGATGCCGGCGCTCGAAATGCGCGTACCGCTCAAGGTCGATGCTCGCGCCGCCAGCAATTGGGACGAGGCGCATTAACCGCCTCCCCAAAACGAAAAAGATTTTTCCGCTTCCCCTAACTTATTGAATTCACGACGATGTGCTTCCCTGGTTCGTATCGGAACGATACGGCTGGAAGGAACTTATTAACCTTCCTTTTCTATCCCGGTAGGGTCGTAGTTTGTTAGGCATGAGTGAGTAGCGGACGCATGCGTTTTCCCAGAACCAATTTGACGGATGCCGCAGATTTTTCCAGCGGCATTGAAACGGAGCTTCCGGAGGAAAATCCAGGCGAGAGGCCGCCGGCGCCGATCTGGCAGAGCAACTTCTCGCTCGCGCCGAATGTTCGCTTCACCCGCACGCCCGAAACGCTGATCAGCCGCCGCCGCCCGTCGAACGAGCCCGTTCGCAGCGAACCGGAAGCGGAACAGCAGGCGATACGGATAGAACCGGTCACGGTCGACGTGCCCTTCGATATCTACCTGCCGGAGCCCGCTGAAGCTGCCACAGCACCGGCTCAGGCGACCGAGACGCCGCAGCCGCCGGCCGCCGCGCTGGAGGCTCCTACCCTGCGCGTCGCTTCCGAACTGTCTTCGATTTCCGATTTTGCCTTCTGGGAAGTCATGGCCTTCGAGGAGGGCGAACCGGTGCGCGCGCCCTCGATCATTCTTCCGAAGATCGAGACCGCACCCGAATCAATTACCTCGCTGTTTCGCATCATGGAATGGCGCCCGGGCGCGCCGAAGCCCACTCAGGCGGCGTCCCGACCGGTCCAGCCGCCGGCTGCAGCGCCCGCGCCGATAGCTCCGCGCCCGCCGGCGGCCATTTCCCTGGAAAGGCCCGTCCGTACCCGCGAGGCGGCGACTGCACCGGCGCCGCAGGCCGCGCCCCAGACTGCGCCGATGCCTCAGGTCACGCCGGTGCCTCAGGCCGCCCCAGAGTCTCAGACTGCCCTCGTGCCCCAGGCCGCCCCCGTGTCTCGGCCTACGCCCCCGGTCGCCGCAGTCCTGCCGTCGCCGCGCCTTGCGGCGAGGCCTGAAAAGATCGATGCATCGGGTTATGAATTCCCGCCGCGCGCTCTTTTGCAGGAGCCGCCTGAACGTCTCGGCGAGATCATGTCGCAGGAGACGCTGGAGCAGAATGCCGGCCTTCTGGAAAGCGTGCTTGAGGATTTCGGCATCAAGGGAGAGATCATTCATGTCCGCCCCGGCCCCGTCGTCACCCTTTATGAATTCGAACCGGCGCCCGGCGTGAAGTCGTCGCGGGTCATCGGCCTGGCCGATGATATCGCCCGCTCGATGTCGGCGCTGTCGGCTCGCGTCGCCGTCGTTCCCGGCCGCAACGTCATCGGCATCGAGCTGCCGAATGTCACCCGTGAAACAGTTTATTTCCGCGAGATGATCGAGAGCCAGGATTTCGACAAGAGCGGCTATAAGCTGGCGCTCGGACTCGGCAAGACCATCGGCGGTGAGCCTGTGATCGCCGAGCTCGCGAAGATGCCGCACCTGCTCGTCGCCGGCACCACCGGCTCGGGCAAATCGGTCGCCATCAACACGATGATCCTGTCGCTGCTCTACCGCATGACGCCGGAGCAATGCAGACTGATCATGGTCGACCCGAAGATGCTTGAGCTTTCCGTCTATGACGGCATTCCGCATCTGCTGACGCCCGTCGTCACCGATCCGAAGAAGGCGGTCATGGCGCTGAAATGGGCCGTGCGCGAAATGGAGGAGCGTTATCGCAAGATGTCGCGCCTCGGCGTGCGCAACATCGACGGTTACAATGGCCGCGTCTCCCAGGCGCGCGAAAAGGGCGAGACCATCCACATCATGGTCCAGGTCGGCTTCGACCGGCAGACCGGCGCGCCGATCGAGGAAAGCCAAGAGCTGGATCTTGCGCCGATGCCCTATATCGTCGTGATCGTCGACGAAATGGCCGATCTGATGATGGTCGCCGGCAAAGAGATCGAGGGCGCGATCCAGCGTCTGGCGCAGATGGCGCGTGCCGCGGGCATTCATCTGATCATGGCGACCCAGCGCCCGTCGGTCGATGTCATCACCGGCACGATCAAGGCGAATTTCCCGACCCGCATCTCCTTCCAGGTCACCTCGAAGATCGACAGCCGCACCATCCTCGGCGAGCAGGGCGCCGAACAGCTGCTCGGCCAGGGCGACATGCTGCATATGCAGGGCGGCGGACGCATCGCCCGCGTCCACGGTCCCTTCGTCTCCGATGCCGAAGTGGAGAAAGTCGTTGCGCACCTGAAGACGCAGGGGCGCCCCGAATATCTCGACACCGTGACGGCCGACGAGGAGGAAGAGCCGGAAGAGGAAGACGCCGGCGCCGTTTTCGACAAGAGCGCCATGGCTTCGGAGGATGGCAATGAGCTTTACGAGCAGGCCGTCAAGGTCGTCATGCGCGACAAGAAGTGCTCGACCTCCTATATCCAGCGCCGCCTCGGCATTGGTTACAACAGAGCCGCTTCGCTCGTCGAGCGCATGGAGAAGGAAGGTCTCGTCGGCCCGGCAAACCATGTCGGCAAGCGCGAGATCGTTTCCGGACGGAGCGGGGGCGATTGATCGGCATGAGCAGCGCCGTCACGGCTCGACGTGAGGCGCTGCACTCCATAGCCCCGGATCATCCCACGATTGTGGAACGGGCGGCGCGTTTGTGCACGACGGCCAGCAGGCCTCCGAGAAAGACCGTTCCGAGGATGAAGAGAAATGCCGCAGCGACGATGGCCGGGCTGATGTTTTCGCGAATCGACGAGAACATCTGGCGCGCGAGCGTCAACTGATTTGGGCCGGCAACAAACAATGTCAGCACGACTTCATCAAGCGAGGTGGCAAAAGCAAGCACCGCGCCCGACAGCACGCCCGGCATGGCGAGCGGCAGCGTCACTTTCCAGAAGACCTTTGCCGGGGAAGCCCCCAGGCTCGTCGCCGCCCGCTCGACACGATAGTCGATACCTTCAAGCGATGCGGTAATGCTGATCAGCACGAAGGGTACGGCGACAACGGTATGCGCTATGATGACGGCCGCAAAGGTATTCGGAAATCCGAGCTTGGCAAACAGGATTTGAAGCCCGACGCCGAGCACGACCGCTGGAACGACCATCGGCAGAAGGAACATTGTCCGCAGCGTTGAGCCGAAGACAATGCGCCTGCGCAGCGCAAGCGAGGCCAGCATGCCGAGCACGGTTGAAAGCAGAGTGGTCCCCGTACCGATCAGCAGGCTGTTGACGATGGACCGGCGCCAGGCGTCCTCGTTTGCGAGTTCCGCAAACCAGCGGGTCGAAAAAGAAGGGATGGGATAGGCCAGGAAACTGCTGGAGGTAAATGCGATCGGAAGGATCGCCAAAAGCGGGGCCAGCAGAAAAATCACCGTTGCCGCGCCGTACAGAGATTTAAGCAAACGAACTATCATGTCATGCACCTGCCGTCTTCGTCGTGAGCCGGCCATAGACGCCATAGAGCACGATGGTCGCGGCAAGCAGCACGATACCGAGCGCGCCGGCCATGCCCCAATTGGCGGAGCCGGTGGCGTAGAAGGCAATCACCGAACTGATCATCTGGTCTTTCGGCCCGCCGATGAGCGCCGGCGTGATGTAATAACCGAGTGCTGCCATGAAAACGAGCAGCCCGCCGGAAGCGATACCGCGCAATGTCAGAGGCAACAGGATATGCAGGAAGGCCCGGATCGGTCTCGCACCGAGGGAGGCTGCCGCCGGCATGAGATTTCGAGGGATTGCGATGAGGACACTGTAGATCGGGAGGACCATGAAGGGCAGCAGAACATGCGTCATGGCGATAATGACACCCGTTCGGTTGAAGAGAAGTGGCAACGCGTCGCTGACGAGGCCGAGCGACAGGAGGGAGGAGTTGATAAGCCCCTTGTCCTGCAGGAGAATGTACCACGCCGCGGTGCGCACCAGCAGCGATGTCCATAGCGGCAGGAGCACCGCGGCAAGGAGAAGCTGTCGCCGCCAGCCACTGGTGGCTGCGACCAGCATCGCATATGGCAGGCCGGTCAGGCATGTCGCCAAGGTCACGACGGCAGCCACACCGAAAGTTCTTAGAAGAATCGCCTGATTGGCCGACTCTCCATCCGGCATCGCCACGATCGCTCCCGATGTGTCGTGCTGAAGATCAACCGCGGCAAGGAGATTGCGATCGGTATAAGGATTGGTCGCCTCGGCGATCGCTCTCCAGAACGCAGCATCGTTCCATCGCGCGTCCACCTCGCCGAGGGTTGCCGCCCCAGCGCCGTCTTTCACCGCGGCGACGGTCTTTCTCATCAGAGTGCGGAAGCCCGGCTGGGCGCTGTTCAGTCTTCGGACCACCTCGCCCAGCTTCTGATCGTCGTCGATCGATTTCAGGTCGTCGACAAGCGCTGTCTGCATGTCGTCGGAGGGTGGGGAAATACGGTTCCAGGTTGAGGCCGCGGCGGTCGTCCGGGGCAGGTTTTGGCTGACGACAGGATCGGACACCGCCTGCTCGAGCACTGTCAGAAGTGGCCACATGAAGAAGACACCCAGGAACAGGGTAAGAGGAAGGACGAGGGCGAGGCTGCCCACGCTTTGACGGAAAGCGCTCATGCCGCAATCACCCAGCAATCGTCCGGTGCGAAATGCGCCACCACTTCGGCGCCGGCTGGCCACTCCACCGATCGCCTGTCGGTCCGAACCACGAAGCGGAAGGCATCGTGGTCAAGCTGTACCCGCAAGTGATCGCCCTGGTATACGCTGTCGAGTATTTTCGTCGGCAAGGCATTCATCGCAGAGCCGGTGCCGCGGGCCATAAGAGAAATCCGCTCGGGGCGGACCGAAATATGGACGCGGCTTCCGACCGAGAGGGAGCCGTAGCCGGATACCATCACATGCCGTCCATCGGCGATCTCGATGGAAGCCCCGGCTGCTCCCGTCGTCTTCACCGTTCCTTCTATCAGATTGGTTTCGCCGATGAATTCGGCGACGACGCGTGTTTGCGGGCGGTCATAGATATCACGCGGCGAACCGATCTGCTCAATGTTCCCATGGTCGAAGACCGCAATGCGATCGGACATGGTAAGCGCCTCGGCCTGATCGTGGGTTACGAACACCACGGTCAGCTCCAGACGTTTGTGGAGTGCGCGGATATCGAGTTGCATCTGTTCCCGCAACTGCTTGTCAAGCGCACCAAGTGGCTCGTCCATCAGCACGACGGCCGGCTCGAACACCAGGGCGCGGGCAAGTGCCACGCGCTGCTGCTGGCCACCGGAGAGCTGGGCCGGCTTGCGGCTGCTCATTGCAGACAGCTGCACCATGTCAAGCGCTCGTTTTACGCGATCCTCGATCTCACTGCGGCCGGTACCGCGCATCTTCAGCGGAAAGGCGATGTTGTCGGCGACCGACATATGCGGAAAGAGTGCATAATTCTGGAAAACGACACCCATTTCGCGCCGATGCGGCGGCAGATGGTCGATACGGCGGCCGTCGAGACAGATGCTGCCGCCGGTTGGGTTTTCGAAACCCGCCGCCATCATCAGCAAGGTTGTCTTGCCGGAACCCGAAGGTCCGAGAAGGCTGACGAATTCGCCTCTCTCGATGTCGAGCGACAGGTCTTTGACGACCTGAAGCGTGCCATAGGATTTGGAGACTCTATCAAAGCGTATGCGCGGCGTAGCCAAGGCGGCCCTCCGTTCGGATTATCGGTGCTCAAGGAGACGAAGTGACGAGGATGTGCGGAAGCCCCCATGGATCCTCGGCACGAGCGATCCGTGGGGGCGATATTGTACCGCTACTGTGCCAACCAGGCGTCGAATCTTTTGGTCAGCGCTTCCGAATTGTCGATCCAGAAGTCTGTATCGAGGCTGACGGCACCCTGCATGTTGGCCGGGGTCGTCGGCAGGTCCCCCAGTTGGTCGGGCGGCAGGGTCTTGCCGGCTTCTGTGTTCGTAAGACCGTAGGCGATATATTGCGGCAGTTTGGCCTGATTTTCCGACTTGCTGGCGAAGGCAACGAAGTCAAAGGCCGCATCCTTGTTTTCGGCACCCTTAAGGACGACCCAGCTGTCCACGGCGTAGATGCTGCCCGGCCAGACAACCTTGAACTTCCTGCCTTCCGAGCGGTTGATGCCGGTGATGCGGCCGTTATAGGCGCTGGTCATGGCAACCTCGCCGGAGGCAAGCAGTTGCAGCGGCTGGGCGCCCGAGGTCCACCAGACGAGGCTCGGCTTCAAGGCGTCGAGCTTGGCGAAGGCGCGGTCGACGCCTGCCGATGTCGCCAGGACCTCGTATACCTGATCTGCCCGCACGCCATCGGCCATCAGTGCGGATTCGAGCGTGTATTTCGGCCCCTTGCGCAGCGCACGCTTGCCCGGAAATTTCTTCACGTCCCAGAAATCGGCCCAGGATTCGGGGCCCTTGGCAATCTTTGCGCCGTCATAGGCGATTGCTGTCGACCAAACGATGGAGCCGACGCCGCAATCGCTGACGGCGGATGGGAGGAATGCATCCTTGCCGCCGAGCTTGCTCCAGTCCACCTTTTCAAAAAGACCGTCTGCACAGCCGAGCGCAAGCTCGTCTGCCTCGACCTCCACGGCGTCCCAGGAAGGATTGCCGGCTTTGACCTTCGCTTGAAGTACACCGATACCGCCATCCCAGGCCTCATCGAGCAAGGGCTTGCCGGTGACTTCAGAAAAGGGTTGGAAAAAAATCTTTCGTTGAGCATCCTGAAAGTTCCCACCCCAGGAAGCTATGGTGAGGTCCCTGGCCACGCTCGGCCCGGCAGCGACTGCCAATGACAGCAGTCCCAGAGCTGCAATCGTAGACCTGTTCTTGAGTTTCATTCGCTTCCCCTGTTTGTTGAGCGTCTCAGACGCCTGGTTGACAGCCACGATCTTCTGAATCGTTGGCGATCTCGTCAGCCGCGCCTGTGGGATAAGCAAAGCCCGGCTGCAGCAGGCTTGCCATGTGTCATCTCCAAGAGGCGGACGGTTTTGCTAGGGACAATGCTGGCGGATGTCCCAAGGGGCGGAAAGGCGCTTTTTGTTGCCCTCGGTGGAGACGTGGATGCACCGCTCCCAATCGACCTCCACGGCCAGGCATTGCTCAAGCCCCAGAATTCGACGGGACTCGCCGGTGAAAAAGGGGCCGGTAGCGCAATTGTCAAGTAACCGGTAAGTGGTGCATCATATGCACCACCGTGCACCACTCTTCGTTACACCGAAGGTCCGAAGCCTGTGTAATATGGAAGGCGTAGACGGCATTCCGACTTCGGTTCGGTCGAACCACTTTCCTTGTGAGGGACAGGATTGCGCAGAGGGAAATCGTTGGCAGATGAACCGGCAGGGGTTCAGAAACGCGGACGTTTGCCACCATTATCCATGGTGCGCGCTTTCGAGGCGGTCAGCCGGCTGGGCTCGATGCGCAGGGCCGCGGACGATCTCAATCTCAGCCACACCGTCATATCCCGTCACGTCCGCAACCTCGAAGCCTGGCTTGGCACACGGCTTGTCGATGCCGGACCGCGCGGCATCAGGCTCACGGCGGAAGGCCGGATTTTTGCCGAGACCGTGGGGATCGCTTTCGACCTCATTGCCAAGTCGACGGCGGAATTGCGCCCAGCGGTCAACCGCACCGTGTTGCGCATCTGGTGCGTGCCGGGCCTCGCAACGCGTTGGCTGACGCCGCGCTTCAATCAGCTCCAGCTTGCCTTGCCCGGAATCGATTTCGTGATGCGCGCAACCGATCTGGAACCGGATTTCACGCGTTATGAGGCCGATGTGGACATTCGCTACTCTGACGAGCCAAGAGGAAATGTCCGCTGGATCTTGCTGGAGAGGCCCCGCATGTTTCCGGTTACAAGCCCCGAATGGATCAGCAGGAACGCCCCAATACGCACTCTCGATGATCTGGTGTGCCAGCCGTTGATCCATGAGGAAAGCCGCGACCAATGGCGCCAATGGTTCCACAAGGCCGGCTTCGAGCATGAAGTCGTTTTGAATGGTCCGCGCCTCTGGTCGGCCAATCTGACGGTCGATGCGGCGGTCGCGGGCCAAGGAATAGCGCTTGCGACGCGTTTGATCGCTGCGGATGACCTGCGCGCTGGGCGGCTGGTCGAATTGCTCGAAACGGATGTTCGGCTCGGCGGCTACTATTTCGTCGGATCGCGAGAACGCTGGAATGAAGTGACCTTGGCGCGGTTCCGCGCATGGATGCAACAGTCAATCGCTGAAACTATTGGCGGTCATTCGTCTGATGAAACCAGCAAGCCGGGGCGATAGGAGGGGGTGGAACACGCTTTCCTGGTTTGAAAAAGGGCGCACAGCCGATCTCACGCTCCCGATATGGCCAGCCGCACCGTCTCACTGACGAACCCGGTCTTCCCGCCGGTGTAGAAATCCCAGTCGCCGCCTGCCGCCACAGCCAGCCGGCGTTTCAGCTCGGCATAGGCCCGGGCTCTTTCCGGGTGCTCCCTGAGATAGTCGCGAAACAGGATGCGCTCGCGGTGCGCGCGATTATCGGCTCCGCAGAGATAGAGCTTGAATCCGTAACCCGGGTGATCCCGGGTGAAGGCCCAGCGTTTCTCTCCCCGATCGCCGTGGAAGACGAAAGCGGCCGCGCGCATCGCATCGATCGCCGTCGGTAGAGCGTCGTCGAAGATCGTGACGATATCGAGGTCGATCTTCGGCTTGGCGGCCAGGCCGGGAACCGACGTACTGCCGATATGATCGATGGAAAGCACGAGATTGCCGAGCAGGATGGAGATCTCGGCGCTGATTTCGGCAAAGAGCCGCGGCCAGGACGGGTTGTAGTCGACCACTTTGACGGCGCGCATGCCCTTCCTCGCGATTGTCGTCAGCGCACTTCGGCCAACAATCCGTCCAGGATCGCGATCATCTTCTGCTCAGCTTCTTCGAGCGAGCCGCTATTGTCGAGCTCCGTGACGTCGTAGTCGCCACGCACGGTCAGCGGCCCGCGGGCGAGCCTGGCCATGATGTCCTCATGTGTCTCGCGGCCGCGCGCTTCCAGCCGGCTGGCGAGCACTTCGGGACGGGCCGTGACGTTGATGACCTTCAGCCGCGGGAAAGCGGCTTGGAAGCGGTGAAGCGCCGAGCGCGAGCCGTTGGCAACGACGACGTGGCCTCGCGACAGCGCCACCGAGACTTCGGCCGGAATGCCGTATTTCAGGCCATGCGCTTCCCACCAGACGGCGAAGGAGCCTGACTGCTCCATGGCGGCAAAGCCTTGGAGAGAGACGGAAAGATGATCCTCGCCGCCGGCGTCACGGTGGCGGGTGATGACGCGGCGGGCGAAATGCACATTGTCGCGGCCGGCAAAACGTCGCGCAGCGAGGTTCATCAGCGTGTCCTTGCCGGCGCCGCTCGGCCCAACGACGACGACCATGATGCCCCGTTCGGCTCCGGCTGCTGCATGTGGTTCGTGCGGGGTCATGCGACACGGCGTCCCTGGCGCCAGACGGAGCGTGTGACTGGCACGCCGTGCGAACGGTGGACACGGACGAGATCGGCGCGCAGCCCGGTCGCGATCCGGCCGCGATCGTCGAGGCTGACCGTGCGGGCGGGCGTCGATGTCACCATCGCGATCGCTTTCGGAAGGGTGATGCTCTCCACCTCGTCGGCGAGGATGAAGGGTGCATGCAGCAGGCTGAGCGGCACGTAGTCGGAGGACAACACGTCGAGCACGCCCATTTCGGCGAGATCGCGGGCGGCGATGTTGCCGGAATGGGATTTGCCGCGCACGATATTCGGTGCGCCCATCAGCACGCTCATGCCGTGCTCGTGCGATGCCCGGGCGGCATCGAAGCTGGTCGGAAACTCGGCGAGGCGCACGCCATTGTCGATCGCCTCGTCGACATGAGAGAGCGTGGCGTCGTCATGGCTTGCGACCGTGATGCCGCGCTCGGCGCAGACCTTGGCGATGGTATTGCGATGAGGCGTCGAATTGCGCGCCGATTCCGCCTGGCGCTTGGCGACGAAACGGGCAAAAGCCTCATCGCTCAGGCCCCGCTTCTTCTGGTAGTAGAAGATATACTGATCCATCGTCTGGAACTGCCGCTGGCCGGGCGCGTGATCCATCAGCGAGACGAGCCGCACATGCGGATCCTTTTCGAAATCGGCGAAATGTTCGAGCACGTTGTCGGCCGAGACCTCGCAGCGCAGGTGCAGGAGGTGCTCCGCGCGCAGCCTGCCTTCCTTCTCCGCCGATTGGATGGCGTCGGCCATCTCGCGCATCTCGCCATGTTCGAAGCCGCCGTCCTCGTCCGCGCCCATGCGCAGGCAGTCGAAGACCGTGGTGATGCCCGATGTGACGATCTGGGCGTCATGCGCCTGGACGGCAGCCGTCTTGTGCCAGCGGATGCCCGGACGTGGCTGATAATGGCCTTCGAGATGGTCGGTATGCAGCTCGACAAGGCCGGGAATGACGTAGTCGCCCTCGAAATCTTCGCCGGCTACCGAATTGCCTTCGGAGATATCGACGATCTTGCCGTCGCGGATGAGGATCGATCCTGAAAGGACGTCCTCCTCGAGAACGATGCGGGCGTTGGAAAAGACGGTCTCTTTGCTCATATCGTCAGGTCTTTCAGCTTTTGGCGCCGGAAAGCGGCAGCCAGGAATGAACTTTGAACGGGGCGCCGCGCGTCTCCTCGATGAAGACGGCGAGGCCGGAAATCGAAAGCGGCCGGCCGGTAAAACCGGCAAAACGCTCCGCCAGGACCGTTTTCATCACCTCCGCGCGTGTCTCCGGCACCTGGCCGCTCAGAGTCATGTGGAACCCGAAATCCTCCATGACGTAAGGATAGCCCCAGCGTTGCAGATTGGCGCGCTGGCTGTCGCTGAGCTTCTCCGGGTTGCGTCGCGCGATATCAGTCTCGGAAAGCGTAGCGCGGAACGGTTCGAAGGATTTTACCACCTTTCCGGCGAAATCCTGAAGAGGTTGGTAAAGAGAACCGGGAACCAGTGCAAAAAAACGGCCAAGCTGGCCGAGCACGAGTTCAGGAATCTTGAAGGCCGGGGTGCGCGCCGCGAAATCCTCGGCAAAGGTGATGAGATCCCGTTCGGTGACGGAAGCGGCAAGCGAAAACGGCGCCTTGATCGTCGCGTGAAAGCCGTAGCGGCGTGGGTCGGCGGTCAGCTCGAACTGCTCTGCCGCACTGAGTGTCTCATGTTCGGGTGCAGGATAGGTTTTGCCGGTGAAAGCATCGCGGCCGAGCCAGAGCGAAGCCGCGCCGGTCAGGGGATCATCCTTCGGCGGCGAGAAATAGAGAGCGTAGCGCAAGGCTTTTATCCTGGGGATCGTCGAAACGGGGAGCGCAATGTGCAGTGATTTGGCGGCGAACCGCAAGCAGGCTCCCGGCTAAAAGATTTCCGTGACAGAATGATGATGGCGGCAGCGTCGCCGTCGCCCCTCGTCGACCGGTCAGTGCGTCTTCGTGCCCATCAGCCGGTGGCGCAGGACGTTCGAGGCGGCGTCAAACAGGAAGACGACGATCAAGATCAGAATGACCATATAGGCGACGTTTTCCCAGTTGGCGTTGGTGCGCATCGCCTCCCAGAGTTTGAGGCCGATGCCGCCCGCGCCTACGGCGCCGATGATGGTCGCGCCGCGCACGTTCGATTCCCACTGGTAGAGCGTCTGGCTGACGATGACCGGAACGATCTGCGGCATGATGCCGTAACGATGGACGAGCACCGTTCGGGCGCCGGTTGATTTGATGCCTTCCCGCGGCTTGTTGTCGATATTCTCGAGCCCCTCGGAATAAAGCTTGCCGAGCGTGCCGGTCTCGGTGAGGAAGATCGCGCCGCTGCCGGCGAGCGGCCCGGGGCCGAAGGCGCGCGTCAGGAACAGCGCCCAGATCAGCATGTCGACCGAGCGCAGGAAATCGAAGAAGCGTTTCAGGATCTGGTTCAGGAGGCGGTTCGGCGTGATGTTGCGCGCTGCCAGGAAGGCGAGGGGGAAGGCGGCAAGCGCGCCGAGCAGCGTTCCGAGAAAGGCCATGACGATCGTCTGGAAAAGCTTGGTCCAGACGTCGCCATGCTGCCATTCGCTGTTGTTCCAGATATCCTCGAAGGCGAGCGATAGGTTGGTTTGGTCGGGCTTGATGCGCGGGCCGGAAACAACGAGGCCGATGACTTCGCCGACCGGTTTGTCGAAGAAGGAGGATTGCGTGTCGAAGATGAAATTCGCCCAGCCGAGGAAGCGTTTGCGGACCTTCACGCGATCGACGGAAATGCTGACGTCGCCGGCAAAGCCGAGATCCGCAAGCACGTTGTCGTCATAAACAGTCATCCAGCTCGGCACCGGCCCGACCACCTCAGGCGCGCCGCTCGATACGTCGACGGGGACGCTGACGCCGTGCGCGGTCACGATCGTTTCGCTCTTTGAGACGGTGACGCTGCGGCTGATGCCGCTGATGGAAACGGTGATGCTGCCGTCGGGATTGTTGAACACCCAGTCCGGGTGCGGATGATCGCCGAGCGGTGAGAAGCGGGGATAACGCACCTCGATCGAGCCGTCGTCCTGGATGCGGAGGTCCGGCTGGACATCGTAGCTCACCCATTGGCTGAGATAGATGCCGACGCGTTCCCAATGGGCCTCGGCGAAGAGCTTGGGCAGGTCGAAGAACCAGACGGCATAGAGCCCGTAGAGCAGCGTCGCAATGAGGATCATCAGCCCGCCGAAACGCTGGCGGAACGATCGGTGGAAATATTCCGGATAGCGCGCTTCGATCTCATGCATGCGGTTTGCGTCAATCACCGTCATGGCGGCCTCAATGTTGCAGAAGGAAAGCGTGCTCGCCGACGAGACGGCGACGCAGCCATGCGGAGAACTGGTCGACGGCGACGATCGTCACGAAGAGCAGCAGAACGAGCGCCATCGTCTTGGCGCCGAAGCCGCGCGAGATCGAAAGCTTCAGCTCCTCGCCGATGCCGCCGCCGCCGACGGCCCCGATGATGGTCGAGGCGCGCACGTTGATCTCCAGGCGTAAGAGCGCATAGGAGGTGAAATTCGGCAGCACCTGTGGCAGGGCGGCGAAGCGCACGCGCTCCCACCAGTTGGCGCCGACGGCCTTCATCCCCTCATGCGGCTTCATGTCGATGTTTTCGGCGACTTCGTAGAAGAGTTTGCCGAGCGCGCCGATCGTGTGCAGGGTGATGGCTATGATGGCGGCGACCGGCCCGATCGACAGGATCGCCGAAAACAGGCCGGCAATGACAATCTCGGGGAAAGCGCGCAGGAACTCCATCAGCCGCTTGGTGACGATGCGCAGCGGCCATGAATTCGTGAGATTGCGCGCGGCAAAGAAGCTCAAGGGAACCGCAAAGATGAAGGCGATGATGGTCGAGATGAGCGCTACGTTGATCGTGACGATCATCAGCTCGAAATATTCCGGAATGTAGAAGGCACCCCAGACGTAGACGCGGCCCTTGTCGAAGTTGAATTCCTCGCCGCCTCTGTCGTTGACGCTGGCTATGTCGAACAGCGCGCGCCGGACATCGTTCCAATCCTTGGGAATGAGCCAGCTCAGGAAGTCGAAAAGATGCGGCAGACGCTCGAAGAAATGGCCGGCATTGCTCTCATCGGCGAACCGGACGGAGCTGACGAATGCCGCAACGAGGATGACCAAGCCAAGCACGGTATAAAAGCGGCGCTTCGCGACCATCCGATCCCAGGCGGTGGCGATCTCCTGCGTGCTCTGCACGTGCGGCTGTGTTTCGGCAATGGTCATGGACGCTCCGCGCGGTAACAAACAAAGGGCGGCCGTTGCCGGCCGCCCCGCATTGGAAAGGCGATCAGCCGCCGATGGCCGCCTTGCGAACCTCGACGACAGCATTGTAGAAGTCGTGCTTGACCGGGGCATAGCCCTTGTAGTCGCCGCCTTCGACAGCCGAGAAGCACTTGTGATCCTTTTCCGGCAGGGCCGTGAAGAAGGCTGCGAGCTTCGTCTGCCACTCTTGGCCGAGGGCGTTGCGCACGACGAGCGGGCCGTTCGGGATCAGCGGCGAACGCCAGACTTCAACGAGCTTGTTCGGGTCCACGGCGCCCTTGTCGACTTCCTTGCGGAAGGTGCCGGAGGTGTAGCCGTCCTTGAAATCGCCGATGCCCGACGAGTCATCGACTGCGACGTCGACCTTGCCGTCATAGGCGGCAAGCAGGTTGTTTTCATGCCCGCCGTTGAACTGGGTCGAGGCAAAGAACTTGTCATTCGGCATGCCGGTGTCCTTCGGGATCTGCGTCAGCGGAACGAGGTAACCGGAGGTGGAGTCCGGATCGGCGTAGCCGAGCTTCTTGCCTTTGGCGTCCTTGATGGTCTTGATACCGGAGGACTTCAGTGCAAGGCCGATCGAGTAATAACCCGTCGAACCATCTTTCTGCTGCGTCGTCAGGATCGGCGTAACGGCCTTCGAATCCTTGAGGTAGACGGAGGCGTAGCCGGAAGCGCCGAGTTCGGCGAAGTCGAGCGTGCCGCCGAGCAGACCCTGGATAACGCCGTCATAATCGGCGGCCGGGAAGAGCGAGACCTTCTCGAAGCCGAACTCCTGCTTCAGATGGTCCGCAAGGCAGGCATAATTGCGCAGGCGATCGGTTTCGTTTTCGCCGCCAAGGATGCCGATGCGGAATTCCTTGAGGTCTGCGGCATTGGCGGCGCCGGCGAGCGCGAACAGCGCCGTTGCCGCAAAGAGTGCTTTCTTCAACATGCGTTCTCTCCTATCGACCGGTGTTCCGGCCTTCCCGTTACGAAGAATGTGCCCTTGACGCGGGCGTTCGATCGCGGCCGTCCCGCTCAGAGACCGGCCAATGCCAGCGGTTGGGCGCCGGCGGATGGATTGTCTGCCCGCTCGGCAGCGATATTGATGGATGTCGACGTCATGGTTTCGTCGATGCCGGCGCCATCCTTGTCCGTTCCGTAGATTGCCTTCACGGCTTCGGCCGTCAGCTCCGAGGGCTTGCCGTCAAAGACGACGCGGCCGCCGGCCATGCCGACGATGCGCTCACAATAGTTGCGGGCAGTGTCGAGCGTATGCAGATTTGTGATGACGGTGATGCCCTCGCGCTCGTTGATGTCGCGCAGCGCATCCATGACGATCTTGGCGTTCAGCGGGTCGAGCGAGGCGATAGGCTCGTCGGCGAGTACCATCCTCGGGTTCTGCATCAGCGCCCGGGCGATCGCCACGCGCTGCTGCTGGCCGCCGGAAAGCGTGCCGGCCGGCTGCAGCGCCGTCTGCTCGATGCCGAGGCGCTCCAGTGCGGCGATCGCATGAACGCGTTCTTCCCGGGTGAAGATGTTGAGAAGGCTCAGAAGCGTCGAGCGGTGATTGAGGCGGCCGAGCATGACATTTGTGAGAACATCGAGGCGCGGCACCAGGTTGAACTGCTGAAAGATCATCGCACAGTCGCGCTGCCAGTTGCGCAATGCCTGACCGCGAAGCCCGGAGACCTCGACGCCGGCGAAATGAATGGAGCCGGAGCTCGGTTCCTGCAGCCGATTGATCATGCGCAGCAGCGTCGACTTGCCGGCGCCGGAGCGGCCGATGATGCCAACCATCTGGCCCTGGGCAACGGTGAGCGTCACGGCATCGACGGCGAGCTTGTTTCCGAAACGGCGGGTGACATCCTTCAGCTCGAACATCATGCTCTTCCCTTGCACTCCAGGCCTTGGTCAGCATCGCATTAGTCCCGCTTCATGAACCTCCAATGTCATATTTGTGTAAGAGGTGTCACAAATCTCCGTGTCTCGGCGGTGGCGTCTAGCATTCGTAGCGGGCCAGAAAATCTTCCGCGCTAAGGTTGCGGAAATCCTGCAAGGCCAGGCGCAACCGGTCGTGTTGCCAATCCCACCAGGAAAGCCTGTCCATGCGTTCGCCGATCTCTTTCGGGAAACGTTCGCGGATCAGCTTCGCCGGCACACCGCCGACGATCGTGTATGATGCAACGTCCTTCGATACGACCGCGCCGGCCCCGATGACGGCGCCATTGCCGACGTTGACGCCGGGCAGGATGGTCGCGCCATGGCCGATCCAGACGTCGTGGCCGATCGTCACCCGGTTCGAGCGCCGCCAGGCGAAGAAATCCGTCTCCATATCGGCGTCCGGCCAGTAATTGGCGGCGCGATAGGTGAAATGATGCAGAGTCGCGCGCCAGGTCGGGTGGTTGGTGGCGTTGATGCGCACGGCGGCGGCGATATTGACGAACTTGCCGATCGTTGCGCACCAGACGGCGCCGTCCTGCATGATGTAGGAATAGTCGCCGAAGGTCGCCTCGCTGATGCGGCAGCGTTCGGAGACCTCCGTATAGCGCCCGAAGGTGGAATCGCTGACCTCGGCCGTTTCGTGGATGGCGGGCTCGATACCAAGCTTGCGGCTCATGCGGCAATCTTCCTCGGCGAGAACTGCTGGACGTCGAGGATGCGGTCGGCGACGGCCTCGCGCACTTCCTCGTCATGGAAGATGCCGAGAAGGGCGACGCCCGCCTTCTTCTTCTCTGCGATCATGCCGACGACGACGGCGCGGTTTTTCGCATCCAGCGAGGCTGTGGGTTCATCGAGTAGCAGGATCGTATGCTCGGTGATGAAGCCGCGGGCGATGTTGACGCGCTGCTGCTCGCCGCCGGAAAAGGTGGCGGGCGGAAGTTGCCAAAGCGCCTCCGGCAGGTTGAGCCTGGCAAGCAGGGCGCCTGCCTTTTCGCGTGCAACGACGATTTCTTCGCCGCGCGCCACGAGCGGCTCGGCCACCACGTCGATTGCCGCCACGCGCGGTACGGTGCGCAGGAATTGGCTGACATAGCCGAGCGTATCGCGGCGAACATTGAGCACGGTGCGCGGATCGGCGGCGGCGAGGTCGACGATCCGCCCGTCGTGGCGGACGAGGATCTGGCCGGTGTCGACGGCATAATTGCCGTAGATCATCTTGAGCAGCGAGCTCTTGCCGATGCCTGAGGGGCCGCCGAGAACGACGCATTCGCCTGACGACACGGAGAAGGCGACGTCGGAGACGACGGGCAGCCTGATGCCGTCGCGCAGGTGCATGGTGAAGCTCTTCGAGACTTCGGAAACGACGAGGGGCGTTGGCATGATATGGTTTTCCTGGTTTCTAGCTCAGACCTGCAGGATCGAGGAGACGAGCAGCTGCGTGTAAGGCTCTCTTGGATCGTCGAGCACGCGGTCGGTGAGGCCCTGTTCGATGACGTAGCCGTCCTTCATCACCATCATGCGGTGCGAGAGCAGGCGGGCGACGGCGAGATCGTGGGTGACGATGATGGCCGAGAGGCCAAGATCGTTGACGAGGCCTCGCACCAGATCGAGCAGGCGCGCCTGCACCGAAACATCGAGGCCGCCGGTCGGCTCGTCCATGAAGACCAGACGCGGGCCGGTGACGAGGTTGCGGGCGATCTGCAGGCGCTGGCGCATGCCGCCGGAAAAGGCGCGCGGCTGATCGTCGATGCGATCGGCATCGATCTCGACGCGTTCGAGCCAGTCGATGGCGGTGGAGCGGATCTTGCCATAGTGCCGGTCGCCGATCGCCATCAGCCGTTCACCGACATTGGCGCCGGCAGAGACGCTCATGCGTAGCCCGTCGGCCGGGTTCTGGTGCACGAAGCCCCAGTCGGTGCGCATCAGGAAGCGGCGTTCGGCCTCGTTCATGTGGTAGAGGTCGCGGTAGCCGCCGTCGCGCATGTGGTACTCGACGCTGCCGGTCGTCGGCATCAGCCGGGTGGAGATGCAATTGAGCAGCGTCGTCTTGCCCGAACCGGATTCGCCGACGATGGCGAGAACCTCGCCGGGCCAGAGCTCGAAGGAGACGTTCCGGCAGCCGATGCGCTTGCCGTAGAACTTCGAGAGGTCGTTGACCTTGAGAAGCGGGATATTGGTCATTCTGCAGCCCCCCGGGCCAGCATTTCGCCGGCATGCCCTTGGGCCCGGCGATCTTCGCAATGGTCGGTATCGGAGCAGACGAACATGCGCCCGCCCTTGTCATCGAGGATGACCTCATCGAGGTAGACCTCCTCAGCGCCGCAGAGCGCGCAAGGCCTGTCGAAGCGCTGGATCTCGAAGGGATGGTCCTCAAAATCCAGGCTGACGACATCGGTATAGGGCGGCACGGCATAGATGCGCTTTTCGCGACCGGCGCCGAAAAGCTGCAGCGCTTCCGACCTGTGCATCTTGGGATTATCGAATTTCGGCGTCGGCGAGGGATCCATGACATAACGCCCATGTACCTTGACCGGATAGGCATAGGTGGTGGCGATGCGGCCGTTGCGTGCGATATCCTCGTAGAGTTTCACATGCATAAGGCCGTATTCTTCCAGCGCATGCATCTTGCGCGTCTCGGTCTCGCGCGGTTCGAGGAAGCGCAGCGGCTCGGGGATCGGCACCTGGTAGACGAGCACTTGGCCAGGCCCGAGCTTCTCTTCCGGGATGCGGTGGCGCGTCTGGATGATCGTCGCTTCGCTGGTGCGCGTCGTCACCGCGACATTGGCGACCTTCTGGAAGAAGGCACGGATCGAAACGGCATTGGTCGTGTCGTCGGCGCCCTGGTCGATCACCTTCAGCACGTCATCAGGCCCGATGATCGAGGCCGTCACCTGCACGCCGCCGGTGCCCCAGCCGTAAGGCATCGGCATTTCTCTGCTGGCGAAGGGCACTTGGTAGCCCGGAATAGCGATCGCCTTCAGGATGGCGCGGCGGATCATCCGCTTGGTCTGCTCGTCGAGATAGGCGAAGTTGTAGCTGGCGAGATCGCTCATTCGGCGGCTTCCTTCATGTCTTCGCCGGCATTGCGGGCGGCTTCGAATTCGCGGCGCATGCGGCGGACGAGATCGAGTTCCGCCTGGAAGTCCACATAATGCGGCAGCTTCAGGTGCTCGACGAAGCCGGTCGCCTGGACATTGTCGGAGTGCGAAATGACGAATTCCTCGTCCTGTGCCGGCACGGTGATATCCTCGCCGAGCTCTTCGGCGCGAAGCGCGCGATCGACCAGCGACATCGCCATTGCCTTGCGCTCGCTCTGTCCGAAGACCAGGCCGTAACCGCGGGTAAACTGCGGCGGCGCCTTGGCCGAGCCCTTGAACTGGTTGACCATCTGGCATTCAGTGATCTGGATCGTGCCAAGCGAGACGGCGAAACCGAGCTCCGGCACGTCGAATTCCACCTCGGCTTCGCCGATGCGGATCTCGCCGGTGAAGGGGTGGTTTCGGCCATAGCCACGCTGAGTGGAATAACCGAGCGCTAGCAGGAAGCCCTCGTCGCCGCGGGAAAGCGCCTGCAGGCGCAGGTCGCGGGTCATCGGAAATTCCATCGGCTCGCGGGTCAGGTCTCCGATCTCGTGATCTTCGGGCATGTCGCCGTCGGCCTCGATCAGGCCCTCTTCGCCGAGGATTTCCGAGACGCGCATGACGCGGCCGGCCTCGGCCGGGCGCCGGGCCGGCGCCACGACCAGTTCGTCCTGAAGCAGCGACGGATCGAGAAGGCGATGAGTATAGTCGAAAGTAGGCCCAAGCAGCTGGCCGCCCGGCAGATCCTTGTAAGTCGCCGAGATGCGCCGTTCGATCGTCATATTAGCCGTCTCGAGCGGCTTGGAATAGCCGAAGCGCGGCAACGTCGTGCGATAGGCGCGCAGCAGGAAGATCGCCTCGATCATGTCGCCGCGCGACTGGCGCACGGCGAGGGCGGCGAGCGTGCGGTCGAAAAGCGAGGCCTCCGCCATGACGCGGTCGACGGCGAGGGCGAGTTGTTCGACGATCTGCTCAATGCCGATCGCCGGCAACGAACGGTCGCCGCGGCGGCGGTCGGCAAGCAGCCGATGGGCATTGGCGATGGCGGCCTCGCCACCTTTGACGGCAACATACATGAGCTCAGATCTCCGTTGCTGTGATCTTGGTGGTGCGCGGCAGGCAGACGAAGTGTCTGCCTGAGGTCAACACGATGTCGACGCCGCGCGGGAAGAGCGCCCGGTTCTCGCTCCAGAGTCTGAGGAAGGTCTCCGGCAGGCTGGCCGGCCCGATCTCCACGACACTCTTGATGCCCGGACCCATCAGCGCCAGCCTGCGTCCGCCGTCGAGTTCGGGAAGTTCGATGACAACAGTCGTCGAACGGTCGGGATATTCCTGTGTGCCTGATGCAAACAGGCCGAAGGAGCAAAGCGTAATGCCCGCCTCAATGAAGGCAAAACGCGCATCGGCCTTCTCGGCGGTCAGCGGCGCGCCAGTGTGGAAGCCGAGCCACTCCGGCATGGCGGATTTCGCCAGTCCCGTGGTAAGCCAGACCGGCGTGTCGTGGTCGCAAAGCGTGAGCGCGATCGCGCCGGCGGCAATGCCGAGCGGCGCCGGCGGAGCGATATCGGGCTCAATGGTCTGAATGGCGCCGGGACGGGCCATGCCGTCCATCAGCATCTTGAAGACGCTCTGTGCATGGAAAACCGGGTCGGCAAAACCGCCGATCAAAGCTTCTGTCGCAAGACCCATCAGTTGTCTCCCCGCACCATGGTGAAGAAATCGACGCGGGTTGCCGCCGTCTCATCCGCCTTGCGGCGCTCAGTGGCGGCGATGCGCGCGGCAATCGGCAAAAGCAGTGCCTGTTCGACAAAATTCTTGCTCGTCTCCTCCTGCCAGAGCGCGTCGAAGATCGCCGCAAGACGGGCCTTCTCCCGGTCGGTGCCGAGCGCCTGCGCATGACCGATGGAACCGGACTCGAGCCGCACCGTCGCGCGTGTCATCGTCACCTCGCCGAGATTGAAAGGAGCTCCGCCGCCGCCGATGCGGCCGCGCACCATTACAAGTCCGGTCTCCGGTCCGCGCACCGGATAAGCCACGGGCTTTTGCGGCAATGCGTCCCAGACTGCCTGGAGTTCGCTCCGTTCCGCTCGCGCCAACAGATCGGCGGCGCGTTTGCGCTCCGAGACCGTTTGCGACGCGGCGTCTTCCTTGTCCGCTGATATCATCACTGCTTTCCTCGAAATGTCTATTGATATAGACAACCATACAAGTTATACCTAGCCTTAAATCGGTGTCGTGACAAGCGTGTGACATCGTGGGGCAAGGCAGGGGCAGAATGGCAGGACTAAAGCAGGTGCAGAGGCAGACAGGTGTGGCGCTCTGGCGTCAGATCGCCGATCGAATTCGCGAGGCGATCGGCAACGGAGCCTATGACGAAACGGGAATGGTGCCGCCGGAAACGGTGCTGGCGCTGCAATTCGGCGTTAACAGGCATACGGTGCGCAGTGCGCTGGCGGCGCTGGCGCAGGAGGGGATCGTGCGCGCGGTGCAAGGCCGCGGCACGCTGATCGAGCGCAAGCAGCGGCTGAACTTCCCGATCACCCGGCGCACGCGCTTCACTGCCGGCATCGGCGATCAGGCGCGCGAGACGCGTGGTCTTCTGCTCGATGAGGCGCAGGAGGAGGCGAGCGCCGAGGTTGCCCGCTGGTTGGGTGTCAAACAGGGCGAGCAAGTGATCCGGCTGGAAACATTGCGCCATGCCGACAGGCGGCCGGTTTCAAAAGCGACCAGCTGGTTTCCCGCCGGCCGTTTCGCCGGGATCGGCGAGGCCTACCGCAAGCATGAATCGATCACCAAGGCTTTCGCCGAGCTTGGCGTGGCGGATTATGTCCGCGCGACAACCGAGGTGACGGCTGCCCATGCCGGGACAGCCGACCTTGCCGACCTGGAACTCACCCCCGGCGCGATCCTGCTGATCGCCAAGGCAATGAACACCGATCTCGACGGCGTGCCGGTGCAATATTCGATCAGCCGTTTCGCCGCCGACCGGGTGCAGTTCACGATCGAGAACTGAGGCCAATAGTTGAGGCAGGCGTGCCGACCGCTTCCGGCGGCACGCCTCACCGAATTAGTGTGCGCCGGACATATCGCCCAGAACTTCCTTTGAAGCCACGGTTGAATCCGCCTTCAGCTTGTAGACCATTGGAACGCCGGTCGCGAGATTGAGGGCGAGCACGCCTTCTTTGGTCAGCTTGTCGAGCACCATGACCAGCGAGCGCAGCGAATTGCCGTGGGCGGCGACCAGCACCTTTTCGCCGCGCAGCACGCGCGGCAGGATTTCCGTGAGGTAGTAAGGCCAGACACGGGCGCCGGTGTCGCGCAGGCTCTCGCCGCCCGGCGGCGGCACGTCATAGGAACGGCGCCAGATATGAACCTGTTCCTCGCCCCATTTGGCACGCGCGTCATCCTTGTTGAGACCGGAGAGATCGCCGTAGTCGCGCTCGTTCAGCGCCTGGTCGCGGATCGTCTCGAGGTCGGGCTGGCCGACCTTGTCGAGGATGAGCTTCAGCGTGTGCTGCGCGCGCACCAGCGCCGAGGTATAGGCGACGTCGAATTTGATCCCGTATTCGGCAAGTGCGGCGCCGCCGGCGTTGGCTTCCTGGATGCCGAGCTCCGTCAGATCCGGGTCCTTCCAGCCGGTGAAGAGATTCTTCAGGTTCCAGTCACTCTGGCCGTGGCGAACGAGGACGAGGGTACCGCTCATGAATATGCCTCCGAGATGTCGTTATTGGGAAGAAAGCCCGAGCACGTCGAGCATGGAATAGAAACCTGGCTTCTTGTCGCGCGCCCAGAGCGCCGCCTTGATCGCGCCGCGCGCGAAGATCGAGCGGTCTGCCGCGCTGTGCGACAGGGTGACGATTTCGCCTTCTCCGGCAAAAAGCACGGAATGCTCGCCGATGACCGAGCCGCCGCGCAGCGTCGCAAAACCGATCGTGCCGACTTCGCGCGCGCCGGTGTGGCCGTCGCGGACCCTCACCGATTTCGAGGCAAGATCGATACTGCGGCCCTTGGCTGCCGCTTCGCCGAAGAGAAGGGCGGTGCCGGAAGGAGCATCGACTTTGTGCTTGTGGTGCATTTCCAGGATTTCGATGTCCCAGTCCGCCGGATCGAGCGCTCGTGCCGCCTGCTCGGCCAGAACGCTGAGCAGATTGACGCCGAGGCTCATATTGCCAGACTTGACGACGCGGGCATGGCGTGCCGCGGCGGCGATCTTCGCGTTGTCCTCGGTCGAGCAGCCTGTCGTGCCGATGACATGGACGATGCGGGCCTGAGCGGCGAGACCGGAAAACTCCACCGTGGCGGCAGGCGCGGTGAAATCGAGCACGCCTTCGGCATGCAGGAAAGCCTGGAGCGGATCGTCGCCGATGATGACGCCGGTCGGGCCGAGCCCGGCAATTTCACCGGCATCCTTGCCGACGAAGGGCGAGCCGGCACGTTCGACGGCGGCATGCAGCATCACGCCTTCCATGGAATGAATGAGCCGGATCAGCGTCTGCCCCATGCGTCCCGCTGCGCCGACCACCACCAGTTCCATCGCAGCATCGCTCATGTCAGTCTCGCCAGCTTAGTATGAATCCGAGGCCGAGGGCCTCTGCAGATTGTTGAGGCGAGCGTAAAGACCGTCGCTGACCTTCGCAAGCGTCTCATGATTGCCCTCCTCGACGACCCGGCCCTGCTGCATGACGACGATCTTGTCGGCGCGCACCACGGTCGATAGCCGATGGGCGATCACCACCACGGTGCGCCCGGTCATCGCCTCGTCGAGCGCCTTCTGCACGGCGGCCTCGGATTCGGTGTCGAGGGCGGAGGTCGCCTCGTCGAGCAGCAGGATCGGTGCATTGCGCACCAAAGCGCGCGCGATGGAAAGTCGCTGGCGCTGGCCGCCTGAAAGCGTCACGCCGTTTTCGCCGACAGGCGTATCGTAACCCTGCGGCTGCGCTGAGATGAAGTCATGCGCATAGGCAAGCCGGGCGGCCTCTTCCACCTCGGCATCGGTCGCTTCCGGCCGGCCGTAGCGGATATTGTCGCGGATCGTGCCCTCGAACAGGTAGGGCTGCTGCGAGACATAGGCGAGCTGCTGGCGCAGCGACTTCTTGGTGATGTGGGCGATATCCTGCCCGTCGATCAGGATCTCGCCTTCGCGAGGGTCGTAGAAGCGCGGAATGAGGCTGATGACGGTGGATTTGCCCGCTCCAGAGGGGCCGACAAGCGCCGTGGTCGTCCCGCCCTCGGCGACGAAGCTGACACTGTTCAGCACGCTTTCACTGCCGTAGGCGAAGGAAACATTGCGGAATTCGATGCGCGCCTGCGTCACCGTCAGCGGCCGGGCATCCGGCAGGTCGCGCTGGCGCGGCTCCATGTCCAGCAATTCGTAGATCATCCGTGCATTGACGACGGCGCGTTCCATCTGCACCTGCAGGCGGGCAAGGCGGCGGGCCGGGTCATAGGCAAGCAGCAGCGCCGTCACGAAGGAGAAGAAGGCGCCCGGGGCCACATTGTAATAGATCGAGCGATAGGCGGCATAGGCAAGCACGCTGGCGACGGCGAAGCCTGCGAAGCTCTCCGTCAGCGGCGAGGTGCGCTCGGAAAGCCGGGCAATCCGGTTCGCCCGGTTTTCGGCGGCGGTGATGAGCTTGTTGACCTTGTTCTCCAGCTCCTCTTCCATCGTGAAGGCTTTGACGATGGCAATACCCTGGATCGTCTCCTGCATGGCCCCCAGCACGTGGCTGTTCAGATGCACGGCCTCGCGGGTTGCCGAGCGAAGACGTTTGGAAACATAACGCAGCGCATAGAGCAGTGGCGGCGCCATGATGAACACGGCGAGGCTCAGCAGCGGGTCCTGGAGGACCATCACGCCGATCAGCGAAACGAATGTCAGGAGGTCGCGCACCGTCGAGGTGATCGTCAGGTTGAGCACGTCACGGATGCCGCTAACGTTCTGGCTGACTTGCGCGGCGATATGAGCCGAGCGCGCCTCGCTGAAAAAGCCGACTGAAAGCGTCATCAGATGGGCATAGAGGCGGCGCTGATAGCGGGCGACGATATTGTTGCCGACCTTGGAAAGCGCCACCGCCTGGCCGTAGCTGGCAAAGCCGCGCAGCACGAAGGCAATGAAGATCGAAAGACAGATGATCCAGACGACGTCGGCGCGGCGGTTGGCGAAGGCCTCGTCGATGATCGCCCGCATGATCCAGGCGGTGAACGCCGTCGAAAGTGCCACGACCACGAGGCAGACGATAGCGAAGACATAACCCCAGAGATGGTCGCGGCCGTTTTCAGCGATGATGCGCTTCAGGATGCCGGTGACGGTATCGCTGCTGACGCTCTGCTTTCTGCTTTCCACGGCTTCCAAATATCAAGCTTCCTGTCCGAGACTGAGCGCGTCGTGAATGTGGCGCGCACTTTGGCCGGCTCTATAAAGAGTTGGGACTGGTTTGGCTAGACCGCGGCGCGTCCCGGAGGGACGCGCCCTGGGCTCAGCGCCGCCAGCGGCGGCCTTCCGTCGATACGCCGAAATTGGCCGGCATCCGCGCATAGGACGAAAGTCCGGCGAGCGCCGCCAGCGGATGCGTCACCACATAGGTCGGGATGGTGCGAAGCAGCGCACTATGTGGCGCCTTGTCCTCGAAAGCCTGCCGGAATTCCGGTTTCTTCAGCGCCGGGAGGATCTTCTGCGAGATGCCGCCGGAGAGGTAGACGCCGCCACGCGCCATGAACACCATCGCCATGTCGCCGGCCACGCGGCCGAGATAGGTGGCAAACAGCGAAACGGTCTCGACGGCGGTCTTATCGCTGCCGGCAAGCGCATGCGAGGTGATCTCGGCCGGATCCTTCATCGTCGGCTGGCTCCCGTCGACTACGCAAATGGCGTTGTAGAGATTGACGAGGCCGCGTCCGCAGAGGATCTGTTCGGCCGAAATACGACCTTCGATCGTCTCGATATGCGGAAAGATTTCATAGTCGCGCTTGCTGCGCGGCCCGAGATCGACATGGCCGCCTTCGCCGGGAACCGGAATCCAAGTATGCTGGGCATGCACGAGTCCGCCGACGCCGAGGCCGGTGCCGGGTCCGAGCACGACGCGCGAGGCGACCATGTCGCCGGTGGCGCTGCCGATACGTTCGCGGTTTTCATCAGACAGGGCGGCAATCGCCAGCGCCTGCGCCTCGAAATCGTTGACGACGAGCACGTCCTCGATGCCGAGGCCCTCGATCATCGTCTTTGGCCGCACCACCCAGTCGCAATTGGTCAGGGGGATCTCGTCGTCGTTGATCGGGCCGGCGACGGCGAGGATCGCCGAGCGCGGCTGCACCGCTGTCTTGTCGCGCACGCCCTTTTGGATCGCTTCGTCAATCGTGGCGAAATCCGCCGTGCGCACGTTCGGAAACTGCTTCGGTTCGGCATAGGCGTCGGTCAGGATGGAGAAGCGGGCATTGGTGCCGCCAATATCGCCGATCAGGATCGGGAAGGGAAGCGGAGCGGTGCTGTGATTGGATTTGGGCATGGCCGGTTCCGTGCTGATCAGGCTTCGAGTGTGGGAAGGAGCTTTATAGCGGTCGCGTGGTTGAGCGCCATCGGAATGTCGTAGACAATCGCCAGCCGCATCAGCGCCTTCACGTCGACATCATGCGGCATCGGTGTCAGCGGGTCGACGAAGAAAATCAGCGCGTCGACTTCGCCGGTCGAGATCAGCGCGCCGATCTGCTGGTCGCCGCCGAGCGGCCCGCTTTTCAGTCTGGTGACGTCGAGACCGGGAGCGGCGTCGAGCACGCGACCGCCGGTGGTACCTGTCGCGACGATCTTCCAGCGCGAGAGAAGGTCCTGATTGGCGCGGGCGAAAGCCGCCATGTCGTCCTTCTTCTGGTCATGCGCGATCAGCGCAAGGCACTTGCTGCCGGCCATGAAAGGAATCTCCGCCCCAACAATTCAATCGATTTGATCGCTTTATACCAAGAATTTGCGATTTGAAAGACAACGCGTCCGCCCATTCATTGGATCGCCGGCTTGTCGTTCGGAACCGGGCCGACATCCGGCAACCCCTCGTCATCATCAGCCGGCGCGGCTGCCGGAGCGGCGGCGAACGCGCTTACGGCGGAAGGCCCGCCATAGGTGGCGGCCTGCATCGAAGCGACAGAAGCGGCATCGAGCACGGCAGAGCAGGCCTTCGGCAGGTCGGTGATCATCATCTCACGCGGCGGCTTCGGGGGCTTGGCGCCGGGTTTGGGCGGTTTGGGCGGTGCCCAAGGCGCCGGGGTGAACCAATAAGCGAGCGACTTGTCGCAGCCGTCTCCTGAGGCGACGGGAGCTTGCGGCGTGCATCCGGCAGCACCGGGCGGGCATTTGATGCGGATGTGGAAATGCGAGTCATGGCCGTATATCGGCCGCAGCTTACCAAGGTTGGTGCGGTCGCCGGTCCAGGTGTCGCACATCTTCTTCTTGATCGCCGGATTGACGAAGATGCGCTCCACTTCGGGATAGCTCGCCGCCAGCATCAAAAGCCGCGCCCGCGATTCCGTCCACACCTTCGGGTCGACGGTGAGGAACTTGTCCTTCTGCAGCATGCTGGTGAAGGGCAGGTCCTCGCGCTCCTCAGCCGTCATGCGGCGCGCCGGCATCGGGGTGAACCAGATATCGGCATCGAGGCCGATCTGATGTGAGGAATGGCCGTTGAGCATCGGCCCGCCGCGCGGCTGCGCGACATCGCCGACCAGGATGCCCGGCCAGCCGGCATATTTGACCGCATCCTGCGAAAACCGTTCCAGAAGCGCAATCATCGCCGGGTTGCCCCAGCGGCGGTTGCGTGAAAGCCGCATTGCCTGCCAAGTCGGCCCGTCGGTCGGCAGCGCCACCGCGCCGGTCATGCAGCCCTTTGCATAGAAGCCGATCGGCTGCGCCGGCCCCTGCGTCGGCAGGCTGGCGCCTGCGAATAGCGCCTTGGCGCTGCCCGGGCTTGGCGTTTTCTGCTCTGCGCCGACGTCGCCGGCGGCAAGGCTTGCCCCGATTGCGCCGGCAAGCGTCAATTTGCCAAAAGTCCTGAAAGCCTGGGCGAAGCCGAAAGCCATGCTGTTCCCTTACGTCAATGCCGAAGTGATTTGCACTCGAATCTATCGTGAAAAGCAATTTTGGTGAATCGATGATTTGGCGGAGCGGCGCAGGAGGAGCCGGCGACGGATCGCCGCAGCATCACCGCAGCTGCCCTTTGACAGAAAAGCTCAAAATTCCGCGAGCTCGGCAAAAACCAAACTCTCTCCTGTTTTTCGCCCCTATTTCTCGTATTGTCGAATCCGCAATATTCAGGGGAAATGGGAATGACGGCATCGTGGTCGAAAATCGGTGTTATTCTGGCACTTGCTGGTGTTTTGATGCCATTGACGGCAATGGGTGAAGAGCAGCCGTTTCAGATCGGAAGCTCGGTCATCAGCGAAATGAAATACAAGCCGGGCTTTGCGCATTTCGATTACGTCAATCCCGATGCTCCCAAGGGCGGGGATCTGCGCCTTTCCGCAAGTGGCGCCTTCGACACCTTCAACCCGCTGCTTGCCAAGGGACAGACGGCGGTCGGCCTGACGCTCGTGTACGACACCTTGATGAAGCCCGCCGATGACGAGCTCCTTGTCTCCTACGGCCTGCTTGCCGAAGGACTTTCCTTTCCTTCTGACGTTTCCAGCGCGACCTTCCGCCTGCGCAAAGAGGCGAAATGGGCGGACGGTCAGCCGGTAACTCCGGAAGACGTCATTTTCAGCCTGGACAAGACTAAGGAATTGAACCCCGTCGCCGGGAACTACTACCATCACGTCGTCAAAGCGGAAAAGACCGGCGATCGGGATGTGACCTTCACCTTTGATGAGAAGAACAACCGCGAATTGCCCAACATTCTCGGCCAGTTAATGATTGTGCCGAAACATTGGTGGGAAGCACCCGGAGCGGATGGCAAGCCGCGTGACATTACCAAAACGACGCTGGAGCCCGTAATGGGGTCCGGGCCTTACAAGATTGCTTCTTTCTCGCCCGGCGCAACCATCCGTTATGAACTGCGTGACGATTACTGGGGCAAGAATCTCAATGTGAATGTCGGCCAGAACAATTTCCGCAATGTCATCTACACCTATTTCGGTGACCGCGATGTTGAGTTCGAAGCCTTTCGCGCCGGCAATAGCGACTATTGGCAGGAGACAACGGCTGCCCGCTGGGCGACGGGATACGATTTTCCTGCAGTGAAGGAAGGACGCGTCAAGAAGGAAGAGGTTGCAAATCCTCTGCGCTCCACCGGCATTCTGCAGGCTCTTGTGCCGAATATGCGGCGTGACCTCTTCAAGGATATAAGGGTCCGCGAGGCGCTGAACTACGGCCTCGATTTCGAGGAGTTGAACCGCACCGTTGCCTTTAACAGTTACAAGCGCATCGACAGCTATTTCTGGAATACCGAGCTCGCCTCCTCCGGTCTGCCGCAGGGGCGGGAGCTGGAAATTCTGCAAGGCCTGAAGGACAAGGTTCCGCCCGAGGTCTTCACGACGCCGTACACCAATCCTGTTGGCGGCGATCCGCAGAAGAGCCGCGACAACCTCCGAAAGGCGATTGCTCTTCTGAAAGAAGCCGGTTGGGAGCTGAAGGGCAGTCGCATGGTCAATACCAAGACCGGCCAGCCAATGAGTTTCGAGATATTATTGTCGAGCCCCATGTTGGAGCGCTGGGCAGTGCCTTATGCCAGCAATCTCAAGAAAATCGGCATAGATGCGCGAGTTCGGACAGTCGACGCTTCGCAAGCTGTCAACCGCGAACGCAGCTTTGACTTCGACATGATCTGGAATGTCTGGGCGGAGACAATGAATCCGGGCAACGAGCAAGCCGACTACTGGGGATCCGGCTCGGTCAACCAGCAGGGTTCTCGCAACTACGCCGGCATTGCCAACCCAGCCGTCGATGAGCTCATCCGCATGATTATCTTCGCGCCGAACCGCGATGAACAGGTCGCTGCGATCAAGGCAATGGACCGGGTCTTGCTGGCAAATCACTATGTTATCCCGCTGTTCTACCGCGACACCGTTAATATCGCCTATTGGAACACAGTCACGCATCCTGCCGAATTTCCGGCCTACAGCCTTGGTTTCCCCGATGCCTGGTGGTCGACCTCGGCAAAATGAGCGGGCTTGCATTAGCGGGGCCCTGGGCTCCAAATGGCACGAGCGAATCACGACAAGCCGGCGGGGCCGGCAAGGGAAGGCTGGCGGCTTGAGCGGCATTGGACTGAACGGCGTGCAGACAAGAAATACTTTCCCGGAGGCTGAAGGCTGATGGGTGCCTATGTCATTCGCCGCCTGCTTTTGATGATTCCGACCATTGTCGGCATCATGGCAATTTCCTTCATCGTTGTTCAATTTGCACCCGGCGGCCCGGTCGAGCAGGTGATTGCCCAGCTGACCGGCCAGGCCGACAGCGCCGATCAGCGCCTGTCCGGCGGCGGCGATCTCCTCGGTGGCGGCGGCAGCGACGAAGGTTCGAAATATCGCGGCGCTCAGGGGCTCGATCCGGAGCTGATCGCCAAGCTCGAAAAACAGTTCGGCTTTGACAAGCCGCCGCTGACGCGCTTTGGCGAGATGATGTGGAATTACATCCGCTTCGATTTCGGCGAGAGTTTCTTCCGCAACACCTCCGTGCTCGACCTCATCAAGGAGAAGCTGCCGGTGTCGATTTCGCTCGGCATCTGGATCCTGATCTTCTCCTATGCGATCTCCATCCCGCTCGGCATCCGCAAGGCGGTCAAGGACGGGTCGACCTTCGACGTCTGGACCTCGGGCGTCATCGTTATCGGTTATGCCGTTCCGAGCTTTCTCTTCGGCATCCTGCTGATCGTGCTTTTCGCCGGCGGCTCCTTCTACGACTGGTTCCCGCTGCGCGGCCTCGTTTCCGACAATTTCGGTGAGCTCGCCTGGTGGCAGAAGCCGCTCGACTATTTCTGGCACCTCACTTTGCCGCTGATTTCTCTTTCTCTTGCCGCCTTCGCAACCACGACGCTCTTGACCAAGAATTCCTTCATCGAGGAGATCAAGAAGCAATATGTCGTCACCGCCCGCGCCAAGGGTCTGAATGACCGGCAGGTGCTCTACGGCCATGTGTTCCGCAACGCCATGCTGATCATCATCGCCGGTTTTCCCGGCGCCTTCATATCCGCCTTCTTCACCGGCTCGCTGCTGATCGAGAACATCTTTTCGCTCGATGGCCTCGGCCGCCTCGGCTATCTCTCGGTGGTCAACCGGGATTATCCGATCGTCTTCGCGACACTCTATATCTTCTCGCTGCTCGGTCTCTTCGTCAGCCTGATTTCCGACCTGATCTACACCTGGATCGATCCGCGCATCGATTTTGAGCGGAGGGATGTCTGATGGACGCCGCCGCAAATCCCGCCACCGCAACCCCGGTCAAGCCGCCGCGCAAGGGCCTGCTGTCGCCGACCAACATCCGTCGCTGGCAGAATTTCCGGGCGAACGGCCGCGGCTACTGGTCGCTGTGGCTGTTCCTGCTGCTGTTCTTGCTCAGCCTCTTTGCCGAGTTCCTCGCCAACGACCGGCCGATCATCGCCTCCTACAAGGGCGAAATCCTGTTTCCCGTGCTGATCGACTATCCCGAGGAGAAATTCGGCGGCTTCCTCGCCGAAACCGACTACCGCTCCTCGGTGATATCGGACGAGATCAACGCCAATGGCTGGATGATCTGGCCGCCGATCCGCTATTCCTACCGCTCGGTCAACTCGAACATTCCGCATTCGGCGCCAACCGCGCCCTTCTGGCTGATGACGAAAGAGGAGCGTTGCTCCGGCTATCCGCAAGGGGTGAATGATCCCGGCTGCACGCTTGGCAATCTCAACTGGCTCGGCACTGATGACCAGGCGCGCGATGTGCTGGCGCGTGTCATCTATGGCTTTCGCATATCGGTGCTGTTCGGCCTGGCGCTGACCATCTGCTCGGCAATCATCGGCGTCACGGCAGGGGCGGTGCAGGGCTATTTCGGCGGCTTGACCGATCTCCTGCTGCAGCGCTTCATCGAGATCTGGTCGTCGATGCCGGTGCTCTACATCCTGCTGATCATCGCCGCGATCCTGCCGCCCGGCTTCTTCGTGCTGCTCGGCATCATGCTGCTCTTCTCCTGGGTCAGCTTCGTCGGCGTGGTGCGAGCCGAATTCCTGCGCGCCCGCAATTTCGAATATGTCCGCGCCGCTCGCGCGCTCGGCGTCAACAACCGCACCATCATGTGGCGCCACCTGCTGCCGAACGCCATGGTGGCAACACTCACCTTCCTGCCCTTCATCCTCTCCGGCTCGATCACGACGCTGACCTCGCTCGATTTCCTCGGCTTCGGCATGCCGCCCGGCTCCCCTTCGCTCGGCGAAATGATCGCGCAGGGCAAGACCAACCTGCAGGCGCCCTGGCTGGGGCTGACGGCCTTCTTCGCCATGTCGATCATGCTTTCCCTATTGATCTTCATCGGCGAAGCCGTGCGCGACGCCTTCGACCCGAGGAAGACCTTTCAATGAGTGACATGACAGAACCGCTCCTTTCCGTCCGCGATCTCTCGGTTGCCTTTCACCAGGGCGGCGAAGCCTCCCTTGCCGTCGATCGCGTCTCCTTCGATATCGCCAGAGGCGAGGTCGTGGCGCTCGTCGGCGAATCCGGCTCCGGCAAATCGGTCTCGGCCAATTCGATCCTGAAGCTTCTGCCCTATCCGACCGCAAGCCATCCCTCTGGCGAGATCCTGTTCAAGGGCAAGGATCTCCTGAAAGCCTCGGAGCGGGCGCTGCGCGAGGTGCGCGGCAACGACATCACCATGATCTTCCAGGAGCCGATGACCTCGCTCAATCCGCTTCATACGATCGAGAAGCAGATCGCCGAGATCCTCGCCCTGCACCAGGGCATCACCGGCCAGCCGGCGCGCCAGCGCGTGTTGGAATTGTTGAACCAGGTCGGCATCCGCGAGCCGGAAAAGCGGTTGAAGGCCTATCCGCACGAACTGTCCGGCGGCCAGCGCCAGCGCGTCATGATCGCCATGGCGCTCGCCAACCGGCCGGAATTGCTGATCGCCGACGAGCCGACCACGGCGCTCGACGTCACCGTGCAGGCGCAGATCCTCGAACTGCTGCGGCAATTGAAGGCAGCGCACGGCATGTCGATGCTGTTCATCACCCATGATCTCGGCATTGTGCGCAAATTCGCCGACCGCGTCTGCGTCATGACCAAGGGCAGGATCGTCGAGGCAGGAACGGTCGAGGAGGTCTTCGCCAATCCGAAGCACGATTATACCCGCCACCTCCTGGCCTCCGAGCCGCGCGGCGAGCCACCGCTCGCCGATCCGTCGAAGCCGGTGGTGATGGAAGGTTCGGATATCCGCGTCTGGTTCCCGATCAAGGCGGGGCTGATGCGCCGCGTCGTCGATCATGTGAAGGCGGTCGACGGCATCGATCTTTCGCTGCGCGCCGGCCAGACGCTCGGCGTCGTCGGCGAGTCCGGTTCGGGCAAGACCACGCTCGGCCTGGCGCTCACCCGGCTGATCTCTTCACAGGGACGGATCGCCTTCGTCGGCAAGGATATAGCCGGCTATTCGTTCAATGAGATGCGACCGCTGCGCAATCAGCTGCAGATCGTCTTCCAGGATCCCTATGGTTCGCTCAGCCCCCGCATGTCGGTGGGCGATATCATCGCCGAAGGGCTGAAGGTGCATGAGCGCGCATTGACGGCAGAGGAGCGCGACCAGCGCGTCTGCTGGGCGCTGGAGGAGGTCGGCCTCGATCCGCTGACCCGCTGGCGCTATCCGCATGAATTCTCCGGCGGCCAGCGCCAGCGCATCGCCATCGCCCGGGCCATGGTGCTGAAGCCGCGTTTCGTCATGCTCGACGAACCGACCTCCGCGCTCGACATGAGCGTACAGGCGCAGGTGGTCGACCTGCTGCGCGACCTGCAGAGGAAACACGACCTCGCCTATCTCTTCATCAGCCACGACCTGAAGGTGGTGAAGGCGCTTGCCAACGACGTCATCGTCATGCGGTTCGGCAAGGTGGTGGAGCAGGGACCGTCCGCGGAAATCTTCCGTGCGCCCAAGGACGATTACACCAAGGCGCTGATGGCGGCCGCCTTCAACATCGAGGCGGTGCCGACGCCCGCCGTGCAGCAGTAAAAGAAGATCATGTCCGCACCTTCTCCCGTTCTCGTCGATCTCAAATTCAACCCCGAAGGCATTGCCAATGCGCTGAAGACGGCTTTTGCCGATCGCGGCTGCATCAATCTCGCCGATCCGGCTGATGCCGCGCATGATCTGCGTGCCGTCGAGTATGCTCTTCTCTGGAGGCCGGATGCCGATCTTTTCAGCCGGGCGCCAAACCTCAAGGTCATCTTCTCGGGCGGCGCCGGTGTCGATCACATCATCGGCATGGCCGGTCTGCCCGACATTCCGATCGTCCGTTTCGTCGACCGCAGCCTGACAACCCGCATGAGCGAATGGGTCGTCATGCAGTGCCTGATGCATCTGCGGGGGCAATATGCCCATGACATCAAGCAGCGGCGGCGCGAATGGGCCAAGTTGATCGCGCCGGAAGCGGCGGAGGTGACCGTCGGCGTCATGGGGCTCGGCATTCTGGGCCAGGATGCGGTCGCCAAGCTGAAAGTGATGGGTTTCAACGTCATCGGCTGGTCGCGCACCCGCAAAACAATCGAGGGCGTCGAGACCTTCGACGCGGGCGAACTGGACCGGTTCCTCGCCAAGACCGACATTCTGGTCGGCCTCTTGCCGCTGACGCCTGAGACGACCGGCTTCTATGATAGCGGGCTATTTAAGAAGCTCCGCCGCGACGGTGCGCTCGGGCAGCCTGTCTTCATCAATGCCGGCCGCGGCAAGAGCCAGATCGAGAGCGACATCGTCTCGGCGGTCAGGGAGGGGATCCTCGGCGGCGCTTCTCTCGACGTTTTCGAAGTGGAGCCGCTCGCCACCGACAGCCCGTTGTGGGAATTGGAGAATGTCTTCATCACCCCGCATGACGCGGCGGTCTCCGAAGAGAACGCGCTGTTCCGCCATGTCGAGATGCAGATCGCCCGTTTTGAGCGCGGCGAGCCGCTGCAGTTCGTGATCGATCGCGACGCCGGCTATTAGCGGAATCTCGCGCCAAAAGCACTGCCGAGGTTTGGTTATTCCCAAGACCGCGGCAGGTATGAGCCCGGAACCTTCCAGACGGCCACCCGTTTTCCTTGCGAAGTTCTTTGCGGCCAAATCGGCCGCCAAGGCAGCGAAGGAGACGATGATGGCGCATCAGACCGAAACACGCTGGGAAAAATCCGACGGAAAGCTTCACAAGGAACAGCAAATCCCGCCGGTCGAGGCAAAGCAGGGGCGTATGGGTTATCGTATCCTGACCGTGCTGCTCGTGGCGCTGATTCTCGCTTTCTTGGTCTGGATTCCAGTCGAGATCTGGGGCCGCCGCGAGGCGAACGAGGTGGCGCCGCAGCAGCCCGGCCAACAGCTCCAGCAGCAGCAGTCGGACGCAGCACCCGCGCCGACGATCCAGAATGGCAATGCGGCCCCGACCGAGACGCCGCAAACGGCGCCGGCCCCGGATACCGCTCCTGCGACCCCGGCTCAACCTCCGGCCCAATAGGCGTTCGACGGATGATCTCCCGCATCCCGTCGCCACCATGCGGCGGGATGTTTATGTTTTGTCTGGACTTTCTCCGCCGATTTTTCGATAAGAAGGCGCACGAGCCGGTTTCGTGCGCCGGCCCGGAACTTGGCAGCACCTGGGAATTTGGCAGCACCTGACCGGAGTGGACAGGGGCAGGAATCTCATGGCCAAGACCGATATCGCGAGACGCGTCTACAATCACGCCTGGAAACTCGACCCGATCATCCGCAGCCTGATCGATACCGACTTCTATAAGCTGCTGATGCTGCAGATGATCTGGAAGCTCTATCCTGATGTGAACGCCTCCTTCACCCTGATCAACCGCACCAAGCGCGTCCATCTCGCCGAAGAGATCGATGAGGGCGAATTGCGCGAACAGCTCGATCACGCCCGCACGCTGCGGCTCTCCAAGAAGGAGATGATCTGGCTGGCGGGTAACAGTTTCTACGGCCGTGCGCAGATCTTCGAGCCGGAATTCCTCGCCTGGCTGTCCAATTTCCAGCTCCCTGAATACGAGCTGTCGAAGAAGGACGGGCAATATGTGCTGGACTTCCATGGGTCCTGGAAGGAAACCACGATGTGGGAGATCCCGGCGCTCGCCATCGTCAACGAGCTGCGTTCGCGCTCGGCGATGAGGGCGCTCGGTCCCTTCACGCTGGATGTGCTCTACGCCCGCGCCAAGGCAAAGATGTGGTCGAAGGTCGAGCGGCTGAGGGAGTTGCCGGGCCTGCGCATCTCCGATTTCGGCACCCGCCGCCGCCACAGCTTTCTCTGGCAGCGCTGGTGCGTCGAGGCGCTGAAGGAAGGCATCGGTCCGGCCTTCACCGGCACCAGCAATGTATTGCTGGCGATGGATTCCGATCTCGAGGCGGTCGGCACCAATGCCCACGAGCTGCCGATGGTGGCAGCCGCCCTGGCGCAGACCGATGAGCAACTGCGCAATGCCCCTTACAAGATCCTGCGCGACTGGAACAAGCTCTATGGCGGCAACCTGCTGATCGTCCTGCCGGACGCCTTCGGCACCGCGGCCTTCCTGCGTGACGCCCCCGAATGGGTCGCCGACTGGACCGGCTTCCGTCCGGACAGCGCGCCGCCGATCGAAGGCGGAGAAAAGATCATCGACTGGTGGAAGAAGATGGGCCGCGATCCGCGCCAGAAGCTGTTGATCTTCTCCGACGGCCTCGATGTCGACGCCATCATCGACACTTACCGGCATTTCGAAGGCCGTGTGCGCATGAGCTTCGGCTGGGGCACCAACCTGACGAATGATTTTGCCGGCTGCGCGCCGACGGAAATATCAGGCCTCAATCCGATCTCGATCGTCTGCAAGGTCAGCGACGCCAACGGCCGTCCAGCGGTAAAACTCTCTGACAATCCGCAGAAGGCGACGGGAGACCCGGCGGAGGTCGAGCGTTACCTGAAATTCTTCGGCGCCGAGGATCGGGTCGATCAGACTGTCCTGGTATAGGCACGAGGTGAGGCGCGGCCATGACGGGGCGCATCGATATGCCCCGCCATCGCATCCTCGATCGACCAGCCGAAGCGCCAGGCGTCGAACATCGAGTACCATTCCTGAAAATCGGTGATCGGCAGCACATCCGGCTTCGACATCGGATTGTCCGCCAAGCTGCGGCCACGAGCACGGTCGCGCACGCCACGCTCCTGCATCTCAAGCAGATTCTCGAACATCATCACCCCGGCCTCCCGTTCCATGGGTTTATGCAATCATGCTAATGAAGCATTGTCGAGTCTAGATGTGAGCATTCCGGTTTTTCACAGGATTAGCCCCATTTCGCTATTTCAAGGCAATCGCAGCCGACCTCGGATTGATCTGGCGAAACGGATTGGGCGTGACGGGGAGGCCCGGCTTCGTGGCTGGGGTCCGCCACCGAGCCTCCCGGCTGACCGAATCTCTGAAAGCGGCAGCGCTGACAATTGCCGCGTTCTGCTCCGGCCGATCCAACTGTGATGAAGGTGAGGGTTAGCCCGTGGTTAATATCCACCGGCCCCGTCTCAATCCGGCGCAATTTCCAGCCGGGCCCACGGGTTTCAGGCGGCCAGTCTGCGAAATCGCGTCCTGATCCGGTCGAGATAATAATGTCCGGGAGACGGCGCCGCCGTCATCGCATGCGCTTCCGAGGAGGGCACGCCTTCGAACAGGCGCTCTTCACCGTTCTTGAAACAGATCCTGAGCCTTCCGTCTTCCTGACTGAAATAGACGGATTTGATGATCTTCGACTTCACCGAAAGTTCTTGCACCTGTTTTACCTCTGTTCTTGGTTTGGCAGAACCCTAAACCCAAACGTGCAAAGACACGGTGAAGCAGCGTGGTAAAAAATCTCCAATTCGGGACATGCCGAACTCGGTTCCCCCGGGGATGTCTGAAGGAGATGCAAGAGGGAAAGCGAAATGGCGGACAGGGAGGGATTCGAACCCTCGGTACGCTTTCACGTACACACGCGTTCCAGGCGTGCGCCTTAAACCACTCGGCCACCTGTCCTTTGGCGTTCGCGCCCGGATAGGAGCAAATCGTCGGAACGGCGCGATATATACCGATGAATTTTTGCCGATCAACCCAAATCTAACAGTTTTTTGACTTCTTCCGATAAAACTCCCCTTGGCCCATCCCATTGTGCTTCACCTCATCGATGACTATGTAATTCTCAAGGTGGAGAATGGCGCGGGCTCGCCGGAATTGTCCGGCATATTGAAGCGTCGGAGGGATTGATGCGTTTCCTGTTGCGTCTGGCGAGTCTTGTCGCGCTTGCGGCAGCCGTTATTGCCGGAACCATCGATTCGATCCAGTCGGTTGCCGCCTCCGCCGTGATCATGACGCCGATGTCGGATGCCTGGCAGGATGTCAGCCCAGACACGCTGACGTCGCTGCAATCCGCGCTTTCCTACTATATCCACCCGCGCTTCTATGCCTTCATCTTTCAGTGGCTGATGCTGCAGCCGGCCTTTGCGGTTTTTCTGGTGATCGCGCTGCTTCTTTGGATGATCGGCTACAAGAAACCGCAAGTGTCAGGCCGCTTCATCGCGTAGCCGATCGGTTTGAGCCGGTGCGCTGCGGCGAAGGCCGGTTATGGCCCTCCGCGGCTTCGGCATCTGCCGGCGGATTGGCTAGAAAAACTGCAGCATCGATGGGGAAATGTCCAAAAATCAGCCGGGAAGAACTGATTTTCAGCAATCGCTGCAAATCTTTACCGCCTGAAAAATTTCTGGTGAATTTTTCCGTGAGCCATGCAAGGATGCGCGCAGCCAGGCCTCCGGGGGGAGGTCGGTGGTTCCGCAGACATGTCCGAAAAGGGCTTGCGGGAGGACCCCAAACGAATAGCAACAACAGGGCTGCACAATGAAAAAATCCCTTCTCACTCTCCTTGCCGTGGCTGCCATGTCGACGACGGCGCTGGCCGCCGATGTCAAGCCGGCGCTGGTTTACGGCACCGGCGGGAAGTTCGATAAGTCTTTCAACGAAGCGGCCTATAACGGCGCCGAGAAGTTCAAGGCCGAGACCGGCATCGCCTATCGCGACTTCGAGCCGACGGGCGACACGCAGGGCGAACAGGCCATCCGCAACTTCGCAAGCCGCGGTTTCAATCCGGTGGTGGCCGTTTCCTTCGCCTGGACTTCGGCAATCGAGAAGGTCGCAGCCGAATTCCCGGATACCAAATTCATCATCGTCGACTCCGTCGTCGATAAGCCGAACGTCCGCTCCGTCGTCTACAAGGAAGAAGAAGGCTCCTACCTCGTCGGCATTCTCGCCGGCATGGCATCGAAGACCGGCAAGGTCGGTTTTGTCGGCGGCATGGACATTCCGCTGATCCGCAAGTTCGAATGTGGCTATGAGCAGGGCGCCCGCGCCGCCAAGGCCGATATCGAGGTGTTCCAGAACATGACCGGCACCACGGGTGCTGCCTGGAACGACCCGGTTCGCGGCGGCGAGCTCACCAAGAACCAGATCGATCAGGGCGCCGACGTTATTTACGCGGCTGCCGGCGCCACCGGTCTCGGCGTTCTCCAGACCGCCGCCGACAACAAGAAGCTGTCGATCGGCGTCGATTCCAACCAGAACCATCTGCATCCGGGCTCGGTCCTGACCTCGATGGTCAAGCGCGTCGACCTCGCCGTCTACAACGCCTACACCGATACCAAGAACGACAAGTTCACCGCTGGCGTTCAGGCTCTCGGCGTCAAGGAAGACGGTGTCGGCGCCGCGATCGACGACAACAACAAGTCGCTGATCACGCCGGAAATGCAGGCTGCCGTCGACAAGGCCAAGGCCGATATCATCGCCGGAACCGTCAAGGTTCACGATTACACCTCGGACAACGCTTGCCCGAAGTGATCAGCGCCCTGATGTAATATCGAGATCGGGCGTATGGCGGAGGGGATTTTCGCCATACGCCCTTTTCTTATTTGGAGCCTGCAGTGACAGATAAGCCCGCTATTGAGCTTGTCGGCATCGATAAGAAATTCGGTGCCGTCCATGCCAACAAGGACATCAACCTCACCGTTGCCAAGGGGACGATCCACGGCATCATTGGTGAAAACGGCGCCGGCAAATCGACGCTGATGTCGATCATCTACGGTTTCTATCATGCCGACAGCGGCGAGATCCGCGTCAACGGCAATCCGGTCACCATCCGTGACAGCCAGGCGGCCATCGCCGCCGGCATCGGCATGGTGCACCAGCATTTCATGCTGGTCGACAATTTCACCGTGCTCGAGAACATCATGCTCGGCGCCGAAGGCGGCTCGCTGCTGGCCAGGGGCGTCGCATCGGCCCGCGCCGAGCTCAAGCGGCTGGAAACCGAATACGGCCTCGAGGTCGATCCGGACGCACTGATCGAAGAGCTGCCGGTCGGCTTGCAGCAGCGCGTCGAAATCCTGAAAGCCATGTATCGCGGCGCCGAGATCCTGATCCTCGACGAACCCACAGGTGTGCTGACGCCAGCTGAAGCGGACCACCTCTTCCGCATCCTCAAGGTGCTGCGCGACCAGGGCAAGACGATCATCCTCATCACCCACAAACTTCGCGAGATCATGGCGATCACCGATACGGTCTCCGTCATGCGCCGCGGCGAGATGGTCGCCACCCGCAAGACGGCGGAAACGACGGTGGAGGAGCTTGCCGAGCTGATGGTCGGCCGTCGCGTGCTGCTGCGCGTGCAGAAGGGCGAAGCCAATCCGGGCGCCGCCGTGCTCTCCGTCCGCAACCTGACGGTCAAGGACAATCGCGGCGTCACCATGGTCGACAACGTCTCCTTCGACGTGCGCGCCGGCGAGATCGTCGGCATTGCCGGTGTTGCCGGCAACGGCCAGTCGGAATTGCTGGAGGCGATTGCCGGAATCCGCAAGCCTGTCTCCGGCGAAATCCTTCTCGATGGCCAGACGATCGACAAGGCCGACCCCGCCTGCCTGCGCGATCTCGGCCTCGCCCACATTCCCGAGGACCGGCACCATATGGGACTGGTGCTGAAGTTCGAGGAATATGAAAACTCCGTACTCGGCTATCACCGCCGTCCGGACTACAGCAAAGGGCCGCTGCTCGATCTCGAAGCGATCCGCAAGGATGCGATGGAGAAGATCGAAAAATACGATATCCGCCCGCCGAACCCGCGGCTGAAGACGGCGAATTTCTCCGGCGGCAATCAGCAGAAGATCGTCGTCGCCCGCGAAATCGAACGCGATCCGAAGATGCTGATCATCGGTCAGCCGACCCGCGGCGTCGATATCGGCGCCATCGAATTCATTCACCGCCGGATCATCGAAATGCGCGATGCGGGCAAGGCGATCCTGCTCGTCTCCGTCGAACTCGATGAGATCCGCGCCCTTTCAGACCGTATCCTTGTCATGTTCGCCGGCCAGGTCGTCGGCGAGAAGACGCCCGATGCCGGTGAACAGACCCTCGGCCTGATGATGGCCGGCATTGCCGCGTGAGGCCTTTATGAGCACTGCTTCCGTTCCGCTACCAAACTGGATTAATTACGGTCTCATCCCGCTTTTAAACCTCGTCGTCGCCTTCCTGATCTCGGGTTTCGTCGTCTGGCTGATCGGCGAAAGCCCGCTTGCCGCCCTCTCGCTGCTGATCGAGGGCGCCTTCGGCAGCGGCGAAGGCATAGGCTTCACGCTCTACTATGCAACGAGTTTCATCTTCACCGGCCTTTCCGTGGCCGTCGCCATCCATGCCGGTCTCTTTAACATCGGCTCTGAAGGCCAGGCCTATATTGGCGGGCTCGGCTGTGCGCTGGTAGCGCTTGCGCTCGACCATTACGTGCCCTGGTATGTGACGATGCCGATTGCCATTGTCGGCGCCGGGATCTTCGGTGCGGCTTGGGCCTTCATTCCCGCTTTCCTGCAGGCCAAACGCGGCAGCCATATCGTTATCACGACGATCATGTTCAACTACATCGCAGCCGCCCTGATGGTCTATCTGCTGGTGCACGTGCTGATCGTGCCGGGCAAGATGGCGCCGGAAACTCGCACCTTCCTCGAAGGTGGGCAGCTTCCGAAGCTTGGCTGGCTCATGAGCATCTTCGGAGCCAAATTGGGTGCAGCGCCCTTCAACGTCTCCTTCATCATCGCCCTTCTTGCCGCTTGGTTTGTCTGGATCCTCATCTGGCGCACCAAGCTGGGCTTTGAGATGCGTACACTCGGCGTGAGCTCGACCGCGGCTGCCTATGCCGGCATACCCTATGCACGCATCGTTATCATCGCGATGCTGATTTCGGGCGCGCTCGCCGGCATGATGGCGCTCAATCCCGTCATGGGCTCTTCCGCCCGTCTGCAGGTCGAGTTCGTTGGTGGCGCCGGCTTCGTCGGCATTGCAGTGTCGCTGATGGGCCGCAACCATCCGCTCGGCATCATCTTTTCCGCAATCCTTTTCGGCACCCTTTACCAGGGCGGCGACTGGATCTCTTTCGAGATGCCGAATATCACCCGCGAAATGATCCTGGTCATCCAGGGACTGGTGATCCTCTTTGCCGGTGCGCTGGAATACATGTTCCGGCCGGCAATGGTGCACATCTACCAGCAATTGAAGCGAGCCTGAGGAGCGGACGATGGATTATTACGACATCTTCATCAACGTCCTGAGCTCGACGGTCAGGCTCTCTATTCCGCTGATCTTTACCGCGCTCGCAGGACTGTTTTCCGAGCGCGCCGGCATCTTCGATATCGGCCTGGAAGGCAAGATGCTGGGCTCGGCCTTCGCCGCCGCCTGCGTGGCCTATCTCACCGGTTCGGCCTGGCTGGGCCTTGGCGCCGGCGTCGTTTGTTCGGTGGCGCTCAGCCTGGTGCATGGCTTTGCCTCGATCACCAATCGCGGCAACCAGATCGTCTCAGGTGTGGCGATCAACTTCTTCATCGCCGGCATCACCATCGTGCTCGGCCAGGCCTGGTTCGGCCAGGGCGGCCGGACGCCGCAGCTGGCGCCGGAGGCCCGCTTCGCGCCGATCATCCTGCCGGGCGCCGATGCCGTCCACGACATACCGATCATCGGTCCGCTCTATGCAAGCGTGATATCGGGCAACAATATCCTCACCTATCTCGCCTTCCTCGCCGTGCCCTTCTCCTGGTGGGTGCTTTACCGCACGCGCTTCGGCCTCAGGCTGCGCGCCGTCGGCGAAAATCCCGGCGCGGTCGATACGGCAGGCATTTCGGTTTCTTGGCTGCGCTATCGCGCCGTCATGTGCGCCGGCATCCTCTGCGGCTTTTCCGGCACGTACCTCGCGATCGCCCAGTCCGCCGCCTTCATCAAGGACATGTCGGCCGGCAAGGGCTACATCGCGCTGGCGGCGCTAGTTTTCGCCAAGTGGAAGCCGGTACCGGTGATGTTCGCCTGCCTGCTCTTCGGCTTCCTGGATGCTTTGGCGAACTTCATGCAGGGCAAGCAGGTGCCGTTGGTCGGTGAAGTGCCGGTCCAGGTCTTCCAGGCACTGCCCTATATCCTGACCTGCATCCTGCTTGCCGGCTTCATCGGCGTCGCAATACCGCCCAAGGCCGGCGGCGTGCCCTATACGAAGGAGCGTTGATCATGTCCCACGACCTGTTCGAAGCCGCCCGCGGCGCCATGGCCTTTGCCCATGCGCCCTATTCGAAATTCCCGGTCGGCGCGGCGATCCGCGCCGAGGACGGCAAGGTCTATACCGGCGCCAACATCGAAAACCTCTCCTTTCCGCAAGGATGGTGCGCCGAGCCGACGGCGATCAGCGCCATGATCATGGGCGGCGCCAGGAAGATCGTCGAAATGGCCGTCATCGCCGAGAAGCTGCCGCTCTGCCCGCCCTGCGGCGGCTGCCGCCAGAAAATTTCCGAATTCGCCGCCAAGGACACGAAGATCTATCTCTGCGATGAGGCGGGCGTGAAGAAGACCATGACGATGGAAGAGCTCCTTCCTTTCAGCTTCGAGACCGAACTCGGATGAAGGCGACGGTCGAACTGCTTGTCGCCCTGCTCGGCGCGATCAAGCCGCGCCATGGCATCGTGCTCGGCTCTGGCCTCGGCTCCCTCGTTGGCCAGCTGGACGGCGCCGTCCGTATTCCCTATCGCGACCTGCCGGGCTTTCCCGTCAGCGCCGTCTCCGGCCACGCTGGCGAAGTCGTCGCAGGCCGCCTCGGTGGAAAGCCAGTCATCATGCTTTCCGGCCGCGTGCATTATTATGAGAAGGGCGATGCCAACGCCATGCGCCTGCCGATCGAGGTGCTGAAGGCGCTCGGCGTCGAGGCGCTGATCCTGACCAATTCGGCCGGATCGCTGCGCGACGACATGCCGCCCGGTTCGGTGATGCAAATCACCGATCACATCAACTACTCCGGCATGAACCCGCTGATCGGCGAGGAGAGCGACCATCGCTTCGTCGGCATGACCAATGCCTATGATGCCGGCCTCGCCGCGGCGATTCGGAAGGCAGCGGCAAAGCTCAAGATTGAGCTGGCGCAGGGCGTCTATATGTGGTTTTCCGGGCCGAGCTTCGAAACGCCGGCCGAAATCCGCATGGCGCGCATCCTGGGCGCCGATGCCGTCGGCATGTCGACAGTGCCCGAGGTGATCATCGCAAGAATGCTGGGTCTGAGGGTTGCGGCCGCTTCCGTTATCACCAACTATGGAGCAGGCATGACCGGCAATGAGCTCAGCCATGAAGAAACCAAGGACATGGCGCCCGTCGGCGGCGCCCGTCTCGCCGCCATATTGAAAGAGATGATTGCGGGAGGAAGCGAAAATGACTAGCCATTCTATCCGGGAGACCGCGGCGGTCGCCCTTTCCCTTCTCGACCTCACCAATTTGAAGGACGATTGCACCGAGGCGCAGATCGACACGCTCTGCGCCCGCGCGCAGACGCCCTACGGCAACAGCGCCGCGATCTGCATCTGGCCGCGTTTCGTCGCCCATGCCCGCAATATCCTCGGTGCCGGCCATGCTGTGCGGATCGCAACCGTCGTCAATTTCCCCGCGGGCGATATGGAGGTGGCCGATGTCGCCGCCGAAACCCGTGAGGCGATCGCCGATGGCGCTGACGAGATCGATCTGGTCATTCCCTACCGCAAGTTCATATCAGGCAACGAGAAGGCGGTGACCGACATGGTCAAGGCGGTGCGCGCCGAATGCGCCGGCCCCGTCCTGCTGAAAGTGATCATCGAGACCGGCGAGTTGAAGGATGCGGCCCTGATCCGCCGTGCCTCGGAGCTCGCGATTGAAGCCGGCGCCGATTTCATCAAGACCTCGACCGGCAAGGTCGCCGTCAACGCGACGCTCGAAGCCGCCGACATTATGATCCGGGCCATTCGTGAGAGCGGGCGCAAGGTCGGCTTCAAGCCGGCTGGCGGCATCGGCTCGGTGGCCGATGCGGCGCTCTATCTCAGCCTTGCCGAAACCATCATGGCGCCGGACTGGGCCATGCCCTCGACCTTCCGCTTCGGCGCTTCCGGCCTGCTCGACGACATACTGGCGGTTCTGAGCGGAGCGCAGCCGGCAGCGGCTGCGGCGTCGAGCTATTGAGATGATTCCGCAGGAGATCATCCGGCGTAAACGCGATGGCGAGGAACTCGACCCCGCCGATATCAGCTCCTTCATCGCGGCACTCTCCGACGGGCAGCTGTCCGAAGGACAGATCGGCGCCTTCGCCATGGCCGTCTGGTTCAAGGGCATGTCACGCAAGGAAATCGTCGCCCTCACGCTGGCGATGGCCAATTCCGGCGACAGGCTGCAATGGGCGGATATCGGCCGTCCCATCGCCGACAAACATTCAACCGGCGGCGTCGGCGATAACGTCTCGCTGATGCTGGCGCCGATCGCCGCCGCCTGCGGCCTCGCCGTCCCCATGATCTCGGGGCGCGGCCTCGGCCATACCGGCGGCACGCTCGACAAGCTCGAATCCATTCCCGGCTATGTAATCACCCCTGATTCGGACCTGTTCCACAGGGTCGTGAAAGGGGCGGGATTCGCCATCATCGGCCAGACCGGAAGCTTGGCGCCCGCCGACGGCAGGCTTTATGCCGTGCGCGATGTCACCGCCACCGTCGATTCCATTCCGCTCATCACTGCCTCCATCCTGTCGAAGAAGCTCGCAGCCGGACTTGAGACGCTGGTGCTCGACGTCAAGCTCGGCAACGGCGCCTTCATGGCTGACCGCGGTCAGGCGGAGATGCTGGCGCGTTCCCTGGTCGAGGTGGCGAACGGCGCGGGCGTGAAGACCTCCGCCTTGATCACCGACATGAATGAGCCGCTTGCCGATTGCGCCGGCAATGCCGTCGAGATGCGCAACTGCTTGGACTTCCTGGCGGGCAGGAAGACCGGCACGCGACTCGAGACCGTGGTTTTTGCCTTCGCCGCCGAGATGCTGGTTAAATCAGGCATTGCCTCTTCCTGCGAGGAAGCCGACGCGATGGCGCGTCGAGCGCTGTCGTCGGGACGGGCGGCCGAAAGCTTCGGGCGCATGGTTTCCATGCTCGGCGGACCGGCCGATCTCGTCGAAAATCCCGAGAGATACCTGGCCGGGGCGCCGGTCGAAAGAGAAGTCCCCGCTGCCCGATCCGGCTGGATGGCCGCCTGCGACGCGCGCGGTATCGGCATCAGCGTCATCGATCTCGGCGGCGGCCGCCGCCATCCGTCAGATCGCATCGACCACCGCGTCGGTTTCTCCGGCCTCCTGCCGCTCGGCACGTGGGTCGATGCGGGCGATCCGATCGCTGTCGTTCACGCTGCCTGCGAAGCCGCGGCGGAAAAAGCAGTTGCCGCCCTTGCCGTGCATTATCGCATTGCTGACGACAGGCCGGAATTGGCCCCCGTCATTGCAGGTCGGGTCTGATGCGGTTTACTGTTTGAGGCTGAGCGAGCCGTCGGCGACCGAATAGGAGGCGAGTTTCTGCAGGAAGCTCATGCCGACGAGCGTGGTCGTCAAGGCATCGTCCCTGAGCACGAAGGCTTCGACATTGCGGACGCGGATGCCGCCGATTTCGACGCGGTCAAGGATCACATGCGCGGCCTTCGTCTGGCCGTTCGCCGTGTTCACACCATAGCGGAAGTCAAGCTGATTTGCGGTGTAGCCGAGCCGGCGGGCGAGTGTCTCATTGAGCGCGACATAGGTGGCACCGGTATCGATCAGCCCTGGCACCGGTTTGCCGTTGATCTTGAAGCTGCCGGTATAGTGCCCCTGCGCATCCGCCTGCAGGCGGATCGTACCATTGCCGGAAGCGGGCGCCGGTGCAGCGGACTGGTGGGCGTCGGCCGAGACGTAATTGGCGGAGAGACCGTCGGCAGGTTGTTGGCTGATACGTCCAACGAGCGAAGGTACCTGTGTGGCCAGCACTGCGGCGACGCTGGCGAAAATGACGGTACGCACGAGCATGAAACAGAAATCCTTCCTGTATAAACCCCGCGTCATGCGGGGCCTCATGCTTCCAGCTTGCTAAGCCTCAAATCCTGAGAACTTGCTAATATCGATAACAAAAAGGCCCGGAGCGAACCTTCCGGGCCATAAAGTCTTGCGATTTGGTAAAGGAAGGCTGAAATTATTTCGTGCCGTACATGCGGTCGCCGGCATCGCCGAGGCCCGGCATAATGTAGCCCTTCTCGTTCAGATGGCTGTCGATCGCCGCGGTGAAGACCGGAACATCCGGATGCGCCGCGCGGAAGTTGCGGATGCCTTCCGGGGCGGCGAGCAGGCAGAGGAAGCGGATATTGTGGGCGCCGCGTTCCTTGAGCTTGTCGATCGCCGCAATCGAGGAATTGCCGGTCGCCAGCATCGGGTCGACGACGATGATCAGGCGCTCGGCCACGTCCTCCGGCGCCTTGAAGTAATACTCGACCGGCTGCAGCGTCTCGTGATCGCGATAGACGCCGATATGCGAGACCCGGGCGGAAGGCACGAGATCGAGCATGCCTTCGAGCAGCCCGTTGCCGGCGCGCAGGATCGAGGCGAAGACCAGCTTCTTGCCCTCGAGGATCGGCGAGTCCATCGTCTGCAGCGGCGTCTCGATCGTCGCCATCGTCAATTCGAGATCGCGGGTGACCTCGTAACAAAGCAGCGTGGAGATTTCGCGCAGCAGGCGCCGGAAACTTCCCGTCGATGTCTCCTTGCGTCGCATGATGGTGAGCTTGTGCTGCACAAGCGGGTGATCGATGACCGTGACGCCGTCCATGGGGAAGCCTTTCATTCTTTCTATCGAATGTTTCTTTCACGGAAATCGGCCCGACCGCAAGAGCGGAGCCGAATTTGCCGCGATCTTCCCCAATGCTTGTCGCCCGGAAGTGTGCAGCGGTTCCGGGATAAGAAGACACTCATCTTCAAAGCCGGGCAAGCAGAGCCTTGCGCGTCTCTTCATCGACGAAAGCTGCCTCGATCGCCGTGCGGGTCATGGCGTCGATCTCTGTGTCGCTGAAGCCGAAGACATCGGCCGCAAGTTCATACTCCCGCTTCAGCGACGTATGGAAAAACGGCGGATCGTCGGAACTGATCGTCACCCGCACGCCCGCTTCCTTCAGTCGCCGCAGCGGATGCGAGGTGAAATCGGGAAACACCCTGAGCGCGATATTGGAGCCTGGGCAGACTTCAAGCACGGTGCCGAGATCGGCAAGTCGCTTCACCAGATCGACATCCTCGATGGCACGCACGCCGTGGCCGATGCGTGCAGGCCGGACGGCATCGAGCGCGTCGGCAACGCTGAAGGCGCCGCAGACCTCGCCGGCATGGATGGTCAAGCCCAGACCGGCATCGCGGGCGATGTCGAAGGCTCTGATATAATCGGCCACACGGCCCATGCGCTCCTCACCGGCTAGATTGAAGCCGGTTATCAGAGGGTTGCCGGCCTTTGCCGCATATTCGGCCGCTCCCATCACGCTCTCCGGACCGAAATGCCGTTCCCCGGTGACGATCAGCCGGGCCTCGATGCCGGTTTTGGCCTTGGCCCGCCGGATGCCTTCACAGACGCCTGCTATATAGGCATCGGCGCCGAGCCCGATACGCTTGCCGTGGTCGGGCGAGACGATGAGTTCGCTGTAGATCGTATGGATGCCGGCAAGTTCGTCCAGATAGGTTTCGGTCAGAAGCGCATAATCCTCCTCCGTCCTGTAGACCTCGGAAACCTTGTCGTAACATTCCAGAAAACTTGCGAAATCGTGCCAGACATAGGCGCCATCGCGCAGCTCGCCGCTGATGTCGACACCGTATTTCCGCGCCTGCGCCTCGGTCAATGCAGGCGGTGCCGCGCCCTCCAGATGGCAGTGCAGCTCGACCTTCTTCAAATGCGATGTCACAAAAAGCTCCTTCCATGCGCGCCGCCCGGGATGCCGAGATGGTGCGCAATGCTTTCGCCGATATCGGCATAGGTGCGGCGAACGCCGATGGAACGCGACCGGATGCCGGGGCCGTAGGCGATGACCGGCACGCGTTCGCGCGTATGATCCGTGCCGCGCCAGGTAGGGTCGCAGCCATGGTCGGCGGTCAGCACGACGAGGTCGCCGGGTTTCAACTTCTTGTGGACCTCAGGCAGACGCGCATCAAAGGCTTCGAGCGCTGCCGCATAACCGGGCACGTCACGACGATGGCCGTAGATCATGTCGAAATCGACGAAATTGGTGAAGACGAGATCGCCGTCCTCGGCCTCGTCGATTGCCGATAGCGACGCATCCATCAGCGCCTCGTTGCCGCTGGCCTTGATGAGCCTGGAAATGCCCTGGTGGGCGAAGATGTCACCGATCTTTCCGACGGCATGCACATGCCGGCGGTGCTCGACGAGCCGGTCGAGCAGTGTCGGCTCCGGCGGCGGCACGGAAAAATCGCGCCGGTTTCCGGTGCGCTGGAAGGTGGAGGACGACTGGCCGATGAAGGGCCGGGCAATGACGCGGCCAATATTGTAGGAATCGAGAAGGGTGCGGGCCGTGCGGCAGAAGGCAAGCAGCCGGTCCAGGCCGAAATGCATTTCGTGCGCCGCGACCTGGAAGACCGAATCCGAGGACGTGTAGCAGATCGGCTTGCCGGTGCGGATATGTTCCTCGCCGAGCCTGGCGATGATTTCGGTTCCCGAGGCGTGGCAATTGCCGAGAATGCCGGGAACGTCGCCCTCCCGGCATAGTGCCTCGATCAGCTCCGGGGGAAAGGCATCGCCTTCCGTCGGAAAATATCCCCAATCGAAATTGACGGGTGTCCCTGCGATCTCCCAATGCCCCGATGGCGTATCCTTGCCGCGGGAGATTTCGCTGGCGGCGCCATAAATGCCGTAGAGCTTTTCCGGCAGGGGCATGCCGGCCGGAAATCGGCCGGAGGCGGCCCGGGCGATGTGCAGAAGCCCGAGTTCCGACATGTTGGGCAGGGAAAGCGGTCCGCTGCGCAGCCCAGCGCGGTCTCCGGCACCGGCCGCGCAGAATTCGGCGATATGGCCGAGCGTGTCGGCGCCCTCGTCGCCATAGGCTGCCGCATCCGGCGCCCCGCCGACGCCGAAGGAATCGAGAACGAAAAGAAAGGCGCGCGCCATTTTACCCCCGAAAGGACCGATCGCCGGCCTCCGGACCGTCGGAGGCTGAAGCCCACGCATATAGTGCCGCGCCTGCCTTGGCAAATTCGAGGTGGGAAGGGGGTCAGCAGTCTCCGCAGGGGATCGAGTCGCCTTGCCGCTGGCGGTAGAAGTAACTGCGGCTGATGGTAATCGTGCGCATCCCATCCGGCATGAAGTTCGGCGCGAACAGGAACATCGTATAGGGGATGCTGAGTTCGGTCCGAACGAGGAAGCTGTTTGCCGTCTTCATATCGGCCGGCACGTCGCTCACCGGCGCATTCTTGGCGTAAGGCGCCGTTCCGCCCTGCGCCCAGGACCAGAGCACTTTCGCATTGGCGCCGGCGTCGATTGAAATTCCGGTGATTTTCAGCGTCAGCGATGTTGAATTGTAGGGCACGAACATCGCCGTTGCGACCGACGGCATCTGCGCGAGCGCGCTCTTCGTGACGGATTGCTGCTGGGTGACGAGGTCGGCGATCGAACCAGCGGCGCGTGTCGCGCGTTTGCTGACGCTGAGGCCGATGGTGATCTCGAAAGCGCCGATATAGAGCATGATGAGCACGGGAAAGAGGATCGCGAATTCGATCGCTCCGGCGCCCTTGCGCTCTCGCGCCAGCCGACGCGCCTGCTGTACCAGTCTGGTGAACGGGTTGCGCATCGCCATTATGGATACTGCTCGTTCTGGAAGGCGGAGGTTGCGATGATCAGATATTGCGTCGGCATCGAACCGTCGGACGGACGGATCGTCGTGATATAGGGCCGGACCAGATCCGTGATGATTTCCCATCGATAATAGGCGCGCAGCATGTTGATGGTGCCGGCACCGCCAGGCGTATATTTGAAGGCGGCAGTGTTGATATCGGCATATCGGTCACTGGAAACCTTGGGGATCGTCGTCGGGATGGCCGAGAAGGTGCCGAATGTCTGCACATCCAGGTAAAGCTTGCTCGGCGTGGCGGCTTCGCTGGTCGAGCAGCTGATCAGGATCGAAATCTCATTGCAGAACGCCTGGCGGAATTGCGTCCGGCTCATGTCGGTCGTACGGCCGAGATTGTAGGTGATCTGCCCGGTCCGCATCCGCCGGCTCATCGTATCGACGGCGTTGGAGACGAGTTCTTCGGCAGCGAACGCGATGAAGGTTTCTAGGATCGCGAAGATCACCAGGAAGTACGGGATGGCAAGCAAGGCAAATTCGATCGCCGCTGCGCCGTCGCGCGAGCGGACAACAGCGCGAAACCGGGAGAAACGGTCCGGCGCGAAGGCGCGCTCCCTATCCGTCTTCTGATCAACTACCGTCATTGCCTGGACCCGCGCGACATCTCTGCCTGCCACACTAGGGTCCGTTCGTTGATTTTCCGTTTCAGGCCGATACGACGATTTTAACGAATGGCAGAAGATCCGGGCCGGGCCGATCAGGGTGACGTGGCGCCGGCGGCCGCTTGCTGCGCATGCTGCTCGCAATTGGGCGTGCAGGACAGCACGGAGCGCTCGGTCTGCCGGTAGACGCGCACCGTGTTGCCCTCGTCTATCGACACAAGGATGCGCTCGTCGAGGATCGCGTTGCCGTCGGCGTCCAGAAGGACCAGATTGGTGGTGCCGAAGCTGCGTCCTGTCAGCACGATCGTCTTGGCATCGGCGACGGTCGCGTCGGCGACCTGGGCATTGCCGACGATGACCTTGCTGACGGGGCGGTCGAGCTTCAAGACGCGCGCGTGATCCATATAGACGCGCAGCATGTCATCGTCTGCGGCCGAGGAAACTCCCGAAACACCGGAAACGGCGATCATACCGGCAAAGAAAATGGTTTTGCCGCTCGATGACATTGGGTCCTCTTTCACGATCACAGCGCAATAGGCGCATAGAATGGAAAAAAATGGTGAATGAAGCCTTAAACCCACCATCTTGTTTCGCGGTGAAGCAAGTTGATCTGATTTGGCACTGGATCCAGTCGGTGTCATTGCGGCTCGATACGGCGCCTGTGCTATTACCGGATGAATCCCCTCGTTAACCTCTGAAAACCATTAAATCTTGAGCGAAATGAATAGCGTAAGGCTTACCATACAGGAGCCTCCGACGGCTTTCACATGCTGTTAACTCTTTTTCTTAAGCCGATGGAAACGCCCATTCATTAGATTGCTGTTCATCCGATCAACGGCAACAGTTGGCGGACGTGCTGAACATCAACTGGAGTTAGGAGTACCCATGACCAAGCTTTTTAGCCGTTTTCTGAAGGACGAATCCGGCGCGACCGCAATCGAATACGGCCTGATCGCAGCTCTCATTTCCGTAGCGCTCATCGCCGGCGCCACGACCCTCGGCGAGAAGATCGGCAACACGTTCAACGGTCTGAGCACCAAGATGGATGACGCCACCACGGCGGTCAACTAAGCGAGGCGCCGCGAGGCGGCACCTCCCTGATTCTGGCCGGATCTGACCTGGCTGGTCTATCGAGCGGGCTCACGCGCTGAATGGCCGTGAGCCTTTTCGCATCTTATTATGATCGGGTATACGCATGATCGCAGCTGCAGTCTTTGTAATACTGCCACTCTGCCTCGCCGTGGCGGCCTTCTCGGATCTGTTCACCATGACGATCCCGAACCGCATTTCCCTGATCCTTGTTGTCTCCTTCCTCGCACTGGCGCCGTTTTTTGGTTTCGGCCTGCAGGCGATCGGCATGCATCTTGCCGCCGGCGCGATCGTCTTTACCGCATGCTTTGCTCTTTTTGCCTTTAATGTGATGGGCGGCGGAGACGCAAAGCTGTTGACCGCCACCGCACTCTGGTTCGGCCTGAACGAATCCCTGCTTTTCCTGATGACCGATGTTGCCATTATCGGCGGCCTGATCACCCTGCTCATCCTGCTGCTGAGGGCACAGTCGAATACCATCCTCGCCATCGGCCTGCCGGTGCCGAACTCTCTGCTGCTCGCCAAGAAGATTCCCTACGGCATCGCCATCGCGATCGGCGGCTTCATGGCCTTCCCGTCCTCGCCGCTCTTCATCGCCGCGCTGGAAAGCCTGAAATAACCGCATTTTAAATGCCCGTTAACTTAAAATGTAAGCATTCCATTAACCATAATTACACCAATTCCTGAGCATTCTGCAGGGCGAACATATCGTGCCCTGAGGAATGATCGATGAAACCGGCCCGCCTTATAATTCTCGCTGTCGCCGTGGTGGCAGCCGGCCTAGCCGGGCTCCTGGCAATGCGCATGGCCGGCAGCGGTGGCGTCGTCACCCAGGTGCAGTCGGTTATCAAGAAAGAACCCACCGTCAACATCCTCGTTTCGAGCGGCAATCTGCCGGTCGGGGCAAGGCTCGATGAGAAATCGGTGCACTGGATGCCCTGGCCGCAGGGCGGCGTGGTCCAGGGCTTCATCACCGAGGCTGACAAGCCGGACGCGATCAAGGACCTGCAGGGCGCCGTCGTGCGTCTGCCGATCTTCGAAGGCGAGCCGATCCGGCCTGAAAAGGTCGCCGATTCCAGCAGCCGCATCCTGTCCTCGCTGTTGCCGGCCGGCAAACGCGCCGTCGCGACCGAGATCTCTGTGGCAACGGGCGCTGGCGGTTTCATCCTGCCGAACGATCGCGTCGATGTCATCATGGTCCGCAAGGGTACCGAGGCCAACAAGCTGATCACCGAAACCGTGCTGAGCAATGTGCGCGTTCTCGCCATCGACCAGCAGATCCAGGAAAAGGACGATGGTTCGAAGACGGTGGTCGGCACGACCGCAACGCTCGAGCTGACCCCGGACCAGACGAAAGTTCTCGCCGTTGCCCAACAGATGGCTGACCGGCTTTCGCTCGCTCTGCGCTCGGTCGCCGATGCGCAGGAGCAGGATACCAGTGCGGCAGACTATCTGCTGAGCGGCGACAACGGCAGCGCGATCATTCAGGTCATCAAGTCGGGCTCCATCGTGACGGATGCCGGCGCAGCGCCGAAGGCGGAGTAAAAGGACGTGCAAATGGGTAATTCAACGCGGCGCGCCAAACTTCTCCTGACAGGCTGCCTTTCGCTGGCAGTCGGCGCGACCGGCATGGCGCCGGCCTCTTTCGGGCCGCTTTTCGCTGTCCGTGAGGCGCGTGCCGCTGAAAGCCTTGTCCGCATCTCGCAGACCGGCCCCGACGCCCATCGCCGGCTGAAGCTCGGGCTGAACAAGGCCGTCGTCGTCGACCTGCCGGAGGATGCCCATGATATCCTGGTCTCCGATCCGACAATGGCCGATGCCGTTACCCGCACTTCCCGGCGCATCTACCTGTTCGGCAAGAAGGTCGGCCAGACGAATATCTTTGTCTTCGGCGCCGGCGGGCAGGAGGTCGTCAATCTCGACATCGAGATCGAGCGCGACGTCTCCGGCCTTGAAACCAATCTCCGCCGTTTCATTCCCGACTCCAACATCAAAGTCGAAATCGTCTCCGACAATATCGTGCTGACCGGCACCGTGCGCACCCCGCAGGATGCGACGCAGGCGGCCGATCTGGCGCAGGTCTTCCTGAAGGGCGGCGAAGCGACGACGAGAACCGAGACGGCCTCCGGCACCGGCGGCGACAGCTCGGTGGCGCTCTTTGCCGAAGGCCGCCAGACGTCGCAGGTCGTCAACCTCCTGCAGATCCAGGGCGAGGACCAGGTCACCCTCAAGGTGACGATCGCCGAGGTTCGCCGCGAGGTGCTGAAGCAGCTCGGCTTCGACAACCTCGTCTCCAGTTCCTCCGGCATGACGGTCGCTCAGCTTGGCACTCCGAGCGCCGACAGCGCCACAGCCACCGTCGGCGGCGGCCTGGCGGCGCTCTTCAAGAGCTCGATCGGCAAATACGATATTTCGACTTATCTCAATGCGCTGGAGCAGGCCAAGGTCGTCAGGACGCTTGCGGAGCCGACGTTGACGGCGATATCCGGCCAGGCGGCAACCTTCAATTCCGGCGGCCAGCAGCTTTATTCGACGACCGACAATGACGGCAACGTCACGGTCGTTCCCTTCAACTACGGCATCAATCTTGCCTTCAAACCGGTCGTGCTGTCGTCTGGACGCATCAGCCTGGAGATCAAGACGAACGTCTCCGAGCCGGTGGCCGGCAGCGGCAACGCCACCTATCAGCGGCGTTCGGCGGAGACCTCGGTGGAACTGCCCTCTGGCGGCTCGATCGCTCTGGCGGGCCTCATCCGCGACAATGTTTCCCAGACGATGGGCGGCACACCCGGCGTCTCCAAGATCCCGCTGCTCGGCACGCTCTTCCGCCAGAAGGGTTTCGAACGTCAGGAAACCGAACTTGTCATCATCGCGACACCCTATCTGGTGCGCCCGGTGGCGCGGAACCAGCTCAACCGGCCGGATGATAATTTCAGCCCTGAGAATGACGGTGCAACCTTCTTCCTCAACCGTGTGAACAAGGTCTATGGCGGCCGCGAGGCGCCCGTGGCCGACGCGCAGTTCCACGGCTCGATCGGGTTCATCTACAAATGAGCGGGGCACGATCGGCAGCAATGGCACAGAACAGAGATCAGGCGATGGCCCAGATGAATGCGACGACACACCGCCTCGGTTGCTCCAGGGCGCTTTTTACCGCGGCGGTCATGTCGCTGGCGATCCTGTCCGGATGCGCCGGTCCGCATGACCAGCTGACGACAGGCGGGATTCCTGACGACTACCGCGCCCGCCATCCGATCATCGTCACGGAGGCGGAGCAGACGGTGGATATACCCGTCGCCTCGACCGACCGCCGCCTGACCATCGCCCAGCGTGATCTCATCCGCGGCTTTGCCGCCAACTACATTTCACGCGCCTCGGGGCCGGTTTATGTCCTGTCGCCGGAAGGTTCGCCCAATTCCGCAGCCGCACATCAGCTGCGCAACCAAGTTCGTGCCGAGCTGACGACAAGAGGGATCGCAAGTTCGAAAATCATCAATACCTCCTATGCCGCTGCCGGCGCCGGCGATGCCGCGCCGATCCGGCTGAGCTTTACCGGCACGACCGCGATCACCACGCAATGCGGCCAGTGGCCGAAGGATATCTCGAACGATCTCGCCAACCAGAACTATTATAATTTTGGCTGCGCCTCGCAGAACAACCTCGCTGCCCAGATCGCTAATCCGGAGGACCTGGTGGCGCCCCGCGGCATGACCCCGATCGATGCACAGCGGCGCAACAACGCAATACAGGAATACCGGACGACGACAACGACGATCGAGGATGTTGCCGGCAGCGACAGCAGCTTCTGAGGCGGAACGGGACGATGAGCGCGATCGAATACGAAATCAGGAACCCCAGCGAACTTCGTCACGCCGAAGAGGCGGTGCGGATGGCGGATCTGGAAAATATGCGGCCATTGCCGCGCATCTCCGTTCACGCCTTCTGCGAGAGCGAGCCCCTGCAGCATGTGATGGAACGCTGCGCCAACGACCGGCGCATGGCGAAGGTGAGCATGCGCATCACCAGCGGCGGCATAGCCGCTGCCGCCAATATGTTCGCCGCAGCGCCGACGCCGAACCTGATCATCCTCGAGACCAAAGCCAATTCCGGAAGCCTGCTCGACGAACTTGCGCCGCTCGCCGCCGTCTGCGACCCCAGCACCAAGGTCGTGATCGTCGGCTACTACAATGATATCGGGCTTTATCGCGAACTCATCCGCAACGGCATTTCCGAATATATGGTTCAGCCGGTCGCCATGCCCGACATTCTGACGGCGATGGCCTCGATCTTCGTTGATCCGGAAGCCGAGCCGCTCGGGCGCAGCATCGCCTTCATCGGCTCGAAAGGCGGCACCGGCGCCTCGACCATCGCGCATAATTGCGCTTTCGGCATTTCCAATCTTTTCTCCACCGAGACGATCCTCGCCGATCTCGACCTGCCCTATGGCACAGCCAATATCGACTTCGATCAGGATCCGGCGCAAGGCATCGCCGAAGCGGTCTTTGCGCCCGATCGGCTCGACGAGGTCTTTCTCGACCGCTTGCTGACGAAATGCTCCGAGCACCTTTCCCTCCTTGCCGCACCCTCGCTGCTCGACCGCGCCTATGATTTCGATGGCCAGGCCTTCCAGCCGGTGCTCGATGTCCTGCAGCGCAGTGCGCCCGTCACCGTGCTAGACGTCCCGCATGCCTGGTCGGAATGGACGCGCTCGGTTCTGGCGAGCGTCGACGAGGTGGTCATCACGGCGGTTCCCGACCTTGCCAACCTGCGCAACACCAAAAACATGCTGGACGCGCTGCGCAAGATGCGGCCGAACGACAAGCCGCCGCATCTGATCCTCAATCAGGTCGGCATGCCGAAACGCCCGGAGATATCGCCGTCGGATTTCTGTGAGCCGCTGGAGGTCGATCCGATCGCGATCATTCCCTTTGACATCAACCTCTTCGGCAACGCCGCCAACAGCGGCCGGATGATCTCGGAAGTCGATCCGAAGTCGCCGACGGCCGAAACCTTTTCGCAGATATCGCACATCGTCACCGGCCGGGTCGCCATCAAGAAGGCGAAGAAGGGCGGCCTGCTCGGCCTCCTGAAGCGGAAGTAGGTGACCAGAATGAAGAGATCGGATTAAGCGGCATGTTTGGAAAACGCGGAAACGATGGTTTCGGAAAGGCCGGAGGCGCGATTGCTCCTCCGCCGCCGGCCCCGGCCGCCGCCCCCGTGGCCTCTTCTCCTGCCGTCCTCGTCGAACCCCAGCGCGAACCCGCGCGCCAGCAGGTGATGCCGCCGCCGATGCAGGCGCCGCAGCGCAAGCGACCGGTTCGCACCGACGAATATTATGATACCAAGCAGCAGGTCTTTTCCGCGCTGATCGACACGATCGATCTCTCGCAGCTTTCCAAGCTCGATGGCGAAAGCGCGCGCGAGGAAATCCGCGACATCGTCAACGACATCATCACCATCAAGAACTTCGCGATGTCGATCTCCGAGCAGGAAGAACTGCTCGAGGATATCTGCAATGACGTTCTGGGCTACGGTCCGCTGGAGCCGTTGCTCGCGCGCGACGACATCGCCGACATCATGGTCAACGGCGCCGGCCAGACCTTCATCGAAGTCGGCGGCAAGACGATCGAATCGGAAATCCGCTTCCGTGACAATGCGCAGCTTCTCTCCATCTGCCAGCGCATTGTCAGCCAGGTCGGCCGCCGCGTCGATGAATCGAGCCCGATCTGCGACGCGCGCCTGCCCGATGGCTCGCGCGTCAACGTCATCGCGCCGCCGCTGTCGATTGACGGGCCGGCGCTGACCATCCGCAAGTTCAAGAAGGACAAGCTGACGCTCGACCAGCTCGTCCGTTTCGGCGCGATCACGCCGGAAGGCGCGACCGTGCTGCAGATTATCGGCCGCGTGCGCTGCAACGTCATCATCTCGGGCGGCACGGGCTCGGGCAAAACGACCCTGCTGAACTGCCTCACCAACTACATCGACCGGGACGAGCGCGTCATCACCTGCGAGGACACGGCCGAACTGCAGCTGCAGCAGCCGCATGTCGTGCGTCTCGAAACGCGCCCGCCGAATATCGAAGGCGAGGGCGAGATCACCATGCGCGACCTCGTCAAGAACTGCCTGCGCATGCGTCCAGAACGCATCATCGTCGGCGAAGTGCGCGGACCTGAAGTCTTCGACTTGCTGCAGGCGATGAACACCGGTCACGACGGCTCGATGGGCACGATCCATGCCAACACGCCGCGCGAATGCCTGAGCCGTATCGAATCGATGATCGCCATGGGCGGCTTCTCGCTGCCGGCAAAGACGGTCCGCGAGATTATCTCCACCTCCGTCGATATCATCATCCAGGCAGCGCGCCTGCGCGACGGTTCGCGCCGCATCACCCAGATCACCGAAGTGATCGGCATGGAAGGCGACGTCATCATCACCCAGGATCTGATGCGCTACGAGATCGAAGGCGAGGATGCTGGCGGCCGACTGGTCGGCCGGCACATGTCGACCGGCGTCGGCAAACCGCATTTCTGGGATCGGGCTCGTTACTTCAACGAGGAAAAGCGCCTGGCCGCCGCCCTCGACGCAATGGAAGCGAAATCGAAGGAATAGGGTGATGTTCGGATTCGATCCGGTAGTCCTGGCAATCGTCGTCCTCGCCGCTGTCTCCGCCGCGGCGGTCGCCTATGCCCTGCTGTTTTCCCGGATCGAGGCCGACAAGAAATCGGCAAGCCGCATCAACCGTGTCAAATCGGCCGAGGTCGACCGTGCCAAGGTCAAGGCTGCCCGCGACCGGGTGCAGGAGATGTCGAAGCGGCGCAAATCGGTGCAGGACAACCTGAAGGATCTGGAAAAGCGCCAGAACGAAAAGACCAAGAAGACCCTGTCGATGAAATCGCGGCTGGTGCAGGCCGGGCTGACGGTCACGCTGACGCAGTTCTATCTCTTCAGCGCCATTTTCGCTTCGGTGCTGCTGTTCATGGCCTTTATCATCGGCGCGTCGTGGCTGGTCATGGTCGGCATCGCTTTCGTCGCCGGACTCGGTCTGCCGCGTTGGGTCATTGGTTTCCTGATCAAGCGCCGCCAGAACAAGTTCCTCAACGAGTTCCCCAATGCGCTCGATGTCATCACCCGTTCGATCAAATCGGGATTGCCGCTCAACGATGCGATCCGCCTCATCGCCACCGAAGGCACCGAGCCGGTGAAGAGCGAATTCCGCCGGGTGATCGAAGCCCAGCAAGTTGGCCTCAGCATTCCCGACGCTTGCGCCCGCATGACACTCCAAATGCCGCTGCAGGAAGTCAACTTCTTCGCGATCGTCATCGCCATCCAGTCGCAGGCCGGCGGCAATCTCTCCGAAGCGATCGGCAACCTGTCAAAGGTGCTGCGCGAGCGCAGGAAGATGAAGGCCAAGGTCTCGGCGCTGTCGATGGAAGCCAAGGCGTCCGCCGTCATCATTGGTGCTCTGCCCTTTATCGTCGCGACCCTCGTTTACCTCACGTCGCCGAACTACATGATCGTCCTTTTCACCGATCCGCGCGGCCATTTCATCATGGGCGCCTCGGCGGTCTGGATGTCGATCGGCATCCTCGTCATGCGCAACATGGTCAATTTCGACATCTAGCGGGAGAGAAGCACCATGTCGCAGGATCTTGCCGCAACGCTGACCAATCCGAGCATGCTGATCGCTGTTTTCGTCGCGATCGCCGTCTTCGCGACTTTTTACACGATCGCCATCCCCTTCTTCGAGCGCGGCGATCTCAACAAGCGCATGAAAGCTGTCTCGACCGAGCGCGAGCAGATCCGCGCCCGCGAACGCGCCCGCTTGAACATGGAACCGGGCGCCGGCAAGGCTTCGCTCAGGAACCAGAACAACCGCTCGGTCCGCCAGATCGTCGAACGTTTCAACCTGCGCAAGGCGCTCGTCGACGAAAACACGGTCAACAAGCTGCGCGCCGCCGGTTTTCGCTCGGAAAATGCGCTGAATACCTTTCTGGTCGCGCGCTTCCTGCTGCCATTTCTCTTCCTCGCACTTGCCGCCTTCTGGGTCTTCGGTCTCGGCGGCCTTGCTGGTCGCGGCATGCCCATGCGTATGCTCGCCGTCATCGGCATCGCCTATCTCGGCTTTTACGCGCCGAATATCTATATCTCCAACCGCATGAGCAAGCGTCAGCACTCGATCAAGCGCGCCTGGCCGGATGCGCTGGATCTGATGCTGATCTGCGTCGAATCCGGCGTCTCGATGGAGGCGGCGATGCGTCGCGTGTCGGAGGAGCTCGGCGAGCAGTCGCCGCCGCTTGCCGAGGAGATGGTGTTGACCACCGCCGAACTCTCCTTCCTGCCGGATCGCCGCGTGGCGCTCGATAATCTCGCCGCACGTACGCAGCTCGAGCTGGTGCGTTCGGTGACCCAGGCGCTGATCCAGGCGGACCGCTACGGCACGCCGGTTGCACAGGCCCTGCGCGTTCTGGCCCAGGAAGGACGCGACGAGCGGATGAACGAAGCGGAAAAGAAGGCGGCCGCCCTGCCGCCGAAACTGACGGTGCCGATGATCCTGTTTTTCCTGCCGGTGCTGATCGCCGTCATTCTCGGCCCGGCCGGCATCCAGGTGGCGGATAGATTCTGAACCGCAGGGGCCACTTCGACCCGCGTGACCGACGCTGGCATAGCTGATAAACAGGATGAGGCGGTCGGGAGCACGGAAGTGACCGCCGCTTTCCCAGCGCTATCCGATTCCGAAAGAGGTTCCGATGTCTTCCGCAGGCATTTTCATCAGCATCATGGCAGCCTTGGCCGTCGGCGCGATGAGCCCCGGCCCGAGCTTCGTCGTCGTCTCCAGGATTGCCATCTCGCGTTCGCGGCTGGATGGACTTGCGGCGGCATTCGGCATGGGCGCCGGCGGCGTCGTTTTCGCCGGCCTGGCGCTCGCCGGCCTGACGGCGTTGCTGTCGCAATTCGAATGGCTTTATGTGCTGCTCAAGGTGGCGGGCGGGGCTTATCTTCTCTACATCGCCGTCAATATCTGGAGAGGCGCCGCAAAGCCGATCGAGCTTTCCGATGCCGTCCATGGCCATCGTGCGCCCATGCGCAGCTTCATGACCGCATTGCTGACGCAGCTCAGCAACCCGAAGACCATCATCGTCTACGCCAGCCTCTTTGCGGCGCTTCTGCCGAGGACGGTGCCGCTCGATCTCCTCGTCGGGCTGCCGGTCGGCGTGTTCGCGGTGGAGGCGGGGTGGTATTCGATCGTGGCGCTCGCCTTTTCGGCCCGCCACCCGCGGCGGCTCTATCTCCATGCCAAGGGCTGGATCGACCGCGCCGCCAGTGCGGTGATGGGCGGCCTTGGTCTGCGGCTCATTCTTTCGGGCCTCAGCGTCAGGTAGATCAGGCGGAGAGGGGCCTGGTCATCCGGCAAAAAATGACGAGGTCAGTTGGTGTTGCTGCCATCGGCTGCGCCCGGCGTCTTGTCCTTGGCGGCGAGCTTCTGCCAGGAATTCTGTTGCGAGAGCATGCCCCTGAGATAGGCGACATTGGCATCGGCCTGCTGCGGTGAAAGCTCCCGCCGCGCGATCTGTTCCGCTTCCGCAAAACGCCCTTGCAGGCCGACGACGAGGGCAAGATTCTGCCGGACGCGGCTGTCGGCGGTCGGCTGGCCGGCGGCGGAGCGCAGATAGGTTTCGGCCGTGCGCAGATCGCCGGTCAGCACGTAGGACATGCCGAGGTTGGACAGGATGGAAGGTTCGTTCGGCTGAATGTCGAGTGCGTCGCGGTAGCGCTGCCGGGCCTCGCTTGCCCGGCCCATCTGGTCGAGGATTGCGCCTTCGGCCGAGATCAGCCTCCAGTCGGGGCGATCCGGTGTCTGGGCGCGGCCGATCGTGTCGAGCGCCTGCTGGAACTGCCCAGCCGCCGCCTGCGCCTTGCCATAGGCGGCCAGCACGTTGCGGTCGCCCGGGTTGGCGATCGCCACCTGCTGCATGACGGCGAGCGCCTGAGCGTCGCGGCCGCTCATGCGCAGCAGGTTGGCGTAGTTGACGCCGTTGACGGGATCCCGCGGGTTCTTCTCATAGGCCTGGCCGATTCGGTCCGTCGCCGAGCGCAGTTCGGTCGAATCCAATTCCTCGACCGGTTTGGTAAGCTTCGGCACCGAGCCTGTCGTCATCCGGTCCTTGGCCGTCGTCGAGCAGCCGGCAAGCGCGAGGATGATCAGCGATGCTGCTGCGCCCTGCAGGATGCGATTTAGGGAAATGGTGATGCGCGAGGCAGGCATGTTGCGTTCCTGATTCCGAAATCGGCGCCTGACCTCGAAGCGGAACAGGGAAAGGTTTGACGCAATCTTCGCTCCAGCAATAGTCTGTTAACCCTAACAGACCGTTAAGGAACGATTCCTGGCGACCGCCGAAGGACAATCATGGCCCCCTATCAGTTCATCGAAAGACCGACTCCTTTCAACACGAAGGGCGGCTTGACGCTGCCGATCTTTGCCGTCACCCCTGCCCATATCGAGACCGGCACGATCGATCCGATCGCGCTCGATTGGGCGCGCAAGGCGGGCTACAAGGCCGAAAGCGGCTCGCTCCTGCTGATCCCGACGGCCGATGGCCATCTCGGCGGCGCGCTTTTCGGCCTGGGCACCAACCCGTCGGAACAGCCCTACATCACCGGCAGGCTGGCCCGTGCGCTGCCCGCCGGCGAATGGCACATCGAGACCGCGCCGCTGACGGCAAACCGGCTGGCCCTTGGCTTCGGGCTCGGCAGCTACCGTTTCGATCGCTACAAATCGGAAAAATCGCCGGCAGCGACCTTGATGATCCCCCGCGATGCCGACGGCGCCGATATCAAGCGCCAGCTCGCCGGCGTCTTTCTTGCTCGCGACCTCATCAATACGCCGACGAACGATATGGGGCCGGACCAGCTCGAGGCCGCTTTCCGTGCCCTGGCCGGACATTACAAGGCGGAACTGTCGGTCATCACGGGCGATGAACTGCTCACCCAGAATTTCCCGCTGGTTCACACCGTGGGCCGCGCCAGCGCCGACGCGCCGCGCCTTCTTGAGCTGCGCTGGGGCAAAAAGGGTCATCGCAAGGTGACGCTCGTCGGCAAGGGCGTCTGCTTCGATACCGGCGGTCTCGATATCAAGCCTGCCGCCTCGATGCTGCTGATGAAGAAGGACATGGGCGGCGCCGCGAATGTCATGGGACTCGCCCTGATGATCATGGACGCCAAGCTGAAGGTCGATCTGCGCGTCATTATCCCGGTCGTCGAAAACGCCATCTCCTCCAATGCCTTTCGCCCCGGCGACATTTACCGAAGCCGAAAGGGCCTGACCGTTCAGATCGACAATACCGACGCCGAAGGCCGTTTGATCCTGGCCGACGCGCTGGCCTATGCCGACGAGGAAGAGCCCGAACTCTTGATCGACATGGCGACGCTGACAGGGGCTGCCCGCGTTGCCCTCGGTCCGGATCTTCCGCCCTTCTTCACCGATGATGCCAATCTGGCCCATGACCTGACCGAAGCAAGCCTGGAGACGGACGATCCGATCTGGCGTCTGCCGCTCTATGCCGGCTATGAAAAGGATGTCCGCGCCAAATTCGCCGACCTGACCAATGCCCCGGCCGGCGGGATGGCGGGATCGATCACCGCCGCGCTTTTCCTAAAGCGTTTCGTCAGCAAGTCCAAGAGCTGGGCACATTTCGACATTTACGGCTGGGCTCCGTCCGAACGGCCACATTCGCCGGGCGGCGGCGAAGCACAGGCAATCCGCGCGCTCTTCCATCATATCCGCACCAGCCTGCGCTGACGCCGCCCGGATAATGCTAAGGCGCATCGCATGACCGCCGTCCCGCGCTGCGTCTCGCGGCCGATCGTTAAAATTTTATTCACCCTGCCGGGCGGCAGTTCCCGCCACCTCTTGCATGTCCGTTGCAACTGCCGGAAAATGAAACGCTAGCGTAACGATTTTCCGGAGGGGCCGTGCCGATCGAACTGACCGCCTCGCAGGCGCTGGGGCTCTGGCATGGCGTGGCGCTCGATCAGGTTCGCCATGACGACCGCGATTTGACATTGCGCCAGATGGCGATCCTGCTGCATATTTACCTCGTGCCGCCGCCCCACACGGTGCGCGGGCTTGCCGCCACACTCAATGTCACCAAGCCGGTCATTACCCGCGCCTTGGATACGATGGGTGAGATGGGCCTGGTTGATCGCGTGCGCGACGATGCCGATCGCCGCAATGTGATCATCAAACGTACCGTCGGCGGTGCGCTTTACCTGGAAAAGCTCGGCGATCTCGTCCGGGATCAGGGCCGCCGGCTGCCGATCTGAAGGGAACACGAATGACGATGCTCGACCGCCGCCTGCATGCCTATCGGCCGGATCTCGCGGAAGCGGGGCTCCAGGGCAAGGTGGAGGCGTCGCGCTTCGTCGAAGGCGCCGCAGCGCGCGTTGCCCTTCCCGTCGCCGCCCTGCGCCCTGAGCCGGAACTTGCCCGCGGCATCGATACGGAACTGCTCCTCGGCGAGGAGGTGACCGTTTTCGATCGCGCCGACGGCTGGTGCTGGGTAAAAGCTGCCTCCGACGGCTATGTCGGTTATCTCGAGGCAGAGGCGCTCTCCCAAACAGGGCCGGCGCCGACTCACATCGTCACCGTGCCGCGCACCTTCCTTTATCCGGAGCCGGAACTGCGCAAACCGCATCAGGCCATCTTGTCGATGGGAAGCCGCGTTCACGTCGTAGGCGAGGCGGAGGTGCGCGGCAATCACTATGTCGTGCTGACGGACGGCACGGCGATCTTCGCCAGGCACGTGCAGCCGATCGGCGCTCTCGAGGGTGCCGATTATGTCGGTATCGCCGCCCGTTTCCTCGAAACACCCTATCTTTGGGGCGGCCGATCCGGCCTTGGCATCGATTGCTCCGGCCTCGTCCAGCTGGCGATGCTGATGACCGGCAGACTGGCGCCGCGTGATACCGACATGCAGGCGGCCGGACTCGGCGAACCGATCGACCGCTCCGAAATTCGCCGCGGCGACCTGGTGTTCTGGAAGGGCCACGTCGCCATTTTCGAAGATTCCCAAACCATTCTCCACGCCAATGGCCACAGCATGACGGTGGCGCGGGAGAACTTCGAGGCGGCCGTCGAGCGCATCGGCTCGCTGTACCAACGGCCGACCGGCTATCGCCGCCCGTTTAGCTAAGTGATCGGTCGCTGCGGCCAGGATCTCACGCCGCCGGTCCAATCCTCGAAAGCTTTCGACAGTCTCAGCACCCGCATGTCGTCGAAACGCGGCCCAACGATCTGAAGCCCGATCGGCATGCCCGAACGGGAGAAGCCGCAATTGATCGACGCGGCCGGCTGCTCCGACATGTTCCACGGCACGGTGAAGGCGATATGTTCGAACGGCCTCGCCGGATCGTTGGTCGGCGATGCCCATTCGGCCGGATAGGAGACGATCGGGTTGGTCGGCGAAAGCAGGGCGTCGACCGAGGTGAACAGCCGTCCGCAGCTCCTGCGCATTTCGATCGTCTGATTGAAGCCCCTGACGGCATCGACGCCATTGATATCGGCGCCGGCCTTGGCCCATTCCCGGATATAGGGCAGGATGCTGTCGCGCCGCTCTTCGTCCAGCCCTGCGATATCGCTCCACAGGCGGGCGCGCCAGAACGTGTCGAGCCCGTCAAGCATCGCGCGCGTCAGCACCGGTTGAACGCAGACGATGGTCGCGCCGGCCTTCTCGAAACGTTTCGCCGCCGATTCGACCGCGACCCTGATCTCATCATCGACAGCAAACCCGCAGCCGGCATCGAGCATTAGGCCGATCTTCATGCCTGACATGTCGACAACGAAATCCATCCAGTCGAAATCGTTGGGCGGCAGGCTGGTCCCGTCACGCCAGTCGGGCCGTGACAGCGTCGCCATGGAAAAAGCGGCGTCCTCGACGGTGCGCGTCATCGGGCCGAGACAGCGCCCGACATAATAGGGATCGGCCGGAATGCGCCCGTGGCTCGGCTTGAAGCCGAAGGTGCCGGTCCAGCCGGCAGGAAGCCGCACCGAACCGCCAATATCCGTGCCGATGTGCAGCGGCCCGTAACCGGCCGCGGCCGCGGCCGCGGCGCCGGCGCTCGATCCGCCGGGATTTTGCGCGATGTTCCAGGGATTGCGGCTGAGAGGATGAAAGCTCGACAGGCCGGAGGAAAGCATGCCGTAATCGGGACAGGTGGTCTTGGCGAAGATCACCGCGCCGTCCTCGCGCAGCCGCGCTGCAGCCGGCGCGTCGGCCTCCGCCGGCTTCAGTTCCACCGCCCTGGAGCCGAGCGGCACCGGCTGGCCCTTCGTCGCGAGCAGTTCTTTCAGCGTGACCGGGATGCCGTCGAGCCTGCCCAGCGTTTGTCCCTTCGCCCAGCGCTCCGTCGAAGCTTTCGCTTGCACGCGCGCCGCCTCTGGGTCGTAGAGGTAGAGTGCTGATATGGACGGCTCCCAGGCGGCGATATGGTCTTCGAGGGAGAGCCAGTATTCGAGCGGCGAGAGGCTCTTATCGGCGAAGCGTCGCCTGAGTTCACGGATTGTAAGATCGGTTTCGGCCATAGGCGTTTTGTTTCGGAGGGACATCAGCGGCTCGCCTCGCGTGGATCGAGAAGATCGCGCAAGCCGTCGCCGAGCATGTTGAAGCCGAGGACGGTGAGCGCGATGGCAAGGCCGGGCAGGATCGCGAGCCAGGGGGCCAGCGCCAGATAGGTTTGCGCATCTGCAAGCATCCGGCCCCATGTCGGCGCTGGCGGCGCCATGCCGAGCCCGAGAAAGCTGAGACCGGCCTCGGTCAGGATCGCCAGACCGAGCTGGATTGTCCCATGCACGATGATCTGGCTGATGATATTCGGCAGCACATGGCGCAGTGAAATGGTCAGGCGCGTATTGCCGATCGCGCGCGCCGCCGTCACATAATCGCGGCTCCAGGCCTGCAGCGAGGTTGCCAGCGTCACCCGCGCAAAGACCGGAATCATGAAGACGGCGATCGCGGTGATCGCGGTGAAGCGCCCCGGCCCGAGAAAGGCGCCGAGCACCATCGCCGACAGGATCGGTGGCAAGGCGAAGATGACGTCGCAGATGCGCATCAGCAGCGTTTCGGCTGGACCGCGGATCGCCGCGGCGGAGATGCCTGATATCGAGCCGAGCGTCCCGCCGATCGCAACCGCGGTGATGGCAATCGACAAAGAGTTCCGGCATCCAGCCATCAGCATCGACGCCACGTCGCGGCCGAACTGATCCGTGCCGAGCAGGCCGAAGGCAAGCGGCGGCTGCAGTTTATGGATGATCTGCATCTTCGCCGGCGGCAAGGGCGTCCAGACGAGCGACAGCAGCGCAACGGCGACCAGCAGGCCAATGATGACCGTGCCCGCGATGAGGTTCATTCGCCGGCTAAGTCTGTCAGTCCTTCGGCGGCGGGCAAAGGCGGAGGATACGATATGGGCCATGTTTCAAACCGCCTTTCTGATTCTGGGGTCGATCGCCACATAGGAGAGATCGACGACGAAATTCACCACGATGACCAAGCCCGCGAAGAACAGCACGACATCCTGCATGACGATGACATCGCGCTGGGAGAGTGCCTGAAGCGCAAGCCTCCCGAGCCCCGGCAGGTTGAAGACGTTTTCCACCAGCACCGCGCCGGCGACCAGAAAGGTGAACTGCAGTCCGATCATCGTCAGAACCGGGATCAGCGCATTCGGCACGATATGCCGCCACAGCACCGCACTGCTTGACAGCCCCTTGGCCACCGCGGTGCGGGCAAAATCCTCATGCATCGTCTCGAGAACCGCCGAACGTGCGACGCGTGTCAACACGCCCGCCTGCGGCATCGCCAGCGCGACGGCCGGCATGACGAGCGCCTGCAATGCCGGCAGAAGACCGGCGCCCCACCCCGGGAAGCCGCCGGCCGGCATCAGCCCGAGCATCGTCGAAAACAGGATGATCAACAGCAGCGCCACCCAGAAGGCGGGCACGGCGATGCTGATCTGCGAAAACAATGTTGCGATCGTGTCGAAAACGCGGCCGCGGCGCGAGGCGGCCAGAACGCCAAGCGGCAGGGCGATCGCCATCGAAAGCACCATTGCCATCAGCGCCAGCGGCAGCGTCACCGCCAGCCGCTCGACGATCAGTCCGGCAACGGGAACGCCGTAGGTCAGGGAATTGCCGAGGTTGCCGGACAGGAGGCCGGCCAGCCATTGGCCGTAGCGCAGGACGAGCGGCTGGTCGAGGCCGAGCTCGTGACGCAGCGCTGCCAGCGTTTCCGGGCTTGCCGAGGTGCCAAGCATGATCGAGGCTGGATCGCCGGGCAGCAGATCCATGACGGTGAAGATCAGCAGAGAGACGATGACGAGGGTGAGGATGAGGCCGGTGAAGCGGCGAAGGAGAAGCGCGATCATGCATGCCACGCTTTCGAGTTGGCTTTTGGGAGTACGTTGTAGCCTCGGCGCCAAGCTTGTGACAGGAATGAGGGATGGCGAGGGCTGCGGCCTGCATTGAGCGTATCGCTGTCCCGCTTCGCCTTGCTCATCGTGCCTCTCAATCCGCCCGAACCCGCTCGCTCACTCCTCCCAATAAACCCCCGAGAGCACATTCGACGGAATCGGCTCGTTCTCCCACAACCCCTTCAGCTTCCTGTCCCAGACGCCGAGTTTCGGCATGACGAAGAGGTAGAGCGCCGGTACGTCCTCGGCGAGGATCTTTTGCGCTTCGCCGTAAACCGCATTTTGGGTGGCGGGATCCGCGGTCTCCTGGACCTTCTTCATCAGCGCATCGAAGGCCGGGTTCCTGTAGTTGAAATAATAGGGATCGCGTGCGTAGATGTCGATGTCGAGCGGTTCGGCGTGGGCGACGATCGTCATGTCGAAGTTGCGATCCTTCATGACGTCCTGCACCCATTTCGCCGGAAACTCGGTCGGTTCGATGTTCATCGTCACGCCAATTTCGGCAAACATCGCCTGCATCACCTGGGCGCTGCGCGGCGCATAGGCCATCTGCGGCGATTTGATCGTGAACGTGAAGCCGTTGGGGTAGCCGGCCTCAGTCAGCAGTGCCTTTGCCTTTTCGACATCATAGGGCAGCACGCCGGTCATGTCCTTGTAGCCCGGATCGTTCGGCGTGTAGTGGCTGCCGATCGGCGTGCCGAGGCCGGACCACGCCCCGTCGATCACCGTCTGGCGGTCGATCGCCATCATCAGCGCCTGGCGGACGCGCTTGTCGTCAAAGGGCTTCCTGGCATTGTTCATGCCGGCGACGACCTTGAGTTCGGTATTGCCGACCTTGGTGATGAGCCTGGCATCGCCGTCGAAGGAACTCATCAGCTCGGGTGCGGCAAATTCCGGAAAGGCATCGAGATCGCCGGATTTCAGGGCGGCTGCCTGCGCCTGCGGATCGGCGATGAAGCGGAAGGTCACCTTGTCGAGCTTGGCAGACGCATCCTTGTTCCAGTAGTCGCCATTCCTGACGAGTTCGACCCTGTCGCCCTTCGTCCAGCTGGCGAACTTGAAGGGACCGGTGCCGATCGGCATGACCTTGTCGTTGTCGGCCGTCTTCGGGGCGACCATGACAGATGCCGGCCAGGCGAGCCAATAGATCAGGCTGCCGGTCGGGGCCGTGAGATGCAGCACCAGCGTTTCGGCATCCGGCGTATCGATCGAGGCAATCGAGGCGAAGAAGCGTTTTTGCGGATTAACCGAATCCGTACCGCGGGCGCGGTCGAGGGCAAATTTGGCGGCGGCGGCATCGAAGGCCTCGCCGTCATGGAATTTGACGCCGGTCCGCAGCTTGAACATATAGGTCAGGCCATCGCCCGAGATTTCCCAGCTTTTCGCCAGCTGCGGCTGGACCTTGCCGGTCTGATCGATCGTCACCAGCCCCTCGAACACATTCTGCCAGGTGAGCTGGCCGATCGCGACCGGTGCGGCGATCGTCGGGTCGAGGCCTGTTGGTTCGACGCTCATGCCGAGATTGAGGGCGGTCTTGGCCGCTTCCGCCGGTGTCATTGCTGTCACTACGAGACCGGCCGACAACGCAGCACCGAGGGAAAGCCGCTTGATGCAGCGCGCCGAAGACGCAAACGAAACCTTGTTCATCACATCACCCGGCATGATTCGGTCCCCACCAGCTCGTCGAAAATACTTCAGCGCCAGGATCTGCATTCGCGTGTCTCCGCCATTTCACCAGGTTGCGACCCTATTCAATCAACGGCCCTGGGGATAGCGGTCTTGCCATGCTATTTGCCCGCCCTCGGCCGGAAGGGCGCTCGCCATATAGACGCCGCGCGCGATTGCCCGCGCCATGACGATGGTGGCGAGGTGGCAAAGTTCCATCAGGCTTGCCATGTCGTTTCTTGGATGTTTGACGGTCGACGCGGCAAAGACGGTATCGCCGTCGAGCGGCAGGTGTGCCGGCAGCAGCGCTCGGGCAAGGCCGTCATGACCGGCAAGTGAAAGCCGATGCGCTTCCGCCTTCGTCAGCTGCGCGTCGGTGACGACAGCGCCGATCGTCGTTGCCGGCGTGCTCATCCCCTTGAGCCGTATCCTGTGATCGGTGGTCGCAGGCATACCGAGCCCGCCAAATTCGCCGTCCTTCTCGAAGGGCGCCGCCCAGAAATGCGGCCCGTCACCGATCGTTGCCGAACCGAGCGCATTGACGGCGACGATCGCAGCGACGCGATGGCCGGCGCTGCTGACGGCACTGGCCGAGCCGAGCCCGCCCTTGAAAGTGGCCGTCGTCGCCCCGGTGCCGGCGCCGGCGGTGCCGAGCGCAAATACGCCCTTCGTCGCGGTCTTCAATGCCGCATAACCCATCTCACGATAGGGGGAGTGAAGACCCCAATCCTTGTCGCCGCCGTTCAGCAGGTCCATCAGGATCGCTTGCGGCACGATCGGAATCTTGACCGGCCCGACTGCAAAGCCGCGGCCGGCTTCGCGCAAGCCGGCCTGCACGCCCCCGGCCGCATCGAGCCCGAAGGCCGAGCCGCCCGAGAACACAAAGGCATCGACGGTACTGACGGTCATCGACGGGTCGAGCAGGCCGGTATCGCGTCCGCCCGGCGCGCCGCCGAGCACCGTGCCGGAGGCGACCGCCGGCTCGTCGAAGACGATGACCGTGACGCCGGATCCCAGCGAGAGGTCGGTCGCATGGCCGACGGAAACGCCTTCGATGTCGGTGAGCAGATTGAGAAGATCGGGCAAGGGCTGATCCTGGTGGCGCTGATCCGGCCGATAGGACTGCAATTGCCCTCAAAAAACAAGACCGGCCCTTTTGGCAGGACCGGTCACATCAGAAGAGCCGCGAAAGTCGGTAACGGCCGCATGCCGTCAGGCATGAAGCGGCTTCGGATGACGGCGGGTCATCAGGTCGTGGATGGCCAGCCGCACCTCGTCGGGCGAACCGAACCGCTGCTCGTCGAGGTCGTGGACATGGAATTTCACGGCGATGAACTTCAGCCGATCTTCGTCGGGGATAACGATGCCGACGGGAACGCCTGCATATTCGATAACTTGCTTCTTCATAGATAGAACTCCTGCCGCGCGGGCATGCGCAGCCATGGCGAATTGACTTGTCTGGTACCGTTAAAAGGAGGACGAATGTCACATTCGACAGTTCGGGCGGGAGAGGGCGCCCGGACGGTCATTGCCAAGCACAGATCGCCCAAGGAGAGTGGCGAGAATTTCGATGTCTGTCATGTCTCGTTCCTTTCGTTGGCGTTGCGCTCGATGGTCCCGGAAGAGCCCGGGGCCGGTGATGGCTGCGTTCAATATCTACTAACTTAGTAGAGATTATCCGACAGCCTGTCGGAAACATATTCCGAAACGTGTCAAAATATCGACGATCCGAAAAAATTCATTCCATCCTGGCCCGAACTTACAGAAAGAAACATATCAGCTCTTCGTAAAATTCGCATGACAGAATCGAAACTCGTTCGATCGCCGCAGCAGAAATAGGAAGTCTGTCTGATTCCGGCAATGGGCCTTGTCGTTAAAAATCGAGATGCCTCGAAATCACCGATTTGGTTAACGCCCGAAAGCATGGATCACCAGCCTTCCTGGAGCACCTTTTCCAGCATGTCTGCGAAGAAATCCGCGCTTTCGAGACTGACGCAGAGCGGCGGTTTGATCTTCAGCACATTTTGGTGATCGCCGGTTGGCTGCATGATGATGCCGAGGTCGAGAAGCCGGTCGCAGATCGCTGCCGTCTCTTCCGTCGCCGGCTCCAGCGTCGTTCTGTCGCGGACGAATTCCAGGCCGAGATAGAGACCCATCCCATGGACGGCGCCGGCGATCGCGTGCCGGTCGATCAGCACGGCAAGCCGCGCCTTCAGATGATCGCCGACCGTGCGGGCATTTTCCTGCAGCTTCTCCTCAGCCATGATATCGAGCACCGTCATGCCGGCGACGCAGCTGACCGGGCTGCCGCCGGTGGAGGAGAAGAAAGGTCCCTCCTTCTCCAGCGACTGCGCAATCTCCCGTGTGGTGATGACGGCGCCGAGCGGGTGGCCATTGCCCATGCCCTTGGCGATGGTGATGATATCGGGCACGACCCCCTGCTGCTCGAAGCCCCAGAAATAATGGCCGAGCCGGCCGTAACCGACCTGCACCTCATCGGCGATGCAGAGCCCGCCGCGGGCGCGCACCTCGGTATAGATCTCCTTCAGATACCCTTCGGGCAACGAAATGCCGCCGGCATTGCCGTAGACCGATTCGCAGATGAAGCCGGCGAGGCCCTGGCCGCCGGCGTCGATCGTCGCGAGCGTCGGCTTGACGGCGGCCAGATAGCTCGCCGCTGTGTCGGGTCCGCGAAACGCGCCGCGATAGGTATTCGGCGAAACGGCCGTATGCACCCAATCCGGTCGGGTGGTCAGCGCCAGCGGATTGTCGGCGATCGACGTGGAGACGGCATCGCTCGCCGCCGACCAGCCATGATAGGCTTCGAGCAGGCAGAGCATGTTGCGGGCGCCGCTATGGGCCTGCGCCAGCCGAATCGCCAGATCGTTCGCCTCAGAGCCGCTGTTGACGAGGAAGACCGCGTCGAGGCCCTCCGGCGCGAGCGCCGCGAGACGTTCGGAAAACTCCGCAATCGCCGCATAGTGGAAGCGTGAATTCGTATTGAGCCGCAGCCATTGGGCACTGATTGCCGCCGCCAGCCTGGGATGGCCGTGGCCGAGGATCGTGACATTGTTGACCATGTCGAGATAGGCGCGGCCCTCGACATCGAACAGATATTCCCTCCAGCCGCGCTCGATCTGCGGCGGCGCGGCATAATAGTTCTTCTGCGCACTTGCGAGATAGGTCTGCCGCTTGGCGAGCAGTTCTCCGGTCTCCGGTTGCGGCGCATCCGCTCCCGGGCAGAGAAGGGATGAAGGCGAAGGGCAGAGCACCGACCAGGCCGCCGCCTCGCGCGGCATGGCAAAGAGCGGGGGTTCAAGACCCGCGATGCTGCAGAGCTGGAGGCGCAGGCCGCCAAGTGACGACACTTCACCGAAAACAGAACCAAGCGGATCGCCAGCGGCAAGCACGGCGCCATTCTCGACCAAAGGGTCGAGTCCGTCGAGATGCAGGGTCGTGCTGTCGTCCGTCAGTGTCAGATGCTGGTCCTTCCAGCCGATACGGCCGGCAAAGGGCGCTGCGACCGCACTTCCTGCGGCAAGGCAGATGTCGACATGCAGGGCGAAGGTCGCCTGTGCCCTCGCGTTTCCAAGGGCAGCGCGGGAAAGCCGATATTCACCATAGCGCGTCGCCGCCGTGCCGTTTTCGCTTGCGGCCCGGGCAAGCAGCCGCCAGTCCATATCGGCGCTCAGCCAGTTGCCGGCGGAAAAATGCGCGCTCCGCACGCCAAGGTCGACATAGGCGATCGTGGCGGGATCGATATCGGGCAGCAAGGGCAGCCATGCCGATGGCGGCGGAGCGGCGACATCCGCGCCGGCCGCCTTGAGGATCGCAGCTTCCATGAGTTCGAACGGAACCGACATCACCGTATCGAAGATCGCCCGCTCGCGGTCGAGATTGCCACGGACATAATCATTATCGGGATCGATCGACATCTGCTGTTCGCTGCTGGCAACGAGGATGACCGCGCGCGCGACGATCAGCGGCCAGAGCGCCTTCAGCTCCTCGTCGCTCAGCGGATAGATCGCCTGATAGGCGGTGACGGCGGGCAGGATGTGAAAGGGATCGCCATTCGCCTGATGCAGCAGCGAAGCGCAGGTGACGGCGAGGTCGCCGACCAGCCAGCCGCGGATGATGTCGCCGAAATCGATCACCCCGTCGGGGATCGTGTGGCCATGGGCGTCGCGATGGCCGACGACATTGTCGCCGGTGACGTCGTGATGGACCGCCTGGAGCCGAAGCGACGGCGCCAGGGGCTGGATGCGGCGAACGGCCGTCACCATGGTTTTGGCAATCCGGTCACGGGCAGCGCTGTCGGTGATGGCGGACAGCAGCTGTACGGCGACAGGCCCGGCGCGTCGCAAATCCCACTGCAGGCTGCGGTCGAGGCCGGGATGGTCGAAATCGGCAAGCGCCTGCGCCAGCCTCGCGCAGAGCGCGCCAAGCGCCGCGACGGAAGCCGGCGCCAGATATCTCATCTCCGTCAGTCCCTGGCCTTCCAGATATTCCAGCAACCGGACCTGGTAGCCCCGCCCGCGCACGGTAAGGACGATAATTTCCCGCCCATCATTCGTGGCGATAACCTTCGGAACGCGTGGCGCGTCCTGCTGGCTCTTGAGATAATGGAGCGCGGCATTTTGCGCCTCGAGCTCGCGGGCCTCGTAGGCGGCATGGCAGATCTTCAGGACGTATCGCCCGCGATCGCTGTCGACGCGGTAGTTCCGATCCTGCTGGCTGCCGAGTTCGGCGAGCGTGCCGGACAGGCTGTAATGGGCAAGAAGGATCTCTTCCGCGTCAGCAACGGTGACGTCGGGACGCGGCAGCGTCATGCGATCCACAAGCGCCTCGTCGGTCATGACACCCCTCCCGCAGCATGATTCGATTACCCCTTAAGCGCGATAATCAAATACTTGCCGCTGGCAGGCAACGGGAGATTGTTGTCTGCCGGCAAAAGAGATGCGCGGCCTCGGCCGACTCACCCCATGCGTTCGGAGGCGTAGCTTCCGGGGCTGGCCGGGAAGACGACGGTGCGGTTGCCGTTGATGAAGGTGCGATGATGGATATGGGCGTGGATAGCGCGGGCCAGCACCTGGCTTTCGACGTCGCGGCCGATCGAGACATAGTCGTCCGGCGACTGCGCATGGGTGATGCGGGCCGTGTCCTGCTCGATGATCGGGCCTTCGTCGAGATCGGCGGTGACGTAATGGGCGGTGGCGCCGATCAGCTTGACGCCGCGCTGATAGGCCTGCTTGTAAGGGTTGGCGCCCTTGAAGCTCGGCAGAAAGGAATGGTGGATGTTGATGATCCTGCCCGACATCTGCTTGCAAAGCTGATCGGAGAGGACCTGCATGTAGCGGGCGAGCACGATCAGCTCGGTGCCGGTCTGCTCGACGAGATCGACGAGCTGGGCCTCGGCCTGCGGCTTGTTCTCCTTCGTCACCTTGATGTGGTGGAAGGGGATGTCGTGGTTGACGACGACCTTCTGGTAATCGAAATGGTTGGAGACGACGCCGACGATGTCGATCGGCAGCGCCCCGATCTTCCAGCGGTAGAGCAGGTCGTTGAGGCAATGGCCGAAGCGCGACACCATGAGCAGCACCTTCATGCGGCTCTCGCTGTCGTGGAAGTCGTAATCCATCTCGAAGGGCGCGGCGACGGCGGCAAAATCGGCGCTGATGGCGGAGCCCGACAGTCCCTCTTCCGAAATGAAGCTGACGCGCATGAAGAACCTGCCGGTATCGAGGTCGTCGAACTGGCTGGAGTCGATGATGTTGCAGCCTTTGTCGGCCAGATAGCTCGAAATCGCCGCAACGATGCCGCGCGTCGATTTGCAGGATACCGTCAATACATAGCTTCTCATGTCTCTCCCTCTTCCCTCTTGGAGGCCGCAGCCCGTGCTTAAATCAAAGCCCGTGCCGCGAATAGGCCGGCGCACTTTCATTCATGCGACAAATTGCAAGATAAACCATCACGTTCCAGCAAGTTCTCTCATGGCCGTATCGGCTTAGGAGAAGTCGCTCAACGCCGCACCGCCAGCGCCGTCCGGATGTGTATTCTCGCCTTCAGTGGATGAAATTAAAGCATGTCGCTGAAAGCTGATGAGCAATATGCGACATCGAGAGGCGGGAAACCAAGCATGTGAAGGGCGGAAATTGAATCCGAAGGTTCACATCTAGGCCGGCGGCCTGCCTGCCACGGCCACCTTCCGGCGCGGCGTGGTGATTTCATGGACGATTGCGCCGCCGATTGACGAAAGCACCAGCGCCAGGATCACGAAGAGCACCGGTTGCTGCAGGATGCCGATCGGCAGGCGGTCCGAAGCCACCCTCAGGAAAGCGAGGGTGAAGGCGTGGGTGATATAGATGCTGTAGGAGCAGTCGCCGAGATAGTTCAGCCATCCCAGAACCGGCAGACGGGAAAAGTCGATGGAAACAGCGCCGTAGAGGATGAAGATCGCCGGGATGCCCCAGGCGTAGAACCGGCTCTCCGGCGGCATCAGCGCTTCGTTGACGACGAGGAACACAAAACCCGTGGCCAGTGCCGCCCATGCCCAGCGGTTCGGCAGAAGCACCTTCTGCCGGTAAAGCCAGCCGAGCACGACGCCGGCAAGAAATTCCAGCATGATCGGCTCGCCGTAGAACCGGGTGGCCGTTGATTCCGGAAGCAGCCGGCAGGCAATCAGGATGACGGCAAAGACGGCAAACATCACCGGAATCCGGCGGGTTTCCGAGAGCGGCAGCAGCAGTGCAAACACGAAATAGAAGAACATTTCGTAATTCAGCGTCCAGCCCGGCACGACAACGGGGGTGATCGTGCCGGGATCGGCGGCATTGGCCCATGGCAGGAACAGCAGCGAGGCAATGAGATGCGGAAGGTCGAACACCGTGGATTTGAGCAGTGAGGGGGCAGCAAGCGCCACGACAGCCGAAAACAAGGTTGCCAGCCAGTAGAGCGGGACGATCCTCCTGATGCGGCGGCGGGCGAAATCGATGGGGCGGATCGCCCGCCCGCTCGTCGTCAGCCACATCACGAAGCCGCTGAGCACGAAGAAGATGTCGACGCCGGTTTCGCCATAAAGAAAAGCCGTGGCGTCGACGGCGGGATTGACCTTGGCCAGCTGCAATATTGCATGGAAATAAACGACCATCAGCGCCGCAACCGCGCGCAGATATTGAAGCTGGACAAGCATCTGATGTCTTGCTCCTCGAGCTCGCGGACGCCGGTTTCCACCGTGCCGCTGCGGTCAACTCAGTACATCTGCCGCACGACCCTGCCGGATGCGCGGGCTGTCGTGGAAGCGCATATATCCGACGACGAACCACAAGAGGCCGGCAATCTTCATCGAGAAAACGGCGGTGCCCCCGATCATCATATTCAGAAAAATGAAAAGAGAAAGTGAATGGGCGCAACGCCGCTGCGCCGCCGTACGGCCGGCAGGGAACAGGCAGACGAACAGCCAGAGGGCGACGACGCCGAAGATCGTCGCCGCGTAGATCAGATAGACGTAGCCGCTGTCGGCGAACTCGGCGACCCTGTCGACCGAAAGCCCGAGAACGGCGAGCGGATCGAGCTCCATGATCTTCTTCATCGTCAGGTTGATGCGGCCGGTGAAATTGTCACCCGTCGCATTCGGTTTGAGGGTATAGACGATGAAGCCCGCGGCGACGATCAGCGGCATCAGCGCCAGATTGAGATTCCGCGGGATCTTCGGAAAGACGAAATAGCCGACGATGCAGGCAAAACAGAAGATCAGCATTGTGCGCGTGTCGTTCGTCACCAGGATCAGCACCGCCGTGCTGATGAAGAGCAGCCGGTCCCAGCGCCCCAGTCTTTCCCACATGGAAATCAGGTAGATCGCGATCACGCCGCAAAAATTGGCAAGCGACACCTGTTCGAGGAAGATCGACGACGAGCGATGGTCGATGATGCCGAAGGAAAATCGCTCGGGAAAGCCCAGCGCGTTCTGGAACAGGCCTGTCGTGTTGTAGCTCAGCGGCAGCAGCCCGCGCGTATTGGCGAAATAATCGGACGGATGCACGATGCTGACATAGAAGGGCACGCTGACGATCTCGAAGATCAGGAAGATCAGCACCGTAAGGCTTGCCCAGCGGAAGGCCAGCTTCATCGTTCTCTCGTTGCTCCAGCCGCCGAGGCCGGTAAAGCAGAAGATGATCAGCACGTTGCGGAAATGATCGACGAACGGCATGCGATTGAGCACGCTGACATAGATGGTCACGACAAGCGTGAACAGCAGGAACAGGAAGGCCGGCAGATCCGTCTCGTAGATCCCCTTATGAAGGATGTAGATGATTGCGCTTGCCAGAATCAGGCCTTCGCTGGCGGCGACATGCGTCATCGACAGCGGCATGATGTTGTGGTTGATGAAGGCGAGAATGCCGTTATAGAGCATCGAAAGCAGGCCGAGCCAGAGCACTGGATGGTCGATGCGCGACGTCCCCCCGGCCGCCTCGATGCGGTTGCCCGCCACGGTGAAAGTCGCTGCCTTCTGATCGACTGTCGCCACGGTCAGTTCCCCGCAGGCTTGACGGCGGTGCAGGCGCCGGCGTCCGCTTTCGCCGACGCGGCGAGAAGCCGCATCTGCGGTCGCTCGGGGCCCTTGCCCGGCTGAACGTTGAAAGGTTCGTCCGCCGGCCACCATTCGCCCGCCGCCCAATAGGACCAGCCGAGCCAGACATCGCTATTGTCGGACATGGTCGCGTAGATCTTGGTCAGGCCGCTCATGCAGTCCTTATCGGCGGAGCCGCCGAATTCGCCGAGAAAGCCGCGTTTATGGTTCCGCTTCAGCCAGGCGGTGACGCCGGCGATGGCCTCGACCGCGGTGGCGGCGCCTTCGCAGGTGGCATGGGTTCCCGACGAATCGACGTCGAGATATTGGTGGACCTCGTAAGCGTAGAAATCGAGCGGATCGCGCACGCCGAGCATCACCGTAGCGTTGGCGCCGCCGATCACATCCTCCTCCCAGCTGTGAGCGCCGCTCCAGGCGGTGCCTGGCACGAGGATAAGGTTGCGAGCGCCGACGGCGCGGATGGCGCGGATCGCCGCGTTGGCGGCATCGAGCCAGTCGGTGGCCTTGATGTCGTGCGGCTCGTTCATCAGGCCGAAGAGAACGCCGTCCTGATTGGCGAATTCGACCGCGAGCCTTGCCCAGAAGTCGGCGAATGCGGCGTCCGTCGCCGGCGGGGTGCCGATCTGCGCCTTATCGTAATAGCCGAAATTATGCGGGTCGAGCAGAACGGCCATGCCCTGCTTTCGGATCAGGCCGACCGTATCCTTGATCCGCTTGAATTCGTCCTCGTCCAGCCGCCCGCCTAGCGCCGGCTGCAGCCGCTCCCAGCGGAAGGGCAGCCGAATGATCGTCATGCCCTTCTTGGCGAAATAGCGGATCGTCTGCTCGCTCGGATAGATGTAGTTCGTGCCGTAGATGGCGCCGCGCTCGCTATATTCGCCGCCGGAAAGATTGATGCCGCGATAACACGGCGCGCCGGCCGCAAAGACCGGCGACGGCATGAGGGCGGCCGCAAGCAGCAGCGCCACCAGATGGCGTGTCGTCCTCATGGCTATCCTCGCAATCACGGCAACTCGCAACATCGACTTCGCTGCGCCTATCTTAACGGTCCGTTAGCTAAGAATTTCTAAAGTCTCGGCACCTCGGCTTCAGTCTTTCACGCTGGGCGGGACACGAGTGCGCGTATGAGCCAGTATGACAGGAACAGGGTAAGCCGGCTGCCCGGCTGGCGGAGTTACGAGCCGTCTCCGACTGCGTCGGAAGGCGTGCGCCCGCGCAGTCCCGTCGTTCGTCCGGATGATTTCGCCCGTCCCGAGCCCGAGCCAGCCCCTCCGCCTTTCGTGCCGCCGTCGGCACGGGTTGCAGAAATCCGTCGATCCGAGCAGCCGCCGGCCGCTGCAGTCGAACCGCCTGCGGCCATAGAACCGCCTGCGGCCCCAGAGAGGCCTGCGGCCAATGTGCCGCTGCAGAGCACAGCCGCCCCGCTTCTCGATCTCCGCTCCAGCATCGCGGCGATCTGGAGCCGCCGGCTGGTGGTATTTGTGCTGGCCCTTGTCGGAGCCGTTGGGGGTGGCGCGGTGGCGCCGCTGATCGGCCAGAAATTCACCGCCGCCAGCAGCCTTTATTTCGATCCGCGCCAGATCGGCCTGGCCGAGGCCGGCGCGCAATCTTCAGGCCCGTCGCCGGAAATGATCTCGGCGCTGATCGACAGCCAGGTGCAGATTCTGACCTCGGGCAATGTGCTGCGCCGCGTCGTCGAGGCGATGAAGCTCGACCAGGATCCGGAATTCAACGGCGGCAGGACGGATGGCGCGGCCGTGATCGGCGCCCTGCAGAAGGCGCTTGTTATTACCCGCCAGACCGGCACCTATGTCGTTTCGCTCGCCGCGACGACCAACGATCCGGAAAAATCGGCACGGCTTGCCAACCAGGTGGTCACCTCCTTTACCGAGGAGGAAAACAGCGCCTCGAACGGCCTCTACGAAAACACTTCCTCGACGCTTGACGGACGCCTTGCCGACCTGCGCCAGAAGGTGCTGGAGGCCGAGCAGGCGGTCGAAACCTTCCGGGCCGACAACGACATGGCCGCGACCGAAGGCAACCTGATCTCCGACCAGCGCCTCGTCTCGCTGAACACGCTCTTGGTGACGGCGCAGGAAAAGACCATCCAGGCGAAGGCCCGCGCCGATGCCGTCGCCAATCTGCGCGTCGAAGATATCGTTGCCGGCAACCAGGCGCAGGGCGGCGGCACCTCGCCGCTCGTCAGCCTGCGTCAGCAATATGCTGCCCAGGCCGCCGCCGTCGGCAGCCTCGAAAGCCAGATGGGCACGCGTCATCCGCGCCTGCAGGCGGCGCGCTCCTCGCTGCAGAGCATAGCAGGCGAAATCAGGGGCGAATTGCAGCGCCTCGCCACCTCGGCAAAGGGCGAATATGAGCAGGCCAAGGCCGCTGAGGACAGCATTGCCAAGGAGCTTGGCGTTCAGAAGGCGCTGCAGGCAACCGTCTCCGACAAGCAGGTGGAACTGAACGAATTGCAGCGCAAGGCGACGGCGGCGCGCGATATCTACGAAACGGTGCTCAAGCGCTCGAGCCAGACGAGCGAGGAACAGAACCTCAGCCAGAGCAACATCCGCGTCATCTCGCCTGCCGAGCCGCCGGTCAAGGCCGACGGCCCGGGAAAGAAGATCCTGATGGTCGCCGGCGTCATCGGCGGCTTCCTCGCCGGGTTCTTCCTGGGTGCCGCCTTTGCCATCCTCGCCGGTCTCTTCGGCCACCCCGTCATCAGAGGCTATTTCAGGAAATCGCCCGCCGCGGCGGCTTGATGCGCGCCGTCGATTTTCCTACATGGAGCAGAAGCGCTTTGTCGCCGGCAGGAGAATTCCCATGCGGCTGTTGATGATGCTTCTGATATCGCTCGGCGTCCTGTCCAGCCTCGCCCCGGCGTCAGCCCTCGCTGTCGATTGGACGAAATCCGTGGATTCGGCTGTTCAACCCCTCTACCCCTACAAGGGCCTTCCCGGCGTCAAGGCGCAGCCGGACAAGAAGGACGAGGAATCCTATAATTGCCGCACCGAGACCGTCCAGCTTCGCCGCCGTTATGACGATATCTTCCGCTCTGGCGGCATGCCGACGCTGATGTATGTCTGCGAGCGCGACGGCTTCGTCACCATGGGCGGAAAGGTTCCGCTCCGCGGCCATTACCAGCCGGTGCGGTAAGGCCAATCGCCTTTCTCGGAGAAGACATGCAACTCGGCCGGTTTGTCCCCGAGCCCCGAAAGATTTCATCTCTGGCCGAGATCATTCACGAACCGCTGCTCGATCGGGCAACGAACGTGCCTCCGCTCCCCGGCACGCTTCTTGCATCATTACTAATATTCTAACCTTTGGGGAGAAAGTGTCATGCAATGGAACGCATCGGCGAATTTTGCGCCTCTTGTCCTCTTTCTTGGCGGCCGGCGAAGGGTCGTCAAGACGCTCCGAGACGCAGCCGAAGTTCTGATAATAGATTGGCCGTTCGACGATGGAGAGGAATACGTCGCGGCCGTAAAGGCTTGCGACGATGCCATCGCGGGGGAGGCCGGCTTGGAGGAATTGAGGGAATTGCTTCTTCGCGCCGCCAGGGAAGCCGGCATTACGGCTTTGTCGGTCATATCGGATAGCGGGAAGACGACCCCCCACATGGCGGCGTGACAGGGCTTCAACCTGCACCGCTCCTCGAACCGGTATCCAGACAAGCACGTCGATGGCCTCTGTCAACAGAGCCAAACGCGTAATTTTGGAAGGATTTGATATTTGATCTTGGCAGCGATCAAAAGGAAATGGTGCCCAGAAGAGGACTCGAACCTCCACGCCTCGCGGCACAGGTACCTGAAACCTGCGCGTCTACCAATTCCGCCATCTGGGCGACGGAGAGCGATGTAAGGGGGCGGCTCATGACTGTCAACTGGGTTTTTGAAGTTTTCCTGACAGTTGGCAAAAAACTGCGTCTCGCATCGGGAGGAGTGCGGGCCGGGCCGGCATAGCGCTGTCGCCGGCGCGCCCTATATAAAGAGAATATCGAAAGGAAATGCGTCATGCCCGCTCCTCGCACGCTTCTGCTCGCCAGCCTCTTGGCCGTTCTGTCGCCCGCAATGGCAGCCGCCGATTCGCTGAATGTGGGTAGGCCTGGCCTCGGCTCGGTCAACACGGGATCGACGCTCTGCGATTTTCGTGGCTGCTTCGGCTTCGGGCCGCAGCAATGGCATCGCCCCGCGTATGTTCAGCCAAATTACCGTCCGAGGGGCGCGGGGCCGACCTATTACCTGCCGGGCGCGGCGGGGCGGCCGCAGCTCACCTATGATCCGCCGCCGGTGCCCCGTGTGCAGCCGAAGCAGGTGAATAAGCACATCGCCTGGTGCACCAATGAATACCGTTCTTATAATCCGCGGACGGATCACTTCCTCACCTATGAAGGCGTCTACAGGGTCTGCCGCTCGCCCTATCGCTGAGCGAGCTTGATCAGCTTTCGTGCGACACGCGGTCGACATGGCCGAGATCGCGGCCGGGCTCGATGATGTCGCGGACGCGTTGCTTGAGCTCCTTCGGCCCGGGAAAGCCGCCGTCGCGCTTACGCTCCCAGAGGAGATCCCCATTGATGCGGATTTCGAAATTGCCGCCGGTGCCCGGGATCAGCGCCACCTCGCCGAGACTGTCGGAAAAGGTGCTCAACAGCTCCTGCGCCATCCAGGCGGCGCGCAGCAGCCAGTTGCACTGGGTGCAGTAGAGGATCGAGACGCGGGCTTTTTCGGTCATGGCGTTTTCCTTTCGTTTGGCGTGATTTAAGCCCTTGCGGCGTGCGGACGCAATCGCACATGCGCAAGCATCTTGCGCGCCGTTCTTCGGCATGGTCTCTTCCTGCCGACCACCGGGGAGAACCTATGCGAGTCGCAGTCGTCGAAAATATGCGCAACACCGGCCTCGGCGCGCTTGCCACGGCGCTCGACGAGGCGGGTGCTGAGATCGAGTGGTTCCGGGTCTGGCGGGATGGCATCCTGCCGAAAGACATATCCGGTCATGACGCGCTGGTCGTTCTCGGCGGCGAGCAAAGCGCGCTGGATGACGAGACGCATCCCTATCTGCCGGAGCTCGCCCGGCTCGCGCGCCGTTTCGGCGATGCCGGCAAGGCCGTGCTCGGCATCTGCCTCGGCAGCCAGATTCTTGCGCGCGCCTATGGCGCCGACAACCATCTCGGAACCGCCCGCGAATTCGGCTGGCACAGCATCGACGTCACCGATGAAGGCCGGGCCGATCCGCTGCTCTCGGCGCTTGGCGGCGAATTCACCATCTTCGAGTGGCATGCCGACACCTTTTCCCTGCCTGCAGGCGCCGTTCGTCTCGCGACAAGCGCTGTCGCCGAAAATCAGGCCTTCCGCATCGGCCGCGCCGTCTACGGCACCCAATTTCATTTCGAGGCCGATAGAATGGTTGTCGAGCAGTGGAAGGCGGAATTCCCTGACACGATAGAACGCATCGCGCCCGGCTGGCTGGAAAGCTATGCCGAGCTGACTGCGCGGCATGCTGGTGACGCCGATGCCGCTGGCCTTGCCATCGCCCGTGCCTGGGTCGGGCAGATCGAACAGCAAGAGGTCGAGATGCTGTCGCAGGTCCCGGCTTGAAGGGCAATGCGATGACACTAAGCGAACGCGAGAAGATGGCGGCGGGTGAGTGGTATTGCTGCCTTGACGATGAGCTCAATCACCTGCGCCGGCAGGCGCGGCTCGCCGTCCACGCCCACAATACGCTGCCGCCGGACGAGCGCGGCCCCGCTGCCCCCGCCCTCAGCGCGCTTTTTGCACGGGCCGCCTCCGATATCTTTATCGAAGCGCCGTTTCACTGCTCCTATGGCATCAATATCGTTCTCGGCGAGCGCGTCTATGTCAATGCCGGCTGCACCATCCTCGATTCCGGCAGCGTGACGATCGGCGACCGCACCATGTTCGGCCCCGGCGTGCAGATCTATTGCGCCGAGCATCACAATGACCCTGCGCTTCGCGGCGCGGGGATCGAGATCGCCCGGCCGGTCGCAATCGGCAGCGACGTCTGGATCGGCGGCGGCGCCATCATTCTCGGCGGCGTGACGATTGGCGATGGCTCGATCGTCGGTGCTGGTGCCGTGGTGACGAAGGATGTGCCGACGGGCGCAACGGTGGTTGGCAATCCCGCGCGTCCGATAAACCGCGTTTGAGATACGCGTCTAGGACTCTCGACAATGACGCCGCCTCCGCTAGATCAGGGGACGGAAGGGGAGAGATATCATGACATCACCGAATTTGCCCATGGAAGGCGGCTGCCGCTGCGGCCGGGTGCGCTTGAAGATCAGCGCTCCGCCGCTGCTCACCATGGCCTGCCATTGCACGGGCTGCCAGAAGATGACGGCGAGCGCCTACTCGCTGAGTGCCGCCATCCCCAGCGAGGGCTTCGAGGCTACCAAGGGCGCGCCTGTTATCGGCGGGCTGCACGGCGCCACCAAGCATTATTTCTGCCCGCATTGCATGAGCTGGATGTTCACCCGGCCGGAAGGCATGGACTGGTTCGTCAATCTGCGCGTCACCATGCTCGACGACCCGAGCTGGTTCACGCCCTTCATCGAGACATGGACGAGCGAGAAGCTGTCGTTTGCCGAGACAGGAGCGGTGTATAGTTACGAAGCGCTACCCGAGATGGACGCCTATGAGGGGTTGGTGAAGGAGTATATGAGCAGGGGATAAGGCTCAGAAGCCTTGGAAGAGAAAGTCCATGGCGCCGATGATGGCATCGCTTTTGCCCGATAGATCTGTGACGGCTTCTCCAATTTCCGATGTCGGGACAGACGCCATGCGCTGGGTGGCCATCACGTATGGTTCATTCTCAATGAGAAAGCGTGGGTTCAGTCGCGAGATCGTCCAAGTCAATTCCTGGACTGGATGCAAAGGAACCATGACTCTTGAAGGCAGATCGTCAAGCAGATTGGATTGAAGGTCGACGGCAAGGACATTCCCACTTTTCAGGCGATAGACGTGAAAGCGTGCCATGGAGCAATTCCAGGAAAAGTGTGAAGCGGGTTTTCCGTCAGGAATTGCGTAATACAAGACTGCGCTTCAATGAAAAACTGAACCGCTCTAAAACTGACGGTACTTGGCGAGCGGCAGGCCGTGTTTTTCGACATATTCCTTTTCGAGCCGGATCGCCTCGGCGTTCTCGATCCGCCACAGCCGCTCGCGTTCCGCCTTTATCGCTTTCGCGATACCTTCTTCCGCCGCCCTGGATATGTTGATCTTGAGCTCGCGGGCCTGGGAAACGAGGCCTTCATCAAGTGAAAGATTCGCTGCTTTTCTCGCCTGATGACCCATAACGATCTCCTCGTCTTATGCGCAAATCATATGCGCATAAGACGTCATTGAGAAGCGTTATTCATCGCCCATCTTGAGCGCGGCGATGAAGGCTTCCTGCGGAATCTCCACCTTGCCGAACTGGCGCATGCGCTTCTTGCCTTCCTTCTGCTTGTCGAGCAGCTTGCGCTTGCGGGTGGCGTCGCCGCCATAGCACTTGGCCGTCACATCCTTGCGCAGGGCCGAGATGGTCTCGCGGGCAATGACGTTGCCGCCGATCGCCGCCTGGATCGGGATCTTGAACATGTGCTTCGGGATCAGCTCCTTCAGCCGCTCGCACATGTCGCGGCCGCGCTTTTCGGCTGCCATGCGATGCACGAGCATCGAGAGCGCATCGACCGGCTCGCCATTGACAAGGATCGACATCTTCACGAGGTTGCCTGCGCGGTAGCCTTCGAGGTGATAGTCGAAGGATGCGTAGCCCTTGGAGATCGATTTCAGCCGGTCGTAGAAGTCGAAGACCACCTCGTTGAGCGGCAGTTCGTAGGTCACCATCGCCCGGGTGCCGACATAGGTCAGCTCGGTCTGGATGCCGCGGCGGTCCTGGCAGAGCTTCAGGATGCCGCCGAGATAATCGTCCGGCGTCATGATCGTCGCCTTGATCCAGGGCTCGCGGATTTCGGCAATCTTGACGACATCGGGCATATCGGCCGGATTGTGCAGTTCGCGCTCGCTGCCGTCGGTCATCGTCAGCTGATAGACTACGGAAGGCGCGGTGGCGATGAGGTCGAGGTCGAACTCACGCTCCAGGCGCTCCTGGATGATTTCGAGATGCAGCAGGCCGAGGAAGCCGCAGCGGAAGCCGAAGCCGAGGGCTGCCGACGATTCCATCTCGAAGGAGAAGGAGGCGTCGTTGAGGCGAAGCTTGCCCATGGCGGCGCGCAGGTCTTCGAAATCGGCGGCATCGACAGGGAAGAGGCCGCAGAAGACGACCGGCTGCGCCGGCTTGAAGCCCGGCAGGGCTTCCGCGGTCGGGCGCTTGTCTTCGGTAATCGTATCGCCGACACGCGTATCGGCCACTTCCTTGATCGAGGCGGTGATGAAGCCGATCTCGCCGGGGCCGAGGCTGTCGACATTGACCATCTTCGGCGTCAGCACGCCGACGCGCTCCACCTGGTATTTCGCATCGGTGCCCATCATGCGGATCGTCTGGCCCTTGGTCAGCACGCCGTCGATGACGCGCACGAGAACCATGACGCCGAGATAGGTGTCGTACCAGCTGTCGACGAGCAGCGCCTTCAGCGGCGCCTTCTCGCCGCCCGGGCTCTTCGGCGCCGGCAGCTTATGGACGATCGCTTCCAGCACGTCGGGAATGCCGAGGCCGGTCTTGGCCGAGATCAGCACGGCCTCGGAAGCGTCGATACCGATCACTTCCTCGATCTGTTCCTTGATGCGGTCGGGTTCGGCGGCCGGCAGGTCGATCTTGTTGAGGACGGTGACGAGTTCGTGGTTGTTGTCGATCGCCTGGTAGACGTTGGCGAGCGTCTGCGCTTCGACGCCTTGGCTGGCGTCGACGACGAGCAGCGAGCCTTCGCATGCTGACAGCGACCGCGAGACTTCATAGGCGAAGTCAACGTGGCCAGGCGTGTCGATCAGGTTGAGAATATATTTCTCGCCGTTGTTTGCCTGATAATGCAGGCGCACGGTCTGGGCCTTGATGGTGATGCCGCGCTCACGCTCGATCTCCATATTGTCGAGCACCTGCTCGGACATTTCGCGCTCGGCAAGTCCGCCCGTCGTCTGGATCAGGCGGTCGGCCAGCGTCGATTTGCCGTGGTCGATATGGGCCACGATCGAGAAGTTGCGGATATGGGACAGCGGAGTGGTCGAATTGGTGCTCATGCGCGCCATATAGCAGCGCCGCCCCCTGGCGCAAAGCGGTAATTATCCCGGATTTTACGCTATTTTGCGGGTCTGCCCGGCGTGCGTCAGACCGGCCAGGTCTCCTGCCGCCAGGCCGAATCCCAGAACATCCATTCATATTGCGAGGCGCGCACGAAAACGTCCATCATTGCCGCGCGCTCCGTCTCCGACGCGGCGCGTGCGGCGATATCGGTCAGTGCGATCACCTCGCGGGCGCCGGCGGCGAATTGCGGATCGCCGTAGGTGTTGATCCAGGCCTGGAAGACATTGCCATCGATTGCCGGCCTGCCTTTGATGCCTTCGCCGACATGCATGTAGATCCAGAAGCAGGGAAGGATGGCCGAAAGCGCAACGGCATAGGAGCTGTGATAGGCAGTCGCCAGAAGGAAATTCGTATAGGCGAAGCAGGAAGGCGAGGGCTCGGCGGCCGTCACATCCGCGCTCGAAATGCCGAATTGCGAGAGGAAGCCCGCATGCAGGCCCTGCTCGACGGTGATGGCCTTCTGTGCCGAACCGAGGAAGCGCAGCACCTGTGCATTGTCGGGCGCCTTTGCCGCGACGATGGCGAGGCACCGGGCATAATGCTTCAGATAGATTGCGTCCTGCAGGATATAGTGACGGAAAACCTCCGGCGGCAGCGTGCCGTCCGAAAGCCGTTCCAGGAGCGGCAGTTGCTCGATCTCGGCCATAAGAGGCTTGATCCGCTCCCAGGCGGCGGCCGTGAAGCTTCCCGTGATTTCGGTGTTATGCATGCTGCCGTCCATGAGGTCCTCCGCTCTGCAAGCGCCGCTGCCATATATCGGCGGCGCGGCGGTGAAGGCAAGCGAGATGAAGCATCGACGGAGGCTTGATTCCATCATGAGATAATGTATTTCTCATATAGTAGAATAATGGATCGGCGATGGAACGGGAACTCGAACAGGCGATCGGTATCCGCATTCGCACATTGCGGCTGCAAAAGGGCCTGACACTGGATGAGCTTGCCGAGGCGTCGGGCGTCAGCCGCGCGATGATCTCGCGCATCGAGCGGGCGGAGGCGAGCCCGACCGCCTCGCTGCTGGCAAGGGTCTGTGCCGCGCTCGGACTGTCGCTGTCAGCCTTCTTTGCAGAGGAGGGGCAGCAGGCCTCGCCGCTGGCACGCCGGCAGGAGCAGCAGGTCTGGCGCGATCCGGAGACCGGTTATCTCAGGCGCGCGGTATCGGCGCCCGGCACCGGCTCCGCCGTCGATATCGTCGAAGTCGAATTTCCACCCGGCGCCCGCGTCAGCTTCCCACCGCATGCGGCATCCCATGACATGACGCAGCATGTCTGGCTCTTCGACGGCGAGTTGGAGATGACGGCGGGTGAGACGGTCTACCGGCTGCGTCCAGGCGATTGCCTTTTCATGCCCGTCGGCGAGGGCCATTCCTTTTATAATCCCGGCAATGCGCCGGCGCGCTATTGCGTCGTGCTCGATCGCGGCGGCCGATGACGACCTTCATTTCAGGAGAAGAACATGCCTGACATTCGCATCCTTTCCGCCGAGGAGGCCCGCGCTGCCATTCCGGCCCTCTCGGAGGTGCTGGCCGATTGCGTCACGGGCGGCGCCTCCGTCGGCTTCATGCAGCCCTATGGACCGGAAGATGCCGAGCGCTATTGGCTGGACGTTGTGGATGCGGTTGCCGGCGGCGGCAGCCTGCTTGTTGTCGCCGAACTCGATGGCCGGATCGTCGGCACGGTGCAGGTCGGTGCTGCGCAGATGCCGAACCAGCCGCATCGCGGCGATCTGAAGAAGCTCCTGGTGCATCGTTCCGCCCGCGGGCGCGGCCTCGCCCGGCTGCTGATGCAAGCCGCTGAACGCGAGGCGGCCGCGCGCGGCAAGACCCTGCTCGTGCTCGATACGGCAACCGGCAGCGATGCCGAGGCGATCTATCCCCGCCTGGGCTGGCAGCGCGTGGGCGTCATCCCCGATTATGCTCTGTGGCCGGAAGGCGGCTTTTGCGACACCACCTTGTTCTACAAGCGGCTCGCCTGATTGTGCCAGATCCGCTCAAACCAGCTGGCCGAATGCCGGAAACGCGCCCGCAACTGTAGCGCCCGCTGTCCATTGCGCCGCATTCCAGCCGAACTGCCGCGCGGCTTCGACATTTTCCGCCATATCATCGATGAAGGCGATGTCACCGGGCAGCACGCCCGCGCGCTCGGTTGCAAGCCTGAAGAAGTCCAGCGAAGGTTTCCTGTGCCCGAGGGCTGCGGAATAGAGGATGTCGTCGAAATGCGCGCCAAGGCCGGCCTGTTCCATCGGATAACGCGCCCGCCTATGCTCCTGGTTGGTCGCCAAGAAGAGCGTGACACCGCTGTGTCGAAGCGCGATAAGTTCTCCCAAGAGATTGCGGTCGATGCGGCAATCGTTTTCAAACCAGTAATCGATCAGCGTCACGGCGCTGAGATGAGGCGCGATTTTTGCCAACAGTTGGGCGAGCCTCGGCTCCAGGGCCTCGCGGCCAGCGAAGATCTCGCCCCAGTGAGTCTGGAAGAATTCCCGCTGCAGCAGTTCGAGACTAAGTCCCAGATCGCGTTCCAGAAACGTGAAGAGAGGGAGGCCGTCGGCCGGACGCCCATGAACGAGCACGCCATCGACATCGACCATCAACACTTTCATGCGGCAGATTCCCTCGCTCCGGAACGGGGGCCGAAGGTGGCTTCGTTTGCTTGGGCAATCAAGAGCGCCATGCCGCTTTTTTGTCGGCTCCGCTCCATGTAAGTGTCGATCTCGCCGATCGATTTTCGTTCAAGGACAGGATCTGAAATGCGCGTCGTCTATTCCGAAGACCACAAGCTGCGCGACGCCAGGACGGAGCTCTATGCCGGCCAGCTGGTGACGCCCTTCGAGGCGCCGTCTCGGGCCGAGTGGATCCTGGCGGCGGTCAAGGAAGCGGGTTTTGCCGATGTCGCAGCGCCGGATGCGCATGGGCTGGAAACGGCCCGAAAGGTACATGATCCCGCCTATCTCGATTTTCTCGCCACCGTCTGGGATCGCTGGGTGGCGGCCGGCTTCGAGGGCGAGGCGATCGCCAATTCCTTCCCGGTCCGCCGCACCAGCCAGCGCGTGCCCGACAATATCGTCGGCGCGATCGGCCATTACGCCAATGCCGCCGACACCTCCATCACCAAGGGCTCCTATGAAGCGGCGATCGCCTCGATGCGTTGCGCCATCACCGGCGCGGATTGGCTGAATGCCGGCAACCGTTTCGCCTTTGCGCTTTGCCGGCCGCCTGGCCATCATGCCGGCATCGATCTCTTCGGCGGCTATTGTTTCATCAACAATGCGGGCGTCGCGGCCCAGCGGCTCATCGATCACGGTGCGAAGAAGGTCGCCGTGCTCGATGTCGATTTCCATCACGGCAACGGCACGCAGGACCTCTTCTATCACAGAGGTGATGTCTTCACCGCTTCGCTGCATGGCGACCCCATGTTTGCCTTTCCCTATTTCCTCGGCCATGCCGACGAAGAGGGCGAAGGAGAGGGCACGGGTAGCAACCACAACTATCCGATGCCGCCCCACACGCCCTGGCAGGTCTGGTCTTCGGCCTTTGCCGATGCGCTCGCCCGCATCAAGGCCTTCGGTGCCGAGGCGATCGTTGTGGCGCTCGGCGTCGACACCTTCGAGCGAGACCCGATTTCCTTCTTCCAGCTGAAATCGGAAGATTTCATTCGCATGGGAGAGATGATCTCCGCCGCCGGCCTGCCCGTCGTCATCTGCATGGAGGGCGGTTACGGCGTGCCGGAAATCGGTCTCAACGTCGCCAATGTCCTCAAGGGCCTGGAAGCCTGATCGCTTGATATGACCGACGACACCATTCCATCCGATATACCGACGCCGCGCATGCTGAGCTGGGCGCGCAATTCCGCCATCTACAGGCTGGAGCGGCGGATGATGACGGAAAAACAGCTGTTTGACGCCATCACCCGTAAGGCGAAGGAGAAGTTCGAGGATATCGGCGCGGCGCAACTCAAGGCCCTTGCCGATTTTGCCGTCAGGTTCGCTTATGACAACAAGGCGCTCGATGATCGCGCCTATGCCGAGATCAGCACGCGCTCCCAGCTGTGCGGCGGCAAATCGAAGCGCGCCATCGCCCGGAAACTTGCGGCCAAGGGTGTTGCTGGCGATAAGGTCGAGGCCGCCCTTGCGGAGGCTGACGATCTCTACGCCGCGGCGATATTTGCCCGCAAACGCGCCTTCGGTCCCTTCCGCCGCGTCCAGCTTGACGAAAAGCGAAAGGCCAAAGAGCTTTCGGCCTTCGCCCGTAACGGCTTCAGCTTCGATATCGGCAGGAAAGTGTTCGACATGAGTTTGGAGGATGCCGAAGACGTCATCCTGGCCCGCCGTCTTTGATATCGCATAAGGCCTTTTGCTGGCCGGATCAGAAGTTTGAATTTGTCGCTCGCAGGCCGTCTTCGTAAGAAGAGCGCACAATCGGGGGCGAGCATGGAAGAAAGAGCAAATGCTGGCGCGGGCACGCTGACCGCAGAGGCGTCAACAGCATTTGGCGGGGTAGCGACCGGTGGGCTGATGTGCCTCCTGTCCATGTCGTCGATCCAATTCGGCGCCGCACTCTCATCCTCGGCCATCTCAACCTATGGGCCGGCCGGCGCCAGCTGGCTGCGCCTGGCTTTTGCGGCCATCATTCTCGCCCTTGTCGTGCGGCCGCGCATCGTCAGCTACAACAGGGCGCAATGGACGAGCGCACTGGTTCTCGGCGCGACGACAGCGCTGATGACCATGAGCTTCTTCGCGGCGATCGAGCGCATTCCGTTCGGTCTCGCCGTAGCGATCGATTTTCTCGGTCCGCTGTCCGTTGCGACCATCGGCTATGGCCTCAGCCGGCGTCTCGTCTGGCCGCTCATTGCAGCACTTGGCGTTCTGGCCCTCGCCCATGACGGTAAAGGCTGGGTCGGCGATACCGGGGGCACTCTTTTTGCGCTCGGCGCGGGAACCGGGTGGGCGATCTATATCGTCCTGACAAAAAAGATCGGCGCGAGCTTCAAGGGGCTGGAAGGACTGTCCATGTCGCTGATGGTCGCCGCTCTTGTCGCCACACCCTTTGGCTTCGCCGGCGCCGTGCCGAAGCTCGATGCTTACGGCCTGGTTGAAATGGCGGGCCTTGCCATCCTTGTGCCGCTGCTGCCCTACACTCTGGAACTGATCGCCCTGCGGCGCATGCCGACAGCCTCCTTCGGCATTCTCATGAGCCTCGAGCCGGCCATCGCGGCACTCGCGGGTTTCGTCATTCTGGCGCAGCCGATGACGCTGCTGCAGATGGCCGGAACTGCCCTGGTCGTGGCCGCAAGCGCCGGCGCGACCTTTTCCGCACGGCAGTGATCAGCCTGCCTTTTTCGCCGGGTCGTCGAGAGCGGGATTGTAGAACAGCGACAGCGTCAGGCTTTTGGCGATCCGCTCTGCGGTCGCCATGAACCAGTCCTTGGCTTCCGGCGAAGGGGCGACATCGTCAAGTGTTGCGGCAAATAGCGACAGCCACTTCGGAAAAAGATCGGGCGTCAGGTTCTGAACGGTGGTATGCGCCTGCACCGGCTTGCCGCCATAGGCGCCGCTGCGGAAGGCGACGGCCGACCAGAAGCTCTTCATCTTCTCCAGATGCTCCGGCCAGCGGCCGGAAAGCCGCGCATCGAATACCGGGCCGAGATCGGGATGCTCCAGCACGCGCCCGTAGAAAGTCTCGACCAGCCTGCCGATAAAGGCCTCGTCGACCCCCATCGCCCGCATCTCGGCCTCCGCCTTTTCGCGGATCGCCGCGACATGGGCAGGGCGGCCCTGAATGTCATTGTTCATCATAAACCCCGGCGCCGCATGATGCGGCAGCCTCCATATAGGCCTTTACCCCAGCGAACCAAAGCCGCTCGTGCGGATTGCGGCAATCTGTCAGCCGGTCCGCCCCGGCCACTTGACCGCCATCGCTTCCTTGCTTAGATTTAGAATTATTCTAAATTATTGGAGAGATTTATGCTGGCGCGTTTTTTCAGATCGCCGAAACGATCCTTCGAGTCCCTCTCCGAGCAGGAGATTCTCGCCCTTGCGATTGCCTCCGAGGAAGACGACGCCCGCATCTATCTGGCCTATGCCGATAGGCTGCGCCCTGAGTTTCCGGCTTCGGCCAAGGTCTTCGAGGATATGGCCGAGGTCGAGGACACGCACCGCAAATCGCTGTTCGAAATCCACCGCCAGCGTTTCGGCGAGCGTATCCCGCTGATCCGGCGCGAGCATGTGCAGGGCTTTTACGAGCGCAAGCCGGACTGGCTGAGAGCCAACCTGTCACTCGATGCGATGCGGCAGGAGACTGAGGCGATGGAGGAGCAGGCCTATCGTTTTTATGTCGAGGCGGCAAAGCGCACCACCGACGCCTCGACGCGTGAGCTTCTCGGCGACCTCGCACTCGCCGAACAAGGGCACGAAGACATCGCCCGCATGCTTGGCGACAAACATACGCCTGAGGATATCAGGCACGACGAGGACGAGACCGCGCACCGGCAATTCGTGCTGACCTATGTGCAGCCGGGCCTTGCCGGCTTGATGGACGGCTCTGTCTCGACGCTGGCGCCGATCTTTGCCGCCGCCTTCGCAACCCAGGACACATGGCAGACCTTCCTCGTCGGTCTTTCTGCCTCCGTCGGCGCCGGCATCTCGATGGGCTTCACCGAGGCCGCCCATGACGACGGCAAGATCTCCGGCCGGGGCTCGCCGATCAAACGTGGCCTTGCCTGCGGCATCATGACGGCGCTCGGCGGCCTCGGCCACGCGCTGCCCTATCTGATCCCGCATTTCTGGACGGCGACGATCACCGCCGCCATCATCGTCTTCTTCGAACTCTGGGCAATCGCCTTCATCCAGAACCGCTACATGGAAACCCCCTTCCTGCGCGCCGCCTTCCAGGTGGTGCTCGGCGGCGGCCTGGTCCTCGGCGCCGGCATCCTGATCGGGAATGGGTGAGGAGCGGTCGGCGAAGCCGAGCAATCGATCCAGTGAATCGATTGCAGCGACGAACGCCCTGAGCCAAAGCGAAGGGCCGGGAGACGGTGCGGCATATCAACACCTCATCTCCGGCGGCACGCACGATCAACGCTCAATGAGGTGCACAGCACGGACCTCGAAGGAAGAGGACTGCGAAAGCTAACGACGACGCGTCTCCAATCTCCAAAAAGCAAAAGGCCGGCTTTCGCCGGCCTTTTCCCCCGCATCCCCTTGAGATCCCTATCGAAGAGCGCCGACCAGAAGGTCGCGGCCGTTCTCGATGGTGACCCAGCGGCCAGCATTGTAGCTCGACTGGCGCTTGACGAAAGTATAGGCCGTCGCGAACCAGGGCTTCACGTCGGCAGCGAGATTATCGAGCACGAAATCGCCCTCGGCGGTGCGCAGCGTCAAGACAGCATGGCCTTCACCGTCAGGCTTGCGCACGACGGTCATCAGCAGGTCGGCGGCCGAAAAGCCGCGCTGGATCAGCATGCGGCGCTTCAGCAGCGCGAAATCTTCGCAGTCGCCGGCGGTCGTCGGATAGGCCCAGACCTCGTCCTTGCCGTAGATTTCCTTGTCGGTCATCGGCTTGATCGTGCTGTTGACCGTGGTGTTGAGCGAACGGACGAGCGACCACTTCGCCGGCGTCATCTCGATCGGGCCCGCATTGCGGTTCGCGCCGCATTCACTGCTGTGGATCTGACAGAAATCGTAATGGCCGATCGGCTGCGAAGTGGCATTGCCTGTTACCATGGAAGCATTTCTGCTTGGAGCTGGGATGGCGGCAGTCGCCATCGCAAACACGGCCATCATGGCCACAAAGACACCCTTGATCCGCACGCCCGCTCTTTCCTTGATCGCCCCTTAATTATTAACAAATTGTTAATGGAGAGGGCGGAGAAGAGTCAATCGTTACTTCTTGGGAGAGCGTTGCAACGCGCCAACATGGTTAAAATGCAACGGGTTGGCGGCTTGCGTTAGGGGAATTTCTCGGGCGGTGCTGTTCGAATGGGCATCTGCATATTTGTTGATGAACGAATGATGCCTTTGACGGCGCTGAGGAGAAGGGCGATATCGCCCGGGCGGGAAAGGCGGTGGTCGCCATCGCGGATGAAGGTCAGCACCACGTCGTCGGCGGGAAGGTGCTCCAGAAGCTTCATCGCGTGCGCATGCGGCACGTCCGGATCTTTCATGCCCTGCAGGATATGGACCGGGCAGCCCGTCTCGATCATGCCGTCGAGCACCCGGTTTTTGCGCCCGTCTTCGATCAGCGCCTGCGTATAGATGTTCGGTTCCGGGCTGTATTGCGAGCGCTCTTCGAAATAGCCGCGCTCCGCCAGCGACTTGCGTTCCTTGGCCTTAAGGTTCGGCTCGATCAGTTCGGAGGTGAAATCGGGCGCCGGCGCGATCAGCACCATGCCGGCGAGCTTCGGACCACCCTGTCGGGCGAGTTCCTGCGCCAGCCGGAGCGCGATCCAGCCTCCCATCGAGGAACCGACGAGAATGAAGCGCTCGGGCGCAACATGGCGGATGACGGCAAGCGCTTCCTCCAGCCAGCGCGAGATCGTGCCGTCGCGAAAGCTGCCGCCGGAAAGCCCATGGCCTGAATAGTCGAGGCGGATGCAGGCCGCACCGAGTTCGGCCGCCAGCCCATCGATCTCCGCCGCCTTGGTGCCGCTCATGTCGGAACGGTAGCCGGATAGCCAAACGAGCGATGGGGCAGCATTGCCGGCCTGCGCCGGACGCAGGAGCATGGCGATCTCCCGTGCCGCCTCGCCTTCGCCGACGGTCAGGAACTGCGGTTGGGCATTGCTGATCTGATCGGACATCGGCGAAACCTCCTGTTGTTTCGGCCTATAAAACAGATTCTTGGCAGGCTGACAGCTGGTGATTTTTCCGCTAAAGGATGATATTGACTCCGTTGCAGCGATAACGAGATACGTTTGTGCACCCAAGATTGAGCGTGCGCGGCTGCAACGTTCCGAAACAACGCGAGGAGAATACGACCATTCGCAGACCTTTTAAGACCGATGCGCCCGTGAAGGACGGACCGCGCTCGAATCGTGAAATCCGCATTCCCAAAGTTCAGCTGATCGCGGCTGACGGACAGAATATGGGCGTCGTGCCCACCGACCAGGCCTTGAGAATGGCGGAAGAAGCCGGCCTCGATCTTGTCGAAATTTCCCCGAATGCCGAACCGCCGGTGTGCAAGATCCTCGATCTGGGCAAGCTGAAATATGCCAACCAGAAGAAGGCTGCCGAAGCGCGCAAGAAGCAGAAGATCGTCGAAGTCAAAGAAATCAAGATGCGCCCGAACATCGACACCCATGATTATGAGGTGAAGATGAAGGCGATGGGCCGCTTCTTCGACGAAGGCGACAAGGTCAAGGTGACGCTGAAATTCCGCGGCCGTGAAATGGCCCACCAGGAACTCGGCATGAAGCTTCTGCAGCAGGTCAAGGCGGATACGACCGAGATTGCCAAGGTCGAGGCCGAGCCCAAGCTCGAAGGCCGTCAGATGATGATGGTGCTGGCGCCGAAGTAAGCGCCAGTCACTTCTTGCCCAAGGCCGTCCGCAAGGGCGGCTTTTGTGCGTTTGGCTACCCTGTCTTCAGCCTTTGTTTTATGCATGTCGTTATCCCGGAACCGCCGCACACTTCCGGGCGACATGCGTAGCCGAAGATTCCTCCGGGGCCCCGTTGCACTTTCGTGACGCTGCGGTTATAAGCGCGCGTCCGAACTGACCGGCAGGGCATGCCGTGGCAGTCTCGAATGCTTGCGGAACGGTTCGTCGCCGATGCCGCAGATCAACAACAAACGCTCCCGCACCTTGTTGCGACGACCGGAGAACCGGACTTCGCAAGGAGGGCTTTTTGATGAAGCGCGCAGGGAGGACAGAAGGAGTAGCAAAATGCCCAAGATGAAGACGAAGTCCGCTGCCAAGAAGCGGTTCAAGATCACCGCATCCGGCAAGGTCAAGGCGGCTGCCGCTGGCAAGCGCCATGGCATGATCAAGCGCACGAACAAGTTCATTCGCGATGCACGCGGCACGATGGTTCTCGCAGAACCCGATGGCCGCAAGGTCGTGAAGAACTATCTGCCGAACGGTCTCTGAGACTATTCCGGTAACGCGTTAGATTAAGGAGATCATGATATGGCACGTGTAAAAAGAGGCGTCGCAGCCCACGCCAAGCATAAGAAGGTTCTGAAGGCCGCGAAGGGCTTTTACGGCCGCCGCAAGAACACCATCCGTACCGCCAAGGCTGCCGTCGATCGCGCCAAGCAGTACGCCTACCGCGACCGCAAGGTCAACAAGCGCAACTTCCGCGCCCTCTGGATCCAGCGCATCAACGCTGCCGTCCGTGAATTCGGCCTGACCTATGGCCGCTTCATCGACGGCCTGAACAAGGCTGGCATCGAAGTCGACCGCAAGGTTCTGTCCGACATGGCGATCCACGAGCCGGAAGCATTCGGCGCCCTGGTTGCTGCCGCTAAGAAGGCCCTTGAATATCTCAAGGAAACCGGCACGGCTAACGAGTTTGAAGGCGCGGTTCGGTAACCAGCGCTTCCCAAGCTTGACGCTTTTTGAATTTTGGGAAACCCGCGCTGGTTTGGGCTGGCGCGGGTTTTTCTTTCTTTATATTCCTTGCGCCGGCCTCTCCAGCCTGCCTTTCGAACGCCGCCTGATCTGGACGGAAAGAAGACGATGTCAGATATCGACCAGCTTAAATCTACCTTGCTTGCCGAAATTTCCGCCGCTGGTGATGAGCCCGCGCTTGAAGCCGTGCGCGTGTCCGCGCTTGGCAAGAAGGGCTCCGTCTCCGAACTGCTGAAGACGCTCGGCGCCATGACGCCGGAGGAACGCCAGACCCGGGGGGCTGCGATCAACGCCCTGAAGAATGCGGTGACGGACGCCATTGCCGAACGCAAGTCAGTGCTGAAGGTTGCGGCTGTCAATGCGCGGCTGAAGGCCGAGACGGTCGATATCAGCCTGCCGGTGCGCTCCTCGCCCGCCGAGCGCGGCCGCATCCACCCGATCAGCCAGATCGTCGACGAGATCACCGCGATCTTCGCCGACATGGGCTTCTCGATCGCCGAAGGTCCCGATATCGAAACCGACTACTACAATTTCACGGCGCTGAACTTCCCCGAAGGCCATCCGGCCCGCGAGATGCATGACACTTTCTTCTTCAATCCGGATGAGAATGGTGAGCGCAAAGTGCTGCGCACCCATACCTCGCCGGTGCAGGTGCGCACTATGGAGACGCAAAAACCGCCGATCCGCATCATCATTCCCGGCAAGACCTATCGCCAGGACTCTGACGCCACACATTCGCCGATGTTCCATCAGGTCGAGGGCCTGGTCGTCGACAAGAAGGCCAATGTCGCCAACATGCGCTGGGTGCTGGAAGAATTCTGCAAGACCTTCTTTGAGGTCGACAGCGTGACGATGCGTTTCCGCCCGTCCTTCTTCCCCTTCACCGAGCCCTCCTTCGAGGTCGATATTCAGTGCGACCGCTCCGGTCCGATCGTCAAGTTCGGCGAAGGCACCGACTGGATGGAGATCCTCGGCTGCGGCATGGTCCACCCGAACGTGTTGCGCTATGGCGGGCTCGATCCGGACGAATATCAGGGTTTTGCCTGGGGCATGGGCCTCGATCGCATCGCCATGCTGAAATACGGCATGCCCGACCTGCGCGACTTCTTCAATGCCGACGTCCGCTGGATGACGCATTACGGCTTCCGCCCGCTCGACATGCCGACGCTGTTCGGCGGTCTGAGCGCTTGAACGGAGATTTGGGACGATGAAATTCACGCTCTCCTGGCTGAAAGAGCATCTCGAAACGGATGCCACGCTGGATGAAATCTGCGCCCGCCTCACCGAGATCGGGTTGGAAGTCGAGGATGTCGATGACAAGGCGGCGTTCAAGCCCTTCGTCATCGCCAAGGTCCTGTCGGCGGAAAAACATCCCCAGGCCGATCGCCTGAAGGTGTTGATGGTGGATACCGGATCCGGCGCGCCGGTGCAGGTCGTGTGCGGTGCCCCGAATGCACGCGCCGGCCTGGTCGGCGCCTTTGCCGCACCTGGAACCTATGTTCCCGGCATCGAGGTGACGCTGGCCGTCGGCAATATCCGCGGCGTCGAAAGCCGCGGCATGATGTGCTCCGAAAAGGAGCTTGAGATTTCCGACAATCATGACGGCATCATCGATCTGCCGGAGGATGCGCCGGTCGGCCGGAGTTATGCTTCCTATGCCCATCTCGACGATCCCGTCATCGAGATCAACCTGACGCCGAACCGGCCGGACTGCACCTCGATCCACGGCATCGCCCGTGATCTCGCCGCCTCCGGTCTCGGCACGCTGAAGACGCGGTCTGCGCCGTCCTTCGCTATCGAAGGCGAAACGCCGGTGAAGCTGACGCTCGATCTCGATGATCCCAGGCTCTGCCCAGGCTTTGCGCTGCGTCTCGTGCGCGGCGTCACGAACGGCCCGAGCCCGCGCTGGATGCAGCAGCGGCTCACCGCCATTGGCCTGCGCCCGATCAATGCGCTGGTTGATATCACCAATTACATGACCTTCGATCAGGGCCGCCCGATCCACGTCTTCGATGCCGCCAAGATAAAGGGCAATCTCACTGTCCGCCGGGCAAGGGAAGGTGAGACTGTGCTGGCGCTCGACCAGCGCGAATACAAGCTCGGCCCGAACAATGTCGTCATATCAGATGAAGAAGGCATCGAATCGATCGGCGGCATCATGGGCGGCGAACATTCCGGCTGCGACGACAACACCGTCGACGTCCTGATCGAATCCGCTCTGTGGGATCCGATGAACATCGCCAAATCCGGCCGCAGTCTCGGCATCATCACCGATGCCCGCTATCGCTTCGAACGCGGCGTCGATCCGGAATACATGGTTCCCGGTCTCGAACGCACGACGGAACTGGTGCTGGAACTCTGCGGCGGCACCGCCGCCAGGACCGAGATTGTCGGCTATCACGGCTACGAACCGAAGGTCGTCGATTTCCCCTATTCGGAGGTCAAGCGCCTGACCGGCCTCGACGTCTCGAATGAGGAAAGCAACACGATCCTGACGCGTCTCGGCTTCACGGTCTCCGGTTCCGGCGAGCGCGTCTCCGTCGCCGTTCCCTCCTGGCGCCCGGATGTCGACGGCAAGGCGGATCTCGTCGAGGAGGTCATGCGCATCCATGGCGTCGACAATATCAAGCCGGCGCCGCTCGAAAGCCATGCCGCCGTCAACGGTAAGATTCTGACGACTCTGCAGATCCGCACCCGTGCGGCCAAGCGGGCGCTGGCCGCGCGCGGCATGCTCGAAGCCGTCACCTGGTCCTTCATTGCGGAGGAACATGCGAAGCTGTTCGGCGGCGGTTCGCCAGCCCTCAAGCTTGCCAATCCGATCGCTGCCGAAATGTCGGACATGCGCCCGTCGTTGCTGCCGGGTCTGCTGATCGCAGCTCAGCGCAATGCCGACAAGGGTTATGCCGACGTCGCCATCTTCGAGGTCTCGGGCACCTATGAAAACGACCGGCCGGAAGGCCAGCGCCGCGTCGCCGGCGGCATCCGCCGCGGCACGGCCTCGCTCGCCGGCGCCGGCCGCATGTGGTCGAATGCAGCCAAGGGCGGCGGCAAGCCGGTCGACGCCTTCGACGCCAAGGCCGATGCGCTCGCCGTCATCGAAGCCTGCGGCCTGCCGATGGGCAACATCCAGATCGAGCGGGGCGGCCCCGAATGGTATCACCCCGGCCGCTCCGGTACGATCAAGATGGGGCCGAAGATCGTGCTCGGCTATTTCGGCGAATTCCACCCGCTGATGCTGGAAGCGCTCGATGTCTCCGGCGCTCTCTGCGGCTTCGAAGTCTATCTCGATGCTATGGCGGAGCCGAAGAAGAAGGCGACCCGTACCAAGCCGGCGCTCGATCTGTCGCCGTTCCAGGCCGTCAAGCGCGACTTCGCCTTCGTCGTCGACAAGACGGTGGAATCAGGCGCGATCGTCAAGGCTGCGACCGGCGCTGACCGCAAGCTTATCACCGGCGTTAACGTCTTCGACATCTTCGAGGGCGCATCGGTCGGCGAGGGCAAGAAGTCGGTGGCGATCGAGGTTCAGATCCAGCCGGTCGAGCGCACGCTGACGGATGAGGATTTCGAGGCGCTGACGCAGAAGATCGTGGCGAGCGTGACGAAATTCACCGGCGGTGTGCTCAGAAGTTGAGCTTCATCTTCCGAAAACTGAAAAGACCGGTCGCGTAAGCGGCCGGTCTTTTCACGTATGAAGATGGTAGAGCTTGCTGACGATCACCCAGCGTCCTTCGATCTTCAGCAGCGAGAGATAGTCGGTAAAGCGCATTCCGGCGAAATCGTCGGTGACCTTGACGCTTGCCGCGTCACCCTCGACATCGACGTTCTGGATGTCCATGAAAGGCTGCGTGCCGGGCGCGGCGGGCTCCTCCGCCAGGATCGCGGCGATGAATTCGTCCCGCGTCAGCCATTCGACGGCATTCTGGTAATAGCCGATGATCGAGCTTTTCGGGTGAAAGGCCTTCTTCAAGGCTGCCGCATTGGCGAAGGCCATGCCTTCGACATAGAGATGAACCGTCTGTTCGACTGCCTGCCTGTCCGACATGTTTCCATCCCGTTCTCCAAGATGACGTTAGATAGTTTCGCCGGCCGCGAAGGCAAGCCCGACCTATGCGACCGGCCGGGCTTGTCCGTTTTCAAATGTTCGTCATGGCAAGCGAGGCATCCGAATAGCGCTTGCCGGCGACCTGTGCCGCTGGGATCGCTTCGCCGAGCTGATCAAGCTCCTCCGCGCTGAGCGTGATATCGGCAGCGGCGACATTTTGTTCGAGGTGGTGAAGCTTGCGCGCGCCGGGGATCGGCACGATGTCGTCGCCCTGGTTCAGCACCCAGGCCAGTGCCAGCTGCGCCGCGGTCACGCCTTTGGCGGCGGCTAGCTTTTCGAGCGTTGCGACAAGCGCGGCATTGGCGTCGAAATTCTCCGCCTGGAAACGCGGCACCTGCCGGCGGAAATCGTCGGCGACAAGGTCGTCGGCCTTGCGGATCGCTCCTGTCAGGAAACCGCGCCCGAGCGGGCTGTAGGGCACGAAGCCGATGCCGAGTTCGCGGCAGGTGGCAAGCACATCCTCTTCGGGATCGCGCGTCCACAGCGAATATTCGCTCTGAAGCGCTGCGATCGGATGGACCCCATGCGCGCGCCGGATCGTGGCGCTGCCGGCTTCCGAGAGGCCGAGGGCGCGAACTTTCCCTTCCTTCACAAGCTCGGCCATGGCGCCGACCGTCTCCTCGATCGGCACGTTGGGGTCGACCCGGTGCTGGTAGAGCAGATCGATCGTCTCAATGCCCAGACGCTTGAGTGAGGCTTCGGCAGCCGCACGCACATGTTCGGGACGGCTGTCGACGCCGGCGATGGCGGCAACGCCGGCTTGGCTGGTATCGATCCTGAAGCCGAACTTGGTGGCGATCACCAGGCGGTCGCGGAAGGGCTTCAGCGCTCTTCCGAGAAGAACCTCGTTGGTGAAGGGGCCGTAGACCTCGGCGGTGTCGAAGAAGGTGACGCCGAGATCGACGGCGCGGTGCAGTGTCCGCACTGATTCCGCTTCGTCGCTGGCGCCATAGGCAAAGCTCATGCCCATGCAGCCGAGGCCGACGGCCGAGACCGACAGATCGTTTCCGAGTTTTCTGGTTTTCATGATGCGCTCCTTTTCTGAGCTGGCGCCGAACCGCTTGGGAGATCATTGCGGCAGGGGCAGACTATATCGGCGCCGTATCAATCAAAAAATGCATGCAGTTTCTAACAGCCTGTTCTATAATTTCGATCAATGGACAGAAGGCAACTCTCTCAACTCGCCGTTCTCGCCGCCGTCGCGGAGCATCGCAGCTTCCGGGCCGCGGCCAAGGAACTGCTCGTCGCGCCGTCGGCGGTCAGCCACGCCATTTCGAGCCTGGAGGACAGTCTCGGCGTCAGGCTTCTGGCACGTACGACCCGCAGTGTCGCGCCGACAGAGGAGGGCCGGCTGCTTCTCGAAAGGTTGCGTCCGGCGCTCGAGGAGATCGGCGTCGCGTTGGAGGCGGTCAACGATACGCGCGGCAAACCGGCCGGAAACCTGCGCATCACTGCGCCGCGCTTTGCCTCCGATATCCTGCTCGCCCCGCGCCTTGGCGATTTTCTCAACACCTATCCCGATATCACGCTGGAGATCGCCAATGAGGACGGCTTCACCGATATCGTCAAGGAGGGTTTCGACGCGGGCATCCGGCTGGAGGAGAGCCTGGAGGCCGATATGATCGCAGTCAGGATCTCACCCAATCTGACGACGGTGATCGCGGCCTCGCCGGAATATTTCGAGCGCTATCGGAAGCCGGAGCACCCGCGCGATCTCGTCCGTCATCGTTGCATCAAGCGACGCTTCACCAACGGCTCCATTTATCGTTGGGAATTCGAAAAGGATGGGCAGGAACTGATCGTCGCGGTCGATGGGCCGCTTGTTGTCAGCGAGGACCGGCTGGCCCTGCTCGCGGCGCTGAACGGCGCCGGCCTTGCCTATCTCTTCGACATGCGGGTGCATACCGAACTGACGGCCGGCAGGCTGGTGCGGGTGCTGGAGGATTGGTGCGCGCCCTATCCCGGGTGGTTTGTCTATTATCCGAGCCGACGGCAAATGCGGCCGGCGCTGCGCGCCTTCATCGATTTCTTCAGGTATGCGGAGAGGGATGCGGGCGGCCGATGAGGGCCGCCGCTCGTTTGCCTCGTTTCGTCAGGCGGCTTTTGCCTTCTGGTTTGCCGCCGTCGTGGCGAGCTTGGTAAGGATCTTGTCGGTGGCCGTTTCCTCCTGCAGCGTCTGGTCGAGCAGGGCGACGACATCCTTCTGGCCGAGAGTTGCGGCCCATGTCTTCAGCGTGCCGTAACGGGCGATTTCATAGTGCTCGACCGCCTGGGCAGCCGAGATCAGCCCGGCATCCAGCGCCGGCGTGCCCTTGAATTCTTCCATGATCTCTTCGCCCTCGGCGATAATGCCCTGGATCGCCTCGCAGGTCTTGCCCTGGGCGCGCTTGCCGATCTTTTCAAAAACCTGCTGCAGGCGCTCGACCTGGCCTTCGGTTTCCTCGAGATGCTTCTGGAAACCTGCCTTCAGTTCGGAGGACTGGGCGGCACGGGCCATCTTCGGCAGGGCACGCAATATCTGCCGCTCGGCAAAATAGATGTCCTTGAGCGTGTCGTAGAAGAGGTCTTCCAACGTCTTTTCCTTGGCCATTTTCTCGATCCTTGTTTTGGGAAAGGCCGCGAATGCGGCGACACACTAAGAAGCGAAGATCGCGCAATTTGTTCCCGATCGATTTCGGGTGGACTGGAAAACCGCGCCGGGCAATCATTCGGCCGCTGAAGTGGAGGACGAAAAGATCATGCGAAAGCCGGGTTCGATGAAAGGTCTGGAGGATCTCGGCCGCGTGCGGCTGTCGCAAAACTTCTTCTTCCGCGATTTCCTGCATTCGGAAATCGCGGATTTCTACCGGATTCCCAATATCCCCGAGGATCCCAACCTGGCGATCGAAGCCGGCAAAAGACTTTGCGAGGAACTGCTGGAGCCGCTGGAAGCGACGTTCGGGCGTCTTCACATCCGCTCCGGCTACCGCTCGCCTGAGGTCAACCGCTTCGGCAACGCGAACAATCTGAACTGTTCCACCAATGCCGCAACGGCTGCGCATCACATCTGGGATATCAGGGATTTCGACGGCTGCATGGGCGCCGCCGTCTGCATTGCCGTGCCCTGGATGATCGACCGCTATCGCGATGAAAGCGATTGGCAGCGGCTCGCCTGGTGGATCCACGACCATCTGCCCTACGCCTCGCTCTGCTTCTTCCCAAAGCTCTCGGCCTTCAATATCCAATGGCACGAACGGCCGAAGCGGGTGATCCAGAGCTACGTCAGGCCGCGCGGCATCCTGACAAAGCCGGGCATGGGGAACTGGGAAGGCGACCATTCGGAATGGTATGAGGGATTTCCCGCCCTCAGAAACTGATGCGGTAGCGAATGTGGCCGTCACTCTCGACGTAGCTGTCGTAGAGCGCACGGGCAGTCTTGTTTCCTTCGCTCGTATGCCAATAGAGCCGCGACCAGCCCTCGGCCTTGCAGAGCGCGACGAGATCGTCCAGCAGCGCCCGGCCGACACCCTTGCCGCGCGCATCGGGATCGACGAAGAGGTCTTCGAGATAGCAGTCCCTGCCGCGGATCCAGGTGCCCTCATGCGTCAGGAAAAGAGCAAAGCCCATGATCCTGCCGTCGGCCTCGGCGACGCGCATGCCGATCGCCGAGGCCGGATCGAAGATTCGCCGCCACGTCTGGTCGGTGATGTCAGCGTCAACGCTCACCTCGTAAAAGGCCAGATAAGCTGCCCAGAGTTCACGCCAACGGGCTTCGTCTTCCGGGCGGGCATCGCGAATGATTAAGGTCATGGCATTCCTGTTCAGGCACCGGCTTCGTCGAGCAGCGCCATTGCGTCGTTGGAAAGGGAGAGTGTTGCTGATTTCACCAGGCTTTCAAGCTGCGACAGGCTGGTCGCACTGGCAATCGGCGCCGTGACGCCTTTCTTGCGCAAAAGCCAGGCGAGCGAGATTTCCGCGGGTTTGGCGCCGGTCTCGGCCGAGACCTGATCAAGCGCGGCGAGGATGCGCAGGCCCTTGGCGTCGAAATACTGCGAAACCCGGCCTTCGCGGGCGCGGCCTTGCGTATCGGCCTTGCTGCGGTATTTGCCGGTCAGGAAACCGGCTGCGAGGCTGAAATAGGTGATGACGCCGATATTCTGACGGATGCACAGTTCGGCCAATGGCCCCTCGAAGCTCGCGCGCTCGTAAAGATTATATTCCGGCTGCAGCACGTCGTATCGCGGCAGGCCAGCCTTCTCGGCTGCGTCGAACGACGCCTGGAGCAGATCCGCATCATAGTTCGAGCAGCCGATGGCGCCGATCTTGCCCTGTTGCTTCAGCTTGGCGAAGGCGCCAAGCGTTTCCTCGTGTGGCGTATCGGCATCCGGCCAGTGCGAGAGATAGAGATCGATATAGTCCGTCTGCAATCGGCGCAGCGAACCCTCGACCGCCTTCAGGATGTATGCCTCCTTGAGGGTCTTTCCCTGCCCCATGTCTGAGCCGACCTTGGTAATGATGACGGCCTTGTCGCGGGAGATCCGCGATTGCTTTAGCCAGCGCCCGATGATCTCCTCGGAATCGCCACCCTTGTTGCCGGGAACCCATGTGGAATAGACATCCGCCGTGTCGATCGTGTTCAGCCCCGCGTCGAAGAAGGCGTCGAGAATGGCGAAAGATGTTTTCTCGTCGGCCGTCCAGCCGAAAACATTGCCGCCGAAGACGATCGGCGAGACCGAAAGACCTGTTTTTCCAAGCCGGCGCATGTTCATGACGCTCTCCAAAATGGGTGAATATAAAAGGCTGTATTGAATCGCGGATACGGCAGAACGCCGTCTGGCCAAGCTAGCGCGATCCCGGCGCCAGGCAAACCCGGCTTCCGCAATTTCATGTCGCGCCATTGCGTCGCGGCGGAGGCCTGAATATGGTTCGCCGACATTGGTTTTGGGAGGCTCGCACATGCTGCGTTTCGGTATCATTTCAACGGCGAAGATCGGTCGCGACAATGTCGTTCCCGCCATCCAGGACGCGGAAAATTGCGTCGTCACGGCGGTTGCCAGCCGTGATCTCACGCGCGCAAGGGAGATGGCCGATCGCTTCTCCGTGCCGCATGCCTTCGGCTCCTATGAGGAAATGCTGGCTTCCGACGTCATCGACGCGGTCTATATCCCGCTGCCGACGTCGCAGCATATCGAATGGTCGATCAAATCAGCCGATGCCGGCAAACATGTGCTCTGCGAAAAACCCCTGGCCCTGAAGGCCGACGATATCGACGCGGTAATCGCTGCCCGCGACCGCAACCGCGTGGTGGTCACCGAAGCCTATATGGTCACCTATTCCCCGGTCTGGCAGAAGGTGCGCTCACTGATAGCCGAGGGTGCGATCGGTTCGCTGCGACATGTGCAGGGCGCCTTCACCTATTTCAACCGAGACCCCGCCAACATGCGTAACGTTCCGGAACTCGGCGGCGGCGGCCTTCCCGATATCGGCGTCTATCCCGTCATGAGCACGCGTTTTTCCACCGGCAAGGAGCCGCTCTCAGTCCAGGCGATCACCGAGCGCGATCCGGATTTCGGCACCGATATTTACTCCAGCGTCAAGGCCGATTTCGGCGATTTCGAGCTGAGCTTCTATGTCTCGACACAGATGGCCAACCGTCAGGTCATGGTCTTCCACGGCACCGAAGGTTACATCGAGGTCAAATCGCCCTTCAACGCCAATCGCTGGGGACCGGAAGAGATCGAACTCGCCGATCGCAGCCACAATGAATCGCGCATCTTCCGCTATCAGGACAGCCGCCAATACAGGCGCGAGGTCGAGGCCTTCGCTCGCGCGGTCAAGAACGGCAAGGAAGAGATCGTCACGCTCGAAAACTCGAAGCTGAACCAGAAGGTGATCGATGCCATCTACCGCGCCAGCGAGAAGGACGGCTGGGAGGCAGTCTGATCATTCCGCTCATTCCGCGCGGAAGACGAAGCGCGAATAGCCGAAGAAGCTGAAGACCATCGAGGCGACGCTGGCGATCACCATGGCCGCCAGCGGTTGCAGCGCCGGCAGCGAAAGCAGCAGCGCAGAGTATAGCCCGTAATTGACCAGTGCCGCCGTCACGCCGACCGAGCCGTAGCGGAAACCCTCGGCGGCAAGCGACCGGCCGGAACGATCGAAGGTGAAGCTGCGGTTGAAAGCCCATGTGGTCGCCATTGCCGTCGCAATGGCGACGAGCCGGGCCAGAAACGGTCCGAGTGGCGTCAGATGGAGCAGCGCCGCCAGCATGCCGGCATCGACAAGGAAGCCGATGCCGCCGCCGATCGCGAAGCGGACGAGCTTTCTCATGCCGCATCCGCCTTGCCGGGACGATCGCGCGATGCCGGTTTGGCGTCGGCGAGCGGTGCCTTGACCGCACTCGGGGTCTCCAGGCTCATATAATGGATACGAAGCTGCTCGGCCCGGGCGCGGGCCACGGAATCCAGGATGACGCCGGCGGTAAAAAGCATGAAGGAGATCATCATCAGCGCCATCGACAGCACCCAGGTCGGCATGCGGCTGACGAGGCCCGTGTCGAAATATTCCGCCAGCACCGGCGTCATGAAGCCGAGGCTCGTCAGCATGAAGGCGGCGCTGATCGCGCTGAAGAAGGCGAAGGGCCGGGTTTCCTTCATCAGCATCGCGAACATCCAGAGGATTTTTCCGCCGTCGCGGAACGTCGAAAGCTTGGAATGCGAGCCTTCCGGGCGCCGGCCATAGTCGAGTTCCAGCTCGCTGACCGGAAGCTTCAGCCGGGAGGCATGCACCGACATCTCCGTTTCGATCTCGAAGCCGCCGGATACCGCCGGGAAGCTTTTGACGAAGCGACGTGAGAAAGCGCGGTAGCCGGAAAAGATATCGGTGAAGTCGGGGCCGAAGATCGTTCGGTAGAGCAGGTTGAAAAGCCGGTTGCCAAGCGCATGGCCCTGACGGCCGGCATCGGCATGCACGCCGCGCCGGGTTCCCACGACCATGTCGGCGCGCTCGGTTAGAAGCGTTCGCACGAGCTCCTCGGCGTCGCCAGGCGCATAGGTTCCGTCGCCGTCGGCGATGATATAGATGTCGGCCTCGATGTCGGCGAACATGCGGCGCACGACGTGCCCCTTGCCCTGGCGCCGTTCGCGCACGACATGCGCTCCGGCCAGCATCGCCTGCAGCGCGGTGCCGTCGGTGGAATTATTGTCGTAGACGTGGATCGCGGCATCCGGCAGCGTCGCCCGGAAGCCCCGCACCACAGCGCCGATCGTCGCAGCTTCATTATAGCAGGGAAGCAGGACGGCAATGTCCGGGTGATGGGTAAGCGTTCGGGCCATGACTCTACTCGTTACACTGAAAAGCCGCCACCAGCCTAAATCACGCAGCGTTAATAAGACCCTATGACGCAGGCAAAATCGGCTGCGGTCTCAGACGGCTTTACACTTTCTTGATCGGTGCCCGCTAAGGTTCGGGCATCTGGAAACGAAGCGCTAACCACGATGAACGCCGTGCAGCCGATCGCTGATGCATCCGCCGTGACCGCCGCCCGCCGGAGCCGGCTCGGGGGGCTGCTGACGCGTCTGTGGCCGGCTGTCATTGCCTATAGTGTCATCCTCGCCGCCGTTATCCTTGTTACCAAATTCTCCGGCTCCACCGATTATGTCGGTCCCGACAACGACGACGGCATGCGTCTCGTCGAGGTTCGCGATTTTCTTGCCGGCCAGGGCTGGTTCGATCTGACGCAATATCGTCTCGGCCTTGCCGGCGGTACGCTGATGCACTGGTCGAGGCTGATCGATCTGCCGATCGCTTCGCTGATCTGGTTCTTCGGCCTGTTTGCGCCGCGTGAAGCCGCCGAGGCGCTGGCGCTCGCCGTCTGGCCCGTATCGCTCATCTTTCCTGCCATGCTGGCCATGGGCGTCGCCGGCCGGCGGATCGGCGGCGTCGCAGGCATGCATATCGCCCTCGGTCTCACCGCCCCGGCGATCTACACCGGAAACCGCTTCGCCCCGGGCGCGATCGATCATCACAATGCGCAACTGGCGCTGGTCGCGACGATGGTGGCGATGCTCGTGGACCCCCAGCGTCGCGGTTGGAGCTACGCCGCCGCCGGCGTTGCGGCGGCTGTCGCGATTGCCATCGGCGCCGAGACCACCCCTTTCGTCGCCGGCGTCTGCCTCACGGTCGCCCTGCTCTGGGCATGGGAAGGGGAGAATTTCGCCGTCGCCGCCCGGGCCTTCGGGCTGTCGCTGACGATTACGATCAACATTCTTTTCTTCGCAACGGTACCGCCCCGGCTCTATTCGATGGTCACCTGCGACAATCTCTCGCTCGGCTATTACAGTCTGGCGGCGATTGGTGGCGGCCTGCTGCTGTTTTTGGCCGTTTTTGCCAGCGGCTTGCGTCGGCCATTGCGCTTTACCGCGCTCGCCTTTATCGGCGTCGGCGTTTTTGGTGCGGCGATCGTCATCGCGCCGCAATGCCTGAGCGATCCGTTGGGCAATCTCGATCCGATGCTGGTCGAGCTCTGGCTGCGGCATATTTCGGAAGCCCAATCGCTCCTGGCGCTGGCGCGCGCCGATCCCACCGCGGTCGGCGCCTTCTATGCGGCAGGCCTCTTCGCCATTGCCGTCTGCATCTTTCGCCTCATTCAGCGCGACCGCGTGCAGATCCATCTGATCCTGCTCTTCCTGATCGCCACGAGTTGGGCAATCGCGCTGGTCCAGGTGCGCGGCTCTTCCTTCTCGAACCTGCTTTCGATCCTGCCGCTCGCCCTGCTGATCATTGATGTCAGGCGCATCTCCAACAGCGACAGCGAGAATGTCGCCGCTGCCTTCGTCTATGTGATGAGCGTGCTTGCAAGCGTTCCGGCGGTCTGGGCCGTCGGTGGCGGGCTTGTCTCGCTGCAGATGGAGAACGATGCGCAGAAGAAGGCGGCGGAGCCGACAAAAGCGCTTTCCTGCACATCGAAAGAGGCGCTGGCACCGCTTGCCGAACTCCCGCCCGGCCTGGTCTCCGCGCCATCGGAAATGGGTGTGCCGATCCTCCGCTTCACGCAGAACCGGGTTCTCTCCGCCCCCTATCATCGCGATCAGGGCGGCATGCTGACGGAAATGCATATCGGCCTGGCAACACCGCAGGAGGCGGAAGCCTTCCTGAAGGGAGCCGGTGTGACGGCGCTTGCTTTCTGCCAGAAGGACCTGCAGACGCGCGAACTCGCCAAATTGAAGCCAGATGGGCTCTATGCCGAACTCGGCAAGGGGAATATTCCGCCCTATCTGGAGCGGCTGGCGCAGGTGCCGGGTACGGGCGTCCAGTTCTTCCGCTACCGGCCGACGGCGAATTGACGCCGACAGCCTTTATGTTGCGCTGACGTCAGTGAGACGTGCGGACGGCCCGCAGACGGTCGCTGGCATAAAGCCCGAGCACGAAGAGGATAAGGCCGCCATTATAGCCGAGAATGGCATAAACAAGCGCCAGAAGTGACACCGGCCCCGGCGAGGTTATCGCCGCCAGCGTGAAGCTCATTCCGATCAGCGCGGCGACCAATGCGATACCGGCGGCCGAGCGCATTAACCCGGCGCTGATGCCCAATGCTGCTGCTGTGAGAATAATCATTTCAGCACCTTCCCAGAGAGAACGAGGGGAAGAATAGGAAGCGCCAACTAACAAAGATTTACCGGCTCTCTCGGCTGAAAATCCTTTGTATTGCGGTGGTTAGCAATCCCTTTCAGAAAAAACGCGCGTTTTATCTATGCGTTCCCCGACGGAGCGAATTTTCCCGTTTTTCTTGTCATTCTTATCGCTGCAACGACCGCATGCACGCAATGCCCGGAGCGTGAATCTTGATGCAACGGCGACGACTCGGCCTCGCCACCTGGTTTCAGCAGTCGGGAAAACGGTCTCTCCGGCTGTCGCGACCTTCCCGTTTCCCGCCAATGGAAATAGAAAGGAGGGATGAGCAACCTCTTCGACAGCGATTCGCCGACCAACCTTGCCGAATATTCGGTTTCGGAGCTTTCCGGCTCGATCAAGCGCACCGTCGAAACCGCCTTCGATCAGGTTCGCGTGCGCGGCGAAATATCCGGCTATCGGGGTCCGCACTCCTCCGGCCACGCTTATTTCGCACTGAAGGACGATCGCGCCCGTATCGACGCCGTTATCTGGAAAGGCACTTTCTCGCGGCTGAAGTTCCGTCCTGAGGAAGGCATGGAGGTGATCGCCACCGGCAAGGTCACCACTTTTCCCGGCTCCTCGAAATATCAGATCGTCATCGAGACACTGGAGCCGGCAGGCGCCGGCGCGCTGATGGCGCTGATCGAGGAGCGCAAGCGCAGGCTCGGCGGCGAAGGCTTGTTCGATGCGGCCCGGAAGAAGCGGCTGCCCTTCATGCCGCATGTGATCGGCGTCGTCACCTCGCCGACCGGCGCCGTCATCCGCGATATCCTTCACCGCATCTCCGACCGGTTTCCCGTGCAAGTCCTCGTCTGGCCGGTGAAGGTGCAGGGGGAGGGATCCGGCGAGGAGGTGGCGAACGCCATCCGCGGCTTCAACGCGCTGGACCCCGCCGGCGCCATTCCGCGTCCGGATGTGCTGATCGTCGCGCGCGGCGGCGGCAGCCTGGAAGATCTCTGGAGTTTCAATGACGAGATCGTCGTGCGCGCTGCTGCCGAAAGCCGCATACCGCTGATCTCGGCCGTCGGCCATGAGACCGACTGGACGCTGATCGACTATGCCGCCGATGTGCGCGCTCCGACGCCGACCGGGGCGGCGGAGATGGCTGTGCCCGTCAAGGCGGAGCTCGAAGCGCAGGCGGCCGCACTTGCCGCCCGCCTGCAGGGTTGCATGAACCGGCAGATGGATCAGCGCCGCCAGTTCGTCCGTAGTCTGATGCGGGCATTGCCCTCGCTTGATCAGCTTCTCGCCTTGCCGCGCCGCCGCTTCGACGAGACGGCGGCCGGCCTCGGCCGCGGGCTGGAACTCAACACCATCAACAAGCGTCGCGGCTTCGAGCGCATCGCCTCGCATCTCCGCCCGGATGTGCTCTCCAATCGCATCGCCGAGAGACGCCAGCTTCTGAGCGAGCGCATGGCGCGGGCCGAGCGCACCGTCGAGCGCCTGGTCGATCGCTCGAAGTCCCGCATTGACCGCGCCGAGGCCATCCTCGCCTCGCTGCCGGCCCGGCTGAAGACCGAGACAGACCGCAGTCGCGAGCGGCTCGGCAACCTTTCGCGCCATGCCGATACGGCGATCCGCCACCAGCTGACGCGCGGCCGCGCCGAGCTCTCCGCGCAGGACCGCGTGCTGCAGTCGCTCTCCTACAAGAACGTGCTGAAGCGCGGCTACGCCGTCATTCGCGACGAGGACAACAGGCCGGTCTCGCAGGCGGCCGCACTTTCCGCCGGCATGGGCATCGCCATCGAATTTGCCGACGGCCGTGTCGGCGCAATGACCACGGAAGGCAGCATCTCGCCTGGCGGCGCCAAGAAGCGCAGCACAAAACCGGCGGAACCGACGAAGCAGGGAAGCCTGTTCTAACGATGCGGATCCTGCTGGTGCTCGCCCATCCCTTGTCGGACAGTTTTGCTGCCGCGGTGGCGCACACGGCTCGCCAAGCGCTGGAAGCTTCCGGTCATGCCGTCGATCTGCTCGATCTCTATGCGGAGGATTTCGATCCACGACTCTCCGAGGCCGAGCGCCGTGCTTACTTCGATATGCCCTACGACACCTCTGATGTGGCCGATATCGTTGCCCGGCTGAAGGCGGCCGATGGTCTCGTCCTCGTCTTTCCGCAGTGGTGGTTCAATTTCCCAGCCATCCTGAAAGGCTTCTTCGATCGCGTCTTCGCGCCAGGTGTGGCCTTCACGCATGACGCCGCTGGCGGCCGGATCGTGCCTGAGCTCACCAATATCAGGCTGCTCTATGCGCTGACGACGACGGGCTCGCCCTGGTGGCTGGTGCATCTCTATATGGGCGATCCCGTTCGCCGCCTGCTGAAGCGCGGTATCGCCAACTTCTGTTCGAGGAAGCTTATCTTCCGCATGCTGAGCCTCCACGATATGGACCGCGCCACGGAATCCAGGCGCAGGGCGCATCTGGAGCGTGTCAGCAAGGCGCTCGCCGCCATCTAAAGAGCCTTTCCTGGTCAGATTGAAGCATTCTGCCGGAGGGCTGAAACGGGCCGGCTGATCGACCGGCCGGCTTGGCCGTAGAGCTTGGCTACGACGCGCGCCGGCCGGTCGACCATCCGACTCCGTTTGAGCCAACAGAATGCTTCAATCTGACCAGGAAAGGCTCTTATTATTCGAAATCCGCGAGGAATTTCTTCAGCAGTCGGTCAAACTCGGCCTTGTCCTCGGCCGTCAGGTTGCGCGTCAGCCGCTGCTGGTTGGCGACATGCGCGCCGACCGCCTCTTCGACGGTCGCAAGCCCCTTTTCGGTCAGCGCGATCAGCACGCTGCGCCGATCCTGCGGATTGACGATGCGCTCGACCAGGCCCGCCTTCTCCAGCTGGTCGATCCGGTTCGTCATCGTGCCGGAGCTGACCATGGTCATTTCCAGGAGCTCGCCCGGCGAAAGCCGATGAGGTGCGCCGGAGCGGCGAAGTGTGGCCAGCACGTCGAAGGCCGAGGTGGAAAGCCCGTGCTTCATGAGCATGGCTTCGACTTCGCGGCCGAGATGGGTGCCGAGGCGTTTCAGGCGCCCGAGGATGCCCATCGGCTCGACGTCGAGATCCGGCCGCTCGCGCCGCCATTGCGCCAGAATCCGGTCGACGTGATCTTGCTTCGCTTCACCCATGTGGGATGGATACCACTGCATATCTTGACGTCAAGATAAATTGCGTTATGTTCGAATTTATCTTGATGTAGAGATTCTTGAGATGAAGACAAATTCTCGATACTTGGCGGACGTGCTGACGACCGCTGTCGCCCCCGCTATCTGGGGCAGCACCTATTTCGTCACCACATCCTTCCTGCCCCAGGGCTATCCGTTGACGGTCGCTCTGCTGCGCGCCCTGCCGGCGGGCCTGCTTCTGCTACTGATTGTTCGGAAGCTGCCGACGGGCGTCTGGTGGGGCCGCGCCTTCCTTCTCGGGGCGCTGAACTTCTCGTTCTTCTGGGCGATGCTGTTCGTCTCCGCCTACCGGCTGCCCGGCGGCGTTGCCGCGACCGTCGGTGCCGTGCAGCCGCTGATCGTCATCGCCCTGTCGCGGCTTTTCCTCGGCAAGCCGGTCCGGCCACTTGCCGTGCTGGCGGGTCTTGCCGGCATGGCCGGGGTCGCGCTGCTGGTGCTGACGCCGAAGGCGAGCCTCGATCCCGTGGGTGTCGCCGCCGGTATCGCCGGCGCGGTTTCGATGGCGTTCGGCACCGTGCTGTCACGGCGCTGGGCGCCGCCGGTGTCGAACCTCACCTTCACCGCCTGGCAACTGTCGGCAGGCGGTATTCTCTTGGTACCCTTTGCGCTCTTCCTGGAACCGGCGCTGCCGTCGCCGAACATCGCAAACATTGCCGGCATTGCCTATCTCGGTCTGGTGGGTGCGGCTTTCACCTATCTGCTCTGGTTCCGCGGCCTGTCGCGCGTCGAGCCCTCGGCGATTTCCTCGCTCGGCTTTCTGAGCCCTGTGGTCGCGACCCTGCTCGGCTGGCTGGCGCTCGGCGAGAGCCTGACGCCGGCGCAGCTTGCCGGCTTCGCCATGGTCCTTGCCAGCGTCTGGCTCAGTCAGCGCACGGTGATGCCGCTCAGGCCCACTCGCCCTGCCGCATCACCGGAACCCGCCCACCGTCCGGTGTGATGCCGTCGATATCGACCTTGTCGGAGCCGATCATCCAGTCGATGTGGATCAGGCTGGAATTGCCGCCCTGCGCCTTGATCTGCTCCTGGCTCAGTGAAGCGCCATCGAGGAAGCACTTGGAATAGCACTGGCCGAGCGCGATGTGGCAGGAGGCGTTTTCGTCGAACAGCGTGTTGTAGAACAGAATGCCGCTCGCCGAGATCGGCGAGGAATGCGGCACGAGAGCCACTTCGCCGAGCCGGCGCGCGCCCTCGTCGGTATCAAGCACCTTATTCAACACTTCTTCGCCGCGTGACGCCTTGGCTTCGACGATCCGCCCACCCTCGAAGCGCACCTGGATATTGTCGATCAGCGTGCCCTGGTGCGACAGCGGTTTGGTGCTCGAGACATGGCCTTCGACCCGCAACGCATGCGGCGTCGTGAACACCTCTTCAGTCGGAATATTCGGATTGCAGGTAATGCCGTTCTTGGCGGTGGAGGCGCCGCCATGCCACTCATGTCCGTCGGCAAGACCGACCGTCAGATCGGTGCCTGGCCCCTTGAAATGCAGCGAGGCAAAACGCTCGCCGTTCAGCCAGGCTGAGCGCTTGGCGAGATTGGCATTGTGCTCCGCCCAGGCGGCGACGGGGTCGCTGACATCGACGCGCGAGGCGGCAAAGATCGCCTTGGCGAGCTTGGCGATTGCGATCGGTTCCGGGTCGTCGGGGAAGACCACCTTGGCCCAGGAGGGGTTGGGATAGGAGACGATGTTCCAGTTGATGTCGAAATTCGAGATCTTTTCCAAGGCCGGCTTATAGGCGGTTGATGTGGCGCGATTGGCGCGGCCGACCTTGCCGGCATCCTGCTCGGAAAGCAGCATTGGATTGTCGCCGGCGACCGCCAGACGGGCCGCCCCGTTGGCATAGGCCTTGGCCATGCCCTCGTAGAGCCAGTCGGAGGCGCGGTCGAAGCTCTCGTCGCTGCCGTACTGATAACGCGCCAGCGTCGTTTCCTCGTCGGAGTAGAAGGCGCTCACCAGACCGGCGCCGGCCTGATACGCGTGTTTGGTGATGAGGCGAACGAGCGGGAGCGCCACAACAGGCGCGGTGATCACCAGATCCTGGCCCTTCTGCAGCTGCAGCCCGACCTTGACCGCGACTTCCGCGAGTTTCTCCAGCTTGACGGGATCAACGGTGTTCTGGCTCTGGGGCATGAAAGTCATGGTTCAACCTGCCTTCTTTCATCGACGCTAAAGCAATTCCAGGAAAAGTGCGAAGCGGTTTTCCGTCTGGAATTGCGTAAGTTCAAGAGATTAGAGCGGTTCTGCTCTTCCGTGAAAAGCTGAACCGCTCCAAGAGGCTGAAAGACTTAGACCCGTTTGCGGCGAAAATGAAGCGCGCCGCCGCCGATTTGAAACCGGCCGGCGCCATGCCCGATCCGCTTCAGCATCACGCCTCAGGCCGCGACGGGCAGCCTGAGCAGGATCGACTTGTGCTTTTCCAGGAATTCCATCAGCCGCTGCGGATAATCTTCGCCGACGGCGTCTTTCACGCTTCGCCGTTCGCCGAGCGCGCTCCGCCAGCGCGTCACCCGTTCAAGCCCCGCGAAGATGCCGCTATCTCCCAGCCTGTCGAAAACATCGAAATACCGAAAGATCGGCGCGAAAACGGCATCGACGAGGCTGAAGCTGCTGCCGGAAAAATAAGGTCCGTCCGCGAGTGCTCCTTCGAGCGTCGTGAACTTGGCGATCAGCATCTTGCGCTTGGCCTCCAGCTGTTCCGCGTCCGTGGCGGTTTCATAGCCCCAGAGATCGGAAAGCACGGATGAGCCGAATTCCATCCAGCCGCGATGGCGGGCGCGGGCAAGCGGATCGGCAGGATGCAGGGCAGGCCCCGGCTGCGTCTCCTCCAGATATTCGCAGATGACGCTGCTTTCGAAGAGGACGGCCTCGCCGCCTTCTTCGTCCTCGATCCTCAGCAGCGGCACCTTGCCGAGCGGCGAGATCTGCAGGAACCAGTCCGGCTTGTTGGCAAGGTCGATGTTGATGCGCTCGAAGGGAACACCCTTTTCGCGAAGTACGATGGCGGCGCGTTGCACATAGGGGCAGAGATGGTGGCTGATGAGGGTAAGCCTGCTCATGAACGTCTCCTCGTTTTAATAGATGCATTTGCATATAATAGCGCTTGCGGCCTTATGCAAGATAAATGTATTTGCATCTATGATGGAAAAGACAACGAAGCTGAGCGAAGCCGCCACCTCTGCCTGGATCAGCATCATGCGCGCCGGCGAACGGCTGCTCGCCGCGATCGAAGCCGATCTGAAAACGGCCGGCATGCCGCCGCTTGCCTGGTATGACGTGCTGTGGGAATTGGCGCGCTCGAAAGACGGCAAGCTGCGGCCCTACGAGATCGAGGAGCGAACCTTGCTGGCGCAGTATAATCTTTCCCGGCTGATCGACCGGCTGGAAAGAGAGGGCCTGGTCCGGCGCGAGGTCTTCGCCGAGGACGGCCGTGGGCGCTGGGTTGTGATTACCGATGCCGGCCGAACGCTTCGCACACGGATGTGGGCTGTCTATGCGGCAGCGATCGAGGCCCATGTCGGCAGCAAGCTTGCCGAAGACGAGGCGAAGGCGATTTCCGGTCTACTCGCGCGTTTCCTCTAATCAGGCGATCAATGATGCACCGACCGCTTTCAACGCTTTCAGCGCATCTTTCGGATCAAGCCGCACCTGCAGCCCGCGCTGTCCGCCATTGATATAGACCAGCGGTTCGGCGAGAGCGGTTTCCTCGATCGCCGTCGGCACGGCCTTCCTCTGGCCGAAGGGACTGATGCCGCCGACATGGTAGCCGGTCAGCCGCTCGGCATCGGCCGGCTTCATCATATTGGCCGACTTGCCGCGAAAGGCGCTGGCGAGCTTCTTCATGCTGACCTCGCGATCCGAAGGCACCACGACGCAGACCGGCTTGCCGTCCACCTCGGCCATTAGCGTCTTCAGCACCCGCTGCGGCGCCTCAGCAAGGGCTTCCGCCGCCTGCAGCCCGACGCGCTCCGCGCCCGGGTCATAAACATAGATGTGGATGGTGAAGGCGACGCCTGCCTGGGAAAGAACCTGTGTCGCGCGCGTGGTCTTGGACATTGCTCAGCGCCCGAATATATCCGCGTAATTCTCCGGCTTGAAGCCGATCACCAGCTTGCCTTCGGTCTCCAGCACCGGCCGCTTGATCATCGACGGCTGGTCGAGCATCAGCGCGATCGCCTTTTCCCGGCTCAGATTCTCGCGCTCGGCATCGGGCAGTTTGCGAAAGGTGGTGCCGGCGCGGTTGAGCACCGCATCAAGGCCGGCCTGGTCGATCCAGGCTTCGAGATGGGGGCGGTCGATGCTGAACGCCTTGTAATCGTGAAACTCATAGGCGACGCCGTGTTCTTCCAGCCAGCTGCGGGCTTTCTTCATCGTGTCGCAATTCTTGATCCCATAGATGGTGACGGCCATGCCCGATCGTTCTCCCTGTGATGGCAGCGGGATAACATGCGCGAGAGACGGCGCAAATGCCGCCCGGCATTTATCCCGGGCACCGTTTGTTCAACTCTCCAGCGTGCCGGCCTTGCGTGCGGCCTTGCTCGGCCTGGCGCAGACGATCTTCATCAGGTCGCCGCGCCGGCGCACCAGCCGATCCGAGGTTCGGGTCAGGACCAGCCCATCCTGCGGTGCATGCAGATCGATGCTGCCGTCAGGCCGACCGGGCCGGGTGACGATCGTCGCCAGAAGCTCGCCCTCTGCAACCCTGTCGCCGATCGTGCGATGGAAGAGCACGGCGCCGCCTTCGGGAGCGCGAATGATCTCGACATTGTCGAGCGGCACGGCGGGACCGGCAAACATGGCCGGCGCCATTCTGTCGTCGCTCACGATCCCCCGTGCCGCGAGAAAACGCCAGAGCCCGTCCGCATCCCGCTTCGCCAGCAGCGGATCGACGTCGCGCTTGCCGCGCAGCTCGACCGTGACCGAAAGCTTGCCCGGCAGCCGGGATTGTCGTTCACCGGGAACCGCATATTTCCATGCAAAACCGACGGCCTCCTCGAAGGCCGAGCTTTCGCCATCCGAAAGCAGCACCGCCTCCATGTCGAGCGCGGCGGCAAGATCGGCCGCCTCCGGCCAGAAGGCCTCATCGATATAGGCATATTGCAGCGATTCATCGTCGCAGTGCAGATCGAGGACGAGATCGGCGCCGAGCGCCATATCCAGAAGTCGCCGCTTCAGCTGGTCCGTAGCCGGATAATCATTCAGGTCTTCCGTCAGCATCGGCCGATCGGCGACGCTGATCAGCGGAAAATCCCGATTGAAATTGGTACGCGAGCCGAGATCGAAGCGGCCCTGCAAGTCGCCGAAATGCGATTGCGCCGCGCCGATCGGGTTGGCCTGCGGCACGATGGTGATGTCGCCGGCGACCGCGCCTTCGCTTTCCGCCCGCCGCAGGCGCTCGCAAAGGAAATGCAGGAGCGCCGTTCCCGGCAGCTCACCGGCGTGAAGCGCCGCCTGGATATAGGCCTTCGGAGCCTTCGGATTACGGCCCGCAAAACGCAGCACCGGCAGCCGCCACTCCGTTCCCGGCGTATCGCCTGGGATGATGATCTCCGAACCTTCCATGCTGTCCTTGCTCCGCGTTCACCAGCCGACCAGCTTTATGCGCGGAAATCCGGCGAGCGCAAGCCTCACCGGCACCCTTGTCTCAACCGGGGGCAATCCCGAAGAAAAGCAGGTTGCCGCTATGTTGATCTTGCCTTGCCGTCGAGATCACGGACGAACATCAAAAGCGCCTGCTTCATCGGCTTCCAAGCCGATAGGAACAAAAAAAGAACGATTTTCGCAAGAAACGGGTTGAAACCGGGGTCTCGCCATAGGATCCTTGGGGAGATCGTAAATGCGGAGGCTGTGTCATGGCCGAGACGATGCATCACTATCTCATCTTCGAAACCGCTGGCGGCTTCTGCGGCATCGCCTGGAGCGACGCCGGCATCGCCCGTTTCCAATTACCGACGAAAACCGCGGAGGCGACGGAACGGCTGCTGCTGCGCCGCCTGCCGGATGCCCAACCCGGCGCCCCGACGCCTGAGGTGGTGGAGACGGTAGCGGCCGTGAGGCGCTATTTCCAAGGCGAGGAAACCGATTTCTCGGGCGTCGAACTCGATCTTGCCGACCAGAATGACTTCTTCCGGGATATCTATGCGGCGGCAAGGCGTGTTGGCTGGGGCAGCACGACCACTTACGGCGCGCTGGCCAGGGAACTCGGCGCCGGGCCGGAAGCGGCTCGCGACGTCGGCCAGGCGATGGCCAAGAACCCGGTCGCCCTGATTATCCCCTGCCACCGGGTGCTTGCCGCCGGCGGCAAGATCGGCGGCTTCTCGGCGCCCGGCGGCTCGTCATCGAAGGCCCGCATGCTGGAGCTCGAAGGCGTCAGCCTCGGCCCGCCGCCGCCTGCCCAGCAGTCGCTGGGCTTTTGAGCGGCCGGACAATTCCACGGGACGTGGCTGCTCAATGCGGGCTGGCCGTCGGGCGGATGATGATTTCGCTGACATCGACGTCGTCAGGCTGGCTGATGGCATAGAGGATCGCATTGGCGACGGCTTTCGGGCTGATGGTGATCGCCCTGAAAGCCTTCATGGCGTCCCGCGCCGTCGTGTCGGTGATCGTGTCGGCAAGCTCGGATGTCGTCGTGCCGGGCGAGATGACGGTCACGCGGATACGGTCGGTCTCCTGCCGTAGCCCGTCCGAAATCGCCCGCACGGCAAATTTCGTTGCGCAATAGACGGCCGCGGTCGGCGAGACGCTGTGGCCGCCGATCGAAGACAGGTTGATGATCTGCCCCGATCCCTGTGCCTTCATGATCGGAAGCGCTGCCGCTATGCCGTAGAGGACACCCTTGATGTTGACGTCGACCATCCGGTCCCACTCGTCGACCTTGAGCGCGTCGAGCGGCGACAGCGGCATGACGCCGGCATTGTTGATGATGACATCGAGCCGGCCGAATTCGGCCTTGGCGAAGCCTGCAAAGGCTTCCACCTGGACACGGTCGGTGACGTTGAGCTTGCGCAGACGCACCGTTCCACCCCCGGCTTCGATTTCGCCGGCGAGCGCCTCCAGGCGGTCGCTGCGGCGCGCGCCGATCACGACTCGCGCGCCGGCGGCGGCCAGCACTTTTGCCGTGGCCTCTCCAATGCCGCTGCTGGCTCCGGTGATGGCAATGACTTTTCCTTCGATATCAGACATTTCAAACTCCATGAGCAGATTGAGGATTTTCGTGATGGTCAACTCGGAAAATCGGCGCTGAGAGTCGTCTTCGCCCACGCATCGAAATTGGCGCGCAGTGTGTCGAGCCGATCGCGGGCGATCTTTAGGGAGGCTGCCCCGAGCAGCAAACGCAGCGGCGGTTCGCCCGCCTCGAAGGCCGATATGATTGCGGTTGCCGCGCGTGCGGGATCGCCCGGCTGCTTGCCGGACACCGAGCGGGTGGCCTGCCGCCGCTTGCCGGCGGTCTCGGCATAGTCGTCGATGATCGTGCTGGATTCGACCATCGAGCGGCCGGCCCAATCCGTGCGGAAGCCGCCGGGCTCCAGGATCGTCACACGGATGCCGAGCGGCCCGACCTCATGGGCCAGTGATTCCGACAGGGCTTCGACCGCGAATTTGGTGGCGTGGTAGTAGCCGGTTGCGGCAAAGGCGACGAGCCCGCCCAGCGAGGAGACGTTGAAGATATGCCCCTGCCGGCGCGAGCGCATGCCGGGCAGAACCTCTTTAGTAACGGTGATCAACCCGAAGACATTGGTCTCGAACTGGGCGCGTATTTCCGCATCCTCACCCTCTTCAATGGCCGAGAGATAGCCGTAGCCGGCATTATTGACGAGGACATCGATGGCGCCGAAATACGCCTCGGCGTCGCGGACCGCAGCGGCGACGGAGTGGCCATCGGTCACGTCGAGGGTGAGAGCGAGCGCCCGCTCGCCATGCGCTGCCCTGAGGTCGCCGAGTGTATCGGGCCTGCGCGCCGTAATGGCAGCACGCCAGCCTCGCGCCAGCACGGCTTCGGCGAGTGCCCGGCCGAGGCCGGATGATGCGCCGGTGATGAACCAGACGGGAGTGGTGGAAGACATCGTCGTCATCCTTTCCGGCCGTCCTATGCGGCCTTTTCGGTGTGCGGGGGTCATTTGCGGCGAAGCACCATGCCGCCATGATGGAGCGTGTCATCGTCGACGAAATCGCCATCGGCGGTGAAGCCCGTATCGTCCCAATACTCGATATGTGTTCCGGTGACTTCGTAGCGTCCGCGATAGGCGCTCTCCCGGCGTCCGCGGGCCTCGTCGTAACGATTGTCGGGCAGGAGCTCGTGTCGGACGCGGCCGTCGTCGGTGATCCACATTCCGACATAGGGATGCTGCTGCATGGTGTTCTCGCTTGGCTGTTGGAATTTCGGTTTTAGGTCGTTGGGTGCGTCGGCCGGCAACGCCTGCATCGCTGCGCCGGTCAGAATGATGGCGGTGAAAAGATGCAGTACTTGGCTGCTGGAAAAATTTTGCATCGCTCTTCCTGTCGAAGCGGAGCGACAGACCGCTCTCGCTTTGATATCGGCAGCAAGATAGTCTTGCCGAGCGGCGTGTTTAAGTTGCCAATGCCGAATGGCTTGGTTAGCATTGCTAACCAATGGCCGATGATCTCGAAGGCATTTCAGTCTTTCTCGCCGTAGCGGAGGCACGGAATTTTCGGCTCGCCGGAGAGCGCCTCGGCGTGACCCGCTCCGCCGTCAGCCAGGCCTTGCAGCGCCTTGAGGATCGCCTTGGCGCTCCCCTGGTTCAGCGCACGACGCGCAGCGTCAGCCTGACCGAGGCCGGGGAAGTCTTCCTGGAGTCGGTTCGTCCTTCGGTCCGCCAGGTCAGGGATGCGATGCAGACGGTGCGCGACATGCAAGCGCGCCCGAGCGGCCTGCTGCGGATCAGCGTTTCCTCGATCGCGGAGCGCTTCCTGTCCGGGACTTTGCTGACCGAATTCCTGCAGGCCTGCCCCGGCATCAAGCTCGATATCACCATCACCGATGACGAATTCGACATCGTCGAAGCCGGCTTCGATGCTGGTGTGAGACTGGGCGAGGTGATCGAGCAGGACATGATCGCGGTACCGGTCTCGTCTCAACAGAGACAATGCGCCGCCGCATCGCCAAGCTATCTCGAGCGTCACGGTTCGCCTCGCCATCCCCGCGACCTGCAGAACCACGCCTGCGTCGGATGGCGGCCGCGCCCGGACACGGCCCCCTATCGCTGGGAATTCACCGAAAATGACCGCGACTTCGACGTCGCCGTCGATCCCGTGGTCACGACCAATGACATGGGAATGATGATCCGCATGGCCTGCGCCGGGGCCGGCATCACCTTCGGCATGGTGGAAACCTTCGCGCCCTATGTCGATCGCGGCGAGCTCATCCCGCTGCTGGAGGATTTCTGCCCGCCCTTTCCGGGTTTCTATCTTTACTACCCCAGGCGCCAGAGGCAGCCATTGAAACTGCGCGCGCTGGTCGACTATGTGCGCCGGTCGGCCGGTCGTTAGACCTACTCAGGTGCCGTGCCGCCGGCATGGTTGCTGCGAGCATGTGGTTTTGGTATTTCGAGCCTTCAGTTGGATGGCGAAGCGGGCGGCGTCATGCTGGCTGCTCCGGTCGCCGTTCTGACCATCCCGCTGGCGGAGAACATATGCTCGACGACGTCTTTCCCATTCCGACCAGGGCAGTAATCCGACAGGGTGGTCGAGCCTGTTTCCATCGCCTCGTCACCACCAGCCCGCTGCTGATCCAGGTCCAGTCTGGAACGAAGATCGTCATGTCGGATGACAAGCCTTTGCGCCTCGAGGCGGGCGATTACGGTCTGTTGCCCGACTACCGGCCGTTGACGATGGAGAACATTCCCAAGGCGCCGCAGAAATATCAGACCCTGACGCTTCCAATTCCGCGACAGCTTTTCGAGGACGCTTATGATAGGATGGGATCGGTCGCCGTGCCATCACGGCCTCTTCCGGCCAGCACCTCGAGGCTGCCGGAGGAAGCTGCTGCATTGTTCGAATACTGCAGTCAGCCGGGCAATCTGGCGCGGCTTCCGGGCGCCATAGCCAAGGCCCGTCTGATGGAACTCGTCACCTGGTTCGCGCTCTGCGGGGCGGTGCTCGGCCGATGCGAAAGCCCTCGGCTTGAGAACCGGCTGAGGCAGATGATTGAAGCTGATCCGGCCTTCGACTGGACGCTGGCGCATGCTGCGGGCTTGTTCAACATGAGTGAGGCGACGCTGCGGCGCAGGCTCTCCGCCGAGAATACCGGCTTCAGTGAAATCTTGAGCGATACCCGGATGAACCGTGCTCTGGCGCTCATTCAGACCACGACATTGCCGATGGCGCAGGTTGCGCTGGAGGTCGGTTACGATTCGCCTTCGCAATTTTCCGCGCGCTTCAAGGAGCGGTTTGGCGTCAGCCCACGCCATGTACGCGGCGGCCCCGGACACTTTGAGCGGATCGGGGCAGAAATTGAGCAGAGCGGGGCAGATGCGCTGGCGCGGTGACGATAGTTTCCCGGCATCGTCAACCACAGGAGAATAGCAATGCGATTGATCACAGCAGCACTTTTGGCCGCCTGCGTCTTCGGCGCCACTGCCGCCCATGCCGAAATGAAGCTCACCTCGAAGGATCTGACCGCCGGCAAGGCCATGGCCGATGCGCAGGTCTTCAACGGCTTCGGCTGCTCGGGCAAGAACATCTCGCCGGAACTGGCCTGGTCAGGCGCGCCCGAGGGTACCAAGAGCTTCGCCGTCATGGCATACGATCCGGATGCGCCCACAGGCTCCGGCTGGTGGCATTGGTCGGTGTTCAATATCCCCGCAGATATTTCGAAGATTGCCACCGGCGCAAGTGGTGGCAAGAAGCTTCCCGCAGGCGCCGTGGAAGGTCACACCGATTTTGGCACTTCCGGATATGGCGGCGCATGCCCGCCGACCGGCGATAAGCCGCACCGCTACCAGTTCACCGTCTACGCGCTCAAGGTGGACAAGCTTCCGCTTCCGGAGACGGCGCCGGGCGCCATGGTCGGCTTCTATGTCAGGGCCAACACGCTCGACAAGGCCTCGATCGAGGTGACTTACGGCCGCTGAAGCTGGCTCTGGATCCGCAACGTCCTTACACAATCAAGGCCGGCCGTGGTGACTGAACCTCGGCCGGCCTATGCGTGCCTTCCGTCTTCGCCGGCAACGTCACTTGCGGCTCCTCATTAGGCAGGAACATAGGTGAGCTTGATCACATTCTCGTCGATCAGATTATGGCTCACAAGACGAAGCGGCGGTCGGGGCCCGGCGAAATATGGTTTGCCGTGGCCAAGCACGACGGGATGCAGGTAGATGTGATACTCATCAATCAGGCCGAGTCCGGTAAGGCTTTGCGCCAGGTCCGGCCCGGCAACTTCGATCTCTCCGTCACGCTCGGCCTTTAGAGCGCGCATCGCGCCCTCGAGATCATCCCCGACAAGGCTGGCGTTGGGGCCGACCGACGTCAATGACCGCGAGACCACCCATTTCGGCTGCTTCCGCCACGCCGCTGCAAAGGCCTGTTCCTCTGCATTCCACTCGGGATGATCCTCATCCCAATAACGCATGACCTCATACATCCGGCGGCCGTAGACGCTGCCCGCCTGCCTCCGAGCCTGCTCGACGAAGTGGCGGAAGAGGATGGGGCTTGGCCCGAAGGCCGTGTGGTCGACGTAGCCGTCCAGCGACTGGTTCATCCCGAATACGAGCTTGGCCATGCCAACTTCCCTTTTTGAACGGAGCATCCACGTGCGTTCGGCTGCGCACCGATAGGAAACAGGCTAGATCAACTGATTTTAATTTGCAATTGGTTTTTGGCTATACGATGAAGGCCGGCTACACCGCACCGGATGCTTTCGCCCGCGCCTTTCGGCAAAGGTTCGGTCAATCGCCTTCGTCGTTCCGGAAGTCTCCCGACTGGGAGCCGTGGCTTGCGGCCTTCGGACCTCTCGACAACGCCAGGAGCAAGCTGATGCAGAAGACTTTTACCCCCAACGACATGACGATCCGCAATGTGCCGCCCACGCCGGTGGCGATCATGCAGCATCGGGGTGACCCGGCGATGCTCGCCGCCACCATCCAGCGGTTCATCGCCTGGCGCAAGGCCGCCGGTCTGCACCCCAGGACAAGTCCGACCTTCAACGTCTGGCGTTCAGAACGGCGCCCTGCTGAGCCTGCCGATTATAGCGTCGACCTCTGCGTGGGGACCAGCCGGCCGATCGAGGCGGGCGAAGGGATCAAAGCCGGCGAGATCCCCGGCGGGCGCTGCGCGGTGCTGCGCGTCCTCGGCAATACCGATAATCTGGAGGCCGGCACTCTACCTTTATCGCGACTGGCTTCCGGCGAGCGGCGAGCAAGCACGCGATTTCCCGATCTATTGCCAGCGGCTAAGCTTCTTCCCGGAGGTGCCGGAGCATGAGGCGGTGGCGGAGCTGTTTCTGCCGCTGAAATAGCGGTCTCGGACGGCGGCTTCTGCCCTCATTCCCATTCGATCGTGCCGGGCGGCTTCGATGTGACGTCGTAGACCACCCGGTTGATGCCGCGCACCTCGTTGATGATGCGAGTGGCGGCGCGGCCGAGGAATTCCATGTCGTAGTGGTAGAAATCCGCCGTCATGCCGTCGACTGACGTGACGGCGCGCAATGCGCAGACGAATTCGTAGGTGCGTCCGTCGCCCATGACGCCGACGGTCTGGACGGGCAGCAGCACGGCGAAGGCCTGCCAGATCGCGTCGTAGAGGCCGGCCTTGCGGATTTCGTCGAGATAGATCGCATCGGCTTCGCGCAGGATCTCGAGCTTCTCGCGTGTGATGCCGCCGGGGCAGCGGATGGCGAGGCCAGGGCCGGGGAAGGGGTGGCGGCCGATGAAGCTGTCGGGCAGGCCGAGCTCGCGGCCGAGCGCGCGCACCTCATCCTTGAAGAGTTCGCGCAGCGGCTCGACGAGCTGCATGTTCATCCGCTCCGGCAGGCCGCCGACATTGTGGTGCGACTTGATCGTCACCGACGGGCCGCCGGTGAAGGAAACGCTCTCGATAACGTCGGGATAGAGCGTGCCCTGGCCGAGGAAATCGGCGCCGCCGAGTTTCTTCGCCTCTTCCTCGAAGGTTTCGATGAAGAGCCGGCCAATGATCTTGCGCTTGGTCTCCGGGTCGCTGACGCCTTCGAGTTCGCCGATGAAACGGTCGGAGGCATCGACGTGCAGCAGATGCAGATTGTAGTGCTCGCGGAACATGGCGACGACATTGGCCGCCTCGTCCTTGCGCATCAGCCCGTGGTCGACGAGGATGCAGGTCAGCTGGTCGCCGACCGCCTCGTGGATCAGGAGTGCCGCGACAGAGCTGTCGACGCCACCTGAAAGCGCGCAGATGACGCGCTTGTCACCGACCTGCTTGCGGATCTCGTCGACCGCTTTTTGGCGATAGGCCGACATCGACCAGTCGCCCTTGATGCCGGCGACATTGTGAATGAAGTTGCCGATCAGCTTGGCGCCGTCGGGCGTATGCACGACCTCGGGGTGGAACTGTACGCCGTAATATTTGCGTTTCTCGTCGGCTATGAAGGCGAAGGGCGCGTTGGAAGAGGTGGCGACCACCTCGAAACCATCCGGCAGCGCCGTGACGCGGTCGCCATGGCTCATCCAGACCTGATGGCGCGAGCCGGAGGACCAGAGGCCTTCGAACAGCTGGCAATCCTTGTCGACATCCAGAAAGGCGCGGCCGAATTCACGGTGATGGCCGCTTTCGACCTTGCCGCCGAGCTGCATGCACATCGTCTGCTGACCGTAGCAGATGCCGAACACCGGCAGGCCGCTATCGAAGATGATCTGGGGCGCTCGCGGCGATCCCTCGTCCACGGTGGAAGCCGGGCTGCCGGAGAGGATCACCGCCTTCGGCTGCAGGCGCTTGAAGCCTTCTTCGGCGGACTGAAAGGGGACGATCTCGCAATAGACGCCGGCCTCGCGCACGCGCCGTGCGATGAGCTGGGTCACCTGGCTGCCGAAATCGACGATGAGAACGGAGTCGGGATGTGCTGTCTGGGTCATGGCGAGGCTTTAAAGAAAAGCGCTTCGCCTGGCAATCCGGGAAATCGACGGTGTCGGGTTTTTATTGTTCCGATTGTCCCCGCGCCGGAGAAGACGCGCGGCGCTAAACTCTAAAACCAGAAAACCCCGTCCTCCAGCGCCGTGAACAGACTGTCGACGCCGTAGGAAAGCTTGCGATCGACGATGTGCAGATATTCCGTCCAGCCGGAGATATGCTGCAGTTCGACCGCACCGTCGGAAATGCCGCGCAGGCCGATGAGCGGCAGCTTGTAGCCCTGGCAGGCGCGCAGCACCGCATAGGTTTCCATGTCGACCATGTCGGCGTCGATGTCGCTATAGGCGGTACCCGAGATGACGTTGCCGCCGGTGGAAAGGCTTGCCTCGGGAATGCCGGGGATGCGCAGCGGCAACTCGAGCGCAGCGGGCAGGTCGAGAAACGGCGTCCTACCCTTTTCGAAACCGAGCGGCGAAGCGTCCATATCGCGATAGGAGACCGAGCTCACCTGATAGACTTCGGTCTGCTCCAGTTTCGCCGAACCGGCCGACCCGAGCGATACCACGAGATCCGGCAGGTCGTCGGCCGCATCCAGCCGTGCCAGGGTTTTGGTCAGCGCGACTGCCGCCTCGACCGGGCCGACGCCTGTCATCAAGGGTTCGATGCGCGAACGCAGGAAGGAGCCGTATTCGGCCTCCGCCGCCATGACGAAAAGCATGGATTTGCCTGCGACCGACTTCAGCTCGAACTTCATCCTGTAATTCCTTCTCTCCCGCGGATGACCATCATCGTTCCGGTCATGGAGGCGATGAGTTTCGCCGGCCCGTCGCTGATCGCGTAGCCTCGCCCGTCGGCGACGATAATGGTGGAGCCGGGTTTGGTGATTTCCCCGCGAAACAGGAAGCGCTCGCCACGCCCCGGCGACATGAGATTGACCTTGAACTCGATTGTCAGGATCGAGGCTTCAGGGTCGATGACGCTGTAGGCGGCAAAGCCGCAGGCCGAATCCAGCGCCGCCGAAATGATGCCCGCATGCAGGATGCCGTGCTGCTGTGTCAGTTTGACGTCGAAGGGAAGCTCGATCTCGACGACGCCGTGCTCGACGCGCGTCAGCTCCGCGCCGATCGTCTGCATCGCCGCCTGGCGCGCAAAATTGCGGCGGATTCGCGCGCGGAAATCGCCCCTGTCAGTCTCGCTCATGGCTACCCCTCTCGAAGCCGGGAAAGTGGCATGGCGGGCCGGATTCGACAAGCTGGACCTTGCCGAAATCCGCCCGGCCGACGCCGGAAACCGCAAACCGTGTCGCCGGGGCAACCTTTCGCCATGCGTCGTTGCACGAACCCGCTTCTTCAGCGCCGCCAGCCTCGTGCAATGGCGATTGCAGCTTCGCGCGGAGCGCGTATTCTCGCATCCAAACTCGAAAGGATGGATGCATTAGCGGCATGACGACGATATCGCAATCTGTCCGGAATTTCGAGAACTGGCTGACCGGCGAACTCGGAGACGATCTCGTCAAGAAGGATCTCAGGGAAAAACATAAGAAGATGCGCAGCAACGCGTTCGTCTTCCTGCGCGCCACCTATTGGCGCTGGTGCGAAACCATCCTCGACATCTGCCAGGAACTTGCAGGCGTACCGGAAGTGCTGGCGATCGGCGACACGCATCTGGAAAATTTCGGCACCTGGCGCGATGTCGAGGGCCGGCTCGTCTGGGGCGTCAATGATTTCGACGACGCGGCGCTCATGCCTTATGCGCTCGACCTCGTTCGTCTGGCGGCAAGCGCCATCTTGGCGCGTGGCGACAACGGTCCGTCCGTTCGCATGATCGGCGAACTGATCCTCACCGGCTATCGCAGGGGCCTTGAAAATCCGCTGCCCGTCATCCTTGAGCGCGATTATAAATGGCTGCGCAAGGCATTGGTGCTGCCGAATGCCGACCGCCAGGAATTTTGGGAGAAATACGAGACGCTGCGTCCCGGCAAGAAACCGGTGCCTCCCGCCTATATCGAGGCGCTTACCGGTGCATTGCCATCCGGCACAGGTCGCTTCGTGGCCAAGCCGCATCGCGCCGGCACCGGCAGCCTCGGTCGGCCGCGTTTTGTCGCCTATAGCGAATGGCAAGGCGGGCCGGTTCTGCGCGAGGCGAAGGCGCTGGTGCCCTCGGCCTGGTCGCTTTGCCACGGGCTGCAGCATGGGACGATCAATGCAGGCAAGATTGCCGGAGGGCGGATGCGCTCGGCCGATCCCCACTATCAAGTCTCCGGGCGTATCCTCGTGCGCCGGCTCTCGCCGAATAGCCGCAAGATCGAGATCGACAAGCACCCGGAAATCCTGCTTGCGCCGACGATGCTCGAGCTGATGGGCTTCGAGATCGCCAACTGCCATTCCGACGATCCGGCGGCGGCCACGGCGATCCTGGAGGACCTACGGGCGCGCGGGAGCGAATGGCTGCATCAAGCGGCAAGGGCTGCGGCGTCGGCGATCAGTGCCGAGCAGAAGGCCTATGCGCGCGTCGGCTGAGAGATCCGAACGATGTGCTGATCCCAGGCGACGTCGCTGCGGGTCGACAGGAAGTCGCCATCATAGGAGGAGACGGCAAAGCCCTCTTTTGCCGGCACGATGCCCGCGGCATCCGCAATTGCCGTCTCGGCCAGCACCTTGCCCGTCCTCGCGTCGATCGTCACCGAGGCGCCGCCCTTCGGGGAGGTGATGCCGACGAGGCCTTCGCTGCGATTGACGGCGATCGCCCCGATGTAATTGGCAAGCCTGCGCGTCGTCTCCTCCGGCAGCTCGACGAAGGAAAGATCCTCGCCCTTGGCGAAATGGCCGACGAGCGGCGGCAGATCCTGGCGGTGGCCCTCGTACTGGCAGGCGAACCAGATGCGGCCCTCGCCGTCAAGGTCGACGTGGCGGGTCGACAGCTGCGACCATTCGGCCGGCAGCACATGTTTTTCGATCAACGCGCCCGTCGCCGCATCGATCAGGACCAGCGACGGCTGCATCGCCCGGAGATTGAGCTTGGTGCGGCCGAAGTCGGGATGGGTCTCGATGCCGCCATTGGCGACAATGAGAAGGCGTCCGTCATCGGACACGGTCATGTCGTGCGGGCCGATGCCATAGGTCTCGAATTCGCCGATGCGGGTGAAGCGGTCGGTCGCATCGTAGATGCCGATCATGCCGCGATTGCCGTCGAAATCGTTCTCGCTGGCGTAGAGAATGCGGCCATCGGGCGAGAACACGCCGTGGCCGTAGAAATGCCGGTCTTCCCGGGAGCTGATGACGATCGGCTGCCCCTTATTCCGTGGATCGAAGATCATCGCATAGGTGCCGGGCCGGCGCGCAAAGGCGACGGTCTTGCCGGTGGCGGCGCTGAAGGCCATGCCGTGAGCTCGGGCGGGAAGCGCCACCTGATCGACGATCTCGCCGCGCTCCGTCACCGTCGCGATGGCAAAGGAGCCGTCGGCTGCGCGAATGCCCGAGGCATAAACGGCGTCCGAGCGCTCCAACGCCATCAGCGATCTTGGCGTCAAGGCCGCAAGGAAGCCAATCCCTGCCGCCTTGACGAAGCTGCGTCGATCGATCTTGGTGCTTCGTATCATCGCTTCAGTCTCCGTCCGAAAAGGAAAAGCCGGCCGAAAGGCCGATGGCCGAGCCATATTCGTCGCTGATTCTGGTAATCAGCTGGCGGCTGTCGGCGAGCAACGCTTCGAGTTTGGCCTTCTCGGCATCGCTCACGGCGACGTCAATGTCGGGATTGAGCTTCGGCACGCTGTCGAGCAGCGATTTGAAATCCGCGTCGATCGAGGCGGCGACCGACCGCTTGTCCGTCGGCAGAAGCTCGGCCATGCCGGCCTTCTGCCAGAGCGTGCGCAGGCCTTCCAGATTGGCGGCCATCGATTTCCAGGTGTTCTTCGAACGCCAGTAGATGGCCATGCGCGGGCGCGGCGTGGTGTCCTTGCCCTTGTAGAACTGCTCCAGCCGCTGGTCGCGGACATTCTCTGCGCCGTGGACGAGAATGCCGAGCAGCGCAGTCACGGCTTCCTTGTTGTCCATGAAATCATTGCTCTGCGGGCCCGGATGTTTCCAGCTCGCCTGCACGCCATCGGGTTTTTCCCACGCCGCGACGACTTCGCCTGCCTCACGCTGGATATTGCCGGCGACCGCGGCACCGTAAAGGCAGCGGAAGCCGCCCTTCTGCTTGACGAGATCGTCGGAGCCGTTGCCATAGAGCACATATTCCAGCGCCGTCAGGCCCTGCAGCGCCACACTCTTGCCGGCGATGGCATCGACGGTCGCGTCCTTAGGATCGGCCTTGGCGATCAGCGCTTGCACCTGCTTCAGGCCGACACCCTTGCGGTCGGGATAGAACAGGATGTGCTCGAAGAGATTGTCCTGGATGACCGGCCCTGTCTGGACGATCTCGATGATCGACCAGTAGCGGATCGTGTCGTCGAAGGCGGATTTCGCCTTGTCGAGCGTCTGTTGCGTGCCGCCGTCACAGAGATCCTTCATCGCCGTCGTCAGTCGGGCGGCCGATTGCTGCATGTTGCGATAGCCGGGGCGGATCACCTCATCGACGGCGCGCTGCATGACGGCGGGAACGGCATCCTCATTCAGCCCTGCCGAAGGAGCGGCGGTCTCAGCGGCCGCCGATGTGGCGAGGCCGATCAGAGTGAGGCAGAGCAGGGGGTGCCAAAGGCGCATCAAAGTGACTCCAGGAATGTAATCAGGGCCGCCCGGTCGTCTTTCGACAGGAAGGAGAAAGCGTTGCTGGCCTTTTCAGCTTCGCCGCCATGCCAGAGAATCGCCTCGGTGACATTTCGCGCACGGCCGTCATGCAGGAAAAAGCTGTGTCCGCTGATAGTCCGGGTCAGTCCTATACCCCATAGCGGCGGCGTGCGCCATTCACGTCCGCTTGCAAGCCCGACCTGTTGCCCATCGGCCAGACCCTCGCCCATGTCGTGCAGGAGAAAGTCGGAATAGGGCCAGATCAGCTGGAAGGATTGCGCCTTTTCGGCTGCATCCCGGCGGGTGACGAATTTCGGCACATGGCAGGAAATGCAGCCGGTTTCGTAAAAAATCCGCTTGCCCCGCAGTGTCTCGGGAAAGCTCGCCTTGCGCCGCGCCGGCACGGCGAGATTTTCGGAATAGAAGGTCACGAGGTCGAGAACGGGGCCTGGGGCTTCTTCTGCACCCAGCCGTTTCTGCACCCCTGTCGGCATCTCAAGGCATTTTTCTTCCGGCTTGGTGCAATCGCCATGTGCATCCGGCTGGTCGGGCGTCGAGATGCCGATATCGTTGGCGAAGGCATCGGCGCTCTGATCGCGCACAGTGGCGTTTTGCGCCTTCCAGCCGAAACGACCGAGTGCGATCTTGCCGCTGCGATGGTCGCGCACGATCGCCGCCTTGCCCGAAATGCCGTCGCCGTCTGCATCATCAGGATCGGCATTGGCAAGAATGTCCGCTTCCGGAATGGCTTCGATCAGCCCAAGGCCGATCATCGCCGGCGCCACGCGCGCCGAAATGGTCGTCGCCGTGTCGAGCGGCCCGTAAGCGAGGTTCGTCGCCGTATAATGCGGCCGGCGAAGCGATACTTTTTCACCGTCGCCGAGCGTCACCGTCTCCACATCATAAGTGATCGCCATCCGGCCTTCTGCGGCAAGGCCGGGGACGGCAAGGTCCTGCAGTTGATGGCCATAGACCGGATCGGGAAAGTTCACGACGTCGGCATTGGCGATCGCCTTTTCTTCCTCCGGCGTGGTCGCCGCGCGTGCCAGACGCAGGAACATCGAGGTGGAGCTTGTGGCCCCCTCCGGCGGTCTGCCCCGGCCGTCATTGACATGGCAGCTCATGCAGGAGCGGGCGTTGAAGAGCGGCCCGAGGCCATCAGAGGCCTGCGTCGAGGAAGGAGCGGAAACCCAGAGCTTGCGAAAGAGCGCATTGCCGAGCTTGAAATTCTGCTCTTCCTCGAAGGGGATGTTGGCGGAAATATGCGAGAAGCTGTCTTCAGTGACGGGATCGATCGAGGTCGTGGCCCCCGCCTGCATCGCTTCGTATTGTTCGGCCTTGGAAAAATTCTCGGTCGGCCGCGTGACGTCGGCGACGCGTTTGAGATCGGTCTCGGAAAGGTCCGTTCGTCTGGTCGGCAGGTCGAAGCCGTAGGCGAGAGCGAGGGGCGCTCCTGCAAGGGCGGCGAAGGTGGCGATGCGGAGAGACAGGTGGGATTTTGAGGTGAGACGAGGGTGCCGCCCGGCAAACTCAACGGTGCTGGCGCGCATTGCCCGCACTACTCCCTCATTCCGTTCCTCAGGTTTCACCCTCGGGCGGAGCCCTGAGGACACAGGAATGAGGGAGGTAACAGACGGCATTTCAAGAGTCCGGGCCGCTCCGGCTGTCGAGGCGGCCCGCCTTTTTGCTTATTTGAAGACGGCGTTAGGATTATCCAAGCTGTCGGAACCTTCAAGCTGAACCGTGCCGAGATCGAGTGCGGCAATAACGCGCTGAATCGACTTCGTCTGGTCGATCAGACCGTCGATGGCGGCCTGGACGACCGCGTTGCCTTCCTTGTTGCCCTCGGCGATCATCTGGTCGTACTTCTCGACCGTCTCGCCGCGCTTTGCCATGGCATTCATCGCATCGAGCGTCTTGTTGAGCTTGCCTTCCATCTCGGCATCGAGCGCCTTGTCCTTGGCGGCGACGAGGTCTTGCAGCGACGGGCCGCTGAGCTTGGTGCCGTCGACGCGGGTATAGTTGCCGGTATAGGCGGCGGCGATGCCGATCGCGTCGTTGAGATGCGAATTGTAGGTATTGTCGGAGAAGCAATCATGCTCTTCCTCCGGATCGTGCAGCAGCAGGCCGAGCTTCATGCGCTCGCCAGCAAGTTCGCCATAGGAAAGCGAACCCATGCCGGTCAGGATGGCGACGAGGCCGGCCTTCGGATCTGCTTCGACGGTCTTCGTCGCCACCCCGTCCGGCTTCCAGTCATCGGTCATTTCCTTGAGGTCGGAAACGAGCAGGGTGGAGGCGGACTTCAGATATTCGGCGCGCCGGTCGCAATTGCCGTGCGTGCAGTTCTTGAGGTCGTAATCGGTGGCCGGGCGGTTGCCGGCGCCCGGTCCGGTGCCGTTCAGATCCTGGCCCCAGAGCAGGAATTCGATGGCGTGGTAGCCGGTCGCGACATTGGCTTCGATGCCGGCGGCTTCGGCGAGCGTGCCGGAGAGGAATTCCGGCGTCAGCTTCGAGGCGTCAACATCCTTGCCGTCGATCTTGATCGTCTTGTTGGCGATGACGTTGGCCACATAGAGCGAGTTTTCGTCGCTCTCGGTGCCGTAGGAGGCGTCGACATAGTCGATCAGGCCCTCGTCGAGAGGCCATGCGTTGACCTTGCCTTCCCAATCGTCGACAACAGGATTGCCGAAGCGATAGACTTCGGTCTGCTGATAGGGTACGCGCGCCTTGATCCAGGCATCCCTGGCGGCCTTCAGCGTCTCGTCGGTCGGCGCCTTCAGGAAGGCGTCGATGGCGGCGTCGAGCGCCTTGGCCGTCGTCAGCGAGTCCTCATATTTGGCATGCGCCACCTCGGCATAATGTTTCACCACGGCGCCAGCATCGGTCTCGGCCTGCGCGGGAAGGGCGAGCAGGGCGGCGGGGGCAATCGCCAGCACGGCTGCGCGGAATGTATTGAGCTTCATAATCCTCTCCTGTGACGGATCTTCCGTCTAATCGGGCTCCGTCTCTTCGCGCAAAAGTAAACTGGTGTCAAACGCTCTAGTTTGGAATGATTTTAAGAATGGCGCGGGCCGGCGCACCCCGGTCTTTCAGGTGCATTTGGCTGAAGATCAGCACTTCACGTCGAAATGACGGGCCCCAGTCTGCGCATGCAGCGGGGGGGGGGGCGTCAGCCCTTCCGCTGCATGCGGCAGAAGAAGAAGCCGTCCGTGTCGGTGGAGGCGGGCGTCAGCGTCACGGTCAGGCCATCGGAAGAGTGCGGACGCGGCGCCTGCTTTCCGAACAGGCCGTCCCAGGCGGGCAGGGCGCCGACGATCTCAAAATCAGGGTTCCCGGCCGTAAAGCGGCGCACCTGTTCCTCATTTTCCTGCGGCAGCACCGAGCAGGTGACATAGATCAGTTCGCCGCCCGGTTTGACGAAGCCGCTCGCCTGCGCCAGCGCGTCCTGCTGCTGGGCGGTGCGTTCGTCGAGGTTCTTCGCCGTCAGCCGCCATTTCGTGTCGGGGCGGCGGCGCCATGTGCCGGTGCCGGTGCAGGGCGCGTCGACCAGCACCTTGTCGCAGCGCCCGGCAAGACCCGACAGCCCCCTGGCGTCGTCATGCACCTGGACATTGCGCGTGCCTGCCCGCTTCAGCCGCTCAATGATCGGCGCCAGCCGTTTGCGGTCGGCGTCATAGGCGTGCACCTGACCCTTGTTCTGCATGGCGGCGGCCATGGCGAGCGTCTTGCCGCCGCCGCCGGCGCAATAATCGAGGATCTGTTCGCCCTCGCGCGCGAGCACCAGATCGGCGACGATCTGCGAACCTTCGTCCTGAACTTCGAACCAGCCTTTCTGGAACGAAAGCTCGGCTGTCACGTTGGGAAGACGCGAGGCGCCTTCGCCGGCGGCAATCCGGATGCCGTAGCGGGCGATCTTCGCGGCATGCGCGCCGGCTCTTTCGAGCGCCTTGACCGCCTTGTCGCGCGAAGCCTTCAGGATGTTGGCGCGCAGATCAAGCGTCGGGCGGGCGGCAAGCGCCTGTGCTTCGGCGAGCCAGCCGGCGCCGAAAGCCTGTTCGAAGGAGGATTGCACCCATTCGGGAATATCGCCGCGGATATGCGGCGGCGCGTCCTCGAGCGAGCGGCTTGCAAAGGCGGCTGCGGCCTCGGGTGAAAGCGGCGCCGGCGCGAACTTGTCGTCGGCGAGTTCGGCGGCAAGACTGTCTGGGGTGAAGCCCCATTGACGGAACATGACGGCGTGGGCAATGGCCGCAGCGCTGTCGTCATTCATCAGCCAGGCATGCGAAAGCCGCATGCGCAAGGCGTCGTAGACGATGTTGCCGATTGCCGCACGATCGCCGGAACCGGCGAAGCGATGGGCAAGGCCCCAGTCCTTGAGTGCGTCCGCGACGGGTCGCTTGCGGGCATCAATGTCCGCGAGCACAGAAATCGCCCCTTCGAGGCGGCCGCCCAGACGCATTCACATATCTCCTGTTGCCGTGCCGTGTGAACGATCCGCACACAGTGCCGGGCGGATGGTTTACAGGTTTCAACCGCGTGGTAACCGCGATTGGCGGCAAGAGCAAGCGCCGCTGACGGCGCAGGCGGTTGCAAGCTCCGGGCTTAGCTGATCACCTGGTAGCAGACCTTCGCCGTGCCGGAGCTCACCATGCCGATATTCTGTGCGGCGGCGCGCGACAGATCGAGCACACGGCCGCGGATGAACGGACCGCGATCATTGATGCGAACGACGACGGTGCGGCCATTGTTGCGGTTGGTGACCTTGACCTTGGTGCCGAATGCGAGCGAACGATGCGCGGCAGTCAAGACGGCGGGGTTCATACGTTCTCCGGAAGCAGTTTTGGAGTGAAGAGCGTACCATGAAGCACCGCCGCAGCCATTTGCAGCAAAACCTTCCGCCGGAAGCAGGGAAGAGCAGGCCGCAATAGTTGCCGCAGCGATAATAGAACGGCTGATTTTCTTCAAAACGGAGTATCCCTCAACTATTGAACACACGCCTTTGCAGGCGGCGGGGCTTAAATCCGTCGAAAAATGGCAAAAAAGTGCCGCTCACGATCACGGAATGTTGCATTCTGTAATATGTGTGATGCTATTGATAAAATTTCGGAATTTGCCCCATGCGGTCGGACGTAGAAAAAACCTAATGGAATCAGCTAAAATTCAAATGAATTTTCCGACGAAGCGTTGAACTGCGCGGTCCTCACGGAAATCACGAAATTTTTTTCCCGCCTTCGCCATATTTGCTGCCACATTTGAGCAAATTCAAAGGCTGTTAACCATAAGATGCGGCGAGAATTGTTCGTAAGAGTGCCGAAAGTAGGAATTTCCTACTCATTTTGGGTGATAACTCTGGCCGACCGGATCTAACCGCGCCAGCGCCTGTCCAGCCACAATTGTGCAAGCGACATCGGATAGTTCGGGAATGAGAATTCGAAACCGGCCGCCTTCAGTTTTGCGTTGGAAACCCGCTTGTTCTCGCCGTAGAAAGAACGCGCCATCGGCGTCAGCTCGGCGGTTTCGAAGGCCTGTTCCGGAGGCGGTTCGACGCCCATCAGCCGTGCCGCCTCGACGATCACGTCCTGCGGCGGCCCCGGTCGGTCGTCGGTGATATTATAGATGCCGCCGAGGCCGCGCTCCGACAGGAAGCGCGCCGCCGCGCCGATATCCTCGACGCGGATGCGGTTGAAGACCTGGTCCTTCTTGATCAGCCGCCGCGCCGTGCCCTTTTCGAGATTGCAGAAGGCGTTGCGCCCCGGCCCATAGATGCCGGAAAGACGCAGCACCGCCGCCGGCACGCCACGCTCGCGGCCCATTGCCAGCCAACCCTCTTCGGCCTCAAGCCGCTCCTTCGACCGCCCGGAAACCGGCAGGCACGGCGTGTCTTCGCTTACCCAGGCGCCCTGGTGATCGCCATAGACGCCGACGGTGGAGAGATAGCCGATCCATTCGAGCCTCGGCAGCAGGCTCGCGCCGTTTTTATTGAGCAGTCCCAGCAACGGATCGGCCTTTCCAGGCGCGATCGACTGCACGACATGGGTGACATCGGCCAAAGCCCGGACGAGTTCCTCTTCCATCGTCTCGCCATCGAACAGGAATGCCTCGATGCCGGCGCGGCGGAGCGCTTCCATCTTCTCTGCGGAACGGGTCGTTCCGGACACCCGCACGCCGTCGCCGGCGAAGGCCTTGGCGATTGCCGTGCCGGAATAACCGCAGCCAAAGATCATCACATGCATCAGCCCACTCCCGCCAGCCGCCATTCGTTCAGCACATTTTCGTCGCTCTCGTCGGTCCTTTGTGCGGCAAAGGCGGAGAATTCGCCAGCCTCCATCAGCCGGGAAAGCGCCCAGACAGCCATGCCGCGGACCGCCGGGGCGGAATCGCCGGCGAGCGCACGACATTGCGCAATGAGCGCCGTCTCGCCGGAATTGCCGGCAGCGATCAGCACGTTGCGGATGAAACGGTCGCGACCGATCCGTTTGACCGGCGAACCACTGAAGAAGGCGCGGAAGGCGGCATCGTCCAGCGTCAGCAGAAAGGCGATCGACGGCTCCTTCAGCTCTTCGCGCGCCTGCAACTTCATTTCGGAGGCGGAGCTTGCGAACTTGTTCCAGGGACAGGCGGCGAGACAGTCGTCGCAGCCATAGATGCGGTTGCCGATCAGCACCCGCAGGTCGGGGTCGATTGGTCCCTTGTGTTCGATGGTGAGATAGGAGATGCAGCGCCGCGCGTCGATCTGGTAGGGCGCCGGGAAAGCGGCGGTCGGACAGACATCGAGACAGGCGCGGCAGGAGCCGCAATGATCGATCTCCGGCGCGTCGACGGCAAGATCGGCGGTGGTGAACATCGAGCCGAGAAACAGCCAGGAGCCTCGTGTGCGGCTGACGAGATTGGTGTGTTTGCCCTGCCAGCCGATACCGGCCGCCGCCGCCAACGGCTTTTCCATCACTGGCGCGGTGTCGACGAACACCTTCACATCGGCGCCGGCGCGTGCGGCAAAGCGTGTGGCGATCTCCTTCAGCCGGCCCTTGATGATGTCGTGATAATCGCGATTGCGGGCGTAGACGGAGATTGCCGCCCTGTCCGGCTTGCCGAGGACGTCGCGCGGGTCCTCCTCCGGAGCATAATTGAGGCCGAAGACGACGACGGACCGGACCTCGCTCCAGAGCGTCAGCGGATCGCCGCGCCGCTCGCGCGTCTCCGCCATCCACTCCATCGTCCCGTGGCGTCCGGCATCGATGAACTCACCGAGACGCTGTTTGGCTTCGGGGATCGCGTCAGGGCGGGTGACGCGGCAGAGATCGAAGCCCTTGGCGGCAGATTCCGCCCGGACGAACTCGGTCAAATTGTCGCGGCGGCGGCGCTCTTTGTCATCATTGTCGGGCATGAGGCGCCCTCGTCAGAAATCCAGATCGGCATAATGCGAAACCGGGGTCAGGCCGCGCACCCGCTCGGTCAGCATCGGCCGGAAGGAGGGGCGCGATTTCAGCCGCTGGTACCATTCCTTGACGACCGGAGCCTCGGCCCACTCGATCTCGCCGAGATAATCGAGGATCGAGATCGAGGCGGCGGCGGCAAGGTCGGCATAGCTCATCCGCTCGCCCGCCAGCCACTGACGCGAGCCGGCAAGCCAGGTGAGATAACGCATATGCTGGCGGATATTCGCGCGGGCCGTGCGCAAAATCTTCGAATCCGGCGCTCCGCCGCCCTGATCGGCGGTCATCTGCAACTTGTAGACACGCTCGCGGGCGAGCGGCTTCGTCACGTCGTTTTCCATTTTCTGCATGAACCATTCGCTCAGCCGGCGGATTTCCGCCCGCTGGAACGGATCCTCGGCGAGCAGCCGCCGGTCGCGCTTCAAGACCCCGTGCGTCTCGTCCAGATATTCGGAAATGACGCTCGCGCCACAGAGCGCACGCATGCTGTCGTCGACATAGACCGGCAGCGTACCGGCCGGATTGAGCGCCAGGAAATCGCGGCGCTTCTCCCATGTCTGCTCTTCGATCAGATCCGCCTGATAGCCGTATTCCGCCAGGATCAGCCGGACGAAGCGAGATGCGGAGGACATGGGATGATGATAAAGCGTGGGCATCGATACTCGGGCTTTATGATTGCTGTTACAGGACTGTGTGGCAGCTCGTTTATAGCGCCTTAGTCATGACTCATTGGTTGAAGCTATAGGAGTTTGGCCCGGCCAACACAAGCGAATCGGCTTTCACGCCATCTGACAAGGGACAAAACACACGTCTTGCGCACGAGGATAACGGCTGCTTGATCGGCTCAGACGCAGCTCCGAGCATTTCCCGCAGGAAGTGCTCGGTCCGAACGACCTTTAAACCGGAGACAATTTATGGACTATATCAATGCCGCCATTCTCGGTGTCATCGAGGGGATCACCGAGTTTCTGCCGATCTCCAGCACCGGCCATCTCATCATTGCGGAGCAATGGCTCGGCCACCGGTCGGACATGTTCAACATCGTCATTCAGGCGGGCGCCATCCTTGCCGTCACGATCATCTACTGGCGCCGCCTGCTGGATCTGGTGCTTGGCTGGCGCGAGCCCGAGAATCGGGACTATGCCTCCAAACTGATCGTCGCATTTCTCATCACCGCAATCCTCGGCCTCGCCGTCAAGAAGCTCGGCTTTGAACTTCCCGAGACCGCGACGCCGATCGCCTGGGCGCTCATCATCGGCGGCATCTGGATGATCTTTGCCGAATGGGCCGCCGCGCGCCGGCCGCCGCATAAGCAGATCACCTGGCTTGTCGCTATTCTGGTCGGCATCGCCCAGATCGTTGCCGGCGTCTTTCCGGGGACGTCACGCTCCGGCGCCACGATTTTCGTCGCCCTGCTGGCCGGCACCGGCAATCGCGCCGCGGCGACCGAATTTGCCTTTCTCGTCGGCATCCCTACGATGTATGCCGCAAGCGGCTATGAGTTGCTGAAGACCTTCAAGGATGGCGGCGCGGCAGGTGAAGACTGGACGGCGCTCGCCATCGCGTTCGTGGTCTCCACGATCGTCGCTTTCATCGCCGTCAAATGGCTGCTCGCCTATATAAGGAGCAACCGCTTCACGCTCTTTGCCATCTACCGCATCATTCTCGGCGTCCTGCTGCTCGGCATGGCCGCGACCGGCATGATCGCCTGAGGCAGCTGCAACTGCATTCGCGCAACTCCCGGCGCGAATGCATTGCGCTGTCGGAAGTTTGCGCACAAGGACCCGCTCGCCGGCAAACGTCGAGTTTTCAGATCTATCTTGAGGAAGGACGCTCGTCGCCGCTTTGAAGCAGGCAATATCGAGCCTTCATTGCGGAACGCCTGGTTCGGCGTTCCCGACGGCTTGTCTTCGTGGATGCCGGCGCAAGGTGCCGGCCTTTTCGTCAGTGGCTGATCGAAGCCGTCGAGCAAGGATCGACGCCGTAGGCCGGCGAGCAGTCGCCCTTGACCGCCGCGACCGAACCGGGCGCAACGAAGGAGCCTGCCATGATAATCAGCGCCGCACACGCAAAAAGGAGCGCGATTGACTTGCCCATCGATAAATGCCTTTCACAGTGATTGCCGCACGCCTTCGCAGACGTTGAGTCCGTTGGAAGACGCGGGGTTTGGTAGTCAGTGGAATGACAAATAGCAATAAACGTTCCTGCTAAATTTGGCGTTAATTCCACAAAATTTCCGCTGCGCCTTTTATGCAACGCTGCTCGATACAGCCGGCAGGAAAACAGGCCGAGCTTGCGCCGGCATCGCGGCGCCGCGCGCCGTTCAGGACGCGCAAAGGACGCCGCAACTGTTAAGGTGCTGCGGCAAAGCAAAACGCCGCCCGCGGGATCGGCGGACGGCGTTATCGTTCCTCGGGAAAGATGGTCAGGCGGCCTTGCCGGAGCCGGTATACTGGCCGTGCGGACGGTACTGCACGAGATAGGAGCCGAGCACCGATGCCGGCATGGTGGGCGTAATGCCGAGTCCCTTCAATGTGCGGCCTTCCGCCTCGGCCTCTGGGGATACGACGTTGTCGCGCTTGAGCAGGCGCACCTGGTCCGGCGTGATCGGCGGTGTCACAAAGGGGATCAGCGAGGCGATGCTGCCGATCAGCGAAGCCAGGCCGAAGGGCAGGGACACCAGCGGGTTCTTGCGGCTCGTCACCTTCAGCATCATCTCGAGACATTCGCGGAAGCTCAGCACCTCGGGTCCGCCGAGCTCATAGATCTTGCCGCCGGCAACCTTGCCGTCGACGGCGCGGGCGACCGCCTCGGCGACGTCCTCGACATAAACAGGCTGGAATTTCGTCCTGCCGCCGCCGACCAGCGGCAGGACAGGCGACATGCGCGCCATGTCGGCAAACTTGTTGAAGAAGCTGTCCTCCGGTCCGAAGACGATCGACGGACGGAAGATCACCGCATCGGACTTGATGGAGAGAATGGCCGCTTCCGCGCGGCCTTTGGTGCGGCCATAATCCGAATCGGAATTGGCGTCGGCGCCGATCGCCGAAATATGGGTGAGAGTCGCGCCGGCATTGCGCGCCGCTTCTGCAACCGCGCGTCCGCCGAATTCCTGTACCGCGTCGAAAGTGTTGCGGCCGGTCTGATGCAGAATGCCGACGCAGTTGATGACGTGGCTGGCGCCCTCGACGGCACGGTCGATCGAGTTGCGATAGCGCAGGTTCGCCTGCACGAAGGAAATCTGGCCGACATTGCCGAGCGGCTGCAGGAAGCCGGCGAGATCAGGTCGGCGCACGGCGACCCGGATGCGATAGCCGCGCTTGGCGAGCGCCCGCACCACGTGCCTGCCCACGAAGCCGGAGCCTCCGAACACGGTGACGAGCGGCGGCAGGTTGGCAAGGGTCATGGCAGGCTCCTCGAAAGGCTGTGCGGGATGCTGTATCGGCTCCGTCTTAGCCGAATCCCGGCGCGACGGGAAGGCCTATCGCGCTGCGAGTTTTGCGGATGCGAAGGGACTCAGACGCCTTCGACGACCACCATTTCCGCATCCGCCACCTCCTGGCGGATTTTCGCGGCGATCTGGTATTCCGGCGAGTTGTAGCAGTCGACCGCATGCTGCATCGACGGGAATTCTATCACGACGTTGCGGGCGCGCGCCTTGCCCTCGAGCTCGGTGATGGCGCCGCCGCGCGCCAGGAAATTCGCGCCGTATTTTTCGAAGGCCGGTTTGGCCGCCGCCACGTAATCCTTGTAGCGCTCGGCGTCAAGAACGTCGACGCGGGCGATCCAATATGCCTTGGCCATGATCTTCTCCCTTGTGCTTTTGAATTCAGCGGTTTGCCGGCCAGAGCGCGCTCACCATCTCGTTGAGGACGGCGCGGGCCGCCTCTTTCGGATCGGGCGCCTTGACGATCGGCCGGCCGACGACGAGATGGGTTGATCCCGCCTTCAGCGCATCGAACGGCGTCATCACCCGCTTCTGGTCGCCCTTGTCGCTGCCGGTCGGGCGAATGCCGGGCGTGACGATCGCCATGTCGGGACCGACGACCTCCCGCACCTCGGCCGCCTCCGCCGCCGAGCAGACGATGCCGCCCATGCCGGCGACGCGCGCCTGTCCGGCGCGACTGAGCACCAGGCTGTGCGGGTCCTGGCTGTAGCCGGCCTCGGCAAGGTCCTCGGCATCCATCGAGGTCAGCACGGTGACGCCGAGCAGGCAGAGACCGGAGCCGGCCGCCGCCTCCACCGCCGCCCGCATCGCCTTCGGATAGGCATGCAGCGTCAGCATCGACATGCCCATCTTGGCGATATTCTCGACGCCTGACGCGACCGTGTTGTCGATGTCGAGCAGTTTCATGTCGAGAAAGATCTTCTTGCCGCTTGCGGCAAGGTCGCGGGCGAATTCGAGGCCGCCGGCAAAGACCAGCTGATAACCGATCTTATAGAAGAGAATGTCGTCGCCGAGCGTGGAAACCAGTCCTTCTGCCTCGCCGATCGTTGGGACATCCAGGCCGACGATCAACCGCTCGCGTGCATCCATGTGAAGTCACCCCGCCAGTTTTCGATGGACGTCCAGTCGCATGTCAGGCCGAGATCCGCAAGGCTGAAAGCATAGAGATTGCCGCCGCCGGCCGGCTGGTCGCGGTCGCGGGCGATCGGCCGTCCCGCCAGATGGCATTTCAGCAGCGTGCCGACGCCGCCATGGCCGACGAAGGCGATCGGTGCGGCCGCATCATGTGTGGCGAGAACGGCCTTGACCGCCGCGACGATGCGGGCCTGCGCGTCGACGGCGCGCTCCCAACCTTTGAAGCTTTGTTCCGGATTGTCAAAGAACCAGTTTGCCGCCTCTTCGAACTGCGGCGGCGGCAGGAAGCCGGTGGCCGAGCGGTCGTTCTCGTGCATGCCATGGACGATCTCGACGCTGATGCCGGAAGCGGCCGCCAGGCTTTCGGCCGTTTCGATCGCCTTCGTCTCGTCGCTGCAGACGATGCGGGTCAGCCGGCTGGCCCAATCGCTCTCGGCAGCTTTGCGGGCGCGGGCGGCGCCGACCTCGGAAAGGCCCCATTTCGGCACCGGAACATTCGCATCGATCTTGACCTGCGGATGGGTGATATAAAGGCCGAACATCTCAACCGCGCCGGTAGATCCAGAGCTGCGCCGGCGGGATGTTGCGCATGACGAAGTCGAAATGCTGAATGTGATAGCGGTCGGGATTGGCGGCGATCGGCGAGATCGCGCCATAGGAAATCTGCACCACCGGTCGGCCGGCGGGCAGGCGGTCGAGCAGGCTTTCGAGCAGCGAGACGCGCATCGCCATCGGGAAATTCAGCAGCGGAATGCAGGAAATGACGCAATCGAACGTCCGGTCGCCGTAGTCGCCGAGCGTGGTCTGCAGATCGAAAGCATCGCCGTTGATGAAGTGCACGCCGGGATAGGTCCGCAGCAGATGCTGGTGGAAATCCGTCGAATATTCGATTGCGATGAGATTTTCCGGTTTCACGCCGCGGCCGAGGATGGCCTTGGTGATGGCGCCCGTGCCCGGGCCGAGTTCCAGCACCGGCAGCCCCGAATGCATATCGATGACGCTGGCCATGCGCTTGGCGGTAATCGAAGAGGTCGGCACGATCGAGCCTACCGTCTTCGGCCCCTGCATCATGCCCCGGAAGAAACGGATTTCCTCATCAAATCTCTTCCCGAGGTGTTCCTTCACCTTGACCCGTAAGCGCATTCTCCACCCATCCGCACGTTGATCGACTGTCTTACATATGCTGCTTGTCGCTCCCGGGACAAGGATTTTCGCAACGAGGACATCGGCATCAACAGCTCATGCGGCCTTTCGCTGGGTATGAGGCATGAGGTCGGCAAGTCTTTCGCTCAAATGGCCAGCGTCGACAGGGGCGCGCAGTTTCTTATCGGTGTTGTCGAAATAAAGATAGACGTCGCGGCCCTTGGCGCGCGCCGGCAGCGGCGCAACTATCCGCGTCGCATTCTCCGGTTCTCCGCCCTGTGCCCAGGCGCGGATGCGCTCGGCCCATAGATCGAGCGCTTCGTCTTCATAGCCGCTGACATAGAGCTGTTCGGATCCATGCAGGCGGCAATAGATGAAGTCGGCGGTGATATCCATCAGCAGCGGCCATTTCACCGTATCGGCGCAGACGAGCGCCGCCTTGTGTCGCCGGAGCATCTCGATGAACTCGACTGAGCGGAAGCTGTCGTTGCGGATTTCGAACGCATGGCGGATCGGCTGGTGTCCGTCGCTTTTGAGCCAGGCCTGTTTGAGGCGCTCGTCATGCCGCTTGGCAAGCGTTATCGCCGCATCGTGATCATGCGGCAGCAACGACAGGAAATATTCGAAGCGATCAGGATCGAAGACCATATTGGCCGGAAACTGCCAGAGGATCGGCCCGAGCTTGGGGCCGAGCCTGAGCAGGCCGGAGGCGAAGAAATTGGCAAGCGGCGCCTCGATCTCCCTCAATCGCCGCACATGGGTGAGGAAGCGCGGCCCCTTGACCGCAAAGACGAAATCGTCAGGCGTTTCATCCCGCCAGCGGCCGAAGATCTCGGGCCTCTGCAATCCGTAGAAAGTGCCGTTGATCTCGATCGAGCGGAAGTGACGGGCGGCGTAGGAAAGCTCCTGCTTCTGCGGCAGTCCCTCCGGATAGAATTGCCCGCGCCAGGGCGCATAGGTCCAGCCTGAAATGCCGATGCGCACCGCTCCCGTTTTTTTCATTCTGGAATCCTCCTGTTTGACAGGAGGAAAACCGGAAGCAGACGCCTTCGTTCCCGTCAGACGCGCATCGGCATCAAGACGTAGAGCGCGTCGTCACCGGCGGTGTCGCGGATCAGCGTCGGCGAGCCGGCATCGGCCAGCAGGAAGATCGCTTCCTCGCCGGAAAGCTGCGCGGTGATGTCGAGCAGATATTTGGCGTTGAAGCCGATTTCCATCGCATCCGTGTCGTAGCCGACGGCGACTTCTTCCGTGGCGCTGCCGGAATCCGGATTGTTGACGGTCAGCATCAGCTGACCTTCGGACAGCGCCAGCTTCACGGCGCGCCCGCGCTCGGAGGAGATCGTCGAGACGCGGTCGACGGCCTGGGCGAAGGTCGTGCAATCGACGCGCATTTCCTTGTCGTTGCCGGTGGGGATGACGCGCTGGTAATCCGGGAATGTGCCGTCGATCAGTTTCGAGGTCAGAACGATCGAGCCGATCGTCATGCGGATCTTGGCGTCGGAAACCTCGACGGTGACGATTGCTTCCGGATTGTCGACCAGCTTCTGCAGTTCGCCGACCGTCTTGCGCGGAATGATGATGCCGGGCATGCCCTCGGAGCCCGACGGCGCGTCGACATCGGCGCGGGCCAGCCGGTGGCCGTCGGTCGCGACCGCCCTGAGCTTCAGCTCACCATTGCTCTCGATCGTGTGGAAGAAGATGCCATTCAGATAATAGCGAGTCTCTTCCGTCGAGATCGCGAACTGGGTGCGGTCGATCAGCATCTTCAGATCGGTCGCCTTCAGCTTGAAGGAATGCGTGAAGGTGCCGGCGGTCAGATCCGGGAAATCGGATTCCGGCAGGCACTGCAGCGAGAATTTCGAGCGGCCGGACTGGACGGTCATCGAGCCGCCATCGGTGCTGGTCGCCAGCAGCACTTCCGAGCCGTCGGAAAGCTTGCGCACGATGTCGTAGAGAAGATGGGCGGGAACGGTGGTGGCGCCTGCTTGTTCGACGCTTGCCGGCGTCGCCTCGGTGATTTCGAGGTCGAGGTCGGTCGCCTTCATGTCGAGGTTCTGGCCGTCGGCCTTGAGCAGTACGTTGGACAGGATCGGGATCGTGTTGCGACGTTCGACCACACGGTGGACGTGGTTCAGCGATTTCAGAAGGTTTGACCGCTCAATAGTAATACGCATGGGATGCTACCGCTTTCGACCGTGACTGCCCGGGCGCATCGAAGGCCCGAAGAATGCTTTCCCGATTTAGGTCGGGGGAGTGGACGGGCAAAATGGCAGACTTCAGCATTGGATGGCAAGAGGCATGGACGGCCGAGCCCTCGCATTTCAGGTTTTCCGGAGCAATCCTCACAGAAATCCCAACCCTTGCCGAAGCCGCAGCGCTCGCCCATAAAGGCCGATGAACCGGCAAGGCGCCGGCGGCACGAAGGCAAAGGGCATGAACGAGCAAACCACAGCCGAGGACGCCACGAGGCGAAGCTTCCGCCTGCACAACATGGCGGTGCCGGCGCGGCCGCTGGAGCCGGCGCTCTATCTGGTTGCCACTCCCATCGGCAATCTCGGCGACATCACGCTGCGCGCATTGGAAACGCTGGCCGGCGCCGACGTGCTGGCATGTGAGGATACGCGCGTCACCCGCGTTCTGCTCGACCGCTACGGCATCCAGAACCGCCCCTTCGCTTACCACGAGCACAATGCCGACGAAGCCGGCCCGCGGCTCATCCAGGCGCTGGAAGCCGGCCGCTCGGTAGCGCTGGTGTCCGATGCCGGCACGCCGCTCGTCTCCGATCCCGGCTACCGGCTGGCCCGGCAGGCGATTGCCGCCGGTTACCGCGTCATTCCCATTCCAGGCGCCTCGGCGCCGCTCGCCGCCCTTGTTGGTTCCGGCCTGCCGAACGACGCCTTCCTCTTCGCCGGTTTTCTGCCGCCCAAGGACAAGGCCCGCCGCGATCGTCTCGGTGAATTGGCCGCAACTCCAGCGACGCTGATCTTTTTTGAATCGCCCCATCGCATCGGCGCGACGCTGTTGGCTGCCGCCGATGTGCTCGGCCCGGAGCGGCCGGCTTGCGTCTGCCGTGAATTGACCAAGACCTATGAAGAATTCCGCCGCGGCACGCTGGCCGAACTCGCCGCCCATTACCAGCAGGTGGAAAACGTCAGGGGCGAGATCGTCCTCGTCGTCGGTCCGCCGCAGCCGGCGGAAACGTCCGAGGCCGATGTCGAGGCCGTGCTTGCCGACCTGTCGACGTCGATGCCGACGGCAAAGGCTGCGACCGAGGCCGCCCGTCTCACCGGCCTGCCGCGCAAGGCGCTCTATCAGCGCCTGCTGGAGCTGAAGGGCGGCAATGGGCGATAAAGACCCCACTGCCATCAAAAGGAAAGCGCTGCGCCGTGGCCGCATGTCGGAATATGTCGCCGCCGTCTTCCTGATGCTGAAGGGATACCGCATCCTGGCGCTGCGCCACCGCACCCGGCTCGGCGAGATCGATATCGTCGCCCGCAAGGGCGATCTCGCCGTCTTCGTCGAGGTCAAGGCCCGGTATGGCGAGGCTGCGGCCATCGACGCCGTCTCTCTCGCCGCGCAGAAGCGGATCCGGGCGGCAAGCGATCTCTGGCTCGCCCGCCAGGCCGATCACGCCCGCCTTTCCCAGCGCTACGATATCGTCGCGGTCATGCCCGGCCGGTTGCCGCGGCACTTTCCCGACGCCTTCTGAGCGCTTTGCCCGGCCGAGTTTCCGGATTGTTAAAATTTTAGTCCCGGGTTGAACGAGCTCCTTACCTCTCTCTGCTACCCACCATCGCGGTAGGGATTAAGAATTGGGGGTTGTTGCGTGGCCTGGAAGATGATGCTTGCAAGTGCGGTCGGCATGGCTGCGCGCTCGGTGCCTTATATCGCGCTGAAGCCGGCCGGGAAGTCCTTCGTCGCGCATGCGAGCGACCACCTGCCGCTGAAATCGACGCCGATCAATCCCGACTGGATCATCAGCGGCAATCCGGAAGCCCGCACCGCCGAACATTCGCGCGGCCATGACGAGGCGTCGCTGACGGCGATCTGGGACTGCACGGCGGGCGAATTCCGCTGGTATTTCGGCTGGGACGAGACCGTGATGATCCTCGAAGGCGAGGTCCATATCACCGCCGAGGACGGCACGGAACGGACCCTGTGCGCCGGCGACGTCGCCTTTTTCGCAGGTGGAACCTGGGCGAGCTGGCGGGTCGACAGTTACGTCCGCAAGGTCGCCTTCCTGCGCAAGCCTTTCCCGAAGCCTTTGGCAATCGCCTACCGTCTGCGCAACATGCTGCGCAACGGCGGCAGCCAGGGCATCGCCGCCTGAAAATGGCGACTGCCGCAAGCCTTCGATGACCGTTGCGTTTGATGCCGGGCCGACCTACATCTGTCCGGCATTCAGCGAGGGACGGAAATGGCCAAGATCACCAATGTAGCGGTCCAGATGGATCATGTCGCCGGCATCAATATCGCAGGGGACTCCACCTTCGCCATGAGCCTGGAGGCGCAGGCGCGCGGCTACAGGCTCTTCCATTATACCCCCGAGCGCCTGAGCTTCCGCGACGGCAAGCTCTTTGCCAGCGTCGAGCCGATGCTGCTGCGTGACGTCAAGGGCGATCACTTCGAACTCGGCGCGCCCGAGCGCGTCGATCTCTCGACCATGGACGTGGTGCTGCTGCGCCAGGATCCGCCCTTCGACATGGCCTATATCACCTCGACGCATCTCCTCGAGCGCATCCATCCGAAGACGCTCGTCGTCAACGATCCGGCTTGGGTGCGCAATTCACCGGAGAAGATCTTCGTCACCGAATTCGCCGATCTGATGCCGAAGACGCTGATCACCAAGGATCCCGCCGAAATCCGCCGCTTCCGCGACGAGATGGGCGACATCATCTTGAAGCCGCTCTACGGCAATGGCGGCGCCGGCGTCTTCCATTCGACCCGCGACGACCGCAACCTCTCCTCACTGCTGGAAATGTTCGGCCAACTCTTCCGCGAGCCCTTCATCGCCCAGCAATATCTGCCCGACGTGCGCAAGGGCGACAAGCGTATCATCCTTGTCGACGGCGAGTTTGCCGGTGCCATCAACCGCGTGCCGGCCGAGCATGACAGCCGCTCCAACATGCATGTCGGCGGCCGCGCCGAGGCGACCGAACTGACGCCGCGCGAAAAGGAAATCTGCGCCCGCATCGGCCCCGCGCTGAGGGAACGCGGCTTCCTGCTCGTCGGCATCGACGTGATCGGCGATTACATGACCGAGATCAACGTCACCTCGCCGACCGGCATCCGCGAGGTCAGGAAGTTCGGCGGCGCCGATATCGCGGCCCTGCTCTGGGACGCGATCGAGCGCAAGCGCGGCTGAGGCTGCGATCGGGTACAACCGCGATTACTGCTGCTTATCCGCCTGCGTTCTTTTATTGTTCTTGTTTTAGTCCTGCTTCCGTGCCAGATTGCAACCGCTGGCTTTCAACGGCCACGGGGCGGTCTCTAAGAGTTTGCGGGACAAGGGTGGGCATATGGTCGCGCGTGTCAGTACGGTAGCATTCCAGGGCATCGAAGGCGTGCCGGTCGAGGTCCAGGTCATGATCGCGCCTGGCAAGGTCGGCATGCAGATCGTCGGCCTGCCTGACAAGGCGGTCGCTGAAAGCCGCGAGCGCGTTCAGGCCGCCCTTCACGCCTCCGGCCTGGCGCTGCCGGGCAAACGGGTGACCGTCAACTTGGCGCCCGCCGATCTGCCGAAGGAAGGCTCGCATTTTGATCTGCCAATCGCGCTGGCGCTGATGGCCGCTCTCGGCGCCATTCCCGCCGATGCGCTGTCGGATTTTGTCGTCGTCGGCGAGCTCAATCTCGATGGCACCATCGCCGCCATCGCTGGCGCGCTGCCGGCCGCGATCGGCGCCAATGCTCTCGGCAAGGGGCTGATCTGCCCGGCCGAAAGCGGCGCCGAGGCTGCCTGGGCCGGCGCCGAGGTCGATATTCTCGCACCGCGCAGCCTGATTGCCCTTGCCAATCATTTTCGCGGCACGCAGGTGCTCTCCCGGCCGGAGCCGTCGATCCGCGCCAATGCCGCCAACCTGCCGGATCTTGCCGAGATCAAGGGCCAGGAAAGCGCAAAACGTGCGCTCGAGGTGGCGGCCGCCGGCGGCCACAATCTCCTGATGGTCGGGCCTCCCGGTTCCGGCAAATCGATGCTGGCGTCGCGGCTGCCGTCGATCCTGCCGCCGCTTTCGCCCGCCGAACTGCTTGAAGTGTCGATGGTCCATTCGATCGCCGGCCAGCTCACCGGCGGCAAGCTGTCCGATCGCCGGCCCTTCCGCACCCCGCATCATTCCGCCACCATGGCCGCCCTTGTCGGCGGCGGTCTGCGCGCCCGGCCGGGCGAGGCCTCGCTCGCCCATCACGGCGTGCTCTTCCTCGACGAGTTTCCCGAGTTCACGCCGCAGGCGCTCGATGCGCTGCGCCAGCCGCTCGAAGGCGGCGAATGCGTCATTGCCCGCGCCAATCACCGCGTCTCCTATCCGGCGAAATTCCAGCTGATCGCGGCGATGAACCCCTGCCGCTGCGGCATGGCCGGTGAGCCCGGCCACACCTGCGCCCGTGGCCCGCGCTGCATGAGCGATTACCAGGCCCGCATCTCCGGGCCGCTGATGGACCGCATCGATATCCGCATCGATGTGCCGGCCGTCTCCGCCGCCGATCTCATCCGCCCGATGGCGGCCGAGTCCAGCGCCGACGTCGCCCGCCGCGTCGCCCGCGCCCGCGAGATCCAGCAGGAGCGCTTCGCGCGCGCCGGCGCCAGGGATATCGGCACCAATGCCCGCTGCTCCACATCAATGATCGAAAAACTCGCCGAACCCGATGCGAGCGGCCTGCAGCTCTTGCGCGACGCCGCCGACAAGATGAAATTCTCCGCCCGCGGCTACCACCGCGTCCTCAAGGTCGCCCGCACGCTGGCCGATCTCGACGACAAACCGACCGTTGGCCGTTTGCATCTGGCTGAGGCGATCTCCTACCGGATCGCCGGCGAGAGGTTGACGGCGGCCGCCTGAGCGCAAGCGAATAGGGAGTTGCGAATAGCGACTAGTTAATCGGCTTGCCCGCCGCAAAGCAGGTTACATCCTATTCGCTATTCGCTATTCGCTATTCAGCTCCCCAACCCCTCAAACAGCGCCGTCGACAAATACCGTTCCGCAAAAGACGGTATGATGATGACGATATTCTTGCCGGCATTCTCCGGCCGGCTGCCGACCTTGATCGCCGCCGTCAGCGCCGCGCCGGAGGAGATGCCGACCGGCACGCCTTCGAGCCTTGCGATGAGGCGGGCCTGTTCGAAGGCCTCGTCATTAGTGACGGTCACGACCTCGTCATAGATGCCGGTATCGAGGATCTTCGGCGCGAAGCCGGCGCCGATTCCCTGGATCTTGTGCGGGCCGGGATTACCGCCTGAGAGCACCGGCGAATCGGCAGGCTCGACGGCGATGATCTGGATCTCGGGCTTGTGGCTCTTCAGCACCTGGCCGACGCCGGTGATCGTGCCGCCGGTGCCGATGCCCGAGACGACGATATCGACCGTGCCGTCGGTATCGTTCCAGATTTCCTCGGCCGTCGTCTTGCGGTGAATCTCGGGATTGGCCGGGTTTTCGAACTGCTGCGGAATGATGGCGTCGGGAAGGGAGGCGGCGAGCTCCTCGGCCTTGGCGATGGCGCCCTTCATGCCCTTCGACCCTTCCGTCAGCACCAGCTCGGCTCCGAGCAGCGCCAGCATCTTGCGGCGTTCGACCGACATGGTCTCGGGCATGGTGAGGATCAGCCGGTATCCCTTGGCGGCGGCGGCAAAGGCGAGTGCGATGCCGGTATTGCCCGAGGTCGGCTCGATCAGCACCGTCTTGCCTGATGTGATCTTGCCTTGCGATTCCAGGCTTTCGATCATTGCCACACCGATGCGGTCCTTGACGGATGCGATCGGATTGAAGAATTCGAGCTTGCCGATCAGGTTTGCCACCACGCCCTTTTCCCGCGCCAGCTTGTCGAAGCGCACCAGCGGCGTGTCGCCGATGGTCTCGGTGATCGAGGAATAGATGCGGCCGCGGCCGGGTTTGTGCGACATGGTTCTCTCCCTTTGGACTTCATTCCCTGAAATCGAGGAGGAGAATAGGGTCAAAGACGGAATGAGACCAGAGCGCGTTCGCGCCGGGCGGGGGTGGCGGAGAGAAAATAAGCTTTGAAAACCGCCTCTTGGCGGATGTTTATTTCAGGCTGCCCGCGTCGCGATGAACGCCGCCGTGCCCGCAAGGATGCCGGCTGCAACCCGGTTCAGCGCCCGCAGGGCGCGCGGCTGTTTCAGCATCGTGCGGGCGCGCGCGGCAAGCAGCATATAGGGCACCAGCACGGTGATCAGCACCACGAAGGTGACGGCGAGCAGAAGCGCATAGTCGCGCAGGGTGATATTGCCGATATCGATCAGCGTCGGCGCCAGTGCGACATAAAACAGCATCGTCTTCGGGTTGCCCAGCGTCACCAGCAGGCCGGAGAGGAAGGACAGGCCGACATTGCCGGATTTTTTCGCGGCAATATCCTGCGGCAGCAGCCCTGCCGTCCACAGTTTCCAGGCGATGTAGCCGAGATAAAGAGCGCCGGCGACCTTGATGATGAGGAAGACTTCCGCGAAGGTCTGCGCGACGAAAGCCAGGCCCAGAATGACCGCTGTGAGATAGGTCATATCGCCGAGCACCAGGCCGAGGCCCATGAAGAAGGTCTCGCGGAAATTCGAGCCGAGCGCACGCGCTACGATGGCGGTGATGCCGGGGCCGGGAATGGCCGCGGCGATGAACAACGCTCCGGCATAGGCAAGCAAGGCGGCAAAGCTCATGGGGTGGCTCCTCTTCCCCGCCGTTTTATATCCGCTGGGCCGTGCCATCAATCCACCGGCGCTGATGGATGCATCACCAGAAGGAATGCCTGCCGCCGCGTGCCTGCCGATACCTCAGCCCTGAAGCGCCCTCGGCCGCAGCCATCTTGGGCTCCAGCCGAGGTTCATGCCGGCGGCGGCAAGCAGGATGATTGCAGCGCCTGCGATCTGCATCGGCTGCAGCGCGTGGCCGAAGGCCAGCCGGTCGACGAGGATCGCGGCGATCGGATAGAGGAAGGACAGCGCCCCGGTCAGATGAGTCGGCAGCCGCTGGATCGCACCGTAGAGCAGCACATACATCAGCCCGGTATGGACGACGCCGATCGTCACCAGGATCGCCCAGCCGCCGGCATCGCCGGGAAGCTGCGAAAACGTCGTCATCGGCGCCAGCATCAGCATGCCGGTTGCGACCTGGATCAGCGCGATCAGATGCGGCGGCGTTCCTTTCAGCCATTTCGCGGCAAGGGCTGCCAGCGCGTAGAAGAAGGCCGCACCCAGCGCCATCAGGATGCCGAGGCCGTAGCCGTCCGATGCCCCGCCGGCCTCAGGTTTCGCTTCGACGATGGCCGCCATGCCGGCAAAGGCGAGCGTCAGCCAGAACAGCTTGGCGGCGGTGATCTTCTCGCCGAGGAACAGCGCCCCGAGCACCAGCAGCATGAAGGGCTGGGTGTTGTAGACGGTCGTGGCGATCGAGATCGTCGCATGCGAATAGGAGGCGAAGAGCAGCAGCCAGTTGACGACGATGGCGACGCCGCCGAAAACCGCGATGCCGAAGGCGCGCAGCGTGATGATGCCGGGCCGCAGCAGCCCGAGGGCGCCGCAGATGACGAGCAGCGTCAGCGCGCCGAACAGGCAGCGCCAGAAGACCACGCCGCTGACCGGTTGACCCGACATGACGACGAACCAGCCGATCGTCCCCGAGATCAGCATCGCTGCCGTCATTTCCACCGAACCTCTTTTGATATCGCTGCTCATGATCGCCTCCGTTTTTGCTGAGGTGATAATATTGCGGCCCTACGCGAAATTATATAAAGATAGGAATGAATTTCCCCGATATTGCCTAATAATAAAAGGAAAGGAAACGCTGATGCCTAACGGCGCCCAGATGCTTGATGAAATCGATCAGACCATTCTCGAAGCGCTGGCCGGCAATGCCCGCATCTCGCTGAAGGAGCTGGCACAGCAGGTGGGCCTCTCCTCGCCCAGTGCCGCCGAGCGTCTGCGCCGGCTGGAGGAGCGCGGCGTCATCAAGGCCTTCACAATCGATCTCGATCCGGCCGCCGTCGGTTATCCGCTGCAGGCGATCATCCGCGTGCGGCCGCTGCCAGGACAGCTGCACATCGTCGAGCGCCTCATTCAGGAAATTCCCGAGATCGTCGAATGCGACAAGGTGACGGGCGAGGATTGTTTCATCGCCCGTCTGGTGGTGCGCTCGATGACCGAGCTCGACGGCATCCTCGACAAGGTTGCCGAACGGGCAGAGACCAACACCTCGATGATCAAGTCGTCGCCCGTCAAACGCCGTCTGCCGCCGCTTTCACGTGGGAAATAGATATAGTCCGGGCGGCCCTCAAGTCGCCATCAACGAAAGCTGAAAAAGGGAAGTCTTCGTGATGGACGCGCTTAGGCGCTCACCATTTGCCGGCGTCCAGAACATCGCGCAGGCATTTCTCAAACGGATCTTTTCCACCGATAAGGGATCGGCACTCATGAATGGCATATGCTGCCGCCATTTCGCCATTGCGCCTGAAGCCCGGAACGTCTCCGGCGCGATATGTTGCTGCAACCCCACCGAAAGGTCCCTCAAGTCCGATCGACTGCAGCAGAACCGTGTAAAGGCAGCCTACCGGATTGATATCGCGGTCGACGATCACGTTGATAACCGGATATCCTTTCCGGCGCTCATGGTAACATTCTAATGAGTCCGGCTTGCTTCGAAGCGTGTCTATGTCGTGGACTGCTATTTGGCCCAATTTTGCAAGCTTGAGCGCATCACGATCAACGAACACTTCGACGGTCTGGGTGTTTGACGGCTGGTTTTGATTGCCAAAAGGGGTATATGGCGATCCAACTGAGTAGTCGATCGAATGGCTCGCGTCGAAATTGAGACGAACGTCTGTGTAAGCCATGAGCCCAAAAAACACGCGCAAAAACTCGAGCTGCAAATCTTGAACATCGCTCCGCTCCATACCCTTTGCATTGAGGATGATGTTCATCTCGATTGTTTTGTCGATGTCGAGAATCGGCGCTGTCGACTTCGCCATGGCAAAAGCCACGATCTCTTCCACAGACAAAGATGAGCGAATTGACTGAAGCTTTGTTGAATCGATCGCAAGCGCCGGCGTCGCAATCAGCGCTGCCGCTAGACCCATCACTACGCCCCATCGCGCTTTCTTGAATAGCATAAGCGCCCCCACAACGCTGCTCATCAACCGTTCGGCTGCTTCATTCGAACCGTTGATCAAACGCCGGTGGAGCCGAAGCCGCCTGCGCCTCGTATGGTCTCGCTCGCTTCGGTGATCTCCAAAATCCGCGCCCTTGTCACCGGCGCGATCACCATCTGGGCGATGCGCATGCCGCGCTCGATGGTGAAGGCTTCCTCGCCGAGATTGGCGAGGAGCACCTTCACCTCGCCGCGATAGTCGCTGTCGACGGTGCCGGGCGAATTCAGGCAGGTGATGCCGTGTTTGAAGGCAAGGCCGGAGCGCGGCCGCACCTGTCCTTCGAACCCTTCGGGGATTTCGAAGATGAAGCCGGTCGGCACCAGCGTCCGCTTGCCGGGCGAGAGCGTCAGCGGTTCGCCGTCGGCGACGGCGGCGCGCAGGTCCATGCCGGCCGCCCCTTTGCTTTCATAGGCGGGCAGGTCGAGGCCCTCGCCATTGGCCAGGCGGATGAGGTTCAGCGTCGGGCTGAGATCGTGATGAATGGTCATGGCCCATTACTTTGCGCGTGAGCGGCCGGGGTCAATTGCAATCGCGGCCTTTAATCGCTAGTTAAGCGGCAATTCCACAGGATTCACATCATGGCCGAAAGCCTCGCCGAGGCGGTCTCCCGCCGCCGCACATTCGCTATTATCGCCCACCCGGACGCGGGTAAGACGACGCTCACCGAGAAGCTGCTGCTGTTCGGCGGCGCCATCCAGCTTGCCGGCGAAGTCAAGGCAAAGAAGGACCGCATGCAGACGCGCTCCGACTGGATGAAGATCGAGCGTGAGCGCGGCATCTCGGTCGTCACCTCGGTGATGACCTTCGAATATAACGACAATGTCTTCAACATCCTCGACACACCAGGCCACGAGGATTTCGCCGACGACACCTATCGTACGCTGACGGCCGTCGACGCCGCCGTCATGGTCATCGATGCCGCCAAGGGTATCGAGCCGCGCACGCTAAAGCTCTTCGAAGTCTGCCGCATGCGCGATATCCCGATCATCACCTTCATCAACAAGATGGACCGCGAGAGCCGCGATCCCTTCGAGATCCTCGACGAGGTCGAAGAGAAGCTGGCGCTGGATACGGCGCCGATCACCTGGCCGATCGGCCGTTCGAAGACCTTCTGCGGTTCTTATCATCTCGCCAACAGCACCGCCCGCGGTTCCGACACCGAAGTCGAGACGACGCCGGTCAACGGCCCGCAAGCCGTCGCCGACAGGCTGCCGGAAAATGAGCGCCAGGCCTTTATCGACGAGACCGAGCTTGCCATCGAGGCCTGCCGCCCCTTCGACCGCGATTCTTTCCTCGAAGGCCATATGACGCCCGTCTTCTTCGGCTCGGCGCTGCGCAATTACGGCGTTCGCGACCTTATCAACGCGCTCGGTGAATTCGCGCCGCCGCCGCGCGACCAGGTCGCCGACACCAGGACCGTGCATGCGACCGACGACAAGATGACAGCCTTCGTCTTCAAGATTCAGGCCAACATGGATCCGAACCACCGTGACCGCATCGCCTTTGCCCGCATCTGCTCGGGTAAGCTCGAACGCGGCATGAAGGCGAGGCTCGCCCGCACCGGCAAGCAGCTCGGCCTGACGGCGCCGCAATTCTTCTTCGCCTCGCAGCGCCAGCTCGCCGACACGGCCTATGCCGGCGATGTCGTCGGCATCCCCAACCACGGGACGCTCCGCATCGGCGATACGCTGACCGAAGGGGAATCGCTGGTCTTCCAAGGCGTGCCGAACTTCTCGCCGGAAATTCTGCGCCGCGTGCGTCTCGAAGATGCGATGAAGGCGAAGAAGCTCAAGGAAGCGCTGCAGCAGATGGCCGAGGAAGGCGTCGTCCAGCTGTTCTCGCCGGAAGACGGTTCGCCAGCGATCGTCGGCGTCGTCGGCGCCCTGCAGCTCGATGTCCTGAAGGAGCGGCTGATGGCGGAATATGGCCTGCCGGTCTCCTTCGAAATGTCGCGTTTCTCCGTCTGCCGCTGGATCTCCGCCGATCAGCCGGCCGATCTCGACAAGTTCCTCACCGTCAAGCGCGGGGATATTGCCCGCGATCTCGACGGCGATCCGGTCTTCCTCGCCCAGGATGCCTTCTCGCTACGCTACGAGGCGGAGCGTTACCCGGCGATCAAGATGGTCGCCATCAAGGAATATCACGCCGCGAAGGCGGCGTGATCGGGATTTTGGGAAGCGTGCGGGCTGCGGCTATTTTTCCCGCATCGCCCGGCGGAAGTTCTGTGTGATCGGCTCGGCGAGGTAAGAAAGCACGGTGCGGGCACCCGTCCGGATCATTGTCTCGCTCGACATGCCGGGCAGGAGTTTGCGGCCGTCCAGCTTGGCAAGCTCGCTCTGGTCGATCACGACGGTCGCGGCGAAATAAGGCGCGCCGCTGCGCTCCTCCACCATCATGTCGGCCGATACGATCTCCACGACGCCGTCGAGCAGCGGCAGGTTGTAGCGGGCAAAGGCCGGGAAACTGACGCGCGCCGGCTATCCGGGAGCGACATGCCCGCAGGCATTCCGTGTAGCGGAGGAACCATATCCTATCGGTAGCGCTCTGCCGGGACACTCAAGATCCCTCGGAGGATAACATAAAAATACTGGTCATCTCTGCCGTATCGGTGTTTCTATCACTTGGGGGAGTTGCGGTCGCGCAGACTGCGACGCTTGTCGTTCCTGGCGAGGTCAAAACCTATGTGATGAACCAGGAAACGCCATCCGTCACTGTCGGCCATACCGCGACAAGGGCTCCGGCAACCTTGCCAAGCGATCGGATCAACCATTCTTTTCTTGACCGCTCGTTGCAAGCATAGGAAGGGCGAAGCTTCGCTTCTATGCCAATCCACTATCCAATCGTTTGCATGAAGAGCCCCTTTACTCTCAAAAAGCGACGCCCGACATGGGTCGACAACGCTTCACCAGCGAAGTTCTGACTGAATACGGCAACATCGCTAAAACCTCTCTCCTTTCAGCAGGGATGAGGAAACCTAGCCTGATCGTGCCGACGGAAAGACGGACCTAAGTCGGACTGGCCGTCTCAGGACGGGCTGCGCATATACTGATTCAAATAACGTGAAGGTCCGCGGAGGGGTGTATCAGGAGGAGGATATGAAGTTCGGCGCCAACAATCATGAGGAGCGTTGCTCGGAAGGTCATCGCTCTGCCTCGATCATCGCAACGATCAAAGCAGCCCTTTCTGCCGATCCGGACATCGACAGCAGCGCCATCGAGATCAGGATGCTCGGCCCTGTCGTACTACTCGAAGGCTATATCACAAAAGCCGCAGACCGTGACAGAGTCATCTCGGTTGCCGCGCTGATCGTGGGCGGGGAGAACGTCCACGACCGGATGCTAAGCCGCTTCCCGACGCAGTAATGGACTGTACTTGCGGGCTAGGACTAAAGTCCGACAACGTCCACGGCACGAAGTCCCGGTGCCGGAACACTTGTTCCGGTTTCAGGTTTGACCCTCCAGCGGAATCAACCGCATCAAAGGAGGAAAACACATGGATATCAAAGCAGTAGGAATTGCCGCTAGTATTCTATTGGCATCGACGTCTGCCTTCGCTCAGTCATCTACGGTGACTGGTGCTGCAGGTGGCGCTGCAGCGGGTGCAGTTGTCGGCGGCCCGGTGGGCGCGGCGGTTGGCGGCATTGTCGGCGGTGTTGCGGGCAGCGTCATCGATCCGCCGCCGCAGAAGGTCGTCACCTATGTTCAACAGGCTCCCGCCCCGACCAAGCGCGTCGTCGTGAAGGAAAAGGTCGTCGTCGGACAGCCTCTGCCGGAGACCGTCGTCGTGACGCCGGTTCCCGATGATCCGAAATATGCATACGCGATCGTCAACGATGAGCGTGTGATCGTCGAACCTTCCTCCCGGAAGGTGATCCAGGTCCTTCAGTGACCGAAGGGCAGCTCCCGCCGCCCCTTCCAAATAATCAGGGCATGCATGTGGCGCATTGGAATGCGGACTGCAGGGCGTGTTCGAACGTTGGAGAATGAATTATGAAAAGCAACCATTTTGCCATGCTCGTGGCAGCACTGTCACTCAGCGTATCGCCGCTGGCGACACTGCCGGCTGTAGCCCAGCAGGACACCAAGAGCGGCAATCAAGCCCAATCCGGTTCCCAGAGCACGGACTCCGGTTCGCAGGCGGGCTCCGGCAAGACCGGCACCGACTGCACCCCCGACGCTTCGGGAGCCTGCCCACAGGGCAAGGCTCAGTCATCGCAGCAGAAGTCCGGCAGTTCGGACACCCAGAAGAGGGCCGAGCAGCCTGCGACCGATAGCTCGACGAGCGGAACTGCTTCCGGTAAGGCTTCAACGGAAACTAAATCCGGATCGCAAGACGCCGGCGGTGGCACCACCACCGAACAGAAGCCCACCGCCAAATCCGGCAGCACCGAGACCAGCGGCGGGGCCACCTCAGGGGCAAAAAGCACCACCACGCAGGGCGGCGATGCGACGAAGCAGTCGACCGACCAGAATGCGACGACAAACAAGAGCTCGTCCGAAACCAACGTCAACATCTCGGTCGAACAGCAGACCGAAATTCGGTCGGTGGTGAAGGAGGTCCATGTAGCGCCGGTGAAGGAGGTTGACTTCACGGTCTCCCTCGGGGTGAAAATCCCGAAGAAGGTGCGGCTCGAACCACTGCCGCCGCGCATCGTGAAGATCGTTCCGCAGTATGAAGGCTATCGCTTCTTCATCCTTGCGGATGGCCGGATCGTTATCGTCGATCCGAATGCTTTGACGATCGTCTACATTATCGAGGCCTGACGCCCGGGTCTTGGCGGCGTTTGCCGATCGACATCTTGCCTCGCTCCATGTCGAGGCAGCCGGCCAACAAGCAAAATGCCCCGCAAATTGCGGGGCATTTTGCACTACCCGTGCCGCCGGCCGGAGGGACTCGACAACGTAGAATAGGATGACATGGTTCAAAGATGGTCAATTAGCTCTGAGTTACTAACCTTATTGCGAAACTTCTCTCGCGCTGAGATCAACTCGATGGATAACCTTAGACCCCAGCGTTCCTTGCCGGTTATAGTTGGGCCCTCGCAACCTCCTTCGGCTAGCTAGTCCTCGCCATCAAACCGCGGCAGCGGCTGAATATTTTCCGCCCAGGCCAGAGCCGACCGGCACCATATCTGTTTCTTTGGCGTCAGGTCCCGCCGCTGGTCGATGCTGCCGAGACGGATACCGATCGAGCCGCCTTCGCCATCGGTTCGATAGAGCGGTGATCCGCAATTCGCACAGAAGAATTGCCGGCTGAGGGCGCCGCTGTCGCCATGTTTCGGATAGCTGCGCGGTTCACCCGAAACAAGCGTGAAGCTTTCCGGTTGCGCCGGCGCGGTGACGCGGTAGGCCGAGCCCGTCAGCCGCTGGCAATCGGTGCAATGGCAGATCGAAACCCGCTCCGCGTCGATTTCCGCCTGATAGCGGATCGCGCCGCAATGACATCCTCCCGTTATATGCATCGGCAACTCCTCAATCCGCCGGCTGTGCGGCCGGGCGGGCGGCATAGAAGGTCTTGGCATCCGCCGTAAAGGCGGCCCGTTCATCGGCACTTGTGTAGAACATATGGCCGCCATGGTAGAGTTTCAGCCCGACACGGACACTGGCGAGCGATGGCGGCAGGTGGTCGACCACATAGCGGCTGACGCTGTACGGCGTCACCAGATCGCTGTAGCCATGTGCGATCAGCAGATGGAAGGCCGCGTTCGAAGCGAGCAGCTGCCTGATGTCGTCGGTGGCGCTCGCCTGGAGGCGTGACCCGCCGCGGCCGCCGCCCCAGTCCCAGCGCCGGCTGATGTCGCTGTCGAGCAGCGAATAGGTCATTTCGGTTTTGAAGCCGAGCTCGTTACGGGCATAATCGGCGAAGGCGCCGCCATAGGCGCGCGTGAAGCCATCGAGGATGGCGTCATCGCCGCGGTCGTAATCGGATTCCGGATAGGGATCGGGCGCCGCGAAGGAAGCATCGTAGGGGCTTGCCACCTGGCCGCCGCCGTCCGAGTGCTTGACGAAGGAATTGCCGAGGAAACCGCGATTGCGGGCGACGATATCCTGCGGAATGCCGGTTAGCCCGGCGATTCTGCCATAGAAGGCTGCGGCATCGGCGCCCGTCGGCGGCGGGCCGGCGAGCGTCGTCAAATAGTCGCCGAGCGCGAAACGCTCCGCTTGCCTCTGCTTCTCCTCGGTAAAGCCATTTTGCCGGTCGAGTTCGGCCGCAGCCAGCGATGGTAGCTCGAGCGCCGCGCCGAGCGCGAACTGGTCGGCATTGAACATCAGCTGCCCTTCGAGCAGCGGCGAGAGCATCACGGCGCCGGCGACGACGATGCCCTGGCTTTCCTGCAGGGCGGAGGCGACCTTGGCGGCGCGGAAACCGCCATAGCTTTCGCCGAGCAGATATTTCGGCGAGTTGGAACGATTATTATGCGCGACATAGAGCGCGATCGCCTTGGCGATGCTCTGGGCATCCGAGTTGACGTTGTAATAGTTGGAGGCGTCGTCCGCCTTCGCCGTCCGGCTCCAGCCGGTCCCGATCGGATCGATCAGCACGAGATCGGTAAAATCGAGCCAGCTTTGCTCGTTATCGACGAGTTTCGCATGGGCGCCGTCACGTGCCTGCGGCCCGAAATCGAGCACTTTGGGCCCGACCAGCCCGAGATGCAGAAAGGCGGAGGCTGCGCCCGGCCCGCCGTTGAAGGCAAAGGTCAGCGGCCGATCCGACCCGCCACCGCTGGCGACATAGGCGGTGTAGAAGATCGCGCCGGTTTGCGCTCCGTCCTGACCGAAGAGATCGAGAGTGCCGGCGGTCGCGGTGTAGGCGATCTTCCGGCCGTCGACCGTCAACTCGTGCTCCGTGACGGAGTCGGCCGGCAGCAGCTTCAGCACGCCGTCGCGCGCACTGCGCTCGACATTTGCCTGGCGCCCGCCGCTTTCCTGCGCTGGGGAAAGGGCAGGCCCCAGCGACGCCATCAACGCGGTGAGCAGAAACAGGGTTCGTATGCGCACGATTTGTCCTCCGGGCGGATGCAGGCTGAGATAGCGTAGCATCCGCGGCTGACGACCGGCATCAAGAGATGGTGATGGACAGGTGGGGCTAGACTTTCTCGACCGCGTGCACATTCACCTCCAGCGCTCGGCCGGCCCTCCAGCCGTTGATCGCGGCCCCCAGCCCGAGCGCGATGAACAGAACCGCGCACCAGGAAAAGCTTCCGGTCCAGCCACGGATGAGGCCGACGATCAGCGGGCCGATTGCGGCGAGCAGATAGCCGACGCATTGCGCCATGCCGGAGAGATGGGCGGCCACATCGGGATCGCGCGAGCGCAGCACGATCGTCGTCATGGCGGCCGCGATCAGTCCGCCCTGGCCGATGCCCTGCAGCACCGCCCACAGCCAGACGCTCGAAAGCGGCGCAAAGAGCAGCCCGAGCAGAGCGGTGACGGCGACGCCGCAGAGGCCGGCATTGATCAATCGCTGATCGCGGCCGCGCACGGCGATATGCGGCACAACGAGGCAGGAGGCCGCCTGCACCATCACCGAGAGCGAAACGATCGCCCCGGCCGTGACGCCGTCGAGCCCGCGTTCGCGCAGGATGGGAACCAGCCAGCCGAAGACGCAGTAGGCAAGCGCCGATTGCAGCCCCATGAACAGCGTCACCTGCCAGGCCAGCCGGTCCCGCCAGAGTCCGTCGACGCGAAAGCCGTTTCGCCTTGCTTCGGCACCGCCGCGAAGGACCTGCGGCAACCAGATGAGGCCGACGGCGAGCGCCGGCAGCGCCCAGGCGGCGAGCGCGCCTTGGAGAGAGCCGCCGAGCGCATGTTCGATCGGCAGCGTCAGCCCGGCCGCACTGGCAGCACCTGCGCAGAGCGCCATCGTATAAAAGCCGGTCATCAGCGCGGCGCGCGTGGGGAAGTCCCGCTTCACCAGTCCCGGCAGCAACACGTTGCCGACGGCGATGCAGGCACCGGCAAGGGCCGTGCCGATAAAGAGCAGCGGCACGGAGGAAAGCCCGCGCATGGCTGTGCCGAGCGCAAGCAGCAGGACAACGCCGAGCAGTGTGCGTTCGGTTCCGATGCGCTGGGCAAGACGAGGCGCAAGCGGCGAGAAGACGCCGAGGCAGACGACCGGAAGCGTCGTCAGCAGACTGGCGCCAAGCGCGCTCAGCCCGAGTTCGGAGCGGATCTCCGGCAGCAGCGCCGAGGCGCTCGAAAAGACCGGGCGCAGGTTGAAAGCGATCAGCACGAGGCTGGCGCCGAGCAGCAAACTGTCTGCTCCATCCCATACCGGCACTGCCTGCGGGGCGGGAAAGCTGCCTGCCTCGGCATCGATCAGCCATTCGTCGGCCACGTCAAGCGTGATGGCGGCATTGTTGGAAGGCGTGTTCATGACAGGATCATCCGATCGAGTGCAGCAAGAACGGGCGCCATGAATCGGCGCACCGCCGCATCCGCCTGTCCGGGATCGCCGGTGTCGATCGCATCGACGATATCGACATGCGCCTGCATGTCGGGTTCGGGAATATCCTTGCCGAGCGTCGCCGCAATCGTGTCGGCGATCGAAGCCGAGAAGAAATCGTAGATCTCGATCATCGCCCGATTGCCGGAAGCAGCGATGACCGCCTTGTGGAAGGCGAGGTCCCGTTCGATGAAGGCGGCTTCATCGCCGTCGGCGTAACTGCCGCGTTCGTTCAGCAGCCGGCGCAGCTCGGCAATCGTCTCCGGCGTCTTGCGCATTGCTGTCAGTCGTGCCGCCTCGACATCGAGTGCTAAGCGCGCTTCGAATTGATCGCGCAGGCTGGCGCGCCGCGCCATGGTCAGCGGCCGGCCGGCGTCGCTGGTCGAACGCACATAGGTGCCCGACCCCTGCCGGGTTTCGAGATAACCCTGGGAGACAAGAACCCGCACTGCCTCGCGCACCGTGCCGCGGCTGACGGAGAGCATGGCCGACAACGAGGCCTCGTTCGGCAGCTTGTCGCCGACTGCCCAGCGCTTGCCGACAATGTCGCTGCGGATTGCCTCGATCGCCTCATCGGCGAGATTGGTCTTGCTGAGCGCCTGCATCTTCTACTCATAAAGTCATCAGATGACTTTATGAGTAGAAGAATTCCGATCATGCGTCAATGTCGGAAACTCAGGCAACAAAAAAGGGCCGCCTCGGCGACCCTTTCCATGAGTTTGGCCTCGAACTGGCCTTGACTGTCAAAGCAGCCCCAGGAAGGCGGGTCTTAGAGCGAGGGCTGCCTCGCTTTCATCACCACTTCCATGCCCGATACGAGGTCCGAAATCTCATTAGACATTGGATCACCTTCCTTTCGTTCTGTTGCTGATAGGGAAAAGGTAGGACGATTCGCGCCAGATGCAAGAAGAAATTGCACTCGAGACATCCACCTGGGTCGGACCCGCGTTCACAAAAGAACACAGGCTTTTGCCGAATTTGAAGTTCCACTCGGTCACCAAACCGTCATGATCGGCCTGCAAATCAGTCGCGCGTTAAGCTGTTATTAGCCGTGGCGTTCGACAATTTAGAGCATGCCCGCCGATGCCGCGGGTTCCGGAGCAAAAGAGCCATGTGTCGCTGGGCAGCCTATCGCGGAGACCCTCTCTACCTTGAGGAGCTGGTATCCTCGCCCGCCCATTCGCTGATCGAGCAGTCCCATTGCGCCACCCGCGCCAAGACGGCGACCAATGGCGACGGCTTCGGCATCGCCTGGTATGGCGACAGGCCCGAGCCCGGCCGCTACCGCGATATCCTGCCGGCCTGGTCGGATTGCAATCTCAAGAGCCTGGCGCGGCAGATCCGCTCGCCGCTCTTCCTCGCCCATGTCCGCGCCGCCACCGGCGGCGGCACGCGCCGGGACAATTGCCATCCCTTTACCCACGATACTTGGTCATTCATGCACAACGGCCAGATATCGGGCTTCGAGCGCTTGCGCCGGCCGATGGAGGCGACGCTTGACGACGAGCTGTTCAATGCCCGCAGCGGCACGACCGATTCCGAGCTGATGTTCTTGCTGGCGCTGCAATTCGGCCTGCGCGAGGCGCCGATCGCCGCTATGGCTGACATGATTGGTTTCGTCGAGGATCTGGCCGAAAACACCATCGGCTCGATCCTGCTGCGCTTTACCGCCGCCTTCTCCGACGGCAAGTCGCTCTATGCGATCCGCTATGCCACGGATCGCAAGGCGCCGACGCTCTATGCCTCGCCCGTCGGTGCCGGCTACTGCCTGGTCTCCGAACCGTTGAACGACGATGTCGACGCCTGGGCGGAGATTCCTGATGGCAGCGCCGTCATCGTCGGCAAAAACAGTATCGATGTCGCGGAATTCCGGCCGGAAAAGCCGAGCAAAGCCAAATCGCAACGCATGGCTGTCTCGGCATAATCCTTTCCGAAAAACGGGATCGATTTTCGATGAGGGATTATGCGCGGAAGCGTTCGGTGATCAGCGCCGCCAGCCTTTCGGCGACCTCTTCCTTCGTCAGGTCTGGCCATTGCTCGACGCCGTCGTGGCGAATGAGTTTGACGCTGTTGCGGCTGCCGCCCATGATGCCGGTCGCAGGAGAAACGTCATTGGCGACGATCAGGTCGGCGCCCTTTCGCTCGAGCTTCGCCTTGGCATTGCTTTCCACGTCCTGCGTCTCGGCGGCAAAGCCGATCACCAGCCTCGGTCGCATCGTGTGATGTCCGAGGGTCTTCAAGATGTCTGGGTTCTCGGTCAGCGCCAGCGTCGGAATGGATTCACCCGGATGTTTCTTCAGTTTCTGGTCGGCGGCCGAGGCCACCCGCCAGTCTGCCACCGCCGCCACCATCACGGCGATATCGGCCGGCAGCGCCGCCAGCACGGCATCGCGCATCTCCTCGGCCCGCTCGACATGGACAACATTGGTGCCGATCGGGTCGGCGATCGACACCGGCCCGGAGACCAGCGTCACGTCGGCTCCGAGCTTCGCCAGGGCTGCGGCGATCGCGTGCCCCTGCCGGCCGGAGGAGCGGTTGGCGATATAGCGCACCGGATCGATCGGCTCATGGGTCGGTCCCGAGGTGACGATCGCCTTGCGTCCTTTCAGCGGCTTTTCCCCCTCCTCGAGCATGGTGTCGGCCGCCGCGACGATCGCCAGCGGCTCCGCCATCCGGCCGAGCCCCGCCTCCCGGCTCTCAGCCATCTCGCCGGCCATCGGTCCGACGAAACGCACGCCGTCGTCCCTGAGTCTCGCCGCATTGCGCCGTGTCGCCGGATGCGCCCACATTCTGGGGTTCATCGCTGGTGCGGCCAGCACCGGCCTGTCGGTCGCGAGAAGCACGGTCGAGGCGAGATCGTCGGCTAGGCCGTTCGCCATCTTCGCCATCAGGTCGGCGCTGGCGGGGGCAATCAGCACGAGGTCGCAGTCGCGCGCCAGCCTGATATGGCCGACATCCTGTTCGTCCTGCCGCGAAAACAGATCGACAAAGACGTGGTCGGCAGCCAGAGCGCCGACGGCAAGCGGCGTGACGAATTCCTGCGCCCCCTTGGTCATGACCGGACGCACGCTCGCGCCGCGCTCCCGCAGCCGGCGGATCAGATCCAGGCTCTTATAGGCGGCGATGCCGCCCGAGATGATGAGGAGGATGCGTTTGCCGCTGAGAGCCATGGTCTTGTACCCGTCGCTTTTCTGACCGGCCTCGACCCTAAGCCTTTGGCGGAGAACATGCAATCGCGCGGACGACAGGTATCGGATCTGCTCGAGACGGGCGACTGGTTGCGTCGGCGAGGACCCCTCCCCAACCCCTCCCCACAAGGGGGAGGGGTCTTTCCGCGCCCGACCCTGGTCGATGGCGGCAGCCCGGTCTCAACTGCGGGTGATCGAGATGCCGCCGTCGACCAGCGAGGCCGTACCGGTGACGAAGCTCGCATCGTCGGAGGCGAGGTAGAGTACCGAGCGGGCGACTTCATCCGGTGTCGCGACGCGTTTCAGCGCGTGCATATTGGTGATGGCGGCCTGCTTGTCGGGCGTATTGTTCACGTCGCGGTACATGTCGGTATCGACGGCGCCCGGCAGGATGGCGTTGACGCGCACGCCCTGCGGTCCGAACTCGGCGGCCAGCGCCTGCGTCAGGCCGATCAGGCCGGATTTGCTGGCGGCATAGGCGGCAATGCCGGGAAAGGCGAAGCTGTAGCCGACGAAGGTCGAGGTGAAGATCACGGAGCCGCCGCCATTGTTCGTCATCGCGACGATCTGATGCTTGGCAGCGAGAAAGGAGGCGGTCAGATTGACGGCCAGTGCCTCGCTGAAGCCTGCTTCCGAGATACCGGTGCTCGGCCCAGCTTCGCCGATGATGCCGGCATTGTTGAAGGCGATATCGAGCTTGCCGTAGTTGGTGACGGCAGCCGCGACCAGCGCCTTATGATAATCTTCCGAGCGGACGTCGCCTGCAACGGCAATGGCTTTGCCGCCTTCTGCCTCGATCTCCGCGACCAGGCTGTCGAGTTCACGCTCGCGACGGGCGCCGACGACGACCTTCGCACCTTCGGCCGCAAAGAGCTTTGCCGTGACGCGGCCGATGCCGGAGCTTGCGCCGGTAACGATCGCGACCTTGTTGTTTAAGCGGTTCATGGTTCCATCTCCTGTTGTTGATCCGAGGCGGCCCCTGCCGTCCCTTTCGTTGACCAGAAGATGGCATGTTCATTTCGTTCGGGTTAGTCTCCAGATTAAGGAACTCGAATTCGGAAATACCGAACGATGATCAGGATAGAAGGCATTGCGGCTTTCGTCGCCGTGGCGGAGGCAGGCTCGGTCAGCGAGGCGGCCAGGAGGCTGCGGCTCTCCAAGTCCGTCGTCAGCGAAAGGCTGGCGGAATTGGAGAAGTCGTTGGGCGGCGTCCTGCTGCACCGAACGACCCGCAAGCTCACCTTGACGGAGGACGGATCTGCATTTCTCGAGCGCGCCGCGCGCATCGTGCGTGAGATTGACGAGGCCGCCGCCGACATGGCCGAGCGGCGCGGCACGCTGTCCGGCCCGATCCGCATCGCCGCCCCGGTCACGTTCGGCCGCATGCATCTCGGCCCGGCGCTCTACCCCTTTCTTGCCGACCATCCCGACATCGAGTTGACGCTCGACATCGATGACCGCCGCGTCGATGCGGCCTCGGACGGCTACGACGCCATCATCCGCAACGGCCCGATCGCCGACAGCCGACTGGTCGCCTGGAAGCTCACCCGCAGCCGCCGGCTTCTCTGCGCTTCGCCGGATTATCTCGCCCGCGAGGGAACGCCATCGTCGCTCGCCGATCTGAACCGCCATCGCGGCGTCTTCTATACCAATCGCGGCGTTGCCGACTGGCGCTTCGAGACCCCGGAGGGGGCGGTCGTCGTCCGCGCCAAACTGGCGCTCGGCATCAACAATGGCGACATGCTGCGCGATGCCGCGATTGCCGGCCTCGGCATCGCCCTGCTGCCGGCCTTCATCGCCGGCCCGGCCATTCGCGAGGGCCGGCTTGCCGAAATCGATGTCGGTCACAGGCCGGAGGCCGAATTCATCTATTTGGCCCATCCCGAGGGCCGAAATCCCTCGGCCAAGCTCCGCGCTATCGCCGATCACTTGAGGAAGAGCTTCGGGGATCCGCCCTATTGGGATCCAGCGGGTTAACACATGAATTCGAACGCCCACCAGAATGAAGATATGCCGCCGCCAGCGCGAACCGTGAAAACCGTGATCGCAGGAGAAAAGCATTACCTGACGCGCGGCACAGGCGCCTATCGCCGCGCCAGCCTGGCGCTCTTTCTCTCCGGTTTTTCCACCTTCTCGCTGCTCTATTGCGTGCAGCCGCTGCTGCCGGTCTTATCGCAGGAGTTTTCCGTCAGCCCGGCCGGAAGCTCGCTGTCGCTGTCGCTCTCCACCGGTTTCCTGGCGGTTGCCATCGTCTGCGCCGCCGCCGTCTCGGAAGGCCTTGGCCGCCGCAGCCTGATGTCGATATCGCTGGTCGGTGCGGCGTTGCTGACGATTGCTACGGCTTTCGCCCCGAATTGGCATCTGCTGCTCGTCATCCGCGCCCTCCAGGGTCTCGTTCTCGGCGGCGTGCCCGCCGTCGCCATGGCCTATCTTGCCGAGGAGATCGATCCCCGCGGCCTCGGCGCCACCATGGGCCTTTATGTCGGCGGCACGGCCTTCGGCGGCATGTCCGGCCGCGTGCTGACAGGCATCTTCGCCGAATATCTTGGCTGGCGCCCGGCGCTCTTCTTGATCGGCGCCATCGGACTTGCCGCGGCGATCGGCTTTATCGCCCTCCTGCCGCCGTCAAAGAATTTCGTCCGTCGGCCGGGTTTCGATCCGCGTTTTCACGCCAGAGCCTGGCTTGGCCATCTCAGAAATCCGGCGCTGCCCTTCCTCTTCGCCATCGCCTTCCTGGTGATGGGCTCCTTCGTGACGATCTACAATTACGCTGGTTTCCGCCTCATGGCGCCGCCTTACGGCCTCAATCAGACCGAACTCGGCTTGATCTTCACCGTCTATCTCTTCGGCATCGGCGCCGCCTCGATCGGCGGCCTGCTGGGAGACCGGATCGGCCACTTTCCGGTGCTTCTCTTCGGCCTCGCGCTGACGGCCGCCGGCAGCGCATTGACGCTCTTCGCGTCGCTGCCGTCGATCATCCTCGGTATCATCGTGCTGACGACCGGCTTCTTCATGAGCCATTCCATCGCCAGCGGCCTTGTCGGCAAGCTTGCCCTCGGCAACAAGGGGCACGCTTCATCGATCTACATGCTGGCCTATTATGTCGGCTCCAGCCTCATCGGCTCGGCCGGCGGCTGGTTCTTCGCGGTCGAAGGCTGGGCAGCCGTCGTCATCTTCACCCTTGCCATGCTGGCGCTCGCCTTTATGTCGGCCTGTGTCGCGCACCACTTCGCAAGGAGAAAGGCATGATCAGCATCGACCGTCTCGGCCATCTCGTGCTGACCGTCGCCGATATCGCCGTCATGCTTCAGGTAAGGCCCGCCCTTGAATCAATCTAGTCTGAGATAGGGCACGTCCTTCCTCGCCACCTCATCAAGCGCCTCGTCATATCCGGCATCGGCATAGCGCATCACGCCGAGCGCCGTGTCGTTGGTGAGCGCGTGGTCGAGCCGTTCTTCGGCGGCATCGGTGCCATCGGCGATCACGGTGACGCCGCAGCTCGTCATGTAGCCGGCATAGCCGCCGCCGCCGGAATGGACGACGACGAGATCGGCCATCGAGGAGCAGAGCATCATCGCATCGATCAGCGGCCAGTCGGCGATCGCGTCGGACCCGTCCTTCATCCGCTCGGTCATGATATTCGGATGCGCCATGGCGCCGGCATCGAGATGGTCGCGGGAGAAGGCGACGGGACCTTTCAGCACACCGCTCGCCACCAGCGCATTGACGCGAAGAGCAAGCGCCGTACGTTCGCCATGTCCGAGCCAGGCGATGCGTGCCGGCAGCCCCTCGAAGGGCACGTGCTCGCGCGCCAGCCGGATCCAATTGGTGATGATCTTGTTGTCGGGAAACATCTCGATGAGCAGGTCGTCAATCCGGGCGATATCGCTCTCCTCGCCCGACAGCGCCATCCAGCGGAACGGCCCGATCGCCCGGGCAAAGAGCGGCCTGAGATAGGCCTCGGTGAAGATCGGAATATCGAAGGCGTTGGCGACACCGCCCTCTTTCGCCTGCGTGCGGATGAGGTTGCCATTGTCGAAGACTTCGGAGCCCTTCTTCTGGAACTCCAGCATCGCGGTGACATGATCAACGATCGAGGCGCGGCTTGCCGCCATCAATTGCCCCTGGCCGTCGTCGCGCAGGCCTCTGACCTGATCAAGGCTCATGCCCTTCGGTACGTAGCCATAGACGAGGTCATGCGCCGAGGTCTGATCGGTGACGATATCGGGCACGATGCCGCGCCGAGCGATCTCGGGATAAACCTCCGCCGCATTGCCGACGAGGCCGACGGACAGCGCCCGCTTCTCCTTCGCCGCCGCATCGATCATTTCAAGCGCGGTATCGAGATCGGGAGCGATTTTCTGGAGATAGCCGATCTGCTGGCGTTTTCGCGCCCGCTCCGGATCGATGTCGACGCAGAGGATCGCCGCGCCTGCCATGCGGCCGGCGAGCGGCTGCGCCCCGCCCATGCCGCCGAGGCCGGCCGTCAGCACGAATCGGCCATGGAGATCGCCGCCGAAGCGGCGTTCGGCGATGCGCATGAAAATCTCGTAAGTACCCTGGATGACGCCCTGACTGCCGATATATTGCCAGGCGCCGGCCGTCAGCCCGCCCCAGCAGATCAGCCCTTTGCGCTGCAGCTCGTAGAACACTTCGGCCTTTGCCCATTGCCCGACGATGTTGCAGTTCGCCATGATGACGAGCGGCGCCTTTGCATGGGTCTTTACGACCCCGATCGGCTTGCCTGACTGGATGAGCAGCGTCTGGTCCTCATCCATCTCCGTCAGCGCCTTGACGATGCCCTTGTGCGCCGGCCAGTTGCGCGCTGCCTTGCCGAGCGCGGCATAGACGATCAGATTGTCGGGATCCTCGCCGACGGCGAGCACGTTTTCGAGGAGCCGCAGCAGCGCCTCCTGTCGCCAGCCCTTGGCACGCAACTCCGGTCCGCCGGGAATTGGAAATTTCGGATGGCGTGGATTGGCCTTCGGCATCACGGGTTCCTCGCTTGGTTCTCTGCTTTTTCCTTCTCCCCGCTGGGGAGAAGGGGAAGCTAATTGGTCACTTGCCCGGCAGCGATTCCACATAGGCAAGCGCCGCATCGAGCAGACGCCGTCTCAGGGCATCGTCGCCGTAAGCCTCGGCGGAGGCGCGCAGCCAGCCGTGCATGACCCGCTCGCCCATCAGCATCCGGATTACGCCGGGCAGCGCCAGCGCCCAATCATCATTGCCCTTGCCGAGACGGATCAACATGCCGTCACTGCGCGCGCCGCAGAGAAGATTGCCGTTCAGCAGGAAGGCGCGGCCGCCGAACATGGATTTTTCGCTGAGGCCAGGACGATCGCCGAGTTCCTCACGCAGCAGTTCTTCAAGGCCGGGATCGCGTGCCATGGCTCAGGCCTTCGCCGCCAGTGCATAACGCGCGATCTCGATTCCCATAGCCTTTTCGACGACGGGATAAACTGTCGGATCGAGCACGCTAGCCGACAGCGGAATGATATCCATCGGCACATGCAGGATGAAGACATGCATGCCTTCCTGCAACTGCCCGACGCTCAGCGGCTCGCCCTCAGACGACAGCGTAGTGATCACGGCGGGGAAGGTCGCAAGCCGCCCGCCGCCCGCATCGTCCACGGCCATATATTCGTTCATCACATGCAGCGTCACCGATTTATCACCCGAGCCGACGGCGATGGTGCCGATATCGAAGGCTTCCTTGGTATAGACGACGTCCTTCCGGCTGATGACGCCTTCGGCGAGGACATGCCCGCCCGTCGTCCTGCAGATCGCATCGATGACCGCTGGCCCGCCCCGCTTCTCCGCCGCAATGATCGCTTCTCCGAGCGCAAGCGCCATCGAGATGCCGCCGAGGGCCGCATGCGCCCTGATATAGGAGGCCCGGAGCGGATTGCGGCAGCTGGCGATGAAACCGCCGGACTGATCGGCGGCGGCGCGCAACACCGGCGAGATCTTTGCCGTCGCGCCCTTCACCACCAGCTCGATGTAACGGTTTTCGGCCCTGTTGCCGCCGACGGCGGTCTGGATCATCGGCTCGGGTGAGGCGGCCATGCCGATCGAGCCCATGTCGCCGGTCGGGTGGGCGCGGATATCGCCGACGGCATCGACCACCTTGGTGCCGAGGATCGCCGACGGCAGCCAGCCGTTCAGCGTCGAGGATTTGCCGTTCTGGCCGATGATCAGCCCGGAGAGCCTTTCGCCGAGCGCCTCCTGCAGCAATTGCACCGCCTTCACATAATCGACGCCCTGCATTTCCCAGGGCGTCGTGGAGGCCGGCGCGCCGATCGCGGCCGCAGTGGCGATCCAGTCGTCATCCTTCAATTCGTCGACCGATACCAACTCCGGTTTGCCGATGGTGACGGCCGCAAGCCCAAGCATCCGCCCGTGATCGGCCCAGCCGCCGCCGCCGGCGGCATAGACGGAGCCGCCTTTGACGGCGGCTTCGACATCCTTCTCAACCAGTATGCGTCCCATCGGCCTTCTCCCGCTTCGAATCCTTGTCCATCTCGCGCACCGCTTGGAAAAGCACGGCTGCGCCGAGCGCGATATCGTCATTGTCGGCCCATTCGTCGGGGCAGTGGCTGCGACCTCCCCGGCAGGGCACGAAGATCATTGCTGCCGGTGCCACCTTGGCGATCCAGGCGGTATCGTGCCCTGCGCCGGAGGCCATGCGTCGGTATTTTGCGCCGACGCGTTCGCAGGCGGCCTCCAGCGTCGAAAGCAGCGCGGCATCGCTGGGCGTCGGCAGATTGTCGGAAACCCGATTCGGCGCCTCGATCGTCACGCCGTAAGCGGTCGCCAGCTTTTCGACATGGCCGTCGAGCCAGCGGCAGAAGGCCTCCATATCTGCGCGGATTTCCGCGCGCCCGTCGATCAGCAGCACGACCTTGGAGGGCACGACATTGGCCGCATTCGGCTCGATCCTGAACTCGCCAACTGTCGCCGCGAAATGTCCCGGCGTTCTGGCAAGCTCGGCGGCGGCGTTGCGGATGTCGAGCACCAGCTCCGAAGCCGCGACCAGCGCATCCGCCCGCCTGTCCATCGGCGTCGTGCCGGCGTGGTCGGCCCGCCCCTCGATGGTGATCTCGATACGGGTGATGCCCGATATTGCGGTGACGATGCCGATATCCTCCCTTTCGGCTTCGAGCACCGGCCCCTGCTCGATATGGAGCTCCAGGAAGCCTGCCAAATCGGGCCGCTTCTGCCGTCCCAGCACGCCAGGCTCGCCGCCCACCTGGGCGATGCCGCCGGCAAGATCGAGGCCGCCGCTTGCCCGCGACAGCCAGGCTTCCGGCAATTGCCCGGTCATGCCGCGGCTGCCGATGCAGGAGACACCGAAGATGCTGACCTCCTCGGCAAGAAAATCGATGATCTCGAGATCGTGGTCCAGTTCCATGCCGTGGTCACGAAGCGCCCGCGCCACCTCAAGCGCCGAGACCACGCCGGCAATGCCGTCGAAGCGGCCGCCGTCCGGCACCGTGTCGGAATGCGAGCCAAGCATGATCGTGCCGAGCCAGGGTTTCCTGCCGGTGCGCCGGCCGATCAGATTGCCGGCGGCATCGATCCGCGTTTCCAGCCCTGCCGCCTTCATCCGCGCCTCGATATAGGCCCGGCCTTCCAGAAAGACCGGCGTGAAAGCCCGCCGTGTCCAGGCGCGCGCCGGCTCGGTAATATCGGCAAGCGCCTCAATATCTTCAGCGATCCGGCCGGCATTCACGGGAAGATTGCGGCTCATGCGGCTGCTCCCGAAATGACCTGGCGCGACGGCGGCCGGACGAATCGGCCGGTGCCGGGCGCGGCCAGCACCTTGCCGCCCTCGGCGATCCTTTCGCCGCGCAGATAGGTGGCGGAGACGGTCCAGGGCAGGCGAATGCCATTATACGGGCTCCAGTCGACGACGTTGTTGCCGCTCGCAGCCGCATCATAGGTGCTTTCGCGCGGCTCCAGCACGGTGATGTCGGCGTCCTTGCCTGGTGTCAGCGCCCCCTTGATGTGGTCGAGCCGGAAATGTTTCGCCGGATTCTCCGCCATCAGCCGCGCCGCCCAGGTCAGGGGAATGCCGCGCTCGAGAGCGCCTTTGACGAATAGCGGCACCATAACCTCGAGGCCGGGAACACCGGATGCATTGGCGAGCATGTCGGGATTGGTCTTGCGGTTCTCCGACCAGCTGACGTGATCGGTCGAGACCAGCCAGACGTCGCCCTGGGCCACTTTCCGCCAGAGCCGCTCCACTTCGGCGCGCGGCCGAACCGGCGGATTGATCTTCGCCTTGCCGCCGAGGCGCCTCACGTCGTTTTCCTCGTCCAGCGTCAGGTAATGGATGCAGCACTCGACAGTCGCGGCAAAACCGTCGCGGCGGTAGGCGCGCGCGATGTCATAGCCGCGCCCGAGCGAGCAGTGCACCACATGTGCGGGGCAGCCGGTATCGGCCCCGGTCTCGAAGATCGTGTGCATCGCCAGGAGCTCGGTAATCGCCGGCCGAGACAGGCCGTGCGCCCGCCAGTCGGTGATGCCGCTTGCCTTCACCTGCTCCATATAGCTGCGCACGGCCTCGTCATCCTCATTATGCACGCCTGCCGTCAGCCCAGTCGGCGCGATTGCCGCGAAGCAGGCCTCGAGCAGGGCAGGCGGAATGCGCGGAAATCGTCTGGGATCGGTACCGAAGGTCGAAAACTTGAAGGCGGCGACGCCGGCCTCGACCATCTCCGGGATTCGCGCCGGGCCTTCTTGCGGATCGATGGTGCCGTAAAGCGCGAAATCGACACGCGCCTGCGGGGCGGCATGGTCGATCTTTCGCTTGACCGCCGCCGCCGAGCAGACGAGATTGCCCTCGTCATAAGGCATGTCGACGATCGTGGTCACGCCGCCGGCCGCTGCCGACCGCGTCGACCAGACGAAATCCTCCTGATCCTTCTGGGACAGCGAATGCACCTGCGCATCGATGGCGCCGGGCAGGATCAGCGCTCTTCCGAGCAGATGCCGTTCGCGCGCCGCGGGCGGCACGCCGAGGCCGACTTCGGCGATCTTGCCGGCGTACACGGCGACATAACCCGCTTCGACGATGCGGTCCGGCAGCACCACCGTGCCCTGCAGAACGAGATCGAAGTCCATGCCGCTTCCTCCTAGACTGACGTCGGAACCGTTGCCGGCTGGAGCATGATGCCAAGGCTTGAACGCCTTTCGGATGGATCACGCACCGGTTAATGTAGAGCAGGATTGAGATTTTGGGCCTCGGCCCACAATCATCCTGCTCGGCTGGCCAGGCGCCCTTCGATGGGCTCCGGCGAACCGAGAGCGAAGAAATCGTCGAAGGAGGCGATCGGAACCTGCTCGGTCAGCTTCGCGAGAAAATCGTCCGATCCGAGCTCTTCCTCGATCGCCTCCACCTCAGCTGAAAGCGGCCGGTCGACGGTGTAAAAAGCCGCATGTTTGCGCACGACCTCAAAGAGCATCCAGGCCACACCCTTCGGTTCATCGCCGAGAATGTCGATCGCCTGGGCAGACAAGAGCGCCTCGAGAGCGGCGAGGCGCTTCAGCGCCTGCATCTGCCGCTCGAAACGCTCGATGACCAGCGGCAGGAAGGCGGCCTCGTCCTCCAGGCCGGCCGCAACGACCAGCGACTGCGCCGAAACGGGACCGGACATCGACAGGACACGCGAGAAGATTTCGCCGGCAAGCTTGATGATCGGCCCGAAGCCGGTGGCAATCCGTCCCGGCGGCACGAGGTTGACCGGGAGGTCGCGCCGCTGGCCGTTGCCGAGAATGACGCAGCGGTTGAAGGCGTTGCGCGCCGCATGCGCCATACAGAGTGCGGCCGATTCGAGCAGGATCGTCACATCGAGCGGAAGCGAACCGCCTGATGTCATCACCCGGCCCTCGACGACGACAGGATTGTCGTCCGAGCGTCCGGTGGCGGCAAGGATCTTGTGACCGGTCGAAAGCAGATTTTCGATGACGGCGCCGAACACCTGGGCGATCATGCGCAGGCTGAGCGGATCCTGCACATGCGTTGCAACCGGCCAGTCCCATTCGTCCGAGGCGTTGCAGAGCCAGGCGCCGATCAGCGCCTCGCGCGCTGTGCCGACATGGCGCACTGCCTTCCATGGATCGCGGGAGGCGCCGAGCGCGCCGGCCGCCATCATCCCGGTGGCGAGCAGGATGCGGATCGAGGCCGCGGCATTGCGCGTCGTTTCCGCTGCCGCCGCAAAGCTCACCGCATTGACGCTCAGCGAAGCGAGGCTGTCGCGCGGCGCCATCCGCACCGGTTCTATCCCCGCTGCCCGGAAAGCGTCGGCCGCCTGCATCCGGCTGCCGCGGTAGACTGCTTCGCCGACGCCGGTCAACACCGCGCCGATCTGTCCCATCAGGCCGATATCGGCGCAGCCGATCGAGCCGGTGCGGCGCACGACTGGGATGAGATCGGCCTCGAGCATTCTGATATAGGCCTCGATCAGCTCCGGCGTGCAGCCGACCTGGCCGGTCAGCGCCGTGTTGACGCGGATGGCCATGGCGTTGCGCACCACATTGCAGGAAAAGGGTGTGCCGGTGCCGAAGTGATGGGCGCGCACCAGGCCGAGATTGAAGGTGTCGAGTTCGTCGGCCGACCACTCAACGTCCTTCATGGCGCCGACGCCGGTCGTCGATCCGTAAACGGGCGTGCCTGAAGCAATCGCGTCCTCGACGATCTCGCGCGCAATCGCGATGCGGGCCATGCCGGTCGGTGAAGCCGAAATCCTCGCCTTGCCGGCACCAATCGTCACCATCTCGGCAAAACCGAGCGGTCGTCCGGAAAGTTCGATGCCAAGGCGTTCGTGCTGCATGTGCCGTATCTCCTAAACTGCGAGACTAAGCCAGCCCTCCGTCACATGGGATATCCTAAATGCCGAACACAGCATGTTATCGGAATGGTCAGCTCAGCATCCAGGCAATATAGAGGAGCGTCAATGCAATCACCCAGAGCGCGATCCTGCCCGAGCGGTTGTGCCGCGCCTCGGCCTTGCCGATCGCCTCGGCCGTCTGATCGTCGAAACGCAGGCCGTGCTCGCTCATATGCAGCAGCTGATGGTGGAATTTCTCAGTTTTCGCCGCGATTTCCGGCGCGGCTTCGGCGAGCTTGACCGCCGCCTTCAGCCCGTCCTTGAGATCGGTGACGATCCGCTTCGGGCCGAGATTGGTGCGGATCCAGTCGCCGACGACAGGCTCGGAGGCCTTCCACATATTGAAGCGCGGGTTGAGCATGCGCGACACGCCTTCGACCACGACCATGGTCTTCTGCAGCATCACCAGTTCCGGCCGTGTCGCCATGTCGAAGAGTTCGGTCACTTCGAACAGCAGCGTCAGGAGCTTGCCCATCGAGATCGTTTCGGCCGGCTGCCCGTGGATCGGCTCGCCGATCGCCCGGATCGCCTGGGCGAAGCTTTCGACATTGTGGTGGCCGGGCACGTAGCCGGCCTCGAAATGCACCTCTGCGACGCGGATGTAATCGCGGGTGATGAAGCCATAGAGGATCTCGGCCAGGAACCGTCGCTCCTTCTTGCCGAGCCGCCCGACAATGCCCATGTCGACGGCGACGATCAAACCGCCGGCATCGACGAAGAGATTGCCGGGATGCATGTCGGCATGGAAGAAACCGTCGCGCAGCGTGTGGCGCAGGAAGGACTGGATCAGTGTATCGGCGAGCAGGTTGAGGTCGTGGCCGGCCGCGCGCAAGCCCTCGACATCGGACATTCTCGTGCCGTCGATCCATTCCATGGTGATGACGTCGCGCCCTGTGCGCTCCCAGTCGACCTTCGGCACGCGAAAGCCGGGGTCGCTGCCGGTGTTTTCGGCGATCTCCGAAAGCGCTGCCGCCTCTAGGCGAAGGTCCATCTCCACCTTCGTCGTCTGTTCCAGCGTCTTCGTCACCTCGACCGGCCGCAGCCGCCGGCTGGACGGCATGAACCGCTCCTGCATGTGGGCGACCAGATACATTGCCTCGATGTCATGGACAAAACGCTGGCGCACGCCCGGCCGGACGACCTTGACGGCGACCTTCCTTCGGCCTTCTGCCGTTTCGACTTCGGCCGGATGCACCTGCGCGATCGAGGCGGCGGCGATCGGCTCGCCGAAGCTCGCATAGAGTTCGTCGACCGGCCGCCCGAGCGATCCTTCGATACTCGCCTTTGCGGCCGCCGAGGGGAAGAAGGCCATCCGGTCCTGCAACTGTGACAGGTCGTTGGCGAATTCGACGCCGACGACGTCGGGCCGCGTCGCCAGGAACTGACCGATCTTGACATAGGAGGGGCCGAGCCGCTCGACCGCCTGTGCCAGCCGATCGCTGCGCTTCTGATACCGCGCCCTGCCGCGCTCGAATATCGTGACGAAGGATTTGGCAAGCGCGACCGAAGGCGGCAGGCCTTCGGACGGCAGGGCCGACACGACGCCCTCACGCACGAGCACCCAGCCGACGCGCCAGAGGCGGAAATAGGCTCCGAAAGTGCTCATGCAGGCTGGCCTGCTTGTGAAGGCGCGGCCAATCTCTCCTCCCTCATTCCTGTGCTCGTCACAGGAATCCGGCCACCGCGCGTCTGCGCGGTGAATGAGTCAGGAAATATAAAAGAATCTTTTGCAGCCCGGGACCGGGCTGCGCTGGCTTCCTGTGACATCCCTCGGGCAAAACCCGAGGAAGGGAATGAGGGAAAACGTGGAGACTGCATCATTCCCTCAGAGCTTCCAGCCGGAATGCAGCGCAGCGATGCCGCCGGTATAATTGGTGTAGGTGACGCGCGAAAAGCCGGCCTGGCGGATCATCGCCGCGAAGTTCTCCTGGTTCGGGAATTTGCGGATCGATTCCACCAGATACTGGTAGGGTTCGGCATCGCCCGTGATCACCTTGCCGAATTGGGGAATGGCGTTGAACGACCAGGCGTCGTAGATCTTGTCGAGAAGCGGCATGTCGACTTCGGAAAATTCCAGGACCAGCAGCCGTCCGCCGCGCTTCAACACGCGATGGGCCTCAGACAGCGCCTTGTCGATCCTCGGCACATTGCGGATGCCGAAGGCGATCGTATAGGCGTCGAAGCTGGCGGCCTCGAACGGCAGTTCCTCGGCATTCGCCTCGATGAAGGTGAGATTGTCGGAAAGCTTCTTCTTTGCCGCCCGTTCGGCGCCGACGCCGAGCATCGAGCCGTTGATATCGAGCACCGTCGCGTGTGCCTGCCGGCCCGAGGCCTCGATGATGCGAAAGGCGATGTCGCCGGTGCCGCCGGCCACGTCGAGCACCTTGTAGCCCGCCTCCTTACGCGGGTTGAGCGCCGAGATCATCGCATCTTTCCAGACCCGGTGCATGCCGGCCGACATAACGTCGTTCATGATGTCGTAGCGCTTGGCGACCTTGTGGAACACCTGGTTGACCAGGCCCTGCTTCTCGCCGCCCGGCACCTCGCGGAAGCCGTAGGAGGTCTCCATGCCGCCATCGGCGGAAGTGCGGCTTTCTGACATCAGGCTGCTCCGTTCCTTGAAGATCGGCGCGGCGACCGTAGCGAAAGACCGCGCGCGACGTTATCACTGGACCGCGCTCTCCGCGGCACACTGGCGCTATAGCGCACATCGTCCTCGGTTGAAACACGTTCAATAGAGATGGGTTAAGATGCCGGAATTGCCAGAAGTCGAAACCGTCAAACGCGGCCTGGCGCCGGCGATGGAAGGAGCTCTCATTGCCAGGCTGGAACTGCGGCGTAAGGATTTGCGCTTCCCCTTTCCCGATGCCTTGGCGGACAGGGTTTCCGGCCGCACCATCATCGGCCTTGGTCGGCGCGCCAAATATCTGCTGGTCGATCTCGACGACGGCAACACGCTGATTTCCCATCTCGGCATGTCCGGTTCCTTTCGCATCGAGAAGGGCTCCGCCTCCGCAATGGCGGGCGAATTCCACCACGCCCGCTCGAAGGATGAGAAACACGATCACGTCGTCTTTCATCTGCAGGGTCCGGACGGTGCGCGCCGCGTCATCTACAACGACCCGCGTCGTTTCGGCTTCATGGATATGGTCGGACGCGCCGATCTCGCCGCCCATCCCTTCTTCCGCGATCTCGGCCCGGAGCCGACGGGAAACGAACTCGGCGCCACTTATCTGGCCGAACGTCTTCGCGACAAGGCACAGCCGCTGAAGAGCGCGCTGCTCGACCAGAAGAACATTGCCGGTCTCGGCAATATATATGTATGCGAGGCGCTGTGGCGCGCGCATTTGTCGCCGCTGCGTGCTGCCGGCACGCTGGTGACGCCGGGCGGCCGGCCGAAGCAGCAGCTCGACCTGCTGGTCGCCTCGATCCGCGACGTCATCGCCGATGCGATCGCCGCCGGCGGATCGTCGCTGCGAGACCATATCCAGGCCGACGGATCGCTCGGCTATTTCCAGCATTCCTTCTCCGTCTATGATCGCGAAGGTGAGGCTTGCGGCACGCCCGGCTGCGGCGGTACGGTCGCCCGTGTCGTGCAGGCGGGCCGCTCCACCTTCTATTGCGCCGCCTGTCAGAAGTAACAGTGAGAAACCGGGAGAACAGCATGGCTTACGAGACCTTGATCGTCGAAACCCGAGGCACTGTCGGCCTCGTCACGCTGAACCGCCCGCAGGCGCTGAACGCGCTGAATTCTACCGTGCTGAGGGAGCTGAAGCAGGCCTATGCCGCTTTCCATGAAGACGATGCCGTCGGCGCGATCGTGCTCACCGGTTCCGAACGCGCCTTTGCCGCCGGCGCCGACATCAAGGAGATGCAGTCGCTTCAGTTCGCCGATATCTATAAGAGTGATTTCATCAGCGGCTGGGATGATGTCGCCAAGGCGCGCAAGCCGGTGATCGCTGCCGTCAGCGGTTTTGCCCTCGGTGGTGGCTGCGAGCTCGCCATGATGTGCGATTTCATCATCGCTTCGGAGACCGCGAAGTTCGGCCAGCCGGAGATCACCCTTGGCGTCATTCCCGGCATGGGCGGCTCTCAGCGGCTGACACGCGCCGTCGGCAAGGCGAAGGCCATGGATCTGATCCTGACCGGCCGCATGATGGATGCGGCCGAGGCGGAACGGTCGGGACTCGTTGCGCGTGTGGTGGCGCCCGAGCGTCTCATCGATGAGGCTTTGGCCGCCGCCGAAAAGATCGCCGCGCTGTCGCAGCCCTCGGTCATGATGGCCAAGGAGGCGGTCAACCGCGCCTTCGAGACGACGCTGGAGGAAGGGTTGCGGTTCGAACGCCGCCTGTTTCATAGTCTCTTTGCCACGGACGATCAGAAGGAAGGCATGACCGCCTTCATCGAGAAGCGCAAACCTGCCTTCAAGCACCGTTGAATGCTTTTCGGCGCTTGCCGCCGGAAAGCTTGAAAATCCGCGTTGACGTGGGCCGGCTTTAGGGTTATATGCCCGCCCACGGTTCGGAAAGCCGCTCTGGTTTTCCGCGATTGCTCCCGCATTGCTGGATTTGGTGGCCGCAGGGCCCGCGGTAATGGCGGAGTTTGTTCGAATTCTTGAGAGAGGCATCCATGGCCAATACAACTTCGGCGAAAAAAGCGACCCGCAAGATCGCCCGCCGTACCGACGTCAATAAGGCTCGTCGCTCGCGCGTTCGTACTTTCGTTCGCCAGGTCGAAGAGGCCATCGCATCCGGTGACGCCGACAAGGCGAAGGCAGCTTTCCTGGCCGCTCAGCCGGAACTCGCCCGCGCCGCCAGCAAGGGCGTGCTGCACTCCAACACGGCGTCGCGCAAGGTCTCTCGCCTGGCCGCTCGTGTGAAGGCTCTGTCGGTCTCCACGACCGCGTAATAATCCATTAACGACCTCCTCGTTATGATTAGCCCGGTAATTTTACCGGGCTTTTTCGATTCTGCCGAACGGCCTCTGCATGGTGAATCTCACGACTGTTTCGTGTCAGTGCCATGACAGGAAAAAGTGTTCAAAAACAATGACTTGCGCAAGGATGCTTTCTCACTGCGCGACTCTGGCCGAACCTTTGCGGATCAGGGGCGAGTCAAGCAGATTTTTATTTTTTTTCTTTCTTTGCGTGTCAAAATAGCCCGAACGGGGAATCTCGTTGATTCAACTGCGATTCTTTTTTGACGCTGGTGTGACGCCCGAAAAGGGTCGCTGGAGTCAATGGCCGCATCTTAATTTTGCGTAAAATTCATCGTTGATCTTGCCATTTGATCCTGCCTAAATGGCGTCCAACAGAGGGCGCGGACATCACCTGTAGAGTTCGGTCTTAACTGCCACGTCGGCAGGGCGATGAATTTGTGCCATCTGTTACGGAGCCTTGCGCTTCCGTTTTTTCAAGCACTTGACGGATTTGGGCCGTAACGTGGCTGTTACGGGGCAGGGACGTTTTGTGCCTATGGCAATCACACGTTTAGCGTGAGGCTGCCGGATAGGGGATAGTAATATTGCGTTCGGGCTGGTCGGCCGAAAACGAGGATTGACCGACAGCTTGGCATGGAAAGCCGATGAAGGCGCCGCATGAACGCGGTACCTGCAACGGGCTTCTGTGCCGTGTTTGAGTGAACCGGCAGGCGGGTGGCTTCATGAGGATGCCGCCAGCCCGTCAAAGCGGGGAATGATCGGGCGGCTGTTTTAGCGGAGGCCGCCCG
>NZ_CP101427.1:0-550430 GCF_051123975.1 Rhizobium sp. YTUHZ044
ATGCAACCGAGTCTTGCTCTTCAAGATGATCAAGAGCACCTTCCGTCGCTTCTGGCAACGGATGCGAAGGAGTTATCCTATCAACTTCAGCAGCATCAGGCCAAAATCTTTCCCCCTCTGTCGCAAAAGACGATCAGGACATTTTCTCCGGCGGAGGCTGCGGCCTTCATCGGCATAGGCGAAGGTTATCTCCGGCAGGTGGCCGCTGACGGCCATGGACCGGATCCGCTGGCAAACGGACGCCGGCTCTATAGCGCAACCGACATGGACCGGATCCGCCGGGTCCTCGACGAGCGGAACGGGACGCCGAAATACGTGCCGGCCCGCAGGCCGGGCGAAAAACTCCAGATCGTTTCCGTGATGAATTTCAAGGGCGGCTCGGGCAAGACCACGACCGCCGCCCACTTCGCGCAGTTCATGGCGCTCCGGGGCTACCGCGTACTCGCCGTCGACCTCGACCCGCAGGCCTCCCTGTCTGCTTTGTTTGGCCATCAGCCGGAGTTCGACGTCGGCGAGGGCGAAACGATCTACGGTGCGATCCGCTATGACGATCCGCGCCCGATCGCCGACATCGTGCGCGCCACCTATACGCCGAACCTGCATCTCATTCCCGGAAATCTCGAACTCATGGAGTTCGAGCACGAGACGCCGAAGGCCATGGCATCGGGCACGGCGGAGACGATGTTCTTCGCCCGCATCGGCGAGGCGCTGACCGATATCGAAAGCCTTTATGACATCGTCGTCGTCGACTGCCCGCCGCAGCTCGGCTTCCTGACGATGTCGGCGCTCTGCGCCGCGACCTCGGTGCTGATTACGGTTCACCCGCAGATGCTCGACGTCATGTCGATGTCGCAGTTCCTGACGATGACGAGTGAATTGATGTCGGTCGTCGAGAAGGCCGGCGGGCGCACCAGCTATGACTGGATGCGCTATCTCGTGACGCGGTTCGAGCCGAATGACGGGCCGCAAAGCCAGATGACCGGCTTCATGCGGGCGATCTTCGGCAATCGCATGCTCCACAACGCCATGGTGAAATCGACGGCCGTTTCCGATGCCGGCGTCACCAAGCAGACACTCTACGAAGTCGAGCGTTCGCAGTTCACACGCGGAACCTATGATCGCGCGCTGGAGTCGCTGAACCTCGTGAATGGTGAGATCGAAGCGCATATTCGCTCCACCTGGGGAAGGAGATAGGATGGCGCGCAAGAACCTCATCGAAATTTCCGCGCCGAGTCCGGCAAGGGTGGAAGCGGTCGCGCCGCGCGACAATCGTCCGATTGCCGGCTTCGTGCCGCAGGAGCGCAGTGGCGGGCCGGTCGGCGGCATCACCAAGACGCTCGGCAACATTACCGAGAAGATGGAGCGGGCGAGCGAGTTGGAACGGCAGCTTGCGGCCGGCCAGATGATCGTCGAGCTCGATCCCGGGCTCATCGACGGCTCCTTCGTCAGCGACCGCCTGGCGATCGATGCGGCTGAACTCGCCGAGCTGGTCGAGCAGATCCGCGAGCATGGGCAGCAGGTTCCGATCCTCGTGCGTCCGCATCCGGAAGCCAGGGGCCGCTATCAGGTCGCCTATGGCCATCGCCGCCTGGCGGCCACGAGAGAGATCGGCATCAGGGTGCGCGCGGTCGTCCGCGACCTGACCGACGGCCAGCTGGTCGTCAGCCAGGGGCAGGAAAACAGCGCCCGCACCAATCTCTCCTATATCGAGCGTGCGCTTTTCGCGTCGCGGCTCGAGGAACGCGGCTTTGCCCGCGACGTCATCATGGCGGCGCTGAGCGTCGACAAGGCGGCGCTGTCGAGAATGCTGATCGTGATACGGCAGGTGCCCCTGGCGCTCATCAACGCCATCGGCGCTGCGCCTGATATTGGCCGCCGACGCTGGCTGGAACTCGGCGAGCGGCTGGAAAATGCCGATGTCGATAAGATCATCGCGGAGTTGTCCGCGGACGACGCGCGCGGAATTTCGAGTGACGAGCGGTTTCACCGGGCATTCGTTCTGGCAACGAAGAAGGCTGCGGCACCGAAGCCGGCGGCGAGTAAATCAGAAATCAGCGGCGTGCCGGTAATGGTCAAAAAGACAGGGTCCGGCGCCACTTTCGTCTTCGACGGCAAGACCGCGCCCGGGTTCGACCAATTCGTCCAGGAGCGGCTGCAAGGCCTGTTCCAGGAGTTCAAAAAGTACAGAGGAGCGTAGCGCGCAAAAGAAAAAGGCCCCCAACGACGCCGTCGTGGAAGCCCTTCTCAGATCTTAAGCACATCGAGAATCGCATTTCCACGAATCACAGTCAAGCGTCTTAGGCACCAAAGTGGTGGACTGTTTTCTTTTGCCTGAACGAAGGTGAAGGCAAATGGAGAGTGGATATGTGACGACGCCCTTTGGGCGGCGGCCGATGTCGATCGGCATGCTGGCAAGCCAGCAACTGGCCGAGACGATCGAGCCGGGGATGAAACGCAGCAAGTGGAAACTGTTCAGGGCGATCTGCGAGGCGCGGCCGGCGCTTGGCGTGACCGATCGGGCGCTGACGGTGCTCGATGCGCTGCTGACCTTCTATCCCGATGACGAGATTTCCGAGGAGAAAGGCCTGATCGTCTTTCCCTCGAATGCGCAGCTTTCGCTTCGCGCCCGGGGTATGACGCCGGCGACGCTGCGGCGGCATCTTGCCGTGCTGGTCGAGGCTGGCCTGATCCTGCGCAAGGACAGCCCGAACGGAAAGCGTTATGCGCGCCGCGACAGGGAAGGAGAGATCGGTGAGGCCTTCGGCTTCAGCGTCGCGCCACTGCTGGCGCGCGCGGCAGAGATCGAAGCCCTGGCCGCCGAGGTGGTTGCCGACCGAGAACTTATCCGGGTGACCAGGGAGCGCCTCACCGTATGCCGGCGCGATATTTCCAAGCTGATCGCAGCAGCGCTCGATGAGGCTGTGCCCGGCGACTGGGAGCAGATGTCGTTGATGTTTCGCGATCTCGTGTGCAGGATTCCGCGGGTGGCGGGTCCCGAGGAATTGGCTTCCTTGCTGGACGAGATGGCCCTGCTGCGCGACGAAGCCGTCAACTTGCTGGAAAGACATATAAAGTCACAAAAAATAGACGCCAATGAGTCTCAAACTGAGCGCCACAAACAGAATTCAAATCCCAACTCCACATCTGAACTTGAACCAAGCTTCGAAACGAAGCAGGGCGCGAAGCCGGTGGCCGACAATAGACCTGTCGCCGGGCCGCAAGACGAGCAAAGGCTGAAACATCCGACATCTGCCGGCGCAATGAGCGGCAGGAAATCCGGCGCGGCTGAACCGGCGGCGGGACATACGCTGAAATCCTTCCCGCTTGGTCTGGTTCTTCAGGCCTGCCCGCAGATTCTCGATTATGGGCCGGGTGGAACGATCGGCAATTGGCGCGACCTGACGTCGGCTGCCGTCGTCGTCCGCTCGATGCTCGGCGTCAGCCCCTCGGCCTATGAAGAAGCCTGCGCCGGCATGGGGCCGGAAAACGCCGCGACGGTGATCGCCTGCATTCTGGAAAGGGGCGGACACATCAATTCGCCCGGCGGTTATCTCCGCGATCTCACCCGGAGGACCGAGAGAGGCGAATTTGCGATCGGCCCGATGCTGATGGCCCTGGTGCGGGCAAATGGTGGAGTGCGGCGCGATGCCGGCTGACGGACTTCGGCTGCTAGGCCGCGCGTGCATCGGAAGTTGGTCGGTCAACGCGGCGGCGCGGTACTTTCCCGCAGGATCAGCTCGACCGGCCACAATTCGTGGATCTCGTCCGCGGCGCGCCCGGCGATAAGCTGTAGCGTCAGCTCGGCGCAACGTGTGCCCGCGGCACGCATGGAGGATCGTGTGGTCGAGAGCGACGGGACCATATTTTCAGCCGTCAGATAGGGAAAGACGTCGTCATGGGCGATGACGGAAACATCCTGCCCCACCGTCATTCCAAGCGAACGGACGGCGCGGTAGACACCAAGCGCCGTCATCGTGGAACCGGCAACGATGGCGGTCGGGGCATTGGCGCTCTCCAGAAAAGAGCGGGCATGGCGAAAGCCGCTCTCGTCGGAGAATTTGTCGCAGACCATGAGGTTGGGATCTGCGGTGAGCCCACGCTCCTGATGGGCGATCCGAAAACCCTGTTCTCGATGAATCGAATAGGTCTTGCCCCGCAGCCCATTGATCATCGCAATGCGGCGGTGCCCGAGATCGAGCAGGTGTTCGGTCACTCTGCGCACGGCATTTTCATTGTCGATATCGAGCCACGCATGAACGTGATCGGTCTCCGAGCGGCCGTGGACCAGAAACGGCACGCCCAAGCTGTTCAGCATCTCGATCCGAGGGTCCCTGGGGCGGGGCGAATGAATGATCACGGCGTCCACCCGGCGGCTTTCGACCAGGCGCCGGTAGGCCTGTATCTCGTCCTCGTCATTATGCGCGGTAATCGGTGTGATGAGAATATCCGTATCGGTGGTTTCCAGGCGTTGCGCCATGCCTGACACGAATTCAGCGAAATGAATTTCTCCCGAACGCCCCATCATGACGCCGATCGCTCCGGCTCGCCCGGTCTTCAGGCGCACGGCATTGATATCGGGGCGATAGCCAAGCCGCATTGCTTCGCTTGCAACCCGGGCGCGCGTGGCTTCGCTCACCTCCGGATAGCCGCTGAGTGCACGGCTGACCGTTGTCGGAGAAAGCCCAAGCTGCTTTGCAAATTCGCGAAGTTTCATCGATGTCTTCTTTGGCTGGGAAATCAATGGACGATGCGTTGATGATGCGCAACGGGCAAGTGCCGTTTCAGTTCATATTGAAACCGATTTCAATTATGTGGCGTTGCTGTTTTGGCTGCAAATGCCGAATTTACGCCCTTATCCGCGCAGCATGGCCATTATTATCATACAAATACAACCAGCAGAAGCTGGTTTTGGTGTCTTGACGTCATCAAAGCCTTCTGCAATGTTTCGTTTGCCAAATCGATTTCAATTTCTGGGAGGAGATTATGAAACAGTTTGCTCTGGCCTTGTCCGCGCTTGGCCTCGCTATCGCGGCCGGCCCCATCCACGCCGCAGAAATTTCGTTTGCCGCGAACACCACCGGGAAAAACGTCGAATTCCTGAACAAGCAGCTTGCGATTTTTGAGAAGGAGACCGGCAATCAGGTGAAGCTCGTCACCATGCCGTCATCGAGCAGCGAGCAGTTCTCGCAATATCGCTTGTGGCTTGCCGCAGGCAACAAGGATATCGACGTCTATCAGACCGATGTCATCTGGGCGCCGCAGCTTGCCGATCAGTTCATTGATCTGAAGGAGGCCACCAAAGACGTGGCCGGCCAGTTCTTCTCGTCGATCATCGCCTCGCAGACTGTGAACGGCCGGCTCGTGGCGCTGCCGTTATTTACCGATGCTCCGGCGCTGTTTTATCGAAAGGACCTGCTCGAGAAATATGACAAGCAGCCGCCGAAGACCTGGGACGAGATGGCCGCAACCGCCAAGGAGATTCAGGACAAGGAACGCCAGGCGGGCCAGAAGGACCTCTGGGGCTATGTCTTCCAGGGCAACTCCTACGAGGGCCTGACCTGCAACGCGCTGGAATGGGTGAAGTCGTCGGGGGGCGGCCAGATCGTTGAGCCGGACGGGACGATCTCGATCAACAACGACAAGGCGGCAGCAGCGCTCGAACGCGCCAAGGGGTGGATCGGCACGATCTCGCCGCCCGGCGTGCTCGCCTATCAGGAAGAAGAATCGCGCGGCGTCTGGCAGACCGGCAACGCCGTCTTCATGCGCAACTGGCCCTATGCTTATTCCCTCGGCAACGGAGCCGATAGTGCCGTCAAGGGCAAGTTCGACGTGATGACGCTGCCGGTTGCGGCCGCCGGCGACAAGCCATCCTCGACACTCGGCGGCTGGAACCTGGCGGTGTCGAAATATTCCGAAAAACAGGAAGCGGCCATCGCGCTCGTGAAATTCCTGGCGTCGAAGAATGTGCAAAAGGCTCGCGCCATCGAGCTGTCCAATCTGCCGACACTGAGCGACCTTTATGACGACAAGGATGTCGCCACCGCACAGCCCTTCATGCCGAACTGGAAACCCATTTTCCAGGATGCGGTGCCGCGTCCTTCGGCGACTGCCAAGGTAAAGTACAACGAAGTGTCCTCGAAGTTCTGGACGGCCGTGCACAACACGCTGTCCGGCAGCGGCTCGGCTGCCGAGAACCTCGAGCTCCTCGAAGCCGACCTGACGACCCTCAAGGGCGATGCCTGGTGAGTAGCGGGACCGGCGGCCGAGAGGTCGTCGGTCCAGTCTCCGCAGCGCTAAACGGGAAGGCGTTTCATGACTGAAATCGTAGCTCCACAAGCAGTCGAACAAAGGGTTTCCAACCTCAGAGCCTCTACGGAACTGCGATCCGAGCGCATTCGATCGGCCTGGGTGTTTCTGGCGCCGACGCTGTTGATCCTGGCAATCGTCGCCGGCTGGCCACTCTTCAGAACCATCTATTTCAGCTTTACCAATGCGTCACTCAACGACCTCGGCAATGCGCAATTCGTCGGCTTTGCCAATTATCTGTCGTGGGTGACGTTGAAGAGCGGAAGGACCGTCTATCGGGGGTTGCTGGCCGATCCGGTCTGGTGGAATGCCGTCTGGAACACGGCCAAATTCACCCTCCTTTCCGTCGCGATCGAGACTATGCTCGGGCTGATCGTCGCACTGGTGCTGAACGCACAGTTCGTTGGGCGTGGAATCGTTCGGGCCGCAATCCTCATTCCGTGGGCGATCCCGACCATCGTTTCGGCCAAGATGTGGGCCTGGATGCTCAACGACCAGTTCGGCATTCTCAATGATGTTCTGCTCGGTTTCGGCCTGATCAGCGAGAAGATCGCCTGGACCGCCAATCCCGAAACGGCGATGATCGCCGTGTTGATCGTCGACGTCTGGAAGACGACACCGTTCATGGCGCTTCTGATCCTTGCCGGGCTGCAGATGGTGCCGGGAGACATCTATGAGGCCGCCAAGATCGACGGCGTCAATCCAGTCAAGGTTTTCTGGCGTCTGACGCTGCCGCTGATCCGGCCTGCCATCATGGTTGCCGTGATTTTTCGGATGCTGGATGCGATGCGCATCTTCGACCTGATCTATGTTCTGACGCCCAACAATGCGCAGACGAAGACGATGTCGGTCATGGCGCGCGAGAACCTGTTCGACTTCGATAAGTTCGCCTATGGCGCCACCGCCTCGACGGTGCTCTTCCTCATCATCGCGTCCGTCACCGTCTTCTATATCTGGCTCGGCCGCGTCAAGCTCGGCGGGGAGGAACGCTGATGCTGCTTTCGATCACCAAGAACACACTCTTCTACCTGCTCGTGACGATCATCGTCATCATTGCGGTTTTCCCGTTCTACTATGCGATCCTCACCAGCCTGAAGACCGGCACGGCCCTTTTCCAAGTTGATTATTGGCCGACCTCGATCTCCTTCGGCAACTATGCTTCCGTGATGGGCCAAGGTAGCTTCGTCCGCAGTCTTGCAAATTCCGCGATGATCGCCTGCGTCGTGGTGTCAGCATCGCTGTTGCTTTCGATCACCGCTTCGTTCGCTTTGGCCCGGGTGAATTTTCGCGGACGGGCACTGTTGATGCTGACTATCCTTTCGGTGTCGATGTTTCCGCAGATTGCTGTTCTTGCCGGCCTCTTCGAACTCATCCGATGGATCGGCGTCTTCAACACGCCCTTCGCGCTGATCTTTTCCTACGTGATCTTCACGCTGCCCTTCACCGTCTGGGTGCTGACGACCTTCATGCGGGAATTGCCGATCGAGATCGAGGAGGCGGCGATCGTCGACGGCGCCTCGCCATGGGTCATCGTCACCCAGGTGTTCATGCCGCTGATGTGGCCGGCGCTGGTGACGACCGGTCTGCTCGCTTTCATCGCCGCCTGGAACGAGTTTCTTTTCGCGCTGACGTTCACATCCTCCGATACGCAGCGGACCGTGCCGGTCGCCATCGCTCTGCTGTCGGGCAACAGCGAATTCGAAATTCCCTGGGGCAACATCATGGCGGCTTCGGTGATCGTCACCGTGCCGGTTGTCGTGCTTGTTTTGATATTCCAGCGCCGGATCATTTCGGGGCTGACCGCCGGCGGCGTCAAGGGTTGAGGGAGTAGGACATGGCAGAAATCCGATTGGAAAATATCCGCAAGAGCTTCGGCGCTTTCGAGGTGATCAAGGGTGTGACGATGGAGATCCGCAGGGGCGAGTTCATGGTGTTCGTGGGGCCGTCTGGATGTGGCAAGTCCACGCTGCTGCGGCTCATCTCCGGGCTCGAGGACATCACCTCGGGAACCCTCGCTTTCGACGGTGAGACGGTAAACCGGCACGCGCCGTCGAAGAGAGGGATCGCCATGGTGTTCCAGTCCTACGCGCTCTACCCGCATATGACGGTCTTCGACAACATGGCTTTCGGCATGAAGCTTTCCGGGAGCAACAGAGACGAATGCCGCCGGCGCGTTGAGCAGGCGGCCGGTATGCTGCAGCTCTCGTCCTTCCTGGACCGCTTGCCGCGACAGCTTTCCGGCGGACAGCGTCAGCGCGTCGCCATCGGCCGGGCGATCGTGCGCGATCCCAAGGTTTTCCTCTTCGACGAGCCGCTGTCCAACCTCGATGCGGCGCTTCGCGTCGCGACGAGGCTCGAGATCGCCAAGCTTCATCGCAGCATGCACGGCACGACGATGATCTATGTAACGCATGATCAGGTCGAGGCCATGACGCTGGCCGATCGGATCTGCGTGTTGAGGGACGGCGTCGTCGAGCAGATCGGCACGCCGCTGGAACTTTACGAAAGCCCGAATTCGGTCTTCGTCGCCGGTTTCATCGGTTCGCCGAAAATGAACTTCCTGTCGGGCGGGCAGGCGCAGCCCTATCACAGCCATACGATCGGTGTGCGCGCAGAGCATGTGCGCGTCACGGCGGAGTCGCCGGTTTGGAGTGGCACGGTCATCCATTCCGAAATCCTCGGTTCCGATAGCTTCGTTTACTTGGATATCGGGGCCGATGAACCGCTTGTCGTGCGGGAGGCCGGCGTCTCTCGACATGAGCCGGGCCAAACGCTTGGCCTCGCGCCACTTGCCGGTCACATCCACCGTTTCGACCGGTCGGGCCGGGCGCTCGAACGTGAATCCATGCGGGCTGCCTGATCTTTCAGGCTCGATGTCCTTCCCAGGCTCGATCCGCTTCAGCTACAAGGAGAAAGACGTGACTATACGCACCGTTGTGTGGGGTGAAAACATCCACGAGAATACCAATGCGATCGTCCGGGGCATCTACCCTGAAGGCATGCATACGACGATCGCCAATGCGCTGAATACCGATGCCGGCATCTCGGCGACCACGGCGACGCTGCAGGAGCCGGAACATGGGCTGAGCGAGGCCCGGCTTGCCGAAACCGATGTCTTGACCTGGTGGGGCCACAAGGATCACGGTGCGGTCTCAGACGTCGTCGTCGAACGTGTCGCCAGGCGCGTCTGGGAGGGCATGGGCCTTCTCGTGCTGCATTCCGGCCATTTCTCCAAGATCTTCAAGCGGCTGATGGGTACCCCCTGCGCGCTGAAATGGCGCGAGGCGGGCGAGCGCGAGCGGCTGTGGACGATCAACCCGCGCCATCCGATCGCCGCCGGCATCGGCGAGCATTTCGAGCTCGAGAACGAGGAAATGTATGGCGAGCAATTCTCGGTGCCGGAGCCGCTTGAAACGGTGTTCATCTCCTGGTTCCAGGGCGGGGAAGTGTTCCGCTCGGGCCTGACCTGGCGCCGCGGCGCCGGCAACATCTTCTATTTCCGCCCGGGCCACGAGACCTATCCCACCTATCACGACGCCACGGTGCAGAAGGTGCTGATCAACGGCGTCAAGTGGGCCTACAACCCTGAAGGCGCGTTGACTGGCATTACCGACGCTCCAAATGTGCCCGTGGAAAAGGCATTGGAGCCGATCGTCGAACGCGGCCCGAAACTGCACCAGGCCGGCGAAGCCGGTTACCGCTGAATTTGATAAACGACTATGAGGACACAAATGCGCTTGATCATTCTCGGAACGGGAGGATGGGCAAACACCCATGCCATGAATTTCTCGGAAATCGCCGGCGTCAAGATTGTTGCTGCCGTTGATACCGACGAGGTCCGACTTCGGGCCTTCGCGCTCAGGCATGGCATCCCGCTTACCTTCACATCGCTCGATGACGCCCTTGCGTGGGGGGAGTTTGACGCCGTGACCAATGTGACGCCGGATCGCGCGCATTATTCCACGACAATGAAGATACTCGGCGCCGGCAAACATGTGCTCTGCGAGAAGCCCCTGGCCGTCAACTACCGCGAGGCCAAGGAGATGGCCGACGCCGCGGCGGCGTCCGGCAAGGTCGCGATGGTAAACCTTACCTATCGTAACGTGGCGCCGCTGCAGGCGGCGCGAAAGATGGTACTGGATGGCCGCCTCGGCGCGATCCGCCACTTCGAAGCCTCGTATCTGCAGAGCTGGTTGGTCTCCAAGGCCTGGGGCGACTGGACCAAAGAATCCCAATGGCTTTGGCGGCTCTCGACAAAGCACGGCTCCAATGGCGTGCTGGGCGATGTCGGTATCCACATTCTCGACTTCGCGGTTTTTGCCGCCGGAAGCGACGTCAAGGCGGCGGCGTCGCATCTCAAGGTTTTCGACAAGAGTCCTGGGAACCGGATCGGAGAATACGAACTCGATGCAAATGACAGCTTCCTGATGATGGCCGAACTCGAAAACGGGGCGGCCGGTGTCATTCATGCGACGCGCTGGGCGACAGGCCATCTGAACGAATTGCGCCTGCGCTTGCATGGAGACAAGGGGGCGCTGGAGGTGGTGCATACGCCTGAAGGCTCCACCCTCAGGGCCTGTGAAGGCGCCGATGCCGACAAGGCGATCTGGCGCAAGATCGAGGTCGAGCCGGTCATCACCAATTTCCAGAGATTTGCGAACGCCGTGCAAAAAGGGGAGAGGGATGAGCCGGGTTTCGGCCATGCCGCCAAGCTGCAATTTGTTCTTGATCACGCAGTCAAGACGGCCGGCGCCCTGACGGAGCTTTAGGCAGGCTCTTCGGAGGGCGGTCGAACTCGTCAAATGCGCTGGTTCAGCTCGTCTTCGCTGATGCCGAAATGCTCGAGGATGATCCCGACGTTCCGGCGGTGCGACTTGAAATAGACGTCAAAGAGATCGCCGATCAGCGGAACCGTGCCGCAGGCGGCGTCGACGCCGAGATTGACCGCCATGCGGGCGAGCTTATGCGCGGGAAGGCCGAGGCGCCTTGCTTCGTCGATGATGAAAAGACCGATAAGCGACCCGGCAACGTCACCGACGGCCGGGATGAGGCCGAGAACCGAGTCTGCACCGATCCGTACGCCCAAAGGCAACCTGACTGCGGTGTCCATGAGCCGAGCGATCGCGGCGGCGCGGCGAATTCTGCCGAGTTCGGCGGCGGTGGGATATCTCATGGCCTGGGAAACTGGCATCAGCGACTCCGCCGAGCGACGGATCGCTGCGCCTCCATCACGAAGGCAGGGACGCCTTCCATCGTCCGAAGCTGCGTGTACCCGGTGCGATCGAAAGCGTTTTCCATGGCGGTGGAACGCCGCAGACCCGATAAGGTTCGTGCGGTGCGACGGAGATCATCTCGCGTCGGGAACGACGACCAGTTTGCCTACAAAGTTTTTCGCCATGAATTCGGTCTGCGCCCGGTGGAAGTCCGACAGCGGATAGACGCCGCCGACGAGGGGCCGGATTTTGCGGCCTTCGATATAGTCGACGAGCCTGCGGAAATCGGCGCGACTCCCCTGGCTCGATCCGTGCAGCTCGAGCTGCTTCAGATATATCGTCCGCAGATCGAGCTGCACGACCGGGCCGGCGATGGCGCCGGCCGTCGTGTAGCGGCCTTCCGGACGCAGGATCTTCAAGAGATCGTTGAACAGCGGTCCGCCGACCAGATCTGCGACGACGTCGATCGGCTGGCCACCACTTGCGGAATGGACGGCCTCGACAAGATCGCCCTTGCTGCGGGTCACTACCGCTTCGGCGCCGATGTCGATCATCGCCGCCTCCTTGCCGGGGCCTGCGACCGCGATCGGGATGGCGCCGCGGGCGCGGGCGAGCTGGATGATCGCTGAACCGACGCCGCCCGAAGCGCCGGTGACGAGAACGCGCTCGCCGGCGACAAGCCTTGCCCGTTCCAGCATACGTTCGCCGGTCAGATAGGCGCAGCAGAAGGTAGCAAGCTCGACATCGGTCAGATCGGTCGCGACGACATGGGCGTTCTCGGCCGGAAGCGCCATATATTCGGCGTAGCCGCCATCCCGCCCGTGGCCCATGTAATCGATGTCGGCAAGACTGTCGTCATCGCGATTATAGATCGAGAAGTCGACCATGACGCGTTCGCCGATGCGTCTCGGATCAACGCCCGCGCCGACGCCGACGATATGGCCGACGGTATCGGTGCCCTGGATGCGTGGAAATGTCAGAGTATTGCCCTGCCTGCGCCAGGTGGAGACGGCGGAGGGATCATCTTCTGTGCCGTAGGCGCCTTGGCGCACCCAGACGTCGGTATTGTTCATGCCGCAGGCAGTGACTCGGATCAACACGTCACCCTCCGCCGGTGTTGGGACAGGAACGTCCCTGTCGTAGACGAGCTTTTCCAAGCCACCATGGCCGGTGAGCAACACCGCCGCCATCTTTTCCGGGATCGTCATGCGGCTCTTCTCCTCAGTTGGTTTTGAAAACACTCTCGATCGCGTCCGCAGCCGCCTTGACGACGACGTCTGCTTCTTCCCGGCTGAGGCAGAGCGGTGGAGCGAAGCCGAGAATGTCGCCCTGCGGCATGGCGCGGCCGATGACGCCGCGTTCGAGAAGGGCGGATGCGACCTGCGGACCGATCTTGCGGGCGGGATCGAAGAACCGGCGATCGTCCCTATCCTCGACGAATTCGATTGCCGCCATCAGACCGTCGCCGCGGACCTCGCCGACATTCCGATGGCTGCCAACCGCCTCCTGCAATTGCGACCGGAAATAGCTGCCGGTCGTGCCGGCATTATCGACGATGCCGAGTTCGTCGATCAATTCCAGATTGGCGATGCCTGCGGCAGCGCAGATCGGATGGGCGGAATAGGTCCAGCCATGGCCGATTGCGCCGAGCTGATCGGAGCCCTGCACCAGCACCTGCCAAATCTTGGTCGAAACGATCGAGCCGGAAAGCGGAGCATAGGCCGAGGTAAGGCCCTTGGCGATGGTGATCAAGTCCGGCTTCATGCCATAGTGATCCGAGCCGAACATGGTGCCGAGACGGCCGAAGCCGGTGACGACTTCGTCGGCAACAAGCAGGATGTCGTATTTGTCGAGCACGGCCTGGATCTTCTGCCAGTAGCCCCGCGGCGGCGGCACGATGCCGCCGGTGCCGAGGATCGGTTCGCCGATGAACGCGGCGACGGTATCGGGGCCTTCGGCGAGGATCATCTCCTCCAGTCTGTCGGCGCAATATTGCGAGAACTGGTCCTCGTCCATCGAACGGTCAGGGCGGCGGAAATAATAGGGCGCCTCGGTGTGAAGGATGGGCGTACGCGGCAGGTCGAAGGCATTGTGGAAAAGCGCAAGACCGGTGAGGCTACCGGTCATGACGCCGGAGCCGTGATAGCCGCGCCAGCGCGAGATGATCTTCTTCTTTTCCGGCCGGCCGAGAATGTTGTTGTAATACCAGATCAGCTTGATGTTGGTCTCGTTGGCATCCGAGCCGGAAAGGCCGAAATAGACGCGGCTCATGCCCGCGGGCGCGCGGTCGATAATCATTTTCGCAAGCGTAATCGACGCTTCCGTACCATGGCCGACATAGGCGTGGTAGTAGGCGAGGGTCTTCGCCTGTTCGGCGATGGCGTCGGCGATCTCCTGGCGGCCGTAGCCGACATTGACGCAATAAAGCCCGGCAAAGGCATCGAGGCTTTTGCGGCCGCTGGTGTCGGTGATGTAGACACCTTCGCCCCCGGTGACGACCCGCGTCGGCGTCTCGCCACGCGCATGCATGCCCATATGGGTCGAGGGATGAAAGAAGTGGTCGCGGTCCCAGGCGGTGAGTTCGTTGCTTTTCTCGAGCATATCCTATCCTCTCTTGAAATGGGCGCTCAGGCGGCGGTGTCGATGCAGAGATACTTGAGCTCGGTGAAAGCCTCGAGCCCGTGGCGGGAGCCTTCCCGGCCGAGGCCGGACTGCTTCCACCCGCCGAAGGGGACGGGGCCGCCGGTGATCTTCACGCGATTGATCGCCACCATGCCGTATTCCAGCGCGCGGCCGAGGCGCATCTGGCGGGCGCCATTCTCGGTGACGACATAGGCGACCAGGCCATATTCGGTGTCGTTGGCACGGGCGACGACCTCTTCCTCCGTATCGAAAATGGCAAGTGCTGCCACAGGCCCGAAAGTCTCCTCGCGCATGATCAGCGCATCCGCCGGCACATCCGTCAAAAGCGTCGGCTGATAAAAGAGTGGGCCGGCTCTATGGCGGCTGCCGCCTGCAACGAGCCGCGCGCCACGCGCCAAGGCGTCGGCAACCTGGTCCTCGACCTTGACGACAGCGCGTTCATGCATCAGCGGCCCGATTTCGCTTTCAGCTTCGATGCCTGCGCCGACCTTCAGCGCGCCGATGCGCGCGGTAAAAGCCGTGGCGAAGACATCGGCGATGCGCCGCTGGACAAAAATGCGATTGGCGGCAAGGCAATCCTGGCCTGACGTGGCAAACTTGGCACCGACGGCGATCTCGACGGCTTTCGCGACATCGGCATCGTCGAAGACAATCAGCGGCGCGTGCCCGCCGAGTTCCATTACCAGCCGCTTCATGGTCGGCGCGCACTGGCCGGCGATCAGGCGTCCAACTTCGGTCGAACCCGTGAAGCTCATGGCGCGCAGGCGGCTATCGCTGCACATCCGTCCGACGATCGTTGCAGCATGGCCGGTGACCACGTTAAAGACGCCGGCGGGAATACCGGCCCGTTCGCCGAGTTCGGCAAGCGCCAGGGCAGAAAGCGGCGTTTCCGAGGAGGGGTGGGCGACGACCGTGCAGCCGGCGGCAAGTGCTGCGGCCGCCTTACGGGTGAGCATGGCGGAAGGGAAATTCCAAGGCGTGACGATGCCGACGACCCCGAGCGCCTCGCGCCGGACAATCATTTCCGCTCCGGCTAGATGGCTGGTGACGCTTTCGGCGTTCAGCCGCTTGCCTTCTTCGGAATACCACTCGATGAAGGAGGCGGCGTAGTCGATCTCACCGCGCGCTTCGGCAAGCGGCTTGCCCTGTTCGAGCGTCATGATCAGCGCCAGATCTTCCCTGGCGGCGAGCATCAACGCGTGCCATTTCTGCAGGATCGCCGCGCGGTGCTGCGGCAGCATCGCGCGCCAAGCGGCAAAGGCCTGCGACGCCGCATCGATCGCCATCGCCGTCTCCTCAGCATCGAGGCTCGCAACCCATGCCAGCGTTGCCGAAGAGGCCGGATCGGCAACAGCGAAGCTTTTGCCTGTGGCCCCTGCGATCCACCGGCCGCCGACATAGGCGAGATCGCGCAGGAGATGACGGTCGGCAAGCCGTGACAGCGCATCATGAAAGTCGGGGCGGGCAAACACGGCGGTCATGTCCAATCTCCTCGTTGCGGTTGACGCAAGTCTTCCACAAGAGCCGACGAGAGATTGTCCTTTACCGAAGGCGGAAAGAGACAGACGGTCTAAAGGACGGCCGCCTGCTAGAGAGATTGTCTAGGAGGCGCTCTGTTCTTCCCCGGAGACGGCGAAGGAAGAGACCGGAAGGACTGTATCCTCCTTCACCGTCTTGGTGACGATGTAGGTGAAGTAGCGGTCGATGCCGAGTTGGCGGTCGAGAAGGCCGTCGACCAGCCGCTGATAGGCGTCGATATCGGCCGCCATGATTTTCAGGATATAGTCGACGCCGCCGCCGACCGACCAGCAGGCGACGATCTCGGGAGTTGCGGCAACGGCGCGCTCGAAGCGCTCGAAATCGGCCTGGCGATGATTGGCGAGCGTCACTTCCATCATCACGCTGGCCACCGGCGCAATGCGCCGCGGGGCGATCCGGGCGTGGTAGCCGGTAATGATCCCCGCCTTTTCGAGCTTGCGCAGCCGCATCCAGCACGGCGTCGGCGACAGCCCTGCCTTTTCGGCCAGCGCCAGCTTGGTAATGCGGCCGTCGTGCTGGACGGCGTCGAGGATGCGCAAGTCGATGGCGTCGAGCTTCATGGCGCTTTCTTTAGAAAGAAATCATTTCAAACGCGGTGAAAAGACAATGGAAGCGCATTTTGGCATTGTCAATTGAACTGATTTTCAGCAGTGTTAAAATCATGACAAATTGGCGTCCCGATCCCTCGCAACTCCGCCGCCCTGCCTATCTCTCGCTCGCCGAGCAGATCGCCAATGCGATCACCGACGGCAAGCTCTCCGACGGCACGCAATTGCCGCCGCATCGCAGGCTGGCGGATGATCTGCATCTTTCCGTGCAGACGGTGAGCCGCGCTTATGACGAGCTGAGCCGCCGCGGACTGATATCGGGCGAGATCGGACGCGGCAGCTTCGTGCAGACGCGGCCGCCCGAGCCGGAGCCGCCTTACCTGCCGGAACGGCTGGGGGAGGTGATCGATCTTTCGATCCTGAAACCGGTCTGCGAGCAGATCCATCTGGAAAGGCTACGCCAGGCCTTCGGCTGGCTCTCCGAGAATCTGCCTTCCAGCTCGGCCCTGTCGTTCCGGCCGAATATGGTTTTTCCCCGCCATCGTGCCGTTGCTGCCGAATGGCTGGAGCGCTGCGGGCTCGACGTATCGCCGCTGAACATCAGCGTGACGAATGGCGCGACTTCGGGCATGACGGTGGCGCTGATGAGCGTCGCCCCGCCCGGTTCGACCGTTGCCACCGAGGCGATCAGCCATCATACGCTGGTGCCGCTCTCCAGCTATCTCGGCCTGCATCTCGAGGGGCTGGCGATCGACGAGGAGGGGATGATACCCGAAGCGCTTGATGAAGCCTGCCGGACGGGGCCGGTCCGGGCGATCTTCCTGCAGCCGTCGGTGATCAATCCGATGGCGGCGCTGATGAGCGCCAAGCGCCGGCAAGCTCTGGCAGCCGTTGCCGCCAAACACGACATAGCAATCATCGAAAATGACATTCTCGGCCCGATGGTCGAGGACCGCGCGCCACCGATGGCCGCCTTCGCGCCGGAACGCACGCTCTACGTCACGAGCTTCACGAAGATCACCGTTCCCGGCCTCAGGATCGGTTATCTCGTTGCCCCTGACCGCTATGTCGCCGCCGTTGCCAACCGGCATCTGGTCTCCAGTTGGATGGCGACACCGGCGATGGCCGAAATCGCCACCCGCTGGGTCAGCGACGGAACGGCGATGGAACTCGTCAACTGGCAGCGCCGCGCCCTTGTCGGGCGCCATGCGATCGCCGCGGATATGCTGGCCGGCCTGTTCTATCGAACGCATCCGCAAAGCCTGCATGTATGGCTGCCGCTTTCCGGCAACCATACGGAAGATGGTTTCGTGTCGCAGGCAAGGCTGCGGGGCGTGGCGATCGCGCCGGGCAAATCCTTCCGCACCGCCGATCACGGCTGGACGCCGGCGGTGCGCATCTCGCTCGGCTCGACGACGGAAGGCGAGCTGCGGACGGGACTGGGGATCGTTGCCTCACTGGCGCAGGGAAATCCCGAAGAGCTGCTGCTCGCAATTTGAGGCCGGCGCCTCATTTGCCGGCAGACGCAGAATAATTGTCATGATATTATTTTACGAATTGACATGATTTTCGAGCGCCGTCATCGTTAGGCCATTGCTTGTCTCAACAGGGAGAGACATGAATGCCTGCGCCCATCATCCGCATCGACAACATCGTCAAGAGATACGGCCCGCTGACCGTGCTCGACGGCCTGTCGATGAATGTCATGCCGGGCGAGAAACTGGCGCTGATCGGGCCGTCCGGCTCCGGCAAGACGACGATCCTGCGCATCCTGATGACGCTCGAAACGATCAGCGGCGGCCATATCGAGGTCGATGGCGAGCAGCTCTATCACATGCCGAATGGCAACGGGCTGGTGGCGGCCGATGAACGGCATCTGCATCGCATGCGCGAGAAGATCGGCATGGTCTTTCAGCACTTCAATCTATTCCCGCACAAATGCGTGCTCGACAATGTGACGCTGGCGCCGATGCTGACCAAGGGCATCAAGCGGCCCCAAGCCGAAAAGCGGGCAATGGAGCTTCTCGACATGGTCGGTCTCGCCGATAAGGCTAGAAGCGTGCCGGCGCAGCTTTCCGGCGGGCAGAAGCAGCGCGTCGCCATCGCCCGGGCGCTGGCGCTGTCACCGAAGATCATGCTGTTCGACGAGGTGACCTCGGCGCTCGACCCGGAGCTGGTCGAGGAGGTGCTGAACGTCATGCGCCGTCTCGCCTCCGAGACCGACATGACGATGCTGCTCGTCACCCACGAGATGGGCTTTGCCCACGACTTTGCCGACCGCGTGCTGTTCTTCGATCGCGGCAGGATCGTTGAGGAAGGCAAACCCGGCGACATTTTTCGCAATCCGACGCAGGAGAGGACGCAGATCTTCTTGCGCAAGATCATCGCGGCAGGGCACCGCGTCTGAGATCCGACATTGCCCGCAAAAACAAAGCGCAAGGAAAGCCAGAGGAGTTGGGAACGATGAAAGCAGGATATATTTTGAACGCCATCGGCCTGTCGGCGCTGCTGATGACAGCAGCCGGCCAGGCTTGCGCCGGCGATGACAAGCTCGAACAGCTGAAGGAGCAGGGCTTTGCCCGTATCGCCATCGCCAACGAGCCGCCGTTCACGGCGGTCGGCGCCGACGGCAAGGTCTCGGGTGCCGCGCCCGACGTGGCGCGGGTGATCTTCGAAAAGCTCGGCGTCAAGGAAGTCGTTGCCTCGATCTCCGAGTACGGCGCGATGATTCCCGGCCTGCAGGCCGGCCGACACGACGCAATTACGGCGGGCCTCTTCATGAAGCCGGAACGTTGCAATGCCGTCGCCTATTCCGAACCGATCCTATGCGACGCTGAGGCCTTTGCTCTCAAGAAGGGCAACCCGCTGAAGCTGACGAGCTACAAGGATATCGCCGATAACCCGAACGCCAAGATCGGCGCGCCGGGCGGCGGCACGGAAGAGAAGCTGGCGCTGGAAGCCGGCGTGCCGCGTGACCGCGTGATCGTGGTTCCGGACGGGCAGAGCGGCATTAAGATGCTGCAGGACGGCCGCATCGACGTCTATTCGCTGCCGGTCCTGTCGATCCACGATCTGTTGACCAAAGCGAACGATCCGAACCTCGAAACCGTCGCCCCCGTCGTCAACGCGCCGGTCTATTGCGACGGCGCCGCCTTCCGCAAGCAGGACGTCGCGCTTCGCGATGCCTTCGACGTCGAGCTGAAGAAACTGAAGGAATCGGGCGAATTCGCCAAGATCATCGAACCCTACGGCTTCTCGGCCAAGGCGGCGATGTCGACGAGCCGCGAAAAGCTCTGCGCCGCAGCCAAGTGATCTGATGTAAGCAGCCGGCCATGCTCCCGCCATGGCCGATTGCCCTTCGCACCATCTCCAGAGAAGTGAGCTGCCGATGTCGGTGTGGTCCGGCTATCTGACACTGATCCTTCAAGGCGCCCTGGTGACGCTCGAGCTGACGATCATGGGCTCGGCGCTGGCGCTCGTCATGGCCTTCCTGGCCGGCCTCGGCCGCCTGTCGCGCTTCTTTGCCCTCCGGGCTCTGGCGACTGCCTATATCGAATTCTTTCGCGGCACCTCGATCTTCGTCCAGCTCTTCTGGGTCTATTTCGTCCTGCCCTTCGCGGGATTGACGTTGACGCCGCTGCAGGCGGGCGTGCTGGCGCTCGGTCTGAATGTCGGCGCCTATGGCGCGGAGGTGGTGCGCGGCGCCGTCAAGGCCGTCGGGCGCGAACAATCGGAAGCCTGCATCGCGCTCAATCTGTCGCGATACCAGCGCATGCGCCACGTCATACTGCCGCAGGCGTTGCCGCTGATGCTGCCGACCTTCTGCAACAATGCGATCGAGCTTTTGAAGGGCACTGCCGTCGTGTCGCTGATCTCGCTGACCGACATGACCTTTCAGGCGCAAGTGGTGCGGGCGCAGACCGGCAATACGCTGGTGCCTTTCGCAGCGATCCTCATCCTCTATTTCCTCATGGCCTCCGCCATCTCGGCGGCGATGCGCCTCTTGGAGCGACGGATGACACGCGGCCTCGATGGCATGAGGACCTGATCATATGGAATGGGATTGGGACTTCGTCTGGCAGATCATGCCGACCCTTCTCGAAGGGTTCAAGATCACCATTCTCGCGACTATCCTCGGCGCTGCTGTCGCCATGGTCGCAGGCCTCGCGCTTGCCATCGCGCGGCGGTCACCGGTCGCCGTCATTTCCAGAACGGTCGGCTTCGTCTCTGAATTCATCCGCGGTACGCCGCTGCTGGTGCAGCTCTACTTCATCTTCTACGTCCTGCCGGATATCGGCATCCGGCTGTCGCCGCTCACCGCCGGCGTCATCGGCATGGGCATTCATTATGCGACCTATACGGCCGAGGTCTATCGCGCCGGCATCGAGAACGTTTCGCGCGGACAATGGGAGGCGGCCAAGGCCACCAATCTGACGACGCGCCAAGCCTGGATCCACGTGATCTTGCCGCAGGCGATCCCGCCGATGATCCCGGCGCTCGCCAATTATTTCATCGCCATGTTCAAGGAAACGCCGCTGCTGTCGGCGATCACCGTGCTGGAATTGATGAACCAGGCCAAAAGTATCGCCAATAGCAACTATCGCTATATTGAACCCATGACGCTCGTCGGCGTCTTCTTCCTCGTCATCAGCTTGATTTCGGTTGTCGGATTGCGCTGGCTCGAGGAGCGCTATGCCAGGGTGGATGACTGACATGACGGCATCGATCGAGATCATTCCCGCCGGCCGACTGCCACGGCTGGACGACCGGCCGCTGGAAAAGCGCATCGGCCTCGTCATCCTGGCGACCGACCACACGACGGAAGTCGACTTCCGGCGGATGGTCGCCAGCGACCGTATCGGCGTCTATGTCAGCCGCATCCACTACGCCAATCCGGTGACACCGGAGAATCTCCTGAAGATGCAGCCGTCGCTGACCCAAGGCGCAGGGCTCATTCTGCCGGATGAGACGCTGGATGCCGTCATGTATTCCTGCACCTCCGCCTCTGTTGTCATCGGCGACCGCAAGATCGAGAAAGCGATCCATGCGGCCAAACCCGGCGTTCCCGTTGTGATGCCAACGGCGGCGGCTGTGAAAGCCCTGAAGGCGTTCGGCGCCAGGCGGATTTCCGTGCTGACGCCTTATACAGTCGAAACCAGCCGGCCGATGGCGGATTATTTCACCCGTCTTGGTTTTGCGATCGATCTCTTTACCTGCCTCGGTCTGAGCGACGACCGCGAGATGGCACGGATTGCGCCGGATGACATTGCAGCCTTCGCCCGCCAGGCGCTGGCGCCGCAATCCGATGCACTGTTCATTTCCTGCACTGCAGTGCGCGCCGCACAGGTCGCCGCCCGCATCGAAGCCGAGACCGGCAAGCCGGTGGTGACCAGCAATCTCGCCACCGCCTGGGCCTGCCTGCGGCTCTGTGGCGATGATCAGGCGCGGCCCGAACTCGGTCGGTTGATGACCAGACCCTATGGGGAAGGCTGAGCGCATGAAGGGTCTCCTGCCAGTTTCGATGGAGGATATCCGTGCGGCGGCGCACCGGATCGCCGGCCGTGTTGTGGAAACGCCGATCGTGTCGTCGGCATCGCTCGGCGAGATCGCGGGCGTTCCGGTCTGGCTGAAGCTCGAACATCATCAGACGACGGGCAGCTTCAAGCTTCGCGGGGCGACCAATGCGGTAGCGTCATTGTCGCCGGCGGAACGCGTGCGTGGCGTCGTCGCCGCCTCGACGGGAAATCACGGCCGGGCGCTTGCCCATGCGGCGAAGGCACAAGGCATGGTCGCGACGATCTGCATGTCGCGGCTGGTGCCGGCGAACAAGGTTTCAGAAATCCGCCGTCTGGGTGCCGATGTGCGCATCGTCGGTCGATCACAGGACGAGGCGCAGGAGGAGGTGGACCGGTTGGTGCGAGAGCAAGGGCTGGTGATGGTTCCGCCTTTTGACCATCCGGCTGTCGTAGCCGGGCAGGGAACGCTGGGGCTCGAGATCGTCGATGCATTGCCGCAGACAGCCACGGTTCTGGTGCCGCTCTCGGGCGGTGGCCTTGCCGCGGGCGTTGCCGCCGCGATCAAGGGCGTCAATCCGAAAACGAGAGTGATCGGCCTGACGATGGAACACGGCGCCGCGATGAAAGCGAGCCTCGATGCCGGACGGCCGGTGCAGGTCGAGGAAGTGAGAAGCCTTGCGGATTCGCTCGGCGGCGGCATCGGCCTCGACAATCGCGTGACTTTCACCATGTGCCAGGCGCTTCTCGACGAGGTCGTCCTGCTGACGGAGGCGGAGATCGCCGCAGGCATGCGTCATGCCTATGCCTGCGAGCGCGAGATCATCGAGGGGGCGGGAGCGGTCGGAATAGCAGCGCTGCTGGCGGGCAAGATCAGCTCCGGCGGCCCGGTCGTTGCGATCCTTTCCGGGCGAAATGTCGACATGGAACAGCACCGCCGGGTGATCAACGGCGAGGGTACGGCATTCACGGAAGGTGGCCCATGAACCGCATGATCATTCTGACGGAAGCGGAATTGCGCAAGATCGTGGTGCTCGATCGCGATGCGGTCGCCTGCATCGAGCAGGCTTTCGCGGCGCTTGCCACGAAGGCAGTCGCCATGCCGCCAATTCTGCGGCTCGACATTCCGGAATATCGGGGTGAGGTCGATGTGAAGACCGCCTATGTTCCGGGCATTGAAGGTTTCGCCATCAAGATCAGCCCCGGTTTCTTCGACAATCCAAAGATCGGACTGCCGAGCACCAATGGCATGATGGTGCTGCTGTCCAGCCGGACCGGCCTGGTGCAGGCGCTGCTTCTGGACAATGGCTATCTCACGGATGTGCGCACCGCGGCAGCCGGAGCCGTCGCCGCGAAATACTTGTCACGGCAAGACTCCAGCGTGGCCGCAATTTTCGGCGCCGGAATGCAGGCTCGGCTGCAACTCGAAGCACTGACGCTGGTGCGGCCTATCGCCGAGGCCAGGATCTGGGCCCGTGATGCCGCCAGGGCGCAGAAGGCAGCGGCCGAATTGAGCGGGAAACTTGGATTTCCCGTCAGTGCCGCCTCGGATCCGAGAGAAGCAATCTCCGGCGCCGATATTATCGTGACCACCACGCCTGCGGAAAAACCGATCGTCGAAGCCGAGTGGCTCGAACCCGGGCAGCATCTGACAGCCATGGGGTCGGATGCGGAGCACAAGAACGAAATTGATCCGGCGGCCATCGTCCGGGCCGGTCTTTATGTCGCCGACAATCTGAAACAGACGCGCCGCCTCGGCGAATTGCACCACGCAATCGAAGCCGGCCTGGTCGCGGCCGATGCCGAGCTTGCCGAGCTCGGCCGGATCGTTTCCGGTCGGACGGCGGGCAGAACGAGCAGCGACCAGATCACCATTGCCGACCTCACCGGCACCGGCATCCAGGACACTGCTATCGCCACCCTTGCCTTCGCCCGCGCCGGCGCGATGATGGCGGGGACCACATTCGAAAGCTGACCGGCGCGGCGCCGGAAAAGAAGGGAAGAAACATGACCCAGCCCAATCTGAAGTTTTCGCTCGGCGAATATGCCGCGCGGCTGGAAAAAACACGGCGTGCCATGGAAGCGAAGGGTGTGGACCTGCTTGTTGTCAGCGATCCCTCGAACATGGCCTGGTTGACCGGCTATGACGGTTGGTCCTTCTACGTGCACCAGGCGGTGATCGTGCCGCCGCAGGGTGAGCCGATCTGGTTCGGCCGCGGCCAGGACGCCAATGGTGCCAAGCTCACCGCCTATCTCACGCACGACAATATCGTCGGCTATCCCGATCACTACGTGCAATCCACCGAGCGTCATCCAATGGATTACCTCTCCGGCATCCTGACGGAGCGCGGCTTTGCCAAGCTGACGATCGGCGTCGAGATGGACAATTACTGGTTTTCGGCCGCCGCCTTCGCCGCGCTGCAGAGGCATCTGCCGAATGCGCGCTTCGTCGACGCGACCGCGCTGGTCAACTGGCAGCGCGCGGTCAAGAGCGAGACCGAAATAAAGTACATGCGCAATGCGGCCCGGATCGTGGAAGCCATGCACGCCCGCATCTTCGACAAGATCGAAGTCGGCATGCGCAAGTGCGATCTGGTGGCGGAAATCTATGATGCCGGCACGCGCGGCGTCGACGGCATCGGCGGCGACTATCCGGCCATCGTGCCGCTGCTCCCGTCCGGCGTCGAAGCATCCGCACCGCATCTGACCTGGGATGATCGGCCGTTGAAGAAGGGGGAGGGCACCTTCTTCGAGATTGCCGGCTGCTACAACCGCTATCATTTGCCGCTGTCGCGCACCGTCTTCCTCGGCAAGCCGACGCAGGCCTTTCTCGACGCCGAAAAAGCGACCCTGGAAGGCATGGAAGCCGGTCTTGCGGTCGCCAGACCCGGCAATCGCTGCGAGGATATCGCCAATGCCTTCTTCACGGTGCTGAAGAAATACGGGATCGTCAAGGACAACCGCACGGGTTACCCGATCGGGCTTTCCTATCCGCCGGACTGGGGCGAGCGCACCATGAGCCTGCGGCCAGGCGACCGGACGGAGTTGAAGCCCGGCATGACCTTCCATTTCATGACCGGCCTCTGGCTCGAGGACATGGGTTTCGAGACGACGGAGAGCATCCTCATCACCGAGAGCGGTGTCGAATGCCTCGCCAGCGTTCCGCGCAAGCTGATGGTCAAGGATTGAGGCTGTCATGACAGAGACTGGCTTGCGGCCGTCGCCGATCAGCGCGACGGTGGATTTCGCCGCCGAGGGCGTCCAGCACGGTTTCCTGAGGCTGCCCTACAGTCGCGACGATTCCGCTTGGGGCTCGGTGATGGTTCCGATAACGGTCATCAGGAACGGCAAGGGACCGACGGCGCTCCTGACCGGCGGCAATCACGGCGACGAGTACGAGGGGCCGATCGCGCTCTTCGATCTCGCCCGTTCGCTGCAGGCAGAGGAGGTGAGCGGCGCTGTCATCATCGTGCCGGCAATGAATTACCCGGCATTCCTTGCGGGAACCCGGACCTCGCCGATCGACAGAGGCAACATGAACCGCAGCTTCCCGGGTCGTCCGGACGGTACGGTGACCGAAAAGATCGCCGATTATTTCCAGCGTGTGCTTCTGCCGATGGCGGATCTCGTGCTCGACTTCCACTCCGGCGGCAAGACGCTCGATTTTCTCCCGTTCTGCGCAGCGCACATCCTGCCGAACAAACAACAGGAGGCGCAGGCTTTCGATTTCGTGACAGCCTTTGCCGCACCCTATTCGATGAAGATGCTGGAGATCGATGCGGTCGGCATGTACGACACGGCGGCCGAGGAGATGGGCAAGATCTTCATCACGACCGAACTCGGCGGTGGAGGTACTGCCACGGCCAGAACAGCGGCGATCGCAAAACGCGGCACGATCAACGTGCTGCGGCATGCCGGTATCGTCGCCGGTGCCGTCGATACCGGGCCAACGACCTGGCTTGATATGCCGGACGGCCGCTGTTTCTCCTTCGCGGAACAGGGCGGGTTGATCGAACCCGCCATCGACCTCGGCGAAGCGGTCGCCAAGGATGCTGTCATCGCCCGCATCTATCCGACCGGGAGGACGGGTGAGGCGCCGCGCGAGATCCGTGCCGCCATGGACGGCATTCTCTGTGCGCGGCATTTCCCGGGGCTGGTCAAATCAGGCGACTGCGTTGGGGTCGTGGCGATTGTGACGAACTGAAATGACGGCGGGCGTGTGAGATGAATGTCACCCCTCGATCTGTGTCAAGCCGCCTTGCGCGCTCTTGACCCGGCAGCTGCCGCATTGGTTTGGAAGCGACCGACAATTCCTTCCAGCGTCTGCGTCTGGCTGCCGAGCGCGCGGCAGGCTGAGACCGTTTCCGCGGCCATGGCGGCGTTGTGCTGCGTGACCTCATCGAGCGCGTTGACGGAGGCGTTGATTTCCCCGATCGCCACCGCCTGCTCGGAGGAAACCGAAACGATGCGGGCGATCAGGCCGGCGACCTGCTCGACCTGACCTTCGATTTCCGTAAGCGCCCTGCCGGTGCGGTTGACAAGCTCCACGCCGGTGGAAACCTGAGACGATGACGTGGAAATCAGAGATCTGATCTCCTTGGCGGCGTTGGCTGATCGAAGAGCGAGCTCGCGCACTTCCTGCGCCACAACGGCGAAGCCTTTGCCGGCCTCGCCGGCGCGGGCGGCTTCGACGCCGGCGTTGAGCGCCAGAAGATTGGTCTGGAAGGCGATCTCGTCGATGACGTTGACGATCTCGCCGATCTGGGCGGACGAACCTTCGATCTTCTGCATGGCGGCGATCGCATCGCGAACGATGGCCGCCGAATGTTCGGCGCTGCTGCGCGTCTCGGCCATCATGCCGGTCGCCTTGCCGGCATGGTTCGAAGCATCCTTGGCCTTGGCGTTCATTTCGCCGAGCGCACTCGTAGCCTCTTCAAGCATCGCTGCCTGCTGTTCGGTGCGTAATGCAAGGCTGTCGGCGGCATCCGTGATGCCGGCGGAGGAGCTGCCGACCTGCCTGGAGGTCTGGGCGACCTCCGCAATTGAGGCGGAAAGCGCGTTCATGCTGTCGTTGAACTTGGCGCGCAAGCTCTCATAGGCGGCGGCAAAGGATGTCGTGATACGGCAATCAAGATTGCCGTGCGACAGCTGGTCCAGGCCATATGTCAACTCGTTGATAACTGTTTCGCGTGTCCGCTCCTCGGCCGCCTTCTCGGCCATTTGGCTGCGCTCGCGTTCGAATTCGGCATCGCGAAGGGCCGCTTCGCGCTTTTGCGCGTCCTGGCGTTCCAGCGCATTGCGACGGAAGACCGCGACTGCCTTGGACATGGCGCCGATCTCGTCTGAACGGTTCGCATAGGGAACTTCGGTTGAAAAATCGCCCTCGGCAAGGTTGCGCATATAGGCCTTCATGCCGTCGAGCGGCACGATTGCCCGGCGGCGCAGGAGATAGAGCCCCGCCAGCAGCAGAGTGAAGGAGCCGAAGCCGGCAGCGCCCGCACAGATCGTCCAGGTCACGATTTCCGAAGCTGCGTTCTTTTCCTCGCCCTTCAGGAAAGCGTCGGAATTGGCGACGAGCTTCTCTACAGCATCCTGGTGCGCATGGAAGGCGACGCGCAATTGCTCGATCGCGCCGTGGGCCCTGTCTTCATCCTTTGCTTTCAGGGCCGGGATGATCTCGCGGTTCATCACGTCCCAGAATGCATCGCCCTTCGTCAGCACATCGTTTTCAAGCTCGTCCTTCAAAGCCTGCGGCAGCCTGGTGGTTTTCCAATAGGCGCGACGGTCGTCGTAAGCGGCTTTCAGATTGGCGATCTTCGCCAGATTGGTTTCGGTGAGTTCGGGGAATTTGCTCGCCTCGAAGGAGAGCATATAGGACTCGACCACGAAGAGCGGCGGCGGCAATATATCGGCGATGAGATCCTTGCCGTAGACCACCTGCTCGTAAACCGGGCCGTTGACTTTCAGCCTTTCAAGCGCCGATTGCTGCAATCCAATCGACATGAAAAGACCGGCTGAAACGGCGATGCCAAATGCCACCAGGCTGCGCGCAATGGTAAATGCCAAGACTCTCTCCAAATAACTTTGGGCTTCTCTTCTTCGATATGCCTGATTTACACATGCCATTATTTCTCAAGAACGCTGAGATATGGTTAATTCTTTAGAATGTGGGAGGCTCCAAAAGATCTTCCCAGACTGCCCAAAATTGGGGTGATCCGCGAAACGCGCTATTCTAGGTATCAAGCCGTCAATTGCCATCTTGATGGCGCATCTGGAGCGCGCTATATCTGTCGTAAAGGAAATTAACATGGCCGAACCCCAGCTTTCCGTACGAAGTGCAAGGGCGCGTGACCTTGCTCATCGACTCGCCCGCCGCGAAAACCGCTCGATAGCCGATATCGTCGAGCGGGCGCTGGAATCCTATGAAATACGCGAGGCCGGCCGTGAGCCGGCATCGTCCTTCTACAACAGGCTCTCGCAGCAAAGTGGGACGGATATTGACCTCGAGGCCGTCCTGAAAGAAGACCGGCAGGCGCATAAAGGCATCGAGCTTTGATTTTTCTCGATACCAACGTCGTCTCGGAGACGTTGAGAAAATCGCCTGATGAAGCGGTAATCGCATGGCTGGTTCGTCATGATGCTGAACTGGCACTGCCCACGGTGACGATTGCCGAGATCGCTTTCGGTATCCAGAAGATCCGGCCGGACCAACGAGCCGAGCGCCTCGAACAGGGACTTTCCGACTGGCGGCGCCGCTTCGCGGACCGGATTTTTGGCCTGACCGAAGAAGCCGCTCTTGCCTATGGCGAGATCATGGGGACCGCAGCTCATCAGGGGCGCGGCATGTCGGCGCCGGATGGCATGATCGCAGCTATTGCGAGGGTTAATGGCGGTCGGCTCGCGACGCGAAACCTGAGCGATTTCGTGACCACGAACCTTGAATTGATTTCCCCGTGGGAGTTTTGATCTGAGAAGCACCGCAGCCACGAACCTGAAGCCAAGCCGACCAGTTTTGTAATTTGCCAAGAGACGACGCGATCGTCGCAATACTTACATTGACAACGGCGCCACTCAAGCCAATCGCATCAGCATGTCGTTGAGGTTGCCGATCTCTCGCAGCAATTCGATCAGCCTGTCCGTGTCGTCTTGGCTGAGCCGGCCGCTTCCGCCGCTTTTATCCCAGAGATGCTGGAATTGCTGGCTCATCTCACGCGCGCTATGCATGATTTCGATGATTTGCGCGCGGTTTTCCCAGGTTGTAACGACGGTCGGTTCGTCCGTCTCCATCGGCATCTCGGGCTCGCGTTGCAGCAAAAGCAATGTCCGTTTCCTCTTCGGTGACGAGGGTTTGGTTCGGATCGGCCTTCGGCGGCCATTCATCGTGAGGTTACGCGGGAACGCGTTATTCGCTTGAAAGCAATGGAAAATCAACGATTGGATAGCGGGTGTGGGGCGGTATCCGCTAGCCAATCGGCAAGCCCTGTTTCGGAATCATCCGAATGAGGGATCGCAGCAACAATAAATGGGAAATTTTCCCATTTGTCAAACGCGCAGTTGCACCGTCAGGGCTGGCCCGGAAAATCCGGTGGTGGGCCGGGTGGCGGCCCCGGCGGCGGACCGTTCGGCCTGGGTCCCGGTCCTGGTCTGCCCGGGCCGGAAAAGCCGTCAGGACCGGCTCTGCCAAAGGGCGGGTGGTCATGCGGCGGACCGCCCGGGAAACCGCCCGGCGGCCGGGAATCGAAGCCCCCGGGAGGATGCGGGTTTGGAAAGCCGGTTATTCTGTTCGAATCCCGCACGCCGACATCAACGAAGCCGTGACCATCCGGGGATAGCCGCATCGACCCGAAAGGCGGCGAACCCCCGAAGCCTGATCTCGGTCCGTCCTTGTCGCTCGCCCGGAAGGTCTCGATGTTGACGGTACCGCGTTTGAGACCCGGCACTATGGGTTCGGGCTGAATGCGGGTGATGACCAACCGATCGGCCGCTGTCTTGAGATGCACGATGGTTTGCTTGCCGACCAGTTGACGGTGCGCGCCTCCGAGCGAAAGGCCGCCGATCAGGACGCGATTGCCGCTCTTGACGGGGATCCCGCGGACATGGGCGCCATCCGAGAAGGAGCGGGGCTCAATGCGCCGGGCTACGATCGTGCCGTCTGGTTTGCGAATGCCGAAGACGGCCACCCGTTTGCCTTTCCGCAGGCCCTTCATCGCCAGACCGGATGTGTCGACGGTTTGCGAGAGGATCGTTATCGAAGCCTTGCGCACCCGGTCGATACGGCCCTGGACCTCGCTGACGATCGTGATGCGCGCGGCGCGCTTTCCCGTCAGCAGCACACGGGCGACATGCCCGACCTTCATCGCGCTGGCGCGAACACGCCGCCCATCGATCTCGATCGGCGTCGCCGCGCTGAACGGTATGTGGATATCGTTGACGATGATGCTTCCAAAACCCTGGATGGTGCCGACGATGCCGGTTCCGCCGATGCCGTGGTCTTCATTCTCGCCACCGCCCTGGATGGAGGTGCCGGACCCGCCGATCCCATGGTCGGAGGTGCCGGTCGACTGCGCCGCGGCAAATTTCGGCTTCAGGATCTGAAGCGCTATGCCGGCCAGCAGAAACTGTCTTCTCGAGATCATCGACGGGCTCATTCGTCCGCCTCCGTCTTGGAAGCAGCGTCCGCCCGGGAATCCGTATCACTCTCTTCGGTCATGACATAGAGCCCGGCGATCCAGCGGCTGTTGCCGCCGGGATCGTCCTTGATCGCCTGATGGGCGACCTTGTTGAGCTTCAGAAGCAGCGCCATCGCTTCCTCGCGCGCAAGCGCGTCGAGTCGGGCGGCAAGCGCCGGAGATATACCGTCATAATGAACCGCGCGCTCGAAATAGGGCGGAGGGTCGTTCATCAGGTTCGAGACGGACGCCTGCACGTGATCGCGAAGATTGCGGGTGAAATAATGCCGGCGGGCATCGTCGCCGGCATTCGGGACGATCGATGAGAGGTCGAGCCGGACGCGGCCCTCTTCATCGAGAACGACGATGCCCCTGTCCAGCCAGTCGTCCAGGATGGAGCGGGGATGGACATCCTTGGTGATATCGCTCACCAGGCTCTCGAAGGACGGGCTGCCGTCGCTGGAGGTGCGGGGCAGGGCGCTTGGCCTATCCTCGGCATCGCAATAGAGCGGGTCGGCCAGCCAGCGGGCAAGGATGCGGCTCGTTTGCGAAGCGCCGACGGTCAGCAACGATGCCGCAATCTCCTGTCCGCGCAGCCGGTTGACGTCCTTGCGGTGGACGCCTGTCAGAAGCGAGATGCGGCTGTCGGTCGGCTGCTTGTTCGGCAGCGCGAAGTCCTTCTCGGCAACCTCGATATAGAGCCGGCGAAGAATTGCCGAAAAGGCGGTGAAGTTGAAGCCGGAAGCGAGCGCGAGCTTGACCAGCGGGCGCAGCACGCGGACGAGCATGGCCTGCAAGGTCTCTTCGGAGAAGGGTAGCTTCGCGCGCGGCTTCGACATCAAGAACACACTCGGTCTCTGAAAGACCATTGCCGGCAGACTTCGATAGCCGCCTTCACTCTCCTAAGGCAAAGTCCGAAACGCCGCAACGGACGAGCCCCATGCAAGATCGGCCTACGCCGCACTTCCTGCCAAACTGGCCGCGATCGTGCCGCCATAGGGAAGATATTTCGCGCCGTCTGTCAATGCGTTACCGGATGCGGCTCGGGCGAGAGCACCCTCCGTGGCTCCAGTCGATCAGCCGGTCGATCCGCGCAATCTTGTGGAAAACCTCGAAGACGTCGAATGCCGCTCACTTTTCGATATGGCCCGCCAGTAGCTCGCAAAGCTCGAATATTTCAGGCGGCGTGGTGGTCATTTCGACGCCGTCATCGGTGAACACACCGGATCGCGGCCACGCCCGCGCCTGCTGCTCATTGAGCTTGCAACCGACGAATGGAATCGTATCGATGATGCCGGAGGCAAGCGCGAAGGCTGCTTCCGCCACGATTTCGGAGCAGGACGTGTTTAGCTCGTTTTTTAAGGCCGGGATCTGCAGCCGCTTGAGTTCGCGCATTTTCAATCCGTCAGAGATAGTTGACCAGGCTAAGATTCTGGAGTTTCGAGACGAGCGTGTAGGCGGTTTCCAGCTGCGTCTGCAGCTGGTTGACGAGCGTCGAAGCCTCATAGGTGTCGACGCCCTGCAGGTCGACGAGCTTTCCTTGCAGCAGGCTCGACTGGGCATCGAGCGCGTCATTTGCCTTTTCGAGCCGCTCCTGCGAGAGGCCGAGCTCGCTCTGCTGCGTCACAATGCCCGAGGTCGCCTGGGCCGCGTAGCCGATCGCCTTGGATGCGACGGTGCTCTGCGCGTCCGAACTGAGATCCTGGCCGAAGAGTGCGGAGACGACGACGGAGGCAAGCGCGAGGTAACGCATGCCTTCGGAATTCGCATTGGTCGATGAGGTTATGGTCTCCGATGCGCTGATCCGGCTCGTCATGTCGGTGCTCGATGCGCTCGACCAGCCGCTCGAAGCGTCTGTCCAGCTGCTTTCGGAGAACATCGGCTCGACCGTGTCGGTAATGAAACTGCCGATTTCCTCGCCCGTCAGCTCACTGACGTCTTTTCCAAGACCGGTTGCATAATCGTTGAGCGCCGTGATGATCGTATCCGAGACCGCCGTGGATTGATCGGTCAGGGGTTGGCTGTCGAGGTTCGTTCCGCCGAACAGGAATTCGCCATTGACTGAGGTGTTGGCCGTCGAGATCAGCTGCGACATCGTGGCGTCTGCCGATTGCAGGGCGACAGCGATGCTCGTCGTATCATGGCTCGCCTGAAGCGCGGTCAGCTTGGAGACCAGGCTGTCGCCGGCATCCTTGAGGCTGGAAAGAGCGGTTTGGGAGGCTTCCATGCGGAGCGCGACGACGGAATTGCTCATTTTGAATGAGGCGGCCTGGGCGATCGCGCTGGTAAGATTGATCGATTTTGCGGCGCCGCTCCCGAGGGAAACGCCGATATCGGCGTAAGTTCCAGTCGTCGCCTCCGTCGAGGCCTGCTGCAGCTTGTTTTGGGACTGGCTGATGGTGAGCCGCAAAACATTCTGCATTGCCGATGATGAGACAAAAGATGCTTTCATGACTAGCTCGCTATGTCGAGGAGCGACTGGAACATCTCGTCGATGACGTTCAGGATCTTCGTCGCCGCTTTGTAGGATTGTTCGATGTCGAGAAGGAGCGTCAGCTCCTCGTCGAGGTTGACACCGGTTTCGTTGGAAAAGTCCTCGTCGGATCGAGACAGGGCGGCGGCCGTGGTTTCGGAGGCCGACGTCGCGTCGCTGCGATATTGTTCGAGCCAGCCGATGGAGGCGCTGGCATAGTCCGTCAGGCTTTGGGTTGTGGCGAGACCGGCGTCGGCGGAGAACGAGCGTTGCTCCGTCAGCGCCTGATAGAGGGCGTCGAGATTGTCGGAGAAACCGTTATCTCCGGAGGTGTTGAGATTGGTGATGCCGCTAATCGTTCCGTCGCGCAGCTTGGTCGCATCGCCGCCTTCGCTCGTGACGACGGCGGGATTGACCGAGATGGTGGAGGCAATCCCGGTAATATCGTCGGTATCAGACGGCGTTTCGCCCGTTGTCTCCGATGCCGTCGTCCAGGTAAAAAGTCCCGGTGCGCTCGTGCTGCCGTCGGTTTCCGAGAAGACCTGGACGAGGGCCTTGCCGATCTGGTCGAGCTGGTCCTGGAATGTCGGGGCGATCTCGTCGCGGAGCTGCAGCAGCGCCTGCAGGCTGCCCGAGGCACTCGTCGTCGAACCCTCGCCGGCATCGAGCGCCACGCCGTCGATATAGATGGCATTGCCCTCGGTTCCGGCGACATACGTTGCCGTCGATGCGAATGTGACGGTGCGCGGTATGGTCTCGAACAGCACGGTGCCGTCCGGGGTATAGAGTGCCATGTCGTTATTGTCGCGCACGACGGAGGTGACGCCGACGATCGAGGAGATCTGCTTCAGGAGCTTTTCCCATTCGTCGAGCGCCGAGGACGTATCGTCGCCGGTCGATGTCGCCAGCCTGACCGCATTGTTGGCCGCCTCGAACTGCGACAGCAGCGTATTCAGCGAGGAGATCTGCGTGGCGATTTCCGCGTCCGCCTCGGCTCTCATCGACTGGACGCCGTCGCTCGCGGTATTCAGCGAATTGGCGAGATCCTGCGCGGCGGTAACGGCCGATTGCGCGGCGGTCGTGTTGCTCGGCGACGTCGCATATGTCTGAAGCGCCTCCTGGAATGCCGCGAGATAGGTGCTCGGCGACGTCTCGTAGTCATTGCCGCCCATCAGCGACTGCAGGCTTTCGAGGCCGGTCACGAGCGTCTGCTGGGCGCTGTCCTTGGCGTTGGATTGCAGGTACTGGGCAAGGAGCGCAGTTTCCTGCGCCCGGCTGATGCTGACGACCTGGGCGCCGGAAAGAGATGTCGTGATCGACGCCTCCCGCCTGACATAGTTGGAATTTCCGACATTGGCGATGTTGGTCGAGACGACGCTGCTCTGCTGGCCGGTATTGTTGAAAATATTCTGCACACTGTTCAAGGCTGACGTCAGCGACATCTGGGCGCTTCCTCTATCGCTTCAGGTTGACGAGGACATCCATGATGTCGGAGCCGGTCTGAAACACCTTCGAATTGGCGGTGTAGCTGCGCTGCGCCTCGATCATCTCCGTCAATTCGCCGGCGAGATCGACATTCGAGCTTTCGAGCGCGCCGGACTGGATGGAGCCGAGCCCGTTCGTCTGCGGAAAGCCGGTGACGGTGACGCCGGACATGTTGTTGGCGGTGTAGACGTTGCCGCTGAGCAGGGTCAGATTGTCGGGGCTTGCGACCGTCGCGAGAGGGATCTGGTAGAGGGATTTCGTCGTGCCGTTGGCATAGGAGACCGACACCACGCCGTCCGTGCCGATCGAGACCGAGCTCACCGCGCTTGCGGCCTGGCCGTCGGCCGAGCCCGTCGCCGAAAAATCGGAGGCGAGCTGGGTGAAGTCGGAATAGTCCATGGTGATCGTCTTTGCCGTCACCGGATCGACGATGTCGGTATCCGTCGCTGACGTTAGCTGGCCATCGGCATCGAAAGAGAGCGTTGCGACGCTCACCGCACTGGAGGAGTAGGGGAAGGAGGTCGTGCCGCCGGTCGCCGCATCGGCATTGCGGTAGGCCGCAACCTCCCAGCTGCTGCCGGTGACCGCGCCGCTGGCATCGGTCGTGACACCCGTCTTGGTGAAATAGTAGTCGTACTGGACGGTGGCGCCGAGGCTGTCATAGGCGACCAGCGACATTTTCTGCGTATCGCCGGTGACGCTTGTGGTGTTGGCGCTCGGCAGCGTGGTGGTATCGGTGACGACGGTCGCCTCGGAATTCAGGTTGCCGCTAAAATAGGCGCTCGTCGAGGCGATCGCGCTCAGACCTGATTGGGATACGTTGACCGGCACCTGCCCGTCGAAGCCGTTGACGACAACAGCCGGCACGCCTGAATCATAGGAATATCCCATCAGTGTGTAGCCGGCGCTGTTGACCAGGTTGCCATCGCTGTCGACCGAGAAATCGCCGGCGCGGGTGAGTACCGGCGTGCCGTCGGCGCTTTCGACGATGAAGAACCCGTCTCCGGAGATCGCCAGATCATAGGCCGAGGTCGTATAGGAAATGTCGCCCTGCTCGGAAATCGCCTGGCGCACGGATGTCTGGACGCCGCCGGAATTGTAATTACCCGAGGAGGACGGCAGGACCAGCGACGAAAAGGAGGTGGAAACGGCCTTGTAGCCGACGGTGTTGGCGTTGGCGATGTTGTCGGAAACCGTGCTCAGCCGGTTTGCCTGCGCGCTCATGCCGGAGACGGCGGTTTTCATGCTTCCAAAAATGCTCATAGCTCGATCCTTCAAGGTTTGGGAACATGCCATGTGACGACAGGCTTCCAGGGCCTGGATTGCGGGCGCAAGACATCGTCAGGCGCCGGGCATAGGCCGGTTCCGGTCGATGATCTGATTGTCTGGACTGACCCCGTGATGGCTCTCGTCGCGTCGGTTCATCCGAGCGTGTGACATCGTGCGCCTGATACCGCGCACCATTCGAATAATAAGAAGCGGCCCGGCCGAAGGCTCTCAACCGCCGTGCCGCTTCAGTCCGTCGCCATTGCAGTCCTCCAGAAACCGCAACTACGACGTCCTGCCGGCGTCAGGCCGCGGACTGTGTGGACAATGAACCGGTGCCTGAGGTGTCGAGCAGATCGAAGAGCTGGCTCGCCTGGCTTTCGGTGACATCGTCAGGCTTGCCGGCCATGAATTCGTCGAGGCTCACCACCTCATCTCCATTCGTATCGAGATCGGAAAGCAGGGAGGCGAACTGGTCTTCGTCCTCGGACGGCGGCGGCCCCTGGGGACGCTCCGACTGCTGGGCGGACATGGCTTGGGTTGCCGCGTCGACCGACAGCGAACCGGCGCCCTCGCTGTCGAAGCTGTCGAACAGCGTTCCTGTCTGATTTTCGCTGACATCGGACGGACGGCCTGCGACGAATTCGGCCTTGCTGACGAGTCCGTCGCCATCGGTATCGAGATCGGCGAGCATGGACGCCAGCTGATCATCGTCGCCTGGCGGCGGCGGGGGCGCGCCATCGGGACGTTCCGACCGCTGGGCGGACATCGCCTCGGCGAGTGCATCGACCGACAGCGAGCCTGCGCCTTCGCTGTCGAAGCTGTCGAACAGCGTTCCTGCCTGATCCTCGCTGACATCGGACGGCCGGGCCGCGACGAACTCGGCCTTGCTCACATAGCCGTCGGTATCCAGATCGGCAACGTCCATGCCTGCGCCGCCGTCGGCTTCGCCGGTGGAGCCGGACTGGTCGAAACGGTTCATTGCCAGCGTCACCAGCTGGGCCATCAGTTTGTCGGCGCTGCTGGACGAGTCTTCGTCGAGCTGCCTGCTTGTGGTTGATTTTTTCGCCGAAACCGTACTACAGGATAGGATGTCCTGGGATGTGGATGTCGAGCTCTTGCTATAGGAATGGGAAGAGACTGACGTGGCGGCCGAAATGGTCGTCATAGGCGCTCCATCGCTTGAGGGTGGGGATGCAACGCATTACAGAACTTATGGGTTCTCTAAATCGAATTTACTAATGCCACAACCGAAAAAATCATCCCTCAGAAATAACAGGCTGCTTCTCGCGATCGTTGGCATGCGCGTCGGCAAAGCGGTCTGATCGTCATGGATATCGTCGACGACCCCGCAGATGAGCCGCGCAAAAGAGGCAGGCCTAAAGTCTCCAGCGATGAAGACAAGCGGACGCATATCGTCGAGGTCGCCCGCCGCGTTTTCGTAAAATACGGTTATGCCGGAAGCACGACCGCGATCGTCGCCTCGGAGGCGGGTGTCTCCAAGCAGACGCTCTACAAGCTGTTTCAGAGCAAGGAAGAGCTGTTTGCCGCCGTGGTCGGCGCGCATCGGCGCCTGATGCTCGACCTGCCGAGGCCTGCCGAAGATATCTCGATCGCCGAGAGTCTCGAGCGTATCTTCATGATCGACATGGACGAGGATACGGATGCGGAACGCGCCGGCTTCCTACAGCTTGTCTTTCGCGAAGCGGCTCAGTTCCCCGAGCTTATCGACATTCTCCAGCGCGAAGGCATACTCGCCAGCCGGCAGCATCTCGCCGACTGGCTGAGCGATCGCCGGTCGGAAGGTAGGCTGTCGCTGGATGATCCGGAGAGCGGCGCCCGCATGCTGATGGATATGATCTTTGGCGGCATGGGCCCTCCGGAAGGCCGCGTGCAAGCCTGGCCGGACCGGACCCTGATGCTGGCCCATCTTCACCGCTGCATCGCGATCTTCGCCGCCGGTGTCGGGGCCGCTTGAACTGGTGGTGGAGATCCCTCGATTTCAAGCTTCCAATTCCCGATTGGATGATTTATAGAACTATAGAGTTCCATTAAGTCGATTCGGCCACATGCAGGTGGCTGTGCTTCGCCATGACCGGCGACGATATTCCCGTAAAGACGAAAAGTTCCACCGTGGCTGCCGGCAGGCTTTCACGCGCGTTGACGCGCCTATGAAGAGGACGGACGTTGGTTTCCACCTATGTAAGCTATCTCGCGGTCGCGCGAAATCTGAACGCCAGTCTCTCCAGCGTTGCGTCTCAGGCCACGGTTGCTCGCGACAGCGCCTATTACAAGGAAAACATCGGCAAGGTCACGACCGTCGATGAATTCATGAGCGATTACAAGCTCTATTCCTATGCGATGAAGGCCTACGGCCTCGAAGACATGACCTACGCCAAGGCCTTCATGAAGAAGGTGCTGGAGAGCGACCTCAGCGATTCATCGAGCTTCGCTATCAGCTTGAGCGACGGCCGCTATGCCGAGTTCGCCGCCGCCTTCAAATTCTCCGGCGAGACGAAGACGGCGCAATCGGATGCGCAGCGGGACAATCTGCTTGATACTTACGAAGACTCATTCGACACCGAGGCCGAGAACATCGAGGACGAGACCGATTATTTCGAGGAGAATATCTCGTCGATCACATCCGTCGACGAGTTGCTGTCGAGCTCGCGGCTGAAGAACTATGTGCTGACGGCTTTCGGTCTCAGCACCGAATACACATCGACCAGCTTTCTCAAGGATGTTCTGACGAGCGATCTCGACGATGCCGACAGCTTCGTCAATCAGCTCGACGATGATGTCTATGTCAGCCTGGCAAAGGCCTTCAATTTCAGCCAGGACGGCTCGGTCGACGGCGAGGTGATGTCGGAAGACCAGCTATCGCTGGTGACAAGCGCTTATGCCGTGGCATCATCGACGATCGCTTCTACGGAGACCGGGGAGGCTTATGATACTTATTTCGCTGCTCAGATCGGAAACATCACCTCTGTCGATCAATTAATGAGCGACGACAAGCTGGTGTCCTATCTCAGAACAGCCTACGGTCTTTCCGACACCGAAACTGACAATTTCATCTCCGCGGCCCTGAAAAGCGCCGACACCGCCGACGCGATCGGCTTGTCCGACCTGCACGACGCCTTCAATTTCGATGAGGACGGCGCGCTTGCCGACGGCGACACGGCCCAGACGTCGGAACAGACGGCCGCGACCACGGCGGCCTTCGATGAAAACTACCAGGTGCTGATCGCCAATACCGACACGGAAGATGCGGTTGACAACTATACGACACGCATTGCCAGCGTCACCTCGATCGACGATTTCCTGGTGTCGAACGGCGATGATGACGATGACGACAACGACGATCTCCCTGAATTATGGGAGATGGCGCTGCGGGCATTTGGCATAGACTCCGGCGAGGTCTCGAAAAGCGAAGTCCGGAAGATCCTCGAAAGTGATCCCAGCGATCCGAAGAGCTATGTCAACAGCTTGAAGGACGATCGGTTCGAGGCGTTTCGCAATGCCTTCAACTTCGACAGCGAAGGCGATGTGACCGTCCCGCTGCAGGCGATGTCGGAATCGGTCGTCGATGACTATGCCGCCTATTACAAGCAGAACAAGATCCGATATTTCGAAGGTGACGAGCTGACCGAGGCGACCGACGCCGCGGATGAGGAGATCACCTATTTCCGTGACCAGATGGCGACGATCACCTCTGCCAGCGAGTTTCTCGCTGACGACCGGCTGGTTGCCTTTGCGCTTCAGGCGAAGGGCTTGGATCCGGAGGACGTCACGTCGGACGACCTGGAGAAGATGTTTTCGTCCGATCTCGACGACGAAGACAGCTACGTCAACAAGCTCGAAGACAACCGCTTCGCCGAACTGGTCGGCTCGTTCAATTTTGACCAGGACGGCAATATCTCGGCTGATCCTACCGGGACGGTGCAGCAGCGCGGCGACGTCTTGGAAACGGTCGACGCCTATGTCAGGCTGACGCTCGAGGATGATCAGGGCGACAGCAACACCGGCGTGCGCCTTGCACTCTATTTCGAACGCAAGGCACCGGAGATCTCGAGTGCCTATGACATTCTGGGCGACAGCGCGCTGTTCGAATTTTTCACCACGAGCTTTAACCTGTCCCGCTATGTCTCGAATATGGACGTCGACAAGCAGGCCGAGATGATCGAGAATTTCATCGACATCAAGGACCTCGCCGATCCGGACAAGGTCGACGATCTGATCAAGCGCTTTACCGCCATGTACGATATGGCGAACGGCACCGGCACCACGTCGACGGCGCTTTCCATCCTGACCGGCTCGGCGACGATCAGCGCCGATACGCTGCTTGCGATGGCACAGTTGAAAGGCGGCTGAGAAAGTCGCTTATCCGGCGGGTAACGCCCCTTCAAAAAGAGACCGTGTGGTAAACCCCATCAAGGGCCTGTGAATATTCGCGCTGCACGCCGGCCTGGCGGCGATGAACGCCTATTGCGTGGCTGAAAGGCTTCCCCTTCCTATATCGCGGCCCGAAGCTATCGGGCCGCCGCAAGCGCAACCGAAAACCAACCGCAAAATGTTGCGCTGCCGAAAAAACCGCCAAGCACTCTGCTGCGCGTTTTTTCGGCATGCCCCATTGACAATTCACCGCCGATGGCACTTGATATTGAAATCCAATAAAATAGACACATGTCCAGTATATTGGATCATCGAAACATCTACAAGGGGAACGCCATGATCATTTCCTTTCGCGCCGGCCTGATGTCGCTGGCCGTCGCCGCCCTGGTGTCGACGCCTGTGCTTGCCGAGGGCAGCAAGCTCGACGAGGTGCTGGCCCGCGGCCATCTCGTGCTCGGCACGGGCAGCACCAATGCGCCCTGGCACTTCAAGAGCGCGGACGACAAGCTTCAGGGCTTCGATGTCGACATGGGCCACATCGTCGCCAAGGCCCTGTTCGGCGATCCGGATAAGATCGAATTTGTCAACCAGTCGTCGGACGCCCGCATTCCGAACATCACCACCGATAAGGTCGACATCACCTGCCAGTTCATGACCGTTACGGGCGAACGCGCCCAGCAGGTCGCCTTCACCATTCCCTATTATCGTGAGGGCGTCGGCCTGATGCTCAAGGCGGATGGAAAATACGCTGATTATGCCGCTCTGAAGGCTGCCGGCTCCTCGGTCACCATCTCGGTTCTCCAGAACGTATACGCCGAAGCTATGGTGCACGCCGCATTGCCGGAGGCGACCGTCGACCAGTATGAATCCGTCGACCTGATCTATCAGGCGCTGGAGTCGGGGCGTGCCGATGCCGCCGCCACGGACCAGTCGTCGCTCGCCTGGTACATGACGCAGAACCAGGGCCGCTACAAGGATGCCGGCTACGGCTGGAACCCACAGACCTATGCCTGCGCCGTCAAGCGCGGTGATCAGGATTGGCTGAACTTCGTCAACACCGCTCTTCACGAAGCGATGACCGGTGTCGAGTTCGACTTCTATGCCAAATCCTTCAAGACCTGGTTCGGTAAGGATCTGGCGCCGCCGCAGATCGGTTTCCCCGTCGAATTCAAGTGACCGCGATGCGGGGCGGGAGCTTGCTCCCGCTCCGCTGGAACAGGATGATCTCGGTCTAGGTCTGGCTAAGATCTCAGTCCGCTTCTGGATCGAATGATTGGAGATGACGTCGTCCGGCCCGCTCACAGGCTCGGCGGCATGCTCTGGTCTGAAAGGACCCGCATGGGTTACACACTGAACTTCGCTGCCGTCTGGCGCAATTTCGACTTTCTCTTAAGCGGACTTGCCCTCAGCCTCGGCCTTGCCGCGATCTCGATCCTGATCGGGGCCGCAATCGGTCTTGTGATGGCTTTCGCGCTGACGTCGAGGAGCCGCTTCGCGCTCGTGCCGGCGCGCGGCTATGTCACCGTCATTCGCAACCTGCCGATTCTCGTTCTGGTGCTTTTCGCCTTTTTCGCGCTGCCGCAGATGGGCTTGCGCCTCGACAAGATGAAAAGCTTCGTGCTGGTTCTTTCGCTCTATTCCGGGGCCTATCTGGCCGAGGTGTTCCGTGCCGGACTGCTGTCGATCCCGAGAGGGTTGACGGAAGCCGGCCTTGCCATCGGCCTGACGGCAATGCAGATCCGCAGCTCGATCATCGCACCGCTGATGCTGCGCAACGTTCTGCCGTCGCTATCCTCGACGATCATCTCGCTCTTCAAGGACACCTCGCTTGCCGCTGCCATCGCTGTGCCCGAGCTGACTTTTGCCGCCCGCAAGATCAATGTCGAGAGTTTCCGCGTCATCGAAACATGGATGGTTACATCAGCCCTCTATGTCGCCACCTGTTTCCTCATCGCCGCCTTGATGCGCCTCGTCGAGCGCCGTCTTGCCCTGCCGAGATAGTCCCGATGTCTCACACCTTTCTCGAACAACTCTGGATCGCCCGCTACGTCATCATGAACGGCATTGCCATGACGGTGTCGATCTCGCTGCTGGCCATTCTCGCGGGCTCCGTGCTCGGTGTTTTTGTCGGTCTGGCGCTGGTTTACGGCGGCATCGTCTTACGTCTCCTCGTGCGTGCCTATACGGATATCATCCGCGGCACACCGGTGCTCGTGCTCGTACTGGCAAGCTATTATGTCTCCGCCGCGGTCGGTCTCGATCTCGGACCGTTCTCCGCCGGCGTCCTCGCCCTTGCCGTCTTCTGCTCTTCCCATGTCGGCGAAATCGTGCGCGGAGCGCTTCAGGCGATCCCGAAGGGCCAGACCGAAGCGGCCAAGGCGATCGGTCTGACCTTTACCCAGACTTTCACCTCGGTGCTGTGGCCGCAGGCCATGCGCCAGTGTCTGCCGGCCTGGGTGAATACGGCGGCCGAGATGGTGAAGGCCTCGACGCTGCTCTCCGTCATCGGCGTCGCCGAGCTTCTCCTGCGCACGCAGGAGATCATCTCCCGCAATTTCATGAGCCTCCAGTTCTATTTTCTGGCCGGCGGTCTCTATTTCATCGTCAACTACGGCATCGAGCACTTCGGCAAATATGTCGAGCGCAAGACCGCCCTGCCGTCCTGAGGAGACTTTCCGATGGCCAAGACCATTCTCGACATCAAGGGTCTGCGCAAGACTTACGGTATCCACGAAGTTCTCAAGGGGGTCGATTGCGCCGTTCAGGAAGGCGAGGTCATCTCCATCATCGGCTCCTCAGGCTCCGGCAAGACCACCTTGCTGCGCTGCGTCAACATGCTCGAGGAATTCCAGGGCGGCACGATCCGCCTCGACGGCGAGGAGATCGGCTATCACGTCGACGGCGCGACGCGCCGGCGCAAGAGCGAGAAGGAGATTGCCCGTCAGCGCGCCCTGACCGGCATGGCTTTTCAGCAGTTCAATCTCTTCCCGCATATGAGTGCTGCCGAAAACGTCATGCTCGGCCTCGTCAAGGTGAAGAAGATGACGAAACCGGAAGCCCGCATCATTGCCGAAAAATGGCTCGACCGGGTCGGCCTCGCCGCCCGCGCCAACCATTATCCCGGTCAGCTCTCCGGCGGCCAGCAGCAGCGTGTTGCGATTGCCCGCGCCATCGCCATGTCGCCGCGGCTGATGCTGTTCGACGAAGTGACCTCCGCGCTCGATCCGGAATTGGTGGGCGAAGTCCTGCAGGTGATCAAGGGGCTTGCTGCCGATGGCATGACCATGCTGCTCGTCACCCATGAAATGCGTTTCGCCTACGAGGTTTCGTCGCGCGTAATCTTCATGAACCAGGGCGTCATCTGCGAGGAGGGCGATCCGAAGGAAATGTTCGTGCGCCCGAAAACCGAACGGTTGGCGGAATTTCTCAAAACCTCGAGCTTCCACTAAAACCGGCGACGGCGATGGGTTTGCCCCGTCACGCGGGATAGGGTTGTCTTCGACGCCGCAGGTGTTGGCGCGCACGATCGATTGACGACGACTGGCAAAGCGTTGCCCCGGTCCCGATCCGCAGGGTCGGGGGCAAGTCGGTCGGGCCTATGAACTTGCCCCGGCATCGGTGACAGGCCGATGCGGGGGAGGGGCAGCCCCGCATAAATTACAGTCAGTCTGCATGCCTGGCGGGCAAATTTTGCTCGGAGCATCCCAGGCATCTTGGAAATCCTCGGCGCAAAATTTTGGCACGAGCTTTGCTTCCTGTCTTGTATGCAAGATAGCCACGCATCCGAGACCACGCAGAAATCCATTGAGGCAACGATCGTCTCCGGGATCCTTTCTGCCAAGATTCGGCCGGGCACGCGTCTTGGCGAAAATCAGCTGGCGGCGCTCTTCGGCGTGTCCCGAACCCGCGTCCGTGAAGCCATGATGCGTCTGGAGACACGCGGCATCGTGCATGTCAGCCCCCGGCGCGGCTGGTTCGTCGTCGAGCCCTCCGCTGAGGATGCGATCGCCGTCTATGATGCAAGGCGTGTCGTCGAGGCCGGATTGCTGCGCAGCATGGGCGTGCTGACGGAGGAGGGACGCAAGGCTCTCGACGCCCATCTGAACGCGGAGCGGAACGCGATGGCGGCGGGCGACCGCCAGCGCCTGACCTATTTGATGGGCGATTTCCATATCCGCATTGCGGAATTGAGCGGCAACACGATCATCGTCGACATCCTGCGCGACCTGACCGCAAGGACGATCCTCATTTCGATGCTCTATCAATCCGAATTTCATGCGGCGCAGTCCCATGAGGGGCACTGCCGTATTTTCGAGGCCATGCAGGCAGGGGATTTCGTCAGAGCCGCGGAGCTCTCCGTCGAACATCTTGATGAAGTGGAGATGGGCCTCGACCTCACGGCGCGTCCGGATCCGCTTTCGGATCTGCGCAATTCCCTGTCGCTTCCGCCTAAGGCCGCGTTCTCCATCTCCCAGCCGTCAGACCCAAAAATCACACCATCAAAGGAGCAATGAACACATGCTGACCAGACGGATCTTCTTCGCAATCGCGGCTCTCGCCGCGACCTTCAGCTTCAACTCGCCGTCTCACGCCGATGCTCTTGCCGACATTACGGCGCGCGGTACGTTGCGTGTCGCAGTCCCGCAGGATTTCCCGCCTTTCGGCAGTGTCGGCACCGATATGGCGCCGGTGGGCTACGATATCGACATGGCCAATCTCATTGCCCAAAAGCTTGGCGTCAAAGCCGAACTTGTGCCGGTCACGAGCGCCAACCGCGTCCCCTATCTGCAGACGAACAAGGTCGATCTCGTCATATCGAGCCTCGGCAAGAATGCGGAGCGCGAAAAGGTGATCGATTTCTCGGTCGCCTACGCGCCCTTCTTCAACGGCGTGTTCGGTCCGGCCGATCTTTCGGTCGCCAAGGCGGAAGATCTCGCGGGCAAGAGCATCGGCGTCACACGCGGCGCCGTGGAGGATCTCGAGCTGACGAAGATCGCGCCGGCCGATGCGACCATCAAGCGTTACGAGGACAATAACGGCACCATCTCGGCGTTCCTCTCCGGCCAGGTCGACATCATTGCTACCGGCAACGTCGTGGCGGCTGCGATCCTCGCCAAAAACCCTCCCAAGCGCCCTGAGCTGAAGTTTCTGATCAAGAACTCGCCCTGCTACATCGGCCTCAACAAGGAACAGTCCGCGCTTCTGGAGAAGGTGAACGGCATTGTCGCCGCCGCCAAAGCCGATGGCAGCTTGAATGCGATATCGCAGAAGTGGCTCGGTGCCGGTCTGCCGTCCGATCTTTAAGGAAACCAGGGTCTCGCGCATGTCTCCTGCGGCCGCGGGATGACATGCGCTCCGTCACCGCGAGAGGGGACATTCCTTGAGCTACCATTTCGAATTCGGCTGGCTGCTTCAATATTATCCCGAGATCATCAAGGGTGTGCTGATCACCCTGGAGCTTATCGCGATCGGTGGTGTGCTCGGCATTTCGCTCGGCATCGTCTGCGCTTGGGTGCGGGCGCTTGGCCCGGTCTGGCTGAAGCCGGTCGCTGCGGCCTATGTGGAACTGATCCGCAACACCCCGTTCCTGATCCAGCTTTTCTTCATCTTCTTCGGTCTGCCGTCGCTCGGCCTCCACCTTTCCGAATTGACAGCCGCCAATCTTGCGATGGTCGTCAACCTTGGCGCCTATAGCTGCGAGATTATCCGCGCCGGCATCCAGGCGACGCCGAAAGGCCAGTTCGAGGCAGGCGAGAGCCTCGCCATGACGCGCTTCGAGACTTTCCGCCATGTCGTTCTCGTGCCGTCGCTGCAGCGCATCTGGCCAGCGCTGTCGTCGCAAGTGGTCATCGTCATGCTCGGCTCGGCGGTCGTATCGCAGATCGCCGCCGAGGATCTGACCTTCGCCGCGAATTTCATACAATCGCGAACCTTTCGAGCCTTCGAGGCCTACATCGTCTCGACATCAATCTATCTCGCGCTGGCGATCCTGCTCCGGCAGGTGCTGGGCCTGATCGGCTGGTTCATTTTCCCGAGGAGAGCAGCACGATGATCACGTTCACGCTCTGGGACATTCTGCGCAACCTGCTGCTTGCCACCCGCTGGACGATCCTCCTTTCGCTCGTCTCGTTCGTCGGCGGCAGCCTGGTCGGCTTGGGCCTGCTGTTCCTGCGCATCAGCAGGCGCAAGGCCGGCCGGGCGTTTGCGAAATATTATATCGAGCTCTTCCAGGGTACGCCGCTGCTGATGCAGCTCTTCATCGCCTTTTTCGGTCTCGGCCTCTTCGGAATAGACGTGCCGGCCTGGCTTGCGGCGGGATTGGCGCTGATCCTATGGAGCGCCGCCTTTCTCACCGAGATCTGGCGGGGCTGCGTCGAAGCGGTTGCGAAGGGGCAATGGGAAGCCTCCGCCAGCCTCGGCATGGGCCGTCTGCAGCAGATGCGCTACGTCATTCTTCCACAGGCGCTGAGGATCGCCATACCGCCGACCGTCGGTTTCTCCGTTCAGATCATCAAGGGCACGGCGCTGACCTCGATCATCGGCTTCGTCGAATTGTCGAAGGCAGGCACCGTGGTCACCAACGCCACCTTCCAGCCCTTCACCGTCTATGGGCTCGTGGCGCTCATCTATTTTGCCCTTTGCTGGCCCTTGTCGAAAAGCAGCCAGATCCTGGAGAGAAAACTCAATGTCGCTCATCGAAATCACTGACGTCCGCAAGAGCTACGGATCCAACGAGGTGCTGAAAGGCATCAATCTGAATGTCGAGCCTGGCGAGGTCATTGCCATTATCGGCAAGAGCGGCTCGGGCAAATCGACCCTGCTTCGCTGCATCAATGGCCTGGAGACCATCACCGACGGTTCCATCTCCGTGGCCGGCGCACAGCTTCTCGATGACGAAGTTCACCTGAAGGCGCTGCGTCTGAAGGTCGGCATGATCTTTCAGCAATTCAATCTTTTCCCGCATCTGACTGCCGGCGGCAACGTCATGCTGTCGCAGACGGTGGTCAAAAAGACACCCAAGGCCGAAGCGGAAGCGACCGCCCGCAGGATGCTGGAGCGGGTAGGTCTGGGCCACAGGTTCGATGCCTATCCGGACGAGCTCTCGGGCGGACAACAGCAGCGCGTCGCCATCGCCCGCGCGCTCGCCATGCAGCCGACCGCCCTTCTTTGCGACGAGATCACATCGGCGCTCGATCCGGAACTGGTCGCCGAAGTTCTGGCCGTCGTGCGCGAACTTGCCGCCGAGGGAATGACGCTGCTGATGGTCACGCACGAGATGCGGTTCGCCCGCGACGTCTGCAGCCGCGTCGTCTTCATGCATCAGGGCCGTGTCCATGAAGCCGGTCGGCCGGAGGATGTCTTCGCCGATCCGCAAACTGCCGAGCTCAGGCACTTTCTCGGTGTCAGCTAGTCAGTGGCTCAGCATCTCCTCGGCGATCTGTTTCCCATTCAGGCTCGATGGGTAATAGGTCGGCCAGTTGGTGACCTCGTTCAGTAGTGCGGCACGGTCGTTGCCCCAATAGAGATGGTAGTGATCCGCCTTCTCAGGGGCGACGAGGTGGTCGCTGAACTGAATGAACTGCGGTGCGGCGTCATCGCCGGCGCTTTTCCTGAAGATGAAACGAACCCCTCGATTACCCTTCTTATAGGTGAGGATTTCGCGGCCATCCGTCTCGTAGTCTCCGCTGACGGAGTCCTTGCCACGGAAAAAGGTAACCTTCTTTCCGTTGATGACGATCCGGTCGACGTCGGTCTTGTATCCCGTGTCGTAGTAGGCACGATATTCTCCGGCGCTCTTATCGCCATGTCTCGCCTTGTCGGCCATCACCGGATCCAAGGTTCCGTCGACAAGAAAGGGGTAGACGGACTGCCAGTCGTCCTCCCAGTCCGACAGTTCACGCGCCTTTACCTGATCGTCGTCGAAATACCCATCATACACCGACCCCTGTTTATCGTGGGAATGGCTGTGGCTGTGATTGTTTCCCGAAGATGTCTCAGCGCCTGCCATTCCTGCAAAAGTCAATGTTGCGGATACAGCCAGTGCGTAGCTGAGTGTTGTGATCGCCTTGTTCATTCGCTGAAACCCTTCTGACTGGCCGGCACGGCTTGTGCCCGTCCAGTGATGTAATAACATAACAGTGGCCAATTAGCGTGCTTTGACGGCAAGCGCAAGGCGGAAATCGCCGATGCGCATCGCCTCGATGACCATTCAAATGCATGACATTCAAGTGAATTCGGGACGCGCCCGTCGCTGCAAGAGCTCCGGTTCAACCCGCATCGATGTCGAAACCCGGGATCGTGCTGGTGTCATGGGCGCGGTCGGCGAGCGCGGGCTTGGCCGGCTGCAACGTCAGAGTTCGGCGTGCGGCCGCTCTGTCTTCGATCTCTCCGACAGGGCGGCCGCTCCGGGTATTCTCAGTCCTTGTTGCCAGCGGGCGGCGGGAGCAGGACGGGCTCGGCCGAATGCTTTGGTGCCATCAACTGTGCAAGGATGTCGTCCGCCGATTCACGGGAACCGCCAATGCCGGCCTCGCGCAGCTGACGGTCGAGATCGCTGCCGTTTTCCAGCGCGGCCAGTTCCGCGCCGGCCTCGATGCGCCCGGCCGTCATTTCCTGGCGCTTCTTGATGCGTTCGAGACTTTGGACGGCGCTGCCGAGACGGGTATTGATGCCCGACTGGTTATGGGCAATCGCCGACTGAGCGCGCAGCAGCGACTCGTTGGCTTTGACATTCTCCACCTCGCGTTTCATCTGAGCGATCCGCGATTCGGTTTCCTGGATCGTGCGCAGCATCTGCTGCTGGCGGGGCAGCAGCCGGTCGAGCTCTTCCTGGTCTCGCTGCGTTTCGGCGCGAATGTTGGCAATGCGCTGAGCGAGACCCTGCGCCAGATCCGTGCGGCCCGCTGAGATCGCCGCGCGGGCGCTGTCGGTGTCCTTGGCTTCCTTCGCGCGGTTTTCTTCAAGCCGGCGCATGACGCTCTTGTTCGACGCCATGATACCGGCCAGATCGGATCGCGCCCGGCGCAGCGACTGTTCGGCATCGCGGATTTCCTGGTCGAGAATGCGCATCGACTGGCTGTCGGCGGCCGCTTCCGCTGCCTCGTTAATGCCGCCGCGAATGGCGGTGAAAATCTTTCCCCAGGTGCTCACGCTGCAATCTCCCCGCTTTTCCATTCTTCAATCATGTGTGCGGCGTCGACCGCATTGGCAGCCAGAATGGCGACTTCCTCGACCACGGTTTCGGCCGACGAACGTGCCGACAGCGAGCCGAACAATTCGTACCATTCCTCACCGTCAATCGTGGTGATGCCGAAGCTCGACAGCGGCACGAACTTGTGCGTCTTGAGAACCATCCGTTCGAAGGCCTCCCGCTTGGGCACGTCCTTGCATGGCACCAGGACAACGCTGACAAGAATATCGCGCTCTCCGCTCACCGCGACGAAGACGTCGAGATCGCCTCTTTCCTTGAGAGTTACGCAGATAACGTCCCCATGTTCCGGCACGGCTACATCCACATCGCCCAGCGCTTCCGGGTCGGCTGCGAACAGGCGCGTTAAAGTGGTAAGGCTCCAGGTCTCCAAAAAGTCCTCCATCGGTTAGAGCGTCGCAAATATCTGGGTAATCGGTTTACAACTTAAAGGTCTAGCGCGCGAAATAAATTTCGGTAGGGTAGGGGTCAGCAACGGGGGCGAATCGCTTGCCATTTATCGCTTCATTACTGCGGCGTGTATATCTGTCGCTCGGCGAATTGGCGTGGTCAGCCCTTCTTGTTATCCTCGTTGTGCATCTGGTTACTTCCTATTTGCTCTTTATGCTGGCCGGGGAAGGCGATCTCGTCGGCAACCCGGTCGACTTTCTTTACTATTACATGATTACGGCAACGACTGTCGGTTATGGCGATCTTTCCCCAAAATCGGGCCTCGGCCGGATCATTACCGTCCTGGTCGTTCTGCCCGGTGGCATCGCCATCTTTACCGCTGTTCTTGGCAAGTTGTTGACAGCGATCGGTACGATTTGGAGAAATCGCATGCGCGGATTGGGTGATTACAGCGAACGCACCGGTCATATCGTCGTTTTGGGATGGCAAGAGGGGCAGACATACCAGACGTTACGGCTGCTGCACTCCGAACGGCATGCCAACGAACCGATGACGGTTCTGGTCGCCAAGGATCTGCCGGAAAATCCCGCCAGCAATTATGCCGACTACGTCCGCACGGAACGGCTTGCCGATGCCGACGCTTTGTTGCGGGCCGGAGTGGCCCAGGCGCGGGCAGTCATCGCCCGCGGCGCAAATGACGATGAAACGCTGGCCGCGGTGCTGATCGCCGAGGATCATGCGCCCAATGCCCATATCGTCGCCTATTTCGCCGACGACCGCACAGCACAGATGGTCAAGCAGCGTCGGCCGCGTGTCGAGGCGGTGGGTTCCCTCGCCGAGGAGCTTCTGTCGCGTTCCGCACGTGATCCGGGTTCTTCGGAAATCGCCGCACGGCTGTTGTCGGCTGCCTCCACCGACACGGCCTTTTCCCTGGCGGTGCCGGCCTTGCACGCACCGCTCTCCTATGGCGACATGTTTTTAAGCCTCAAGCGTCGGCACCATGTGACGCTCGTCGGCATGCTGAGCCACGGCGTAACGGACCTTAATTGCCGGGACGAGACGCTGATGCGGGGCGGCGAGACGCTTTACTACATCAGCGAAATTCGGCTAGATCCCGCTGCCATAGCCTGGGCTCGAATGGGAGACGTGACATGATCGGCTGGTTCGGCGGAAACAAGAGCGAGGGGGCCTTACCCGAAGAACTCGGCCCCTTGAGTGCGGCCATCGGCGGGGCGCTCGAGATCGATTTCCTCTCGCTCGAAGCCGATGCTTTGGGCGGCGAGCCTGCCATGCCGCTGCCGCGAAGCGGGCCGTTCATCATTGCCGGCTACGGTGAGGTTTCGCTCGACGCCGCGACGGTTCTGTCGCGCTACTACGATGAAGAAAACCGGATGATTCAGGTGATGTCGGCGTCGGGTAAGCCGGGTGAGGCGATCGACGACATCAGCTTTTATCAGCCTTGGGACAGCGTCGTGCCCGTCGGCCAGAGCGAATGGAACCGCTGGACCGGGCCGGGCGGCCTGATCGGCCAGCCATCCTATGATGCTGACGGGATCCTCTATAACCGGTTCTGGGGCGACGGTCCGGAACGGGCGCAATTGGTGGAATTTGTTGAAAAGGTCAGCGATGGTGAAACGCAGCGCTCCATCCATCAGACCTGCATGCTGTATTACCGCCCGCTTGGCTCGACGCGCGAAATGCTACTGATCAATGTCGAGCGCGACCTCGATTTTGGGCAGAGCCAGGCGGGCAGCTCGGTGGAATTTCTGATCGGTTATGGATTGGCTCCGGCCGACGTTCGTCGCGTCTGAGGGACCTATCAATTTCAACGGAGGACTTTTTCGATGCTCGACTACGTGGCGGGCCTGCCTGCTTTCCTTGGTTATTTCGCCATCGGGCTCGCCGCCTACGGCGTTTTCGCGGTGATCTACACCTGGTTGACGCCGCAACAGGAGGTCCAACTGATCCGGGCGGGCAATCTTGCTGCCGTCACCGCGTTCTTAGGCGCGCTTGTCGGTTTCAGCTTGCCTCTGGCTTCCGCCGCAGCCAATTCCGTCAGCGTCATCGATTACATCATATGGGCGGTGATAGGCACTCTGGCGCAGATCCTTGCTTTCTACATCGCGAACTTCACCATGAAGGACCTGCATGAAAAAATCACTGCCGGTGATATCGCGGCGGGCCTGTGGGGCGGCGGAATAGCGCTCGTCATCGGTCTGCTCAACGCTGCCTGCATGACCTATTGAGGGAGGGAAAAATGCGCAGACGTATGAGCGGGCACAGGCGACCTTTGCTGGCCCTTGGCACCATCGCCGCCTCGACACTGGCGCTGTCCGGGTGCGGCGAGGAGGCCCCTTCGGATATAATGTTCACGTCCGTCGACCAATGCGTGGCTGCGGGCATGGACCGGCAGGTCTGCCAAGCCAGCTATCAGGATGCGATGCGCGCCCATCTCGCCACCGCGCCGCGTTTCAACGGCATGGCCGCCTGCGAGGCCGAATACGGCAAGGGCCAGTGCACCGAACAGCCGGCCAATACCGTCACCAACAACAATACCGGCGGAGGCGGCAGCTTCTTCGTGCCGTTCCTGGCGGGCTACATGCTGTCTTCGGCACTCAACAATATCGGCGACTATTACGACTATCGCCGGCGCCAGGAGGCGAATGGCTCCTATTATGGCTCGACGCCGATTTATCGCAACCGCTCTGGGCAGACGGTCACAACCACCGTTCGCTCGGGTGGCGACAGCGTGACTGTGCCCGCGCGCCAGAGTGTCAAGCCGGTCAACGTCAATACCCGCACCGTTGCCCGGCAAGGCTTCGGCGGCCGTTCGTCCTTTAGTTTCGGCGGATGACATGAAACGCATCACCCTCCCGCCGCGTCCTGACTGGCGTGACAAGGCGCAGGCCGTCGGCTTCGGATTTCACGTCATGTATGGCGAGCCCTACTGGCTCGACGATGCCGCCTATACGTTCACGCTCGAGGAGATCGAGAAGCAGATCGAACAGCCGAGCCAGGAACTGCACGATATGTGCATGGATCTGGTCGGCGAGATCGTGAGCAGCGAAGAGGCACTCGACAGGCTGGCCATTCCGGCGGACCTGCGTGATGTAGTGCAGCGGTCCTGGCAGCGCCGCGACCGGCACCTCTACGGCCGTTTCGATCTTGCTTATGATGGCAATGGCCCGGCCAAGCTACTCGAATACAACGCCGATACCCCGACCTCGGCGTTCGAGACGGCCTATTTCCAGTTCAACTGGCTGACCGATCAGATCGCTTTGGGTGTTCTGCCCAAAGATGCGGACCAGTATAATTTCCTGCAGGAAAGTCTTGTCGAGGCGTTCGATCAATTTCCCAAGGAGCCCATCTTCCATTTCGCCGCGATAACCGACAATGAGGAGGATCGCGGCACGACGGTCTACCTCATGGATTGTGCGGTGCAGGCCGGCCATCGCGTCGAGCTTCTGGACATTCGGGAGATCGGCATCGATGCGCAGGGCCGCTACACCGACCTCAAGGATCGGGTGATCGACCGCTGCTTCAAACTCTACCCATGGGAATTCATGCTGCGCGAGCCTTTCGCGCGCGAACTTGCCCGCTCGGGCGATGTTTTCGTCGAGCCCGCCTGGAAGGCCGTGCTCTCCAACAAGGGGCTTCTGCCGCTGCTCTGGCAGCGCCACCCCAATCACCCCAACCTGCTGCCGAGTTATTTCACCGACGACCCGGCGGCTTCGACCTTGACCGACTACGTGCGCAAACCACTCTTGTCGCGAGAAGGCGAGAACGTCACAATTTTTCGAGATGGGCGGGAAGCGTTTTCCGCACCGGGCGATTACGGCGAGGAAGGTTTCGTTATCCAGGCCTATGCCCCGCTTTTCGAAAGCGATAACGGCTTTGCTGTGCTCGGCAGCTGGGTTGCCGGTGATCGCGCCTGCGGTCTTGCCGTTCGCGAAGACCGCGCGCGTATAACGGCCAATCTATCACGTTTCGTGCCACACGTCATAATGGAATGATTCGCTACAATTCCCGTATCAGTGTAATGTCAAAGCTGATTAGAGATGCGGCGCCGCTGGCCAGTTAGAAATGCGACGCTCTGGCTGTCCCGGCCCTGCCGGTCAGCCCCCGATCCGACCGGCTGGGCCGGATTGCAGGGAGGAGCGGGGGCGGGTAGGACGCACCCCTTCGGCTTTAGCTTTGAGACTATGTCCCTCACCCTTCATTCCGCAGCTTCCATCCGCGCCAGCGCCTTCTGTCGTTTGGCAATCACCTCCGGATCGTTCATGAAGTCCGTCCGCCGGCCGGGCTTGCGGCCACACTTCTGATAACCATTTCCCTGGCTGCCATCCGGTATCCCAAACATATGATCCGTCTGACCGGTGCGGCGAGGGCCGCTTTTACTGCGCTGCAGTTCCCGTCCAGCCTGCAGCTCAGCGACGATCGAAAGCATGTCGTCCAAACGCTTGTTCTCGACGACCTCCGGCCGGTGGATCGACCGCAATGTGTCGAAGGTTCTGTAGGGCAGGGTAAAACTCTCGTGCATGATCTCGAGGCGGCCGTCCGGGTAGTCGCAAACGACGACCTTCTTACCCGCCAGGGGCCTGGAAAGCTCCGTCGGATCGAGAATGAACAAGACCTTGTCGTAGCGGAGCGTCAGGGACTGCGACAGCGTGCGGACCTCCTTCCGGCACATGGCACCATCGAGGTTCTCATGATCGGCCACAGGACGATGCATGTCCTTCGGATTGCGCGGCGGTTTGCCAAAACGGACATTGAAATCCTCGATAAACGCCGGTGCATAGAGGTTTGCGGCCTCGATCGTGTCGATGCCGCGAAGCCGCAGTTCCTTCACCAGCCGATCCTGCAGCGTCTGATTGGCTCGTTCGACGCGTCCCTTGGCCTGCGGGGTGTTGGCGCAGATGATGTCGATGTTGAGCTCATAAAGCGCTCGCCCGAACTGCGTCAGGCCGCTCGTCCGGTCTTTCTCCGACGCATGGATCGAACGAAAGACACCATGCTTGTCGCTGTAGAACGCCAGAGGCTTGCCCCATTGCTGCAGATAGGCCTTCGTCGCATGCAAGTAATCGAACGTGTTCTCCGATCCGGCAAACCGCAGATGTAAGAGCTTGCCGGTAGCATCGTCGATGTAGACGAGCAGGGCGCACTTGGGGCCGCGGTTCTCGAACCACCAGTGATGCGAGCCATCGATCTGGACGAGCTCGCCGAGACAATCCCGCCGGCCGCGCGGCTGGAAAACCCGCTTCTTACGTTCGCGCCGCGAGATCCAGATGCCAGCCTCGGTCATCCATTGGCGCAGCGTCTCCTTGGCGACCGAAATCTGATGCAGTTCGATCAGCTTCTCGCGCGCCAGCGTCGGACCGAAATCCAGATAGCGTTCGCGGATCAGATCCAGCGCCGCATTGCGAAAATCCTCGCTGTGGCGCCGATTGCTCGGTCGGGATCGCTTCTTCGAAACCAGGCCGGCTTCACCGAAACGGTCATAGTCCCGCAGCAGCCGATGAACCTGACTTCGACTGAGATCAAGCAACTCGGCGGCCTGGATAATGCTCAGGCGCCGGTCGCGGATCTTCTGAATGACTTCGAGGCGATGCAACTCTTTCTGCGACATGGTGATCAAACAGGACATCACGACTCCGACCGCTCATGGTCTCGACCAGGCTGAAGGTCGTCATCCTTGCTCCCAACGTTGGCGTTGACCAGAACGTCGAGAGGCGAGACTGTCGCATCTCTAACTGGCCCAACTGTCGCATTACTAAATAGCCGCTACATGTAAATGTGGCGTAACCAGATTTATGGAACTGCCATGTGGGTTAGGATCTGGTAGTGGCCTATCTCATGCAACCCACCGTCCCCCCTGGCCAGATGGGTCTGCCGCTCGAGCCGACGCTGTCGCGCATCGGCCGCGAGAACTGGGCGCGCTCGTACGCCTGGCGCGCCATTCGCGATGCCGGCATCGACCTGATCTTCTCGACAGATTGGCCGGTTTCTCCAGTGTCGCCGATACTGTCAATTCATTCGGCCATGACGCGTAAGCCCTGGACCGACGATCAGCCGGACAATCGGCAGACTCTTATGGAGGCGCTGGACGCCTATACTGTCCGGGGTGCCTATGCCGAATTTGCCGAATCCTGGAAGGGCCAGCTGAAACCGGGCTTCGTCGCCGACCTTGTCATCTGGGATCACGATCTTCAAGCCATTGAGCCCGACGAAATGGTCAAAGTCGCGCCGCGCTACACGATCTGCGGGGGGCGGCTCACCTACGCAGCTGAGCCAACGATACAGGTCGAGACCGAAGCCGGTCAGGAAGCTTGACGAAGCGGAAGGCTCATGATTGTATCATTGGATACAAAAATCCGGAGTGATCCCTCGATGTCTTCCTCCATTGCTTCATTTGGACAGCATAGCTCGACGGCAGAGGAAGAAGCGTATCGACATATTCAGCAGGCCCTTCGGCTCGGCCGCTACAAACCGGGCAAACGCTTGATTCCTGAGGACATCGCAGCCGATATCGGCATGAGCCGGATGCCGGTGCGGGAGGCATTCCGGCGCCTTGCGTCCGACGGGTTGGTGGTTCTGCGTCCCAATCGCGGCTGCATCGTCGCCGGGCTGACGGTTGATGAACTCTACGAGATTTTCGAAATGCGATCCGTGTTGGAGGGGCTTGCCGTCAGGTTGTCGATGCCGCGGATCGACGACGACGAACTCGATGACTTGGAACGCCTGCTTGACCGCATGGAGCGCGCTGGCCAGAGCGGAAGCAATGATTGGGTGGTCCGGCACCAGGAATTTCACGGCAAGATATGTGCGCTGAGTCATAGGCCCAAGCTTGTCCACCAGATCTCGGCACTGCACGTGGTGATCGAACCCTATATGCGCATCTGGTTCGACTATATCGAGAAGCCGCTTTCCGCTCGGGAAGAGCATGCCGCACTGATTGCGGCTTTGCGTTCCGGCGACGCGCCCCACGCCGAACAGGTGATGCGGGATCATATTCTCGGCACGGCGCCAATGCTGGCCGAGTTCGTGACCCCGGGCGAGTGATCAACGCCGACCGGAGAGAATGGCCCTAGACCGGCAATCAGATCGGTGTGGGCGACGGGAACAGCTAGATAAGAGTTAAAATAGGGGAACTGACATGAAAATTCATCGACTGGCCGCGGTCGCGGCAGTACTCGGCATGCTCGGCTTTGGCCAGACCGCCCTCGCCCAGGACGCTCCAAAGGCCATAACCATCGCGACAGAGGGTGCCTATGCGCCCTGGAATTTCACCAATGCCGACGGCAAACTGGACGGGCTCGAAATCGAACTGGCCAATGATCTCTGCGCGCGCATGAAGATCACATGCACGATCATCGCGCAGAACTGGGACGGACTTATTCCATCGCTGAAGGTCGGCAAGTTCGATGTGATCATGGCCGGCATGTTCATCACGCCAAAGCGGCTTGAGACCATAGACTTCACCCAGCCCTACGCGGTCGACCCGGGTGGGTTCGCGGTCGCCAAGGACAGCGAGCTCGGCAAGCTCGGCCTGTCCGCGGAAAAGTTCAATCTGGACGACGAGGCCGCATCCATGGCCGCGATCGAGAAGCTGAAGCCGCTGCTGAAGGGTAAGGTGGTCGGCGTACAGTCGGCCACTATGATGGGGGAGTTCGTAAAGAAATATTTCGGCGACACCGTGGAAATCCGTGAATACAAGACGACTGAGCAACATGACCTCGACCTCGCCGCGGGGCGGATCGACGCTATTTTTGCGCAGCAGACGGCGCTCACCGCGACACTCTCGAAACCCGAACTTGCCGATTACACCTTGGCCGGACCCGGCTTTGTAGGAGGCATGTTCGGACTGGGAACAGGCGCTGGCCTGCGCAAGGAAGATACGAAGCTCAAGGAGATGCTGAATACCGCAATAGACGAGGCGATCGCCGACGGCACCATCAAGCGTATCTCGGAGAAATGGGTGAAGACAGATGTGACACCGGTCAAGTAGGCGCGGGCGGACCTGCCCGGCGGAGCGGCGCGGGCCGTTTGCGCCGGGCAGCGCGCTGAAAGGCTAGGACTCACATGATCAACCTTATGCATCTCTTGGGCCTGGAAAAGGGAGGCTGGGGAGCCGCTCTGCTTCTCGCATCCAGTGTTACGCTTGCGCTATCCGTTCTCGGCTTTCTCCTCGGCGCGGTGTTTGGTGCCGCGGCAGCTGCAGGCCGGCTCTCTTCTCGCGGCGTCCCCGCTTGGCTCGCCCACGTCTACGGCACCGTATTTCGCGGTGTGCCCGACTTGCTGACGATATACCTGCTCTACTACGGCGGCAGTATTGCACTGACGCAGATTGGCAAGTTTTTGGGCGCTGCCGGCTTCGTCGGGCTCCCGACTTTTGCGACGGGCGTCCTCGCGATCGGCGTCATATCGGGCGCTTACCAGGGGGAGGTCTATCGCGGCGCCTACCAGGCCGTGGACCGCGGCCAGTCCGACGCCTGCAAGGCGCTTGGCCTGTCCCGATCTCAATCGCTGCGCCTCGTCATCGTACCGCAACTGATGCGCCACGCCCTGCCGGGGCTCGGCAATGTCTGGCAGTTGGTGCTCAAAGACTCGGCGCTGATCTCCGTCATCGGCCTCGTCGAACTGATGCGCCAGGCGCAGATCGGAGCCGGCTCGACGCGGGAACCTTTCATCTTCTATGTCGCCGCCGCCGCGCTCTACTTCGTTATCGCCGCCGTAACCGCTTCCGTCTTCCGGTATGGCGAGGCGCGGGCCTGGAGAGGCATGGTCCACGCATGATCGACGTCGCCTTCTTTCTGCAGATCATTCCCGTCCTGCTTGCTGGCCTGCCTTTGACCCTGCAGCTGACTGCAGCCTCGATGGGCATCGGTTTCCTAATGGCCCTGCTGCTCGCACTCGCCCAACAGGGAAATCGCCGGATCGTGGTCTTGCCCATCCGTGCCTTCGTTGCAGTCTTTCGCGGAACACCCCTGCTGGTGCAGATCTTCCTCATCTATTATGGTCTCGGTCAGTTCCGGCCGTGGCTTCAAGCGATCGGAACCTGGTCATTGTTCCGCGAGCCTTACTGGTGCGCCATCATCGCGCTCAGTCTGAATGAAGCTGCCTATGGAAGCGAAATTCTGCGCGGCGCGATAAGGGCTGTGCCGCGCGGCCTGGTCGAGGCCGCTACGGCCTCAGGCATGTCGAAGCTTCTGACGCTGCGCCTGATCGTGCTGCCTCTGGCCCTGCGCCAGGCGATCCCGAATTACAGCAACGAGATCATCCTCATGGTCAAGGGCACGTCGCTGGCCTCGATCATCACCCTCATGGAGGTCACCGGCATCGCTCAAGACCTGATCTCGCAAACCTATCGCGCCGTCGAGGTCTTCGTGGCAGCCGGCGCCATCTATCTCACCCTCAACTTTGTAATCATCTCGGCGCTGAATGCGCTCGAAACCTGGCTCACGCCCTATCGGGCGCGGGTCTGAGACATACCTTGCTGCCAATGACCAGGAGAATGAACCACATGCGCAACTTCGAGAAGCCGACACGATCAGTTGCCGTGTCGCGCCACGCGATGGCGGCGACCTCGCACCCTGCAGCGACCCTTGCGGCGCTGCAGATCATGGAAGGCGGCGGCAATGCCATGGATGCCGCCATTGCCGCGTGCGCGGTGCAATGCGTCGTCGAACCGGGCTCGACCGGCATCGGCGGGGACTGTTTCGCACTTTATGCGCCCGGCGGATCGGACAAGGTCATTGCCTACAATGGATCGGGCCGCACCCCTGCCGCGCTGACGGCCGGCTGGTTTGACGAGCGAGGGCTGACGGAGGTGGCACGCCAGTCACCCGCTGCGGTCACCGTCCCCGGGGCGATAGACGCATGGACACGCCTGCACGCCGATCACGGCCACCTCCCTTTCGCTGACGTGCTCGCGCCGGCAATCCGCCTTGCCGAAGGTGGTTATGCGATCACGCCGCGCGTCCATCGCGATTGGTCGTTGGAAGAAAAACTGCTTGCCGCCGACGCGACGGCAGCGCGGATCTTCCTTCCTGGCGGGCGGGCGCCGAAGATCGGCGAGGTACATCGGCAGCCGGAGCTGGCGGAAACCCTGAAGCGCATCGCCGCCGAGGGACGCGACGGCTTCTATGGTGGTCCCGTCGCCGAGGATATAGTCGCCTATCTACGTTCTCTGGGCGGGCTTCACACGGTGGAAGACTTCGCCAATGCCCGCGGTGAATATGTAGCCCCTGTCACCACCGACTTCCGCGGCTACACGATTCACGAATGCCCGCCCAACGGCCAGGGCATCATCGCGCTCCTGATCCTCAACATCCTGAGCCGCTTCGACGCTCACGGCGACCCGCAATCGCCGGACCGGCTGCATATCGAGATCGAAGCAACACGCCTGGCCTATGCCGCCCGTGATGCCTGGATCGCCGATCCGGACAAGGCGGAAGTGCCAGTCGATGAGTTGCTGTCGGATGCGTTGGCCGACTGGCTCGCGGCGATGATCGACTTGAAGAAGGCGCTGACCGACTTGCCGCCGTTCGAAATGCCGCTTCATCGCGACACCGTCTATATCTCGGTCGTCGACCGTGACCGCAATGCCGTCAGCTTCATCAATTCGATCTTCGACAGTTTCGGCACAGGCCTCGTGGCGCCACGTTCTGGCGTTATACTGCATAATCGCGGCCAGAGTTTCTCGCTCAAACCCGGCCATCCCAACCGTATTGGCCCGTCGAAGCGGCCGTTGCACACGATCATCCCGGGCATGGTGACCCGCAACGGCCGGGTCGAGATGCCCTTCGGCGTGATGGGCGGCTATTATCAGGCCCTTGGCCATGCGCACCTGATCTCCAAGGTTTTCGATTACGGGATGGATATGCAGGAGGCGATCGATATGCCGCGCGTAATGCCGACGTCCGAAGGAACGAGAGTGGAGGCCGAGCACACGATTGACGGCGCGACTAAAGCCGAACTCGAACGGCGGGGCTTCACCTTCTCTCCCGCTGCGGACCCGATTGGCGGCGCACAGGCGATCCGCATCGACTGGGAGAACGGTACGCTCACCGGCGCGTCGGAGCCACGGAAAGACGGAATTGCGCTGGGAATCTGAGGATTTCGGCCTTCACAACTATGTTGCACCAGCTTAACCGAAGGGACGATATGGCGCGCGCAATCCTCGTGATCGACGTTCAAAAGGTCTATACCGACCCGGCTTCACCCTTGCATTGCGTCGGCAATGCCGACGTAATCGCTAACATCAATGCTATCGTGGCCGCGGCGGAAACGGCGGGCGACCTCGTGGTTCACATCCGCCATGTCCATCGCGCGGATGGCTCGGATGCCGGCCGAATGTTCGATTTCCGCGGCGAGGTGGGCGAACTCGGATTTGTCGCGGGCACCGAAGAGGTCGATGATGACCCGAGACTCAGGATTCCCACCGGCGCCCTGACGATCAGCAAGCAGCGCTATTCCAGCTTCGTGGGCACAGGTCTCGACCGGATGCTGCGGGAAAGGTCGATACAGCGGATCGTGGTCACCGGGTTCATGACCAATTTCTGCTGTGAGGCAACCGTGAGGGATGCGCATGACCTCGACTACTTCGTCGATTTCCCTGTTGACGCAACTGGGTGCCCCGACCTATCCGAAACGGCAGCGCAGGACACGATCAAGGCAGGCACGGCCGCGACCCTGGCCGCAGGCTTCGCAAGGGTCATGACGACAGCGGAATGGCTGACAGTATTCCAAGCCCGATGAGTGGATACTAAGCACCTCCGGCCCGGTTCCACACTTTGAACGGATGATAGGAAGTCAATGATCAAACGCAAACTGGGCCATTCCGGCCTCTCCATCGCTCCCTTGGTACTCGGCTGCAATGTCTTCGGCTGGAACGTTGACGAACAGACGGGTTTCCGCCTGCTCGATGCCTTCGTCGATCACGGCTTTAACGCCATCGATACGGCTGATGTCTATTCCAACTGGGCGCCCGGCAATTCCGGGGGCGAATCCGAATCGATGATCGGCCGCTGGCTCAAGGCACGGCCGGGCATGCGCGAGCGGGTGGTGATCTTCACGAAGGTGGGTTCCGATATGGGCGGCGACGGCCGTAAGGGCCTGTCGCGTGGGTGGATCCTCGAGGCCGTCGAGCACTCCCTCCACAGGCTCGGAACTGATGTTATCGACCTCTATTTCGCACATCAGCCGGATCCCAAGACGCCCCAGGAAGAGACACTCTCGGCCTTCGACAGGCTGCTTCAGGCCGGCAAGATCCGATCGATCGGCGCGTCCAATTTCGACGCGGACCAGATGCAGGCGGCCTTTGCCCTCGCCGTAGACGGTTTGCCTCGCTACACAGTCCTCCAGCCCGAATACAATCTGCATGACCGTTCGGGCTTTGAAGGGCCGATGCAGGAGCTCTGCGTGCAGGAAGGCATTGCCGCGGTCACCTATTTCAGCCTCGCCTCCGGCTTTCTCTCTGGAAAATACCGCAACAGGGCGGACCTATCGCGATCGGTCCGTGGGGAGGATGTCGAGAAGTATCTTACGCCCCGCGGTTTCGCCCTTCTCGACGCCCTTCAAGCGGTGGCGGATAGGTACAACGCAAGCCTCAGCGAGATCGCGCTCGCATGGCTGATGGCTCAGCCGACGGTGGCTGCACCTATCGCCTCGGCAACGAAGACGGAGCACGTCGACAGTTTCGCCCGGGCCGCCGCGCTGCGCTTGACTGGCGAAGATCTTACGCAACTTGCCGCCTGATGCACCAATCGCATCTGGCTAGAATTACGCCCAACCAGAAGGCCCGAGGTCCAGCTGTCCTATCAGTTGTCTGACACCGTTGAGTACGATGCACATTCCTTTTGAGGGCCTAAAAAATAGGCGCCACCACCAAACAGGGGAGGATAGAGACCGGTAGTCCGACCATGCTACCGGAGCAATTTATTGATCGTCCTGTTGAGCGCAAGCTGCGATCAGAAAGCCATCGCGTGGAGCATAAGAATGAGCGATTTGGAACTCTGCTATTTGCCGGCCACCGAAGCCCTCGCGGCGTTTCGAAACGGAAGTTTGTCACCGGTCGAGCTTCTCAACGCACAGTTGGCGCGCATTGCTGAGGTCGGCTCCGACATTAATGCATTTTCGTTCCTCTATGCGGACGACGCGATTGCCGCGGCAAGAGAGGCTGAGCGGCGATACCGCAGCGGCGAAAAGGTGCGGCCATTGGAGGGTATCCCGGTGGCCATCAAAGATGAGAGCCTGATTGCTGGCAAGATCACGACATTTGGTTCGTTGATCTTCAAAGAGGAGGTCGCTTCTGTCACATCGCCGGTGAACGAGCATCTGATCAATGCCGGGGCGGTCATCATGGGCCGAACCACAACACCCGAGTTTTCATGCGCCGGCTTTACCCATTCGCGCCTGTGGGGCGTTACACGCAATCCCTGGAACCGTGAGTTCACCACCGGCGGCTCCTCCGGCGGATCCGCGGCGGCACTGGCTGCGGGGTTCACGACGCTCGCTTCCGGTTCAGACATCGGTGGGTCTATCCGCATTCCTGCGTCGGCTTGCGGATTGGTCGGCTACAAGCCGCCATATGGCCGGAATGCCGATCTCGCTCCCTTTGGCTTCGATTTTTACAACCATCCCGGTCCGCTTGCCCGCAGCGTTGCCGACTGCATCCTGATGCAAAACGTTATGAGTGGGCCTCACCCCCTCGACGTGGTCTCTCTCCGGCCGAAAATCGAAATAGCGAACGAACCTGCGGACCTGAAATCGAAGCGGATCGCCTACTCTATCGATCTCGGTTTCAAACAGGTGAGCAAAGATGTGCGGACAAATACCCTAGACGCCATTGGCCGCCTCAGAGACATGGGCGCCGAAGTCGTCGAGGTCGATCTCGGCTGGACCCTGAGCGCGGAGGACGCGGCGCGAGATTATCTCGCGTCAATCTTTGGAACGTGGGTCGCGCAATATCTCGACACGCGTGGCGACGAGCTAAGCGGCTACACCCGCTCCTTCGCTCAAAGCGCTCGTGCTAAGGGAATGAGAGAGTACCTGAGATCTCTCGAGCTCGCTGGCGAGATGTACGGGACTTTTGGCCCGACGATGGAGAATTTTGACGCCTTCATTTGCCCAACCCTGGCGCTCCCGGCCGTCAGCGCGGATTTCGAGCCTTCGAACGGGCTTCAGATCAACGGGCAGGATGTCGAGCCGATGCTCGGCTGGTTGATGACCCATCCCTTCAACACGCTCAGCCGTTGCCCGGTCGTCAACGTACCCTCGGGACGCGCTCCAAGCGGAGTGCCTACCGGGATTCAGATCGTTGGCAAGACCTATTGCGATCAGGACGTATTGAGCATCGCGCTTGCCTATGAAGCCGAAATTGGAGCATGGTACGGGAGCAACGAGCGACGTCCGATGTTGGGCTAGTCGCGTTTCTGGTTGTGATGGCTACGCGGCTCTGCTGGGACCGGCCAAAGCAGTTCGTAGCGAATGCCATTTCCGGGCTTTGTTTACTACCCGGCCGAGTTGGTGCAGTATCGCAATGCTAGAGCTTCTTTCACGTATAGGCTTGACCGGGTTTATCAAAGTGTAACTGGAGGTACGCGGGACGTGTATTTTGAGACCACCTTCCATGACGCGGTGGAGCAGGAAACGTCCTTGCCGGGCTGGCGGCAAGAGTACCGACAAGTATCCACCGGCGGCTATGACGGTCGAACGGCTGCCATTCTGCTTCCCGGTGTGGAGATCTTGCGCGAGACCATCAGTGTCGGCACGGAACAAGCGTTTTCCGCGCCCGAAGAAAGCGTGATCTTCTATTACTACCCGAAACTCGACGAAAGTGAGTTGGCTCGCGGCGAGAAAGCGCTCGGCGTCTCGGGCTTCGCTTTAAATTGGACTAATCGCATCGGCTTCATGGATGCTGGTAGTGATTTGCTGATGCTCGTTTTGAGGCGCGACGCCATATGCGATGAAGACCACAGTAGCAAAGCGCACCTTGTCGAAGCTCCATTAGAACAGGCGGCATTTCTCGCAGATTGGCTGTTATCGCTGCTCAAAGCCGCGAGCCAACAATCATATCCTTACGCAAGGGAAAACGTCGATGACGTGCTCGCGGACGTCATCACGGATCGTTTCGAGTTACTTTTCCAGAAAAGCGTCGTGCGCGAAACACCGCAAATAGCTGAGGCCGAAAGAATCTATAAGAGGATTCGTGATAGGATTTTCGATGCGCCGGACAGGCCGCACACGGTAAGATCGCTATCGCGTGACCTCGGTGTATCGGTCTTTAATCTCAGGGCTTCCTGTCAAAGTTTCTCGCAGATACCTCTCGACAAAATGCTGACCTTGCTTCGGCTTAACGGCGCCCGTCGCGACTTGCTGCACGCCCGTTGCGCGCCGCGGAAGGTTTCGGACATCGCCATGGACTGGGGCTTCTTTCACTGGAGCCGCTTTGCATTCCGTTATAGGTCGCTTTTCGGCGAGGCGCCGTCTGAAACGCTGAGGGGTTAGAATTCGGCAGGTACTCGCCATTACTGGGCTTGCTCTGCTCCTCACCATGCATCGGCACACGAGACATCTCCACGTGGCGAGCACACCGGATTTGAGGTATCAGAGGGAGACGCTCACGTCCCCCAGCCTACTATCCCCTTGACCTCCATAAAGTCGCGGATTCCCCAATGGCTGTACTCGCGGCCATTCCCGGACTGTTTGTATCCACCGAACGGCGCATGTGTATCCCACGGCGCGTAGTTGACGTAGATGGACCCGGCCCGCAGTTTCCGGGCGACAGCTCTCGCCCTTTCCAGATCGCCTCCCTGCACGTACGCGGCCAGACCATAGATCGAGTCGTTTGCAATCCGTACTGCGTCCGCCTCCGTGTCATAGGGAATGATCGAGAGGACCGGACCAAAAATTTCCTCTCGGGCAATCGTCATCTCCGGCGTCACACCGCCAAAGATCGTAGGCCTTGCGTAATAGCCAACATCCAGCCCCTCCGGCTTACCCAGTCCGCCTGCAACCAGAATGGCGCCTTCTTCTACGCCGACACCAATTAACCCCTGAATCTTGTCGAATTGCTGCTGGCTGATCACCGGCCCCATATCAGTATTTTCAGATAGGGGATCTCCGACGCGCGTGGCGGCCGCGGCCCGTTTTGCGATCTCAAGCGCCTCTGCATGGCGCTCGGCCGGGACCCGTGAAGGACACCATGTCGACCCGCGGATGACCGGCGAGATACTGTCCGACCACAGGGCCAGTGCCATTGATCAGGTTGAACACACCTCTGGGTGTTCCGGCTTTTTCAAGCACTTCCGCGAAGATCATCGCGCTGAGAGGCGCCAACTCGGACGGCTTCAGCACGACTGTACAGCCCGCTGCAAGAGCCGGCGCAACTTTGCAGACGATTTGGTTTAGCGGCCAATTCCACGGCGTGATAAGCGCGCAAACGCCGATAGACTCCCAAGTGATCATCGAGCTTCCGTTGTGCTCGTCAAAGCTGAATGCTTCAAGAGCCGCGATTGTCGATTCCAGATGAACCTGTCCAGCCCAGGCTTGCGCCTCGCGGGAAAATTTCAAAGGTGCACCGAGTTCGGTGCTGACGGCCTGCGCGATATCTTCGTAGCGATCATTGTAGCATCGTAGAACATTGCGCAGGAGTTCCAACCTCTCGCTCTTGCTTGTCTGCGAGAAGGTCGGGAAGGCCTCGAAGGCCGCTTGCACCGCCAAGTCGGCGTCTTCGGTGGTGCCGATCGCGATCTGCATGAACGGATGTTCGTTTGCAGGATTGATCACGTCCATTCGCTCAGCGCCGCTCGGCATCACCCATCGACCGTCGATATAGAATTTCAGTGCGTTGTCGGACTGCATGATTCCTCCAGTAACATTGTTGTTCGTTGCAGCCAGTGCCTCAACGGCGGATGGCATCCTCATAGCCAGAAAGAACCCCGACGACGTTTACGCCGATGTCTTCGACAGCATAGCCGCCCTCCAGAACGAACAAGGTTTTCGTCCCAAGGCCGGCCAGGTGGGCGCCAATAAGAGGAAAATGGCTGTGCGATAGCCGGAAGCGACTGATCGGATCGCCCTCGAAGGTGTCAACGCCAAGGGAGATGACGACTACGTCAGGGCCGCGCTGCCGGATGCTGCCAAGCGCGAATTCTAGTGCGCTCTCCCATTGCGCCCAGTCGGTGCCATCTGGGAGCGGTATGTTGAGGTTGAACCCTTCTCCGCTGCCGGAACCTCGTTCATCCGCATAACCAGCAAAAAATGGATAATCGTTGCGGGGATCGGCGTGAAGGCTGACAACCTGAACATCATCGCGCATGTAGAATATCTCTTGTGTGCCGTTCCCATGGTGATAGTCGATGTCGAGAATTGTCACTCGCGAAGCGCCGGCGTCCAGCAGGCGTTGCGCGGCGATGGCAGCATTGTTGAGGAAACAGTAGCCGCCATTGAAATCGGTTCCGGCGTGGTGGCCGGGGGGGCGGCAAAGGGCAAAACAAGCCTGTTCCCCCTCGATGATCAAATCTGCCGCAGTAAGGGCACTGTCATGCGAAGCTCTGACAGCATCCCAGGTGCCTTCAACAAAGCCTGTACTGGCATCGATCGAATATAGTCCGAGCAAAGCATCGATAGAGTCGGGCGCAATATCCTTATACCTGCCTCTCGCCGGCCAAGCGTAAGGAAGAGCTGTACCCGTGCGTCCAGCTTCCCGCCAAAGGTGCCACGCTGACGCTGTAAAATCGAGATAGGCAGTTGAGTGAATCCGTTTGGCGGTGTCTAAGGAATGCGGTCGTGGGTCAAGGACAGGCCCGAGACGCACCTCTTCGATCCGGCTTGTTATGAAGGTTGCGCGCGACGTGTTCTCGTAACCTTCAACAACAGCGCCGTTGTAAAATTCGAATTGACCCTGGTGTTCCTGTTGTTTCGGCGAGAAAATCGTTTTCATCAACCATGGCCCACGTTGCAGATATCCTGATTGGATGTGTGAAATTGAGAATTCAATTGATCTTGGTTCGCTGATTGACGGCGTAAATACAAATGACCAGCGCTAAGGAGATCACGAAGAACGCGGCCGCTATCGCATTCACCTCGGGTGTAATTGTGCGACGCACCTGGCCCAGCATGTAGGTCGGCAGCGTATCCTGACCGGCAGTCTTTACGAATTCGGTGATCACGACGTCGTCCAGCGAAGTGACAAAGGCGAGGATAAAGCCCGCGAGTACGCCTGGGAAAAGCAGGGGCATCGTGACGAAGCGAAACGCGTTCCAAGGCGATGCGTAGAGGTCGCCTGCAGCACGCTCCAAACTGATGTCCATCGTTTGAAGGCGAGCGCGGATCGGAAGATAGGCAAACGGCACGCAGAACGCCGTGTGCGCTACGATCAGATAGGCCAGGCCAGTATAGCCGGTCCAGCCTCGAAATGTCGCGCTCACAACCAGGAGCGCCACGGCGGTTACAATCTCTGGCACCATCAACGGGACCGAGATTATGCCGTAGGTGACCGTCCACCCTCGAAACTTTGGTCCCCGCGTCATCGCCAATGCAGCAAACGTGGCCACCGCTGTTGCCAATACGGCGGATATTGCAGCAAGTTTCAGCGACAGAATGGAAGCCGCGATCACTTGTTGATTGTTTGCGGCGCTTTGAAACCAACGAAGCGAGAAGCCGTCCCATTTCGCCGCGCTGGTCCCGGCGTTGAAAGCAAGAATGAGGGCCACGGCCAATGGTGTGTAAAGAAAAATGAACGTGGTGACGGCCACGGCACTGAAGCCACGCTGATGGGTTACGGGGAAATTTTTAGCCATGTTCGTGTCCGTGGGTGTCGCCGTGACGGATATAGACCAGCAGCGCCACCATCACGATGCCCATAAGGGTCAGCGAAAGAGCGGAGCCGAACGGCCAGTCCCGTCCCTGGCCGAATTGCAATTCGATATAGTTGCCGATCATGAGTTTTCTGCCGCCACCGAGCAGGATGGGGGTGACATAGGTACCGATTGCAGGGATGAAAACGAGAATGGAGCCAGCAACGATGCCCGGTTGGGCAAGTGGTACGATGACCTCCCAAAGCACCTTGAATGGACGGGCGTAAAGGTCGGACGCTGCCTCGAGCAGGTTTCGATCCAGCCGTTCCAGACTTGCATAAACAGGCAGGATCATCAGAGGAAGATAGACGTAGACCAGGCCGAGGCAAATCGCGAAATTCGTGAACAGCATCTGGATCGGTTCAGGGATCAATCCTGCCTTAAGCAGAAGGGTATTGATGATTCCTTCGTTCCGGATGAGATCTTGTATGGCGAACGTGCGGATAAGGAGATTTGTCCAGAAGGGAACGGTGATAAGTAAAAGCCAGACTTCCCGGTTGAGCGGATTGCGGGTCGCGATGAAATAAGCTGTCGGAAATCCTACGAGCAGGCACAGAAAAGTTGTCGCCAGCGACAAGAGAAGCGAGCGCAACAGAATCTCGAGGTTCGTCCCAGACAGCGTTAGCGTGTCATCGAAAAGATCACGGTCGAAGAGCACGCGCGTCCAGGCTTCGAAAGATGGCGTAAAATTCACGCCGCCTGTAGGACCAGGGGTCAAGAATGAGTAAATCACGATGACCAGAAGCGGTGCGATCGCGCCGATGATGACGACGAGCAAGGCAGGACTAATCAAAAGCCAGCGCGTTCGGCTCTCTGTTTTCAACCGTGCGAATTCAAGACTAGCCATCTCTACGTCCCCTCAGCCGGGCAACACCTGGGCGGTGTTCGGTGTGAACTTCACAAAAACCTCATCCCCGATGGCAATGGGCCGATTTTCGTTCGGCGTGTTATATTTGCGGACCAACAGAAGACCCGCGCCATTGCTCAGTTCGACGGTGTACTGCGTCTCGGGACCGCAGAAACTTACCGTCTTCACAAACCCTGTAAGTTGGCTCGCCGGTTCCTGGGACAACGGAAAAATTCGCAAATGCTCGGGCCGGACGACGATGTTTACCAGGGTACCGTCGGGAACCGTGTCTTTCATTGGAATGGCGACGGCGCCGATCCCCTGAAGATCGATCATCGTCCCGCAAGCGTCCGGGCCGAGCCCTCTTCCCTGGAGGAAGTTCGTTTCACCGACAAAATTCGCCACGAAACGATTTGCCGGCCTGTTGTAGACTTCGTGCGGGGTTCCGACCTGCATTATTTCACCTGAGGACAGCACCGCGACACGATCAGACATCGTCAAAGCCTCCTCCTGATCATGGGTTACGAAAATGAAGGTGATGCCCGTCGCGGCCTGGAGCGCTTTGAGCTCCATCTGCATTTCCTTGCGAAGCTTGTAATCCAACGCCGAAAGTGACTCGTCGAGAAGCAAAACCTTCGGCTCGGATGCGAGCGCGCGCGCCAGCGCGACCCGCTGCTGTTGACCACCCGATATCTGTCCCGTCCGCCGACCGGACAGATTTTCCAGTCGCACCAGTTTCAACATTTCATCAACGCGGGCAGCGATTTCATGGCGGGGCCGTTTGAGCATTCTCAGGCCAAAGCCGATATTTTCCGCCACCGTCATGTGTGGGAAAAGCGCGTAATTCTGGAAGACGGTGTTGATGGGACGTTGGAACGGCGGTACCGACGCAATATCCTCGCCATCGAGAAGGATGGTGCCGGTTGTCGGATATTCGAAGCCGCCTATCAGCCGCAACAGGCTTGTTTTTCCGCAACCCGACGGGCCGAGCAACGTGAAAAACTCATTCTTGAAGATGTCAAGCGTCGTGCTCTTGACCGCTGCGACGATGCCATTCCCAGAACCGTAGGTCTTGGTTACCTTGTTCAGTCGAATAGCTACGCCCGGTGTAATCTCACCTGTCATATTGTCCTCATCATAAATCGCGTAGCGAGGGTCGATGGAGCAGATAGAACAAGCGCGCTGACGTCGAACCGAGTGAAAGAGATCGGTAGCGGGCTGCCATGCTCGCTGACCTACTTCTGGACGTCCTGCCAGATGCGGCTGTAGAGCTGCGAGATCTTTGGATCGCAAAGCGTCAAAAGCTCGCCCTTTGATTTCATGTCGTCGGGAATGACAAGTTCCGGCGCACCCTTCATATCCTCGGAGTAGTATTTCTCGGCGCCAATAATGGCCGCTCCATATTTGGCATAGACCGAATTCAACGCTGCGTTTTCGGGCGCCATGATGAAGTTTTGAAAAAGCTTCGCGTTCTCCAGATTTGGAGCATCCTTCAGCACCACCACGTTGTCAGAGCCATAGGTGAAGCCTTCTCTGGGAAGGCCATAAGCGATGCTGTGGTTTTCAGTACGCCGCTTCAACGCGGAACCACTCCAGTCGAGGGACGCCGAGACATCTCCGGTAGCCATTCTCTGTATGCCGGCATAGTCGATTGACAGCCAGCTCTTCTTGGCTTCCACTAGGCGGTCACGGACCTTGGTGAGCAAAGCCTTGTCGCTTGTGCACCATGTTCCGCCTTCGAACTTGATCGCGGCGAACATGATATCGTTCATCTCGGGAACGATATTGATCTTTCCCTTCAGTTCGTCCGGCGGGTCCAGAATCACCTTCCAGGTATTTATGTCGCCTTTGAAGGCCGAGGTATTGACGCTTATGCCGCTCGTATACCAAAGCCACGGCACGGAATATTTTCGGCCTGGGTCGAAAGCGGGATCCCGCCACGTCTCCTCGAGGTTCTTGGCATTTTCCATCTGCCCTGGATTTGTTTCGGCAAGCAGCCCCTCTTGAATATAGGTGGGGATGAAGCTTTGCGACGGAACCACGACATCAAATCCGGAGGCTCCTTGGCGCACTTTTGCAAGTGCCGTGTCGTTGGAATCGAAATCTGTCAACGTTACATGGACGTTGTATGTTTTCGAGAATTTTTCAATCAGTTCGGGGCTGGTGTATTCGCCCCAGTTGTAGATGTTGAGATTGCCTTCAGCGAGGGCGACGGTGGCGCTCAGGCCAAGAATTAATGCGGCGGATGTGACGGTGAATCTCATTTTCCCCTCGCTTGTTCTCTGGCTGGATAATCCAGTATTCCGACATTTCGAAACCTGCAGACTTCCCAAGAATGCTCAGTTCCGGCTGCAAAATTGCGCAGGCTGCTTGCCTCTCGTCTAGCCATCCCCTCTGCTCAAAAGGGAGGCAGCCAACGGGTCATGCCGGCCGCCAAAGTTTCTCGCGGATCAGGTCTTGTGCGGTGGCTTCAATGCCCTTGCGAAGGGCATCGGTCATCATGTCGACTTGCGAGCGGCTGATGGTAAGCGGCGGGGACATGACGCACATGTTGATGAGAGGCCTGACAAGCAGCCCATTCTCCTGGCAATGAAAGTCGATCCGCTTACCGACAGTCAAATCGAGATCGAGAGGATTCTCGGCCTTGGCGTCGGCAACACATTCAATCCCCGCCATAAGGCCGGCACCGCGAACCTCGCCGACGAGCGGGAGTTCCTCCAGCGTTCGCAACTGCTCCTGAAAATAGGGGCCGATCTCACGTGCGTGCTCGAGCAGGCCGTCTTCCAGCAACTCGATATTGCGGATTGCCACCGCGCAGCCGATGGGGTGGCTGGAATAGGTCAGACCGTGCACGAAATTGGCGTTGGGATGGTTTGAGCGGCGAAGTTCTGCGAACAGACGCTCCGACACCATGACGCCACCGAGGGGAAAATATCCAGAGGTGACACCCTTCGCGAAGGTTATCATGTCTGGCTGGATTCCAAACACATCCTCCGATGCGAAAATGTGGCCGAGCCGTCCGAAGGCGGTGACGACCTCGTCGGCGATAAAGAGGATGTCATTTTCTGCGCAGAGCGCGCGCATGCGCTTGAGATAGTTCGGCGGCGACATCAAGACCCCGCCGCTTGCCTGAATCGGTTCGGCAACAAAAGCGGCGATTCGCGCAGCACCCTCATGCGCAATGAGCGAGCGAAACTCATCGACGAGGAAGTCTTCAAAGGCCTCCACTGACAGGTTGGCCGGTCGGTGGAAGGGATTGGGGCAAGTCAACTTTCTTACGAGCTCGCCTGCGCCATCCATCCAGTCGTGATCCCGTGGGCGGCCGTTCAGCGATGCGGTCAGGTAGGTCGAGCCATGGTAGCTTCCTTGACGGGAGACCAACAATTTCTTCTGCGGCTGTCCGCGTACGTTGTTGTAGAACTGCACGAGCCGTATGGCTGTTTCGACCGCGGAAGAACCGCCTGTTGTAAGAAACACATGGTTGAGATCGCTCGGTGCCCGCTCCGCAAGCATCTGCGCAAGTTTCTCCGCGGGCGCATTACTTGTATACCATGGTGTCGAGTAGGTCAGGGACATCGCCTGGTCGTGCAATGTATCGGCCAGGGCCTGATTGCGATGCCCGACATTGATGCACCACATACCTGCCGGTCCGTCGATCAGTTTTCTGCCGCTCTGGTCAAAGACGAAGACATCTTCGGAAGCGGTGATGAGCTCGCGGGCTTCAGCACCGATACTTCCGGCTACCGGGGCGGCCTGAATCAGATGAAACCTGTCTTTACGGAGGGCATCGGTCTCCAGTTGCGAGAGAGCTGGTTCAACCATAAAAATTCTCCACGTCTCTAATGCTAAGCTGTAGGATAATCGAGCATGAAAGACGGCGTCGCTCTAGCCACCGCGTAGGGTGAGGTTGCCCAAATAATGGTCATTATCCTCTTGGCCGACGCCAAGCGTTTCGCCGGGAGCCGAACCTTTTGGGACTGGCGCGGGTAGCTTTAAAGCTGCCAAAGTGGGCATTTCCAATAGTTTCGACAAAGGCTGGCCCCGCCACAGATGTCGTAGCTGGTGGGATTGCGTCGAAATTTATCGAACCGCGCAATCGATTGCCTCAGACGGACGCCCCGGCAGCTCCGGTATTCTCCTCAGAATCCAAAGCCGTCATTGCTTGCTAGCTCGGCAGATACTCCTCGCTCCAGGTCTCGCTGACTGTCCCGGAAGCAATCAGCCTGTCGATCTCAGCATCGGTATGGTTCAGGGATTTCAGGACGGTGCGTGTGGACCCTCCGTACTTCTCGGCCGGCGCGACAGCAGTGACCTTGCCGACAGCCGGACGGATGGCGAAGGGATCGAGCTGCGTGACCGAGTGCCCGCTCGGATGATCCGGGAAGATCGAGAAGGAATAGCTGCCCCGGTCGATGCCCGGCGTGCCGTCGGCAATGCGGGCACTGCGGCTGCGGATCGTTTCGATGTTCTCGCAGAGCGATACGCCGATATCGGCTTCCTGTAGCCGCTGCTGCCAGGTTTCCGCCGGCGCGGTCAGGAAAGCCCCTGCGAGATAGGCCTCGCGATCGGACGCGGCCATCTCAACAATCCCCCTCAGACCTTCAACCTTGTCAAAGCGCGGAAGATCGGCTTCCGAGGCGCACAAAAGAAGGTGATCGCCGCCTGCCGTTTCGTAGAGCCGCGACAGGGCATGATAACCCTTGGTGTCGCGACCGGACGGCTCGTCGAAGGGGCCGCGCCCGGCATAGTCGTAGCAGAAGGGTATCTGCGCGAGGCCGGTCAGTGCCGACAGCGATGTGCGTGGGCGACCGATGACCCCGTTTCTGGATTTTTGGTAGAGAGCGGCGGCAATGCCGAGCGCCGCGCCAAAGCCGCACATGACGTCGATGGTGCCGACATGGGCATGTTCCTCCGGCGTATCCATCGAGCCGCCGAAGCGCAGCATGATGCCGGTTGCCGATTGCACGAGGTCGTCATAGCCGAGATAGTCGGTGCGCGGGCCGGTGCGCACGCCGCCAAAGCAATCGAGCTGGCAGAAGATCGCCTTCGGATTGAGCGCCTTCAGGCTTTCGGCATCGAGCCCCATCGCCTTGACCTGGCGATCGGTCGCGTTCCAGACCACGACATCGACGGAGCGCACCAGTTCCTCGAAGACGACACGGCCATCGGGCGAACCGATGTTCAGCAGCACGGACTGTTTGCCCCGCATGTGTGACATGCCGAATATCACGGTATTCCAGCAGTCATAGAGCGGCTTGGCCGGATCAATCTTGATCACCTCCGCACCGAAGCGGGCGAGATAGGCGACCGAGTGCGGACCGGCGATCACATTGCACAGATCGAGAACTTTGACACCGTCCAGCCACCCTCCGGGCGCGTCCTTTGCGGGAAGCGGCAAAGAAGGACGCGCCATGCCGCCGAGCAGTGCAAGCGCCTCCTTGGCGGTCCCCCAGCGCCGAGGCCGTGGCGAAAGCATGGCTTCGGCGCTCTCTTGCAGCCAGGCCATCGGCCCCGGCTGGGTCATGCGGCCCAGGATCGGATCCTCTACCTCGATCATGAGACCAGCAGCCCTGGCATGATCGTCGGCGATCCATTCCTCTAGCCAGCGCTGCGGCGCACCCGGAAACAGCCCTTCCCCGAAGACATGTTCCCATTCGGCCGCCGTCTTGGTCAGGAAGACTTCCTTCATGCGAGCCGCAATCTTGTCAGCCCAGAATTTCGGGAGCGGATAGACGCCCAGCGAAACGTCCGATGACCATTGCGAGACCGGCAGATAGGTGTCTTCCTCCTCGCGCAGCCCCTCGGCCACCAGCTCATCGTAGATGCCTAGAGCTTGCAGGCAGCGCTTCGCATGGTTCTTGTGGCTGGGGCAGACGACGTAGAACATCCGCCCGTCGGCACACATATAGCTGCGATAGAAGGGATCGAGGAACTCCTGGAGGTCGCCATAGGACATGTCCATCGGCAGGCCTTCATTGCGCCGGCGTTCGATCTCCCGCTCGCGTTGGGTCTGGTAGCGCGGCGGATAATCGTCGATTAGGATGGAATTGTAGGAGAGGCCCTCCATGACGGCGCTTGCCAGCGGCACTTCGATATGATCGCCGTGCCCGGTGCGCTCGCGCGCCTGAAGCGCCAGCACTGTCGCGGACGCAGCAAGCATCGTGCCGTAGGCGGACGAGAGCGGCAGCGGCGAGAAAGACGGGTTGATGCCCATCAGGACGCGATTGAGACCCATATCCGTGAAGACACCGGAGGAGGCCGCGATTACCGTCTCAAAGGCCCGCCAGTCCCGGCGAAGCTCGTCGTCGGAGGCGAAGCCGGGGATCGACAGGGTGATCAGCTCCGGCCGTGCCTTGCGGAGCGCCGCAAAATCGATTCCGAGCCGGGCAAGCACGCCAGGGCGGAAATTCTCAACAACAATGTCGGCCTCGGCCACCAGCGTTTTTGCCTCACCCAACCCCTGCTCCGTTTTGAGATCGAGGGTGACGATCAGCTTGTTGCGGTTGAGGATGGCGTTGGCGGGGTTGTCCCAGAGAGGACCGCCGGGCGGATCGACATGCACGACGGTCGCGCCGAGATCGCCTAGGATCATGGCCACGGCCGGGCCAGCAATATATTGCCCGAAATCAACCACCCGAACGCCGGAAAGTGGAAGCGCGGAACGTGCGATCGATGTCATTGCTCTTATCTCCCCAAGACTTTTCTATGCGCGCGCATCGGCGACGATCCAGCCGGCCGCCTTTTCGGCGATCATCAGCGTCGGTGCGTTGGTGTTGCCGCTGGTGATCTTTGGCATGACGCCTGCGTCGACGACGCGCAGGCCCTCGATGCCGCGCACCCTGAGACGGCTGTCCACCACTGTCATCGGATCGTCGTCGCGGCCCATCTTCGTCGTCCCGACCGGATGAAAAATGGTGTTGGCGATATCGCCCGCCAGCCGCGCCAGTTCGTCGTCGCTCTGGAACTGCAAGCCCGGCTTCCATTCCTCCGGCTGGTATTTGGCCAATGCCGGCTGCGATACGATCCTGCGCACTTGCCGCAGGCTCTCGGCAGCAATTTTACGATCTTCTTCCGTACTGAGATAGTTCGGCGCAATCGCCGGGGCGTCCGACGCCCTATTCGAGCGAATGCGCACGCTTCCGACGCTGGTCGGGTTGAGATTGCAGACGCTCGCGGTGAAGGCGGGAATGTTATGCAACGGTTCGCCGAAGGCGTCGAGGCTGAGTGGTTGGACGTGATATTCCAGGTTGGCATAGGCCTGGCCATCGTCCGAACGGGTGAAAGCGCCGAGCTGCGAGGGCGACATGCTCATGGGGCCGCTGCGTTTCAGAACATATTCCAGCCCGATCATCGCCTTGCCGAATAGGCTGTTGGCGAGCGTGTTCAGCGTCTTCGCATTGCCGACCTTGAAGACCGCGCGGATCTGCAAATGGTCTTGAAGATTTTCCCCGACGCCCGGCAAGTCATGCACAACCTCGATGCCATGACGCTTTAGCAATCCGGCGGGGCCGATACCTGACAGTTGTAGGATTTGCGGCGAACCGACTGCGCCTGCGGACAGGATGACCTCCCTGCGGGCACGGACCTCTGCGCTCTGCCCCTGCCGCTGGAGCACGACTCCGGCGCAACGCTTACGGCCGGAACTGTCGGTTTCAACGATCAGCCGTTCGACATGGGTCTGCGTCCAGATTGTTAGATTCGAACGGTTCTTCGCGGGACGCAAAAAAGCCTTCGACGTGTTCCAGCGCCAGCCGGACCGCTGGTTGACCTCGAAGTAGCCGACGCCCTCGTTGTCGCCGCTGTTGAAATCGTCGGAGCGCGGGATACCGGCCTCGACGGCAGCCTCGGCGAAGGATTCCAGGATATCCCATTTGAGCCGCTGCTTCTCAATCCGCCATTCGCCGCCGTGGCCGTGCATGTCGGAGAATCGGCTATTGCCGCCAGTCTTCGGGTCCGCGCCATTGTCCATCCGGTAATGATCCTCATGCGCCTTGAAATCGGGCAGGCAATTCTGCCAGGACCAGGCGTCATCGCCGGTCTCCGCCGCCCAGCCATCGAAGTCGCGCGCCTGGCCGCGCATATAGATCATGCCGTTGATCGACGAGCAGCCACCGAGAGTCTTGCCGCGCGGATAGCGCAGCGACCGACCGTTCAGCCCGGCATCCGGCTCGGTCTTGAATAGCCAATCGGTGCGGGGATTACCGATGCAATAGAGATAGCCGACGGGGATATGGATCCAGGGATAGTCGTCCTTGCGACCGGCTTCCAGCAACAGGACACGCATCGCTGGATCGCGGCTGAGGCGATTGGCTAGCAGGCAGCCCGCGGAGCCTCCGCCGATGATGATATAGTCAAAAATGTCGTTGGCGAGATGCGATGCACGGCGGGTCATGGGCTCGCCCGCCTGCTGCGATGAAGCACCGCACAATCATAAGATTCGACGATTTGCCGTGGCACTTTAGCCTCCTCCTCACCTCTATTTTCAGGAATAGCGGAGGAGCGGCGCGGAAATCCAATGACAAATAGCACAACGCATTATAAATAGAATTAATATGATTCAGTCGATTGACCTCAGAACCTTGAAGGCATTCGCCACAGTCGCGCGCGAGGGCAACGTCACGCGCGCCGCGGAGCGATTGCACATCACCCAGCCTGCCGTTACCCTGCAATTGAAGCGCCTTGCCGCCGATACCGGGCTCACCTTGTTCCGGCGGACCTCCACTGGTCTGGAGCTGACGCAGGAGGGGGCTCTCCTTGCTGCCAAGGCCGAGCAGGTCTTGGCAGCACTCACGGATTTTGGGCAGACGGCCGGGCATTTGGCAACACGCGTGCGGGGGAAACTCCGGATCGGCACCATCATCGACCCGGAGTTCACACGCTTGGGTGCGTTTCTGAAGGCGTTGATCGAAAGTGGGCCAGGCATCGAGACGACGCTGCGTCATGGCATGAGCGGCGATGTGCCCGAAGGGCTTCGGCGAAATGAACTCGATGCCGGATTCTTCCTAGGAGACCCAAGGGACTACGATCCTGCAGCCGAGCTTTCTGACGAAAGTGCAACCAAACTGTTTTATGGCAGCGAACTGGCACAACTGACCTATCGCGTCGTTGCCCCGCCGTCACTTGCAAGCTTCGTCCGCGGTGCGGATTGGGTACAGTTGGCATCACTGCCATGGATCGGCACACCGCCCGCCTCGGTGCATAACCGGCTGCTGGCGCGCCTGTTCACCGATCTTGGCCTGCGCCAGAACATCGTCTCCCAGGTTGATCAGGAAGCGTCGATGGTCGCCATGGTCCGCACGGGCGTTGGCTTGAGCCTCTGCCGCGAGTCGATCGCTCTCCACGAACAACAGGCCCACGGGCTCTTCATCGCCGATGCGGTGAAAATTTCGACGACATTGAGTTTCATATGCATGGAAGCTCGTAGGGGTGATCCCACCGTTGTGGCCGCATTTGATGCAATCAGACGTGTTTGGGGTTGAGCAGATCAAATTCGCTGAGCATTCTCGCACACGGGCTTGGAGTGAACCCATCGGACCACGGGACACGGAAAAACTGATACGCTCCGTGGGCATCATTGGGAGAAGGCTCATAAAGTCCCGAGGAGCATATCGACGGCACCTCGACACCGTTCAAGCCGCAGCAGGAGCCCTCGCCGGCCACCATCCTGCTCGATCTCGTAGACGCCAAGCACCGGTGTTTCGGTGAAGCAGGCGCCCTTACGGCTGGCCCCCGTCAGCCGCGCCGTAGACTTGTCCCGTGGCGTAGCTCGCCTGCGGGTCTGGGAGCTGTACGCAGATGATGCGAGTTCCGCGGGCTGACGGGACGACCCATCGGGGTCTCTTCGCCGTACTTCCCCAGCTTCTCCATCGATCTGGCGGGCGATATCGGAGATCATTCCCAGGGAGTCGCCTTAGCCACGCGCTTGATCGCGGCAGACGATCGACGTGCCGGCCGGCTCGTCGAACTGCTTGAAACCGATCCACGCGCTGCTCATCGGCAATTGCGGCTCAAAGCCGCTGATCGGATTTTGCGAGGAATTGAACCGGAAACCGCTCGCCGGGAATAACTAGTATTTGGCGATCGGTGATTTTTCGGTTCATCGGCGCACAGCAGCTTCCAGTCGATACAGTATGCGACCTTCTTCGCTCAGAACGTGAACACACCGGCAACAAGCTGGACGCTGGCCGGGAAAGCTCTCGCCGTGCCAGAACCGTTGACCCCGCTATTTCAGTGTTAGTGGTGTAAATGATATTTATGGAACTTCTGATGAAGGGTCGGGCGGATAGCGAGCCACGTCGCCCAGAAATGCTGATTCTCTAGACGACATACGTTTTAGGGAGTCCGGGGGCGTGCCCGCGCTGCTGGAGACCTTTCCCGCAGGAACCGAACGGCATGCAGAAAATGGGGACATGCCGCGGCGGAGCGGACTTATATCTCAGTGGGCCATGAATATCGGCATCCTGCTTTCTTCGATCATGCCGCGCGTCACGCCGCCAAAGATCGTCTGCTGCCAGCGGGGATGGTTATAGGCACCCATGACGATCAGGTCGGCGGACACGTCGACGGCGTGCTGCCGCAGGACCTGGTCTGCCGGCTGGCCGCCGCTGGCAATGCGATCCACCTGCACCTTCACGCCGTGCCGGGCAAGATAGGCGGCAATGTCGGCGCCGGGTTCCTCGCCGTTCGCCCGCATCCGCGCCACCGGATCCACCATCGTGACGTAAACGGTGTCGGCTTGCTTGAGCAGATCAAGCGATTGCCGGGCGGCGCGTGACGCTTCGTCGCTGGAATCCCATGCCAGCAAAACCGATCTCGACGAGGCATTCATCGCCCGTGTTCCGCGGTTGATGAGGATCGGGGTCGGCGTCTGGAAGAGTGCGCCATCGATGACGCGTTTGCGGAGGTCTTGGTCTCGGGCCGCCTGCCGCCCGATCAGGACGACGTCGGCATAGAGTGCCCTTTCGGCAATATCTTCGTCGGCCCATGCGAATTCCGTGTAGACGTCCTGGACTTCGTAGGAGATCTCGCTTCGGTCGAGAATATCCTTGATCTCCGCAGCCTTGTCGGAGAGCGCGTCGATCTCGCGCTGGCGTTCCTCGATCCATACGGGCGAGATGACATTGTAGTCCCCGATGATCGGAGCTGCTCCCGTCGCAATCACCAGCGCATTCAAATGCGCGCCATGGGCACCGCAGAAGTCGATGGCGGTTTTGAGATCTTCCTCGAACTGATGAACGCTGAGGATGCTGAGTGCCGTCCTGATGGCCATGTCGATATACCTCTCTGCTGGATGCAAAAAGGATAATCGCGATGGCCCTGGGTTTCCTTGACCTTCATCAAAGCGGTTTCGATTTTAGCTTTGTAAAGTGGCTCCGAACCCACAGGAGCAGTGATGGACACCCCGATCCTAGAGTTTCACGGAGCCGCAGGTTCAGTCACCGGATCCTGTTTTCTTCTCAAGGCCGGCGGTGCCCGTATTCTGATTGATTGCGGAATGTTCCAGGGCTCCAAAACCGAGAAGGAACTTAACTATAGACCGTTCCCATTTGAGCCTGTCGAGATCGGCGCGGTGCTTCTCACGCATGCCCACATCGACCATTCGGGCCTGCTTCCGAAACTAGCCAAGGACGGCTTCAGCGGCCCGATTTACGCGACACCCGCTTCGATAGATCTTTGCGCCATCATGCTGCAGGATTCCGGGCATATCCAGGAAGCCGAGGTTCGTCAGCTTAATCGCCGGAACCGACGGCGCTCGCGAGAAACGGTGGAGCCGATCTACACCGCAGACGACGCGCGCAGCATCATGCCGCAGTTTATCGCGGTGGAATATGGAGAATGGCGCGAGACGGCAGGCGCCGTGAGATTTCGTTTCTGGGACGCCGGCCACCTTCTCGGATCCGCCTCGATCGAAATAGAGGCGAGCGGCATGGAAGGGCCGGTAAGGCTTTTGTTCTCGGGCGACATTGGACCGGGTTCCAAGCTTTTCGAGAGCCCGCCGGAAGCGCCGAGCGAGATCGACTATTTGATCTGTGAAACCACCTATGGCAATCGCGAGCGGGAGGAATACGCGCTGAAGGAAAGACGGATACGCCTTCAGAAGCTGGTCGCACAAGCAAACCAGCCCAATGGCGTGCTTCTCGTCCCGTCTTTTGCGGTCGAGCGCACTCAGGAAGTCCTGACAGATCTTCTCGCGCTCATGGAAGCCGGAACGCTGCAGCGGTGTCCCATTTTTATCGACTCACCGCTTGCCTCGAGAGCGACCGGTGCCTTCAAGAAACATGTCGTCGAGATGGAGAACGGAGCGAACTTTTTGCGCGCGCTCAATGCGCCAAATGTGAGGTTTACGGAGACCGCCGAACAGTCCAAAGCCCTGGATCTGGTAACCGGTTTTCACATCATCATCGCGGCAAGTGGCATGTGCGAGGCGGGCAGGATCAGACACCGTCTGAAGAACTGGCTCTGGCGCAACGAGTGCACCGTGCTCTTCGTGGGGTTTCAGGCAGCCGGCACGCTCGGCAGAATCTTGCAGGACGGCGCCAAAATCGTGCGGATCCAAGGCGAGGAAATCCGGGTGAGCGCGAGAATGGCAACCCTTGATGCCTATAGTGGCCATGCCGATGCCAGCGAACTGGATGACTGGGTGATGGAGCGTGGTCCGATCCGCAAAGGCCTGTTTCTTGTCCATGGCGAGGCCGGGGCCCGGGATGCGATGTCGAGCAGACTTTCCGAGAAACTGTCTGTCGCGATAATTTCCCCACACCTCGACGACGTCTATGAGCTGAGTGGGACATCCGCTCGACTTCTGTCCAGGGTGGCACCGGCTCGTCTGCAGCCCGAGGAGATTGGACATCGGGATTGGCACAACGACTACCAGAACTTCGTCCTCAACCTGGCCGACAGGTTGAAGGATGCAGCCGACCACAAGAGCCGCGCCGTCATCCTGCGCCGGCTTGAGCGCGCGCTCGAAGCCGACGGGGACGACCCAAAGAAAAATGGGATGCCGTAGATGTTGTCGACGGAACGAGACTACAAACGGGGCGGCGAGCGCTTTCCTATTCCTTCGCAAGGTGAAATCGAAGGCAAGCTTCTGATGTTCGAAGTGATTGCCATCACCTGCTTGCAGGAGCTTCTCGCAAAAACGGATTCGCATCAGATCCGCAGGCTTCGCCACGGGCTCCTGGAAAATTTGAAAGCGCAGTCCGCCCCGCTGAAGTTGTGCGCCGACGAAAAAAGGGCCGCAAAGGAACTCGCGCTTCAACTGCTGACTTTAGCCTGCGAGGAAACGAAGGACGAGAAGATGGCGCGTTAGCGGAGATCTGCAGGAGGTCCAATGAGCAGCATTGCAGTTACCTTCAACATCGGATCGTCGAGCTTGAAGATCGGCGCCTTCAACATCGGAGTGGCCGGCGCGCATCCGATGGCAAGGGGCACCGTGACGATTGGCCAGGAAACGCGCTTTAGATGCGAAACAGGGGAGACCGTTTATGAAGCCGATCTGCCGAACGTCACCGAAGTCGGGCCCGCCTTGATTGCGGAAATTCTATCGCGGCTGCTGCCACCAGGTTCGCAGCCCGCAGTGATCGGGCATCGCATCGTTCATGGAGGCCCCAAGTTTACCGGCGCTGTCCTGATAGACGCGGACACACAAGCGAGGATCGAAGAGCTCGTACCACTCGCGCCTCTGCATTTGCCTCCAGCGCTGAATGTGATCCGCGCTGTGCGCACGGCATGTCCTGAGGTGCCGCAGACCGCATCCTTCGATACCGCATTTCACACGTCGCAATGCAGCATGGCCACACGTCTGGCCATCCCGCGCGCACTGCATGACGCGGGAATCCGCAGATACGGCTTCCACGGGATTTCTTATAAGTTCGTTTCTTCGAAACTCAAGGAGCTCGCACCGGATCTGGGCAGCGGCAGGGTTGTTTGCGCGCATCTGGGAAGCGGCGCGAGCCTTTGTGGCATGGTGGATGGCGTCAGCATCGATACCAGCATGGGGTTTTCCGCGCTCGACGGCATACCCATGGCAACGCGGCCGGGATCGATCGACGCCGGCGCCGTCATCCATCTTCTCCGAAACAAATTCCACGACCCCGACAAGCTTGAGGATTTTCTCTATCACAAATGTGGGTTGCTCGGCGTTTCCGGCGTGAGCGGAGACGTGCGGGTGCTTGTAGAGGACTTTCACCCGGCGGCACGGGAAGCGCTTGATCTCTTCTGTTTCAGGATAGCAGGCGAGATAGGCAGGTTGGCTGTGTCGTTGGGCGGTGTGGACGCCATCGTCTTCACCGCCGGAATCGGAGAAAATCAACCGGAAGTCCGAAAGAGCGTGGCACATTATCTCGCCTGGCTGGGGCTCGACCTCAGCGCGCCTGCGAACAAGGCAAATGCGCTAATCATCAGTGGCCGGGATAGCGCAATAGCCGCATTCGTCATACCAACCGATGAGGAGCAGGTGATAGCCGACGAGGCGCTCGCTGTCGTAAATCGGCATCGGCACTGATGATCGTGGAGCATGAACCGCCAGAGGGTCACTTGAAGGCTCCCGCACGGTTTTCGCTGGACGATAATCGGCAACGGGGCTCAGGAAGTCTTCGGCCGCGTGATCCAAAACGGCATAGCTGACGTCTATTGCACCGCTTTCAAGCGCAGGTTCGCACGACCATGTCTTTGGCGGTGCCCTCCGCCAGCTCGCGCACGACCTTTGCGGACGCCGGCGCCACTTTCGAAGAGATACCTGCCGATCGCGCTGAAGCGCAACCCGCTCGATCGTTATTCCCTTCGATCGGCTTATTGATCGAGCGCAATGCGCAGGGGCCAAGCTCGCTCGAAGATAGCCATCTCACCGAGCGAAAGGAACGCGCAATGCCGAAGATAGTGACAGTAACAGCTGTGATCCTGCTTGCCATCCTGGCCGGCTACAGCGGCGCGACATGGTGGCCGCAGCCCGATCAATCGGATAACGCCCCGCAGACGAAGACAGCTCCCAAGGAAGGCTACCCAGATCCATTCATCCCGCCGACAAAAGGCAACGGTTTTTGATCCTGCCGAGGTCGGCGAAATCGGCGCCGGCAACTGTGAAGGGTTATTAGCCACATGCAGTACGATTTTCAGCGACTATGCAGACGTCGTGATCAGCGCTCAGGCGGTTCCGGAGAAAATGAAGCAGCTTCGGCTTGAAGCGGCAAGATCCCTCGACGAGGTCGGCTAAAGCCTTTCCGGGTGATATGCGCCAGACTGCCGGCACTTTCGTGCAGGAGACATCTCATGACCGTTCCCATTCCCCAGCCATTCGCCGCCAGCTTCGGCAGCCGTAGAGGCCTCGTCACTGAAGAGGCCGAGAGCCGGCTCGTGCGCTACGGTCCAAACATTCTGCCCGAGCCCGAGGCCCCCTCTTTTGCCATCGTCTTCATGCGGCAGTTCCGCAGCCCGCTGATCTATATCCTGTTTTTGGCTGCCGCCGTCTCCCTGGTGATCAGTGACACAAAGGATGCGGTCTTTATCGGCGTCGTCTTGCTGTTGAACGGTTTGATCGGCAGCCTGCAGGAATATTCGGCGGGCCGAGCTGCGCTGGCGCTTCGCAAGCTGGAACAACCGCGTGCCGCCGTCATCCGCGACGGAGAGGTGCGTGACATTGAAGCGCGCCAGTTGGTGCCGGGGGATCTCGTGCTGCTGGAAGCCGGCGGAAGGGTTCCCGCCGACCTCGCGCTGGTCGAGGCGACCGAGCTTCTGTGCGACGAATCCCTCCTTACCGGAGAATCCATGGCGACGCGCAAGACGGCACCGTCCCCCGCCGCGCCGGTTGCGGAGGGCAAGACCGCAACCGCATTCGCCGGCACGCTCGTTACTCGTGGCCGCGGCACGGGCATCGTGACGGGGACAGGACTTGCAACGGAGATTGGCAAGATCGCCGCCGAAATCGGCAAAACTTCCCTCTCGCAACCGCCACTGATGATCCGACTTGCTCGTTTCTCCAATGCGATCGCCTGGGCGGTGGGATTGACGTCGCTGGTCCTGGTCGGCATCGGCCTCATGCGAGGGCTCGCCTGGAGCGATCTTTTCCTTATGTCGGTCGGTCTTGCCGTCAGCGCCATCCCCGAAGGCCTGCCGATCGCAATCTCGATTGCGCTCGCGATCAGCATGCGTCGCATGGCGAAACGCAACGTTATCGTCCGGCGAATGCCGGCGGTCGAAGCGCTCGGCTCCTGCACCATGATCGCAACCGACAAGACCGGGACTCTAACGCTCAATGAGCTCACCGTTACCAATATCCGGCTCCCGGATGGCACCGACCTTGCCCTTGATGCGGGGACTGACCCGGACACCTGCGAGATCAAGGCAGCCAATATGGCCGTGGCGGAGGCGCGCGCACGGGCCGGCCGACTGCTCAGAGCCGCCTCCCTTCCCAACGAGGGCTCGCTCATGCAGGACGGGAACGGCTGGAAGGGTATCGGCGACACGGTCGACGTCGCCCTTCTGACCGCCGCGCGCAAGGCGGGCTTGGCGCAAGACAAGGTGGCTGCGGACTATCCCTTGATCGCCCGTATTCCCTATGAGCCCGATCTCAAATATGCCGCCTCCTTCCATCGCGGGAGCGAAAACGTGCACATCTTCGCGAAGGGCTCGACCGAAACGCTGCTCAGCATGGCCGACCGGATGGATATCGGCGACCGCGTGGTGGAAATCGACCGACACAGGCTTCTTGCCCAGAAAGAGGAGATGGCGGCCCGCGGCCTTCGGGTCCTCGCTTTCGCGGAAGGCGAAATCCGGAGTGATGCCGACGCCGCCTTCGGCCATCATCACCTGGTCGATCTCATATTCCTCGGCATTACAGGCATGCAGGATCCGATCCGCCGGGAAGTTCCGCAGGCGATCCGCGAATGCCGCGCCGCCGGCGTCGAGGTGGCGATGGTGACGGGCGACGACCCCAAAACAGCGGCGGCGATTGCCGCTCAGGCGGGTTTGCAGTTCGGACCGAGCCAAGTGACCACCGGCGATGCGGTGCGCGAGGCCGAGGCCGCAGGCCCGGCGCGGCTGGACGAGCTTACAAACGGCGCCCGCATCTATGCCCGGGTCGCTCCCAATCAGAAGCTTGCGATTGTGCTCTCCCTGGCGCGCAACGGCCATATCGTGGCGGTGACGGGCGACGGCGTCAATGATGCTCCGGCTTTGAAACACGCCCATGTCGGTGTCGCCATGGGCATGAAGGGTACGGAGGTCGCCAAGGAGAGCGCCGACATCGTCGTTGTCGATGACAATTTCGCCTCCATCGTCGGCGGCATTCGCGAGGGCAGAACCGCCTATTCTAACATTCGCAAAGTCATCCTGATGCTGACGGCGACAGGAGCTGCGGAAATGCTGCTGTTCCTGCTGGCGATTCCGCTCGGCATTCCAATGCCACTGTTGCCCGTGCAGCTCCTCTGGCTGAATCTCGTGACGAATGGAATTCAGGACGTGACGCTCGCGGGAGAGCCGCCTGAGGGCGACGAACTGGCCCGGCCACCTCGCCGTCCGAAGGAGCCGATCTTCGACCGGCTGATGGTTCGCCGCATCGTCCAATCCGCGCTCGTCATCGGCGGCGGCGGGTTTGCGGTCTTCTATTGGCTGCTGTCACAGGGCTACCCGGTATCCGAGGCGCGCAATCTGTTGCTTCTGCTTTTCGTCATGTTCGAAAATGTGCAAACCCTCGGCTGCCGTTCCGAACATCACTCGCTCTTCTCGCGGTCCTTCTTCAAAAACCCGCTGCTGCTTGCCAGTATGGTCGTAGCCCAGGCCATCCATATCGGCGCCATGCATGTCCCGTGGTTCCGTGAGGTGCTTGGCCTGGCGCCGATTTCCTTCGCGGAATGGGCGCTGACGCTTCTGGCCGCCGGATCACTGCTTCTGGTCATCGAAGTTGACAAGGTGCGGGAACGCACGTCTTCTCGCGCATATCCGAGGAGAATCGAAGCCAAGTAGCTGCCATTGCCCTCTTTCGCCAATGGCAGCAAGCTCTGGCTCATCGGGCCATTAAAACCGGCGTGTTGCAGTCCTCGAGAATCGAGGCCGTCACGCCGCCAAATATTCTTTCGCGAAGCCGCGAATGGCCATAGGCGCCCATAACGATCATGTCACAGCCAAGCTCGCGCGCGCGTCTCAGGAGAACCTCCTCGGTTCTGCGTCCACCGCTTGCCAACTGCTCGACAACAATCTTTACTCCATGGCGCGCCAGAAATGTTGCAAAATCCGCCCCTGGCTCATCGCCGCTTTTGAAATAGGTGCCATCCGGATCGACGAGCACAAGATGAACCTCCTCGGCTGCGATCAGCATCTCTAAAGCTGCCTTGGCGGCATTGGCGGCTTCAGGTCGCGAGTTCCAGGCAACGAGCACGTTCGTCGGCTTCAGGCTTGCGGTGCCCGCATTCGGAACAAGCAACAGCGGCGTCCTCGAATCGAAGGTTGTTGCCGCCACAACGGTTCTCCTCAGCTCGGCGTCAGCGCGTAAGCCATGTCCGATCAAGACGATGTCGGCGTACATGCTGCGCATGCCGATACTGCTCTCCAGGATAAAGAGATCTTCATAGAGGCACTCGACATTGAAGGAGATATCGTTCGTGCGGCACAAGTCTTCGGCCTCCAGCCGGATCTTCTGCAGGGCATCTGTCTCCTTCTGCACTTGGTCAATCCAGGCTGTGGTCACCGGGTATTCGACGGTGACCGGCTGCAACGCGGCGCCGACTACCAGAATCGACAGATGAGCACTGTTCTCGACCGCCAGTTGAATGGCGCTCTTGATCTCTGTTTCAGGATCCGTGGCTCCGACGATCGCAAGCAGAGTTTTCAAGGACATGGTGATCTCCTTCCGGTTTGGCTGGTTGATCTTAGGGAGGCTACAAGGCTGCCCGAAAGCCGCAATGATCTTTGTCAATAGCCACAAGCACGCGTGAGAAGATCAATTGAATCCGTCGCGATTGATCCCCATCAAGGTAGATTCCCGGGAATCGTATGATGAAAGGCTCGTCAGATCTCGCAGGTAAGGAGCCTTCGTTGAACCGTTACTGGAAACTTGCACTCCTGCTCCTCGCCCTGGCGGGTGCCAGCTATGCCGCCTGGCAGTTTCAGGCAAACCGGCGTGCCGCGAAGGCCATGATAGGCATCGCGAGTGGAAACGGACGCATCGAAGCCGTCGAAATCGACGTCGCTGCACGCACGGCGGGACGTCTGTCGGACGTGCTCGTCCATGAAGGCGACTTCGTCGAGGCCGGCCAAGTCGTCGCGACGATGGACATCGAGCAGCTCAATGCCCAAAGGCGGGAGGCCATGGCGCAGCTCTCCAGGGCAAAAATTGCGATCGGCACGGCACGGACGCTGGTTGCTCAGCGGCAGGCGGAAAAGGAGGCCGCGGCAGCCACCGTTTCCCAGAACGACGTCCAGCTTCAGTCGGCGCAAAAGCGGCTTACCCGCAGTCAGCAACTTTCAAGGAGCGGCACCGTCTCCGAGCAGACGCTCGACGACGATCGCGCGCGCGCCGACGCAGCGGCGGCCACACTTGGCGCAGCCAAGGCGAACCTCGCCGCCACTGACGCTGCCATCGGCAACGCCGAAGCGCAGGTGATCGACGCGGAAGCCGCCGTTGAAGCCGCTGAGGCGACCGTCGTGCGGATCGAGGCGGATCTGCGGGATTGCGATCTCAAGGCCCCGCGAAGCGGCCGCGTCCAATATCTCGTTGCGCATCCGGGCGAAGTCGTCGCGGCCGGAGGACGAGTCCTCAACCTCCTGGATGTTGGCGATGTTTATATGACCTTCTTTCTGGGAACCGCGGACGCGGGCCGCACCGCGATCGGCAGCGAGGCACGCATCGTCCTCGACGCCGCACCGCAATACGTCATCCCTGCTCGAGTTTCTTTCGTTTCGGACGTCGCCCAGTTTACCCCGAAGACGGTCGAAACGCAGGAGGAGCGCGAGAAGCTGATGTTTCGCCTTCGTGCGCAGGTGCCGAAGGAACTGCTGCAGAAATATGTGACGCAGGTGAAGACAGGCCTTCCTGGGCGAGCCTATGTCAGGATCGATCCCGCCGCTAAATGGCCGGCCCCGCTTTCGACGCCTCTCACCCCGTAACCTGGAGCATCCTGTGACCTTCGAGATGACAGACTCGGCATATGTCGCCCGCCTGAAGGACGTGACGCATACCTACGGCGGATGCACGGCTCTCGATGCAGTCACGATCGGTATTCCGGCAGGTTTGATGGCCGGCCTTGTCGGTCCGGATGGCGTTGGCAAATCCTCACTCCTCTCGCTGATCGCCGGCGCGCGACAGATCCAAAAGGGCGATGTGACTGTGCTTGGCGGCGACATGCGCCGCGCCGGCCACCGTCGCCAGACCTGCCCCCTGATCGCCTATATGCCTCAGGGCCTTGGCAAAAATCTCTATCCGACCCTCTCGGTTTTTGAGAATGCCGACTTCTTCGGTCGCCTGTTCGGCCAGAGCCGAGAAGAACGGCAGGACCGCATCCGCACGCTCCTGCAGCGCACCGGCCTCTCCGGCTTCAAAGACCGGCCGGCGGGGAAACTTTCGGGAGGGATGAAACAAAAGCTCGGCCTCTGCTGTTCACTGATCCACGACCCAGAGCTTCTGATTCTTGATGAGCCGACCACCGGCGTCGACCCTCTGTCACGCCGGCAATTCTGGGACCTTATCGATGACATACGGTCCGAGCGACCGAGGCTCAGCGTGGTGGTGGCAACGGCCTACCTGGAAGAGGCGGCGCGTTTCGACTGGTTGGCGGCCATGGATGCTGGCCGGCTGGTGGCGACTGGATCGCCCCAATATCTGCTGGAGCGAACGAAGACGGCCACACTTGACGATGCCTTCATCGCACTGATGCCGGAAGACAGGCGGGCGTCGCATCATGTCGTGGAATTGCCGCCGCTCTCGACACCTGATGAAGCGGACTTCGTCATCGAGGCGGAGGGCCTGACGACACGGTTCGGCGAATTCACCGCGGTCGATAACGTCAGCTTCAAGATTCGCCGCGGCGAAATATTCGGCTTCATCGGTTCGAACGGATGCGGCAAATCGACCACGATGAAGACGCTGACCGGCCTTTTGCCGGCAAGCGGAGGCACGGCAAGACTGTTCGGCAAAACAGTCGATACGCGCAATATGGATGTCCGCCGGCGCGTCGGCTATATGAGCCAGGCCTTTTCGCTCTACACGGAATTGACGGTCCGGCAGAATCTCGACCTGCACGCGCGGCTTTTGGGATTGCCGGCCGAGACCATCCCCGCGCGGATCGAGGAACTGGGGCATCGCTTCCAGCTCGATGGCGTCATGGAATTCCTGCCTGACACGCTGCCGCTCGGCATTCGGCAGCGATTGTCACTGGCGGTGGCTCTCGTCCATGGGCCGGAGATGCTCATTCTCGACGAGCCGACATCGGGTGTCGACCCCATCGCTCGTGACCAACTCTGGGCAGCGCTGATCGAACTGTCACGCAAGGAGAAGGTGACGATCTTCATTTCCACGCATTTCATGAACGAAGCCGAGCGCTGCGACCATGTCTCGCTCATGCATGCCGGCCGCGTTCTGGTGACGGACACGCCCGAGGCGCTCCGCGAAAGCCGCAGGGCGGCCACGCTGGAGGACGCCTTCGTCAGCTACCTCCAGGATGCGATCGGTCAATCGTCGAAAACGGATATCGCTCCGTCTGCCATGATCGGTAGGCCGCATCCACTTCCCGCGGCCAAGCCGCGGCGCGCTTTCGATCTTCGCGGCGCTTTGAGCTATAGCCGCCGCGAAGCGCTGGAGCTGCGCCGCGATCCCGTCCGCGCGACCATGGCCTTGATCGGCAGCGTTATCCTGATGTTTGTCCTCGGCTATGGCATCAACATGGACATCAAGGATCTTGCCTTCGCGGCGCTCGATCGGGACGATACGGTCGCCAGCCGCGATTATATCGCGGATATTGCAGGTTCTCGCTATTTCATCGAACAGTCGCCGATCACCGACTACGCCGATCTCGACCGACGCATGCGCGACGGCTCGCTGAAGCTCGCAATCGAGATACCACCCGGCTTTGCCGAACACCTCGCCCGCGGCCATAATGTCGAGATCGGCGCCTGGATCGATGGTGCGATGCCACAGCGCGCGGAAACGGCGCGCGGCTATGTGCAGGGCATGCACAATAGCTGGATCGCCCGCAGGGCACGCGAAGTCTACGGCCAACCAGGACCCGGCCAGTTCTCCGTGGAGACCCGTTTTCGCTACAATCCCGGCATTGAAAGTCTGGTCGCCATCGTGCCGGCCGTCATCCCGCTCCTGCTGCTTCTGATCCCCGCCATGCTTTCAGCTCTTTCGGTCGTCCGGGAGAAGGAACTGGGATCGATCGTCAATCTCTACGTCACACCTGTGACGAGGCTCGAATTCCTGCTCGGCAAGCAGCTTCCCTACTTGGTGCTCGGAATGATGAATGCCGCGCTGCTCTGGCTGTTTGCGGTCTTCATCTTTGAGGTTCCGTTCACCGGCAGCCTTATCGTCTTCACGATATCCGCCTTCCTCTACGTGGTCTTCGCGACTGCTTTCGGACTGATGATCTCCACCTTCATGTCCAGCCAGATCGCGGCGATCTTCGGCACGACGCTTCTGACCATCATTCCGGCTGTACAGTTCTCCGGCATGATCGACCCGGTCTCGTCGCTGCAGGGTTTTGGCGCGATAATTGGCCACATCTTTCCGGCGACCTATTTCAACATCATCTCGCGCGGCACTTTTTCGAAGGGGCTCGGCTTCGGCAATCTCGAAACGACCCTGCTTCCGATCCTCGTCGCCGGGCCGTTGCTCCTTGCCGCCAGCGCCCTTCTCCTCAAAAAGCAGGCGAGATAACCATGCGCCTCGCCACCATCTTACATCTCGGCATCAAGGAGTTGCGGGGGTTGATGCGCGATCCGATCCTCCTCGGATTGATCTTCTATTCCTTCACCGTCGCCGTTTATGCCGAAGCGAGGGCCGTCCCCCAAACCTTGAACAACGCTCCGATTGCCATCGTCGACGAAGATGGTTCGCCGCTTTCGCTGCGCATCGCCGATGCTTTTTTGAAGCCCTATTTCAAGCCGCCGGTGACGATCACCGCAGACGAGATGGACGCCCGCATGGACGCAGCCACGGATACGTTCGCGCTCGACATTCCCCCACATTTCCAGAGCGACCTCATTGCCGGCAAATCGCCGGTCATCCAGCTCAATGTCGACGCCACCCGCATGACCCAGGCATTTTCCGGATCAGGTTACGTGCAATCCATTGTTGCTCAGGAAATCACGGGCTTTGCCGCCATACAAACAATCTCCCAAATCCCTCAGGTTGATCTGGCGCTCCGGGCCCGATTCAACCCCGAGCTCAATCAAACCTGGTTCGGATCGGTGATGAACGTCATCAATATGGTGACGATGTTGTCGATCATCCTTACCGGCACTGCGCTGATACGTGAGCGGGAACACGGTACCGTGGAGCATCTGTTGGTCATGCCGGTTACACCACTCGAGATCATGCTCGCCAAGGTCTGGTCCATGGGGCTGGTCGTCTTCGTCGCAACCGGTCTTTCCTTGGTTTTCATGGTGGAGGGCCTGCTTCAGGTGCCGATCGAGGGGTCACTGGCCCTTTTCATGGCGGGAGCGGCACTCCACCTCCTGGCGACAACGGCAATGGGCATCGCGCTAGCGACAATTGCGGGCTCCATGCCACAGTTCGGACTGCTGCTGATGCTGGTGCTGATGCCGCTGCAGATCCTCTCCGGCGCCACCACTCCGCGCGAGAGCATGCCCGAGGCGATACAGACGATCATGCTCGCGGCGCCGAACACGCATTTCATCACCATGGCGCAAGCGATCCTCTATCGTGGCGCCGGCTTTGTCACCGTCTGGCCGCAATTCGTTTGGCTTGCAGTGATTGCCACAGTCTTGTTTGTTTTCTCCCTGCTTGGATTTCGCCGGTCGTTAAGGTGACCTCCGTTGATCGCGACTGACGATGTCAATTGACGGCGATCAAGGAAGAGCGCCGCAGACGTCGTATCCTGCCGTCATTTAAGGAGGCAGGAAGATGTTGAAAATTCGATCAATCATGACGCCAAAACCGGCGACGATCGGGCCGGATGCCAAGATCTGGGAGGCTGCCAACGCGATGCTGGATCACCGCATAAGCGGATTGCCCGTCGCCGATCAATCAGGCGGCCTTCTCGGCATCATCAGTGAAAGCGACTTCCTGCGGCGCAGCGAAATCCACACCGACGCAACGCACGGCCTCTGGCGTGATTTCTTTTCTTCACGGGGCGAGCTGGCTGAAGAATACGCGAAAAACTTCGGAAGTACCGTTGGCGAAGTGATGTCCTGTCCGGCGGTGACTGTGCAGCCCGATGCATCCGTGGAAACCGCTGCCGAGCTAATGGCCAGGAAGAACATCAAACGTCTTCCCGTGGTCGAAGGCGACGAAATCATCGGTATCGTGACCCGCTTCGACGTCATGGCCGCGCTCGTCCGCGAACTCGCAAGCCATTGCGCCGCACGAGCCGATAGCGACATCCGAAAAGCGTTGGAAGCGGAGCTGGCTCGTCAAAAATGGGGAGATTCCGTGACTCTGCACGTCGCCGATGGGGTGGTTACGCTTGAAGGCCGGGTGCTGGACACGCGAGAGAAGACCGCCCTTCACGTGGCGGCGGAAAACACGATCGGCGTGAAACGGGTGGATGACCGGATCCAGGTCGTTGTGCCGCCTGACATGCCGGTACCGCCACCCGGCTTCTATTTATGACGGCTGTGCGGGGCGGTCTCTCCGTTCTCTTGGGGCCGCCAGGCGCGGTTGCCAATCGCTGAAAAGGATCTGGAATGGACACGATCTCCGATCACGCGAGGCCGCCCTACTGGTCCTTATCCGCTGAGACAGTCTTGGCGGAGCTGCACAGTTCGCGGGACGGCCTCTCCACCTCCGAGGTCGCACGGCGATTGAAGGACAGCGGTCCGAATTCGCTTGGCCAGGACCGGAGGCACTCGGCGACCGCGGCTCTTGTGCGGCAGTTCCGCAGCCCACTCGTCCTGATCCTCATCGCGGCCGCGGCAATCTCCGCTTTTGTGGGCGAAGGGCATGAGACGCTTATCATCTCGATCATCGTGCTGGCCAGTTGTCTGCTCGGCTTCTTCCAGGAATACGGGGCTTCGCAGGCGACGGAAAAGCTCAAGCGGCGCCTGTCACAGAAAACGGTGGTCCTGCGCAATGGCGCCGAGAGTACTATTCGCGTCGAAGAGGTCGTGCCAGGCGACATCCTGCATCTTTCCGCAGGCAGCCTGATCCCCGCCGATGGTATCATCCTGGAAGCGCGCGACCTCAATGTCAGTGAGGCAGTACTGACGGGAGAAACTTTCCCGGCTGTGAAGATACCGGGCATCGCGGAAGCCGGTGCGCCTCTTTCCCGGCGCAGTAACGTTGTTTTCGCCGGTACATCCGTGCGCAGCGGCAAGGCTTCCGTCCTGACCGTCAAAACCGGCATCCACACGGAATTCGCCTCCATCGCCGAGAGCCTGGAACGTCAGGTTCCGGAGACCGAGTTTTCCCGGGGTATCCGCCGGTTCGGCCTGTTGATGACCGAGATCATGTTCGTCATGGTTATTCTGGTCTTCTTCGCAAACGCGCTGCTCGGCCGCCCGCTGATTGACTCCATCCTCTTTTCCCTTGCGCTTGCGGTCGGCCTCACGCCCGAGCTGCTGCCCGCCATCATTAGTGTGACGCTTGCCCGGGGAGCCAGGGCAATGGCGGCCAACGGCGTCATCGTTCGCAGGCTTGAAGCGATCGAGAACCTCGGCAGCATGGATATTCTTTGCACCGACAAGACCGGGACATTGACGGAAGGTGTCATCCGTCTCGAGAGCTGCCTGGATGCGAGCGGACAGCGATCGCAGGACGTGCTCCTGCTGGCCCGTCTCAATGCCACTCTCCAGAGCGGCCTCACCAATCCCCTGGACGAAGCGATCCTCGCCGCAGAGGGCACTGATGCGCGCGAGCAGTTCTTCGCCAAGCGGGACGAAATTCCCTACGATTTTGTGCGAAAGCGACTGTCGGTGATCGTCACGTCTCCGGAAGGACACACCGTGCTGATCTGCAAAGGGGCGGTCGACGGTGTCCTGGGGATCTGCAGCACCATCCGCGACGCTGGAAAAGAGGCACCCCTCGATCCGGAGAACCGAGCTGCGGTCGAGGGCAAGTTCCAAAGCTGGAGCCAACAGGGCTTTCGCGTTCTCGGTCTTGCAACACGGCGCTTGAGGACTCCCGGTCCTTACGCCCGCACGGACGAAAACGGCCTTTGCTTCGAAGGCTTTCTTCTTTTTCTTGATCCGCCGAAGCAGGGGATCCAGCGCTGCCTCTCCGAACTGGCGAGGCGCGGCATCATGGTCAAGGTCATTTCCGGTGACAACCGCTATGTCGCCGCCCACCTCGCTGCCGCGATCGGGCTGTCATCCGATCTGATTCTTACGGGGGCGGACCTATCGAAGCTCTCCTCGCAAGCACTTGCGGCAAAAGCAGCGCATATCGATCTCTTTGCCGAGATTGATCCCAATCAGAAAGAAAGCATCGTAAGGGCCCTCAGGTCGCGCGGCCACGTCGTCGGCTATCTCGGCGATGGGATCAACGACGCCCCCGCCCTACATGAAGCCGATATTGGGATTTCTGTCGACAGCGCCGTAGACGTGGCGCGCGAAGCCGCCGATATGGTCCTTCTGAAACGCGATCTCGGCGTACTGGTACAAGGCGTTGATGACGGGCGAACCACCTTCGCCAACACGATGAAATATATATCGATCACCACCAGCGCCAATTTCGGCAATATGATCAGCATGGCGCTGGCCTCCGTCGCGCTCCCTTTCCTGCCCCTTCTCGCCCAGCAGGTCCTGCTCAATAATTTTCTCTCTGATATCCCCTCCTTCGCGATTGCCACCGATAATGTCGACGAGGAGGACAGGCGTCGGCCCCGTCATTGGGAAATCGGCTCCGTACGACGGTTCATGGTCACCTTCGGCTTGGTCAGTTCGCTCTTCGATCTCCTGACCTTCGGCTTTTTGATTTTCCTGGTGGGGGCCGGCGAGCGGCATTTCCAGACGGCGTGGTTCGTTGAATCGCTGCTGACGGAATTGCTGATCGTCTTCATTATCCGTACACGCAAGAGGTTCTGGCAGAGCTGGCCGTCGCGCCTGCTCACCGCTCTGTCTGCTGTGATCATCTCGGTGACCTTTGCGCTGCCATTCCTGCCGGTCGCGCGCTGGTTCGGCTTCCTCCCCTTGCCGCTTCCCACCATACTTGGGATCGTCTCCATCAGCGTGATGTATCTTTTGTCGTCGGAGCTGGCCAAACACTGGTTCTTCCGACGCGAGGACCAACGACGCCGCACCGCAGGCCGGAAACGTCGAAGATCTCCACGGCGTCTCCGGCCAGAACGCGCCTGAGGCGTCTGGGAGTTGCGCCGAACACGTATGAGGTCCGCCGCGCACGAAGCTTGATCCGCGTCAATGCTGACTTGCTCCTAAAGATTTGAAATGGAGATGCTCAATGACGAGCTGACGTCGGCTGCACCGAATTCCACTTGGCGCTTCGATGCGGCCTCCTTCTTGGAAGACAGGAGAAAAATCATGGCAGATGCAACCAAACTTGCTGTTAAGAACGAAGATAAGCCGGTCCAGTCGGCGGGAATCTGGTCCCCCTTCGAAGCGCTGCGCTCCGAGATCGACCGTCTGTTCGATGGCTTCGTGCCCTCGCCTTGGCGTTCCTCTGACCGATCCATTTTCGCGCGCGGCTTTCCGTCGCTGAATGGATGGGCAGCCCCGGCTGTCGATGTGATCGAAAAGGACGACGCCTTCGAGATCACCGCCGAAATGCCCGGCCTCGATGAAAAGAACATCGAAGTCACGCTGTCCAACAGCTACCTGACAATCCGTGGCGAAAAGCAGGAGGAGAAGGAGGATAAGCAGAAGGAATACCATGTGTCCGAGCGTCGCTACGGCTCCTTCCAGCGCACCTTCCAGATCCCAGATGGGGTAGACGCCAACAAGGTGGAGGCCACCTTCAACAAGGGCGTCCTGAAGGTGAGACTTCCAAAGAGCGCCGATGCCAAAAAAAACGAGCGGAAGGTGGAGATAAAAGTCGCTTGATCGGATTCGTGTCGGACGGGCGCGCGTCGCGATGCACGCCCGTTTTCGTTGGCGATGAGGCAACAGAAATCGCCGAACGCCATGCACATCGTCCCACCGTGCTTTTGCCGATGCCGTTGCCCGGCCAGTCATCAGCTACCGGAGAGTCGACCTGGCCGCTGCCGTGCCATCCATGATAAATTCGTTGTTCACGACGTCAGATGTTTTTCGATTTCGTCGACCGGAAGGTTGACGAGGTCCTTGTCGTATTCGGCCACGATCCGCTTCCTCACACCCTCCGAAATGACACGCCGCAAGTCGGCAAGGGCCTTCGGGGGAGCCATGAGAAAAAGCTTCTGAATGTTGTCGCCGGCGCAGATCATTTCCAACTTTTCCGCGACCATGGAAGAGAACCGCTCTTCTTCAAGCTGATGGAAATCAGTCTGTCCGAGGCTGCTGCGATGGCTGCCGCTCGCGGTCCGGCCGGGACGATCTGTTCCCTGTTGACGGGTCGGTGCATTGTGCGGCGCCTCGAATACCTGCTCGACTTCGAGAGATAGGTCGGACGCTGTCCCAACATTGCGCAGAAGCAGGGCTTTTCTCGCGTCCATGACGAGCACTCGCGCGTTGTATGAGATGATATTCTGATTCATCGCGATATCCTTTCTTTCGCGCGGTTCATCATACTCGGGTGCTGGATTGGCGATTTGATCGGCGTCAATGCCCGGAGAAGGCCTCGGCGGTTCGATCAAGACTTCTTCATGCGCTTACGACACAACGGAACCTGCGCTGAGCGCGTCTGCCGGATGTCTTGCAGGCATGCTGGAAAGCGGCGGCAGAGTGAGCCGAGCGCGCCGCGCGGGCGGCGCTTCCGCGGGCTTCGTTCCGCGTCAGAAAAACCGATGTCACACCCGCCTCCACCGGTGAACCGCTGCCCGCTTCGACCAGCTGTAGAGACCGAAGGGTGCGGGGACGCAGATGTATTTCCCTTTCTTGTACATCGTCTTGGCTTCCCACCTGCCAGCTTGTTCCGCTCGCTGCTGTTGTGATCCCTTCCTCGTATGCCCTCGCAATTGGAGGTGCGACGGGATCGTCCGAAATCTACGCACATTCCGCAGGCCGGACATTAAGCGAGATCAAAATAGACGCCGTGTCTTGATCGGCATCAATGATCTTTCCGGGCGATAAACCATGGTTGAAAGGCAAAATTTCGCCCTCAGAATTTTCAGGAGTGAGATAAGTCGATGCGTTGGAACCGCTGGTATAGCTTCAGGAGTTACATCAGATCCTCTTTGTGGATCGTTCCCTTCGTGGCCCTGCTCCTTTACGTCGCCGCCATCCGATTGGTCTATGCTTTTGAAAATTGGACCCCTTGGATCGACTTCTGGCCTTGGGAAGTGGCGGGCACGCAAAGGATGCTTGAGACAATCATTACAATGACTTTGACGTTCGTGGTGTTCACGTTCGGATCGCTGCTGGTGGCAATTCAAGTTGCCGGCGGCCAGTTGACGCCCCGGATCATCGCGACGACTCTTTTGCGCGACAATGCCATCCGATTCACCGTGGGCCTTTTCATTTTTACATTACTGTTTGCAACCGGCGCCCTTTCCAGACTCGATGCGACCGTTCCTCATGGTGTCTCTGCGATCGCGGGACTGCTTGGCTTTCTTTCCATTGCGGCCTTCCTGTATCTGATAGACTACGCGGCCCGCCTGCTGCGTCCTGTCAGCATCATCTTGAGAGTCGGCGAAAGCGGTCATGCCGTCATTGAGGAAGTCTATCCCGCACCTGCCGAAAGTGACTGCTCCCATCGTGGAGTGACCTCGTTCACGAGTTCGCCCGATAGAATTGTTTACCATCGGGCCAATTCCGCGGTCGTGGTCGCGGTCAATATGACGGCGCTCGTCGCGCTGGCCGAGAGGACGGACTCGATCATCGAGCTGGTGCCAAAAGTCGGCGATTTCGTTGGTGCGGGCGAAATTCTTTTCCGCCTGTACGGCGAGGGTCTGCCCCCGGATAGCGTAGTGACAGCCTTGGTCGCTTTCGGGCCGGAACGCACGCTCGAACAGGATGCGACATTTGCCTTCAGGATCATCGTCGATATCGGAATCAAAGCTCTATCAAAGGCCATCAACGATCCCACAACGGCCGTTCTCGCGATCGATCAGCTTCAACGCCTTCTTTGCTTCGTGGGAGGAAGGCATCTTCTCGGCGATGAGATCCGCGGAAAATCCGGCAAACTGCGGTTTATCTGCAGGACGCCGAATTGGGAGGATTTCGTGCAGCTGACCTTCAGCGAGATACGCTTATACGGCGCGGAAAACTTTCAGATCGCCCGCCGTCTGCGAGCCCTGATCGAATATGCCCTGCAAATTTTGCCTCAGGACCGGCGCCCGGCGCTGCTCGCTGAACTGGACCTCATCGACCGGATGCTCGAGAGGACATACGTCTTTCCTGAAGATTTGGCGCTGGCACGCACACCAGACTCGCAGGGACTCGGAGGGGCTGCCGAGCGGACAAGCGGAGTTAGCCAGTATTGATCGCCAAATCGGGCCTCGGCGCCAGTCGAGCCAATATTTTCGCTACGGCAAATCCGACCGCCAGAGTGATGAAGGCTGCCAGGATGCACATCGTGCTGGATCGCGGATCGGCATTGGCAACTGCTGACAATGGGGCGAGTGCCGCCCCGACGTTCCTGGTACAGACCCCAAGTGTGACTACGACTCGCTTCTCGCGAGGAAGCCTGAACGAAACGGCGTAGGAGCCCAGAGCCAGCGCGCAGAAGTAGATAAACTGTGCTGCTATCGCCCAGGTTCCTATGGCGCTGAGAATGTGGTCCCAATTCTGCAGGAACGCGACGGAAAGCAATACGATAGTGCTGAAGGCGACCAGTTTCCTAATAATCGGGTCGCACCTATCCGCCCACCTGTTCGACAGTTGACGCACTGCTATTCCAATGCCGAAAGGTGCGAGAATGAGAAGCAGGAGCGGCCGTGCGATCACACCTACACCCGCGTGGAGGCCTGGGGCAACAACGGGAAGTGCGATCGGCATCAAGAGGATTGTACCAAGAGCAGCAATCAGGATGAACGCCGCCGTATAGGCGGCGTCTCCTTTCGCAACGTCAGACAGCATTGGCATGAATGGCGCACACGGCGCCAAGCCCAGCAGCAGCAAACCGATGGCGTAAGGTTCCGGCAAGGCGAGCAATCTTGCGATGACAATGGCAAGGATTGGCCCCAGAACGAAGCCTGACAATACGCTGGGGACGACGAATTCCTTGTCACGCAGTGCAGTCCAGGCATCCCTGACATCAAGTTTAAGGCCGACATCTGCCAGGCTGCCAAGCATGAACGAGATCAGCGCGACCTGTAAGGTGTATCTAAGTAACTCCGATATCATGTTCTTCTCCTCTCCGCCGGAGAGCTCCGCTCTCTCGGTCTGTTGCCCTGTGGCTATGCGCCGTCGGTGCTCTCGCCGAGGTGGCAAATCCTGGCGTGCGGTGGCGGTCCTAGGATCTTTCAAATGATTGCCTAAGCGGCCGGTTTAGTGCCCCAAAGGCTAAAATAGATCCTTGCCGCTGCGGCCAATGAATTCAGTTCGCAATCCCCTTTCGTGCGCCTCTTTCACGAAAGAGTTCGCGCTGAGAGCATCTGCTCGGACGACGTCATTGAAGCATTGAGCGAAGGGGCCGCATAATTCGTCACGCATCCAGGCGTGGGCGCGGGGTGACACGGCCGTTATCTGCCAGTCATCATTGCTCGTTCGCTCAAGGCGAAAGTCCACACCACCGCGAAGGACATCCGGGCATCCTGCGCCGGCTAGCAATGCCTCTGCCGTCCGCGAGACAACTTGGCTCATTTCATCCCCCTTTCTTTCATGGGGTGCGATCAACGCCAGGGATGTCGTAGTCGCTTTCGTCCGACCAAACGCGGTAGCGACCATCATCTCGGCTGGAGCGCTTCAAGAAGACATCTCTTAAGGCCGTTTCTCATTGATGCGGGTCAAAATGTGATCAGCATTCATCTCCATTGTGAAAGCCCCGCAGGTGACGGGCCTGTTTCTGCCTCGCAGGGGGCGGATCATGGATGAAGGCTTCCACGTCTTGACGTGAGTCAAAGCGCCCGCAAGCAGGCGGACTAGACTTGCGGCGTGCAGCCCAAAGAAGGAGGCATAAGATTGCCTTACAAAACGATACTGGTCGTGCTTGGCGTCAACGACTTTCAAGACGACATCAAGGACGCCATCGTCAGTGGTCAGGCGATTGGCGCGCACTTGTCGGTTGTAGTGGCGGCCATGGCAGCGCCACCGCCCTTTGGCGCATCTGCCGAGGAGATTTCAGCCGTCTGGCTGGAGGAACGCGGAGGCGACATCGCGAAGCTTGCGGAGCAGACGAGGCATGTGGAAGAGCAGCTTGCCTCTTCGGGGCTTTCGTTTGATGTTCAGGACCTCTACACGGAGGGCGCCTGGGCGGACGAGGCGATCGCCGAAAGAGCGCTGTATGTCGATCTGACTCTTGTCGGCCGGCGGGCTGCCCGCGATCGCGATCTCTGCCCGCGGATCATCGGCGGAGCCTTGTTTCAGGCGCCCGCCCCTCTGCTTTTGAACCCGACGGATCAGCCCGCCGAGTTCACCCCTCGCACCGTTCTGATCGCCTGGAACTCCCGGAGAGAAGCGGCCCGCGCGGTTCAGCAGGCCCTTCCAATTCTCCAGCGCGCCGGCGAAGTGCGTCTTGTTCTGGTCGATCCTTTGGCAAAGGCATCGCCCGGCGGCGAAGATCCGGGTGCCGATATCGCTGCCTATCTTGCACGACAAGGCGTGCCTGTCACGGCGGAAACCGTCATGAGCAGAGGAAGGCCCGTCCAGGACATCCTCAAGCAACGCGCCGCGGAAATGGGGGCCGATCTGATTGTCATGGGCGCATATAGCCACTCCCGATTGCGCGAACGCATTTTCGGCGGCGTGACGCGATCGATGATTGAGACGTGCAGTCGGCCGCTTTTCCTCGGTCACTAGCGCAGGCATCGGGATCAGTATTGCAGGAACAAGTCGCACTGTAGGCCGAGGCCATTGATCCAAAGAACGATGTGCGCTCAGAAGCGCGCCGAAAGGAGATTTACGATGTTCAAGGATAGAAAGGATGCTGGTCGGGCACTTGCTGCAGCCCTGCTCCGGTATCGTGGGCGAGACGTCGTCGTCGTAGGCCTTCCGCGCGGAGGCATTCCAATTGCTTACGAGATCGCCAGCGCTCTGGACGCGCCAATGACGATGGTGTTCGTGAGGAAAATTGGAGTGCCCGCAATGTCTGAAGTTGCTATGGGCGCGGTCGTCGACGGACCGCATCCCTCTATCTTCAAGAACGACGACATCATACGCCAAACCGACATCTCGGACGCCGTCTTTCAATCCGCCACGGATATGGAGTTGAAAGAAATCGCGCGCCGCAGATCCGTGTTCAAGGGCATTTTGCCCGATATCGACATCGAAGGCAGGACCGTCATCCTGGCGGACGACGGCATCGCTACCGGTGCCACGATGAAGGCAGCGGCGATGGCAATCAGACAATGCGGGGTCGAACGCATCATCATTGCCGTTCCCGTTGCGCCGGCAAAGGTGGTCGCCGATCTCGAGGACGAGGTCGAAGAGGTGGTTTGCCTTGAGGCCGGGCTGTCCTTCCGCGCGGTCGGTGATTTCTACTTCCACTTTCCCCAGCTGTCAGACGAAGATGTCATCCGCTGCTTCAAGCAGCTTGCACCGGCGGCACACTGATTGCGTCGGTTAATCCAGCGTCTTATCTGTATGGCGCGCGGCGCTCCCCGCCGAATAATCGCGCTCGAGAGGCACGGCACAGCAAGATATAGACGCAGGGGCTTCATTCCGGTCTCGTCTGCAATCACCCCCGAACGGTCTGCTCCCTGCACCGCTCAGCCTCCGCCACTTTCTGTTTTACAGCCACGAAGCTGTCCGGCGTGACGGAAATGCTGTCGATCCCGCATTCGACGAGGTAGGCGGCAAAGTCGGGGTAGTCGCTCGGCGCCTGGCCGCAAATGCCGATCTTGACGCCGGCCGTTCTGGCTTCGGTGATCACTCTCGAAATCATCCACTTTACCGCCGGATCCTGCTCGTCAAATAGATCGGCGAGATCGCCCGCGTCTCGATCGACGCCGAGCGTCAGTTGCGTGAGATCGTTTGAGCCGATGGAGAAGCCATCGAAATAGCGGGCGAAATCCTTAGCAAGAATGACGTTTGAGGGTATCTCGCACATGACATAGATCTTCAGTCCGTCCTCGCCGCGCTTCAAGCCGCTTTCCGCCATGACCTGCAGCACCTTCTCAGCTTCTTCGACCGACCGGCAGAAGGGAACCATGACGACGACATTGGCAAAACCCATCTCGTTGCGCAGCTTGCGAATGGCGCGGCATTCCAGCGCAAAACCCTCACGGTAGCGAGGTGAATAGTAGCGGGAGGCACCGCGGAAGCCGAGCATCGGATTTTCTTCCTTGGGCTCGAACTCAGCCCCGCCCAGAAGCCCGGCATATTCATTCGTCTTGAAATCGCTCAGCCGGACGATGGCGGGATTGGGGTGGACCACAGCGGCGATACGGGCAAGGCCACGCGCGAGATTGTCGACGAAATATTCCGACTTGTCGTCATAACCCTGCGTCAGCGCCGCGATCTCGTTCCGGGCAGCCTCGTCCTTCAGGCTGTCGAAGTGGACAAGCGCCATCGGATGGATGCGGATGGCGTTGCTGATGACGAACTCCATCCGGGCAAGGCCGACGCCATCAGCGGGCAGCCGCCACCAGCGGAAGGCCGTACCCGGATTTGCAAGATTCAGCATCACTTCGGTCTGCGTCGCCGACAGGTCGTGGGCATCGAACGTTTCGGACTCGTATTCGGCAGCCCCGTCATAGACGAACCCTTCGTCCCCCTCCGCGCAGGACACAGTCACCTCCTCGCCCGTATGCAGCAGCAGCGTCGCGTTGCCGGTCCCCACCACCGCCGGCAGGCCAAGCTCGCGGCTGACAATTGCGGCATGAGAAGTGCGGCCCCCGTGATCGGTAACGATCGCCGCCGCCCGTTTCATGATCGGCATCCAGTCCGGGTCGGTCGTCGCAGTTACCAATACCGAACCGTCGATGAATTGATCGATATCCTTGGCCGTTTCAATGAGGCAGACTCGGCCCGAGACGATGGCGTCACCGATCGCCAGACCTTCGACAAGCTTCCTGCCTTTCTGTTTGATGCTGTAGCTCCTGAAGACCCCTGTCCTGTGCCTCGACTGAACTGTTTCCGGCCGCGCCTGCACGATGAAGAGTTCTCCGGCCTCGCCGTTACGGGCCCATTCCATGTCCATCGGACAGCCGTAGTGCTGCTCGATGAGCGACGCCCAGCGGGCGAGCTTGAGCACCGCTTCATCGTCAAGCACATAGCTTGCCCGTTCGGCTTTCGAGGTCGGAACGTTGAGGGTAGGCTCTTCGGCCGATCCATAGATCATCTTCTTTGCCTTTGCGCCGCACTTGCGGGCGATGATGGGGCGGAGAGAGCCCTTTGCAAGAAACGGCTTGAACACTTGGTATTCATCCGGGTCGACGGCGCCCTGGACGACATTCTCACCGAGCCCCCAGGCGGCATTGATCAGCACGATTTTGTCGAAGCCGGTTTCCGTGTCGATGGAGAACATGACGCCGGAGCCGCCGAGATCCGACCGGACCATCTGCTGGATGCCGATCGAGAGTGCGACTTTCAGATGCTCAAAGCCCTTCGTCTGGCGATAGGAGATCGCCCTGTCGGTGAATAGGGAAGCGTAGCAGCGCCGGCAGACATCGAGAAGCGAACGCTCACCGCGAATATTCAAGAAACTTTCCTGCTGCCCGGCAAAGCTCGCATCCGGCAGATCTTCGGCCGTGGCGCTGGAGCGAACAGCAACGGCGACATCTTCGCTTCCGATGCGCTTCGAAAGCTCTGCGTAAGCGGTTCGGATGGTGTTCGCCAGGTCCTCTGGCCAGTCGCCGCGCAGGAAAAGCTTGCGTATGGCCGAACCGGTTTCAGCCAAGCTCGCTTTGCCCTGCTGCCAGTCGGCGATGCGTGCGGCGATCTCGCCCCGAATACCATTGGCGTCGACATAATGCCAGTAGGCATCGGCGGTGGTGGCGAAACCCGCGGGTACGGCAATTCCTTTCGGCGCGAGATCCTGGATCATTTCCCCCAGCGAGGCATTTTTGCCGCCCACTCGGGCGATGTCGCCGCGCCGGAGATGCTCAAACCAGATCACCTGTTCCATCCTGCCGCCCATGACACGCTCCCGGCCTGCCCCCTTGAACTGCGCCGAGAGTAGACGGGCTCGCCTCCTTCGACCTTGATGAAAATCAAGGCCAGGGCGCAGCAGCTGGCGCAGACTGGGAAAAGTTTAAGAATGTGGAGACCCAACATGCCGACCCTTTCAGATCGTCACGCCGTTGTCGGGGAGATCGGCCCGACCCACTTGCGCTTTGCGGTGGCCGATATCGATGAACTGGCGATGGACCACTATGTCAACTTTCGAACCGCCGAATTCGACTCGATCGAACTGGCGATCGATGCTTATCTCACGTCGCTGCAGGACCGGCCGGCGAGGATGAGCCTCGCCGTGGCCGGCGATGTCGCCGGAGGCCAGGCTCGCCTCCTTCATCATCCCTGGAGTTTTACCGCCAAACAGCTGCACGACGCGTTTTCCATTCCCACAGTCAGCCTTATGCGCGACATCGAAGCAGTCTGTCGATCCGTGCCGCTGCTGACGCAGCACGACCTTCTGCGGATCGGCGAAGCAATGCCCCCGCGGGTCGGACCGAAAGCCATCCTGCTGGTGGAAAGGGACGTGGAGGTCGCTGCCGCCGTTCCGGTTGGCCCGGGTTGGAAAGCCGTATTGGGCCGAGCCGGCGACATTTCGTTCGGTGCCGAAGACGGGGATGAGCTCCTCGTCCTCAATAGCATACGACGCGGACCGGGCAGAATGGTGCTAAGGAATGTTCTGACTTCAACCGGGCTTGCCGGTGTTTACGATGCGCTGCGGCAGCATGCCGGTCTCAGTGCATCAGCTTGGGGCGTATCGGAGATCATCGAAGCCGCGTCGCTCGAAGAGCCGGACCCCCATGCGAGGGAAACGCTCCAACGTTTTGCCACTTGGCTCGGGCGCTTGGCCGGCGACCTGGCTGCTGCTTACGGCGCAGAGGGAGGACTTTATCTGGCCGGCAGCCTGCCGAACGATCTGCGGAACGTTCTGACGGAGGGAACATTCGCCGCCTCGTTCATGGCTGCAGGCGGCCCAGCAGGCTTCGCGTCGACTGTGCCGGTCCACATCGTGACCGCTTCGAACGTTGCCCTGCGCGGCGCCGCCCTGGCGCTTTCCTGATTGCCACGAAAGGATCTCACGCAAAGTCCGGCCGGCGTCGACCGGCTCTACATCTCCATCGGCGGCGCAGTCGGCTGACGGGCGGGTTCGGGAATCTCCGTCATCGTCGCCTCCGTCAGCAGCAATATGCTGGCGACGGAGACCGCGTTTTCCAATGCGACGCGCACGACCTTGGTCGGATCGATAATGCCTTCCTGCAGGAGATCGACATAGCGGTTCCGCGCTGCGTCGAAGCCGATCGCGCCCTGACTTTCGAGCATCCTGGCAACAACGACACCGCCATCGACAGCCGAGTTCTCGGCAATCTGCCGCGCCGGGACTTCCAGAGCACGCTTCAGGATCTGTACGCCCGTCCGCTCATCCCCATCGCAGAGCTGTTCTTCCTCGGCCACAGCCGCGATGCAGCGCAAGAGCGCGAGCCCGCCGCCGGGAACGATACCCTCCTCAACCGCCGCCTTGGTGGCATTGATCGCGTCGTCGAGAGCTTCCTTCTTGGCCTTCACCTCCGCTTCCGCAGGAGCACCAACGCGAATGACGGCCACCCCACCGGAAAGCTTCGCCAGCCGTTCCTGCAGCTTCTCCTTGTCATAGTCGCTGGTGGTCGTCTCAATCTCCTTGCGGATCTGCTCGCCCCTTGCCCTGATCGCCTGCTGCGAGCCGCCGCCCCCGATGATCGTGGTGGTGTCCTTATCCACGACAACGCGCGTCGCCGTGCCGAGCTGCTCCAGCGTCGTCTTATCGAGCTTGAATCCGAGGTCTTCCGAAATGAGCTGAGCGCCGGTGAGGATCGCCAGATCCTGCAGCATTGCCTTGCGGCGGTCACCGAAGCCGGGCGCTTTGACGGCGCAGTTGCGGAAGGTGCCGCGGATCTGGTTGACGATCAAAGTGGCAAGCGCCTCGCTTTCCACGTCCTCGGCGATGACGAGGAGCGGCCTGCCCGACTTGGCGATTTCTTCGAGCAGGCCGACCAAGTCGCCAAGCGCAGAGATCTTCCTGTCGAAGATCAAGATCCGAGCATCCTCGAGAACGGATTCCATCTTTTCCGGATCCGTCGCAAAATAGGGCGAGATATAGCCGCGGTCGAATTGCGTGCCTTCCACGACATCCAGCCGGGTTTCCATCGTCTTCGATTCCTCGACGGTGATGACACCTTCCTTGCCGACTTGCGTCATGGCTTCGGCGACCAGCTGGCCGATGGTTTCGTCATTGTGTGCGGAGATCGCCGCAACCTGCTGTTTTTCCTTGTCAGTGGTCACCGGCCTGGAAAGATCCCGCAATGCCTTGATGGTGCGGTTGACGGCGCGGTCGAGGCCACGCTTGAGGTCGATGGCGCTCGCGCCCGCCACGACATTGCGGTGACCATCCGCCAAGATCGCGTGCGCAAGCACGGTGGATGTGCTTGTTCCGTCTCCAACCACATCTCCTGTCTTCTCGGCAGCGGCGCGCAACATGCGGGCGCCGAGATTTTCCTCGGGATCCTTCAGATCGAATTCCTTGGCGATCGTCACCCCGTCATTGCAAACGATGGGAGCAGCCCACTTTTTCTCGATCAGAACCGACTTGGAACGCGGGCCGAGGGTGATGCGAACGGCGTCTGCCAGTCTGGTTGCCCCCTGAAGAACCTTACTCCTGGCCTCTGCATGAAAGAGAACTTGTTTGTGCGGCATTGCCCTATCCCCAAGTTGTCATGACCTCGCCTGACAGGCTGGCACGATATCAATGACATAGATCCGCGGTGATGAAATTGACCGGCGTCAAAAGCGGCCGCCAGGAAATCGGCGCGGCGGCAATTTGATCCTGCGCAATGCCTCTTCGATGGCGCCCTCTAGACTGTTGCCGTGAAGACAATCGTTCTCACTGGCTCACCAGCTACGATTGGAGCAAGGCCGTGAACCACTTCTCCGCGGGACGATGGCTGCGATGGCTTATCATCGATCACCTCCTGTTGATCGTTCTCATTCTGATGGTTGCGGCCGTCTTCAGCATCCCAGCGATCAAAGCTATGATCGAGCACGATCAGCGAAATGCGCCGCTGATGGGTTCGACACCGCAGCAGTCCGTGCTGGCTGAGACCCCTCACTCGACCTCCAGCGAGCGATAGATCTCCTCCTCCTGCGCAAAATGAAGACGTGTGATCGCCTCCAGCCCGTGCAGCAGCCGCTGGACCTCATGAAGCTGCGCCTCTGTCGGCGCCTTGCCGTCGAACGCCTTGCGCATGACGGTGAGGTTGTGAATTTGCCGCTGAATTTCCATGTGCGTCCGGCTCATTCCGGCCAGAATGTCAGGCTTGGCGTTTTTTTGGCGAAGCCGCGCGTAAACCTGTTCGTCCCTCTTCTCGTGGGGAAGGAGACGGTCGCGCAGCCCGCGATCCAGCCTTTGGAGCTCGTCTATTGCCTCTTCCTGTGGCAGGCGTGCAATTCGATCTGCCGTCATGCCAATATCGTCGACCACGTCAGCCAATGCCTTATGCTCGGCCTCCAGTCTCTGCAGGTCTTCGTTGCTCAACCGCGGCGAGGCCATGGCGAAGGAGACAGGTGGCCCCAGGGCGCGCAGGGCATTCAGGATGACGGCGACATCGATCGCCTCCTGAAAAAGCGCTCCTTCGACCGGCGTCAGATAACCGAGGGCGGCAGCAATCATGCCTGCGACCGAAAGGGCCATGCCGGCATAAACGCTCTGTAGCGCGATCGCGCGCGAGCGGCGTGCGATATGGAGGGCACCGACCAGCCTGTCCAGACGATCGACCAGGATCACGACATCCGCCGCTTCGGACGAAGCAGCGGCACCGCGCGCTCCCATTGCTATGCCGACATCGGCGGCGGCAAGCGCGGGCGCATCATTGACCCCATCGCCGATCATCAGCACGGGACGGCCTCTCACCCGCTCCTTGTCGACCGCGTTCGTCTTGTCCTCGGGCTTCATTTCGCTGATGACGTCATCCACTCCGAGGAATGCGCCAACACCTGCAGCGAGATCGGCGCGATCGCCGGTAACGAGAACGATGCGCGCAATGCCGGTCTCGCGCAGATGCCGCAATACGTAACCCGCTTCGGGACGAATCTGGTCTGCCAGAAGCATCGCCCCGGCCAGGGCGCCGTCTATTGTCACAACGACTGCGACCGTTCCGTCGCGCCGTATCCATGCCTCGATCTCGCGGCGAAAGTCCGAGTCCTCAATGCCTGTGCTCGCGAAAGCCCAGCCGCCGACCACGACCTCTCGCCCGGCGACGCGGCCCGTCAATCCTGAGCCTGCCGTTTCCCGGACGCCGCTGGGTACATCAAGCCGCAGCCCCCGTTCACGGGCGGCGGCCACGAGGGCCTGGGCCACGACATGAGGCGAGCTCTGATCCAGCGATGCCGCCACCCTCAAGAGGTCGAGCGGATCGAGGTCGCCGCGTGCCTTGATCTCAATCAGGCGGGCCCGACCATCGGTAACCGTTCCCGTCTTGTCGAGAAGCACCGTCCTCGCGGCAGCAAGGGCTTCAAGGGCGCCTCCGTCTTTCACCAGGACGCCCTTCTTTGCGCAGCGCGAGATGCCGGACACGATGGCGACGGGTACGGCGAGTATCAGCGGACAGGGCGTCGCCACCACGATGACGGCAAGAGCCCGGGTTGCCTCGCCGGTCAGTGCCCAGGCTGAAGCGGCAATCGACAAGGTGAGGGCCAGGAAGGCCAAACCGAATTTGGCCGCCAATCGCACGATCGGCGCTTTCGTCCGCTGTGCTGCCTCGACCAGCCGGATGACGCCGGCATAGGTGCTGTCGGCAGCCGCGCTCGTCGCCTTCAGGTCGAACGCATCGCCGGCATTCGTGGAGCCGCTCATCACCGCCTGTCCAGATTGCCGTCGGATAGGCAGCGCCTCGCCCGTCAGTGCGGATTCATCTAGGACGGCAAGGTTGCCCGCGACAATGCCATCGACGGGAACAACTTCGCCGCGGCGGACCAGAACGAGATCGCCAGGCGCGATGGCCGACACCGCAACATCCTCGATGCGGCTGTCTTGATACCGGGCCGCGCGCGTTGGCACCCGGCTCAGCAGTGCTGTCATCTCCCGGCTTGCCCTGTTTTGCGCGAAGTTCTCCAGGAACTGCCCGCCAGTAAACATGAGTGCCACGACAATCCCGGCCAGATACTCTCCAAACAGGATGGCCCCGCCCATCGCCAGCGCCGCGATGAGATCCAGGCCGAAATCCTTCCTGTGCAGACCAATGCCGATATCGATGACGAGCACCGCAAAGACGACTGCTGTGCCCGTCGTCCAAAATTGCGTCGCAAGGCTCTCTTGCCCCACAAATCTGGCCAATCCACCGCCGACCAGAGCCAATGTTACCAATGGCAGCATCCATGCTTTGGCGACACGCCAGCCGGGCATCCGCATGTGGACGTTTCTCCGTTTCTGAACCACGGCCTCCCGAAGCAGACGTGACGAATATGGCCGGAGACCCCTTGCACTCCGGACACTCGGACTGCGCCCGCATTGGGAAAGCCGAATACATCACTAGTCCACGCCGATCGGTCAAACCTTGAGCATGATCATCCTGCGGGGCGCGCGCCCAGGGATAGAGGTTGAAGCCCGACCTGCTCGCAGATGAATTCAGCAAGGGTTTCGATGGGACCGATCAGATCGATCTCCCCGTCTTGCATCGCCGCATTCTCCGGCATGTCCGGAAAGGAGGCTTCCGCCGGATCTTGCACCAAAGCGATGCCGCCAGCTTCTTTCAGGAACTTCAGGCCTAGCGTTCCATCTTTCAGGGCGCCCGAAAGGATCACGCCGATCGTACGCGGGGCAATTGCGGCGGCAAGAGACATGAAAAGGGCGTCGACGTTGTGGGCTCGATAGAAGCCATCGGCCAACAAATGTACTCGGCAATCCTTCGACACGCTCAGGTGCCGGCCAGGCGGGCTCAACAGACAGGTGCCGTGTTCGAGTTGCTCGCCTTCGCGTGCGAAGCGCACTGGAAGCGCGCATAGTCGTGCGAGAACCTCAGGCAGGTAACTCGGCGGCTCAATTGGTCGATGGATGACGACCAAGACAGAGGCTGGGAGTTCTGCCGGCAAATAACTCAGTAACTTCGAAACGGCTTCAATTCCACCCGCAGAGGCTCCGATAGCGACAACATCCCGTTTCATGATCTACCTCGACCATCCGATTTTCCGATCCTTTAGCCGATGATAGGTTTTCGGACATTGACGTTGGTCAAGGTCGAAAAAATCAGCCTCAGTGACCAGAGTTTGGCGCAATTCCTCTTCATCGAAGTTCGAGCAATTGACCCTTCAATGCCGATCGAGATCCGTCGGGTCATCTCCTGAGCTCCCGCGGTAGGCGATGCCTTGATCAGAAATTGCATAAATGCATTGAACCGCTCAATCCTTCGCAGACCACCGCCGTCGACGTCTCGACTGGGAGGCGGCTGTCCGAAGCGAGCCACTCCTGTTTCCCCCGCGTGCAACAACTTCATTCGACGTCTTTGATTCGAATCAAAGAGCGCCGGAACATTTCGCCTATGGTGAACGAAAGAAGAAGGAGCTCATCTCATGTATATCGCTCGCGCCTCGGGAGACCTCCGAGTATCGCGGGCTTCATGTCGAACGTATCGTTGCGCCGATAGGGGAGAAATTGGATGTCCGTCTTGATTGCTTCGAATGAGCAGCAACTGCCAGATTTCAGGGTTAAGCGTGAAGAGGCCAGCCACTGGACGATCAGCCCGCTCACGCCCCGAGCAGCTCATTGGATGCGCGCGAATTTCGGCCAAGGCGATCCAAAAGAGGATCAGATCATCAAGACCAACCTCATTGGCGCCAACGCACTGATCAGGAAAGCCCGTTCTTTCGGCTTCGTGACGGAATATGTCGGGCCGGTTACCACCTTTCATTTCTGAAGGAGAAGAAAATGCGGATGCCAGCAGCGATTTTCGTTTCTTCCATCGGCCTCGTCGGTCTGATGAGCCTGGACGGGGCAGGCCACGGCATTTCGAAGGGTCCACGGGTGACCCTGCCGGCGGCGGCTTACAACGACCAAAGCCCAATTCAGAGATCGCGCGCACAACTTGACCAACTGCGCAGCGCCTTGCTTCAGCAGAAGGAGGGGTTGCGCGCGAAATCGGCAAACGAACGCATGGGGCTTCCCGTCTGAAAGCGCCTTCGGCCGTTGCCGGAAAAAATCCTGAAAGCAGAAAGGAGCAAATCATGGACGATATTACTCTCAGACAGAACATCATCGACGAGCTTGACTTCGAACCCAGTATCGATGCCGCCAACATCGGAATATCCGTCGAAGAGGGCATCGTCACTCTCACCGGTCACGTCGGCTCCTACTCAGAAAAGGAGACCGCCGAGCGAGTGGTAAAGCGGATCAAAGGCGTGCGAGGCATTGCCCAAGAGATCGACGTCAGGATCTTCGGAAACTACGAGGCTTCCGACGATGATATCGCCCGCCGCGCCGCCAACATGCTCGACTGGAACGTTTCCGTCCCGAAGGGCGCAATCCAGGTCAAGGTCCAAAAGGGCTGGATCACGCTCACCGGCAAGGCCGAATGGCAATATCAGAAAAATGCTGCGTCCGATGCCGTTCGCAACCTCGTGGGCGTCGTCGGCCTGTCGAATTTGATCGAGATCAGTCCTCGTGTCAGCGCTGCTGACGTGAAGAAGCGCATCGAGGATGCGTTCAAGCGTGATGCCGAGCTGGAATCGCAGGGAATTCGGGTCGAAGTGTCCGGCGGCAGCGTAACTCTCAAAGGCAAGGTCCATACTTGGTCGGAGCGGAGAGCGGCCGAACGGGCAGCCTGGTCGGCTCCGGGAATCAAGACGTTGAATGATCAGATAGCGATCGGATGATCGCATTAAGGCTTCACATCAAAATTCGTGCCGGGGAGGTTTTGCTGTCCCCGGCGTGACTGCATCAGCGATTGCATGCAGGTCATCTGAGAAGGCGACGCGCTGTTGCCAGCGCAACAAGAAGCGCTGCTCCGTCAGAACGGCGAGGCGGCAATCCGTCGCTTGGCGTGAATGGTTTCATATGACATCCGAACTGAAGATCGGCCAGTTGCAGGAAACTCAGATAGAGCGTGCGTATGTCGTCGCCCAGGCGGCAATGCCACGTCTGACGCTCGCCTCCTGGCGTCAGGTCACTAGCGGTTCGGAACGCTGCAACTTTATCGTCGCGGCCGATATCGATGATCACGTCCGCGGACTCTGCCACGCTCGAATCGAGAACCACCCACTTGCCGGGCGTCTGTTCGATGTTGCGATTTTCATCGTGGTGAGCCCGTTTCGCGAGCAGGAGATCGCCGCAAAGCTCTTTTCCAATGTGAGGAAGAAGGCGATTGACGCGAACTGCAATTATTTGAGGGTCTGGACGCTCAGGCCAGAGAACTGGAACCTCCTCGATAACCAGGAATATCGTCATCGTTGGGATCACGGGAGCATGCACCCGCTTTGACCCTCCTTCCAGCCGCCGTAATCGCTCGGCGCCCTGAGGTCCATCTATTCCCCGCGAAGATTTGATGTTGATCAATGCGTGGCAGATCAACAGGCACACATTCTATCTGTATGGTTCGATGGCACTTCCAATTTCGAGACAGGTTCGATGCAGGGCGTCAGCTAGCGACCAAGCTCGTTGCGCTATCTCTCGAGCAACCTGTCGTCTATGCCTTGCCGCGCGGTGGCGTACCAGTCGCGCTGGAAATCTCGCGTGCTTTGCAAGCGCCGCTCGATCTCCTTCTGGTCCGAAAGATTGGCGCACCGGGGACGCCCGAAGTGGCGCTCGGTGCTGTCGTCGAAGGCTCAGGGGCCGAAACCGTCATCAATGAAGACGTACGAATGGCGACGGGTGCCGACGATACTTACCTTGAGCGTGCGCGGCAACGGGAACTTGTCGAGCTCGAACGTCGGCGCGCCTTATACCTCGGTAGTCACGCACGGTTGGAGCCGGCGGGACGAACCGCAATCGTCGTCGATGATGGTCTTGCCACGGGGGCAACAGCCAAAGCCGCGCTCATCGCAATCAAAAAACAGGGTGCCGCAAAAGTTGTACTTGCTGTTCCCGTGGCGCCAGAAGCAACGCTGGCGGAAATGCGTCCATATGCGGACATTATCGTCTGTCTTCATCCGGCGCGAGGTTTTCAGGGAGTGGGCGCATTCTACAGCGATTTCCACCAACTCACCGATGAAGAGACAATCGGGCTGCTGAGACAAGGATGGGCCGAGGGTAGTACCACCGGCCAAGATCGTTCCAGGCGCCGTATCGTGGTCCCGCCGCACAGTCTGGTGGGCGATTTGAGCGTGCCACCGGATCCACGGGGCATCATATTATTCGCCCATGGTAGTGGGTCGAGCCGCCTCAGTCCTCGCAACATTGCTGTCGCTGACCGGCTGAATGACAAGGGTTTCGCGACGCTTCTTCTTGATCTGCTGACGGCAGATGAGGCGACAGACCGCCGAAATGTCTTCGATATTCCATTGCTTGCCGAGCGTTTGCTCGAGGCTGCGATCTGGATTCAGGCTGAGCCGGACATTGCCGATCTACCGTTGGGGCTGTTCGGTGCGAGCACCGGCGCCGGGGCGGCAATGTTGGCAGCTGCCGAACTTCAAGGCCGCGTGGCAGCGGTAGTCTCGCGCGGCGGGCGCCCTGATCTCGCCGGGCCGCGTCTGGCCGAGGTCGAAGCACCGACCCTGCTCATTGTCGGCGGCGATGATCGGGAGGTTCTTACCCTGAACCACAAGGCACTAAATGCACTCGCATGTGAGAAGCTGCTCAAAATCGTTCCTGGAGCCACGCATCTGTTCGAAGAACCTGGTGCGCTTGAAGCGGTGACCGACTTGGCAAGTGCCTGGTTCGAGCATTACCTGTTGACGCCCAACCAGCCAGCCTCCGCGATACCTCAGTCAATCTCACAGACATCGGCAGTGGCCGTGTTGCGGACTGCGGCCGAGCCACTGCCTTCGCTGGAGGACGCGAATTTCGCAGCCGTCTTTGACCGGTTCGCTCAAGCAAGGGTCGTGTTGCTTGGCGAAGCCTCCCACGGTACTTCGGAATTTTATCGGGCTCGCGCCGCTATCACGCGCCGTCTGATCGAGCGGCACGGCTTCACGATTGTCGCTGTGGAGGCTGACTGGCCCGATGCCGCCGCAATCGACCGCTATGTTCGGCAAAGCCCGCATCGGCCAATGCACTCAACACCGTTCGCGCGATTCCCCACCTGGATGTGGCGCAACAAGGATGTCGACGCCTTCATCAGTTTCCTGCGCGATCACAACGCCACGAAACTCCAAGGTGAAAAGGTCGGTTTCTATGGCCTGGATCTTTACAACATGACGGCGTCGATCGCCGCCGTGCTCGCCTATCTAGACCGCGTGGATCCCAAGGCCGCGCAAATTGCGCGTGAACGGTATGCCTGCCTGTCGCCGTGGTCGCGGGAGCCGGCTGCCTATGGCCGCGCATCGCTGACTGAAGGTTATGCACTGTGCGAACGGCCGGTGACACGCATTCTCATCGACCTGCTGCAGAAGGAGCTCCAATACGCCAAGAACGATGGCGCTGAGTTCTTCGACGCGATGCAGAATGCCCGTCTTGTGGCTGACGCGGAACGCTACTATCGGGCCATGTATTACGGGGCCCATGAATCATGGAACCACCGCGACCAGCACATGTTCAACGCGCTGCAGAATATCCTCGCATGGACAGGTCCAAAAGCGAAAGCGGTTATCTGGGCACACAATTCCCACATCGGAGACGCGCGGTTCACCGAAATGGGTATGGAGCGCGGCGAGCTGAACATCGGCCAGTTGTGCAGACAGGCGTATGGACGCGATGCAGCGCTGATCGGCTTTGGCACACATTCCGGTACCGTCGCGGCGGCATCGGAATGGGATGGGCCGATGGAAATCAAGGCCATACGATCGTCTCGCCCAGGCAGTTACGAGGACTTGTTCCACAACGTCGGCGCCGACCGCTTCCTGGTAGATTTTCGCGCAAAGGAGCACGACAATCTCCGCCGCGTCATCGCTGCCCCGCGGCTTGAACGCTACATTGGTGTCATCTATCGGCCCGAGACGGAGCGATGGAGTCACTACAGTTACGCGTCGTTGTCCGACCAGTACGATGCGTTCGTGTGGTTCGATCAGACCTGCGCAGTAACTCCCTTGCCGACTGAGGTGGCCGCCGGAGAGGATGAGACTTATCCCTTCGGTCTATGAAGCGCCGCTATCCTTCAGTTTTTCTCACGCCACTTCAGGAGGCTGTTCAAGTCTATGTCCCAGCCTCAAAACCGTGGACGCGACGAGTCCGTCACATAAGGCGTCACCACGTCAAGATCCAATGACAGCCATCCGGATCTAAAGGCGAAGCATTTTTGCCAGGCATCCGAAACGAAAAAGGGTCGCCACATCGGCCCATTGGGAAGAGCCAAAGCTCTCACGGCACCCCTTCCGATTCATCTCAAATTGCCTCGACACCATGCCTGCCCGAAATCTCTTCAACCCAAATTCCAAAGAAAATCGGCTCGCGTGGCTTTGCGGCGGTCCCATCTTCAGGGGTGAGCGCGCCAGGCTCCCACCACCCGCTGTCCTTCTGCAGAACACTCCAGGCGTGCTGACGTTCACTGGCAAAGCCATTCTTATCTGGAAATTCTTCGAAGCGTCCGGAGGCAATCACGGAACGCCATGAGCCACGGGATGTATGTTCGTGGACCAGCACGCAAACTTGGGGATTTGCGCGCATCCAGTCGATTTTCTTTCCCTCGAGCGAGAAGGCGTAGATCTTTCGTTCCTCGCAGGCAAAGGAGATCGGCACGAGATAGGGTTTGTTCTCATGGCTACATGCCAATATTCCCGTTTTCGCGTGGCGAAGCATATCGAAGCAATCGTCTGTGTTCATTTCCTTAATCGTCACGCTCATCGTCGTCGCCTCCAGCCGAGTATTGAGACAATGCCACACTGCTCGCCACAAGACCTTGCGATAGCTCAATTCGCCACAGATTTCAGGAACAACGCACCAGGCGGGTTCCGTTAGAATCTGATCTCGTTTGAGAGAGGAGGCGCCGCGACAGTTTGCCAACGCAGGAGTTTTCGAGCGCGCACGAGCAAGTCTTCGACAGTGCAAGGCCAATTCTCACGGGCCGGAGCGTTTGATCTGTCGCAATGTTCTCCAGCCGTCCGACATCTATAGTTCGTTAGATCTTTGCTCCTCATTGCAGCGGGAGGGCAAGCGGTGTGAGCGACTTTACGGTAGCGCCGGCTCAGGAGTGCGATTGGCCGGACCTCGAGCGGTTTCTGGATGCGGGAGGCGCAATGCCGCCGCCGGCTGTGTGGCAGGAACTCAAGCAGCTGACCGTCGAATATCCAGCGGGCATGACCCATCGGGGCTCAAACCAAATGCTCATCGCCGTCGATAGAGTTGGCATGATCAGAGGCTTTTGTTTGCTCCAACGCACGCAACAGTGGCCTTATCACGAGGTGCTGGACGTGCCGGTTCTTATTGTTGAAGAAGGCGCAAACCAGAATGCCATCTGCCGCGCGCTGTATGACTACGCAACCGAGATTGCGAGAAAGTACGCGGTTCGTACTGTACATTTTCGCAGATTGGCAAAGGATTGCTGGTGGTCTGCTCCACAATGCCAGCCGGCCTCGAAAGGCAGCGTGATTGTACCAATTGCGGGAAGCTCGCTTGCAGGCCGCTGACAACGAAAGGCGCATTATATTTGTGGCCGAGTCTGCTGCGAATACGCACCTGTTGCCGTAACGGGATGATCTGGAGGCATGGACCTTATTATCCCGCCGTCGAACGGGCCCCGCCGGACCCATCTGCTCGACAAGCCGTTGCCTGTTACCAACTGTTACAAATTCGCACCATCTTTAACACGCGCGGCATCGGCGTGTCACCGGCGGCTGGTCAATTGTCGTCATCAACAGCACGGAGGGATGGACATGCTGCAGGTCGCCAATTTTCACCACGCAGAAGGCGTCACGAGCGCGACCTTTCCTGGCTCCGCGCCGACCGGCCTTCAGGCACTTTTCCAAAAACAGCCCGTCGAACGCGTCGCCGCGGGCCAATCGCTGTTCTTCGAGGGGGATGCCGCCACGCATCTCTTCGAGGTTATCGAGGGCAGCCTGCGGATCTTCAAGATCATCTCCGATGGCCGCCGCGTCATCACCGGTTTCCTGCATGACGGCGACATTATCGGCGTATCGCTAAAGAGCCACTATCTCTACAGCGCCGAAGCGGTCACCGATATCAAGGTCCGCCGCATCTCACGCAGGGCTTTCGAGACAGCGGTCGACAAATCACCGGATCTGCGGCCTGAGGTCTTTGTCCATCTCTGCGACGAGATGGCAGCCGCCCAGGATCAGATGGTGCTCCTCTCCCGCAAGAATGCCGAGGAGCGCGTTTGCAGCTTTCTATTGAAGGAACTCCTTCGCGATGCCGACCGCCGCCAGTGCGATGCCATCATCGAGCTGCCGATGACCCGGCTCGATATTGCGGATTATCTCGGCCTGACCATCGAGACGGTTTCGCGGACGATGACGAAGCTGACGAACAAGGGCGTCGTCGCCCCCGCCGGTCGTCATTCAGTCAGGATCGTCAAGCGCTCCGCTCTGGTGCTACTGGCGGGCAATGACGACGAATACGTCGACAACATGGTGGAATTTGCCAGCTATGCAAGGGGGGCGCACCACTGAACGCCAGCGGCGGGAAATAGATGTGACAACGAACATACATCATGGAAGCTGACCATAGCTAAAACGAGCTATTGATCTGGGCGGGCGTGAGACTAAAATGGGCGTTCCCGCTGTCCGGAACAGGTCTAAGACCATGGACCCTTATGTCATCCAGCAGAACATCAGGCGATTTCAGGACATGCTCGAACTGGTGCGAGATCCTGTAGAGCGTGAAAAACTAAGTCGGATGATCGACCAAGAGCAAGCGCAGTTGGAACAGGCGATTGAGAAAAAGGCTGACAGCTTCAAGAGGTCCTGACTATCGCTATCCTTGGTGTGGTTTGAACCGGCGGCTCTTCGCCGGCGCACGGCTAAGCTTTGCAACGTACCTTCCGTTGCACTGGTGCCTCTACAATTTGCCTTCCATTGCGGCAGCCGAGCTCTCTCCGAACTGGTCGAGCGCCTCTTCGAGGTAGTCCGGCAGCAGCGGCAGGCCAAGAAGGTAGGCAGCCGTGCGATTGTTATGCGCTTCGGCAGCCTGATGGCGCAGATCGTCCCATTCGCTGGCGTCGCCATCACCGCGACCGAGCCAGGCAAGAGCGACAAGATCAATCTGCTCGTCTTCGTTGAGCGCCCAGATCGCGCTTTCCAGCTCCTTTTCGACGACGTCATCCGGATGCTCTTCCAGGATTTCAATCATATTGTTCATCGCGGCTCTTCTGCTCCTTGTCGCCCACTCCCGCGGCCGGTTTATCCCCAGACGGATGTTGTCCTGGCCGCCTATCGCGAGAACTGCGGACATGCTAGCCAAAGTCAGGCGCGACTTGCTGAGCGACGGTACCGTTCTGGCTCAGGCAACGGCCTTACAGGCAGCGATCTTTCTTCTCGACGCTGCAACGTTATGGCTCGCGCTACGGGCAATTGGCGTGCACATCGAGCTGTCGAACGCCCTGGTCTGTTTCATTCTGGCCTCCGTCGTCGCGACACTTTCGCCGCTACCACTTGGTCTCGGTCCCTTCGAAGGAAGCTGCGTCGCTCTCCTTCACCTGCTCGGGGTGCAGGTCGAAATGGGACTCGCGGCGACACTTATGCTGCGAGGCTTCACGTTCTGGCTGCCGATGCTGCCTGGCCTCTGGCTTATTCGCCGAGAAGCCCGGGGGAAGCAGACATCCTAATCGCGATGGGTTCAGCCAGGAGAAGACGCCAGTAGTGAAATTCCATGGTGCCTGTCGCGGAGGTCGCCGTGGCAATGTCGGCATACACGAGACCAAACACTTAAAACGCGTCGCATGAATCGATGCGACGCGTGAGGCCCGATCTGCGGCATTCGGTCATACACGGCGGCTCGACTTCAGCCAGGCCGATATGCTGCTTGAGCAGACGCCGAGCCGTCGCCTGACGATTCCCTTCCCTTCCCTTCCCTTCCCTTCAGTGCACCGCGATGCGGTTGTCTACCTTGGTCACGCCGGGAACAGACCAGGCAGCGCGTTCAGCGGCGCGACGCTCGTTCAAGGAATGGACATCGCCATTGAGGACAACGCTGCCGCCGGCCACGTCAGCGCGAATGCCGGACGCCTCGATCTCGGCATTGCGGCGCAATGCACTCTCGATACGCTCCCGAACGTCAGCCGCGCTTGCGGTCGGCCGAATGGTCACACGATTGACGATCGCCAGAACCCCGCCCAGTTTGCGGACGGCATTTTCCGCCGCGACGCGCTGGAAGTGCCACGGCACCTCGCCCGTCAGCGTAACGCAGCCGCGCTGGACGGTCACGCCGATAGCGGCATCTGGAAGTGCTGTATCCCAACTGATGATCTTCACCGCCCGGGCAGCAATTTCGTCGTCGGCATGCTTCTTCCGCTCCGGATAGCGAATCTCGATTTCCTCGGCAATTGCCCGTACACCTCTCACACGTCGCGCCGCTGCTTCGGCAGCGGCCTTTTCCGCATAACTCTCGACGTGGCCTGACAGGGTGACGATCCCATTTTCGACCGCGACGCCGATATTGGCAGCATCAATGCTTGGCTCGAACTCAAGTTCGTCCAGAACGTCCTGTTGTATGGTACTGTCGTGCATCTGATCTCTCCACTTTTGAAGATGATAGAGGGGGACCCTCGGAGGCAACTCTGTCCCTTTCCCGGCAGGACTGCATTGCGGTCGATCAAAGAAAGCTTGCGACTGCGCGTTTGATATCCGATTGCAATTTCCCTCATGAACTCTTCCGCAGGCGCCTGATTTGACCGATCTCAAGGAAAGGCGTCGCCAAAACTCCGATAAACTCAAGAAATCATGCATGTGGATGCTGAGATCGAGCCCGACCGCTGATGAAGGTTTGCGTCACATAGGGCGCCAAAAAGAGATTGTTCGGCAGATGGACGATGAGAGCCACACGATCATTTTGAAAGTCGATTGCGCCGCGCGCCTATTCAACTCCCTCGACCCCACGCCATTTCGTGAGCGGGACCTTGATCCAGACGCGGAGCGCTTCATCGTCGAATGGGCACAGGAAGCACCGAGAAGCGCTCGGCTGGAGATCGTCGTTCAGCTGCCAGTTCAAGAACTCGCAACCGACTCGGCTGCAATGATATGCGAGGCAATTCAACATAACTTCGGCGATCGAGCCGTTCAAACTCGCCGCGAATTGCGGGAGCTCCTACGGGAAGGGCGACGTGAACTGATCGTTGGCATTCCGACCCTGGCGTTGAGCATCGTTTGCAGCCAACTCATCATCAACGTGATGGGATCGGACACCCTTGGAAAGGTCCTGAGCGAAAGTCTGCTTATTTTCGGCTGGGTTGCGAATTGGCGCCCGCTCGAGATCTTCCTTTATGATTGGTGGTCCATCGCCCTTAAACGCCGCTTCTATCAAGGACTCGCGGCAGCCGATGTGAAAGTCGTTGCAGCATGATTATCCAGATCCGGCCCGCTCCTCCCCGCAATCACCCACGCAACAGGTTTTCCCGCGTGGCAGCACCGACGAGAAGTTTCGGGAACCCCAGCGAAAGGCGAAGTCAATCGAGGAGCTCACGGAGCCGGAACGCCAACTCACGGGCGGTATAAGGCTTCTTCAGCCAGCTCCCGGAAAGGGCCAGCTCCCGGCCTGCGATTGCCGGCTCCGCGTACCCAGACGTGAACAGGATCTTGATCCCGGGCTTCCGCGCCCTCACTTCGTTGGCGAGCTCATCGCCGGTCATGCCGCCTGGCATGACGATATCGGTGAAGAGCAAGGCGATATCATCATGTTCGTCCAGCCGCTCCAGCGCTTCCCCACCATTCGCGGCCGAGACGACCGTGTAACCTGCGGCTGCCAGACGGGAGACAGCGACGCGGCGCACGCGCGGATCGTCCTCGACGACGAGGATTTTTTCGACGCCGCCCGGAATGCTCGGTTGGAGGCGCTCTTTCGCTCCCTCTTCGCCGGCGCCTTCTGCCGCCGCGCGCGCGGCTGGAAGGAAGACGCGCACACTCGTACCCCGGTCGATCTCGCTGTAAAGCTGGATAAAACCGCCGGATTGCTTGGCGAAGCCATAAACCATCGAAAGGCCGAGCCCGGTTCCGGCGCCGACGCCCTTGGTGGTGAAGAAGGGTTCGAAGGCCCGCTGCTTGACCTCGGCCGTCATGCCGCCGCCGGTGTCGGTGACCGAGATCAGCACGTAATCGCCGGTGCGCACCTCGGGATACATCTTGGCATAGTCGACATCGAGCTTGACACGCGAGATCTCGATCGAAACCTGCCCGCCGCGGGGCATCGCGTCCCTGCCATTGAGCACGAGGTTCAAAAGCGCATTTTGGAGTTGCGAGCTGTCGACGAGCGCCTTGTTGTCTACGCCGGTGACGATGGTACGGAACTCGATCGCCTCGCCCACAGTGCGCCGCAGCAGCTCGGAAAAGCCTGAAACCAATTGCGCGACATCAACGAGCTTCGGGTTCAGCGGCTGCCGGCGGCCAAAGGCGAGCAACTGGCCCGTAAGTTTGGCGCCATCGTCAGCAGCATTCTGCGCCTCACGCAGGAGCGGCCGCAGCCTTTCGTCGGTCAACTTATCCTCGATCATCTCGAGATTGCCGATGACGACGGTCAGAAGATTGTTGAAGTCGTGCGCCAGTCCTCCGGTCAACTGACCAATCGCTTCCATCTTCTGCGATTGGCGCAGTTCCTCGTCGATCCTCTGGCGGCTCGTCAGATCACGGATGAAACCGGTGAATAGCTGCTTGCCATTGGCAATGGCCTCGCCGACAGCGAGCTCCATGGGAAAGACGGAGCCGTCCTTGCGCTGCCCGGTCACTACCCGGCCATAGCCGATGATGCGCCGTTCGCCAGTCGTCATGTAGCGAGAGAGATAGCCATCATGCGCGTCGCGATCAGGCTGCGGCATCAACATCTTGACGTTCCGGCCAAAGACTTCCTCGGAGGAATAGCCGAAAAGTCGCTCGGCCGCGGCGCTGAAAGAGGAGATGGTGCCGGTACTGTCGATGACGATCATCGCCTCGGGAACGGTATCGAGGATGGAGCGCAAATGCGCCTCCCGTCCTGCGAGATCATCCTGCACCCTCTTCATACTGGTCACATCATTGTTGGTCTGGACGATCATGCCCTTGGAGGAAGATGGGTCGATCCCAATCCAGCGAGTAGCGATGAAGAGGGTGCGCCCGTCCTTGTGGCGATGCAGCACCTCGCCTTCCCAGGCGCCTTCGCTTCGCACCGCTTCGCGGATTTCTTCCACCGGCCGGGGGAAATGCGTTGCCAGAAGCTCATGTACGACCTTGCCGAGAGCCTCTTCCCGCGACCAGCCGTAAAGTGCTTCGCAGCCGCCGGTCCACCGGCTGATGACGCCATCGAAACCATGGATGATGAGATTAGCTCCATCGAGCAGGCGCGCGAGCTCGACGAGCTGGGTTTCGCTGGTGGATCTGGTCGTCATGTCGCCGTTCATGGCACTTCTTCATCAAAAGACAGGTGGCGCGGCTTCGATCGTAAGATCATCCGACATTCGCCGCCATCAAGAATGCACTATCGTGCCACATTTTGCGAGACAGCGTCGGGTGCCGGCCGACAACAGGTTATCCCACGGCCGCCTACCGGCTACGAGAGCGTCTCGCTTTCGGGTCAAGACTGCGGCAACCGCTCAAGGCGTCAGAACGGCGGCCCCGTTCACCCGGCCTAGCCGAAGATCCTCAAGCGCTCTGTTGGCATCGACAAGCGCATAGACAGACGTATGGGTCCTGACCCTGGCCTTGCGAGCGACCGGAAAGAATTCCTCCGCGTCGGCGCGCGTGAGATTAGCGACCGAGACCACGCTTCGCTCGCCCCAAATAAGGGCATAGGGCATCGCCGGGAGATCGGTCATGTGGATACCGCCGCAAACGACCCTGCCCCCCTTCCGCACTGCCTTCAAGGCAGCCGGCACGAGCTCGCCGACAGGCGCGAAGATGATCGCCGCGTCGAGTGGGACCGGCGGACTTTCGTCCGAACCTCCCGCCCAGACGGAGCCGAGGCCGAGCGCGAAATCTTGCGCCGCCTCGTCGCCGGGGCGTGAGAAGGCATAGACCTCGCGACCCTGCCAGCGACAGATCTGGGCGATGATATGAGCGGCCGCGCCAAATCCGTAAAGACCGATCTTGCCGGCATCGCCGGCCTTCTTCAGCGAACGCCATCCTATAAGGCCGGCGCACAGCAGCGGCGCAAGCGCAACGGGGTCGGCATCGTTCTCCAGCGCAAAGGCATAATCCGCATCTGCAACGACATGTGTGGCAAAACCGCCATCGCGCGTGTAGCCGGTGAATTCAGGACGGTCGCAAAGGTTCTCCCGTCCGGCGCGGCAGAAGGAGCAGGACCCGCAAGTGTGTCCCAGCCACGGCACGCCGACCCTTTGCCCGAGCCGCGACGAAGCGACACCCCCGCCGACGGCCTCGACGATGCCGACGATCTCATGGCCCGGAACGAGCGGAAGCTTTGGATCGGCCAGATCGCCGTCACAGACGTGAAGATCGGTTCTGCAGATGGCGCACGCCTCCATCCTCAGCATTAGTTGCCCATATCCCGGCGCGGGATCGGGCCGCTCTTCCGAGCGCAGCGGAGAGCCCACCCTTTCGAGGACCATTGCCTTCATCAACGCCTCCTCACCTCTGTGACGCGACTCTGGTCGACGAACATCACTTAGCCGGCATTGATCGCCCGGAGTAAGACGGGATCGGATTGGACCGGCATGCGGCGCGCGATGACATGAGCCTCGGTGGCGTGCCGTCGAGATTGTCGCCGAGCGAGGCACCGATCATCAGTGTGATCTTCAGCGGATCGCGTCTTGTCCGTTCCGCCAGCGCCAGCGGCACGGCCTTGGCCTCGCCGGCTCTGGTGAAGCCGCTCATGCCGACGATCATGCCATCGGTGATCAGCTGCGCGGCCTCCGCGGCATCGACGATACGATCCCACAGCCGATCGTTCAGAAGCCGGTCCTTGAACGTCATGCACAGGCCCCTTTTATTTACCGGTCCTGCCTATTGCCGCCAGAACGCCTGCATCTCCTCGGGCGTGACCTTGCCGTCTTTGTTGGCATCCACGCTGTCGAAAATCCGCTTATGGATGGCCGTGACCTCCTCGAATGACAGCGCACCATCCCCGTCCACGTCGGCAATTGCGAACATGATCTTCATCATCTGACCGCGCATGCCCATCTGGGGCATGCCTCCCATCATGCCGGGCTGCATCATCATACCCTGCCCCATCATTCCGCCGGGCATCATGCCGGAGCCGGGCATGGACTCCTGGCCCTGTCCGTTCGTCTGTGCGACCGCGAATCCCGCAGCGCCGAGGGCGATCGTTGCGGCCAAAACGAGAGTGTTTGGAATTCTTGTCTTTCTCATGTCCTTCCCCTTTGGTGGATCTGTCTACTCGCCTGTTTCCGAAGTGGAGCAGGACGATTTCGAATGCCGGATCCGTCGGATCCGGCGCCGGGTCATCCAGTTGACAACTTGCCGATGCTGACCCGAGGCCATGACACTGCGTCCGTCGCAGTGATCGGCGACAGGCGCAGTCCGAAAGCCCGGATAACGCACGCCTGCGGTAATAGAAACGCCAGCCTCAGATGAAAACAGAAGCAGGTTCTGGCGAAATTGCTCACGTAAGCTGAGGTTGCGCCCAAGCTCCACAGATCGCCTTCATCAGCCAAAACGTCGGCTGATGAAGTTGAAGATAATAGCGATCAATGCTCCCGCGTAGCCGCCGAAGATAACGCTTTGAATCGTCCCCAGGGCCAGGCTTCGAAGATCAAAGCCGGTCAGACCCGAAAAGAACTGCAGCCAAGGCCGATGCAGCCCCCAGTCGGGAGCTACGAAGCCGAGAACCATGCAGAGCAGGAATGAGATGGTTACGAAGGCGGCCAGTGTCGTGCCAAGCACCAGCACGGAGACATGAATCGGCATTGCAGAGTAGGTTGACGGTTGCGCATGCAAGGTAGTGTTCGCCATTGAATGATCCTCCGCATATGACCGCGAAGCCGCGGCCATGACGATAGAGCCATCATCTGTCTATCGGGCGTGAGCCCCATTGATTCAGGTCAACAATGGCAACGCTTTTGCTTTCAGGGAGCTTAACGTCTCGCCCCTCTTACGAACGGTTCAGCAGGAAATCTGCGGCATCCGGATGCTTGGTTGAAGCCCCTCAGCAAGACGGTGGCCAGTTTCCAGATTCTCAGCCTGGTTGCGCCGCGGCCTTGACGAAGCGCAATGCAGACTCCCTCTGCGGCAGGCATCATGACGGCTGTTTAACCTCAGGAGGCCAGCATGCACCCGCAGTTCCATCTTCCGTTGTCGACCTATCCCGACGCAAGTTCCTTCACCATAATCGACAATGCAATTGACCTGGCTCGGCAGAATGACGCCCATCTGGTCGCCAGCATCCCGCAAGTTCGCATCCCCCAGGTCCACCAGCCCTTTCCGACAGTGATCGATGTCGACACATGGCGGGGGCAAGCAGAGCAGTATAGCCGGGACAGCGGGACTGCGCTGCGGGAACATCTCACCCACGCTGTTTCGGAGACTGACGTCCGAATACGAATCCATGGATTCGAGGCCACGGAGCCGTTCGTATATGAACGACTTTCCGAAATTGCCAGGTGCCACGACCTGTCCATCATCGAGTCCTCGGAGCTCTCCCGCCAGCTTTCCGAGACGCTGCTGTTCGGAAGCGGCCGTCCCCTCGTTCTATTTCCCGCCACCAGCGTCTGCTCTCGCGTAGACACGATCGCCGTTGCCTGGGACGGCAGCGCCACCGCCGCGCGTGCCCTATCCTGCGCCCGCATTTTCTTCGAGCGGGCGACCAAGGTGCAGGTCATCTCGATCACCGACGACAAGCAGACCGACGAGGTGAACCGCGCCCTTCTCATCTCGTCTTTGAAGCACTCTGGATTGGATGTGGAAGACGTATCGATCCAGGCAGGTGGAGAGACCGCGACCGCGGCCATCCAATCGGCTGCGCTGGAACGAAAAGCAGACCTCCTGGTTGCGGGCGGTTTCGGCCATTCCCGGCTTCGTGAATTCATCCTCGGCGGCGTTACTCGCGAATTGCTCGTCCACGCTGAGCTCCCGGTGCTTCTCGCCCATTAGAGGAACCGAAGAGCGTTGCGGATGACCGCCACGTCGACCGCCTCCTGAGGCAACACCCCGCCGCCGGGCTGAAACTGACGAGGTCCTGAGGCAGCATGCGACGGATGAGATTGCCGATTTGATCGTCATGGGCGCATACAATCACGCTCGTTGGCGGCAGACGCTGTTCAAGGCGTGACGCACAACATGATAGGGCAAAGCAGCATGCCAGTTTTCCTGGCGCATTAACCGAGGGCGGAACATGACCGCGCCCCGTCCCTCTGCTTTGCGCCTTACCCCGACACCAGCGTCCCCCGGTTCCGATGCAAAATGTAAGCAGCAACCACGAAGATGAGCGCTGCGAAGAGGCGGTTGAGGATGTTCTTGTAGGCGCTGAGCCGCGTGGCGAGCAGCATGCCAAAAACGCCGCCGACAATGCCGCCGCCGATGAACTCGGCGGCAAGCCACCAGTCCACAAGGCCCGAACTGGCATAGTTCAGGGCGGTCGCCAGTCCGAACGCACCGACGGAGAGGAGAGATGTGCCGATCGCGTTGATCATCGGCATGCCCGTCGCCAGCATGAGGCCGGGCACGATCAGGAAGCCCCCGCCGATCCCGAAGAAACCGGATGCGGCGCCGGCGGCGAGTGCCACGGCCGCGGTGGCGAGGCACATCCTGAGGTCGACCGGGCGGCCGTCGACGGCCACCGCCTTCCGGGGTTTCAGCATCAGAGCGCCAACGACCACCATCACGATCCCGAAGAAAAAGATCAGGCGATCTCCGTCTATCGCCTTGCCGAGGCTGGAGCCGCCTACGGCGCCGGCGATGCCGAGTGCAGAGAAGACGGCCGCGCAGCGCCACCAAACGTGACCCTTGATCGCGTGGCTGGCAAAATTTGCGAATGCGTTCGCCGAAACAGCGAGCGCTCCCGTGCCGATGGCAATGTGCGGCTGGGCCACTCCCACCACATAGAGCAGAAGGGGCGTTGCCAAGATCGATCCGCCTCCACCCAGGAGACCGAGCATGAAGCCGACGAGTCCGCCGGAGCCGACTGCCGAAACGATAGGATAGTTCACGCCCGTCCGCCCCATACTCTGTCATACAAGGTCATCCCGCCCAGCATCGCGACGACGAACAGGATTGTCGGAGGAAGACCCATTGACAGGGATGCGACTGCCGGACCTGGACAGAAGCCGCCGATCCCCCAGCCAAGGCCGAACAAGACGGAGCCGATAACCAGCGGCGCATCGATCCGGCGGCTCGCCGGCACATGGAAGCTGTCGTCAAAGGCTGGGTGCCGCATCCGCTTCATCACCTGCACGCCGATGGCCGCGACCGCAACTGCACCGCCGAGAACGAAGGCGAGGCTCGGATCCCAGGCGCCGAAGACGTCGAGGAAGCCCTGGATGCGGACGGGGTTCAGCATGCCGGACAAGGATAGCCCGAAGCCGAAGACGACGCCCGCGGCGAGCGCCGCGACGATTTGGTAGACTTTCCTGTTCATGACCCGACACCTCGCAAAATTGCGACGCCGATCACACCGGCGGTCAGGAACGTGGCGACCGCCACCATCGATCGTGTAGAAAGGCGGGCAAGCCCAAGCACGCCGTGTCCGCTGGTGCAGCCCGAGCCCATGCGTGAGCCGAAGCCGACAAGCAGTCCCGCCACGATGAGCAGCGGCCAGCCGGCGGTGATCTGCACGACCGGCCAGCCGCCGAACACGAGGAGATAGGTGAGCGGCCCGAGCATCAGCCCGAGCACAAAGGCAAGGTTGGTCGTCAAGCCGATCCCTTGCGCGAGACGCCCGACGATCCCGCTGATCCCGGCAATCCGGCCGTTGAGGAGCAGAAGCATGACGGCCGATGTCCCGATCAGCATGCCGCCGAGCAGAGATGGGAGATAGGCGCTCATTTTTCTTCCTTCACGCAGAAGATGTCATAGAGGGCGGCAACCAGTTGCGCGGCCTTTTCTTCCGTCAGACGGTAGAAGATCTGTTTCCCCACCCGCCGCGTTTCGACGATGCCGGAGCCACGCAGTACCGTCAGGTGCTGCGACAGATGCGGCTGGTGGACGTCGACTTTCTCTTCAAGCTCCCCGACCGAATACTCGTCTTCCACCAGGGTGCAGACGACCATCAGACGCGCCGGATGGGACAGCGTCTTCAGAAGGTTCGCCACTTCGCCCGCGCGGAGAGAAAGCTCCGCAGGAGACAGCCCAGCCTTCATCATTGCCTTCAGATCGGCGGTCATCCCCATGCTGCTCCCTGTAACGCATCGAGCGGAAACTTGAGGTAGCGCTTGCCGTTGGCTTCCGGCTCCGGCAGGCGCCCACTGCGGATGTTTACCTGCAGGGCATGGAGGATGAGCTTCGGCATCGGCAGCGTCTTGTCGCGCTTCGTCCTCAGCGCCACGAATTCTTCTTCCGTCACAGCAAGATGCGGGTTGAACTTCTTCTGATCAGCGACGCTGCTTTCCCAGCGAGGTGCCCGCCCGTCTGGCTGGTAGTCGTGGCCGGTGAAGATCCGCATCTCATCCGGGAGCGTGAGGATGTCCTGTATCGACTTCCACAGGACGCGTGCGTCACCACCGGGGAAGTCGGCTCGTGCGGTCCCGCTGTCGGGCATGAAGAGCGTGTCGTGCACGAAAGCCGCATCGCCGATCACATAGGTGATGGAGGCGAGGGTGTGTCCCGGCGAGAACAGCACCTTGGCATCCATGGAGCCGACCTTGAAGGTCTCACCATGGGCGAACAGCCGGTCCCATTGCGAACCGTCGGTCGCGAGCTCTGGCCAGTTGTAAATGCCCTTCCACAGCTTCTGGACATCCACGACGCGCTCGCCGATGGCCGTTTTCGCCCCCGTCTTCTCCTTCAGATACTGCGCCGCCGAGAAGTGGTCGGCGTGCGGATGGGTGTCGAGGATCCACTCGACGCTCAGCCCCTGGTCGCGGACGTAGTCGAGGATGGCGTCGGCATTGATGGTCGCTGTCGCCCCTGACTTCTCGTCGAAGTCGAGCACAGGGTCGATGATGACGCACTCGCTGCTCGCGGGATCTGAAACCACGTACTGAACGCTCCAGGTACGCTTGTCGAAGAAGCCCTTTACCTGTGGACGGCGCGCGGCTTGCTTCTCAAGCCAGCGTGCGGCGGCGCTGGTGTCGTAGCCGCGGCTGCGTCCGAACTCGACGACCTCATCGGCAGACATGCGGCCGTCAAGGACCTCACCGATCAAGTAGAGGCTCAGCGAGCGAGTGCCGGTCTTGCAGTGGCCGAACACAGGCCCCTCGGATTCGTCGACCGCGCGCTGGAACGCACGCACGTCCGCCTCGGTGATCGTGCTGGCCGTGACCGGGATGAACGCATAGGACAGGCCGCAGTGCTTCGCTTCCTGGCTTTCCGCTTGCGTGCCGGGTTGTGCAGGATCCTCGTCTTCCGGTCGGTTGTTGATGAGTGTCTTGAATCCTTTGTCGCGGAGTGACTGGATGTCCTCAATGCTCGGCTGCGTCGAGACGGAAAGCTTCTCGGATATTGCTGTAATGGGCATGACTGGCTCCGTGCTTAATTATTATATGTTCTAATATAATATATATCGATATCTCATCAAGATCGGGCATGCAACTTTGTGCTTAGCCTGCGGCTCCCCGAAGAGGAGGAACCGCCATGGCCATGACAAAAAAACCGGGTCAGCGCGCCCAGACATCCGACGAGATCAACCGGCGACCTGCGCTGGCAGATGGAGGAGAGGCTCACATCCCGACCAGATAGAATCCAGGCTGACGGAGCTCGATCGGAAGTGGAACATCGAGCGGACGCTCGAGGCGAATGCTTTCACGTTGGTCTTCACGGGAACAGTCCTGGCGGCCGCGTTGGATCGCCGGTGGCTGATCGCCACGGGGTCGTCGACCAGAATTGGCGCTACCTACGACCGTCCTGAATGATCGCTGACTGGCACAATAAGATTAGGCTCTTACGTGATAGGCAAGCGCACGCGCACTTCGACGCCCTCGCTTTTTCCTGAGCGGGGAGACACGACGTCGACAGCTGCTTCGACACGATCTGCGATCGCCTTGACGATGGCGAGTCCAAGCCCCGATCCATCAATCTTGACGTTGCCGCGCTCGAACTGGCGCATCAGGCGATCCATTGCCTCTGTAGGAAGCGTCGCTCCATCATTGGCAACACAAAGAACCCCTTCAGGTTCTAGAACCACTTCGACCGGGCTTCCTCGTGCTCCGTGCTTCAATGCGTTTTCGATGAGATTACGGGAGAGGATTCCGACCGCATCTGGATCGAGCGGCGATAGAACAGGCCCTTCCGGCATAGTCAGCTCAATTTGCCGCTCTCCGGCACGTTCGAAGTCCTCTACGATCATGCGGATCACCGTCCTCAGATCGGACGGTTCGTCGGCGCGCAGCCGACCGCCTTCGGCTCGGGCGAGTTGCATCAGCTTTTCCGACATGCGCATCAGCCGCTTGAGCGTGGCTTCGATCTCATTTGTGCGCTGTGCCGTCAGCCTTTCCTTCGTCTCGGAGCGGATGCGTTGCGCCTGCGCTATCGCGCCGGCAACCGGTGTGCGGAGTTCATGCGCCGCGTTTGCAGCAAAGGCCCGCTCCGCCTCGAACGCGGCCCTCAGGCGGTCGAGAAGCTGATTGATTCCGGCGGAAATCGGCCGCAGTTCACTTGGCAAGCCGCTGTCCGGCAAAGGTGACAGATCCTGCGCTCCCCGACGGGAAAGTCCCTGCCGAAGAGCACGGACCGGACGCAGAGAATAGCGGACCGCGAACAGGATCACCACAAGGCTCAGCGGAATGACAACCAGCAGCGGCAACAACAGCCCGAGCAGCATGCTCTGCGACAGTTCCCGACGACGATCCAGTGGTTCGGCCACAGCGATGACCAGGTTTCCGTTAGCGCTTGCCGCATAATAGAGTTGATGCGTCCTGGTGCGGGAAAACCCCTGTCTCTCGAACGGAGGAAAGATCGAGGCGTCCGCACCCGCCGAACCAAGCAGCACACGGCCTTGTCTGTCGCGCAGGATGAAGGTGACATCCTCGCCGTAGCGAGCCTTTCGTTCTTGTCGCGGATCACGCCCGACGTTGTCGTCCTCCTCATCATCGACGCTTTCACGTCTCTGGTGTCCTTCGCGCAGGTCATGTTGGGCGATCGGCAGGATGCGCTCGGCAGTCGCTTTCAACCCGTCGTTATAGACTTCTTCCATGTCTTGTCCGAGGCGGTGCGCGGTGGCTATGGCGGCCGCGAGCCACAATATGGTCACTGAAACACCGACCGCGACTGCCAGCCGCGCCTGAAGCGAAGACATCATCTTGATGGCCGTCCCAGCCGATAGCCTAGACCGCGCTCCGTCTCGATCACATGAGCCCCCAGCTTCTTGCGCAGCCGGCTCACATGAACCTCGATCGCATTGCTGCCGACTTCCTGGTCGAACGAATAGAGCCGCTCCTCGAGTTGTGCCTTGGAAAGCAATTGGCCAGGACGCTGGACGAAAACCTCGAACAGCACCCATTCGCGCGCCGTCAGAGCGACCGGCTTGCCGTTAAGCCTGACGCTGCGGGCGGCTAGGTCGACCTCCAATGGTCCAAGCGTAACGATCGGGTTCGGGTTGCCCGTATAGCGACGCGCCACAGAACCGATACGTGCGGAAAGTTCGTCTAGGTCGAAGGGCTTGACCATATAATCGTCCGCGCCGGCGTTCAGCCCGGCAATTCGGTCGGAAACCTGATCCAGCGCAGTCAGTATGATCACGGGCGTCGCGTCTCCGCGCGCCCTCAGGCCCTTGAGGAAGGGAATGCCGAGGCCGTCCGGCAACATCAGGTCGAGCAGTACGAGATCGTAGGCGGCCGAGCAGAACGCATCTCGCGCCTCGTCGAGGCGGCTCATCCAATCGACGGAATGACCGTCCGCGGCGATCTGGTCACGAATAGCCGTCCCCAGTGCCCTATCGTCCTCTATCAGCAGAACCCTCATGCAGGAATTCTCCCTTCGCCCTCTCTGTAGTCCATCCGCCAGCTTACCGGAAGCTGAAGCAAGATCTTGGCGTCCGTCAGGTGGCGGTCAGTCTGCGGCCTGAATTATCGGTTCGACACCGAGAGGAAACGATGATGAAGACCGGCATCCCCGTGACGCTCGATGTCGTCGGAATCGAGGAACCCACGATCACGTGGTGATCCCTCGCTCTCGCCAATTCTCAAAGGAGACACACGCATGAAACACCGCAAGCTCCTTCTTACCGCGATTGTCGCTACCGGCATTCTCGCCGCCTTCGCCGGTATGGCCCTACCGCTTAATCCATTGAGGCTCAGTGGTACCGACGTCGTGAAAGCGGATTATCGCGAACATGAGAGCAAAGGCCACAGCGAGGAACAACGCCGGCGTGAACACGAGGATGACCGCTACGCTGCCAACGGCTGTGGCGGCCGAGGTGATGACGACGATGATGACGATGGCAAGGCTGGGTGCGACGCTCGCAATCCTCCCATGCAAGAGAAAGCGAATCCCCCGAGCAACAGCCTGTTTACGCCCGGCAGCAAGCCGCGCGCCCAGATGAACTGACCGCACCCGGAAAGGAGATAAACAATGAGGATGAAGTCGTATTTGGCCACGCTGGCCGTCACGACGGCGTTGACAGTACCCGGTCTGGCGCTCGCAACCGAAGTGACCTTCACCACCAGCATGCGCAACTATGGTGGAGACGGAGCCTATCTTGCCTACTACGTGACCGACGCGCAGGGAAAATATGCCGGCAGCTTGTGGATGGCAGGAGGCAAGGCGCGCTACCACGAGCATCTGAGCGGCTGGTATCGGGCCACAGGCGGCGACACAGGCGAAATCAACGGCATCACCGGAGCCAGCGTCGGGGCCGGCCGCTCGCTCAAGATCACACTTGACCTCGCCGATACCCTCTTTGATGCCGGCTATAAGCTGCACATCGACTCCGCCGTCGAAGACATGCGCGACAGCCCCAACGAAATCGTCGTGCCGCTAACCTCGGCCGGATCGGGTCAAGCGGCTAAAGGTAGTCACTACATCGCCGACTTCATCTATACGCGTTAATCTGCAAGGAAATTGCCATGATCCGGTCACTCCACCGCTGGTTCGGGCTGGTCGCCGCTGTGCTTATCGCCGTCATCGCCCTGAGCGGTACGGCACTCTCCATCTTCCCGGCCATTGAGGGGCTCACCACCCCTGTCACTCAAGACATCAGTGTCGCGGAACTCGCGGCACGGATCCAGACAACGGAACCCTCAGTAGAGCTGATCAGGCGCGCGCCATCCGGCCGGATCACGGCACACTATTTCGACGGCGACCAGCCGGCGTCTTCCATCATCGACCCGGCGACCGGCTCGCCCGCTGGCAGCGCCGACACGTCGACCGTCGAGCGTTGGCTCATCGAGCTTCATCGCGCGCTGCTCCTCGACGATAGTGGCCGTCTCATCGTCGCTAGCGGCGCGGCATCCCTGCTGACGCTGACCCTGTCCGGCCTATTCCTGCTGGCGCGCCGTGCCGGCGGCTGGCGCCATATGCTGAAGCCTGCAAAAGGCACGGGCGACAGACGCTTCCATGCCGTCATCTCGCGGATTGCGCTGCCCGGCCTGCTCCTGTCGTCGCTAAGCGCACTCTGGATGACCGCCTCAACATTCGGCTATCTGCCGGAGGGGGCCGGCGCTCCGCCCTTCCCATCGCAGGTCAGTGGCGCCATCGGTGCTCAGATCGCCTCCATAACCCTACTGCAGGAGACCCCGGTCGAAACATTTCGCTCCCTCAGCTTTCCGGCTGCCGGCGATGCAAGCGACGTATTTACCCTCAAGACGGCTGCCGGCGAAGGCTATATCGACCAGGGTAGCGGCGAACTGCTCGCCTGGAAGGATTCAAACTGGGTCAATCGCCTGACCGACCTCCTCGCCATGCTGCATACCGGTCAGGGAATGGCGTGGCTCGGCCTGCTTCTCGGTGTTTCCGCACTTGCCGTTCCTGTCCTCAGTTGGACCGGTCTCGCCGTCTGGTTCAGGGGGCGTGGCGAGAAGAAAGGCAGTTCCGTTTCCGCAGACGAGGCCGACACCATAATCCTCGTCGGCAGCGAGGGCGGGACGACCTGGGGCTTTGCCGAAACCCTGAGAAAATCGCTCGCGGCGCATGGCATGCATGTTCATGTCGGTCCAATGTCGAGCTTCCAACCCGCACGCTGGCCCATCGCGCAACGGCTCATCCTTCTTGCCGCAACCTATGGCGACGCCGAAGCCCCGGCGTCCGCGCAAGGTTTTCTGGAACGCTTTCGGCGCACGCCTGCAGAGAAGGGGCTTTCGCTTGCCGTTCTCGGCTTCGGCGACCGGAGCTTCCCTGCCTATTGCGGTTTCGCGGTCGACATCGCGCAACTGGCGGAAGAGAAGGGCTGGGATAGGCTGCTGCCTTACGACACCGTGGACCGTCAGTCGTCGCCGGATTTTGCTCGCTGGGGCCGTGATCTCGCGGAGATGCTCGGGCTCACCTTCGAACTCGATCACCGGCCCACCAGACCCAAGACCTGGGAGCTTTCACTGGTCTCGCGACGCGCCTATGGCGCAAGCGTTCAGGCCACGACTGTGATCCTGCGCTTCACTCCGCCGATGCCGTCCGTCTGGCAGCGTCTGGCCGGCAACGCATTTCCGCGGTTCGAAGCCGGCGACCTGGTCGGCATCCTGCCGGAAGGTTCGGAAGTGCCGCGCTTCTACTCGATCGCTTCGGGCACGAAGGACGGGTTCCTCGAAATCTGCGTCCGCAAGCAGCCGGGCGGCCTCTGCTCCGGACAACTGACAGCTCTGGAACCCGGGCAGACGGTGACGGCCTTCGTTCGCTCCAATCCGAGCTTTCGGCCTTTACACAGCGGCAGGCCCGTCATCCTGATCGGCGCAGGCACCGGTATCGGACCTCTTGCGGGATTCGCCCGCGCGAATAGGGCCCGCCACCCCATGTATCTTTATTTCGGAACACGTCATCCGGCGAGCGATGCTCTCTATGCGGAGGAATTGTCGGACTGGAGGCAGGACGGCCGGCTGGCAGGCGTCTCCACCGCTTTCTCGCGCACCGCAAATCCGGCCTACGTCCAGGACATCTTGCGCAAGGATGCCGCCAAGATCGGTAGACTCATCGCGGCAGGCAGCCAGATCCTCGTCTGCGGCGGCCGTGACATGGCGGCAGGTGTGGCCGCCGCTCTCTCTGATATCCTAATTCCGCAGGGCATAAGTCTTGCAGCACTCAAGGCAGAGGGCCGTTATGCCGAAGACGTTTACTGATCTCGCCCGCCATGCCCTGAACGGTCCCACCATGGGCACACGCTGGTCTGCCCTCTTCCACATGCCAGACGACTTTGAAACCGCTGGGGTCCACGCCGCGATGGCGGGTGCCGTCGCAGAGGTCGATCGGCAGATGTCCACCTGGAAGCCCGAAAGCGATCTCAATCGCCTGAACGCGGCCCGTCCCGGCGAATGGGTCGCCCTTCCCGAGCAATTGGTGAAGGTGCTTCAGGCAGGCCTTGCCGTCGGCGTGGCTTCAGGCGGAGCCTTCGACATCGGCATAGGCGATGCCGTCGCCGCGTGGGGATTCAGCGTTGGAGAAGCCGACGCACAGGCAATAAAGGCTGCTCGCCGCTTACGCCGTAACCCGGCTCATGACATCCTGGAGCTCGACGCAGCTCACGGGAGGGTGCGAAAGCATGCCGACATGCGCTTCGACTTAAACGGCATCGCCAAGGGCTACGGTGTCGATCGGCTGGCGGAAGCCGCCGCTCTGCACGGCATAGAAGCGGGCCTTTTTGCCATTGACGGCGAGCTACGCGCCCGCGGCGCGCAGCCTGACGGCACGGGCTGGGCGGTTGCGGTCGAGAAACCTCATCGTCATCAACGCGCGCCGCATTCCATCATCGAACTTGAGGATGCAGCCGTCGCAACCTCCGGGGATTATCGCCATTGGGTGGATGTCGGCGGACACCGCCTCTCCCACACCATCGATCCATGCCGCGGCATTCCGCTTGAGGATTCGCCCGCCTCGGCGACCGTGATCGCTCACGATTGCATGAGTGCGGACGCTTGGGCGACGGCAATGATGGTTCTTGGCGAGCACAGAGGGCTGAAATTGGCGAAGAGGCTGGGCCTCTCCGTGGTCTTCCTGTTTCACGGCCGTGAGGGCGGGGCAGGATGTGGCGTGTTCGCCAGTTGCTGAATGCGCATGCCCACCCGAAAGATTGCTGCTCGCGGATAGCGGTATCTTACATCCTGCGATAGCGAATTGAACGAGACGTTCCGCGAAATCAATTGCCGGTCACGCACGTGAACCGAGGCTCAAAGTGGTATCCACGGTGCTCCGCGACGGTGTCCCGAGCCTGAGGGAGAGGCGCCCGAATCCTCGTGTCGAAGATGATCGTCAGCGACAATGGCAGCGAGTTCACCAGCAACGCGATCCTGCAGCGGAGGCGCAATTCGCGGTCGGCGAGGACCACGATGTCCCGCCTCATCTGAACTTGATATCACTCGCTTTCTGGGAAACGCGGACGTTCCAATCCCGTAGAGCATCGCACGCCTCTGCTCGCGTGGGTGCGCCGATGCGTCCGCCGAACACCTGGCATTTGAGAGCCGCCGCCATCGATGACAATCGCATCGTCTCTTCGATCGGCAGGCCTTCTGCGATTGCCAGCGCGAAGGCGCCGTGGAAGATGTCACCGGCCGCAAGCGTGTCGATGGTTCTCACTTTCGGCGCGGCGAGGTGACGGATGTCGCCGCTTGGGTCGTCGAACCACAGGGACCCGTTTTCGCCAGCCGTAACGCTGATGAAGGCATGTTCGAATTTCCGTTTTAGCAGGCCGACGGTCTCGACGAGATCCGCCGTCCCGGCAAGCCGCTCGGCCGCAGGCTGTGAAAACACGATGTGGCTGGCGGCCGGCGCCAGCATCTCGATGACGCCCTCGCCGGCAACGTCGCCGTCCAGTATGGCGGGTTTGCCCGCCTTGCCAGCTGCGATCAGCGCCCGCAGTGCAAGCTTCGGCCATCGGACATCGACAAGCACCGCATCGAAAGCAGACATCTCCTGCTCGGTGACCAGCCTCACTGTATTGTGGAGCCGCTCGTCGTAGAAAGGCACGATCAGGCGTTCGCCCTGATCATCGATGAGGATCGTCGAGACGGCCGAGCGGGCGCCCTGCACAACCGTCATGCCGCTCGTGTCTATGCCGTCATTCCCGAGGTCGGAAAGGATGCGTTCGCCCGTCGTATCGTTGCCAACCGCGCCCCAGAGGCTGGCATAGCCGCCAAGCCGGGCGACTGCGAATGCCGCACTCGACGCCATGCCTTCGGCGACTTGCAGCATCTCATAGGGCAAGATCTTGCCCTGGCCCGTGGGCAATGAGCGAACGCGGAACAGGGTGTCGAGCACCGCTGCGCCGATGCAGAGCACGCGGCGTGGTGGACCGGGCGGCGGGCCGAAGGCAGAGGAAGTCATCGGCGGTCGTCTCACATGCTCACTTGACGGCGCCTGCCGTCAGACCGGCGACGATCTGCCGTTGCGCAAACACGGTCAGGATCAGCACCGGCAAGGTGACGATCAGCGCGGCTGCCGCGAGCGGTCCCCAACTGACCTGTTCGAAAGACAGCATATTGTAGACGGCGACCGGCAGCGTGCGTGTCTCGCGGCTGGCGAGCACGATGCCGAAGACGAAATTGTTCCAGGAGAAGATCACCGACAGGATGAAGGCGACGACGATGCCGGGCCTCGCAATCGGCAGGGCGACCAGGCGGAAAACCTGCCAGGGCGTCGCGCCGTCGATGCTTGCCGCCTCCTCCAGCTCCATCGGCGTCGTCTCGAAATATCCGATCATGATCCATACGACGATCGGCACGGTGACGACGAGATGGATGATGATCTGCGGCATCAGCGTACCGAGCAGGTTCAGCCATTGGAACAGCAGGAAGAGCGGAATGAGGAAGGACAGGCCCGGCGTCATGCGCGCGATCATGATCACCATCGCCGACTTCTCCGCCTTCAGACGCGCGATGCCGTATCCGGCCGGCACGCCGATCAACAGCGCCAGAAGCGTAGCGGCACCCGTCACCAGCAGTGAATTCCAGAGATAGAGGAAGAAGTTGTTCTCCTCGAAGACCTTCACATAGTTCGACCAGGCGAAACGTTCCGGGATGAAGATCGGCGGATAGGCGCCGTTGTCGATCTCATATTTCAGCGACAGCGAGATCATCCAGAGGAAGAACAGCACGACCGGCGAGATCATCACCAGCGCGACGAACAGCAGTCCGATGCGGTCGAGCGTCTTGCGCTTCATCAGCGTGCCTCCCCGTCGGACCAGTTGACGCGCTGCCGGATCATCATCAGGACGAAGGAGAGCAGCACGATGAGGATGAAGAAGACGACCGCCATGGCGGAGCCATAGCCGATGTCGTAATAGGCGAACGCCGTATTGTAGAGATAGATGTTAATCGTTTCCGATGCCGTTCCGGGACCGCCCTGGGTCATGGCATAGATGATGTCGAAGCTCTTCACCGCATCGATGCTGCGGATGATCACGGCGATCATCAGGAACGGCGCGATCATCGGCAGCGTCAGATAGCGGAATTTCTGCCAGACATTGGCGCCGTCGATCTCAGCGCTCTCGTAAGGTTCGCGCGGAACCGCGGCCAGGCCGCCGAGCACGATCAGCATGACGAGCGGCGTCCACTGCCAGCTTTCGACCAGGACCAGCGAGGGAATGACGCTGCGCTGATTGTAGATCCACTCCTGCGGGCCGATGCCGACGAAAGAGAGGAGATAGTTGAGCACGCCGAGTTGCGGATGGTACATCATCGTCCAGACGAGCGCGATGGCGACGGGCGTCGCCATCATCGGCATCACGAATATGCCTCGAATGAGACCGCGCAGCGGGAATTGGGCATCGAAGATCAGCGCGGCGAGCGTCCCCAGGAAAAGGGGAACCACCACGGAAAGCGTCGTATAGAGCACCGTATGCCACAGTGACTCCCAGAAGCGCACGTCGGTGGCGAGTCTGATATAATTGTCCAGCCCCGCAAAGACCTGCGACTGACCGAGCGTCCAGCTGTTGACGCTCATCCACACCGTAAACACCCATGGAAAGACGATGACGGCTGAGATGACGATGAGCGCCGGGATGACGAATGGCCAGTAGTTGGGAGCAAACCGATCCGGTTTGCTCCTTCCTTTCGACGCCTTGGCCATAGCGGCCGTTTCGATGCCTGCCGAGGCCATTATCCCTCGCTTTTCGCCAGGACGGGTTCGAATTGTGCCGTCGCCGTCTTCAGTTCGGTTTCAGGATCGGCGCCGCCGATCATGTTGGTGAGACCGACGCCATAGATGTCGCGGAACTCGGTGACCGGAATGATGACCGGTAGGGCGAGCTGCGAGATCTTGCCGGAGCCGGCAACGGCATCCAGCCATGTGCCCGGCATCTTGACGCCTTCGCGGACCTTGGCGTCCTCAAGTACGGACTGGCGGAACGGAACGCCGGCACCGGCCTGCAGCAGGCGAGCGCCCATGTCGTGCGAAATCGCCCATTGGCAGAACAGGTAGGCGGCTTCCTTTTTCTGGCTTGCCGCGACCACACCGAGGCCGTCGCCGAACGTGCCTGCGGCTTGCGCCTTCGGTCCTTTCGGCATGATGCCGTAACCGACCTGGCCGACGACGCGCGACTTTTCCGGATTCTCGATCGGCGGGGCGAAACCGACGCCATCGAGCCACATGCCGATCTTGCCTTGCAGGAAGGCCGACTGCGCCTCGGCCCAGTTGAAGCCGGAGACGCCGGGAGGGGCGGTCTTGGTCATCAGCCTCTGGTAAAGCTTGGCCGCATCGATCGCTTCGGGTGACGTCGTGCGCAGCTTGCCGTCCGGGCCGAGCGGGCTCGAGCCATAACCGAGCAGCAGCGTCGTCCAGACCGGCGTGTTGGCGTTCTTCAGGCCTCGGGCGACGAAGCCGTAGGTGTTGGTCGACGAGTCGGTAAGCGCTTCGGCCGCACTTGCCAGTTCTTCGAAGCTCTGGGGATAGGCAAGCCCCTTCTTCTCGAACAGCGCCTTGTTCCAGTAGATGATCCAGTAATCGACCGAGAAGGGAAGGGAGCGCAGAACGCCGTCGCTATCCTTGGCGAAGGCGAGGCCTGCTTCGGCGAAGTCGCTTTCCGTGAGAGACGGTTCGGTCAGCGAGGCGTCCTTGAGGAAGCCGCTGATATCGGCAAGCCAGCCGCCTTTCTCGAACTGCCGCTTCTGGACGTGGTAGCTGAGGTGCACGACGTCGAAGCTCGGCTTGCCGGAGCTGAGCTCGATCGTCGTCTTCTGGCGCTGCTGCTGTTCGGGCGTTGCCTCGGCATTGAGCTTGATGCCGGTGAGTTCCTCGAACTCGGACAGGTACTTGGTCAGGATTTCGCTACGCGGGCTCTTGACCAGATTGACCTCAAGCGTGGTTCCGGCAAAGCGCTTCCAGTCGACCGCGGCGGCGGCCGGGCGCATACCGAGCATGCTGCTCGCCCCGAGCGCGGCCGTACCCGCCAGAAATTCTCTGCGCGACGGATTGAAGAATGATGGCATGTGAGTCCTCCTCCTTTTGCGCCGGCGATCTCCTCACCTCCGGCTGCTTATTCCCGATTAGATCCTCAGCGCACGATCCCTTGCACCGTTGATGTGTGCGACAAGGCTGTTGACGGCGTCCTCCACCGACCGGCGCTCGATCGCCTCGAGCACCTTCAGGTGCTCGCCCATCACGGGTCCGACGTGACCGTCGATGCGAAACCGGTCCTGGCTGATCAGGCGCATCTTGATCGAGTTCACGCGGTAGGCGTTCGAGATGATGGTATTTCCAAGCGCATCGATAAAGGCGTCGTGCATGCCCCAGTCGACGGCCTGCGCGTGCAGCTCCAGTTCATGCGACGCGTTGCCGCTTCGAATGGCGTCGGCGATATCCCGGTGCTGTTTCAGGAGATTTGCGATCGTCTCGTCCGAGGCGGATTTGGTAAACAGCGCCACGGCCTCCTTCTCCAGGAAGACGCGCAGCTGGAACGCCTCGCGAATGAGGTTGAGATCGATGTGAGCGATCTGCAAACCGCGCTGCGGCACGGTCTTGATCAGCCCCTCCGCCTCAAGCCTCGGGATGAGCTCCCGGATGGCGCCAAGCGTCAGCCCGGTCAGCTCGACGAGCCGGCGCTGCGACACGAACTGGCCGGGACGCACGTCACGGGCCAGCAGGTGGCGCGTGAAACTTGCATAGGCCTTTTCCCGCAGTGTCGGCTGCTCTTCCGTTTCGTTCATCGCCTCCCCCGCAAACATGGCTGACCTATGCGGCTTTCGATTGAAAAAGACGGTCAAAAGCAAGGGCAAGCTGTGCCTGCGCTTCGCCGGATAATGAAACGAGCGGCGGACGAACCGCAACCCAAATCTCCTCCAAGGTCGTACGCGCGATCATCGTCTTCACGGCCGGAATGACTGGGTGTTTCAGCAATTCAAGGACGAAATCGGCAACGCGAGTATCGTCCCTGCCCTCTTCGGCCACCGGCTTGAGTTCGCGGGGCACAAAATTCGCCATGCCCGATATGGCGCCCTGGCCGCCAAGCCGCACGGCCCTTGCGAGGTGCCGCTCGTCCCCGACCAGGATGATGAGATCACTATGCGCTTTAAGAAGCGCCTCCGTATAGGGCCAGTCGCCGGAGGAATCCTTGACGCCTGTGACGATATGGGGAAAGGCGGTCCGCAGTCGGCCGATCAGCGATACGCTCAGCGGCACCATGGTCACGGAGGGAAGATTGTAGACGATGATATCGCGGGCCTTGTCGCCCAACAGGGCGAATACGGCTGAGAACCACTGGAAGACGCCGTCGTCGCTGACGTTCTTGAAATAGGACGGCGGGGCAAGAAGGATGTTGCGGGCGCCCAGGGAAAGAGCCTGACCGGCCTGCATCGCCGCATCCTCTGCGGCATCGACCAACACGCCGACGATGATGTTGCCCGGTGCGATGCCGGCATCGAGAAAGGCTGCCACTATGCGTTCCCGTTCGCCATTCCCGATGGAAGACCCCTCACCTGTCGTCCCGAACAGCGTCACGCTGGAGCACCCGGCGGCAAGACAGCGCCGCGCTTGCGCGATCATCGCCTCGATCGCAATATTGCCATCGCTATCGAACGGCGTGGCGAGAGCGACGGACAGCCCGAATCTTGATGTCAACTTTGTTCCTCCCGGCTAATGAGTCAGGTGTAGCAGACTGACATGTTAGTTGTAAAGAGTTGATCGTATCGGTCGTTGCGGAGACTCTCTTGGCACAATATTGCCCGTGGCTGTAAAGCAGACGAAACTCGTTTCTCTGGAAAGTGCGGTTTTAGTAGCAAAAACGGCCAATGGTGGGGCCTGCCTTCAATGACGACAGATGAAAGCTTTCGTCACGTCGACAAATGTGCTACTGAGTAGCAAACTCGGCTCGATGGAGATAAACCGATGAGTGTCAAATCGTCGATCTCGCTGACCGACCAGCAGGACGCGTTTGCCCGGTCGCTGGTGGAGAGCGGCCGGTATTCCAGCATGAGTTCCGTTCTTCAGCAGGGCCTAGAGCTTCTCCGCGTAAAGACGGAAAGCGAGACCGTCGAAACGGCAGCGCTTCACGAATTAATCCAGCGGCGTTTGAACGGCCCGAGGATTTCCACGACGGAAATGGAAAGCCGCGTCGAGACAATGATCGACCGGAAGCGGCGGGCTGATCGTGTGGACCCTTGAATATTCCGAGGATGTCGAACGCGATTTTGAGTTGATTTGTGATCATCTCTTCGACTCCTATGTCGAACTCGGAGACTCGCCTGACGAGGCTTTGGAGCGTACCGCTGAACGAATCCGTAAATCGCGTGTCGAAATCGACCGTCTCGTCGATACGCCTTATATCGGGACATTGCGCCCCGACATTTACCCTGGCATCCGTTTTCTTCGGAGGGACAAGACGGCGGTCTGGTTCTTGCCCGTAGAAAATAATCGCAAGATCGTTATTGCTGCGATTTTCTACGGTGCTCAGGACCATATCAGACATATGCTTGCGCGTATGCTGGCGAGATAAGGTTGAAGGGTTCAGATCACTCCTTCACCGCGCCTGTCATCGAAGACACATAATAGTCGACGAAGAACGAATAGAGGATAACGACCGGCAGCGAGCCGAAAAGCGCACCCGCCATCAGCGATCCCCATTCGAAGACGTCGCCGCGCACCAGTTCGGTCAGGACGCCGACCGGAATGGTCTTGTTCTCAGAGGACTGGATGAATGTCAGCGCGTAGATAAACTCGTTCCAGGAGAGCGTGAAGGCGAAGATGCCGGCCGAGATCAGGCCCGGCACGGCAAGCGGCAGGATGATCTTGACCAGGATCTGCCAGCGGTTGGCACCGTCCACCAGCGCGCTTTCCTCGAGCTCGAACGGGATCGAGCGGAAATAGCCCATCAGCAGCCAGGTGCAGAAGGGAATGAGGAACGTCGGATAGGTGAAGATCAGCGCCAGCCGCGAATCGTAGATGCCGAGCTTGAAGACGATGAAGGCGAGCGGGATGAACAGGATCGACGGCGGAATAAGATAGGCGAGAAAGATGACGAGGCCGATCTGGCGCGAGCCGGTGAAGCGCACACGCTCGATCGCATAGGCGCCGAACACCGAGGCGACCAGCGACAGCGCCGTCGACCCCACGGCCACCAGCATCGTGTTCCACAGCCACCCGGGATAGGATGTCTCGAGGAAGAGGTACTTGATGTGGTCGAGCGTCGGCCCGACCACCCAGAAGGGGCTGTAATTGTTGTAGTCGGTCAGCTGTTCGTTCGGCTTCACGGCGGTGATCGCCATCCAGTAGAAGGGAAAGAGCAGCACGAAGACGAAGACGGCCATCGGCAGGTAGAGCATCGCCACGCGCCGCGGCAGGCGGTTCAGATAGCTCATGCCCTCGGCATTGTCGGTCAGGACCTCATCGGCGGGTTTGAGATTGGTCGACATGGTTTGCTCCTCAATCCTGTCCGCCCTGCTGCCATTTGCGGCGTTGCAGACCGAAGAAACTGAACATGATGGCGCCGAGCAGGAAGGGTATCATGGCGACGGCGATGGCCGCCCCCTCGCCGAGCTGCCCGCCCGGAATGCCGCGCTGGAAGGAGAGTGTGGCCATCAGATGCGTGGCGTTAACAGGCCCGCCCTTGGTCAGCACGTAGATCAGCTGGAAATCCGTGAAGGTGAAGAGCACTGAGAAGGTCATGACGACGGCGATGATCGGTGTCAGCATCGGCAGCGTCACATAGCGGAAGCGCTGCCAGCTCGTGGCGCCGTCGAGCGAGGCCGCCTCCTGCAGCGAGGCCGGAATGGTCTGCAGGCCGGCAAGCAGCGAGATCGCCACGAAGGGGATGCCGCGCCAGACATTGGCGACGATGACCGATATCCGCGCATTGGTGGGATCACCGAGGAAGTTGATCGGCGCGCTGATCAGCCCGAGCTTCATCAGCGACCACGAGATGATCGAGAACTGGGAATCGTAGATCCACCAGAAGGCCAGCGCCGAAAGCACCGTCGGCACCACCCACGGCAACAGCACGATCGCTCGAAAGAAGGATTTGAACGGAAGGTGCTGGTTCAGGAGCAGCGCCAGCCAGAGGCCGAGCGCGAATTTCAGCGCCGAGGCGATGACCGTGTAAAGAATGGTGTTGAAGACCGACAGCCAGAAAACCGCGTCATCGGCCAGGAACTCATAGTTCTCCAGGCCGACGAAGATGCCGTCCCGGCCGATCCGCGTGTCGGTAAAACCAAGCCAGACGCCGAGCCCCAGGGGATAGGTGAGAAAGCAAACAAGGAACACCGCAGCCGGCAGCATGAAGAGGAAGCCGAGCACGTTGTTGTTCTGCATCAGCGAGGGGCCGCGCTTATCCCCCGAGTTCAAGGTCGACATTGCTTATCTCCAGATTGCATTCAGTCCTTGAGGAGCTCGCGGCATGCCGGATACCAGGCATGCCGCATGTCCCGGCTCCGGATCAGACGCGGTAGTAGCGATTTGCCCGGCGCTCGGCTTCCTTCATCGCGTCCTCGGGCGACTTCTGGCCGGTGACGGCGGCGGCATACATGTCGACCAGCACGTAGTCCGCCATGGTCGCCGCCGAGGCGTAGCCGAGCGGGCCGGCATAACCGTTCGGGCGCAGTTTTTCCGAGGCGAGCGCATAGGGCGCGTGGACCGGGTCGGCAGTCCAGATCGGGTTCTTGGCGAAGGCCTTGAGCGGCTGGCAGCAATAGGCGCTGGAGCCCTGGATCCAGGCATTCATCTGATCGGCTTCCATCATGAACTTGATGTAGGCCTTGGCGGCTTCCGGATATTTGCTGTGCTTGAAGAGCAGGAGCGAGCTCGTCTGGAAAAGCTCGACGCTCTTGCCGACCGGTCCGATCGGGAAATTCGTCGTGCGGATGTCCTTGGCGATCTCGGCGAGCTTCGGATCGTTCTTGGCCGTGTAATAGACCGAGACGCCGTTGGCGATCAGCGATACCTGGCCGGCGAGGAAGGCGCGGTTGTTGTTGACATCCAGCCAGCTTTCCGTGCCCGGAATGAAGGTCGCGTAGAGTTCCTTGGCATAGTTGATCGAGGCGAGCGTTTCCGGGCTGTTGATCGTCACCGTGCCGCTTTCGTCGACCATTTTGCCGCCATGGCTCCAGAGCAGCCAATGGGCATAGTTGTTGCCGTCGCCGACCGCCTTGCCGTGCGGGAAACCGGCGGGCGTGCCCTTTGCCTTCATCGCCTTGCAAAGCTCGAGGAAGCCTGCGGTATCGTTCGGGAATTCGTTGAAGCCGGCCGCCTTGACATGGCTGTCGCGATAGACCACGGCATTGCCGATCGTCGTCAGCGGCATGGCGATGAACTTGTCGTCACGGGTGGCGTAACCCTTCAGGCCGTCGTACCAGCCTTCGTACTTGTTGCCGAGATAGTTGCCGAGTTCCGTGAGATCGACCAGCTTGTCCGGATATTGATGCGCGTCGTCGAACCAGCACATGATGAGATCCGGACCGGAGCCGACATTGGCGGCAACGGCGGCTTTCGGACGGATGTCCTCCCAGCTCTCCTTGTCGATGCGCACTTCCACGCCGGTGGCTTCAGTGAACTTCTTGGTATTGGCAAGCCAGGCCTCCTCATCGCCCTTCACGAAAGGCGTCCAGCGCAGCAACCGCAGGCTGGCGCCGCTTTCCGGCGTGTAGGTCGGTTCGGCCTGCGCAAAGGACGGCTTGATGCCGAGACCTGCGACACCGGCAACGGCTGCCGATGCAGCAAGAAATTCACGTCTCTTGATCGTCATGAGATTCCTCCTCATTGAAACAGCGGGAGCAATTCTCCGGCATTCACCTCCCGCTTGGTGAACGGCGGCCTGGCATCCGCGATACGGAAAGCTTGTGCTCCCGTGGGGGCTCACCCCTCGAATGCTTGCGCTCCGGCGGAACGGGAGACTCCTCCTCTCCCCTTGTCCCGCCGGCGTCAGTCGGTCAATCGCATGCCGCCTTCGGCGTCGAAGAGATGGACATGCTTGGCGTCGATCGCCACCCGGATGGCTTCGCCCGGGCGGGCATCGACACGTTCGCGGAAGACGCAGCTGACATCGCTGCCGCCGAGGCGGACGGTCAGATGCGTCTCGTAGCCGGTCGGTTCGATCACCACGATCTCGGCCGGCAGTCCGTTGGGATCGAGCGAGATGTATTCGGGGCGCAGCCCGTAGACGAGGTCGCGGCCGATAGCGCTCGCCGGTGGATTGGCGACAGGCAGCCGCGTGCCGTTGGCGGCGACGAACTGGCTGGGGTTCTCCGGATCGAGTCTGCCGTGGATCATGTTCATCGCCGGCGAGCCGATGAAGCCGCCGACAAAGAGATTGGCGGGGCGGTCGTAGAGCTCGAGCGGGCTGCCGATCTGCTCGACGATGCCGTCATGCATGACGACGATCTTGTCGGCCATCGTCATCGCCTCGATCTGATCATGGGTGACGTAGACGGTCGTCGTTTTCAGGCGCTGATGCAGTTCCTTGATCTCGGCGCGCATGGCGACGCGCAGTTTCGCATCGAGGTTGGACAGCGGCTCATCGAACAGGAAGACCTCCGGATTGCGCACGATGGCGCGGCCCATGGCGACGCGCTGGCGCTGACCGCCGGAAAGCTGGCGCGGATAACGGTCGAGCAACTTGTCGAGGCCGAGGATGCCAGCGGCATATTTCACCCGCTTTTCGGCCTCCGCCTTCGGCGATTTGTTGAGCATGAGCGAGAAGCCCATGTTCTGCTCCACCGTCATATGCGGGTAGAGCGCATAATTCTGGAACACCATGGCAATGTCGCGGTCCTTCGGCGGCAGCGTGTTGACCACGCGCCCGCCGATCTTGATCTCGCCGCCGGAAATGTTCTCGAGCCCTGCCAGCATCCTCAGAAGCGTGGACTTGCCGCAGCCCGAAGGGCCGACGAGGATGACGAATTCGCCGTCGGCGATATCGATGTCCACTCCCTTGATGACAGGATGCGCACCGAACGATTTCCGGACATCCGCGAATTGAACGTTTGCCATACTCCCTCCTCCCAGATCATGAGCACTGCATATATGTCGTTTTCAGCCGGCGGCAGCCCGCCGATTCACCCCCGTCCGACAAAGGGCATTTTCGTCGCCATGACAGTCATGGTCAGTACATTGGCGCTGAGCGGCAGGCTGGCCATGTAGACGACCGCGTCGGCAATATGGGCCGGATCGATCGTCGCCTCCGCGGCGATGCTGCCGTTCGCCTGCAGCACGCCGGCCGCAATTTTCGTCGTCATGTCACTGGCGGCATTGCCAATATCGATCTGGCCGCAGGCGATGTCGAATTCGCGCCCGTCAAGGGCGGTGGATTTGGTCAGGCCCGTGATGGCGTGCTTCGTGGCGGTGTAAGGCGCGGAATTCGGGCGCGGTGTCGTGGCCGAGACCGAGCCGTTGTTGATGATGCGCCCGCCGCGCGGGGTCTGGTTCTTCATCAGCCGGAAGGCCTGCTGGGTGCAGAGAAAGGCGCCGGTGAGATTGGCGGCGACGATGGCGCTCCACTGCTCGAAGGAAACCTCTTCGAGGGCCACGCCGGGCACGGTGACGCCGGCATTGTTGACCAGGAGGTCGAGCCGTCCGTATCTCTCCGAGATCGCATCGAACAGAGTCCGCACCGAAGCGGGGTCGCCGACATCGGCGGGAGCTGCGAAAAACTCGGCCCCCGTTTCGCTGCCTAGCTCACTCGCGGCCTTTTCAAGCACATCGGCCCGTCGTCCTGAAATCACGACCCTGTAGCCGGCAGCGCCGAGTCCCCTCGATATGGCGCGCCCGACGCCGGTGCCACCGCCAGTGACAAGCGCGATCCTTGCTTCTCCGCTCGCCGCTGTGCTCACGCAATCCTCCCGCCGAGTTCATCCTCGATATGCACCTGCAGAATTTCGTCGAAGCTCGTTTCCGCCGTAAAACCGAGCGCAGAAGCCCTCGTCGCATCGAACTGCGTCGGCCAGCCGGCGACAATGCGTTCGATCACCGGATCGGGCACGCGTTTGATGAGGGCGACCGCCTTGTCGCCGGCCATTCGGCGCAGTGCGTCAATCTCTTCGGAGACCAGCGCGGAAAGGCCCGGCATGGTCAGGTTGCGGCGCGCGCCGATCCTCGTCGTATCGATCGTCGCGGCATGGACGAAAAAGCCGACGGCCGCGCGCGGACTGGCAAACCAGTGCCGCACGCTGTCGCTGACCGGCAATACGGCTTCCCTGCCGACGAGCGGCTCGCGCAGAATGTTGGAGAAGAACCCGGAGGCCGCCTTGTTCGGTGCGCCGGGGCGCACGCAGATGGTCGGCAGCCGGATGCCAATGCCGTCGAAGATGCCACGGCGGGAATAATCGGCAAGCAGCAGTTCGGCAATCGCCTTCTGGGTGCCGTAGCTCGTCAGCGGCGTGGTGAAGAATTCGTCGGGAATGACCTCCGGAAACGGCGTGCCGAAGACGGCGATCGAAGAGGCGAAGACGACGCGCGGGACGTAGGTGGTCTTGAGGCCGAGCTGGCGGATTGCATCGAACAGGGCGCGCGTGCCGTCGAGATTGACCGCGTAGCCCTTGTCGAAATCCGCTTCGGCCTCACCCGATACGATGGCGGCCAGATGGAAGATCAGTTCCGGCTGGCCCTCGATCAGCCGGTCGGCCGCGCCGGCGCCGGCGAGATCCACCGTCAGCGCGGTGGTCACGGACCGGAGCGCTTCCGGCACCGGCGGCGGAAAAGCGTCTGCCAGGGTCAGCCGGGTGACAGGCCGGCCGAAAGTGAGCGGCTCACGCTCAATCCTCTCAACCAGCTTACGGCCAACCATGCCGGCGGCGCCCAGAATCATCACATGCATATCGGCTCTTCCTCCCGTCGGCCGGTGTATTCGATCAAGATCGCGCTGCGCGTCCTATGGTTCGTGCGCTCACTCCTGGCCAGTGTCACGGCGATCCGGGACCGGCCTGATCGGACTATGCCCGATCGAATTCAGATAGATTTGCAACCTGCGGGTCAAGTCCTTGACCGATCCGGAGGCACCAGCAATCGTACATGTGTCGGATATCAGACCCTCAGGTGCCCTGCCCGCTCAGCGCATCGGACATGATCCGAGACAGCGGTCTTGTCATTCGTCCGCATGGCTTCTCCTCCCGTTTCCGATAGCTGTTATCGATACCGGTATCGGTAACAACGCCCATTTTTGCGTTTCCTGTCAAGTAGTGAGTGTTTTCCTTTTTTTGAAAAAGGCCTATGAATTTGACGTTGCCCGCTGGCGAGGCAGTTCGACGATGGGGTCGGTGCAATGCATAAATCGACACTGGAAGAAGTTGCCGCTGCGGCCGGCGTCAGCAAGATGACGGCATCGCGCGCTCTTCGCGGCGCCGCCGACGTCTCCAAGGAGACCCGCGAAAAAGTGCTTGAGCAGGCCGAGCGGTTAAATTACGTCGGCAACCGGCTGGCGCTCTCACTGTCGTCGCAGCGCACCAATCTTGTCGCCGTCGTCGTTCCCAGCATGTCCAACATCGTCTTTCCCGAAATGCTGGCGGGCATTTCGGCCGGGCTGCGAGGATCAGGCATGCAGGCGGTGTTCGGCATCTCCGATTATGATATGGCGAAGGAGCGCGAGATCATTCGCGACATGCTCTCCTGGCGCCCTGCCGCCATCATCGTGACGGGTCTCGATCAGCCGGCAGAAACGGTGAGAATGCTGCAGAATGCCGCGATTCCCGTCATCCAACTGATGGACCTCGACGGTACCCCCATCGATTTCAACGTCGGTCTATCTCATGGCAAGGCCGGAGAAGAGATGGCAAAAGCGCTGTTGGCGGCCGGCCGGCGGCGGTTCGGGTATATCGGCAGCGCGATCGACAGGGATCTGCGCGCCGGCAAGCGGAAAGCCGGCTTCGAGAAAGTGCTGCGCGAGAGCGGCCTTTCTTTCGTGGACGAGCGGTTCAACGCCGCCTATTCCTCGGTGGCGCACGGCAAGCGGCTGTCGATGTCGATGCTCGCGGCGACGAGAGATCTCGACTGCATCTATTATTCCAACGACGACATGGCAACCGGCGGCGTCTTTGCGTGCCTGGAACTCGGCATTTCCAGCCCTGCGGAAATCCTGATCGCCGGATTCAATGGGCTGGATGTCGCCAGCGCCCTCCCCGTCAGGATCGCGACTTCGATTTCGCCACGGCGTCAGATGGGCGAAGTCGCTGCTGCGCTTCTGCTCGCTGCGAGCAGCGGCGACGGAAGTCAGATATCCGAAAAAATTATCGCCTTCACTCCCGAGATCACCGGGGTCGATTGAGGCATTTGCAGCCTCGGCTTGTCGAAGCAGAATCATGGCTGAGACTCCGGTTCACTGGTCTCGACCGAGCTGCGTAACGAGATCGGCAAGCATGGGGAGCTGGCCCTTGAGAATTTTGATCTCAGCTTCTGGGGTAGGAAACCATCCCGCGCGATCGACCTCGGGAAAAGCCTGGATGCGGCCCGATCGTGGTGGCCATTCGATCTGAAACTCCGAACTCCGCACCGTCTCGACATCAAGCGCCGCGTTCGCCTCCACCGACCAGACGACCACCACTTTTCCGCCGGGTTGGCGATATTCACCGAGCGGGGCGAAGCTTCCTTGAATTTCGACGCCGAGCTCCTCCTGCGCCTCCCGGATCGCTGCCGACAATTCGTCTTCGCCGGCTTCGATCAAACCTTTCGGAATAGACCATGCGCCCTCGTCCTTCTTCGCCCAGAAGGGACCGCCGGGATGGACGAGCAGGACCTCCAGCCTCGTCTCGCAAAGGCGGTAGATGAGAAGCCCGGCGCTACGGACCGGCATCGACGCCCCCCTCAATGATCATGGTCTTTCCTCGATGACAACTTTCCACGCGGTGGCGCGTTAGAGGTGACAGCCACACAGACGCGCGGAGAATATCATGCCCAAAGAATTTCGTTTCGACCTGCTTGCCAAGAGCGGCTATGTGGCGCGCGGCGTCGTATTCCTCCTTGTGGCGGGCCTCGCCCTCTTTTCCGGCGTCGCCGGGGGGAAGCCGGAAACGAAGTCGGCACTTTCGACGCTTCTCGCACAGCCCTTCGGCCGCGTCTGGGTTGGGCTCATCGGCATCGGACTTCTCGGTTTCGTCGCCTGGCGACTGGCGCAGTCGCTCGCCGACAGCGACGGCCATGGCCGCGACGCCAAGGCCATCGCCATCCGCACGGTTTTCTTCGGCAGCGCCGTCGTCTATCTCGGCCTTGCCGGTTATGCGCTGGGTCACGCACTCTTCAGCGGCGGCGGGAGCCAGCAATCTGGTGAGAAAGGGTTGGCAGAATGGATCATGTCGCAGCCGTTCGGCGCCTATCTTGCCGTAGCCGTCGGCCTCGGCTTCATCATCGGCGGGGTCGTGACGGCAGCCAAGGGCATCAGCAAGAAATTCGAGCGCTATCTCAGACTTGCGGACGTCAGCGGCGTGGTGACCTCGGTCTGCGTATACGGCCTCGTCGCCCGCGGCGTCGTCTTCGTGATCAGCGGAATCTTCTTCGCCTATGCAGGGTTTCGCGTTGATCCTCAGCAGGCAGGCAGCATGGCGGACGCGCTCGAATGGGTGAGACAGCTTCCTTTCGGCTCGATCCTCTATATCGCCGTCGCAATCGGACTGGCGGCCTTCGGGATCTATAACCTCGTCGAAGCGCGCTATCGCGTCGTGCACAGCCCGTCCTTTGATGACGTCAAGCAATCGATCCCCACCCCTGGCCATTAGCAAACGGCTTCCCAAGCGGGCGGGCTGCGCCATCTCTGTCAAATGATCTACTTCACCGGCGATACCCATTTCGCAGATCCCCGCGTCCTTCGCATCGACCGACGCCCCTTTCCCGACATGACGTCGCATGACGTGACCCTGATCCGCAACTGGAACGAGATTATTGGTCCGCAGGACGACATCTGGCATCTCGGTGACTTCATGTCGTCTCGCGGCGGGGACTGTGACCAGCTCCTTTCGATGCTGAACGGGCGAAAGCACCTGATCATTGGGAATAATGATCCCGCGACGACGACCGCGGCGAAGGGATGGACAAGCATTCAGCACTACAGCGAGATGACGCTGGACGATCATCTGCTGATCCTGTGCCATTATCCGTTCCGCACCTGGAACAAGATGGGTAAGAAGTCGATCAATCTGCACGGACATTCCCACGGTCGCCTCAAGCCCCTGCCCCGCCAGTACGATGTGGGCGTCGATGCGCAGGGCCTCAGGCCGGTGTCGCTGCAAGCCCTGTTGTCAACGAAGGCGGGGTCATGATGCCGCTGAAGAGCGCTAAGCGACAGGACGAAATGACAGCCTGGTTTTCCTCGCTGCCGCCGGTCCAGCCGACCGAGATGCTCGGCCTGTGGCGAGGTGCGGGCATCCCATCGGATCACCCGCTCGACGGCGTCCTCGAGAACCTCGGCTGGTTCGGGAAGCGGTTTCACGTCGACATGCGCGCGGACGCCCTCCTCTTTCAGTGGCGGTCGGATCGGCTGGTGGCGATCGACCCCGGCATTTTTCCGATCAGCCTGGCCATCAAGGCGGCGCCGTTCGGCCGCACTCGGATCGCCCGGAACTGGTTCTCCTATCTGCAGAAGGCGCTCCGGGCGCGGGGTACGACCGCGTCGCTGAAGCTTCGGACCTTCGATAACCTCACCACAGCTGCTATGATCTACGACAGGCAGCCAATCGCCGACTATTTCCGCAGGACGGGAGACGACGAGGTCGCTGGTATGATGTTCGTCGACGGCGATGCCCGTCGTTATTTCTTCAAGCTCCGGAGAATCGATGCCGCGTCGAGGCGAGGGAGTGAATGAGGCGAGAAAGCAGGCTGCCGCCGCAATGGTTGCACGAAGCCTGCGGCGGGGAACAATCTGCTCCGCTCAGGTGTTAGGCCATGCAACCCGGGGGGATCTCATGCGTGCAGCTCTGATCGCGACTTTGCTCTCGCTCTCCTGCCTGCCGGCCAGGGCAACTGCCTCGGAGGCGGGATTTCTACAGTCGTTGGATGGGGACTGGAGGGGAACCGGAATGGTGCTGACCAAAATAGGCGGCCCGAATCTCAAAGTCTCCTGCACCCTTCGATCCGACGCAGACACATCGGCCGTATCGATGAGCGGGAAGTGTCGCGGCCTTGCGGTTTTCACCAGAACCTTCTCGGCGACGGTAAAGGCCGCCGGGGATGGTTATACCGGCAATTACGTAGGACCATCAGGACTGCCGTCGAAGCTTGCGGGGAACAGGAAAGGCACCGCCCTCAACCTGCGGGTGACTTGGGCGCGGCTGGTCAACGGCGACCGAGACGCAATGCTACTGATCGAAAAAATCGGGCAGAACAGGCTTCGACTGCAGACTGTCGACAAAGACCCTGCTTCCGGCCAGCCGGTCATCACCAGCCGCATCGATTTGCAGCGGCCTTCCATGGCAGAAAGATAGTCGGTCAGCCGCTGCGCTCAGCGGAGTGACGACTCGATCGTCGCCTTCAGTGCTTCTTGGCGCGATGATCGCCGCGGTCGCCCTCTCCGGGCTTCGCATCATTTTTCGCCCGGCGTCGCTTGTCTGCCGAGAGCGAGCGGCTGACCTCGACCGACTCGGTGAAACGACCCTGATCATCGCGACGGACGTAGCGCTTGTCGGTGCCTGTATCGATGAGTTCGCGTTTGGACATGGTGGTCTCCTTGTTGAAGCAGGGAAAACGCGCGAGATTCCAAAAGGATGCATCGACCAGCACCATTTCCAGTCGCGCAGCCGATGCCGCGGCCCGAAGCCCTAGGCGGCCATGCTGACAAGCGCATTGGTAAGCTGCCTGGTATCATAGGGCTTGGAGAAGAAGATGCCGCGCTCGGGCAAAGCATCCGCCTCCGGCTGCTTCATGCCGGAGACGATGATGATTTCCACGGGCGGCCAGCGATCACGGACCGCCTTTGCCAGCATCAAGCCATCCATGCTTCCCGGCATGTCGATATCGGTAAACAGGATCCGTATGCCGGGCACTCTTTCGAAAAGCATGAGCGCCTCGTCGGCATTGTGTGCCTCGAGCGCCTCAAGGCCTGCCTCCTCGACGATGGCGACCGCCATCATCAGCAGCAGAGCTTCGTCCTCGACCACGACTACCTTGTTTTTCATGTCTAGCTCGTATGCTTTACGTCCGGGCTCAGAGGGTCAACTTCGCCTTTGGCAACCGGTTCCGCGATCGAAAATATTACTTGGAAGACGAGGCCTTCGCTCCGGTAGTCCGCGCGGGATCGCGCCTGCGCCTTTGACGGGAAGGCACGTTCTATCAGCACCGAGCCGAAGCCTTTTTTCGTCGGCGTCGAGACCGGCGGTCCGCCGGCTTCCGTCCACAGAAGCAGGACGCGTCCATCCTCGTGCTTCCATTCGATGCTGACCGTTCCATTTTCGCTTCCGAGGCTTCCATATTTGGTTGCATTGGTCGCCAGCTCATGAATCACGAGCGAGAGCGGCAGGGCGGTGTCCGCCGGGAGAACCACATCCGGTCCGTCGAGATGAATGCGCTCGGCTTGCGAGGCGACATGCGCTCGCAGGGCTGCGGAAAGGATATCCCGAATGGGCGAAGCCGACCCCTCCCGCGACAGGATGAGGTCATAGGTGCCGGCGAGGGCTGCGAGCCTCTCGGCGAAGGAACCGTATCTCTCCGGATCGGACCGCGAAAAGGTTTGTCTGGCAATCGCCTGCACGAGCGTAAAGCCATTCTTGACGCGATGCGCCAGTTCGCGGACGAGAAGGCTCCGCTCCTCCTCCGCCTGCTGATTTTGCCGCCTGCGCTCTTCGAGTTCGTCGAGCAGCCGATCGAAGGTTGCGCCGACGAGCCCCAGCTCGTCCGGTCCCGTCATGCCGGTCCGCGCCGTCGTTTGGCCGCTGCGCCAGCTTTCCATCACATCGGCGATCCTCGAGATCGGTATCAGGATGAAGCGGTTACCGATAAAGATCGCGGCGACGAAGGCGAAAAGCGCACCGCCGATGATGGCGAGCGTATTCATCAGTGTCGCCCGGTCGATCGGGGCGAAGACCTCCGTTTTCGAGAAGCCGGCGCTGACATAGAGGGGGTTGGAAGGCAAGGCTATCGGGCGATAACCGAGGATGCGCGCTGTTCCGTCCCGGCCGGTGGTCTCGATGACATCAGGCTGTTCGGCGTGGATCAGCCGTTGGTATTCCTCCACCAAGATCGTACCGACGAACTGTTCGGGAGAGGGAACGTGGGCAATGATCACTCCCTTGGCGTCGGCGATCGTCACCGCATTGCCGGGAGCAATCCCGCGCTCGGTGATGCGATTCTGCAGCCAGTCCAGCCGGATTCCGCTGATGACGATGGCCTTGATGGTATCGCCTTCCATCAGTGGCATCGCGAGCGGCAGCACAGGGCGATCGGAAAGGCGGCTCTGCGTATAGGTGCCGACGACGAAGTCCTTGGTCTCCAGAGTCTGCCGGAAGTAATCGCGGTCGGAAAACATCACACCCTGTGGAAACGCCATGCTTCCGCAGATGGGATGCCCATCGAGGCCGGCGACGAAGATGGTGCGGATGTTGGGGATGCTTTCGACAACCGATTTCAGTGCATCGTTGCAAGCCTGGACGTCGAGATGCCGGACGGAAGGCATGGCGGATACGGCGACGAGAAGGGCGTGCAGACCCTCGATAATCCGCTCGACTTCCGACGAGGCTTGCCTCGCCGCCTGCGCCGCGGAGGCACGCACTTCCTCGTTGCGCTGATGGCGAAGCGCGACTTCGTTGTAGACGAGCATCGCAACCACCGGCGCCAGCGCCGCGACCGCAACTGCAACCAGTTTGAGCCTCATCCTGCCCCCTCTCGGAAAAGAGTTGGTAGCATGATCGAGACGATCCGGCCCAGACCGCGCGCGCAATCTTGTTTACAAAATATCAACATACGAATCCCGATGCGAGTGCGTAAGCCTTGCCGAGCTTTGCATCGCGGCTAGTTAAACCAGAGATGAGTGATGCCAAAAGCACTTCCTCTGAAACCTCTGCAGCCGGGTCTGTGCCGCCACGGCCGTTGACCGGCGCAATGGTGGATGAGGTCGAACGTCTTTTATCGGGCCGAACCCGCGATATCCGCCTGACGGGCGAACTGCGCCGCCGTTTTGATGAAAGGCTGTGGCGGCAGACGGCGAAGGTCATCCGCTCCTGGATGATTTGGGTCGCATTTGTCGATGTTCTAACGCTGGCGCTGAACGCCCTCCTGCTTCCCCGGCAGATCGTTCTGTCGATGATTGCGCCCGCCTGCCTTTTGCCGCCGGCAGCAATCTTCACCGCGGTCGTCTGGAACAAGCCGCGGCCGGCGGCCGTTCAGCGGGCGTCGCTGCTTGTGGGAATGTCCCTCATTCTCCTCTCGGTCGGGCTCGTCGGCGTTTTTGCCGGCGGCGAATTTTACGAGCGGCATTTGAGCATCATGTTGTTCGTCGCGACGAGCGCAATCACCATCTTCAGCGTGCCGCTGGCCTGGACGACCGCAATCGCCTGTTATGCCCTTTGTCTCTACTTCATCCTTCAATGGCACAACCCGCTTTTGGAAGCGGGCAGCGTCGTCGCCGCGACCCTTTTCTTTTCCTGTGGGATCATCGCGACGGTGGTCGCCAGGCGAACGATGAACATCCTGGCGCAGAAGACATTTCTCCTGGACTGCAGGGATCAGCGCCGCGTCGCGGAGCTTGCCGATGCGAACGCCCGATTGGAGCGGCTGGCCAGAACCGATCCGTTGACCGGAATCGCCAATCGCCGTTGGATGATGGAAACGCTCGAGGGCCTGTGGCGCAACGGCCGCGAAACCGGCGTCATCGCGGCCATGCTGATGTGCGACATCGATCACTTCAAAGCCCTGAACGATCGGCTTGGCCACAGCGAAGGCGATCGCTGCCTCGTCAAGGTTGCCGGCATCATCCAGAGCTGCGTGCGCGCCGATCGCGATCTCGTCTCGCGACATGGCGGCGAGGAGTTTCTCATCGTGCTTCCGGATGTCGATGAAGAAGAGGCCGTCGCAGTCGCCAGGCGAATACGCGAGAGCGTGGAAGCGGCTGCCCTGCCGAACCCGGCCTCCAGCGTTGGGCCCTCGGTGACGCTGAGCGTCGGCGTGGCGTTCAAGTCGGCTGTCGACACAGATGTTTCGTTGGCCAGTCTCCAGCACGAAGCCGACATGGCGCTTTATCGCGCCAAGGAAGCCGGACGCAACCAGGTCTCGATCTTTCGTCGTCCGCCTGCTGTCGGGCAGGCCGCCGCACGACGCCAGGGGTAGCGGATAGGCAGATCGATCAGAGCTCCTTCTCCCGAACAATCATCCAGCCCGCAGCCGACATAATCGACGATCGCGGGAAGGCCGGGTCTATGGCCACTCGGGTGATCGAGATCATCGGATCACCAGGATCAATACCATTGCGAAGGCGCAGATGAAGCCGGTGACGCTCAAGCCGAGCGTCAAATATTCGGCTGCCTTTTGCCCGTGAGGACCAAGCTCCACGTTTCCAAGCACCGCCGCGAAGCCTCCGGCTAACCAGCTCGCCAACGTCAATATGCCGAGGAGAAGCGCCCAATGTGTTGCTGTGTCAATCGTCTTGCTCCCGTTACGGCTAGTTTTCCTCGCAAGGGAAACGCTCCTGCGCGTCTGATCAGTAACCACGTAGCCGCCGTTTTGTTTCCGTGCGGTATCTGCATTTCGTCCAAAGCCGCCAACCAGTTCTTCGGCCAGGCAGCGATCGTCTCAAAACCACGCCCGTTGATCGCCAGCGGCCGAGAAACGAAATTTCGCCCCCCGGGCGTCAGGCCTCCTCCGGCTAGCTGATGCGGTCAAGCGCGGAAAACTGGCCCGCGTTCAACGTAGACATGGGAATTCTCCTGGGTGAGATCCGATAGGTGCGACCCGGCGCCCAACGCGCCGGGTCGCTGTGTTAGGCTGTCTTCAGGGCCGGAACCGCGCGACGGTCGAGAGCGCTGCTCCACATGGTCAGCAACAGAGCGATGACAACCAGGATGGCACCCACCCAAGGGGTCGCACCTAGCCCAAGCGGGGATTCCACGACCAGACCGCCCAGCCATGCGCCGATCGCGATGCCTAGATTGAAGGCGGCAATATTGAGAGCCGATGCGACATCCACGGCACCCGGACGGTGTTCTTTGGCCAGTTTGACGACATAGAGCTGGAGGCCCGGCACGTTGCCGAACTGAAGGAACCCGAGCGCAGCAAGGGTGACGATCGCCAGAACCGGCGAGGCCGCGGTAAAGGTCAAGATGACAAGGACAATGGCCTGCAAGATGAACAGACCGATCAATGCCTTGACCGGGTTAAGGTTGGCGATCCTGCCGCCGGCAATGTTGCCGATTGCGATTGCGATGCCGTAGAGAACCAGAATAAGGCTGACGCTCTCCTCGGAGAAGCCGGTGATTTCCTGCAGGATTGGCGCCAGGAAGGTGAAGGCGACGAAGGTGCCGCCGTAGCCAAGCGCTGTCATTGCGAAGACGATCAGCAGACGGCCGGAGCCAAGAACGCGAAGCTGATCGAGCAGGCTTGCCGGCGGCGCCTTTTTGAGCGTGTGCGGCAATAGGGCTGCAATGGCGAGGAAGGCGATGACGCCGAGTGCGGCAACGGCCCAGAAGGTCGCGCGCCAACCGAGGATCTGGCCAATATAGGTGCCGAGTGGCACGCCGGTGACGATGGCAACTGTCAGGCCCATGAACATCATGGCAATGGCCGAAGCGCGGCGGTTCTCCTGCACGAGATCGGCGGCAATGGTCGAGCCGACCGAGAAGAACACGCCATGGGCGAAGGCGGCGATCACCCGGGCCACAAGCAGCAGATCGTAGCCCGGCGACAACGCCGCGATTGTATTGCCAACGATGAACAAGGCCATCAGGCCGAGCAGCAACGGCTTTCTCTCGATTTTGCCGGTGAGCGCCGTCAGGATCGGCGCGCCAAAGGTGACGCCGAGCGCATAGACGCTGACGATAAGCCCGGCAAGCGGCAGGGTAATGTTGAGGTCTGTGGCAACGGTCGGCAAAAGACCGACAATCACGAATTCTGTGGTACCGATCGCATAGGCCGCGATCGTCAAGGCGAAGATTGCTAAAGGCATAATAAATTCCTCTCCGCTCGCCGTTAAGGTGGCGGTTGCAAAGACAGCAGCGCTGTCAGACGAAGTTGTTGACCGCAATATGATTGAAGGGGACTCTCGTGATAATTGGCACTATTGAACAATCAGATTTGAATTGAATTCACAGGACAGAACGATGGATAATCGCGCTGGTGAAATGGAAGTATTTGTAAGTGCGGCGGAATTGCAGAGTTTTTCGGCGGCCGGACGGCGCCTGAAGCTTTCGCCCTCGGCGGTGAGCAAGCTTGTCACCAGAATTGAGGACCGGCTCGGGACCCGACTGCTCGTCCGCTCAACCCGCACGATGACGCTCACGCCGGAAGGCGAAGTTTATCTGGAGAGAGCCCGGCGAATCCTGGGCGACATTGCGGAGACTGAACGGATCGTCGCGTCTGGCGGAAAAATGGCGCCGCGAGGGATCCTCAGGGTCAATGCCTCCGTTGGCTTTGGCGAACGCTATCTCCTCCCGCTCGTCCCGAAGTTCCTCAAACTCTATTCCGAAGTGCAACTCGACATATCACTTACGGACGGCGTCATTGGCTTGATCGAAGAGCGGACCGATGTTGCGATCCGTTCAGGCCCCATGGAAGATTCATCACTGAAAGCCCGAAAACTCCTTGAGAGCCGGCGCGTCATTGTTGCATCTCACGCCTATCTGGATGCCCATGGCAGACCAAAGACACCGGCCGATCTCGCTGGCCACAATTGCCTGACTTTCAATTTCCGCCGAACACTCAACGAGTGGCCGTTCCGAGCGCCGGGATCGACCGAGATGTATCGGTTGCCCGTATCCGGCAACAGCGCGGTCAACAGCGGAATGGCCATACGCAGGCTGTGCCTTGCCGGCGTTGGTTTGGCCCGGATCGGCCAATTCCATGTGGAGCCAGAGATCGACGCTGGGTTACTCGTTCCCGTGCTGGAAGACTACAATCCTGAAGACATCGAATTGATCCACGCAGTATTCGTCGGGTACGAGCACCTCGCAGCCCGCATTCGCGCTTTCATAGATTTCCTTGCGGAAAATGTCGGCAAAGATCGTTCGCCGGAATAGATCATCTGAAACTCGCGAAAGGTAAGTTTCAAATACATGGTCTACCCTAAAATACGGCATCAAGCCTGACCGCTTTTGCCCAGCTGCCGAGTGGCGACGTCCGCCAGTCTGTTCTGGCGGATCTCGGCCGACCCAATCTCAGGCCTATGCCGAAGCAAGTCGGTTGTGCATTCTCGAGCGGCTAATATTCCCACCGCCGCCCATCTGTCGCTTGCCCTAAACCCTGACCATACGCTTGCCGGGATTTGGACCCCGTTTCCGGCGTGGGCGTCTTTCTGTTGATTGGCGCCTCTACTGCCCTATTCAAGCGAGGGGAAGACAACGACCGGCAATCGGTTGTCCTGTCACGGTACGGGCGATCCTCTCGAGTGTCCGACCTACTGCACGTCAGCGGCTTGGCCCCCGGCTTTCTGCCTAGGTTGCGGGCATTCCTTACACCGCAGATTTCAAGGGCGCCCGTCAACGTGGACATAGACTCGAGGGAGTTGGTCGGAGCCTCGGCGATGTCCTCAATGGCCGCGTTCTTAGGGTAAAACCCGTCAATGCAGTACGAAGTCAAGCCGATCAAATCGCTGGCCGATGGCGGTGGAAGGACTTGAGCGGCCCCGCCGCTTTAAAGTGGCTGATCCCTCACGGCAGGATGGGTGCCATGGCTAACAGAACGGACACATAGGCCCTGGTGGATCAAGCAAAATCGCCCGAATGTGCGAAGCGCCAAGGGCGGGCATCGGACAGGCAGCCGGTTGACGCTCGCCGCTTCCGGCCCCATCTGCTCAGGTATGCCCAACACGAAGACGAAAAATAAGAGCGATGATCCCGAGCTGATCAGGGAGTGGTCACTCCCCGTGGCGGCGACGCTCGGATCGGCTGTCAGGGTGAAGGGAATCCTGCAAGAGGTCCGGTCTCGCCTGCCTCCCGCGGTCAGAAAGTCGCTGAATATGCAGTCGGGCGAGCTCACCCTGGTCATGGCGGAGTCTTCGAAGACAGCGTTTCGCGCGACCTCGTCGATTGTAACCGAAGCGCTGCAGGATATCGCCAAGCTTCCGATCATTCCTCGCGAGATCGAGGACATCCTGGGGATAACGACCTCTGAAAGGAAGCGTTGGTTGGAGGACGGGCGTCTTCCAAGCGCTGGAACGAGAACCGTCCGGCTTCAGGGTCGAGCGCGGCGGATCACCTTCCACGTATTCAACCCACGGATTGTCGAAGACCTGCTCGACCGCGGGGCCGTGGACGAATGGCGTGAAGAAGACGCAAGGACGAAGGCAGAAAACCGCAGACGCGCCGACTATCATGCGAAGCTGACGCGTTCACTGAAGAAACAAGAAAAAGTCAAACAGGCTGATGCGAACGCTGACGACGCCGCGACCGGGCTGAGCGGTTGGGACGAGTTCGGCAGCGAAGGCCTGCTTTGGTAGGATTGGCGGCAATCGCAGCGGCAATTGACCGCTGCGGTTGCCTAGCTTGCCAATCGATCTGGCGGCGGCCGCCGTAGCTGCCACCTCCATACCGCTGTGTCATGCCGCCGCGGACCGGTTGATTGCCAAGAAGTGCCGGACGACGGGTTTCTCAGGACCGGCATGGTAAGCCAGAACCTTCCCCTGCAGATCGGCGTCGGCGTTCGAGACCCGCTTGTGCTGACGAAGATGTTCAGCCCAGGATTCCACCATGAACCACTCGACGATCTTCTCAGGGTTCGCCGAGTCCTCAGTGACACCCCATCCGTAGGCACCATCGCGGCGCCGCTCCCTGGAAAGATGTTCGATTGCGTGCAGGAAGGCTGTGCGGTGCTGTTTCTCGACCTTGTACTCGATCAGGATCAGCACCGGGCCGCGGTCATGGGCGATCGGTTCGGCAACAAGCGGCTCCGGCCAGTGGTTGGACGGCACCAGGTCGGCATCGCCTGAGGGAAGCTTAACTCGGTGCATGATGGACCCGGCGATGAGCAAGCCGGCAGCTCCGATGAGCAAGGTCGACTGGATGCCGACAGCTTCGCCGACAGCACCCCAGCCGAGGCTTCCTACAGTCATCGCACCGTTGAAGACGGTCAGATAGACAGCAAGACCACGACCACGCACCCAGTTCGGGAGCACAGCCTGGGCGGTGCCGTTGAGCGTCGTCAGCGCCGTGATCCACGCTCCCCCGAGGAAAAGGAGGACGATGATCGCAACCCACTTTGGTGGAGCGAGAGCAAGCAGACCCATGACGGCTGCTGTGACAAGCGCGGCGCCGAGAAGCAGTCCGTCCGAGCTCAAGCGTTCACGCAGCTTCGGCATCACCAAGGCTCCGCCGATCGCACCAGCACCGACCGCACCGAGCAGGATGCCGTAGAAGCTCGCATCACCACCGAGGAGTTGGCGGGCAACAAGCGGAAGTAGAGCCCAGACTGCGCTGGCGAAGGCAAAGAAGATCGCCGCCCGCATAAGCACGACATGCAGCGGCTCGCTCGCGCGGGTGTAACGGAGGCCAGCTCGGAACGCACCGAAGAAGTTCTCCTGAAGCGCATCGTTGGAGTTCGTTGCCCGCGGCCACCAGACAAGAGCTGCGATCACGACGATATAGCTGACCACGTCCGCACCATAGGTGATCCCGGCTCCAAAGGCTGCGAGAAGCAGGCCGCCCGCGGCAGGGCCAATCGAGCGGGCGATGTTGATGCCCAGCGAGTTCAGCGCCACTGCGCTCTTCACGTCGCCGCGCTTCACGAGTTCCGGCACTATCGCCTGCCAGGTGGGCCCCATCAGCGCAGCACCGATCCCGCCGAGGAATGTGAGACCGATCAGCGCGCTGACGGAAAGCATGCCCGTCTGAGAGAGAACCATCAGCGCCATGCTGACAGAGGCGAGTAGCACCTGCACGGCAATCAGGAACTTGCGGCGATCGAGGATGTCGGTCAGAACGCCTGCGGGGATGGCAAGCAGGAAGATCGGCAGGGTTCCAGCAGCCTGGACCATCGCGACCGCAGCCGGCGATGCGGACAGATCCGTCATCAACCAGGAGCTTGCGACATCGCGCATGAAGCTTCCGGTGTTACCAATAACGGTCGCGATCCAGAGGACAGCGAACACAGGCTGTGCGAGGGGCGCGAAGGTTCCCCCGGGTGACTTTGCGGCGCTCATTTGCCTGCTCCCTTGGTGAGGTCGAATGCTGTAACGAAGACGAATGCGCCTGCGAGGCCGAGGTGCTCGAAGAAGGCATTGGTGGCCATGATGCGGTCAATCCCAGGCGCCATCTCCCAGAAGCGAAGGGCGATGAAGGTTGCAAGTAGGGTGAAGCCTGAAAGCGCAAGCGCGCCCGCCCAGCGCAGGAAACCCGAGATCACCATGGCGGAGGCAATCAGCTCGAATACGATCACGGCGATCGCGAAGAACGCGGCGGGATGCAGACCGAAATGATCCATCTCAGCCAGTGCACCGTTGAAGTCGAAGATCTTGGTGAGCGGACCCTGGATGTAGGCTGCGCAAAGAGCCAGCAGCGACGCCGTCCGCACCACAGGCGATCCGACGACGCCTGCGACGCGGCTCCGGATTGGATTGGATGATTGAGATTGGTATGTCATGTCGGCTCCTGTATGTTCGCCGCGAGCGGCTGTGTTGGTTGGAGCGATATTTGCTGGTTTTGGCATTGCCAACAATTGCAGCAATAGTTTCGATTTAATTGCAAAAACAGCAATTATAAAGCGACTCTCGGGCGGCAGTTGGCCACCCGAGCTGAATGTTCGTCAGACTGCCCAGCAGGAGCAGCCGAGAGCGCCGAAGAAGCCCTTGAGGTCGGTTATCGGGAGCTTGGATGTCCAGGCTCCGGCATGGTCGTGGCCGTGAACGCTGCAATCGTTGGCGCATCCGCATGTAGAGATAGCGGTGCGGCGCAGCGAACGAGCGCCCGCGCCTTCCGGTTCGCCCCAGGCCGCATAACCGCCGAACTTGCGGACAGGCGACCAGTCGGGCATCGCGGGCGGGATATCGTTCTCGTCAAGCGTCTTGAACTCGCCCGCGCCGTAGACGATCTTGCCGCCGACCATTGTCAGCTCCGAAACAAGGAAGGAGATCTCGTCCTCGGCGCAGGAGAAGAAATCCTTGTCCGGCACCACGAGATCAGCGAACTGACCCTTCTCGATGCGGCCTTTCTTGCCTTCCTCGTTGGAGAACCAGGTCACTTTCTCGGTCCACATCCTGAGCGCCGTCTCGCGGTCGAGGCAATTGGCGCGCGGATAGAGCTGCATGCCGCCGACGGTGTTGCCAGTCACCATCCACGACAGCGAGACCCACGGATTATAGGAGGCGACGCGGGTGGCATCGGTGCCGGCCGAGACGTTCACGCCTTTGTCGAGCATCTTCCTGATCGGCGGTGTCGCTTCCGCCACGCCGTGCCCGTAGCGCTCAACGAAGTATTCGCCCTGATATGCCATGCGGTGTTGTGTGGCGATGCCACCGCCGAGGGCGGCGATACGGTCGATCGAGCGATCCGAGATAGTCTCGGCATGGTCGAAGAACCAGTTCAATCCTTCGAGTGGAATGTCCCTGTCGACCTTCTCGAACACGTCGAGGGCACGGGAGATCGTCTCGTCATAGGTGGCGTGCAGACGCCACGGCCAACGGTTTTCCGCCAGGACGCGGACAACCTCTTCCAGCTCACCTTCCATTTCCGGAGCCATCTCCGGACGGGGCTGGCGGAAATCCTCGAAGTCGGCGGCCGAGAACACAAGCATCTCGCCCGCACCATTGTGCCGGAAGTAGTCGTTACCCTGCTTGTATTTGACCGACTGGGTCCATTTCAGGAAGTCCTGCTTCTCTTCCTTCGGCTTCTGGGTGAAGAGATTGTAGGCCAGCCGAACCGTCATCTGGTTCTCGTCGGACAGCTTCTGGATGACCTCATAGTCGTCAGGATAGTTCTGGAAACCACCACCCGCGTCGATCACACCTGTCACGCCAAGGCGGTTCAACTCGCGCATGAAGTGGCGGGTAGAGTTGACCTGGTAGTCCAGCGGAAGCTTAGGCCCCTTGGCAAGCGTCGAATAGAGAATGCCTGCATTCGGCTTGGCCAGCAGCATACCGGTCGGATTGCCGTTGGCATCGCGGGTGATCTCGCCTCCGGGCGGGTTCGGGGTGTCACGGGTGTAGCCGACAGCGCGGAGAGCCGCACCGTTGAGCAGCGCACGATCATAGAGGTGCAGAAGGAACACGGGTGTGTCAGGCGAGACAGCGTTGATCTCGTCGAGAGTGGGCAGCCGCTTTTCGGCGAACTGATGTTCCGTGAACCCGCCGACGACGCGAACCCACTGCGGCGCGGGCGTGATCGCCACCTGGCGCTTCAGCATGTCCATCGCGTCGGCGAGCGAGCGCACGCCGTCCCAGCGCAGTTCCATGTTGTAGTTCAGGCCACCGCGAACGACATGGGTATGATTGTCGATAAGGCCGGGCAGGACGCGCTTGCCCTTGAGGTCGATGATCTTAGTGCTGGAACCGGCCAGCGCCATGATCTCGCTGTCGGATCCGACTTCCAGGAACAGCCCGTCCTTGATGGCGATTGCCGTCGCATTCGGATTGGTCCGGTCAAGGGTCGTCACGCGGCCATTGTGGAGGATCAGGTCGGGATGCATAGTGTCTACTCCGGTCTGTCTGGGATCGGCAGCTTTCGCTGGTGAGAAGAGGTTCGAGAAGGCCAAGCTCGATGCACCTCCGAGAAAGGATCGACGCGTGGTCATCAGCCCCGCTCCTCTACACTCGCCTTTGCCTTATGAGCAATGTTGATACGGTCCCCGCCCCTCGGAAGGTGACCGAAGATGTGCGGCTTGATCTGATGAATCCATGAGATCGCCGCCGGCTCGTTTCTCCAAAGCGTCTTCGCGAACGGAATAATTTGTTCGCCGACAAGGATTCCGAGAAGGCCGACCAGGGCAATGACAGGCGGTGCTGGTGATCGGACGTTGAGAAGGCTGTAGACGGTCCCGACGAGCAGGCCAGCGCCAAGCGACATTAGATAGATTTTCATGAGATGTTCTCCAATCAATGAACGGACCGCTCCGATGGGGTGATCGGAGCGGTCTGATCAGACTGTTACTTCGCGGGGTTCGGGCCGATGCGCTTGCCGTGCTTGACGCGTTCTTCTGCGCCATGAACCATCGTGTAGGCGTAGTCGATGCCCATTCCGTACGCGCCCGAATGCTCCTTTACGAGGGCTGTGACCGCATCGTAGGTCTCCTTGCGGGCCCAGTCGCGCTGCCACTCGAGCAGGACCTGCTGCCAGGTGACCGGAATAACACCTGCCTGCACCATGCGATCCATCGCGTATTTGTGTGCGTCCGCGGACGTGCCGCCGGAAGCATCCGCGACCATGTAGATCTCGTATTCCGGGACATCATGGAGAGCCGAGAGCGCGAACGTCGTGTTGCAAACCTCGGTCCACAGACCGGAGACGACGATCTTCTTGCGGTCCTCGGCGGCGTTCTTCGCCAGCGCCTCGCGGACGTTCTGGTCATCCCAGGAGTTCATCGAGGTGCGTTCGAGAAGGTCGTTCTCCGGGAAGACAGCAAGCAGTTCCGGATACGTGTTGCCCGAGAAGGATTGCGTCTCGACCGTCGTGATCGTGGTCGGGATGTTGAAGATCTTGGCGGCCTTGGCGAGGCCGACGACATTGTTCTTCAGCGTCTGACGATCGATCGATTGGACCCCGAATGCCATCTGCGGCTGCTGGTCAATAAAGATGAGCTGGCTGTTTGCGGGGGTCAGGACTTCGAGCTTGGACATGGTCACTTCCTCTTCCGTTGTTTGGACCGCCTGTTGCGGAGTTATAAATGTGCAGCAGCAATCGATCGGCCGCCGTGCGACGTTCGTTCTGCAATCCTTGAAGTGTTGCTGGATCCTTATCGGAGCCGCTCACTCGTTGTCTTGGCTGCTGGAAAGACACTTACCGCGCAGATGGTGCACAAGGAATTGCAATAAGAATTGCTATTGAATTGCGACTTCTGCAACAATCGCGAACGCCAGTGCTGCTGAATGGAAAGCGCCGCGGCCCTTTCGGAACGCGGCGGTCTTTATCGCGGTTTTGCCTGGAGATTGCTGCTCATGCCGTCAGCGGCACAAGGTTGGATTGGATCTCATCGCGGTAGTCCTCGTATCGGCTCGGGAGCTTGAGCGCCTCGCCAAGGTGCGCCGTGTCCTCGTCCCGGTTGAAGCCAGGCTCGTTCGTGGCGACTTCGAACAGTATCCCGCCCGGCGTGCGGAAGTAGATCGCCCAGAAATAGTCGCGGTCGATGACGGGCGTCACCTGATAGCCTGTATCCATGAGAGCTTTGCGCACTTCGAGCTGCTTCTCGCGGTTTTCGACGGCGAACGCGATGTGGTGCACCGAACCTGCGCCCGGACGCGCAAAAGGCGTCTTCGGCAACGCTGCCAAATCGATCGTGTCCGCCCCATTGCCGTCGGGGATATTGAAGCGGGTCACGTCGCCCTCTTTGTCAGCGCGCTGGTAGCCCATGAAGCCGAGCAGTTCTTCGGTCGCAGCGGTGTCGTGCAGACTGAATCTTGCGCCGGCGAAACCGCGAATTGCCGCACCGTCGGGAATTCCATCGGCAACCCAGGGTGCCCGCTTGTCGTCGGAGGATTCAATGAGAGCAAGGGCGTCGCCGTCCGGGCCCATGAAGCGAAGCCGGTTGGCGCCAAACACGGTGTCGAGTTCCAGTCCGTCCACGCCCTGCGCGGTGAAGCGGTCCTGCCAGAACTTCAGCGAACCCTTCGGCACTGAGAACTGTGTTTCGCCAACTTCGCCGACACCCGGGCGGCCGAGCATCATGTTCGGAAACGGGAAGTAGGTCATCACTGTCCCGGCCGACCCCGTCTCGTCACCGTAGTAGAGGTGATAGACGCTGGGGTCATCGAAGTTGACCGTCTGCTTCACGCGGCGCAGACCAAGCGTATCGGTGAAGAAGCGATTGTTCTGCCGCGCGTCCGATGCCATCGAAGTCACGTGGTGTAATCCCTTGATGTCCTTAATCATGAAGATGCCTTTCAGTGGGCATTGAAATTGTTCATCTGAAAACTACGCCCGTTGATCGCCATCGGGTATTGCAATATTCCTCTCGAGTGAATTGCAAATCCTGAAACAATGACATGAACGATTACAAAGCCCTTAGAACCTTCCTGCTCGCCGCCGAGAAGCGAAATTTCGCCCAGGTCGCCCGCGAGTTGGACATGACGCCGGCGGCCGTCACACGCGCGATCGCCGCACTCGAGGCGGAACTTGGCGTGCAGCTTTTCGTGCGCACGACAAGGCAAGTCTCGCTGACGACTGACGGCGCAATCTTCGCCGCGCAGATCCAGCCAGCGGTGAAGACGCTGGAAGAAGCGCGCCGCGAAGTTATGAACGCACACAAGGCTGACGAAGGGCGGCTGCGGATCAGCGCGCCGACGTGGTTCGGCAAGACCGTGCTGCCGCCGATCCTGTCAGGTTTCAAGGAACGCTATCCGAAGATGAGCTTTGAGATCTCCTTGTCCGACGGTTTGGTGAATATCGTCGATGACGATTACGATCTGGCGATCCGCATCTCATCACAGCCTTCGGACAAGTACACGATCTGGAGAAAAATCAGGGTAGTGCCGCGTATCCTGGTCGCGGCCCCGGGGAGCCGTTTCGCCGATATGCAACATCCCAACGAACTAAAGCCAGACGACTGCCTCGCCTATAGTGGCGAAAGCCGGCGCGAGAACTGGCTATTGTCCGACGGTGGCTCAAGCATCACGATCTCGGCGGGTCGGGCCTTCAGCGCCAACAGTGGCGAGGTACTGGCCGACATGGCCGCCGACGGTGCAGGTGTCGCACTGCTGCCAGGATTCAACATCGCCGATCACATCAGGAGCGGTCGTCTCGTCCACGTCTTCAAGGGATGGGCGCCGCCTGACCTGTGGCTGACGCTGTTTTACCCGCCGTACCAAGCGCTTCCACCACGCATCGCTTCATTCTCGAAATTCTTCGAAGAGCAAGTCGCGGCGCAGATGGTCATGCTGGATTGACGTACACCGCCGCGCATCATCACGGATCCTCAGGAGACTTACACCTTCCTCAGATCGAGCCGTCCTGTGAAAGCGCCCTTAGTCTCGCGGCGACGATTTGCTGTAGCTGCCACAGGTTTCGATCGAAGATGTTCCGGTCCGCCAGATCCAAGACCGTCCGATGCAGGTATTCCGCGCAGGATCCAGCCGGTCCGCATGCCTGAGCGATCAACACTGCGGCGTCATCGAGCGGTATCTTCTCCGTGAGCCGTGATCGCTTCGTGCTCGCCCAAAATGTGAGCGCGCGGCGTCTACCGGTCGGTGTCTCGACCGAAACCCATCGCACCATGTCGCACACCTCGGCATATCGGATTTCGCGCGCCAGAAGCGTACGCAGATCCTGCCTTTTCGTGGCGCAGGGGAGCTTCAGGACGACGCCAGAGCAACTCCCTCCCGGCCGAAGCGCCAGCATCAGACCCGGCGCATCGGAGGTGGCCCTTAGCCGTTCTATCCTCAACGAGAACGCACGATGCCACCCGTACGCAATGGCTTCTTCACTTGTCGCTACTTCGAAGCCCGGGTTCCACATCAAAGACCCATAAGCGAACACCCATATCTCCTCGTCACCAGCCTCCCGCTCCACTCTGCTGACGAGTTCATCGAGTCGCTGACCCGAGATTGGAGTCCATCTAGGCTCTGGGCCCTCGTCCTCGACCGGCTTGACGGTTTTGGCTACGAGGTCCGGGGTCAGTTGCATGGCAACAGGTACCGGTGTCTTGGCGGTGGTTGTTTTTCGCATGGTGGCAATTATTTCAACGAGATAAACGCCGAAGGACCATCGCATCCGGCAGTTCTTGGCTGTCGTCTGATCAATTAACGGGGACTGTCTCTATCGAAGAGGGTAGCGCGCCGAGCGCCTGTGGATCTTTGTGAGGCGACGGGTGCGTGGGAGGCCGCACCCGTCGCCAGGACCGATCAGGCCTGGACGAAGGCCAGCAGGTCGGCGTTCAGCACGTCGGCATTCACGGTCAGCATGCCATGCGAGAAACCCGGGTAGGTCTTCAGCGAACCTTTCTTCAGAAGCTTCATCGACTTCAGCGCCGAGTCCGCAATCGGAACGATTTGGTCGTCTTCCCCATGCAAGACGAGCGTCGGAACGGTGATTGCCTTCAGGTCCCCCGTCTGGTCGGTTTCGGAGAAGGCCTTGATACCATCGTAATGGGCCTTGGCGCCGCCCATCATGCCCTGACGCCACCAGTTCTGGATCACGCCTTCCTGCACCTTGGCGCCTTCGCGGTTGAAGCCGTAGAACGGCCCGGCCGGAACGTCGCGAAAGAACTGCGCGCGGTTGGCGGCAAGTGCCGAGCGGAAACCGTCGAACACTTCCATCGGCAGGCCTTCGGGATTGGCCTCTGTCTTGAGCATCAGCGGCGGCACGGCCGAAACGAGAACCGCCTTGGCGACGCGGCCGGCAGGTTCGCCGTGCTTGGCCACATAACGGGCGACCTCGCCGCCACCGGTGGAATGACCGATATGGACGACATTCTTCAAGCCGAGCGCCTCGACGACGGCAAAGGCATCGGCTGCGTAATGGTCCATATCGTGACCGTCGGCCACCTGGGCGGATCGGCCATGGCCACGCCGGTCATGGGCGACGACGCGAAAACCTTTCGACAGGAAAAACAGCATCTGCGCATCCCAGTCATCGGACGACAGCGGCCATCCATGGTGGAACATGATCGGCTGGGCATCCTTAGAGCCCCAATCCTTGTAGAAGATTTCGACGCCGTCTTTGGTGGTTACATATGGCATGTTCTTGGATCCTTCGATTGGGTTGATGGTAGGCGCCGCATTGGCTGCGAAACTGAGAGAGGGTGAAATTGCCATGGCTGCTGCAGCGGCGCCAATGGACAACAGCGCGTCGCGGCGGGTCATGGAATGGCGAGGTTGGGTCATCTTCGTCCTGCGATTTCGTTATTGAAAACTTCAGCTAACTTGTGTTCGTCTGACGGGGGTAATATTGCCGTCACATCCTCACATCCACAATTGCGGGAATAATTGCGAGTTTATTGCGTCGCGTGAAATAATGGGAGGTCTGGCCCGGGCCTGACGTGCTCCTGTCGTGAGGCCATCTGTTTTTCCTGAAGCAGGCGGCGGACGGCATACAAGATGAGCCCGGTGCCAAAAGCGTCACCGTGGCTCACTTCCGATCGAACGGATCGCAGCCTGCCAGCAGACGCGAACGCGTTCATATCCTGGCGATCGGATTGCTAAACGGGCCTCAGAGCATTCTAGGAGATCTCCGCCCTCGCGGAGCCGATGTGACAGCGATCGGCTGAATCCAAGACGTCGCAGCCTGGCACGATCCGCATTTGGCCGCGTCGAGCAAGGGTTGCCAGCCAGGCTCGAAGCTCCCGGTCATTCTCAATGCAAAAGCAGGAGACGCGCGAGGAAAATTCGAACATGCAACTGGCAACCGAGATAGTCGCTCATCCCGATTGGATCAGCTCGCCCGGGAGACGCCGGCCGGCCTCGAAACCTCGCTGCCCGAGAAGATGATGACGGCGAACATCAGCACGCCGGCGAAGGCGATGAGCGAGGAAATGGCGACAATCGGTTCCACCGCCGTGTTTCCGGAAAGCATCAGATAAAGGGACGGGATCAGCACCGCGACACCGAAGGTGTAGACGACGTACTGGATCATCGCCAGGCGCTTCTCGGCCTTGTGTGGGTTGAGCGCGTGGTAAACGCCGAAGAGCGCCATGGTGACCCAGCCGAGCAGGTTGGCGTGGGCATGGGCCCCGGTCGGTGCGTGATTACCTGAGATCGACATGTGAAGGCCGATCGAGATGCCGGCGATCAGAAAAATGATGGCGGTCTTGAAGTAAAGATTTGCGATGCGTGGCATTGTTTTTCCCCTCTGTAGCCGACGAAACCTAGCATGTTTTCAAGCTTCTGAGAACGAGCGCATTAGAGATCTTTGGAGCGCCAGCCCGTTGCCGAGTTACAGTAGAAATAATGCCGGGAAGCGAGGCGACATTGGATGACATTGCCGGCGGGTGAAGCGGGTTAACCCCGGATGACAGCCGTCAGTGGAACTTGTTACGGCGGCTTGGCGCGGGCCTGGCTGGAAGAGGTTGGTCGAACTAAGCCACAAGCATCGCGGAACCGAGAACCAACCGCGGGCGTTTGTTGGATCATGTTGAAGCAGCAGGCATTTCGCCCCCGGATCGGCACGATTTACCAGATTGACAAGCACCAGGTGCATGTTCTGGAGAGCGGCGACTTGAACGCAAGACCGGTCCTTGTCCTCCATGGCTGTGGGAGCCTGGCTGAAGAGGTTCTGCTTCCGTTTGCTCAGAGCCCGTTCCGAATGGTGGCCCCCGATCGTCCGGGCTACGGTTTCAGCAGCCCTCTTCCTCTCGCTGAACGAGGACCGGTAGGCCAATCCTTTTGGCTCGAGCGCCTAATCGATGCAATGGACCTGCATTGCGTATCGATCGTAGCCCACTCCATCGGCAGCGCACCGGCACTTCATCTGGCCGCGCGCCGGCCGGAACTGGTGAACGGATTGCTGCTGATTTCGCCGTGCTGCAGGCCCGTCCCACCGAAACCGCTGCCCGTCCTCCGGGCGGCAGTTGCCCCGATAGTGGGATCCCTGATCCGTCAGCACGTAATCAGCCGATGGGCAGTGTTTTTTCTCGAGCGTGGTCTGCGGTCGTCATCCTTTCCAAACACGTCACCTCCCCAGCTGTCGGTGTTGCCGGCCGCTCATATGGTCAATCCGGGCGCAATTGAAACAATGGCTAACGAGCTGCGGGCCTTCAACAAAGACATGGAACTTCTGCCGCAGCTGCCCGGCAATCTTCCATTGCACGTCCTGTTCGGTTCGGAGGATCGCATAGTTCAGCCGGCCTGGCATATCGATGGCCTTCGGCAGAAGCATCCGGGGCCGACGGTCAGGGTGATCGAGGGCGTCGGCCACCTTCCGCATCATGTTGTGCCAGCCGTAGCCCGACAGATGCTGAGCGACCTTGCGAGGGAGCGAGTACAGCAATCTTCTGAGCGGCAGCATTTGGCTGGTGTCGCGTGAGTGGGCCCTTGAATGATCGCCTGCGGTTTGCTGCGCCGCGAAATTATTTTGCATCGCAGCAACTTTTCGCCATCACGTTGGTTAGAGTCGAGCTTCGTGCCTGAAACGCGAAGGAAACCACATGAAAATCCAGCGTTCACAATCGCGCCGTCTGAACGAACTTCGCAACTTCGGAAACAACCCCGGCAATCTCAAAGCTTTCATATACCAACCGCGCAATCCCCTTCCCCTTGCACCGTTGGTCGTCGTCCTTCATGGCTGCACGCAAAATGCCGATGGGTACGACCGGGGCTCCGGCTGGTCTCGGCTTGCCGACGAAGAAGGTTTTCTGCTGCTTTATCCCGAGCAGCAACGCGCAAACAACCAGAACCTTTGCTTCAACTGGTTCCAGCCTGAAGACACCCGGCGAGGTACTGGGGAGGCTCTGTCGATTTACCAGATGATCATCGCAATGGTCGCCGCAGGTCAAATCGACCCCGCCAAGATATTTGTCACCGGGCTGTCCGCCGGCGGTGCGATGAGTGCCGTCATGCTGGCGACCTATCCCGAGATCTTTGCCGGTGGCGCCGTCATCGGCGGATTGCCCTACGGCTGCGCAGCGACGGTGACCGCCGCCTTCGAACAGATGCAGGGAAAGAGGGTATCGCCGCCCGATGAGCTGAAGCGAGTTGTTCGAAACGCATCCGAACACGACGGCCCTTGGCCCACTTTGTCGGTCTGGCACGGCACTCATGATCACACTGTCAAGCCGCGCAACGGCGATCAGATCGTCGAGCAGTGGCGACGGATCCATGCACTTCAGAAGGCGCCGGCCATAAAGAATGTCAACGGTAACAAGCGCAAGATATGGGTGGATTCGGCAGGTCGTGAGGTGCTCGAGCAATTCGAGATCGCCGGCATGGCGCATGGCGTGCCGCTCGCGACGCGTGGTGAACGTGGCCTCGGCGTCGAAGGGCCGTTCATGCTCGAGACCGGCATATCGTCAACAAGGGAAATCGCCCGTTTCTGGCAGATTCTGCAACATGACGGCAGAGATGAGGTCGAGTCGCTCCGGGTTCACAATAGCGGCGGCGGCTTCGATGGGGAAATCATCCTGCCAGGGGCAGTCGTCGAGGTAAGGTCTCCTTCCGGCAAAGAAGGCCCCGAAAGCCAGCCAAACTCAAGTTCGATAGCGCGCACCATTCACAATGCACTCAAAGCCGCGGGTCTTGTTCGATGACTTTACGAGGATCCCGTCCCGGTCTGAGGGGAGGGAACCAGCCGCACCGAGTGTGCGGTGATCAACAAAACGGATAGGGCGCACCAGCTCTCTTCGGCCACGGCGTCGGTCGGAGCCTTGAAGTGCTAGACTAAGCGCATTTGCTCGGGCGCGTAAAAATGGCCATCGGAAAAACCACGAGGGGTATCGATTTGAACAAGGTCATCTGGCCGCGAGGAGGGCGCCGATCTCCGCGAATGAACCCCGACTGAATGGTGCCTTCAGCTTTCGTTCCGAAGGGAGCGTCTAGAAGAAAGACGTTCAACCGCGGTCTTATCCGCCTGAGGAGACATATTCATGATCCGCACGTCTATCATTGCAACCGCACTCGTCGCTCTCGTCGGCATTACCGCCGCCGGCCCCGCCATGGCCAATGATGTTCGTATCGAACAATATGGCTGGTCTAACTCTGCCGGCGGGGCACAGGAAGGATACGAAAACCGGATCAGAACCTACCAGAACGGTGGCTACAACCGGATTCTCGGCCGTCAATATGGTCATCGAAATCTTTCAGCTGTCGGTCAGGAAGGCAACGACAACTATGGCGCCACCTATCAGCGTGGCAACCGCAACGTAGCGGGAATTGGCCAATTCGGCTCCAGCCATACGACCATCCTTACCCAGGACGGTAATGGCAACATCGCGGCCGGCGTCCAGGTTGGCCACGGTTGCAGCGCCAATGTCAGCCAGGGCGGCAACGGCAATGTCGCGGCCTTCGTCCAGGCCTGCCCGTAGGCGGCTGCAAATGCGGTGAAACAGGTCAAGATCGCAACAGCAGACCATCAGAGGAAACGACCATGCCAAATAGCATCCAACATCCGCGCCGCGCGATGACGATTCTCGCGCTGGTCCTGCTTCCCGTCGGCGCGGTTTCCGCCATGACGACTGCCGACCCATCTGACGGCGCGCAGCTTTGCGAAATCAAAACAACCCCTGGGGCTGGTATGGTGAGACTGGACGCACTCGTCCACGCCGACATGCATGTCGGCGGGACTTACACCTTCCATGTCGAAAAAGTGGGAGGCGGCGGAAGCTCCACGATCAACCAGAGTGGCGATTTCGATGCCGCAGAGGGACGCACGGCAATTCTTGGTTCGGTCTCGCTCGACTCGAAAGGAGCCAAATACAAAGCCACGCTGGACGTCGTCGTCGGGGATAAGAGTTTCAGCTGCGCGAAGCAGATCGGCGGCAACTAATCGGCCTCCATGACCTGCAGTCTTCCTGAAAGGGCGCCGGTTTCCGGCGTCCTTTTGCATTCAATCAGGACGAAGCGACTGAACGACAACTGAACGGGCAATTCCGACTTGGTTCAGCTGCAGGATGCGAAAGTTGATCATCGGCTGAGGCAGCCGGAAATGGAGATCAGAATGACTCGCAATTTGTTTAAGATCCTTGCCATCACCCTTCTTGCCGGGAGCCTCGGCCAAGTAGCCGTGTCTGCGCCAGCCTATGCCGGCGGCCGGATCTCGCTCAACCTCGCACCGAACAATGCCCAGGATGCCGGACTTTTTTCAGCGGGGCTGCGCGTCTATTCGCTCTACCGAGGTCTGAAAGATGCTGACATCCGGCAGCGGGGCTGGGGTAACGCGGCCGCTATCGCTCAGGCTGGCCGCGGCAACCTGGGGTTCGTCCGGCAACGGGGCAATGGTCATTCCGCGACCTTGCAGCAGAACGGCAACAACAATGCCTATGGCATTTTCCAGTATGGGCGAAATACTGAAACGGACGTCGTGCAGGATGGGGATAACGGCGGTGGTGCTACCTTCAGCTATGGCTGGTAAGGCAGTTCACAAGGCTGGGGCGCGACCAGTCAGCGCCCATACCTCTACGGCGAATATTTAAGCCGCTAGAATGTAAGCTGCACCTTACAGGCGACCGCACGGTCGCCGGCAAGGGTGAAGGCTGCGGCGACTTCTTCCAAGGGTAAGCTGTGGCTGATGATCGGCAGGACATCGATCTTGCGGCTTGCGATCAGCCCCGCGGCAGTGGCGAATTCCTCGTGGAACCGCTGCGTGCCGTGGATATGTAGCTCCTTGCCGACAATGGCGTTGAGTGGGACCGGGATCTCGCCGGTGACGCCGACCTGCACGATCGTGCCGCGCGGCCGAATGGCGGCGATCGCACTGCGGATCGCGGGTGCGGCGGCCGAGCATTCGAAGACGAGATCGAAATACCCTTTACCCGCCTCGAATTCGGCAAGTGCCGCAGCCGCGTCGGAAACATTGATCGTGCGGCTGGCGCCCATCGCTTTGGCCCGTGCGAGCGCCGCATCGGCAAGGTCGGTCACCACGATCTCGGCCGCGCCATGATAACGGGCGGCGGCAACCATCAGGCAGCCGATCGGGCCGGCGCCGGTGACGAGGACGCGTTTGCCCGAGATCTCGGCGGCGCGCGATGCGGCATGCAGGCAGACGGCGAGCGGCTCGCTGCAGGCCGCTTCCGCGGCGGTCGTCTCGGCTCCCATTTCGAAACATTGCCGGGCCGGCACCACCAGCCACTCCCGGAACATGCCCTGCTCATGCGGCAGGCGCATCGCGCTTCCCATGAAGCGCATATCGAGGCAATGGATCGGCAGTCGCTTCAAGCAATATTCGCAATGGCCGCAGGGCTGGCTTGGATTGACTGCGACCAGCGTGCCGGCTTTGAGCTCGACCCCCTCGCCCGCTTGGCTCACCCTCCCCGAGGCCTCGTGGCCGGGAATGATCGGCTCGCGCACCCTGACCGGCCCGAAGCCGCCGTCCTGATAATAATGCAGGTCGGAGCCGCAGATGCCCGCGGCCGCCATCTTGAGAAGCACCTCGCCTGGACCGGGAGCCGGAACCGTGTCCATTTCGACCCTGAGATCGCCTTTTTGGTAAAGCCGCGCCAAACGCGTCTGCATCCTAGCCTCCTATCTCAACAGTCCGAGCTGCTGCGGCAGCCAGAGCGATACGGCGGGAATGAAGGTGATCAGGAGCAGCGCCAGGAACAGCGGCACGAGCCAAGGCACGATCGCCATCGTCGTGCGTTCGACCGAGAGCTTCGCCACCCGTGACAGCACGAACAACACCATGCCGAGCGGTGGGTGAAGCAAGCCGATCATCAGGTTCAGCGTCATGATCAGGCCGAACTGGACGGGATCGATGCCGAACTTGGCGACAATCGGCAGAAGGATCGGCACGAGGATGGTGATCGCCGCGATCGTATCCAGGAAGCAGCCGACGAAAAGCATCAGCAGGTTCACCAGGATCAGGAACACCCATTTATTGTCGGTGATCGACAGGATCGCATCCGACAGCAGCTGCGCGGCCTGGCTCACCGTCAAGAGCCACGCGAAGACCGATGCGGCGGTAACGATGAACAAAACGGATGCCGTCGTCTCGATCGTGTCGAAGCTTGCCTTGGCAAGCGTCGAGAGCGTCATCGTGCGGTAGCGCACGAGGCCGAGGAACAGCGACCAGAGCACGGCGGCGACGGCGGCTTCCGTCGGCGTGAACCAGCCCATCGTCATGCCGCCGATCAGGATGACCGGGGTCATCAGCGCCATGACGGCGGAGAAGCCGAAATACCAGTCGAGCGCCAGAAGCACGAGAAGGGCAATGCCCGCCGCGGCATTCATCGAGAGGCCGGCGCCCATCATCAGATAAATCGCCATAGGCACCATCAGGACAACGACGATTTCCATGCCGGCCGACAGGAGCTCGCGCACATTGAACGGCGCGTCCGAGCCCCAGCGCTTGCGATAGGCGAAGGCGGCGACGGTGATCATCATCAGCAGCGTCATGACGACGCCCGGCAGGATGCCGGCCATGAAAAGTGCGCCGATCGAGACGTTCGCCATCATGCCGTAGATGACGAAGGGCAGGGACGGCGGGAAGATCGGCCCGAGTGTGGCGGAGGCGGCCGTGACGCCGACGGCCGCTTCGACCGGATAGCCATGGTCCTTCATCGCCTTGATCTCGATGGTGCCGATGCCGGCGGCATCGGCGAGCGCTGTGCCCGACATGCCGGAGAAGATGACGGAGCCGATGATATTGACCTGCGCCAACCCGCCCTTCATCCAGCCGACCAGGGCGACCGCGAAGGAATAGATGCGGCCGGTGACGCCGGCGGAATTCATCAGATTGCCGGCCAGGATGAAGAAGGGCACGGCGAGCAGCGGAAAACTTTCGACGCCGGCGATCATGCGTTGGGCGACGATGATGTCGGGCGCCACGCCATAAAGGACGATGTAAAGCACGGAGGCGACGGCCATCGAAATGGCGACGGGTACGCCGACCAGCATCAGCAGCAGAAACGAGCCAAGAAGCAGCAGCATCGGGTCATCCTTCGACGGATTGGAATTCTTCCGGGCGCTCCAGGACGGAGTAGCCGCGGCGCATATTGGCGATGAAGACGATGACCGCGCGGATCAGCATCAGCACGAAGGCGACTAGCACCGAGTAGAAGACGATGTTGCGCGGCAGGTCGATGGTGACCATCTGCTCGTCGGCGACGATGTCGACGTAACGCCACATCAGGGTGCAGCCATAGGCGAAGAAACCGATGCGGACGATGTCGACGAAGGTCGCGAGCACGCGCGCCAGCCCTGCAGGCATATAGTGATAGAACACGTCTACCTGGATATGCCTCGAGGTGCGCACGCACATGACGGCGCCGAGAAAGACGACGCCGATCAGGCAGTTGATGGCGATTTCCTCGGTCCAGGCATAGCTGTCGTTCAGCACATACCGCGTGAAGAACTGCAGGAAGACGCAGCCGGCCATCAGCCAGAAGACGATCAACGTGATCCAGTCCTCGACGGCATAGTCCGAGACGTTCGCCGTCGGCGCATGCCCTTCGAATTCGTGACCGATTTCCTCGGCCGTGATTGGCGTGTGAATTTCTTGCGACATTTTCGGCCTTGTTGCGGTTGGAGAAGAAGGGCGCGGCGCTTGGGCTGCGCGACCTTCGTTCGTTGCTCGGCGGGACGGCCCCTCATCCGGCTGCCGCCGCCTTCTCCCCGCTTGCGGGGAGAGGGTTAGGGTCAAGGGCACGAAGAAGGCACTGAGCGAGCTCCTACTGAATCGCCCGGATCGCTTCCCAATCGGCCTTTTCATAGCCGAAGTCCTCAAACTTCACCTTTTCCATCACATTCTTCTCGAAATCGCCCTTGTCGACCTCGGTGACGTTGAGGCCTTTTTCCTTGAAGGTCGCAACAAGGCTGTTTTCCTTGCCGGCGATCGTCTTAGTCGTGCGCTCGGCCGCCTGCTGCATCACTTCGCCGAAGATCTTCTTGTCCTCGTCGGAGAGCTTCGCCCACAGCTGCTTCGAGATCACGGTGTTCAGGTGGTCGACGATGTGGCCGGTGAGGATGATGTTCTTCTGGACCTCGTAGAACTTCTTCGCCTCGATCGTCGTCAGCGGGTTTTCCTGTGCCTCGACCGTGCCGTTCTGCAGAGCCAGATAGACTTCGGCGAAGGCGATCGGTGTCGTGTTGGCGCCGCAGGCGCGCGGCATGGCAAGATAGGCCGGAACATCGGGCACGCGGATCTTCAGGCCCTGCATGTCGGCGCATTTGGCGATAGGCTTGTTCGAGGTCGTATGGCGCGTTCCGTAATAGCTGACGGCGGCGATATGGTTGCCAGTCTTGTCCTCGTAACCCTTGGCGAGACGCTTGAAGACATCGCTCTTGGTATAGGCGATCAGATGGTCGGGATTACGGAAGATATAGGGGAAGTAGGTGACGCCGATCGGCTTGTAGTCGCGTGCGGCAAAACTCGATCCCGAGATGATGATATCGACCGTGCCGAGCTTGAGGCCCTGGTTGATGTCGGCTTCCTTGCCGAGCTGCGAGGCTGGATAGACCTCGATCTTGTAGCGCCCGTCGGTGCGTTTGGCGATTTCTTCTGCGGCCCAGACGGAATCCGTGTGGAAGGGCTCCGAGGTTTCATAGACATGCGCCCATTTCAATACCGTCTGGGCATGCGCGACCGCCGTCGTCGCCATGATCGCGGCTGCGGTGCAAAGTATCGTTGCCAGTCTGCTCTTCATTGCTCTCTCCTCCCGAGCTCGGGTTTAAGTCTTGGTGGTTGCTTTCGCGGGCGCCTTGTCGCGGCCGCGCTCCTCTTCTCCCGAGAACTCCTCCCCGAAGCTCTCGGAAAATCTCTTCTGTGATAAGGTGAGATGGCTGCGCATCGCAGCCTTCGCGCCGGCGGCATCGCCGGCGGCAATTGCATCGCGGATGGCCCGGTGCTCGTCCACGGCGCTGCGCCATGTCGTCGGCCCCTCGAAATGGCTCGCAAGTTTCGCGAAATAAGGGGTCATGCGAAGATCGAACATCTCGCCGGTCACGCGGGTCAACGTCGCATTGGCGACAATGGCGGCAATGCCGGTATGGAAGGCGCGGTCGGCGGCGAGCACCGTCGCTGCATCGGTGACGCCGCTGCTCATGCGCATCAGCGCCTCGTCGAGCACGGCGATGTCTTCCGGCCCGGCGCGGGTTGCCGCCTCTTCGGCGATGGCGCATTCGATGATGGCGCGCGCCTGCAGCAATTCGAAAGGTCCCTCCACCGGCTCGCTTTCGCTCGCCGCCATGCTGACCGCATGCCGGCGTACCACATAGATGCCGGAGCCCATGCGGATGTTGACGAGGCCTTCAACCTCGAGAACGATCAGCGCCTCGCGCACGGTCGGGCGTGATACCGACAGTTGCTCCGCAAGATCGCGCTCGGCCGGCAGCTTCTGACCGATGACAAGCTCGCCGCAGGCAATCATCGAACGAATCTGATCCGCTACCTGCCTGTAGAGGCGGCGCGATTCAACGGGCGAAAACATTCTGGCCTCCCCGGCGGCTTCTCCTCAAACACGCAGCTGGTCAACTGGTCTGACCAATTGATACGTACCACCGCGTCACTTATGCGTCAATGCGTCGCATGAAATTCCGGCGAGCATGTCCCGGGGTCGCAACCATGGGGACCTTCACCATCCTCCGGGGTTCGGAGGCCCGACATTGGGAGCATGATCATGAATTATCTTGTGCAGTACCGGGAGGGGCGGCCCTTCTCGGAATTGCTCTTGCTTTCGGAATGATCAAGCAGGGCGGGCGACGATCGATTACCGCCATCGCCGGCGCTTTTGCGGTGGCCATCGGTGCGCTCGGACTCGGTATCTATGTTCAGAAGGTGCCCACGGCTCCTTCGCGCGCGTCCGATAGGGAGGGGTCGCAGAACAGCCTTCCGGCGGCTGCGACGACCGAATAGGATCTGCCAGGAAAGTGACGCTTGAGAGATCGTCGATCTCCTGTTCGACGTGCTTCAGCGCCTCAGCGCCAGAGATGGGCGGTCGATCACCGGCCAGCCGTGTCCTGTGATGCCAGGGAGGTCGTAGGCGTCTGCTGCGAAGGCTTCGAGGGATGCGCGGTTGCGGATGATTACCAGGCCGCGGGTGGAATAAATGAGATGCTCGCCCTCCAGGATGTGTAAGGCATCAGTGACGCTGGAGCGGCGGACTCCCAGCATCGTGGCCATATATTCATGGGTGATTTCAATTCCTTCGCCATCGAGGCGGTCATGGCACATCAGAAGCCATTTCGCCAGCCGAACGTCGATCTTGTGAATGGCGTTGGACAGTGCGGTGTTGGCGACCTGTGCGAAAAAGCTATGGAGAAAACGTGAGAGCAGCCGGCGGACGGCGGGCCGGTCGGCGAGGAAGCATGCCAGAGCGCCGGCTTCCACACGGCGCCCGTGACCGCCAACCTGCATCATCACATCGAATGAAAACCGCTCCGCGTCCGCCGTCAGAGCCGGCGGCGACATCCCGTCCCTGCCGAGCACGCCGATCTCGGCTTTCCTGCCCTGGGGACTCGTCGCCACCATGGAAGCAATGCCGGTTTCCAGGAAATAATAATGACTGACCGGCATGCCCAAATGGACGAGCGCGAAGTCGCGCGGAAGAAGAAGCGGTTCCAGTATGCGCTCCAGAGCCAGAAGCTCCGGATCCGCCAACTGCGACAGAATGAGATTTCCGCTTTCGAACGCTCGCATCACTCTGCCCTTTGTTTGGCAAGAGGACACTGTCTCTCGGCCGTCAGCACCACAGATGCGCTCGGCCGCACCCAAAGTTATGAACTCCGGAATGGCTGATTGCAAGGCGCTGAGCCTTAACTTTCATGATCGGCAGAAGGTTCCTTGGGGGAGTTTTGTACGCAACCGCACGCGGCGGAGAAAATTGCTGTAGCAAATGCTAATGTAGTGGACGGCAATTGCGGGCGTGCTGGCATGGATCAATATCCCCTCCCGAGTGACGAGACTGAGATCTATCGGCACATTGTCGAGAGCGCCCGGGATTATGCAATTTTTGCGATGAGTCGCGACGGCACGGTCGTGACGTGGAGCGCCGGTGCGGAAAATCTCTTCGGCTATTCGCCGCCCGAAATCATCGGACAGAGCGGTGCCGCCATCTTTACGTTCGAGGATCAGCTCGCAGGGGCGATGCTCAAGGAGATCAGGCTTGCCTTGACCACCGGACGCGCCGACGACAATCGCTGGCATGTGAGAAAGGACGGCAGTTCGTTCTGGGCTTCGGGACTGATGATGCCGCTTCGCAACGATGCCGGCGAGACTTACGGCCTTCTAAAAATCGTCCGCGACCGGACGCAAATGCTTCATGAGGACGAAGCTCGGCGCGCCAGCGAAGAGCGCCTTCAGCTTATTCTCAAAAGCGCGATCGACTATGCGATCTTCGCTTTCGACCGGGATGGGCGGATCATCAGCTGGAACACCGGCGCCTGCCGGATCTTCGGTTATGAGGAAGACGAGATCCTCGGTCGCGACGCCCGCATTCTCTTCGTCCCCGAGGACCGCAATAACGGCGCGCTCGAACGCGAGATGAAGACGGCCGCCGAGCGCGGCCGCGCCGAGAACGAGCGATTTCACTTGCGCAAAGACGGCTCGACATTCTGGGGCAGCGGCTTGACCATGCCGCTTCGCGCCCAGCGCGCCGGCTACCTCAAAGTGCTCCGGGACGATACGGAGCGTCATTTTGCCGAAGAACACCAGCAGATCATGCTGCGGGAGATGAGCCATCGCGTCAAGAACAGCCTGGCTCTCGTCGCGGCCATGCTTGCCATGCAGGCCCGTTCGACCAAACATGAGGAGGTCGGACGGGCGCTTCGCGATGCGGAGGCGCGTGTCGGAACCATCGCCCAGGTGCACGATCAATTATGGCGTCAGCCGGATATCGAAACGGTGGATCTGGCGGAATTCCTGTCGAGCCTCTGCCAGCGCCTGCAGCAATCGACCTCCCGCCACGCAGTATCCGTCGACGCTGATCCATGCATGGTCGATGCGGACCGGGCGGTCCAGATCGCTCTCCTCGTCAACGAGCTGGTGACCAATGCCTTCAAGCACGCCTATCCCGATGTCTCCGGCGCCGTCACGGTCAGCGCCCGCAGCAATGCCGATGAGATCCGCCTGGAGGTCGCCGACGACGGACGGGGTCTGCCAGCGGAAATGCTGTCTTTCGACAACGATGGGAAAAGCCTGGGAATGAAGATCGTGCGCGCGCTCGTGCAACAACTGAAGGCGGAGATGCATATCGAGGACCGTGCGCCCGGTACGGGGTTCGTGGTCCGCTTGCCGAGGGAAGGGTGATGGGCTCTGTTCCTGAATCATGCCCACTGCTGTGACATACGGCTTGCCCAGTCGGCCTCGCCAACGGGCGCTACAACATGCATGAGCGGCTCGCCCGCTGGCTGTTGATGTGCCATGACCGCCTTGATAGTAACGATCTGCCGCTGACCCATGAATTTCTGGCGCTCATGCTCGGTGTGCGCCGCTCGGGAGTGACGAACGAGTTGCATGTCATCCAAGGGCGGCGGGTCATCAAATCGAGCCGTGCCAATGTCAGGATCCTCGACAGGGAGCGGCTGGAAGAGATCGCGGCCGGCAGCTACGGCGTTCCGGAGCGGGAATATGAACGTTTGGCTGGCCTGCCGGCGCCTCGCTAATCCACACTCCTGATCGTATCTGCGAAAGGCACGATCAGAAGCAGGGTTCCCTGTTCGTCGCAGATGTAGATCTTTCTCGCTGAGATGTCTTTTCCCGAAAGAACCGCCTGGCTCATGAGGGCTCTCGCGTCCTGAATGGCTTCGCGCCTGGCGTCTTCGATGGTTGCCAATTCCGAACCTTCGGGATCGACGACCATGCCGATGTCTGAAACGACGTTAAAATAAAATCTTGGCATCGGCCGCCCCATCGTTGCAGAATCAATGCCATAACGTGTGGTAAGGTTCCGTGGAAAAGAACCTGGCCGTCATTCAAAACAGCAACATTTTCCTCGTTTCAAATCCAACTATGGAAATCAATGGGACGTTTCGGCGACGCCGGTAACAAGACGTGTCATCGCCGCGCGAAGATCGAGAAGCTCCATAAAGATAATTTCCCAATCCTCGTCATCCGCTTTGGCAATCGGTATGGCCGAAGCGCTGATCCTGCAAAGCAGGCGATCGAGAGCCGGAGGTCGACCGAGGTCGTCCGGCGCGCCATCGCGCAGGTTTCGGAGATCGTCGACGATCTGTCGCAAGGCGATCTGTCGGTCGACAAAACCGAGATCCGAGGGACCCGCCGTGATGGGCGCGCTTTGCCGGCTTCTATTCATCGTGACATTCCGGCCGTTCGGCGTTCTCATTTGCCGTTGCGCCGACCGGCACATCCGGTGTGATCAGCAGATCCTCCGGATCCAGATGCACATGCCGCATCAGGCCGGCGAGCTTATGCTTGTCTCTGATGCCGCATTCGAACCAGGATACGAGTTCCCTGGCAATATGTTCGGCGGCCGGGCTGGCGATCACGCATGATTTTTCGTGACACCATCCCTCAAGGACGGTGGTCAGCATTGCCACGTCATCGGGCTGTAACGGCGGCTTCGTGATTCCCGAGTGCTGGATCATCCGCGTTCCTCCCCGTTATATTCGACGATCCTAAACTTCGAATCTGCGATTTCAACCGCTGGTGCGGAAGCGTACGAACCGGATGATCAGGGCCCGATCCGAACCGCCGGGGGAACAAGGTGGCCCGGCGGGGGTTCGGCGATCACGGGAAAATGAACGTCGCATGACGGGCTCGAATCTGGTAGGCACGAACAGGCGCGGACCCGCCTACGCTTCTAACCGCTCTTGAACAGCATGCTCACCCTAAAACCAGAATTACCGTAGGCGTCCGCCATGAAGTCGCTCAACCCGGTCGCCGGCAAGACTATCCTTATCATCGGTGAGACCGGCTTCCTTTCGGACGGTGCGAGAAAGACGTTGATCGCGCGAAAGGCGGTGCTCGCTGGCCCCATCGGCATTTCCAGCGCAATGGAGTGCCTGAGCAAGGGCCTCGTGTTTGACGCCGTGATCATCGACGTGGCGATTTCCGACGAGGCGATGCTCTGGATAAATGATTGGCTGGAGACGCGTCGGATTCCCTTCATCTTTGCCCATGACGCGCGCTCCGAAATAAGGCCGGGCGGCTTTGTCGTCAGCAGGCGTGGTTCCGACATAGACGCGATAATCGCCGCTCTGTTCGGGGGAGACCCGTCTTATTATCATTAGCGCCCTGCGTCCGTTCGGACACACATAAGAACGCTCTAACGGATTCGGGGAATTGTTCAGTTCCGTACAATTGGGGACGAAGAGTTGTTTTGGCCCCAATTGAGTCCCATTACTTTCGAAACGCACGGTGAAAAGCTTCGGGACCAGGGTCATGCTCGATTCTCAGTCCATCCATCTGAAAGCGCTCGATTCAGCCGATCTTCAGCGTCTGCAGACCGTTTTGAATGTGATCTGCCGCGAGGCCGACATGCCCTTGCGCTCGCCTGATATGCAGGAGGTCGCCGCGCTGCTCATTCGCCTTTATCGCCACGGCTTGACCAACGAGGACAAGCTGCTGTCGGTCGGGCGTCTGGCATCGGCGAAAAAGGGGCTCTCCCGAACTGCTGCGATGACGGCGGGGCGGAGATCGAAACGGCCGGCCGGTCATCTCAATCTGACGAGGAGCAGCTCATGAATGACGGTGAAAAAGCGCGGGCCGACGTCGAAGGAACCGAAAAGGAAACCGCCGATCCGAGGAAAAACCCGCCGGCCGGTCCTCACGCCAAGGGTCATCTCATAGACGAAAGCAAAACGCCCGGCGCGGGCTCGCTGTCCGAGAAGGACGAACAGAGCATCACGCCGGGATCAGGTTGAGCCACGGCCGGCCTGGCGGGAAAATACTCCGGCCCGCGGAACCTGACCTTTCGGGTGGAGTTCGAGGAGAATGGAACCTGAAAACGATGTTGCCGCCGAATATCAGCTAACCACGAACCCTGCGCTTACGGGATTTCTGGGACGCTGCCCGCGGTGCCAGCGCGGTCATCTGTTTTCCGGCTACCTGAAGCTCGCCCGAGGCTGCGAGGTCTGCGGTCTCGATTATTCCTTTGCCGATCCGGCCGACGGACCAGCTTTCTTCGCTATGTCGATCGTCGCTGTCCCGGCACTCGCCTTCGCTCTCTGGTTCCAGTTTACATTCGAGCCGGCGATCTGGACGCACCTCATTGTCACCGTACCCGTTACCGTAATCGCCTGCATTCTCCTTCTGAGGCCGTTGAAAGGGTGGCTCGTCTGCTCGCAATTCTTTCACAAGGCGGAGGAAGGCAGTATCGATCGGGCCTGGCATGCATCCGAAAAGGAGCGGAAGGCGCGGTTCTGAGGTGCGTCAGCGCGCGAGATCCTTGCCGATCAGCCGCCGGTATTCCTCCTCCGCCGCGCCGTAGGATCCATGCGCCTCTTCGATCAATCCCCGCCGGTTGAGGATGACGATCTGTCGTCGCGTGGATCGGATCAGCCCTTTGCCTTCGAGCAGATGCAGCGCGACCGTGACCCCTGCGCGACGCACGCCGAGCATCACCGCCAGAAACTCGTGGGTCAGCCAGATGGTCGCGCCATCGGTTCGGTCATGGACCATCAGCAGCCATCGCGCCAGCCGCTCTTCGAGCTTGGCATGGCCGTTGGCGAGCACCGTCGACGTCGTCTGCGCGAGCAGCGCCTGGACATAGGCGAGAAGCAGGCTGCGCAAGGGGCGGCTTTCCTCCATCGCTGCGGAAAGGACCGATGCCGGCAATTTGAAGCCATGGCCGGAGACTTGCATGAACGTCCGGTTCGCGGATTGATTGCCGCCCAGAATGACTGCTGCACCCGTCATGCCCTCGCGGCCGACAATGCCCACTTCGATATCACGCCCGCCTGGAAATCTCGCCACGATCGAGGCAAGCCCTGATTCGAGAATATAGACGTCGCTGACCGGACTATTCTCCATTTCAAGGATCAAAGGCACTTCGAGATCGACTGGCTCCAGATGCGGCAGCAGGAGTTCCTGCTCCTGCGGGCCCATGGCGCGCAAAAGTTCATTGCGAAAGTTCAATTGTCGGTCATCCATGTCTATCCGCGCATCAGCGATAATGCGGCCCTTGCTGCGGGCGAACCTAACCATCTAGAATCGTTCAGCAATACATTGTGCTATAGCGTACAGACTCGAGGGCCTGCGCTCGATCAGCCACTACCCGCGCTTGCAGTGGTCGAGCATTTGCGAGATCCACGCTCTGACAAGTCTGTTTGCTCTGGTTGCCAGCTTGATCGGCAATCGGTTGAAGCCGTGCGGGGACTCCGGGAAGACGACGCAGTCGGCATTGCCGTTTTGGCTCTGCCATCGCTCATACATCGAGATGCTGTCGTCGAGGATCGGATCGAGCGCCCCGGCGACCAGCAGGGCGGGAGGTAGGCATGAGAGATCGGCAAACAAGGGACCTTTCGCGTCACGCCCGGAAAGGCTTGGCGTCAGACGCTGCAGATTGCGGAGCGCCGATTGCCCATCGATCACCAGGCTTTTGCCTGTCGAGAGCCGCAGGCTTTGCGAACCGCCGAGATCGAAAGCGCCGCACATGGAAACGAATCCTGCAACGGCCTCCGCCTTGCCGCGTGCTCTGAGATGAAGAAGTGCCTCCGCAGCGAGATGTGCGCCCGAGGACTCGCCGCCGAGCATGATCCGCTCGACCTCAAACCCGGCAAGATGATCGGCCAGCCATTCGACCAACGCCTTGCTGTCCAGAAGAGTGAGGTCCAGCCGGTCGTCGGCGGCATTATGGAAATCGACGCCGGCCCCCACCATCCGACAGTCTCTGGCGATCGGGCGAGTGATGCTGTCGTCAAAGCGGGCGTTGCCATCACCCAGGCGCCGCCGTGGAAATGGACGTAGAGGCCGCGCCGGGCTCCGGTCGGAAGGATCACCCTCAGGCCGATCCCCCAGACCAGAGTAAGCGTAGTTAAAAGCGCATCGACAACGACCCCGAGATCGACGGCTAGCAACGACCTTTCGTTGTTTCCGCTCAAATCGGGAACCAAGCGGAAGTTCGTGAGTTGCGTGGGAGAGCCGCCTAGCGAGCCAGTATTTCGCACCTGAATCGATCAGATTGCGCCCAACTCAACTTTCCGGAGGGCGAGCATTGGCAGCAACGACACCGACTAGGGAAAACCGGTTATTCGCCCTTCTGCCTGAGGAGGAGCTTGCAGCTGTCGTTTCTGATCTCGAACCTTGCGACACCCCGCGCGGTTTCGTCATGGCTAAAGCTGGTGCGATGATCGACTATGCTTATTTCCCGTGCTCAGGCGTAGGTTCGATCATCAATGTTTCGCCCGAGGGCAACCGCGTCGAAGCCGGCTTGTTCGGCCGTGACGGGTTCGCGCCCACGGCGGCGGCGATAGACGGAGGAATCAGCGTCACCGAGGTCGCCGTCCAGGTTCCGGGTTTTGCCTACCGGCTGCGGCAGGACAAGCTTTTGGATCTGATGAAAACGCAGCCGGTGTTTACCAGCCTCTTGCACAAGAGCATGTACGTGCTTGCAACCCAGGCCGGATTCACAGCGCTCTCCAATGCGATCCACGGGATCGATGAGCGGCTGGCTCGCTGGATCTTGATGTGCCACGACCGCATTGATGGCGACAAGCTCGCCCTGACGCATGAGTTCATCGCTCTTATGCTGGCAGTCAGGCGCCCAAGCGTGACAACGGCTCTCCATCTGCTCGAGGGCAACCATTTCATCCGCTCGGTCCGCGGCCTGGTGATCGTCAGAGATCGCGCCGGCCTGGAGGAATTCGCCGCCGACGCCTACGGGAGGGCGGAGGAGGAATATGAGCGGCTGATCGGGCCTCTGAGAAAATCGAAGCGACAGGCTCTTGTAGGGTCGTCGCGCGCTGGTTGAAACAAAGGCAGCCGGTACACCGATCTTTCGACCGCCCAATGGGGATCAGCTCGACGCAATCATATCGGGATCTGCATGCGCCACTACGATGCTTTTCGCCGTGAGTCGCGATGCGTTACAGCTTCACGTGCGTGTGCTACAGAGTTGTATTGCAAAAATCTTGGTTTTCGCTGTAACCGATCGCCTGCTTTTACGAATGAGCCTTTGACAGCATGACCACCGCGCATTCGGAAGACGCCCTGAAAGCATTGATGCTTCTGTCCCTTGACGGGGATGAGGCTGCCTATCGGCGTTTGCTGACGGCTTTGCGCGTGCTGCTTGTCGGCTATTACAGCCGCAGGATGGCTGCGGCGACGAGAGCGGACATGGAAGATCTGGTCCAGGAGACGTTGCTGGCATTGCATTCCCGGCGATCCACCTATGACCGGAACCGACCTTTTACCGCCTGGTTTTTCTCGATCGCGCGCTACAAACTGATCGACCATCACCGCGGCCGCGGCGGACGCAGGCTGGCCGAGGCCGAGCTTGATGACGAGATCGAAAGCGACTTCAGCGAGGATAGGCTGACTGCCCGCATGGACGTCGAGCGGCTGCTCGACGGCTTGCCGCCGCGACAGCAGGAATTGATCCGGCAGGTGAAGCTCGAGGGCAGCTCGGTCGCCGACGCCGCAAACCGCAGCGGCCAGTCCGAATCGGCGGTGAAAGTCAGCATCCATCGGGCGCTCAAGGCGCTCGGAGAGAGATTGCGAGGCACATCGTGACAAAGACGGACGATATCATCGAACGATTGGCAAGCGACCTGAAGCCGGTGCCGCGCAACGCGCTATGGCGGCGCTTTGCGATCGGCATAGCGCCCGCCCTTGGACTCTCGCTGCTGTTGATGCTGATCATTCTTGGTCCCCGGGTCGATATCTCAGACGTGCTGATGCTGCCGGTCTTCTGGATCAAGTCGGCCTATAATGCCCTGATTGCGGCGGCCGCCTTTGCCGCCGTCTTTCGGCTTTCCCGACCCGATGGTTCCGAGGGACGCTTTTTTGGTTTGCTTGCTTTGATCTTCGTTGCCATGGCGGCCGTAGCGGCCATCCAGCTCCGGATGGCGCCGAGCGAGAGCTATCGATCGCTGATCCTTGGCTCCTCGGCGCTGCATTGCCCGCCGCTCATCGCAGGCTTTGCGATCCCCGTCTATGCCGGCACGGTCTGGGCACTGCGCCGCGCGGCACCGGTGGATCTACGGCTGACCGGCTTCGTCGCCGGCATTGCCGCGGGCGGAGCCGGCGCCTGGGTCTATTCCTGGTTCTGCACCGAGAACGGCATGCCTTTCGTGTTGATCTGGTACACGCTCGGCATCCTGCTCATCGGCGCTGTCGGCGCCCTAACCGGGCCGCGCCTGCTCCGCTGGTAGATCCCTTCCGATTCATTGACAGGAACATTCCGGCTTTCGCCTGGTTTGAGGGTCGAGGAGAAGAAGATGAATCACGAATCGGATCGTCGCGCTTTTATGATCTATCTGGGAGCCATCCTATTGGTCGGGCTTTTGATCGTGCTCGGCGCTACGCTCTCGTGGAACTCGACCAGCAGAAGCGATCAGTCCACGCAATTTTCAAGGGAAGCCAACCCTTGATGAAATGGCCGAAAGATGACCCGATCCGGTTGGACCGGCTGAGCGCCGAACGGCAGCGGAATGGCCTGAAAAGCCTGTGGCTGGTCATCGCTTTGATCGCAACGATGATCGCTATCGCCTTTCTGCTCTACGTCTCGATCCTCGTCTATGCCTTGATGCAGAGGCTGTAAGCCGGCGTCGACGGGCGGCCCTGGGGCCGCCATCGGAGCGGCATCTATTTCTGCCTGCGTCGAGCAGTCAGCCGTAGCTGGATGTCGAAGTGATTGAGCGTGCCGGGCAGATTGTCGACGGTCAAGGACGGTTGCAGCAGCACAACATCGGCGGCCGACAAGAACGTGCCCACGGCAAGGCTTGCAATTGTCGGCACGAGATTATGTGCCGGGCAAACGACGGGACCGGCGCTGAAAGGCACGAGTGCGGCCGCCGGCAACGCATCGTTCTGTCCCCAGATGCTCGGCTCCATCCGATTGGCATAGAGGAGTGCGGGGTCTCGATGGAAGAAGGGCACGAAGATGATGATGCCCGTGCCGCGAGCGATGACCCTGTCGCCTGACCTGATATCCTTGGTCAGCTGCCTAAGGATGGCGGGCGTCGTCGGCCAGAGACGCAAGACCTCCAGCAGACAACTGCGTGTGAAGGGCCGATCGAGATCCCCGCCCATGGCCTCTTCCACGGCTTTGCCCCAGTAGCTCACATGGCAGGCCAGCAAGGCGAGCGTCCTCATAACGGCAATTCCGGCTGCATCAAAGGCGAACAGCCACTGGGCCACCTGGTTTTCCGGAGCAAGCTCATCGCCTCTGGGAAGGCGGTTGACGAGACTGTGCTTTTCCGGCTCTCGGAGATAGCGGCCGACTTGGTCATGAAACCGGGCAAGCTTGCGCTGATCGACCGGGGCGGCAAATGCCCAGTTCGCCCGGCCTCGAAGTTCGTTCAAGGTCTCGGTCAATGTGCCGTCGTTGCGCGCTCGTTCGCCGAGGACGACTCGCCGGACGATCCGGAACCAGGCCTGCGAAAAGGCCGGCCAATCGAGCTCACGGGGTAGGTTCAGGACCTGCAGGAATTCGGCGTCGACGATCTTCTTGAAATGCATCGCATATGGATGCAGCCGGTCTGCGGTTGCCAAAGCGTGCTCATGGGCTGGCCGCAGCTCGGCGCGCCGAGAGGTCGATGAGATAAGCACGTTCTTCGGCTCGAAGTGAACAAGGGCCGCGTGCTTTTCCGTCGTCGCCGCGGCAAATGGTTCGGGCGAAGATTGAAGCACCGTGGCGACATCGGCCGGATCGAGGATCAGCAGCTGTGGTCGAAATGGAATGGGCAACAGAAGAGGCGCTGGCCCGTATGTGTTTTTCAGCCGCTGCATCTCCTTTACGGCGTTCGTGTCGACGCCCTGCCGCTCCGCCAGACGCTCCATTGTCGGGCGGCGAATGATGAGGCCCTTGGCAACCGTCGGGGCCACGACCGCCGTCATCACCCGAAGTGTATCGAACCATCCGGCGTGGTTTACTCTGGGAAAAATGGCGTGGCTTCGCGCGTTCATGACTCTTCAGCCTGGCCGGCGGTGGCCCACATCGGTTCAATCGGCCGATCCTGTCGATTTGGGTTTGGAACCGGGGCCGCGACCGTTTGTTCCGGTCGAGGCGAAGCGGACCGGCGCAATGGCGCTCAGTCGATGAGATGGTTTCCGAGCATCGCGATCAGGCACTCGCGGGCGCGGCTCACACGGCTTTTCAAGGTGCCGATCCGGCACCCGCACAATTTGGCGGCGTCCTCATAGCTCGTTCCGGCAGCCACCAATGTCAGAGCCCGGCGCCTGTCGTCGGAAAGACGCGTCAATGCCCGCTGCAATTCGTGCTCCCGCAGCACCCACTCCTGGGTCGGGGCGATCGCCACCTGTTCCATCGCCGCGTCCATTCCGGCCGGCTCGCGCTTCTTCCGGCGATAATTGGTGCAGAACGTGTTTCGCAGAATGGTGAAAAGCCAGGATTTGAGCGAGGTGCCGGGTTGATAGAGGTGCAGCGAGTTCAGCGCCTTCAGCAAGGTTTCCTGAACGAGGTCGTCGACGTCATCATCACTGCGCAGGAACCTTCGGGCAAAGGCGCGCAATGCCGGCGTCAGTTCGACGATCTCGCGCTCGAGTGCGGATTTTTCTTTACAATGCGACGCGGGACGTAGTGAAGCCGGGGAAGCCATTTTTCTCTCCTGGGATGAGAAGGAAAGTCGCTGGCCCCCTATTCGTTGCCGTACGATACCGGACAAAAGTCCCGGTGTTGGCCGGCACCTGCCCGCCGGCTCGCCGAGGGGAACAACGGCGTCCCGCAATCGTTCGGTCATCGCCGTCTCGATGCTGTCGGGCGGTCTCTTCCTTGGCCGGATGAGATGACGCCTCCGGCCAAGGGGCGTCATCTTTCCGATCGGAACATCCGACCCATGCGAGAGTTGATTGTCGTCACGACACGCCACAGGAGGACTCAATGGCAACCGAGAAGACTCTGAACGACCTGTTTCTCGATACTCTCAAGGACATCTACTATGCTGAAAAGCAGATCCTGAAGGCTCTGCCGAAGATGGCTCGCGCCGCGCAATCGGAAGAGGGCAAGGCCGGGTTTCTGCAGCATCGCGACGAGACCCAGGCGCAGGTTGAACGCCTCGAACAGGTTTTCGAAATAATCGGCAAACCGGCGCGCGGCAAGACCTGCGAAGCCATCCAGGGCATCATCGCCGAAGCCGAGGAGATCATGGACGAATTCAAGGGCGCGGTCGCTCTCGACGCCGGCCTGATTTCATCGGCGCAAGCCGTCGAGCACTATGAGATCGCCCGCTATGGCACGCTGATCGCCTGGGCCAAACAGCTCGGCCTCAGGGATGCCGTGCCGCTGCTGCAGGCAACCCTTGCCGAAGAAGAGGCGACCGACAAGAAGCTCACGCGGCTCGCCGAGTCCTCGGCCAACGTCAAGGGCAAAGGCAAGGCAGCCTGAGCCGCTCGACCGCTGTGCCCCTTCGCAACGGCCGCCGCCTCGGCGGCCGTGCTCTTGCCCGGAGCTGCCTCGCAGATCAAAGACCGAGTTGCCAGATTTCGGCGGCGAGCACATTCCCCTCGGGCGCGATCAGACGCACCGAGCTTACCCCGCTGAAGCCCGGCAGCCGTTTGGTTCCGGTCCAGCGGCCATCGTCGGCGAAGACCTCGATCGAACCTGCATCGAGGAATATCCGGATGGTCGACGGGCGCGCGCCGGCGGCGATATAGCGTGGCGACACCTTGGCATTCGCCACCGAAAAGGGAATGCTCAGTCCATCGTCGTTCAACAGGACCTCGACCGCGGCCTCCGGATGTTCGAACGTGAGGCGCAACGCCTTGCCCGGCTCCTTGAGGGTGAGCAGGATTTCGACGGCACCGTTGGTAAGACCGACGGGCCGGCCGTCCAGAAGTCCATCGGCATCCAACCGGCGTTGCCGCAGGCTTTCCACGCCGGCAACCGGCGGCGTGATCAGCGCTCCGCCACGCAATGCCAACCGGCGCGGCAGCGTCATCGCCGTCGCCATATCGATGTCTTTGGAGACATCGGTCCAGTTCGCGAGCCATGCGATGCCGACCGGACCCCTATCATCGACGAAGGCCTGGAAGGCATAGGCGTCAGTGCCGAAATCCAGTTCCTGTTCGAATTCCACGGAGAAGCTGCGGCCATCGAAATGGCCGATGGTCGCAATCGTCATATTGCGCCGGCCCGTTGCCGGGTCGCGGCTTGTGAGAAGACCGAAAATCAGGGCCCAGCGCGTTGACGGGTCGTTCGCGGGACCGTCGAGAGGCACCAGGCAGGGGCACTCCGCCGCCGTCATCCCGAAGCGGTTTTCGCGATGGAGAATGTCGAGGAAGGTCCATCCCGTTGCCGCAGCCGGATCGTCCGTTTCGTAAAGCAGGATGACGCCGCCCTCGCGGTCCCGCGTGCCGAGCAGCATCTTCCATTTATCGTCCGGACCCATGAAGACATAGGGATCGCGGAAGTCGGTCGTCAGGCCGAGCCCGGCGGGGCGCGCCGGCAGGATCAGGCTTGCCGGTTCAACTTTGACAAGATCGCGGCTGGTGGCCGTGAACTGAACCTGCTCCTCCGGCTGCCGGTCCTTCAGATGCTCGGTGAAAAAGATGCGAATGCCGGCGCCATCGACGGGGATCGCCGAGCCGGAAAATGCGCCGCCGCGCCCATCGGCCCGCGCGGTGAGCTCGTCCGAAGGCGGAAGAAAGATTGGAAGATGCGTCCAGTGAAGGTAATCCTCCGAGACCGCATGCCCCCAATGCATGTTGTTCCACCGAAGACTGTGAGGATAGTGCTGGTAGAACAGGTGCACCCTGCCGCCGAACCTTCCAAACCCATTGGGATCGTTCATCCAGCCGAAAGGCGGGCGGAAATGATAGCCGCCGGCAGCCTCGGGCGCGGCATTGGCAGGCCTGACATGCAGCAGCCTTACGCCCTCATCATGAACGCGGGACTGACGGAAGGCATAGAGAACCGAGACTTCGGTTGTGACAGGGTCGTAGGAGAAGGCAGTTTCTCCGCCGCTTTCCAGCGTCAGCGGCCGAAACTCGAATTCATGGGGATTTGACGTTTCGACAGCACCGGCCGGATCGCCGTCGACATGTGCGCTCAGCCTTCCCGGCGCGCCACCATGCGAGGCCTTTATCCAGGCATGGATCGTGCTCCCCGCCGGCAGGACGGCGCTGATCGTCTCCAGCCCGCCTTCATCGGACGGAGACATCACTTGTCTTGTCATCAATTCAACCTTTCACGGCAGAGCCGATAAAGGAACTCACGAACCAGCGCTGGAAAACGAGGTAGAGCCCCAGGATCGGGATCATCATCAAAACGGAGGCGGCCATCGCGCGATCCCAGTAGATGCTGTCCTGCCCGAAAAAGGTCGCGATGGCGACGGCGATCGGCCGGGCATAATCCGTCTGCGTCACGAGGATTGGCCAGAGATACTGATTCCAGGTCTCGATGCCCATCAGGATCGATACGGTGGCAAGCGCCGGCAGGCTGAGCGGCAGGAAAATCGAGCGGTAGGCCCGGAAAAAGGAGGCGCCGTCCATCTCGGCGGCTTCCAGCAATTCCTTCGGCAGTTGCGTAAAGAACTGGTAGAACAGGAAGATGTAGAGCGGGCTCGCGACCCAAGGCACGATCTGCACCGCGAAGGTGTCGGACATTCCCGCCCTGGATACCATGATCACGAGGGGCATGATGATGCTTTCCTGCGGGATCACATAGAGCGCGATCACCACCCCCAGGATCACCGCCCGGCCGCGGAGCGATCCCCAGGCCAGGACGAAACCGGCCATCGAATTGACGATCAGGCCGGAGCAGACCGTGGTGACCAGGATGATCAGCGAGTTGATGAGGTAACGGCCGAAGGCGAGTTCGCCCGAGAGGTGGCCGACCTCCGCATAGTTGGAGAGCGTCGGGTTCGAAACCCAGAAGGCCCGGAAGCTGCCCATGTCGGCCAGGATCTGGAACCGATCGTCCTTGAGGCTCGCCACGACCAGGAGCAGCAATGGAGAGACGATTACCAGGGCGATAATGAAGATAGAGACCGTCTGGATGGTGCGCAAAACCCTTGCGACGGAGCGAGGCCGCGCAGCGCGGGCCTGCGGGATCGAGAGAGCGATATCAGACATCGAAGCGCCTCAGGAGCTGGCGCTGGATCAGCGCGATGATGAGAACGATGACGAACAGGATGACCGAGACGGCGGAGGCATAGCCCATCTTCTGCTCCTCAAAGCCGGCGCGGACCATGTAATGCACCACCGTTTCGGTGCTGCTCTTCGGCCCGCCCTGCGTGAGGATGGCGACTTGGGTATAGAGCTTGAACGCCTGGATGGTGGTGATCACGAGGACGAAGACATGGGTGGGCCGCAGGCCGGGCATGGTGACATGCCAGAAGCGTCGGAAGGCGTTGGCGCCGTCGATCTTTGCGGCATCGTAGAGTTCGTCCGGGATTCCCTGAAGCCCGGCAAGGTAGACGATCATCTGGAAACCATAGGCCTGCCAGGCCGAGAGCAGAACGAGCGAGAACATCGCCCATTCGGGATCGCCGAGCCAATCGATCGGCTGGATCGCGCCCCCGGAGAGAAAGCCGAGGATCTGGTTGAACGGTCCCGTGGGATATTGGAATAGGGTTCCCCAGATGACGCAGACTACGACCATCGACGTGATCGCCGGCAGGAAGAACATGCCGCGCAGCAGATTGCGGAACGGCAGCTTCTGATGGAGCAGCAGGGCCGTTGCAAAAGCCAGGCCGCATTGCACCGGAATGATCCAGAAGGTGAAGCGCGAGACGTTCCAGAGGGCGGTCCAGAAAAGATCGTCCTGGAAGATGCGGATGAAATTGTTGAACCAGACGAACCGGACGGGCGTCGGCCGCGGCACGAGAGGCTGGTTGGTCATCGCCGTCCAGAAGGACAGCAGGAACGGCACGATCAGAAAGAGGGTCAGCAGGATGACCGCCGGCGCGAGCATCGCCGCTTCCTGCATCAGCCGTCCCGTGTCATGCCGGCGCGCCGGAGTCTTTCGCACTGTTGTCGACGACGGTGTCGATTGTTGCATGACCATGGCATTCCTCTTCTCCAGGCCTCGAGTGCCGGTCCCGCCTTGCAACGTGGTGGACACGTCGCAAGGCTTCGATGGACCGGCACCGTTGGCTGTTATTCCTGATCACCGAACGGCGGATATCCGTCGTTGTCCTCGATATCCTCGTCGATCTTCATGGCGGCTGATGTGAGCGCCTCCTTGGGATCGCCGCCATTGAACACCTCGTCGACAGCCTGCATGAAGGCAGAGGTGATTGTGGGATAGGCGGGGTGCGGCGGGCGCGCGACAGCCGTCTTCGACGCCTGTTCGAAGGCGATGGCCATCGGGCCGCCATTGGCATAGAGCGGAGATTCGGCGGCGAAGCTCTTCAATCCGGGGTAGCCGGACTGGCTTGCCACATAGGCCCGATATTCCTTGTCCTTCAGCAGGAAACTGATGAACTTGGCTGCGATGTCGGGATGTTTTGAAGTCTTGGTAATCGCCCAGATCCAGGTGCCGTTCGGGCTCGCGCCCTTTGTCCCGAACTTGGGCAGCGGCAGGACGACGAGGTTGTCCTTCATGGCGGCTACCGCCTCCGCATAAACCCAATGTCCGCCGAGCGCCAGGGCCGCGGGATTGCCTTCGGCATAGAACTGGTTGGTGCCGGCCGACTGCGGCACGACCCAGCCGTTCTTGACCCATTTCTGCATCATCGCAAGCGCATCGACGCAGGCGTCGCTGTCGAGCGTGCCCTCGGATTTCCAGGCTTTGCGGTCGATCAGGTCACAGCCTGCCGATTGCAGGATCGGGCCATAGGCATAGGTGATCCATTCGGTCTTGATGCCGTAGCCGCGGAAGGTGTCGATCGGCCACTTCACGCCTTCGAGCTTCGAAAGCTTCTCGAGATAGGTTTCGAACTCCTCCCGGGTCCAGGCGTCGTCGACGGATTTCGGGATGCGGGCGCCGATCGCTTCGAGATATTTCCTGTTGCCGTAAAGAACGACGGAAGAGTCCGTCAGTCCGATCGCATAAAGATCCTTGTCGATCGGGTATGTGCCCTGAGCGATGTTGGACTCCGTCATGTCGTCGAGCAGATCCTTGTCGATCAGCGGCTTGATCGGCTGCAGATAACCCGACCAGACATAATTGGCGAGGAACGGCGCATCGAGTTCCATGATGTCGGGCAGCTGTTTGGCCATGACGGCCGCGCTGAACTTCTCGTTATAGGCATCGTGCGGCGCATAGATGAACTGGACATCGACATCGGGATTGGCGGCCTCGAAGCGCTCGGCCACCTTGCCATAGGCGGCGACAAAACCGGGATCGCCCTGATGCATGATCTGGATCGCCGTCTTCTCGGCTGCGACAGCCCATGTGGCGGCCAGTGCCGACGACAGGATCAGGGACTGAAGTAAACGTTTACCCATTAGAAATCCTCCTCAATTGAATGGGCCTTCCTCAATTTACACGGATGCCCGCTCCACCAACTGGAACGGCAGTTTCTGCACCCCGGCCGGGGGCCGGTGTTCGGCAAGCAGGATGTGCGCGGCCTGCCGGCCCATGGCGCGGTGGGGAAGCGCCATGGTGGTCAGCGGCGGATCGAGACGCGAGGCGATCTCGACCTGATTGTCGAAGCTCGCGACGGCGACATCATCGGGAATGGTCGCGCCCGAACGTCGCAGGGCGGCATAGACCTCCATCGCCACGCGATCATTGCCGCACAGGATGGCATCGGGACGTCGCGGACCCGTCATGAGATCATGCACATGCTGAGGAACAAGGCTGTGTGCCCGGTCGCTGTAGATGGCCTTGCTGACGGCGGGCAACACGATGGCCCCTGCCCCACCGATGCCGGCGTGATCGAGCGCCTGGCGAAAACCGAGTTCGCGCAGTTCCCCGGCGAGAATCCCCGGCAGATTGATGAAGGCGATATTGCGACGGCCCGCCTCGATGAGATGGGCCGTAATCTCGGCCGCCGCTCCCGTTTCATCCGGCACCAGCGACGTCACCCGGTCGTTGGCGTCGCGGCAGTTGATCATGACCCCGACCGTGTCGGCAAATTCGGGCGGCAGGTCGACGCTCTTGTGATACATGGCGGCATAGGCAATCGCCCGCGGGCGAAAGCGCCGCATCTCATCGAGGATCGATCCCACGCTGCGATGGCCGCCGAGCGTCATGGCGAAGACGGCCATGTCGGAAGCACGCACGGCGCCGTCGAGCCCCCTGATAATCTCCGTCGCGAAAGGCGAGGTGATCAGGTCATCGGCGACGAGGCCGACAAGCGGCATCCAGCCCTGCCGCATGCTGCGAGCGGCGAAGTTGGTGACATAGCCGAGTTCCTCGGCGATATCCTTGATCCGCCGGCGCGTTTCCTCCGACATGCGCGCCGTGCCGCCATGCAGAGCGCCTGACACGGTCTTGACGGAAACGCCTGCGCGGGCGGCTATGTCGTTGAGCGAAGCAGACACGAGACCTCGTTGGGTTATCGATTACCCATATCGGTACCAATCCCTTTCCGATGAGTCAAGCGATGACAACTCCCTGCCCCTCTCAATCGATCTCCTCAGGGATGAAGCCGCCGGTCTGGCGTTTCCACAGCCGGGCGAACAACCCGTCCCGTTCGACCAGCTCTTCCGGCCGGCCTTCTTCGACGATGCGTCCGTGATCAAGGACGACGATGCGGTCCATCCTGGCGATCGTCGAGAGGCGGTGGGCGATGGCGATCACCGTCTTTCCCTCCATGACGAGGTTCAGCCTTTCCTGGATGGCAGCTTCGGATTCGCTGTCGAGCGCCGACGTCGCCTCGTCGAGAACCAGGATCGGCGCGTCCTTCAACAGCACGCGAGCGATGGCGACGCGTTGGCGCTGGCCGCCGGACAATTTGATGCCGCGATCGCCGACGTAGGCGTCATAACCCTTGCGACCTTCGCTGTCTGTGAGATCGGCGATGAAGGCATCGGCGCTTGCCATCTCCGTCACCCTTTCGATCTCTTCCTGCGTCGCCCCCGGCCGACCGTAGCGGATATTGTCGCCGACGGAACGGTGCAGCAGCGCAACATCCTGGGCGATGACGCCGATCGCGCGGCGAAGGCTTGCCTGCGTCACCGCGCGGATATCCTGCCCGTCGATCAGGATCGCGCCGCCCTTGATGTCGTAAAAGCGCAGGAGCAGGTTTGCGAGCGTCGTCTTGCCGGCGCCGGAGAGGCCGACCAGACCGACCTTCTCGCCGGGCCGGACCGTTAGCGAGAGGTTGTCGATCACGGGTTTGCCGGACTTATAGGCGAAACGCACTTTCTCGAAACGGATCTCCCCCTGCTGCACCGTGAGATCGGCCGCATCCGTCCGGTCGGTGATGGCGGGCGGCGTCGTCATGACGGGCATGGCGTCCTTGATCGTGCCGATCGCCTGGAAGATCTGCTGGCCCATCTGCATGAAGACGAAGATCTGCGAGGACAGCCGGTTGAGGATATAGACCGCGCCGACGAACTCGCCGACCGTGAGAAAGCCTTTGACGAGACCGGAAAATCCGATCGCCAGCATGGTCAGCCACAAGATTGTATTGAGGATGACGACGGTCACTTCCGACGAGCGGTAGATGCGCTGCTCGGCGTGCTGCGTCTGCACGGCCTTTCCGATGATGCGGCGGATTGCGCCCGCCTCGCTGTCTTCGGCAGCAAACTGCTTGATCATCTGCATGTTGGTGTAGAGATCAGTGATGGCGCCGGCGACCAGGCTGCGCTGCTTGGCGGTGCGGCGCGAGCGCTCGACGAAGATCGGCACGATCCTCGCGGTGAAGGCGACGTTGAGCGTGATCCAGACGACGACGGGCAAAGCAAGCTGCCAGGCGAGCGCGCTCAGCAAAATCACTGAGCCCACCAGCTGCATCAGGAAGCGCGGAATGGATTGGAAGCCGGCGAGGATCTGCTGCTGGACGGCGGAGGAGACCTGCTGCAGCCGCGAGGAAACCTGGCCGGCATAGAGATCATGGAAGAAGGCAAGATCCTGCCGCTCGACGGCCTTATGACCCTGCCACTGGATGGCGGCCGGCATGGCGATGCCCAATGTATGCGAGTTCAGCGTATTGAGCACGAAAGACACGATCGGCATCACCGGAAAGATCAGAAAACCGAGAACGGTCAGTAGCAGCCATTCGCTGCGCAGGAAGACGGCAGCGCCCTGCTCAGTCACGCCGTCAACGATGACCGAGAGCCCCCAGACGATCGTCAGGTTGATCACCTCGAACACCATGGAGCAAAGCGCCAGCGCAATCAGCACACCGCGGAACATCGAGATGAAATGCAGGAGCACGGTGACCGGCCCCTTCGACGGCAGCGGTCGGTAGGGAATGTCGAGCGGCCGGATCAGGGTTTCGAAGGGACGATAGATCGCATCTGAAATCGACATGGGCCGCTCGGTCGAATGTTGAAATAAGGGCGAGGGACTCAATGCTACGCAGCCGGAGGATAGGATCACCTTGCGGCTGCAATCTCAACTAGAATTTTGGTGATTGTTCGCGGGCGGGAGGCTAACGAAAAATAGGGCTGGAGGGTGCGCGGATCGCGCGGAAATAGGTTAGCTTCTTATATCATTCTCAACGCCCTTCTCGGATGCGGCGTCTCTGCCTGGATGGCGCGGGCGCCCTCCGGCTTCCCATCGTGACGCGTGCAGGCCGGAGGGGGAGGAGCCTCGAAGGACGCCTTCCAACGCTGCTCCTTGCATTCATCGGAAGTCGGCGCACCCGCCTCGTCTGTCGAGGCCCCTCGGGACACCTCAGTATGAGGCTCTCTTGAAAGCCGAACCCCGCCGAAGCGGGGTTCTTGGTGCGTGGCAGGCCGGTCAGTTGTTATGCGCCGCGCAAGCTTCGTCCATCGGAGTGGCGTTGCTCGTGCCGCCCTGCGTCTGGAGGTTGGCGGAGTTGTTGACCGGGTTCGGGCACTTGGTCTTGTCCATTTTCATCGTGCCGCCGGTCGTCGAGCCGGTCGTGGTGGTATCCGTGGCCATCGGCTTCTTGGCTTTCATGTCGCTGCTTGCGCCACCGCCTTGATCGGCCTGGTTCTTGTCGATCGTGGCGCCGGCCGGAGCCGGATTGGACTGGGCGAAGGCTGATGTCGCCATGCCGAGTGCGAGAAGCGAGGCTGCTACGAGTTTCATACGCATCCTGATATCCTCCTTGGGATGTTGCGTGACTGGCCCATCCACAACCTCGCCAGGACATCATTGTTCCGCAGCTGCTGATGACAAATTGCGCCGCACCCCCCGACGCTCCATCAACACCCGCCATGATGGCTTTTCATCGCCGGCATTAGCCCTCCGATCTGTTCAAGCCTTTGGCGTGTTGCGGGCCACCAGGCGCGGGCGTATTATGATTTTAGGATTGGACCAGGAGCGATGAGTGATCATCGCGCACGGAGGTCCTGATGAATACGTCACCTTCAAACGGTCGCGACGCAAAAACGTTGCCACCCGCGGTGATCTCGGCCCTGCGGGTCCACGAGTTGACCGCCCACGCGGATGTCATCGCCTTGCTGCCCGACCCGGCGAGTGCTCGCATCTGCCTCGATATCGCGGAAGACGCCGCTCGAGCCATCAATGGCAGCATGGCGGCCGCCCATGTCGGTGCAGATCCGGAACGGATGATCGCCGCACCCGAAGAAATCGACTTGCAGATGCTGCGCGACATGGACGAGGGTTCGCCACAACAACGCCTTGAGCGGGTGATAAGCGTCTTCGAGAGCTGGAAGAAAGTCAATCCGGGCCGAAGCGACCTGCTGCTTGATGATTGTCGCGGTGATCTCGGTCGCTGCGTCACATCCGAATGCCACGAGAGTGCACTGGTGGTCACGCCGTACCACGGCAACATGGATGCCCGCGATGCATTCCACGACCTGCTTTTCAACGAACGCAAGCTCGTGCTCGTGCCGCCTGCAGGCTGCTATTCCGGCCATCTCCTCCAGCGTGTCGTGATCGGTTGGAAACCGCACGATCATGCACGAGCGGCCGTCGTTGCCGCAAGGCGCTGGCTGGCGGTGGCGGAGCACGTCACCGTTTTGTGCGTCAACGACAAGCCCGACGGCAGCTATCAGTTTACCGCCAGGGAACTGATTGCGCAGCTCGGCTTGAAAGGCGACATCGTCGCGATCCGCTCGGAGGGTCGTCCGGTTGCCGAGGCCATTCTAGATTTCGCGGGTTCCGTTGGCGCAACCTGCCTGCTGATCGGCGCTTTCAAGCATAGCTATTTCCTCGAACTGCTTCTCGGCCGCGTCACTCGCTACCTGCTGTCGCACGCGAGACTTCCCTTGATGATGAAGCATTAGAGAGGTGCGATTTTCGTTCGCGCCGTCGATGGCGATTTTCGCGCGTGCCTTTCCAAGGAACCGCAGCGAACACTCCCCCGCTGCTCTGTGCCCCGATGATTCAGAGCCGCGAAGTGCTTATGCTTAGCGACGGTCGCGAAGCTGCGCAGGTTCAGAATCTCGCATGGGGCTATTCCGACCGGTTTGACTGCGTCTCCCGACGCACTTCCCTTCGAGCCAGGAAAAAGATCGGAAGGGATGCAAGCTGCGCCGTTGCGACGAACGCGGCAAGCGCAGGCGTCGAGCGATCATAGAGCAATCCCGTTGCGACGCTGCCCAGCAGCCAACCTCCACCATAGGCCGAATAGAACATGCCGAACCCCAGACCCCGACGCCCTTCCGGGAGCAGCCCGGCGATGATTGCCTTCATCAGCGTGTCCTGCACCGCGTAACCGATGCCCCACAATGGCATTGCGATGACAGCCATCGCGAAGCCGCCCTGGAGTAGAAGCGGCGCGAAGCAAGCAGACAGCACGATCCCCACAGTGAGCGCCACCTTATCCGACCAGTCGTAGAGCCTGCCGAGGATCAGGTTGGCCGCCACCCCTGATCCGGTGGAGAAGGCAAGCAACACCGGGATCCATTCAGATGGGACGGTCCGAGTGCGCTCCAGATGGTATGCTCCGAGCTCATAACTGAGCAACCCGGCGGCAAAGAGCGCGCCGGCGCCCATGTAGAGCCAGTAAAGGCAGGCCTAGCGTTTTCGCCGTGGCGGTGCGGCCCTGCTCCAATCGCTCGGGAACGGGGAACGTCAGCCGCGCAGCGATGAGTGCCATGATTGCAAGCACAACAGAAATGGTTAGCAGGGCGTAGGCGGTTCGATAGTCGCCACGCAGGAACAAAATGAGAGCGGCAATCAATGGCCCCAGCGTCGCCCCCGCCTCGTCGAGGGCGGTATTGAGGCCGAAGGCCCAGCCTCGCCCGAGTTCGCCGGTGGTATAGGAGATCATTGTCTCGACCGTCGGCTTGCGCATGGCACGGCCAACCCGTTCGGCAATGATCAGGGCCCCCGCAAGCTCCCAACTCCCCGCCAGTGACATTGCGGGCACGGCGCAGAGATTGATCGCGTAGCCGGCAAAGGTAATCGCCCAATAGGCGCGGCTCCGGTCGGCGATCCAGCCGGCGACGGGCCGCAGCGCATATCCAAGGAATTCCCCTATGCCGGCAATGACGCTGATCGCAGCGGCACTCGCCCCCAGCATCGCAAGGAACTGGCCGTTGATCGCCGCGCCACCTTCATAGGTGAGGTCGCCGAAAAGATTGACGACTCCCATGATCAGCACGAAGCGGAGGGCGGACGAACCGCCACTATCGAGCCCTCTCATATGCGACTCCTTCTACCGCATCTATTACGCGGACGTTGCTCGCCTCTTCGACCGGCAGACGCAGCAGCGTCTCAACGCCTGATCCCTCAGGATGCAGAGATCAAATTCTGCGGTCGAAGAGCACCAGCGACCGGATGTCCTTCAAGCGGAACACCTGGGCGGGCCGATTGCTTGCCCGGCGCATCTCGCCTTCGACCGGCTCCAGGAAATCGGCTTCCGCCATGCGCTTTCGAAAAGCCGATTTGTCGAGCTTGCGGCCGAGAAGGCTCTCATAGACCGATTGCAGTTCGCTCAATGTGAAATGGGCCGGCAGCAGATGGCCGGGCAGGTTTGTATATTCGACCTTGCTCCGGATACGGCCGAGCGCCTCCTTGAGCAGGGACGCGTGGTCGAAAGCAATGGGAAAACCGACGCCCTCGCCCTCGACCGGCCGCCATTCTGCCTCCTCGGCCATGGCGTTCCGCCGTTCCGCGACATCATCGGCCGAAAGCAGCGCGATATAGACGATGCTGATGCTCCAGCCTCTCGGGTCCCTGCCGGCGCTGCCAGTCGTTTGCAGCTGTTCGAGATAGGGTGTTTCGACGCCGGTCTTTTCCTTCAGCACCCGCCGCGCCGCAGCCTCCAGATCCGCATCCTCGTCAATATGGATCCAGCCGCCGGGCAAGGCCCATTCGCCGGAAAAGGGCGCGGCCGCCCGCCGGACGAGAAGCACGGCGAGCCCTTCCGACGACAGCGAAAAGATCGCGAGATCGACGGTCGCGATCGGTTTGAAGGCGTCGTTGTCGTGTGTGGTCATGGTGGGAAGATAGCACGCCTACGCCTTAGTGTAAATCTTCAACTAAGTTAGTTGACATTTGTCACTAAGCCGTGTTTTCTCCTTTTCGACACGAGCGCGGGGCTCGCGCCGGTAACAGGGAAACGGACATGTTCGGACTGCGCTTCATCAAGACGGAACCCACACAATACGTCATTCAATATCAGAACGGCAAAGCCGTGCGCGAGGGTGCCGGCCTTGCCTTCTGGCATTTTTCGCCTTCGAGTTCCCTCGTGCTGGTGCCGACGGCGAGCGTCAACGATCCTTTCATTTTTCCCCTGGTGACATCGGACTTCCAGGAAGTGACGGTGCAGGGCCAGATCACCTACCGTATTGCCGAGCCGCGGCGTACGGCGGCACTTTTGAATTTCACGCTCGACCGCAAAGGCCACTATGTTTCGGAAGATCCGCAGAAGCTTTCGACCCGCGTGATCGACCGCGTCCAGGTGGCGATGCGAGCCGAGGTTCAGACGCTGTCGCTGAAGGAGGTTCTTGCTTCGGGCGAGGCGCTCGTCGCCGGCGTGGCGGATGCGCTCAAGGTGCATCCGACGGTCGAAGCGCTCGGCCTCGAAATCCTCGGCCTGTCGCTGCTCGCCGTCATGCCGAAGCCTGAAACCGCCAAGGCGCTGGAAGCGCATGCCCGCGAAGCGCTGCTGCGCCAGGCCGACGAAGCCATCTATAGTAGGCGCAACGCCGCGATCGAGCAGGAGCGGATGATCAAGGAAAACGAGATCGCCACCGAGATCACCCTGGAGAACAAGAGGCGCCAAGTGCGCGAGGCCCAGATGGAGGCCGAACGCGCCGTGCAGGAGCGGCAGCTGCAGATCCGCCGGGAAGAAATGGCCGGCAAGATCGCGCTCGAAGAGCAGAACCGCGACCTGGTGACGCTGGCCGCGACCAATGCGCGGGCCGAGGCCGACGCCCAGGCCTATGCGCTGACGGCGATGATGAAATCCTTCGAGCAAGCTGATCCGAAAGTGCTGCAGGCGCTCGCCTCGGTCCGCATGCAGCCGGGCCAGCTCATGGCGCTCGCCTTCCGCGACCTTGCCGACAATGCGACGAAGATCGGCCAGCTGAATGTCTCGCCCGATCTTCTCAGGGAGATCTTGCAGCCGCAGGAGGGCAAGGACCGTGCCGGCCTCTGACGAACGCAAGATCATCCTGGTCGTCAGGCCGACCCGGCTCGACGAACTCATCGCCCGCTACAACACGGTGCAGCAGGCGCAGTTCTATGTCGAACATCTCGGCGCCGACTTCAGCGACTATCTCGCCGAGAAGAAGCGCTACGAAACTGCTATATCAGAGGTGGAAGCAAGCCTGCGCGCCGTCGCCCGCGTCCAGCGTCTCGACCGCCGCTACCTCGCGAGCTTCGTCTTCGGCCCCGACGATGTCGTCGTCGTGCTCGGCCAGGACGGCCTCGTCGCCAACACGCTCAAATATCTCGACGGCCAGCCGGTCCTCGGCGTCAACCCCGATCCCAAGCGCTGGGACGGTCTGCTGCTGCCCTTCAACCCGAAGAGCCTTCCGAAAGTGATCGGCGAGGCGCTGAAAGACAAGCGGCCGATCAAACATGTCAGCATGGCCAAGGCTACGCTCAACACCGGCGCCGTCGTCCACGCGGTCAACGACCTCTTCATCGGCCCGAAAAGCCATGTCTCGGCGCGCTATATCCTGCAGGCCGAAGAGCGCGAAGAACGCCAGTCCTCGAGCGGCATCATTGTCTCGACCGGCATGGGCTCGACCGGCTGGCTGAAGAGCCTCTATTCCGGCTGGCTCGGAGCCGCGAGCGCACTCGGCCTCGAACCCGCCGACCGAGAGATCGACATGTCCTTCGCCTGGGATGCGGACTATCTGCGCTACTTCGTGCGCGAACCCTTCCCGAGCCGCACCACCGGCACCACCATCGTCGCCGGTCTCGTCTCTAAGGACCAGCCGCTCACCATCGTCTCCGAAATGCCGGAACACGGCGTGATTTTCAGCGACGGCATCGAGGCGGATTTTCTGGAGTTCAACGCCGGAACGCGGGCGGAGGTGACGCTGGCCGAGCGACAGGGGATGCTGGTGGTATGAGGGACGGGCTTGCGCTCCGAACGATCCGGGGGGCGAGCTATCTGGCATATGCAGATATTTTGTCGGAGGCTGGGTTCCAACCCGTCGTCTGCGCGATACTCAAGACATGATTGTGAATGGCTGCTGCGCTCGCTTCCGCCGTCTTTGAGGTGACATCCAAAGTCAGCGTGAACGGGTGCTGAGGGTCGAGGACCTGGGCTCGTCTGCTTCTCTCTCTCTGGCAACCTGCACGTCAATCGACTTCAACCGCTCGCGACGCGCCGGTGTGGCAACGCGCCGCGCCAACTCTTCCTCGTCGCAGAGCAATCTCACAGGCACCAGCAGCGCTTCGCGTTGTTGCGCCGCGCCGGCAATCTGCTGAAAGGTGCGATTGCTACGCTCATCACCTTCTATGCCGGCATGTGTGAAAATGAAATTCGCCGTGGGAGGGCCATAGGCGACGATCGCATCCAGGACGGCTTGCCGGACCCTTCCGGTATATTCCCATATTCCATTCGGGAGGGGCGTCGCTCCATCGTCATCGAGCAGCCGCAGTATCGGGTTGTTGAACCAATGATTATCAATGACCTTCGCATCCAGCAGCGGGCTTAACTCTCTCGCAATCGTCAGCTTTCCGACGCCAGGAAAGCCCAAGAGGAGAATGAATACGCTCATAGCGACGTTAGCTCCACTAACTCTCGAGCCCGGCATAGTGGGACAATAGTCAGCCTGCGCGGTTTTACGAACCATCGGCGCAACATTTGCGCCCCTGATGCCGAAAGCGTCAAGGCGCTGTTGGCGGCCACAGTGCCTTGTCGATAGAAATAAGGTATTGTTTTCGTTTGGATGGATCCGGTTGCGGAAACAATATCGCCATTCGCTTCCGTCACTTATCGTGGGTGTCGATAATGAGCGATGCTGGATTGCCCGTTACAAGTGCGAAGATGATGCTTGAATTGTTCCTTTCGCCATCAGCTAGCGTGGCGCCCATAGCTGACGCGACTGCGCGTGGGTGCTTCTTCCGCTCTGTCCTGGGAAGCGCCTCGACCGCGTCTCCGGGTTGATTTGCTCACCTGCCGGACTATTCGTTACCGGCCGCGGCCGCTAGCGAAGCCAGTCCGCGTTGCGCATGCTTCATCCCATCCGGCAGTTGAAACCAATCATGTCTCGATTCCTCGTAGACGGAAACCAGGGGCGGCGGAAATGCCGGGTCTGCGAAGGCACCGACGGCGACGACGCAGAGTTCCGGGTTGAAATCGCCTTCCCAGTAGAGAGACGTGCCGCAGTTCGGGCAGAAATGAAATCGAACCTTGCGCCCCTGCGCGGCGTCACGCTCGAAGACCTTCCGCTCTCCTTCGACCGTTACCTCTGTCTTCGTGAAGATCGCACCGCTGCTCGCCACGGCGCCGGTTCTGCGCTGGCAATCGCGACAGTGGCAGACGCTCACCATGAGCGGATCGCCTGATGTCTTTGCGCGGAGTGACCCGCAATGGCATTGCGCAAGTCTATTCATCTGTCACCTCGGTTGTTCCTGTTGATCTCGTTCGGTGTTTCTGGTGAGAAGAGTTGGAAGATATCGCACCGGCACTCGAGATGCGTCTGAAGAGCATGGGTGCACCGTGCGCCGGGTAACGACAAGGATGAGGCTCTCTTGGGGGCGGCGTGCCGTGTGGCATCCCCTCTGTCCTGCCGGTCAGCTCCCCCACAAGGGTGGAGATTGGCAGGTGGTCTGAACGTCGCTCCCTCTCAGGCGGCAGCGACCATCACACTACTTTAGTTGTTTGGGGAAGCCGTCACGCCCAGCCGATCTCCACCATTTGGGGAGATGGCCGGCAGGCCAGAGGGGTGCCCCACGGCATGCCCATCCACTCTCATCCCGAAATGCGCACCCCATCGCACGACCCCACTATACAGCAACGGCAACGTACAAGGGCGGTGGAGGATGTCGCGGCTTGGAGGTATCGGCATGGCTGGAATGTCCGTTGGCGAGCGCCGCAGCCGACGAGAGGGGTTGGAAGATCGCGCCCGAGGGCCTCAAAGGACGCGGCGAGTGTTCGGTGTCAAAGTGAAAGAAGCCCGGCGCGGGAGAGAGGGCGCCGGGCTTCGATAGTGACCGACAGCATGGGAGGAGGAGTGCTGTCTATCGGGCCGAAGCAGCTAGGAGGGGCAGCGCTTCGGCTCGTCACGAGGTAGTGCCGCAATGCGGCGAATTCAAGCCAAGGGCTGCGTCAATATCGTACAGATGATGTTGCAGGCACGGCGCCGTGTCGGGCTTGGGCACGGCGTTGTCCGCGGACAACGTGCCGAGGTGCCTGCCTAGATTCAATAGCACCGCACGAACGAGGCTCGCCATGTGGCCTGGGATCATCAGCCGATTAAACGAGCCTATCCGCTTCGGCTCGCGAGCTGCTGATTTCAATTTGCGTCGCTCCGGCGGCTTCGAGAATTGCAGGATCTCCCAAAAGGCATTGGGAGGAGCGGTGCCAAAATCGATGTTGGTGCAGTCTGGCTGAAGCAGCATCGAATGGATCGCGGCGGATACGTCCGCGGCCGGGGCTGCCGTTCATCCCCTCAACCACAATCGAAACCATCTGGAGAGATCGTCATACGGCAGTTGTTCAAGGTTATGCCGGATCAAGACACCGTCCCCCATCAAGTGCTCGATCAGGAAAGACGAATTGCCGAATGTGGCTCTGACGGCGTCAAAGGACATGGCTTGCTCTCCTCGCTCAGCTGCAACTTTATCTCGGTTACTCCCTGAACACAGTTCGCCAGTTGTTTTTGAGTGAAGTTGCGAAATTGAGCGCGTATGCGAGAGACGAGGGCAGCAAGATCCATGCAGCGAAACTGCCGGAATGCCGGCTTGATGGCAAGTGTGTCCTTTATCCGAAACAGAGCCTTTGCTCGCCATCGGCATGACTCGGCACGATCCAGCTGATCTCGAAGCGATTGCTCCGTTGTCCGCGGACAACGGCCGACTGGGCGACTATCCCAATTGGTGAGGCAATGGGCAGTTGGCGTGGGTGACTTGCCTCACTGTCGATCCCATATCCTGAGCAAGAAGCGTCCGCAGGTTAAGGTCTCAACCTGGAAGCCCATTCGAACCTGCTGCCGGGTTGAAGGGCGAGTGGAGTTTCTCGACGACCATGTTCACCAAGGTCGAAGCGTAATTGGCAGACTTCGGCCAGGGACATTGGATCGCCATATGCTGAACCCATCCATCAGGTTCTCGCCTGCGAATATCGCCGCTCTGAAGAAGGCTCTGCGGAGCCAGTATCCTCACATCAAGTCGTCGCACCTCAATGAGGCGATCGCCGCATCGTTCGGGTTCAAATCCTATGCCGCCATGCATCCGGCGCTGTATCAGCTCGTCGCCTATGCCGGGCTGGTCGCCGAGAGCGATCATCTGCTGCTTCTGCTTCGTTTGGAGGAGCTTGGGTATCGAAACATCGCCCCGGAGCCGTTGCGTCGTCTCGTCTGGAATATCGAATTTCCCGATGACCGGTACGACAGCAAAACCGGACATGTTGTCCAGCGCGCAGGAGGCCGACGGCGGCCAATGCGGGGTAGCTCGCGCATCGATCGCCAAGCCGCCGACCGTCCGTTGGGCGGCAGAGACGTCGTTGGCGGCCTTGGCGCCTTGCTTCCCTCATGTCGTTATCTCGGAACGGCTGCACATTTCCGGGCGATACGCATTGGAGGCGGCCAAGGGGACGCCGGGGAAATTGCGGATGCTTCAATGACTGGCGTCCAAAGCAAGCACTGTGAAGCCAATCTTTTCCCGCGATAGAGGTCGCGGCTATTGCTGCCGGTTGCCGCTGGCGCTATTGTTTATGGGGCATTGTCGTGCAGCGTCTCTACGCTGCGGATTGCCGGTCGCAGCTGCCTGGCAGGCGCCGGATTTAAACGGTGGCAGGCGGAATTCAGGTCTGCGGCGTGTCAATTCGCCGTCCCCAAGGTCTTAAAATCGCCGCTACTGGGCGCGCGCGAAATCATCTGTACCGCACTAACGAAACTAAACTCGCGATTCGCTTCCGTAGTGGAGCGCGGTTCCAATAAGATCAGTGGCTTGTAGGTCGCGAGGCTGGCGCCGGATCTTCGCTCAAGCGCGCCATTGGCCGCCGCGATCCCCCTCCCCCGCCCCGGGTTTCCGCAGGAAAGCATCAGCTTGCATCCTTTAGCGGCACCCGGCGTTATCCCCGAAGCAAATCGGAGGATAGGGTAATGGCTGATGGGCTCCACCTCAAGAGATATCCGCTCGCTGCGGCGATGATGGTGGCTGCGGTCGGGGCGTTCGTGCTGGTTCAGACAAGGCAGCGCGGTTCGCTCACCCCGCCTGCGGCCGCCGGCTGGTCGGGTGATGATCATGGGCGCAGCGCGGCGACGCCGGAGGCTATTCCGATGAGCGGTCTTCGCGATGTGTTCTGGCGCCTCTTCCATGAGGTCCTTGACGACCGGGTCACCCTCATTGCCGCGGGCGTCACCTTCTATCTGCTCCTGGCCCTGTTTCCTGCTCTGGCGGCCTTGGTCTCGCTGTACGGCCTGATCGCCGATCCCGTCACCATCTCCGAACATCTGCGCGAACTGGCTGTCCTCCTGCCGCCCGGCGCCTTCGATCTGCTTGCCGATCAGATCAAGGCGCTGGTCGAAAACCGCGAGAGCACGCTCGGCATAACCTTTTTCGTCGGTCTCGGTATTGCGCTCTGGAGCACCCATAGTGGCACGCTGGCGATCTTCGACGCGATGAACGTCGCCTATGAGGAGAGGGAGAAACGCAGCCTCGTGCGGCTGAACCTGATCGGCCTCTGCTTCACGCTATGCGCGATGCTCTTCGCCGTAATCATGGTGGTGCTCGTCGGTGTAATGCCGGTCGTGCTCTCCTATCTCTGGCTCGATCAGTTCAAGGAGCAGATGGCGCTTCTCCTGAGATGGCCGCTGCTTCTCTCCGTCGTCGCCGTGGCCGTGACACTGGTCTATCGCTTCGGTCCGAGCCGCGAACCGGCGAGAATACGGTGGATGACCTGGGGCGCAGCCTTGACCGCCGCGGCCTGGGCCGCCATGTCGCTCGGCTTCTCCTTCTATCTCGAGCATTTCGCCAATTACAACGCGACCTACGGCACCCTCGGCGCACTGATCGGGTTCCTCATCTGGATCTGGCTTTCCGTCGTCATTCTCATCGTCGGCGCGGAGCTCAATGCCGAGCTGGAGCATCAGACGGCGCGGGACACGACGACGGGCCACCCGTTGCCGATGGGCGCGCGCGGCGCCTATGTCGCCGATACCCTGGGCGAGATCGTGAGCTGAGCGTCTGAGCATGAGGCGAAAAGCGTGAGCGGTTTTTCGGACGACATCATGCTCCCCTGTTAATAGAGCAGTCTCGATGACTGCTCCTCGAATTGATGTATCCTGTCCTTCGGCAGGTTCGACAGAGGAGACGATCATGACCGCCCCGCATCCTTCCAAAACCCATATCGGCAATCATGCGCTGCATCCCGAAACGCAGATGCTGAACTACGGCTACGATCCCGAGCTTTCGGAAGGGGCAGTCAAGCCGCCGGTGTTCCTGACCTCGACCTTCGTCTTCAACTCCGCCGAAGATGGCAAGGATTTCTTCGACTATGTCTCCGGCCGTCGCGAGCCGCCGGCAGGCAAGGGCGCCGGCCTCGTCTATTCGCGCTTCAATCATCCCAACAGCGAGATCGTCGAAGACAGGCTCGCCGTTTATGAGCGGACGGAAAGCGGCGCGCTATTTTCCTCGGGCATGGCGGCGATCGCCACCACGCTCTTCGCCTTCGTCCGGCCGGGCGATGCGATCCTGCATTCGCAGCCGCTCTATGGCGGCACGGAAACCTTGCTGGCGAAGACCTTCCTCAATTTCGGGGTCGCCGCGGTTGGCTTTGCCGATGGCGTCAGCGAGGCCTCGGTGCAGAAGGCGGCGGATGAGGCGGTCGGCAAGGGCCGCGTGTCCGTGATCCTGATCGAGACGCCGGCCAATCCGACAAACAGCCTCGTCGACGTCGCGATGATCCGGCGCGTGGCTGATGCGATCGGCGCAAGGCAGGGGCATGTGCCGGTCGTCGTCTGCGACAACACGCTGCTCGGGCCGGTCTTCCAGCGGCCGATCGAGCATGGCGCCGATATCTCTCTCTATTCGCTGACCAAATATGTCGGCGGCCATTCTGATCTGATTGCCGGCGCCGTCCTCGGGCGGAAGGCTGTCATCAAGCAGGTCAAGGCGCTGCGCGGGGCGATCGGCACGCAGCTCGATCCGCATTCCTGCTGGATGCTCGGCCGATCGCTGGAAACGCTGCAACTGCGCATGGAGCGGGCGAACAGCAATGCGCGCGCCGTCGCCGATTTCCTGCGTGATCACCCGAAGGTCGAGAAGGTCCACTATCTCCCCTACCACGATACAGACTCGCCTGCGGGCCGCACCTTCGCCGCCCAGTGCACCGGCGCCGGCTCGACCTTCTCCTTCGATATCCGCGGCGGCCAGCCGGCCTCTTTCAAATTCCTGAACGCGCTGCAGGTCTTCAAGCTCGCCGTCAGCCTCGGCGGCACCGAGTCGCTCGCGAGCCACCCCGCCGCCATGACGCATTCCGGCGTGCCCGCCGATGTCAGGGAGCGCATCGGCGTGCTGGAATCGACAATCCGGCTGTCGATCGGCATCGAGCATCCGGACGATCTGATCGCCGATCTGGAATTGGCGCTGCAGGCTGTTTGACACGGCGGCGCAACCGATGCCCGGCGGCGCCGGGCATCGGTTGCGCGTTATTTGTCGTCGGTCGTCAGTTCCGTCTCGTCGGTGTTGAGCACGAACACCGCAATCAGGCGCGCCGGCTTTGTCTTGTTGGCGTTCTTGCTGACGGCGTGGTGATCGCCGGGAAATTCGGGAAAGCTCTCGCCGGCCTTGTAGGTCTTCTCCGGCCCGTCATTCACCTTGCTGGTGATCGCCCCTTCGAGAACGGTGGCGTATATGAAGGCCGACTTCGGGTGCGTATGGCCGGGCGACTGGCCCCCCGGCTCATATTCCACCAGCACGGCCTTCATGCTCTTGCCGGGAACATTGGGCAGCTTCTGCTCAAAGACGACGGTCACCTTGGCTTTGCCGCCAGCGGCGTCAGCCCGAGTGCCGGCGGCAAGGACAAGCGCAATGGCCGCGGCCGAGATGATTTTCCTGAGCATGTCTGGTCTCCTCCGATGATGGGAATAGCTCGACAGGTGACGCTTCGCCGTCAGGCGCTCTTCTTCTGAAGCAACTGTTGGCTCAGCCAGTCGTCGAAGCGGATCTTGCCGAGCCGGGCATTCGGACCGGTGACGAGCGAAGTGTCGTCGAGTTCGACGCCGAAATAGCGGGCGTGCGGATCCGTCATCACCTGCCGCGGATCGTGCGTCGCCTTGAAGAGACGCGTCACGATATCGGTCAGGCGGATCTTCTCGGGCCCGCCGATCTCGATCGTGCCGTTGACCGGTGCAGCGAGCGCCACCTCCGCCATGACGTCGGCGACATCGTCCGAGGCGATCGGCTGCAGATAGGCCGGCGACAGATGCACGGTCTGGCCGACCGTGTTCGACTGGGCGATGCCGGCCATGAACTCATGAAACTGGGTGGAGTGGACGATGGTGTAGGGAATGCCGGAGCCCTTGATCAGCTGCTCCTGGGCCATCTTGGCGCGCATGTAACCGCTGCCCTGCAGCCGCTCCATGCCGACGATCGACAGCGCGATGTGATGCTTCACGCCGGCCGCAGCCCCCGCCTTCAGCAGGTTACGGCCCGAGGTCTGGAAGAATTCGAGCACGGCCTTGTCTTCGAAGGAAGGCGAGTTGGCGAGATCGAGCACCACCTGCGCCCCGGCAAGCGCTTCGGCGACGCCCTTGCCGGTGATCGTGTCTACGCCCGAATTCGGCGAGGCCGCCAAAACGTCATGTCCTTTCTTGCGCAATCTTTCCACGGTCTTCGAGCCGATGAGGCCAGTGCCGCCGATAACGACGATTTTCATGGTAATCTCCCTGGTCCTTTACGAGGAATGTCCTCTGTTGATTTTAAGATGAGCTGCAAACTGCCTCTTCAGTAGGGCAGGCGACTTGATCGGCATGAGAACAATCGCCGAGCGGATTCCCGGCGCGGCCGACCACAGCCGACGGCAGGAGAATGCGCCGGATCGGGGGCTCGAACCATTCTCTCTCGGTCGCTGCCGTCCTATGCCAAGGCAGTAGCGCACCTCACCTGTGGTCGAGGTGTCCCGTCGGAACAGACAAGGCTGGTTTCATCCGGTATCGGCCGGACGTGCCGTCGGTGCAGATAACCGAAACTGAGGAATGTCATCACGATCGCGCAAGCCGCCTTCGATTCCGTCGCGACGGAGACGAAGGCGCTCAAGCGCTGGGTTCGTACCAGGGGTCGGAGAGGCACTTTGCAATCGTTGATGAAGGGCGCCGTCGTCAGGACGCCCGGGTGGTGTCCCAATCCGGCGGCCCGCGAAATTCGATACCGTAGCGTCCCGCAAGCTGCAGCAACCGATCCATGTGTTCCGGTAGGCGCGGAGCCTGCACAGCGGCCTCGATGAAGAATTCTTCCAGCCCGCCCGGTGTCAGGACGGTGAGGTTGCGTCCCGGAGACGCGCTCGCCACCCGAAAAGTATGCGGCACGCCTCGAGGCAGGAAGATTGATCTGCTCGCGGCAACCGGGATGATCGCGCCGTTCAGCCAGAATTCATAGGCGCCCTCGATGACGTGGATCACCTCATCCTCATTGTGATGGATGTGGACGGGCGGCCCCCCGCCCGCCGGCACGGTGCTTTCGAAAACTCCGACAATTCCGCCGCTCTCAATCCTTCCCACATTGATGGTGTAGGCGGTGCCCAGCCAGGTTATGGTCCGACTGATGCGCCCAGCGACGTTCATCGCAATTTCCTTCCAAGGTTGAATGGAATAGAGTTTTATACTGCTGTCCAAAACTATCGCCGGAAGCGGCAGCGCGGAAATTGAATGATCGTATAAGGGATATTGAGCCCGTGAATTTCTCAGCCCTCGATCTCAATCTATTGCGTGTATTCGACGCCATGATGGCGGAGCTCTCGACGGTGCGAGCTGGCGAGCGTGTCGGCTTGTCCCAGCCGGCCGTGAGTTCGGCGTTGGGCAGACTGCGCGCCCTCTTGGACGACGAATTGTTCGTCCGGGAAGGCAATCAGATGATGCCGACAGCGCGGGCGCTTGAGCTGCGTGAACCGATAAGACAAGCATTGGCCGGCATGGAAGAGGCGTTGGCGACGAATGCTGCATTCGACCCTGCCACGTCTACCCGATCCTTCATGTTGATCGGATCGGACTATTTTTCCTCGCTGTTGATGCCGCCCCTCGCTGCGCGCGTCGCCAAAGCGGCGCCGTCCACCACCCTGCAGATGATCGATCATGCTTCATCCGAAGTCTTCGAGATGTTGCGTGACGGCCGAGCTGACATTGTTATTGATCGATCGCTCGAACCGCCTGAATGGGTTGTCAGCCGCAAGATGTTCCAATCATGGTTGGTATGCATTGCGAAGCGAGGACATCCGCTCCTTGCCAATCATGGCATTTGTCCAGGAGAAGTCATACCGGCGGACGTATTCTGCGCTGTTCCCCACGTTCTGCGCTCCGCCGATGGCAGCAAGACGGGGACGATTGATCCCGCCCTTGCACGCCTGGGCCTTGCCAGGCGTGTCATGGTCACGGTACCGCATTTCCAGGCGGTCGCTCTTACCGTCGAAGCGAGCGAAATGCTGGGGAGCATTCCGGTTCATTTCGCTCGCATGTTGACCGGCCGGCTGATGCTTGATGTGTTCATGCCTCCGGTGGATTCGCCGAAAATGGACGTGACCATGTATTGGCTTCGTCGTTTCGATCGCGATCCCGGCAGTGTGTGGCTCCGGGATCAGATCGCGCAGGCCCTCGCCGCGCCGGCGCCGCCTTGGTTTCCGATATGACCGAGCCAGATCAGAAGAGGATCGAAGCCGGCAGCGCACCTGCCTGAATGGCTGTCTTCTCAGAATAGCCTGACCGCCTCGAACAGCGCCGTCAGTCCTATGCCGCCGCCGATGCCGATCATGGCGAGACCGGTCGCGCCGAGCGACCAGTCATTCCCGCGCACCAGCTGACTATATAGCCGGCTAACAAGAATCGCGCCAGAGGCTCCGAACGGATGGCCGAGCGCCAGGGCGCCGCCATCCTTGTTGACCGCGTCGGCTGATATATCCAGCTGATCGAGTGAAGCCAGGACCTGCGCGGCGAAAGCCTCGTTGAATTCGATCGCATCGATCGTGGAAAGCGAGAAGCCGGGCTGGCGCTGCAGAAGCTTATCCGTCGAGGCGACCGGGCCGATGCCGAGCAGGTTGGGATCGACGCCGGCGGCGGCGCTGTCGATGAAGGCGAGGCCTTTTTCGATGCCCATGCTTTTCGCCATGCCGCGGCTCATGACGAGCACCAGGCAGGCGCCGTCATTCAGCGGGCAGGCATTGCCTGCCGTCACCGAACCGTCGGCCAGGAAGACGGGCTTCAGGTTTGCCAGTGCTTCAATCGACGTCGTGGGTCGCGGGCATTCGTCCCGTTCCACCAGCCCGTGGCCGGTGGCGATCTCTACGATCTCGGGCCGGAAGCGGCCCGCTTCGGCGGCTGCGACGGCGAGCCTGTGGCTGCGAAGGGCGAATTCATCCTGCCGCTGGCGCGATATGCCGAATTGGCACGCGACGTTTTCGGCGGCAATGCCCATTTCGGGATCACCGATCGCCTCGAGGGAGAAGCGTGCGCGGCCGTAAAAGCGCGGCAGGGCGCCATTGGCTTTCGGTCTTTCGACGCGCCATGGCGCGGTGCTGACGCTTTCGACGCCCCCGGCAAGGAAACACGAACCGGCCTTCGCCTGGATCAGCCGGGCGGCCAGGATGATCGCTTCCAGACCGGAACCGCATTGCCGGTCGATGGCGACACCGGGAACCTCCATGGGCAGGCCTGCGTTGAGCGCCGCCAGTCGGCCGATATTGCCGCCGCCGCCGGCGGCATTGCCGACCAGCACGTCGTCGATGGCGTCGGGCGCAACGCCCGTTTCTGCAAGGATGCGGCGGATGATGGGCGCAGCCAAGTCTTCGGCTGCAACCGTCGAAAGCGAGCCGAAGGCCCGGCCGATCGGCGTGCGGTAGGCGGCGACCACGACCGGCTGCCAATCCTCGTCAGGCTGATAGGCGTAGGACAAGACCATCTCCCGAAATCACCGATGCCTCTACCTGCCCGCGCGCGATCTTGCCGCTGCTCGTCATCGGCCAAGAGCCGATATGGTAGAACTGCTTGGGGACCTTGAACCTTGCAAGCCTGCCTGCGCAATGCTCGGCAAGCATTTTCGCATCCGTCGCCTCGCCCGAGACGATGGCGACGATCCTTTGGCCGTAATAGGCATCCGGCAACCCGAAGACGACGGCATCTTCGACGCCGGGGCAGGTTTTGAGCGCGCTCTCGACTTCGGCGGGATAGACGTTGTTGCCGCCCGATATCATCATGCCGCCCGCCCGGCCGATCACCCGCAGCATGCCGTTTTCATCGATCTCGCCGAGATCGCCGACGGTAGCACCCGCCGGCGTGACCCGGAACGCCTGGCCGTCGTCGCCCCAGAGATAGCCGTCGGCGATCAGGTCGCTGTTGACGAAGATGGTGCCGGGCACATCGGCGCCGACATCGTTTTCCCCAGAGTCGCGGATGGAAATTTCGACGCCGGGATAGGCTCGTCCGACCCGGTCGATCGGAAAATCGGGTACGCCGCCGACAAGTGTCGAGACCGTCATGAAGCCGATTTCGGATGCGCCGTAATATTCCCGGATGCGCGCCTTCGGAAAGAGGCGGCGCATGGATTCGACCTCGTTGAGATTGAGCTTGGCGCCGGCCGTCAGCACGTCACGCAAGGACGCCATCGGCTCACCCGCCCATGCCCGGGCGATGCCCGCTATATGGGTGGGCACGGCGACCAGACGTTCGATCCCGGAAGACAGAATCTGCGCGACCGCTCCGGCATCCCATTTCCCCACCGAATGGAAGGTCGCTCCGGCATCGAGCGCCTCGACCAGGGCATAAAGCGCGAGCCCGTGCGCGAGAGCTCCCGGGCACAGGGTCGAGGGCGCGTCCTGGAGTTCGAAAACGATCCGTCCCCGGTCGAGGCTCCGGCGCCACTGTTCGCGCGAGCGGTAATAGGCCTTCGGCTCGGCTGTCGTACCCGAGGTAAAACCGATCAGGAAGATGCCGTCGGCATCGGCTGGAAGGTCGTCTCCCGTCGATGTGAGATCGAAGGGCTCGGCTCCGGCGACGATGACGGGAATGCCGAGCCTGCGGCCGATCTCGGCGCTCGGGCTCGCAGCGTCGTCGACGACGAGCACGTCGGGCGCCAGGCGCTCGACGATACGCTCGATTCTGGCTTCCGGCATCACCGGATCGATGACGGCGCAGGCATTCGCCAGCGCGGTGGAGGCGACGAAATACTCGGCAAAGCCGATGTGATTGCCGAGGCTGACCGCTACAAGCTTCTCGACGCCGGGCAGATCGAATGAACGGCCGTTCGAGCGCGGAAGCGCTTGGAGGAACCGGTAGATCGCGCCGGCGCGGCCATAGAGTTCGCCATAGCTCAAGGCGCGGCCGTCGATCACGACCGCCGCCTTCTCCGGTTTCTCCGTGGCGTGTCGAATAAGCGCTCTATGGATCGGCATGGTCAGCCCTGCGACAAGGCGGCCCTGGTGGCCTCGGGGATCGGCGTCGGGCGGCTGTCGGAAAGGCCGACGCAGACCCAGACGAGTCCGCCCGAGGCGCAATGGGCGCCATCGCGCTGGCGATAGAGCTCGATCGTAAAGGAGAGGCTCGACCGCCCGATCTTCTCGACCCTGACCTTCGCCTCGACGACGTCGTCGACATCGATCGGATTGTGAAAGGTGATCTCCGCCTTCTTGACGTGATAGGCCACGCCCGAGGTGGTGTGGCGGAAGTGGGTGAGGATCTCGCGGTGGCGCAGGAATTCGACGACCGCATCCTCGCAATAGTCGAGATAAACCGAGTTGTGGACATGACCATAAATGTCGATGTCTCGCATCGAGACCCGGAACGATGCTAAAGGCCTGTCGTCAACGCTCATTCGATCACCGAAATTTCGACGGCGTGTTCTAACCGACTGTGTGGGGGATGCAAATGCAATATCAGGCGGTCGTGCGAAAATTCGGGCCGGCCGAGGAGGTCGTCGGGATCGAACGCGCCGAACTGGCGCCGCTCTCGCGTGACCAGGTGAGGCTGCGCCTGCTGGCACGATCGATCAATCCCTCAGATATCATCACCATCTCGGGCGCCTATGCCGGCCGAACAACACTGCCCTTCATTCCGGGTTTTGAAGCCTTTGGCGTGGTGGAAGAATGCGGCGCAGAGGTGCACGGACTTGTGCCGGGGACGCGCGTCCTGCCGGTGCGCACTGCCGGCGGCTGGCAGGAATTCAAGGACACCGACCCAAGCTGGTGCCTTCGCGTTCCCGACGCGATTTCCGATCTCGAGGCGGCGACGAGCTACGTCAACCCGATGACGGCCTGGCTGATGCTGCACAAGAAAATCGGACTGAGACCCGGCATGCGCATCGCCATCAATGCCGCGGCGTCTTCGATCGGGTCCATCCTGATCGGCATGGCAAACGCGGTTGGCGTCGAGCCGATCGCAATCGTCCGCAGCGAAGAGTCCCTCTCGCGCCTCAGCGGCCGGCTGGAGGCAGTTATCGTCGACCGGTCGGACGGTGATCTCGCCGCCGGCCTCGCGGGCCGGCACGGGCTCGATGCGGTGCTCGACTGCGTCGGTGGCGCACGCGCCTTAATCCTCGCCGATGCGCTGCGGCCCGGCGGGCATTTCCTGCATTACGGCCTGCTGTCGGGGGAGAGCATCCCACCCTCCTTCTGGGCCCCCCATCTCGATATCGCCTTTTCCTTCTGCCACCTGCGCGAATGGGTCCATTCCGAAGCGATGGAAGACGTCCAGCGCGCATATGCCGAAGTGGCCGCGCAGATCACGGCGAAGGTCATCGCCACCGAAGTGCGACAGGTGTTTCCACTGGAAAAGATCGGCGAGGCGCTGCGTACCGCCCTGCCCATCCGCACGGGCGGGAAGGTGCTGCTGGCGTGATGGCAAGCTGCGCTCTCACCGCACCGGTTGAAACTGACGCCGCTCCGGAGATGCAGGCATGCCCCGTTGGCCCTCGAGGACCGCGGCGTTCCGGCGAATGCGACTTTCCAGGGCCGCGATTCCTTTTGAGTGCGTCATACCCGTCCGTCAGGAGACTTCCTGGATGTCGAAGCGAATGATCTTGCTGTCCCTGAGGTGGAAGACATGTCCAACCATCTTGTCCTGCAGAAGTGCGCCCTGGAGATCCCGCACCAACTGGTGGACATCTGCAACGATGGCGCCGTCAGAAGTCCTGTGAAAGCTTGCAGGTTCCACGTGGGGATCAATCATCGCCCATTGGCGGGTCCAGTAGGCGCGAACGGCCTCGCGCCCATGAACGTGGCCGCCCTCCATGCCGTTGGCCCATGCGACGTCGTCGGTAAATGCGTTTCAACTTTTCGATTTCAGCGTCCACGGTCCTCTCCCCGGACTTCCTGCGACGCAACCGACGGCAGCGACAACTGCATCGTACACCAGGCCCAGACCGCGTCGACAGCCTTGCGCGGCGATGATGAGCGTTTGCGCAACAGATAGTAATCGGGTCCCATGGTTGCCGTCGCATCCGTCACCTGCACCAGCCGCCCTGTTGCGAGATCGGCAGCGACGAACGCCCGGCAAACCAGCACGACACCCTGGCCGGCGAGAGCGGCATCCAGCGCCAGTGTCGTATGGTTGAGTGCTGCACGGGGCAGCTTTTCACGCGAGCGCAGGAATGCCGGCCAATGATCGTGCGAGTCGTGCAGAAGCGGCAGCTTGCGAAGCTCTTCGCCGGTCAAAGAGTGAATTCCACCGTGTCAAAGCTTTCGACCGCACTCCAGCCGGGCCAGTAGTCGTCTTTCAAAGGAATACCGTCCGAATTGATGCACTGCTTTTGGCCTGCATCGGCCACGTTGGGCGTCATGTCATACGCCTCGCTTGAGGTGATCCCTAATCGATTGAAACAGCAGCGCTGAGGTATGTTCAAACGGCCGCATTCACCTTTTGGTGGTGAAGCCAATCCCTTTTGCAGGATGTGCGCACTGGAATTTTTACATCAATCTTCCCTTGTGACCGGGAGGGACGAAATGGCAAGCAATTACCGTTTGCAAGCGAATGATACCACTTGGGCCGTAATCGACGAAGCGACTGGTGCACCGGCCCGATTGGACGGCATACCCCTCGTAAGAATGGAGGCCACGGAAGCCCGACATATGCTTTGTATACTTGATGGCATTGATCGGATCAGGACCACCTCGAAGTGGTGGGCGGAGCTCTCTAAAGAGCGGGCAAAGATGACAACCTTTCCGGGCGCTGTGCAGGCGGTGGAATTCAAGCCTCTTCGGCCGTTTAGCTCGAGCAAATGGACTTGGAACAATGAAGAGTTTCGCTAGAACAGACAGGCTTATGGCCATCAAGCTCTCGTGAGCAGCCAGCCATATTGTCGCCCATTATCGCCGCGAGCCGGTCGCTCCAGTCAGGTCCCCGAAGGCCGAGACCACAGGACCGATAAGACTTCCGGTCATGGCTTCTGGGACCTAAGTCCCGGCTCCGAACCAAATTGGCCTCGCGCTGTTTCCTTCGTATCACCAAGGAGGACTGCCATGACCTTTGAGCCGGAAAGCCTAGCCTACGATCAGCTTGCGAGCGTGCAGGCCGCGGTATCCGCGGAGCCAGAACTAGAAAGCTCGTCCATCTCTGTAAGCATGGTGGGCAGAAGCGTCCTGTTGGAGGGCTATGTGGCCGGTTATGGTGATCGGGAGAAGGTGACGGCGATCGCCGCCTTGATCGCGGGCCCGGAGAACGTGCACGACAGGATGCAGGACCGTGAAGAGATAAATGGATAACACCGCAACAGGGGCGAGCTTACCCAACCATAATGAAGTCTTCAAGGTTGTTTCTGAATGCGAAGAGCGCGCACACTGAAGGCAGCGCTCTTAAAGTTTGCCTCGAACTGCACGGCCCATGATCACTATCGGCGTGCCGCCGTTCTTTACGGAGGTTGAATTGTATGTTGGCGTGGTTCGATAGCCGGGGGTGATATGGGCAGAAAGCCCACACCATCTTGGCAGCAGAATATCCCTTTAGGAACAATCGCAAGGCGAGGTAGTTAATGCTTAGTCGGGCGTAAGCGTAATTGGAGCGCGGCGCTCTCCCCATCCCTCGGGTATTCGAGGTTGCTTCCAGCTTTCGAGCTGTGACGCGGGGTTCGAATCCCTGCCCCGACAACCATATTCGATACAATCGAACAAAGTCTGCGATTTCTCGTCGGCTCCTTCAACGCCCAGTCGAAGGCTAAGATCGTCCGCAGCGCTGCCGATGGCGATCTCGCCTGGCCGCATGTGCATGCGACGAACGGCGCGGCCGATCGCGGCCAGGCGATCGTCGATATCTTCCGCGTCAGGGACGGCAAGATCGTCGAGCATGGGGATGTGATCCAGCCCGTTCCGAGCGAGTCGGCCAACAAGAACACCATGTTCTAAGCCGCGTCGATCAGGGGTGGCGACAGCCGCGTTGCACACCAGTCCCAGACGGCGTCCACGGCCTTTCTCGGCGATGAGGAGCGTTTGCGCACCAGGTAGTAATCGGGTCCCATGGTTGCCGTCGCATCGGTCACCTGCACCAGCCGCCCTGTTTCGAGATCGGTTGCGACGAACGCCCGGCAAACCAGCACGACGCCCTGGCCGGCGAGTGCGGCATCCAGCGCCAGTGTCGTATGGTTGAATGCTGCACCGGGCAGCTTCTCACGCGAGTGCAGGAATGCCGGCCATTGATCGTGCGAGTCATGCAGAAGCGGCAGCTTGCGAAGGTCTTCGCCGCTCAAGGGTAAGATCAGGCCTTTGACCAGATGCGGGCTTGCGACCGCCACAAGCTCCTGGCGGAACAGCAACTGTGCCTGCAGGTTCGCCGGTAAAGGCGGGCGGGTAAGGCGCACCGCGATATCCACCTGGTCGCGGTCGAAATCCGACAGCGCCTCGGTGGCGACCGTCCTCAGGTCGATGTCGGGAAGGGCGGCATGGAACTCGGCAAGCCGTGGGATCAACAGCTTGGCGGCGACCGTGGGGGTGGCACTGATCGTCACCATTTCCGGCCGGTCGAGAAGCCGCCCGGTTGCCTCCGCGAGCGTATCGAAGGCGCGGGTCACATCCGCCAGATAGGCCGTGCCATAAGCAGTCAGCGCAAGGCCGCGGGCAAGGCGTAGAAACAGCCTGAGGCCGAGCTGCTCTTCCAGCGCGCGAACCTGCTGCGCGACCGCCCCTTGCGTGACACCGAGCTCCTCGGCGGCGGCGCGGAAATTCAGTCGGCGGCCCGAGGCCTCGAAGGCGCGCAGGGCATTCAGAGGCGGCAGCGTGCGGCGGGATTGGGTCATCGGCATATCCAGGAGATTTTCTACAGTCTGGCACCTTTCTTTCTCGCGCGAAAGTCCCGTCGGCATCTGCCATAATGCTCGCAATATCAGCTATCGGAGGTCTCAATGTCTGAAGGAAAAGTCGCTCTCATCACTGCAGGCGGGTCCGGCATGGGGGCTGCGGCTGCCCGGAGGCTCGCCGCGGACGGCTATCGCGTCGCCGTGCTCTCCTCCTCCGGCAAGGGAGAGGCGCTGGCAAAGGAACTCGGCGGCGTCGGTGTCACCGGCTCGAACCAGTCGAACGACGATGTGAAGCGGCTCGTGGATCTGGCGATGGAGCGGTGGGACCGTATCGACGCGCTGGTCAATTCCGCCGGCCACGGCCCACGTGCGCCGATCCTCGAAATCTCCGACGAGGACTGGCACAAGGGCATCGAGGTCTATTTCCTTAGCGCCGTGCGGCCGATCCGGCTGGTGACGCCGATCATGGAAGCGCAGGGCGGCGGCGCGATCGTGAATATCTCCACGGCATGGGCCTTCGAACCCTCTGCGATGTTCCCCACCTCGGCGGTCGCGCGGGCGGGCCTGGCGAGCTTCACTAAGATCTTCGCGGACACCTATGCGGCCAAGAACATCCGCATGAACAACGTCCTGCCGGGCTGGATCGACAGCCTGCCGGCCACCGACGAGAGGCGCGACAGCGTTCCGATGGGCCGCTACGGCACGAGCGAGGAAATTGCGGCGACGATCGCCTTCCTCCTGTCGGATGGGGCCGGCTACATCACCGGCCAGAACATTCGCGTCGACGGCGGCATCGCCCGTTCCGTCTGAGCGAGGCCTGGCGGTGGATCTCATAGACATCGATGCCTCGGCATGGGCGGAGCTCGAAACGGCTGCGGCGGGTCCGCAGTCGGGTTTCCGCTATGTGAACCTCTGCTCGGTGGGCGCCGAGGGCAGACCGCAGGCGCGCATGGTGGTGCTGCGGGCGGCCGATAGAGCGAGGCGCAGCCTTGAATTCCACACCGATACGCGAAGCCCGAAATGGCTGGAGCTTTCGGCAAATCCCGACGTTACGGTGCTCGGCTTCTGCCCGCAGGCCCGGCTGCAGTTACGGCTCCAAGGCACCGTCGAACGCCACGGCCCCGGAAGCGAACGCGCCGACGCGGCTTGGGAAAACCTGCCCAACCGGACGCGGATGACTTATATCGGTGGGCCGCCGGGAGATGAACGAGCCTTCGAAACCGTGGCCGAATTGCCGGAGCCTCGCGGCGAAGTGGAGGGGAAGGCTCGCTTTGGCGTCCTGAGTTTTCGCGCGCGGATGCTGGACTGGTTTCAATTGCGTCAGCAGGACAACCGAAGAGCCCTGTTCAGCTATGACGAAACCGGCGCGCTCACCCATAGGCGATGGGTCAATCCTTGAGCCTAAAATCACGGTGCGAATCCTCGTCAAGTGCATGACATGAATAGGATGGCAGCCTATTCTCGGATACACGAAATATTGCAGCGGCTGTGCGTGCGTGTCCCGCCGGGCTTGCGGAGGTCGCCTCGCTGCTGCCGATCGCCGCCGAGCTGCTCGGCCAGCATTCACGGACGGCCAATACGCATAGGGAGCTCGGCTGATGGACCCGCGAGCGGGATCGGGAGTAGCATCCGTGCGGCAGTGGCAGGCGGTCAAGCGACCGGCCCGGGGAAATGCGATGATGAAGCTGAGACCTTTTTTCCTGACGTTCGCGATGCTGGCATTCGGCTTGGCATGGCCGGTTTCCGACACCTTCGCTGCAGCGCAGCCCATTTTCTGGAGTGCTTTGCGGCCGGCCGATCAGGCCAAGGCGACAGTACCGCTGTCGGGCAAGGCGGTCAGCGGTCCGCAGGGCGAAACGCTAGCCTGGCATGATGAGGAGCATCCGGTCGACTTGACGGGCTTCGTCCTGCCGATCGACCAGGACGGCGACCTTGTCTACGAATTCATGCTGGTGCCCTGGGCTGGAGCCTGCAGCCACATGCCCTCCCCGCCGCCCAACCAGTTGGTGCGCGTCGTTCCGCAGGAACCTCTGCATCTCGAAAGAATGTACGAGACCGTGACCGTGACGGGCAGCCTGCGGCCTGGCCTGGATCAGGCGCAGTTCTTCATGATCGACGGCGTCCGCATCCTTGCCTACGGCTACAGCATCAGCCATGCCGAGGTGGGGAAAGCGACGGCGACTGATGATCCCGATCTGCTGACGCTCTCGCCGTTCGGCATTCTGCCTCGTTAATGGAAAGGCTTCTTGCAGAAACGGCGCGTGTCGCGTATATACATGTTTATATATACAGACTGTGGAGAGTTCTCTATGCCGCAATATGCACGCGTGTTTCAATCCGGCAATTCGCAGGCCGTGCGGCTGCCGAAGGAGTTCCGTTTCGATGTGGAACAAGTGGAAGTGACGCGGGAAGGCGATGCCGTCATTCTCCGGCCGCGGGTCGATAGCCGCGTGCAGTGGGCGTCGTTGCGAAACGCTCTTGAACGCGGGCTCAGCGACGATTTCATGGCACAAGGGCGAGAACAGCCGGAGGATCAGGAGAGGCCTGGTCTTCAGGGCCTGTTCAAGTGATTACGCATCTGATCGACACCAATGCCGTGATTGCCTTGATCGGTCGCAAGTCTGACATGCTGCTCTCCCGCGTGATGGAGAGCGACGAGGGATCGATCGGCCTCTCCACCGTCGTCATGCACGAACTCTATTACGGCGCCTACAAGAGCGCTAAAATTTCCTACAATCTCGAAACCCTGCGCCTGTTCATGGCGGATTTCCCAGCCGTCGGTTTCGAGCGCGAGGATGCGCTGGCAGCCGGGGAGATCCGCGCCGCATTGGCGGCCAAGGGAAAGCCGATCGGTCCTTACGATGTGCTGATTGCCGCGCAAGCCAGGAGCCGCGATCTGGTTCTCGTCACCAACAATGTCGGGGAATTCCAGCGCGTCGAAGGCTTGTGCGTCGAGGATTGGACGGTCGGGCGGTAGTCCAAGAGAGCTTCAGCGGCGTTTCGGCGTGTTCTTCGAGACTCCGCCTCGCGCCTGTTCAGGATAAAGTGGACAAGGCGTGCCACACGGCACGCCTTGGGCCGAAATGCCTGCCGATCAGACGAGATCGAAGCGATCGGCGTTCATGACCTTGTTCCAGGCGGCGACGAAGTCCTTGACGAACTTCTGCTTGGCGTCGGCCTGGCCGTAGACTTCGGCGAAGGCGCGCAGCTGCGAGTGCGAGCCGAAGATCAGGTCGACGCGGGTGCCGGTCCACTTGGCGGCACCCGTCTTGCGGTCGCGCCCTTCATAAATGCCGTCCTCGCCGGCGGGAACCCATTGCGTCGCCATGTCGAGCAGGTTGACGAAGAAATCGTTCGTCAGCGTCTCGGGCCGCGACGTGAAGACGCCGTGCTCGGGGTTGCCCGCCTTCAGCACGCGCAGGCCGCCGACGAGGACCGTCATCTCGGGCCCGGTCAGCGTCAAGAGCTGGGCGCGGTCGACAAGCGCTTCTTCCGGCTTCATGAACTGCAGACGCTTGCCGTTCACATAGTTGCGGAAGCCGTCGATGCGCGGCTCGAGTGCGGCGAAGGAATGCGCGTCGGTCTGAGCGTCGGACGCATCCATGCGGCCCGGCGTGAAGGGCACGCTGATGGCGTTGCCGCCGGCAGTTGCCGCCTTCTCGACGCCGGCCGCACCGGCGAGCACGATCAGGTCGGCGAGCGAGATCTTCTTACCGCCCGTCTGGGCGGCGTTGAAGTCCTTCTGGATGCCTTCGAGAACGCCGAGCACCTTGGCGAGCTGGGCCGGCTGGTTGGCTTCCCAGTCCTTCTGCGGAGCAAGGCGGATGCGCGCGCCATTGGCGCCGCCGCGCTTGTCGGAGCCGCGGAAGGTCGAAGCCGAGGCCCAGGCGGTCGAGACCAGTTCCTGTACGGAAAGGCCAGTGGCGAGAACCTTTGCCTTGAGGTCGGCAATGTCCTTGTCGTCGACGAGGGGATGGTCGACGGCCGGGATCACGTCCTGCCAGATCAAGTCTTCGGCCGGAACCTCCGGGCCGAGGTAGCGCACCTTCGGCCCCATGTCGCGGTGGGTCAGCTTGAACCAGGCGCGGGCGAAAGCGTCGGCGAACTCACCGGGATTTTCGAGGAACCGGCGCGAGATCTTCTCATAGATCGGGTCGAAACGCAGCGAGAGATCGGTGGTCAGCATGGTCGGAACATGCTTCTTGCCCGGCTCATAAGCATCCGGAATGGAGGCTTCGGCGTTCTTGGCCCGCCACTGATGGGCGCCGGCAGGGCTCTTCGTCAGCTCCCACTCGTGGGCGAAGAGGTTTTCGAAGAAATAGTTGCTCCACCTGGTCGGCGTCTGCGACCAGGTGACTTCGAGGCCGGCGGTGATCGCGTCTTTGCCGACGCCGGTGCCGAACGAGCTCTTCCAGCCGAGGCCCTGGTCCTCGATCGCGCCGCCTTCCGGCTCGGCGCCGATGAAGGACGGGTCGCCCGCGCCATGGGTCTTGCCGAAAGTGTGGCCGCCGGCGATCAACGCCACGGTTTCTTCGTCGTTCATTGCCATGCGGGCGAAGGTTTCACGGATGTCCCGGGCCGCCGCGACCGGATCGGGATTGCCGTTCGGGCCTTCCGGGTTGACATAGATGAGGCCCATCTGAACGGCGCCGAGCGGTTCCGCCAGCTGGCGTTCGCCGCTGTAGCGCTCGTCGCCGAGCCAGGTGCCCTCAGGACCCCAGTAGAGCTCTTCCGGTTCCCAGACGTCGGCGCGGCCGCCGGCGAAGCCGAAGGTCTTGAAGCCCATGGATTCGAGCGCGACGTTGCCGGTCAGGATCAGGAGGTCGGCCCAGGAGATGCGGTTGCCGTATTTCTGCTTGATCGGCCACAGCAGGCGGCGAGCCTTGTCGAGGTTGGCGTTGTCAGGCCAGGAATTCAGCGGTGCGAAACGCTGCTGGCCCTGGCCGGCGCCGCCGCGGCCGTCGGTGATGCGGTAGGTGCCGGCGCTGTGCCAGGCCATGCGGATGAAGAGGCCGCCATAATGGCCGAAGTCGGCCGGCCACCAGTCCTGCGAATCCGTCATCAGCGCGTGAAGATCCTGCTTCAGCGCGTCGAGATCGAGCTTCTTGAACTCCTCGGCATAGTCGAACTCCTTGCCCATAGGGTCGGCGCGGCCGGAATTGTGATGAAGAATCTGCACGTTCAGCTGGTTCGGCCACCAGTCACGGTTGGCGCGGCCGCGGGGCGTATTGCCATGGGCCACAGGGCATTTGCCTGTGCTGTCAGTGGGGTTGTCCATGATCGTCTCCTTCATTGCTTGATCTGTCTGCGGTTCAAAAGATGAGCCGAGCTGACGCCCCACTCTCTCCCTTGCAGTCTTCATATCGGAAGCGTTCAATAATTTTAAGTTGGATTTACTGATTGCCGCGATAAGCTGAGGTTATGAAGAATCTTACCCTGAAACAGCTGCGTTATTTTGAAGCCCTGGCGCGGGATGGCCGCTTCCGCCGCGCCGCCGACGCCTGCGCCATCTCCCAGCCGGCGCTCTCCATGCAGATCAAAGAACTCGAGCAGGAGTTGGGCGGCGAACTCTTCGAGCGAAGCGCGCGCGAGGTCAAGCTTACCCCATTCGGCCAGAGCTTTGCCCTAAGGGTCCGCGACATCCTGCGCGCCGTCGATGAGCTAGGGGAATTCGCCCGCGCTTCGCGCGAATCCTTCCTCACGCGTCTTCGCATCGGCATCATCCCGACGATCGCGCCCTATCTGCTGCCGGCAATTATAAACGATCTCAACGAAACCTTCGCCGGAATTCAGATCGAGGTGCGCGAGACGCAGACAGGCAAGCTGGTTCATGAACTGGCGCAGGGCCAGCTCGATATGGCGATCGTGGCGCTGCCGGTGTCGGAACCCTCGCTCACCGAACTCGAGCTTTTCAGGGAGGAGTTCGTGCTGGTCAGGCGGCAGGAGGACGGAGACAAGCCGGTGCCCGAGCGCGAGGCGCTGCGCGAAATGCGGCTGCTGCTGCTCGAAGAGGGCCACTGCTTCCGCGATCAAGCGCTGTCCTTCTGCAAGGTGGGCCCTGCCCGTCCTCGGGAGATCATGGAAGGCAGCTCGCTCTCCACTCTCGTCCAGATGGTCGGCGCCGGCATCGGCGTGACACTGATCCCGGAGATGGCCGTTCCCGTCGAAACACGCTCGGCCCATGTCTCGATCTCCCGCTTCCCCTCGCCACAGCCCTCGCGAACGATCGGCATGGTCTGGCGCAATTCGACACCGATGGCCAAGCAGTTGCAGGAGGTCGCCGACGCGGTCCGCCGCTCAGCCGAGACGATGCGGGAGCAGCATATGGGCGGGTGACGGACGATGGCTGCCAGTTGAGTGCCAAAGACCCCTGCCCTCGCCTCAGCTGCGGCGCTTGAACGTATGTTCGGCTGCCGGAAATTTGCGCGCGCGCACCTCCTCGGCATAAGAGGCGGCGGCGTCAGCGACCCTCTTGCCGAGTTCATCGTAGCGCTTGACGAAACGCGGCCTGAAGTCATTGAAGAGGCCGAGAATATCGTCGGAGACCAGGATCTGGCCATCGCAGGCGGACGAGGCGCCGATGCCGATGGTCGGTATGTGGATCGAGGTCGTCATCTCGCGGGCGAGCGGCTCCACCGTGCCTTCGACAACAACGGCGAACGCGCCGGAGCCGCCGATCGCATGCGCGTCGCGGCGGATCTTGGAGGTCTCGTGTTCGGAATGGCCAACGGAGCGATAGCCGCCTGCAGTGTGAACGAGCTGCGGCATCAGGCCGATGTGGCCGAGCACGGGAATGCCTCGCTTGGTCAGGAAGGCGATTGTTTCGGCCATCTCCTCGCCGCCTTCGAGCTTGACGGCGTCGCAGCCGGTTTCCTGCATGATGCGCACGGCATTGCGGAAGGCGACCTCCTTGGATTCCTGATAGCTGCCGAACGGCATGTCGACGACGACGCAGGCATTGGCGACGCCCCGCATCACCGCCTTGCCATGGGCGATCATCATGTCGAGCGTCACGCCGATCGTAGTCTCCATGCCGTAGAGCACCATGCCGAGCGAGTCTCCGACCAGCAGCAGGTCGCAATGCTCGTCGAGAAGGCGCGCCATCGGCGTCGTATAGGCGGTGAGGCAGACGATCGGCTTACCGCCCTTCATGGCTGCGATCCGCGTCGGCGTCAGGCGCTTCTGAGATCCGGTGGCGCTCATTTCGTCACTCCCTTCCCCGGCTGGCCGCTCACTCGGTTGTCCCGGATCATTTTGCTGTTCCCGCTTGCCGGGCTGCTGTTGTCTCCGACAACTCTGTTGTCGAGAAGCCGCGTCGTGCCGATTCGCACGAAGAGCGCCACGACGATGGGGTCTTCGAGCGAAGCGACCGATGCCAGCGTTACCGCATCCCTGACGGCGACGACTTCGACCCTTGCCAGAGGCTCGCGGCCGATGAAGGCGGTGAGTTTCGCCTCAAGTTCTTTCGCATCCGTCAGGCCTTCGGCGATGAGCCGCTCGGCCTCGTCGAGCGCCTGCGGAACGATCACTGCCGCGCGCCGCTCATCGGGGCTGAGATAGACATTGCGCGAGGACAAGGCGAGGCCGTCGCTGTCGCGCACCGTCGGCACCGAGATCACCCGCACCGGCACGGCGAGATCTTCCACCATGCGCTTGATGATGACGACCTGCTGGTAGTCCTTCTCGCCGAAATAGGCAGTCTGCGGCTGGACGATGTTGAAAAGCTTGGTGACGACGGTGGCCACTCCGGCAAAATGGCCGGGCCTGACCGCGCCTTCGAGTTCGCGGCCGAGATCGGGAACGTCGACCACCGTCATCATCGGGCGGGGATACATGTCCTCGACGCCCGGCGCGAAGAGGAAATTCACACCGGCCTGCTTGAGCATGTCGCCATCGCGCTCGAGATCGCGCGGATATTTGCCGAGGTCTTCGGCCGGGCCGAACTGCAGCGGATTGACGAAAATCGAGACGACGACGAGGTCGTTCTCTGCCCGGGCGCGGGTGACGAGCTTGAGATGTCCGGCGTGGAGATAGCCCATGGTCGGAACGAGGCCGACGGTGCGCCCCTGCCGCTTCAGCGCATTGAGCGTGTGGCGCAGCTCTTCAATATTCGAGAAAACCCGCATACATCCTCCCCGCGGCCGGTCACTCATCTTGGGCGCGGATAAGAAGTGTAATCGAAGCGGGAGGTCAATGCACTTCCGCGACAAAAAACGATTAGATGCATGGCAGGCCGATAAACCCCACTCATATCCGCCGGGAAATCGTGTCTCGCATCCGGCTTGCCGTAGGGCTAGCAATGTGCGACCTGCGCCTCTATCTACCCTCGCCGTCAAGATACCATCACAGTCGGCCGTTATGGAGGATGCATGGACAAACCCTGGAAAATCAGCCGTGGGCCGATTGCGGCGACGGAGCTCGACGTGGAGAAGGCAAACGCGATCAACTCGCTGTTGGTCCGGCCGGTCGGCGTGCTTCCGACAAAGCCTGGCGATCCCGTCCTTCCCTTCGCCGTCGGCCTCTTCAACGAGCTGCGCCCGCTCCTGAAGCCCGATGCCGGCGTGACGACGCTTCGGCGCGCGACCGCTGCCTATGTCCATTGCCGGCGCTATTATTTCGCCAGCGCCCAGCCCGATTCCATGCGCCATAACATCGACGGCGAACCGGTCGAGCCGCTGTCGGAGGAAGACCGATTGGTCGGGCAGAAGCGGTTCCTGAGCCTCAAGCAGAGCGCCGCGAAGGCCGAGGAGCCTGAGCCAGCGCCTGTGGTGGTTCCTCCTCCTGTCATCAGCAAGAACGAGCAGATCCGCGCCGCCCTTCTCGGCAAAAGGAACGCCGCCCAATAGGGTGAAACGACGTCAGCCTTGCTCCTCCTTCGGTGAAGCCCTGAGCATTTCCATGGCACAGGGCGGCTTGACGGTTGCGCCAGAAAAATGCCCCGCCCGGAGGATCCGCAGATGGCTGATATCATCACGAAGGGCGGGTTCTTCTGGGGCCCGCACATGGGCTTCACACAAGGCGTTTTCGCGGCGCTCGTCGCCGACGCGGCACCTGCTGATCTGCGCGGCACGGGGTTTAGGTTTTTCAACCTCGTCTCGGGGGTTGCAATTCTGCTCGCCAGTGTGGTGGCGGGCGCCCTGTGGGAAGCGGCGGGGCCGCCATCACCTTCACCGCCGGCGCCGCCTTCGCGGCGCTCGCGGGCGCGGCCCTCCTCGTCGTGAAAGCACCCATGACGCAGAAGTCTTGAAGAATATTGCGCTCGACATGCAATGGAAGAATAACCTGCTGGTGTATTCTCACACCAAACTATTTTCTGCGCAACGTCAGGTAGTTATAACTTCATGTATTTCACGCTTTACAGAGCTTTAACGCTATTATTCTAATTTAAGCACCAGCTATTAAATCTCGCTGGACGTTCTAAAACGATGCGTTTTCTGGTTGCAGCTTCCCTTTTTGCAATGGCCGCAGCCCAGTCCGCGGCGGCCGATCTTTCCGCCTACAAAAGGCCGCTGACGGTGCCTTTCGAGAAAGTGACGCCCTATTCGCCGCAACTCGCGACGCTCGGCAAGATGCTGTTCTTCGATCCCCGGCTTTCCGGCAACAAGAACATGACCTGCGCCAGCTGTCATAATCCTTCCTTCGGCTTCGAGACGCCGGTGAAGACACCGATCGGCGCGGCCAATACCGCGCTCGCCCGCCAGGCGCCGACAGTCCTGAACGTCGCGTGGGTCTCACCCTTCTTCTGGGACGGCCGCGCGAAGAACCTGGAGGATCAGGCGGCAGGCCCCATCACCGCAGCCGCCGAGATGAACGGCAAGCTCGAAACTGCTGTCACCGAAATGCAGAACATTCCCGATTACAAGGCGTGGTTCGGCGAAGTCTTCCCCGATAAAGGGATCACAAGGGAGACGATTCTGACGGCGATCGCCACCTATGAGCGGACAGTGGTTTCCAACTGGTCGCCCTTCGACCGCTGGGTGGACGGCGACGAGAAGGCGGTTTCCGACAGCGCCAAGCGCGGCTTCGAGGTCTTCACCAGCAGCGCCGGCTGCTCCGCCTGCCACTCAGGCTGGAATTTCACTGACAACAAGTTTCATGACATCGGCCTGCCGGATGAGGATATAGGCCGCTTCAAGATTGATCCGAGCAGCCCGAACAATCAGCATGCTTTCAAGACGCCGGGCCTGCGCAACACGCTCTATCGCGGCCCCTATATGCACGACGGCAGCCTGAAGAGCATGGACGAGGTGATCGCCCACTACGAAAGCGGTGGCGTCGGCCGCCCCTCGCAAGATCCCGCCATGATGCCCTTCTTGCTGACTGACCAGGAGCGCGATGATCTGATCGCCTTTTTGGGAACTCTGACCGCCGAAAAGCAGGACATTCCCCTGCCGACGTTGCCGAACTGAGGTGCATACCATGAAACTCTCCATACGCATGCAGATCCTCGTCCCCATGGTGGCGACGATCGTCGTCGGATTCGGCAGCGCCCTCCTGATCGGCAACCAGGCTATCACCGGCCAGGCTCGGGTTGCCGCTGTGGTGCAGGAGGCGGTGAACGCCAAGCTGAGCTCGGCCCATATCGAGCAGCAGTTCCGGCAGGCGACATCGGTGGTCGACCGGGTGCTTTCGATGACGAATTTCGTGCCGGCAGCCGAGGTCAAGGCAGCGTTCGAGGAAAGCAATGGCGCGCTTTCGCAGTCGCTCGATGAGCTTGGGCGCGTTGATCTCGCCATGTCGCTGACCGAGGGGGTGCGCTCGCTTCGCGAGGCGCACGGCGCCTGGGAAAAGGACGTCAAGGTGAGCCTCGGCCTGCAGCAGGCCGACCAAGTGCCGACGGCCGAGAAGCTGGCGCGCTCGCAGCAGGCGATCATGGAAGGCATCACCGCCGTCAACGGGATCGTCGACAGGATCGCGACCGAAAGCGTAGCCGAGGCCGGCAAGGCCCTGGAGACGAAGATCGAAACTGAACTGGCGCTCGCGGGCCTTGCCGCCATCATCGGCCTCGGCATTCTCATTGCCATCGCCCGGCATGTGTCGCGTCCGATCCAGCGCATCACCCGATCCATGCAGGAACTTGCCTCCGGCGAGACTGACAATGCGATCCCCTATGCCGGTCGTGGCGACGAGATCGGCCTGATGGCGGGCTCCGTCGAAGTCTTCCGCCAGAACGCCATTGCGCGCATCCAACTGGAAAGCCAGGCGGAGGAAAACCGGCGTCTGGCCGAAGCAAACCGGCTGGCCGACCAGGAGCAGGCGGAGCGCAGCGCTGCAGCTCGGCTGAAGACTGCGACCTCGGGCCTCGCCGCCGGCCTGAAACGGCTTGCGGAGGGCGATCTCGCCTTCCAGCTCTTGGATCGGTTCGCGCCTGAATTCGAGCCGCTGCGGCATGATTTCAACGCGTCGGTGGAGCAGCTCGGGCGCACCCTGCTTTCGGTTTCAAAAAGCGTGTCGATCATCAATACGGGTACCCGCGAGATCAACAACGGCTCCAGCGAGCTTTCCGGCCGCACCGAGCGGCAGGCGGCAACGCTCGAGGAGACCGCCGCTGCGCTCGACGTCGTCACGGCCAAGGTGACCGAAGCCTTCAATATCGCCGAAGAGGCGCGCAGCGTTGCCGACAACGCCAATCGCAGCGCGATCGCATCCGGCAAGGTGGTGGCCCAGACCGTCGACGCCATGAGTCAGATCGAGGAATCCTCCAAGCAGATCAACAATATCATCGGCGTCATCGACCAGATCGCCTTCCAGACCAATCTGCTGGCGCTCAACGCAGGGGTCGAAGCCGCACGCGCCGGCGAGGCCGGCAAGGGTTTTGCCGTCGTCGCCCAGGAAGTGCGAGAGCTCGCCCAACGCTCGGCCCAGGCCGCCCGGGAGATCAAGGAGCTGATCGGGCGAGCATCCGCCAAGGTCGCGAGCGGCGTCGAACTGGTCAACCACACCGGCGCGGCACTTGGCGACATCGGCCGCTTCATCGTCGATATCAACCAGCGCATGGAAACGCTCGCCGCCTCGGCGCGCGACCAGGCGACCAGCCTCTCGGAAGTCAATTCGGCCATGAGTCAGCTCGACCAGGTAACCCAGCAGAACGCCGCCATGGTGGAGGAAACGACCGCCGCCAGCGTCACACTGGCCAGCGAAGCCGAACGGCTGCGCGAACTGGTCACTCAGTTCGAACTGGGTGGGGCAGACTCCGGCACGCGGAGCTATCGCGACGCAGCGTGAGGTAAGCACGATTAGGTCCCGGCCCGGCTGACAGCCGGGCTTTTTGCACGCAGCAGGGCGATCAGCATCGGGCCGAGTGCAAATTCACTGCGTTCGGCGCGCCGCGTCAGGTCCCTGAGATAGCCTCCGGCGGAGTTGATGCACTCTCCCCTTTGCAGGATGCAGGCCATGACGGTGGCGGCGCTTTCCGGCCCCATCACGCGTGACGCCGCCTCATAGGCCGACGGACTGACGGCGAGCATCGAGCGCACGACGATGGCCGCTGTCATCAGATCCCGCCAGCTGTCGACCTTGCCGCCAGGGCCGTAGTCCATGATGTCGGGGCAAGCCTGGAGAACAGTGGCGAGCGGGAAGGATTTCAGTTCGCATACTCTCGGCCAAACGGCGAGGCGCGATCCCTCCCGGCCGCGTGTTTGCGCTTTCGGCCCGTCATCGTGCGGCTTCGTCCCCGGTTGCGGATCCCGGCCGGCCTGCCCCGCCCCCGTTTCCAAGCGCGGTTCAGATTCAGAAAGGGATTCGGTGTGAGAATTCTGTATGTGGCGCTCAATCCGGGATTCACTGGTGCTCGCCATCTGCATTTTCGCGTGCAGCTCCAACAGGTTGACGATATCTGTGCGGAGTGTCTCGAGGTCTTCGAGGACGGGCGTGAGGGTTTCGATCGTCGCGGCTCGCGGAATCCGATCCAGGATAGAATGGAACATTGAGGACACGCGCTCGCAATCTCCCGCAACCGCTTCCTCGACGGCTGCGGAAATCAGCTTGGCGATGTCGCGCCGGTAGATCGTCAGCCGCTCCTTCATGGCGCGCAGCATCTGCCGGTCAGCGGCGATCCGTGCCGCCATCACCTCGATCTCGCCGGCCCGGGCGAGGAGCGGGGCGAGGCTGAAGCCATAGGCCTCGTCGATTCCGCCCCCCCGGCCGCGGCGGGCATAACGTTTGCCGTTCGGGCTGTCCTTGCGGGAGATCAGGCCGGCCTCGATGAGTACGGCGAGATGCCGGCGCAAAGTGGCGGCGGCCATGCCGCGGGCTCTGAGCGAAAGCTGCGCGTTCGAGGGGAAGACCACCAGTCCTTTTTCGCTGGACAGTTCGTCCTCAGGATAAAAACTCAGCAGCGCATCGAGCACCGTTAGCGCTCTGTCGGAGACGTCGAGCCCTGCCCGCGCCTCGCAGACGGAGCGGAACAGTTTCCATTTGCTGCGCGTCGTCTCGGCCGCGATCGCTTCGCCTCGCCGCTGTTTCAGCAGCATGGCGAGCGTCATCGGCCGCCGCCCGAAGGGCGTCGTCACATAGTCACTCTCCATTTCCTTCACCTCTCATCGGGCAAAAGAAATCCGCTCACCGAAACGATGCGAGGGAAAAGGTGCTGCAGCATCATTTACGCGTCTGAAAAGACGCGCAGGCGCTGCAGGACTCTTGACGGGGATTCGTGAAAATGCGATTCTCTGTCTTGCTAAGGATATGAGAAGGGCTTCCACGACTCGTTCGTTTGGGGGCCTTTTTCTTTTGCGGTTTCAGTCTCCTTGTTTGCCCTCCTCGGCGAGGAATTGCTCATAGAGCGCATCCAGCCTGCCGGAGAGAAATTCTCCGAAGCGACCGGCATTTCTCGCCTTCATCGAGAGCGAGAACGCCTTACCGTCATTCTTCATTTCCGCCTGGACCGCCTTATCAAGCGGCTGCCATGTCATCTTCCTCGCGGCGACGGTTTTCTTCACCGGCCGCGCGCTTTTGTTCAGCGCCGCATGGAGTGCCTCGAAACGTTTGTCGGAAGGTAGCTGATGAAAGTTGTCGTCTTGCAGGACTTTGGCGACATTTGCCGCATTGGCCGATTTGCCGGCGAGCAGCGACAGCTCCACCCAGCGCTCGCGGCCGACGCCGGGTGCGGCGCCGATCGCCTGGACGACCTCCGGCGAGATACGATCCATGACCGACAGCATCTTCGAGACTGAAGCCGCATTGGCGGCGAGCGCCGTCGAGATAACCTCCCTGTCATAGCCGAGTTCCTCAAGCCGCCTCGCAAAGAGCGCGCGCTCGATGAAGGTGAGGTCGGCGCGGGCGGAATTCTCCTGCCCCTGGGCGATCACATGGGTCCGGTCGTCGATCGCCTTGACGACGGCGCGGACATTGCGGCCGAGCGCGCGGGCGGCGCGCAGCCGCCGGTGGCCGAAGACCACCTGATAACGTCCGTCGATCCTGGTGTGGGGACGTACCAGGATCGGCGTATCCTGCCCGCGCGCCCGGATCGCTTCGACCAGCATTTGGAAGTCCTCGTCATCCTCGGACAGCCGGTCCTTGACGAAGGAGGCTTCGACGAGATCCGGGTCAAGATCGACCACCGCCTCGCCTTCGAGGAATTTTTCCGCCTGCTTGGCCAGCTCATCCAGCGAGCGGACGAGCGACCGGCCTGCGCCGCGCATCGGATAGTTAGGCGCGCCCGCGTTTTCGTCCGGCATATCGGCCAGTCCTTCCAGCAGATTTTTCCGTGCCATCGCTTCCTCCGGTTGCGGTCATTCCATTGATTTGCTTCACGGAAAGCGTGAATTTGTCAGCCGACAAATTCACCTTCCCCATGCCTGGTGAATAAGCCCGGCGATCTCTGCGTTGACGGCGTCCATCGCCTCCATCGCGCGATCATAGGTTCCCCGGTTCATCGAGGAACGCTCGACCTCATAAAGTGTCTGTTTGGTGATCCCGGCATCCGAGATTGCCGTCGATTTGACCATCTGGTTCTTCAGCATGAACTCGTGGAACATCGTCGACATGAAGCCGACCATCTGCGCCTGCGGCACGTCGGTCGGCTCGTAGCGGGTGATCAGATAGCGATACCAGGAGAGGTTCACCTCGGCGCCGGCGGCGCGGATCGGCTTCAGGATGCCGCCGAGCATGAGCAGGAACTGGCCCATCGACATGACGTCGAGCATCTGCGGATGGATGGTGATCAAGACACTGGTCGCCGCCGTCAGCGCCGTCAGGGTGAGGTAGCCAAGCTGCGGCGGGCAATCAATGACGACGACGTCGTAGCGGTCGTCGACTTCAGCGAGCGCGCGGGAGATGCGGGTGAAGAAGGTCTTGCCGTCATTGCTCGACTTGTCGGTCATGGCGAGCGGCGTATCGTATTCATATTCCTGCAGGTCGAGATTGGCCGGCACGATATCGAGGCCGGGAAAATTGGTCTTGTGGATGATCTCGGAGAGCGGCTTCTTTTCGCCGTCATAGCGGATCGCCTCATAGAGCGACGAGGCCTGGTCGAACTCCGGCTGGAAGCCGTGCAGCGAGGAGAGCGATGCCTGCGGATCGAGATCGACGGCAAGGACGCGGTGGCCGGTCAGCGCCAGGTGCTGGGCGAGATGGGCTGATGTCGTCGTCTTGCCCGAGCCGCCCTTGAAGTTGACGACGGCGATCACCTGCAGCTTCTCATGGCCGCGGCGATGGGGCACATACATGCGGCTCTCGGAGCGGCCATGCGCATCGAGATAGCGCCTGAGCTCCAGCATCTGCTCGGCGCTGTAGGAGCGCCGCCCGGAAGGCGAAGTCTGCGGGCAGGGGCCTTTGCCTTCGAGATGCAGTTTCTTCAACGTGCTCTGCGAGGCCCCGACATAATTGGCGACCTCGGCGAGAGAGAAGTTGCGCAGCGTCTTCTTCGCGTTCGGCGGAAAGCGCTGCACGCTCAGGAGATGCAGCTTCTTCGAAATCACGTCGCCGTGCTCGAGAATCTGATCCTCGAAATAGAGCGGCGCGGCCTTCACGGCGTTCGAATTAGCGTTCATCGGCAGCAATCTTTCGGATAACGGTTTTCGGGATCAAAAGCCCCTGTAACCGTTATTATCCGCGATTCTCCGATACCGGCCAAGAAATTTAAGGTTAACGCATATTAACCTTTTCGATGCTCGTTCAAGCGCTTGCCGGATCTCTGCGTGATGTCCGGACGACCGGGGATTTTGGGCCGGGGGCGCTGACAAAGCGCCCCCGGCGGCGCCCGGCCGAAGGGGAGGGGGCATTCGGCGGGCTTAACTCAATGGCGCTTCGCCTGTAGTGATGCGCTGCTCGTCGGCGCCGAAGAGGTGAACGGTGTCGTGGCCGGGGGCGATCCTCAACACGTCGCCGGGGGCGGCCCGGATCCGCTCGCGGAAGACGCAGGTCAGCGTCTGCCCTCCGAGCCGCACGAGCACGAGTGTTTCCGAGCCTGTGGGCTCGACGACGACGGTCGTCACTTCGATGCCGTTGGGGTCGAGCATGATATGTTCGGGGCGAATGCCGTAGGTCACGGCATCCTTCGGCCGGCGTTCGCTCGGCAGCAGCAGCCCGTCCACGGTCCTGAACCCGTCTTCGCTCATGCTGCCCTTGATGAAATTCATCGCCGGCGAGCCGATGAAACCGGCGACGAACAGATTGTTCGGGCGGTCGTAGAGTTCGAGCGGCGAGCCCGATTGCTCGATCAGCCCATCCTTCATGACGACGATCTTGTCGGCCATGGTCATGGCTTCGATCTGGTCGTGGGTCACGTAGATTGTCGTCGTCTGCAGCCGCTGATGCAGTTCCTTGATCTCCGAGCGCATCTGCACCCGAAGCTTGGCATCGAGGTTCGACAAAGGCTCGTCGAACAGGAAGACGGCCGGATCGCGTACGATCGCCCGGCCCATGGCGACGCGCTGACGCTGGCCGCCCGAAAGCTGCTTCGGATAACGCTCCAGCAGGTTTTCCAGGCCGAGGATTTTTGCCGCATTGCCGACGCGCTGATCGATCTCCGATCTCGGCATGCGCTTCATACGCAGCGAGAAGCCCATGTTCTTCGCCACCGTCATATGCGGATAGAGCGCGTAGTTTTGGAACACCATGGCGATGTCGCGGTCTTTGGGCGCAAGCTCGTTGACGATGTGCTTGCCGATCTGGATCTTGCCCGAGGTGATGCCCTCCAGGCCGGCGATCATTCTGAGCAGCGTCGATTTTCCGCAGCCGGAGGGGCCGACCAGGACGACGAATTCGCCGTCGCCGATATCGACGGACACGCCTTTGATGGCTTTGAACGCGCCGTAGTCCTTGCGCGCATTGCTGACCGAAACATGGGCCATGAAACTCCTCCCGAATTCGCCGTCAAAGTCCGTTCAAGACACTTTTGAGAAAATCGAGGCCGAGGCGCTCACCCTCCTTGCGCGCGGCCAAGTTCTTGCCCGGCCAGCCGTAAGCGGCATCCTCGTGCTCGATCGACAGCGTGCCATCAAAACCGTAGCCGCGGGCCTGCCTGAGGAAACGCGGCCAGTCGAGCAGACCGAGCCCCGGCAACTTGTATTGCCACCAGCCCTTGCCGTGATAGCCGAGTGCCTGCAGGGCCTCGGCGTCGATCGCCGTATCCTTGGCGTGCAGAATGGCGATGCGGTCCTTGACCGCCTCCAGCGCCCGATAGGGATCGACGCCGATGCGGATGAGGTGCGAGGGGTCGAATTCGAGGCCGAAGCGGGGGTCCTCGATGCGGCGGAAAAGTTCCTGCCATCCCCTAGGCGTCGTTCCGATGAAATTGTCTCTAGGTCCGGGCCAGTTCTCGATCGCGAAGGTGAGGCCGCTTGCCTGCGTTTGCGCGATCAGCCCAATCGCGAAGTCGGCGAAGTCGTCATAATTGGCCTCGTCGCTTGCCGTATCGTTACGACCGGGAAAGATCACGAAGATCGGAACGCCGGCGCCGCCGATCGCTTCGGCAAATTCTGAGGTCCTTGCCCGGAGTTCCCGGCACTTGTCGCGATCGGCATCAAGCTGATTGCCGAAAAAAGTGATCGAGGAGACGAAGAGGCCGCGGCTTCTTGCCAGCGTAACGGCATCTTCAACCCGGTCGGGCGTCTTGATGTGGCCGCCGACATCGATCTCGATCGCTTCGAACCCCGCCGACGCGGCGAAATCTACCACTTCCTCCAGCGGGCGGTCATTGAATGTCGAGGTATAGAAGCCGATTTTCACCATATCCTCCGATCCTCATCAAAATCCGGGGCCTTGCGGTCGTTTCAACTGTTCAGCCGATCCATGAATTTCAGCGGCGAGCGCGTGCGCTGCGCCACATCGGCCGATGCGAGCATCAGGGCCGCCGCCATCGGCATGGCCGCCGCACCCATGGCCGAGGCGTCCTCGCCGATCGAGGCGCGATGCAGCGAGGGCAGGTTCGTGTCCTCGGCGTCGAGATGCTCGTGGACGTAACGCAGCAATTCATCGACGATGCGGATCGGCAGCCGGCCGCCGACGAGCACGGCATCGGGATCGACGATCATGGCGATATGTTTGACCGCGACGGCGAGATGCGCACTCATTTCCTTCAGCCATTGTGAAACGAGGCGCTTGCCGCGCGCGTCGAGGGTCAGCAGATCCTGCGGCACGCTCACCTCGATCCCATGCCGGGCGAGGAAATCATAGAGGAAGAACAGCGAGAAGATCTCCCCGAGAAGCTGGACCTTCTGCGCCTCGCCGTCGCGGCCGTCGGCAATCGGAAGCCAGCCGATCTCGCCGCTGAGGCCCATGGCGCCGCGATGGCCGTTGCCGTCGAGAACGAGGCCGCCGCCCGGGCAGGCATTGACGGCAATATAGAAGAAGCTGCTGCTTTCCGCGCCGAGGCCGTAGTTGAGCTCGGCAAGGGCAGCGGCATTAGCCTCGTTTTCTGTGAAGACGGGATGCGGCGTCAGGCTCTCCAGTGCGGCGCGCACGTCGAAATCAGTCCATTCCTGATAGGCGTCGGGCTTGCCGAGCAGCGAGATTTCGCCGAGCCAATCCGGCATGGCAAGGCCGATGCCGGCAAGGCGCGCATCGTCGATCAGTCGGCTGCGCTGGAAATGCGAGATCGCATCTGATGTCAGTTGCATGAATTCCGCCGGCAGGATGAAGCGCTTCTCGTGGTGTACGCGGGCGCGCACATTGCCGACGGCGTCGACCGCCAGGATCGTCAGATGGTCGCGGTCGATGTTGATGCCGATGGCGTAATAGGCATCGGGATTGATTTCGAGTTCGATTGCCGGCTGGCCTCTGAGCCCATGCCGGCGGCGGGCCTCCATGATCAGGCCCTCGTCCAGCAGGCGGTCGACGATGCGGGCGATCGCTGGTTTGGTGAAGCCCGTCTGCCTGGCGATCTCGGCGCGCGAAATCGGCGCCTGGCGGTGGATGCAGCGCAGGACGACGGCCCTGTTGTGCTCGCCCGCGTCTTCGACATTGGCGCCCGTCAGATCGGGGGAGAGCCTAGCGCCGAGTGTCTGGTTCATGCGTTCAATCCTTCCGCGCGCGTGGGGAGTGAAGCAGACCCTCTCATCCCTTCACCGCGCCGCTGGTCATCGCGCCGAGGATCAGCCTCTGGAGCGACAGGAAGGCCACGATCGCCGGAACGACCGCAATCAGGCAGGCGGCTGCAAGCAGCTGGATGGACGAGTCGGTCTGCATGCCGCGGAAGTTAAAGATTCCGACGCCGATCGGCATCAGGTCATTTTTGGTGAGCAGCAGGAAAGGCACCAGGAATTGCGACCAGCCGGCAATCACAGTGATGATGAAAACCGAGGCGATGCCCGGCGCCGACAGGGGCACGATGATGCGCCAGAAAACCGAGAAGCGATTGCAGCCATCGATCATCGCCGCCTCGTCGAGGCTGCGCGGAATGCCGTCGACCGTACTTTTCAACAGCCAGGTCGCCAGGGGAACACCGAGCGCGATATAGACCATGACGACGGCGAAATGCGTGTCCAGCAGGCCGAGGCGGTTCATGTAGCGATAGAGCGGCACCATGATGACGAGCGGCGAGATCATCTGGAAGAGCAGCAGCCCCATCATCGAGAGGCCCTTGCCACGGAACTGGAAGCGGGAGAAAGCGTAAGCGGCGGGCAAGGCAACGATCAGCACGCCGAGCCCGCTCAGAGCCGCAAGCTTCAGGCCGTTCCAGAGATAGATCGGGAAATAGCTGTTGTTGAGAACGGTGATGAAGTTCTGAATGGTAGGGTTGTCGGGAATGTAGCGCGCCGCGCCGCGATAGACCTCGCGCTTGTCGCGTAGCGCCATCGACAGCAGATAGGTGAGGGGGCCGGCGAAGAAGACGAACATCACCAACATGAAGAGATAGCTCATGGCATCGCCTAACCGGCTTCCGGTGCGTCCGCTCATTGCTCTTCCTCCTTCGGCAGGAACGACGCATAGACGAAGGCGAGCCCGAGGCTGATGATCAGCATCAGCACGGAGAGCACGCTGCCGCCGGAGAGGTCATAGTTTCGGAAGACGATATTGAAGACGTAGAGCGAGATCACCTCGGTCGCGCGCCCGGGTCCGCCGCCTGTCAGTGTGATGATCGCATCGAAGGTGTTCACCGTCTGGATGGTGATCAGGATCATGTTGACGAGGATGGCAGCGCGCAGCTGCGGCAGCGTGACGAAGAAGAACTGCTGCGAGGCGCTGGCGCCGTCGACCTCCGCCGCCTCGTAGAGCGAGGGATCGATCGATTTCAGCGCCGCATACATGACGACCATCGAAAAGGCGGTGCCGCGCCAGATGTTCGAGATCAGAGTCGACCACGGCGCCATTGCCGGGTCCGAGAGCCAGGCGACGGTCGGCATGTGCATCAGCCTCAAAATGCTGTTGAGCGCGCCGTAAGGCGCTTCGGAAAACAACATCTGCCAGATGATGCCGCCGGCAATGCCCGGCACGACCCAGGCGACAAGCGCCGTGGTCCTCAGGATCGTGGTGCCGAACAGGCCGCGCTTTTCGCCGCGAATGACGGTGACGGCGACCGCAAGCCCGAGGATCTGCTGGCCGATGACGCTGCCGCCGACGAAGATCAGCGTCGCCCAGAGAATGTCGGGCAGTTGCGGCGAGCTCAGCGCACTGGTGATCGACCCAAACGTATATTGCTGGTTCTCGCCGATCAGCGTCGCATTGGTGAAGGAAAGCCGGAAAACGTCGATGACGGGATAGAGGTAGAATATGCCGATGACGATGATCACGGGCATGATCCAGGGCAGGGGCGCACCGGCGAACCGGCGCATGAACGTTCTGCTTTGAGGCGGGCTGTCAGCCTCGATGGCAATTGGGCTCATTGGCTTCTCTGTCCGGGTTTGGCACTGTCGACGGCGCCTCAAGTCCAGGCGCCGTCGCGGTCGGAAGCGTGGAAACGCCCGGGATCAGAGACGCTTGTAAGCCTCCATCGCCGCGCTAAATGCGGCATCCAGGGCCTCTTCCGGTTTCTTCGTCCCCGACAGCACGTCTCCCATCATGATCTGGATCTGGTTGGAGATCTCGGGATAGATCGGCACGCCGGGCCGGGCTTGGCCATCGACCAGCGCATTGGCGAAGGTCTTGTTGGCTTCCGTCGAGAAGACCTCATACTTGTCGAAGAGCGACTTGCGCGTCGGCAGCTGCTGCTGCAGCGCGTTTGCAGGACCCATATAGACGTCGCGCGCCAGGTTGGCGCACATTTCGATCTTCTCCTTGTCCTTGCTGAAGGAGGCGACCGTCCAGCCGCCGGTGCCCGTCGACTTCTGGTCGGCCGTGGGGCCCGGGATCGGCGAGAAGGTCCAGTTCTTGAATTCCTCTTCGTCGAGCGTCGTCTTCAGCTGTGCATATTGCCAGTTGCCGCCGATGAAGAGCGCCGTCGTCGCGGCAGCCGCCGCAGCGTTCATATCGTCGTAATTGGCGATCGTCGTAACGCGCTTCGGCGCCGCACCGGAATCGACGAGATCCTTGAAGTAGTTCAGCGCCTTCAGGAATTTCTCCTTGTTCTCGCCTTCGCCGAAGATTGGCTTGCCCGAGTCGTCGACGAGTTTGCCGCCGAGCGCCCAGTAATTGGCGAGCCAGTCGAAGGTCGTGCCTTCCCAGCGCCCGCCGTTGAAGAGCACGCCTTCCATGCCCTCCTTGGTGGAGGCAAGGGCGGCCTTCTTCAGTTCGTCCCAGGTCTTCGGCGCATCTGCGACCACAGACTTGTTGCGGTAGAGAACGCGCAGGTCCGTATCCCACCACCAGGCACGGATGGTCTTGTCCTTGTCGGTGATGCCGCTGCGGATGAAGGGGAAGAGATCGTCCACTTCTTCCTTGGAGAAATAGGGTGTGAAATCGGCCAGCACGTGATTGACCATGAACTGCGAGAGCACGAAGGAGTCGACGGCCGCACAATCCGGCGCGTTGCCGGCCTTGGCCTGCTCCAGCATCTTGGCCTGTTCAGTGCCGATGTCGGAGGACATGAATTGCATCTGCAATTTCCAGTCCGGATGCTTCTTGATGAAATCGACGAAGAGCTTCTGATAGCCCTCGGCAATGGCGGGATCGGAATTGTTCGGGCTGTCGTTCGTCAGGCGGACGACGAGCGTTTTCGGCGCATCGGCAAGGCCGATCCGGTCTTTGGTGGCAAGTTCCTGGGCAAAAATGGTGGATGCTGAAAATAAGACAGTGCTCAGCGCCAATGCGCTGACGGTCGCGCTCTTCATGATGGGTCTCCTCCCCATTTTGAACGAATACAGCCTGGCGGTCGGTTGACCTCTCCTCAATTCCGTGCTGCATTAATTAGATTAAGTTACTTTGATTTGATGTCAAGCCAGAGCTTGGGAGGATGAGATGCTGGCGCCATTCAACAGCAGCTAGCGCACGCTGCGGTTTTCGGAAGGGATGCACGCCAAAATAAGTTGCCGACAGCGCCTTAGGGAAATCAGGCGCATCCAACCCGCAATTTTCCTGAGGAAAAGGCCGATCGATCGCGGATGGCCGCGATGGTGTCAGTTCGTGCTCCGGGCCGCAGCGGCAGCCGGAAACTGAAGTCCATGGAGGAGAAGATGCGTTTACTCATTCTCGGAACCGGCGGCATGGCCAACCAGCACGCCGCGCGTTTCAAGGCGATCGAAGGCGTCAGCGTCGTTGGCGGCGTCGATGTCGTCCCGGAGCGGCTCGCGGCCTTTTGCACCGAACATGGCATCGCCAATCATTTCATCTCGCTGGAGGATGCGCTCGCGTGGGGCGAGTTCGATGCGGTGGCGAACGTCACGCCCGATCGTATCCACCACCCGACGACGCTTCAGGCGATCGCCGCCGGCAAACATGTCTTCTGCGAAAAGCCGCTCGCCACCGATGCCGTCAAGGCGATGGAAATGACCGAGGCGATCGAGCGGGCCGGCAAGGTCGGCATGGTCAACCTCACTTATCGCAATTCGCCGGCGCTGCAGAAGGGCCGGCAGATGGTGCTTGCCGGCGAGATCGGCGCCGTGCGCCATGTCGAGGCGTCGCATCTGCAAAGCTGGCTGGTCGGCCGCCACTGGGGCGATTGGAAGAGCGAAAGCAAATGGCTCTGGCGGCTGAGCAAGAAACACGGCTCGAACGGCGCGCTTGGCGATATCGGCATTCACATCGTCGATTTCGCCTCTTATGGCTCCGGCCTCGACGTCGCCCACGTCTTTGCGCGGCTGAAGACTTTCGACAAGGCGCCGGATCACAGGATCGGCGAATACGATCTCGACGCCAATGACAGCTTCACGATGAATGTCGATTTCACCAATGGCGCGATCGGCACGATCCAGGCGACACGCACGGCAGCCGGCCAGATGGATCAGCTGCGCCTTAGGGTCTATGGTGAAACCGGCTCGGTCGAGATGATCTACGACACCGGTAAATCGACGCTGCGCGCCTGCCTTGGCGAAGATGTGCATACCGCGACGTGGCGCGATGTGCCTTTCGATCCTGTGGAGACGAACTACCAACGTTTCGTCCAGGCCGTGCGGGCGGGCAAGACCCAGGAACCCTCCTTCCGGCGCGCCGCCAACATCCAGAAGGTGCTCGACACGGCGCTCGCCTCCGATCTCAGCCATACCGATGAGGCGCTCGGCTGAGCCCGCCGAATTATGTTGCACGGTCGGCTTAGGCCGAAGCTGGCGGCAGCAGAAGCGTGTTGAGGAAGGGCAGGAGGGCTGCACCGAGTGCCACGCCGCCACCGCTGAAGCTTGCCGGCCGCATCGGCGAAATCCATGGCGTCAGCAGCGGCCTGGTCGAGGTGTCGCGCCGCTCGACGGAAAGCTGATGGATCAGCGCCTCGATCACCCCCTGCGGTAGGTCGCCGCCGATCATGACGACGCTCGGGGCGATGAAGCCGGCCATGGCGATGATCGGGTCGAGCAGATGGCCGGCGGCCTCGCGTATCCATTGCGACAGCGACGACGAGGAGAACTCCTCGCCCCTGAGCAGGCGCGCGAAGTCCTCGTCTCCGATGCGCGAGCGCAGGGAATCGAAACCGACGACGGTATTGAGCTGGACATTGTCGGGCCCGGTCAGCATTTCGCCGATGCTGCCCGCCCGCCCATGCACGCCGGAATAGGGTATGCCTCGGATGAGGAAACCCGCCTGAACGTCATCGTCGATGATGATCATCGCGAGCCCGCCCTCCGGCATGGCGCTGCCGATCGTGCGCTCGGCAAGCAGGCTCGCCGTGCATTCGTTTTCGACGTAGGTGCGTGCGATCGTCGACATCGCGGCAAGCTGCTCGCTGCGGGCATCGTTCCAATCGTTGGCGGCGATCCCGAGCCCGACGATCGGCAATGTCGCATGCCGATCGGCCATGTCCCGGACCGCCGCGTGTACCGCGCCAACCCCGTCTTCCGGCTCCACGTCGAAATAGACCCGGTCATGCACTTGGCCGCTCAAATCGATCAGCACGATCTCGCCGCGCGTCCGTCGAAGCTTGACGCCGATCGAAAACGCGCCCTCCGGCCGCAGCGCGAATTCCGTGGCCGTCGCCACGCCGCCGAGCCCGGTGCGCCGGTTCGATGTCACGAGCTTCTCGTCGGCAAGCCGCCGCAATATATTGGTGATGCCAGGCCCGGTCAGCCCGCTATGCCGCCCAAGCTCGGTGCGCGTCAGTGGCCCGTGCCGGCGGATTGCTTCTAGGATGACGCGGATATTCCGGTCGGCGATCTCACCCGATCTCAAGCCCACCGTTTTGGCGCGGGGAGCGCCCAACTCTTGAGTGTGAAGCCGACGCGGCCCCGACCGAAGATACCGCATGACCGTCTTTCTTGAGAGCACTTCGACGGTGTGTATCACGCTTATCGGTGTTCGTAACGATTTTCCAACGAAGTGCTCCGGCTTTCGAGAACCGCAACGGCGTGCCGATCATCCTCGCTGCGTCTTCTATACGTTAATAGCTGCAAGGACGATCGTTGCCGAAACCGTCGCGACAAGCCGGCCTGAGTGCGAAGTCAGCGCTGGAGTATCCAACCGATCCGGTCTGCGCCGGGTCGGTAGAGGTCGTCGTGCAGGACGACGCCGACATGGCAACGGCGATGAGCGCTGCCATCGCTGCCGGCAATTTCCACATCCGGAGCATCCCTCAACCCTCCCTTCGCCGCCAACAGGCAGCGTCTTCAGTGTGGTTGCCAAAGCAGATAGGTCGATGCTGCGATCAGGAAACTGTCATCATCGATCAAGATTGCGTTATCCTTGCGGCTGATGGTCGCCTACTTAGAAAGGGAGTTTTTTCGAAGGGCTCGGAGGCTGGAGAGAGCTCCGGCCGGCTCGTTAAGGAGAAACGACATGGCACGGGCGTTGAGAAGATCACGCTCAGTGTTGGATGTGATATCGCTTTCGATAAACTTGTCTTGGACGATCAGAACGTGCGTCGGATGAAGGCAGGCGGCTCGATCCAAAATCTCTCGGAGGACATAGCACGCCGCGGATTGCTGACCAGCCTGAATGTTCGCCCGCGGATGTCTTTTCCATGCTATGATGGGCCTGCAAAGCTCAAGTTCGACGTCTGGAATATGGCAGAGGCCGAACGCTACTTTGCCCCGGCGAAGGGAGTTTGCGCCCAGCAGGGCTCGCCCCCCGAAGCGCTGGGTGTGCTGCCTTTTTGATCGATCGGGAGGAGGTTGTTCATGTCCACGGATAGTGTCGACCGCCCGCTGCAGCCGGGCGACCGGGCACCGAATGTTGTACTCGATGCGATCTCGCGCGAAGGCAAGATCGCGCTCGATGACTTTCGAGGCCGTAGCCCGCTACTGATCGGTCTATTTCGAGGCCTACACTGTCCATTCTGTCGGCGTCATGTCTCGGCGATGGCGCAGCTCAACCCTGCCCTGAAGGAGAAAGGCATCGAGTGTCTCGCTGTCGTCAAGACGCCCGTCGAACGGGCGCGGCTCTACTTTCGTTACCATCCACTACCCAACCTTATCAGCGCATCCGACCCGGAGGGGGCTTCGCATCGCGCCTTCGGTTTACCCATCCTCGAGCTCACGGAGAATGAAACCGAATGGCCGCACAAGCTCGGAATGGACGCGGTCAGGACAATGCGGATCGATTTACCGCGGGAGTTGCCCGTGCCGATGAACCCGGCTGCGGCGGGCGACTTTCTGGAGAAAAAGGACCCGTATGAAATGACGGCGGCCGACCAGCAGATTATCATCGCCGGTCACATGCCGCTTATCGGCGAGTTCCTGCTCGATCGGGACGGCACTGTGCGCTGGAGTTTCACAGAAGCCGAAGAGGGGGGCCAAAATCTATGCCGGGCGCCGAGTCCCGAAGAATTGATGTCAGCAGCGTCCCAAGTCGCACTTCAGTAAGCTGCTGAACAACTCGTCCCACGAGATGGTTGGCAGCCTTATACCAATCAGCGAACGCGCAGAGCTTCCCGTTGTATACGATGATCAGCAGGTCTGGGGCCACCAGCGGACCGTGGGCATTGCGAAGTCCGTGGCGAGCAACGGTCATCAGAACCAGTAGAATCTGGACCAAAGTCAGCATCGCGCCTGGAAGGTTCTCAACCAACCATCAAGGTCAGGGCAGCCTCGGATGGTAACCTCTCTGCAACATCCGCAATGAGGAGGAAGTCGCTCCCTCCCCATTCATCACCGCATCGCCGTGACCTCATTGATGGACCGGATCCGTCACCGCTTTGATGACCTCGGACGCCATCTTGAACTCCTTCTCGCGGCTGGTGATGCCATGGCGTCGCGCGATCCAGTTAAAATCGGTGTAGGCGACACGGACCGTTCCATCCTTCGCTTCGTAAACGAGAACTCTGACGGGCCAATCGAGCCCGGCCACTGGATTGGCGGTGATGAACGTCGTTCCGAGCGCCGGATTGCCGAACAGGATCAGCCGCGATGGACGGACCTTGTTGCCAGCCGCGTTGCCGAGCCTTGCTTGATCGATATCATCGAACAGCATTATGCCCTTCTCTGCGACGCTGCCTTTGATCTTTGTGACAGTCTCGTCGACCGAATAGCGACTCTTCAGAACAACGACACCGTCCCGGGCACCTGCCTGGACGATAGTGGCTGATGCCGACAGAATTCCTGCCAATGAAAGCGCGGCCATGAACAATAGTCTGATCATTCTTTGCATGTCATTTACTCCTTTCGGTTGTGTCTGTATTCAAACTCGTCGCCGGCTTCCGCATGGAAGGGGCGACCCCTATTCCGGCTACCACGGAAAGTTGGGATCTATCGGTGCGGGGCGCTTAGCGAACCCGCGAGCAGCATTGCTACCGCCAGAGCTGCGATAAGCACGTAGACGGATGCGTTCCAGCCGACGTGATCGTAGACCTGACCGAGAACCACACTGCCGGCCATGCCTCCGGTATAGTAGGATGCGAGGTAGATGCCGCTCGCTCCAGCCTTGTCGCTCCTGGCATGTTGACCGACGACGCCGGTTGCCATTGCCTGTGCGAGGAAGGTGCCGACTGCCACCAGTGTCAAACCGATCAGGATGACCGGCAAATACGCACTGAGAAGCGCGACGAGTCCGACGATGGCAATCGCAAGCGTCAGCACGATTCCGGTTGCCGGCCCCACAGCGCTTGCGAGCCTGCCGGCGAAAGGCGTGGTGAAGATCGACGGAAGGAAGACGAGATAGACAAGGCCGAGCGCCATCGGGCGTACCCCGAGCGTGACAATCCGAAAGTTGACATAGGTGTAGGTGCCGATGAACACGAAGAGGATGAGGAAGCCGATAGCGAAGACGCGTCGCAGCTTTGGATCGGCAAGATGTCCGCCCCAGATGCGCATGGTGAGGTTCCCGCGATCATCGCTCCGCATCATGCTGGTCGTCCTTTTGAGCGTGAACCAAACCAGGGCGGCGCCGAGGAGGTTGAGGGCGGCAAACACCAGAAAATTTATCGAGAGGCCGCCAATGCCTGCGACGGCAGCGGACAGCATGCGGCCGAAGAGGTTGCTGGCAACATTGCCGGTGACATAGGCGGCCAGGGCCGTAGAGGCTTTTCCTGCTGAGAAATGCTCCGACAGATAGGCGGCCGTCAGCGTGAAGGCCGTCGACATGCAAAGCCCCTGAAGCACCCGCAGCGCTGAAAAGACGATGATGTTGTCGGTAAATGCCAGAAGCGTCGTTGGCACGGACAGGATCGCGAGGCTGATCCAGATGCCGTTGCGCCGGTCCAGGCCGCTGCCGACGAAGGCGACGAGCAGACCGGCGAGCGCCATACCGAGGGTGCTGGCATTGACGGCGAAACCCATCGTGGCGCGGCTGACCTGAAACCTCTCGACCAGAGAAGGCAATACGGCTTGCGCCGCAAAGAGGTCGACCAAGGTCAAAAAGGCGATGAGTGCGATCAGTCCAAAGCGCCAACTGTCGGCGTGAATGGTCCGGCGCTCTTGAACGGATGCCGTGAGCGGCTGTTCGATGTCGGTCATGCTTGTTCCTCCGGGATGCGGCGTTTCCCTGCCAGTGCGAGGGAAACGCCGGCGAGCGATGGGGCTGCTTCAGATCAAAGGGCAACCGTTACATCGCCGCGTCATCGGTGTGCATTTCCGGGCTCAGTATGTCGGAGGAATAGAGCACGGCCGAAGCCTTGCCATTGTTCTTCCACCAATGGGAGAGATGTCCAAACTCGGCCGTCACCTCGCCCTTCTTGTGCAGGATCGGCACCTTGCAGGTGCTGCTGTATTCCGTAATCGAGCCGGAGATGATCAGGATATTGGCCGGGCGCATCTCGTGCGAATGCCAGGGAACGATGCCTCCCGGCTGCACGACGAGCTTGCGCATGCGCAGCATGCTTCCCTTCCATGCCTCGCCCTTGGACGAGAGATCGATTGATTTGACGACGCTGTCGGAGACGCCCTTCGGCATCATCGGGCCAGGCTTCATGCCATCTTCAGTGACCTGATCAGCCGGGCATTCGCCCGCCATGGCGGACGCGGCGGGCAGGGCGGCGCCCAGGACCACTGCAGCAAATGCGAGAGCGGCGAGGGACATGCGGTCGGTTTTCAATACGGGCTTCATCAGCGGTTTCTCCTTGTTGGAGCCCGGCGAGGACGGTGCCGAGCATGTTCGAAGACTGGCGGAGCGCCGATCGAAAGAGAAATGCCAGATGCTTTTGATTTCGATAGCCGCAAGCTATTGTCAGCCGCAGGGGAAACACCGAATGCCCGGCAGCTTGCCAGGCTGTGCTCCCGTGATTGTTACGATACTGCCCTTAATGCGAACGGCCCGACGCTTTCGCCCAGCCGTATGATTTCACGGCGCCGACAAAGACTGAAACCGCCGGGGAGAAGCGTCGGCCCGCCACCGTCACAAGGCAGACCTCGCGCGAGACTTCCGGGTCCGCGACAGGTCGCACCTGCAATCCTGGGATAACGGCGCTGTATTCGGGAATGAAACAGATACCAAGGCCACCGGCGACCAGGTTCTGAATCCAGTCCTCGCGCTCGCTGGAATAGGAGACGAGGGTCTTCACGCCTTGTGCATCGCAGAGATCCGTGAGGTAATCCCAGTATTCGCAGTTGACACGCCGCAGGTAGATCTCACCGTCGATCGCCGCGATGGGAATGGCATCGTATTGACCGAGGCGGTGGCCGGCGGGGAAAGCGAGCATGAACCTCTCGCGAAAGAGCGAGGTCACGTCGAAGCGTTCCGGAAAGCTTGTTGCCGTCGACATCAAAGCCACATCGATTTCGCCAGTCTCCAGCAGATCGGACAATCGGGCGGGCACGCCCTCGATCAGTTGCAGCTGGATTCCCTTGTGGCGCATGTTGAAGTCGGTGAGCAGGCCAGTAAACCGGCGCGGTCCGATCGTGCACATAATGCCGACCTTGAGCGGTGCTTCACTAAGACAGAGAAATCGCGACGCCTCCGTACGCACGCCCATCAACTCGTCCTGGATCTGCTGGAATCGCGGGCGAAGAAGGTTGCCGAGATCTGTTATGTGGGTGAGATTGCGCTCCCGGCGGAACATCAGGCCGCCCACCTCATCCTCCAGCTGCTGGATGGCGCGACTGAGCGCTGGCTGAGTAACATTGCACTTTTCGGCCGCGCGCGTGAAGTTTCGAGTTTCACACACCGCCAGGAAATACCTTATATGGTGGATATCCATCGCCGCCCCCCGGCATGAATTCTATTTGCAATACCCTCAATATTCTCCGCGGGCGGCATTCTCCACCAATGCCATGGATTTATCAATTCCATACCAGACTGGCATTTCTAAAGCGAAGCCCCGTCGGCCATTCTGATTGCAAGACGCCAGACGGCGTAGTCGATCGTAGTGGAGAGCACATATGCTGAACGCCTTTGATCCCGTAACTGATACTCTCGTCGGCCGCAGGCCCTTGGAAGGGCGTAGCGCCATTGTCACTGGTTCGACCAGCGGCATCGGCCTTGGCATTGCACATGCGCTTGCAAGGGCAGGGGCCGCCGTGATGTTGAACGGCTTCGGCGACCCTGCCGAGATCGAGATGCTGCGCGACGGCATTGCCACGGATAACGATGTCGACGTTGCCTACGACGCCGCCGACATGTCGAAGCCGGAAGCGATCCATATGATGGTCGAGAGGGCGTTCGCGCGTTTCGGACAGGTGGACATCGTCGTCAACAATGCCGGTATCCAGCATGTTTCGCCACTCGGAAAGTTTCCGCCTGAAAAGTGGGACGCCATACTTGCTATCAATCTTTCCTCAGCCTTCCATCTCGTTCAGGCGACGTTCGACAGCATGTGCGCCAACCGCTATGGCCGGATCGTCAATGTCGCCTCCGCCCATGGATTGGTCGCGTCCCCCTTCAAATCCGCCTATGTGGCGGCCAAACACGGCATTGTCGGGTTCACCAAGACGATCGCGCTCGAAGGCGCCGAATTCGGGGTGACATCCAACGCGATCTGCCCCGGCTACGTCTGGACGCCGCTTGTCGAACACCAGATCGAGGATCAGGCGAAGTCGCATAACATCCCACGCGACGCGGTGATCCGAGACGTCTTCCTGAAGGACCAGCCGACGAGGCGCTTTGCCACCGTCGAGGAAATGGGCGCGCTTGCCGTCTTTCTCTGCAGCGATCTTGCTGGATCGATCACAGGCACGGCGATCCCTGTCGACGGCGGATGGACTGCGCACTGAATCTTTATTTGAGACACGGAGGTTGCGATCGTGAACAAACATGTGGGTGCAAAGCTCAAAATGCAGCCCGACTCTTCGCTCGCCGAGCGCGAGCCGCGGACGATCAATCTTGCGCTGCAGGGCGGCGGCGCACATGGCGCCTTCACGTGGGGAGTGCTCGATCGGTTGCTGGACGAGCCAAGCCTGTCATTCGAAGGCATTGTGGCAACCAGCGCAGGCGCGATGAATGCTGCGGTCGCAGCCTATGGCCTGGCTGAGGGCGGGCGGAGCGGAGCACAGACGGCGCTGGCCAATTTCTGGCGCCGTGTCAGCCACGCAGCTGCATCCGGACCTTTGCAGCCAACCTTGCTCGACCGCCTTACAGGCTCGAAATCGCTGGAATTCTCGCCGGCGTTCATCATGTTCGACCTGGTGACACGGCTGATGTCGCCGTACCAGTTCAACCCCTTCAATTTCAATCCCCTGCGCCAGGTGCTGGAACAATCGATCGACCTGGAGGCAATCCGGATGGCACGCTGCCCTGTCAAGCTCAACATCTGCGCCACCAACGTGCGGACTGGCAAGGTGAAGGTGTTCGGCAACGACGAGCTCTCGGTCGATGCCATCATGGCGTCTGCCTGCCTGCCCTTCCTGTTCCAAGCCGTGGAAATCGGAGGGGAAGCCTATTGGGACGGTGGCTATATGGGCAACCCCGCAATCTTCCCGCTGATTTATGGCTGCGACACGCCCGATGTGCTCGTGGTTCACATAAATCCGATAGAACGAACGGAACTGCCGCGCACGGCTGGAGAAATTCTCAACCGCATCAATGAGATCAGTTTCAATTCGTCGCTGCTGAGGGAGATGCGGGCGGTGGCCTTCGTCACACAGCTGATCGACACGGCAGCGACGCCGCCTTCCAATCTCAAGCGCATTTTCGTGCACGGTATCTCAGACGACGAAGCGATGAAAAACCTCAGCGTAGCGAGCAAGATGAACGCCGACTGGGGGGCGCTCATGGACCTGAGGGATCGCGGCCGCCAATGCGCCAACCTCTGGCTGCAGGCCAATTACCAGGAAATCGGCAAACGATCGACCGTAGACGTCCGCGAACGTTATCTTTGATCCTCAGCCATTTCGGCAGTCCGCCTCCCGCCGGCCGAAACTTAAGCCCCCGTCCACCACTCCGGCGGGGGCTTTTTTTGTCTGAAAGAGATTGCCCATCGACACATAGAGACGGCGTATCGAAATCATGCAGAGACAGCATTTCAGATGACGGCTGACTTCTGGGAATGTGAAGACAGGCAAGCCGATGGCGGTTTGACCTCACGCAACCCAGGAGATTTCTCATGAATACCACTCGTCTTCTCATCAGTTCGGCCCTCGCCGCCGCAGCCTCCGTGGCTGCCGGCAGCGCCTTTGCCGGCCCGGCTGCCAAGCCGGATTTCTCGTTCGAAAAGTGCTTCGGCGTCGTCAAGGCTGGCCTGAACGACTGCCAGACGGCCAGCCACTCCTGTGCCGGCACGTCCACCGCCGACAACGCCAAGGATTCCTGGATCTACGTGCCGGCCGGCACCTGCACCAAAATCACCGGCGGAAGCAACGAACCCAAGGCCTGACCTTTCCACCACTTCAACCAAAGGAGTAATCGATGTCCAAGATATTTCCGAGCAATCCGGTGCCAACCGCCGCGGGCATCGGTCTTCGCTCCCAGCATATCGGTGAAATGCTGTCTCGCCGCCCCTCGGCGGGATGGCTTGAAGTCCATGCGGAGAATTACATGGGTGGCTCGGCGGCCGTCGACGCGCTGGAGCGGCTGCGGGAAAGCTATCCCCTGTCCGTCCATGGCGTCGGCCTTTCACTCGGGAGCAGTTCCGGTCTCGACCGCGACCATCTGGAGCGCATGCGCAAGCTCTGCCTGCGCTTCCAGCCAAGCCTGGTGTCCGAGCATCTCGCCTGGAGCGCCGCCGACGGCGCCTATCTGAATGATCTCCTGCCGCTGCGTTACGACGCAGAGGCCCTCGCCATCGTGACCGCCAATGTCTCGAGGCTGCAGGACACCCTCCAGCGGCGTGTCTATATCGAAAACCTCTCTGCCTATGTCGCCTTCGAGGGGTCGACAATGACCGAGGCGGAATTCCTGGTAGAGCTCGTGGGCCTTACCGGCTGCGGCCTGCTTCTCGATATCAATAATGTTCACGTCTCGGCCTGCAATCTCGGCTTCGATTCCAAAGCCTTCATCGACCAGCTTCCCCCGTGCGCCATCGGTGAGATCCATCTTGCCGGGCACGCGATCAACGAGGTCGAAGGTGATATCGTGCTGATCGACGACCACGGTTCGCGCGTTCCGCCGGCCGTCTGGTCGCTCTATGCTTACGCGATCCGCAAGATTGGACCGCGTCCGACGCTCATCGAATGGGATACGGATGTGCCCGCTCTCGACGTGCTACTCGGTGAAGCCATGTGGGCCGACATGCTGGCGCAATCGATCGCCTTCGAAGATCGCATGCTGGTGGAACGGCCGACACCACAGTCGACCCGGTTCGAGGGGATGATCCTGCCATTGCGGGCCGACAGCCGAACGGGCCCAATGCCGGCGCTCGCCGCGTTTGCGACAATCAAGCCGTCGATGTTCGCCAATCGTCCCGGCGCAAGGAGGGTGGGCCATGCTCTCTAGTTGCGCACTGCAATCGCGGGTCGCCCAAGCCATCCTCCGTGAAGATGGCTGCGATCTTGCGCCGGTGCTGGCGAAAGGTGCTTTCGACCCGCTGCGTCGGTTCAACATCTATCGCAACAACACCTTCGCCTCGCTGACAGCGACTTTGATCGCGGTTTTTCCGATCACGGTCCAGCTTCTCGGCGAAAACTACTTTCGTCATGTCGCCGGCGCCTTCATCCGGAATAATCCGCCGCAGGAAGCGCAGCTTGTTCGCTATGGCGGCAGTTTCCCGCGCTTCCTGGCGGACTTTGATGGCATCCGCGCCATGCCCTTCATTGCCGAAACGGCGCGGCTGGAATGGATGATTGCCGAGGCGCTGGACGCGCTGGCGCTGCCCGGCTGTCGCTTGGAGCAGTTGGCGGACGGTGAAGACGACACCTCACCCGAGATCGTTCTTCAGCCCTCGCTACGCCTGCTGGTTTGTCGTTGGCCGGCGCTGGACATATGGGAAGCGCATCAAGCCGGCGGAAACATCGAAGCATTGGCGAGGCTGGGCCGCCGACCGGAGCGGATCGCGCTCTGGCGCGGCCAAGATAGCATGCGATTTCTGCGCCTCGATGCCAGTCATTTCGCCTTCCTTCATGCCCTGAAAAGGCGCGCCAGCCTGGAGGCTGCGGTCAGCCGTGTGCTTGCCCGCACTCCCGGCTTCGATCTCGAGGGTGCCTTTGGCGGCCTTTTCGCCTTTGGCCTCGTCGCTCGCATTCGCCACATCAAGCCCGCAACCAAGTGAACAGGATGGAAGTCATGACTATGATGTCCCCTTCTTCGACGCGACACAGAGGCGGTATTATCGGTCTCTATGTCGCCGCTATCGAGAGCCTCAACAGCCTGCCGTTGTCGCTCGTCCAGCTCGTTGCCCGTCTGGCGGTCGCCCACGTCTTCTGGCAGTCGTCGCAGAGCAAGCTTGCCTCCTGGCCGGCGACAGTTCAGCTGTTTACGCTCGAATACCAGCTGCCCGTCATCGATCCCGGCGTGGCCGCCGTGCTTGCGACGACGGCCGAAGTCACTGGCTCGATCTTGATTTTTCTAGGCCTGTTCTCTCGGCCCGCTGCCCTTTTGCTGCTTTGCGTCATCTTGACAATCCAGCTCCTCGTCTACCCGCAGAACTGGCCGGACCATTTGCTCTGGACGGCACCGTTGCTGTTGATCCTGACGCGCGGGGCCGGTGCGGTTTCACTCGACTATCTGGGAGCACGCCTGTTCCCGAGGGGGCGCTGAGCCATGCGCGCCGGCATCGAAGAAACAAGCGGCGACTCGCCACTCATGGATCCAGCGGCAAGTCAGGCGGCGGGCCGCCGTCCTAGGGTCGTCATCCTCGGAGCCGGATTTGGCGGCCTTGCCGCCGCCAAGGGTCTTCGGCATGCGGACGTGGATGTGGCGGTCGTCGATCGGCGCAACTATCATCTTTTTCAGCCGCTGCTTTATCAGGTCGCGACGGCCGCGCTTTCGCCAGCCCAGATCGCCATGCCGATCCGCCGCATTCTCTCTCGGCAATCCAACGTCACTGTGCTGATGGAGCGTGTCGAGGGGATCGACAAGAAGAACCGGTTCGTTCAGACCACAAATAGTCGCATCGCCTACGACTATCTGGTCGTCGCCACCGGTGCAAGGCACGCATATTTCGGAAAGGATGAATGGGCGGAGACCGCGCCCGGGTTGAAAACAATCGCCGATGCGACCGAAATCCGTGCCCGGATCCTGTCGGCCTTCGAACGTGCCGAGGCAGCCGAGGACGAAGCCGAGCGGCGGCGGTTTCTCACCTTCGTCGTTGTTGGCGGCGGCCCGACAGGCGTTGAACTGGCTGGAGCAATCGCCGAGCTGGCAAGAAAGGTCATCGTCCGTGACTTCAGGCGCATTGATCCGTCCTCGGCTCGCGTGGTGCTGGTCGAAGCCGGCAATATCGTTCTGCCGACCATGCCGGCGAAATTGTCGGGAGAAGCCCGGCGACACCTGGAGATGCTCGGCGTCGAGGTGTCCCTTGGGGAAGCGGTAACGCGCTGCGACTCTGAAGGAGTAGCGCTTGCCGGCGGCCGGCAAATCCGATCGTCCTGCGTGCTGTGGGCGGCCGGTGTCATGGCCTCCAGGGCGGCCAAATGGCTCGGCGTGCCCGCGGACCGCGCCGGCCGCGTTCATGTCGACCGGAACCTCAACCCGCCGGGCAATGACGAGATCTTCGTGATCGGCGACACCGCGGCGCTCACGGACAAGAACGGCAGAACGGTTCCCGGAGTCGCGCCGGCCGCCAAGCAGATGGGCGAATACGCGGCCCGCGCCATTCTCGCCGGTCTCGATGGTCGGACCGCTGGTCTGTTCGGCTATCGCGATTTCGGAAATCTGGCAACCATCGGACGCAATGCGGCGGTCGCCGACTTTCGCCGCATCCGTCTTTCAGGATTTTCCGCCTGGCTGGTCTGGAACATCGCCCATCTCTGGTTTCTCGTGGGCTTCCGCAATCGCATCGTGGTGTTTGCGGACTGGGCGCTGGCTTATGTCCGGTATGACCGCGCCGCCCGTCTGATTACCGACCGCCATGAACGCTAGAACATTCCCACGCATAAAGATGGGGCGTGCGGTCACTGCACTGCTGCTGCTTGCAGTGTTGTCAACGGCGGCGCTCGTGCACCTGGTCTGGTATCGTACCGCAAGCCGGAACATTGAAACGATTGTTGCGAGCCTTGATGCTCAGAGCACCGCTGCGGTTCGCAACGAGCTTTCTTCTAATCTGGCGCTGGTTTCGAGCAGCGCGGAGATCGTCAGATCGGTCTTTTTCCAGGGAGCGATCAGGCCGGACGACGAGGTGAAGCGTGAATTCCTATTCCTGTCGTTGCTGCGTGAACAGCCGGCGATTGCCTGGATCGGTTTCGGCTTCCCGGACGGCCGCTTCTTTGGGGCGCACGCGCTGCCGGATGGCGAGATCGAAATGGTGGAGATCGGCCACGCACCTCTCGGCAAGCCGCGTCCGCTACGCCGCGATCTCTATAAGCCAATCCCTGGCGATATCTTTTTCGAAAATCGGCTGAGGGCCGAGAGTGTCTACGTTCCGGAGGGCTCGCCATGGTTTAGACGTGGCCGGACCAGTGCAGAACCGGCCTGGAGCCTCGTCAATATTCTTCCGAACGGCTTTGAACCGGCGATCGTCGTCTCGAAGAAAGTCGAGGTGTTCGGCCATTTCGAAGGTGTGGTGATGGTGGCGGTCAGCCTGCATCGGCTGTCGGCCATCCTTGGAGGGCTCAAGATGCCGGAAGGCAGCAAGGCCTTTGTGCTAACGCGGGATAATGCGGTACTGGCGACATCCGAGCCGTCAGACGGTATGATCGCTGCTCATCTCAAGGATTTTGCCGCGTCCGACGCCCTGGCCGCGGCAGTCGCCATGGCTGCCAGCCCCGAAAAGCCCGACGGTTCCCGGACGCTGGTGGCAAGCAAGGCGCTCGGCCCAATCTTCGTGTCATCTGGCAAGTTGCCGTTCGAAGACTGGCGTCTGGTCACCGCCATACCGCGGGCGACTTTTGCCCGTGACATCGATGCCAATACCGAGCGACTGATCTTCATCATCGGGGGCATTGCTGTGCTGGCCGCTGTGACGGCGATCCTGTTTGCCAGAATTCTCTTCGCTCGGCCACTGTCGCGCCTTGCCGAGCAGTTGCATATGATCGAGAGGTTCGAACTCGACGCCGTGGAACATCGCCCGGCGCTGTTGACTGAACTCGATCATTTCTCCTCCGCCCTGAAGCGCATGTCGAGCGGCCTTGCCGCGTTCGCGCGCTTCATGCCCGTCGAGGTCGTTCGTCCCCTTGTCGATGGCGGTCTTAAGCCTCGTCCCGGCGGCGAACTCAGGGACATAACGGTGTTGTTTGCGGATTTGCCAGGCTTTACGGAACTCACGGAAGAGTTCGGCGCTGGCGTTGAACCAAGCTTGACGCGGTTTCTGACCCTGTCGATCGCCGCTATTCATGCCGAAGGCGGCACAGTCGACAAATTCATCGGCGATGCGGTGATGGCGATCTGGAATGCCCCCGGCAATGTGCCGGATCACGCATTGCGCGCGTGCCGCGCCGCAGCGGCAATTCGCGATGCGATGCATGCCATGGCGCCGATTGCGCCCAAGCATGATGAGATTCGGGTGCGTATCGGCATCAACACCGGCGTGGCCCTTGTCGGCAATATTGGCTCGACTGAACGCCTCAGCTATACGGCGATCGGCGACGTCGTCAATCTCGCGAGCCGGCTCGTTGGCGTGGCCAAGGACAAAGGCGTGGAAATTGCATTAAGCGACGAAACGCTTCGAAAGACCCGAGACCTTATTCAGACAAGGCCGCTTGGCTGCGTCGGCATACGGGGAAGGATCGCGCCGGTCCGTGTGCACACGATCGATCCGGCTGATATGGCGGACTGAGGGAGCATGACGATGCTGCTGCTCACAACGCTGATTTGGTTGCAAACCAAGCACTTCATGGCTGACTATGTCCTGCAGCCCGAATGGATGATTGCCGGCAAAGGCAACTTCAAGAAGCCGGGCGCTTATGTCCATGCAGGCATCCACGCCGTCGCCACCGCGCCAATTCTCTTGGTTGCAATCACGAATCCGACGTGGATTTTCGCCGTTGTCTGCAGCGAGTTTCTGATCCATTTCCTTATCGACCACTTGAAGGCCATTCACGGTCGACGTCAGCCGCACCCGGTCAATACACGTTCATTCTGGATACTTCACGGCGCCGACCAGCTCGCTCATCATCTGACCTATTCGGCAATATTGGCGATCGTGGCCTGGGATGCTGACTTTATTGCTTGACAATGCGAGGGCGCAGGCGAAGAGCACGATGACGACTTTCATGATCGCTCTCGTTCGATCCCGAGAAATCAATTGCATTAAAACGAGGGAGCAAATCCTCGAATGATCATCTCGGCAGATGAGATCAGGTTATGCGGAAAATTCCTTTTTCTCGCACTAGCTTAGAGAGAATTGAAGCTGGTTTTTCAATCAGGAGGCGGGCAACAGCAGTCGTGTCCTTCGCATCCTTCATGACTCGCAGTTAGATGCCTCTACGGTTCAGCTCCCATGCACGGCAGAGCAAAAAAACCAGGAAAAGGCGATCTCTTGCGGGCTTGACGCCAAATCAAAGTTACTTAATCTAAGCGTCAGCCGAACCGCTGGGAGGAGGGGTCGGCATTCGCGATCCCCATCGCACTATCTTTTATCTCCCAAAGCCATAATTCCGGATCGTTCGTCGCCGATTTTCCAACAGGATAAGCCATGCCACTCACCGTTGCCCAACGCCTCGACAGTCTGAAGGTCCGTATCGCCGAGCTCGCGCATTGGCGGGACCGGCACAGCAGCCCGATCGATGGCTGGACCTTCGAGGGGGAGCCGATCGCCCATCACCAGGACTGGCCGCATCGTGAGGGCGTGGTGCATTTTGCCGCGAGCGCCGAAGCGCCGGCGAACTGGCCGCTCGAAGATATTCGCCTGCAGCTCGATCTCGGCGGCGAGAGCCTGATCACGCTCAGCTATCCCGATGGCCAGAGCGAAACATTCGGCCTCGATCCCTATCACCAGGAATTCCCGCTGAAGGGCCGCCGCTTCTCGATTGCGACGGAAAGTGTTGCCCGCTTTCCTTTCGGCGAGCCCAACCGCGCGCCGAGGCTCAACAAGGCCCGGCTGATCTGGCTCGACGGTCCCGTTCACAGCCTGCATCTTCTCCTGAAGCAGATCGCCGAGGCGATTAGCGCGCTCGGCGAGCATGAGGTCGTGCCGCATCTGGTCGATGCCGCGGAGCAGGCCTTGCGCAGCCTCGACTGGCCATCGGATACGGCGGCCTACATCTCCCGCACGTCGGGCGCCGTCATGCAGCAGAAGATCTGGGAGCTGCCGGAGCTTGTATCCGATCCGGCAGGTCTCTCCGACGAGCAGAGCGCTTCGGCGGCCTCCGCCTTCGAGGTCCTCACGGCGCGGCTGAAGGAACTGCAGAAGCGCTTTCCCCCAAACGGCGAGCTGGTGCTGACCGGCCATGCTCATATCGATCTCGCCTGGCTCTGGCCCTATCGCGAGACGCGGCGGAAGATGCGGCGCACCTTCAACACGGCGCTGTCGCTGATGGAGCGCTCCGCCGATTTCCGCTTCAACCAGTCGACCGCCCATTATTACGCGCAGATGGAGGAGGAAGATCCGGAGCTTCTCGAACGCATCAAGGAGAAGGTCGCGGAAGGAAAGTGGGAAACCGTCGGCGGCATGTGGGTGGAGCCTGATACCAATATGCCGACCGGCGAAAGCCTCGCCCGCCAGGTGCTCTACGGCCAGCGTTATTTCGAAAAGACCTTTGGCGCGCGCCACACGGTCTGCTGGCTGCCGGATTGCTTCGGCTTTTCCGGCGCGCTGCCGCAGATCCTGAGACAGGGCGGCATCGACAGTTTCTTCACCATCAAGGTCAATTGGAGCGAGACCAACCACATCCCCTCCGATCTCTTCTGGTGGAAGGGCCTCGACGGCAGCCAGGTGCTGACCCACACCTTCGACAATCCGATGCAGGGTTATAACGGCTTCGTGCAGCCCGATTGCTACCTGCCGACCTGGAAGAATTTCCGGGGCAAGACGCAGCATCACGCCTCGCTTCTTGCCGTCGGTTACGGCGACGGCGGCGGCGGCGTGACGCCCGAGATGGTGGAGCGCGAAGTGCAGCTGCGCGATTTTCCCGCCATTCCGCAGGCCCGCTGGGGCACCGTGAAAAGCTTCTACGAGCGGGCGCACAAAACCGCTTCGGAGAAGAAGCTTCCCGTCTGGGACGGCGAAATCTATCTCGAACTGCACCGCGCGACGCTGACGACCCAAAGCGGCGTCAAGCGCAAGCATCGCCAGGCCGAGCGGGCGCTGATCACCGCCGAGACCCTCGCGTCGCTCGCCCATATGCTCGGCGCCGAAAAGCCGAAAAGCCTGGAGGCGGATTGGCGCGTGGTGCTGAAGAACGAGTTCCACGACATCCTGCCGGGTTCGAGCATCCGCGAAGTCTATCAGGATGCGGAGCAGGAGCTCGGCGGCGTCATCGACCATGCCAAGGCCGAGCAGGCCAAGGCCTTGCAGGCGCTGTCAGTCAATCTGCCGAAGGGCGGGGTCACTGACGCGCTCATCGTGGTCAATCCCTCGCTTGCGCCACGACCGGTGAGCGCGACACTTGCCGACGGCACGACGCTTTCGGCCGCTGAGATCGTCGCTCCCTTGTCGGTCGCCGTCTTTGACAGGCAGACGCTGAAGCCGGCGGGCGGGCTGAAGGCCGGCGTCGACCGGCTGGAAAACGATCATCTCTCGATCGTCATCGGCAAGGATGGAGCCGTTACCAGCCTAATCCACAAGGCGAGCGGCCGCGAAGCGGTCGATGGCTCCGCCAACCAGCTCTGGGTCTATCCGGCCGACAAGCCGCGCAACTGGGACGCCTGGGACGTCGATGCCGACTATGCCGATAAATCCGTCCGGCTCGATGCGCCCGAAAGCATCAGCCTCGTCGAAAGCGGTCCGCACCGTGCGGCAATCCGCGTCGTTCACCGCTATCGGCATTCGAGTGTCATGCAGACCTATGTTTTGACGGCCAATTCGAAGCGGCTCGATATCGAAACGACCATCGACTGGCACGACCGCCGCACCCTGCTGCGTACCCTGAACCCGGTCGACGTCAAGGCCCGTAAGGCGACCTTCGAATGCGCCTTCGGCGTGGTTGAGCGGGCGACGCATACGAATACCTCCTGGGAGCAGGCGATGTTCGAGGCCGCCGCCCATCGCTTTGTCGATGTCAGTGAGCCGGGCTTCGGCGTGGCGCTTCTCAATAATGCCAAATACGGCCACAGCGCCCGCGGCAATGTGATCGGCATGAGCCTGGTGCGCGGTCCGATCTATCCGGATCCGCTGGCCGATGAAGGCGAGCAGAGCTTCACCTATGCACTGATGCCGCATGAGGGCGCCTGGCATGAAGGCGGTGTGCTTGACGAAGCACTCGACCTCAACCAGCCGCTGGTGACGGCCGAGGCCAAAGGCCTCTCCGCCGGCCGTTTCGCGCCGATTGATGTCGCGGGCACGCCTGTCGCCTTCTCGGGCCTGAAGCCTGCGGAGGAGGGCGAAGGTCTCATCCTGCGCCTCTACGAACCGGCCGGCCGGCGCGGCCGCCTCTCCCTCGGCCTGCCTTCCGGATGGCGGGCGTCGCAGCCGCTCAACATCCTCGAAGAGCCGATGGAGCGCAAAGGCCCCGCCGAAATCATGCCCTTCGAAATCAGGACCTGGAGGCTGCAGAAGGCCTGACGCCGCCTGCTGCAAATAACGCTCCGCCGCTTCCATTAGGCGGGGCGACCCATCTACTCGCCCGAGGGGCAATACTGGACAATTTGGCCATTGCCATGCAGGTCACAGTCATAAAGGGGAGCGATGTCCAACCGGTGAAGAGAGGCGTCTTGCTTCGAAGCGGGCTATCGGCCCCAAGAGCCAGCTAGCCTGATTGACAAGACGGGGGAGTGCGACCGCCAGACATAGTCGAAATTGCTGGTGATTGCTGATGGGGCCAGCCAGGCTGCTTCGAGGAAGGGGTGGACTCGGCCAAGACCATGGCGACGAAGGCCCAGGAGGAGGCGAATGCTGCCAACTCTCGTTCTCTCCCTCAATCTCGACATCGGCCGGCTGACCATAATCACGCTGATCGGCCGGATCGCTGCAAGCATGAGCGATCTGGCAGAGGGCAATCTCGACGCCGACATTCCCTTCACCGACCGGCCTGACGAGATCGGCCGCGTGGCTTTCACCGGCTTACGGTCGTTGGGCGCCCGTCGCGGCAACGTAGACGGAATAGAGTGAACGTGTTGCGGCGATGAACAGACGGTTGCGTCCGGGGCCGCCGAAGGTGAGGTTGGCGACGGTCTGAGGGACACGGATCTTGCCGATCAGCTTGCCTGTCGGATCGAAGCAGTGCACGCCATCACCGGCACTGGACCAAAGGTTCCCCTTCACGTCGGTGCGGATACCGTCCGGGATGCCGTTGTCGATGAGGCAGAAGACGCGGCCGTTCACAAGCCTGCTGCCGTCGACTACGTCGAAGGCGCGGATCTGACGTGGCAGGCTTTCGTCGTGGCTTGCCGCCGAATCCGCGACGTAGAGGATCGTCTCGTCAGGTGAGAAAGCGAGGCCGTTCGGCTGGATGAAATCCGTGACGACGGCCGCAAGTTTGCCGGTGGCCGGATCAAGCCGGTAGACGTTGCGCGTCGCCTGCTCGGGCTCGGCCTGATAGCCTTCATAATTCGACATGATGCCGTAGGTTGGATCGGTGAACCAGATCGTGCCGTCCGATTTCACCACCACGTCGTTCGGCGAATTGAGCCGCGCGCCTTCGAAATGGTCGGCGAGCACGGTGATCGAACCGTCGATCTCGGTGCGCGTGACGCGGCGCCCGCCATGTTCGCAGGAGATGAGTCGGCCCTGGCGGTCGCGCGTGTTGCCGTTGGTGAAGTTGGATGGTTGCCGGTAGATGGAGACGCCGCCTTCGGGCGCCCATCGCAGCATACGCTGGTTGGGAATGTCGCTCCACAGAAGCTGGTTCGCATCGTTGAACCAGACAGGACCCTCCGCCCAGCGGCAGCCGGAATAGAGTTCGTCGAGGCCGGCGCTGGTGACGATCAACTGCCGGAAGCGCGGGTCGTGGATTTCGTAGATGCTGGCCTCGGCCATGGCAGTTTTCCTGTTTATCGCATGCCGGCCCGGCGGCCGCCGGCGAGCATGATCACGCTGATGATGATGAGGCCGGTCATCATGAGGCGGATGCCCGCGCCGAACCCATAGGTGTTGAGCATGGAAACGACCAGGAACATGAAGAGCGACGCGCCCCAGATGCCCGGTACGTTGGAATCGCCGCCGGCCACCGCCGTGCCGCCGATCACGACGACGGCGATCGAGGTCAGCAGATATTCCGAGCCCATGTTGAGTGCTGCGCCGCCCGAGAAGCAGGCGAGCAGGTAGCCCGCGACGGATGCAAGTACGGCGCAGAAGAGGTAGGTGACGAAGCGCGTGCCGTCGACCGGAATGCCGGCCATGCGTGAGGCGGGCATGCTCTGGCCGATCGCCGAGATCCAGCGCCCGTAGATCGTCTTCTCGAGCAGGAACCAGGCGAGCAGCGAGATGAGGAGCGCGACGATCGCGACGTTCGGTACGCCGAGCGTGTTCGTGGTAGTGAATTCCGCAAGCATGCTCGGAGGTTTGATGCGCAAGCCGCGGTTTGTCCAGATTGCCGCCGATTGCACGATAAAGCTCATGGAAAGCGTGGCGATGATCGGCGGAATGCGGAGCGCCTTGATCAGCGCGTAGTTGCCGAGGCCGACGACGAGGCCAATGAGGAGGGCGACAAGAAAGCCGGGCAGGATCAAGCCGTTTTGTACGTTCATCAGCTTCAGCGCCACCGTGCCGGCTAGTGTCATGGTGGCGGGGACCGACAGATCGATATTGCCGGGACCGAGCGTGATGACGAACATTTGGCCGATGCCGACGATCACCGAGAAGGCGGCGAAAGTGAGGGCTGCCTGCGACAGGCCGAGCGTACTGGCGCCGAGGGTCACCATGATCGTCAGGAACCAGACGATGAAAGCGGCAAACCATGACCAGATCCAGGGTTTGCCGAAAAGGCTGAGGAGGGGAGTCATCGGCGGCGTTTCTCCCGTTTCTCCAGGCGGTTCAGCATCAGGCGAAGCGCGAGCACGATGATCAGGATCGCGCCCTGGGCTCCGATCTGCCAGTCCGGCGAGATGCGCAGGAAGGACAGGAACGAGCCGGCGAGGGTCAGCGTCAGCGCGCCGATGACGGCCCCGACGGGGGAGACACGCCCGCCAATGAACTCGCCGCCGCCGAGGATCACGCCGGCAATCGACAGCAGCGTGTAACGCAGCGCGATATTGGCGTCTGCCGACGTCGTCAGGCCGACGAGAGCGATACCTGCGAGCACCGCGAAGAAGCCCGCCAGGCCATAGGCGGCGGCGCGGGCGGCGACGATCGACCAGCCGGCGCGCTCGACCGAGCGCTGGTTGCCGCCGATGCCGCGGATCAGCACGCCGAGCGATGAGCGCATGACGAGAAGATGAGCGACGGCGGCGATGATGATGCTGGCGACGATCGCCATCGGCGCCAGCGGCGGCTTGACGGTCATCAGAGAGCGCACCCAGTCCGGCGCCTGGCCGCCGGGCGCTGGCAGCAGCAGCACGGCAAGGCCGCCCCAGACGAAGCTCATGCCGAGAGTGACGACAATGGACGGCAGATCGCGCAGGTAGATGATGACACCGAGGCCCGCATAGGCCGCGATCGCTCCCGCAAGGATCAGGACGCCGGTCACCGGGTCATCCCGCAGAAAGGTCGCGGTAACGCAAGCGACGAAGCTGACGAAGGTGCCCATCGACAGATCGAGATCGTTGACCGCCATGACAAGCATCTGAGCGATCGTCGCAAGCGCGATGGGCACCGCCAGGTTGAACAGCAGATTGAGCCCGACATAGCTCATGGCGCGCGGCTGCAGCCAGAAGACGGCGGCAAGCAGCAGCGTCAGCGACAAGGCGGGAATGGCAAGACGCAAGGCGTCGGACGACAGCCGGAACGTCATGCAGCCACCCCTTCGAAGGAGGCAGCGATGATATTCGTCTCGTTGACGGCATCGCCGGCGAGTTCGGCGATGATGCGGCCTTCGCGGAAGACGTAGACGCGGTCGCAGAGCCGCACCTCGTCCATTTCGGTCGAGTACCAGATAAAGGTGCGGCCATGCGCCGCCTCCTCGCGGATAATCGCGTAGACCTCCTGCTTGGTGCCGACGTCGACGCCGCGCATCGGATCGTCCATCAGCACGACAGGCGCGCGTGTTGCAAGGGCGCGGGCGAACAGCACCTTCTGCTGGTTGCCGCCGGAAAGCGACAGGATAGGGTTTTCCATATCGGGCGTGCGGATATCGATCCGCCGCTTCCAGTCCGTGCCTTTGCTCTCCTCTTTGTCAGCCAGAATGAGGCCGCGCCGCGACAGGTCACCGAGCGAGGCGACGGAAAAGTTGTGCAAGATGCTCCAAAGTTCGAAAACGCCGTTGAGGCGGCGGTCGCCGGCGACGAAGGTAACGAGCGGATCGCGCTCGGGCAGCCAATTGCCGGATTGGGCGGCGTGCAGAGCAAGTAGCAGCTCGGTCTGCCCGTGGCCGGCTAACCCTGCCAGTCCGACGATCTCGCCCTTGCGTGCCGCGAAGGGCAGGCCTCTCGCCTGATGCGACAGAATGACGGGCGCGGTGGATTGTTCGCGCGCCGCCCGCTGCCCGCTCTCCTCCTTCGCAACGGTGCCCATCGCTTCGACGAGGCCGTGATGGTCGAAGCCCTGCGCCGGCCGTTCGGCGACGACGCGGCCGTCCTTCATCACGACGATGCGGTCGGAGGTTTCGAGGATCTCGTGCAAGATATGCGAGATGAAGATGACGGCCCCGCCGGTGGCGGTGAAGCGGCGGACATGGTCGAGCATCTGGCGGGCAAGGCTCGCATCGAGCGACGAAGTGGGTTCGTCGAGGATGACCAGCCGCGGCGGCGTGCCGGCATCGGAAAAGGCCATTGAAATCTCGACCATCTGCCGCTCGGCGATCGAGAGATCGCCGACGGCCCGGCTGCTGTCGATGCCATGGCCCGGAAAGACCGTGTCGAGGCTCTTCTCGATGATGTTGGCGGCACGCCTGCGCCAGCCGAAACCGCCGAGATGGCGATGCATGACGCGGGTGTTCTCGACGATGGAGAGATTGGGGCAGAGCGATAGCTCCTGGAAGACGCAGCGAACGCCGCGGGCGCGCGCCGCATTGATGCCGTAACGCTCCAGCCGCTCGCCGTCGCTCGCCACACTTCCTTCATGCGGCGTCAGGCCGCCATTGATGACGCTGACGATGGTGGACTTGCCGGCGCCATTGTGCCCGACGAGCCCGACGCATTCGCCCGGCATGACGCGGAGCGTGACGCCGTCGAGCGCCTTGACCGCGCCGAAACTCACCTTGGCGCCATCGACGGCGATCACCGCCTTCAAAACCTCATCCATGCTGCCCCGCCATGCCTGCTCGCAAAGAATGCCGCGCGGCCATTTACGGCCGCGCGGCAGTCGGGAGAGTTATTTTGCCGACTCGATGACCTTGATTGCATCAGCCTGCGTGTATTCGACGTTGGCGACGCCGCCAGCCTGGGTATTGGCGAGGTTGGCCTCCAGATTGTCCTGGTCGATGCGCAAGAAAGGCACGACGAGATCCTTCTTGACCTGCTTGCCGTCGAGTATCTGCTGGGCGACCCAGAAGGCCAGCGTGGAGACGCCGGGCGCGATGGATACGGACATTGTCTCGTAGCCCTTGGCGTCCTTCTGTTCCTTCCACCACTTCAGCTCGTCTTCGCGGTTGCCCATGATGATGATCGGCATCTTCCGGTCGGTCGCGGCAATCGCCTGCGCGGCGCCATAACCGTCGCCGCCCTGCGTCACCACGCCGACGATATCGGGAAGGCTCGGTAGGATGCCGGCAACGGCCTTCTGCGCCACGTCCTGCGCCCAGTCGCCGTGAACCGAGCCGACGACCTTGAACTGCGGGTACTGCTTGACGCCTTCGTGGATCCCGGCCGAAATCTCGTCGTCAACGAAGACGCCGGCAAGGCCGCGGATCTCGAGCAGATTGCCGCCCTGGGGAAGTTTCTTCGACAGATACTCCACCTCGCTGCGGCCCATTTCCTTGAAGTTGACGGCGATGCGCCAAGCGCAGGGTTCGGTCACGATGCCGTCGAAGGAGACGACGGTAATCCCGGCGTCACAGGCTTCCTTCACTGCGCCGTTCAGCGCTGTCGGCGAGGCGGCGTTCAGCACGATCGCATCATAGCCCTGCAGGATCATGTTCTGGATCTGCGCCGCCTGCTCCGTCGCCTGGTTCTCGGCGGTGGTAAAAGGATCGGCTGCGGCGACCACGCCAGCCTTTACGGCTTCGCCCGTCACCTTGCCCCAGCTCGTCAGCATGGCCTGGCGCCAGGAGTTTCCGGCATAGTTATTAGAAAGGGCGATCTTCTTGGCCGACGTGTCGGCAAAGGCGGAAACGGGCATGGCGGCGCAAGCAATGGCGGCCGATGCCAGAAGCATCTTACGGATTGTCATGTCTTCCTCCCTCATGATCGCGCCGGTCGGCGGGATCGCTTCACTCCTGCCGGCTCAAGCGGGCCCCGAGTGAAAATTGTTCTTGCACTGAGCTTCCTCCTCTCAGTAAGGGCAGGATGCGGGAGATCAGCCGGCCTGTACAGGGGCAAGGCGGCAACTCGTTTGCGGGTTTTGCGCAACAAGCTGCGGGTTTATGCAAGACGGCGGCCCATTTGCGGGCGCTTACTGGGAAATGATTACGGCGGGTTGAGGAGCCTGTCGTGACGGGGAGGAACTGACAATGCTGCATCTCGCACCGGCAGCCCTGTTCGACCACTATCTCGGCATTTCCCGGTTGCTCGCGGGCCAACTCGACTTCCGTTCGGCGATCCGTTCGGTCGCGGCTGAAGTCGCTCACATCATTCCGCACGATCATCTCGACGTCTGCGTGCTGCTCGAGGGCGGCAACTATCACACGGCCTATGAGACGGGCATCGAGACCGCCTGGGGCGAGATCGCCGGCGCGCCAGTGGTCAACAGCCCCATCCGCTCGCTGCTGCGGGGTGAGGTCGATTTTCTGCTTTCGGACGATGCCATGAAAGACCCGCGCTTCCATTTCGAGGGCGCCTTCAAGCGGCCGATCGTCGAGCAATCGCTGAGGAGCCGGCTGCATGTTCCGATGAAGGTGCAAGGTACGATCATCGCAGCACTTTCCTGCTCTTCTCACAGGGCGGGCGTCTATACGATGGAGGACGTCGAGCGCGCCCGCATCATCGCCGACCTTCTGACACCCTATTTCTTCGCGCTGCAGGCAGCCGAGCAGGCGCAACGCTCGGCGATCGTCGAGGCGGAGGCGCGCGCTCGCGAGGAGGGGCTGCGTCAGGGCGCGCTGAAGCTGACCGAAGCGCTGGAGCAGGAACGTCAGCGGATCGGCATGGACCTTCACGATCAGACGCTCGCCGACCTGACGCGACTTGCTCGCCGGATCGATCGGCTGTCGCGCAACGGCGAGGTGACCCCGGAGGCGCTCGAGCCCGTCTCTCGGTCCTTGCAGCATTGCATGCAGGATCTGCGGCAGATCATCGAACAGGCAAAACCTTCCGTGCTCCAGCTGTTCGGCCTCGCCCAGGCGATCGAGCATCATCTCGACCGATCGACCCGCGACACCGGATCGGGCATCGAATGCGGCCTTACCGACGAGACGAACGGGGCGCTGGAAAGGCTGGAACCGACCGTCAGCGTCGCCTTGTTCCGCATAGCGCAGGAGGCGATCAATAATGCGGTGCGCCATGCCGCGCCGCTGGCGATCATGGTGCGGCTCGAAGCAGACGACGAACAGCTTTTGATCGAAATCTCCGACGACGGGACCGGGCTTGCCAAGACGCGGGGACGGATCGGCGGCGGCATCGACAATATGAAGACACGCGCGCGGCTGATCTCGGCGCGCTTCACGATCGGCCCCGGCTATAATCATCGCGGGACCGCGGTGCGCGTCGTGCTGCCGCTGGCGCCGAACGGCCCGGCGGGCGAGCCAGACTGAGGAGAAAGACACGATGAAGGTTCTGATCGTCGAGGACGACCCGCTGCACCGGTCCTACCTGCACGAGGCTGTCAACGCCGCCCTGCCGGAATGCGACACGGTGATCGAGGCGGAGAACGGAACCGTCGGCGAGAAGCTCGCCCGCGACCACAAATCGGCGCATATCGTCATGGATCTGCAGATGGCGAGCCGCAACGGCATCGAGGCGGCGCGGACGATCTGGAAGGAGCGACCGGAGACCCGTATCCTGTTCTGGTCGAATTATTCGGATGAGGCTTATGTGCGCGGCGTCTCGCGCATCGTGCCGGATGGCGCCGCCTATGGTTATGTGCTGAAATCCGCTTCCGACGAGCGGCTGAAGCTTGCGCTCCGGTCGATCTTCATCGAGAGCCAGTGCGTCATCGACCGGGAGGTGCGGGGCCTGCAGCAGAAGAGCCTCGGCCAGACCAACGGCTTCACCGATTCCGAATACGAGATCCTCGTCGACATAGCCCTCGGTCTAACCGACCGGGCCATCGCCAAACGCCGGAGCCTGTCGCTGCGCAGCGTGCAGAACCGCCTGCAGCAGCTCTACGACAAGCTCGACGTCTATCAGACGGCTGGCGACGACCACGAGGACGGCCGCTTCAATCTCCGCGCCCGCGCTGTCACGATTGCTTTATTGCGTAAACTTCTGAACTACAGCGCTCTGGAACGGGCTGAGGCGGAGCTGCAGGAATGGCTCGACGGAAAGTAGTCTCCGACGCGGCGTGAATGCGGCAGTAGCGAGGCGTTGCAGTCTCCCTTTCCGGCTCGGCCCGCGCTCGTCTGTCGCCAACTGAAAAAGCCTCGGATCGGTGGTGAGCGCATAGCCAGGGTTCTTGCTTGACGCCTAATATACTCGATATCAGAATCGCGGGGTCGAGGTGAGTCGACGGCGCCCGCTTTGACATCGTTGCTCGCCTTGGAAGGACGTGGCGCAGCGGCTGATTGGCCGTTCGCCGGCCAACGCCGCTGGTCGCAAGTGTGCGAGGTGACGCCGTGGATAAAGTGTTCTCAGCAGTCCCTCCTCCTCGTGGCAGCCCACCCCGGCAGTGGAAGTTCCCATTGCGGAGCCGCCGCCGCTGGCTTTTTTGGTCGGCGCTTTCAGTATCCATTTTACTTCTTGCAGGCACCGCTGTTCTTTACCGTGAAATCCGCCACTCCGCAGGCCCGGTTCAGCACTTTGAGTATGCAGGCCTCGATAAGGCAGCCCGACCATCACCCGTAGCTGCCGACTCCCATGCGTCGGCTCCTTCTGCTCTTCCGCCGATGCCCATTTCGCGGCATCTGATGGAGCTTCCAAAGCTCGATTTGGCAAGTCAGTTTCTGCGGATGTGGCTGGTCTCAGGCGCGAATATTTGTGGCGCTCTTCGAGAGGCCGGCATCGAGGTGAGCGAATGGAAAGCCGCATCGATGCGCAATCGCGATTATGAATGTTATTTTCAGCGCATCTACGAACGGGACGAGGTGCGGCCGCTCAGCTCTACCTTCCTCAGGGTTCGTGGAGATGAAGCGGGTCATATTGTTGAGATCCGCGCCAAGATCGTCGGGCCGGCGATTGACGCTGGGGGGCGCCTCGCCCCTGATGTGCTGCGCATTTTCGAGATCATTGTGAAGCAGGCGTGCTGGCGCGATTTTGAAGATGCGCTTGCGTCGATCCGAAGCCTTCGCCAGGTAGAGACCGAGCGATTTGGCTCTTATCTCAGCTTCACGCTCGAAGCCGGCAGCAAAAACATTTTTAATTTTGCTCTTGGTCTCAAGGCGGCTCCGGGCTCGCAGGCAAGGACCAGGGCGTATTTTTCGGCAGACCGCTGGCTGGCCACGACGGATCCGCGCGTCCCGCAAACGTCATCCGCATCGACCGGATCGGCGCGTTCAGATCGGCCAATGGCACTCACTGGCGGAGCAAGTGCCGGTTCCGATCCAAGACCAAGCCGGAACTGCGGCTGAGCACCAAAGCCCCCGTGTTGTGAATAGGGAAAGTGGACCCGCCTCGGGTATGCGCGGCAACGGATCAGCGCGACAGGCTGCCTGCCGGCCGAAAAGCGCCGGGCCGGGCGGCGCAGGTCTCGACCACGAAGTCCACGAAAGCGCGGACCTTGCGCGATAGCTGGCGGTTCGACGGCCAGACGAGCGAGAGCGAGCCGAAGGGCACCATGAAGGAAGTGAGGACGGGGCTCAGGGTTCCCGCCCGCATGGCTGCCTCGGCGACATAGACGGGCAGATGCGCGAGGCCCAAACCATCCTGTGCTGCCCGCAGCCCTGCATCTGTATTGTTGAATGTCAGGCTTTTTGGCAGAAGCAGCCGCTCGTATGGTGCGCTGAACGCCCAGGGTGCCAGGCGGCCACTGGAGGGATATTTGAAGTGAATGCAGGCGTGCTTGAAGAGATCGCCCGGCGTCTCAGGCCGTCCATGGCGCTCCAAATACTCGGAACTGCCGCACACCACGAAGTGCTGCTCGCCGAGATGGCGGGCGATCAGCCGCGCATCGGCAAGTTCGCCGCTGCGCACCACCACATCCAGACCTTCCGTGACCATGTCGATGACCCTGTCTTCGAAATCCACATCCAGTTCGATCTCCGGGAAGCGCTCGGCAAAGGCCGGCAGCATCGGCATCAGCAGATGGTGTCCGACGATATGCGGGACGCTGACGCGCAGGCGCCCCCTTGGGCGTTCCCGGCTTTGCAGGACGGTTGCCTCCGCGTCCTGTATATCGTCGATGATGCGCTTAGAGCGCTCGTAGAGGACAGCCCCTTCCTCGGTCAGGCTGATGCTGCGCGTCGTGCGGTTGAAGAGCCGCACATGGAGCCGGTTTTCAAGACGCGCCACGGCCTTGCCGATCGCGGACGGCGAAACGCCGGCAACGCGCGCGGCTCCGACATAACTCTGTTGTTCGGCCGCATGAACGAAGGCGAAGAGGCTCGCGAGACTATCCACGGCAAGATCCAATTGGAGACATTTTGTCCTTTATCTAAGTCCACTTACGGCGATTGATCAACATTGCATAACAAATATCCTTTGTTCGGCAGCCGGAACGGATGGGGCTGCCGAGTCAAGGAGTGGATGGCATGCGGGACTACACGAAAGAATTGCCAGAGCACACTGCGAGATATATCGGAGAGAACGACCTGTTCCTGGAAATCTTTCCTGGGAACAATCGCTCGGATGAGGCCGGTCGACCGCCTCTCCTTTTTGTCCACGGCGCTTACACCGGCAGCTGGATGTGGAGCAAATATATCCCGCACTTCATAGCCGCGGGGTGGACCTCCTACTGCATCAATCTGCGAGGCCACTACAAAAGCCGGTCGGTGGATTTGACGAAGGTCGAATTCGAGAACTATCTGGAAGACATTCTTGAGGCAATTTCCGCAATCACTGGGGAATGTGCCGTCGCTCCTGTCGTGATCGGCTTCAGCATGGGAGGGATCCTCAGCCAGAAACTGGCGGAAAGCGTGGAGATCGCCGGGCTGGTGCTGATCGATTCCAGCATCTCCAGGCAGGTGCATTACGAGGTGCCCTACCAGGATCTTGCGCCTGAGATACCTGGCGTCGTTATTCCCGCGCCGGTGCGTGAAGAGCAATCCAGCGCCGACGAAACGCCCGACGATATCGCCTTCCAGCGGAAGTACCTGTCCATGGAATCCGCCAGAGCCTTCGGCGCTTTTTCCTTTCATTGCGGAGCCGAGGGGATTTCCATCGACGGCGGCAAGATCACCTGCCCCAGCCTGGTCATCTCAGCTGTCAACGACGCCGCCGCCGATCGGCGAGGGCAGGCGATGGCCCGGCATATCGGCGGCGAGTTTCTCGGTCTCTGGGGCACGACGCATACGGGCTTGTTGGTCGGGCAAAGATATCACGAATCCGTCAATCGCATCATGATCTGGCTCACGCGCTTCGATGAAGAGAGTGCCTAGCCCTCGAGGCCGAGGCTCGCCAGCAAGCGACCGACATAAGCTTCCAGGCCGCCGACCATATCGAAGCGATCGGGATCACGCAGCCAGAGCATCTGCAGGCCGTCCATCACGGCGATCAGCTCGGCGGCCATGGCCTTGCTGTCGATCCCTTTGTCGATCGAGCCATCGGCGATCGCCCGCTCGAAGGTCGCGGCGATGTCCTTCTGCATCTCCGCAGTGCGATCGAGAAACCACGCCTTGGCGGGGTGATCCTTCATCAGGCTTTCGGCATTCAGGATGGCGAAGGCTCTGACGACCTCGATCATTTCGGTGTTGCGGCGGAAGATCTCGACCATGCCCTTGAGTAGGGCGCTGACATCGGAGCGGAAGTGCCCGATGAAATTAGCGCTATCGAGATCGCGCTTGGCGAGGATCGCCAGCAGCAGCTCGACCTTGGTTGGGAAATGGTGCAGCAGGCCGGGCAGCGACAGGCCGACATCCCGGGCGATATCGCCGATCGCGGCATTCTGATAGCCGTCTTCGGCAAAACGCCGCATCGCCGCCGCCAGGATCTCTGCGCGTCGTTCCTCTCCCTTGCGGGAACGGCGCCGTCGTTTTTCTTCCTGTCCTGCCTTGTGTTCTGCCATCGTTTCTCCTGTCCGGCCTTTTTAGCGGCGATGCGACGGTCCACAATGCTCCGGCCGATATCTCGTCTGCTTTCTCCTTACATTAGGCCCGTCGGATTGACATCTTAAAAATACCGAGTAATCGGTAGGTTTAATAGGCGCGATGCTCGCGGTCTTTTGAGGAGGTTTGCATGATCGATTCCATTCTCGACAGGATGACGCTCGAAGAGCAGGTCTCTTTGCTGTCAGGCGCCGATTTCTGGACGACCGTTCCCGTCGAGCGGCTCGGCGTGCCGAAGATCAAGGTGACGGATGGGCCGAACGGCGCCCGCGGCGCGGGTTCGCTGGTCGCCGGCGTCAAGGCGACCTGCTTTCCCGTCGCAATCGCGCTCGGCGCCAGCTGGAATCCCGATCTCGTCAAGCAGATGGGCGTTGCCCTTGCGCGCCAGGCCAAGAGCAAGGGAGCAGCCGTGGTGCTCGCACCGACGGTGAATATCCATCGCTCCGGCCTCAACGGCCGCAATTTCGAATGTTATTCCGAAGATCCGATGCTGACATCGGAACTCGCCGTCGCCTATATCGAGGGCGTGCAGGGCGAGGGGATCGCGGCGACCATAAAACACTTCGTCGGCAACGAATCCGAGATCGAGCGTCAGACTATGTCGTCCGATATCGACGAGCGGACGCTGCGCGAAATCTATCTCCCGCCCTTCGAGCAGGCGGTGCGCCGCGCCGGCGTCATGGCTGTCATGTCCTCCTATAACCGCCTTAACGGCACTTATACGAGTGAGCATCATTGGCTGCTGACCAAGGTGTTGCGCGAGGAATGGGGCTTCGACGGCATCGTCATGTCCGACTGGTTCGGCTCACATTCGACGGCTGAGACGATCAATGCTGGCCTCGATCTCGAAATGCCGGGTCCGGCGCGCGACCGCGGCGAGAAATTGGTTGCGGCCGTGCGTGAGGGCAAGGTGGAATCGGCGACGGTGCGTGCGGCAGCACGGCGCATGTTGCTGCTGCTCGAGCGGGTCGGCGCATTTAAGAGCAAACCCGATCTTACGGAGCGGGCGATCGACCTGCCCGAGGATCGGGCGCTGATCCGGCGTCTCGGTGCCGAAGGCGCGGTACTCCTCAAGAATGACGGCATGCTGCCGCTCGCCAAGACCTCGCTCGACCGGATCGCCGTCATTGGGCCGAATGCGGCCACCGCCCGTGTCATGGGCGGCGGCAGCGCGCAGATCGCAGCGCATTATACGGTGAGCCCGCTCGAAGGCATTCGCGCCGCCCTTTCCAACGCCAACAGCATCAGCCATGCGGTCGGCTGCCGCCACAACCGGCTGATCGACGTGTTCAAAGGGAAGATCACCGTCGAATATTTCAAGGGGCGCGGCTGCAAGGGCAATCCCCTTCATGTCGAGACCGTCGACAAGGGCGAGTTCTTCTGGTTCGAGCTGCCGTCGGGCGAACTCGATCCCGCCGATTTCTCGGCCCGGATGGTGATGCAATACGCGCCGGAGGAGAGCGGTGAACATGTCTTCGGCATGACCAATGCCGGGCTGGCGCGGCTCTTCGTCGATGGTGAGCTCACGGTCGATGGCCGTGGGGGCTGGACGCGCGGCGAGAATTATTTCGGCACCGCCAATGACGAGCAGCGCTGTGGGGTGAGTCTGGAAGCGGGCCGGCTGTACGAAATCACCGTCGAATATGAGCCGTCCACGGCGAGCGAGGAGGGGATCAACCTCATCGCCGTCCGTTTCGGCGTCGAAAAGCCGCTCGGCGAGGCCGATATCGAGGCCGCCGTCGAAACCGCCCGTAATGCCGACGTGGCGCTGCTCTTCGTCGGCCGCGACGGCGAGTGGGACACGGAAGGACTTGATCTGCCCGACATGCGGCTGCCTGGCCGGCAGGAGGAACTGATCGAGAAGGTCGCTGCCGCCAACGCCAACACCGTCGTCGTGCTCCAGACCGGCGGTCCCATCGAGATGCCCTGGCTCGGCAAGGTCGGCGCCGTGCTGCAGATGTGGTATCCCGGCCAGGAACTCGGCAATGCCGTCGCCGACATTCTGTTCGGCGATGCCGAGCCGGGCGGCCGCCTGCCGCAGACCTTCCCCAAGGCGCTGACCGACAATTCCGCCATCACGGGCGATCCTGCCGTCTATCCCGGCAAGGACGGGCATGTGCACTATGCCGAAGGCGTCTTCGTCGGCTACCGCCATCACGATATCAGCGCGGTCGAACCGCTCTTCCCCTTCGGCTTCGGCCTCGGCTATACGAGTTTCCGCTGGGGCGAGCCGCGGCTTTCGGTGCGTGAAATGGGACCGGACGGCATAACCGTCAGCATTGACGTCACCAATACAGGCGACCGGCCAGGTTCGGAACTGGTCCAGCTCTACGTACGCTCACCGTTAGCCAAAGTGGAACGTCCGGACAAGGAACTGCGCGCCTTCGCAAAGCTCTCGCTGCAACCCGGCGAAACAGGCACAGCCGTCATGAAAATCGTGCCACGCGATCTGGCCTATTTCGATATCGAGGCCGGCGCCTTCCGAGCCGAACCGGGTGATTATCAGCTGGTCCTGGCGGCGAATGCCGCGGACGCAAGATCCGTGATCGACCTGCCGTCGCCAGCCGGCTACGTGCTGCCGCCTTCGACCTCATGATTCCGATATCGAACGGCCAGGCGCCTATCGTTGAGTTGAATGAAAACAGTGTCAAGAGGTGCTCCGGATTACCGGATAAAGCAGACTGAAAATTTTTAGATTCTCCTCTTGAATCGAAAATCGTGCGAAACCAGATCATCGTCGTCGGCAGCGCAAAAGCGGGCCGATGATCAGAGCGGAGACGCAGGTTTCCAACGCGTCTCCAACCCATGTTGCTTTACGGAGGATATGGCTATGAGAAACGAACTTGATTTCGCCCCCCTTTACCGGTCCAGCATCGGCTTCGACCGTGTCTTCAATCTCCTGAACAATGCGCAGCGCCTGCAGGCAATCGAGGCCTGGCCGCCCTATGACATCGTCAAGACGGGCGAAGACGACTATCGCATTCAGATGGCAGTGGCCGGCTTCGCCGAAGGCGACCTCGACATCACCCAGGAGCGGAACGTCCTTCTCGTGAAGGGGCAAAAAGCCGACGGCAAGGACGGCGAATATCTCCATCGCGGCATCGCCGGGCGCGCATTTGAACGCCGCTTCGAGCTCGCCGATCACGTCAGGGTCGAGAATGCCTCGCTGACGAATGGTATTCTCTCGATTGCGCTGAAGCGTGAAGTGCCCGAAGCCATGAAACCGCGCAAGATCGCCATCGGAGACGGCTCCTTTCAGCAGGCGCCTCTTCAGATCGAAGCCGAGCGTCAGGTGGCTTAAGGAGAGCCTCTCCATGAAGTCCCGGATAAAGCCGTTTATCGTGGAGATCAGGAAACGTCGCGGAAGCAGCGCGAAAAATGCGGCTAAGGCTCTGTTTTCGAAGTCGTTAAGCAAGCTCCGCAGCGCGGACGCGGTTTCTGAAGCGCGATCCTGAACAGGGATTCACATCAACTGGGGCCGGCGCCGTGGGGCCGGCCCTTGTGCACGAATGATCCCCTCGAATTCTCTTGCCGCAACCCCTTGCGGACCAAGCCTGCCTTTGTTCGGTCCCTCCTGTGGGCGCAATCAGACCGCATCAGGCTGAGTGCGCAGATTGGTGACCACGCGCCGGTTCTGCACCTTGCAGGAGCGCTCTGTGCAGTCGCGGACTTCGCGGTCGTTGCCGTAGCCCTTGGCCCACATGCGCTTGGGGTCCACACCCTTCGAGGTCAGATAGGCCATCGCCGCATCGGCACGTTTCTGCGAGAGCGTCTGCATTTTGGAGGCGGAACCGGTATCGTCGGCGAATCCCTGAAGCTTGAGCAGCCAAGTCGGGTTCTTGTTGAGCCAGGCCGCCTGATTATCCAGGGTGGCCATGGCGACGGCATCGAGCGCGGCGGAGTCCTGCTTGAAGTAGATCCGTCGGCCGACACTAAGAATGAAATCCTCCTCGCTGCCCTGCGCGACATTCTCGAAGCCGGGGGCGGGGTCGTTGGTCTGCCCGGTCATCGGCGCCGCCGCCGGTTCTTCCAGGGAGGCGACCTCGGTGGTGGAGCAGGCGGCGAGCGCCAAGAGCATGGCTGCGCCAGCGAGGCGCTTGGTGTATCCGATCATCGCAGACATAGGGGTGATATTCCTCATTCGACCGGAGTTGTTTCGCTAACCTGGGTGGCGCCCTCAGCCTGGTCGGCAATATGCGGCAGAACCTGTACAGCGGTGCCAATGGGGCAGCGCTGATAAAGATCGATGGCGTCTTCGTTGAACATGCGGATACAGCCGCTGGAGGCGTCCTTGCCGATGCTCCATGGCTCCAGCGTGCCGTGGAACCGATAGCCGGTGTCGACGCCGTCGCGATGCAGATACATGGCGCGGGGCCCAAGCGGGTTCTTCGGTGAGCCACCCGAGACGAATTCCGGCAGTTCGGGATGGCGCTTGCGCATCTCCGGCGGCGGCGTCCAGCGCGGCCAGAGCGATTTGGCGTCGATGGTGGCGCGGCCAAACCATTTGAAGCCTTCGCGGCCGACCCCGACGCCATAACGGATGGCGGTCTTGTTCTCCATGATCAGGTAGAGAAAATGGTGCCTTGTATCGACGACAACGGTGCCGATCGGCTCGCTGCTGAAATATTTGACGACCTGGCGATGCCAGCGCTTGTCGATTTTTGCGAAATTGGTGCTGCGAAATGTCACGCCGTTGTCGACGGCTGCGCCGCCGAAATAAGAAGCTGCCGCGGCGGCTGCCGGTTTGCTGGCGGCGCCGGTCCCCAGCAACGCCAATCCACCGAGCATAATACTCCTGCGGGTCCACACCATCGGCTAAACTCCCCCTGAAAGCCAACAAGCGAAGTGCAGTAAACCAGATTTTTTGTTTGCCTCAATAGGAAACTTCTCTTCCTATCAAGAACGGTAGGGAATTGGGGACTTCTGAAGCTGTATTGCTTCGGTCGTTACTCCGGCTGGGATAAGGTTATGCAGTCTGGGTACGGGTTCGGGAACGGACAGGAGGAGCGGCTGGAGCCCGCATCGGAGGTGTGCCCTCCGAGCGGTTCAGACGATCTGCGTGCAACCTGTTCGCGAATGACAGTCACAGACGGACCATCGAATTAAAAGGTGACAAAAATAATCATCTTATGTTGACAAGCTCCATTTCGCTCCATAGGTTCCGCCCGCATCCGTGACGTAGGGACCAGGTAATGGCGCGTGTTTTTTTGAATGTTTCTAATAATGTATCGCGAGTTTACAGAGAGAGCCTTTTTGCTACGACCGCAGTTGTCCTGATCGGCATGACAGCATCGCCGGCTGCCGCCCAGAGCGCCTCTACGGGTGACGCGGCGACGACACTTGAGCCGATCGTCATTCAAGGTGCATCCTCAGATAGCAAGACCGACCGAACATCCGTCACCGCCAAGAACAGCGCCGGTGCGACCAAGATCAGCACACCGCTCGTCGAGACGCCGCGTTCGATCTCCGTCACCACCGAGAAGGAAATCGAGCAGCGCGGCGCCCAGTCGGTCATCGAGGCGGTGCGTTATACGGCCGGTGTGACGACGGGACCGAACGGTTTCGATCCGCGTTTCGACCAGATCTACATTCGCGGCTTCAACGTCACGACGGTCGGAGACTTTCGTGACAGCCTGCGCCAGCCCTATATCAATTACGGCATGTTCCGAACCGATCCCTATCAGTTGCAGCGCGTCGAGGTGATCAAGGGACCGGTTTCCGTTCTCTATGGTGCGGGATCACCGGGCGGCCTCGTCAACAAGATCTCGAAACTTCCGACCGAGGAGCCGATCCGCGAAGTCGGCATTGCCTACGGGACCAAGGACCGGGTGCAAGGGATGTTCGATTTCGGCGGGCCGATCAGCGAAGGCAACGACGATTTCCTCTATCGCATCGTCGGCCTCGCCCGCCGCGGCGACACCAATTTCGATATTGCCGACGACCGCTATTTCCTGGCGCCGTCCTTCACCTGGAAACCCGACGAGGGCACGACCTTCACGGTTTACGGCCTTGTGCAATCCGACGAGACCGACTCCAACGTCGGCGCGATCACGACCCTGGACGGTAAGATTCATGAACTCAGGGCGAGCGACCCCGACTACGACTACCAGAAGGTCAAGCAGCAGCAGATCGGCTATCAATTTGAGCATGAATTCGACAATGGCCTGACCTTCCGGCAGAACCTGCGTTATTCGCATCTCGATCTCAGGGCTCGCTACCTCGGTGTTACCGGTTGGACAGGGACCGTTGCACATCGTGGCACGAATGCGATCCGGGACGAGATGAACGTTTTCCAGCTCGACAATCAGCTCGAGGCGAAGTTCGATACCGGCCCGCTTGCTCACACGATGCTGTTCGGGCTGGACTATACCAATCTCAAATCGAGCTTTGGCTATGGCGCTGGAGCAGCCGATCCGGCATTCGACTTCGATATCGCCAACCCGACCTATGGAGTCTCAGGCGATACGCCGGACTATAGTATCTTAGCGTCCAAGGCCGACATGCGGCAGGTCGGCATTTATGCCCTGGACCAGATCGAGGCTGGAAACTGGCGCTTCAATCTCGGCGGCCGGCAAACATGGGTGAACCAGACGCGCGATGCGACCCTGCCTTCGATCAGCTCGGAGGAGGTCGACAAGAGCGCCTTCTCCTGGCAAGCCGGTGCACTCTATCTGTTCGACAACGGCATTGCTCCCTTCGTCTCCTATGCAACCTCATTCGATCCGGTGACCAACCGGTCGACCTCAGGCAAGATACTGGCGCCGACAGAGGGTGAACAGTACGAGCTCGGTGTGAAGTACCAGCCGCCCGGCTCCGATATCCTCTTGTCGGCCGTTGCCTATCATATTGTCGAAAAGAACAAGCCGGTGCTGGTGGATCCGGTGATGTTTGCCTATGGCTCGATCGGTGAAGTAACCGGAAAAGGCATCGAACTCGAAGCCCGCGCGGCGGTAGCCGACGGCTGGGATCTCATTGCGGCCTACACTTACAACCAGTCGGAAGTGACGGGAGGCGGTGAAAACGAGGGCAATACGCCTGCCCTGACGCCCTCGCATGTGGCAAGCCTCTGGGCCAACTATACGTTCCAGGAAACCAATCCATTCCATGGTCTGTCAGTCGGCGCGGGTGTCCGTTACGTCAGCGAAAATTGGACGGATACGGCCAATACGTCGAAGAATCCTGCGAGCTTCTACATCGACGCCTCCGCCGCTTATGATTTCGGCGCGGCCGACAAGAAATACGAAGGCCTGACGGCGGCCTTTGCCATCCGCAACATCGCCGACGAGCGCGACACCGTCTGCAACGAGGGCTTCTGCTACCTCGGCCAGGGTCGCAACATGACCGGCACCCTGAAGTATCGGTGGTAGCACCATGACGTTAGAGACGAACGGGGCGGCCTCGCGCCCTTCGATCGGCGATCGCCCTGTCGGCCGCCAGGCCATCGACCTCGACGGCCTGGTGGGCGATGGCCCGTTCGCCTATTGCCGCGGCAAGCTGCTCGCCTCTCCGCCGCCGGCTGGTTTGGTGGTTTCCTGCAGGGATCTCGGCGACCGCGACGTCTTTGACGGGATCATCGCCCGCTATGGCCAGAAGTTTCCGGGCAGCGACCGCCGCGCGATTGTCTCCATGTGGACGCTCTATTATTTCAGCATGCTGACGATCGCGCCTAGCGTCCATATGTTCGTCAACCGCATCGCGCTGCCGATGGAAATCGACCGGCTCTCTCTCGTCTGCAACGAACAGACATGCGAGCCGGAAGCGTTCGTGATGTCGGGCAGGCCAGAGCCGACGACCGATCCGGCCGGCGAGCTTCACCGACTGATGCTCGGCCATGCCGAACCGGTCATTGCGGCGATTGCCGCCATTGCCGGCGTGGCGCCGAAGCTTCTCTGGAACAATCTCGCGGCCTATCTTTCCTGGATCCTGAAAGAGATCGCTCACCGCCACGAGCCTGCCCTCGTCGAAGGCGGCCTGGCGCTGCTGAACGATGCCGAGTGGCCGGGCGGCGGTCGCAATCCAATGTTCGGCATGATCCGCATGGCGCGGCAGCAATGCGGTCTGGAATTCGCTCGCCGCAAGGTCTGCTGCCTGCGCTATAACCTGCCTGGCGTCGGCGGCTGCGGCGAGGCCTGCCCGCTGCCGGACGGGCGGCATTGAGGCCGATTAGAATTATGCGGCGGCATTTGACATGGTCTTTGCCTGCTCGGCATATCGTGACGGCGGCAACCCGACAAAGCGCGTGAATGCCGTGCTGAACGCGCTCGCGGAGCCATAGCCGACGCGCTCGGCGATCTCCTGAATTCCGATATCCTCCTGCCTCAGCAGATTTCTGGCGAGCGCCATGCGCCACGATATGAGATATTCCATTGGCGCCATGCCCACAGTGCGACGGAAGCGATTGAAAAACGCCGACCGCGACAGGGCCGCCTCGCCGGCGAGCTGTTCCACCGTCCATTCCCTGGATGGATCTTCATGCAGCCGACGGATAGCCAGGGCGAGGCGTGTATCGCTCAGGCCCCGCAGAATTCCAAGCGGCGCCTTCTCCCCGAAATTCGAACGCAGCGCCTCGACAAGCAAGACTTCCAACAGGCGCGCCAGGATCATGTTCTTTCCCGGCCGCTCGGCGCGGGCTTCGTCGGTGACGAGCTGGACGATCGCCGACAGTCTGCTGTCGCCGCGGATGTGGATGATCCGCGGCAGCAGGGAAACCAGCAACGCTGCATCCGGCGAGCCGAAGGCGAAGTGGCCGACAAGCAAGCGTGCATTCACAGCCCCTTCGGGATCGCCGTGACGGGTTTCTTCAGGAAGCATCGTGACGGTAAAGGGATCAATGCCGGGCGATAATCCGTCGTCCAGGCTCGACATCGTGAAGGCATGGGCGGCCGGGATCAGGATGAAGTCGCCTTCTAGGAGTGTGACTTGCTCGTCCTCCGCGCTCAACCTTGAAGAACCTTCCAGCACGACGCAATAGAAAGGCTGACCCGTCTCCTGGCGCTCGACGCGCCACGTCCCTGCGCCGCTGACGAGCTTTGAATGGCGCGCCGCTGGCTGCAGCAGCGTGACCATATCGGCCAGCGGGTCGCTCATTGATACTCCTGATAATGAAACAAGGACGATGCATGATAGTAAGTGCCGCGTTCGCCGTCTACATCTGTTGCTGGCAGATGGATAGGAGACAAAAATATGAAGACCGTTCTTGTTACCGGATGCTCGTCGGGGTTCGGGCTGGAAATTGCCAGGTTCTTTCTCGCGCAGGGCTGGAAGGTGATCGCCACCATGCGAACGCCTCGCCAAGACCTTCTGCCGCCTTCGGACCAACTCACGATCATTGCGCTCGATGTCACAAGCCCTGAAAGCATCCGTGCTGCGGTTGAGGCCGCCGGGCCTGTGGATGTGCTGGTAAACAATGCCGGCATCGGTTGGCTCAACGCGCTTGAGGGAACGCCGATCGAGATCGCCCGCGAAATTTTCGAGACGAACACCCTTGGAACGATCGCGATGACCCAGGCGGTTCTGCCGCAGATGCGGGAGCGCCAGGAAGGCGTTATCATCAACGTCACGTCAAGCGTGACGCTCAAGCCGCTTCCGCTCCTCTCGGTCTATACGGCGAGCAAAGCCGCGGTGAACGCGTTCACCGAATCTGTCGCGCTCGAGCTCGAGCCTTTCAATGTGCGTGTGAGGATCGTGCTTCCGGGGCGCGCGCCGGAGACGCAGTTCGGCGATACGGCGCGCGCACGGATTCAACAACAGGGCGGCTTCCCGCACGCCTATTCGTCGGTCGTCGCAAAGGTGTTCGCGTCTTGGGAGCAGCAGTCGGTGACCGCCCTGACCCAGCCCGTCGACGTCGTCGAGGCGGTATGGCGCGCTGCGACCGATCCTTCCTCTCCATTGCGCATCCCTGCAGGGGCCGACGCCGAAGCATTGGCGGGATGAAGGCGGCTTCTCAAGGCCGCCGGCGCAGAACGAAAAGCAGCATCGGCGCCCCGACCAGGGCCGAGATCAAGCCGGCCGGCACCTGATAGGGGAAGGCGATCATCCGGCCGGCCCAGTCGGCGATGACGAGCAGGGTCGCGCCGATGAGGGCGGCGGCGAGGAGCTGGACTGAGGGGCGGCGAAAGCCGAGGCCGTGGGCGAGGTGCGGCGCCATCAGCCCGACGAAGCTCAAGGGGCCGACGACCAGCGTCGCGGCTGCCGTCATGATCGCAGAGAGCCCGAACAGGGCCGCGCGCGTGGGGACGATCCTGAGGCCGAGTTCGCTCGCCGCTTCCGGCCCGAGTTGCAGCAGCGCAAGCCACCGGCTGGCGAGAAAGGCGGCGACGAGGCAGGCCGGCGCAATCGACAGGGCGCTTGCGGCAACCGCATTGTCGACGAAATAGGTCGAGCCCGCCATCCAGCGGATGAGCGCGAGGCCGCGGGGATCGCCGCTCGCGGCAAGGACGCCGATCCCGGCATCGAGCATTGCGCCGAAGGCGATGCCGGCGAGCAGAACGCGGTTCGGGCCGAAGCCGGAACCGGCGCTCAGGAGGAAGATCAGCAAAAGCACGGCGAGCGCTCCGCCGCCGGCAAAGGCAAGCTGGACCGTCAGCCCCGGTGCAGAAACGGCGAAGAGGGCGGCGGCGACGCCGAGGGTCGCCCCGGCCGATACGCCGAGCACCTCGGGACTTGCCATTTCGTTTCCGGTCAGCCGCTGCAGAATGAGGCCGGTCACGCCGAGCACCGTTCCGGCGCCGAATGCCGCGGCGACGCGCGGCAGGCGAAGGGGAAGGATGTCGTCCCATGAGGCGGCCGGCAGCCAGGCCCAGTCTCCGTCGGGTGCCCGGCCGAAGAAGATCGCGGCGATCGCCAATGCGACGATCGAGGCCAACAGCAGAACAAGGGGAGCCCCTTTGCTGCCGACCGCGAGCCGTGGCGAGGCGATGCCGGGCAGTGCGCGCGAGGCGGTGGCGAGGCGTGGGAGCAGAGCGATCAGGATCGGCCCGCCGAGCAGTGCCGTCACCGCGCCCGTCGGCACGAAATCACCGGGAGCCAGAAGCTTGATGGTCTCGTCCGTCATGAGGAGAAGGCCGGCGCCTGCGACCGGCGACCAGATCAATTGGCTGAGGATGCGCCTTGCACCGGCCATCCGGACGATCTGCGGGGCGGCCAACCCGACGAAGCCGATGACGCCGACCGCGCTGGTGACGAGGGCGCTCAGCGCAATCGCGATCGCCAGGACGAAGCCCCGCGCCCATTTGATCCGCAGGCCGAGGCTGGTCGCGCCGGCATCGCCGAGCTGGCTCAGCGCCAGCGGCCGGGTGGCGAGTAGGGCAAGGGCGGTAAGCAGCGCCACTTTCGGCAGCAGCGATAGCGGGATCGCCCAGCTTTGCTGCGAGAGCGAGCCGGCGCCCCAGATGAAGATCCCCGAGAGATATTGATCGTTCATCAGAATGAGGATGGCCGCCGCCGCTCCGCACCAGAGGCCGATGATCATGCCCGACAGGATGAGGGAAAAGGGCGAGAAGCCGTGCCGGGCGCTGATCGAAAAGATCGCGAAGGCAGCAGCCGCACTTCCGCCGAGCGCGACCGCGTCGCGGCCCCATCCCGCCAGTGAGGGAAAGGCGAGCATGACGGATACCAGCGCCAGATTGGCGCCGGCCGAGACGCCGAGTGTCGTCGGCGAGGCCAGCGGATTGCGCAGCACCTGCTGCAGAATCGTTCCCGAAAGTGCAAGGGCGGCTCCCGTGATCAGTGCCGTCGCCATGCGAGGCAGCGTGGAATAGAGAAGCAACAGGTGCTGGGCGTCGTAACCGCCTGTCGTCTCGAGATGCGGCAGCGCCGGCAAGAGATCGAGGGCGGCGAGGCTGAGGCCTGAAAACAGCAATAGCGTCGCAAGTGCCGGCGCGCCGAAGCGGGAATATTGAGGCTTCATCAGGCGGCAGTCTCCAGAACATCGACCATCAGGGTCGAAAAGCGCAGCGCCTCCTGGACCATTCCAAACATCAGGACGCCTGGAACGACCGAGATTCGCTGGCGCTGGACGAAGGGAAGGCCTGTCCAGAGCGGGCTTTCGGAAAGCCGGGTCAGGACATCGGGTGGAAACAGCGGCGACACGACGACGAGGTGCACGTCGTCACCGAGTTCGGCGAGCTGCTCCAGGCCGATCGTCTGAAATCCCCAGTAGCTGGCCTCTCCCTTCCAGGCGTTCTCAAGGCCGATGCGTCTCATGGCGCCGCCATAGAGCCCGGGGCCGCCATAGATGCGCGCATGCCTCTGGTCGATAAAGTTGATGACCGCCACAGGAGGCGCGGACAGGCTCTTCGCCGTCTCGCGCAACCGCTCGAATGTAGCATCGGCGCGGGCGAGAAACGCCTCCGCCTGCCTCTTTCGCCCGATCATGGCGCCGAGACGTCGCGTCTCGGCGTAGGAACGGTCGAGCGCATCGCCGTTCGCGGCATAGACGGTGAAGGTCGCGACCGGTGCGATGCGGGAGAGTTTTTCATCCAGCGCTGCCAGGAAGGGCGTGCTGAGGATGAGCGATGGCCGGAGGCTGGTAAGGACTTCGAGATTGATCTCGGACGTTGTGCCGATATCGACGACGCCTTGCGGCATGGCCGGCTCGACGACCCATTCCGACCAGTTCCTGAGCGAGGCGATCGCACGCGGCACGCTGCCGAGCGCCAGCATCGTCGATGCCAGTCCGTAATCGAGCGACACGACGCCGCCGTCGCCGGCGCGCGCCGTGTGGGGCGCGCTCGTCATTGCCAGCGCGCCCAGAAGAAAGTCCCGTCGTTTCAAAGCGCGGTCTCGCTCGGCTGATTTCCGACGAGCGGCTTGACCATGAAGAGGCACGGATGGTCCTCGTGCCAGAGCTTGTCAAACACCTCCGCCCTGACGAAGCCGTTCCGGTCATAGAAGCGGCGCGTCGCCTCGAATTGCGGCTCGTTGCGGCCGCGCGGCGCGAGCGTCTTGACGGTCAGCAGCCGGGCGCCCGATTGATGGGCGAAGCGTTCGGCCGCATCGACAAGATGTCGTCCGCCGCCGCGGCCGCGATATTCCGGCCGCGTCGCGATCAGCGCGATCTCGACTGCGCCTGGCAGGTGCGGCTTCAGCGCGATCATGGCGGTGACGACATCCGCTTCGATATAGGCGAACACCGGCAACTCCTCGATCGCCCGGGCGCTCGCTTCGATGACCTCGGGCTCCGAAAACCAGTCGGGCAAGGCACTCATGATCGATCGGCAGAGCTCCGCCTTGCCCGTCAGGATCTCAACTGTTCGTCCCATTCTTTCTCGCCTTCAGCCCGTCGATTTAAACTTGACTCCTGTTATCACCTTAAAATAGACACTGCAATCAAATCGTGCACATTCGCTTTGAAAAAGGAGCGCCGCGGCCGAACCGACCAGCAAGACAGAGCCTGATTTTCCATTCGTAAAAGGGTACAGGACAATGCGAGCATCGCATCGTGATGTGAACGGGAATGCGGTTGTCAACGCAATGATCGAAAATAAGGAAAAGCTCCTAAGAACGATCGAAAGCGTTATCAAATCAAGGTCATACTCCGAGGATATATTCCAAGACGGAGTCATCAAAGCTTATGGGGTCAATGTCGACGGTATTCGTTGCCCCATCGGCTATGCCTTCCGGATGGTCTATAATCTCGCACTGGATGAGGGCCGCCGCCGGCGCCATCAAACGAACAACCACAGGTCGATAGATCAAATCCAGGAGATCACCGCTCCCGTCCCAACGGTGCTCGACCAACTCGTTGCCGCAGAGACCCTGCGTGACGTGCTTGCTTCGCTCGAGGCGCTGCCGAAGCGCACCAACGACGCCTTCATCCGCCACCGCCTGAACGGCGTGCCGCAGAAGGATATCGCGGCCGAACTCGGCGTCTCGAGGACGCTTGTCAATTTCATGATCAAGGCGGCGGAGCAGCATTGCCATTCGGCGATCACTGAACCCGCCCGCCCCGATCATGAACCTCGCCGGGATACTACCGCCGTGCGGCGTGCAGCGCCTGCTGCAAATCGCTCCACAGCAGTTCCGGTTCTTCCAGTCCAACGGCGAAGCGAACCGTCTGCTCGCTCACGCCGAACCGGATGAATGTGGTCATCCGGTCGGGGATCTGCAGCGCCACCTTGGCGGGGACCACGAGCGTTTCCGGTCCTCCCCAGCTGACGCCGAGACGGATCTCGCGAAGCGCGTTGACGAAGCGCGCGACATCGATGTCGGGCGTGAGGTCGAAGGCGAAGAGCCCGGCATAACCCGACAGCGTCGCCCTGCCGGGATGATCCTGAAAGGCCGGGTGGCGAACGTGGGCGATGTCGGGATGCTGTTTAAGCCGGTCGGCGAGCAGAAGCCCGCTGCGCTCATGCTCCTTGAGACGGACGCGCAGCGTGCGCATGCCGCGCAGCAGGAGCCATGCCTCGAAGGGCGAAAGCTTGGCGCCGACATAGGGATAGGAGGCCGAGTTGATCCTGGCGATCGCCTCCTTCGTGCCGACGACGACGCCGGCGACCGTATCGCTGTGGCCGCCGAGATATTTCGAAGCGGCATGAATGACGATATCGACGCCGTGCTGGATCGGCTTCTGGAAGAGCGGCGTTGCCCAGGAGTTGTCGATGATCGTGGTGACTCCAGCCTCCTTCGCCATGGCAGACAGCGCCACGATGTCCTGAAGCTCGAAGACGAAGGAGGAGGGGTTTTCGAGATAGAGCAGCTTGGCGCCCGGCAGCGCCTTGCGCACCTCGTCATGGTCGGAAGGATCGACGAAATCCACTGTGACGCCGAGCCTTCCGAGCAGCTTCACGAGAAGGCGATAGACGTCATTATAGAGGTGGCGGACGGCAACGACCCGGTCGCCCGCTTCCACGAGGCTCAGAATGGTCGCGGTGATGGCGGCCGTTCCGCTGGAAAAGGCGCGCCCATCCTCCGCGCCTTCGAGGCGGGCGACCAAGAGCTCGAATTCGCGGACGGTAGGATTGTCGCCGCGCGAATAGATGAAGTTGCGCGCCCGGCCGGCGAAGACATCCTCCATCGCCTCGTAGCTGTCATAGGTGAAGAGCGAGGTCTGGAAGATTGGCGGCGACACGGCGTTGAAGGCGGCCGGATCGACGGGGGTGAAGAGATCGTCGGCGGCCGCATGGGCGCCAAGGTCGCGCGGGCTGAAGGACTGGTTCATGATGATCCTCTCATGGACAAAAGCTGGGAGGGGGACGGATAGCACTCAGAGGTTCGGCCGAGCGCTGCCGGAGTGCGCCGATCGACCTTGCCAGGCAGAAGCATGACAGCAGGCCGGTGAGCGCCGAGGCCAGAAACATGGCTGCGAGCAGACCCGAAAAACCGAAGAAGGGCGGCAGGAGAGCAAGCAGCGGAAAGAGAAGATATCCGTTCTGCGCCAGGCCGAGGGCAAGGGCGGCTTTCGGCCTGCCCTGCGCCTGGAAGAGGATCAGCACGGTCTGCCGGATGCCAAACAGCAGGAAGGGCAGGTGGGCCGCGACGATCGCCTGGCCTGCGATCGACACCACGGGCGCATCGTCGGTGAAGAATGAGGCGAGGTGTTCGGAAAAGATGATCGCCGCCAGTCCGTAGACGCCGCCGACCGCGCTCGTGACGGCGGTCAGCATCCGGGCTGACGAGAGCACCCGTGATATATCCCCGCGGCCCCAGGCAAAACTCAGGATGGCCTGCGCGCCGAGCGAAATACCGATGACGGGAAGTGCGCCGACCGCAAGCAGCCGCAGGGCGATCCCGACTCCGGCAATGCCGTCCTCGCCATGATAGATGCCGGCCACCGACAGCATCGCGGCGATTGCGCCGGCCGTCGCAAGGCTCGTCAGCGTCGTCGGCGCGCCCACGGCAAGCACCGGCCTGAGATGCCTGAGATCGCCGAACCGCCTACCGAATGTCAGTCGGATCGTGCCGAGCCGTCTCGCGTGATAGGCGCCGTAGATGGAGAGCGCCACGAGTTGGGAGAGGATGGTTGCCATTGCCACCCCCTGCAGGCCGAGGCCGAAGCCGAAGATCATGATCGGGTCGAGGATGATGTTCAGCGCGAAGCAGGCAACCAGCGTCCACATGCTGAAGCGGGCATTGCCCTCGGCGATCGCCAGGAAGTCGAGAATGATCTGCCCCATCGTCAGCGGGATCGAGACTGCGATGATGAGGAGATAATGCTGCGCAAGCGGCTCGATGGCGGGTGTGGCGCCGAACAGCAGGAAAGATGGGAATGCGACGATGGCGACCGCGCTTGCCACGCCGAAGGCGATGCCGGCGGCAAGGCTGATCGAGGCAAGCGTGCTCGCCCGCGACCGGTTTCCGGCGCCGAGCGCCCGGCCGACCTCGGTTGCCACACCGACGCCGATGCCTTCGCCGAAGGCGGCGACAAGCATCAGGATCGGCAGCACGATCATGATCGCGGCGATCTGGTCTTCGCCGATCATGCCGACGAACACCATGTTGATGGTGTGATGCGCGGCATTGATCGACAGGCCGAACATGGCTGGCAGGCCGAGGCGCAGCAGCAGCCGGAAAAGCTGCGGGCTGGCAAGATCTTCCGGGGCAAGCCGGCGTTTGCGCAGGCTGCCGCTCATCTCGCTCATGTCGTTCATGATGCGGGCACCCAGAGATGATCACCGAAGAAGCGCTCGCGGGTCAGCATGACGAGAAGCGCCCGCTTGTGCGGAAAATCGAAATGCTTGACCTTGGCAAAGCCTGAGCGGTCGAGATTGCGGATTTGCTGCTCGTGGCTGGCGCGCGGCTCGCCGACGATGCGCTTGGTGCGGGGATCGTCGAGGAAGATGAAATGCATCAGCGAGGGAAGCCAGGCGCTGATCCATTTCTTGCCGCGATAATCGGGCTCGCCGATCGCCACATGCCATCCGCGATCGTAATCGTCGGCATCGTAATAGGGGCCGAGTCTGTTTTCCTTGGCCCAGTAGACCTCGAAATAGCCGAAGGGAATATCGGCGAAACTGCCGATCAGCGGCAGGATATGCGGATCGGCGATCCTCTCCTCCAGGATCTTCCGGTGCTTGTCGATCGAGCCCGCATCCTCCCAGATCGTGTTAACCTGCTCGTCGTTCATCCAGCGATGGAAGACCGCAAGATCGGTTTCGGGATCGGCCACCCTGAAGCTGATATCCCGCTCCAGCCAGGGGATGAAGCGCTGGTAGACCGTGTCCTTCGGCTTTGCCGGCCGGCGCGGATGATAGCGACCTGCCGTCATCTCCTGCACGGGCGGCAGCGGATAGGACATCTGCGGCAGCCACGGGGAGGGCCATTGCCAGAGGATCGCGGAATCGAGCCGTCCGTCGATGCCTGCGATGTGCCGGGGAAGGCTCGCCTGATGGCCTTCGAAAGCGACCGATTTGATCGAGCGGTCTTGCGCCGTCACCGCCTCGGCGGCCGCCATGAGAAGCTCCGCCGATTGCACGGGATTTCCCTCGTAGAAGGTCAGCAAGGCGATGCCGGCTTCGGCTTCGACTGTGAGTTCGTGATTGCCGTGTGCGGTGTGGAGATGGACGATATTGGGGGCAAGCCTGACATAGCTGCGCGCCTGCAGAACCCGCCTTTGCTTGGCGGCATCGAAATCCATGATGTTCTCCTTGATCGGCAGGGCTTTTGATGCTGCGAGCATGAAGCCCGCTCCTGCGCCGATTTGATAGAATGACGATCCATCCCCAGGCAGATTTAGGGGTAAACGAAGAAAAAAATTCTCAGCAATTTTCTAAACTCCGGCAGGGGGGATCCGTCATTTGCGCATGGCGTCAATCTTTGCAGGAGCTTCGAATGGACAATCTTGAGCCCCGCGACGATCTCTGGATCGTCGTCATCGACACCGAGCGACATTACTCGGTCTGGCCGCAGGACAAGCGGATTCCGGTGAGCTGGCAGGCCGCGGGTTTTGCCGGTTCGCGCGAGGAGTGCCTCGCCCATATCCGCGAAATCTGGACCGATCCTCGCCCGCTCTCGCTGCGTTCGGCGATGGCCGCCGATGCGCGTCTCTGAAAAGGTCTGGATGGCAAGATGAACAAGCAGATTACCAATTTCGCCGATGCCCGCCCGACCGACGCTGTGGATACCGTCTTCGAGAGCTTTCCGCTGACGATCGCGCAGAAGCGCATCTGGTCGCTGGAGCAGATCGGCAATTACACGGTCTTTCCCGACCAGATCATCGGCTTGCGGCTGGGTGCCGCAATCGACGTCGAGACGATTGCCGGAGCCTGCCGTGCGCTCGTGGCTGAGAACCCGTCGCTTGCCACCCGCTTCCGTCGGCTGGCGGGCGGCCGCATCGAGCAGTATCGCGGCGCATCGAACGCCGTGCCGATGGAAATTCTCGGCAAGGAAGGAGCCGCTCTTTCCGAGGCTGAAGCCTTGGCCGCGCGAAAAGCCTTTCGCGACAGACGCTTCGATCTGCTGGACGGGCCGGGGGCGCGCATTCAGATCATCCTGCTTGCCGATGGGCAATCAATGCTGACGATCGTGCTGCATCCGATCGTCTCAGACGACCGCGAAAAATCCGTACTTGCCGCTTCGCTGGCGCGCATCCTCGACGGCGCGCCGGCCGGCGACGTGCAGCCGGCGGAAGTTTCGACCGGAACGCGGGAGGAAGAATGGCTGGAGACGGATGAGGCGCGGGAAGCGTTTGCCTATTGGTGCGAGACGATCGGTCTCGACTATGCGGCCTCGGCCTTTCCCACCCGTTTCAACAGCGGCGGGCTTGCGGGCGTGGCGCGCGCTGAGCATCGGTTTGCGATTGAGCCCAACCTCTGGGCCAAGCTCGAACGGCATGCACAGGGCAAGGGATACCAGATCGAGCGCGTGCTTCACGCCGCCTTCTGCGCGCTGCTGGCGCGCTACAGCGGCAACTATGCCTTGCTGACCGGGCTGCTGATCGCGCGGCCCCGCACGGAACATTTCGCCAGCCGCGGCCGCGCCGAACAGGTCCTTCCCCTCGTCCTGCCGCTCGCCTCCCGGCATTCCCTCGACCACGTTGTTGCGACCATCTCCAAGGTGACGGAGGAAGGGCTTCTCCGGCTCGTGCCGTTGGAGCGCATCACGCAGGAATTGGTGGTCGACGAAGCGGCCGCCCAGGAAGCCGTGGTCAAGGCGCTGTTCGAATTCCGCGAGCCCTATCCCGTGCCGAGAGACGCGAAAAATTTGGAACCGTCAGGCGCGCGCGCCGACAGCGAGCTTTCCCTGGTGGTCGAGGCGCGTCTGGAAGGCGGTGCATTCGGGCTGATCGACTATGCCCAGGATCTTTACGACGGCGCCGTGATCGCCCGTGTCGCCAAGCATTTCCGCCTGGTGCTCGAACAGATCGTCGCGCAGCCGGATCTCCGGATCAAGGATATCGAACTCGTCGGCAGCGAAGAGCTCGACTGGTTGTCCGCCCCCTACGAGGATGATGTCGTCGACGACGATCGGCCGGTGCACGAACTGATCTCAACCCATTCGCGCCGGACGCCTGAAAAGACCGCGATCGTCTATGGTGACGAGGAGTGGAGCCATGGCTGGCTGGAGGCGAGCACCAATCGCCTCGGGCATCGGCTGCGGCAGTTCGGCGTTCGCGCCGAGGTGACGGTCGCGATCTTCATCAAGCGTTCGCCGGAGGCGATCGTCGGCATTCTCGCCACGCTGAAGGCAGGCGGCGCTTATATCCCGGTCGAGCCCGACCATCCGCCGGTCCGCAACCATCACATCCTGCGAGACGGCGGCGTCAAGATCGTCCTGACCCACAGCTGGCTGCGCCATCGCCTGCCGGACGAACTCGATGCGATTATCCTCGAACTCGACAAGCTTGATCTCGAAGGCGAGCCGGAGACGCCGCTCTACGTTCCCACGCATAAGGATCAGCTCGCCTATGTCATGTACACCTCGGGATCGACCGGATTGCCGAAGGGTGTGGCCGTCGAGCACGGCCCACTGACGCATCATTTGCAGAATACCTCGCGTGTCTACGGCATGAGCTCGGAGTCCCGCGAACTGCCATTCCTGCCCTTCAGCTCGGACGGCGGCCATGAGCGCTGGATGAACCCGCTGATGGAAGGCGGCAGCATCATTCTTCCCGACCAGCCGCTCTGGACACCGGAAGAGACGCTGACGGCGATGCGCAAGCATGGCGCCAACAATGCGAGCATCCCGACAACCTATTTGCAGCAGCTGGTGGAATGGGCCGACATTACCGACGGCGCGTCGCCGATGCGGCTTTACTCCTTCGGCGGCGAAGGGCTGGCGCAATCGACCTTCGATCTCCTGTCGCGGGCGTTGAAATCGGAATGGCTGATCAACGGCTACGGTCCGACGGAAACCATCATGACGCCGATGGTCTGGAAGGTGAGGGCCGGCACCAAGTTCCAGGGCGTCTACGCCCCGCTCGGCCGCGCCGTTGGGCTCCGGCGCGTCTATGTGCTCGACCCCGACCTCAATCCGTGCCCGATCGGCGTGACCGGCGAGCTTTATATCGGTGGTGAGGGCATTGCGCGCGGCTATCTCGGCAAGCCGGATACGACGGCGGACCGCTTCATCCCCGATCCGTTTTCGATAGAGGGCGGCCGGCTTTACCGCTCCGGCGACCTGACGCGCTGGCGCGAGGACGGAACCGTCGAATTCGTCGGCCGCGTCGACCATCAGGTGAAGTTGCGTGGATACCGCATCGAGCTCGGCGAGATCGAAGCGGCGCTGCTGCAGCAGCCCGGCGTCGGCGAAGCCCTGGTCGTGCTGCGTGATCACGATGCCGGCGGCGAAAAGGCCCTCGTTGCTTATGTCGTTCCCAAAAAGGACGAGAGGCTTGATGTCGAGACGGTCCGCGCCGGCCTCGAACGCAGTCTGCCATCCTACATGGTGCCGGCGGCCGTGGTCGAACTGGAAAAGATGCCGACCAATCCGAACAGCAAGCTCGACCGCTTCGCGCTGCCCGCACCCCAGCCGGTCAAGCGTGCCATCGTCGAGCCGGCGACCGCGCTCGAAGAAGAGGTGCTGGATGTCTGGCGCCAGGTTCTCAAGCTGGAAGCGATCAGCGTCGAGGATAATTTCTTCGCGATCGGCGGCAATTCGCTGGGCGCGATCCGCATCCTGTCGCAGCTGCGGCAGCGCCGGCCGAAGATCCCGCTCACCGTCGCCGATATCTTCAACAACCCGACCATTCGCGCCTTTGCCGGCGTGATGGAGCAGGGGGAAGAGCGGGATCTTTCCGAGGTGATCGTGCTGCGGGCATCGGGCGCCAAGCCACGGCTCTATTGCTTCCCAGGACTTCTCGTCAGCACCCGCGAATATGTGAAGCTCGTCGATTATCTCGGCGCCGACCAGCCGGCGACCGGCTTCATTTGCCATTCGCTGTCCGAGAAGAAGGAAGTCGGCGCGCCTGTCGAAGAGATCATCGAGAGCTATGTCGACTATATCAGGAAGCACAGCTGCGGCGCGCCCTGCACTTTCCTCGGCTGGTCCTGGGGCGGGCTTCTGGCTTATGAGGCTGCCCGCACGCTTGCCAACGAGGTCGATGTGCGGATGATGGCGATGGTCGATGTTTGCGACCTCGGATCGGAATTTGCGATCGGCGCCAAGCCGCGTTTCCGGCCGGGCGAACGCGACGCGCTTCACCGGGACGTGCAGGCATGGCTGCAAAAGACGGCGATGCGGCCGGAATGGGACCGGCTGCTGTCGACGATGGATGCCGACACCTACGAGCAGTTCCTGCGCTTCGTCGGCGACGAGAAGGACCCGCTTCCCACAGACGGGCCCGATATCAGCAGCCGCGAGCATACGTTCTGGGTGCTGATCGATAATGCCCTGATCTTCCGCAAGCACCGGCTCGTTCCCCATGACGTGCCGATCTATCCCTGGGCAGCCGACGACAGCCTCAACCGCGGCCTCAACCTGATCGATTGGCGCCGCCTGTCGCCGCGCGCGCATGCTGCCGAGATCATCACCGGCACCAACCACCTGCACATGATCGGGTCGCCCGCCTTCCACTCAAGGCTTGCCCTGCGTCTCAAGGAAACAGAGAAGGATAACGCATGACGGTCGCTTTTACCCGCAGGGATGCCCTCAACGAGCCGCTCGATCTTGCCGGTATCGGCATCGGTCCCTCCAATCTGAGCCTTGCCTGCCTGCTGGAATCCGTGCCCGAGGTCCGCAGCCGCTTCTTCGAGCGGCGCGGCGCCTTCGACTGGCATCCCGGCATGATGATGCCCGGTGTCGAGTTGCAGTCCTCCTTCCTGAAGGACCTCGTCACCCCGGTCCTTCCGACCAGCCGCTGGTCCTTTATCTCCTATCTGGTCGCCCATAAGAGGCTCTACGCCTTCCTGAACGCCAATTACAACGCCGTTCCCCGGCAGGAATTCGCACGTTATCTCGCCTGGGTCGCTAAGGGCGTGGAAGGCTTGCGCTTTTCGAGCGAGATCCGCGACGTCGAACACCGCGACGACCGCTTCGTCCTGCGCTTCGATGACGGCCAGGAGGAAGCGCGCAACCTGGTGATCGGCACGGGCTCTTCGCCCTTCGTGCCCGATTGGGCAAAACCCTTCCTGGGTGCGGATTGCTTCCATAACAGCGAGGCGAAATCGCGTCTCGGCAATCTCGGCGCTTCCCGCATCGTCGTGGTCGGCGGCGGCCAGAGCGGCGGCGAGGTGGTCGATGCGCTGCTTGGCGATCCCGGTTCGATCATGGAACTGACCTGGATCAGCCGGCGCCATAATTTCGAGCCGATCAACGATACGCCGTTCTCAAACCAGGTCTTCTCGCCGGAATATGTGCAGGCCTATCTGAAGCTCGGCGCCGAGCAGAAGCAGGCAGCTCTGACGAACTCGATCCTGACCAGTGACGGCCTGTCGATTTCGACGATCCACTCGATCTACCGCCGCCTCTATGCGCTGCGTTACCTTGAGCAGAGCACGCTGAATGCATCTTTGTCGCCGAACCGCGATGTGATCCAGATGGAGCGGAACGGCAATGCCTATCGGCTCATCGTCCGCAACCATTTCGATGGCGGGATCGAGGTGCTGCATGCCGATGCGGTGGTGCTGGCAACCGGCTACAGGTTCCGTTTGCCGGATGCGCTCGGATCGCTAAGCGAAAGGATCAGCCTCGACAGAAACGGCTATCCCACCCTGAACGACGACTACACGATGCAGTGGACAGGCCCGAGGACCAACCGCCTGTTTGCGCAGAACGCCGGCCGATACTCGCACGGCATTGCCGACTCGCAGCTCAGCCTCATGGCGTGGCGTAGCGCCAAGATCGTCAACACCCTTCTCGGCCGGCAGCATTTCGATGCCGAGCCTGACAATGCCCAACTGGTCTGGGCGACGGAGGCAGCTTCTGCCATGTCGCATCAGCTCCGGGCCGGCCATTCGGACGGCATGCTGTCATCCTGAAACGTCAGGACATGAATGCTGGGGGCGCGAAATTGTGAGTGGACGGCCAGCGCGGCGACGTGCTGGCTGCCGCTCTCGATCAGGCGGTGATGCCATTGCCGGTCCGGTGCGCCGCTCTGAACCAGGTCGGGGATGCCGTCCTGCCAGGAAAAGGCGACGCTGCGGGGATCTTCACGCAAGCCTACCCCGAGTGCCTTGAGATGGCTCTCCTTGAGCGCCCAAAGGGCAACGGCTGCACGCGATCGTTCGCCCGGAGGCAGTTGATCGAGCCACTGCCGTTCGTCCAGGCTGCAATAGCTCTCCAACGCCGCCGCTTCGATTTCGGCGTCGGCGCGTTCGCAGTCGATCCCGACGCGCTCGCATTCTGAAGTGACGGCGACGGCCACCAGCCCGTCGGCATTGGAAAGGCTGAAGTGCAGCCCGTCGTGACCCTCGGCCCTCAGCCTGCCGTACGCATCCGCCTGCAACAGCAGCTTGTCAGGCTGCGTCTTGGTATGCGCGCTCAGCACTTGCCGCAGCAGACAGCGGCCGGCGATGAACGAGGTCCGGTCGCGCTCGAAGCGATAGGTCGCGGCGCGCTCCCGCTCATTCGGTGAAAGCCACTGCATCCAGCGCTTCTCGCCGCTGTCGTTCTTCGGATATTTCCAGAGCACGACATCGATGGCGGCCGGTTGATTTTCTGATTGCTGCATCAGGCCAGTATGCGTAACGCGGCCCGATTGGCAATCTCCGCGGGATTTACTCCGCGGCTTCGATGAAGCGGTGGCGTTCGTAAAGGAATTTGAGCACGGCCTCGCGGCATTTGAGATATGTCCGGTCGGAGGCGAGCTCGATGCGGTTGCGGGGGCGGGGCATGGTGACGTCGAGCACTTCGCCGATGCGGGCCGCCGGGCCGTTGGTCATCATCACGATGCGGTCGGAGAGCAGCACCGCTTCATCAACATCATGGGTGATCATCACCATCGTGTTGCCGAGCCGGCTATGGATCTCCATCACCGCATCCTGAAGATGGGCGCGGGTCAATGCGTCGAGTGCCCCGAACGGCTCGTCGAGCAGCAGGATCTTCGGCTCCATTGAAAGCGCGCGGGCAATGCCGACGCGCTGCTTCATGCCGCCGGATATCTCCGCGGGCCGCTTGTCCCTGGCATGGGCCATCTGCACGAGGTCGAGATTGGCCATCACCCAGTCATGTCGCTCGGCCTTGGTCTTCGTTCGGCTGAAGACCTTGGAGACGGCGAGATTCACGTTCTCATAGACCGTCAGCCAGGGCAGGAGCGAATGGTTCTGAAAAACGACGGCGCGTTCCGGGCCCGGCTCGTTGACCTCTTGATTTTCCAGAAGCACGGCGCCTGCCGAAACCGGGGTCAGGCCGGCAATGAGATTGAGCAGGGTGGACTTGCCGCAACCGGAATGGCCGATGATCGAGACGAATTCGCCCTGTGAAATCGTCAGGTTGATGTCCTTCAGGACTTCGGCGCGCACGCCGCCGCGATCGAAATGCTTGTCGATATGATCGAGCTTGAGATAGGCGTTCATCGATATGGTCCTCAGTTGGCCATGGCGCCGCGGGTGACGAGTTTGCCGAGCGCGGCCACCAGCTTGTCGAGAGCAAAACCGACGATGCCGATATAGGCGAGCGCGACGATGATGTCGGGAAGGCGCGAGGAGTTCCACGCATCCCAGATGAAGAAGCCGATGCCGACGCCGCCGGTCAGCATTTCGGCCGCGACGATGGCGAGCCAGGAAAGGCCGACGCCGATCCTGAGGCCGGTGAAGATGTAAGGGGCCGCCGACGGCAGCATGATCTTCCAGAAGAATTCGAGCTGGTTGAGCCGCAGCACCTTGGCGACGTTGCGATAGTCCTGCGGAATATTGCGGACGCCGACGGCGGTGTTGATGATGACAGGCCAGATCGAGGTGATGAAGATGACGAAGATCGCCGAAGGGCTGGAATCCTGGAATGCGGCGAGCGACAGCGGCAGCCAAGCGAGCGGCGGCACCGTGCGCAGCACCTGGAAGATCGGATCGAGGCCGCGCATGGCCCAGACCGATTGACCGATGATCGCCCCGATGATGACGCCGGTGACTGCGGCAAGGCCGAAGCCATAAGCCACGCGCTGCAGCGAGACCAGCACCCGCCAGCCGAGCCCGATATCCTGGGAGCCGTAGTTGAAGAACGGATAGGCGATGAGGTCGTAGCTATCCTGCCAGACTTGGTGCGGCGAAGGCAGAGAGGCGTCCGCCGATGAACAGAGCGCCTGCCAGAGGAGGAGGACGAGAGCCAGCACGACGGCCGGCGGAACGACATTGTGAAGTGCGGTCAGCGCCGCGCGGCGAAAATCGATCCGCGATGCTTGCTTGCCGGAGAATGACAGAACCTTCGCCGCCGGCTTTGCAGAGGCGACGATCGAGGGATTTTCTTTATTTGCCAGGGCGGACATCAGCGCGCTCCTCACGGGAATGGAAGGCCGGCGCGCCGGTCGCGCGCCGGAGGCGGGATCAGGAGACGGCCTTGATCGAAAGGCTCTCCAGGTAGGCGGAGGGATTTTCAGGGTCGAAGACCTTGCCGTCGAAGAAGGTTTCCTTGCCCCGGGACGACGATGCGGGAATGTCGGCAGCAGCGATGCCGAGATCCTTGGCAGCCTCGCGCCAGATATCCTCGCGGTTCACCTGGTTGACCAGCGCCTTCACATCGGTCGTCGCCGGCAGGTTTCCCCAACGGATGTTTTCCGTCATGAACCAGGCATCGTGGCTCTTGAACGGGTAGGAGGCGCCGTCCTTCCAAAACTTCATGTAGAGATCGGTCGCCTTGACCTCGCGGCCATTGCCATAATTGATATCGCCCTTCAGGCGGCCGAGCACATCCTTGGTCGGAACGTTGAACCATTGACGCTTGCCGAGAATCTCCGCCATCTCCGCCTTGTTGTCCATGCTGTCGCACCATTGCTGCGCTTCCATGACGGCCATCAGCAGGGCCTTGGCGGCATTCGGGTTCTTTTCGATCCATTCGGCGCGGAGCCCCAGCGCCTTTTCGGGATGGCCCTTCCAGAGCTCGCCGGTGGTGGCTGCCGTGAAGCCGATGCCCTGGTTGACGAGTTGCTCGTTCCAAGGCTCGCCCACACAGAAAACGTCCATGTTGCCGACCTTCATGTTGGCCACCATCTGCGGCGGCGGCACGACGATGGTCGAAACGTCCTTGTTCGGGTCGATGCCGCCGGCGGCGAGCCAGTAGCGGATCCAGAGGTCGTGGGTGCCGCCCGGGAAGGTCATGGCGGCCTTGATCTCCTTGCCTTCGGTCTTCTTCTTTTCGAAGGCTGCCTTCAGCTTCGAGGCATCGAGCTGGACGCCGGTTTCGGCATATTCCTTGGCGACGGAGATGCCCTGGCTGTCGAGATTGAGCCGGGCAAGGACTGCCATCGGCACCGGCTTGTTGTTCTGCGTCACCTTGCCGGTGTGCATGAGATAGGGGAGCGGCGAGAGGATGTGAGCGCCGTCGATACCGTTGGCTGCGCCGCCCAACACGAGATTGTCTCTCGTCGCACCCCAGGACGCCTGTTTGGCGACATCCGTTTCCGGAAGTCCATATTTTTCGAACAGGCCTTTTTCCTTGGCGATAATCAGCGGCGCGGAATCCGTGAGCGCGATGAAGCCGAGCTTGATGCCGTTCACTTCAGGGCCTGCCCCGGCCGCAAAGGCGCCGGAGGGAAAGGCGGTCTTGACGGCGCCGATGAGGGCGGCCGCTGCAGTCGTCTTGAGCATGCTCCGGCGGGTGATGCCGGTTGCCGATATCGCAGTCGTCGAAATCTTCTTCATCTGCAGGTTCCCCTCTGCTTGGTGAATTCGGACGCAAAAAAACGCCGCCGGAATGCGTCCACGGGATGAGTGCATCCCGGATGGCAATCCTTGCGACGTCGATGTCTAACGCAAGCGCTTATGTCGCGCCCATCTGCAGCGGTCGCCGTTGACCGATGCACATTGAAGGCCTGCAATTGGTGTGCCAAGTCCAAAGCGACGGCAGTAACTTCATGAGCTGAAAGGCAAAAATAGGTCAGTTCCAGCGTGCTTATTTCCTGGGCAGTCTGAATATGTGATTAGTATTTGTGCTGTTACCAGGGCGGTGGCATTCGCAAGAGCGTTATATTTGTGCATCGCACTGGCCGTTTATCGGCTGACTGATTGGCCAACAGGGTCTTTGGCCTTCGTTCGATTAGCACTCTTTAAGATATTCAATGCGACACTCGGGCGAACGTAACAGCGAGATTGCCTTGAGCAGCAAACGATCCAGAACGAATGTCGAACTTGAAAATCTGCTTCGCCAGCTTGGCTTGGCTCTTGAGGCATCCAGGATTGGCATCTGGCAACACAATATCGCAAAAAATCAGACGCGCTGGGACGAGCAGCTCAAGCTGATCTATGGCGTTCCGAAAGCGCCGCTTGACGTTATCTGGCTGGACAGCGTCCACCCCGATGATCTGGCGGCGACCAATGAAATATTTCTGCGGGCGATCGAAACCAGATCGGATTACGCATCGGAATTTCGCATTGTTCGACCAGACGGAGCGATCCGCTATCTGCGTTCGCGCGCTCGCTATTTCGTCGATGTGGCCGGCGACCCCTGCTTTGTCGGCGCCGAATGGGATGTGACCGACGACGTCCTGCTCAACAAGGAACTGGAGAGGAGCCGCGCGGAAGCTCGGTTCGCGGCCGATCACGATCACCTCACCGGTCTCTTGAACCGGCGTAGTTTCGATTTCGCCCTGTCCGAGCTTGCCAGGCAGGAGGGCGTCAAGGTTGCGCTTCTCCATATAGACGTGGACCATTTCAAGGAGATCAATGATCGCTTCGGGCATGCGGTCGGCGACCTCGTTCTGTGTCATGTCAGCGAGATTCTTCTGGAGGCCATTTCCGCAGATGACGTCGCAGCGCGCCTCGGCGGCGATGAGTTCGCAGTCATCGTCACTGAAGACGAGCCCGACAGGACGAGGGCGGTGCTCGATCATATTCAGCGACGCCTGGAAAGCCCGCTTCCTGGTGTCGACCAGGCACTCAGCGTGCAGTGTTCCATTGGCGTTGCCAGCGCCATGAGCGGAGACTTTGCCAAGCTGCTCTCCCAGTCGGACCTGGCTTTGTACCACGCCAAGCGGAATGGCCGGAATCGCGCCGAGATTTTTACCGACGAGATGGCTTCGAGGCTGGCGAACGAAAGGCAGCTCGTCCAGGATCTGCGATCCGGATTGGCGCTCGGCCAGATCCGTCCATTTTACCAGGTGCAGGTCGACGCCAGGTCTTTCCGGGTAAACGGCGTCGAAGCTCTGGCGAGATGGCACCATCCGACGAGAGGAATTCTCGCTCCGGCGCATTTCCTGCCTCTCGCCTCGTCGAACGGATTGGTCGCAGAGCTTGACGATGTCATCCTGAGAGCCGTCCTATTGGATATGAGATCCTCGGCCTCGCTGCTCGAGCGCGTTCGGCTGTCGATCAACCTCTCCGCCGAGCGTCTCGATGATCCCGAATTGACAACGAAACTCGGCGGCTATGACATCCCGCCCGGCCGATTGAGCTTCGAGCTGATAGAGACGATATTCCTGGACAGCCTGAGCGATCGGGTGCGCCAGAACATCCAGGCCATCAAGTCCTTCGGTATCGACATTGAGATCGACGATCTCGGATCGGGGCATGCCTCCTTGCTGGGCCTGCTCGAGCTCAGACCGGACCGCGTCAAGATCGATCGCCAGCTTGTGATGCCGATCCTGCAATCCGTTCCCAGCCGCCGGCTTGTCAGTTCGCTGGTCGACATAGCGCGCGCGCTTGACATGGAGGTGATTGCGGAAGGCGTGGAAACCTTCGAGCATGCCAAAGTGCTCGCCGATCTTGGCGTCCACACTCTCCAGGGTTATGCTTTTGGACGGCCGCAGTCGTTTGCCGAACTGGCAGGGCGATTGGCGCAGGAAGCATTGGAGTTCGGGCAAGCCAACTCTATCCGGTTAGCCTGACAGAGCCTCGAAGTGATCAGTGACTCCGTTGGAGTGATCGGCCCGACACCGCAACTGCTTCAGGGAAGCAATTCGAGGATCAGTGTCGTCTACGCGTCTGGAGACGCGGGCTGCAAGACTGGAGAGCGATTCAGGCCGACGCCTGCTCATCGCTTATTTTTGGTGCGCGTCGCCAGGACGTTGCGGATCGAGAAGCTGGAGTGAATCCTGAGGACGCCTGGCAAGGCCGATAATATTTCCTTGTGGATCCGTTCGAATTCGCCGGCATTGGCGACTTCCACGCGCAGCAGATAGTCGGATCCACCCGTCATCAGGAAACATTCGCGGATTTCCGGATGACGGCGGACGGCCGCCTCGAAACGGTCGAGATAATCCTCCGTCTGCCGTTCGAGGGTGATGTTGATGATAACGGCAATCATCGCATCCGCATTGCTCGTATCGAGAAGCGCCGTATAGCCGCGGATCACGCCCGTCTTTTCCATGATCTTGATGCGTCTGAGGCAAGCAGACGGCGACAGGCCGACCTCGACGGCAAGCTTGGCATTGCTCATCCGGGCGTCGAGGCGCAGGAGCCTGAGGATGTTGCGATCTGTGGTGTCAAGGGCGGGCATGATCGATTATTCCAAATTTTCACCGATCATGCGCATAAGATGCAATAGATGCAATAATCAATGACAAATTGACCTGCAATATCGCTTATTCTTTCATACACTGCAGGGAAACAAGAGGGTGAACATGGACAGCGATATTTTGGTTTCGCATGCACATACTGCCGTGACCATGCAGGGGGCTACAGGCTACCTGACGGTCGATCTTGCTGCGCTCGGCCGCAATTATCGCAAGCTGGTGTCGATGCTGGCGCCGGTTCGTGCGGGCGCCGTCGTCAAGGCCGATGCCTATGGACTCGGCGCGGAACGGGTGGCGAAAACGCTCTACGGCAAAGATTGCCGGCATTTCTTCGTTGCTCAATTCGTCGAGGCGGCGAGGCTCCGGCCGGTGCTTGCGCAGGACGCCCAGATTTTCGTGCTGAACGGCTTGCAGCCGGGTAATGAAATTGCCTGCGCCGAAATGAATATTGTCCCTGTTCTGAATTCGCTTGCCCAGTGGCAGCAATGGTCGGCGGCGGCGCGCGCGCTGAAGCGCTGCCTGCCGGCCGTCCTGCAATTCGACACCGGCATGTCGCGGCTGGGCTTTCCCCCGGAGGAAAGGGCGGATCTGGCGACAGCCCTTCGCAATGGCACCAATATCGAAGTCCTGTTCATCATGAGCCATCTGGCTTCGGCCGATGAGACCGATGGCGAGCAGAATGGCGACCAGCTGGCAGAAATGTCCTGCATCGCCGACGACTTTCCAGGCTTCGACATCTCCTTCGCCAATTCCGGCGGCGTCTTCCTCGGCGAAGCCTATCATGGCGTGCTCGCCCGGCCGGGCATCGCGCTTTATGGCGGCGCTGCGAGCGCCGGCGCGCCGAACCTGATGGAGCCGGTCGTCAGCCTCGATGTCGCCGTCGTGCAGACGCGGACCGTATCACCGGGCACGAAGGTTGGTTACGGCGGCGCGCATGTCGCGCAACGGGAAATGTGTCTTGCCACCATTGCCGCCGGCTATGCCGACGGCCTGCCGCGCTGCCTCAGCGACCGCGGCGCCGTCTATTACAAGGGCACGCGCCTGCCGATCGTCGGCCGCGTTTCGATGGACAGCATCACGGTGGATATATCGGCGCTGCCCGAAGGCGCGCTGACGCTCGGCAGTCTTGTCGAGGTGCTCGGGCAGCATCAGACGCTTGAGGATATTGCGCGCGATGCCGACACCATATCTTATGAAATCCTGACCGGTCTCGGCGATCGGTATCACAGGCAATATCGCTGAGAGCCGGCTGGCTTCATTCTTGGGGACATCATGAAAGTCATCGTTCTGGGTGCCGGCATCGTCGGCGTCACATCCGCCTATCAGCTGGCCAAGGCAGGCCATGAGGTTACCGTCGTCGACCGGCAATCGGGGCCGGCGCTGGAGACGAGCTTTGCCAATGCCGGCGAAGTCTCCTTCGGCTATTGCTCGCCATGGGCGGCACCCGGCATTCCGATGAAGGCAATGAAATGGCTGTTCATGAAACATGCGCCGCTCATCCTGCGCCCGAAATTGGACATGGCCATGCTCTCATGGATGGCGAGGATGCTGTCGAACTGCAGCTCCGAGCGCTACGCGATCAACAAAAGCCGCATGCTGCGCCTTGCCGATTACAGCCGCATTGCGCTCGCCGAGCTTCGCTCAGAAACCGGCATCACCTATGACGAACGCATGCAGGGAACCCTGCAGCTGTTCCGCACGCAGCAGCAGCTCGATGCTTCGGCCAAGGACGTCAAGGCGCTGGCCGCCGACGGCATTCCCTATGAACTGCTGGACCGCGACGGCTGCATTCGCGTCGAACCGGCGCTCAGGCACGTACGCGACAAGATCGTCGGCGGGTTGCTGACGCCCAAGGACGAAACCGGCGACTGCTTCAAGTTCACCAATGCGCTCGCCGCCAAAGCCGAGGCGCTCGGTGTGCGTTTCGCCTATGGGACGACGATCAAGGCGCTGGATGTCGAGGGAGGCCGCGTGCGCGGGATTGTCACCGCTCCCGATCCCGTTCGGGACCGCGAGCGGATCAGTGCCGAGGCTGTGGTGGTCGCGCTGGGCAGTTACTCGCCGCTGCTGCTGAAGCCCTTTGGTATCCGCCTGCCGGTCTATCCGGTCAAAGGCTACTCGCTCACCATCCCGATTAACGATGCGTCACGCGCGCCGGAATCGACCGTGATGGACGAAACCTACAAGATCGCGATCACTCGGCTCGGCGACCGCATCCGCGTCGGCGGCATGGCCGAAATATCAGGCTATACCAATGATCTCGGTCTCGCTCGCCGCAGCACGCTCGAACATTCCGTCACCGACCTTTTCCCCGGCGGTGATGTTTCCAGGGCTTCCTTCTGGTCCGGCCTCCGCCCGATGACGCCGGACGGCACGCCGGTCATCGGCCCGACCAAGGTCGCCGGCCTGTTCCTCAATACCGGTCACGGCACGCTCGGCTGGACCATGAGCACCGGTTCGGCCCGGCTGATCGGCGATCTCGTCAGCAACCGTTCGCCCGAAATCGACGCCAAGGACCTGGCAATCAGCCGATACGGCTGACGCGAAATGGACGACAGGAGGAATGAACGATATTGTACAAAATGCCTGTCACTCGCGGGCATCACCGTAGGAGGTCACGAATGTCCGTTAGCCCCGATCGGCATGCACCAGGCAGCGTGGTCCAATCGTCGGCCGTATCGAATGTGTCGTTTCGGGCAACGGTGCAGAACGGAACCGACGCGGATGAGCTCGCGGAAGCACTGTCGACGCCGACATCCACAATAAGGGTCTCGACCGAAGGCACGATGCCCATCGCGTATCGCTGCAATTTCATCTCGATGGAAGATGTAAGCGTGGCCGATTGCTCTTATGAAGGCTCGATTTCCAGCAGGCGAGACGGGGTCGCTGATAGATTGGCTGTGTTCCTGCCGACGCAGGGGATGATGTTGTTCGGCGGCAAGCGGGAGCCGATATATTCGCTACCCGGTCGCGGGGTGATCCTGGAACAGGGCGCCGTCAAGGGAACAAGGATCATCGGCCCCCGCCGTCATTTCTGCCTTTTCATCGATCGCGCCAAGATCGCCGCGCAGCTCACCCATATGTGCGAGCGGACGATCAGCGGCGATATCGGCTTCCATACCGACATCGATCTGACGGCCGGTCCGGGATTCCTCCTGCAGCAACTCGTCTCGAACCTCCACAGCGGTCTCACTGGCAACGGCTTGCTGCAGCGCTCACCACTGGCCGTAAAATCGCTCTGCGATGCGGCGGTTTACCTGCTTCTGGAGACATGTCCCCATCACTATTCGGAGGAGTTGGCGCGTGCCGCTCCGCTCCCGGCCCCGCGCCATGTGAAATGGGCCATGGATTTCATGCAGGAACACATCGCCGAACCGATCTCCCTCAGCGAAATCGCCGTGGCGGCCAAGGTAAGCGTTCGGACTTTGCAGCAGGGCTTCCGTCAGTTCAGGAACACCACTCCAATCGCCTATCTGCATGAAATCAGAATGATTGCCGCCCATCGCGAGCTGCTGGAATCAGACGGAACCCAGGCCATCGCCGAAATCGCGCTGAGATGGGGGTTCACCCATCTCGGGCGATTTGCAGCCGACTACAGGAAGCGCTTCGGCCAGTTGCCGTCGCAGACCGCAAAGCGCTAGGGCGCCGACGCGCTAACCACGGCCGGGATTCATCCCGCGCGACGGCAAGCGCTTCCTCGGTCAAGCCAAGATCGTTCGCCAGAGGGACGAATTCCCTGGTGTAGAGGACCTCTGTGCCCTCGGCGATTATCCGCATCTGCCTTTCGATCGTCTCGCTGATCTCGGAGCGGAAGCTGCGGGCATCGCCGAGAATGCGGGCGACGCCGGGAAGCGCATTGCGCGTGCCGTCGGTGATCAGTTCGGTAACCGAGACGACGCCGATATCGGCCGGGTCGAGTCGCCTGGAGACGATGGTCTGCAGGTTGGTCACCACCAGCCGGCCATTTGAACAAGCGCGTTCAGCCATCGCCTCTCGATGCCTTCGATCGCAAGATTCTCGCCGTTTTCCAGCGGGACAATATGACCCCGCAGCGCACGACCGGCGATGCGGTGAACCTGTCCGCGCCCGCCGTTCAGCGCCGGATCAAGCGGATGCGGGAGGAAGGGGTGATCCGGGCGGACGTCTCGGTCGTCGCGCCGGAGGCAGTCGGGCAGTCCATCACGATCTTCGTCGAGGTGGAGGTGATCAGGGAAACCGCGATCAGATCGAGCGGGCGAAGACGGAGTTCGCAGCCGCGCCGGAAATCCAGCAATGCTATTACGTCACCGGCGAAGCCGATTTCATTCTTGTCATCGTCGTGCTGTCGATGGCCGATTACGAGGCGCTCACCCGGCGGCTCTTCTTCGGCAACAACAACGTCAAGCGCTTCCGCACCTTTGTTGCGATGGACCGGGTCAAAGTCGGGCTTGGCGTGCCCCTGGAGTAAGCCGATGCGGTGGCCGGTTCGCCACCGCATCGGCAGGAAGCGGTGGGATTATGCCGCGCGCTTCAGTGCATCGCCGATCGTCGAGACGATCGTGTCGATCTGGTCTTTCTCGACGATCAGCGGTGGAGAAAGCGCGATGATATCGCCGGTCACACGGATCAGCAGGCCCTTCTTGAAGCAATCGACGAAGACGTCGTAGGCGCGGGTTCCCGGTGCCCCGTCACGCGGAGCGAGTTCCACTGCGCCGACCAGTCCGAGATTGCGGATGTCGACGACACTGGGCAGGCCCTTCAGCGAATGGAGAGCGTCCTGCCAATATTCGGCCAAGTCGGATGCACGCGTCAGCAGCCCTTCTTCCTCGTAGATTTCGAGGGTTGCGAGTCCCGCGGCGCAAGCGACCGGATGGCCGGAATAGGTATAGCCGTGGAAGAGTTCGATCGCATTGTCAGGTCCGATCATCAGCCCGTCATGGACTTTACGGCTGGCAAAGACCGCGCCCATCGGGATCGCGCCGTTGGTCAGGCCCTTTGCCGTGGTGACTAGGTCAGGCACGACGCCGAAGTAATCCACCGCGAAAGGCGTGCCGAGACGGCCGAAGCCGGTGATGACCTCGTCGAAGATCAGCAGGATGCCGTGCTTGTCGGCGGTCGCGCGCAGCTTCTCCAGATAACCCTTCGGCGGCAGGATAACGCCTGCCGATCCCGCCATCGGCTCGACGATGACAGCGGCGATGGTTTCGGCACCGTGCAACTGCACCAGGCGTTCGAGATCGTCGGCCAGTTCCACGCCATGGGCGGGAAGCCCCTTCGAAAACGCGTTGCGCTCGACGTCGAGCGTGTGGCGCATGTGGTCGGCCGGTATCTGCGGGAAGACCCGCCGATTATTGACGAGACCGCCAACGGAAATGCCGCCGAAGCCGACGCCGTGATAGCCCTTCTCGCGACCGATGATGCGCGTGCGTGTGCCCTGGCCGATCGCGCGCTGATAGGCGATGGCGATCTTCAGAGCCGTATCGACCGATTCCGAGCCCGAGCCGGTGAAAAAGACCCGGTCGAGATTGGCGTCAGCCCCGCCCGGCGCGGTTGCCGCGAGCTTCGCGGCGAAATCGAAGGCGATCGGATGCCCCATCTGGAAGGTCGGGGCATAGTCGAGGGTGGCAAGCTGCCGCTCGACCGCCTGGGCGATCTTCTTGCGGCCGTGGCCGGCGTTGCAGCACCAGAGCCCGGCCGTGCCGTCCAGCACCCGGTTTCCATCGACGTCGGTGTAATACATTCCTTCCGCAGTGGCCAAAAGCCGTGGCGTGGCCTTGAACTGCCGGTTCGCCGTGAATGGCATCCAGAAATTTTCGAGTACGGGCGCGTTCGTCTTGTTCAGCTGATCCATTCTGGCCTCCTTGGGATGGACCGAGAATGATGATTTCTCCTTTACGAACAAGTCCTTTTCTGTGTCCGCGCAAGCTGTTGAAATATATTGGTTCATCTGACATATTTTAGCTATTCTGGACAACGCAAACGGACCGCATCATGTCAGTCGACATCGGCAGCCGCCTTCGCCATCTCCGCATCGCCCACAAGCTTTCCCAGCGTGAGCTCGCCAAACGCACCGGTGTGCCGAACTCGACGATCTCGCTGATCGAATCGAACGCCTCCAATCCCTCGGTTGGAGCCCTGAAGCGAATTCTCGACGGCATCCCGATCGGGCTGGCGGAATTCTTCGCCTTCGAACCCGAACGTCCAAAAAAGGCTTTCTACGCGGCCGAGGAACTGGTGGAGATCGGCAAGGGTGCCATTTCCTACAAGCAGGTTGGCGAAACCTTGTTCGGGCGCAGCCTGCAGATGCTCAAGGAGTGCTACCAGCCGGGCGCCGACACCGGAAAAATTCCTCTTGTCCACGAGGGAGAGGAGGGCGGGATCGTGCTCTCGGGAAGGCTCGAGGTCACGGTCGACGACGAACGGCGCGTGCTGGGGCCTGGTGACGCTTACTATTTCGAAAGCCGGCGCCCACACCGGTTCCGCTGCGTCGGGCCGGTGGCCTGCGAAGTCATCAGCGCCTGCACGCCGCCTACTTTTTAGTTTCTGCCCTCGATGCGAGCGAGCACGCCGTCGAGCGCTTCGGTCAGCGCCGCGATGCCGCCCTTTTTCTCGAAGTCGGACAGAACCTGCTCGTTCAGCCCGCCCCTGGTTGCGAATTCGCGGCTCAGTGTGCTGAAGGGCTCAGCGCCCGGGCCGCTCGCCTTTTGCGCCAGGCTTGCGAAGAGCGGGGCAATGTAGGCGTGGCCTTTCGCCCTTTCGAGGCCGCTCCTTTCCAGCCAGCCGGCAACCGTTTCCATGATCCCAAAATAGGTCGACATCATCGAACTTGCGGCTGCGAGTAGATCGTATTGCTTCCTCGACTGGCATTGGACGGCGGCACCGAGCGTGTCGAACAGCGCTGCGACCGTATTATCAGGCGGGTAGATGGCGGTCACGCCTTGGCGAGCTGCGACGAAGGGCAGGGGGATCGCCTGCACGAGATGCACGTCGGCGCCGATCCAGTCGATGAGAGCCTGGCGCTCCGTCGCCGCGACGACGCTGACGACTGTCTGCCCGGCCCTGAACGACAGTTCCCGCACGACCTCCTCGGCGATCTGCGGTCGTATCGCCAGGAACACCGTGTCGCTGCGATCGACGACGTCCTGGTTGTCCTTGGCGATCCTCACGGCGGCGAATTCGCCTGCCAGCGTTTCCGCAATGTGGGCGCTTCGCGGAGAGACGTGAATCTGCGAGGCATAGGCCGGCTCAGCGAGGAGCCCGCGAACCATCGCCTCGGTGATGACGCCGGTTCCGACGAATCCGATGCTGTTGACCTGGTAATGTCCTTCGAGCCCGTTCCGCGAATTCGCTTCATTTTCGGTTCTTTGAGACACTTAAGTCCCTTTCTCTCGACCTGGTATCCATTGCGCCAGAAAAACAGCTTGCAGGCAAATTTAATTTTTTCACGTGATCTTGTCGACGCTGCCCCCGACCGGCGGATGGAACCAGCGCATCGCCCAAGAAAGGACGGCCCGATTAAAGGTGGCAGACGATGACGATCCCTACCCTGAAGGCTCTGCTCAAGAGGATATCCGGGATTGAATAGCACGACGTATAGTCGCGAGATCCGCTTTCGTTTCGGGTGTCATTTGTTTACAAGCGGAAGCTGTAAAGATTCGGCCGAACGGAGGCATCGCTCTTGCATATCCTGCGTCGCGCGCTGTTGGGGTCCCTATGGGCCATGGTTGGCTGGAAACCTTCTTTCGCTATCGACACCAGTCCGGAGACAATCGCCCAGGAGGAGGCGTCGTCGGTGACACCCCGGCATGTCCTCTGTTTTCTCGGGAGAGATCGCGACCTCAGCCGCTTGTCCGAAGCGGCGGCCAAAGCGATCCGTGATTTCGCCACCGGCTTCAGCGTCGATAAGGATTATTCGCAGGCGGAGCCGGATGACCGAATGAGCCGGTCATTCGATGTCTGCTGGGATCGGGTCGAACCCGATGCCTGGAACGAGACGGACGAGAAAGCCGTCGCCGATCATCAATCCGTCCTCTATGTCCTCGGGCCGAGCATGACGCAGGCAGACACCATCAAGGTGTCGATGACGGCTCTGCGTCTCGTCGAGCAGCTGATTGACGCGGGAGCGGTTGCCGTCAAGGGCGAAAGCGCCGGTATCGCACATGGGCTCGATCGATGGAGAGTACTGATCGGCCAAGGCGCCGAAGCGCAGAAAGCCGGCGATCCGCTCGCCCAGCAGCGCGTCGGCCGCCTGGCCTTTGCCAAGAGGCCGCTCTCGGCGCGCGGTTATCTGGAAAGCGTCGGCTTCCATCTCGTGGGGCTGCCGGAGGTCTATGTGCCGGAGACGGTCGGTAGCGAAAGGCAGGTCGTTGCCATCATGGATGCAGTTGCCGGGGAGATCGGCAAGCAGGGTCTCGATGCGACGCTCAAGGCACGGGGCGCAAGCCTCTCCTTCGATTCCACCTATGACGTGGATGAGTTCAAGTTCAATCCCTACGGCATCGTCAAGCTCGCCGGGTGAGCCGGCTCGATCTCGCGGTTATCGGCCTGCGACAGGGCGAAGCGCTGGATCGCCGTTGCAGTGACGCGCTCATATGAAAGTCATTCAATCGTTCTGCTGTTCCAATGTCTTGACAAGCTCTCCATAATGGCGCGCTGATCCCGCATTCTTCTCGGCCCCAAATTTGGCGCTGACCAGCCGCGCCGCCTCGGCCGCGATACGAAAGGCGTCTATCCTATCCTGCGGATCGGGATCGGCTTGCCCGCCGATGTCGCCATGAAAACGGCCGGCCCTGTATCCATCGGCGAGATCGATGCCCCCGACCTCGGGAATCCCGTCCTTCATCTTGCCTAAGAAGGCAGGTCAAGCCGGCGAGCAATGCATCATTGTCGACGTGACGGCAAGCGACCGGGAATCTCATAATCCACCGATCACGAACATACAGTCTAGTTGTAACTGATCGTGTCGCTGACTCTCGGGCGATTGAAGAAATGGTGGTCGAAGCTGTAGCCGTTCTGCCCGGTGAAGTTCGAGAAAAATGCCGATACCGGTGTCGTCAAGGTGTATTGCACCCGCGTCAGCACCACCTGGACGCCTGTCTCCTGGATCTTCGCCGGTATGTCGATCGCGCTTGCCGTCCCGGAAGCAAGCGACGCGGTGTTGAACGCGGCGGACCAGTTGACCGTCGCTTTGCCGCTGTTGTCGACGTCATTGACCGTGACCGTGATTGTCAGCCCGGTGGTCTCATAGGGCTGCAGGATGAAGCTCGCGCCGGAAAGAAGCTTGGTGACGTCGGTCTTCGTCCAGGTGCTCTGCTGCGCGATCATGTCGCCTGTGCTGGAGGCGATCTCGTCTATTTTGCGGCTGACGGTGAGGGCATGGCCGAGATCGACGGTGCCGAACAGCAGCACGATCAGGATCGGCAGCACCAATGCGAATTCCACGCCCGAAGCGGCCGTGCGGTCGCATGCGAGGCGGCCGGTGCAGGATCGGGCGAGACCGAGAAGGATGAGGTTCCGTTTCGTGATCATGTCAGAAAGGTTCATTGCGAAACAGAGCGGAGGATCCGAGGAGATAGCGGCCGTCCGAAAGCTTGGCGCTCGACAGGCTGAAGAAGTTGACGGTGGCCTCCCAGGGCAGGAATGCCTGCACGAGGATGTAGTCGCTGCCCTTGCCGATATCATAGGTCTGGGTGACGGCGAGATTTCCGCTGTCGTCGATCGGATCGGCGCGGGTGGCGGAGGACAGGTCGGAAAGCACGCTGACCTTGACGACGAGGCCGCTCGAGCAACTGAAGGACAGAAGCATGTCGTCGCAAATCTTGCTCTTGAAAGTGGCCAGTGTGATCTTCGATGACGCCACCTCGCCGGTGCGGATCATCCGGGAGATTTTATGAACGGAAGCGTCCAGCGAGGAGTTGACGAAGAACATCAGCGACACTTCGATAATGCCGAAGATCATGATGAAGAGCGGCAGGGCCAGGATCGCAAATTCGATCGCAGCCACCCCCTTGCGATCGCCGAGCAGGCGGCGAAGCAATGCAAAGCGGTTTCTTGCGGTCATTGGGTCAGCCGGACGGAAGAGAGATATTGAGTGAAGAGCGTCGACAGGCCCGCCGTGATTTCCGTCGACGATGATGCCGATATGAACAGGCTCTTCGACGATGCGCAGTCGGCAAGCGCGTAGGGAATATAATCGCGTCTCGTAATGCTGGTCGACACGCCGCTGTCCATGGTGCCGCCCCAGGTGTTCTTCCAGTTGGCGCTCGCCATGGTCGAGCCGACGGTTGCGTTATAGCCCCAGTCCGAAGTGAGCGGCAGGTATTCGGTATAGAGCACGGCCATCGTATTGGATTGGTTCTTCAGATAGCCGCACCAGTCGGGATTAAGAGGCGCCACCTTGTTCCAGTAGGATCCGGAGATCGCCTTCCCGCTCTTCCAGACCACTCCGTTGGTCACCCATTCGCGTTTGGACTGGACACCGTCCGTCAGCAGCAGAACCAGTTTGAGCGGAGAGCTCGAGGAGGTTCCGTCCCCTCCGGCGCCGACTTTCTGTTTGAGCGTCGATAGCGAAACGTCGAAATAAGTGGCGGCCTTCGAGGTCGCGCTGGTGAGGCCGTAGCTGGCGTCCGCGAGGCGGGTCCGCGCCGTATCCGTGCTCAGCGTCGGTGCCAGAACCTCTGAAAGCGTATCCCCGAGGCTGTAAAGCCCGACCTTGATACGTTCATGATTCTCGTCGGATTCGTCGATCATGTCGAGCACTTCGCGTACGGCGTCGCCGGCGACATCGGCGCGCAGCTTTATTCCCTTTTCCTTGCTGTAGTCATAGTTGGTGGCGTATGTCTTTTTGCCGATAGTGTGCGCATCACCCGTGTGGCAGGCAAACTGGCATCCGATACCGGAATACATGGTCGACTGGCCGGACGTCGTCGCCGCCAGCAGCATCGACGGCGATGTGTCGATGACGATATAGACATTGAGATAGGACGTGGCGGGGCCCTTGACGGCGCTTGCCACGCTGACGGGAACGGTCTCGATGTTGGCGATCTTCATGAATGTCGTCGGAACGGTGCCGCTCGCCGTCGCCGTGATGTTGTGGTTCACGGTATCGATGTCGATATCAGCAAGCGTGTAGCTGTTGTCCACCTGCGCATGGAACCAGTCGGCAACCTTCTCCTTGAGAGCGTCGGTATCCTCGGTGTTGTTGATCTGCTTGACCGCGGCGATCAGGGCCGCGTCGAGATCGCTCTGCATCCTCTGCCGGACATTGTAGCTGCGAATATAGTCGAAGCTCGCGCCGACGGCGATGAGCATCGGCACGAGGCTGAGCGCGACGACGATGGCGACGTTACCGCCTCTGTCCCTTTCGAGACTGCGGAGGGCGCTCGTAATTCGAGCAAGCGCATATGAAAGAGCCGACTTCAAAACACACCGTGACGCAAGACAAAAAATAGCAAAAGCAAGATGTATCTGGAAAACTTGAGCGTTTGTTAATTTCTCCGTTCGCGATAGAAGATGCGTTGCCGGCTCGCTGTTTGCTGCGCTTATCGGATATGTTTGCGAATTGTGGATATCGCCGCGCTGTCGGCGCGCGGGGTGAGCCTTCTCGGCGCCGCTTCAGCAGGTCGCAGGCGTCTTTTGAGCTTCTGCGATGACATATTCCTGTTACAGCAGAGCCGTGCCCAAGGCGGAAATCATCGTGCTTCGGCGGCACCCTTCAGTTGGCGACTCCAGCCCCAACGAGAGGTGGCGTCGCGGGTAATCGCGCCCGTCACCTGCTGCGTCGAAGCAAACGCGTGCTGTTGTCGGAACTCACGATGTCTGACGAAGAACTGCGATGACGCGGTCGCCCATTGAGGCGCAACGGGCGCCGTCGAAGGGGAACAGGGCCGCAAATGCGCCCGAGAGCTGTTTCTCGATCGACTGGCGCATCGCCTTCCGCGCCCGATGCAGCCTGGTCTTGGCGGTTTCGGGTTTGATGCCAAGATAGGATGCGGCCTCCTCCGTGCTCATGCCCTCGACATCCCGCAGCACGAAGATGGCGCGAAATTCGTCGGGGAGGTCGTCGACGGCCTGTTCGAGAAGATGCCGCGCCTGGCTTCGCGAAAGCTCGCTTTCCGGGTCGGTCGCGGAGAGCGAGGAGGGGAACTGGAGGACTTCGCCGCCCCCCGATGTCGTCTGCATGTCGATTTCCTCAAGCCCGGCGGTGTTCTTTCGGCTGCGCACGCGGCCCAGCGCCTCGTTGAGCGCAATCCGCGTCAGCCATGTCGAAAGCTCGGACTCGCCGCGGAATGTCGCGAGATTGGTGAAGGCCTTGACATAGGCGGCCTGCACGACCTCTTCGGCTTCCCAATCGCTGCGGATAATGGCGCGCGCCGTGCGGAACAGGCGCTGATTGTACCGCTGGACGATGACGCGGATGGCGGGTTCGTCGCCCTGCCTCGCAAGGGGCACGAGTTCGACATCGGGGAGCGCTGATATATTCTGCCGGCGTCGCGCGACCGGAACCGCAATGGCTGTCATGCAAATCTCCGCATTGCTTTGGATCGGAGCCCGGCCTTACGGCCGGACGTCCAGTTCGCCCGTCATGGCGGGATGAAAGCGGCAATAGAAATCGACCGCTCCCGCCCGGTTGACCGTCATCCGCGCCTCCGATTTCGGCGGCAGGTCGACATCGAAGCTCTTGTCGCGAGCCGTCGCTGTATGCCGGAATATATCATCGTTTCGCCAGACGATCACATCGCCGACATGCAGCTCGTTAGGCGGCACCCCGAATTTCATGCCCGCGATCGTGACCTGATATTCCGCCGCTGAGGCGACCCCGCTGCTTGCCCAGAGCTGCGCCAACAACAGCGGCAGCAGTTTCATCAGCGATCCCATCGCGACCCTACTTGATCATCGAAGCGAGATGCTCGGCATGCGTCTGGTGTTGCTTGAACAGGGTCAGGCCCGTTTCCAGCAGCGATTTCAGCTCCTTGTTCTGAGCTGAGGGGATCAGCACCTTGGCAAGGGCATCGTTGACTGACTTGTGATAAGCGACTTCGTTTTCGACATAGGCCTTGTCGAAGGCTGCACCGTCGAGGGCGTCAAGCGTCTTCAGTTCCTTGCTCGCCTGGGTCGAGAGCGATTGGCTGATCTTGTTGTCCTCAGGCGTCACCTTCAGCTTTTTGACGAGGGCGAGCGCCTGGTCGTTGACGGCCTTGTGGTCCCGCTCCATGGTTTTGGCGAATTCGATAACCTCGGCATTCTTGCTCTTCTTCAACGCCTGCGCGGCGGCGGTGACATCGATCTGCCCCGCCGTATAGGCGATGTGGGCGATCTGAGGATCGGTCGGCTTGGCGTCGGCGGCGATCGAGGCGGTGCCGAGCGATGCCGCGATGAAGGTTGCGCCGAGAATTCGTTTGAACATGATCTGTCTCCTTTGTCGGATGGAAGCGAGCATTGGATGCAGATCGATCGAAAAGGTTCCCGGAAATTTTCGAAGCGCTTCAGTCTTCGCCGATAAAACTTTGAAGCACGATCGCATGATTGTGAGCCTGGTCTTTCGCCGAATAGAGAAGCGTGGCGTCCGACCGCCCGATCAGGCGTTCGAGCTCCTCGACGGCTGATGAGTTCTTTTTGAGCTCGTCGCGGTAACGACGCTGAAATTCGCTCCATTTGGCCGGATCATGTCCGAACCATCGGCGCAGCCCCGGACTCGGCGCTATGTCCTTCAGCCAGACATCGACCGCCGCCACCTGCTTCTTCAAGCCGCGCGGCCACAGCCTGTCGACCAGAATACGCGTGCCATCCCTGCCTTCTTTCGGCTCGTAGATTCGTTTGATGCGCAGGGCCAATTTTTCATCCGCAATGAAGTAGGTAAGTCAGCGCGAGAGGGGCGCATCACCGCGCATCAAGCCCAGCGATTTCAGGTCCTCCCACAGTTCGCGAGGGATATGTCTGTTCCGCGCCCGGTCGTTGGACGCCACCTGATCGATCGACTGGCCGCCTGGGATGACGGAAACGACAGCCGGATGGAAGAGCGGAAAGTTGAGAGCCGCGTCCGAGAGAGCGACGTTGTATTTCAGGCAGACTTGTTCGATGCGCCGGACTTTATCGAGGATGTGTGACGGGGCGTCAGAGTAATTGTATTGCGCGCCGGCAATCGGGCCTGTCACCAGTATGCCGGAGTTATAGGGACCGCCGAGCACGATGCCGATATTGCGGGCGACGCACAGGGGAAGAAAGGATTCCAACGCCTCCTGCTCGAGCAAAGTATAGCGTCCGGCAAGCAGAAACAGGTCGAAGTCGCCACGCTCGGCAAGCGTCTGGCACATCTCCCACTCGTTTATTCCGCCACCGATGGCTTTCACCACTCCCTGATCGCGCAGCGAGGTCATGGCCTGATACCCACCGTTCATGAATTGCTCGAGATAATGGTCGCAGGCGGCCTGGTTGCCGTGATTGAAGACATCCAGATCGTGCACGAAGAGAATATCGAAGCAGTCGAGCCCGGTGCGCTCGAAAGAGGCTTCGAACGATCGCATGATGCCATCGTAGCTGTAGTCAAAAACCTCTCGGCGATTGGGCGTGTCGAAGAATTTACCGATGCCGGTCCGCTGTTCGGGTCGACAGACCTTGAGGAGCCTGCCGACTTTTGTCGAGACGACGAAGTCTTTACGCTGTTTCGTAGCGAGAAAGCGGCCAAGCCGCCTCTCGGCGAGGCCAAGCCCGTAGAGCGGCGCAGTGTCGAAGTAACGGATGCCGTGTTGCCAGGCCGCATCCAAGACTGCTGCCGCCTCTTCATCGGTTATCGCCCGATAAAGATTGCCGAGAGGCGCGGTGCCGAACCCGAGTTCGGTAAAGGTCAGCCCGCCGTCGCCCCTGCGGTCCCAATGTCGCGTCCTCATGTCAAGGCTCCGCATTCCATATTCGTTTGCTGCTCGTGGTCGACACTGCATTCTAACCAATAACGCTTCTGCGTGGAATCGAGACTGAAGTGAGAAACCTCGGTCTGCGGTGGTCCGGGCAATGGCGTCCCATCCGGCCGGATCCCGCAGAAGAGCGCGATATCCGGTGCATTAGCCGGTGAATGGCGCAACCGGCTGTCCGACTTAACGAAGCCCAAACCAGTGTTGTCGTATGACATGTCTATTACATGGTTTGGAAGGTGGACCCAACGCGGTGAATGGCATCTGGACGCAATTTGGTGGCAACCTTTCCTTCGTGTCTCTGGCGATGTCGCTGTGGGCGCTCTTTTCTATCCAGTTTCAGCGCCGTTCCTTCGCGCAAGAGAAGATCGCCTTCGGGATAATAGCGGGCGGCGCCTCCATCGGGTCCATACTGCTCGCGATCGAGTTTCATCCCGGCATCTATATCGACCTGCGTTTTTCGCCGCTGGCATTGGCCGGCATGTTCGGGGGGCCGATGGCGGCGGCTTTTGCCGCGTCGCTGGCGATCGCCTTCCGCTTTGCCGTCGGCGGCACGGCGATGGTCGATGGCATTATCACCATTGCATGCGCAGCCGGCATCGGCGTCGCCGGCCATGTCTGGACCCGCAAGAGATCTCCCGGTTTCACCGACGTCGTTCTGCTCGGCCTTGCCCTTGGCGGCACACTGGTTGCAGCGATGGCCTTGCTTCCCACTCTCGTGGCTGCCCATGTGCTGGCCGGCGTGGGTTTCCCCGTGACGGCCTCGAATTGTCTGGCGACTTTGCTCGGTGGCTTTGTTCTCCTGAAGACGCAACGATGGGAACTCGAACGCAGCATTCTGGTGACGGCATTTTCGCAATCGCCGGATTACCTTTATGTGAAGGACCGAAACAGCCGCTTCATCACCGTCAATGAAAACATGACGCGCCTCTTCCGTTTCAGGACGACGGCGGAGATGACCGGATTGTCGGATTTCAATCTGATGTCGCAGCCGCTCGCAGAAGAATTGTATCATCTCGAGCAGCAGGTGATGGAGACAGGGACGCCGCTGATCGACTCCACCGAGCGGATCGAAGGCCGTTTCCTGCTCGCTTCCAAAGTGCCGCTCAGGGACAAGCAGGGACGGATCATCGGCCTTGCAGGCGTGACCCGTGATGTGACCGAGCGTACAGCGCTGGAGCGGGAGCTTCGCGACAGCAAGAACCTGCTGTCACATGCGATGGCGAACATGTCCGACGGCATCGCCATGTACGACAGCAAAGGGTTTCTTCTCTTCTGCAACGATCAATACCGCAACGCCTTTCCGCTCTCCGGGGCTGCCCGCGTGGTCGGCGCGCATATCAGCGACATCCTGCGCCGCGTCGTCGAAACCGGCGAGCGGCCCGCTATCGCAGAGGGTAATGCGGAAGAGTGGATCAAGACCGCCACCGCGACACTGCACAGCAACAAGGACGAGGAGGTTCAGCTTCACAACGGTGATTGGCGCAGCATCCGCACAAGGATTTCCGGGGACGGCACGGCAATGGCCGTCGTCTCCGACATCACGGCGACGAAACAGGCGGAAATCGCGCTCAGGCTGTCGGCGGAGCAATTGAAGAATCTTGCCGAGACCGACGGGCTTACCGGCATCGTCAATCGCCGCGCTTTCGACGAGGCCTTCGCGCGTGAGACGGCGGGCAGCGCCAGGAAAAACACGCCTTTCAGCCTGTTGATGGTCGATATCGACCGCTTCAAAGCCTATAACGATACCTATGGTCATCCCGCCGGCGACCAATGCCTGCGCGTCGTCAGCAAGTGTCTGCGCCAGGCCGTCAGTCGGCCCGCGGACATCGTCGCGCGCTACGGCGGAGAGGAATTCGCCGTGTTCCTCCCCGATACCAGCGCCAAGGGGGCGATGATCGTCGCCGAGCAATTCGCGCGTCGCCTGGCCCAGGAGAATATCATTCATTCCGGCAGCGAATTCGGGCGGGTCACCGCCAGCATCGGCCTATCCTGCGCTACAGGCGCGACCCTGCGGACCAGCCCGAACCGGCTTTTGGCAGAGGCCGACGCCGCGCTCTATGAGGCCAAGACGCAAGGCCGCAACCGCATCCTGGCGCATTCCCGCGAGAACGGGCATGCCCTGAAGGAAACCGGTTAAACTCCGCGCTTCAGAATCTCTCGATAGGTTTCTTCTATCGAGTCATCGCTCGTACGCCCTTGATGTTTAGCGCCCTTCAGCAATACAGGGCGCGCATGGACACAAAATTCATCGGGAAGAAATCGGCGGCGGCTGGCGGCTGGGGCGCTCTGAAAAGCTGCGGCAAACAATTGCTGCAAAGCGGCACGCCGGTCTCGGGTGCGCGGACGATGCTGAAGGCGAACCAGCCGGACGGCTTCGATTGCCCGGGCTGCGCCTGGGGCGATCCGGAACACGGATCGTCGTTCGAATTTTGTGAGAACGGCGTGAAGGCCGTCGCATGGGAGGCCACGGAAAAGCGGGCGACCCCCGCTTTCTTTGCGGCGAATGCGGTCGCTGAGCTTCGCCGGTTGTCGGATTACGAACTGGAACTCAATGGCCGCCTCACCCATCCGATGCGTTACGATGCTGCGAGCGACCGTTACCTGCCGGTGGCGTGGGAGGATGCTTTTGCCGAGATCGGCAGCATTCTGAAGGGCCTCGATAATCCCAATCGGGCGGAGTTCTATACGTCCGGCCGCGCCAGCAACGAGGCTGCCTTCCTCTATCAGCTGTTCGTGCGCATCTACGGCACCAACAATTTTCCCGATTGTTCCAACATGTGCCACGAGGCAAGTGGAATCGCCCTGAATCAGGCGATCGGCGTCGGCAAGGGCACCGTGCTTCTGGAGGACTTCGAGGAGGCCGATGCGATTTTCGTGATCGGCCAGAACCCCGGCACCAATCATCCCCGAATGCTCGGCGATCTGCGCCGGGCGGCGATGCGCGGCGCGCGGGTCGTCGTCTTCAATCCGATCCGCGAGCGCGGGCTGGAGCGTTTCTCCGATCCGCAGGACAAGATCGAGATGCTGCGCGGCGGCTCGACCGACATTGCCAGCCTTTATCTGCAACCGCAGCTCGGTGGCGACATGGCCGCTGTGCGCGGAATGGCAAAGGCGGTGCTGGCTGCCGAAGACGCTGCGGTTGCCGCCGGTCTGCCACCGGTCCTCGATCATGCGTTCCTGGCCGACCATTGCGTCGGATTTGCGCAATACCTGCAAGCGGTCGAGGCGACGGCCTGGGCTGATATCGAAGAGCAATCGGGACTGAGCCGACAGGACATCGAACAGGCGGCCGACGTCTATATCAAGGCCGACCGGGTCATCTGCACCTGGGCGATGGGCGTGACCCAGCACCTGCATTCGGTGGCGACGATCCGCGAGATCGCCAGTTTCATGTTCTTGCGCGGCAATATTGGCAAGCCCGGCGCTGGTCTTTGCCCGGTGCGTGGTCATTCCAACGTGCAAGGCGATCGCACCGTCGGCATCAATGAAAAACCGTCGGATGATTTCCTCGATGCGCTGGAGAAACATTTCCGCTTCACCGTCCCGCGGGAGCATGGTCACAATGTCCTTGCCGCGATCGGAGCGATGCTCGACGGTTCGGCCAAGGCTTTCATCGGGCTTGGCGGCAATTTTGCCCGTGCGACGCCCGACAGCGCACTGGTCGAAAAAGCGCTTCGGCGGCTGAAGCTGACGGTGCACATCGCCACCAAACCCAATCATTCGCATCTGCTGCCCGGTGAGGCGTCCTTCATTCTGCCCTGCCTCGGGCGTACCGAGATGGATCTGAACGCTGCCAGCAATTCCCAACTCGTCAGTGTCGAAGATTCGATGAGCATGGTGCATGGTTCCGCCGGCATCAATCGCCCGGCCTCGCCGCATCTCCGCTCGGAAGTCGCCATCATTGCCGGCATTGCGCAGGCGACGGTCGGCTCCTCCGTGGTCGACTGGGCGGAGCTTGCCCACGACTACGACCGCATCCGTGATCATATCGAGGCAACCATTCCCGGCTTCGAGAATTACAATATGCGCCTGCGCAAGCCGCGCGGTTTCCATCTGCGCAACGCGGCGGCCCACCGGGAATGGCAGACGCCGGCAGGCAGAGCATCATTTTCTTGCCAGCCGCTTCCTGAGGAGACGGTGCACCAGCGTGCGCGAAGAGGAGAGGGGCGGTTCGCTCTGCAGACGTTCCGATCGCACGACCAATACAATACGACGGTCTATGGTCTCGATGACCGATATCGCGGCGTCTACGGAGAGCGGCAGGTCATCTTCATTCATCCGGCGGATCTGAAGGCGATGAATGCCGAGGCCGGTGACCGTGTCGACGTGATCGGCGAGCACGATGACGGTGTCGAGCGTATCGCGCCGGATTTCCGCTTCGTGCCCTATGATATTCCGCGGGGCAGCATTGCCGGTTATTACCCGGAATTGAACGTGCTCGTGCCGCTTGGCAGCGCCGGCGAGGAAAGCGATACGCCGACCTCGAAGTCGATCATGGTTTCCTTGCGCAAGCGAGACGCCGCGTGAGCGAAGCGGTCGATAGGTTTCTTGCCCTTGTCGCTGCGACCCAAGACGGGGACGCCGCACTGACCTCCCTACAGGCCGGTCTGCTCGTTGCTGCCGAGCTCGGGATCGCATCCGACAGCCGCTCCTTTGCGCGTATGCTCGGGATCGCACATGCCCTTGTGTTGCGGGACCTCAGCGCCCTGACGGAGCGTGATGATAAGCTTCGGATCGTCAAGCGGGATCCGAGGACGATGCGAGTGCACTACAGCTTGGCCGCGCTCTAAACATAGCGCAAAGATCGAACTTGAAAGGTCGCGGTGCGCGTCAGATGCAAGTTACCGGCGGCCCACGCGCTTCCTCGTATCGGAAGGGTATTCGCCATATGTTGCCTTGTAGACCGCGGAAAAGCGGCCGAAATGAAAGAAGCCCCATTTCAGGCAGATGGCCTTCATCGTCTCCTTGCACTCGGGATCGATCAGATCCTGCCGCGCCGCGCGCAGGCGAAGCGTCAGCAGATAAGCGGCGGGGGACGTTCCCTTGAATGCGCGGAAGCCGGTTTCGAGCGCTCTGCTGGAGACGCCGGCCGCTTGCGCCACCTTTGGCATGGTGATCGGCTGATCGATATTGGCCTGCATGAACTCGATCGCCCTGCGCACATGCCTCGGAGCAATAAGGGCGGGTGCCTTTTCAAGGAAATGCGACAGCCGATGCGGCACGATGCGCACGACGAGATCGGCGAGCGCCTGCGTCATGTGCGCCATGGCGATCGGCGACTGCAGCAGGGGACCGTCGTCGCGCATTCCTGATATGATCGTCTCCGTGAGGTTGCCGATCGTCCGACCGGCCGGCGTTGACAGATCCAGTTCCGGCAGCAAGTCGAGCGAGCCGCTGAACGGCATTTCGAATGTCTGGCCAATCGCCTGGAGGATGACGGGCCAGTTGATCAGCAACTCGTCGATGACGTTGCCTTGCCCATGCATGAGAACGCTGTCGGGCTCGAAATTGTTGTAGAGAAGCAGTTTGCCTTGCCCGGCCTCGGCCTTGCGCGACCCATAGGTAACTCCCATGCCGCCGCGGCGCGGCACGACGAGCGACAGGTACTCTGCCGTGGTGACGGTCGGCTCGATGTTGAATTGGAACTCCGCCTCATGATAGCCCGTCAGCAGGACGGCTCTCTCGGCCACCGAAAAATCCAATCCCCAATGAAAGTCCTTGGCGCGGCCGACAGGCTCGGCATCAAACGCGCCGAAAGCGCCGCCAAGGGTTTCCACCATATTGTCGAAAGACGAACCGTGGAATCGGAAGGAGAATGGCTGGGCGCTGTTTTCCGTCATGCTGTCCCCGTTATTTCATCTGGCGTCGCACGGCGTGACGCCCCGGCCGCATCGCCATAGATGAAGTACGTCCCTCATTCTGGTTGCACGTCACCGAGCTCATCTTTCTTCTCGCGCCTGTCAGGACCTTGTGGAGGGCATGATGAACGAAGCTTCGCCGTATAATAGCCAATAACAGGCCAGAGCGCAGTAAGCGGCAGCCAGGCGGGCAAGTTTCAGCGTGATCCGGGTGTCGGTTTTGCTGGCCTGGGCAAGGCGGTCCAGCCCGAGCCCGAGCGTGGCGGGCGCCGGAAAACGCGAAGCTTTTAGATACTTTACCGATAATTCCATCCGTCGAATTTTCCCGGCCAGTCGGCAGGAACCCACAGAACCGGTTGCACTTGGCAAGCCTTGGAACTGCTGCTTTGATGGTGGTCCGGTGATGAAACGATTAGCCAACGTGCCCATGAAGCACATTCAAGGCGCCATCCAAGAGTCGCCTGCCGAAGGTTCTGAAGTGGACCGCTCGAGATCGCCTTCGGCAGGCTGACAGGCAGTTGGCATACGCACGGGATGGAGTGCGTATGGACGTAAACCCTTCCATCGTTTGGGGTCATCGATGGAGGGGGGCTTGCAAACCGTAGACCATCATGGCCCCGGTCGGACTGAGATTAGTGTTCTACGGCAATGGAGCAATTGGCGCGTTCCGATATTGTCGGTCAATCGGCTTTTCGCGACGCAGTATGGACCGGTCCTGCGCAAAATGTATAGGCTAGCCCTCCCTCCCCACTCTTTGGTTGCCCCTGAATTAAAGATCCAGTCCGACTCACCTCCTGTCGGAGAAGGCATAGAGATCTGGTATAAAGACAATTCATTTGTCGATGCCTGGACCTCGACAGGTGGCATCAGCCCTCTGAAAGCAGGTTTCGGAGAATCAAACCCGTTGGCAGGGCGACAGCATCGGTACCGATCGCCTCGACATCCGACGTGTCGATATAAGAGTCAAGTCTAACGACTGCCCGCGAGCTTTGTCAGGCGCCGCTCGCGCCGGCCGAGGATCTCCCCGAGCCCGCATTCGTGATCCCTCAGCAGCCGGCTTGCCGATTGCGGTGCGTGGTGACGCGCCGAACGTCGGTGCCGCCGGCCAGACCGGGAGAGCCCGCGCCCGTAGGTTCAGAGCGCGATCGAAAGGGCGCTTTCGCGTGGGGGAGCCACCTCCTGCGAGTTCACCATTGCACCGGCGAGCTGGCGGAAGGTGACAAGGCCCAAGGTTTCTCCCGACGGCGAAACCACCCTGGCATCGTCGTTCGGTGTCGAAGCCAGTATTCGGACGGCTTCTTCCACGGTCGTACCCGATGCGATCGTCAAGCCGCCAGGCGCTGCGGCGGAGTGCAAAGGTGTCATGACGGCTTCGACATGGACGACCCGGCCTCGGTTCACTTCCTTGACGAAGTTGGCGATGTAATCGTCGGCCGGGCGCAGCACGATGTCCTGGCTGGTGCCCTGCTGAATCACTTCGCCGTCGCGCAGGATGGCGATCTGGTCGCCCAGGCGCAAAGCCTCGTCGAGATCGTGGGTGATGAAGACGATGGTCTTCTTGATCTCTTTCTGAATGTCGAGAAGGACAGTCTGCATATCCGTGCGGATCAAGGGATCGAGCGCCGAATAGGCTTCGTCCATCAGAAGCACCGGCGCATCGTTGGAAAGGGCCCGCGCCAGGCCGACGCGCTGCTGCATGCCGCCGGAAAGCTGGTTCGGGTATTTTTGCTCGAAGCCTTTCAGCCCGACGCGCTCGATCCAGCGCATGGCGATTTCAACGGCTTTCGCACGCTCCATCCCCTGCACTTCGAGACCGAAGATGGTGTTGTCGAGGACATTGCGGTGCGGCAGAAGTGCGAATTTCTGAAACACCATCGCCGTCTGTTGCCGCCGAAACGTCCGCAATTCGGCTTCGTTCATCTTCACAACATCGACGCCGTCGACCAGCACTTCGCCGGATGTCGGATCGATCAGGCGATTGATGTGGCGAATGAGCGTCGATTTGCCCGAACCGGAAAGGCCCATGATGACCTGAATGCAGCCGGAGGGGATCTCGACATTGATATCCCTGAGGCCCAGGACGTGACCGTGCTTTTCGTTGAGTTCGGTCTTCGTCAGCCCCTTCTGCACCGCTTCGACATAAGAGGCGGGATTGGGGCCGAAGATCTTGTAGAGGTGGCGGATCTTGATGCCGCCGAAACGATGCTCAGCCATGGACGGTCTCCTGATGCTTCTGGAGCCTTTTGCCATATGCCTGGCTGACCCGGTCGAAGATGATGGCGATGCCGACGATGGCAAGGCCGTTGAAAATGCCCAGCGTGAAGTACTGGTTGGCGATCGCCTTGAGCACCGGCTGGCCGAGACCCTGGACGCCGATCATGGAAGCGATGACCACCATGGCGAGCGCCATCATGATCGTCTGGTTGATGCCGGCCATGATGGTAGGAAGCGCCAGCGGTAGCTGCACCTTGAAAAGCTTCTGAGACCGCGACGTCCCGAAGGCGTCGGCCGCTTCCAGCACGTCCTTGTCCACCAGGCGGATGCCGAGATCGGTCAAGCGGATCATCGGCGGGATCGCGTAGATGACGACGGCGATCAGACCAGGCACCTTGCCGATGCCGAGCAGCATGACGACGGGGATGAGATAGACGAAGCTCGGCATCGTCTGCATAACGTCGAGGATCGGATTGACGACGCGCTGCAGCCGGTCGGAGCGAGCCATCAGGATCCCGATCGGGATGCCGATGGCGATGGAGAGCACGGTACAGACGAAGATCATCGAGACCGTCCGCATCGTGTCGTCCCACATGTCGAAGTAGCCGATCAGCATCAGCGTCACCAGGCAGCCGACGACGATCTTCAAGCTGCGGCTCGCAAACCATGCAATGACGAGGACGATCAAGGTGATGATCGGCCATGGCGTCTGCGTCATGAAGCGTTCGGCGGCGATGAGGAAGTGCTGCAGCGGAACGAAGAGGCTTTCGATGCCGTCGCCATAGCTGCGGGTAAAGCCGCGAAAGCCGTCATCGATCGCCTTCTTCAGATTCCGAAGCGCGTCATCGTTCATGTGCGGGAATTTGTAAAACCATTCCATCTCGGTTCCCCTTTTGTCAAAGAGCCGTAGCAGTCTTTTTGATTTTGTCGGCGCGTGAGGGCGGTGCGCTTTTCGCGCACCGCAATTTTCTAGAGAGCAGCTTCGATCTTCTTGGCTGCTTCAGGCGAGACCCACTTGGTCCAAATGTCCTTGTTTTCTTCCAGGAAGTGCTTGGCGCCGTCTTCGCCGGTCGCCTGATTATCCGTCATCCAGGCCATCAGCTTGTTGACGGTGTCGTTGCTCCAGGAGCGCTTCTTCAGGTAGTCCATGACCTCAGGCCCGACCTTTTCGGAGAAAGGCTTGGCAACCAGGGTGACGACGTGATCGACCGGCCATGCCGCCGGCTTCGGATCGGGGCAGTCGGCAACGGTGATGCAGCGTTTCCACTCGGCGGCATCCTCCGGCACGCCGGCTTCCAGCTTGACCATCTGATACTTGCCGAGCAGAGCGGTCGGCGCCCAGTAATAGCCGACCCAGCCTTCCTTGCGCTCGTAAGCCTTGGCGATCGAACCGTCGAGACCGGCGGCAGAGCCGGTGTCGACGAGGGTGAAGCCCGCCTTTTCGGCATCAAACGCCTTGTAGAGCTGCGAGGTGACGACCGTGCCGCCCCAGCCCTGCGGGCCATTGACGACGGCGCCCTTCTTCGGATCTTCAGAATCGGGGAAGAGTTCCGGATGCTTCAGCGCATCGCCGATCGTTTTGATATCGGGATGGGCGTCGGCGAGATATTTCGGAATCCACCAGCCCTGTACGCCGCCATCCGGCAGTGGCGAGCCGACCTGAACGATGCGGCCTTCTTCGGTGCCCTTCTTGACGACGTCAGGCAGGAGGTCGATCCATGCTTCGGGCGCGATATCCGGCTGGCCTTTTTCGGCCATGGAGGTGATCGTCGGGACAGTGTCGCCGACGGTGATGTCGGCGCTGCAGCCGTAACCTTCGTTCAGGATGAACTTGTCCAGATTGGAGAGAACTTCGGCGCTTTGCCAGTTCATGCTGGCGATGGTGACGCTGCCGCATTCGGCGGCGCCGGCGAAGGACGCGCCGCCGATCAGGCCGAACGTCAAGCATGTCGATGCAAGTAGTTTCTTCATTCTCGTTCCCTCTATTTAGCGGCTGATCTGGCCAGGCGGGGTGCCGCAGTACCCACCCTCAACGGTCGTCAGGAAACAGCTCCCATACTCACCGATTTCTTGAATGCTGCCGATAGTCCTTCCCCCACCGCAGCGTCGAACCCGGCGGCGCGCATGCCTTCGATGGCTGCCGCGGTGGTGCCGCGATAGTCGAGAAAGGTTTGAACGACGTTGTCGGGACATTCGTTGCGGCGCTCCAGCAGCCGGCCGGCGCCTGATATCACCGTATTGACGGCGCGGCGCGCAACCTCGGCGGGCAGGCCGCGGGCGACGGCGTGGCGCATCATGGCGGCGGCGAGCAGCGCCGGGAATGCCGGCCCTGAGCCGGCAAGGCCTGTGAGGTAATCGATGTCGCTTTCCCTTGCGACTTCGTCCTCAGATCCGCAGGTCTCGAAGATCGCGCGGACCATGGCCCGGTCATCTCCAGTGATGCCGCTCGCCCCGATCCATGGCGTATAGGATTTTGCCACTTCGGCAGCGGCATTTGGCAGGGCGCGAACGACGCGGCCGGTCTTGTGGCGCTCCGAAAGGGCGCTCAGGCGAATGCCGGCCATGACTGAGATGACGAGCTTGCCGGAGGCGTCGACGGCGAGCGGATGCCAGTCATCGGGGCGGACGGAGAGAAGGACCACATCAGAGCGGTCGGTAAGCTCCTGATTGTCCCTGGTCCAGAAGGAATCCGGGAAACAGTCGGGCTGTCGGCTGCGATAGGAGAGGCAGAGATTTCGAGCATCAACCAGGCCGGAATCGAGGATCGAGCCCGCGATGGCTCCACCAAGCCAGCCGCCACCGCCAATAATACCAATCCTCAAGGAAACGCTCATCTCGGTTTCCTCAGCCGGACCTATAGCCGTGCCGCGCGAAGAAGCGGTCGAGCTCCCTCTGCTGCGGCACTTCGCCCGTGTAGATCGCGATATATTCCGGAATCCGTTTCATGCGGACGGCGAGTTCCTCCTTCGACTGCATGGAAATGTACCCGATCTGAACGAGATAAGTTGTCCGCGCTCTGACATCCGATGTCGTTTCTGGTACTCCGAACCGCATAAACATGCGTTTGAGTGCCTCCAACCGGATCTGATCGGCCTTGTGGACCTCGGCCAGAAGCTCGTCCGACTGCAGCGCCCAGCTGCGCACGGCAAACTCGAACTTGGCGTCGAAGAGATCGGTGTTCAGCCAGCAATCGAAGACATTGAGCATCGCTTCGGCCAGTGACTCTGCATAGGCTTCGGACTGTTTGACGATATTGCCGGTGTTTTTCTCACGCCATCGCGCCACCAGCGCGCTCAAGAGTTCCTCCCGATCCTTGAAGAACCAGTAGAAGCTCGTCCGCGAGAGATTGAGCTTTTTTGCGAGCGGCAGAATCTTCACCGAATCCACGCCAGATTCCAGCAGCGCCTGGTAGGCTGCTTCCAGCCATCCCTCGTGCGATCCGCGCCAACCGGTGTCGTTCAAAGCCTGGTCCATGCGTTCTCTCCTAGCAAATTCCGCGGCCTCGCACAAGAAAAATGTACATAAGTGTCGAATATGGTGACTGTATTGTTTTCAAGATTGACACTTGTGTACATTGCACTTAGCGTCTGCTTCGACGTTTTTAATCCGGAACCACGGCCCATGTCGAACGATCCTCTTCTTCAGCCCTACCAACTCAAGCATCTGACGTTGCGTAACCGCATCATCGTAACCGCGCATGAGCCGGCCTATCCCGAGGACGGCATGCCGAAGGAGACGTATCGGGCCTATACCGTGGAGCGGGCAAAGGGCGGGGTGGCCTTGACGATGACGGCAGGCTCCGCCGCGGTTTCCCGGGACAGTCCGCCCGTCTTCAACAACTTGCTCGCCTATAAGGACGAGATCGTCCCCTGGATCAGGGAAATGACCGACGCCGTGCATGAAGAGGGTGCGGCGATCATGATCCAGCTTACCCATCTCGGCCGGCGCACGCGCTGGGACAAGGGTGACTGGCTGCCGGTCGTCGCCCCGTCGCATCTTCGCGAGGCTTCGCATCGCGCCTTCCCGAAGAAGGTGGAAGATTGGGACATCGAGCGCATCATCAAGGATTTTGCCGACGCGGCCGAACGGATGAAGGCGGGCGGTATGGATGGAATCGAGCTGGAGGCCTACGGCCACCTGATCGACCAGTTCGCGTCTCCGCTCACCAACGAACTCGACGGCCCCTATGGGGGTGCGCTCGAGAACCGCATGCGCTTCTGTTTCGACGTGTTCAGGGCGATCCGCGAGAGAGTGGGGGACGAATTCATCCTCGGCGTACGCTATACGGCGGACGAGTGTCTGCCCGGCGGAAACGGGCAAGCTGAAGGCATAGAGATTTCGAAGCGGCTGCGCGACAGCGGGCTTATCGACTATCTGAACGTCATTCGCGGCCATATCGACACCGACGCCGGTCTGACCGACGTCATCCCGATCCAGGGCATGGCGAACTCACCGCACCTGGATTTTGCCGGTGAAATCCGCGCCGCGACCAACTTCCCGACCTTTCATGCGGCGAAGATTGCCGACGTCGCCACGGCGCGACATGCGATTGCAGCAGGAAAAGTCGACATGGTCGGCATGACCCGCGCCCACATGACCGACCCGCACATCGTCCGCAAGATCATCGAGAAGCGGGAAGAGGATATCCGCCCCTGTGTCGGCGCCAACTACTGTCTCGACCGCATCTATCAAGGTGGGGCCGCCTACTGCATCCACAATGCCGCCACCGGCCGCGAATTGACGATGCCGCATATCCTGGCAAAGGCCGACGTCAGAAAGAAGGTCGTCATTGTCGGCGCCGGCCCGGCCGGGCTGGAGGCTGCGCGCGTCGCTGGCGAGCGCGGCCACCAGGTGGTGGTTTTCGAAGCGGCGAACAATCCAGGCGGTCAGATCCGCCTCACCGCCCAAAGCGAACGCCGCAGGGAAATGATCAGCATCATCGACTGGCGCATGACCCAGTGTGAGAAATACGATGTCACCTTCCACTTCAACACCTGGGCGGAACCCGACACGATCGAGGCGGAGAACCCCGATGTCGTCATCATCGCCACTGGCGGCCTGCCGCATACCGAGGTGCTCACCAGCGGCAACGAGCTGGTGGTCTCCTCTTGGGACATCATCTCCGGCGATGTGAAACCCGGAACCAACGTGCTTGTTTTCGACGACGCCGGCGATCATGCAGCGCTTCAGGCGGCGGAGTTCATTGCCAAGGCGGGCTCCAAAGTCGAGATCATGACGCCGGACCGGTCCTTCGCGCCGGAGGTCATGGCGATGAACCTGGTTCCCTATATGCGCTCGCTCCAAAAGTACGACGTGACCTTCACCGTTACCTATCGGCTGGAGGCCGTCGAGAAGAGAGGTAACCAGCTCGTCGCCCTCATCGGCAGCGATTACGGCGGAATTGCCCGTCAGCACAGCTACGACCAGATCGTCGTCAATCACGGGACCATCCCGCTCGACGAACTCTATTTCGAGCTGAAGCCCAAGTCGAATAATCTCGGCGAGGTCTCGCACGACCAGCTTCTCCAGGGGCAACCGCAATCCGTCATCCGCAATCCAGAGGGCAAGTTCCAATTGTTCCGGATCGGCGACGCCGTCGCTGCCCGCAATACGCATGCCGCTGTCTATGACGGTCTGCGCATCGCAAAGGATATATGATTGTCAGAGCGGCCGCCTGTCGGCCGATCGGGAGGGGATGATATGAGTCTGCGCAACAAAAGCCTCCAGCATTTCCTGGAAGCCGCTTCGGTCGCTTTCGGCCAGTTCGCCAGGGCTCCGGAAGCCCGCCGCTCGATCGGGCAGTTCTTCGCGGCGCTGGAGCGTCAGGGGACTGCGCGCGCCGGAGAGGGAAGCCGGTTACCGGTCTGCGCTCACCTCGATATGGCGCTCGCCGTCGATACGTCCTATGCTTCGCTGGCGCGATTGATCGAGGGGTTCAAAGGCATCGAGCTAATGCTTGAATGGCGTCGCCGCACAAAGTATGACCACACCACGGCCAGCGACAATTTCGTTGATGGGCATGCCAATGCCATGATCGTCGGGCCGGGTGGATTGGAGGAGCGAAGTGACCTGTGGTTCGGCGTGACATTGATGGCGCCTCACGTGCGCTATCCCGATCATGACCATGCGCCGGAGGAAGTCTATCTCATGCTGTCCAAGGGAGAGTTCCAGCAGGGGGAGGGGAACTGGTTCTCGCCTGGTATCGGCGGGTCGTTCTATAATATTCCCAGGATCAAACATGCCATGCGGTCGGCGGAGACGCCGCTCTTCGCCTTCTGGGCGTTGCTTGCCGAGCGGTCGCATTGACGGCCGGCTGTCTAAAGCATGTCGCGCAAAGCTGTGCGGCGGTTGCGGCAACGGCTTACGTAAAAACGAGTTAAAGCGCAGAGCAAGCGAATCTGAAAGATCGCGGCGCGCTTTGGATAAAGGGGCTTGCCATGAAGATTCTCGTGCCCGTCAAGCGGGTTGTCGACTACAACGTGAAGATCCGGGTGAAGCCGGATGGCACGGGTGTCGAGCTTGCCAATGTGAAGATGTCGATGAACCCGTTCGACGAGATCTCGGTGGAAGAAGCGCTGCGGCTGAAGGAGGCCGGCAAGGCGGAAGAAGTGGTGGTCGTGTCGATCGGCCCCGCCAAGGCCGAGGAGACGCTGCGGACGGCGCTCGCCATGGGCGCCGACCGGGCGATCCTGGTCGAGACCGACGATCAGGTCGAGCCGCTCGCCGTCGCCAAGATCCTGAAAGCGGTGGCTGATGCCGAGCAGCCGGGGCTTGTCATCGTCGGCAAGCAGGCGATCGACGACGATTCGAACCAGACCGGCCAGATGCTGGCGGCGCTGCTGGGCTCAGCCCAGGCAACCTTCGCCTCGAAGATCGAGATTGGGGACGGCAAGGCGCAGGTCACCCGCGAGGTCGATGGCGGCCTGCAGACGATCGAGATCAAGCTGCCGGCGGTCATCACCACCGATCTCAGACTGAACGAGCCGCGTTATGCCTCGCTGCCGAACATCATGAAGGCGAAGAAGAAGCCGCTCGACAAGAAGAGCCCTGCCGATTTCGGCGTCGACACGACGCCGCGGCTGAAGGTGCTGAAGACCGAGGAGCCGTCCGGCCGCAAGGCCGGCGTCAAGGTCAAGTCGGTCGCCGAACTCGTCGACAAGCTGAAGAACGAAGCCGGCGTGCTGTAATCGGGCTGGAACAGGAGCAACTATCATGACCATTCTTCTTCTGGCCGACCATGACGGCAATCACCTTTCCGACCAGACCGCCAAGGCGCTGACGGCGGCAAGCCAGATCGGCTCCGACGTGCATGTGCTGGTTGCCGGCAAGGCTGCCAGGGCTGCGGCCGATCAGGCGGCAAAACTTTCCGGCGTCTCCAAGGTGCTGCTCGCCGAAAGCGACGCGCTTGCCAACAATCTCGCCGAATCGCTGGCCGACCTGATCGTCTCGCTCGCCGGCTCCTACGACACGATCGTCTCGGCCGCCACTTCGGTCGGCAAGACGGTGCTGCCGCGGGTGGCCGCCCTCATCGATGTCGCCCAGGTCTCGGAGATCATCGAGGTCGTTTCCGCCGACACCTTCAAGCGGCCGATCTATGCCGGCAACGCCATCCAGACGGTGCAATCAAGCGATGCCAGGAAGGTGATCACCGTGCGCACCGCCTCGTTTGCTTCCGCGGCTGAAGGCGGCTCTGCCTCTGTCGAGGCGATCCCGGCGGTCTCCGATCCGGGGCTGTCGCGTTTCGTCTCCGATGCGCTGTCGGCCTCGGAACGGCCGGAACTGACCTCGGCCAAGGTCATCATCTCCGGCGGTCGGGCGCTCGGCTCGGCTGAGAAGTTCAAGGAAGTCATCCTGCCGGTTGCCGACAAGCTCGGCGCCGCCGTCGGCGCATCCCGTGCCGCCGTCGATGCCGGTTATGCCCCGAACGACTGGCAGGTCGGTCAGACCGGCAAGGTGGTGGCGCCCGATCTCTATATCGCCTGCGGCATCTCCGGCGCCATCCAGCATCTCGCCGGCATGAAGGATAGTAAGGTGATCGTCGCCATCAACAAGGACGAGGAGGCGCCGATCTTCCAGGTCGCCGACTATGGCCTCGTCGCCGATCTCTTTGAAGCACTGCCGGAATTGCAAAAGGCGCTCTGAGCGAGGAGACTGAACGTGGCGCGTGCGGTGGGACGTCCAATCAGACCTGGTGCCGACCTTCTCCTGAACGATGAGGAAAAGCCGGCCTATATCAGGCTGCACGACATCGGCAGGGAAAGGCGTCCTCGACCGCTGCAGGAATTCCTCAACGATATCGGCGGGCTGATGCTGTCGGCGGAGGCTCCCGCCGTGGCCAGTTTCGTCGCCGGCAAGGTCCTGCAGAGGCTGCTCAAGACAGGCAAGGTGCGGCCGGAGGCCGGCCCTCTTCCCGGCGTGCCCGAAGGTCTGGATGACGCCATCGGTCATCTGGCAAAATCCGGACGGAAATATGAGGCGATCGCCGGCCAGTTCAAGAGTCTCGCCGACAAGCTGTTGTGGAGACGCGGCCGGACCGGCCCCTTTGCAAGCCTGAACTTCGGCAACATGCACTCGCATGCGGTTCTGGTCGGTCCGGGCGGCATGGAGGAACGAGCAGATCTCCGGGTGGGGGTGATCTATATGGATCGCTACACCCGCTTCCCCGATCATGTTCAGACGCAGCCGCGCGCCTTCATTCTGCTGTCGCCGGGCGAAGTCCGTCTCGGCGATTCCCAATGGTTTTCCGCCGCGACCGGAACCGTCTTCGCGAACGATGCCGGGCAATCGTTCGCGATCCGATGTACGGCCCAGCCGCTTCTCGCCGTCTGGTGTCAGGTCGAGCCGGGATGACAAAGGTGCCGCCGAAGATCGTTTCGATCTCTCGGTCGTATCTCAGCATATCTGACTATCGAGATTGATTTAATAGGAAGGATTATCAAATGGACGTTCGCGCCGCCGTTGCCGTTCAGGCTGGAAAACCGCTCGAAGTGATGACCGTGCAACTCGACGGCCCGAAGGCCGGCGAAGTGCTGGTGGAAGTCAAGGCGACCGGCATCTGCCACACCGATGATTTCACCCTGTCGGGCGCCGATCCGGAAGGCCTGTTTCCGGCCATCCTCGGCCATGAGGGCGCCGGCATCGTCGTCGATGTCGGCCCGGGTGTGACCTCGGTGAAGAAGGGCGATCACGTCATCCCGCTTTATACACCGGAATGCCGCGAGTGTTATTCCTGCACCTCCCGCAAGACCAATCTCTGCACCTCGATTCGATCAACCCAGGGTCAGGGCGTGATGCCGGACGGCACGAGCCGCTTCTCGATCGGCAAGGACAAGATCCATCACTATATGGGCTGCTCGACCTTCGCCAACTACACGGTGCTGCCGGAGATCGCGCTCGCCAAGATCAATCCCGACGCGCCCTTCGACAAGGTCTGCTACATCGGCTGCGGCGTCACCACAGGCATCGGCGCCGTCATCAACACCGCCAAGGTCGAGATCGGATCGACAGCGATCGTCTTCGGTCTCGGCGGCATCGGCCTCAACGTGCTGCAGGGGCTGCGGCTTGCCGGCGCCGACATGATCATCGGCGTCGATATCAACCCGGATCGCAAGGCCTGGGGCGAGAAGTTCGGCATGACGCATTTCGTCAATCCGAAGGAGGTCGGCGACGACATCGTTCCCCATCTGGTCAACATGACCAAGCGCAACGGCGACCTGATCGGCGGCGCCGACTACACCTTCGACTGCACCGGCAATACCAAGGTGATGCGCCAGGCGCTGGAAGCTTCGCATCGCGGCTGGGGCAAATCGGTCATCATCGGCGTTGCCGGCGCCGGCCAGGAAATCTCGACGCGGCCATTCCAGCTGGTGACCGGCCGCAACTGGATGGGCACCGCCTTCGGCGGCGCGCGCGGCCGCACCGACGTGCCGAAGATCGTCGACTGGTACATGCAGGGCAAGATCCAGATCGATCCGATGATCACCCACACGATGCCGCTCGAAGACATCAACAAGGGCTTCGACTTGATGCACAAGGGCGAAAGCATCCGCGGCGTGGTGGTGTACTGAGAATGAAGACGATATCGGCTGATAAGTCTCACGGCGGCACACAGGGCGTCTATGTCGAACGTTCCGAGGCCTGCGATTGCGACATGACCTTCGCGGTGTTCCTGCCGCCGCAGGCGGCCGAGGGCAAGCTGCCGGTCCTATGGTATCTGTCCGGCCTGACATGCACGCATGCCAACGTCATGGACAAGGGCGAGTATCGGCGGCTTGCCGCCGAACTCGGTCTCGTCATTGTCTGCCCGGATACCAGCCCCCGCGGTGACCACGTTCCCGATGAGGCCGACAACTGGCAGTTCGGCAAGGGTGCGGGCTTTTATGTCGACGCCACCCAGCCGCCCTATTCGGCGAATTATCGCATGTACAGCTATATCGTCGACGAGCTGCCGCGGCTCCTTGCTGCGGAATTTCCGGTCGACATGGAGCGCCAGGGGATCTTCGGTCACTCGATGGGCGGACATGGCGCGATCACGATCGCGCTCAAGAACCCCGACCGTTTCCGCAGCTGCTCGGCCTTCGCGCCGATCAGCCATCCTTCGGTTTCCGGCTGGTCGAGACCGGCCTTCCGAAAATATCTCGGCGCCGATGAAAAGACCTGGCGGGCCTATGACGCCTGCTCGCTGATCGAGGACGGGCATCGGATCCCCGAACTGCTCGTCGACCAGGGAACGGCGGATAGCTTCCTGGAGGACGGTTTGCGCCCCGACGAACTCAGGCAAGCCTGCGAGGCGGCTGATATCGACCTCAGGCTTCGCATGCAGGAAGGCTACGGCCATTCCTACTTCTTCATTTCCACATTCATGGAGGACCATCTGCGCTGGCACGCGCAGAGGCTGGCAAAGTAGTTGCAGAGCTCGGCCGGGCATAATGCAAACGGCCAGGGAGGGAAGGAGAAAAGCGATGACCAGCATAGCCATACATCCCGCAGTGGATTCAGGCTTTCGAGCGACTGACGCTGCTTTCGCAGGCGGAACGCTCGTGTGCAACTGCGCGAGCAACCCGGTCAAGGTGAGGATCAAGGGTGACATCGCCCACAACCACGTCTGCGGCTGCACCAAGTGCTGGAAGCCGAAAGGCGCCGTCTTCTCGGTTGTGGCTGTAGCGCCGACCGAAAGCGTCGAGGTGCTGGAAAACGGCGACAAGCTCGCAGTCGTCGATTCCGCAGCCTTGATCCAGCGGCATGCCTGCAAGGAATGTGGCGTGCATATGTACGGGCCGGTCGAGCGCGAACATCCTTTCCAGGGACTGTCCTTCGTCCACCCGGAGCGCTTCCAGGAGGGCGGCTGGGCAAGGCCGACTTTTGCGGCGTTCGTATCGTCGATCATCGAAAGCGGCTTCGATCCTTCGAAGATGGACGCCGTCAGGGCGCAGCTGAAAGCGTTGGGCCTCGAGCCCTATGATTGTCTCTCGCCCGGCCTGATGGACTATATCGCAACTTGGACCGCCAAGAAGAGCGGCGTCCTGGCTGCCTGAACCTTCCGGGGAGCGCTGGCGTGCCGGCGCTCCCCGATCGAGTTCGGCATCTATTGATCGAGGGCGGCTCTCAATTCGCGGCTTACGGCTCCGGCAATTCGCCTCGACGTCGGCCACAAGCAGTGACCCCGCGATAGTATCAATCGCCGCGGCGGGACCATTGATGTCCCTCGGCCCAGTTCGAGGCATTCGGAATGACATCGGCAAAATGTCTGAATATCTGGGGAGAAATGATCTACGGCGCGATCAGGATGATCGATATCGCGGCTTCGATCAATGCGTCGATCGCTTCGTGGTATTGATTATCGTGATGAACTCTTGGTTCACTTGCGGAGGCTGGGCGCGCGTCATCGGCCACAACACCATTTGTGTTGACGATCGGCACCCGCTGGCGCACGGTTTTCAGATTAGATGAGCGCATTCAGAAACGGTGATGAGATGAATATCCGACCTGGGCAGCATCGGCAGGCAGACGGCGCTGCGAAACCCGCCGCCCGTCTCAAGGTTGGGTTTGTCTTGTCGCGGTCGTTCACGTTGTCCGCCTTTGCGCTGTTCGTGGATACGCTGCGGCTTGCCAGCGACGAGCAGGACCGTTCCGGACGGGTGCTTGCCGACTGGCAGGTGATCGGCAGCACGCGGCACCTGATCACCTCGAGCTGCGGCGTCCAGGTCGCTCCGACGTCGGACTTCGTCGATCCCACGCGCTTCGACTATATCGCCGTCGTCGGCGGCCTTCTGAGCGTGGAGAACCCCGTCGATCAGCAGACCATCACCTTCCTCAAGCAGGCGGATGCCAAGAAGGTGCCGCTGATCGGCGTGTGCACCGGTACCTTCATCCTTGCCGCGGCGGGCCTGATGAAGCGGCATGAATCCTGCGTCAGCTGGCTGCATTATAAGGAGTTCCGCGAGCGGTTCCCCGACCTCAGCGTTCGCTCCGACCGGCTCTTCAATCTCGATCGCCAGCGTGGGTCCTGCGCCGGCGGCAGCAGCAGTGCCGATATGGCGGCGCTGCTGGTCAGGAAATACATCAGCCGCGATGCCGAACGGAATGCGCTTGAAGTGCTGCAGATCGAGAAGGCCCGCGCTCCGGCCGACATTCAGCCCAGGCGTCCGCTCTACGACGATTATGACGACGCCCGCGTCAAGGCGGCGATGATTACCATGGAGCAGTTCGTCGATGGCAGCATGCCGATCGAGAAGCTTGCCGCCATGGTCGGGCTATCCAGGCGGCAGCTGGAGAGGATCTTCATCGAGAAGACCGGAATGTCTCCCGCCAAGGCCTATAATCGCGTCCGCATGGAACGGGCAAAATCGATCCTTGCCCAGTCGAAGGCGCCGCTGATCGAGATCGCGCTCGATGTCGGCTTCGAAAACGCTTCGCAATTCACGAGGACGTTCAAGCGCACATTCGGGCAGACGCCCTCGCAGCATCGCGCGGCGGCTTTGAGAGCGCACTGAACACGAGACCGTTTCAGATATCCTCCCAGGGAAGCTGTCCAGCCGCTCCGCGCCTTCGTCGTGACCCTGGGTTTCCAGATTGATGCTCCCGGAGCCGGCTCGTCGATCAGGCTTTCGAGATTGAGCATGCGTCACCCAGGCAAGCGTCAGCCGGCAGGTCGCTGCCCTCGAGGACGGCTCGGCCAGCTGCTGGTCCTGCGTGTCACCGGGTGATCGAGCCGACGGCTGCCTGATCGGCACTTTCCGGAGGACGGAGCCCTGGTGCGCTTCGAGACAAACGAGCTTGCCGCCGAAGATCGCTACAAAGTGATCGTGCGGTCGAGGCCAGGTGCAGCAATGCCCGCAAACTCGCCGCCGCCTGGTTGATTACAGGCCGAGCCCGGGCGTTGCCGTCCGGTGTACGCCCTTGGGAATGAAGGCGAAACGATCCGCAAGGCCGAGGAAATCAGCCGATAGGTGGATGACCGAAAGCCACATCTCCGTTCCCTGCAGGCTCGGCTCGGTACCATCGGCGAACGGGAATCCCTCGCCGTCCCGCCATCTGTCCAGCGCCCTTGCAATGAGATCACGGGCAATCGACTGACCATCTGCCCGCCGATAATCGGTCTGTCGGGCAATCAGCAGCAGGGGATGGATCGTGTCGAGCAGGTTGCAGGCATTATGCTTCGCGCCGACGAAGCCCTTGTGGTTGCGGTAGTTGAGGTGAACCGTTTCGAGGGCGGCGTGGGGGTGCGGAAGCGGAACGCCGAACTGGGCGTAAGTGCCGCGTGTCAGGCGATAAAAACCGTTCACCGGCTGGAGCCATCCCTCCAGCGCCGTCGGCTCGCCCCATAGGCCGGAGACGCTGTTGGCATTGCGGTTCAGCCACTCGAACAGCGGTTGGCGCGATTGCCGGAGGCCGAAGTACCGGGCGTTGAAATACATGGCCGTGCCGATGGCGTCGACCGCGCTGCCGGCGTGCCATGCCCTGCTTTGCCAGGGCAGCGCACTCAGCCATTCGTCCAGCTCTCCGGCATCGAGATCGACCGCCCCGACAGGATGCCGCGGATTCGAGCCGAGCAGTTCAAGCGCGTAGCCGACCGAAAGAACATTGTAGAGCGCTTTCGGATCATCCCTCAGCGACGTTCCGTGCACGCCCGTACGGTCTTCAGGAAAAAGGCCTGTGTCGCGATCCTGGAGGCCTTGTAGCCGCTCGATTGTCTCGGACGGATCGAGGCCGGGCGGCAGCTGGCCAAAACCGGCTGCGATCTCGATCGCATCACAGAGATGCCGGATCGCCGGCCTTTTGACGCCATCCGCCTCGAGCGATTCATAGGAAACCTCGGTTTTCCAGCGCGCAAGAATCTCCGGCCATTGCTCCTTCGCCTTCTGTCCGAGCCTGACCAACTGGTCTTCAATGTTTCTCGCTGTGGATTTCGGGGGCGCGCTGCCCCGACGCCGCAGCACCCGCGCAGGGACGCCGCCGGCGATCGCCATGGGGGGAATATCCCCCGTAACGACTGCCCCGGCGGCAATGACGGCGCCTTTGCCGATTGTGACGCCGTCGAGGATCACGCAATTGGCGCCGATCCAGACGTCGTCACCGATGGCGATGCCGAGGCTGATGACGCCCTGGCGGTGTATGGGGCGATCAGGATCGTCGAAGCCATGATTGAAGCCGACGATCGATGCATGCGAGGCAATGCGGACCCCATTGCCGCACGTCACCTTTCCGGAAACGCAGGCATAGGGATTGACGGAACAATCGTCGCCGAGGATGACATCGCCGCGCACGAGAGCGTGCCCCGCAATCCACGACCGCTCGCCCATCGTCAGGCTTTCGGTGAAGATCGCGGCGTTCTCCGCGACATAGGAGGTCTCTGCCAGTTCCGCGCCGCAGGACCGCCTGAGCGCGGCTTTGCGGGCGAGGTGAGTGGGATGGTCGAGGTCCGACGCGATGCGTTCCCAGGGGAGATATCGCAGCCGGCGTGGTTCGTTCTCTTCGCTCGCCGATACTTGCGGGCTGTGATCCATCGTGCTCCTCATTCTCAGATTCCGCCGTCGGCTGTTCGTCTGCCTTGGCGGTCTTGCCTGACTACATCAGATGGCGTGCTTTGTGTGAAAGCAAGACCGTCGAAGGCGCGTTCTGGGGAGGTCAGCGCGTCGCCCAGGCATAAGGGGAGGGTGTATCACGGGCGTCGTTCTGCAGCACGAATGAGGTGGTCAGCAGCGCCAGGCCGATCGTTGCCGATGAAACCAAGCGCACGCGGCAGGAAACCGAGACACGGCTGCGCGGCCCGCGAGGCAACTGCCCCAACGGCTTAGACGTTCATGATCACGAAAGACTCGAACCGAATTTGTCCCAGCCTTCCTTGATCGTTTCCATCGCGACATTTGTCGAAGTGTTGGCAACATGCGGCAGGGTCGAGATGCGTTCGCCGAGAACGCGGCGGTAGCGGCCGATATCGCGGGTGCGGATCTTCAGGAGATAGTCGAACCGGCCGGCGATCATGTGGCACTCTTCGACCTCCCTGATCTTCTTGATGGCCTCGTTGAAGCTTTTGAGCGCAGCCTCGCGGGTGTCGGAAAGTTTCACCTCGACGAAGGCAATATGGTCGAGCTGCATTTTCGCGGGGTTGAGGACGGCTTTGAAGCCTTCGATATAGCCGTCGTTGATCAGCCGCTTGAAGCGGATCTGGCAAGGCGTCTTCGAAAGCCCGACGCGCGCCGCGAGATCGGTGATCGACAACCTGCCATCCTCGGCCAGCGCCGCGAGGATCTTTCTGTCGAACTGGTCCAAATCACTATATGTGTCGGTTTCTGTGGCCATATGAACTCTTGGCGATCGGTTTATAAGTTCATACAGCTTGAAAATGGCTAAAATCAAGTGAGATCGCGATTTGCGGCTGTGATAGATTATGCGTCGGCAAATGGGAGGACGGCGTGAGCGTCTGGCGCATTGCCGGGATCGGCAGCGGCGCCGCACCACAGGGGGATCATGGATGCACGGGAAACAAATCGATGACGATCAGAAGCCGGACTTGCTCGTCCACTACAGGCCGGTGGCGATAAGAGCGGTTGCGGCCGCATTCACCCTCAAGCGCGACAAGCCGGAGGCGCGCCCGCTTCGCGAGACGGAATATTCCGGTCCGGCTTTTCTGGATGATGCACTCTGGGATGACGAGCCAGGTGTTCCATTTATCCGCTAAACAGATTTTGATTGAACAGGGACTCCCATGTTGAACGCAGCGATCGACCCCGCCTCCTCCATTGATCCCGCTGAGGGCGCGCCATTCGCCGCCTTCGCGCCGCCGATCCGGCCGCAATCCGAGCTTCGCCAGGCAATCACGGCCGCCTATCGCCGCCCGGAAACCGAATGCCTGCCGCCGCTCGTTGCCGCCGCACGCGTTTCCGAGGCGAAGCGTTATGATATCCGCAACACGGCCCGCACTCTGATCGAGGCGCTGCGTGCCAAGCACAAGGGCACCGGCGTCGAAGGGCTGGTTCAGGAATATTCGCTTTCCAGCCAGGAAGGCGTGGCGCTCATGTGCCTTGCCGAAGCACTGCTGCGCATTCCCGATACGGACACCCGCGATGCGCTGATCCGCGACAAGATCGCCGAGGGCAACTGGACCTCGCATATCGGCGGCGGCAAATCCATGTTCGTCAACGCCGCCACCTGGGGTCTCGTCGTCACCGGCAAGCTCACCTCGACGGTCAACGACCGCAGCCTGTCGGCGGCGCTGACGCGGCTGATCGCGCGTGCCGGCGAGCCGGTCATCCGCCGCGGCGTCGATATGGCGATGCGCATGATGGGCGAGCAGTTCGTCACCGGCGAAACGATCGAGGAGGCGCTGAAGCGCGCCCGGCCGCTCGAAGCGCGCGGCTTCCGCTATTCCTACGACATGCTGGGCGAGGCGGCGACAACCGCAGCAGACGCCGAGCGCTATTTCAAGGATTACGAGAAGGCGATTCATGCCATTGGCAAGGCAGCGGATGGGCGCGGCATTTATGACGGCCCCGGGATTTCGATCAAGCTTTCGGCCCTGCATCCTCGCTATGTGAGAGCGCAAGCCGGCCGGGTGATGGGCGAGTTGCTGCCGAAGGTCAAGGCGCTCGCCGCTCTCGCCAAGTCCTATGATATCGGCCTCAATATCGATGCCGAGGAAGCCGACCGGCTGGAGCTTTCGCTCGATCTTGTCGAAGAACTCTGCTTTGCTCCGGAGCTTGCCGGATGGAACGGGCTCGGCTTCGTCGTGCAGGCCTATGGCAAGCGCTGCCCCTTCGTGCTCGATTACATCATCGATCTCGCCCGCCGCTCCGGGCGCCGGATGATGGTCCGGCTCGTCAAGGGCGCCTATTGGGATGCGGAGATCAAGCGCGCTCAGCTGGATGGTCTCGACGATTTTCCGGTCTATACCCGCAAGATCTATACGGACGTCGCCTACATCGCCTGCGCGCGCAAGCTGCTTGCCGCCGCCGATGCCGTCTTCCCGCAATTCGCCACCCACAATGCGCAGACGCTCGCCACGATCTATCATCTGGCAGGGCCCGACTTCGCAGTCGGCAAATACGAGTTCCAGTGCCTGCACGGCATGGGCGAACCGCTCTATGACGAGGTGGTCGGCAAGGATAAGCTCGACCGGCCCTGCCGCATCTATGCCCCCGTCGGGACGCATGAGACGCTGCTAGCCTATCTCGTCCGCCGCCTGCTCGAAAACGGCGCCAACTCCTCTTTCGTGCATCGCATTTCCGATCCCAATGTTTCGGTCGAGGCGCTGATCGCCGATCCGGCCGAGACCGTCGCGGCCATGCCCGTCGTCGGCGCCCCGCATGTGCAGATTGCCGCGCCCCAGGCGCTTTACGGCAGCGCCCGGACCAATTCGAGCGGCCTCGATCTCTCGAGCGAAGCCACGCTTTCGGATCTGGCGGAGACGCTGGCTTCCACGGCTGCGATGCCCTGGCATGCGGTTCCGATTCTCGCCGATGGCTCCACGGATGGCGTGACGCGCGATGTCCCCAATCCTGCCGATCACAGCGATGTCGTCGGCACAGTGACCGAGCTGAAGGTCGAGGAAGCCGCCCGCGTTGTTGCGATGGCAGCCGAGTATGCGCCGCAATGGGCGGCCGTGCCGCCGGCAGAGCGTGCCGCATGTCTCGATCGGGCCGCCGACATTATGCAGGCCCGTATCAAGGTGCTGATGGGCATCGTCATGCGCGAAGCCGGCAAATCCGCCGCCAACGCCGTCGGCGAAGTGCGCGAGGCGGTCGATTTCCTGCGCTATTATGCCGATCAGGCGCGCAAGACCCTCGGGCCCTCGCATCTGCCGCTCGGCCCGATCGTCTGCATCAGCCCGTGGAACTTCCCGCTGGCGATTTTCACCGGCCAGGTTGCCGCTGCCCTCGTCGCCGGCAATCCCGTGTTGGCGAAACCTGCCGGTGTGACGCCGATCATCGCTTCGGAGAGCGTCAAGATTCTCCACGAGGCCGGTGTGCCCGTCGGCGCCCTGCAATTCGTGCCCGGCAGCGGCCGCCTTGGCGCCGGCATGGTCGGGGCTCGGGAAACGGCAGGTGTCATGTTTACCGGCTCGACCGAAGTTGCCCGCATGATCCAGGCGCAGCTCGCCGAGCGCCTGTCAGCGACCGGCAAGCCGATCCCGCTGATTGCCGAAACCGGCGGCCAGAACGGCATGATCGTCGATTCGTCCGCCCTGGCCGAACAGGTCGTGGCCGACGTCGTGACATCGGCTTTCGACAGCGCCGGCCAGCGCTGCTCGGCGTTGCGCGTCCTCTGCCTGCAGGACGACGTCGCCGACCGGACGCTCGCTATGCTGAAGGGGGCTTTTCGTGAATTGACCATCGGCCGCACCGATCGCCTGAGTATCGATGTCGGGCCTGTCATCAACGACGGCGCGAAGGCGGAGATCGACCAGCATATCGAAGCGATGCGGGCCGCCGGCCGCAAGGTGGAGCAGCTGCCGCTGCCGCAAAGCGCAGCAAAAGGCACCTTCGTTCCACCGACGATCATCGAGATCAAGTCGCTGTCTGACCTGACGAGGGAGATCTTCGGTCCGGTCCTGCATGTCGTCCGCTTCAAGAGAAACGGCCTCGATCGGCTGATCGACGACATCAACGCCTCGGGTTACGGCCTGACATTCGGCCTTCACACCCGGCTTGACGAAACGATCGCCCATGTGACGAGCCGCATCAAGGCCGGCAACCTCTACGTCAACCGCAACATCATCGGCGCTGTCGTCGGCGTGCAGCCTTTCGGCGGCCGTGGCCTGTCGGGAACCGGTCCGAAGGCCGGCGGCCCGCTCTATATCGGCCGGCTGGTGCAGCGCGCCCCGGTGCCGCCGCAGCAGGATTCCGTTCATACCGACCTCGCCCTTCGCGATTACATCGTCTGGCTCGATAAGAAGGGCCTGACGGTCGAAGGGGAAGCGGCGCGCGGCTATGCGAGCCGATCGGCGCTCGGGCTCGAACGTGAGCTCACCGGCCCTGTCGGCGAGCGCAATCTCTATGCGCTCCATCCGCGCGGCCGTATCCTGCTCGTGCCGCAGACCGAAACCGGACTGCACCGCCAGATCGCCGCGGCCCTTTCCACCGGTAACCACGTCGTCATCGACGCGGGTTCGATATCGAAGCCTGTCCTGGCGGACCTTCCGGCAGCTGTGGCCGGGCGTCTTTCCTGGACATCGGATTGGGAAAAGGACGGGCCTTTCTCCGGTGCGCTCGTCGAAGGGGACCGCGACAGGGTTCTTGCCGTCAACCGGAAGATCGCCGCGCTGCCCGGCCCGCTTCTGCTGGTCCAGGCCGCGACAAGCGAGGAACTGGCGAGCGATCCCGAAGCCTACTGCCTCAACTGGCTGCTGGAAGAAGTGTCGACTTCGATCAACACAGCGGCGGCCGGCGGCAATGCGAGCCTGATGGCCATCGGCTGAGGCACGAGACGGACGCGCTGAAAACGCACCTCTTGCCGGCAAGCGAGAGAAACCGGCGGTCTGCGTGAGCAGCGCGCCCCCCGCATTCCTTCTGGCAGCTCGGCCGTGTCCGCCGTCTGCCGTGCTGTGCAGCCCTGCCGGCACCGAAACCTTTGGTCGGTTGGCGGTTATGCCGCCGCCTCCCATCCGTCGCGGATATGACGGTACCCTTCACGATAAACCGATTCCGGTGTCTCGAAAAAGTCGCGCCAGACCTTCGTTGCGGCGGCGAGCTCCTCGAGCGCCCGACCAAAGGCTTCGATTGTCAGCCATCCGTCGTAGCCACTCGCGCGCAGTGCCCTGAACGTCTCCGCCCAGGGAATGTTGCCACGCCCTGGAACGCCGCGGTCGTTCTCCGAAATGTGGACATGCACGATGCGGTCACTGTTGCGCGTAAAAGCGCCGACAGGATCGGTTTCTTCGATATTGCTGTGAAACGTGTCGTACATGGCACGGATATTCGGATGTCCGACCGCGTCGATATGGGCCGCAAGGTCGTCCATCGTGTTGAACAGGTAACATTCGAAACGGTTCAGCGCCTCAAGTCCTATCGTAACGCCGTGCTTTGCTGCATGATCGCCAATCGCCAATTGCGAGGAAACCGAGCGCTTGAGTTCCGCCGCGCTTGGCCCGCTTCCGGAAAATTTGCCGAGCGTCGAATGCAGCGGCCCGCTCAGCATAGTCGCGCCAAGCGCATTGCTGCAGTCGATTGCCCATTTCACGTAGTCAATGCCGCGTCTGCGGGTTGCCGCGTCGGAAGCGATCAGGTTCATCCGGAGGTCGCCCATGGCGGAAACGGCGGTCCGTTCCAGACCGATCCGGTCGAGCAACGCCGCCAGCCGTCGGTAGTCGTCGGGTTTGCCCGAAAAGATCGGGATCTCGACGCCATCAAAACCCGTCTCCTTGATATCGCGTAACAGTGCCTCGTGTTTTGGGCCGACAGCTGTCGTCCAGAGGAACATGCACATGCCGATCTTCATCTCTCCCCCTTGGCACTTCGCCACTGCGTTGCGGCGTCCGCGCTTATCACTTCCCAAATCTGGTCATACCAAAATGGCGGCTCTGGTCAAGCCGCTGCGCTCACCACTGGGAGCGGGGATTCCGCGCATGAGCGGGAAATACAGCGACAAACAACCGAATACGCCGACTTTCTCGACATTTTGAGGCCGTCTTGCGGACGCTCGGGAATTGGGTTAGAGCTTTCAGATAACAAAAATTGGCCAAACCAGATGGCCGCCGGTAATGAGATTGGCCATCATAAGGTGACGTTTCGATGCCAAGCTGCTGTCGAGCTTGGCCGCAACAGTCTAGGAGGAACCTCATGCATCTTTCTACGCACAACTGGATGCGGGCTGAACCGCTCGCCGTCACGCTGAAACGCATCAAAAAATATGGCTACGAGAGTATCGAGATATCCGGCGAGCCGGCACAGTACGACGTGAAGGAGACGCGTGCGCTGCTGAAAGAGCATGGCATCCGCTGCTGGGGCGCTGTTACCCTGACGCTCGGCGAGCGAAATCTTGCCGCCAGGGATGAGGGCCAGCGCGCCCGGTCCGTGGACTATGTCAAGAGCGTCATCACCATGGTCAGCGAACTCGAGGGCGAGATCCTCACGCTCGTACCGGCAACAGTCGGCAAGGTGGTGCCGGATGGGACCGAGGAGGAAGAGTGGACATGGGTGGTGGACGCCACCAGGGAGTGTTTTGCTCACGCTCAAAAGAGGGGGGTGCGGATTGCCGTCGAGCCGCTCAACCGTTTCGAGACCTATTTCTTCAACCGTGCCGCCCAAGCGCTGGCGCTCGCCGATGCCGTCAGCCCTGAATGCGGAGTCTGCCTGGATGCCTTCCACCTGAACATCGAAGAGGAAGACATCTATGAGGCGATCCGGCTCGCCGGGAAACGCCTGTTCGACTTCCACGTCGCCGATAATAATCGTTTCGCCGCCGGCCTCGGCCACCTCGACTGGCCGAAGATCATCGGCACGCTGAAGGAGATCGGTTACGACGGCGCCGTCACCAACGAATTCGTCGCTCCGGTTGACCGGACGCCTGCCACCAAATATCCCGACATGGTCGAGCGCAACCCCGTCGACATCCCCCCGGAACAGCTGAAATTTATCCAGGATCACGGCTCGAGCCTGCTCACCGAGAAATTCTACGACGATCAGATGCGGATCACCGCCGAGACGATCCTGCCGCTGATCAAGTAACGAATGGAAGATATCTCCCGCGGCCCACCGCGGGCCTTGAGGAGCGGGGGCAGAGACATGCGTATCAAAAGCGTCGAGGCCTGGTGGGTCAAGATTCCCATCGAGGCGAGCCGTCAGCACCGCAGCGACTTCGGCCGCCTGATGACCTTCGACAGTGCGATCCTGCGTATCGAGACGAACGACGGCATTGTGGGCTGGGGGGAAGGTAAGAATGCCGCGGGCAGTGCCGGCAGCTATGGCACGCTGGTGCACATGATCAATCACGAGGTAGGGCCCAAGCTCATCGGCCGCGATCCTGGCGACATCTTCACCATATGGGAAATGCTCTACAACGGTGTACGCCACGAGACGGCGGCGAGTTCGGGTCACGCCATGCCCGAGATCGCGCGGCGCGGCCTTTCGGTCGCTGCGATCAGTGCGGTCGACATAGCGCTCTGGGACATCCTCGGCAAGTCGCTCGGCGTCCCAGTCTGGAAGCTGCTGGGTGGCCGCAAGGCGGACCGCTTGCCTGCCTATGCCTCGGGCGGTTGGGAGAGCACGGACCGGATCGGCGAGCAGCTCCGGTCCTATATCGCGGCAGGCGGTTTCAAGTCAGTCAAGATGCGCGTCGGCGCGATGGACGGTGCGCCGCATGTCTCGGCAGCGCGCGTGCGTGCCGCTCGCAAAGCTGTCGGCCCCGACGTCGATCTAATGGTCGATGCGCATGGCACATATACTGTTGGCGAAGCGAAGCGCTTTATCCAGATGGTTGCGGACTGCGACCTCGCCTGGTTCGAGGAGCCTGTCATAGCCGATGACAAGCCGGGCATGGCGGAGGTGCGCGCGGCCGGGAACGTGCCGATCGCTGCCGGCGAGAGCGAGGCGACGCGTTTCGCCTTCCGAGATCTTGCGATGCTCCGGGCCGCAGACATATTCCAGCCCGATCCGGCTTTCTGCGGTGGCATTACGGAAGCGATGCGCATCAGTTCGCTCGCCAGCGCCTTCAACCTCCGTTTCGCACCGCATCTTTGGGCTGGGGCGCCCTGCTTCTTTTCCGGTCTGCACGTGTGCGCGGCCTCTCCGGCAAGCTTCGTCATCGAATATTCCCTCGGCGCAAATCCGATGATCCACGATCTTGTCGAGGACGCTGTGTCTGTAAAGGACGGTATGATAGAGATCCCGGACCGACCTGGCCTGGGCTTCACGATCAATCAGAGGGTCCTGGAGACTCACGCGCAAAGACAGTGACGATGAAAGAAAACTCCCTCCTCTCCGATCTCGCAGCTTATCTTTTCTCAAACTCGAGCGACACCGGCCGCACGCCATCGGAGCGCGAGCTTGCAGAACATTTCACCGTCAGCCGGGGCCAAATTCGCGAGGCATTGGCGATCCTGGAGGCAATGCGCATCGTAGAGCGTCGAGCCAAGTCGGGCATCTATTTGACGACCACGGAGGCGAGCGTGGAGGCAATGGCGCTTTTTGCCCGCGCCGGCGTTCCCCTAGACCCCATTCTGATCTACGAGACCGTGGAGCTTCGCAAGATCCATGAGATCAAGGCCGCGGAACTCGCCTGCGGCCGGGCGACGGAGGAGAATTACAAGCGCTTGCGCGATATACTCGCTGCGTCCGAGGCGAAGCTTGCCGCGGGCGAGGGGCTGGCGCGCGAAGACCGGGATTTCCATCTGGAGATCGTTCGAGCCACCAAGAACAGCGTCTTCTATCGGGTGTGCAGCGTCTACTACGTCATGGGCGAACACCGGCTGCCTATCTATTTTGCCGATGCCGCCCGAAGCCGGCGCTCGCATGAGGAGCATATCCGCATTTACGAAGCGCTGCTTGCCCGAGACGGCAATCTCGCCCAGGCGCTGATGAGCGCGCATCTTCAAGGTGCGGAAAGCTATTGGAAGGGTCTTATCGGCGGTCCAGCGACGGCGGCCGGATAGGCGTAACCGGCGGGGAGGCCGATGAGCTTCATCTTTTCCACACATCCCCTGCACCCCGCGGCCAAGGCCGTGCTTGAGGGGGCGGGTGATCTGCGCGTAGCTTCCGCGCCCGATCCGGAAACCTTGCTGCGAGAAGGACGCGGCGCGGGTATTGTCGTCGTGCGCGCGCCGATCCCGCCGGCCTTCTTCGAGGATGCGCCAGCGCTTCGCGCGGCGATCCGCCATGGTGCGGGCCTCGACATGGTTCCAATGGAGGCGGCGACCCGCGCCGGCGTGCTTGTCGCAAACGTCCCCGCTGTCAATGCGTCGACTGTCGCCGAGCACGTATTCTTGGTGACATTGGCCCTGCTGAGACGCTTCCGCCAAATGGATCGGGAACTGCGTCAGGACGGCTGGGCGGCGGGCCGCGCCCAGTCGGATGCGGCCGTCGACCTCGGCGGCCGCACTATGGGCATCGTCGGTATGGGCAATGTCGGCAAGGCGATCTTCAAGATCGCGAAGTTCGGCTTTGGCCTGGAGGTGGTCGCAACGAGCCGGTCGCCGGAAAGCGTGCCTGCGGGCGCGCGCTTCCTGGCGATCGATGAGCTTGTTGAGCGGGCCGACATCGTCGTGCTCTGCTGCCCGTTGACGCCGGAGACGACTGGCTTGCTCAATGCCGGGCGCATCGGTCGGCTGAAGCCAGGAGCAATCCTGATCAACGTGTCACGCGGTCCCGTCATCGATGATGCGGCGCTGATCCAGGCGCTAGGCGATGGCCGAATTCGCGGAGCAGCGCTTGATGTCTTTGCAACGCAGCCATTGCCGCTCGACCATCCCTATTTCGGCTTCGCCAACGTCATCGTCACTCCGCATCTGGCTGGTCTGACGGAAGAGAGCATGATGCGCATGGGGACAGGTGCGGCCAGCGAAGCGCTGCGCGTCATCAGAGGCGACTTGCCCGTCAATTTGCGCAATCCCGAAGTGGTAGAACACTACCGCCGGCGCTTTCCGGCATAGGCCGTCCGACCGGGAACGTTGGTTGCCTGCCGCGCCACCGAGACCATTTGTATTGGGTGGATCAGGTCAGCCTGCGTGCCGCAGGCTGACCCCGCTTCCGGCGTCAAACAGGACGACCTTCTCCGGATTCCACGAAAAGCGAACCGTATCCTCGATCCGCAGCGCCGTTTGCGTCGGCACGGTCGCGTGGATAAACTTCTCGCCGGTGCGCAGTGTCACGATCTTTTCGACGCCATGGTTTTCCACGTCGTGCACCCGTGCTTCCCCCGGCGCGCCACTGTCGAGGAAGATGTCCTCCGGGCGAATGCCGAAGGTGAGCGGGCGGCCGTCCGTCGCAATTGCGTGGTCGCTGCCCAACGGCAGCCGATAGCCCTCGCTGGCCACCGCCTCGCTGCCGGCGAGCGTGCCGTTGATCAGGTTCATCGGCGGTGAACCAACGGCGCGCGCGACGAAGGTGTTGACCGGATTCCGGTAGATCTCCTGCGGTGTCCCGGTCTGCACCAGTTGACCGTTGTTCAGGACGCCGATCTTGTCGCCCATCGACATGGCCTCGATCTGGTCATGAGTGACGAAGAGGAAGGTCGCGCCGAGGTTCATCTGCAGGTTCTTCAACTCCGTGCGGAGTGCTTCGCGAAGCTTCGCGTCGAGCGCCGAAAGCGGCTCGTCCATCAGGAACACGCGCGGCTTGCGCACGATGGCACGGCCGATAGATACGCGCTGCATCTCGCCTCCCGACAGCCGGTCCGTCTTGCGGTCGAGCAGATGCTCGATGCGCAGGGTCTTCGCAACCCGAGCGACGCGTTCCTTGATTTCCTCTGGCTCAATGCGGCGGATGCGGGATTTTAATGGAAATTCCAGGTTCTCTCGGACCGTGTAGCGCGGGTAAAGCGAGTACTGCTGGAGCACCAGGGCCACGTCCCGCTCGGCGGCGCCCCAGTCGGCGACGTCGTGCCCGTCGATGTAGATCTGGCCTGCGGTGGGCTTTTCGAGCCCGGCGATCAGGCGAAGCGTCGTTGTCTTGCCGGCGCCGGTCTGCCCGAGCAGCACGAAGAACTCGCCGTCAGCGATGTCGATGTTCAGGTTTTTCAGTGCCGTGTGGCTGCCGAAAGTCTTGGTAATGCCCTTAAGTTCGATATGCGCCATCAGAGTCTGATCCCGAGCGATGAACCGGTTGCCGTATTGAAGAAATGAGCCTGGGCGGGGTCGATGCGTGCCCAGACGGCTTCGCCTGGACCGGGTACGAAACCGCTTTTGGTTCGCGCCCTGATCATTTGCTGGCCGACCTTCAGGTCAACGATATCGTGTGAGCCGAGCGGCTCGATAATATGCGCCTCGACCGGCACGAAGCCCTCACGTGCTTCCCGTGAAACGATCACGCCCTCGGGCCGAACCCCGAGTGTTAGCTGGCCGTTCGCGGCCTTCGCGTCAGAGAGACGGTTGGCCAGTGCGGCGGGGAACTCAAAGCCCGTTACGCCGTCGCCAACCTGCACGCGCGTATGGTCGCCCGTTTCGCTGACGGTTGCCGGCGCCATGTTCATCACCGGGCTTCCGACAAACTGCGCGACAAACATGTTGGCGGGTTGACCGTAAACCTCTTCCGGCGTGCCGATCTGCTGGAGGATGCCCTCGTGCATGATGACGATGCGGTCGGCGAGCGACATGGCCTCCACCTGGTCATGCGTCACGTAGATCGTGGTTGAACCTTGCTTGATGTGCAGACGCTTGATTTCCGCCCGCATCTCCTCTCTCAGCTTCGCGTCCAGCGCACCGATCGGCTCGTCCATCAGCATGGCCTTCGGCCGTCGCACCAGAGCGCGGCCGATTGCGACACGTTGCATGTCTCCTCCTGACAGTGCCGAAGGCTTGCGGGCCAGCAACTCGGTGATGCGCAGAACCGCGGCGATTTCCCGGACCGCCTTATCGACATCGGCGCGGCTCATCCGGGTGGCGCGGAGCGGGAAGGCGATGTTTTCGTAGACCGTCATGTGCGGATAGAGCGAAAAGGATTGAAACACCATGGCGATGTCCCGGCCGGATGCCTTGATATGTTGCACCGGCTTGCCGTCGATTAGGATGTCGCCTTCGTCGATCGTCTCCAGGCCGGCGACGGCGCGCAATGTCGTCGTCTTCCCGCAGCCCGATTGTCCGAGCAGCACGATGAACTCGTTATCGGCAATGGCGAGATTAAGGTCTTTGATGACCTGGACGGCACCGAAATATTTCTGAATGGCGCGAAGCTCGATCTGCGTCATGACTGGCTGCCTTCGTCTGATTGCGCGTCCCGGGGGATTTTGGTCGCCACCATGAAGGCGATCAGTCCGACCAGCGTCATCGTCATGCCGTAGCGGTGCAGGAACAGGTTCCAAGGCTGGCAGAGCGCGATAATGCCCAAGATCATCAGATACTGCGAACCGGGTTCGAGATATTTCTGGTTGAAGGCGCGCAAGGTCATTTGCGGATCGCTCCGAAGCTCATGCCGCGCAGGAGATGGTTCCTGAGCAGGAACGTGAAGATCGCGACCGGTAGCAGGAACAGGAACGTACCGGCCGCAATGACCGTCCAATCCGGCAGGCCGGAGCCGACCTGGCTCGGAATGAAGGGTGGAGCGGTTTGCGCGCGCCGGTTCGTCATGATCAGCGCAAACGCATATTCGTTCCAGGCCGTTATGAAGCAGAAGACGGCGGTCGCAGCGATGCCGGTGGCCGCTTCGGGGATGACGATCTTGAAAAACGCCTCCATCCGCGTGTAGCCATCGACGAGCGCGGCCTCCTCGTATTCCTTTGGGATCTCGTCGATGAAACCCTTCATCAGCCAGACGGAGAAGGAAAGATTGAAGGCGGTGTAGAGGATGATCAGCCCCCAATGCGTGTCGTTGAGGCCGACGGCGCGGTACATCAGGAACATCGGGATCGCCACGACGACGGGCGGCAGCATGCGCGTCGACAGGATGAAGAAGAGAAGGTCGGCCTCCCCTTTCACTCTGAAGCGCGAGAAGCCATAGGCGGTGAAGGTTCCCATGCCGACTGCCAGCACCGTGGACGTGATCGCGACGATCAGCGAGTTCATGAAGCGGTTCGGATAGCCGGATGGCTGCACCTCGCCGCGGCCGGAACGGACGATTTTCTCACCACCGTCGAACACCATCCGCTCCCACCAGGGGGCGGCGGCATATTCTTCGGGGGTCGGCACGCCACGCAGCTGCGAGCGCTTGGTGAAGAGCTTCACGAAAGGCGAGAGCTCCGGCTCGAAGAGCACTGTCGGTGGTATGGTGGTGGCGAGGTTGCGGGGCTTGAAGGCCGTCGAGGTGATCCAGTAGATCGGCGCCAGGAAGATCAGCGTAATGACAAGTACGGCGGCGATTGCCACCCGGTTCAGCGCGCGTTCGGAGCGGGTTTGAACGGCGGCCATCTTAGCGTTCCTTCACTTTGTTGAGGTACTTGACGTAGATATTGGTGATGGCGAGGATCATGATGAGAACGATGTAGGCGAGTGCGCAGGAGCGCCCGGTCTGCCACTCCTGGAAGGCCATTTTATAGAGCCGGATGGAGATCACCTCAGTCGTCGGCTGGCTGGTCAGGATGTAGGCGAGGTCGAAGGTCTTGAAGGCTTCCATCGTACGGAAGATGATTGCGATCATCAGGATCGGCGCCACAAGCGGCAGCGTGATGCGGAAGAAGGTATAGAACGGTCCTGCCCGGTCGATCGCCGCTGCCTCGTAGAGATGCTTTGGCACGGCCGAAAGGCCGGCGAGCGACAGCAGCATCACGAAGGGCGACCACATCCAGATGTCAGTGATGGCAACCGCATAAAGCGCCACATCCGGATTCGACAGCCACTCGAAGGAGCCGAGACCGAGCGTGTAGTTTATGATGCCAAACGAGGGATCGTAGAGCAGCTTCCAGAACAGACCGACCACTGCCATCGATAGCATCATCGGCAGTAGCAGCAGTGTCGTCAGGAGACCCTTCAGCGGAATATCGCGGTTGAGCAACATGGCCGTGCCGAAGCCGACGATCACCTGTCCCGTAACAGAGACGATCACATATTTTGCGGTGATGGCGAAATTCGACCAGATGAACGGGTCGTTCAGCAGTTCGCGGTAGTTCTGCAGGCCGACGAAGTTGGCTGGTGCGTTCGACGAGGCGCGAAAGTCGGTGAAGGAATAGCCGAGCGAATAGATCAGCGGAAAGATGTTGAAGACGATCAGAAACAGGATCGTCGGGATGATGAACAGATTGCGAATGTGAATGTCGCTCATGCCGCGGGATGCGGCACGCGATTTCGTGTCCAGCGATATCATGACTGCGGTGGCCAATCCTCTCCTCCTCCGAGAGTTCGGCGCCTGATGCCGGAAGGCATCACGATGCGCGAAGTGAATGCCGGGCGCCGCGCCCTCTCGAACCGCGCCCCTGGGCGCGAGATGCAGAATGAAACTGGAGGGGCGGCCAGGCCCCTCCGCTGATCGCGTCTGCTATTTGTTGCGTCCGTATTTCTTGAACGTCGCATTCCAGTCCGCTGCCAGAGCGTCGAGCGCTTCCTTCGCCGTGCCTTGGCCGGCCGTGACGAAGGGGTAAATGCGTTGGTTCGCCTGGATCAGCAGCTCGGCGTATTCAGGCGTTGCCCAGAAGTCCTTGACCTTGAACATGGTCTCGTAGAAGGCCTTGTTATAGGGCGTCGCGTTCTGAAATTCCGGGGATTCGAGCACCTTGGCGCTTGCCGTGTAGCCACCGAGTTCAGCCCAGCGCTTCTGGGTCTCGTCCTTGATGAACCATTCGAGGAATTTCATCGCCTCTTCCTGGTTCTTTGAGTAGGAGATGACCGATATGCCTTGTCCGCCGAGTGCTGCGAACTGCTCGCCATTCGGGCCTGCCGGATTGGCAAAGAATCCGGTAACCTTGGCATTCGGGTTCGAGGCCTCATTCACTAGAGCCGGGAAGAAGGCGAAATAATTCATGCTCATCGCGGCCAAGTTTTCGGTGATCGCCTGGTTGTTCTCGACGAAGAAGGACTTGGCCCAGCCTGGAGGCGTAAAGCCGTAGAGCTCGCGATAAAGTTCGAGCGCTTTGACGTTCTTCTCCGAGTTGATGATGCCGTCGACCTTGTAGTTCTGGTAATCGCCGAGTTCGCCTCCAAACGAGAAGATCGCGTTTTCGACCCCCATGACGAGCCCGTCGTAAGAATTGTCGGTGTAGATGGCGATGCCGTAGCGCTTCTGGTCTGGACGGTGGAAGAACTCGGCGATGTCGCGCATCTGGGCCCAGGTCTTTGGCGGGGCGAGATCGTAGCCGTATTTCGCCTTGAATGCCTCCATCTCCTTGGGGTCTTCGAACCAGTCCTTGCGGTAGGACCAGCCGACGGCGTCACCCTCTGCAGGAATTGACCAGTACTTCTTCGAGTTTGCCGGATACTCGGAGTAGTATTTCACCGTTGCCGGAGCCATCACCTGAGTCAGATTGTGCTTGGTGAAAAAATCGGTCAGATCGACGTAATGTCCTGCTTCCGACGCCGCCCCGATCCACTGGCTGTCGCCGACGACCAGGTCATAGGCTGAGCCCTTTGCATTGAATTCGGTGAAGGCCTTGGTCTGAAAGTCGGCCCATGGGGTGGTCTCGACAGTGACCTTGACGCCCGTTTCAGCCTCGTATTCGTTTGCAAGTTCCTGAAGGTAATTTGCCGGGTCCCACTCGGCCCAGAAAATCGTCAGTTCCTGGGCCTGTGCGGACGTTCCGCAGGCCCACATCAATCCGACACCGGCAACGAGACCGGTCATAGTTTTGCGCATAACGTTTCCTCCCATTTATGCACTTCCCGCGTCGTCGCGGGCCTCCCGATCCGGCTTCTTGATCCTTCTGGGTTGATTTCGTGCTTGAGTCCTCCCCGACCCCAGCGCGTTTCAGATCTCAAGCCTGAATATTATTCCCTGATCTGGTAGTACCAAACTCCATTACCGTCAAGAGCGACCCACGGAGAGCTTTCATCTTCGGTTCTTCTTCCAGACTTCTGGATATATTCCCGTAGCCGCGGCTTACCTAAGCAGTTTTGTCGGGCGGCCTCAAATTCCTTGTCGCAAATCCCGGCCCATGATGTAGGACATGTTACTTCATCTGGTCGAACCAGTTGGCGGGCTGCGATGTCATGCACTACCCTCCGCCTGCCGTAGTGCGCTGTCGACGAGCGCCTTGGCGGCCCACTCGGCAACAGATTGCGCGCCTTCGGAGGTCAGGCCCCAGATATCCTTCAACACGATCAGCACCTCGACGCCGAAGACAAGCGAAAGCGCCTGCGCAAGGCGCTCCCGGGACTCCGCTGGCACGCTGCCCTGCAGGGGCGCCGTCACGCACTTCAGCAGGTCGACACGGTGGCCGCGCTTGAACAGCGGTTCGTTGCCGAGCGTGCCCGCCTGGCGCTGCGCCCACTGGTCCAGCGAAAGTTTCAGCGCCGCCTTGAAGGTGGCCTCGAACTCGTCGATCCGCGGCATCGCGGTCGCCAAAAGGTCGGCAACGCGGGTGCGTGCATCCGGACTGTCGGACGACCAGCCGAGTATTGGTCCCAGAGCCTCATCCACCACGGCATGCACGAGCGCGGCCTGGCTCGGAAAGTAACGGTAGGCGGTCGCCCGCGAGACTTCAGCAGCCTCGGCCACTTCGCTGACCGAGGGCGTAATGCCGGACTGCATGAGCCGCGTTGCTGTTTCGAGCATCAGTTTTCGCGTGCGGGCACGCGGGCCTCGCTCGGTCCTGGCTGTTTCGTTCTGTTGACGTGAGACATCCATATCTTTATGATACGCGCGTCTCACAAATTTGCAAGGGCCATCGCTTGCTCCGAACGTGGGATATGCTGGGAGGAAACCCGCCCGGTTGCGGAGGGGAAATGAAGCAGATCTACGTGGTTGGCACGGCTGACACGAAGGGCGAGGAGCTTGATTATCTCGCCGCTTGCATCGAGGCGTCGGGCGGGGCGGTTACCCGCGTCGACGTCGGCATCCGTGAGCCTCGGACCACCGTCGACGTGGCGGCTGACACGGTTGCCGCTTGCCATCCCGAGGGTGCTGGAGCCGTCCTTTCCTGCGAAGACCGCGGAAGGGCGGTCGAAGCGATGGGCATTGCCTTCGCGCGCTTCCTGGTGGCGCGCCAGGACATCGCCGGCATCATCGGTATCGGCGGAGGCGGGGGCACCTCGATTATTACTGCGGGCATGCGCCAATTGCGGCTCGGCCTGCCAAAGATCATGGTATCGACGCTCGTCTCCGGCAATGTTGCTCCCTATGTCGATGTTTCCGACATCGTGATGATGCCTTCGGTCACGGACATGGCTGGCCTGAACCGGCTTAGCCGGGTCATCCTTCACAACGCTGCCCAGGCGATTACGGCGATGTCCAGCCGGCCGGCTGAGGTGACGGCATCGAAGCCGGCGCTCGGGCTCACCATGTTCGGCGTGACCACACCTGCCGTATCCGCCATGGTCGAGCGCCTCCGGCCGGACTATGACTGCCTGGTATTCCACGCGACCGGAACGGGCGGGCGCGCGATGGAGAAGCTTGCCGACAGCGGCCTGATCTCAGGCGTGCTCGACATCACGACCACCGAGGTCTGCGACCTGCTTTTCGGGGGTGTTTTGCCGGCCACCTCCGACCGTTTCGACGCGATTGCCCACACGGGTCTGCCCTATGTCGGCTCGGTCGGCGCGCTTGATATGGTGAACTTCTGGGCGCCGGATACCGTCCCCGAACGCTATGCCGGCCGGCTGTTTTACCGCCACAATCCAAACGTCACCTTGATGCGCACGACCTCGGTAGAATGCGCTGAGATCGGCCGCTGGATCGGCGACAAGCTCAATCTTTGCCACGGCCCCGTGCGCTTCCTCATTCCCGAGAAGGGTGTCTCGGCCCTCGACATTGAAGGCGGTGCGTTCTTCGACCCAGAAGCCGACGCCGCGCTTTTTGCCGCGCTCGAGGCGACGGTGAAGCCGACGGCGTCGCGACGTATTGTTCGATTGCCGCTCCATATCAACGATCCGGATTTCGCAGAAGCCGCCGTCGCCGCCTTTCGTGACATTGCCAAACCGTGAGAGACAAAATCGATGCCAGCCATACCCCGCAAGACCATCCTCGAAAAATTTCACGGCATGATCGCAGCCGGCGTGCCGATCGTCGGCGGTGGTGCCGGCACCGGCATCTCCGCCAAGGCCGAGGAGGCAGGCGGCATCGACCTCATCATTATCTACAATTCCGGGCGCTACCGCATGGCGGGGCGCGGCTCGGCGGCAGGACTGCTGGCCTACGGCAACGCCAACGAGATCGTGAAGGAGATGGCGCTCGAAGTGTTGCCGGTCGTGAAAAAGACGCCGGTGCTCGCCGGCGTCAATGGCACGGACCCCTTCGTGCTGATGCCGCGCTTCCTTGCCGAGCTGAAGGCGATGGGCTTTTCAGGTGTGCAGAACTTCCCCACGATTGGCCTCTTCGACGGCAGGATGCGGCAGAGTTTCGAGGAGACGGGTATGAGCTACAATCTGGAGGTCGAGATGATAGCCACCGCCCATGGGCTCGATCTGCTGACCACGCCCTATGTTTTCAACGAGAGCGAGGCTATCGCCATGACCGGCGCCGGCGCCGATATTGTCGTGGCGCATATGGGGGTGACGACCGGCGGCACGATCGGCGCCACATCCGGCAAGTCGCTCGATGACTGCATCGACGAGATCACCGCGATCGCCAAGGCGGCGCGGTCGGTGCGCGACGACGTCATCGTGCTCTGTCACGGTGGTCCCATCTCCATGCCGGAGGATGCGCGTTACGTTCTCGAGCGTTGTGCTGGCTGCCATGGTTTTTACGGCGCAAGCTCGATGGAGCGACTGCCGGCCGAGGCGGCAATCCGCAAGCAGACGGAAGATTTCAAGGCGCTCGCTGTCGGCGCGGTCGTCTGAGGAAGGTCATGGAGGAGGCCGTTTCATGGTAAAGGACAACTACTTTGTCTATCCGCAGGATGTAAGCGCCTTCGGTTTCGACTGGGGCAAGCTGTCGCTGACCGTGGCGCCCGAAGTCAATGGCGCCAGTCGTTTTTCCGGCGGGGTAGTCGAACTGCCAAGCGGCGAGGGCCACTCACGTCACAATCATCCGGGTGCAGAGGAAATCATCTTCGTAATATCCGGCGAGGGCGAGCAGATGGTCGAGGACGAGAACGCAAATCCGGTGACGCGCAAGGTCGCCAGCGGCTGCACGATCTATATTCCCGAAAGTCGCTTTCATTCGACGAAGAACACCGGTGGCGGGCCGATGCTCCTGTTCGTCGTCTACTCACCGGCGGGGCCGGAGCTTGCGCTTCGCGATTTGCCGGACTTCCGCCTGCTGCCGCAGGGCATCTGAGGCGGGCATCCATTTTGTGGGAGGAAAGACAATGAACGACAATGCAGGGCAGACAAGGCAGGCCGCCGTGGCGCCGTTCGATACGGCCAAGCTCGACCGCCTCATGGAGGAGGCCGGTATCGACGTCCTGATCGCCACTTCCAAACACAACACGCAATATCTGCTGGGCGGATACAAGTTCATCTTCTTCGCAGCCATGGATGCGATCGGGCATAGCCGGTACCTGCCGATGGTGATCTATGAGAAAGGTGCGCCCGATCACTCCGCCTATGTGGGGAACCGCATGGAGGGCGCAGAGCATCAGAACAATCCATTCTGGACGTCCGCAGTGCATACGGCGAGCTGGGGCACCCAGGATGCGGCCGGGCTCGCTGTCGAGCACCTGAAGAAAATCGGCAAGGCCGGCGGACGCATCGGTGTCGAGCCTGCCTTTCTGCCTTCCGACGCCCGTGATCTTCTTGCCTCTCGGCTGGATAGTGCGCGGTTTGTCGATGCCACACATGTGTTGGAGCGGCTGAGGGCGGTTAAGACGCCAGATGAACTGGCAAAGCTCAAACGCGCCTCCGAACTGATTACCGACTCGATGCTGGCGACAATCGCCGCCGCCCGCGCCGGCTCGACGAAACTGGAGATCATCGAGCAGCTGCGCAGGGAGGAAACCAACCGGGGACTGCACTTCGAATATTGCCTGCTCACGCTCGGCGCCAGCCACAATCGCGCGGGCTCGCCGCAGGCCTGGGCTGAGGGCGAGGTCCTGTCGATTGATTCCGGCGGCAACTATCACGGATACATCGGCGACCTCTGCCGCATGGGTGTGCTCGGCGAGCCGGATGCGGAGCTGGAGGATCTTCTGGCTGAAGTCGAAAGCATACAGCAGGCGGCCTTCGCCAAGGTCAGGGCAGGGGTTGTGGGCAGTGAAATGATCGCGGCGGCGGAAGCCGAGCTCAAGGCCTCGCCATCGGCGGGCTTCACCGACTTCTTCTGCCATGGCATGGGCCTCATCACGCACGAAGCGCCGTTCCTCATGACGAACCACCCCGTCGCCTATGAGGGCATCGATGCCGACAAGCCGCTGGAAGCCGGCAGTGTGATCTCGGTCGAGACGACGATGCTTCACCCGAAGCGCGGTTTCATCAAGCTGGAGGATACGCTCGCGATCACCGACGGGGGCTATGAAATGTTCGGCGAACGTGGCCGTGGCTGGAACCGCGGCGGAGTGTGACTGGAGGCCGGCACAATCAGATGCCCGGCAGACTTCACTACCGGGCATTTTGTCCGGGCGCCGTGGTCTCAGGTGTGGCGGATCTCCGTTCCCAGCACCTTCAGGCATTCGCGCATGAAGGCGGCGAGCGCCGTCCAACCCTTGGCCGAGACCATCGTCCCATCGACATAGGCTTCAGTGGGCGAGAGGTCGATGTAGGTTCCGCCCGCCAGCGTGACCTCAGGTTCGCAGGCCCCGAGCGCACCCACCTTCTTGCCGCGAACGACACCGTCGACTGCGATCAGGATCTGGACCCCGTGGCAGATGGTGAAAATCGGCTTCCGCTGCTCGTGGAAGTGACGCACCATTGCCTGCACCCGTTTGTCGGTGCGGATATATTCGGGCCCGCGCCCGCCGGCGCAGTAAACGGCATGATACTGATCGAGCTGGTCTTCCGCTTCGGAAAACGTCTTGTTGATGGTGACATTGTGCCCGAGTTTCTCGGTGTAGGTCTGATCTCCCTCGAAATCGTGCAGCGACGTCCTGAGAATATCGCCCGCCCTCTTGTCCGGGCACACCACGTGCACCGTGTGCCCGACCGCCTCCATCGCCTGCTGGAAGACGAAGATTTCGTACTCCTCGGTGAAATCGCCAGTGAGCATCAGGATTTTCTTGCCTGCCATGGGTTCTCCTCCTCGTTGTCACAGGCACGCTCTTGCCTGCGGGTTGAATCAGATGTCGTCGAACGCCGGCAACAGCCGGTCTCGCGAACGTTCAATGTGGATGCGCATTGCGTTCTCAGCAGCGCGGGGGTCGCGCGCCGCGAAGGCGTCGAGTAGCGTCTGATGCTCGCCGAGTGCCTCCTCCGTGACGCGGCGATGAAACATCAGGCGGAAAATGTGGAAATGCGTGTGCTGGAATGCCAGCATTTCTCGGATCAACTCGTTACCGGCAAACTCCATGATGCGGTCGTGGAAAATAGCGTCCTTGCGGGCGAAGGCCGAATAGTTCGCCCGCTCGTCCCTATCGTCGCGACGTGTCATCACGCCTGCGGCGTCCGTGAGGATGGCCAGTTTTTCGTCGTTCATCGCCTGAGCCGCCTTCGCAGCGCCGGCAGGTTCCAGCAGCAGACGAAGTTCATAGAGTTCATCGAAGCGGTGGCGCGTAATCTGGGGCGCGGCGCGGTAGCCGACGAGATGCTGCTTGACGACGAGGCCTTCGCCCTCAAGCCGACCGAGAGCTTCGCGGATCGGAGTGTGGGAGACGTTGAACTCCCTGACCAGGTTGTCGACCGTAATGCGCTCTCCGGGGGCGATCTTCAGCGACATGAGCTGGTTGAAGATTGCCTCGTAGACGTCGACAGCTAAGCCGTTGGCGCGCTGGATCTGGGCCGTTCCCGTTGAGGGTTCTCTAAGTCTCGTCGAAATCATCTGATGCCTTGCCTCTTGACAGGTTCAATCGCTAGCACGATGCTGCGTGTAAGACAATCCTATATCCTATACGATTTAATATAGGGGACAAATCATGCGCGTTTCCGAAGCGGCAGCCCTTGCGCTTGCCACCCGCCTGCTCGAAGAGCGTGGCGCACCGCGTGACCATGCGGCGCTGCAGGCTCGCGTCCTGGTGACGGCCGAGATGAAGGGGCACCCCTCGCATGGCCTGTGCCGGCTCTCGCGCCTCGTCGAAAGGATCAAGCGCGGTGTCATCGACCCACAGACGAAGGGAACGCAGCGCTGGCGGGCGGATGCGGTGCTGGAGGTCGAGGGATCGGCGGGACTTGGCCCCATCGTCGCCATGGCCGCGATCGAGCGGTTGGCGCCTCATATTCCTGATCTTGGCATCGGCCTGGTCGCCGTGCGCAATGCGAACCATCTCGGCATGCTCGCGCATTATGTTGAGGCCGTTGCTGCGATGGGTTTGGTCTGCATCGCGCTATCGTCCAGTGAGGCGCTGGTCCATCCATTCGGCGGTACACGGGCAATGCTTGGCACCAACCCCATCGCCATTGGCGTTCCGACCGCCGAAGACCCACTTGTGCTTGACCTTGCCACCAGCATCGTGCCGATGGGCAGGATCCATCATCACGCGGCGACCGGCAGACCCATTCCCGAGGGATGGGCGCGCGATGCGGCCGGCAGGCCGACGACAGATCCGAAGCGTGCCAAGGCCGGCGCGATTGCACCCTTCGGCGATGCAAAAGGCTATGGCCTCGGCATTGCCCTCGAGCTGCTGGTGGCGGCTCTTGCAGGCTCCGCGCTCGCACCCGAGGTGCACGGCACGCTCGACAGCCAGTCGCCATGCAACAAGGGCGACGTCTTCATTCTGATCGAGCCCAGTCTGGCGCCGGGTCTTCCGACGCGGCTGTCAGCCTATCTCGCTGCGGTGCGCGCCTCACCATCCGAGATGGCCGGCGAACCGGTTCGCGTCCCCGGGGATCGTGCGCGTCAGCGGCGTGCGGCCGCCAGCCGCAATGGTTTTGAGATCGACCAGCGCCTTTGGGACGACCTAAACGCGCTTTCCCCCTCCCGCATCCTGGCCTTCGAGGGACAAAGATCATGAGCCTGTTTGCCGCCTTGAGGCTGCCGCGGGAAATCCTGTTTGGTGTCGGCCAGCGTCATGCACTACCGAGCGTCGCCAGCAAGACCGGACGGCGCGCTCTCGTCTGCACGGACGCGCGTTTTGCCGCAACGCCCGTCTTCGCGGAAATGATCGCTGCCGTCAAAGCGGCCGGCATTGGCGTCGTAGTGCATGACCAGACGCTGCCGGACGTGCCGCGCGATACCGTAGCTATCTGCGTTGAAGCCGCGCGCGGCTTCGAACCAGATATGGTGATCGGGATTGGCGGTGGCAGTTGCCTCGATATGGCGAAATGCGCCTCGCTCCTGCTCGCTCATGGCGGCGCGCTCACCGATTATTATGGTGAGTTCAAGGTGCCTGCACCGGTCCTGCCGGTCATTGCTGTGCCGACCACGGCCGGCACCGGCTCCGAGGTAACGCCGGTTGCGGTTGTTTCCGATTCCGACCGTATCCTGAAGGTTGGAATTTCCAGCCCATATCTCATCGCCGCAGCGGCGATCTGTGATCCCGAACTCACCTTGTCCTGCCCGCCTGGGCTGACGGCGATTGCCGGTGCCGATGCGCTGACGCATGCCATCGAGGCGTTCACGGCGATGCGCCGCCCCGGCGATGCGGAGCTTGCGCAGCAGCATGTCTTCGTCGGCAAAAGCGATCTCACCGACCAGTTCGCTCTGCATGCCATCCGGCTCCTCAGCCGGAGCCTGGAAAAGGCCTTTGCCGACGGTTCGGACGTCGATGCGCGCGCCGATGTGATGATGGGCGCGCTTGCAGCCGGCTGCGCCTTCGGAACCGCGGGCACTGCCGCAGCCCACGCGGTGCAATATCCGGTCGGCGCCCTGACGCATACGCCGCATGGACTCGGGGTAGCGACCATGCTTCCCTATGTGATGGCATTTAATCGCCGCGTCGCCGTCGCGGAAATTGCCGCGGTCGGTAAAGCGCTCGGCCTCGATCCCAATGGAATAGAGAAGGACGAGACAGTTGCCGATGCCGCAATCGCCGAGGTGAGCCGCCTCTTTGCGGCGATCGGCATTGCGCCGACGCTCGCCGGACTCGGCCTTCCCGAAGACCGGATCGACTGGGCGGCCGGGGAGGCCCTCGGAATCGGCCGGCTGATCAAGAATAACCCACGCCCCCTCGATTCGGCCGCCATGCGCGGCCTGGTTCGGGCCGCCTATGACGGCGACCTGGCCGCTTCCGCCCTCTGACCTCGGAAATCATCATGAACGTCAACCAGCTTTCTCTCCACCCCGACGATGATACCTTCGGGCTCAGCTCGTTTTCCCGTGGTCTCTATATAGGCGGCGCCTGGCGGCCTGCGGCAGGCGAAGGTCGGATCCAGGTGATCGATCCGTCGACCGAGGTGGTCATTGCCGCCGTGCCGGATGCGACGCTTGCGGATGCGGCAGCGGCCGTGGAGGCTGCGGCGAGCGCCGCGGAAAGCTGGCGCGAGACTCCGCCGAGAAAGCGTTCCGAGATCCTGCGCCGCTGCTTCGAACTTATGGTGGAGCGCTCCGAAACGCTCGCGAGACTCATTTCGCTCGAGAACGGAAAGGCTTTGCGCGATGCGCGCGGCGAGGTGGCCTATGCGGCGGAATTCTTCCGATGGAACGCTGAGGAGGCGGTGCGGATCTCAGGTGAATTCGGCATCGCCCCGGCCGGCGGAAACCGGATCGTCGTCGATTACCAGGCTATCGGCATCTGCGTACTCATTACACCCTGGAATTTCCCGGCCGCGATGGCGACCCGCAAGATTGCGCCGGCCCTTGCCGCAGGCTGCACCGTCATCCTCAAGCCGGCGAGCGAGACGCCGTTGACGGCCTATGCGCTTGCTGCTCTCTACGAGGAGGCTGGCGTGCCGCCGGGCGTGGTGAACGTGATGACAACATCGACGCCGAGCCCCGTCATCGCCGCTATGCTGGCTGACCCCCGTGTGCGAAAGCTTTCCTTTACAGGCTCGACGGGTGTCGGGCGCACGCTGCTGGCGGAAGCAGCAAAAAATGTCATCTCCTGCTCCATGGAGCTCGGCGGCAACGCGCCATTCATCGTTTTCGACGACGCCGACGTTGATGCTGCGATCGAGGGTCTGATGGTTGCGAAAATGCGCAATGCCGGTGAGGCGTGCACCGCTGCGAACCGGATCTATGTCCAGTCCGCTATCCACGATGCCTTCGCGGAAAAATTTACCCGGCGCATGGCCGCCCTCGAGATCGGCCCAGGTGTAGATCCGGATACCGAATGCGGTCCGATGATCACACGCAAGGCAGTGGAGAAGATCGACCGTCTGGTTACGGACGCCATTTCAAAGGGGGCGCGCGCGCTCTGCGGCGGACGAACATTGGCAGGGCCGGGCTTCTTCTATCCGCCGACGGTGCTCGTCGACGTCTCGCCGGCCTCAGACATGGGGTGTGAAGAGATTTTCGGTCCCGTCGCGCCGCTCTATCGTTTCGACAGCGAGGCAGAGGTCATAGCTGCGGCCAATGATACCGAGTACGGCCTCGCCGCCTACATCTATACCCGCGACATCAGCCGTGGCATGCGCGTCGCTTCGAAGGTCGAGGCGGGCATGATCGCTCTCAATCGTGGACTGGTCTCCGATCCCGCTGCCCCCTTTGGCGGTGTGAAGCAGAGCGGCCTCGGACGTGAAGGAGGGCAGCATCACGGTATCGCAGAGTTCATGGAAGCCAAGTACATTGCCACCAGCTTCTGAGGAGGAGCGCGTGACCGCCGATCCGTTCCGCATTCGTGATCATGTCTCAGATTTCGACGAGATCGTCGCCGATCTCCGTGCCCGCAGCCTTGCAACGCGGCGCACCGTGACCATGGAGGCCAACATCGCTTACGGGGCTGGGCCAGGCGAGACGCTCGATATCTTCGTGCCGAATGATGCCGACCCTGACATGCCGATACACATGTTCATCCATGGTGGCTATTGGCGAATGTTTTCCAAGGAGGATTATTCCTGCGTCGCTGAGACGATCACAGGCGCCGGCGCGGTCGCAGCCATCGTCGATTATTCGTTGATGCCCGGCGCGAGAATGGACGTTCTGGTTGGTCAGGTCCTGAAAGCCAAGGCTTTCCTGCTGGCCCATGCCGATCGTTTTGGCGCCACACCGCACCGATTCTCCGTCAGCGGTCACTCCGCCGGTGCACATCTGGCAACCTTTCTCTTCCACCGGTCTCCTTCGCCTTCGCGCGTCGTTGCCGCTTTCCTGCTCGGCGGGCTCTACGACCTCGAGCCCCTGCAGACCTCCTTCCTGCGTGACGAGATCGCCTTGAGCGACGAGGAGGTGAGACGGTTTACGCCCATGCGTCACGAGCACGATCCTGCAACGCGCGTCGCTATCATGGCCGGCGAACAGGAAACTGATCCGTTTAAAATTCAGGCAAATGCGTTCAGAAAGATTCTTGCCGCCCAAGGGCTTGATGTGTGGGCATCGCTCGCCGCAGACGGGAACCACATGAGCACGGTACGCGACCTCGCCGTCGCTGGCACACCTGTGGCGGCAGCGTTGCGCGCCGCAATTGCCAATATGCCGGTGAGGAACTGAAGCGACCAACGTTCCCCTACCGCCGTTTGTCGCGATGGTGGCAGTCGAAGAGTGTGCATTGTCATGATCGGACCAATTTGTAGCGACCGGCGCGTTGAAGACAAAATGCCGTGCCCGCTGCGCCGGCGGCAAACAGGGGGCTTGTCAGGACTTGAAGATCGTAGGGGTTTTTCTTCACCATCTCCTACGCGCCGGATAACTCGACACCATTGACCATTTTTTTAAGAGTTATGCCTATCGTGATGGCCTCGGACGCGGCCGCCGCCGGAGAAAGAGCCGAATTTCCTGGGCAGGGGCGAACATTTCATGTCGTTGATTGATCGACTGTTGCAGCGCATGCGGATCGTGACGAAGGTTCTCTTCTTCGTCGTCCCTCTGATCGTCCTCATAGCGGGCATCGGGCTTTTCGGCTATTTCACCGCCGGCACGCTCAAGGGCCAGATGACCCTGACGCGGCAGACGATCGACGCGCTTTCCAGTTTCCAGCAGCTGCGATCCTCGCTGACGGCCTTTACCGATCTTCCGACGGCGGCCACACGCGATCGGCTGATCGCCAGCATCTCCGATCAGGAGAAAGGCGCTACGACGCTCGATGCGATGTTGATCGATCCGTCCCAGAAGCAGCAGATCTCGGCGGTGCGCGACCTCGGCGGCAGGATGCAGGGTAGTGCGGACGCGCTTTGGGCCGTGGCTCAGGAGCGCACGAATACCGAACAGGCGATCGATGCGGCCGTGGCGCAGCTTTTCAAGGAGAGCCAGACCGCCCGCAAGCAGCTCGACGTCCTTCAGGATCAGGCGAACGGAAAGGAAGCCTTCGTCCGGGCGCTTCTCCTCGATGCCTCCGCCTACAAGAACATCGCCCAGCGCATTGCGAAATTGCGCAAGGCGACCGCGCAGGCGACTGCGCCCGCGGATATTGCCGGCGCTCTCGGCAGCCTTCTGCCGCCGCTCGTCAAGGAGGTCGGCGGGAGCGCCGCAGTCGCTTCCGACAAGGCCCAAAGCCAGATTGCCGCGCTGAAGCCGGTATTGGACAAACTCGCCGCGATGGCCAAGGACAGCGCCAACCTGACGCTTGTGGGCTATGCTCCCGTCGACCAGGATCTGCAGGGCTTTGAAGAGAAGTTCGTAAAGCTCGCCTCAGGAAATGCGGATACCGCTATCGAGCGTTTTGTCGGTATGGATGCGAATATCGGCACGCTGCGCTCCATGGTGGCGATCGTCAGTGCCGCGTTCAAATCGATCGACGATCTGCGCCTGCACCTGAGTGAATTGAACAGACGGGTCGATGCCGAAGCGCGGGACGCCGTTCTCGCCGATCTCAAGGGGCTGCGCGAAAGCGCTGGACAGCTCGTGCCCTTGAGCGGCAAAAACGCCGCCTTGCAGGAACTTGCGAAGAAGATAGAGCCATCCCTCGCCACGATCGAGAAGGACACGTCGCTGCTGATATCGGTCGCAGATCGGTGGCGGGCAGAGAGGGGGACGGCGACCGAACTCGTGGCATCGGCAAGCCATACTCTGGAGCAATTCGTCAGCACGGCGCAGGAAAGCGGCAAGGACATCAGCCAGCGCTCGGCCACCATGTCGCTCTCGGCAATGATCGCGGGCACGGTGCTTGCGATCATCGGCGGCCTGATGCTGATCGAAACGCTGCGCGGACCGCTGAAGCGGATCACCCAGACGATGACGAGACTTGCCGCCGGCGATCTCGACGTTCCGATCGGCGACGGCAAGCGCGGCGACGAAATCGGTGATATGATCCGGTCCGTGACCGTCTTCCGCGACCAGGCGCTTGAAAAGACCAGGCTCGAAGAGGTGGCTGAGGCTAACAGGGCGCGGGACGAACACGAGCAGGCCCGCCGCGAAGCCGAGCAGGCGCGCATCGAGGCCGAGCAGAGCGAGGCTCTGGACGCCTTGTCCGACATGCTCGGCAAACTCGCCGACGGCAATCTCGCAGCCGTGATGAGCGAGGAGCTGGCCGCCGATTATGTCGCGATGGCCAGGACCTACAACCAGGCGATCGATGCGCTTCGCCGCACGCTCGCCGAGGTCCGCAACACCACCTACGAAATCGCCGAGGGCAGCACCAATCTTTCGGGTGCGGCCGACGATTTGGCGCGGCGCACGGAACAACAGGCGGCCGCTCTCGAAGACAGTTCACGCGTGCTTGGCGAACTCACAGCCAGCGTTCGCACGACAGCGGAAAACGCGCACCAGACATCGGTTTCCGTCGCCGAGGCGCATCGGCAGGCGGAGCATTCCGCGGCTGTCGTCGCCAAGGCCGTTGACGCGATGGACGCGATCAATCGTTCGTCGGACAAGGTCTCCAGCATTATCGGCGTGATCGACGAGATTGCCTTCCAGACCAATCTTCTCGCACTCAATGCCGGCGTCGAGGCGGCGCGGGCAGGAGAGGCGGGCAGGGGTTTTGCCGTCGTCGCACAGGAGGTGCGCGAGCTTGCACAGCGTTGCGCCAAGGCCGCCCGCGAAATCAAGGATCTCATTTCCAACAGCGCGTCGCAGGTTGGCGCGGGCGTCAGGCTCGTGGAGGAGACTGGGGAGGCGCTTTCCGTGATCATAGAGCATTTCACCTCGATCAACGGGCTGGTGCAGGTCATCTCGACCGCCACCAGCACGCAGTACAAAGGGATCGACGAGGTCAACAGCGCGGTTCGCGACATCGAGCATATCACTCAGCACAATGCCGCCATGGTGGAGGAAAACACCGCCGAAATTCACAGGCTTCGGCAGCAGGTGGAACTGCTGAACGAAAGGATTTCCCGATTTCAGACCGCCGACGGCCGCAAGCCTTCCACCGCCGTGAGCCCGCGAATGGCGGCCGCCTCCTGAGTGTCCTTCGCGGCTTCGTGCGACATTGTCTAGAAGTCAGCGACCTTGCCCCAGGCGGATTCCGCGAAGCGGTTGGGATGATAGGGCCTGGGATCGACGATCGGCTCATTGCCGGTGACGATATCGGCAATCAGATGACCGGCGCCGGGTCCGATGCCGAAGCCGTGGCCGCTGAAGCCCGCAGCGAGGATGAAGCCCGGAAGGGTAGCGATCTCGCCGATCCCCGGCACGCCATCTGGCGTGCTGTCGATATAGCCCGCCCAGGCCGCGTTGATTTCGGCGTTCTTCAAGGCGGGCAGCAGCTGGAGCGCCCGTGAATGCGTGAGAGCGATGGTGGTCTTGTCGATGGCCGGGTCGAGGATGCGCATCCGCTCCATCGGCGTCGGCCTGTCGAGCCGCCATCGCGCCAGAGATTCGTGCCCTGAGCGAATTCCTTCCAGTCCGCCGGGTGCGAGGCTGCGCCAGCGCCGGGCGAACATCGGCAGGAACTGCGGCGCGAAACGGAGCTGCTGCGCGGTTGGGTCGACGCGGCCGCGGCCGCTGATCGCCAGCGTGTAGCCGCCGTCGCCGCGGCGTGTCACTGATACCGCTGATGTATGCAGCGCATCCGGCAGGCCGAGTGCACCCGGCGAAACCGACAGGATCGACGAGCGGATCGAAGCTTGCGGAAATCGAATGCCGAGCTGGCGGCAGAAGGACGAGGCCCAGGCGCCGCCGGCCAGGATCGCGATCTTTGTCCCTATGGTGCCGTGCTCGGTGACGACGCCTGAAACCCTGCCGCCTTCAATGTCGACGCCGCGGGCCGCACAGGATTGATGCACCGTGCCGCCGAGCTTCAGGATCGCACGCGCGACGGCAGGCGCGGCTCTTCCAGGATCGGCGGTGCCGTCGGTCGGCGAAAAGACCCCGCCTTTCCATACGGCGCCGGTGGCCCGCCCGCGTTCGGTTGCCTCCGCGCCACTCAACATATGGGTTGTGACACCGACCGATCGGGCGAAATCGCGCCAGCGGGCCCAGCCTGAAAGTTCTTCCTCGCTATTGCTGAGATAGAAGAGGCCGCAGCGGCGGAAGCCGGTGTCCTCGCCTGTTTCGATGGCGAAGCGCTCCCACAGATCGAGGCTCTTGGTCGAGATCGGCAATTCACGAGCATCGCGGTTCTGCTGCCGGCACCAGCCCCAGTTGCGGCTCGATTGTTCTGCCCCGACAAGGCCTTTCTCGACGAGGGCGACCTTCAATCCACGTTTGGCCAGATAATAGGCGGCGAAGACGCCGACGATGCCGCCGCCGATCACGACCGCATCGGCGGCAGCGGGTAGCTGCGGTGTAGTGTCGACGCGCGTCAATGGTGCGGGCATGGCATGGTCTCCGTTTCAGGCCAGTCTAACGGACTCACCGCCACGCCTTTGCCGGAGTTCATCCCACGGCAGCAGAAGATTCCGTCTTGCGGGCCGGCCGGCAGCCATTTGTGCTTCGGCATGTCCCGCAATCCGGTCGACACCCCTTTGTGATGTGTTAAGCTCGACGTTGGAGAGGCTGCAGCATAATCTGCTGCGCCGTTGGCGATCTCGAGCAAGCGAAGGCGCGTGTGATGATGAAACTCGACCGGATCGACATAAAAATTCTCTACGAACTGCAGAAGAATGGCCGCGTCACCAATGTGGAGCTCGCCGAGCTGGTCAATCTGTCGCCGAGCCCCTGCCTGATGCGGGTGAAGAAGCTGCAGTCCGAAGGTTACATCGAAGGTTATTCGGCTCAGATCAACGTCAGCAAACTCGGGCGGACACTGACCGTGTTCACCGAAATCACCCTGAAAAACCATCGGCAGATCGACTTCGCCCGGTTCCTCGCAGCGATCGAGAAGGTCGACCAGGTGATCGAATGCCATCTGGTTTCGGGCGGCTACGACTATCTGCTGAAATTCGTCACCGCCGGAATTGACGAATACCAGACGATCATGGAGCGGCTCACTGACATGGACGTCGGCATCGACAAATATTTCAGCTTCGTCGTCCTGAAATCACCGATCGTCAAGGCGCACATGCCACTGACGACCTTGTTCCCGCATTAGGGCTATTCAAGCAAAACGGCACAGCGGTTTTGCGTCTCTCATCCTGCGTGCATATCGGTTCCCTGTGTCGCAGGTCGTTCCCCCCATAAATAGAAGCCTTTCAATGGTTGGAAGGACTTGCGACAAAATCTCATCCCTGCCTTCCAAAGCCATGTTGGCTGCCACTTGCTGGGATTCTGCAGTCGAGTCGAGGCTTTCCAGCACGACCCGACCCGGCGTGCGCTCGATTTGGCTAGCGCCTTGCTTTGATTTAAAAGGGTGGATCAGTCGCGCATAGAACGACGGCATGATTCCTGGGGCAAAAACTGAGCCAGGAAATGCGCGTGGGACCGGCCCTCAGTGCCGGCAATAGGCCCGCACTAGTTCCGGATCCTGCTGGAGCTCGTCGAGCCAGGCCGGATCAAGCGTCGGCACCGACGAGAAGAGCAGTTGCGAATAGGGATGCTGCGGCGCCTTCACCTTCGCGGGGCTGATTTCTTCGATCTTTCGGCCGCCATACATGACGACGATCTCGTCGCAGATCGCTTCCACCACCGACAGATCGTGGCTGATGAAGATGTAGGAGAGGCCGAGTTCCCGCTGCAGTTCCTTGAGGAGATCGATCACGGCGGCAGCGACCACGGTGTCGAGCGCCGAGGTGATCTCGTCGCAGAGGATCAGCTTCGGATCGGCGGCGAGCGCCCGGGCGAAGTTGACGCGCTGCTTTTGCCCGCCCGAGAGTTCCCCCGGCCTGCGGTGGCGCAGGTTGCGGGGAAGGCGCACCATGTCGAGGAGTTCGTCGATCCGGGCATTTCGCGCCTGTCGATCCATGCGATGGTAAAAAACCAGCGGCCTGGCGAGGATGTCCTCGACGGATTTTGCCGGATTGAGCGCCGTATCGGCATATTGGAAGACGATCTGCATCTCGCGCAACTGATCACGTGAGCGCTCGCGAGCGCTGCGGCGCAGTTCCGTGCCGTCGAAGATGATCTTGCCGACGGCTGCCGGCAGGATGCCGGCAATGGTGCGGGCGAGCGTCGATTTACCGCAACCGGATTCTCCGATGATGCCGAGGTTGCGCCCTTTTTCCACCGTCAGGCTCACATGCTCGACTGCGCGAACCAGGGGAAGGCCGTCGGCTTGGCGCTGTCCGTACCCAGCGACGAGATTTTCGATCGTCAGAAGCGGCGCCGTCGCGGCCTCTATTGCGCCCGCCGTGCCGCGCGATTTCGGCTCGAAGGCTGCAAGCAGTTCTCTGGTATAGGGATGCTTTGGATCGTTCAGAATCTCTTCGGTGGTGCCGGTTTCCTGGGTTTCTCCGCCTTTGAGAACGACGATGCGGTCGGCGATCTGGGCGACGACGGCAAGGTCGTGCGAGACATAGACGCCCGATATGCCGCCTTTTTTCATCACCGATTTGAAAGCGCGCAGAACTTCGATCTGGGTCGTCACGTCGAGCGCCGTTGTCGGCTCGTCGAAGATGACCAGAGTGGGATCGCCGATCAGCGCCATGGCGGCTGCAAGGCGCTGCAACTGGCCGCCGGAAACCTGGTGCGGGTACCGGCTGCCGATCGTCTCCGGTTCCGGTAGGGAAAGCGCCCGAAAGAGCTCGATAGCCCGGGCACGCGCATCTTCCGGCGACATCAGCTGATGAATGCGGGTAACCTCGATCACCTGGTCCATGATCGATGTGGCCGGGTTGAAGGCGGCGGCGGCCGATTGCGGCACATAGGCGACTTGCGTGCCGCGCACCTTGGCGCGCTGCTTCTCGCTGAGGGTGACCATGTCCTTGCCACCGACCGAAACGCTGCCGCCGGAGATGCGGCAGCCCGCGCGGGTATGGCCCATGAGCGTCAGGGCGATGGTCGTCTTGCCCGAGCCGCTCTCACCGATCAGCGCGACGATCTCGCCCTCGGCAATATCAAGACTGACACCCTTGATGATCTCGACGCGTCGGCCGGAATCGGTGGTGGCTTCGACCTTCAGGTCACGAATTTCGATGAAATTGCTCATGACGGGCTCCGGTCGCGAATCTTCTGCGGCAGGTTGTCGATCAGCAGATTGACGCTGATCGTGAGGCTGGCGATGGCAAGTGAGGGGAACATCACCGCCGGCGCGCCGAATGGCAGGCCACCGATATTCTCGCGCACGAGCGCACCCCAGTCGGCATAGGGCGGCTGGACGCCGAGGCCCAGGAACGACAGTCCCGACAGCAGCAGAACGATGAAGACGAAACGAATGCCGAGATCGGCAAGCACCGGCCCGACGATATTGGGCAGGATTTCCGAGCGAATGAGATAGAGGGTGCTTTCACCGCGGATGCGCGCGACGGTGATGAAATCCATCGTATTGATGTTGACGGCGAGCGCCCGGGCGAAGCGGTAGGAGCCAGGGATGTAGATCACCGACAGCGTCAGGATCAGAACCGGGATCGAAGACCCGACCGCGGCGACCACCACCAGACCGAAAAGCTTGCTCGGAATGGAATTCATGGCGTCGAGGAAGCGACTGAGGATCGTGTCGAGCCAACCGCCGGCGACCGCCGCGATCATGCCGAGCACCACACCGCTGAAGCAGGCGATCGTTACCGCCGCGAGCGAGATGCCGACCGTATAACGCGCGCCCATCAGAATCCGCGACAGCATATCGCGGCCTAGATAATCAGAGCCCAGCCAGAGCTCCCGGCTCATCGGGCCGAAATAATCGAGATCGACAATTTCGCCGATGGGATAAGGGATAATCAATGGCGCGAAGATCGCGACGAGCGCCCAAGCGAGGATGACGGTCAGGCCGATCGCTCCGACGAGGTTGAAGCGATAACCAAGCCGGGTTCCGGGCAGCCGGGCGGAAGTGGTCTCGGAGCTGGTCATGGTCATCGGAGCCTCGGATTGGAAAGAATGGCGATGATATCGGCGATGGTGATCAGCAGCAGATAGCCAAGACAGAAGATCATCGCGCAGCTCTGGATCAGCGGCAGGTCGCGGGTGGCTACGGCGTCCAGCATCAGCTTGGCGATACCGGGAAAGTTGAAGATGGTCTCGACGATGATGACACCCCCGAGCAGATAGGAGAGCGACAGCGCGACAGCATTGACGATCGGGCCGAGAGCATTCGGCAGCGCATGGCGAAAGACGATGCGCGGCCGGGAGGCGCCCTTGAGCAACGCCATCTCGACATAGGGCGTGTTGAGCGTCTCGATCACCGCTGCACGCGTCATCCGGATCATCTGGGCCGAGACGACGAAGGTGAGCGTGATCACCGGCATGGCATAGACGCGCAACAGGTCGCTCAGACTGTGGACCTCGTTGGCCAGGGAGAGCGCCGGCAGCCATTTCAGGTAGACGGCGAAGATGAGCGCGGCGGAGGTCGCGACCATGAATTCCGGCACCGAGATGACACCGATGGTGATTACGGTGACGATCCGGTCGTAAAGAGTGCCGCGCAGCATTGCCGCGGTGATCCCGAGTGTCAGCGCAATCGGCACGGAGAACAGCGCGGTGACGCCGGCAAGTTTCAGCGTATTAATGAAGCGGCCGGCAATCAGGGCTGCGACCGGCATTTCGTTGGCATAGGACGTGCCGAGGTCGCCCTGCAATAGACCGACGATCCAGCGCAGGAAACGAAAGAGGGCCGGCTCGTCGAGATGCATGGCCTTGCGCAGCCCTTCGACGGCTTCCGGCGTGGCGGCCTGACCGAGCAGGATCGTCGCCGTATCGCCCGGCAGGAGCGTTGTTGCGAAGAAGACCGCGAAAGAGACGATCAGCAGTGTGATCACGGCGACGAACAATCTGCTCAGCACAAGGGATAAGACCTGGTTGTTCACGGGTGGCTCCCCTTTCGTCTCGGTCGGTTTCGAAAGAACCGGGGCTGGGCCGCAGCCCCGGTTCTTTAATCTATCAGGCTTCAAGCCAGACGTATTCGGCAAAGGCATATCCCATCTGGCCGCCGAGCGGGTTGGGCTCCAGACCCTTGAGTTTGGCAGTGGTGGCGTCGACATTCGAGAGATAAGCCGGAATGATCGTGCCGGCTTCATTGGCAATCATTGCCTGCATCTCGTCATAGATTGCCTTGCGCTTTTCCTGGTCGAGCGACCCGCGTGCTTCGATCAGCATCTTGTCGAACTTTTCCGACTTGTACTGGCTCTCATTCCAGGGAGCCTGCGAGGAATAAAGCAGCGAGAACAGGATGTCGGGGGTAGGACGTGGATTGATATTGCCGAAATGGATCGGCGCCTTGAGCCAATAATTGTCCCAGTAACCGTCGGAGGGAACCCGCTGGACATCGAGCTTGAGGCCGATCTCGGCGCCTGACGCCTGAATGATCATCGCCATGTCGATCGACGAGTTTGCCGCCTCGGAGGCGATCACGGGAATGGATTGACCGAGCACGCCAGCCTTGTCGAAGTGGAATTTCGCCTTGTCCGGATCGAAGGCGCGCGGCTTCAGATCGGCGTTGCGGTAATAGTTGACGGGGGAAACCGGCTGGTCGTTGCCGATCTCACCGAGGCCACGAAGCGCCGATTTGACGATCTGTTCGCGGTTGACGAGATACTTCATGCCCTCGATGAAGTCCCGCTTGTTGCCGGGATTCATGTCCAGCCGCATGTTGAGGTTGGTGTAGTTGCCGGACGTCGTCTTCGACAAGGTGAAGCCGTCACCCTGGGCTTCGACAAGGCGCATCGAGCGTGGATTGATCGAGGCTGCGAGGTGGATATCGCCTGATAGCAGGGCGTTGACGCGGGCATTGTCGTCGCTGATGGCGAAATATTCGAAGGAATCGACGTTGGGGCCGGATTTCCAGTAGTTCTTGTTCTTGATCCCGACGGAACGAACGCCCGGCTCGAAGACTTCCCTGACGAAAGCGCCGGTGCCGTTGGCCTTGGTGAAATCGGTCGTCCCGTCGGCAACGATCATGAAGTGGTGCATCGACAGGATGGTCGGCAGGTCGGCATTCGGATCGGCAAGCGTGATCTCGACGGTCTGCTTGTCGATAGCCTTGAAGCTGGTCATCTGGGCGGCGATCTTGGCAACCTTCGAACCGACGGACGGGTCGAGATGGCGCTTCAGCGAGAAGACGACGTCTTCAGCCGTCAGCGGTTTGCCGTCATGGAAAGTGACGCCCTTCTTCAGCTTGACGGTCCAGGTCTTGGCGTCCTTGGATTCGATCGCCTCGGCAAGCTCCATCTGCGGCGTACCGCTCTTGTCGAGGAAGGTGAGGCGGTTATAGAAGGAGCAGCAGCGGACATAGTCGGTAGAGAGCGACGCCTTTGCTGGGTCGAGTGTATCAGCCGTCGACGACGACCAGCCGGCCGCCTTGAGTGCTCCGCCGGCAACGGGCGTCGCAGCGAGCGCCTTGCCGGCGCGGCCGAGCACAAGCCCGCCGGCCGACATGGCAACGCCGCCCGCAATCATCATATGCAGCAATTCGCGACGGGTTGCGCCACGACGGATGGCGGTTTCGATCATGGCGTCGTCGGATCTGGTCCAATTGGTGATCTTGTTGTTCATCTCATTCCCCTTTTCCTCTGTGACGGGCCGCCTTAGTGGCGGGCCCGATCCGGCTTTAAAAGTCAGGCGCGCGCGGCGGCGACGGCCTCTGCAAGGTCGGCCATCGACGTGAAATGATAGTCGGGTGCGGTGAACTCGGCCGGCTCGATCGTGCCGCCGTAGCCCTTCTGGGCATGCCGCCGCTCGATCCAGCAATTGACCAGGCCGAGTTTCCTGGACACCCCGATATCGTGGTACTGGCTCTGGGCGACATGCAGGATTTCATCTTTCGAATGCCCTTCCGAAGCGATGTAGGCGAAGACTTGCTCGAAGAAGGCCGGGTCGGGTTTCTCGGTCCCCGTATCGTCGGCAGTGAAGGCCGCGTGGAAGGGATTGCCGAGCTCCTTCTGGAAGAATTCGAATGCCCAGCGGCGGGCGTTGGTCATCGCTACGAGGCGGTAATCTTTTGCGAGCTCTGCCAGTGCTGTGGCGCTGTCGGTGAAACCCTTCCAGCTCTTTGCCGAGTCCCGCAGTCGTTCGCCGTATTGGCGATCGGCCGGCAGGTCGAGCTTCGGCGCGATCGCGAGATAGACGCGCACGAGATCGTCGGGAAAGAGGTCGGCGTCGTCGGAGTAGCGGACCTCGCGGTAGAGGCTGAGCGCCCGCTCGCCATCGATTTCATTTCCCGTTTCGGCCGCGATCTCGGCAAGACAAGTCTTGAGACCGCCCTCGAAATCGATGAGCGTGCCGACGACGTCGAAGGTCAGGTATTTGAATTCCGAAAGGCTCTTGCTCACGTGAATTCCCCAGTGTTCGGCCCCAATCGGAGCGCGGCTTCTCGAAGAAGAATTTTCTGTTCCGCCGGCGGTCTCGTTGTCCCGCTCTTGTCTGGAACGCTCGCATCCGCCGGTTCCAGGTCTTTTCTTGATCTCAGTTTGTCACCTGCGCTGCGTCGGATTCTCCGAAAAGGCGCCATGAGGCGGCACAAAATACCGAATCTCGCTGTTTCGCGATATTCTCAGGCCCGCAGCGCCCGACGCACATCCGGGTCCTCCAACGTCTCGTCGAGCGTCATACGGGTGCGCTCGACGATTGCGTCGATCTCCGTTTCAGTGCAGCACAGCGGCGGGGCATAACCAAGCACACCATTGCCGAACGCGCGGATGACGAGGCCGTTTTCCCAGGCGCGATCGAAGATGCGGCGCGCCGGTTCGGCCGATGCCGGCAGCGGTGTCTTGTTCACCTTGTCTACCACAAGCTCGATGGCAGCAAGCATACCGCGCCCGCGGACATCGCCGACGAGCGGGTGATCCCTCAGCGAGTCCAGGCCCTGCATCAGCCGCCTCCCGGCCTTGACTCCATTGTCGAGAAGGCCGTTTTCGTAGAGTTTCAACACTTCGAGGCCGACGGCGGCGCTGACAGGGTGGGCCGAATAGGTGTAGCCATGGCCAATCGCGCTGGCACCCGCCCCGTCGGCAATCGTCTCATAGACGTGATCGGCCATGAAAACGGCGCCCATCGGCACGTAGCCTGAGGTGAGGCCCTTGGCGGCTGTCATAAGGTCAGGCACGACCCCTTCCTCACTGCAGGCAAAAAGCGGCCCGGTCCGGCCAAAGCCGGTGATCACCTCATCGGCGACAAAAAGGATGTCGTGCTCGCGGCAGAATTCCCGCATCGCCTTGAGCCAGCCTTTCGGCGGCACAAGCACGCCCCCCGAACCCTGGATCGGTTCGACGTAGAAGGCGGCGACGCGTTCGGGCCCGATCGCCTCGACCTTGCTTTTCAGTGCCACGAGCGAGGCCTCAATGATCGCCTGCGGGCTGTCGCCGACTGGATTGCGGTAGGCGTAATGCGACGGGATTTTATGCTGCCAGTCGAAAGGAAGGCCGAAGCCGGCATGGAAGGCTGGCAAGGCGGTGAGGCCCGCACCCACCGTCGAGGAGCCGTGATAGCCCTGTTCGACCGAAATGAACTGATCGCGTTCGGGCCGCCCTCGAGCATTCCAGTAGTAACGGATGAAGCGGATCGTGCTATCCACCGCATCTGAGCCGCCGAGCGTGAAATAGACATGGTTCAGATCGCCCGGCGCCCGGTCGGCAAGCTCTCCGGCGAGTCGGATCGCAGGCTCGGAGCCGAGGCCGAAATAGGCGGTCGCATAGGGAAGCTCCCGCATCTGCCGGGCCGCCGCCTCGACAATGCTCTCGTGGCCGTAACCGGCATTGACGCACCAGAGGCCGGCGAAACCGTCGATCAGTTGTTTGCCCGAGGCGTCGGTGACCGTTGCTCCCTTGGCCGAGGCCAGCACCCGTACGCCATGCTTTTCATGGCTGCGGTAGGATGCCACCGGATGAATGAGATGGGCGCGATCGAGTTCGATGAGCGAATTGCTGTACATGGGATCTCCGGATCAGCCGAGGGCCTGACTGGCAAGGGCAAAGTTGGTAGCGGTCCGGGCGGCGACGTCGCCGGCCGATGGCTTTCTCATAACGATGCCACCGCCGACATGGGCGAGCCCCAGCGTGACCAGCCATGGAGAGAGTCCGGTTTCGGCAGTCGTATCCACCCGGAGGAACCGTCCTGCCCGTGCGGCGATGTGATGTTCGATGAGCTTGCGCGCGTCTTCGATATCCGCGGCGACCACGGGTCCGATCACCTCACCGCGACCGAAGGGACGCAGGCAGGCGAAACCAGAGACACCGCCGTCGCGGCGAATGACGGCGAATTCGCCGATCCTTGCGAGATAGGAGATGAGCTTTTCTCGGTCGGCGCCGAAGGCAAGGCGGTCCACCCCAATGATGGCCGGGAGATCGTCGGCGGTGGCAGCGCTCGTGCCGGCCGGCGCGCCGATTTCTCCGACAAGGCCTTGGTGCTGCAGCACGGTCCCGGTTTCATGAAAGCCAAGCTTCTCGTAGAGCGGTAGGCCCACCGTTGTCGCGACCAGCCGCAGCGGCCGGTCGCCTGCGATCCGCAAGGCGGCTTCCATCAGCCTGCGGCCGAGGCCACGGCCGCGCATGGTTTCGTCGACGATGACCATGTTGATGGTCGCGCAATCTTGCCTGTAGGGTGTGACGAGGATGGTGCCGACGACCCTGTGGTCCTCGATCGCGACCACGCCCTCGCTCAACGCGAGCGCCATCTGCCAGTCTTCCCGCCGATGCGGCCAGCCCGCCTGTCTGGAGAGCGCAACAGCGCCTTCCAGATGGTCTGGACTGAATGCAGCGATTTCGATCTGACGAGTTTGCATCGGGCCGTCCTTCATGTCGTGCCCGCAAGTCTGCCGGAACCCCGGCGGGCAGATCGTCTGAAGGCCGCGGTTCAGGCGGTATCTTATGGCTTTACCTCGGCGGACCGCCGCATCTTATGCTGGAGCCGATCGATATATTCCATCGGGATGCTCCATGGCTGGTGGGATTACCTCATCATCGCCAGCGCTGCCTCAAAGAAGTCGTCGCCACCGAAGTTTCCTGATTTCAATGCCAGAAGCATGTCGCCCTGCCGATTGCCGACCGTCCGCAGCACCGGCACGCCGGGGGCAATTTCGGGGCCGATCAGAAATGCCGGAATGGCAAGCCTGTCGACGGCGGCCCCCGAGGTTTCGCCGCCGGCGACCACCAGGCGGCGCACGCCTCTTTCAACCAGTTCGGCGGCGATGATGGACGTCGCGGTCTCGATCGCGTGGCCGGAAGCCTCCCGCCCATATTGCAATTGCAGCCGGGATACGGTTTCCGGCGCCGCGCTCGCGGCGACGATCACGGGACCGGCGGAGATGCGGTCTCCGGCCCAGGAAATCGCCGCGGCGATCTCATCCGGGCCTGATATCAGCCGCTCCGGATCAAGCCGCAACACAGGCATCGACCGTTCGGCGACCTCGAGCTGGCGTAGCGTTGCTTTCGAACAGCTGCCGGCAATAATCGCCGAAAACCCGCCGACAGGGCGAATGATGTCTTCAGCTGCTGCGCCGCCTGATATGCGGCCGGAACGGACGAGCGCCCGGGCAAGACCGAGGCCAAGGCCGGACGCACCGGTCGACATCGGCGTTTCGAGTGCGATCTCGCCGAGAGTTTCCAGATCCCTCTCGCAAATCGCGTCGGCAATAGCCATGGTCACCCCTGTCGTGCGCAACGCATCGAGCCTCGCCCTGGCGGCGTCAGGGCCGGCCGCGACGGCTGCCAGGTCGATCAAGCCGACGGCGCCGCGCGATTGGCGGGTGAGAACCCGCACGAGGTTGGCGTCGTGCATGGGGTTGAGGGGGTGATCCTTGAGCGGACTTTCGTTCAAGGGTTGGCCGCCGACGAAGAGATGGCCGAGATAGACGGTGCGGCCGGTTTCCGGAAAGGCTGGTGTAACCAGCACGCTGCCGCCGCCCGCAGCATTGCGCAAGGCCTCGGTGACGGGACCGATATTGCCGGCATCGGTGGAATCGAAGGTCGAGCAGATTTTGTAAAGCACATGGCCCGCGCCCCGATGGCGCAGCCATCGCTCGGCTTCGGTGGCAGCTGTGACGGCCTCTGGGGCCGGGACCGAGCGAATTTTCAGGGAGACGACAACGGCATCCACGTCGGGCAGTGCCAGCGATGGATCAGGGATGCCGACCGTCTGCACCGTGCGCAGGCCATTCTTTGTCAGCGTGTTGGCAAGATCCGACGCGCCCGTATAGTCGTCAGCGATCGATCCGAGTGAAATAGCCATCGTCTAGCTCCGTGCAAAGGGTTTGAACCAGCCTAGACCGTCCAGTGTGTGGCTGCGCGGGATGTATTCGCAGCCGATGAAGCCGTCATAGCCCAGGCGGTCGATTTCGCCGAACAGATAGGGATAGTTCAGCTCCTCCCCATCCGGCTCGTTGCGTGACGGCACGCTGGCAATCTGGATATGGCCGGTGATCGGCAGCAGGCGCCGCAACGCCATGACGACGTCGCCATGGATGATCTGACGGTGATAGATATCGAACTGGAGCTTCAGGTTCGGCAAGCCGCATTCGGCAATCAGCAGTTCGGCTGCGTTGAAGTCGTTGAGGAAATATCCCGGCATGTTTCGCCCGTTGATCGGCTCGAGCAGGAGATCGATGCCCTTTTCCGCAAGCCGCTCGGCCGTATAGGTGACGGAGCGCCGATAACGGGAGGAGGCGTCGCCGTCGTGACGGTCGGCGATGCCCGCCATCAGGTGCAACCGTCCGACTCCCGTCGCTGCCGCAAAGTCCAGTGCCTTGTCGACATCGGCTTTCAGCGCATCGAACCGTTCGGGAAGGGCGGCAATGCCACGTTCGCCTGCTGCCCAGTCGCCCGGCGGCAGGTTGAACAAGGCCTGCTGCAGATTGTTGCGGGCAAGCCGCTCGGCAATTGCCTCCGGCGTGGCTTCATATGGAAAGAGGTATTCGACGGCGGCAAAGCCGGCATCGGCTGCGGCGTCGAAACGATCGAGGAATGCCCATTCGTTGAACATCATCGTCAGGTTGGCGGCGAAAACCGGCATGTCTAGCGTTCCTTTTTACAGCCTCTGCGGCTTCTCGTTGGAACCGGGCAACTCAGCGCCGGAAAGTCTGGCATAGAGCCGCGCGAGCGAGGAGTCGTCGTCCCGGCCCATGCCGGCGCCTGCGGCGGCCAGATACATCTGCAGGGCCGCGGCCGCGAGCGGTGACGGATATCGTTCGGAGCGCGCCATATCCTGGACGATACCGAGATCCTTGACGAAAATCTCGATGCTGCTGAGCGGCGTATAGTCTCCGGCCAGCACATGCGGCACGCGGTTTTCGAACATCCACGAATTGCCGGCCGAGGCGGTGATAACCTCATAGACCTTGTCGAGGTCGAGGCCCTGCTTGGCGGCAAAGGTGATGGCCTCGCAGGCGGCGGCGATGTGCACACCGGCGAGAAGCTGGTTGATCATCTTGAAGGCAGCGCCCGTTCCGGCCGTGTCGCCGAGTTCGTAGACCTTGCCGGCCATGGCGTTGAGACCTGGGCGCGCCCTGTCAAAGGCCTGGCTGGAGCCGGATGCCATGATCGTCAATTCGCCAAGCGCCGCCTTGGCTGCGCCGCCGGAAATCGGCGCATCGAGATAATGCAGACCGAGAGCCTCTACTCTTTGCGCCAGATTGCGTGCGACGGCGGGATCCATGGTTGCCGACGAGATGAACACGGCGCCTGGCTTCATCGTGCTCGCAACGCCTTCCGGGCCGAACAGCACGGCCTCGGTCTGCGCGCCGTTGACGACGACGGAGACGACGATGTCGGCATCCTTTGCCGCGCCGGCCGGGGTCTGTGCACCCCGTCCGCCGTCGGCGATGAAGCGGTCCACCGCCGCCGACCTGATGTCATATCCAACGACATCGAGCCCTGCGCGCTTCATCGACCGGGCCATTCCGAGCCCCATTGAACCAAGGCCGATGACGGCCGCGATGAAAGTGGAGCCTGAGTTTTCGGCAAGCGGTGTCATGGGAGTTTCTCCAGTCCTGAAAGAGCCGCGCCCCGGCATCTGCAGCCAAGTTTTGGCAGCGCTGCCATTTCTTACTCCCTTTTGGCAGCGCTGCCAACTGCAGATTGGCAGCGCTGCCAAAAATATCTTGCTTCTGGCCGGAAGTGATGAAAGATGGATGTCGCAGCGAGGCGTCCCAAGGATCGCTTCGCACTTAAAGATTCCAGATGCCGGGTTCAAAAGCGACCATGGAATTCAAACATCAGGCGACCGTGACCCTTGCAGAGGTCGCGGAAGCGGCCGGAGTCGGCGAGAGTACGGTGTCGCGCGTGCTGCGCAACCACGGTTCGTTTTCCGGCAGAACGCGGGAGCGGGTGATGGCCGCCGTCGAGCGGCTGGGCTATGTCCCGAACCGGATCGCCGGAACGCTTGCCTCCACCGGTTCGCGTCTTGTCGCCTTCGTCATTCCCTCGCTGTCCAACATCGTATTTTCCGACGTGCTGCGTGGAGCGAGCGCCGTTCTGGAAGAAAACCGCTATCAGGCGGTCTTTTCGGTGACGGACTATGATCCGGGCAAGGAGGAGGCGCTCGCTACTGCGATGCTTGCCTGGCGGCCGGCAGCGGTGATGCTGGCGGGGTACGAGCACACCGACGGCACGGTGAAGATGTTGCGCGCCAGCGGGTGCCGGGTCGTGGAACTGCTCGATCTGGATGGCGATGCCCTCGATATCGCCGTCGGCTTCTCGAATCGTGCGGCCGGGCGGGAGAGCGCTGCCTTCCTGCTCAGACGGGGCTACCGAAGGATCGGCTATGTCGGTCACGACCTGGACCGCGACACCCGCGCCGGCAAGCGTTTTTCGAGCTTTTGCGAAACTCTCGACGCCAACGGAACTCCGCTCATTGCTCGCGAAATCCTGGCGGGTGCCTCGTCAGTGGAAAACGGCAAGAAGGGGCTGGAGCGACTGTTGGCACGAGCGACCGATCTCGATGCCGTCTATTTTTCCAACGACGACATGGCGCTCGGCGGTTATTTTCACTGTCTCTCTCAAGGGATCGTTATCCCCTCGCAGCTCGCCATATTCGGCTATAACGGCCTAGATATCGGCCGGGCAATACCGCAACCCCTGTCGACGATCCGGACGCCGCGCGTGGCGACGGGACAGACAGCCGCTGAGTTGGTCGTCGCCAACGCGCCGCCGCAAGCCATCGATCTCGGTTTTGAACTGATCGAAGGCGCAACTGCGTAAGATCGGAGGAACTGCCATGTCCGACGCCCGCCTGCGTGAGGAAATCTGCCGATACGGTCGCTCGCTGTTCGAGCGCGGGCTGACGCCGGGTTCGTCCGGCAATATATCGTTGCGGCTGGAGGACGGCGGCTGGCTGGTGACGCCGACCAACGCCTCGCTCGGCTTCCTCGACCCGGCCCGGATCTCCAGGCTCGATGCGGAAGGCCGGTTGCTGTCGGGCGACAAGCCGACCAAGGAAATCCCGCTTCACACCGCCCTCTACGACACACGCGGCAGTGCCCGCGCTATCGTCCACCTTCACTCGACACATGCGGTGGCGCTGACCATGCTGCCGGAGATCGATCCGCGTGCCGCCCTGCCGCCGATGACGCCATATTATCTCATGCGCGCCGGCGAGACCGCGTTGGTGCCGTATTATCGCCCAGGGGATCCGGCAGTGGCCGACGCGATCCGGGGACTGGCCGGCAGATATTCGTCGGTGCTTCTGGCCAATCATGGACCTGTTGTCGCCGGTGACAGCCTGGAGGCGGCGGTGTTTGCGACTGAGGAACTGGAGGAAACGGCAAAGCTCTATCTGCTGCTGCGCAACCTCAACCCCCGTTTCCTCAGCCCGGCTCAGGTGGCCGATCTCGTCGATACATTCGGCCTCGACCTTCCGTCGCAGCATGGCCACGATCACGATTGAACAGATCCCCGGCGCCCCGGGGAGGCGCAACCTTCTGCCAAACGCCGCTTTCGATACGATAGATTCTGCTTCCGATGCGGCCAATTCAGGCAGCCATGGGCGAAGCGGAGCCTATGATTGTGAACAGGTCCCAGTTCCGATCGCTAAAGGATACGCAGATGACGACGTTCCGTCCGAAATACATCACCTTCGATTGCTACGGCACGCTGACCAACTTCCAGATGGCGGAAGCGGCGCGCGACCTCTACGGCAATCAGCTTGACGAGCCGCGCATGGTGGAGTTCATCAAGAATTTCGCCGCTTATCGCCTTGATGAGATCATGGGCGCCTGGAAGCCCTATGCCGAGGTGGTGCACAATTCGCTCGAACGGACTTGCAAGCGCAATGGCGTGGAATTTCGCCACGAAGCAGCGCAAATGGTTTACGAGCGTGTTCCCACCTGGGGGCCGCATCGCGACGTACCCGAAGGTCTTGCCAGGGTTGCCCGCGAAATTCCGCTGGTGATCCTGTCCAATGCCATGGATGCGCAGATCATGTCGAATGTCGAAAAGCTCGGCGCGCCCTTCCATGCGGTCTATACCGCGCAACAGGCAAATGCCTATAAGCCGCGTTTCCAAGCCTTCGAATATATGTTCGACATGCTCGGCTGCGGACCGCAGGACGTGCTCCATTGCTCGTCCTCCTTCCGCTATGACCTGATGTCTGCCCACGATCTCGGCATCAAGAACAAGGTCTGGGTCAACCGGGGCCACGAGCCGGCCAATCCCTATTACGGCTATGTCGAAATCCCTGATATCTCAGGTCTGCCCGGTGTCGTTGGCCTCTGACGGAGACAAACGGATGCAGTTTCAATCCTACTGGCATGACACAGCCCGCGCTTTTGCCGATGCGGCTCACGGTCCTGTCGAAGGACATTATGATGTGGCCGTCATCGGCGCCGGTTTTACCGGGCTTGCGGCCGCGCGCCAGCTTGCGAAAGCCGGCGTCAAGGTCGTCGTGCTGGAGGCCGAACGCGTGGGCTGGGGGGCGTCGGGACGCAATGGCGGCCATCTCAACAACGGGCTAGCCCATAGCTTCCTGTCTGCCAAGTCAGCACTCGGCACCGAGCGTGCCGTCGCGCTTTATCGGGCGTTCGACGAGTCGATCGACACCATCGAGGCGATCGTCGGCGAGGAGGGCATCGACTGCAATTTCCGTCGCGCCGGGAAGCTGAAGCTTGCCTCCAAGCCGCAGCATTTCGATGCCATTGCCCGCAATTTCGAGGCTGTGCATAGAGAGGTCGATCCGGAGACGGCGCTTCTTTCGGCGGATGACTTGAAAAGTGAGGTCGGCTCGCCTTTCCATGGCGCCATGCTCTCGAGGAAGAGCGCGATGATGCATATGGGGCGCTATGTCGCCGGGCTCGCCGCCGCGGCCGTCCGCCACGGCGCCGTCATTTTCGAAAAGGCCGCCGTGACCGGCCATCGGCAAGGCAATGGATGCCACAGCCTCAAGACGGGGCGCGGCACCGTCACCGCCGACCACGTACTGGTCGCGACAGGCGCCTACACCCCGTCGCTCTTCGGCTATTTCCGCCGCCGGATCATTTCCGTCGGCAGCTTCCTGCTCGCCACGCGGCCGCTGAGCGACGCCGAAATCGCAGCGACGATGCCGGGAAACCGGACCTGTGTCACCTCGCTGAATATCGGAAACTATTTCCGGCTGTCGCCGGACAAGCGGCTGATCTTCGGCGGTCGAGCACGCTTTTCCGCCACGTCGGACCAGCGGTCGGATGCAAGGAGCGGTGATATTCTGCGCGCCGGTCTGGCTGAAATCTTCCCGCAACTTGCCGGCATCGAGATCGACTACTGCTGGGGCGGGCTCGTCGATATGACGAAAGACCGTTATCCCCGCGCGGGCTATGGCGACGGCGTTTGGTACGCCATGGGCTATTCCGGCCACGGCGCCCAGCTCTCCACCCATCTCGGCATCATCATCGCCGATGCCATCATGGGCAAGGCGGACCGCAATCCGGTCAAAGGCCTCGAATGGCCTGCCGTCCCCGGCCATTTCGGCAAGCCGTGGTTTCTGCCGGTCGTCGGGCTCTATTACAAGACACTCGATCGCTTCATGTAAGCGCGGCGTGACGAGAGCGGCTCAGCCTTTCTCAGGCATCTCCCGTAAACTTGCCGCCGTTTGGAAGACAGTCAGAAAAACCATATGGGAAGGCGCCGGCTGAGCTTCCGGCGCCCTTTTTTTATGACGGTCAGGAGAGCCCGCCGATGTGGAAGCTCTTCATTTCAAGATATTCCTCAATGCCGCATCGTGCGCCCTCACGCCCGAGGCCGGATTGCTTGACGCCGCCGAACGGAGCGACCTCAGTCGAGATGGCGCCGGTGTTCAGGCCGATCATGCCGAATTCGAGCGCCTCGCCGACGCGCCAGGACCGTTTCAGGCTCTCGGTGTAGAAATAGGCTGCAAGGCCGAAGGGAGTGGAATTGGCGATGCGGATCGCCTCCTCCTCGGTGTCGAACCGGAACAGCGGTGCAACCGGTCCGAATGTCTCTTCGCTGGCGAGCTGCATGTCGGTGGTCGCGCCGCCAAGCACCATCGGAGCGGCATATTGATCGCCTGCAGGCATGGAATCCGCAGTGGCGAGGATCTTGGCTCCCCTTTTTACGGCATCCTCCACGTGACGGTTGATCTTCTCGATCGCCGCCTTGTTGATCATCGGCCCGATATCCGTGCCGGCCTCGGTGCCTGCCCCGACCTTCATGGCTGCGACCCGCGCGCCAAGTTTGGCGGCAAAGGCGTCATAGACGCCGGACTGGACGAGAAGGCGGTTGGCGCAGACGCAGGTCTGTCCGCCATTGCGGAATTTCGACGCGATGGCGCCTTCCACGGCAAGGTCGAGATCGGCATCGTCGAAGACGATGAAGGGTGCGTTGCCGCCGAGTTCGAGGCTGAGCCGCTTGACGCTGTCGGCCGCCCCGCGCATCAGCAGCGAGCCGACGCGGGTCGAGCCGGTGAAAGAGATCTTGCGGACGGTCTGGTTCGTCATCAATTCGTCGCCGATCGCGGCCGGCATGCCGGTGACGATGTTGATCACGCCCTTGGGGATGCCGGCGCGTTCCGCCAGTACGGCGAGCGCCAGCGCCGAAAACGGGGTCAGGTCCGATGGCTTGATGACCACCGTGCAACCTGCCGCAAGTGCCGGCCCCACCTTGCGGGTGATCATCGCATTGGGAAAATTCCAAGGCGTGATGATCGCCGATACGCCGACGGGCTCCTTCAGAACGATGATCCGCCGCTCCGCGGTGGGCGAGGGGATGGTTGTTCCGCCGATACGACGTGCTTCCTCGGAAAACCATTTGATGAATGAGGCGCCGTAGCGGATTTCGCCTCGCGCCTCCGTCAGCGGCTTTCCCTGTTCCGTGGTCAGGATCAGCGCCAGATCCTCGATATTGTCGAGCATCAGATCGTGCCAGGCCTCGAGCAGGGCGGCGCGCTCGGCATGGGTCTTTGCCCGCCATGGACCAAAAGCCTTTTCTGCCGCCATGATCGCGGCCCGCGTGTCGGCTGCGTCCATGTCGGGCACGCTGCCCAGCACATGCTGCGTCGCCGGATCGATGACCTCGATCGTGCGCCCCGCTGCGCCCCCGCACCATTCTCCGTCGATGAGCCCCTGCTGGCGCAGCAGGCTGCCATCCCTCAATCCGTTCATCTTGTCCTCTTTCATCAAAGCGTCCTCTCCACAATTCCGGGCGCAAAACCGCGGCGCAACCTGCGCGAGATGCTCTAGTCGAGTGCCGAAAGCACCGATGTCGTGATCGTCTCCGTCTTGTCCTTGCCGGGAACAGCGCCGATGCCGCGCGCCGTCGTCGCCTCGATCGCGGCCATTATCCTTGCGGCAGCAGCCGCCTCTCCGAGGTGTTCCAGCATCATTGCGCCCGACCAGATGGCGGCTATCGGATTGGCAATTCCGAGATGAGCGATGTCAGGCGCGGAGCCGTGCACGGGTTCGAACATGGACGGCGCCGAGCGATCGGGATTGATGTTGGCCGATGCCGCAAAGCCGAGCCCGCCCTGGATGGCGGCCCCAAGGTCGGTCAGAATGTCGCCGAAGAGATTGGATGCGACCACGACATCGAGGCTCTCAGGCGCCATGACCATGCGGGCGGCCATGGCGTCGATGTGGTAGCTGGTCACCTCGACATCCGGATATTCCGCAGAGAGCCTGTGGGTGATCTCGTCCCAGAAGACCATCGAATATTTCTGCGCATTGGACTTGGTCACCGAAGCGAGTTTGCCACGCCGCGCGCGTGCCTGCTCGAAGCCGAAACGCAGGATGCGTTCTATCCCCTTGCGGGTGAAGATCGAGGTTTCCACAGCTACTTCGCTGTCCGTGCCCTGATGGACGCGGCCGCCGGCGCCGGAATACTCGCCCTCGGTATTTTCGCGGATGCAGAGGATGTCGAAGCCCTCGGAGCGCAGCGGCCCCTGCACGCCCGGCAGCAGCCTGTGCGGGCGGATATTGGCATACTGAACGAAAGCCTTGCGGATGGGCAGCAGGAGCCCATGCAGCGACACGGAATCGGGCACCTTGCGTGGCCATCCGACGGCGCCGAGCAGGATGGCGTCGAAAGAGCTCAGCGTCTCGATCCCGTCGGCGGGCATCATGCTGCCGTTTTCGAGATAATAGTCGCAGGACCAGGGGTAGCGGGTCGCTTCAAGAGAAAATCCGCCCGATCCGGCGGTCTTTTCGAGCACGGCCCAGGCAGCGTCGGTCACGTCGCGGCCGATGCCGTCTCCTGGCAGAAGGGCAATCCTGTAGGTCTTCATCGCAGCTCCTTAAAGGCTGATGAGCACGCTCTTGCTCTTGCGGTTGGCATGATAGGCTTCGCGGCCGAGATCCTTGCCGATGCCGGACTGCTTGTAGCCGCCGGTCGGCAGGATATGGTCGCGCGAGCGGCCGTAACGGTTGACCCAGACGGTGCCGGCCTGCAGGCGGCCGGTGAGGCGGATGGCGCGCGCGAGATCGCGGGTGAAGAGGCCGGCGGCCAGCCCATAGGATGGGTGGTCGGCCAGCCTCAGCGCCTCCTCCTCATCCTCGAAGGTCTGGATGGTCAGGACCGGTCCGAAGATTTCCTCGAGAACCGCGGGCGATGTTGCCGTCACGCCCGAAATCAGCGTCGGCGCGTAGAAATAGCCCTCACGGTCGAGCCGGCCGCCGCCCGTAAGGCACTCCGCGCCGCCGTCGATGGCGGCGCGGATGATGCCATCCATGCGGGCGATCTGGCGTTCGGAGATAACGGGCGAATAGTCGGTCGTTTCCTCCCAGGTCGGTCCCGGGCGGATTGCCGCCAGTCGGGACAGCAGTGCTGCCGCGAGCGCGTCCGCCACCTTCGCCTCGACGATGAGGCGGGATCCGCATATGCAGGCCTGGCCGGCATTGGACAAAATGCTGGCGGCGATGGCGCCCGCGGCGAGATCGAGATCGGCATCCGCGAAGACGAGTTGCGGGCTCTTCCCGCCGAGCTCCAGCGTCATCGGCTTCACGCCGGTACGGGCGATATTGGCCATGATCGCCGCACCGGCCGCAGTCGAGCCGGTGAAGCTGACCTTGGAAATCCCCGGATGCCCGGTGACGGCCGTTCCGGTGGTGGGGCCGTCGCCGAGCACGACATTCACGAGGCCGGCGGGCAGGCCGGCCCGCACTGAAAGTTCGGCCATGTAGAGCGTTGAAAACGGCGTCATCTCCGATGGCTTCAACACCACCGCATTGCCCGCGGCCAGCGCCGGAGCGAGCTTCCACCCGGCCATCGACAGGGGGAAATTCCAGGGCGTGATGGCGCCAACGACGCCATAGGGTTCCGTCATGATCATGCCGAAATTCGCGTCGTCGGTCGGGACGAGATCGCCGCCTTCCTTGTCGGCGAATTCGGCAAAGAAGCGGATCTGTTCGGCGGTGACGGCGATGTCGCCGGCAACGAGCTGGCCGACGGGGCGGGTTGAGGAGAGCGCCTCAAGCCTGGCGAGGGTCTCTGCCTCGGCTTCGATCAGGTCCGCCCAGCGCTGCAGCGCCTTGGTGCGCTCGCGCGGGCGCACACCGCCCCAATTGCTTTCATTCAATGCACCCTTTGCCGTTTCCACGGCCTGATCGACAAGGGCCGCGTCGGCAAGCGGACAGCCGGCATAGGCCTTGCCGTCGGACGGCCGATGCATGTCGATGACGGCTTCGGCCGGAACCAGCCGGCCGCCGATGAAATGCCCTACGGGCAGTGAGATCGAGTTCGGATCGAAGCTGAGTGTCATTGCGTGTCCTCGGCATGAGCTTGCTTAAGCCTAGCTTGCGAAACCGAGCAGCATGCATCGACCGATATTGTTGCGGCGGATAAAAATTGCGTTTTCCCCGCCGCCACCAGTCAAATCTACGGCTGGTGTCCGCGCCCCGCGCCGCGCTGCCCGCGCAGAGAGGACAGCCGCCCGCCAGCTCACGTCACTGTCACGTAGATCTTGCGCACCGTCTCGATCGTCTTCCAGACGCCGATAAAGCCCGGCTTCATGACGAAGCTGTCGCCGGCCCTGTAGACCACCGGTTCTCCGCCTTCCGGCGTGAGTTCGACCAGACCGGACAGAATATGGCAGAACTCGAACGTCTCGCCCTTGATCGAACGCGTCTCACCGGGCGTCGCCTCCCATATGCCGGTATGAACCGTCTCCGCGCGAGCGACATCCTGTGCCCAGGTCTTGAAGGTGGGATTGCCCGCGATCAGGCGCTCGGGAAGGGGGCCGGACTCGCGCGGCGGATGGGATGGGTTGGCGTCGATGGTCTTGAGCAAAGACATTGTTTTCCTTTCCGGGGTGCAGATTTGTGTGGCGAGATAGATCAGTAGCCGCGGCTGCGATCGACCAGCCCGATCGGATCGAGGCCGGATTGATGCCGTTTGATGTTGCCGATCACGGCGGCCGCCGCGGTTTCGGCTTGAGTGACGCTGGCGATATGCGGCGTCAGCAGAATTTTCGGATGATTCCAGAAGGCGTGGCCCGGTGGCAACGGCTCCGGATCGGTAACATCGACGACGGCGCCGGAGAAATGCCCGGTGTCGAGCGCGCCGACGAGCGCCTGATGATCGAGCTGGGCGCCGCGGCCGGCATGAACGAGTGCGGCCCCGGCGGGAAGCCTGGCGAAGAGCTCGGCATTCAGGAAGCCGCGCGTCTCCTCGGTCAGCGGCAGCATGCAGACCAGAATATCGGTGGTGGCAAGCAGGGTCTCCAGCCACTTGCCGCCGCTGAGGCACCGAACGCCCTCGATCGCGCGCGGGGTGCGGCTCCAGCCGGACAGCGGGAAGCCGAAGGGGCGCAAACTCTCAAGCACTGCGCTTCCCAGCATGCCAAGCCCCAGCACCCCGACGCGGCGTTTCGCGGCCTGAACGGGTGGGATCGGCTGCCAGATCCCGCGCCGCTGCTGGTCGAGATAGGCCGGCAGATCGCGATGGAGTGCGAGGACGGCCAGCGTCACATATTCCTGCATCATCCTGACGATGCCGTCCTCGACCATGCGCACCACCTTGACCTGCGCCGGCACGGCGTCGATGCGGAACTGATCGATGCCGGCGCCGATCGAAAACAGGATTTCGAGATTGCGGTAGCGCGCGAGATCATCCGGCACGGTCCAGGTGATGAGGTAGCGCACCGCCTCCGGTTCGACCGACGCCGGATCCGTGGCGAAGTCTATGTCGGGAAGGTCGCGCGCGAAGGCCTCAGCGAATACGGCGCCCCGCTTCGCATCGGAATTGAAGAGAAAGGTCATTGCATCGGCTCCTTGATCTGACGGTCAGGCGATGCAATGTCGGGCGAGTGCCTCGATCATCGCCTGGCAGGCCAGGAGTTCGCCCTTGAGGATGAATTCGTCCGGCCGGTGAGCACGGGCGATATCGCCCGGCCCGCAGATGATCGCATCCATCCCGGCGCGCTGAAAAAGGCCGGCCTCGGTGCCGTAGCTGACGGCGGCGAGCGGCTCGCTACCGGTAAGTTCGCCAAGCAAGCGCGCAAGTGGCGCATCGGCGGCAAGCGACAGCGCCGGATAGACGCTGAGTTCGCGCCATTCCACTTGGAAGCCGCGTTGCGGTAGCGCCTCGGCCACGGCCCGCAGCGGCGCAAGCAGCGTGGCCGGGTCGATTCCGGAAATAGCCCTGGCCTCGAACTCGGCCTCGCAGCTATCGGGAATGATGTTGACCGCCTGGCCGCCCTTCAATGTGCCGACCTGGAGCGAGGAATAGGGCGGTTCGAACACATGCTCGAACGGACCATGCGTCAGCCGTTCGGCTTCGGCGCTAGCGCAAGCCAAAACCTCGGTCATGGCGTGGATGGCATTCAGTCCCTGTTCCGGGCGCGAGGAATGGCCGGAGCGGCCCATGACAGTCAGCCGAGCGGCTGCCTTGCCCTTGTGGGCCCGGATCGCCCGCATGCCGCTCGGCTCGCCGATGATCGCGCCGAGCGGACGTGCGCAGAGCTCAGGCAGGCGCGCGATCATGTGCGGGACACCGCGGCAGCCTGCCTCCTCATCGTAGGAAAAAGCGAGGTGGATGGGCCGGCGGAGCCCTGCCGCCGCGAGCGCGGGGGCGGCGGCAAGCATGACGGCGAGAAAGCCCTTCATGTCGGTGGTTCCGCGACCGTAAAGGCGGTCCTTTTCGGCGCGCAGGCGGAACGGATCGCTGCTCCACCCGCCCTCGGCGGCGGGAACGACATCCATATGGCCGGAGAGCATGTAGCCGGGGCTCTCCCTTGGGCCGATCGTCACGAAGAGGTTCGACCGGTCCCCCTCAGGGCCGGGAAGCTCGGTGGCGGCAATGCCGTGACTTTGCAGGTACTGCCGGATCCAGGCGACGATTTCGCCGTTGGGTGTGCCGACGATGGAGGAAAAGCCGACAAGCCTTTCGAGGATTTCAATTGCCTGCATGAGCCTCCTCACTGCACGGATGGATCGAATTGCCGCCGGGCTTTGGCCATCACGGCGCCGTCGGCGCTCGGGATCTGGTCAATGACTGTAGAGGCCTGCCCCGGCTTTATTTGCCGAAAGTGCCTCGGATTTGGACGATTGTTGTGTTCGCGCGGGCTTCGCCAGTGAATTGTATCGCACGATCCGTCCTAATCTGGATAACGGAGTTTCAGGAGGGCGCTTTCCCTATGGGACATGCGCGAGGAGGGCGGGAGTGAGTGCACTGACATCCGAATCCAGATTGGTCGACAGTTTCGAGACGCGCATTGCCGGGATCGACAGTGTCGACCTCGACAAGCTGCATGCGCTGTCGATGTCCGTTGCCTGGCCGCATCGCCGTGAAGACTGGCAGTTCCTGCGGGAATTCGGCCAGGGCATCGCGGCCATAGATGAAATCGGCCGCATCCTCGGCTCTGCGATGTGGTTTCCCTATGATGAACGGTTCGCCACGATCGGTATGGTCATCACTTCGCCGCGCCTGCAGGCCAATGGCGCCGGGCAATGGCTGATGCGCCACGCGCTCGACCAGGTTGCCGGGCGTAACCTTGGGCTGAACGCGACGCGGGCGGCGCGACGCCTCTATTTGTCGTTGGATTTTGTCCGTGAAGCGCCCGTCTTTCAATGCCAGGGTGAAGCGATAGCGCCACCGGATGTGGAGTTGCCGCCCGGTGCCGCGATGCGGCCTGTGGAAGCTGAAGATCTGGAGGCGATCGCAGAACTGGATCGCGTGGCCTTCGGCACGGACCGCACGCCGCTTCTGGCTCGGCTCATGGGACATTCCAAGGGCATCGTATTGGTTCGCGCCGGCCGGATCGAGGCCTTCTCGCTTTGCCGAAGGTTCGGGCGCGGCCATGTCGTCGGCCCGGTGGTGGCCGCCAGTGACGCAGACGCGATTGCTGTCGTCCATCCGCATGCGCTCGAGCATGCGGGGTCATTCCTGCGCCTCGATACGCGCGAGAAAGTCGGGATATTTGCCGATTTTCTCTCCCGCTGCGGCCTTGCTGTCTTTGACTTCGTGACAACCATGTCGCTGGGCGCCCCTTGGCTTCCAATTCCGGGAGGTCATGTCGGGCATCGGCCGAAAACCTATGCGCTGGTCAGCCAGGCGCTCGGCTGACGGGGAATTAAGCGCCGGGATAAATGGGCGTGGCGGCCGCAGCCTTGATACGTTCGACTTCGGGTCGGAAGGAACGATATTGCCACAGTCCTTCCGCCGTTTCCCGCCGGTATACGGTCTCGAGCCAGAACACCGTGTCATCGATTGGCGGGACAGGATGCCAGGCATACCACTCCGACCAGATCCTCTCTCGCTGCTCGATATTCATCGCCCTCTCCCATTCTTGAAGCGATCCGCTTCGAAAAATATTCAGAAGGAGAGAATCATATTACGAAACTATTCTGTCACGAAGATCGTTGTTGGCGCCGCGCGAAGCTGCTCAGCCATCGTCTCACTGCGGCTGGCGCGCATGACGGCCTCAACCGATCGAGCGTAGCCCGAGATAGGCGGCCAGGCTAACGGCAGCAAGGGCGATGGTCAGCCTGGGGCGGGCGTCGTCGAACATTGCCGCCAGCATAAGGCATAGCATCAGCACGACGGATTTTGCCCAGAGATTTTGGTCGGAGACGGTGAAGGCGACTGCCGCCAGAAAGACCGCGCTTGCGACGACCGTCACGGGAGCGGATTTCTCAGCGAGATCGCCGCCGGAAAAATACGGCAGAAGAAAACGCCGCATGCTGAGGCCTGAAGCGACGCTCAGAAGAAGGCAGGTCAGGACTAGGTGCAGCATATGGTCGGCGCCGGTCGTTCTACAGATCAGCATTGAGACGCAATCTCCATGCCAGCCGTAAAACGCCCGGTAGCCGAGCCGATGCAGCGATTGGCGTGGCTGTTTCGGCGGCGTCTCGATCTTTTTTTCGGCAATCACTTGGCTGTCTGGCCTGCGGATGGCGCGGACATTTTTAATGAGAAGGTCGAGCCGGGAGCCTTCACGCGCTGCCCCGATTCCGTTGTTTCGCCTGGGCCTAAACCCGCTTGAGCTCGGGTGATGATTTTTATATAGAGAACAATGACTCGCTTTAATTCCGGAAAAGAGATTTTTCATTGGACCTGTCGTCAATCGAGATATTCCTCGCCGTTGCCAGCGATCGCAGCGTTACCAAGGCCGCCAAGGCGGTCGGGCGGGTGCCGTCGAATGTGACGACGCGCATCCAGCAACTGGAGGAGGACCTTGGTGCATGCCTGTTCAGCCGTGACGGCAAGAAGATGACGCTGACACGGGAGGGCGAAACCTTTCTCGCCTATGCCAACCGGCTGATGGCGCTGGCGCTTGAAGCGCGTCAAGCCGTGCGGCCTCTTGCTCCATCGGGAACATTGCGGGTCGGCACGATGGAAAGTACGGCGGCAAGCAGGCTGCCGGCGGCGTTGACGCAATTCAATCAGATGTGGCCCGACGTGTCGCTGCATCTGACGATGGGCGCGTCTCGCGATCTCGCCCGCGATGTTCTGGCCGATGTGCTGGATTGCGCGCTGATTGCCCGGCCACCGAAGGCGATGCGGGAGGAGGATTTGGAGTTCGATGCCGAACTCAAGGCGCTGGAGATGGAGACGGTCTTCGTCGAAGATCTGTTGATCGTGCTGCCGTCCGGGCATCCCGCCATCAAATCCGCGGCCGACCTGCGTATCGGGTCGCTCGCGGCTTTGGAACCCGGCTGCACCTATCGCCGGATTGCCGAAGACTGGGCGCGCAAATCGAGCGACCTGCCGACGAGCCAGCACGGTTCCTATCATGCGATCCTGGCGAGCGTTGCGACCGGGAATACGGCGGGTGTGATGCCAAGGTCCGTTCTCGATCTCATGCACTGGCCGACCGCCGTTCAGACCCATCAGCTCGGGCCGGTCGAGACCCTGCTGGTCTACCGCAAGGATCATTGCCCCAGTGCCTTCAGCGCCTTCCATGAGGTGCTTGGTGCAACCAAAGGCAGAGATGTCAGGCTGGCAACGAACTAGCGCCTGGGTCTCTTCCTTCGCCCTCCAGATAATCCTCATTCATCATTGGTCTTCGCATGCAGTTACCCGTTTCACCGAAGGTGGGGCCGAGCCGTTTTCGCCGCTTTCGCTTGTTTTCGCCCATTCTGGCCGGCGCAACGCTAAGAGAACGATTAATTGCCTGTTTCGGCGCCTTGCTGGGCATCGGTCTCACCGGCGTCATCAGCGGTTATCTGTTCGGTCAGGGGCCGCATCTTCCGCTGATCGTCGCACCGATGGGGGCGTCGGCGGTGCTGCTTTTCGCCGTGCCGGCAAGCCCGTTGGCGCAGCCTTGGTCGATCATCGGCGGCAATACGATTTCCGCCACGATGGGCATCATTGCCGCGTATTTCATTCGTGATCCGATCATTGCGACGGGCGTCGGCGTTTCGCTGGCCATCGGGGCGATGTCGTTCACGCGATGCCTGCATCCGCCGGGAGGGGCTGCGGCACTGACCGCCGTGCTCGGCGGCCCCGTCGTTGCTGGCTGGGGATTCGTCTTTCCCTTCGTGCCGGTCGCTTTGAACTCCTGCATACTCGTCGGGCTCGGGCTGCTGTTCCACAAGCTTTCCAGGCGGAACTATCCGCACGTCGTTCCTAAGCCGGCGGAAAACACCCACCAGACGATCGATCCGCCATCTGCCGTGCGGGTGGGCTTTCGCGAGGAGGATGTCGACGCCGCCCTTGAAGCGCTCGACGAAACCTTCGATATCGACCGGGCCGACCTCGGGCGACTGCTGCAGCAGGTCGAGCTGCAGGCAGCCATCCGATCAAACGACAAGATCAGCTGCGCCGATATCATGTCGCGTGACGTGATCGCCATCGGTGAGGCGTCTGGGCCGGACGCCGCGCGGCATCTTCTTTTGAAGCATAATATCCGTACCTTGCCGGTGAAGGATCCGGAAGGCCGTCTGATCGGCACTGTCGGCTTGCGTGAATTGTTTGCGGACGGCGATACGATTGCCCATGCGATCTCCAAACCGGCGACGGCGAGAGCTTCAGATGCGGCTCTGTCGCTCCTGCCGGTTCTGACGGACGGGCGCACCCATGCCGTCATCATTGTCGACGACGACCACCGGATCCTCGGCCTGATATCGCAGACCGACCTTTTGAGCGCCGTGGCGCGGCTGCTGCCGAATGACGGCGACACGATCGCGGCCGTGGCGTGAGCTTGTCGAGCGGCTCGGATTGCCGCCGGAGATCTCGCTGTCACAGGCTGCATGCTGCGTCGTCATTTCCGCGAAGTTGCCGTCTACAACTGCGGGACTTCGGACGTTTCCGAAATGATCCCGGCGATGACCTGAAACGGATGTGGAATGCGCTTCGCGTCAATTTCCTTCACCTGCGACCGGCAGGAATATCCTGTCGCCATAAGGATATCGGTATCGCCGGCCGCATCGACTTCCGGTTTCCAGCTCATCGCGTAGAGGCGTTCGGAGATCGGGCGGTTGCGGGCCTCGTGCCCGAAGGTGCCGGCCATGCCGCAACAGCCGGTTTGCGCAACCTGAAGGTCAATGCCAAGGCTTTCGAAGATCTTTTGCCATTGTGCGACGGAGGCCGGCGCATTGGTGCGTTCGGTGCAATGAGGCATCAAGCGGAAGCTGTTGCCCTTGACGACCGAAGGGGAAGCGGCGAGCCGGTCGAGATTGGCGGCGAGCCATTCCTGGGGAAGAAGGACTGCCGCCTTCAGCATTCCTTTATACTCGCTGCGGAAGGCGAGCGTCATCGACGGATCGAGGCCGACAAGCGTCATTCCGGCATCATCGAGCTGCTGAAGATAGCCTGCTGTCCGTTGGGCTGCATCGGCGAAGCGTCCGAGATAGCCATGCACATGCAGGGCTTTGCCATTGACATGGGAGGCCGCGAGAAGGGGTGAGAAGCCTGATTTCCTGGCGAGAACGATTGCGGCGAGTGCAACGTCAGGATCGAAATAGGCGGTAAAGCTGTCGGCGACGAAGACCACGCTCCGCTGCCTTTCACCCGGCGACAGCGCTTCGATCGTCTGAGCGGTCGCAAGCGGCACGCCGAGGCGGGCGGCTTCCTTTGCCAGTGAGATTTGCGGCAGACGCGGCAGCGAGGTCAGCCCCACCACACGCATCAACCTTCTGCCGACCCGCGTGCCGACGACCATGTTGTAGGCGGGGCGGATGCGCTGGACGAGCGGCAGGGTCGTCTCGATCGCCGCGACCAGCGGGTCCTTCAGCGGACGGAGATAACGTCCGTAGTAGAGTTCCAGGAATTTCGAGCGGAAGGCCGGCACGCTGACCTTCACCGGGCATTGCCCGGCGCAGGCCTTGCAGGCGAGACAGGTCTCCATCGCCGCGCGCACCTCATGGGAAAAATCGTCCCGATTTGCCGGGCTCAGCGAGTTGAAGGCGCGTCGCGCGAGGCTCGCGAGCGGAGCGCTTCGCCGCAGGCGCGTTGCCTCATCGCGGGGATCGATGCCATTTTCGGCAAGCAGCATCAGCCATTCCCGCATCAGCGCGGCACGGCCCTTGGGCGAAAAGCGGCGGTCGCGCGTCGCCTTGTAGGAGGGGCACATCGGGCTCGTTTCGTCGAAATCGAAACAGGCGCCATTGCCGTTGCAATAGGCGGCATTGTCGAAGGCGGAGCGGATCTGGTTGCCGATGATACGGTCGGTATCTCCCCGCAGCGGGACATCGTCGATCTTTGTCAGCGCCTCTGACGAAGGCGTGGCAATCTTGCCCGGATTGAGCCGGTTATCCGGATCGAAAGCCCGCTTGATTTCCTGCAGGCAGGGATAAAGATCGCCGAAGAATTCAGGCACATATTCCGAACGCACCCCTTTGCCGTGCTCTCCCCAGAGCACGCCGCCATATTTGCGGGTGAGCGTCACCGCGGCGTCGCTGATCTCCCGAACCAGCCGGACATGAGCGTCGCGGGTGAGGTCAAGGGCTGGCCGCACGTGCAGCACGCCGGCATCGACATGGCCGAACATGCCGTAGGAAAGGCCAGCGCCATCGAGAAGGGCGCGGAATTCGCGAATATAGGCCGCCAGATTTTCCGGCGGCACGGCCGTATCCTCGACGAAGGCGACAGGCCTGACCGGCCCCTCCACATTTCCGAGCAGGCCAACGGCGCGCTTGCGCATCGACCAGATCGCCTCGACCTCAGCATGGCCTCGGGCAATCGTGTAACCGGCATGGCGGGTGCTTATGCCGGCGTCGAGAGCTGCGGTCACTTCCGAGAGCTTGCGTTCGAGCTCCTCCTCGTCGTCGGCGAGGACTTCGACGATATTGATGCCATCGGTCACCGCGTCCGGTTCATCCGGAAAAAAGCGGGCGATGCCGGTCCAGACGATGTCGCGTCTCGCAAGACCAAGTACTTTCTCATCGATGGTCTCCACCGAGGCGACCTTCAGCGCCGCGAGATCGCGGGCGTCTTCCAGGGCGGTATTGAAATCGCCATAGCGGATATTGATCAGCGCCGCATGAGCGGGGATCGGCAGAAGGTTGAGTTCGGCTTCGGCGATCAAAGCCAGCGTTCCCTCCGATCCGCAGAGAACGGCGTTGAGGTCGAAGCATCCGTCGTCGCGCCTGACATGGGCGAGGTCGTAGCCGGTCATGTAGCGATTGAGTTTCGGGAAAACCTCAGTGATCCGGTCCCGCTTTTCGCGTGTGATCCGCTCCACCGTTCTGTGGATCTCGCCGACGCGGTCCTTACCTGCGACGATCTCATCGAGCGCTTCCGCATCGAGCGGGCGCGACCAAAAATCGGAGCCGTCCACCAGCACGATGCGCAATCCGAGAATATGGTTGCTGGTCTTGCCGTAGAGGCAGGAACCCTGGCCACAGGCGTCGGTGGAGATCATGCCGCCGATCGTGGCGCGGTTGGAGGTGGAGAGTTCGGGCGCGAAAAAGAGACCGTAAGGTTTCAGCGCCTGGTTCAACTGATCCTTGACGACGCCCGCCTGCACGCGCGCGACCCTGCGGACGGGATCGATTTCGAGAATGGACCTCATGTGCCGCGAACAATCCACCACCACGCCAGATGTCAGGGATTGCCCGTTCGTGCCGGTGCCGCCGCCGCGCGGTGCAATACTTATTCCGCGGAACGTGGGTTCTGCCAGCACGGACGCTAGGTGCTGCAGGTCTTCTACGCCTCGCGGAAAAAGGATGCCCGTCGGCTCAAGCTGGTAAATGGAATTGTCGGTCGAAAATACGGTTCGGCTGGCCGGGCCGGTCTCGATGTCGCCCTCGAATCCCGCTTCGACGAGCCGCTGGAAAAACCCTATGGCGGGGAGGGCGAGGGTAACCTTCGGCTGGAGGCGTGGAATCATTGCGAACCTTCAGAATGCACTCGAACTCTGTCACTAGCGCATCAGCCCCAGAATCGGAATCGATTTCCGAGGGCGATGTGAGGATCAAGTGCCACGGCTCCTTGCAGCGGCTGATAAAACGCGCAACGCCAGTCCCAGTCCCAGTCCCAGTCCCAGTCCCAGTCCCAGTCCCAGTCCCTGTCCCTGTCCGTGTGCGCGGCGGAGGCTGCATTATATCAGCCTTCGCCGTGACGGTTCCGTGCAGTCAGTGAGCAGCCGGTGGGCGTCCGTTTGTCTCGAAGAGACCGCGAGCCGCCTCGACCATCGCCTGCAGATGATTGGGATCGCGCACGCCCTGTCGGTAGAGCTCGATGATGATGCTCGCCATTCGTTCGGCTTCGTCGCTGTCTCTTGCCACTGCGTAATCGGCGCTGAGCTTGTCGAAGACGCGCTGGCAGGTTTCGAGATCGCGGGAGTCCAGCGGCACCTGCGATCGGTTTAGGATCGTTTGAACCATCTTCATTCCCTCGGAAAAGGCCCGCCAGGCGTGTCCAGGCGAGCCTGCGGCCTTGTCTTAAAAGTCCATACCGGCGCCGGGGGGCATCGCCGGAGGAGCATCCTTCTTCGGCTTCTCGGCGATCATCGCTTCCGTCGTCACCAGCAGGCCGGCGATGGAAGATGCGTCCTGTAGCGCGGTGCGGACGACCTTGGCCGGATCGATGACGCCCTGCGCGTAGAGATCGCCGAATTCGCCGGTCTGAGCGTTCCAGCCATAGGAAAATTCGCTCTTCTCGCGCAGCTTGCCGACAACTACCGAACCTTCGGCGCCGGCGTTTTCGGCGATCTGGCGAGCCGGGGCCTCGAGCGCACGGCGCACGATTTCGACGCCGACCCGCTGATCGTCATTGGCAGTCTTCAAATTGTCGAGTGCCTTGACAGCGCGCAGCAGCGCCACACCGCCACCGGGCAGGATGCCTTCCTCGACCGCCGCGCGTGTTGCATGCAGCGCGTCGTCGACGCGATCCTTCTTCTCCTTCACCTCGACTTCCGTCGAGCCGCCGACGCGGATGACGGCAACACCGCCGGCGAGCTTGGCAAGACGTTCCTGCAGCTTCTCGCGATCGTAGTCGGAGGTGGTTTCTTCAATCTGGGCCTTGATCTGGGCGATGCGGCCTGAAATCTCCTCCTTCGAACCGACGCCGTCGATGATGGTCGTGTTTTCCTTCTCGACCGTGATCTTCTTTGCCCGGCCGAGCATATTGAGCGTCACATTCTCAAGCTTGATGCCGAGATCTTCGGAGATGACGGTGCCGGCGGTCAGGATGGCGATGTCCTCAAGCATGGCCTTGCGGCGATCGCCGAAGCCAGGCGCCTTGACGGCAGCGATCTTCAGGCCGCCGCGCAGCTTGTTGACGACCAAGGTCGCAAGGGCTTCTCCTTCGACGTCTTCAGCGATGATGAGGAGCGGCTTGCCGGACTGAACGACAGCTTCGAGGATCGGCAGCATCGCCTGCAGGTTCGACAGCTTCTTCTCATGAATGAGAATATAGGGATCCTCGAATTCGACCCGCATCTTGTCGGCATTGGTGACGAAATAGGGGCTCAAATAGCCGCGGTCGAACTGCATGCCTTCGACGACCTCGAGTTCGGTTTCGGCGGTCTTGGCTTCTTCAACGGTGATGACGCCGTCATTGCCGACCTTTTGCACGGCCTCCGCCAGGAAGCGGCCGATTTCCGCATCGCCATTGGCGGAGATGGTGCCGACCTGGGCAATTTCGGCATTGTTGGATATCTTGCGGGCGTTGGCCTTCAGTTCTTCGACGATAGCGCTGACGGCGAGATCGATGCCGCGTTTCAGGTCCATCGGGTTCATGCCTGATGTCACGGCCTTGGCGCCCTCCTTGACGATCGCCTGGGCGAGCACCGTCGCAGTCGTGGTGCCGTCGCCGGCGATGTCGCTGGTCTTCGAAGCGACTTCGCGGACCATCTGGGCACCCATGTTTTCGAACTTGTCTTCGAGCTCGATTTCCTTGGCAACCGAAACGCCGTCCTTGGTGATGCGCGGCGCGCCGAACGACTTGTCGATCACGACGTTACGGCCTTTCGGACCCAGTGTCACCTTTACGGCGTTGGCCAGGATGTCGACACCGCGCAGCATTTTTTCGCGGGCTTCGACGCTGAATTTGACTTCTTTAGCAGCCATGTCCTCACTCCTTCATCGGCAGCTAGCGCATGTCGCCAAGTGTACAGCGGTTTTGCGAGAACGACATGCGAAGAAATTAAGATCCAAAGCGCGAGGGACGACCCTCAGAGATCGCAACGCGCTTTAGCGTTGACTTCCGACTTGATGGACTCAGGCGGCCTCTTTCCGCTCGCTCTGAGCTTCGATGATACCCATCACGTCGCTTTCCTTCATGATCAGCAGGTCTTCGCCATCGATCTTGATCTCCGTGCCGGACCACTTGCCGAACAGGATGCGATCGCCGACCTTGACGTCGAGTGCCTGGATTTGGCCGGCATCGTCGCGTGCGCCGGGACCGACGGCGATGACCTCGCCTTCCTGCGGCTTTTCCCTGGCGGTGTCGGGAATGATGATGCCGCCCTTGGTCTTTTCCTCGGAATCGACGCGGCGGACGAGAATGCGGTCATGAAGCGGTCGGAACGACATGTCTTCCTCCATAGACAAACAATGACGACGGTGTCGGTGCTGGCCGGACCGGATTGATGAGATCCGGACGGGTGCAAGTCGCGCGCATTGCGCGAATGATCTGGTTCGAGCGTTTTTCGATTTCAAGAGGAGCAGGAGAAAAATTAGCACTCTCTGCTGTCGACTGCTAGCAACTCTCCCGGGAACAGAAGCCCCCTTCCTGCGTTCGACATAATGAAGATAGTCGTCCCCTCGTCTCGAAGGCGAGTTCAAACTGCACAAGGCTTGAATCCGGATGTCGGCGTTCCTAGCTCTCTGGCGATCGAGGCTCGATGAGCTCGATCACCGTCGCACGTCTTAGGAGTGAGTGACATGGAAGAGAAGACCAATATAATCAAAGACCTCAGTATCGAGGAACGCGAGGAGATCTTCGTCGATATCGCTCGCACGCTGGAGGATACGGCGCGTGAGGCTCTTGTCGAAGGCAATACGCAATTTGCCGTGCTCTCCAACAACATGGCCGAAGCGATCCGCGTCAATGCCGACGAACTCGCCAGGGACGATCCCGAGAATGCCGAGCGCGTGTTGCTCCAGGCAACGGCGATGATCTCGCAGTTCGAGGCCGTGCACCCCTATCGCATGGTAAGCATGGCCGTTCACTGATTGCCGGCAGGACGGCTTGGCTTGGCCGCCCGCTCGAATCAATCGCCAGCATGCGGAACTCTCGCGGCTGGCGGAGGTTATTGGATCACAGCATCGAAAGGTGATCCATGACCACTTCCCCAACCAACATCTCACCCGAGAGTGGAACCGACGATGCGCGCTCCTTCGACACGCAGCAAGCTGAGGCCGATCGCCAGGCGGCATTGGAAGCCGCCCGCTGCAATGTGCGTTCGACGTTGGATCGCGAGAGCGGCACCGAGACCCCAAGCCTGAAACTGGCGAGGGAGTATCTCAGTCTCGGCGGGCGGCGCCGGTCCAAGATCGACGACAACATCACCACTGTTCGTCAATGGAATGAGGATCCCCCGGCGGCCGAACGCTTTTGGAAAGAGCGAGTGGAGACGCTTTCAAAGGATCAGCGCAAACAGGTGGAGGATTTTCTTCCGACCATCAACACGCCTTGAAGATGGCCGCCCGGCTCGTCGCCGCGCGCCAAATTGAGTAGCGAGGTCAGGTCGAAACTGGAGAAGATCATGGCCATAGATAAACACGAGCAGATACGCCGGCGCGCCTATGAAATCTGGGAAGCCGAAGGCCGCCCTGAAGGTTCGGACCTGCGTCACTGGATGCAAGCTTGCGACGAACTGGCTGGCGAAGACGAGCATGAGACGCTGCAAGACCTGCTTGATCAAGACGACAGAGATGATGCGGCCTTGCTGCAAGGAGCCGGGGAAAGCGGTGATCTCGATCCGCCGCGAGCCGACCTTGGTGTTGCCGGCTCCACGACGCCCGATATCGAGATAACAACCGGGGAGAACCCTTCCCGGCGAAAAATCAGAAGGACCGAAGGACCGTAACCGCCATGCAGCATCTCGACCATGCCATGCAAATCGCCTTAGAGGCGCATGAAGGGCAGGTGGACAAGACCGGGCGGCCATTCTTTGAGCATTGCCAGCGGGTCGCGCTTCTCGTGTCGGGAGACGAGGCGCGAACGGTTGCCTATCTTCACGACGTCGCCGAAAAAGGCAGTGGCTGGACGCTCGACAGGTTAAGGGAGGAAGGCTTCCCGCCGGCGATCATCTCTGCGGTGGATGCCTTGACGCGGCGGCCCGAGGAGCCTGACGACGAATTCGTCAGACGCGCCGCATCGAATTCGCTGGCCCTGCCAGTCAAACAGGCGGACCTTGAAGACAATCTCCGACAGGCCGAACAAGCCGGCAAGAAAACCGAAAAATACCAGCGCGGTCTGGATCTCCTGCACGACATCCGGAACGAACGCTAGGTCTGTTCGGGCGGTGCCGGCGAAAGTCCCGAAGAATGTCTGCCGTGCGTCCTCTTGCATCACCGGATATTTTCCGCCTCGCTCGCAACCATTCTTCAACCATAGAAAGCGGAGCACCCTGAGGCCGACCTGAGGTGAGGGTCGTGTTAACCGGTACGACCTATAGTCGCGTCCATGTGGATGAACGAGGGAACGGTCGTGTCCGGCGAACTGCACACAATCTTGGCAATGGATGGCACGTTGGCAGGCCTGCAGGGTGTCGGCGACGCCCTCGAGCGACATGGTATCGTGCTGCGCGTTCACCTCGACCGAGCTGAGTTTCACGAATGCGCCGCCAAACGACCGCTGCCGGCGCTCATTCTGCTGGACGCCCTGTCGCCGGAGGGAGGTGGGCTCGAAGACTGCCGGCGTTTCAAATCAAAGCCTATAACGTGTGATATTCCAGTCATCATTCTGGTCTCGCCGGAGGACGAGGAGAGCCGGATCGGAGGGCTTGCCGCCGGTGCGGTGGATTGCGTTTCCAACCTTGTCTCCGCCGCGGAGCTCGTCGCCCGCATTAAGCGACATATCGAGCTCGGCGCAGTCCACGCGCGCCTGCAGCGGCGCAACGAGCAACTCGATACGGCACTTGCCAGCATGGGACAAGGCGTCTGCCTGTTCGACGAGGCCGGCCGGCTGCTGCTTTCAAACAACCGTTATGCCGAAGTCTACGGACTTGATCCCTCCGTCATCCATCCGGGACAGTCACTCAAGGACATCCTCAACCTGAGACAGGGGGTCGGCGCCGTTCCCGCCACCTCGACCTCGGAATATCTCGCCTGGGCCGAAGCGACCAATAGGGGCGATACGCCTCGGGATTGGATCAAGGAACTCAAGTCGGGCCAGATCATCCGCGGCTATCATCAGCGCACGTCGGACGGCGGATGGGTATCGACCCACGAGGATATCACGCAGGCCTGGCAGGCTGAAAAGGCCCTTGCGAAGGCGCATGTCCAGGCAGAACGCGCCGAGCAGGAGGCGCGGGCAGCGCATTCACGTCTTCTGGCGGCTTTCGAAGTCGTCCCGGAAGGTCTCGTCCTATTCGACGAGGAAGACCGCTTCGTCCTCTGGAACCAGAGATATGAGCAGCTTTACGCCGAAAGCGGCAATATGCTCGTAAAAGGCATGCGCTTCGAAGACCGCCTGCGTGCTGGCCTCGAGCGCGGCCAATATCCGGAAGCGGTCGGACGCGAAGAGGAATGGCTGGCGGAAAGGCTGGCCCATCATGCAAAGCCCACCAGCAAACACGAGCAGCGCCTACCCGGAAACCGCTGGATACGGATCGAAGAACGCCAGATCTCCGAAGGCGGCAGCGTCGGCATACGTGTCGACATTACCGATCTCAAGATGCAGGAGGCATCGTTCAGGCTGCTGTTCGAAGGCAACCCGATGCCGATGTGGGTTTACGATCATGAAACGTTGAGATTTCTCCACGTAAACCAAGCCGCCATCGATCACTACGGCTATCGTCTGGAGCAATTCCTGACGATGCGACTATCCGACATCGAGGCGCAGGAATCCAATCCGCCGCAGGCCGTCGTTTTCGATGTCGAGGATCCTGCTTCGTCCCGCTCTTGCCGCCATCTCAAGGGAGATGGCGCGGCCATCGAGGTCACCGTCTATTCCACCTGCTTGAACTACAAGGGCCAGGCGGCATCGCTGATGGCTGTCGTCGACGTCACCGAGGCCAAGCGCGCCGAAAAGGCATTGCTGCAGCACCGTGACACGCTTGAAGAGATGGTGCGCTCCCGCACGGTCGAACTGGCGCGGCAGACAGAAGAGCTCGAACGGATGCTCGAACAGGAAAAGCAGATCAACGAATTGCAGCGGCAGTTCGTCTCGATGGCGTCGCATGAATTCCGCACCCCGCTTGCGGTGATCGACGGCGCGGCGCAACGGCTCATTCGGCGCAAAGAGGCAGCGACGCCGGAGTTTCTTTGCGAAAAAGCCGATCAGATCCGCAGCTCGGTTTCGCGCATGCTCGAACTGATGGAAAGTATTCTTGCTGCCGGGCGGCTGGACCATGGCAGGATCACCATCGTGCACAAGCCGTGCTCGATCGCGGAAATCATCGAAATCTGCCGCGCCCGCCAGGAGAGCATCCGGCGCACCCACCGTTTTCTGCTTGACCTCGATCGGCTTCCTCCGACCATCTATGGGGATCATCCTGCGCTCGACCAGGTCTTCAGCAATCTCTTCTCGAACGCCGTGAAATACGCACCGGATTCGCCGAACGTCCACGTCACCGGATGGCAGGAAGGGGACAGCGTTTGCATCACTGTCCGCGACGAAGGCATCGGCATCGACGCCGATGACCTCCCGAAGATGTTCCAGCGTTATTTCCGTGCCAGAAGTTCCACGGGCATTGCCGGCACTGGCATCGGCCTTAATCTCGTCAAGCAGATCATCGAGCTTCACGGCGGATCGATAGAAGTAACAAGCAGCCGCGGGGACGGCACGACGTTTACGCTTCGGATTCCGATCGGCGCGGAGGTGCCAGATCAGTTGCGTGTCGCTGCCGGATAGGCAGACGGCATCTTCTCCGAGCGGCGGCGGCCTTCGCTGTTGGTCGCATTGTTTAGCGCTCGCCGCTGGGAGATGGAGGTTCAGAATGATCGATCGCCAACCCTTCGATCTCAAGACCTATGTGCGCGACATTGCGACGCGGCCATGCTTTATCTGCGGCTTGATCGAGAATGATCCGGCTTGTTTTCATCATCGTATTTTCGAAGACGATGAGACGATTATCTTCCTGAGCAAATATCAGACACTGCCCGGTTATTGCCTTGTCTGCCCGAGAGAACATCGGGAGGATTTGGCGCAAGACATGTCGACCGATGAGTATCTTCGACTGCAGGAGAAGGTGCACCTTTTGTCTCGTGCGCTGAAAAGCGTCTTCGATGCTGAACGAATTTACGTGCTTTCGCTCGGCAGCCGGCAGGCCAATAGTCACTTGCATTTTCATGTCGTTCCTTTGCCTGCAGGTCTACCTCTTGAGAAGCAGCAATACCATGCGTTGATGGCGGAACATGGCGTTCTGCAGATGCCCGAAAATGAAATGGCGGAGCCGGCGCGGCGGATCGCTGAAGCATATCACGCAGAGGGGACTAATCGTTGTTAGACTTCACGTCGTTCGAGTGGCCCGAGGATGGTGATGCCTTCGTTGCGCGCCGCGTCCGCCATCTTTCGATCGGCTGTGGCCAGAGGCAGGCCATCCGCTTTCGCAAGGGCAACATAACTCGCGTCATATGCCGTGAGTGCATAGCGGTTTGCCAGATGAAGTATCAATCCGTCTCCTCCTGATCCGGCGTCCTCCAAGGACAGGCCCCGCAATTGCGTCATCAGCAGCACCGCTTCGCCGGATCGAAGCCGTCCACGTCGCTCCGCCATCAGAAACAGATTACGGGTTTCGAACCAGAACAAGGTCGGCACTAATCCAACCGTCGTGTTGAGATCGGACATAAGCCGGTCGGCAGCATCGTGCTGCTCATCAGGGAGAAACCACGCTGCGGCGATCGAGGCGTCAAGGACAAAGGTCATCAGTAACGTCGGCCTTCGTCACGCCACTCGCGGATTTCTTCCTGCGTCGTGAATTGACGGCTGGCACGTTGAGCTTTGATCTCGGCGATCAGTGCAGCGATATCGTTTTCGCGGCGAATGCGCGAAAGCCGAGCAACCGGCTTGTTGCCGCGGGAGATGATAACCTCTTCGCCGGCCTCGACCTTGGCGAGTAGTTCTGACAGATGGGTCTTTGCTTCAGCGACTTTGACTGTGACCGCCATGACGGCCTCCCCTGCTGTTGCGTTTATTGTCGAGCGGGCGCCACAGCGGCCTGCCGATATCTTGAGCGATGATAGGCTTCGAATTGCAACTTGGTCAACCGCAAACCAACCTGCCTCGACAGCCTCAGGCCCGGAGTGCGAGACGGCGGAGGCAGGCTTTGAAGCTACTGCGGCAGAGAGAATGCCGGCACCCGAACGCTCTTCTCGCGGAAGTGCCGCTCCACTTCATCAAGATCCGGGCAGGCCGGCGAATTCTCCAGCGCCAGCACCCAATTCTCCTGAACCGGCAGAGCCAGTGCCGCGGTGACCAGCACGGTAGTTCCTGGGTCGATTTCGCCGTGCAACTGCGGCAGCAGGGTCTTGGCGTGGATGAGGTTGGTGTTGGGTATAGGGCTCATCGCATGGCCGGCTCTCGGGCGAGTCGAGAGATCGACGATAGCGCTGATATCGGTCTGGCCGTACCAGACGGCACGGCCCTCTGCCTGTTCGGATCGGTCGGCGTTGAAATCGGCGCGCTCGGCCGGTGCGGATCGATGAGATCGTCTTCTATCTCAGGGCGGATTTTCCGCATGATTCCTGGTGGGAAAAGGCGAACGTCACCTTTTCCAACGGTAGGAGTTTCTCGTTTCCGCTACTGAAATCGGGCGCCGCGCAAGGCTTTGCGATAGAGCCGTGCATCATCGAATGGGTGGAACTGCACGGGCTTGTAAAGGCCGAGGACGCCTCGCCCTTCCCGGCGCTGACGCAGATCGAAATCTGGGGGACGGAGGTGGCTGCCGTCGTCGCTGTCGAAGACGAGGCCGGGCACCGCCTTCCTCTTACGCTATGAGCCGAGGGCCGGCTTGGGCCGCGCCGCGCTCGGCGGGCTGTCATGCAGTCTGTTCCAGGCGCGACGCAGCTGCCGGGCCGAGCCGAAGCCGGCGCGCATCGCCACGGCCTCCATATCCAGCCGTGAACCGGCGAGCATCTCGCGGGCGAGCGCCACGCGCATACGGTTGACGAAATCCGTGACGCTCATGCCGGTATATTCGTTGAACAGCCGCGAGAGGTTTCGCGGGCTGGCGCCGCTGAGGCGCGCGAGCGAGGCGACCGACCAGTCGCGGGAGGGATCGGCAGCGACTGCGTCCTGGGCGCGATGGATGGCCGGATGGATATGGTTGCGGCCTTCGAGCCAGGGCGAAAGCTGCGGATCCGAGCCGCCGCGCCTGAGATAGACGACGAGATAGCGCGCCACCGCAAGCGCGCAGGCATGTCCCGCCGCTTCGGCAACAATGTGCAGCATGAGGTCTATACCGGCGGTGATGCCGGCGCTCGTCAGGCGCTCTCCATCCTCGACATAGAGCCGGTTGTCCCGGATGCGCGCGGTGGGCGCAAGCCTCGCCAGGTCCTCCATGCAGCCGTGATGGGTGGTGCATTCGCGGCCGTCGAGCATTCCGGCCTCGGCGGCGAGCAAGGCGCCCGAGCAGATCGAGGCCAGCCGAACCCCTGGACGAATGGCCCGCTTCAGCCAGGCGACGATCGCGGCCTGGGCGGCGCGCTCCTCTTCGTCCCACGGACGGTTGTTCTCCATCGGCGCGTCGGCGCTGCCGGCGATGACGACAAGCGCCTGGTCGGGCAATCGCTCCGGCAAGGCGGCGACGCCGGTCACGGCAAGGCCGATCGAGCTGCCGACCGTTGCCGAGGGGCCAATATAGGTGACGCTGAAACGCACCCCCGTCTGTTCGAGGTTCGCCTTGCGCAGCACTTCGATCGGGCCAGCGACATCGAGCAGCAGCACGCGCGGCGGCACGACGACGTAGACGGGAATATCGAAGGGCTGCGCTGTACCAGTCATGCCGCGAGTTGCTCTTCGCGCCCCGCCAGCGCCTGTTCGACCGTGGCGATCCGGGCGAAGCGGCCCGACAGCACCAGTTCCGTGCGGCCCCGGATTTCCCCGGCGCTCCAGGTGCGCCCCGCCGCGTCGGTCATCGGGAAGGTCAGAGTCGCTTCGCCGACATAGTCGACCTGATAGCCGAGATCCGAGGCGTGGCGCGTCGTGGTCTCGCAGCACTGTTCGGTGCGGATGCCGGAGACGATGATGCGACGAACACCATTCTTGGTGAGCCACACGTCGAGCCCGGAACCGACGAGCGCACTATGGCGGCTCTTCCTGAAGGTTGCTTCGGGAGCGATCCTGAGCGGGGCGAGCGTTTTGACGAAGCCGGAGCTTTCCGAAAACGGCCCGCCTCCATCGACATGAAAGATCTGGATGGCGGGTATTCCGTGGGCTGCGGCGCCGTCGATCAGAGACTGCTGGCGTTCGATATAGGCGGGTGCGAGGGCTCCATCCCAATAATCGCGCTGCCGAAAAGACTCCTGGGCGTCTATGACGAGAAGAATGGTTTCATGGCCGGACATTTTCTGCTCCATGGCGGTTAATCATGAAGCCATATTCGACGACATGAAGACAGAGGAAAATGCACGCGCCGGACAAATAGCGGACAATTCGCGCCAATGCGGCCGAGGGCGGCCTCGTGCCGGGAACGGCGGGCGAGACACAACGCCATAGGCACGCTTCCGCCAGCCCCTCTGCCCGTGCTAAGGGGGACGGATGAGACTGCTTGTGGTGGAGGACAACAAGGAACTGGCGGCCTGGCTGGGCAAAGCCCTGCGGCAGGCGCAGTACACTATCGATATTGCCTATGACGGCGAGGACGCCGAGCATCTGCTCAAGGTGGCGGAATATTCAGCGATGATCCTCGATCTTGCGCTGCCCAAGCTTGACGGACTGACGCTTTTGAAGCGGCTGAGGCAATCGGGAAACAAGCTGCCGGTCATCATCCTGACCGCAAATGCGAGCCTGGACGGCCGTGTGGCAGGGCTCGACAGCGGCGCCGACGATTATCTCGCCAAGCCTTTCGAAATCGCCGAACTCGAGGCGAGAATCCGCGCGGTCGTCCGCCGCGGCCAGCACCGGGCGTCCTCGGAGATCACCGTCGGAAACCTGCGCTTTTCCGGCGGCACGCGGCAGTTTTTCGTCGCAGACGAACCGCTGCAACTGACGCCGCGGGAATATGCCGTTCTCGAACAGCTCGTCATGAAGCTCGGCACCACGGTCTCGAAAGCCGCCCTGTCGGAAAGCGTCTTCGGTTTCCATGATGAGGCCGATCCCAGCGCCATCGAAATTTACGTCCACAGGCTGCGCAAGAAGCTCGAAAACAGTTCGGTTCAGATCGCGACGCTGCGCGGGCTCGGCTATCTCCTCAGACATGTCCAATAGCGCCGTGACAAAGGCCGGCGGAACGATCGCGCGGCTCAGCCAGAGCCTGAGGGTGCAATTGCTCTGCTGGGTGCTGCTGACGCTCTTCGGCGCGATCGCCTTCAATCTCTACGACAGTTTCTGGTCGGCCGACGCGACGGCAAAGCTGGTGACGGATCGAACGCTTCTCGCCTCCGCCCGCGTCATCGCCGAGGCGGTACGCGTCGATGAGGGCGGCAATGTTCAGGTGGATGTGCCGCCGGCCGCGCTCGAGATGTTCGATACCGGCTTTGGCGACCGTGTATCCTATCAGGTCATCACCGCCTGGGGCAATCTGGTGAGCGGCTTTCCCGACCTGCCGCGGCCAGCCGTCCAGCGGGCGGGCGATGATCGCGCCTTCCACGGCGCCGATGTGCGTGTCATCATGCTCGACCATCCCGTCGTCGGTCTTCCCGATGACGGCACGATCTCGGTGACCGTCGCCGTGACCCACAACAGCCAGTACGCGATGCGACAGCAATTGTGGCTTTCGGATTTTTCGAAGCAGTTCGTGCTTGTCTTCGTCGCAAGCCTGGTGACCATCCTCGGGCTTCAGCGCGGCCTCGCGCCGGCGCTCAGGTTGCGGGACGCCGTGCGGCGGCGCGGACGCAACCGCCTCGATCCGCTGCCGCCGGAGATGGTCCAGAGCGAATTACGCCCGCTCGTCCATGCGCTCAACGATTACATGGAGCGCGTCCAGAACCAGATGGCCGCGCAGCGGCGGTTCGTATCGAATGCGGCGCATCAGTTGAGGACGCCGCTCGCGCTGATTTCGACGCAGGCGAGCGTGGCATCCCGGGAGGATGATGCGGCCCGCCGCGACGAGGCGCTTGCAGCGCTGCGCACCAGCACACGGCAGATTTCGCGCCTCGCCAGCCAGCTTCTCACCTTGTCGCGAGCCGAGCCCGGCAGCCGGCGCCCCCGCAGCGACGCGACCGATCTCAGCAAGGCTGCCCGCGAGATCCTGGAGGCCTATGCCGAAGAGGCACTCAAGCGCAACATCGATCTCGGCCTAGAGGCGGACCGCTCCGCCATCGTGGCGGGTGACGGGACGATGCTGCGCGAAATGCTGGTCAATCTCATCGACAATGCGATCCGCTATAGCAAAGCCGATGGGCGAGTGACCGTCGCCGTCGGGAAGGAGAACGGCCACGCCGTCGTCACCGTCTGGGATAATGGGCCGGGGATTCCCGAAGGGGAGCGCGAGCAGGTTTTTGAACGGTTCTATCGGATCATGGGAACCGAAAGCGAAGGGAGCGGTCTCGGGCTTGCGATCGTTCGGGAGGTCGTCGAAGGCGCCGGAGGTTCGGTTTCGCTGAGCGATGCGGAGGGCGGCGGTCTCGTCGTGACCGTGCGGCTTCCGCTCGCTTGAACCGGCGACGCTCCAAATTGACAAAGGCCGGGCATGGAGCCCGGCCTTCGCTTCGATCTGCCTTGGGAGGAGGCGGATTTATTACTGCGTGTCGAGGTGCTGCTGCGGACGCCATTTTGCCAGGCGGTTCTCGATCAGCGTCATGATGTATTCGGCAAAAAGCGTGACGACCATGACGAGGAGGATGGCCGCGAACATGCCGGCTGCATCGAACGTGCCCTTTGCAATCGAGATCAACTGACCGATGCCGAAACGGGCGCCGACGAATTCGCCGACGATCGCGCCGATGATCGCGAAGCCGAAGGAGACGTGCAGGCTGGCGAAGATCCAGCTCATCGCTGAGGGAATGACCACCGTGCGCGTCACCTGCCAGTCGGAAGCGCCGAGGATGCGGGCATTGGCAATCATGTTGCGGTCGGCTTCGCGCACGCCCTGGAAGGCGTTGGCGAAGACGACGAAGAACACCATGATGAAGGCGAGCGCCACCTTGGACGGCAGGCCGAGACCCATGATCATGATGAAGATCGGGGCGAGCACCACGCGGGGGATCGAGTTGATTGCCTTGATGTAGACGGAGAAAATGTCCGACAGGAAGCGGTTGCGACCGAGGCCGATGCCGACGAAGACGCCGGTGATCGAGCCCGCAAAGAAGCCGATCAGTGCCTCTTCCATCGTCACCCACAGATTATACCAGAGCGATCCTTCGGTGGTGCCTTCGGTCGCCCATTCGTAAAGCCGCTCAACGACGCCGCTCGGGCTGGAATAGAAGAATGGGTCGATCCAGTTCATGTTGGAGGAAAGCTCCCACATGCCGATCACGAAGACCAGGATGGCGATCTGCCAGAAGCGCACCAGCGTGTTGCGCCGGCGTATCGCCTTCAGCGCGGAGGCTTCGATCTCGGCATCCGACGTGCCCGGGCGAAACAGAGTGGCCGAACCGGCCTCGAATGTGACGTGTGCCATGATATCCTCCGTCAGGCCGCTTCGCTTGCGCGGCGGTAGCTGGTCTCGACCTCTTCGCGCAGGTCTTCCCAGATCGTCTTGCAGTAGTCGATGAAGCTCTGCTCGTAGCGGATTTCCGATACGACGCGGGGGCGGGGAAGGTCGATCGGATAGACCGATTTCACCGTGGCCGGGCCGGCGGTCAGCACATAGACCTTGTCGGCAAGCGCCACGGCCTCTTCGAGATCGTGGGTGACGAACACCACAGACGCCTTGCGCTCGGCCCAGAGCTTCAGCAACTCTTCGTGCATGACCGTGCGGGTCTGCACGTCGAGCGCCGAGAAGGGCTCGTCCATCAGCAGGATTTCAGGTTCGTTGATGAAGGTCTGCGCCAGCGAGACACGCTTGCGCATGCCGCCGGAAAGCTGATGGGGATAATGGTTCAGAAACTTCGACAGGCCGACGCGGGCCAGCCAGTCGCGGGCGCTCTGTTCCGCCTCGGCGCGCGACTTGCCGCGAAACAGCGGGCCGGCCATGACATTGTCGATCACGTTCTTCCACGGGAAGAGCGCGTCGGTCTGGAACGCAAAACCGACACGCGGGTCGATGCCGGTGATCGGCCCGCCCATCAGGCGGACTTCGCCGGCACTCGGGCGTGCGAGGCCCGTCACGAGGTTGAGTGTCGTCGACTTGCCGCAGCCGGTGGGGCCGACGACGGCGACGAACTCGCCGCGGGCGACCGTCATGTTGAAATCGCGCAGCGCAGTGAGCGACTTGCCGGTCGGAGAGACGAAGCGCCGGCTGACATTGATCAACTCGATCGCCGGGGTCTGATTGTTGTCCTGTTGCATGGTGATACCTGAGGCGTGCTTAGGGGCGCGCACGCGATGCCCGTGATCGAACGGACGCCGCTTCCGCTCGGGAGCTGGAAGCGGCGCGGCGGCCTCACTTGACGTTCTTGACGAACTCGGTCGTGTAGGTCTTGGAAAGGTCGATCTGCTTGCCCTTGACGTTCTTGGAGAACTCCGAGAGCACGGCAAGCACGGTCTGCGGACCGTCTTCCGGCATCACGCCGTCAGGCGTGAACATGCCCTTGCCCTCGTCGAGAGCCTTGACGTAGCCGTCCTTGTCGCCGACGTAGAAATCCTTCGGCATCTTGTCGGCGATCTCGGCGGCGGAATGCGTATTGATGTACTTCAGCGTTTTGACGAAGGCGTTGGCAAGTTTCTGTGCCTCGTCCTTATGTTCCTCGACCCACGAAGTTTCCATGTAGAGCGAGGCAGCCGGGTAGGTTCCGCCGAGTGCCTTGCGGGTCGCTTCGACCGTGCGCATGTCGACGAGAACGCTCGCTTCGCCTGTCTTGATCAGGCGCGAGATCGTCGGCTCCGTCGTCATGCCGGCCTGGATCTGATCCTGCTGCATGGCGGCGATGAAGGTGCCGCCGGCGCCGACCGGAATGGTGACGACGTCGCCGGGCTTCAGGCCCGCCTTGGAGGCCATGAAGAGGGTGAGGAAGTTGGTGGAGGAGCCGAGACCGGTGACGCCGAGGCTCTTGCCCTTGAAGTCGGCGGGCGACTTGATGTCGGGGTGCTTGCTCGAAACCATCTCGACCTCGCCAGGCGCCTGGCTGAACTGAACGATGGATTCGACGAACTTGCCCTTGGCCTGCAGGTCCACACAGTGATCGTAGAAGCCGACGACACCCTGCACGGCGCCTGCCAGAAGCTGGTTTTCGGCATCGACGCCAGCCGCTTCGTTCAGCAGCTCGACGTCGAGACCTTCGTCCTTGAAGTAGCCCAGGGATTCAGCGAGCTTGGCCGGCAAATAGATCTGCTTTTCATAGCCGCCGACCATGATGGTGATCTTGTCGGCCGCGTGGGCGGCGCCTGACGTGAACGAGGCTGCGGCGAGAAGCGCGGAAAAAGCGACGGTGTGAAAAAGGCTGCGTGAAGAACGCATTGATATCTCCTCCTGATGGTTTACCCGCATCGTCGTCTCGTCACCTTGACCCGTGTCTCCTCCACGATGCTGCCCTTTCCTAAGACGTCGAAGCTTTCAACTAGCTTTCAGCCGCAGACAGGTTAACAGCCCGTCCATCCATCACGCCGATATGGGCTGCGCACGTCCCTTACCATAACGCGGCTGCGCAATCGGCCAGCAGATTTGCTCGCGGCAGCCGGGATAGCGGTTGGTCTGGTGATGTCTGCTGCAGCGCTCTGCGTTAGCCTCAGCTCGTAAAACTTCGCAGATCCTTCAGCAGGTTGCGATACCTGGCCTGGCTGCCGACCAGATGCTCACGCATGGCGTTGCGGGCCGCCTGATCGTCCCTGTCGGAGATCGCCACGATGATCGCTTCATGTTCCCGGTGAATGAGCTTGCGGTAGGCGGTCTGTTCGGCCGCCCTTGTTTCCGGAACGACCCTCGATTGCGGGATGATCGCCGAGCCTTGAGACACCAGGAAGTGCTTGAACAGCGGATTGTTCGTCGCCTCGGCGATCGCGACATGGAGTTCCAGATCCGCCTCGCGGATGGACTGATCGGTCTCGATGCAGTGGAGGATTTTCCGATGGCATTCGAAGATCGCTTCCTCCTGCGCCGGCGAGCGGCGCAGCGCGGCGAGCCCCGCCGCCTCGATTTCGACAGGTGTGCGGATCTCCAGCACTTCCAGATCGGAGGCGACGCGGGCCTTGTCGACTTTCCGGCCCGACAGCGCCGCGTCGGGGCTGATCACGAAGATGCCCGCGCCCTGGCGCACCTCGACCAGCCCGTCGGAGCGAAGGGCTGCCACGGCTTCGCGCACCACGGTCCGGCTGACGCTGTGCGTCTCGGTCAGTTCATGCTCGCTCGGAAGCTTGTCGCCGGCGGCGTACTGGCCGCTGAGGATCGCTTGCCGCAGGCTTTCGCCAACCTGTGAGACCAGAGACCCCGAGCCCCTGCTGCGATCCTTCCCCTGCATAGCCACGCCTCGATCCCCGCATCGGCTTCGATCCCGCCGGCCAGGGCCGCGACATCCCGAAATTACGATTCATCACACATGCATGACAAATCTTGTGATCTTTCAATGGACGCACAATTGTGGGTGCTTGCCGATTTTGGCGGTAGGGTGCCCCGTTGCATATGATCTGAGTTATTCGCTATGATTGCGATGGTCGATAAGAGAGCTGCGATGGGAACCAGAATCCCGGCTGAACAGGTTTCGCTTCCGCCTGTGCAGGAAAGCGCCGCAGTTTGACTCTTGAAGCACTGGTTGATGTGGACGAGGGCAAGACTGTCGATCACGGGTTGATGCAAGCATGGGCTGATAGCCTCGATGATGATCGGCCTCTTCCCTGGCCTCGCAAGGAAGTTTAGGCCAGCGCCTTATAGCCGCTTTGTCGACTCCCCACGCACGAATCTCGGCGTCAGGATGAAATCCTGCGGCGGCTCGGCGGCGGCCTCGGGGCTTGCGATCCTGGCCAACAGGCGCTGTGCAGCCAGTTCCCCGAGCTTCTGCGCATCCTGCACGACCATGGTGATGCGCGGCGTGATGACGTTGCTCCAGGGCACGTCGTCGACCATTGCCAGCGATACGTCGTCGGGACAGCGAAAGCCCATCTCCTGCATCACTTGCAAGGTTGCCAGCCCCATCATGTTGTTGGCGCCGATGATCGCGGTCGGGCGATCGCGGCGGGTGAGCAGGCGCATCGCCTGCGTGTGGCCGCCGCTCCTGGTATAGCCGCCCTCGACCACGAGTGAAGGATCGACGTCGACGCCGGCGCCCGCCATCGTATCCATGAAGCCCTTCAGGCGTTCGTCGGCGGTGTGCAGGCCGCTCGGGCCGGAGATGAAGGCAATGCGCCGGTGGCCGAGCTGCAGCAGGTGCTCGGTCAGGATCGTCGTCGTCAGCGGATTGTCGGAGCCGACGAAATCGCGTTCGGCGCCCTCCACCTTCTGGTCGAACATGACGATCGGCGTCTTGAACTCGCGCAGGAAGCTTGCGTATTCCTCGCCGCGCCCGTTTGCCGCCAAAGCGATGCCGGCGATCTTCTGCGCCTGCAGCCGCTCCAAGAGCGCCCGTTCGAGATCGGCCCTGCCGGAGGAGTCGGCGATCAGCACGAAATAGCCGTGGTCGAGCGCCTGGTGCTCGATCTCGCGGCGGATGTCGCCGAAGAACATGTTGCCGAGATTGGCCGACACGAAGCCGATCAGCGAACTGCGCCCGCGCGCCAGCGTCTGGGCCACCGGATCGATGCGGTAGCCGGTCGATTGTATCGCCTGCCGGATGCGGTCGAGCGTCTCGGCGCCGACCCGCTTCGGGCTGTTGAGCGCGAGCGAGACGGTCGAGATCGAAACCCCCGCCAGGCGCGCGACATCTCGTATGGTCGTCATGGTTATCGAACCGGTTCTAAAGCTTTCTTTTGTCAGATTTTATCCGCCGTTGCAACAGAACCTGGCGAAATGACTACTTCTGAGCCGGCTCTTTCGGAGTTTGCGAATTGTGAATTTCGGCTTGACATGCGCTGGATCCAGGACGATGTTCAGTCACCGAACCGGTTCGACATGAGGTGGGGCCGGAAAACAGGGAGGAGAAAACCTGTGACGAGTTCGGAGCGCCAGCCTGAAAATTCGGTGTCGGGAGCGGGTAAGCACGCCTGGTTCAGCCATGATCGTCTTGGCATGTTCATCCATTGGGGTCTCTATGCCCTCGGAGCGCGGCATGAGTGGCTGAAGAACCGAGAAGAGCTGACTGACCACCATTACCAGCGCTATTTCGATAATTTCGATCCCGATCTTTACGATCCGAAGGAATGGGCGCGCCGCGCGCGTCTTGCCGGCATGAAATATGTCGTGGTTACGACCAAGCATCATGAGGGCTTCTGCCTCTGGGACAGCAAGGTGACCGACTACAAGGCGCCGAACACGCCTTGCGGCAGGGACCTGCTGACGCCGCTGGTCGAGGCCTTCCGCGCCGAGGGACTGAAGATCGGCTTCTATTACTCGCTGCTCGACTGGCACCATCCCGATTTCCCGATCGACGTCCACCACCCCTTGCGCAATCATCCGGAAGTCGAGGCGCTGAATGCCGGCCGCAACATCGTCAATTACGCCGCCTATATGCGCGAACAGGTGCGCGAGCTTCTGACCGGCTTCGGCCGCATCGACATCATCTGGTTCGATTTCAGCTATCCCCGCCGTGAATATCGCGGCCTGCCCGGCAAGGGGCGCGCAGACTGGGAGAGCGAACGGCTGCTGGAGCTGGTGCGCGAGCTGCAACCCGAAATTATCGTCAACAACCGCCTCGATCTGCCGTCGGGCAAGCTGCCCGACATCACGACGCCGGAGCAATATACGCCGCGCGTGGCGCCGGCTCTTGCGAGTCAGGGCGTGCTCTGGGAAGCCTGCCACACCTTCAGCGGTTCCTGGGGCTATCATCGCGACGAGGACAGCTGGAAGAGCCCGGAACAGATCATCCAACTGCTCATCGATTCCGTCGCGCTCGGCGGCAACCTGCTGATGAATGTCGGCCCGACCGGCCGCGGCACGTTCGATGCCCGCGCCATCGCCGCACTCGAGGTCTACCAGAACTGGATGGCGGTCAATGCCCGGTCGATCTACGGAGCCGGTCCGTCCCAATTTCCGGTGCCGGCCGGCTGCCGCTACACCCAGCGCGGCAACCGCCTCTACCTGCATGTCTACAACTGGCCTTACCGCCACATCCATATCGAAGGTCTCGCCGACAGGATCGCATATGCGCAATTCCTGCACGACGCCAGCGAGGTGCGCTGGCTCAGCCACACCAGGGATGTGGATTCCAATATCGGCGTGATGGTGCCGGAAGGCATGATCACGCTCGAACTGCCGGTGCGACGACCCGACGTTACCGTCCCGGTGATCGAGATCGTCCTCAAGGCGTAGTCGATCGCACTTGCGTGTTCATTGCGTCATGGAGGAGGAGAAACCCATGAAGGTTCTGAAAAAAACGCTTTTGCTTGCCGCAATTAGCGGCAGCCTCTTTGCCACAGCCGCCTCGGCCGAGCAGATCAACCTGACCTGGCAGATGTGGACCGGCTCCGATGCCGATACCAAAGGCTGGCAGCACCTGGCCGACATGGTGAACGCCAAATATCCCGATATCAAGGTGACGCTGACGACGACGGGCTGGGTCGACTACTGGACGCGGCTGCCGGTGCTGGCGGCGTCGGGGCAGCTCGCCGACATCGTGTCCATGCAGTCGCTGCGCATGCCGAATTTCTATTCGCTGCTCGAGCCGCTGAACGACCGAATCGCGGCCGACAAATTCGACGTCGGGGCCTTCACCCCCTCGATCATCGGCGGCATGTCCGTCGACAAGCAGCTCTACGGCCTGCCCTATGACGTCGGTCCGTGGGTCATCTACTATAACCAGGACGCGCTCCAAGCCGCCGGTATTCATTTACCGAAGCCGGGCTGGACGCTTGCCGAGTTTACCGATGCCGCCAAGAAGCTGACGAAGGACGGAAAGTACGGCTTCGGCATCACCCCGCAGAACTATTCGGTCCTGGCCTCGGCCTGGGGCGATAGATACGTCAACGATGCCGGTGAGCTCGACCTCACCAATCGGAGCGCCATTGCCGCTGCCGAGAGGGTGATCGGCTTTGCCGCCAAGGACAAGGTCGCGCCGCTGGTGCCGTCGAGTGCCGATGCCGGCACGGTCATCCAGGGGCGCTTCTATTCTGGCAATGTCGCCATGTATATCGACGGTCCGTGGTCAATCATCGGCATGAAGGACAAGGTCAAGTTCAAGGTTGGTTCCACCACCCTGCCGCGCGCAGACGGAGAGCTTACGGCCGTCACGGCAGGCTCCGGTTTCGGCATCGCCACGACGAGCAAGAACAAGGATGCGGCCTGGAAGGCGATCCAGGTGCTGACCAGCCCCGAGGCACTGCAATATCTCGCCGAACAGGGCCGGGCGCTGCCGGCGCGCACAGCCTCGCAATCCTCCTGGTACAAGGTGGCGGCCAAGGACATCACCAATGGCGGCGAGGCGCTCGATTATTCGCTGGCGCATTCGGTGCCCTATGTCATCACCAACAATTGGGCGGCGGTGGAAAATCTCTTCAACCAGTATTTCCCACCCGCCTTCGGCGGCAGCGCCGACGCCAAGCAGACGATGGAGTCCATCCAGAGCCTCGCGCAGCAATAGAGCGTGCCGTGCTAGAGCGCGGCGGCGGGAGCTGCCGCGCATGGAGGAAGAGATGTCGGAAAGCGCCGTTGCCGAAATTGCCCTGCAGCCCGGTCATCCCAGGCGCTTCTTGAAACCCGAGACGCAGACGGCCATGCTGTTCCTGCTGCCGAGTTTCCTCGGCTTCATGATCTTCATGGCCCTGCCGATCGTCGCGTCGCTGGCGCTCTCCTTCACCAACTGGCAGCTGATCTCGACGCCATCCTTCGTCGGCTTGCAGAATTACATCAAGCTCTTCACCGTCGATCCAGCCCTCTACACCATATTGCGCAATACGCTGTTCTTCGCCGTCGAGTATCTGGCTGTGAATATCATCGTTTCGCTGACGCTCGCGGTCTGGATATCGAGCCTGAAGCGCGGCAAGGCGATCTTTCGGGTGATCTTCTTTCTGCCGACCTTTACTCCGACGATCGCAGCCTCTGTGGTGTGGCTGCTGATCTTCACGCCGGACGGGCTCGCCGACAGCGTCATCCGTTCGCTCGGCCTCGGCCTGCCGAACTTCCTGCTGAGTTCGAGCTGGGCCATGCAGGCGGTCGTGCTCGTCACGCTATGGGCCAATGTCGGCTACAACGTCGTGATGTTCAACGCCGCGCTCGACCTGGTGCCGAAGCATTATCTCGAAGCGGCGATGATCGACGGCGCCGGTCCCTGGCGGCGCTTCTGGCGCATCCGCCTGCCGCTGATCTCGCCGACGGTCTTCTTCGCCACGGTCATGACGGCCATCACCTCGCTGCAGGTCTTTGACGAGATCTTTGCGATGACGCGTGGCGGCCCGGGCTCGGCGACGGCCACCCTCGGCTTCGCCATCTACCAGAAGGGCTTCACCAATTTCCAGATGGGTTACGCCTCGGCGCTCGCCTGGGTGATGTTCGTCATGATCATGGCGCTCACCATCCTGCAGTTCCACATGCAGCGCAAATGGGTGCATTATGACGACTGACCCGGCCTCGCGGTATCCGCATTCCCAGTCCCGGAACCGGCATCGCATCCTGCGGCGGATCGGCAGCTTCGTCAGCTACGCAGGACTGTCGCTGATCGCGCTGCTCTTTCTCTTTCCCTTCTTCTGGATGGTGTCGAATGCAGTGCGTTCCAACACCGAAGTGCTGGCCGTGCCGGTCCGTATCCTGCCCGAGGAATATCAGTGGGGTAATTTCATCGAGGCGCTGGTGTCGTTGCCCTTCGGCACCTTCCTGCTGAACTCCTTCGTCGTTGCCTGCGGCGTGACCGTGATCGTCATCGTGGTCTCCTGCCTGTCGGCCTACGCTTTCGCCCGCCTGAGGTTCCCCGGCCGTGAAGGGCTGCTGCTCACCTATCTCAGCACGCTGATGATCCCGCAGGTGATGCTGGTCATCCCGCTCTTCCTTCTGGTCAGCAAGCTCGGCTGGATCAACACCTATCACGGCATGATCCTGCCGGTCGCATTCTCCTCTTTCGGCACCTTCTTGCTGCGGCAGTTCATTCTCGGCATTCCCAAGGACCTCGATGAGGCGGCGATGATGGACGGGGCCTCGCGCCTGCGCATCCTGGTCAGGGTCATCGTTCCGCTCGCCATGCCGGCGATCGGCCTGCTGTCGCTCTTTACCTTCATCGCGCAGTGGAAGAGTTTCCTCTGGCCGCTGATCGCCACCAGTGGGCTCGAAAAGGCCACGTTGCCGCTCGGGCTCACCTTGTTCCAGACGCAGCAGGGCACCGCCTGGAACTACATTATGGCGGGCGCCACCATCTCCATGGTGCCTGGGGTAATCCTCGCCATCGTGCTGCAGAGAGTAATCTACAAGGGCATCAGCGTCGGCTCCGGATTCGGCGGAAGATAACGTCAATGAAACAAAGACTTGAGGCATCAGTTCCGAATTTGCCGCAGCGCCTCTCAAGTCCACGTGACCGGAGCCGAAGAAGGGGCTGCCGCCACGGCATCAAGTCCCCCGCCGATACTTCCAGCTCCGGCGCGAAAAGTAAAATTTAACCAAAATTTGAAATAACGCGCTTCTATCCGAATTGCGCAGGGGAATTTATGAAAACGGCCACGCTTGTATCCATCGCCTTGGCGATGTCGGTCTCTGTTGCCAATGCTCAGACGATCGGCGTTTCGATGTCCGATCTCGACAAATTCAGGACAGCGCTTCTCAATGGCGTCGTCACGCACGGGCAGATGGTCTCCGGCCTCAAGCTGGTTACCGAGAACGCCAAGGGCGACAACGAGCTGCAGAAGAAGCAGGTCCAGAAGCTCATCGCCGACAAGGTCGACGCCATCATCCTGGCGGTTTCGGATGGCGATCTCGGGCCGCAGATGACCAAGATGGCGGCGGATGCGGGCATTCCGCTTGTTTACATCAACAACGTTCCTTCCAACCTGCTCGATCTTCCTGAAAATCAGGTCGTGGTCGCCTCCAACGAAAAGGAATCGGGGACGCTGGAGACGAAGCAGGTTTGCGCGCTGCTCAAGGGTAAGGGCCGCGTCGTCGTATTGATGGGCGAGCCTTTCCACGCGGCCGCCCGCGCCCGCACCCAGGATATATCGGATGTCATCGCCACGCCGGAATGCAAGGGCCTGGAGATCGTCGAGCGGCAGGCCGCCTACTGGTCGCGCGATTATGCCGACCAGCAGATGCAGGAGTGGCTTGCGGCCGGCGTCAAGTTCGACGCCGTTATCGCCAACAATGACGAGATGGCGCTCGGCGCGATCCGCGCCATGAAGAAGGCCGGCATGCCGATGAAAGATGTCGTCGTCGCCGGCGTCGACGCGACCGACGATGCGCTTGCCGCAATGGTGGCCGGCGATCTCGACGTCACCATTCTCCAGAGCGCCGTCGGGCAGGGCGCGGCCGCAGTCGACGCTGCCGTGAAGCTCGTCAACAAGGAGAAGGTGTCGCGCGAAAACAACGTTCCCTTCGAACTCGTGACGTCTGAGAACCTTTCCAAATACCTGCCGAAGAGCCAGTGAGCATAAGAGGCCTATAATGTTGCATTTCTGGAATAAATTCGGCATTCGCGCGCAGATCACGGCGGGCTTCGTGCCTTTGATCCTGCTGATGAGCCTGCTCACGGTCAGCGCGATCTCCGGCATGAACGGGCTTGCCGCCATCTTCGCCTCCTATCGCGCCACGGCAGGCCAGAGCCTCGCCATCTCGGATTACAGCGACCAGCTGCACGAGATCCAGTTGTCGGCCGAAGCCTTCCGCTCGACGCCGACGCAGGCCGTCGTCGATGGTTTCCGCGCCGGCGTGAAGGCCTTCGAGGCGGATGACCCGCGTTTTGCCGGCAACAAGGAGCTGCAGTCCGGCCTTGCGATGATCCGCCAGGATATCGCTGCCTACGAAAAGGCCTTCGAACAGATTGTCACCCTTCAGGCCCGGCGCGACCTGCTGATCTCCAAGGTCACCGAATTCGGCCCCTGGACCAGCATCGCGCTCAACGACGTCATGCGCAGCGCCTGGCGCCAGACCGACGTTGCCCTGCTGCACATGACAGCGGAAACGCTGGAGGCCCTGAACCGCAGTCTCTATTTCTCCGAGCGCTTCGTTCACTCCGATGACTTCGCCGCCTATGACACGGCGCAGGCAGCACTTGCCCAGGCAGTGGCGTTGAACGACGCCGCTGCCAAGGCTGCCAAGAACGAGCTGCAGAAGAAGCGCCTGATGGGCGCCGGCCAGCTCATGCAGAATTACACCGCGCGCCTCGGCGACATGAAGGAGGTGCTGCAGGCCTCCGGCAATATCCGCCAGACGCAGCTCAACGTTTTGGCGCCGAAGATCGCAGGCGAATTCAAGGATCTGCAGGCGACGGTGACCGGCGCGCAGAAGAACCTTGATGGCTCGGTCGAAGCAACGGTTGCCTCGGCGACCAGCACGACGCTCGTCATCAGCGGCCTGCTGATCGTCATCGGCCTCGTGCTCTCCTATTTCGTCGGCCGGCTGATTTCCTCGGCTGTCCGGGGCATGGCGCAATCCATGGAACAGCTCGCCCGCGGCGACGACGTTATCGTCATCACAGGCGTCGAGCACCGCCATGAACTGGGCGCCATGGCGCGTTCGCTGAAGGTGTTCCAGGAAACGGGTCGCGCCAAGCTGATCGCCGAGGCCAATGCCGAGCGCGCCCGCCTGGCGGCCGAAGAAGAGCGGCTGCGCCAGGAGGCCGAGCGGCTTTCCGACGCGCAGGTGATGGAACATGCCTTCCGACAGATTTCGCTTGGTCTCGACGCGCTCTCGAAAGGCGACCTCTCCGTCCGCGTCGGCGAAGTGGACGCCCGCTACGTCAGAATCCGCGATCACTTCAACAATTCGGTCGCAAGCCTCGAGGAGGTGGTCGATTCCGTCATCAGCGCGGTTACGACGATCCGCTCCGGCCTTGCGGAAATCTCCACCGCCTCGAACGATCTTGCCCGCCGCACCGAGCAGCAGGCTGCGTCGCTGGAAGAAACCGTCGCGGCGCTTGGCGACGTGACGCGGGGCGTCAACGGGACGGCCGAGGGTGCAAGCCGCGCCCAGGCTGTCGTGGCGACGGCCCGCACCAATGCGGAAAAGGGCGGCGAGATCGTCTCCCGCGCCATCGCCGCAATGACGGAAATCCAGAATTCGTCGTCGAAGATCGGCAACATCATCAGCGTCATCGATGAGATCGCCTTCCAGACCAACCTGCTTGCACTGAATGCCGGTGTCGAAGCGGCTCGAGCCGGTGAAGCCGGCAAGGGCTTTGCCGTCGTCGCCCAGGAAGTCCGCGAGCTTGCCCAGCGCTCGGCCAATGCGGCAAGGGAGATCAAGGAACTGATCTCCACCTCCTCGGCGCAGGTCAAGACGGGTGTCGAGCTGGTCGGCGAATCCGGCGTCTCCTTGGAGCAGATCGTCGAGCAGGTCTCTTCGATGAATGAGACCGTTGCTGAAATCGCGGTTGCCGCCCGCGAGCAGGCGACGAGTCTGCGCGAAGTCTCGGCCGCTGGCGACCAGATGGACAAGGTGACACAGCAGAACGCCGCGATGGTCGAACAGACCACGGCCGCCGCCCAGAGCCTGACCCAGGAAACCGAAAGCCTCGCCGAACTGCTGCGCCGCTTCAAGACCGGCAGCGGCAGGGGGTCGGAGCAGCGATACTACGCATTGGCGTCCTGATGTCCTGCTGATGCAAACATCCAACCGCTCCCGCCGGCAAGCCGGCGGGAGCCGCGTCTACCTTCCTTCACGGGCCCGAATTCCTCACTCTTTCGGCTAAGCCACGCAGATGCCTGGCACCGCAACCTTCTGAAAGAGGTGCGGCGAGGCGATCGCCGAGGAGGGATAGGCCGAAATCTTGGCCCGGAACTCGGGATGGGTGAAGGCCTCGCGGAAATGTTCGTTCGATTCCCAGACGGCGTAATTGAGATAGGTCGGGTTCTCGCCCAATGCGCGATGCAGCTGGGTGGAGATGAAGCCCGGCTGCTTCTTCATGAAGGTTGCGTCGTCCTGCCAGTTTTCGAGGAATGCCTTTTCATCGGCCTTGTCGAGCGTGAACAGGTTGACGAGTACGACCGGGAACGCATCGATGCCGATCTGGCGCTCGATCGGGAAGGCAGGGTCCATCGGGCGAATGCGTGACATGGTACACTCCATTCTGTATGGTTGCGTGATGTCAATTCGACATAAACGAGACATATGATATTGACATTATGATGTCAAATATATTGCATGGTGACAAATGGATAAACCTGAGCGAACAGCTGCTGGATCCGCATTGACCATTCTCATTCTCGACCTGTTCCGGCTGAACAACCGTATGCTGACGTCGGGCGACAGGCTGGTTGCCGGCCTTGGGCTGACGAGTGCGCGCTGGCAGGTTCTCGGCACGGTCGGCGCGTCGGCGCGCCCTCAGCCGGTCGCTTGGCTCGCGCGTGACATGGGCGCGAACCGCCAGAATGTGCAGCGCATCGTCAACGATCTGGAGAAGGAGGGCCTTGTCGCCTTCGCGGCCAATCCGCATCACCGGCGCGCCCAACTCGTGGTGCTGACGGAGAAGGGCCGCGAGACCTTCAACGCCGCTATGCGCCTCCAGGCCCCATGGGCAAGCGGCCTCGCGGAGGGCCTCGAAATCACCGACATCGAAATCACCCATCGGGTCATGAAGGCGCTTCTCCAGAAGCTGGAAGGAAGCGAAGGCGGCGAGGAGCCGGGTTGACGGCAGTTGAAATAACGCTGCCGCCGATCCTCGGAAACGGATCTGTGAGAAAGGGGCCAAAAACGATCAGCCACGGCCCGCTGCGAGGCCGTGGCTGATGCAGCGCGCAATCTGTGGGAGACAGGCGCGGCCGATTACTTGTTGGCGGCAAGCGCTCCGTTGATCTTGTCGACGTCGGCGCTCATGGCCTTGAAGGTGTCGTCGAGGGAAAGCTCGCCGACGATCAGCTGGCTCATCCGCTGGACGATAAGCTGATAAATGGCCCCGGATCCCTTGAGGCGTTCCAGGTCGCGGGCGGCCTGCGGCGCACTGTCGCGGGCCGCAAGGAAGACGGCCATGGCTTCCTTGGCGTTCTTGCTCTCGAGCTTGTATTGCGGATCCTTGATGTCGGCGCCGGTCAGGATGACGTAATTTTCGGCGATTTCACGCTGGATCTTTTCAGAGCCGAGGAACTCGATGAACGCGGCCACGGCTTCGGGATATTTGGTGCGCTTGAAGCCGACGATCGCGGTGCCGCCCGGCATTGCATAGCAGCCGGCATCGCCGCACGGCGCGCTGATCGCCGTCCAGTCGAAAGCGTCGGCGATCTTCTTCTGGAACGGATTGACCATCCAGTTGCCAGCAAGATAGGTCACGACATTGCCGTTGACGAACTCGTCACCCATGTTCTTGTACTGGGTTCCGCCGGCCGCACCCCACATTTCCTTGGGGAATGAGCCGTCCTTCGTCCAGTTGTAGAGGTCGGTGATGTAGCGCTTGGCAGCATCGTCGGGGAACGAGAACTTGCCGTCCTTGACGTAGTTCGAGCCGTAGGAGAAGGCAGCGCCCGAGAAGCGATGGCCCGAGCGGTCCATCGTGAAGGGGATCTGCGCACCCGTGGCCTTGGCGACGCGCGCGGAGGCTTCGACAATGTCCCTCAGTGTAGCGGTCGGCTGGGGAAGCGGTTCCTTGGCCTGCTCGAAGAGCGTCTTGTTGACGAAGGGCAGGTTGAAGGTCTGTGACGCAACATAGCCGTTGATCGAGTTCGGATCGTTGACGCCGGGGAAGCGAAGCGTGTTCAGGCTGTCGCCGTGCAGCTTGGCGAAGCCATCCGGATCCTTCATCAGCGGGCGCATGTCGAGGTAATAGGGCGCCAGCTGCCAATCGGTGATCTTGGCGATGTCGGGACCCTCGCCGACGGCAAGTTGTACCGGCAACTGCTTGGCGACCGCATCATAGCCCGATGAGACGAAGTTGACCTTGATGTCGGGATGCGCCGTTTCGAATTCCTTGCTCAGGGCTTCCATCCGCTCGACGTAAGCCTGATCGTCGTCGGTGAATAAGAAGGTGATCGTCTTGGTTTCCGCCATGGCAGTGCTGGACCAAGCGAGGGAAACAGTCGTCAACGCCAGTGCGAAAGCCCCTGATAGATAGTTTTTCATTTTCATCCTCCCATGAAAACATTTTCATCAATCGCGGCCTTGGCCATCGATAAGTCAATTTCATATACTTGACATTCATCTCGTCAAGCTATTTCCTGCAGCAATAGCGGCGTTCTTGAGCAATTTTCAAAAATCACGCACCAAATAACCTGATGAAAATATTTTCATTGGATTGCGGAGGAGGCGATCTGTGAAAACGGAAAGCATCAAGCAGCCGGACGACATGGCGCCAGCCTATGGCGTGGGCCAGAGGCAGACGATAACAGCGTGGGCCGTGTCCGCCCTCATCGCGCGCTATTTTCCCGGCGAGCCCGCGCCCGCCGAAGACCGCGTCGACTATCGTTTCATCAACGGTTTTGTCGATGTCGGCGACCTGCCGTGCCGCAAGGCCTTCTGGTCCACCATGGTCGGCCGCGAGCTTATGCCCGACACATCCTGGCAGACCGAGAGCCTCAATCTTCCCGGCTCCAACCGCCGCGTCGAATTCACCAGCTTCTGGCATGTGCCGACGCATGTCAGGAAATGGCTGAAGGGCACCTTCAGGACGGAGGCGCCCCGCACGCTCAATCTCGCGCTCAAGACCTGCGGCGGCGTTCGCATATGGGTCAACGGGCAGGAGGCGGTGCGCTTCGAACCTTTCAAGCGTAACATCGAGAGCGCAACCGAGATAAGGCTGCAGCTCGAGGCGGGCGACAACGAGATTCTCGTCCATACCGAAGATCTTGCCGAGCGCGACACGACTTGGTTCTTCGAGCTCGAAATGCTGGACGAGGAGCCGCTCTGCGTGCTGCTGCCAGTATCGCTGGATCAGGACGAGGTGCGGGAGCTGGAAGCGCTTTCGCGCGGCGTGCGCCCGGCCCGCGACGTCTTCGTCAAAGAGCCGCTGGAGATCATCTTCGATACGGCGCCCGAGCGCGACCTGCCGGTGGAGCTCAAGGTGGTCGGCCATGGTCACGAGCGGCCGGTTCTCGCCCATGCGAAGCTGACCCTGCACGCCGGCCAGAACCGGCTGACGGCCGACGATGTCTGCGCCATTGCCGACGGTTATCACGGCATCCATATGACGATCGGCTCCGGGACGGGCTCGGTCACCCGCGTCATCGATGCCGCCTTCATGAGCAGCATCTCGCCATCGCCGGCAGAGGCGTCGCTTGCCGCCCGCAAGCGGCAGGCGCTGGAATACAGCGCCCGCTTCGGCGCCAACCGCGCCGGCCGCCTGATCGCCATGATGGAAACCGGCTACGGCGACCAGGAAAGCTTCGACCGCATCGTCGATGCGACGCTCGCCTCCATCGATCAGCGTGAGGATTGCTCGGATTTCATCATGGTGCCGCTCTTGTGGCTGCTTGGCGCCTATGGCGACCGGATGCCCAAGGCCATGGTCGAGCGCATCCGCCATTCCGTTCTCTCCTACCGCTACTGGGTCGACGAGCCGGGCAACGACGCGATGTGGTTCTGGAGCGAGAACCATGTGCTCTGCTTCCATACCAGCCAGCTTCTGGCCGGACTTCTCCTGCCCGACGAAATGTTCTCGGCCTCGGGGCGCACGGGCCGTCAGCAGGCGGCGCTCGCCACCGAGCGCCTCGGGCGCTGGTTCGACAGCGTCGAAGCGCATGGCCTGGCGGAGTGGAACTCGGCCGCCTATTACCCGATCGATTTCATCGGCCTGCTGGCACTGGAGCGCTGGGCGGAGAGCGGGATCGCCGGCCGCGCTCGCGGCCAGATCGATCTCATCTTCCGCATGATCGCCCTTCATACGCTTGCCGGCGTTCCGGCGGGGTCGCAGGGGCGCGCCTATGACAAGGAACTGCGCGCCGGCCCGCTGACCGAGCTTGCGCCCTTCGCCCAGGTCGCCTTCGGCACGGGCTGGCTCAACAACGGCGTCGCGGCGCTGACCATGTTCTGCGCCGGCGATTATGAGCCTCCGGCCGATCTCGCCGAGCTTGCTTCGCTTTCGCGCGGAAGAAGCGTCGAGGCGCGCTACAGCCAGGGGCTCGAGAGCGGCAAGCTCGTGCTCTTCAAGAACGAGGCCGCACAGCTTTCGACTGTCGTCGGTCACAAGACCGGCCGGAAGGGGCATCAGCAGCACGTTCTCGATATCCGGCTCGCCGGCCATCCGATGGCGAGGCTCTGGGTCAACCATCCCGGCGAAGACGACCCGTGGGGCAACCAACGACCGTCCTATTGGGCCGGCAACGGCATCCTGCCGCGTGTCGCCCAGCATCGCAACGTCGCCCTTTTGATCGAGGACACGGGTGATGCGCGGCATGCCTGGACGCACGCCTATATCGGCCGCGACGGTCTCGACGATCTGATCGTCGAGGACAAATGGCTGATCGCCCGGTCGGGCAGGGGATTTGCCGCCCTCTGGGCCTCGAACGGCCTGGAGCTGATCACCGACGGGCCGACCGCCGGCCGGGAGGCGCGCTCGCATGGATCGCTCTGCGGCTGGGCGGCCATCGTCGCATCCGGCAATGACGATGCTTTCAAGGGCTTCATCGAGCGCCTGTGCCAGACGGCGGTGTCCTTCGATCCGACCCTTCGGCGTCTTTCCCTGACGCCGCCGTGCGGTCCGGCGATCGCTCTATCCTATGCGGAGGGTTTTTCGATCGCCGGTCAGCCCCGGGCGTTCACGCATGATCAGCCGCACCCGATCCTCACCCACGACAGCGCCGCTTGCCAAGCCGGCGCTGACGGGCCGTTCTACTGCTAAAACATAGGTTCTTCAGCATGAACACAGCATCTGTCGACAACGCCGCCCTCCTGACGACGATCGATCGCGTGGCGACGGCTTTCAGCCGGCTCCGGGGCATCAAGGAAGGTCTCGTGACGGACGATGCCGCCTCCGGCATCCAGTTCGACGAATGGGATTGGGAAGTCGGCGTTGGCCTTTATGGATTTCTGCGCCGCGCGATTTCCGCCAATGACCATAAGGCGCTGGAGGAGCTCGTCGCCTGGTACAGCGCACAGATCGAACGGGGCCTTCCGCCGCGCCAGATCAACAGCACGGCGCCGATGCTGCCGCTCGCAATCCTCGTCGAGCATGTCGACCGCCCCGATTTCCGCGCCCTCGTCGAGGACTGGGCCGACTGGCTGATCATGGAATTGCCGAAGACCGAGGAGGGCGGCTTCCAGCACGTCGTCAAGGAACGCCTCAACGACGGCGAATTGTGGGACGACACGCTGTTCATGGCCTGCCTCTTCCTCGCGCGCGCCGGCGTGCTCTGCGAGCGCAACGACTGGGTCGACGAGGCCGTCTATCAGTTCGTCATCCACACCCGCTATCTCTCCGATCCCGTGACCGGGCTCTGGTATCACGGCTGGACCTTCAACGGCCGGCACAACTTCGCCAGTGCCTTCTGGGCGCGCGGCAACGCCTGGATCACTGTTGCCATTCCCGAGCTCTTCGATCTCGTGCCGACGCTCAGTGAGAAGGATCGGCGTTACCTCTCGAACGTCCTCGTCAGCCAAGTGCGCTCCCTGAAAGTCTATCAGCGGCCGGACGGCATGTTCACGACGCTTCTGGATGATCCGTCCTCGCCGATCGAAACCTCGGCCACGGCAGGCATCGCCTATGGCATATTGCGCGCCATCGATGCCGGCATTCTCGACGAGAGCGACAGGGTTCATGCGGAGCGCGCGCTCAAGGCCGTGATGGCGCAGATCGACGACGAGGGCGTCGTCCACGGCGTTTCCGATGGCACGCCGATGGGCCATGACCTCGATTTCTACCGGCGCATCCCGAACCTGCCGACGCCTTACGGCCAGGCGCTGACCATGCTGCTGCTGACCGAAGTCCTGATCGAAGGCGGCCGCCGCCAATGAGCGCCACCTCCCTCGTCGCGATCGAGGCGCTCGACGGCGACAATACCGACGGTCTGCAAGCGGAGATCGACCGTCTTTCGGCGTCCGGCGGCGGACGCCTGGAACTCCTGGCGGGCATCCACCTCTGCCGGGGGCTCCGGCTGCGCTCCGGCGTCGATCTGCATCTTGCCGCCGGGGCGATCCTGCGTCCGGTTCCCGATTATGCCGCCTACGCGCATACGACGGTTTCGGTGATCGCCGAGAAATCGGATCGCGGCATGATCGTCGCCAAGGATGCGCAGCGGATCAGCCTGACGGGGAAAGGGCGCATCGAAGCCGGCTGCGAGAGCTTCATCATTGGCGACGATGAGACTGTGGGAACCTTCATCCCCGCCGAATCCCGCCCCCGCGTCGTCGTCTTCGAAGGCTGCGACGACGTCGAGATCAGTTCCATTCATGTCAGCCGCTCGCCGATGTGGACACTGCATTTCGTCGACTGCACCGATGTCGTCGTCCGCGACGTCACCATCGAGAACGACCGCCGCCTTCCCAATACGGATGGCATCGTGCTCGATGCCTGCCGCGGCGCCGTCATCGAGGATTGCAACATCTCGACCGCCGACGACGGCATCTGCCTGAAAACCAGCATCGGTCCTCAAGGCGTCGCCATCGGCCGGTGCGAGAACATTCTCGTGCGCCGCTGCTCCGTTCAGAGCCTAAGCTGCGCGCTGAAGATCGGCACGGAAACACATGGCGACGTCAGCAATGTCCTGTTCGAGGATTGCAGCGTCTCGGCTTCCAGCCGGGCGCTCGGCATATTCTCGCGCGACGGCGGCCGGATCTCGAATGTGAGGTTTTCCAGAATTTCGGTAGAGTGCCGCGAAACGCCGGATGGTTTCTGGGGTTCGGGGGAGGCGCTGACCGTCAATGTCGTCGATCGCATCGCCGAACGCCCTGCGGGCGCCATCGAAAATCTGATCGTCGAGGATGTGACCGGGCGGATGGAAGGCGCGATCACCATCATTGCGGCGGTGCCGTCAGGCATCCGGAACGTGTCGCTGGCCCGTATCACCGTCGATCAGCAGCCGGGGCAGCTTGGCACCGGGCGGACCTACGATCTGCGCCCGACGAATGCCGACCTCGCGCCGAAGACGGGTGGCGGCGGGCGTGCCAATGCCTGGACCCGAGGTTCGGACGGACGGGTGATCGGCCTGCAGGAGTATCCCGGCGGAATGCCGGCCGTCTACGTGGCCGATGTCGCCGGGATATTGATGAACGAGGTGCGGATTACGAGGCCTGCACCGCTGCCGCAAGGCTGGAACGCAATCGACGTCGTCATGGAAACGGCGGCATCTGATGGGAGTGGGGCATGGCAGAACTGAAACTTTCCACCGTCAACAAGTCGTATGGCGCCGTCAAAATCCTGCATGACGTCGAACTCGACATCAAGGACGGCGAGTTCGTCGTCTTCGTCGGTCCGTCGGGGTGCGGCAAGTCAACCCTTTTGCGCATCATCGCGGGCCTTGAGGAGGTGACTTCGGGCGCAATCGCGATCGGTGGACGCGACGTCAGCGCGCTGTCGCCGGCCGAGCGCAAGATAGCGATGGTCTTCCAGTCCTATGCGCTCTATCCGCATATGAGCGTACGCAAGAATCTTGCTTTCGGCCTGGAAAATTTGAAGTTCAAACGTGCCGAAATCGAGGCGCGCATTGCCGAGGCGGCCAGGATGCTGGCGATCGAACCGTATCTCGACCGACGTCCGAAGCAGCTTTCGGGCGGCCAGCGCCAGCGCGTGGCGATCGGCCGGGCGATCGTGCGCGAGCCCGACATCTTCCTCTTCGACGAGCCACTGTCGAACCTCGACGCGGCGCTGCGTGTCCAGACCCGGGCCGAGATCACCAAGCTCCACCGCGACATCAAGACGACGATGATCTACGTTACCCACGATCAGGTCGAGGCGATGACCATGGCCGACAAGATTGTCGTTTTACGCGCCGGTCGGATCGAGCAGGTCGGCGCACCGCTGGAGCTCTTCGATCATCCGCGCAATCTCTTCGTCGCCGGCTTCCTCGGTTCGCCGCGCATGAACATCATCAAGGGCAAGGTCTCGGGCGTCGGCGAAAGCGGCGTCGTCGTCGATGTCGGCAACGGCGGCACAATCGTCAGCAGTGTCGATCCAGCCGGCATTGCGGTCGGTCGGTCGGTTGTTGCCGGTATCCGGCCAGCGCATTTCACCCGCTCCAGCGAGCGCGGCCTGCCATTCGTCGTGCAGTATCACGAAGGGCTCGGGACCGAGACCTATGTCTATGGAAATCTCGCCGGGCAAGACGATCAGATCATCATCCATGAAGCCGGCCATTTCGCGCCGGTTTCCGGCGACCGGATCATGATCGATGCCGATCCGGCCCGCGTTCATCTGTTCGATCCCGAAAGCGGCCTGGCCTTTGGCAGACGGTCCGGGCAGGGGAGGCGCTGATATGGCAGAGCTCACGGCCGGTACGTTGCTGTCTCAGACAGGCGAAACGGCGATGAGGGTGGTCGAGGCGCCGATGAATGCGATCGAGCGTCTGTTCGGCCGCAAGCGGATGCCATGGCTGTTCCTGGCGCCGAACCTCATCCTGTTCGCCATCTTCACCTTCCTTCCCATCGCCATCGCCGTTGGCTACGCCTTCACGGGCGGCACCAATCTCTTCGTCTCCGACCGGCCGTTCGTCGGTCTCGACAACTTCCGCACCCTGCTTTCCTGCGGCAATTATCTGCAGCCCGGAACCTGCCAGGAATCGCTGTTCTGGACGGCGGTGTGGAACACGCTTTGGTTCGTGGCCTTCAACGTCATCGCCACATTGCTGGTGGCGTTGATCACGGCGCTGATCCTCAATCGGGCGATCTTGGCGCGTGGCTTCTTCCGAGCGATGTTCTTCTATCCGGTTCTGCTGTCTCCCGTCGTCATCGGCCTGATCTGGAAGTGGTTCCTCGATCGCAACGGCCTGCTGAACGCCTTCTTTCAGATGCTTGGTGTTCCGCCCGAGATCTTCCTGCTCGACGTTGGCTGGTCGCGCTTTTTTGTCGTGGTCGTGTCGGTCTGGTTCCATATGGGCTTTTACACGTTGATCCTGCTCGCCGGCCTCCAGGCGATCCCGAAAGATCTCTATGAAGCCGCGTCCATCGATGCCGCTTCACCGCGCCGCACGCTGTTCAGGATCACGCTTCCACTTCTTGCCCCGAACCTGCTGGTCGTATTCATCCTTCTGATGATCAAGTCGGTGCAGATCTTTGACGAAGCTTGGGTTCTGACCAATGGCGGCGGCCCGGGCACGGCCAACAGCTTCATCGTCCAATATATCTACCAGATGGCCTTCGGCAGCGATCTTCGTCTCTTCGGGCTTGCCTCCGCCGCCTCGGTTCTCATGGGGCTGGTGCTTCTGGTTCTCACCCTCATACAGCTGCGCCTCGGCAAGCGGATGGAGTCCTGAGATGAACCCGATCAGTTTTCTCTCACGCACACGCCGGGCCGGACGCATCGATATCACCGATATCTTGTCATGGGTCTGGCTGATCGGCGGAACGCTCGCCGTGCTCATTCCCGTCGTCTGGGCAGGCCTCTCCTCGCTGAAGCCGGCGGCCGAGATCACCCGCTTTCCGCCGTCGCTGCTTCCGCGGGCCGCCGTGGAGCAGACCGTGCCCGGATTCGACAAGCCTCTCAGCCTTTGGAACGTAACGATTGATGGCCAGCAGCGTGAAATGGCCATGATGCGGCGCATCGGTCTCAAGGCGCAGATGGTCGATCCTGCAAATCCGGGGCAACCGATCGGTGTCGATGTCAAGGGAATCACGCCGGTGCAGCATCTGACCGTTGCCACCGAGAACTACACCGATCCGTTGACGCGCTTCAACTTCCTGACCTTCCTGAAAAATTCGGTCTTCGTCACCGTGGTTGCGACGCTGCTGACGCTTGTTGTCAACGCCATGGCTGCCTTTGCGCTGTCGAAATACAAATTTCGCGGTGACACGACTGTGTTCGTCATCATCATCTCGACGCTGATGATCCCGCTCGCCGTCGTCATGGTCCCGGCCTATCTCGTCATTGTCGGGGTCGGGCTCGCCGACAATCTCTGGGGTGTCATCCTGCCGACCGTCGCCTCGCCGACGGCCGTTTTCCTGCTGCGGCAATATATGCTGACCATACCGGACGAACTGATCGAGGCGGCACGCGTCGATGCGGCGAGCGAATTCTGCATCTTCTGGCGGATCATCCTGCCGCTGACGGCGCCGGCGCTTGCCGTGCTGGCGATCTTTTCCGTGCTCTGGCGTTGGAACGATTTCCTCTGGCCGCTCATCGTCCTCAACAGCCGCGAGAATTTCACCCTGCAGGTCGGGCTCAACGCCTTCCAGGGAGAGTTCTCGGTGCAGTGGCACTATATCCTGGCGATGACGTTCCTCAGCTTGTTGCCGGTCACCGTCGTCTTCCTGTTCCTGCAGAAATACATCACCACAGGCATTGCCGGTACGGGAATGAAGTGAACGAATCCTGGCGCGCGGCACCGATTGGGGTCGAGGCGAGGAAACCTCCAAGGATTTAAGTCTGCCTTTCCGATTTCGTCGCGCCAGCTTCAGTCCTATTTGGATCGGAGCCGTGCAGGATTAACTGGCAGAGGCCATCACAACACGGTTTCGAATAGCGGGATCAATGCTGCGCCGATCGCGCCGGGGGCATCGATGATCTGGGCCACTGCGAGCTGCGGGATGTCGCGCAAGGCGCCATGCCGAGGCAGATTGTTGAATTCGGTGCGTTTGATCAACATTCTCGCAAGCGAATGTGGAAGCTCGCCGCCAAGCACGATCAATGCCGGGTCGAAGATCGCGCAGATCGCGTTGATGGCACGATTGTGGGCCGGAGTGACGCGGTCGATCCATTCCTCGACACCATCCCACTCCACCATATTTTCGTCCTTCAGATCCCTCAGGGTCAGGCCGCTGCGCCCCTTGCCGCGAAGATGCTCGAGCAGCTGGTTGAGAGCGGGGCGATCATCGTAGTCCTGACGCCCGAAAAGAACGGAGATTTCGCCGGCATTTCCGAAACTGCCGCGAAACGGCATGCCGCCGGAGACAAGGCCGCCGCCGTAGCCATGAAGGTGGGCGATATAGGCAAAATCGGCAACGTCACGCCCGACGCCGAAAATTGCTTCCGCCAAGGCCGCAGTCCTGGCGACATTGTCCGCCCAGACCGGCAGGCCAAGCCGCTCCCCAAGCAATGGCGCCAGATCGATCAGCGACCAATGGGCCAGCGGCAGGGGACAATTGAAAGCCGTATCCAGCATGCGATGGCCGGAGACTGCGAGGCCGACGCCGAGGATGTCGCGCCGCTTGGCGCCGCGCCGGGCGAGGATCTGTTCGACGGCTGCTTCGATCCGCTCCATTTCCAGGGATAGCGACGAGCCGGCCTGGGGAATTTCCATATTGTCCAACGGTTCGCCGAAACCCATGAGGCAAAGGCCAATCGTTCCGACGTTGATGGAGATGCCGAGCGTCAGACACCACTCCCTTCGCAGTGTCAGCTCCGGACTTGGTGGACCGGCGCGCCGGTTTTCCGATTGGGAAAAGACGACCATTCCCCGATCATGAAGCCGGCCGACGATTCTGTGCAACGATTGCTGGGTGAGATCGAGTGGATCGGTCAGGCTGGAGCGCTCGATGCCGGGCGACTTCCAGATCAACCGCAAGAGGTCCCGTTCGTTACGGGAGGCTACTCTCGCGGGCTCTGTGTCTCGCAGGAAATGTGGGGCAACGTGGTCCAGCGGAGCGTACTTCATTTTCCAAACATATTGATTTACACTGTAAGTGTGAAGCAGGTGGAGGGGACGCTTTGCTTCTGCGGGGCAACGAAATCATCCGTGGTTTTGCCGGTCCTGCTTAACCCATCAAGATTGGCCAGACCAGTCGCGATGATGTCAGGCGGCAGAAGAAAAGAACCGAGCGGCATGGATGCGTTAACACGGGAGAAAATGGCAATTGCCGAGCATCGTGGTTATGGATTCGAGCCCACGCATGGAGGCACCAGCTTCGAATCAATGGTTCAGGCCTTTACGGCTGGTTACGGCGTTTTCGGCGCACAGCCGTTGAAGGATGACCGAAAATTCGCCTGGGCCGCGGATCTGAGAAGGACCGAGGCGCTCACGGTGCTTCATTCGGTCTATCAGAGTTCCTGGACGATTCGGACGCTTGATGACTCTCCGCAGCATCTCGCGTTTTTCATGCCGCACACAGGCTCTTTTCGACTGTCGATAGGGAAGAGAACGGTCGAAAGCGGCGCCGGTTACTTTCTCATGGCCAACAATCACGAAGTCGGCGATCGTGTGGTCCAGGGAGGACCGCACCGCTCGGACGCCCTTTTTCTCGACTGGAAGGTTTTGAAAAGGGTCCTCGCCTCGCTGGTGGAAAAGCCCCTCTCGGAGTCGTTCGATCTCGACCCGATTCTCGATCGCGCGACGCAGTCAGGCCAACTGATCGGCAATCTGCTCCAGACGATCGTGCAGGGCATGCGCGGCGCCGGTCCGTTGCTATCCTCGCCTCTTGCCGCAGCCGCGATGAGCGAAACTCTTGCTCACCTCGTGATCCGATTTGGCCGGCATCGGTTTTCCGATCATCTGGAAAAAAAGAAAGTACCGTTGATTGCACCTTGGCATGTCCGACGCGCTATCGACTACATGCATGCCAATATCGCGGAACCTATCACCATGACGATGGTTGCGGATGGCGTCGGCGTTTCGCTCCGGGCGCTGCAAACGGGCTTCAAGGCCTTCAGGGGAACCTCACCGGCCGGCTACCTCCGCACGATCCGGCTGCAGGCGGCCCGCGAGCAGCTGCGGGATCCGACAAACCAGCAATCTGTCCGCGAAATCTGCGCGATCTGGGGTTTTGCGCATGCCGGCAGGTTCTCCATCATCTACCGCAGCACTTTTGGTGAAAGTCCGAGGGATACGCGGTTACGGGCTGAGCGATTGCGCTGAATGAGTTTCTACATTCTCCCAGGTGAGAAGATGGAGCCGGCACATACATGAATCCCCGGTCTCCCGGGCAGTCCCTATGGCGTGATGTTTCTTCTCGACGCGGCGGAGCACTCGATGCATTGCTGAGAGGTCGCGCCTTCTGCATTCTCCGACGGCTGGGATCACGGAGGCGGCGCGATGCTGCCGCGCAGGACGAGATGGCAGCCGAGCTCCAGGCGATGGGCCGGCCGTTGCGGATCATTGGCGATCAGCCGCTGTTCGATGAGCGCGAGCGCTGCCGCCCCGAGACGGTCGGTCGGCACGCTCACGGTGGAGAGCGGCGGGCGGCTGAACTCGCCGGGAACGATGTCGTCGAAGCCGAGCACAGATATCGCGTCGGGCACGCGTATGTCGCGATCGGCCAATGCCTTCAGGCAGCCGAGCGCCAGATTGTCGGCCGCGCAGAAGACGGCGGTTGCGCCTTTCAACGCGGCGTCGCGATCGAGCAGCGCGTTGATGGCCGCTTCGCCATGCCGGGGCTCATATCCCTCGGCTTCGATGATCATGTCCTTCGGCACCGGAAGCTGTGCGGCCAAATAAGCATCGGAAAAACCGTCATACCGGCGCTGGATGGTCGTTCGGCCCTTCCAGGTCAGATGCAGGATCCGGCGGTGGCCGAGCGCCAGGAGGTGCTCGATGCCGAGCCGTGCGCCGAAGCGGTTTTCTGGCGTCACCGTATCGACCAGCATGGCGGGATCCTCGCCGTTGACGATGACGACGGGCATGTCAGCCGAGGCGAGGCTGCGGATGAGTTCGGGCTGATCGTCGTTCAGCACCACGATACCGTCAGCGCGTTCTGCTATCGCAATCTGCTTGACTTCGGCGCCGTCGATGCGCCGGCCGCTGCTGACATAGGGTACGATCCGGATGCCTCGACGCTCGCATTCCCTGCGAAGACCGTTGAGAATCGTCCAGCTCACCAGATTGAGGTCGCTCTCCGGGGCGGCATCGTCAGGAATGGCGAGAAGCAGAACGTGCAAGGCGGCAATCGTCGCCTTCTTTCTGCGGCGATCGAGATAACCGAGCCGTTTTGCCGAATCCAGCACTCTTTCCCGCACCTCGATCGTGAGCGGCGCAGTTCCGTTCAGGGCGTGCGAGGCCGTGCTCAGCGACACGTCGGCATCGCGTGCGACATCTTTGAGATTGACTTTACGTTCCACTTTTTCCGCCGCGAATTCAGATCGTACCTTCGAAGCATAAGCTAACTTGATGTTTTCACATAAAGGACTTTAAAAAAGCTATGTGCTTGCGCCGATATTTTCGTCATTCGCAATCAGCGACGTTCGGCAAGCAGCCCGTTGAACAGCAGGTCGAAATAGGCGCGCATGAAGGCGTCCTTGTCGGGCGTCGGCACCCGGCGATCATCGAATATCAGCCGCAGAACCGTCGTCGTCAGAATCGGCGCAACCACGATGTCGGAAAATTCGACAGGAATTTCGCGAAATTCCCCCAACGCAACACCTTCCAGGATGAGAGCGTCGATCCTTGCGATAATCGGCGCGATGAATTCATCGTGGTGGCGATCGATCAGGTCGGGGAAGCGCTGTCCTTCCGAAATGACCAGACGCGTCAATTCGCGGGTTGTACGATCCTCCGCGATTTGGTCGTAAAGCAGACCGAGAATGGACATCAGCCTGTCGGTGGCGCTGCCGCTGAGGCCAGCGGTGATTTCAAGCAGTTCCTGAAAGGGGACGGAGAAGTGACTGATCATGGCTTCGAAGAGCTTTTCCTTCGTCTCGAAGTAAACGTAGACCGTGCCTTTGGTGACGCCGACCCTGTCTGCGATGTCGTCGACGCGGGCGCCCGTGAACCCGTTTCTGACGAATTCCTCGAATGCGGCATCCAGGATCTGGATGGGTCGCAGCGCCTTCTGTTCCGCGCGTGTGAGTTTCTTCTGAGCTGTCATTCGTGCCTCGCCTCCCTTGTCTTGCGCTATCGGTCCTGTGCAAAAGTTTCATTGACTAATCCGTCAGTCAATTATATAGCAGCTGCCGTTGAGAGCAAGAGGTCAACTATGAGAACCATTCTGTTCGCCACAGCGATCGTATGCACGATCGGTCTCGTCTCCTGCAGCGAATCGGACGGGCCGAAAGAACCCGGCGCGCGGCAGGTCGGCGTCGTCGTGGCCAAGTCTGAGCCGCTGAGTGATGGCGGTGCGCTGACGGGAGAGGTGCGCGCCCGGGTCCAGACCGATCTGTCCTTCCGGGTCAGCGGCAAGATCATCGAACGGCTGGTCGAAGTCGGTCAGTCAGTGAAGGCGGGGCAGGTACTGGCGCGCATCGATCCCGAAGAGCAGAAGGCCGATCTCGATGTGGCCGCGGCCAATCTTCAGTCGGCTGAAGCCCAGCAGACCCAGGCACAGCTCGCCTTCGACCGTCAGCAGAGCCTGTTTCGGACGCAGGTGACGACGCGCGCCGCACTCGACCAGGCACAGGAGGCGCTTCTGACCGCGCAGGCCTCGACGAAGTCGGCGCAGGCGCTCTTCGAGACCGCGCAGGACACCCTGTCCTATACGGAGCTGAAAGCCGATGCCGATGGCGTGATCACCGCCCGCAATGCCGAGGTCGGGCAGGTGGCGCAGGCCGCCCAGGTTGTCTTCACCCTTGCCCATGACGGCGACAGGGACGCCGTCTTCGAAGTGGTCGAGAGTGCGTTCCTGCGCCCGATCGACGGCGACGGCACCGTGAACCTGCTTGCGAACCCCTCGCAGAAGATCACGGCGAAGGTGCGCGAGATATCGCCGACGATCGATTCTTCCACCGGCACCATCAGGGTCAAGGTCGCGATATCGAGCGATGCTCCCATTCCTCTCGGCGCTCCCGTCGTCGGAAAATTCAACTACGTCCCGCAGGACGTGATCCAGCTGCCCTGGTCGGCAATGACCTCAAAGGACGGCAAACCGGCCGTCTGGATCGTCGATCCTGCATCCTCTGCGGTTGAGGTGAGAGCGATCGAGGTCGCCCGTTACGAGACCGGCAGCTTCGTCGTCAAGTCGGGCGTGTCGGCGGGAGATGTCGTGGTGACCGACGGGACCAAATTCCTCAGGCCCGGTGAAACCGTGTCTTATGTCAAGGAAGCATCCAAGTGAGTATTCGTCCCAAGATAATCGCCCTGTTGATGGGTGCGGCCCTGATCTCCTCCTGCACGAAGCAGGAGGAAAGCAGGCAGGAAGCGCCCCGTCCCGTGCTGTCAATGACGGTCAGGCAGACGCCCGCCACAAGCCTCGGCCTGACCGGCACGATCCAGCCGACCATAGAAACCGATCTAGGCTTCCGGATCCTCGGGCGGATGATCGCCCGCAACGTCAATGTCGGTGATGTCGTCAAGAAGGGTGACGTGGTTGCCGCCATCGATCCGCTGGCGCTGGAGCTTGCCGTGCGCAGCGCCCAGTCCGATGTAGAGAACAGCGACGCTCAGCTCCGAAACGCCGTGACCACGGAGCAGCGCCAGCGCGCGCTTGTTGAATCGCGCTCCGGCACGGAAGCCTCGCTCGAAGAAGCCGAGCAGGCGAGACGGACGGCCACGGCCGCGGTCGCCAAGGCGCAGGCCAACCTCGACAAGGCCAAGGAGCAGCTCGGCTATGCGCAGCTTCAGGCTGAATTCGATGGGGTCGTCACGGCGACTTCGGCTGAGGTCGGCCAGGTCGTGTCGGCCGGCCAGACGGTCGTGACCATCGCCCGGCCGGACAAGCGAGACGCCGTCGTCGACGTGCCCCAGGCCGCTGCGCAGAAACTGGAGATCGGCGCGCCGTTTGAGGTGACGCTGCAGCTCGAGCCTTCGATCCGCACGAGGGGCGTCGTGCGCGAAATCGCGCCGGAGGCGGAGACCGCCACCCGAACGAGTCGGACCAAGATCGCGCTCGCCGATCCGCCTGAAGCCTTCAGGCTCGGCGCGGTCATCACGGCTTCCGCAACCATCGCTGCCGATCCCGAGATCATGCTGCCGTCCTCGGCGATCCTTGCCGGTGCCGACGGCGCCAGTGTCTGGATCGTCGACGTAGCCGGCAAGAAGGTGACGCTACGGCGCGTCACGATCGACGGCAAGTTAACCGACGGCGGCACCGTTCGCGTCACCGAAGGACTCGCTCCCGGAGAGCGGGTGGTCGTTGCCGGCGTGCATAAACTTCAAGATGGCCAAGCCATCAGGATCGACCAGGAGATCAGCCAGTGAAGTCCTTCAATCTTTCCGACTGGGCGCTCGAGCACCGTTCGCTCGTCTGGTACTTCATGATCGTCTTCATTCTCGCAGGTGCATTCTCCTACCTGAACCTCGGCCGCGAGGAAGATCCGAACTTTACCATCAAGACGATGGTGATCACCGCCCAGTGGCCCGGCGCATCCGCCGAAGAGGTGACGCGGCAGGTGACCGACAGGATCGAGAAGAAGCTCCAGGAACTGGAATCGCTCGACTACACCAAAAGCCAGACTGTTGCCGGTCAGACCACCGTCTTCGTCGAACTGCTGCCGACGACAAAGGCTAAGGATGTCGCCCCGACCTGGCTGCGCATCCGCAACATGATCGCCGACATCAAGGGAGATTTCCCGAGCGGGGTCGTTGGTCCCTTCTTCAATGACCGCTTCGGCGACGTGTTCGGCAACATCTACGCGTTCACCAGTGACGGGCTGACCCAGCGCCAGCTTCGCGATCTCGTGGAAAATGCGCGCTCCGAAGTTCTCACGGTACCCAATGTCGGCAAGGTCGACGTGATCGGCGCCCAGGACGAGGCGATCTATCTTGAATTCTCCACGCGCCAGATCGCAGCGCTCGGCATCGACCAGCAGTCTGTTATCCAGACCTTGCAGGCCCAGAACGCCGTCACCCAGTCCGGCTTCGTCGATGCCGGTCCGGAGCGCATCGCATTGCGGGTGAGCGGACAGTTCACCTCCGAGGAAAGCCTGCGCTCGATCAACCTTCGCATCAACGACCGCTTCTTCCCGCTGACCGATGTCGCCACCATCAAGCGCGGTTATGTCGATCCACCCTCGGCTTTGTTCCGCTTCAACGGCGAGCCGGCGATCGGACTAGCCATCGGCATGAAGCAGGGCGCCAATCTGCTGGAGTTCGGCGAGGCGCTCGACGCGCGGATGAAACAGGTCGTCGCCGATCTTCCGATCGGGGTGGACGTCCACCGCGTCTCCGATCAGCCGCACGTCGTCGACGAGGCTGTCTCCGGCTTTACCCGCGCGCTCTTCGAAGCGATCGTCATCGTCCTCGTCATCAGCTTCATCAGCCTCGGCCTGCGCGCCGGCATGGTGGTGGCGATCTCCATTCCTCTCGTGCTGGCAATCACGTTTGTGGTGATGGAATACTCCGGCATTTCGCTTCAGCGCATCTCGCTCGGTGCGCTCATCATTGCGCTCGGGCTGCTCGTCGACGACGCCATGATCGCCGTCGAGATGATGGTGGCTCGCCTGGAGGCAGGTGACGATCTGAGGAAAGCCGCCACCCACGTCTATACGTCGACGGCCTTTCCGATGCTGACTGGAACACTTGTCACCGTCGCCGGCTTCATCCCGGTCGGTCTCAACAGCAGTGCGGCCGGCGAATTCACCTTCACGCTTTTCGTCGTCATCGCGGTTTCGCTTGTGGTGTCCTGGATCGTCGCCGTGCTGTTCACGCCGCTTCTCGGCGTCACGATCCTGCCGAAGACGATGAAGTCGCATCACGAGAAGAAGGGTCGTTTCGCCGCCGTGTTCTCCTGGCTTTTGGGGCTGGCGATGCGCTGGCGTTGGGTCACCATCGTGCTGACGGTCGTCGTCTTCGCCCTTTCGGTCGGGGGCATGGGGCTGGTGCAGCAGCAGTTCTTCCCGAACTCGGACAGAACAGAGCTCGTCATCGACTGGAACCTGCCCCACAACAGCTCGATCGCCGAGACAAACAGGCAGATGGCCAAGTTCGAAAAGGAGATGCTGGCCGATAACAAGGATATCGATCATTGGACAACCTATGTCGGCCAGGGCGCGCCGCGCTTCATCCTGTCCTTTGACGTGCAAACGCCCGATGTCACCTTCGGACAGACCATCATCGTCACCAAAGGCCTCGACGTGCGCGACAAGGTGCGGGCGGAACTGCAGGATTATCTGACGAAGACCTTCCCCGGCACAGACGCCTTCGTGAAGCTTCTCGATATCGGCCCGCCGGTGGGCAAACCGGTCCAGTACCGGATCAGCGGCCCGGATATCCAAAAGGTACGTGATATCTCCCAGCAGTTTGCAGGCGTTGTCGGTACTCATCCGCTGCTGTCGAACATGGTGCTGGACTGGAACGAGCCTTCGCGGGTGGTGAAGGTCGATGTGCTGCAGGACAAGGCGCGCCAGCTCGGCGTCTCTTCCGAGGACATCGCGACCGCCCTCAACGGCATTGTCGAAGGTTCGACCGCGACGCAGATCCGCGACGATATCTACCTGGTCAATGTCATCGGCCGGGCCAGGGCGTCCGAGCGCGATTCCGTCCAGACGCTTGAGAATCTGCAGCTCTCGACCTCCAATGGCAAGGTCGTGCCGCTCTCGGCCGTGGCGAATTTCCGCTTCGAACTTGAGCAGCCAACGATCTGGCGTCGCGACAGGCAGCCCACCATCACGCTCAAGGCGGCCGTCATCGGTTCGACACAGCCGGCTACGATTGTCGATCAGCTGAAGCCGAAGGTGGAGGAATTCCAGAAGAACCTTCCTGTCGGATACAAGGTGGAAATCGGCGGCGCCGTCGAATCCAGCGCCGAGGCGCAAGGGCCGATTGCGGCCGTGGCTCCGCTGATGCTGTTTACGATGGCGACGATCCTGATGATCCAGCTGCAGAGCTTCAGCCGCCTCTTCCTGGTCTTTGCGGTCGCGCCGACGGCCCTGATCGGCGTGGTGGCGGCGCTCTTGCTCAGCAATGCTCCCATGGGCTTCGTCGCCATCCTCGGCATTCTGGCGCTGATCGGCATTCTGATCCGCAACTCGGTCATCCTCGTGGTGCAGATCGAGCATCTGCGTGCCGAAGGTGTGACGCCATGGCAGGCGGTCATCGAGGCGACCGAACACCGCATGCGGCCGATCATGCTGACGGCGGCGGCGGCAACCCTCGCGCTGATCCCGATCTCGCGCGAGATCTTCTGGGGTCCGATGGCCTACGCCATGATGGGCGGCATCGTCATCGGCACGGCCCTCACCCTGCTGTTCCTGCCGGCGCTCTACGTCGCATGGTTCAGAATCCCAAGGGATGAGGGTACTCGGGCCGAAGCCACGGCAGAGGCATGATGCGGTCTTCGATGGCCATCGCCTACGGCCGCCGCGGCAAGGTGAAGCACATCATCCTGTTCGGGCACAGCATGGCCTGGCCGGGCGTGTCCTTCGCCCGCAATAGGCTGATGGCCTGTCCATCTGGTCGATCAGGATTGTGTACAATGTGACTCTTAAATTGTCAGGTGCCCAAATGAGGAGCAGACTTCCGTCTGTGGCCGAGTCGGCCTCAGGGGATATGGGAGGGCATTCATGAGCGTACGAAATCCGTCTCCCTCGTTATATAACGAGGATCTTGCACCCGCCGAGGAGCGTAAGTGGGGTGCATTCAGCATCTTCAACGTCTGGACATCGGACGTTCACAGCCTGTGGGGCTATTATCTAGCGGCGAGCCTGTTCCTGCTCTGCGGCAGCTTCGTGAATTTCGTCATCGCCATCGGCATCGGCTCTCTCGTCATCTTCTTCCTGATGAGCCTGGTCGGAAATGCCGGCGTGCGCACCGGTGTCCCTTTTCCGGTTCTGGCGCGCGCCTCCTTCGGCACCTTCGGCGCCAATGTTCCCGCACTCGTCCGGGCGGTGGTCGCCTGCTTCTGGTACGGCGCGCAGACTGCCGCCGCCTCCGGCGCAATCGTTGCCCTGCTGATCCGCAACGAAAGCCTGCTCGCCTTCCACCAGAACAGCCACATGCTCGGCCATTCGACCCTCGAACTCATTTGCTACGTCATCGTCTGGGCGCTGCAGCTGCTGATCATTCAGCGCGGCATGGAAACTGTCCGCAAGTTCCAGGATTGGGCAGGTCCCGCCGTCTGGATCATGATGCTGATCCTGGCCATCTATCTGGTCGTCAAATCAGGCACCTTCTCGTTCGGTTCCGAAATCCCGCGCGACGTGCTGATCGAAAAAACCAAGGATGCCGGCGTGCCGGGCGAGCCGGGCTCGATTGCGGCGCTTGCCGCGGTGGCCGCCACCTGGATCACCTATTTCGCGGCACTCTATCTGAACTTCTGCGATTTCTCGCGTTACGCGACGAGCGAGAAGGCGCTCAGGAAGGGCAATCTCTGGGGCCTGCCGATCAACCTGCTGGCATTCTGCCTCGTCGCAGGTGTCACGACCACGGCAGCCTTCACCGTATACGGTGAGGTCCTGCTGCATCCGGAAATGATATCGGCGAAATTCGACAGCTGGTTCCTGGCGCTGCTTGCGGCGCTGACATTCGCGGTTGCAACGCTCGGCATCAACGTCGTGGCGAACTTCGTTTCGCCCGCCTTCGACTTTGCCAATGTCTTCCCGCGCCAGATCAACTTCAAGCGCGGCGGATATATCGCCGCGCTGATCGCCCTCGTGCTCTATCCCTTCGCTCCCTGGGAGACGGGTGCTGCGCATTTCGTCAACTTCATCGGTTCGACGATGGGGCCGATCTTCGGCATCATGATGGTCGACTACTATCTCATCAGGAAGAGCCAGCTGAACGTCGAGGCTCTCTACCAGGAGAATGGCGAGTTCCGGTTCCAGAACGGCTGGCACGGCAATGCCTTCATCGCCTTTGCGGTCGGTGCGCTGTTCTCGTCGATCCTGCCGACCTTCACCTCCATCCTGCCGGACTGGTGGGGCACCTATGGCTGGTTCTTCGGCGTCGCCATCGGCGGAGCGATCTATTTCGTGCTGAGGATGGGCGCACGGCGCAATCCGGCCTTCGCCGCATGACGAAACAAAGGCGCCTGGCCATCGCCAGGCGCCTTCATGTTCTGTTTGGAAAATCTGCCGGCCCGAGGGAGCCGGTCATTTCGCCCGGTTCAACGGCGTGCCGCCACCGCATGGATGGCCCCACGGCCGATGGGCTGGGCCATGGATTTTGCCGTCGAGCGGAGGGCTGCGGAATGGCTGGAGACCACCTCGTCGAGCCTGAACTGTGCGACAAGTTCGCGAAGCTTCTGGGCCTCCTGCGCCAGTGAATCGGATGCTGCAGTCGATTCTTCCACCATCGCTGCGTTCTGTTGTGTGGTCTGGTCCATCTGATTGACCGCGACGTTCACTTCGCTCAGTCCGATCGACTGTTCTTTCGCAGAGGTGGCGATCGAATCCATGTGGTGATTGATCTGGGTGATGAAGCCGCCGATGGTCTTCAAGGCCTGGCCGGTATCGCGCACCAGCTTGACGCCGCTTTCCACTTCCCTCGATGAGTTCTGGATAAGCCCCTTGATTTCCTTGGCAGCGCCGGCAGAGCGCTGTGCGAGTTCGCGCACTTCCTGGGCGACGACCGCAAAACCCTTGCCGGCTTCGCCGGCTCTCGCCGCTTCGACGCCGGCATTGAGGGCAAGAAGGTTGGTCTGGAATGCGATTTCGTCGATGACGCCGATGATGTTGGAAATCTGCTGCGACGAGGCCTCGATGCGTTCCATCGCTTCCTCCGCATGGGAGACGACTTCCGCCGAAATCCCGGCGCTCCGGTTTGCCTCGGTGGCGACTGCGCGCGTCTCCTCGGTCCGCTTGCTGGAGTTCGACACGTTCGCTGTGATTTGTTCTAATGCGGCCGCCGTTTCTTCGAGCGAGGCCGCCTGCTGCTCTGTCCGTTTCGAAAGATCACCGGCGCCCGAGGAGATTTCCCGGGTGCCTTCGTCGATCGTGCCGATGCTTTCGGAGATTGCTCTCAGCGTCGCGCCAAGCTGCGTGACCGACTGGTTGAAGTCATGGCGGAGTGCTTCAAACTCGGGGGCGAAGGCCTCATTGAGCTGGAAAGCGAGATCGCCCGAAGCGAGCCGTTTCAGACCGGCGGCCAGACCGGAAGTGGCGATGCGCAACCGCTCTGATGCGTCGGCTTCCGCCTGCATCTGCGCCGCAACACGATCTGCCTCCGCCCTGTTGCGGTTCTCCTCGGCTTCCACCGCCAGGCGCTTGTTCGCAATCGCGGCCTGGCGGAAAATCTCCACCGCTCCCGCCATCAATCCGATTTCGTCGGCGCGATCGGCAAAAGGAATTTCCGAGCCGGTGTCGCCTTCGGCGAGATGCCGCATCGAGGCGGTGATGTTGGTAATCGGATTGGCGATGCTCTTCAGTACGAAGACGATCGCGCCGAGAACGAGCAATCCCGCAAAGGCGATCGTTGCAAGGAGGTAGGATTCGATGGAGGCGAAGGTCTCCTTGCTGAGATCGGCAGCCTTCTTGCTGCCGCTGACGTTCAATTCGACCAGGGCCGCCGTGGCCTCCTTGAGCTTGTCCGAATAGGAACGCATCTCGCCGCCCAGATATTGGCCAGCTTCTTCGGTCTTGTTTGCACGGGAAAGAGCAAGCAACTGCGAACTGCTGGCGACGTAGCCTTCGACACTTTCTTTGATCGTCTTGATCAGATCCCGCTCGCGATCGGATGAAGCCAGCTGAAGATAAGCGTCTGCCGATTTGCGAGTTGCATCTTCGGCGGCCTTAATGGCCTCTTCACGGGATTTCTTCTCTGCTTCCGCCTGGACGATAATGTGATCGCGGTAAGCGAGGCGCAAATTTGTCATGGCGAGGCTGATCGCTTGCGAAGCCTGCACGCTCGGCAGCCAGTTGGCGGCGATTTCTTCGGTGGAGCCGTTCGTCTTTTGCAGGCCGTCGACCGCGAGATAGGCAACGAGCCCGAAAAGGAGAGCAATGCCGCTGAAAATGAACAGCAAACTCGATTTAATGTTTGGACGGCGCATCAAAGTCCCCATCGAACAGTCCGGTGTCGTGCCGGTTTGACCAGGCATGTTTGTAACGGAAAAAATTTAACGATGTGTTCCGGAGTGTAAAACGCCGTTTACCAGTTTACGCGAAACTCGCCGCCCTCTTCGTGTTCAGATTCCCGCTCCAACCGGAAAACGCTTAATCGACGGCTCAGGGACAATAGGAGCCAGACATGGTGAAGCGCATATTTTCCGCCCTTCTTGCCTTGATCCTTCCGGTACAGGCAGCCGTTTCTCAACCCCCTGATGACGCACAGGCACGCAAAGCCCGGTCTGTCGCCCAGCTTCAGTCGGAAGGCGTGCCGACCATCGATCATCTGCCGTCCATCGAGGCAGAGAGCGACAGTACCCGCCGCGATAAAAGAGCAGTCGTTCAGCGCGCTATCGCGCTTGCGATCGTTGCCGTAAAAGGCGAGACTGGTGATCACTCGATGGGCCAGGCTCTCATCCGGCAATTCGATGCAGCAAGTTTCTTCACCCCCAAGGAACAGGCGTTCATGGACGACCCCGATCCTTCGGAGCAGGACCGGGTGAACTTCGCTTGGCGCTATGAGGGCGTGCACGTCATGTTATGGGCGCTCGGGATCACGGCCGATCTCGAACGTCCCGACCATATTTGCGATGTGCCATCCATCGCCGGGACGCTTCGCGAACTCGGCACCGACGGGCTGATGCGCCGCGCCAGGCTGCGTCCGCAGAAAGAACTGGTCGACGCCGCCGACCTGATCTACCGCTACGATTGGGCGGTCGTGAATGCACGGCTGAAGGGCGAGGAGGCGCCGGCCGGACTGGACAAGGGCGTGGTTTACGAGCGCCACTACGCCCTCAACTGGCTGATCGGTTACCTGAATCAGGACTGGGATGATATTTCCACCGATACGTGACGAGTGTGGACTTCCTGCCCAAGTCGAGGATTGAGGCGGGGCAGTCGGCCCCCGTGCCGAAGTGGATGCATGTTTTGCGAAATGGCATTATGATCGGCGCATCGCCTGACCGGCGTTGGTTTCGGACACGTGATCCGCAGGACGGGGAGGACGGCAGGATTTGGAACGGCTGAAGGATCTGGACAGTGTTTCCGCGCGGGTTGGCAGCGGGTCGGCGTCGTCTCCCTACGAGCGGCGCGGCGTCGTGGCCGCAGCCGTATACCAGCATGGGCAGCGCATTCGCGACATCAGGATAGAGGAGGCTGGCGAATGGCGGAACCGGGAGGATGCGATCGTCTGGATCGGCCTGCACGAGCCGGATGAAGTGCTGCTGCACCAGATCCAGGCCGAATTCAATCTCCATCCGCTGGCGATCGAGGATGCGGCGCAGCCGCACCAGCGTCCGAAGCTGGAGATTTACGGTGACGCGATGTTCATCGTCGCCCGGACCGCCCATATGAAGGATGGCGAGATCATCTTCGGCGAAACGCATCTGTTCGTTGGCCGCGGTTATGTCGTCTCCGTTCGCCACGGAGAATCGTCTTCCTATCTGGCCGTCAGGCAGCGATGCGAGGCGACGCCCGCCGCCCTTGCCCATGGCGAGAACTACATTCTCTATTCCATCCTCGACTTCATCGTCGACAACTACATGCCTGTTATCGAGGTGGTGCAGGAGGAGGTCGAGATGCTCGAGGATCTCGTGCTGCGCGAACAGCTGGGAAAATCCGACATCGAGCGGCTTTACATGCTGCGGCGCAAGCTTCTGCGGCTGCGCAACGCAGTAGTGCCGCTCGTCGACGTCTGCCGGCGATACGAGCATATCGATCTTCCCGGCATGGATCCGACGCTGCAATCGCTGTTCCGCGATGTGACCGATCACGTGCGCCGGGTTCAGGAGGATATCGACGCGTTGCGCGAGGTGCTCGCTTTCGCCTTCGAGGCCAGCGTGATGATCGGCCAGACGGAACAGACGGCAATCGCCCGCAAGCTCGCCGCCTGGGCGGCGATTCTCGCTGTTCCCACCGCGATCGCCGGCATCTACGGCATGAATTTCAGCGACATGCCGGAATTAAAATTCCAATATGGCTATTTCGTCGTGTTGGGCGTCATCGTCGTCCTGTGCCTCAGCCTTTTCGGCTTCTTCCGCCGGCGAAAGTGGCTTTAGTCAGGACAGGGCTTTCAGCAGCCGATTTCGGTGTATCCCGATATAGCCGATGTCGTTCAGATAGCGGAAATCAGCATGCGCTCCGATCCGACAAGGGGATCACTGAGGTCTTCGCAGACGCGCCCGTCGACATAGCTGACGACCTCCTGATCGTCGCCGATAATTTGAATGGGCTGCGGAGCCGCCGGGAAGCCGTTGCTTCTGAGATGGCGCAAGAACCGGTGCGTGGTCGGCGTCCATGCTCCTGATGGTCTGATGACGGTATCGCCGTCGCGCCAGATCTGCCCGGTTCGACCGCCCTCCAATAATTCCACGCATGGCCTCCTACGCAGATTTCAGTTTTTCGATATGGGCCTGAACCGTAGCGCCAAGGTTCGTCTCATGGCAGTTCCTGTAGAACGCCGCCGTGTCCGACGGCATCCCGTTGGGAATGGCGACGAAGTCGTCAAGCCGGAAACCACTTGTACTGCCGAGTTGCGGGTCAGCCAGCTGGCTTTCACTCAGGGCGCCGACGCGAACGGCCAAGTCTTGGAAATAAGCGAGGTTCTCGTCCACTGCCGAAGGCGTCGATGTTCTGCCGTGTGCGGGAATGACCAGTTTCGCATCAAGGTCACGGATAAGCCTGAGTGAGGAGCGGATCTGGCGAAGATCATCGGCACTCCTGCTCCAGACTTCGGGAATGGGATATTCCACCGCGTCGACGGCGAGGCAGATGCGGAGTTCCGGAATCCAGACGGCGATATGGTCAGGCGTGTGTCCCGGCGTGTGAATGAGTTCCAACGTCAGATCGCCGCCGTTGAGGACCATCGAGCCGGAGAAGGTGATATCCGGGCCGATAAGTTCGACGTTCGCAAACCGCGTTTCCTGTCTCGCCTTGTCCTTCAGGATCTGCTGCGTAGAGGCATCACGCAGACGGTCGAGCGCGGCGGCATGCGCGATGATCGGAGCACGCCCTGAAACCGCAGTGTTCCCCCAGAAGTGATCCCAATCCATATGCGAATTGACGACGATCAGCGGGCGATCCTCGCCTCTGTCCCCAACCAGATCGAGCGCAATCCGGCACAGTTCCGGCGTGCCGAGTGTATCGACCAGGACATTGAACCTCTCGGTCCGCACAAACACGGCATCGACCTCGTCTCCCGCCCGGAGGATAATGATGCGCTCGTCAAGTCCGGGATAGGAGCACAATTCTACCGCTGGGTTCACGTCTGCCCGCCTTCGCTGCAATCGCAGTGATATCATCTACTACATCAAATCTCGTTTGGATGCTCGCCCTCTAAGGGCTTCCCGATTTCCGCTCCACCGGCACTGGCACATCCCACCGTTCCATCACGGCGTTCGGCACAGCGGCCGCGCAGATCACTATAACGCTGGGCTTCGAGCGGCCGAGGCTCTTCGGCGTCCATCGTGCCTGCAGGGGCACCGCGCATCGGGGCACAAGCACCTTCGCATTGGGTTCTAGCACGTTCCACTGCTCGTGCGCCTTGGCGTTCTCCTGTGCGATGAAGCGCCTGGCCTTTTCGCGGATTTCGAACAGGCCGTGCTTATCCGGCGTCGAGCGATCGGTCTCGATGCTCCAGGAGGCGAGGCAGGGTATGCAAGCCGTGAGGGCGGTGATGAAGACTATTGATCGAAGCATTGATGGGCTCTCAACCGCTCGAGATTTCCGGATCGGAAACAGTCGGACGATCTTTTATCGCATGGCGGCAATATCTCTACTGGCAAATCGTGAGGACTTCCTTCTCTCGCTGAGCGAGATCGGCCTGCCGGATCACGTCGTCTCCCACCTCGCGCGCAGGCGCGTTCAGCCTTTAGCCATGTGCCCCATGCAGCCGTGAATTGACGGTTTGAGTGGAACAACCTCCGCCAAAAGAAGTTTGCCTGAAAAGCAACACGAGGCGGCGGCCGATGTTACTCTCTGCGAAGCAGGGTGCGTTCAGCACCCCACCCCGGATCTATTATGTCAACCCGCTACTTCTCCAAGGCATCGATGCATGGCGCGAGGTTTTCGACCATGCGGCGGATACTGGCTTTGAGTATGTTCTGACGGCGCCGCTCTTCGACCGAGGCGGGGACTGCAGCGTCTTTACCTCCCGGGATTTCGATCGGCTCGATCCTGAACTGCAGCTCGGAAGCGCGGTCGATGATGGGATATCGCGCCTGTCGGAGGCCGCTGACAAGAGCGGCGTCGGCCTGATGATGGACCTGATGCTCGACGGGAAAGTCGGCGATGCGCAAGTGGGCTTTCGTCCGATCGATCCTCGACGCTCGCCGCTCGATCCGGCGGAGCCGATGAACACGATCGGGTCCGAGCGGCAATTGCGTTTGTTGGGGGAGTGGACCGAACGGCTGTGGCGGCTGTCCGGGCTCGGCCTCTCCGGCTACCGAGTGCTCGGGATCGATCGCGCTGAACCGGCGCTTTTCAAATCGCTGATCGCTGCGGTGCGCGAGAAGGCTGACGCGCAATTCCTCGCCTGGACGCCCGGCACCGACTTTGCGGTAAGAAGAGGGATCGCGGATGCGGGCTTTTCTGGATGTTTTTCATCGATGGCCTGGTGGGATCTCGACGAGAGATGGTTCGTCGAGGAGCATCGCGTTCAGGAGGCGCTCGGCTGGCAAATTGCCTTTCCCGAACCGCCCTTTGCCAGACGGATTGCGCATGGGACCGAGAGCCGTGAAATTCTCGAGCGGCGTGCCGTCAGAGCGCTGCGGCTCGCCGCCTCGCTCGGCGGCGGCCTCATGGTTCCGATTGGTTTCGAATATGGTGCGGCGACGCCGCTCGATCCAACCCACGGCGATGGTTCGGGGCTGCGGAAGCTGCGCCATGATCTCGCCTTCGACATCTCCTCTGAAATACGCGCCGCCAATGCCGAGATCGGCAGGCCCGGCCACGCGCGCGCTCCGTCGCTTCGCCTGATCCGCAACGCCAACGGGCCGGTCTCCGCGCTTGTGCAATCCGAGGAGCAGGATCTCCGCAGTGCATCGAATGTGCGGTTCGTCCTGATTAACCGGGACCTCCGGAGAAGCGCGCCCGCGCCGATGACGGCGCTTCGCGAGGCGGTGTCCGGCTATCTTCCCGTCGCGGCCGATGGCGCAATCCTGCGCCTGCGGGCCGGGGAGACGCGGATCATCGGAGCCAGAGCGCCGGAGCCGATCACATCCCGACCCGCCCTCGACGTTGAGCAGGCGATCGCTTCGCCGCGGCTTGCCATCGAAAACATCATGCCGCGGGTCGATGACGGACGCTTTCCTGTCAAGCGGGTGGTCGGCGAGACCGTCACCGTCGAGGCCGATCTATTCGCCGACGGTCACGACCCGATCGCGGCCGTCCTGCTCTGGCGGCCGCACGACGCCATGGCGGAGTGGAACGAGACTGAGATGCAGCTGGGCGAGAACGACCGCTGGCGCGCCGAATTCCTGCTGGAGCGCATCGGACGCTACGAGTTCGCGGTCGAAGCGTGGAAGAATCCGTTCGCGATCTTCCGCTACGAACTGACCAAGAAGAACGATGCCAGGTTGGACCTGAAGCTGGAGCTTCAGGAGGGGTTGAACCTCGTGCGCGCCGCGAGGGCCGAAGCGCCGGCGGCACTCGGCGCCGACTTGCAGGCGCTCATCGACGGTCTGGAAAACGCCTCGGATGCCGAGCGCACGGCAATCCTGCTCGACCCCGAGACCTCCGAGTTGATGAACAAGGCTGACAGGCGGCCCTTCCGGCTTCGCTCCACGACAGGCGCCGTCGATGCTGAACGCAAGTCAGCGGCCTTCGCCAGCTGGTATCAGATCTTCCCGCGCTCACAGAGCGGCGATCCCAATCGGCACGGCACCTTCGACGACGTCATCCCGAGATTGTCTGCCATCCGCGACATGGGTTTCGACGTGCTCTACTTCCCGCCGATCCATCCGATTGGAACGACCAACCGAAAGGGACGCAATAACAGCCTGAAGGCAGCGCCTGATGATCCCGGAAGTCCCTATGCCATCGGTTCCGAGGAGGGCGGCCATGATGCCATTCATCCCGAGCTTGGCGATTTCGAGGATTTCGGCCGGCTGGTCGAGGAGGCGGGCCGGCATGGGTTGGAGATCGCGCTCGATCTCGCGATCCAGGCTTCGCCCGATCATCCCTGGCTGACGGAACATCCCGGCTGGTTCGACTGGAGGCCCGACGGCACGATCAAATATGCCGAGAACCCGCCGAAAAAGTACGAGGACATCGTCAATGTCGATTTCTATACGAAAGACGCGCTGCCCTCTCTGTGGGTGGAACTCAGGGATATTGTCCAGCTTTGGGTCGACCAGGGCGTCAAGCTGTTTCGTGTCGACAATCCGCACACAAAGCCATTTCCGTTCTGGGAATGGCTGATCGGCGATATCAGGGCGCGCCATCCCGACGTCGTCTTCCTGTCGGAAGCCTTCACCAAGCCGAAGGTCATGTACCGGTTGGCGAAGATTGGCTTCTCCCAGTCCTACACATACTTCACCTGGCGCAATACCAAGTGGGAGCTCGAGCAATATATGCGAGAGCTGACCGAGACGGCGCCGAAGGAATTCTTCCGCCCGCATTTCTTCGTCAACACCCATGACATCAATCCGGATTTTCTGCAGAACGCGCCGCGCCCGGCCTTCCTGATCCGCGCTGCACTCGCCGCGACGCTTTCCGGTCTGTGGGGCGTTTATAACGGCTTCGAACTCTGCGAGGGCCGTCCCGACGCCAAGCGCAAGGAATATGCCGACAGCGAGAAATACGAGATCCGCGCCTGGGATTACGACCGGCCGGGCAACATCATCGCCGAAATCAGGATGCTGAACCGCATTCGGAACGAAAATACCGCGCTGCATTCGCATCTCGGGCTGACGCTGCTGGACGCCTGGAATGACAACATCCTGTTCTTCGAGAAGGCGAGCCAAGCCCGCGACAATGTCTTGCTGATCGCGATCAGCCTTGACCCCCATAATTTTCAGGAAAGCGATGTCGAACTGCCGCTTTGGAAGTGGTCGTTGGATGATGGCGGCGCGCTCGACGCCGAGGACTTGGTCACGGGGCACCGGTTCAGGTGGAACGGCAAGCGGCAGAGAGTGGGTTTCAATCCTCAGATCCTGCCCTTTGCGATCTGGCGCGTTCGCGCAGCGGAGGCATGAATGGACACGATGAATCCCGGTAGCGTCGACCCGCTGCTCTGGTACAAGGATGCGATCATCTACCAGCTGCACATCAAGTCATTCTACGACGCCAATGGCGACGGCGTCGGCGATTTTGCCGGCCTGCACCAGAAGCTCGATCACGTCGCAGCCCTCGGCGTCAACGCGATCTGGCTTTTGCCTTTCTTTCCCTCACCGCGTCGTGACGACGGCTACGACATCGCCGACTACGGCAATGTCAGCCCGGATTACGGGACTATGGAGGATTTCCGCGCCTTCGTCGACGCCGCCCACCAGCGCAATATCCGTGTCATCATCGAGCTCGTCATCAACCACACCTCCGACCAGCATCCCTGGTTCCAGCGGGCACGTCATGCACCTGCGGGATCGCCGGAGCGGGATTTCTATGTCTGGTCGGACAGCGATCAGAAATTTCCGGAAACGCGCATCATCTTCCTCGACACGGAAAAATCGAACTGGACGTGGGATGCCGTCGCCGGCGCCTATTATTGGCACCGCTTCTATTCCCACCAGCCCGACCTCAATTTCGACAGCCCGCTTGTTATGGAGGAGCTACTGAAGGTGATGCGCTTCTGGCTGGAGACCGGTATCGACGGTTTCCGCCTCGATGCGATTCCGTACCTCGTCGAGCGCGAGGGGACGATCAACGAAAACCTTCCCGAGACGCACGCAATCCTCAAGCGCATCCGTGCCGCCCTCGATGCCACTCATCCCGGCGTGATGCTGCTTGCCGAAGCCAATCAATGGCCGGAGGACACGCGCGAATATTTCGGCGAAGGCGACGAATGCCATATGGCGTTCCACTTCCCGCTGATGCCGCGCATGTACATGGCGATTGCCAAGGAAGACCGCTTCCCGATCACCGACATCCTGCGCCAGACGCCTGAAATCCCGGAGAATTGCCAATGGGCGATCTTCCTGCGCAATCACGACGAACTGACGCTTGAGATGGTCACCGACGCCGAGCGGGACTATCTCTGGGAGACCTATGCTTCCGACAAGCGCGCCCGCATCAATCTCGGCATCAGGCGGCGCTTGGCGCCGCTGATGGAACGCGATCGCCGGCGCATAGAGTTGATGAACGCGCTTCTTCTGTCGATGCCGGGGACGCCCGTTATCTATTACGGTGATGAGATCGGCATGGGCGACAACATCTATCTCGGCGACCGTGACGGGGTGCGGACGCCGATGCAATGGTCACCCGACCGCAATGGCGGCTTCTCCCGAACGGATCCGGCGCGCCTCGTCCTGCCGCCGATCGCCGATCCGCTCTACGGCTTCGAAGCTGTCAATGTCGAAGCCCAGAGCACCGATGCGCATTCGCTGCTTAACTGGACGCGCAAGATGCTGGCGCTGCGCGGTCGGCATCCGGCCTTCGGACGCGGTTCGCTGCGTTTCCTCTCGCCTGAGAACCGCAAGATCCTGGTCTATCTCAGGGAATATGAAGGCGAGACGCTGATGTGCGTCGCAAACCTCTCGCGACTGCCCCAGGCGGTCGAGCTCGACCTCTCGGCCTTCGAGGGCCGCGTGCCGATCGAACTGACGGGCATGTCGCCCTTTCCGCCGATCGGGCAACTGACCTATCTCCTGACGCTGCCGCCCTATGGCTTCTTCTGGTTTCAGCTGGAGGCCGATGCCGATCCGCCGGCATGGCGTACTGCTCCGCCCGAACAGCTTCCCGATCTCGTGACGATGGTCCTCCGCCGCGGTCTGCTCGACCTCGTCGATGAACCGCGGCTGGGACGCGTCCTCAGCAACGAAATTCTGCCCGCCTACCTCTCCAAACGGCGGTGGTTCGGCGCAAAGGATCAGCCGCTTCAGGCGGCTCGACTGATTTCGGCAACGCCGATCCCCTATGCCGATGGGATCGTTCTCGGCGAGTTGGAGGTGGAGCTGCCGGATCACAGCGAATCCTATCAGTTGCCGCTGGCGGTCGCCTGGGATGATGCGCAACCCTCCGCTCTGACACAGCAGCTTGCGCTCGGGCGGGTTCGTCAGGGCAGGCGGGTCGGCTTCCTGACAGATGGGTTCGCGGTCGAGCCGATGGCGCGCGGTATCCTGCGCGGGCTGACCGACCGCTCGCGCATCACCGGACGTACCGGCACCCTCGAATTTCTCGGCACCGAGCGGCTCGACCGCCTACAGGTTACCGACGGCATGCCGGTTCATTGGCTATCGGCCGAACAATCCAACAGTTCGCTGATCGTCGGCGACGTCGCCATGATCAAGCTGATCCGGCACATCTTTCCGGGCGTCCATCCGGAAGTCGAGATGACGCGGTTTCTGACCTGCGCGGGTTACCATCACACCGCTCCACTCCTCGGCGAGGTCGCGCATACGGATTCCAGTGGGCGTCGCTCGACCTTGATCATCGTCCAGGGCGCGATCCGCAACCAGGGCGACGCCTGGAACTGGATGCTGAACAATCTGCGCCGCGCGGCCGACGAGCTCGTGTTGAACGATCCGGCGGTCGAGCCCGGCGACGACGTCTTCCGGCCGCTGATCAGCTTCGTTGCCATGGTCGGTATGAGGCTCGGCGAGTTACACGTCGTGCTCTCCGGGGAAAACGCGGACGAGGCTTTCAGCCCTGTGGTCGCTGGCGACGATGAGGTCGAGGCGATCAAGAAGGCGGTGGCGGGCGAAGTCGCCTATGCCATGTCGAAGCTTGCCGAGCGCGAGGAAAATGCCGAGCCCGCTATCGATCTGCTCGCCCGTCCGCTTCTGGAACGCCGCTCCGAACTGGTTGAACTTGGCGCGCGCCTGGCGGAGAGCGCCCGCGGCACGCTGATGACGCGTACGCATGGCGACTTCCATCTCGGTCAGATCCTGGTCAGTGAGGGCGACGCCGTCATCATCGATTTCGAGGGCGAACCCGCGAAAAACCTCGCTGAACGCCGCGCCAAGACGGTTCCGCTGCGCGATGTCGCCGGGCTTCTCCGGTCGCTCAGCTATCTCGTCGCCACCGCCCAGCTCGACAATGACGCAGTCACCGAACACGAAAACGAGGTGCGCCATGACGCCATCGCCCGTTTCGGGCGCAATGCCGAGCAGGCTTTTCTCGATGCCTATTGGCAGGCGGTCTCGGCCTCGAAGGCGCTCGCCATGCCGACCGAACAACGACGGAGGGTTCTCGATGCTTTTCTTCTCGAAAAGGCGGCATACGAAATCGCCTATGAGGCCCGCATCAGGCCGAAATGGCTGCCGATCCCGCTTGCCGGCCTTACCGAAATCGTATCGCGCTTAGCGGGGGTCGAGGCATGAATGTTGAACGCTCGGAACTTCTCGCCGGCATCGGACATGATGCGCTCTGGGCGCTGATCGAGGGACGCCACGGCGATCCCTTCTCGATCCTCGGCCCGCATGAAAGCGGCGGCATGACGATCGTGCGCGTCTATTTGCCGGGTGCCGAAGGCGTCGATCTCATCGAAGCGGCGAGCGGCAGGGTGGTGGCACCCTTCAGCATCGCTCACCCCTCAGGCTTGTTTGCGGCGGCGATGGGTTCGAGGATGCCCTACCGGTTGCGGATCACATGGCCGGATGGCGAGCAGATCACCGAGGATCCCTATAGTTTCGGACTTCTGCTTGGAGAGCTCGATCTCCACCTGATCTCCGAGGGCACGCATTATAGCCTGAGCCGGACGCTCGGCGCGGTTGAAATGTCGGTCGACGACGTCGCAGGCGTCCGCTTCGCCGTCTGGGCGCCGAATGCCCGCCGCGTTTCGGTTGTCGGCGATTTCAACGCCTGGGACGGGCGGCGAAACCCGATGCGGTTGAGGCAGTCCGCCGGCGTCTGGGAGCTGTTCGTGCCCCGGCTGGCGCCCGGCGAAAGATACAAGTTCGAGATCATCGATCCGCATGGAAACTGTTTGCCGCAGAAGGCCGATCCGGTGGCGAGAGCGAGCGAAGCTGCCCCGTCCACCGCTTCGATCGTCGCATCGTCGATGCGATTCCGGTGGACTGACGACAATTGGATGAAGGGCCGGTCGCGACAGCAAAGACTGGAAGGGCCGATCTCCGTCTACGAGGTGCATGCCGGTTCCTGGCTGCGGGAGAATGGCGGGCGGTCGCTCGACTGGGTCGAGCTCAGCCAGCGGCTCGTTCCCTATGTTCGCGATATGGGATTCACCCATATCGAGTTGCTGCCGATCATGGAACACCCCTTCGGCGGCTCCTGGGGGTATCAGCCGCTCGGCCTCTTCGCCCCGACCGGCCGTTATGGCACGCCTGAGGATCTCGCCTATTTCATCGACCGCTGCCATGGCGCCGGGATCGGCGTCATCCTCGATTGGGTGCCGGCTCATTTTCCCACCGACGTCTGGGGGCTCGCCCGCTTCGACGGCACCGCGCTCTACGAACACGAGGATCCGCGTGAAGGCTTTCACCGTGACTGGAACACGCTGATCTACAATCTCGGCCGCAACGAGGTGAAAGGCTTCCTGATCGCCAGCGCGCTGGAATGGCTCGAACGCTACCATATCGACGGATTGCGCGTCGATGCCGTCGCCTCGATGCTCTACCGCGACTACAGCCGCAACGAGGGGGAATGGATTCCGAACCGGTATGGCGGCCGTGAGAACCTGGAAGCGGTGGAATTCTTCAAGCACCTGAACAGCATCGTCCATGAGCGCTGCCCGCATGCGATGACGATCGCAGAGGAGTCGACCGCTTGGCCCGGCGTCACCAAGCCGCCGGAAGAGGGTGGGCTCGGTTTCGACATGAAGTGGAACATGGGCTGGATGCATGACAGCCTGAGCTATATCGAGAAGGACCCCGTCCATCGGAGCTACCATCACGGCACGATGACCTTCGGCATGATCTATGCCTATTCCGAACGCTTCATTCTGCCGATTTCGCACGACGAGGTGGTCTACGGAAAAGGCTCGCTGCTCGGCAAGATGCCGGGCGACGAGTGGCAGAAGTTCGCCAATCTGCGGAGCTACCTCGCCTTCATGTGGGGCCATCCCGGCAAGAAGCTGATGTTCATGGGAGGCGAGATCGCTCAGCTCGGCGAGTGGAACCACGACGCCTCAATCAGCTGGGAAGTGCTGGATCGGCCCGCGCATGCGGGAATCCAGCGGCTGGTCAAGGATCTGAACGGCTTCTACAAAGACGAGCCGGCATTGCAGTTCGGCGATTTCCATCACCAAGGCTTCGAATGGGCGGCGGCCGACGACGCGGTGAATTCAGTGCTCGGCATGCTGCGTTATGCCCCCGATCGCTCGTCCTCGGTTCTCGTCCTCTCGAACTTCACGCCGGTGCCCCGTTACGGCTACAGGATCGGCGTGCCGCAGGATGGCGTGTGGGTCGAACGGGTCACGACGGATGCGCGCGAATATGGCGGGTCCGGTCTCGTCAACGGCGCAGTGTCGAGCGAACCCGTGGCCGCCCACGGCAGGCCGCATTCCCTCGCGCTGACACTGCCACCGCTGGCGACGATATTTCTCAAGGGGCCGTCGCCGTGAAAAGGTCTCGGCCCCTTGCGGTCATTCGGCATGCGGAGCCGGATGAATGAAAGGCCAGGGACTCGCCTCAGATCCCCTTCCAACCGGAACTTCGATGAGAACGGGCTCGTCGAGTGCGAGTGCCTTCTCCAGCACCTCTCTCAATTCGCCGGGGCTTGTCGCCCGGAAGGATCGGATGCCGAAGCTCTCGCCAAGGACGACGAAATCGGGATTGGTCAGATCCGAGCCGAGAGTGCGGCCCTTGTAGATCTGCCTCTGGTCGCGCAGCACATTGCCGTAGGCTGAATTGTTGAAGACGATGGCGACGACGGCGATCTTGTGCTGGACGGCTGTGGCAAGTTCCTGGACGCCGAACATGAAGCCGCCATCGCCCGAAACGGAGACCACTGCCTTATCGGGATGGGCGACTTTCACGCCTAAGGCGGTGTTGAAGCCGAAACCGAGATTGTCCTGATAGCCGCATGTCACGTATTGGCGAGGGCCGTAGGTCGGGAAGGCAAAGCGGGCGGCAAAGCCAGTCTGGCTGATTTCCTCGACGAAGAAGCCGTCTTTCGGCAGGGCCTCGCGAATGGCTTCGAGATAGCCAAGCTGTGGCTGCACCGCCGAGAAACGAGATCTTGCTTCTTCATTGAGTTCGGCAAATTCGTGCCTGCGATCCCCTCGGAAGTACCCCGCCAGCGCGTCGGTAAGAGCCTGGGCCCCATCCTTGGCGTCCGAGACGATGCCGACATCCGGCTTGAGACGGACCATCTCGGTCGGATCGATATCGATGCGGATGATCTTGAGCCCCTTGGGAAGCCACTTCCAGCGCATGAACTGCAATTCGAGCCTGCTGCCGATCCCGATCAGCACGTCGACCTTCTTCCAGTATTCATAGGCGGCCACGAAATTCAGATAGTTCGGATGGTCGTCGGGCACGATGCCCTTGCCGGAGCGATGCGATGTCACCGGCGCCTGCAGCAATTCCGCTAACGCGGCGATCTCCGCGCCGGCATCCACCGCGCCGCCGCCGACCATGATCATCGGATTGCTTGCGCTTGATATCAGTGCTGCCGCGGCCGCGATCTGATCGGGATCGACGGTTGGATGAGGCGCTCTCGCGCCAACGGGAATGTCGATTTCAGGGCCGGATTGTCCGAACACGTCCCAAGGGGCTTCGACCGCTCCCGGGCCTTGGCGGCCGGAGAGCATCTTGCCGACGACCGCCGCCATGACCGGGCCGGCTTCGGACTGATGGTTGATGCGTTCTGCCGCCTTGGTAATCCCGCGCATCGTCGCAAGCTGATCCGGCAGTTCGTGCAGCTGTCCTCTGCCTCGGCCGATGAGGTGCGACATGATGTTGCCGGTGATGCAGAGCACCGGCGCGTTGGCGCCGTAAGCGGTGCAGAGGGCGGCGCCCGAATTGAGAACACCCGGGCCGGGCACGACGGTATAGGCGCCGATCCTGCCGGTGGATTTGGCATAGCCGTAGGCCATGTAGGCCGCGCCCTGTTCATGCCGGGTGTGGATGAACCGGATCTTGTCGCCGGCGTCGTAGAGGGCATCGTTGAAATCGTACATGTGGGCGCCGGGGATGCCGAAGACTGTATCGATCCCATGGGCGACAAGCGATCGGGTGATCGCCTGGCCGGTCGTTTCTTTCCTGTTCATTCAAAGGCTCCAATGGTGCGATCGGTTATGATTTCAGGCAGCCTTCGGCCCGGAGCGCCGCGACGATGGCGCCGGCATCGGCGGGCTGCATGCCGGCAAGGTTCATGCGCCCGGAATCCGCCATGTAGATGCCGTGGTTTGCCCTGAGCGCGACCGCCGTTTCCTTGCGCATGGAGAGATTGGAAAACAGGCCGCGCTGACGGCTGATGAAAGCCAGTTCGGGCGAGGCAGCAGCCAGCGCCGCGCGATTGCCGTTGATGCGCTCGCACATCTCTTCGAGTTCGGCGCGCCACATTGCCGTCATTTCCGGGTTTTCGAGAATGGCCCTGACGATGGCGGCCCCATGATCCGGCGGCATGGACCAGTTGACGCGGGCAAGCGCCGCCATGTTGCTTTCCGCCTTTCTGGCGTCATCGGCATGGCGAGCCACGACATACAGCGCGCCGACGCGTTCGCGATAGAGGCCGAAGTTCTTGTCGCAGGAATAGGCGATCAGCGCTTCCTCGACCGCATCGAGGATTATGCGCGTCGGTGCTGCATCTTGTTCAAGACCGTCGCCGAGCCCCTGATAGGCAAGATCGATGAAGGGCACGAGCCTGTGCGCAACGAGAAGTTGGGTAATCTCTCGCCACTGTTCCACGGTAAAATCGATACCCGTGGGATTATGGCAGCAACCGTGAAGCAGCACGACGTCGCCTTCCCCGGCGGAAGACAAAGCGGAGACCACGCTTTCGAACGTCACCTGCTGTGACGTCAGGTCGACGAAGGCATATTCCTTTACGTCCAAGCGTGCCGAAGCGAAGATCGGTGCATGGTTAGGCCAGCTCGGCGTTCCCAAGAGAACCTTTGCCGATGGATTTGCCGTTTGGATGAGTTCCGCGCCGAGACGGAGCGCGCCGCTGCCGCCCGGCGTCTGAATGCCGGCGAGCCGTTGGGCGAATTTCGGCGAGTTGCCGAAGATGATCGGCTCAAGCAGGCGCACGAATTGCAGATCACCCTCGGGGCCGAGATATTTCTTGCTGTCCTGGGTCTCCAGGAGAAACTGCTCCGCCGCCTTGACGGCCCGCATGACGGGCGTGCGTCCCATGGCATCGCGATAGACGCCGACGCCGAGGTCGATCTTTCCGGGACGATCGTCGGCCTGGAAGGCTTTGATGAGCGCGAGCAGGCTATCGGCCGGCCGGCTGTTCAGTTGGTCAAACACTGTCACCTCCACTTGCATGTCAGAGGCCGAAGATTAACGGAACTATCGCGACGAATTTCTGCGATTATCTTCCTGTTTAAGCGTAATTGTGCAGATAATCTGCGTCATATCGGTATAATACGCAGAAACTCACCGCAATCGAGGCCGATGACCATGCTGGACCCATTTGATATCAAACTGCTCGCCGCTCTCCAGCAGAACAGCGAACTGACGCAGAGCGAACTCTCTCAGAAGGTCAATCTCTCGGCGACCCAATGCGCCCGCCGTTTGGAAAGGCTGCGCAACGAGCAATATATTCAGAGCGTCGTCGCCATCCTCAATCCGGTGAAGCTGGGTTTCACCGTCGTCGCGCATACGCTCGTCAGCCTTCGCGCGCATACAGAAGGCGGAAACGAGCGGCTCCATCGTTTCATCGAGACTGCGCCGGAGATCCTGGAATGTTATTCGCAGACGGGTGACGCCGACTTTCTGATGAAGGTCATGACGCGCGACCTCGACCATCTCAGCCAGTTTCTCGAAAGAATGATCCGGGTCACCGACAATCTGGCGTCGGTGAAATCGAGCATCGTCCTGAAGACGATCAAAAAAACGACCGCTCTGCCGCTGCAGATCGTGACGTGAGGGCGGCTCCGGCCGCTTTCACCTGAGATAATGGATATGCGGGCGCGAATGATGGGGTGAAGCTTCGATGCGGGCTTCGACCGAAAAGACTTCGCGCAGCAGTTTCTCGCTCAACACGTCCTCTGGCGCGCCGGAGGCGACGATCCTGCCCTGCTGCATGATAATAAGCTCATCGCAGAACATGGCGGCATGGTTGAGATCGTGCAGCGCGACGATGCTGGTGATCGGCAGGCCGGAAACGAGCCGCATTAGGCCGATCTGGTGCTGAATGTCGAGATGATTTGTCGGTTCGTCGAGGATCAGCTCCTGCGGCGATTGGGCAAGCGCCCTGGCGATATGGGTGCGCTGCTTTTCGCCGCCCGACAGGCTCTGCCAGCGCTCGTCGCGCTTTTCGGCCATGCCGGCGCGTGCGAGTGCGGCCTCGACCGCCTCTTCGTCGGCTCTCGTCCAGCCCGAGAACATCGACCGGTGCGGGAAGCGGCCGAGCTTGACGACGTCGACGACCTTGAGGTTGGCGTTCGTCGTCGCGTGCTGCTCGACGAAGGCGATGCGCCGGGCGATCGACCGGCGGCTGATGGTACCGATATCGCTACCGGCGAGGATGACGCGACCCGAATGCGGCCGCTTCAGGCCGGCGAGAAGCCGCAGCAGCGAGGTCTTGCCCGAGCCGTTTGGCCCGAGCAGGCCGAGCATCCGGCCGGGCTGCGCCTCCATGGAAACACCGTCCAGAATGGTCTTCCTGCCAATTTTCCAGGTGAGGTTGTCAGCCTTGATGCTCATGGCGCGCGCTGGAACCGGTAGAGGATGATTGAGAAGAAGGGCACGCCCACCAGCGCCGTGACGACGCCAATCGGCAGGATCTGGTTGGGAATGAGGGCGCGCGCGGCAATGTCTGCGAGCACCATGAAGATCGCTCCCGCGATGGCGCAGGCCGGCAGGAGACGGATATGCAGCGGCCCGACGACGAAGCGGGCGACATGCGGCACGACGAGGCCGACGAACCCGATCGAGCCGACCATGCTGACGATCGTCGCCGTCATCATCGCGGTCAGCGCGAAGAGCGCCATTCTGGCGCGGCTGACATTGACGCCGAGCGAGGACGCAGCTTCGTCGCCGAAAGCGAAGGCGTCGAGCACGCGGGCGTAGAGCAGACAGGCGGCGAGGCCGAAACCGACGACGATCGAGACCAGCGCGAATTCCGGCCAGCGCACGCCGCTGAAGCTGCCGAGCAGCCAGAACATGACGTCGCGGGCCTGTTGCGCGTTGGCCGAGGTGGTGACGATATAGGAGGTGGAGGCGTTGAAGAGCTGCGATGCGGCGACACCGGCAAGGATGGTGCGGTCCGCGCCGCCGCGCGTGCCGTTCGACAGCAGCGCCACGAAGAAGAAGGCCGCGAAGGCGCCGGCGAAGGCGCCTGCCGAGAGCGATACAGCGCCCGCGCCGACGCCCAAGATGACGATCGCGACGGCGCCGGTGGAGGCTCCGGCGGAGATGCCGAGCACATAGGGTTCGGCCAGCGGATTGCGCAGCAGCGACTGCATGATGGCGCCCGACAGCGCCAGCCCCGCGCCGCAGAAGGCGGCGACGAGCGCGCGGCTGAGCCGATAGTCCCAGATGACGGTCTCATGGATGCGGTTCAGCTCGACCGCGGTCCAGCCGAGCCGGTTGGTGACGGCCGAAAAAGTGGTCGCAAGCGGGATCGGCAGGTCGCCGATCCCGACGCTGACGCCAATGGCGACAGCGATGAGGCAGAGGGAAGCGAGCAGCAGTGCGGTGACCGCTCCCAGCCGCCGGAAGAGACGGCCTGCGTTGGTCACTTCAGCAGACCAAGGGCCTTCAATTGCTCGGCAACCTGCTCGGCGCCGTAGATCGTGCGGATGGTCGGATTCATCGCCTGGCCGTCCATCACGACGAGAGCCTTGTTCTTGACGGCCGGGATCTGGCTGACGGCCGGATCGGTGATCAGGAAGTTGATCTTGGCCTCGGGCTTGTCGAGCTCCCAGCGGTTGCGGTCGAGGCTGGCGACGACGATGACGGCGGGATTGGAGGCGATGATGCCTTCCCAGCCGACGGTCGGCCATTCGGCGTCCGCGGTGATCGCATTGTGGCCGCCAAGCAGGTCGGCGATGAAGCCGGAAGCGCTGTACTTGCCGCCGACATAGGCATCGGCCGAGGGGCTGGGGCTGGAGAACCAGAAAACGTAGGAGAGGTTCTGGCCGTCCTTGGCAACGCTGCCGCGGAGCTTGGCTTCACGCGCCTTGAAATCGGCGATCAGCGCCTGGCCGCGATCGGCGACATCGAAAATCTGCGAGAGTTCGTCGATCTCCCTGTAGAGCAGATCCATGTTCCATGGCTCGCCGCGGCTGCCGTACTGGTCCTTGACATCCTTGGTGCTGAGGCAGGTGCTCGGCGAGAGATAGGTTGAAACGCCGACCTTGTCGAAATCCTCGCGCTTGGCGATCTTGCTGTTCGGGCCGACGAGGCTCGGCAGGGCGACGGCCACGAAATCGGGATTTTCGGCAAGCATGGATTCGAAGGTCGGCATCTCCACGGTGAGGAGCTTGACCTTGGCATTGGCTTCGGCGAGTTGCGGCAGGACCTTGCTCGGCCAGAAGGCGGTGCCGACCATCTTGTCCTGGAGGCCGAGCAGCAGCAGGATTTCCGCGCTGTTCTGCCCAAGCCCGATCGCCCGCTCGGGCGCTTTCTTGAAGGTCACCTGCGCGCCGCAGTTTTCGAGCGTCAGCGGGTAGGTTGTCGAACCGGCGAATGACGGGGCTGCGGCAAGGCCGATCAGGGCGGAGAGGCCACAGGCGGCCAGAAGTGATTTGAGGCTGGTCACGAAGAAAATCCCGGTGCGTGAATATATGCGGCCGGGGTATAGCCACAGGAACGATCGGAAAACAAGACAAAAAAGATCAACTTATCGCAAAAATCGACGGCACTGAACATTGCCGCCGGAACAGTGCTCGCCGGTGTCGAGCGAAAAGCCTTCGAACATGATCAGCTGAGCTTGCCCACAAGCTTGGCATAGTCCGAAAAAGTGGCGCCTTCGCCTTTTCCGCCGGCTTCGCCGGCAAGCTGCAGTACGCGGATCGGAAATAGGATTGCCGCCAAGTTGGCGCCGGACAGCTCGTGGTCATCGTCTTCCTCAATCGCCTTTTGAGCTTTCGAGAGCGCGGCGTCGATCTCGCCGCGCGTGAGCAGTTCCTTTTCCACGATGGCGTCGAATATCGAGGCCATCGCCATGATCAGGCCTTTGAGCTGCAGATTGGCGGTATTCATGAGAACTCCCAGGTGAAGAAAGGATCCTAGTCTGGCTCGACGGGCCGGATTGTTTCGACCGAGACCGTACCCTCGAGTATACCGCGCTTTATATCATGTCTGTTCCGATCGATCTCTATCACGGTGTAGAGTTTATCGTCGCGAAAGGCGCTAGCATTGGCGGTCGTGACGTCCTCGGCGGGCGCCGCATCGACTTCCATGAAATCGAGTTCTCGTGCGGCCGCGACGATCCTGGCATCGCCTGGCGTTCGGGCGGCCACGACGATCGTGCCGTGATTGGTGGCATTGCCCCATCTGGGATCATCGGGTTTCGCAATCGGTTCCAGCCGATAGATGTTGAGCACCTCGCCGCCGGCCTCTGGCGATGCCTCCGCGGCGGCATCCTGCATCTGCGCCTGACTCTCGACCGAGCGCCCGAAGGTCGTCGGGCTGGTCGCGTTGTTGATCTCGTCTTTGCCTGTCCTTGAGACGTTCGACATGTCGCTCTCCTTGTCAGGGCGGAAACGACGGGCGGCGGGAAACTGTTCCCGCGCAGGCAAGGTTTGGGCGTTGACGATGGGTTAGGCCTATCTCTGCAACCCTGCCGCACACCCATACCCTTTTTCCAGCCGAGCACTAGTTACCTTCTGTCGAATAAGGGGGATTCCGTGAGCAAGCAGACCAGTGAATATTCGGCCGATAGCATTGCGGCAGAGAGCCTCAACGGACGTGACCATAAAAGCATGGCGTTTGACGATGCCAGCGCGCTTCTGGAGGTGCTTGTCGCGGTCCGGCGCGGCGATTTTTCCGTACGGATGCGCTCCGACCTGACCGGTGTTACCGGCAAGGTCGCTGATGCGCTGAACGATATCATCGCCGCCAACCAGCGCATGGCAAAGCAGCTCGAACATGTCGGCCAGGTGGTCGGCCGCGACGGGCGGACGAGCACGCGCGTGCGCTTCGGCCTGTCGGATGGTTCATGGTCCGAGATGGAAGGCTCGATCAATGGTCTCATCGACGATCTCCTCTGGCCGACGACGGCCGTCACCCGCACGATCACCGCGGTCGCCAAGGGCGATCTGCTGCAGACCGTGCCGCTCGATGTCGACGGGCGGGCGCTCAAGGGCGAATTCCTGCGCTCGGCCGATATCGTCAACACGATGATCAAGCAGCTCAGCGTCTTTACCTCGGAGGTGACGCGCGTTGCCCGCGAAGTGGGCACCGACGGCAAACTCGGCGGGCAGGCGCAGGTGCCTGAAGTGACCGGCGTCTGGAAGGACCTGACCGAAAGCGTCAACTCGATGGCGTCGAACCTGACGGCGCAGGTGCGCAATATCGCGGAAGTGACCATCGCCGTTGCCAACGGCGACCTTTCCAAGAAGATCACTGTCGACGTGCGCGGCGAGATCCTTCAGTTGAAGGAAGCGATCAACACCATGGTCGACCAGCTGCGCTCCTTCGCTTCCGAAGTGACGCGCGTCGCCCGCGAGGTCGGCACCGAAGGCAAGCTCGGCGGCCAGGCGCTGGTGCCTGGCGTCGCCGGCACCTGGAAGGACCTGACCGACTCGGTCAACGCCATGTGCGGCAACCTGACTGCCCAGGTGCGCAACATCGCGCAGGTGACGACGGCGGTTGCGCGCGGCGACCTCTCGCGCAAGATCACGGTCGACGTCTCGGGCGAAATCCTTGAACTGAAGGAAACCATCAATACGATGGTCGATCAGCTGAACGGCTTTGCCGGCGAGGTGACGCGCGTGGCGCGCGAAGTCGGCACCGAGGGCCGCCTCGGCGGCCAGGCGCAGGTGCCCGGCGTCGCCGGCACCTGGAAGGATCTGACCGACAACGTCAATTCGATGGCCTCGAACCTGACGGCGCAGGTGCGCAATATCGCCGAAGTCTCCACAGCCATCGCCAATGGCGACCTGTCGAAGAAGATTACGGTGACGGTGTCGGGCGAAATCCTCGAACTGAAGGAGACCATCAACACGATGGTCGACCAGCTGAACGCCTTTGCCTCGGAAGTGACCCGTGTGGCGCGCGAAGTCGGCACGGAAGGCCGGCTCGGCGGCCAGGCGAACGTGCGTGGCGTCGCCGGCACCTGGAAGGACCTGACCGAAAACGTCAACTCGATGGGCGGCAACCTGACGGCGCAGGTGCGCAATATCGCCGAAGTCTCGACTGCGATCGCTAACGGCGACCTGTCGAAGAAGATCACCGTCGACGTGAAGGGTGAAATCCTCGAACTCAAGGAAACCATCAATACGATGGTGGACCAGCTGAACGCCTTCGCTTCGGAAGTGACGCGCGTGGCGCGTGAGGTCGGCACGGAAGGCCGGCTCGGCGGCCAGGCGAACGTGCGCGGCGTCGCGGGCACCTGGAAGGACCTGACCGATAGCGTCAATTCCATGGCCTCGAACCTGACCGGCCAGGTGCGCAACATCGCCGAAGTCGCGACCGCCGTCGCCCAGGGCGACCTTTCCAAGAAGATCACCGTTCCGGTTTCGGGCGAAATCCTCGAGCTGAAGGAGACCATCAACACGATGGTTGATCAGTTGAACGGTTTTGCCGGCGAGGTGACGCGCGTGGCGCGCGAGGTCGGCACGGAAGGTCGGCTCGGCGGACAGGCGAACGTGCTCGGAGTCGCCGGTACCTGGAAGGACCTGACCGACAGCGTCAACTCCATGGCCGGCAATTTGACGGCGCAGGTGCGCAACATTGCCGAAGTCTCCACAGCGATCGCCAATGGCGACCTGTCGAAAAAGATCACCGTGTCGGTCTCGGGCGAAATCCTCGAGCTCAAGGAAACGCTGAACACCATGGTGGACCAGCTGAACCGCTTCGCCTCGGAAGTGACTCGTGTCGCCCGCGAAGTCGGCACCGAAGGCAAGCTCGGCGGCCAGGCGCAGGTGCCTGGCGTGGCCGGTACCTGGAAGGACCTCACCGAAAACGTCAACTCCATGGCCTCCAACCTGACAGGCCAGGTGCGCAACATCGCCGAAGTCACCACCGCCGTGGCGCGCGGCGACCTCTCGCGCAAGATCACCGTCGACGTGAAGGGGGAAATCCTTGAGCTGAAGAACACCATCAATACGATGGTGGACCAGCTCAACGCTTTCGCCGGCGAAGTGACCCGCGTCGCCCGCGAAGTCGGCACCGAAGGCAAACTCGGCGGCCAGGCGCAGGTCTCCGGCGTCGCCGGCACCTGGAAGGACCTGACCGACAGCGTCAACTCCATGGCCGGCAACCTGACGGCGCAGGTGCGCAACATCGCCGAGGTGGCGACCGCGATCGCCAATGGCGACCTGTCGCGCAAGATTACCGTCGACGTGCGCGGCGAAATCCTGCTCCTCAAGGATACCTTGAACACCATGGTCGACCAGCTTCGCTCCTTCGCCGGCGAGGTGACGCGCGTCGCCCGCGAAGTCGGCACCGACGGCCGGCTCGGCGGCCAGGCCGTCGTTCCCGGCGTGGCCGGCACCTGGAAGGACCTGACCGATAACGTCAACCTGCTCGCCGCCAACCTGACGACCCAGGTGCGCAACATCGCCGAAGTCACGACCGCAGTGGCGCGCGGCGACCTGTCGCGCAAGATCACCGTCGACGTGAAGGGCGAAATCCTCGAACTGAAGAACACTATCAACACGATGGTGGACCAGCTCAACGCCTTTGCCGGCGAAGTGACGCGCGTGGCGCGCGAGGTCGGCACCGAAGGCAAGCTCGGCGGCCAGGCGCAGGTGCCGGGTGTGGCCGGCACCTGGAAGGATTTGACCGACACCGTCAACGTCATGGCAGCCAACTTGACCGAACAGGTGCGCGGCATCGTCAAGGTGGTGACGGCGGTCGCCAACGGCGACCTCAAGCAGAACCTCACCGTCGCCTCCAAGGGCGAGGTGGCCGCGCTTGCCGAAACCATCAACAACATGACCAATACGCTCGCGACCTTCGCCGATCAGGTGACGACGGTGGCGCGTGAAGTCGGCGTCGAGGGCCGCCTCGGCGGCCAGGCGAATGTCCCCGGTACCGCGGGAACGTGGAAGGACCTGACCGGTAACGTCAACCTGCTTGCCGCGAACCTCACGACCCAGGTGCGCGCCATCGCCGAGGTCGCCACCGCCGTCACCAAGGGCGACCTGACGCGCTCGATCAAGGTCGATGCACGCGGCGAAGTGGCCGAGCTCAAGGACAACATCAACACGATGATCGACAACCTGCGCCTGACGACGGAGCGCAACACCGAGCAGGACTGGCTGAAGACCAACCTGGCGCGCTTCACCAACATGCTGCAGGGGCAGCGCGACCTGACGCTGGTCGGCAAGATGATGCTCTCCGAGCTCGCGCCGCTGGTTGGCGCGCATCAGGGTGTCATCTATCAGGTGGATGCCGACGAAGAGCAGGCGTTTCTGTCGCTGCTGTCGGTCTATGCGCAGGGCGTCGAAGCGGCGCATCCGCCGCGGCTCGATTTCGGCCAGGGCCTCGTCGGGCAATGCGCCAGCGATGCCCGCCGCATCCTCGTCACCGATCTTCCCGACAACGTCGTTCCCATCAGTTCGGGCGTGTTCACGACGCTGCCGCGAAGCGCCATTGTCCTGCCGGTGCATTTCGAGGGGCAGGTGAAGGCGGTGATCGAGCTTGCCTCCGCCGGTGAATTCACCGAGCTGCAGCTTTCCTTCCTCGACCAGCTGACGACCTCGATCGGCATCGTTCTCAACTCGATCGAAGCGACGATGCAAACCGAAGGCCTGCTCAAGCAGTCGCAGCAGCTTGCCGCCGAACTGCAGACGCAGCAGCGCGAGCTGCAGCAGACCAACGAACAGCTCGGCCAGAAGGCGCAACAGCTGGAGGAACGCAACGTCGAAGTCGAAGCGAAGAACCAGGAAATCGAGCAGGCGAGACGCGCGCTCGAGGAAAAGGCGACGGAGCTTGCACTGACCTCCAAATACAAATCCGAATTCCTCGCCAACATGTCGCATGAGCTGCGCACACCTTTGAATTCGATCCTCATCCTCGGCCAGCAGCTCGGAGAAAACCCGGACGGCAATCTGTCGGTCAAGCAGGTCGAATTCGCAAAGACGATCCACGGCGCCGGCACCGATCTGCTCAACCTCATCAGCGACATTCTCGACCTCTCGAAGATCGAGTCCGGCACGGTCTCGGTCGATGCCGAGGAGATCTTCGTCAGCAACCTGCTGGAGGTGATGGCGCGGCCGTTCCGCCACGAGGCGGAAAACCGCAACCTCTCCTTCGCGGTCGAGGTCGGCGCCGATGTGACAAAGAGCATCATCACCGACTCGAAGCGGCTGCAGCAGATCCTCAAGAACCTGCTCTCGAACGCCTTCAAGTTCACCGCGCAGGGCGGCGTGACGCTTCGCGTCGCATCGGCGACGAGCGGCTGGTCACCGGAGCATCCTTCTCTGCGGCACGCGCCTTCGGTCATTGCCTTCGAAGTGGTCGATACCGGCATCGGCATACCGCCCGAGAAGCAGCGCATCATCTTCGAGGCGTTCCAGCAGGCGGATGCCTCGACCAGCCGCAAATATGGCGGCACCGGACTTGGCCTGGCGATCAGCCGCGAACTGGCGAACTTGCTCGGCGGCGAGATCCAGCTGCGCAGCACGCCCGGCGTCGGCAGCACCTTCGTGCTTTACCTGCCGCTCACCTATGTCGGCGCCGGCGCGGTGGCGCCGAAGTCCACTCCGGCAGCGGCGAACGTCGTCGAGTTCGCCGAGGCGGCTGCCCGTCGGGCTGACAAACCGGTCGAACATGTCGCGGACGACCGTCACCGGATCGAGCCCGGCGACTCCGTGCTGCTCGTCGTCGAAGACGATGCGCATTATGCCCGCGTCCTCGTCGATCTCGCCCGCGACAACGGTTTCAAGGTGCTGGTCGCGATGCGCGGCAGCGACGCGCTTGTTCTCGCCCAGGAATACAGACCGTTGGCGATCTCGCTCGATATTTTCCTCCCTGATATGCTGGGCTGGACGGTGCTGAGCCAGCTCAAACAGAATTCCCAGACGCGACACATTCCGGTGCAGATCATCAGCCTCGACGAGGACCGCCAGCACGGGTTGACCCGCGGCGCCTTCGCCTTCATGAGCAAGCCGACGACCCCGGAAGGCCTCGGCAAGGCACTGTCGCGGCTGAAGGCCTATGCCGAGCCGCGCCGCAAGCAGTTGCTGCTGGTGGAAGACAACGAGGCCGAGCGCGTGAGCGTCACCGCCCTTCTCGGGCACGACGACATCGACATAACAAGCGTCGGCTCCGGCTCGGAGGCGCTCGCCGTTCTCCGGCAAGGCTCTGCCGACTGCGTCGTGCTCGACCTTACGCTGCCTGACATGTCCGGCTTCGAAGTGCTGGAGCAAATCCGCGACGACGACGGGATCGCCGAAGTCCCGGTGGTCGTCTTCACCGGCCGGGAGCTTTCACCTGACGAAGACGCGATGCTGCACAGCATGGCCCGCAGCGTCGTGGTGAAGGGCGTGGAGTCGCCCGAGCGCCTGCTCGACGAGACTGCGCTCTTCCTGCACCGCGTCGTCGCCGACCTGCCGGCCGCAAAACAAGCGACGCTGCAGGAGCTGCACAGCTCGGACGAGGATCTGGTGGGCGAGACCGTGCTGCTCGTCGATGACGATGCGCGCAACATCTTCGCGCTGAGCAGCGTTCTCGAACGTCGCGGCATGAAGGTGCTGACGGCGACGACGGGCAGCGAGGCGATCGACGTCATCAACAATGAGCCTTCCGTCGCGATCGTGCTGATGGACATCATGATGCCGGGGATGGATGGCTATGAAACAATGCAGGTGATCCGATCTGAGCCCCGCTTCCGGCGGCTGCCGATCCTGGCGCTGACGGCCAAGGCGATGAAGGGCGACCGGGAAAAATGCCTGGAAGCCGGCGCCTCGGACTACCTGGCGAAGCCCGTCAACACAGAGCAGCTGCTGTCGGCTCTGCGCATGTGGCTGCACCGCTGAGGATCCGGTCATGAGCCCCGTCAATATCCTCCTCGTCGACGATCAGCCTGCAAAGCTTCTGAGCTATGAGGTGATTCTCGAAGAGCTCGAGGAAAACCTGATCAAGGCGCAGTCGGCGCGCGAAGCATTCGAGCACCTGTTGCGCACCGAGATCGCCGTGATCCTCGTCGACGTCTGCATGCCCGAGCAGGACGGTTTCGAACTCGTCGGAATGATCCGTCAGCACCCGCGCTATCAGAACACGCCGATCATCTTCGTCTCGGCCGTGATGCTGGCCGAACCTGACCGGCTGCGCGGCTACGCGGTCGGCGCCGTCGACTATGTCTCGGTCCCGATCGTGCCCGAGGTGCTGAGGGCAAAGGTCAGAGTCTTTGCCGATCTCTACCGGAAGACACGGGAACTCGAGCGCCTGAATGCCGAACTGGAGGCCAGGGTGCACCAGCGCACCGCCGAGCTCGAGGCCTCGGCCGCGCAATTGCGTCAGCTGAACGAGGAACTCGAACACCGCATCGACCAAAGGACGCGCGAACGCGAGGAGGCGCTGGCGCAGCTGTTCGAGGCGCAGAAGCTCGATACGATCGGCCACCTGACAGGCGGCGTGGCGCACGATTTCAATAATCTTCTCATGGCGGTGCTCGGCAGCCTCAGTCTGCTCAAGAAGCGGCTTCCGGCCGATGAGCGCAGCGAACGCCTGGTGACGAACGCCATCCAGGCGGCCGAACGCGGTACGGCGCTCACCCAGCGTCTGCTCGCCTTCGCCCGCCGACAGGAGCTGAAGCCACAGGCGGTCGACTTCCTCCGGCTGTTCGAAAACGTCGAGGATCTGCTCGCAAAGGCGGTTGGACCGCGCGTCGAGATCCGAAAGCGCATACCGGCGGATCTGGAGCCGCTTCTGGTGGACAGCAATCAGTTGGAACTGGCCCTGCTAAATCTCTTCGTCAATGCGCGGGATGCGCTTGAAAGTGGCGGTGCGGTGACGGTCGCCGCGGCGGCGGAGCAAGACCGGCCCGCCGGTCTTGCAGGCGGAAACTACATCAGGATATCGGTCTCGGATGACGGCGAAGGGATGGACGAGGCGACGGTCCTGCGCGCCGCCGAGCCATTCTTCACCACGAAAGGAATCGGCAAAGGCACTGGTCTTGGCCTATCGATGGTGCACGGCCTGGCGGCGCAATCGGGCGGTTCCATCCAGATTTCGAGCACAAGAGGGAAGGGCACAACCGTCTCGCTCTGGCTGCCCGTTGCGCAGAGCATTGCCAAGGAGGAGCCGGCGGTCGTGCCTGCGGCCGCGGAACCCTTGAAACCGGTCTCGCGATCGCTTGCCATCCTCGTCGTCGACGACGACGCGCTCGTCAGGACCGGAACCGTGGCAATGCTGGAGGATCTCGGACATCTGCCGCGGGAGGCGGCTTCCGCTACCCAGGCCCTGGAATTCCTCGCCGGCGGACAGGAGTGTGATCTCGTCATCACCGATCATGCCATGCCGGGGATGACCGGCGCCGAGCTCGCGCGCCACCTTCGTTCAGCCTTCCCCAACCTGCCCGTGATCCTCGCTTCAGGTTATGTCGAGCTTGCCGAGGATCAGGGGCTCGGCCGCATGCTCAGGATGGCGAAGCCGTTCACGCAAGAGCAACTCCAGGCGGCCATGGACGAGGCGCTGAGGGACAAGGTCGCGGCGGCATGATGATCGAGGCGCGGCGGCTGGGGAGAGCTTGACTGGTTGGAGCAGGATCAGTTCCATTTCTTAATTGCCTCGCTCCCAGGAGAGGATCAGAAAATACGAAAAGCTGTCAATTTTACTGTCCTTTGGATTGATGGCCAAAGCTGCCTCCTCAAAACTCCTGGCGCCGCCCAGGAGATAGACTGTTTTGCATCTTCCGAGAGTATCTACAGGCGGATTGCAGAATATTAAGTGTCGATTTTTGATGTTTAATTCTTCATTTATAGTTTTACCAACGTCCAGCAATATTTCCTTTGCGTAGATGTCTGGATTTCTAATATACGAAGCGCCGTCAAAATTTAAGCTCTTGGCAATCATCAACGTCCGTTTGTTTCCATCGCATTGCATGACGAGCGACGCGTCTGATGAAGTTTTTCCAAAACCTGGACAGCTAGTAGCGACGGAATCGAGCGACTTTATAGAAAAGCTCTCTGGTAGTGCAGGCGTATACAGCCCGACTGCAAGCAAAATTGATACAAAGCTGAAGGCGTGAGGCGCTGCTGTCATCTTTGCATCCACACTCGATTAATCCGCGACATAACGCGCATATCATATTTGGGACTGGTTTGGCGCTGAAATCGCGGCCTTTACCCCGCATGGTTGAATCACAACCGCGTTGCAAACGGAATACGAAAAGCTAGTCTTTCGTCCGCGTGAATCCTTCACGATCAACGAGATGACGTCGCGGCTAAATTCGGACTTGCGCCGCCCGCTGATCAGGTCTCGCTCGCTTGCTGCGCTCCACCCCAGGCGAAACTTTTTGCCCTGACAAAAGTTACTCAAACCCATCTCACGTCACCGAAGGCTTTCCTTTGACCAAAACGATGTTCGGCCCCGCGTTCACCGAAGATGGCGTCCTGTTTCGCCTGTGGGCTCCCCTGCATGAAAGCGTTTCATTGAAAATCGAAAGCACCGATCCGCGTCCGATGCAAGCGGCTGAAGACGGCTGGCATCGGTGCACGGTCGCGGATGCCGGCCCTGGTACGCAGTATCGCTTTATCCTGCCGGATGGACTCGAAATTCCCGATCCTGCCTCGCGCTTCCAACCGCAGGATGTGCATGGTCCGAGCGAAGTGGTCGACCTTGCTGCATATCGCTGGAGCACGCGCGAATGGACCGGCCGGCCCTGGGAGGAGATGGTCATCTACGAACTGCACGTCGGCTGTTTCACACCCCAGGGGACTTTCAAGGCCGCGATCGAGCGTCTCGACCATCTGCGGCAGCTGGGCGTCATGGCGCTGCAGATCATGCCGCTCAGCGACTTCCCGGGTCGCTACAACTGGGGCTATGACGGCGTGCTTCCCTACGCGCCCGACAGCAGTTACGGCCGGCCGGAAGATCTTATGGCGCTGGTGGATGCGGCGCACGAACGTGGCATCTCGGTTTTCCTCGACGCGGTCTACAACCACTTCGGACCCGACGGGAACTATATCCCCTCCTACGCGCCGCTCTTTACCGATCATCACAGGACGCCCTGGGGCCACGGCATCAATTACGACGGCGACGGCTCCGAGATGATCCGCGAATTCTTCATCGAGAACGCCATCTATTGGATCAACGAGTTCAGGCTCGACGGTTTTCGCTTCGACGCCGTCCACGCCATCAAGGACGACAGTTCTGAGCATTTTCTTCACGCGCTGGCCCGCCGCCTCAGGGCTGCGGCCGGTGACCGGCATGTTCATCTGATCTTGGAAAATGAGGAGAATGACAGCGACCTTTTGAAACGTGACGCAGACGGCGAGGCGAGGTTGTTCACGGCCCAATGGAACGATGATGTCCACCATGTTCTGCATGTTGCTGCCACGGGTGAAACCTTCGGCTACTATGCCGATTATGCCGGCGACACCGGCAAGCTCGGTCGGGCGCTGACGCAAGGATTCGTGTTCCAGGGCGAGCACATGCCGTATCGTGGAGGAAGCCGAGGCAGGCCGAGCGGCCACCTGCCGCCCACCGCCTTCGTGTCCTTTATCCAGAATCACGACCAGATCGGCAATCGGGCGCTGGGGGACCGGATCATGGCTTCGAGCCCGACCGATGCCGTCAAGGCCGTCACATCGATCTACCTGCTGGCGCCTGAGATACCGATGCTGTTCATGGGTGAGGAATGGGGTGCGCGAGAGCCTTTTCCGTTTTTTTGCGATTTCGACGAGTATCTGAACGAGAAGGTCAGGAAGGGCAGGCGCGAGGAGCTTTCGCGCCTGCCGGGTTTCGACGCTGACGAGCTTCTTGACCCGACGGCGCCGTCGACCTTTGCGGCCGCCAAGCTCGACTGGTCGAAAAGTGTCTCATCAGAAATGCTTGAATTCTATAGGACGCTTCTCGACCTCCGACGTCAACGGATCGTACCTCTGCTGAAAGGTGCCGGCGGTGGAAACGCGGCCTATCGTTCGAGTTCAACGCTTGCGGTGGATTGGGCCCTGGCCGGCGATCGGCGGCTTCATCTGGATGCCAATCTCGGCAGCGAAGCGGCGCCGCTTCTCCAGCAGCGCAACGAAGGCGAGATGATCTTCCGCCTCGGCGGCAGCGAGGGAGGCAAACTGGCGCCCTGGACGGTGATCTGGAGCATTTCGAAAGGTGAGGGCTTGGCATGAAGGCGATCGGACGATGAAATCTGCCGAGCTCGACAAGCTCGCCCGTCGATACGGGATCAGCCCAACCAGGCCCAGTCCCGAGGATCACGAGGTGGCAATTTCCGCCGACACCAAACGCAAGATACTCTCGGCTTTGGGAGTCGAGCTATCGGGAAACACCCATCCCGAGATCTATCCACTGCGACGGCAGCGGCAGTCGGGGCCGGCGGATGAGGCGATCCCCAAATCATTTCTGCCGGATTTCCTGCTCAAGACGCGGGTCTGGGGTATCAGCCTGCAGCTTTACGAACTCCGTTCGGTGCGCAACTGGGGCATCGGAGATTTCGAGGATCTGTCCGATGTGGCCGACCTGGCGGGAAAGCTTGGCGCCGATTTCATCGGCCTCAATCCGCTTCACGCACCATTTCTTGCCGATCCCGATCGCTGCAGCCCCTATGAACCTTCAAGCCGTCAGCATCTCAACCCGCTCTATATCGCGGTCGACCGATTGCCGGGTTTTGTCAGTAGTGCCGAACTCGAACGGCAATTGGAGGGACTTCGCGGAAGCGACCTCGTCGATTATGCCGGAGTTGCGAGGGTCAAGCTTGGAATTCTGCGGGATCGCTGGCGCGCCTGGCTGCAAGCGGATGCCGCCGATGAAACCTACAATCCCGTCGATTTCGATGTCTTCGTCGCGCAGGGCGGCGACAGCTTGCGGCGACACGCGCTTTTCGAATGCCTTTCGCTTTCCATGGTGGAGCGTGGGAGGGGCGCCGGTTGGCAGGGATGGCCGGCCGATTTCCGGCGCTTCGACAGCGCCGCCGTCGCCGAATTCGCACGTGAGCATGCGGAGGAGGTCCGTTTTCATATGTGGTTGCAGTGGCTCGCCCACCGGCAGTTGCTGCAGGCGGCGGACCGGGCGCGCGAAGCCGGCCTGCGGATCGGGCTTTATCTCGATCTTGCCGTGGGCGAGGCGGTCGACGGATCGGCGATGTGGAGCGAGCCGGATGTCTATATCTCGAAGGCGACCATCGGCAGCCCTCCCGATCCATTCGCGGTAGAGGGGCAGGACTGGCATCTCGCCGGATATCTGCCGTCCGCGATCGCTGCGGGAGACAATTCTCCTTACCGGCGCATGGTAAGCGCCGCCATGCGCTATGCCGGTGCGATCCGGATCGATCACGCCCCGGCGCTCCGACGCCTCTTTCTGGTGCCGCTCGGCAGCAGGCCGGATGGCGGCGCCTATGTCCGCTACCCCCAGCATCGGCTTCTACAGATCCTGGCCGAGACCTCCGCTGAGCATCGATGCCTCGTCATCGGTGAAGCGCTGGGAGTGATACCGCCGGATTTGCCTGACGAGCTCGCGGCGGCGCAGATCCTTTCGTATCGCATTCTCTCCTATGAACAGGACGGGAAAGGCTTCAAGCCGCCGGATGCCTATCCCGTTTTCGGCCTGGCCTGCATTTCGACGCACGACCATCAGACGCTTGCCGGTTGGTGGCGCAGCGCCGACATCCAGGATCGCCGCGACCATGGTATCGTGCCGCCCGATCTCACGGCAAAACATCTTCAGCACCGCCGACGCGAGCGACGAAATCTGAAGACGGCGCTCCGCGCTGCCGGCATCGACGTGCCGGCCCGTCTCAACGCAAGGGCGAGCCGGGAGACCTTGAGGGAATTGACCGTCAGCGCCTACCGCTTCATCGCCCGTACTCCGTCGCTTCTCGTCGCGGTTCGGGTTGCCGACCTGACCGACGAGAAAAGCCCCACCAACATCCCCGGCACGAGCGACAGCTACCCCAACTGGAAACCGAAGCTGTCGGTTTCGCTGGAGGGGCTGGCGTCGAACCCGCTGCTGCATCGCATTACGGCGGCGATGCGGGAAGAAAGGCCACGAATTCACGCGGCGAGGGAACGATCAGGGAGCAGGCGGATTTCGAATAGACAGGGATAAGGATCGCCGAGATGAAAGCCAGAAAACCACTTGTCGAGGTCGCGGTAGAGACCGAGGAAGGCCGGGTGCCGTTGGGCATCATGAACGCCAAGCAGGCATTGTCGCTTCCTGACGATCTCGATGTGAAGGTATCGCATCCTGATCACGAGCCGGGCAGCACCGACATTTTCATTCCCAAGGACGAACTGCACCGGCATCTGGACAAGTCATAGGATGCGTCACCTTACCAGCTCGACGCGGGCAGGCGATTTGAATTCGAGCCCGGAACCTCGGCGGGCCTGGAGTGTTTGACTCGATAAACCGAAGGAGAAAATCATGGCACATGCCGACCGGAAACATATTGGTGCTGGCACGAAGGGAAAGGGCGACGGCGGCGGCGCGATGACCGATCTCGACCGGGAACAGCTTCCCGAAAACATGGTCCTCTCGAACCGCGACAAGACGCAGCATTCCAAGGAGCGCGGCCTCGACGGCAAGACGATCCAAACTGAGCAATACGCGGATCACAGCTCCAATCGGAATCCTAAGTGAGGAAAAGGTGATGAGCAGCAGATTGCCCCCCATTCCCGCCAAAAACGTCAGCAACAAGGGAGCCGGCAAGCCGGCGCGGACCGAGGCGGAGGATACCGCAAGCGGCAACGAAAACCCTGAGAAGAAGGGTCAACAAGGAAACACCAAAGTCAACACTACCCATCAGGGTTACCAGCAGGACAGGTAGGAGGCATCGATGTCTACCTCGCAGAAGAGCCCGTCAACTATCCGCCAGGGCGGCCCAGGCGCATCCCACGAAAACGCCAAGGCGCCGCTCGAGGTACCAAAGCCGGCAGCCGAGTCGGATAGACGCACGCGAAGCAAGGTTTCCGGCGGCGGCGGCGAGCATGATCGCCACCACACCCACGACGCAAGAGAGAAGTGAGGGACAGACCTGGCGGCGGAACCCTGATCGGCCAACGTCGCAGGTCCACCGCTTCACATGATCAACATGACGGAAAACAGACCATGACGACCGCATTCATCCTTGTTGCACTGGCTCTCCTCATCATCTACGCCGGCCCGACATTGCTTTACATCTGCGTTGGTTATGCTGACTACATGATCGAGCGGCGCCGACATTTGCTGGCTGTGAAACACGCCGTAAAGCGTCGCAGCGACGAGCTTTAGCTGTCCGTTACAACGGGCCATCAATACTTGGGGTGCCGTATCTTTGGCTCCGCAGGTTCATTCTTCTTCGTTGGAGCGCTGGGTGATCGCGAAGTCCTGGAGGATGCCGGCCTTTTCAGGCCCGCTGCCGGCATGGGCGATAAGAGCATGGAAGGCGGCTCGAACGATCTCTTTCTTGGTGGCCTGCGGATGCGATTTCATCACCGCCTTGATCAGCTGTTCCCCGAACCGTCGTCTTCGATTTCCTCGACATCATGACGAGGCAGAATGCGCTGCTTCACTTCCTCGGCCGCGACCGCGATACCTCTGGCCGTTCCCGCCAGCGCCAGTTCAGCGGCGATAAGAGGGTGCTTGCGCACAAGCTTGCCCAGCACTTTGGCGGCTGCAGCCGCCTTGGCCTGGGACAGGACGCCTTTATTAGCGCGTTTGCGCAAGAGAGATTCCAGCTTTCGCTTCGAACGCTTTCGGGGCGGCGTCGAATCTAATGTACGGCGACGCCCTTCCGAGGGTTTTCTTCGGCCTGTTTCCGGACTTTCTTCGGGAGCGCCGAACTGGCGGCGTCACGCACGACGCCGACGGCCGCATCGGTTGCGCTGTGAAAGGCTCGGCCGACTAGCCCAAGGGTCTTGGCGCCCTTGCGCCCACCCGATTTTGCGGCGCCGGCAATGTCGTCGCTATCCTCCACGAGCACGGCCGCTGCAGCGCCGGCCCCGGCGATCAGCGCCTTTCCCAAGATATCGCGGCCTGTCGAGCTCGCCAGTAATGTTTTCACTATAGAATTCTTCCGGATGCCTTTAGGTACCTTGTATCCTGCAATCCTCTTCGGAATCTTTGTCTTGGCCATAGTACAGCTCCCTTTTGAACGTTGGAAACGCGGTAAAGCGCACCCTGTTCCCAGATTAGGTGGCACAGTTCGCGATGGCGGGATCTCCGGCAGTGCGGGAACTCCGGTCTCGTCGCAGCAAAGGGAGAATAGACGTTAGTGGATCGACTGCGAGGTCGGAGCGTTGATCTTGAGCAGATCCGGGGCGGGAAACATCTCGATCAATCCTGCTGCGAGGTCGTCGACATCCGTCTTGCCGTCATTGAAGAGCTGAATGGCGGCGCTGCACAGGATCTGGCTGTCGTGTTCGCTCACCGAGACGCCGAAATGGCGATACCAGCTCATGACAGCCTTCGAAAGGCATCTGAAATCCTGCGGTAGTATCGGTCTGTAGAAAATCGCCATGAACGCCCACCACGATTGCCGCTTGTCGCCTTCACTTAATCAAGATAATGCCCGTCCTGTTTGATACCAAGCGGCTTGTTTCTTCGGTGCGTTAGCGCACGGACCAGCTGTTTCGAGCGGCGTGCCGAGCCTCCTTTGCCTCAGGCAAGGACACCCGCGGCAATGGCGGCCTGGATGAAACGTTGGCGCGCCAGTTCGGCGCTTCCGCGTCGGCGAAGCGCATCGACGCAGCGCCGCTTCGCTTCGAAATAACCGCCGCCCCGAACGTTGGTCCAGCGATGATTCAGGATGTCGAGTGCCGCGTCCGGACCTTCTATGCGCTGCTGCTCGCTCTCGGCGGTGCGGATGAAAACTGGATATTGCCAAACCAGGTGGAAATCGACCTCGATGACGTCAGCCATGATATGATCCAGAATGGTCTTTCGGACGGTGGCCCCTGCCGCTGTCCTGGAACGTCCGGTACTGGCCCGGGTGAACAAACGCATGGCGGGCCCTGGCCGGGAGCCTTGGTCGGATCGGTGCTTCATGGTCCATATGGCATCTCCTTTGCCGGTCGAACTACGCCATGGCACGGTTGTTCCTGTTCGAAAAAGGAACTCCTGCCTGCCGCCACCGAGTACTGGAACAATGTCTGCCTCGCCTTGTTATTTGTGCGACAGGCGAATGCCGAAGCAGCCGGAGGATACGATGAGGCGGAGCATTGTGCTTGGGCTGGTTCTGGCCATCGCGCTGACGGGTTGCACCACCAGCGCAGGCAGCTACACATCGGGGGGACTTGAGCCTATTCCGGGCAGCATCACCTATCAGGGGCAGCCGCGCACAAAGCTGACGAAATCGCCGGTCGGTTCATCGTTCCCGCACAGCTTCACGGATCAATGGGGGCGCCAAGTCGAGGAGATCTATATTATCCAGCCGGACCGCAGCTTACTGATTTCCCAGCGCCACTACCGACCGGTTTTTTCGCTCGACGACGACTAGGAAGGAGACCTGATCATGCCGCGCCGTAAGAACAATGTTGGGACGACGCTCGACACCGAGGGAGCCAAGATCGGCGAGCCTGTTCCGAAAGCGATCATCGATATCAACACCGCCTCTGTCGGGGTCCCCCGCCAGGCCGAGCAAGATTTGCGCACTGAATTGGGCGCTCTGCGGCAACAGGTTGATAGGCTACAGCAACAGGTCATCAGTGCCGGGCGTTCTGCGAAGGGCGGCGCCCGAAACGCAGTCCGCGAGACCGAGGCTCTGGTGAAGCATTATCCGCTCTCAACGTTTGCCCTCATGGCTGCTGTCGCGGGTTTGTTGACGTTTGCCTCACGTCAGCTCTCCCCACCACGCCATCGTGAGTCCTCAGCCCTACGAGGTCTCAGGGATTTCTACGACAGGATGCGCGAGCGGATCTGACAAGATTTTAGGATTGCCAGCATTCCGATTCTGCCCGACTCTCTGTCAGGCAAGGAGGGAAAATGCATGCTCGACGTCCTTATACGAAGCGCTCTCGATATTGTCCGGCGCGCGGAGCGCTTGATCGAAGCGGCGAGACGGCTGCTTGACAGGCATGATCTTGCTGAGGGCGAGCGATATGAACTCGATTATGAGATCGAGCGGCTGAGGGACGCGGTTCTTGCGGTGGAGGAGGCCGTCCGGTCGCTCGCGCGCAGGAGCGAACGCTGGCCGCAGGCCGCTCGTGTCCATGCGTTGCAGACGACATTGCACTGATTGCGTGACTTCACAGGCTCCCTGTCGTTTTCCATAAATTACTGTTTTCCAAGGGATTTTCTAACGCGTAACTGCATGTCACGCCGATGTCACGCGACCATGGAAGCAATATATGCTTGATTGGGCCGCTTAGCGCTTATGATTTCCGGCACCGGGTGCATGGAACGGGGGACGAGGAACAGGGGCGCTGTGATCGTTGGGGCATCGCGATGACTTTGGAAACATCCGGGCAAATATCCGAGCCCGACGAATTCGTATTTCCGGTTCACACCCGGACGATCGCTCAGATACGCTATGATATTCGCAGTCATGTTATGACGGTCGTCTATCACGACGGCCGCTCGCGCACGACAACCGGCATACAGGGTCCGGCGATGCTAAAGATCCTCGCCCAGCGTCCGCTGGAGCGTTCCCCGTTTCTTTTGCGGACGGTCATCTGATCGAGAAAGTCGAGCATCCACCGCTAAATCGTGTTGGTGGTGCATCCATTTCAGTGGAGCTGCGTTCATCCTGGGTAGTCAGACATGAAGGGAACGCCGATGACCTTTCCACCGCCAAAAGCCGAGGCTCCCGCTCAGCGGTTCGAAGAAGCGAGCGCTGCTGCGCGCGACGCTTTGGAGGAGCTGATTGCAGCCGCCAATCAAGCCGGATGGGCAACCGAAGAAATCTCGGTCGCATTCCTTGAGGCGGCGCGGTTTTTGACCGAGGCCAATAAAAAAGATCCCGATCCTGCGGAAGATCCCGTGATTAGCGACGTGCCGGGCAAGCGGGAGCAGATCGGCCACGGTGAACTTTTCGATTAGGACGTCGCTCACATCCGGCTCAGGACGCATCTCACCGGCCAATCCTTGCGACCGAGCTGCGTATGACGAGGCTCGTGCTGACCCGCAGCCGTTCAACGGCTAGGGGGATCTGTTCGATGCGGGCGACGAGCCGCTCGCCGGCGAGTTTGCCCATCTCGTATACGCGCTGGTCAACGACTGTGATCGGGGGAACGGTAACGCTTGTCCAATCGGCATCCAGGAAGGAAATCATCGAGATGTCGTCGGGAATTGAGAGGCCGAGTGATTGCAGCGACTTGAAGACGCGCAGCCCCACCAGGCTGTCTGATGCGAGGATTGCCGTTGGCGGTGATGAATCCGAGAGCAGGCGTCTGATCACGGCGTCCGTCTGCGGTTGGTCCGTCGCGCCGAGCCGCACATAGTGAAGGGGGTTGGGCAAGCCTGCCTCTGTCAGGACGCTCACGAAGCCCTCCACGCGTTCACGCACGGCAGAATTCGATATGCGGGCGACATCGGTGGGTCCGCCGTCCTCGGCGTCCATGGCCGAAACGTAAGCGAGATGTCGGTGTCCTGCCTCGACCATAAACCGGGCGGCGGCGATGGCAGCCTCGCGATCATCGCCGGTCACGGCGTCGACATCGAGTTCCGGGATGCTCCGGTCGAAGAGGACCAGCGGCATACCGGCGCGGCCGACGTGCCGGAGATGGTCGACGCTGTCGCAGCGAGCGGGCGTCACGATCAAGCCATCAACACGCTTGCCGATCAGGAGGTCGACGGCTGATTTCTCCGCTTCGAGCTTCTCGCCCGAATTGGAAATGATCACGTTGAAGCCGGCGAGCCGAGCCGCATCGCTGATGCCGCGTACCGCCAGACTGAAGAAGGCGTTTTCGATATCGCCGACGACGATCCCGATGATGCCGGACCGGCCGGTGCTCATGCTGCGCGCAAGTTCGTTCGGCCGGTATTCGAGTGCGGCCGCCGCCGCCAGGACCTGATCCTTTATCTTACCGCTAACGACACCGTAGCCGCCGAGCACGCGGGCGGCCGTCGCTTTCGACACCCGTGCCGCCTTCGCGACGTCGGCGACAGTAACTGAACGTTTCGGGCCAGCGGAATTTTCCATGCCGCAGCACTACAAGAGTTATTGACGGGCGGTCAATTGACAGTTATCAAAATGGCTGTGAGACCGGTCTCTTTTAGATAGAGACCGGTTTCCTTGCAGAAAGTGTTGCCGCAAAACGGCGGCAACGGATAAACAGCTAATGCCGACAAGAGCATTCCTTCCGGAGCGGAGAACGAACATGAAACTTTTTGAATCACTTCCGGCAGTCATTGCGCCTCTGCAAGCCGGCCTCACGGCTTGCTTTCTGGCGATGGGAGTGGGTTTCGCAGCAGCGGCCGACAATCCCTACAATCTGATCGAGCCTGGCGTTATCAGCGTCGGCACGATGGGCGATGCCAAGCCCTATACGTTTGCGACCGCGGACGGCCAGTTCACCGGTTTCGACATCGAACTGTTTCTCAACGTCGTGTCTAGGCTCGGCTTTCAGAAAGACAAGGTGACATTCACCGGCCAGGAATTTTCCGCCCTCCTGCCATCGGTTGCGAACGAGCGGTTCGACGTTGCGGTCGCCGCGATCGGAACCACCGAAGCCCGCAAGAAGACCGTCGACTTCTCCGACGGCTATCTCGCCGGTTATCTCTCTGTGCTGACGTCGGACGGTGCCATCAAGGACGCGGGCGGGCTGAAGGGCAAGCGGCTTGGTGTCGTGCAGGGAACCTTGCAGGAAGTCTACGCCGCCAAGAATTTCGGTGAGACCGATCTCGTTAAATTTCCTGACAACAATTCCGCCGTCGCCGCGCTCAACAACGGCACGATCGATGCGCATTTCCTCGACTACGAGGCGGCCAAACAATATGGCGAGCGCTATCCTGCGCTGAAGGTCGCCGTCAACATTCCATCCTTCGATGCGCCGGCGGGCTTCGTGATCAGGAAGGGAAACGACGCCTTCCGCACGGCCCTGAACAGTGCCCTTCACGACGCGATGCAGGACGGCACCTGGAAGACGCTCTATGAGAAGTGGTTCCCCGGCTCACCGATGCCGGACCAATATCTCCCGAAGAAATGAGGCGCCAAGCCGTCCGCCGAGGCGGACGGCCTAGTCTCGGCGGCTGCATGCCCGACAAGGCCTCACGGGGATCACGATGAACTGGATAGACAATCTGCGCCGCAGCTTCCTCGATTGGAGCGCGATGGCGGACGTGCTGCCGAGCATGATCAGTGTCGGCCTGAAAAATACTCTGATCCTTGCCGCGGCATCGACCGTGCTCGGCGTCGTCATCGGCATGGTTCTTGCCGTGATGGGCATCTCTCAGTCTCGCTGGCTGCGGCTGCCGGCGCGCATCTATACCGATATCTTTCGCGGGCTGCCGGCCATCGTTACGATCCTGATCATCGGCCAGGGCTTTGCCCGGATCGGACGGGATATCTTCGGCCCGTCGCCATTCCCGCTCGGCATACTGGCGCTCAGCCTGATTGCCGGCGCCTACATCGGCGAAATTTTTCGATCGGGCATCCAAAGCGTCGAGCGCGGCCAGATGGAAGCCTGCCGGGCGCTCAGCATGAGCTATGGGCAAGGCATGCGCCTGATCGTCATTCCGCAGGGTGTGCGGCGCGTGCTGCCGGCGCTGGTCAATCAGTTCATCGGCAACGTCAAGGATTCGAGCCTTGTTTATTTCCTCGGATTGCTCGCCTCAGAGCGGGAGATTTTCCGCGTCGGGCAAGACCACGCGGTCGTAACCGGCAACCTGTCGCCACTGCTCCTGGCAGGTGTTTTCTACCTCGTGATCACCGTGCCGCTGACCCACTTCGTCAATTACATCGATGCGAAGCTGCGATTGGGAAAACAGGGGCGGGGTCCCGGTCCCGGGAGTGGATTGGTCGAGGTGACCGAGCTTGCGGCGGCGGTGGGCCCCCACTCCATCACCGGCGTCGCGAGCTGCGATAATCAGCATTTCAAGGGCGGGACGCTTGAAATCCGAGATGTGAGTATGGCTTACGGAGAGCTCGAGGTACTCAAGGGTGTCGATCTCGATATCGCCGCCGGAACCGTCACTTGCATCATCGGCCCTTCCGGCTCGGGAAAATCGACGCTGCTGCGTTGCATGAACAGGCTCGTCGAACCGAAGGGTGGCGACATACGGCTCGACGGCGAAAGCATCCTGGCCATGAAGCCGGAAAAGCTCCGTCGTCGGGTCGGCATGGTGTTCCAGCACTTCAACCTCTTTCCCGACCACACCGCTTTCGAAAACGTCATGCTTGCACTGACGAAGATCAAGAAGATGCCGAGGCAGGAGGCGCGGCGCGTCGCCGAGGCGCGCCTGGCCGATGTCGGTCTTGCCGCGCGCCGGGATCACCGGCCGGCAGGCCTCTCCGGCGGGCAGCAGCAGCGCGTCGCGATCGCGCGGGCATTGGCCATGGATCCGGAGATCATCCTGTTTGACGAGGTGACGAGCGCGCTTGACCCTGAATTGGTGAAGGGCGTGCTCGACCTAATGGCGAGGCTCGGTCGTCAGGGCATGACGATGGCAGTCGTGACGCATGAGATGGGGTTTGCCCGCCGCGTCGCCGACCAGGTGGTCTTCATGGATGAGGGCCGTATCGTCGAAGCCGGCTCGCCGCAGCAGATCTTTGACAATCCGCGAAGCGAACGGCTGAAGCGCTTCCTTGCGGAAGTTCTCTGAGGCGCCAGCCGTAAGGCGTGCAAATTCGGTTCGATCAAGCAAGAGCAGGAACAGGGTACCCGACATGAATGCTTCCACCAAACCTTCGAAGGTCGTTGTCATCGGCGGCGGGATTTTCGGCGTCTCGACCGCGCTCCATCTGGCCCGGCTCGGGGTTGATACCATGCTCATCAATGACGGCCCCCTTGCCAACGGGGCTTCCGGCCGGTCGCTCGCCTGGCTGAACTCGGCGCGAAAGCGCTCCGATGCCTATCACCGGCTGCGTCTGGCAGGCATTGACCGCTATCGTACGCTGGCTGCTCGATATCCCGATGCGCCGTGGTTGCGCTTCGACGGCGGCCTGACCTGGGACGCGGACGACGCGAGCAACGAGATCGCCGAAGTCTTCGACTATGAACGTGACCTCGGCTATCACGCACAATGGCTCACCCGGGAGAAGATCGCTGCGGTAACGCCCGGCGTCGACCCAAGCGCTGTGACGCCGCAAGGCGCTATCTTCAATCCGGGGGAGGGGTGGGTCGATCTTCCATCCCTGATTGGTAGGCTTTCGGAAGAATTCCAGGCGCTGGGCGGCGAGATCATCACGGATGCCGGACGCGCGGCGGTCGATGTCAGCAACGGGCGTGCCAGCTGCGTGGTCACACCGGACGGCACGCGCCACGACGCCGACGCCGTGCTGCTCGCTGCAGGCAGCGAGGTTCCCGCAATCGTTGCGGAGGCCGGCCAACAGATCGAGGATGCAACGCCTGTCGCCCTTCTCGTCAGGACAAAGCCGATCCGCCACCCGCTGAAGGCCGTGCTCAACACGCCGCGTGTTGCCATTCGACCGATGTCCAATGGCGGCTTCGCACTCGATTCCGCCTGGTCGGAGGAAGAGGTAGGCGTCAACCCCGACGGCAGCTACAATGTCAGGCAATCGACGCTGCAGGGACTGCTGCGGGAAGCGTCGAAAGTCCTCGAAGGCAATCCGGTCCTTGAGATCGAAGATTATGGGGTCGGTCCGAAACCTATTCCTGGCGATGGCGAGCCTGTTTTCGGCGAGCTGTCCTCGATCCCGGGTTACTTCGTCGCCTTTAGTCATAGCGGCGCCACCCTTGGCCTGATTGCCGGCGAGCTGTTGGCGGATGAGATCGCCACGGGCCGCCGCCATCCGCTGCTGGCGGCGTTTCGCCCTGAGCGCTTCAGCGCATCGTGCCGGTGACGTCCGCGATATGGGTGGCTGCCAGCCTCATCGGCGCGCGGATCATTTAGAGCCATCAAGCGTTCTGCCGAAAGGAACCAATGGGAGACGCAACATGTTCAAGGATCAGGCCGCCGCCTTCGGCGCCGAAAATAACCGAGGCGATGCCGCCGCTTCAATGCCGAATGGAGAGGAACCAGCCATCAATCCGGATCTCATTCGGCGTGAGGGCTTCGCGAGCGAGGCCGAATACCGCGCCTACTTTGCCACATTGGGCAGAGATGTGTCCGCTCCGACCGAAGATCACGTGGGAGAACCGGTGCGGACCTCCGGGGAACACATCCTGGAAAGCCGGCTGCAGGAATTGAGGTGGGAACTCGAAATTCTGCAGGCTCGTCTTCATGGAATCAGACGCCAGGCCGCGACCGTTGTCACCGAAAACCTCCGGTGGGCTGATTCCAGCGCCCATGCCCAGCTTGGCGATCAGCCCTGGCTGAAGCTCGCCGGCGCGATGGCGGGTGCCTTCGTCATCACCAGGGGTCTGAAGCGCCTGCCTTGGGGAGCCGTGATGACAACGGCATTGCCTTTGGCCGTCGCTGCGATGAATCGAAACCTCGCTCGGCGGTGATGTGGCAGGCACAGATGGTTCTGCGTGAGATCGCGCGCCGGTTCCTTAATCATGAAGGGACGCCATCATCTCGCCGAAGTGTTCGTGACATCCTACCGCTTTAAACGGAGGCGAACATGGCTGGACATGACGATCGCTACGTCGAGATTACCACGCGTCTTCGCTCGGTACGGTCGTTCTGCGACTTCCTCTCGCAGGGCGGAACTGTCCGCGTCGCCCTATCGGAGGGCGAACCGTACAAGGATGTTACTGCCGCGCTGCTGGAGCGGAACCGCCGGGAGGCGGAGGCACTCGCCCGCACGCGCAGGTACCTCTACCCGGAGCTGGCCGACGAAGAGGTGGCGCCGCCGCTCTACAGCCATCACTGACGCACCCGCGCGTCGTGACCATCGCGAGGGTAGGATGGGATGGGCCTAAAGCGCGTCGCGATCTTTCGGATTCGTCTGCCGCGCTTTGCGTCCTTGTGCTTACGCATGTCGTTGTTGCAAAACCGCTGCACACTTTTGCGCGACATGCTCTATGCAGCGGCAACCCGGCGTGCCTCCGTTTGATCCAGCTGGAACTGGTCGATCAGCTGCAGGAGCGTTCTGGTCTCATCGGCAAGTTCCTTCGTCGCCGCGCTGGTTTCCTCGACCATGGCGGCATTCTGCTGCGTCATCTGGTCCATCCTGTTGACGGAAGAATTGACCTCGTGCAGCGCGTTGTACTGCTCCCGGCTCGAGCGGGCGATGACATCCATCTGCTCGGATGCGGTGACCACTTTTGCGGAAATGCTTTCAAGGACCTCACTCGTTTCGCGAACGACCCGCGCGCCGTTGGTGATCTCGGCTCGCGAACGTCCGATGAGTTGCTTGATCCGTTGGCCGGCCTCCGCTGAGCGCTGGGCGAGATCGCGGACTTCCTGGGCCACGACCGCAAAACCTTTGCCGGCCTCGCCGGCGCGGGCCGCTTCGATGCCGGCATTGAGCGCGAGCAGGTTCGTCTGAAAGGCGATGTCATCGATAACGCCGATGATCTGCACGATCTCGTTGGAAGCCGCCTCTATCTTGCTCATCGCCTCGATGGCGCTGGCTACCACCTCGGATGAAGAATCGGCGGTCTTCTTGGTATCCGTGATAATCTCACGGGCATCGTCGGCGCAGGCCGCTGATGAGCGAACCGTCGTTGTAATCTCCTCGATGGCGGCGGCGATCTCTTCGAGCCCTACGGCCTGCTGTTCCGTGCGCTTCGCGAGGTTGCTGGCGGACAGATCCATCTGACCGGCATTGCCCTCGATCATCCGCGTGTTGGTGCGAATCTGGTCAATCGTTTCCTGCAGACGAAGCAGCGACGAATTGAAATCGTTACGAAGTTGCTCCAGCCGGCCGAAGAAAGGCGTCGCGATCGTCTGGGAGATGTCGCCTCGCGCCAGGCGCCCGAGCCCCTCGGCCAGTGCCGTCACAGCAAAATCGATCTGCTGCTCGACAGCGCGTTTCTCCTCATCATTACGGTGCCTTTCCTCCTCGGCCCTCGTCCGTTCGATCTCGCTGCGCTCCTCAATCTCGACCTTGGCGATCGCATTGTTCTTGAAGACACCAAGCGCACGAGCCATGTCGCCGATTTCATCGGCGCGGCTTTCGCCGACGATCGACGTTTCCAGCCTGCCGTCCGCCAGTCGCCGCATTGCCGAGGTGATCTGATTGATCGGCCCTTTAAGCGTCACAGTCAGACCGATGCCGGCTAGAATTGCGATCACCACGCCGAGGATCGTTGTTCCAAGCGACATGGAGTTGGCGTCATCGCGTTCGTCGGCCGCGTTCTGCCGCTGCATTTCGGCGAAAGCCGTCAGCTGGGACCACATCCGATCCACATCGGCGGCGGCGGCACGGAATTCGTCCTGGCGCTGCGCGCTGATGCGGACGAGGTCGGCAGCGGATTTCTGCATCTTGTCCAGCGCCGGCAGAAGCTTCGGTTTGAGATTGTCGAATTGTGTAACGCCGCCGGCATTGGAAACCAGCATGTCCAGACCTTTTCTGACGGCGGTGATCTCCTGCGAAAGCCGCTGGAGATTGGCGTCCGTCGGGGCCAGCGCCAGCTTCGCCAGGACGATCTGGATCACGTAAGCCGAGGTCGTCAGCTTCTGACCATCTCTCTGACTGGTCTTGGCGCGCTCGACCATTTTGGCTGTCTCGGCCGCCTTGTCGGTCACGGCCTTCAGCCGCCGTGTGGCGACCACCCGCAATTCGGGCAGGCTGCCGACGATCTGGCCAGTTTTATCGCTAAGCGCGGCTGCGCGTTCATCGGTCTGGCCAGAGGTTTCGACGAGCGGCTTCAGGGAAGCGACGGCGTCTTCGATCGCCTTTTTGGCATCCGGCGCTTCGCCGCCAAGGGCCATTCCCACGATGCGCTGCTGCCGGGCGAGTTGCTCCATATCCGGCCTGGCAATCGTGCCTGCGGCCTGGGCCTTGTCGTTCAGCAATTGGGCGAAGGACGCGAAGTCCGAAATACGCTGTGCGTCGGCGAGGGTGTTGCGGGATTCATCTTCCTGCAGGTCGGCGGTACGCTGGAGAGCCTTGGTCCCTTCGACAATATCTGTCTGAGACGATACGACGACGCTCTGGGCTTTCTGAAGATCGGTGAGCAGCGCTGCCCTGCTCTCCTGAAGCTGCCACAGCAAATCCATGCGGGCTGCAATTCGGTCAATGGAAGAGAGCACCTGCTCCAGTTCCTGCTGACCACTATGATCTGCGCTGAGCCGCTCGATGCCGGATTTCAAAAGGCTGCGCTGGTCGGCAAGTCTGGCGTTGACGGCCTCCCGGTTTTCCTGCGTGGCATTGGCGAGGAACTCGGCCATTGCCGCCGACAGATTGCGAAAGCCGCTCAAGGATTGCAGGACGGAGTTGGAAATATCCATCCGCCCCTGAAGCAGACTCGATGCATAAAAACCCGTCGCGCCCACGGCCATGATGCTCAAGATGAACGGAATGATGAACAGCATCACCTGCGTCTGGATGCGAACCCGCGATAACAGCCTTCCCAGCATCAAACCCCTCCACCCCTGCAGGAAACAGCCGATCTCGAGTGAAGGTCCCGATCCGCTCGAATCGACTCTATCCGTCTCCGTCCCGACACCTATGGGATCGCGGAATGAATATTTCATAACGCCTAACTCGTGAAATATTCGTTTCAATGTCGCTATGGGTGAACGTTGAATGCCGTTTTCTGCCGGAGACTCCACCGCCGCTGGCGAATGATCAGGCGAAACTGATTTCTGCAAGAAGAGGGAGGTGGTCGGAGGCGACCCTCGTCAGCCGGCTTTGGAGCACTATTGCCCGTTGGACGACCAGGTCTTCGGTGACGAAGATGTGGTCGAGACGCATCAGCGGATAGCGGGAGGGGAAGGTCGCTCTCGGCGCCTCGCTGCCTGCGAGCTGGGCGTCGGTCAATGAGCGCGCGGCAAGCCGGTAAGTCGCCGATGACGGAATGGCGTTGAAATCGCCGCAGAGAATGCTTGGAACCGGTTGGTCCGACGGACCGCGCAGCCAGCCGGAATTCAAGAGCGTCGTCATCTGCCGAATGCGCTCGCGCCCTCGAAGGCCGAGATGAGTATTGACCACGAGCAACTTCCTGTCGCCGAGCAATATTTCGACGGACAATGCGCCCCTCGCTTCGCCGATGGAGGGCAGCGGACCGGCCTTGACCGCGCCGGTTGGCAACGCGGTGATGATTGCATCGCCATATTGCTCCTCGGCAATTGACAGCGCAGGGTGAAAATGAGCCTGCATCTTTAGAAGGGAAGCGATTGCATGGGCCTGGTCGACGCCGCCGGTCCTGCGCCTGAGGACGTCGACCTCCTGCAGGGCGACAATGTCGGCTTCAGCCTCGGCGATGACCGAAGCGATCCGCCCGGGGTCGAGCTTCCGGTCGTTGCCGATGCAGCTGTGAACGTTATAAGTTAGGAGTTTGATCGATCTATCCGGCATAGGTCCGCTGAAGCTGATCTCCCCTCGAGAGACGGGACTCGTTCTCCCCCAGGGGAACACAGAACTCTTTTGATCGTTCCAAATGATCGAGCCGTGGGGCTCGCACTTCGGAAACGGACAATCGATGAATCTGAAAACCATAATCTGGAATGGACTGCTCGTTGCCGCCCTTTGCGTCGCGGGCTTTCTACTCTATCGGATTTTCCGCCAGTACAGCCTGGAGCAGATCGTCCAATCGGTCCGCGGCATACCGTTTGAGACCTTCGCCACCGCGTTGCTCTTCGCGGCGGCATCCTATCTATGCCTCAGCTGTTTCGACCTGCTGGCGATCCGTTCCCTTGGCAAATCCCTGCCTTACCGGAGGGTCTTGCTCGCCTCATTCATCAGCCTTTCGCTCGGTCACAATATCGGCTTTGCAGGTCTGAGTAGCGGCGCCTTCCGCTATCGTTATTATTCCCGCTGGGGACTGACGACGGAGGACGTGGCGAAGATCATCCTGTTCTGCGGTGTCACAGTGGGGCTCGGCCTCATCACGCTCGGCGGCTTTGCCCTGATCGTCAATCCCGCTGACGCGGCACGTCTGCTGCGTCTCGATGCGGCAAGCACCCGGGTGTTCGGGCTGCTGGCTCTGACCGTGCCGGCCGTCTACGCGGGGTTGGCGTTCTTCATCCGCGGCAAGCTGCGGCTGTGGCGATGGTCGTTTCAACTGCCGCGCTTTCCGATCGCGGTGGCGCAGGTAGGCGTCGGGACGATCAACTTCATGCTGGTGTCCGCCTGCCTGCACCAGATGCTCGCGACCTTCGGCGACGTTGCCTTCTTCCGCTCCGTCACGGCTTACGTGCTCGCCAATTCGGCGATCCTGGCAACCCATGTCCCCGGCGGCCTCGGCGTGCTGGAGGCGACCGTCTCCTACGCCGTGCCGCAGCAGGCCTCGATCGGCGCGCTGATCGCTTTCCGCTGCGCTTATTTCTTCATCCCGCTGACGCTGGGCACGACACTTCTCCTCGTCAGCGAATTCATCTTCCGGCGGTCACGCAGTGCGGGCGAACAGGCGGAGGAGCGCGCCGAGGCCCAGTCGGTGTAGGAGCAGAAAGGGCCGGCTGGGGTCGACGATCGCCGTACCTGTGATCGGCGAGACTTTGCCTGACAGTTCGACGGCAAATTCCCTGAGGCCGCGAGCCCCCTGGTTCAGCGCGTCTATCGCCTCGATCATCGAACCGCGTTGCGCGTAGGCAGCCGCGAAAGCCTCGGGAGCGGCTCCGAGATATTCCGCGAGAAGCCGATTGTACAGCTCCGCGATCGCGCGGCGATGCTCGCCGGTTTCAGCCTCGAACAGCAGATCGCATTCTGAATCAAGCCCTTCCGAGCGATTGTTGAGATTGGAAGAGCCGATGCGGACCAGTTCGTCGTCGGCGATTATCAATTTCGAATGGATGAGCACCTCGACCTCGCTGTCTGCCTGCGCCGACTGCCCGGGCGCCTCAGGCCCTGGCACTTTCGGCCCGGGCACGACGGGGTAACAGACCCGCAGGCGGTTGGCGCGATCGGCGCGTTTGAGGCGGCGGATGACACGGTCGCGATTGCTGCCCATGACGAGCTTTTCGATCAGCCCGTGAGAACTGCGCGTGCAGATGACGACCACCTCGGGCCCGTCCTCCTCCTGCAACCGTGCGGCAATGGCGTCGGCGACGCGGAAGGAGGCGAGATATTGCGCCTCGATATAGAGTTGACGCCGCGCTCGGGCGATGATCTCCAGGGTCGATGCGATGCCGTCGCCGATACCGGTGCGCCAGGTGGTTTCCGGCTCCGTGAGGGCGAAACCGACCGGGATGTCTTGCAGCGATATCGAGAGATCGTCTGGCCAGGCGAAGGACAGGCTGCCGGCAAGTGGCAGATGCTTTTCGCCGGTGGCGTTTTCCCAGCGCCGCCTGGCGATATCGCCGATCAGCCGGGCGGCGTCGCCCGTAACCATCGCCTGCACGTCGTGCAGCGGATCGTAGGGGGCACCGTCGGGGTCGCGCCGCAGCTTGTCCTTGGCGTGATGGCGCCTGGTATCCCATCGCCGCGACGTCATGTCTATACCGCCGATGAAGGCGACCGCGTCGTCGATGCAGACGAGTTTCTGATGATGACAGCCGCGCAACGCGTCCTGAAGATCGAAACGCAGATCGATCCTGGCATTCTTGGGGAAATTCTTCTTCCGAAGTAGATCTATCGATTTGTCCGAGTAGATCGGCCCGAGCGCCCAAATAAGAATGCGTATTTCGAGTTCGGGATTTTCCGCCGCCAGCGCGTGCAGCAGGTCCGCCAAGGTTTCGTCCGACTTCTCGGGCTCCAATCGAATATTGGGATGGAAGTCCCATCCGATGATCCACACATTGCGGCGGGCCTGCCGCAACGCCCTTGAAACTTCGGCAAAATATTTGTTGCCGTTGATTAGAAAGGCGGCTTTTTCCGCGCGTCCCTGGAGCCGAAATGCCGCACTCCCCTCTTTTTCGCCTCCCCGATGTTGCGCTTTTGTTCGGGTCAGGTAGGGTTGATCGGAAATGGTTTCGAATGCGGTCATGTTTGCCTCGGCCGTTTTGACTGAAAACAAACGCCTGGAAATTCACCGGGTTCCCGATCCCGGCCGTCGCCGCACAGCGGGTCGAACAGCGAGGATATAGGAAACGAGATGTCACAGCGGGCAGGCAGCGCCGATCTTCCCCTTCACGGGGGACGTGTGCCGCATTGGCTCGGCGACAGGATGACCCGGTTGGGAACGCTGATCACCGAGGCGATCGTTCATCACTACGGCCGCGACGAATTTCTGCGCCGGCTTGCCCACCCTTTCTGGTTCCAGTCCTTCGGCGCGGTCATGGGCATGGATTGGCATTCCTCCGGCATTACGACAAGTGTTCTCGGTGCGTTGAAGCGCGGGCTGAAGCCGCGCGCCGGCGAGCTCGGCCTGCATGTCTGCGGCGGCCGAGGCGCGCATTCGCGCAAGACCCCGCAAGAGCTGGTCTCGATCGGCGAGCGCGTCGGCCTCGACGGGGAGGGGCTGGCGACGACGAGCCGGCTCATCGCCAAGGTCGACAGCGCCGCGCTGCAGGACGGCTTCGACCTCTATCTGCACGGCTTCATCGTCGCCGATGACGGTCATTGGGTGGTGGTGCAGCAGGGCATGAATGGCGACCGGCGGCAGGCCCGGCGTTATCACTGGCTCTCCGAAGGACTCGAAAGTTTCGTCGACTCGCCGCATGCGGCAATTGAAGGCAGAAGTCAGGGCGAAATTGTCAATCTCGCCGATAAACGCGCCGAGCGCTCACGGCGTGGTCAGCTCGACCTCTTGGCAACGCTCGGCCCCGACAGGATCATCCGTGAGGCGGCCGCGCTGATGCGTGCGGAGGAGCCGGCGCCCGAACCTGCCGAACAGCCGATGCTGCCGCATTTGGTCATGCCCACTCATCATGATGTCCGCGAGAGCGATGTCCACATGCGGCGCCTGCATGGAAATCTGGCGGCTGCGGCGGACCGCGGACCGGTGGACTTTCAGGAGTTGCTCCTCGTTCCAGGTGTCGGCGCCCGCACGGTGAAGGCGCTGGCGATGGTGGCGGAAGTGATACACGGCGCGCCCTGCCGTTTTTCTGACCCGGCACGCTTCTCCATCGCCCACGGCGGCAAGGATCGACATCCCTTCCCGGTGCCGCTCAAGGTCTATGACGAAACGATCGACGTGATGAAATCGGCGGTGCGCAAGGGCAGGCTCGGGCGCGAGGAGGAACTGCAGGCGCTGAAGCGCCTGGACGATCAATCCCGGCAGATGGAACGCTATGTCACGGGTCCCGATCTCAAGGAGATCATCGCCGGCGAATTCCGCCAATCCGCCGATTTCGGCGGCCGCAGCGTCTTCGGCTGGGAGCCGCCGCCCGGGGATGAGGATTAGGCCATGACGGCGAATGTGTCAGCCATTTCGGGCGGCATCGTGCCATCGATTCGGAGTTTCAGGCCGATGCGCTGTTCAATCGCCCGGTGAAGGCACACCCTCGCGGATCTCTTTCGAAAATTCCTCGGAGGCGGCGGCACCCTTTGCCCGTGCGGTGATACGCGCCGCCGCTTTCAATTCCTCAAAAGGCAGCTTCATATCGAGCGCTTTCCGGTCATAGGCGAATTCCGGAAGGTAACCGTTCACGATCAGCCGCCAATCAAACGGAAATGTAGCGCCGACGGCCCGCATCATTTTAGCGGCAGTCGTGGTGCAGTTGGTGGTGAGCGAGTTGTAGAAGCGCGGGTGTTCGGCGAGCGTGTTCGCATCGCTCACATATTGCAGGAGAAGCCGAGCGGCATTGGCCGGCGGAACGCGCATGCGAAAAAGCTGAACGTCCTCGCCGCGTATGTTGGATCGGACAAGAATGACGTCGCTTTCGGTGGCCGCGATAATGACGAGGGGATTGCTTTTGAAGAGGTCGCCGATCGGAGAGAATTTACCCCCGGCCGTCCTCCGCACCTCGATCGACCATGCCAGGTATTGGTAGTCATCGAACCCGAAACTCAGGATCATGTGCGCCATCTCAGGCCCTGACCAATAGGACATGAACAAATCGAGGCTCCTGAGCTTGTTCAGGTCGTAGGTGCGCGACTCCCATTTCTCCACAAAACCGCCATCCGTTTTCCAGGCGAAATTTCTGACATTGGTCAGCGTGAGGATGTTGCCGTCGACCGTGCCTGTCACCTGCCTGGCGACGTCTCCCGCCCAGTCGGCCGTCACTGGCGGCTTTATTGAGGTCCACCAAACGGCGATGCCTGCAAAACATAGGACGAACGGAAGGACAACCATGGGGCGTGGCTTCCAGATTATGGAAACTGCCGCGGCAACACCGACCAACGCGAGGACTCCTGCTGCGACCTCTCGGACCAGCACGGAAACGGGCAGACGATAGAATAGCGCGAGAGAGGCCCATATGGTCGCCAGCAGAAACGCTAGACAGAAGACAGCCTTTGCAGCCCGAAACAATATCCGAACGAGCAGGGGTGCTTGCCGCCGTCCGCGGCCTGGATATCTTGACGCACTTTGGCTGTTGTTGAAACTCATGACGCCTTCCTATCCTTGTTGAAGGTCAATCGATGATTTCGGTTTCCCAGTCATGTGACGAGGGCCGAGAAGGCGTATTTATCCGGAGACGCGGCTCCCGTGACGAGGGGATGGCGAACAATTTGTCTTGAACTGAGGACGCTTGTCCAGTCCGCATCGGACAAAGCCAAGAGTCTTACGAGCAAACGACAGTCGAATATATCCGGGGGGGGGCGATATGTCCGTGCCATTCGGAGCAGCGCCAGCAAGAGTAGATCCTTACGGGCAAGACGCATTCCTGAATGCCGATGCGGTTCGTCAATGGCCGTCCGGGGGGACGGCCTCCGCCGGCACCGTCTCCTTCAGGTTCTTCCGGTGGAAGATGAACAGGCCGGCAAAGACGATGATTGCGGCGCCGACGACGATCTGCATATCGGGAATATCGTTGAAGAAGATATAGCCCAGCACGATTGCCCAGAGTAGCAGCGTATATTGCAGCGGCGCCAGCAGCGATGCTGGCGCGAGCTTCAGCGAGCGGGTGATCAGCAGATGCGCGCAGGTGGCGACGATCCCGAGCAGCAGCATGCCTGACCAGTCGATGGGTGTTGCCGGCTGCCAGTGGCCTATGCTGAGTGCGATGCCGGTGGCGAGCGCCGCAACCGTCTGCCATGTCACGAGCGTGGTGTCGCTGGTCGAGCGGAGATAGCGGCTCATCACCAACGATAGGGCAAAGGCCAAACTGCCGGCGAGGCCGAAAAGCGAGGGAAGCGACAGCATTGCCGTCGACGGACGCAACGCGATGACGACGCCGGCAAAACCGACCAGAACGGCGAGCCAACGGCGCCAACCGATCTTTTCCCCGAGAAAGAAATGCGAGAGCGCCGCAATGTAGATCGGCCCTGCCATGTAGAAGGTCATGACATCGGCGAGCGGCAGATAGGCGACGGCGGCGTAGAACAGCGCGACATCGCCGGTCGCCATGATGACCCGCATGAACTGCAAGCTTTTCTGCTCGACGCGGAAGAGCGCCAGCGGTCCCTGCCGCAGGATCATCGGCCCGAGCAGGATGAAAGCGCCGACCGAACGGATCACCAACACCTGACCGACGGCAAAGCTCGTCACCAGCCACTTGCCCATCGCATCGTTCAGCGCAAACAGCAGATCGCCGAGAAGCATCAGCACGACGCCCGTCATGAACAGGTTTCCGGCATTGGCGACGGTCGCCTTCGTCTTCATTCCTCATATCCTCGCAAAAACGGCCGCGCATGCACGGCCGAGTGCGTGCGGCTTCGGCCTTAACGCGGCCGATGTCAACCATCCGTTTGAAACACCTGCGTTGAATTTCACATGGGTGACAGGGTGAGCGACTGTGCCCTGGCGCAAGCCCGACGGCGCGCTGTTTTTTCTCGGCTTCGTCACTTCCGTCGAGTTGAGCGTAAACGCGGAGATCTGACCGCCTTCAGTATTTCCAGCTTGTATAGTCGTCCGCAACGCATCCGAACGGGGCGCGATCCTGACCGAACCGTTTCCGCAATTGAAGGCATCCCCATTTGTTCAACGGCGTCGGCATGAGGTTGTTGATATCCATCCCCGGCGACTGGAAAGGTGTGCTGGCACTGGTCACGTACCAAAGCCAGAAACCGATGAAGCCGGCGAGGATCAAGAGGAGGGTGCCAAAAAACAGCCGCAGCCGCGCGCCGACCGACATTGTTTTCCCGCGCTTGCCGATCAAGACCGGCACAGCCTGTCCACCGCCGTGCTGTGCGAATGGCGCAAGCGCAAACTTTCGCTCGTCATCCGTCAGCCCGATACGTTGCAGACGATCATCCAGAAGCACTGGCAGCGCTGTCCTGCCATGCCGGACCGCCAAGCCCACGGCTTTGCCGTTTGCCTCCCCCACAATCAAAGGCTCCTGACCTCCCTTCATCTGGGTGTAGGCTGATCGACCAGTCCGATCGTTGGCGATCTTGTCATTGTAGGTAACGGAAAGAATGTTGCGCTTGCGATCAAACGCAGCAATTTCCACCGGTATGGTATCCAAGAACGCCGGTTGGCGCAGCTGCCGTTTAACACGCCAGATCCGCAACGCCTGGAACAGTGTTCCAAGGCTCATGCCGCCAAGAAACAGGGCAAATACGGTGAGGGTTATGATCCGGTTCCAGAGCTTGTCCAGACCGAGGCTCATTGTCGCCAATTCCGGATGGTCGGCCGAGATCACCACGTCGGTTTCATAATCGCCGGTATGAAAATCGACGAACATCACTTGGACTTCCGTGTCGTAGTTGCGTCCGTCGTAACTGTAGACGAGGCGCGCCTCACAGTCCGTAAAGAAGAGCTTGCGTGTCGTGCATCTCCCATTTTGGACGTCACCATTCTCAAGGGTCAACGGATTTTGGCTGACCTGAAAATCCCTGATGACGCCGGGCGCTTGCCAAGTGACCATAAACACCGCCAGTGCCGCGATGACGGGAGTGGCCCAGAAGTAAGCCCGCGGCGTGGAGATCACATCAGGTGCAAGCGATAAAGGGCGGCTGGGAAGAACGAGCGCAGGCACGGGGGAGGACGCCTTTCGAGTATTCGAGCTGAGAAATACGCCGGATAGGAATTTTGATCGAAGCGGGTGACAGCTTCGCAGTAATGTTCGCACTGATACATTGTGCGCCGGCCAAATGTCACTCTGGTTGTCTCGCGAGACCGGCACATCTTCACATAAAACTGGGGGTGTCATGGGTCGTGCGCTGGCGGACCATCGAGGGACGGTTTTCGTCGCCAGCATCGGTTTCAGGGTCTTGAGGTCATCAGGCGACAGCTGCACGAGATTGTCGTGGAGGTTCGAGATCAGCTCGGACACCGTGCGGGCGTTGTACTGAGCCGGATCGAGCGTGCGGATACCTGTCAGATTCGTCCCGATTAACAGCATGCTGGCGGCGATGCCGCCAGGCTCGGCTGCGCCGCCATCAGCGCGCCTGTCATTGCGATCGTCGTCAGTAGCTGTTTCAGCATCTCAAGACCTCCCAATCCTGTTGCTTGCGGGAATGATGTTTTGAATTAGCCGGCCGTCTTCACGTCCTGCCGGTCCGTTTGGATATCGCCCTCGGTCTCCCAGCCTCGAAGCAGCCGATGCAGCTCGTCGCGATCCTGCGCGTCGAGCCGCGGCAATCCTGGCACGCGTACCGGGCCGACATCGAGGCCGGAATAGGTGACGGCCTCTTTGACGACGGTGACGTTCGCGCCGTTGCGGAACTTGGTGCGCATCCGCTCGAAGGGTTCGAGCTTGTTGACGATTGCTCTCGCCGCGGCGAAGTCGCCTTTCTCAAGCGCTTCATGGACGGCGAGCGACAGCTTCGGCGCGACGTTGACGAGGCCCGAGGTGAAGCCGCGCGCGCCGGCCGCGGTGAATGTCGGCGCCCAGCTCTCCGCCAGGCCGCACACGAACAACGCGCCTTTGGGATCGGCGGCGGGGATCGCCCTCGCCAGCAGCATCAGATCTGTCGTGGCGAACTTGATGCCGGCAATATTGCCGTGATTGGCGAGGCGGACGATCTCGGCGACGCTGAAACCCTCGGCTCTGACGTAAGCGACGAGCGGCAGAGTGGATGCATCGGCGAGATTGCAGAAATAATCGATCTGGGCCGACGGCGCCGCGAAGGGATCGACCGGCTGATGCGACATGACCGCGGAGGCGCCGATCGCGGCCGCATCCCTGGCCATGCCGGTCGCTTCGCGCAGCGACCGGCCGATCGCCGCCGTCACCGGCGCCCGGCTATCCACACCCGATACCGCCGCCTCGTGGACGATCCGGATCTCTTGCGGCGTCAGGGCATAAAATTCTCCGGTATTGCCGGCCGCGACGATGTTGTGAATGCCGGCCGCGGCCACCCGCGCATAGACCTTCGCGGTAATCCGGGGCTCGACTTCGCCCCCGGCATCATAAGCCGTGACGGGAACGCCCGACACGCCCCTAAGCGCCTTGCGCATGATCGCGATGCTCATTTTTCTCCCCCGTTGGCTCTTCTTCCAGTGATCGTCAGCCGAACCGGAAGGGCGGCAGCCCCTCCGCATCGACATCGAAGGCAATGACCGTCCCCGCCTCGAGACGTCCGGTGCGGTCGCTCGACAGGCTCGTGACGTAGAGGGTGCTGAGATCAGGGCCTCCGAAACACGGCATTGTCGGTGCTGCGACCGGCAGAATGTAGATTTCAACGATTTCGCCGTCGGCCGATATTCTGTTCAGGCGGCCGGCGGAGACGCCGGCGCTCCAGTAGAAACCGTCGCGATCGGTGGTCGCTCCGTCCGGCCGGCCTTGTTCTTCGGTGAAACTGCGAAGGCGGCGTCCCCCGCCGAGTTCGCCCGTCTCGGGATTGAAATCGAAGGCTTGCAGAAAACACTGCCGGCTGTCGGAGTGATACATCCGCCGGCCGTCCGGCGACCAGGCAAGGCCGTTGGAACTCGTCAGCCCCGTTGCGACGGTCCGCGTGCTGCCGTCGGCGCCGACACTGAAGAGCGCCGCATCATTCACCTGCGGCTTGGCCTCGCTGATCGAGCCGACCCAGAAGCGGCCGTCCGGCCCGACCTTGCCGTCGTTGAGGCGGCCGATCATCTCTCGTCCCACGGGATCGCACAAAAATTCAAGCTGGCGGGAGACGGGATCGAAGAGATGCACGCCCGTCTGGAGTCCGACGACGATCCTGCCGTCGCGGCATAGTCCGAGGCAGCCGATCGCGGAAGGCATGTCGAAGTGGTCGGCTTTGCCTTCGGCCGAGAGCCGGACGAGCGCCGGCGCCAGGATATCGACGAGCCAGAGCGCGCCGGTCTCCTCGTCCCATACCGGCGATTCACCGACCGTCAGCGGTTGCTGCAGGACAGGACGGATCTTCGGCTCAACGATGCGGGGTGCCGTCACGAGACTGTCTCCGGATCTTTGACGAGGCCTTCGGCATCGCGCATGCGGATGCTGCCATCGTGATTGAATTCGCAGAAGCCGCCGCCCTGGAATGCAAGGGCGACCCGTCCTTCCGCGCCGTTCTCGATATGGGCGTGATCACGCGGCCGGTCCTGCGGCTGGTAGCCAAGCCGCGTCGCCAGATCGTTGTCCCACCATTTCGTGTCGGTATCGGAAACGCCATAAACGACGGTCGCGGCGATCTGCGGATGGGTGAGGCCGATCCGCACCAATTGCGCCAGATCCCGGGCGCTGATCCAGATTGCGATCGTGCGTTCGCTGTTGGGATAGGTGCCGGCATTGCCGATGCGGATGGATAGGGAGCGAATGCCCGACGTATCGTAATAGAGTCCCGCCACCAGTTCGCCCCAGCATTTGGAAAGCCCGTAGGGGCTGTCCGGTCGCATGGGATCGAGCGGTGAAATGACCTCGCCGCGGGGATAAAAGCCGGTCGCATGGTTACTGGAAGCGTAGACCATCCTCTCGACCTTGTTGATCCGGGCGGCCTCATAGAGATTGTAGGTGCCGAGGACATTAGCCTGCAAAATAGCGTTCATATCGACGCCGCTGGCGATGCCGGCGAGATGAACGACGCCGTCGACGCCGCGCAAAGCGGCCGTTACCTCTTCGAGCTTCGACAGATCGGCGCGGACGAAGCTTTCATTTCCGGCCAGGTCCACAGGCTCGCGAATATCGATCAAGCGGACATGCTCCGCATGCTGCCGGAGGAACGGGCGCAACAGCGTCCCGACACGTCCGGCGGCACCCGTTATGGCGATCCGTCTCATCGTCCTTCCTCCCATTGTCGCTCAAACCCCCTGGAACATGCGGGCGCGCGCATTCAGTATGTGTCTCTTCATCGCGTCGTGCGCTTCGATTTCCCGACGTGCGAAGATCGCCTCTACGATGACCGCATGCTCGTCCTGAACGCTGCGGATCTGCTCCGGAGTCCGTTTCAGGCTCAGGCTTCGCGTTACGGAATGGCCGATTGCGAAATGCGGCTTGAACCATTCACGCACGGTGATGTGAAACTGATTTCCCGTCGCCATCGCGATCGCGTCGTGCAGGGCCTGGTCTTCGTCGGCGCCGAGTTCGCCGTTCCTCAAACATTGTTCGATTGCAAGAAGCGCCTCAGTGATCCGCTCCTTGTCGGCCGGCTGCCAGTTTCGCGCGGCAAGCTCCGCAGCTTCGGCCTCGAGGCCGGCGCGGAATTCGAAGAACCGCTGGACATCGGCAAGCGAGCCGACCGGGACCATTTTCAGCATCGACGAATCCGGCCGCTGCCGGACATAGGAGCCAGAGCCCTTGCGGGAAACGACGAGGCCATCGGCTCTCAGGCGTTCGAGCGCTTCGCGCACGACGGGTCTCGATGCGCCGAAATCGGCTGCAAGCCTGGTCTCCGACGGCAGCCGCTCGTTGACAGGGAAATTGCCGTCCGCGATCATCCCCACGATCTTCTCGTAGATGATGTCGCTGAAGCGCGTTGCGCCCCGGTTCGAAACGGCATCAAGTGCAAACGTCATTATCGCTCTTTTCTCCCCCGCCAAGTGGCAAATTCGCCCCGTCGGCTCTTCGCCCGGCGAGCAGAAGCCGGATATGCCTTCTCGACCATGCGCCGGGATGGCGCCGCGCCGTCACCGGCCGCGATGCGGCCTGTATACAGCTTCTGACAGATCTGTCTTCTTTCTCTATCCAACGCAGGATTGCCAACGGCTTGGCGTTGTGTCTGATACGGCATGTGCTATCGAATCTGTAATTATCTGTCAACTCTTGTAATCATTTGAGAACGTGTCTATGGTTTCGTTCCAGCGCCGAGGAGGGCGCAAAACGGCAGGTCGGGAGCCCGCCGCACCAGCCGGGACAAGCCTGTGCCGGCATAAAAGGGGAGGAATTGATGCCAAATGAAATTCTGTCTCGCGGTGTCACCCGCCGCGCCGTTCTCGGCGGCATGGCTGGTGCTGCAGCACTGTCCATCGCCGGTCGCGCCTTCGCCGCCGGCGGCGAAGCGCCTGCGCTGGCGCAACTGGTCAAGGACGGCAAATTGCCGCCGCTGGCCGAGCGCCTGCCGAAGAAGCCGATGGTGGTAACGCCGTTCGAGAAGGTCGGCACCTATGGCGGCACGTTGCGCCGCGGCCTGCGCGGTTCATCCGACCATAACGGCATCCTGCGCATGGTCGGCAACCAGAGCCTCGTGCGCTGGAATCTGGAATTCACCGCCGTGCAGCCGAACCTTGCCGAGCGCTGGGAAGTCAGCGACGACGCAACGCAATTCACCTTCCATCTGATCGAAGGCGTGCGCTGGTCAGACGGTCATCCCTTTACCGCCGACGACGTCGTTTTCGCGATCGAAGACTGCGTCAAGAACACCGAACTCTACAGCTCGACACCGGCGCAGCTTGCTGTCGCCGGCAAGCCGGTCACCGTCGAGAAGATCGACGATTATACGGTGAAGTTCACCTTTGCGGCGGCGAACGCGCTTTACCTCGAAAATCTCGCCACGCCGCTCGGCCAGCATCCGACGCTCTTCCCGAAGCATTACTGCAGCCAGTTCCTGCCGAAATACAATCCCAATATCGAGGCCGATGCGAAGAAGGCGGGCGTCACCAGCTGGACGGAGCTCTTCCGCAGCCGCTGCGGTGACATCGAGATCCCGACACGCTGGGGCAATGTCGACAAGCCGACCCTCGATCCCTGGGTCGTCAGTGAGCCTTATGTCGGCGGCGCCACGCGCGTCGTCATGGCCCGGAACCCCTATTTCTGGCAGGTCGATACGGCAGGCAACCAGCTTCCCTACATCGATGAGATCAATTTCGGCATTTCCCAGGACGTCGAATCGCTGATGCTGAACGTCATCTCGGGCAAGATCGATATTCAGGAACGTCACATCAGCGTGCTGGCCAACAAGCCGACGCTTTCCCAGAACATGCAGAAGGGCGATTATCGCCTGCTGACGCTCGTGCCTTCGGCCTCGCAGCAGTGCCAGATCTACTTCAACATCACCCACAAAGATCCTGCCATGCGCAAGATGTTTGCGGACAAGTCATTCCGGCAGGCGCTCTCGATCGGCATCAATCGCCCGGAGCTTATCGATATCGTCTATTTCGGGCAGAGCGAGCCCTACCAGGCCGGGCCGCGTCCGACCCATCCGTGGTATCATGAGAAATATGCGCGCCAATTCACCGAATATGATCCTGAAAAGGCAGGCGCGATGCTTGATCAGGCCGGTTATAAGAAGGGGCCGGACGGCTTTCGCGTTCGGCCCGACGGTCAGAAGGTGTTCTTCTCGGTCGACGTCATTCCGACGCTTTATCCCGATCTCGTCGATGCCCTGGAGCTGGTCAAGACGCATTGGTCGCAGATCGGCATCGACATGAAGGTCAATACGATCGAGCGGGCCCTCTATTATACCCGCGGCGACGATAATGCCCATGATGCGCAGGTGTGGCCGGGGCCGGGTGGTCTCGATCCGATGCTTGACCCGCGCGATTTCTTCGCTTTCCATCCGCAGGGTTCGCGTTACGCCATTCCGTGGACGCTCTGGTATACGTCTAACGGCGCGCGCGGCGAGGAGCCGCCGGAAAGCCAGAAGAAGCGCATGAAGCTGTTCGACGAAGCGCGTTCGACGGCCGATCTCGACAAACGCGGCGCGATCATGAAGCAGATCTTCGACATCGCCGCGGAGGAATTCGAGACCGTCGGACTTTGCCTCGCCGTTGGCGGCTTCGGCATCATCCGCAATAATCTGCGCAATGTTCCCGAGAAGCAGCCGGATAGCTGGTCCTGGCCCAATCCGGGACCTGCGATGCCGCAGCAGTTCACCTTCACGAGCTGATTTTGATCGAGCGCCGTACCGACGGTACGGCGCTTTCTTCGGTTCGCCTTCCGATGCCTTGCCGGCGATGAGAGCCGGTTAGCCCCGAGGGCGGTACTCAATGCAAGAGGCGCCCATGCTGGTCTTTATCGCCAAACGTTTGCTGTGGATGATTCCATCGCTCTTTGCCGTCAGCTTCCTCGCTTTCGTGCTGATCCAGCTGCCGCCGGGCGATTACGTCACGACCTATATTGCGACGCTGGCGGCTTCCAACGAGATCGTCGATCAGAACACCGCGGCACAATTGCGTGAACGCTTCGGACTCGATGACCCGATGCTCATCCAATATTTCAAATGGATCTGGGGCATCCTCTCGCGCGGCGATTTCGGCATTTCCTTCGAATGGCAGCAGCCGGTGTCGGATCTGATCTGGGAGCGCATGGCGCTGACCCTGGTTCTCGCTCTTTCGACATTGATCGCCACCTGGGCGATTGCTCTTCCGATCGGCGTCTTTTCCGCGGTGCGCAAATACTCGATCGGCGACTATTTCTTCACCGCCTTCACCTTCTTCGGTCTGGCCGTTCCGTCCTTCCTCCTGGCGCTGGTGCTGATGTATATCGCAGCGGTCGAATTCGGCCAGGACGTCGGTGGATTGTTTTCGCCACAATATGAGAATGCGCCCTGGAGCTTTGCCAAGATGGGCGATCTCTTCTCGCATCTCTGGCTTCCCGTCGTCATCCTTGCCGTCTCCTCGACGGCGAGCCTCATCCGCGTCATGCGCGCAAACATGCTCGACGAGCTGCCGAAGCCTTACGTGACGACGGCACGGGCAAAGGGGCTCTCGGAATTCCGCCTGCTGATGAAATATCCGATGATGATCGCGCTCAATCCGTTCATCTCGACGATTGCCTGGCTACTGCCCAATCTCATCTCCGGCTCGGTCGTCGTCGCCATCGTCCTCAACCTGCCGACGGCCGCCCCCTTGCTGCTGCAGGCACTGATGGCCCAGGACATGTATCTGGCCGGCGCCTTCGTTCTGCTGATTTGCGCGCTGACGCTGATAGGCTCTCTGATCAGCGACATCCTGCTTGCGCTGGTCGATCCCCGCATCCGGTTGGAATAGGAGCCTGATATGGCCGACATCGCCGTTACAAACATTCAGCCGGATCGCGCCGCCGTCGCATCGCAGTGGCAGCTGATCTGGTGGGCTTTTCGCCGCCACAAACTGGCCATGGTGGCGCTCGTCGTCACCGTGATGATGTACATCGTTGCCCTGGTTCCGGGCTTCTTCACCATCAACGATCCGAACCTGCAAAATGCGCGGGCGACCTTCCACCCGCCGCAGAAATTGCATCTGATCGATACCGAGAACGGATTTTCCTTCGGTCCGCACTATTATCCGATGAAGCTGAGCCGCGATCCGGAAACGCTCGCCGCCATCTTCAAGGAAGACACGACGAAGCGCGTCGACGTCCAGTTCTTCGGGCGCGGCTATGAATATTCCGTGTTTGGCCTGTTCAAGACCAACATCCATCTGATCGCCTCGCCCGACAAGACGACGCCGTTGCTTCTCTTCGGCGCCGACCGGCTGGGGCGCGATGTTTTCAGCCGGACGGTTCAGGGTTCGCAGGTCTCGCTGTCGATCGGCCTCGTCGGCGTCTTCCTGTCATTGATGCTCGGTATCGTGATCGGCGGCATCTCGGGATATTACGGCGGCCGCATCGATTTCTTCATGCAGCGTGTAATCGACTTCGTGCTGTCGCTGCCGACGATACCGATCTGGCTCGCCATGGCTGCCGCCCTGCCGCAGGATTGGCCGGCGACGCTGCAATATATGATGATCACGATCATCCTGTCGCTGACCGGCTGGGCCCAGCTTGCCCGCGTCGTTCGCGGCCGCTTCCTATCCCTGCGAACCGAGGAATTCGTCGCGGCCGCCAGACTGGATGGCGTTCGTGAAGGCCGCATCATCTTTCGCCACATGCTGCCGAGCTTTGCGAGCCATATCATTGCTTCGATCACCCTCGCAGTGCCGGCGATGATCCTGGCTGAAACCTCTCTGTCCTTCCTCGGGCTCGGGCTGCAGCCGCCGACCATTTCCTGGGGCGTGCTGCTGCGCGAGGCCCAGAACATTCGCTCGATCGCCACGGCGCCCTGGCTCTTCCTGCCGGGCTGCGCGGTCGTGGTCGCCGTCATGGCGCTCAATCTCCTCGGCGACGGTCTGCGCGACGCGGCCGATCCCTACAACAAATGAGGCCGGCATGACCGACATCGTTCCCATTGCCGGCAGGCCGCTGCTCGAGGTGAAAAACCTCACCGTCGAGTTCCCCCTGCGCACCGGCGTCTTTCGCGCCGTCAGCGACCTGTCCTTTACAATCGAGCCGGGCAAGACGCTCTGCGTGGTGGGTGAAAGCGGATCCGGAAAGTCGGTGACGGCGCGCTCGATCCTGCAGATTGTCGACGCGCCCGGCCGGATCGCCGGCGGTTCGATCACATTGAACCACCCGAAGGGCGGCTCCATAGATCTGACCAGCCTCAATCCGCGCGGGCGCCAGATCCGGGCGATCCGCGGCCGCGATATCGCGATGATCTTCCAGGAGCCGATGTCGTCGCTGTCGCCCATCCACACCGTCGGCAACCAGATCATCGAGGCGCTTCGCCTCCACACCAGGATGAGCAAGGGGGAAGCGCGCGCCGAAGCCATATCGCTGCTCAAACAGGTGGAAATTCCCGCGCCTGAAAAGGCGTTGGATCGATATGCCTTTCAATATTCCGGCGGCATGCGTCAGCGCGCGATGATCGCCATGGCCCTCGCCTGCAGGCCGCAGTTGCTGATCGCCGACGAGCCGACCACGGCGCTTGATGTGACGACGCAGGCCGAAATTCTCGACCTGATCGCCCGGCTGCAGAAGGCCAACGGCATGGCCGTTCTCTTCATCACGCATGATATGGGCGTCGTGGCGCAGATCGCCGATGATGTTTTGGTCATGCATAACGGCGTCGCCAAGGAATATGCGCCGGTCGAGCAGATCTTTCACGCCCCGAAAGACGATTATACCCGCATGTTGATTGGCTCGGTGCTGAAGCTGGAGCAGAAGGCCGAGATTCGCCTGGCGCGGGCGCCGCTCGATCGGACGGCGGCGCCAATCCTGGAATTGCGTAATCTTTCGATGGATTTCGGCGAGGTAAAAGCACTCGACGACGTCTCCATTTCGCTGTTGCCCGGTGAGACACTCGGCATCGTCGGCGAAAGCGGATCCGGCAAGACGACGATGGGCCGCTCGATCATGCGGCTGCTCGATCCAACTGCCGGCGAAATCCTCTATCGCCGCGCCGATGGCGGCATCATCGACCTGGCAACGGCAAAAGGGCAGACGCTTGCTGCCGCGCGCCGCGAATTGCGCATGGTGTTCCAGGATCCCTTCGGCTCCCTCAATCCACGCATGACCGTCTCCCAGATCATCGGCGAACCCTTGCTCGTCAACGGCATCGCCAAGGGGAGGGCGCTCGACGAGCGCGTCTGCCACCTGATGGAGCAGGTCGGCCTCGATCCGAGGGCGCGCGAACGCTACCCGCATGCCTTCTCCGGCGGCCAGCGCCAGCGCATCGGCATCGCCCGCGCCATCACCCTCAATCCGCGGGTCATCGTTGCCGATGAGGCGACCTCGGCGCTCGACGTCTCCGTGCGCTCGCAGGTGCTCGATCTCCTGATGCGCCTGCAGGACGAACTCGGCCTCGCCTATATCTTCATCAGCCATGATATCGGCGTGATCCGCTATATGTGCGACCGCGTCGGCGTCATGTATAAGGGTCAGCTCGTCGAAATCGGTGAGGCGGAGAAGGTCTGCCGCACGCCCGAGCATGCTTACACGCAAGCGCTGATATCGGCCATTCCGCGCCCCGATCCACGTGACCGCGACCGTTCGCGGCGCTTCCGCTATATCGCTCCCGACACTCTCAAGAACGGGAGCGCTCAGCGATGAGGATCACCGGCATAAGAACATTTCTCATGCACGCCGGTCAGCCAGACCCTTCGAAATGGGCCTCGGATGAGCGGTCGGGAGACGGTGCATCCACGCAGCTGCGGGGCACGAGAAATTGGCTGTTTTTGAAGATCGACACCGATCAAGGCATCACCGGCATCGGCGAATGCTCCGGCTGGCCGCGGGTGATCGAGACGGCGATCCATGATCTGGCGCCTCTCCTGATCGGCGAAGATCCCGCCCATATCGAACGTCTGTGGCAGAAGTTGCATATCGCAATGATGGGTCACGGCATGCTCGGCACCGTCGGAGGCGGCGCGATGACCGGCATCGACATGGCGCTCTGGGACATCAAGGGCAAGGCGCTCGGCGTGCCGGTCTGGATGTTGCTCGGCGGCAAGGTGCGCGACAAGATCCCGATCTATTCGCATGCCAATACGCCCGAACGCGCGCTTGCGGTCAAACAGCGCGGCATAAAGGCGATCAAGTGCGGTGGCGTGGCCGATCCGGTTCGCAAGGTCGCAGCACTGCGCGAGGCGGTCGGCGACGATATGGACGTCGCCATCGACCTGCACGGGCCGCCATGGCTGACCCCTGCGGACGCCTGCCGCCTGGTGCGGGCGCTCGAACCCTATGAGCTGATGTGGGTGGAAGATCCGATCGCGCCCGACAATCTCGAAGGCTACCAGCGCATTCGCGACGCCGCTCATGTGCCGCTTGCCGCCGGCGAATGTTCGGCGACCATCTTTGGCGAGCGCGAGCTCATCGAAAGAGAGCTGGTCGACGTAATTCAGCCCGATACCGGCCGAGCCGGCGGCATCACCCAGATGAAGAAGATCGCGGCCATGGCCGAAGCCCATCATATCCAGATGGCACCGCATTCAGGCTCGCTCGGACCGGTGGCGGAATATGCAGCCTTGCATCTGTTGGCCGCCATTCCGAACGCGCTCATCCTCGAGCGGCTCGACGATGACTGGGACGGCCGCCGCCAGACGATCGTGCCGCATCCAGAGCAGGTGGACGGGATGATCACCGTTCCCGACGCCCCCGGGCTTGGCTGCGATATCGACGAGGAATTCGTCGCCCGCTTTCCGAGCGGCGGCAACGTCTCCGTTCCCGTGCCGGAGGCCGCCGGTTCCTACAATCCCGGAACCTACGACGAGCATCTCTACGTGCAGACGCGCGTGGCGCGCCGCAGTTATTTCAATCGCTAGAAGGACAGAGTGATGAAGATCGACCGCATGCGGGTGTTCATGACCCGCGACAAGGACCGACCCCGCGTGATCGTCGCGCTCGATACCGACGACGGCCTGACGGGCTGGGGCGAATGCTACAATCACGGCCCCGATAAGGCGCTGCCGCCGCTGCTCGATTATCTCTACGGCTTTCTCTCCGGCCAGGACCCGACACGCGTCGATTATCTCGTCAACCTGCTGATCCAGCAAAGCCGCTTCCCGCCGGGTGCACTCGGCCTTGCCGCGATTTCCGCGCTCGACCATTGCCTGTGGGATTTGGCGGCCAAGGCCGCGAATGTCCCGGTCTACAAGCTGCTGGGGGGCGAGGTCCGCGACCGCATCAAGGTCTATGCCGGGGTCTATACCGCCCCCGACGCGCCCGCCGCCCGCGACGAGTTCGATCGCCTCAAGGAGGAATGGGGCTTCACCGCCTTCAAACTCAGCCCCTGGCGTATCGACATGCATGCCCATCGCTGGGGCAATGTCGTAAAAGCCTCGGCCGACTATTTCCGCTCGCTTCGCGAGACGGTCAATGACGAATACGAGATTGCCTTCGATGCTCATGCCAAGATTTTCGAACCGATCGCCGCAAGGCAACTCGGCAATGCGCTGGCGCCCTATGATCCGCTGTTCTACGAAGAGCCGCTGCGTCCAGAGAACATCGAGGCCTGGGGCGACCTGAAACAGGGGCTCAACTGCGTCCTGGCCACCGGCGAGTCGCTCTATAACAGGAACGAATTCCTGCGGCTGCTGCAGGTCAAGGGCGCCGACCTGATCCAGCCCGACATTTGCGTCGTTGGCGGCATCAGCGAAATGCGCCGCATCGCCACGCTTGCCGAAGCCTATTTCGTCGGCATTGCTCCACACAACCCGATGGGGCCGCTGGCAACGGCGGTGAATGTGCATTTTTCGGCCGCGGCCCAGAATTTCCGCATCCTCGAATACCGGCTGCCAAAAGGCCAGGCCTATGTCTATGGCGGCCTCGACATCGAGAAGCGGCAGGGGGAAACCCGCTATGTCGTCGACCCCTATCTGCCGAAGGATGGCCATCTCGAACTGCGCCCCGACCGGCCGGGCTGGGGCGTCGAAATGGACGAGAAGGCAATGCAGGAGGAAGGCTATATCCATTGGCAACGGCGCGTGCCGAAGCGGCCGGACGGCTCTTATGCCTTCGCCTGAGGGCTTCACACACTAATCGGAGCTGGCCGCCGGATGACGCGGCCGCTCCTGCGCGGCGACGTTTGCAGGCATTGCAGGAACATCGCCATCCCATTCCAAGCGCCTCTAGGCGTCTTTCGGCAACACTGAGCGAACCCTCGCGATGAAGACGTGGAAGTCCTGCATGAACGTTCGAAGGAAATCGGCGGTGCTGGCGTTCGTGACCTCGCCGTCATCAGTAATCAGCCCCGGCGTGAATTGGATGTAGGCTTCTGGAGCATTCATCTGCGGAGAGTTGCAGAAACTGAGCACGCTGCGCAAATTCTGCTGGGCGACGGCTGTGCCTATAGCGCCCGGCGACGTGCCGATCACCGCCGACGGCTTGCGTGTGAACGAGTTGGTCCCGTAAGGGCGGCTCGCCCAGTCGATTGCGTTTTTCAGCCCACCGGGGATGGATCGATTATATTCGGGCGTCACGAACAGTACTGCGTCGACGGCCGCGATTGCCGCCTTGAATGCTCTGCCGGCCGGAGGGTAGTCGGCGTCGTAATCGTAGCTATAGAGTGGCAGGTCCTTGAAGGAGATCTCTGACATTTCAAGTTCCGGCGGGGCGACGCGCACCAACGCCTCGGCGAGCTTGCGGTTGATCGAGCCCTTGGCGAGGCTGCCGATAAGATAGCCTACTTTATGCGTGGTCATGGCGTTCTCCAGTATCCCGCATGATAAGGGACCATCATACGCGGAATTCTCGACGGGGTCTCTGTCCTTTGAGTGCAAGCAACTATTCGTCGATGAACGTGACCGTTTCGGCCAGCGGGGCGCGGCCCGTACGGGCGTAACCGCAGGGTCTTCGTAGCCGATCGACATGCCGCAGAAGAGGATCAGCCCATCGGGCGGCGACAGGACCTCGGCGACCGTCTCGCGCACCTGCGACCACGCCATCTGCGGGCAACTGTGCAGTCCTTCGGCGCGGAGCAGCAACATGACCGTCTGCAGATACATGCCGACGTCGGCCTCATTGGGGCAGACCCAGGTCACGGTCGATTTAGCAGGACAGGGCGACGGGCGCGCCGAAGCAATTCCAGTTGGCGATTGCTGCCCGCTGGCGCGCCTCCCAGTCCTCGCGCAATGCCGAGCGCGCTGTAGCGCTCCTTGCCGAAGGCGGAGCGGCGCTCGTCGTAGGGGGGCTTCAGCACCGACGGATACATCTCATACTGCCGCTTGTCCCAGGCGTCGCCATGGGCAACGCGCTCGACGGCTGACGTCTTGAGTTCGGCCAGCGGCGCACCGGTCATCACGTAGGTATTCCACGGCTGGATGTTCGATCCTGACGGCGACCAGGCAGCGGCGGCCAGCACGCGCTCAAGTATCTCCATCGCCACAGGCTGGTCCCTGAATCCGCGCACCGACCGTCGGCTTGTGACTGCCTCATATACGTCCATGATCGCCTCCGTGCGCCGGGCCGTTCGTTCCGTTTCTGATGTGGTTCATTATCTCCATTCGCAATGGAGGCGTAATCACACCGTGGTCTAGGAGGCGTACATCAAACGAACATCAAACGTACATCAGCGATCGACGGGTCGAGGCGCATGTCAGCAGAATTGAAGACCAATCATGAGCGGCAAGGTCAGCGTTCCGCCATTGGAGTTAGGCGCCGACGGCTCGAGCACGTTCTGCCGCCGTACGGCGATGCGATCCGAAGATGTCCGCGAGCGTATCGAGCATTGCCCTGACCCCTTCAGATTGAAGTGAATAGTAGATCGTCTGCGCAGCCCTTCGCGTCTGCACGAGTTCCTGGTCTCGAAGAATTGCCAGATGCTGAGACGTCGAAGATTGGCTCAATCCCACTTCGTCAGCCAGGACGGTTACGGACATTTCTCCTTCGCTCAACAGATGCAGAATGTGAAGCCGTTTGGAATTCCCGATAGCCGACAGGAAGTTTGCTTCGGTGTCGAAGGCATTGGTTTTAGGGGAAGGCGCGACTGACGATTGATTGTTCAAGGCGAGATCTCCTTTGGGGAACCAAAGCCGGGCACGATGTCATATCCCCGAACTTTAATTTAGAGATAACGCAAGCGTGCGGGGTCGGAACCCATTGCCGGCGCCGCATCGTCTTTTTTGGCGTGAATCGGATACGGCGTGCATCAAATGGACAGCCGGCGTTCTTGGCTCCTTGATTAAAAGCTAACGCGCCCCAGCCTGACGCATCAGCGCCGGCAATGTTTCCCAGGCCCGGATCAGTTCGCCGATTGAGGCGGCCTCCATCTTGTGCATGACATTGCTGCGATGCAGCTTGACCGTCACCTCGCTGATGCCGAGATCGAAGGCGATCTGCTTGTTGAGGCGTCCGCGTGCCACTTCGTGCAGAACCTCGCGCTCGCGCTGCGTCAGCGTCTCCAGCCGTTCGATATTGCGATTGGCGATCGCCGCTTCCGCCCGTCGTTCGCCGTCCATTGAAATAGCGGCGGTCACGGCATCAAGCAGCGTCTGATCCCGCGCCGGCTTGGTGAGGAAATCCACGGCGCCGGCTTTCATCGCCTGGACGGTCATCGGGATATCGCCATGGCCGGTCAGGAAGATGATCGGCTTGGCAATGCCGTTCTCAGCCAGATGGCTCTGCAGGTGGAGACCGCTTGCCCCCGGCATGCGCACATCGAGGATCAGGCAGCCGGGTCTGTCCAAAACATCCGCATCGAGCAGTTCGCGGGTAGAAGCAAAGCTAATCGGCTGAAAACCGGCCGACAGGATCAGCTCCGACAGCGCCTCGCGAATGGATGCGTCGTCGTCCACGATCATGACGAGCGGCTGATCCTCTTCACATTCACGCTGCGCTGAAAAAGGCGCCGATCTACGAACGAACGGCTGGTCAACCCTCATGTCACCCTCCATCTCTCGATTTGTGTAAGGCATGGGCGATGGCCGCGATCAGGGCCTGGGCATCGAATGGCTTGCGGAAGAATCCGCCGGCGCCTTGAGCGCGGCCCTGATCCGCGATCTCGTGGCGGCCCGTGATCAGGAAAACCGGCAGCTCCGGACGTGATTTCCTGACGAGATCACGAAGCTCGAAGCCGTCTATGCCGGGCATTCCGATGTCGGTGATGAGCAGATCCAGGTCCGACAGCCCATTGACGAGCAGCGAGCCTGCCGACGAGAAGCCGCGGGCGACATAGCCCGCCGATTCCAGAAGGTCACTCATCGATTCGAGGAGTCTTGGATCGTCATCGACAATTGCCACGACATGTCTTGTCTTGTTCATGTTCAATTCCCTCCCACCCGGCGCGAGTGGGTTATCGGTATTTCCAGTTTCTCCGCGATGCGCACGAGATCGGCGAGCGATGCAGCCGCCATCTTCTGCATCACGTTTCTTCTGTGAATCTGCAGAGTGACTTCGCTGATCCCCAGCTCTGCCGCTGCCTGCTTGTTGAGGAGGCCGCTGACGACGAGCGGCAACACCTCGCGTTCGCGCGGCGTCAGTTCGAGATAGTGTTGCCTCAGCATTCCGAGTTCTGCGCGGCCGGCTCTCTTTTCCCGATCCTCGGCGATCGCTGCCTGGATTGCCGCCATGAGGTCCTCATCGCTGAACGGCTTGGTGAGAAAATCCACCGCGCCGCGCTTGATGGCGCGCACGGAGGAGGGGATGTCCCCATGTCCGGTGATGAAGACGATCGGCGGATGATCGCCGTCGGCGATCTGCCTCTGCAGGTCGAGGCCGTTGATATCGGGCAGTTCGATATCGAGGATGAGGCAGGCGGGAACATCCGGCTTGTTCGCTTGCACATAGTCGCAGGCAGACTCGAAGGCGATGGCGCGTATGCCATGCGAGTCCAGCAGCTCGCCGAGAGCCTCCCGGATGCGTTCATCGTCATCCACGATGAAGACGATATGGTCATCGGTCGTCATGACGCTGCCTTCGTTTCGATGGGTAATGTGAAGATCAACGTCGCTCCGTGCGGTTGGTTCTTCTCCGCCCACAATCGTCCGCCATGCAGCTCGACGATCGAGCGGCAGATCGCCAGCCCCATCCCCATGCCGTTTTCCTTCGTGCTGAAAAAAGGCTCGAACATCTTTTCGGGAAACTCGATGCCCCGCCCCAGATCGCGGATCTCGGTCTGGACGGCATTGCCGACCTGGTGCGAGCGTATCTCGACCAGCCTGTCGCTTGTCGTGGCGTCCAGGGCCTCGATCCCGTTGCGGATGAGATTGATCAGAACCTGCTGGATCTGAATGCGGTCGAGCGCGATGGACGGCAAGCTGTCGTCAACATCGACGTCGATGCGGACGCGCCGCCGCCAGGCTTCGTCGGCCATCAGGCTGCGCACCTCCTCGATGACGCTGGAAAGAGTCGTCTGAACTCTCCTGTCGGCGGATTGTTTGAACAAGGCGCGAATGCGGCCGACGACCTCAGCCGCCGAATTGGCGTCGCGGATGATGCGCTCGACCGTTCTCTGCGCCCGCTCCATATTCGGCGGGTCGGCCATCAGCCAGCGCTGACAGGCGTGGGAATTCGCCACCACGGCCGCCAGGGGCTGGTTCACCTCGTGCGCGATCGAGGCGGAAAGCTCGGCGAGGCTCGCTGCCTGGCCCGCCCGGGCAAGCCCCTCTTGCGTCCGGCGCAGCTCTTCCTGCGCCTGAACCTCACCGTCGATATCGAGGCATATGACATTCCACTGCACGATCGCGCCCTCGCCGTCGCGCATCGGCGCGGCCCGCGTCTCCACCCAGCGATAATCGCCATCGAACCGCCGCAGCCGATGCCGGCGCGCATAGGGTTCGCCGGTGGCGAGCGAATGGGCATATTTCTCCTTGACATCGGCCAGGTCGTCGGGATGAACGCCGGCATCGAGTGTGCCGGCCAGCCGTGACTTGCCGGTTCCGTCAAGGTCTTCGAGCCTGTATCCGAGAAAATCCCGAAGCTGCGGATTGCGATAGACCGGCTCTCCGTCGGGAGCCGCGCAGTCGATCATCACAGGCAGCGTTTCGACGATCTGCCAGAGCGACCGTTCCCTCTCGCGCAGCGCCTTCTCGACGCGCAGCTGGTCGTCGATATCATGCGACAGACCGTACCACTGGACGATCTGCCCGTTTTCGTCACGCAGCGGCTCGGCGCTGCCCTTCACCCAGCGATAGACGCCGTCAGCGCGCCGGAGGCGAAATTGTTGCGAGAAGCGTTCGCCGGTGACCAGGGAATGGTTGAGCGCCTCGGAGAGTTTCTCAGCATCTTCGGGATGGACGGCGACTTCGATGAGGGCCGCGAGCCGGCTGATGCCCGGTTTCTCCATCTCGGCGACGTCGAGACCGAGAAAATCGATCAGGCGCTTGTTGAAAAAGGTTGGACTGCCTTGCGGATTGAGCCGCCAGAGCAGACTCGGGACCATGTCCACCAGTTGGGAGAGCTCCCGCTCCCGATTGCGCAGCGCCTCCTGCGCGCGCATCTCGTCGTCGATGTCGACCGATATCACGTACCATTGCACGATCTCACCGTTCTGACCTCGCAGCGGCTCGGCGCGGCAGTCGACCCAACGATAGGCACCGTCGAAACGACGCATGCGGTATTTGATCGAGAAGGGATCGCCGCTGGCGAGGGAATGGTGGACTGTCTCAAGCAGCCTGGGCGCATCATCTGGATGGACGAGAGTGTGAACGTTTGAGGAAAGGCGGCTCATGCCCGGCCGATCCATATCTCCGACGTCGACACCGAAAAAGTCGATCAGGCGCTTGTTGAAGAAGACCGGCTCGCCTTCCGGCGTCAGGCGCCTGATCTGGACCGGGACCATGTCCACGAGCTGCGAGAGTTCGCGCTCGCGATCGCGCAAGGCTTCCAGCGCCCGCACCTCGTCATCGATGTCGAGGGACACGCCGTACCATTGCACGACCTTCCCCTCGTCGTCGCGCCGCGGCTCCACCCTGCATTCGGCCCAGCGATAGACGCCGTCTTTTTCAAGCCAGCGGAACCGCATCGCGGTGCCGCCGTCGCTTTCGAAGCAATTGCGTAGCATGCGCCGCACAGCGGGCGCCTCGTGGGGATGCACCAGCTGGTCCAGCAGCTCGTCGATGCGCGGTTCGGCCAGGGCATCGAAATCGGCGATGACCGCTCGGAAGTGATCCTGGTAGCGTTTGTTGAAGTAGATCGACCCGCCCGCCGGCTCCACACTCCAGATGCGGACGGGAACGGCATCGATCATCTGCTGCAGCTGCTGCTCGCTCCGGCGCAGGGCCTCTTCGGCCTGGACCTGATCATCGATATCGTGGCAAAGACCGTACCATTGGACGATTTTTTCAGCCTGATCGCGCATGGGCACGGCGCGGCTCGACATCCACCGATAGACGCCGTCGGCGCGGCGCAGCCGATAGCGCATGGCGAAGACTTCGCCGGTGACGAGGCAATGGCTGAGCGACTCTCTGAACGCCGCGATATCATTGGGATGAACGATGGCTTGAAGGACTGCCTCCAGCCGGCTCACATCAGGCCGGTCTGAATCCGCAACGTCGATGCCGAGGAAGTCGATCATGCGTTTGTTGAAGAAGGTCGGCTCGCCGTCCGGTCTCAGGCGCCAGACATGGCTCGGCACCATGTCTACGAGCTGCGATAATTCCCGTTCCCTTTCGCTGAGCGTTTCCACGCTCTGACGCAACGAAAACACCGCCAGCTGATGCTGACGCGATATGGCGGCGACGATCAGCGCTGAGAATGCTGAGATCGCCAGGAAAAGCTGCAGCATGACCTGGTTGTATTTCTGGGACGCCGGATCGCCGGCAAACTGGCTGGCGCCCGTCATCGTGGAGACGGCGGTGATCAGGGCTAGGAGAGCGAGCGACACTGCCGCCCCCTTGATTTCGAAGCGGACCGCGGCCCAGAGAAGAGGCGGCATGATGATATAGGCGAAGGGGAGATAGCCACTCAGCGAAAGAGCGGCGACGCCGAGAAAGATCAGCGCCAGGACGGCAGCTTCCACCCATTGCCCTGCCGAGAGTTGGGTCTTGCCGGGCCAGCTGTGGAACAGAACCAGTGCAAGCGGTGCCACGATCAGGACACCGGTCGCGTCTCCGATCCACCATAAGGGCCAGGCCGTCAGGAAGGATTGCGACTGGATGCTGAACCAGGCAAGCGTGGCGCTTCCGATGGTCGCGCTGACGGTTGGCGCAATTCCGGCGCTGATGATAACAAATGCAATCACTTCCTGCAGGGTTTCGAGCCGAACCGGGAGCTTCAAAGTCCGGTTGACGAGCCATGCCGCGACCATCGCTTCGAGAGCGTTGCCGACATAGATCAGGAAGGCCGCAGCTTGCGGACTATGGAACCATAGGACATTACTGAACATCTCTCCCAGGCAGCCGGCCAGTATCCACCATGGCCAGCTGGGTCGGGAGGCGAGGATCAGGGTCGCGATGAACAGCCCGGCCGGAGGCCAGATGGAAATACCGGTTTCCGGCACCACCGCGAGCGACTGGGCGAAGCCGCACGCGAGCACATAGGCGAGGAAGAAAAGCGCCAGACGCAGGAATGGCGGGCGGTGCGACCAGACGCTTTCCATCCATCGTTCCGGCTGGACAGGCGAAGCCAGGGAATTGTCAGCATGTCCTGCAGCAGTTGTTTTCCATTTCGGGGCCGGCGCGCTCATATTGGAACCGTAATCCTGGCGCACCACAACCGCAACTCATGGAAACCCATGCATTGCGCGGGAATGTAGGCGGATTTCTCCACCGCCGGCTGACCTTCCATCTTTCCGATCCGGCATCCTAGACTTTGGGCTGGCTCCGCTAATCCTGCGTCTCGGACATCCGACCCTCAAGCATGATGGAAGGCGTTCGGCGTCCCGGTCATTCTCCGTCCGCGCGGGCATATGGACGATGCAACAGAGGATGCCGAGATGAAAATCATGATAGCGGGAGCAAGCGGTCTGATCGGAACGCAACTGGCGGCGGAGCTGCGGCGTTTGGGCCACGACGTCACGGCCGCATCTCTGTCGCTCGGAGTCGATACGGTGATCGGCAAGGGCATCGATGCGGCGATGACGGGAGCGGACGTCGTCATCGATGTGACCAATGCCGCGTCCTTTGGCGACAGTTCGGCGCTCGATTTCTTCAAGGCATCGACGAAGAACCTGCTCGCGGCGGCGGCGGAAGCCCGCGTCCGGCACTATCTCGCGCTTTCCGTCGTCGGCACGCCGCGCCTCGTCGAAAGCGATTATTTTCGCGCGAAAGCGGTTCAAGAAAATCTCATCAGGGCCTCGGCTCGCCCCTACGCGATCCTCCGCTCGACGCAGTTCTACGAATTCATCAACGGCGTGATCGACATCGGTGCCGAAGGCAACGTCGTTCGTTTGCCTCCGGCCCCCATCAGGCCGGTCTGGGCTCGGGAAGTCGCGGCATTCCTGGCGGAATTGTCAGCCGGAGATCCCTTGGGCAATATCGTCGAGATCGGCGGCCCCGAACAGTTCGGCATCGACGACATCGCCCGCATCTATCTGTCCGCGAACGAGGACCCGCGACAGGTGATAACCGATCCTTCCACCTCGTATTTCGGCGTTGAACTGAGCGGTGATGTGTTGCTGCCTCATGTCGGCGCGCGCGTGGGGAGCCAGACGCTCTCCGAGTGGCTCTATAGGTCGATGGCGGCTTAGCGGCCATCTTGAATTTTGCCGAACGAAGTAATACCTTCTTCTTGGAGAGTATTACAGAAGGCGTTCGCTATGACCACCACCGTTACTGCGAAAGGGCAGGTGACCATTCCGAAGCCTGTACGGGACATGCTTGGCATCGTTCCTGGCAGCCAGGTCGATTTTCATCGTGCTGCCGACGGCAGTGTGGTTCTGACGCGCGCCGACAAGAAACGGCCGGCGAGCCGCTTCGAGAAGCTGCGCGGCCATGCCGGCAAGGGCCTGGATACCGACGCTATCATGGCTTTAACGCGCGGCGAAACGTGACCCTGGTTGATACCAATGTGCTCCTGGACCTCGTAACCGACGACCCGGAATGGTCCGACTGGTCTATTGCGCAACTCGAAGCCGCGAGTATCGAGGGTCCCCTGCTCATTAATGATGTAGTCTTTGCCGAACTTGCGGTTCGATACGAGAGGATCGAGGACCTGGAGGCCTTTGTGGAACAGGCCGCCCTCGAGATGATACCGATGCCGAAACCCGCCCTGTTTCTTGCCGGCAAGGTTTTCACGCAATATCGCAAAGCAGGCGGTACGCGCACCGGCGTACTTCCCGATTTCTTCATCGGCGCTCATGCCGCCGTGCAGGAGCTGCCGCTCCTGACGCGAGATGTCGGCCGCTATCGCCGCTATTTCCCCTCGTTGAAATTGATAGCGCCCGGTTCCTGAGGCGAAGACCCGCGTTATGGCAGATTCCAATAAATCTCCCTGCAGCCGGGGCTCAAGCTTTTGCGCGGCCTCAACACTATTGACCGGTTGGCCTTCGCATCAAAGGGTGAATCCTGTTCTATTGAACAACCAGAGAATGATGCCGACCGAAACGGGGATCATGCTCCAGCGGTGCAGTGCCCCGCCGGCTCGACCTCCAGTCTATCGCGGCCCATGCGCCCCATCGAAGATATGCCGCGCCTTGGCCCTCGGCGCAGCGACGGAATGACGATTGACCAGTGAGCATTCGAGCTTCGTAATTGGATAGCGCTTGCCGGGCATGGTCTGAAGGTTGAGATGTTCAATCGCCCACTGACCCATGGCGAGGTGCGGAAGGACCGAAGTGGTCAGTGCCGGCACCAGATGTCTTGAAATTTCCTCATCGTCGTAGCCGACCACCGACATATCCTGGGGAATGCGAAGCCCGGCATCTTTGAGCGCTTCGTAGCATCCCACTGCAGTGCGATCGTTCTGGCAGAAAATGGCGGTGGGGGGGTCCTGCAAAGCAAGCAATTGCATCGTAGCGGCGTAGCCGGCACCGGCCGACCAGTCGCCTTCAACGACTAATTCTGGATCGAAGGGTATATCGGCGGTCGCCAGTGCACGGCGGTATCCCGTCAGCCGGTCTTGTGCAGCCTGCATCCAGATTTCACCAGTGATCGTCCCTATGCGATGGTGACCGTGCGCGATTAGATGCCGGGTGGAGCTCTGGCCTCCGGCGATTTCACTTGGCACCACGGCTGGAAAGGCATGATCCGCCGTGTAGCAGTTCAACAATACCGTCGGGATCTTGAGTTCGTAGACATAAGAAGGGAGTTGGACCTCTCTGGTATAGATTGTCATGTATATGAGCGCGGATATGCCCCCGTTCGTCAGCGCCCTGATCGCTTTTGGCTCCATGACAGGATCACCCAGCGTTTGGGTGACCAACAGCACGTTGCCCGTGTTCCACGACGCTTGGCGGGCGCCCTCGATTGCGACGATCGCTTCCGGGCTGGTAGCGAGCTGATCCACTGCGAAACCGATCACGTTGTCCAGGCCCGAATAAGTGGCCTTCATGGTATAGCTTGTCCCCATGTAGCCGAGGGCGCGCGCCGCCTCCAATACGCGGTCGCGAGTCTGCTGTGAGATGCGGGTACCGGGCGTGTCGTTGAGCACGAAGGAAACAGCAGCCTGCGAGCAGCCGGCCGCCGCGGCGATGTCCATCATGGTCACGCGGGCGGGCTTATCCATTTCAGGATTCTTTTGGGTCTTAGGCTTTCGCATGCGGGGGAATGATCTCCGGATCTTGAAAGGAGTTGCGTTTTAGGTAATTAATATTAGCATTTATCCGAAAGTGCTGGCAATCGCGCGATCACCTGCATTGCTTGGCGATCATCACTTCAAAACTTGATTCTAGTTATCCCGCGATGAAATGTTTTGATGTGCATTGATAATACTATTTACTAATTAAGATTCTTGTATACCGTCAGAGGGCGATCGGAACCTATGCCACTCGTCGCTTTTGCGGCGGCCCTTAGGAGGGGGCGCGCATTCGGCCGGCCGTAAATCGCAAACGGGCCCATGCGACTGCGGCCCCTCGGGAGGTATATTATGAAACAGCTGAAACGGAATGCAGCCTTGTTCCTTGCCGGGCTGGTACTGAGCGCGGCGCCGATTGCAGTATCCGATGCCGCCGACAAACCAACTCTTGCTTTCGTCGTCAACGGCGCGTCTGACTTCTGGAAAGCCGCGGAAGCGGGCGTGAAGAAGGCCCAGGCCGAATTGCCGGATTACCAACTGGAACTGAAGTACCCTGAGCAGGCATCGGTAGCCATCCAGCAGCGCCTGATGGAAGACCTCGTCAGTGCTGGCGTCAAGGGGATCATGGTTTCCGCAGTCGATCCCAAGACGCAGACCGAGGGCTTGAACAAGATCGGCTCACAAACAGCCCTCTTCACGACCGACAGCGACGCGCCGCAGACCAACCGCGTCGCTTATATTGGCTCGTCCAATATCGACGCCGGTCTGCAGGCGGCTGAAATCGCGAAGAAGGCAATGCCGGATGGCGGCAAATGCATCGGTTTTGTCGGGCTCCTCGGAGCCGATAATGCCAAGGAACGCATTCAGGGCATGAAGGATGGGCTTAAGGGGACGAAGATCGAGCTGACAGATGTGCGCGGTGACGATATCGACCAGACACGCGCAAAAAAGAATGTCGAGGATGCACTGGTTGCCAGCCCGGACGTGACCTGCATGGTCGGCTTCTACTCATATAACACGCCACGCATCTATGAGGCGCTGCGCGACGCCGGAAAGCTTGGTCAGATCACTGTCGTCGGCTTTGACGACGATCCGATCACGCTCGGCGGCGTCAAGGAAGGCACTGTCGCGGCAACCGTCGTGCAGCAGCCATTCGAATGGGCTTATCAGGGGATGAAGCTGATGGCTGCCTACCTCAAGGGCGACAAGTCCGGTGTTCCCAGCAACGGCTTGATCATCATTCCGACAGTGATCATCGGCAAGGATGACGTCGATAAATATGCCGCCAACTTGAAGGCCATGGCTGGAAAGTAATTCTCTTTCGCGGCGGGGGTACTCCCCGCCGCGAAAGACGTTTCATGCCGCAGCACCCGCAGTCATGGACAGGCAATGAATCATAGCTCAGACATCCCGTCACCGAACGCGCCTGCAACGCCGTTCCTTTCGCTTTCCGGCGTTGGCAAGACTTTTCCAGGCGTCGTAGCGCTTGACGGGTTGTCGCTCGACATCGTGCCGGGAGAGGTCATCGGCTTGGTCGGCGAGAATGGGGCCGGCAAATCGACGCTGATGAATATTCTTGGCGGCGTGATCGCTCCGGATCGGGGCACGATCCTGCTCGATGGCGCAGAGCTTCGCCACCTTACTGTGGAGACGAGCATCGCATCCGGCATCGCTTTTGTGCATCAAGAACTCAACCTTTTTGACAATCTCGACGTCGCCGCCAATATCTTCCTGGGCCGTGAGCCGTTGAAAGCGGGACCTTTCAAGTTTGTCGATCGTGCTCGGCTTCGAGAGATGGTGACCCCGCTCTTGAAGCGCGTGGGAGCACATTTTTCCGCCGACACACCCGTTGCGTTGCTTTCTCTTGCCGAGCAGCAGATGGTGGAAATCGCCAAGGCGCTGTCGATCAAGGCTCGGCTTGTTATCTTCGACGAACCCACTTCCAGCCTGCCGCTGGCCGAAACCGAGCGGCTGCTGAACATCATCACATCGCTGAAAGCGGATGGAATCAGTGTGATCTTCATCTCGCACCGTCTCCACGAGGTTGAGCGCGTAGCAGATCGGGTGGTCGTATTACGCGATGGCACGCTCGTCGGTACGCTCGCCAAGAAGGACATTGGCCATGATCAGATGGTCAAGCTGATGATCGGCCGGTTGCTCGCGGCCCGGACGGCAAAGCCGCAGCGTTCGCCAGGGCCGGTCGCATTGAAGGTAAACGGCGTGCGCACCGAGGCCTATCCCAGCCGCCCCGTTGACCTGGAAATAAGGTACGGAGAAATCCTGGGGCTTGCAGGCCTCGTCGGGTCTGGCCGCACCGAGCTTGCAAGGGTACTCTTCGGCATCGACCGGAGTTACGGCGGAGCCATTCTGCAGGACGGACGCCAAATTGCGATCGGTTCTGCTCGGGACGCTGTCGCCCGGGGCATCTTTCTGGTGCCGGAGGATCGCAAGCGCAATGGCATTCTTCTTGATCTTCCGATCGCCCAGAACATCACCCTTGCCGATCTTCCCAGGATTTCTAGCCGCTTCATGGTCTCCGCTGAACGGGAGATCGAGGCCGCTGAAAAGCAGCGTGTTCGTCTCGGGATCAAGGCGCCCTCCGTTTCGACGCGAACCGGCACTCTGTCCGGCGGCAACCAGCAAAAGGTGGTTCTAGCCAAATGGTTGTCGATGAGCCCGAGGGTAATGATCTTCGATGAGCCGACACGCGGCATCGATATCGGCGCGAAGAACGAAATCTACGGCCTGATGCGAGCGCTTGCTGATGCCGGTGTCGCGATCCTGATGATCTCCAGCGACATGGAAGAGGTGATCGGCGTTTCTGACCGCATCGCCGTCATGCACGAGGGCCAGATCGCCGGCATTCTCGAAGAGGACGAATTCAGCCAGGAAAGCGTCCTTTTGCTTGCTGTCGGCAAAAGCGTAAAATAGCGGCCGCAGCCATTATGAACGGGTATCGGAGATGGGTCTCGAATGATCAAGAAAGATCTTGGACTGCTGCTTTTGATCGTCGTTGTCGGCGTCGTCGTCGCCATCATCAACCCGCGCTTCTTGCTGCCGATCAACCTCGCGAACACCGCCAACCTGATTGGTCTGTTCGGCATCCTGTCGATGGGTCAGGCCTTTGTCATCATTACGGGCGGTATCGAGCTTTCGGTGGGCTCGCTCGTAGCGCTTCTTGGCGTACTGTTCGTCGATTTCATAGCGGTACAAGATATGCCCTGGACGCTGGCACTGCCGCTCATTCTCCTGCTCGGCGCCGTCATAGGCGCCGTCCACGGTTGGCTCATCACCCGGCTCAACTTGCAGCCCTTCGTCGTCACCCTTTGCGGCCTCCTGATCTATCGCGGGGCAGCGCGCTTCTATACGGCCGACGGAACGGCGGGATTTGCTTTCGGCCAGAATTTCCCGGAGCTTGAGTTTCTGACCGCCGGGCGGTTCTATGGCATTCCGAGCACCTTCATTGCTATGGTCGTCATTTCCGTGGCCATGTGGCTGGTGCTTCATCGCTCTGTCTTCGGACGTTATCTTTACGCGGTTGGAAAAAACGAAGAGGCTGCTCGCTATTCAGGTATCCGGACTGACCGCTTGGTTATGACAGCCTATGTCATCTGCGGACTGCTTACGGCGCTTTCGGCGATCTATTTCGCCATGTACACGCGCTCGATCTCGCCGGCGAGCCATGGCCAGTTCTACGAGCTCTACGCGATCGCCGCCGCCGTGCTCGGCGGCTTTTCACTCCGTGGCGGTGAGGGATCGATCGTCGGGGTCGTGCTGGGCACAGTCCTACTGCAAGAGTTGCAAAACCTTGTAAACCTGCTCGGCATTCCTTCGTCGCTGAACTTCGCCGTCATGGGTGGCGTGATCCTCATCGGCGTCCTGATCGACCAACAATGGCATTCGATCCGCGCAAAGCGACGCCTCGTCTCCGCCGCACGGCAGACTGAATCCCGTCGTCCAAACGAAGGAACCTTGCCGGTGGTTGCTAACCGGGAATAGATGCGGCCACACTCGGCGAAGAGTTGATCGCCTGCTCGTTTCTGGAGTTCATGTCATGACCATTGAAGCCATGACCAACATTGGTCGACCGTGAACGCGGAACATCTTTTCACGTGTACCTTCCTTCCAAGGAGGGGTGCGGCTTGAGAGATATCCATACGAAATCGATTGCGCAAACGTTTCGATGACGTTAGCGTGATCATATTCGCGGATCCCGGGAAAGCCTGTTCGAGTTGGAGTTCCGCTTGGGAGGATAATTTGAGCAGCTTCCTTGTAGTGCTGCTGGCGAAAGCCGGAGGGCACGCATGACCACTATTTCCGCGGTCGCAAGGGCGGCCGGCGTTTCTGTCTCCACGGTTTCGCACGTTCTTAACAAGACCCGCTACGTGTCGCCCGAAAAGGCGAAGCTCGTCATGGAGGCTGTGGACGCGATTGGCTACATTCCAAACGCCGTTGCGCGCTCGCTCAAACTCTCCTCGACAGGTACAGTCGGCTTGGCGATTTCCGCGATTTCGAACCCTTATTTCAGCGACATCATTTGCGCGATCGAAGCCGAGTGTTCCAAGAGAGGCTTGATCGCATTTTTGTGTGACACTCAGGACGATCCAGATCGAGAACTGGAGCTCGTCCGGCATTTGCATCGGCGCCGCGTCGATGGGATTATTCTTGCCCCTTCGGGCGATCCAAAAAGATCGTTGGACTACCTTATCGACTGCAATCTTCCCTGCGTGCTCGTCGACAGGCTCTCCGATGATCGTTTCGATCAGGTCGGGACCGATAACACGGCGGCTATTCGCATGCTGGTCGATCATCTCGGTGCACTCCATCACGAACGGATCGGAATCATCCTGGGTCAGCCCGGATTTGCGACGACCGTGGAGCGCACGAAGGCTTTCCGGGCTGCCATGGCGGAGAAGGGGATAGAGGTGCCGCCTGCGTTCATCAGCAATGGCAATAGCAGCACCGCAGACGCCACGGCTTCGACGCACCGGTTGCTGGAGCTGAAGGAGCCACCCACAGCAATCCTGGCCTCAAATAATCTTGCGATGATCGGCACCATGAGAGCCATTCGGGAACGCGGTCTACGCGTTCCCGTGGACATATCCGTGCTCGGAATCGATGATTTCGAATGGGCGGATTATTTCGAACCGCGCCTGACGCTCATGGCCCAGCCTTGTGACGAGATTGGTTACAAAGCAGCAGATCTCCTGATCCAACGGATCGGCGATAAACATCTACCTCGGCAGACCGTGCGCCTGTCGCCAGTCCTGCGTATCCGTCAATCGTGTGGAGAAGCAGCATGAATAATCAGGTTGTTCTTTCGGCGAAAGGGGTCACCAAGCATTTCGGCGGTGTTCAAGCGCTACGTGGCGTGGATTTCGATCTCAAAGTTGGAGAGATCCATGCCCTGCTTGGGGAGAACGGCGCGGGCAAATCAACATTGATGAACCTGATGTCGGGGGTGCATACGCCGGATCGGGGAGAGATCTTCATCAACGGAAACCCCGCGCGATTTTACACCCCCCGCGATGCACAAGCCGCAGGAATCGCGACGATCTTCCAGGAATTGGATCTCGTTTCGAGTTTGAGCGTCGCGGCCAATCTCTTTCTTGGTCGCGAGTTGGTCCATCGACACGGCATGCTGGACGGAAAGGCGATGTTGCGCGAAGCCCGCAACAGACTGGAAGCGATTGACCGTTCAATTGATCCGGCTCAGCTCGTAAGCGAACTTTCAATCGGCCAGCGCCAGGTTGTCGCCATTGTCAAGGCGCTGTCTTATGCGTCGCGTGCTCTGATTATGGACGAGCCAACAGCTGCCTTGACCGCTGGGGAAGTCGATCGCTTGTTCGAAATCATGCGCGGACTCGCATCATCAGGCGTAGGTATCGTCTATATTTCGCATCGGCTTGAGGAAGTCCCGCAGATTGCCGATCGAGTGACGGTGATGCGCGACGGTAGAGTAGCTGGCGTTACCGAACCGAACGCGCCGCAGGCCAAGTTGGTACAGCTTCTCGTCGGCCGTCCATTGAGCGAGCTTTACCCGCCTCGATCCGGTCATGTCGGAGATGTGCTTCTGCGGATGCGGCAGGCGTCCTTCCGTCCGCATCGGCCGTCACCCGGGTGGCGGGCCCCATCTAAAATTGATCTGGATGTTCACCGCGGTGAAATTGTCGGTTTGGCTGGTGTGATGGGCGCGGGCCGGACGGAGCTTCTGAGCGCTCTGTACGGGACGGGCGTGCCGGGAAGATGGCAGGGCGAGGTTACAATTGACGGCAAACCGGCAAGGCTCAGATCCATCGCCGCTGCGCGCAGAGTTGGTCTCGCATTCGTAACCGATGATCGGCGCGGTGCCGGACTTATGTTGCGTATGTCTGTTGGCCTCAATCTGGTGATGTCGATCATTCGGCGGATATCGCCGAATGGCTTGTTGTCTGCGCGTCGACAGGACGATGCGATTAAGAACTCGTTCGGGAATTTCGACATTCGTCCGAAGAACCCCCGGATCGCGGTGGGTGCTCTTTCTGGCGGCAATCAACAGAAGGTCGTCCTTGCGAAGGAGGTATTGGGCAATCCCAGCTTGTTGCTTCTCGACGAGCCGACCCGTGGTGTTGACGTCGGAGCGAAGGGGGAGATTTACACTCGCCTGCGCAAATTTGCCTCGGACGGATTGGGCATTCTTGTCGCTTCAAGCGAAATGCCGGAGCTGATCGGCTTATGCGACCGAATAGTGGTTCTCCGCGACGGCTGCAGCGTTGCCGAATTTTCCGGCGGCGTGGGCGAGCATGAGGTTCTGGCCGCTGCCAACGGGAGGGAGGGATGATGTCCGAACAGCAGATCACGTCCAATCCAGCGATACAGCCTGCTAAGCGTATTGATCCGCTTGCTGTGATAGTGCGCTTCCAAAGCCTGATCGGCCTTGTGCTGGTCTTTGCCGGCGGCATCATATTCTCTCCCCGCCGGCACGGCGTTATCCTGTTTCTCCAGCCCGACAACATCGCCAACATCGTCCGCGCGGTATCCGAAACCGGCATCATCGCGATCGGGATGACGTTTGTGATCATCACCGCCGGGATCGATCTATCGGTCGGGGCGACCCTTGGTCTTGCGAGCGTTGTTACTGCAACGCTGATGGTCTCTGGTGGCTTCGGGCTAATTACGACGGTTGTGGCGGTGCTCCTGATGGGAACTTGTTTCGGGTTGGTCCAAGGAGCAATCTCAAGCAAGTTTCGGCTCGAAGCATTCATCGTGACCCTTGCGGGGCTGCAGGCTGCTCGAGGCCTGGCACTCGTGGTCTCGGGAAATCAATACATCAATATATCGTATGGCGAGGGGCCAGGCCTTGCTCCGCCGATCTTCGCAATCCTGGGCGGCCGTCTGTTCGGCAACGTCGTTCCGGTAGCCACCATCGTCTTTCTGATTTTCGCCTTCATCGCCACGATCCTTCTCAATACAACGCGGTTCGGCCGTTACGTCTATGCGGTTGGCGGAAATGAGCGTGCCGCCCGCATATCGGGCGTTCCTGTCTCGGCGATCAAGATCGCCGTCTATGCCATAACAGGCTTTGCATCCGCGCTAGCCGGCATCGTCCACGCCGGCCAATTCAACTTCGGTAGCGCCAATGATGGCACCGGATACGAATTGACTGCCATCGCCGCCGTGGTGATTGGAGGAACCAGTCTGTTTGGCGGCGCGGGTTCCATGGTCGGAACGATCGCCGGCACGATCATGCTGGGTGCCTTAGCCAATATTCTGCAGCTCAACAACATCACGCCAGCGATGCAATTGCTTGCCACGGCGGCAATCATTGTCTTGGCGGCAGTCCTTCAATCCCTCGTTCGTCGCCGCGAAGGGTTGGGCAGGTAATGTGGCGGCACCTCCCGGAAGGTGGATCCGGGATCAATGTGGAGGAGAAAGCAATGATACGGACTACATTTCAGTCATCAAATACCTGGCGAATCCTGCTACTGGCCTGCTGTTGCGTCGGTTCTGTGAGCGTGGCCCAAGCTGCCGATCCGCTCGTGAAGGCTTGCGCCAAAGACGGCGAATTCGTCATCGGCTTCTCGCAAGCCAACAACGCTGAGCCATACCGCCAGCATGTCAACGATGAGCTGGAGGCGGCCGCCAAGGCGGTCCCCCAGTTTACGCTGCAGATTGCCGACGGGGCCGGCAATGTGAACACTCAGACATCACAGGTCGACAATTTCATAACGCAAAAGGTTGACCTCCTGTTGATATCGCCTTTCGAAGCGGCTCCGCTTACCCCTGCCGTCAAGCGGGCAATGGACGCGGGTATCCCGGTCATCGAACTCGATCGTAAGACGAACGGTGAAGCCGGCAAGGACTACACAGCTTTCATCGGTGGCGATAATTACAAGATTGCTTTGGCAGCCGGCGAATATACGAGCAAGACGCTTCTTCCAGATGGCGGCGAGGCTGCCGTGCTGGAGGGGCTGCCGAGTTCGACACCGGCCGTCGAACGGCTGAACGGCTTCAAAGATGGTGTGAAGGCCAATCCTAAGATTCAGATCGTTGCAGAACAGGCAGCTGACTGGCTGCCGGACAAAGCGCAAACGGCTTTCGCGGCTATGTTGCAGGCTCATCCCGATATCAAGATGGTCTATGCCAGCAACGACATGATGGCGGCCGGTGCGCTGCTTGCTGCAAAAGGCGCCGGCAAGAGCGTGAAGATCATCGGCACCGACGGCTTGCCTGGCCCTGCCGGCGGGATTGAAGCGGTCGCGAAGGGTGATTGGTCCGCGACCTTTACCTATCCCACGGGCGCGAAGGAAGCGATCGACATGGCAAAGTCGATATTACTCGATTGCGCCTCGTCGGTGCCGGCAACCGTCACAGTCGACACCACCGCGATTACGCCTGATAACGCCAAGCAGATGATGGGTAAATAAAACCCGACACTCCCCCGGCCGGCCGCGTCCGATCGGCCGGGTGGAGCCGAATCGGTTGGCTGGAGCGCGGAAATTCATATGCATGTTGAGCATGCAGGCCTTGCCTGTCGGCATCTCGGGCGGTGCGAATCACCGCCATCCAAGCCGCCAAACCTGCGTTTTTCGGAGCCTGTTTTGCCGGCTCTGATGCGCGTTTTGGTTAAGCATTTGTAATTCGGTCACGAATCGCGGCATATAGTAACTGCGCAACTGAAGCGCTTTCGTTCAAAATTGCGCAGTTACGCAGGAAAGAGATC
>NZ_CP101428.1:0-517681 GCF_051123975.1 Rhizobium sp. YTUHZ044
TTGGACAACATTAGCGTATCGACGACAGACGTGCGGATCGAGCGGCATGCGAGCCAGCTTTCGCGGCAACTGAAGCTCCTCCGCGACAAGCTGTTTCCGCCGCTTGCGCAGAAGACGCTGCGCACGTTCTCTTCCGGCGAAGCCGCGCAGATGATCGGTGTTTCCGACGGTTATCTTCGTCAGCTTTCGCTGGACGGCAAGGGGCCGCAGCCGGAACTTTCGTCGAATGGTCGACGCTCCTATACGCTCGGTCAGATCAATGAATTGCGCCATTATATGGCGAACCTCAAGCCGAAGGACGCGCTGAGCTACCTCCCGTGGCGTCGCCCCGGCGAAAAGTTGCAGACGGTCGCAGTCACCAATTTCAAGGGCGGTTCGGCCAAGACGACGACGACGCTTTATCTGGCGCAATATCTGGCGCTGGAGGGTTACCGGGTGCTGGCAATCGATCTCGACCCGCAAGCCTCGCTCTCCTCCATGCTGGGCGTTCAGCCGGAATTCGATCTTTCCGACGGCGATACGCTTTACGGCGCCATCCGCTACGATGCGGCTCGCAAGCCGCTGAAGGAGATCGTCCGCAAGACCTATTTCGACGGACTCGATCTGGTGCCCGGCAATCTCGAGCTGATGGAGTTCGAGCATGAGACGCCGCGGGCGCTCAATGATCGCCAGAAGCCGGCCGAGCTGTTTTTCCGTCGCGTTGGCGTCGCTATTGCCGAGGTCGAGGCCGATTATGACGTGGTGGTGATCGACTGCCCGCCGCAGCTCGGCTACCTCACCCTCGGCGCCGTTTGCGCCGCCACGTCGCTGCTCATCACCATCCACCCGCAGATGGTCGATGTCGCCTCCATGTCGCAGTTCCTGTTGATGACCTCGGATCTTCTCTCTGTGGTTCGCAGGGCCGGCGGCGACCTGCAGCACGACTTCATCAAATATGTCGTCACCCGCCACGAACCCTTCGATGCGCCGCAGTCGCAGATCGTTGCCCTGCTGCGCAGCCTGTTCGGCGACGACGTGCTGACGGCAACCATCCTCAAATCGACGGCAATCGCCGATGCCGGGCTGACAAAGCAGACGCTTTACGAAATCGAGAAGGGGCAGGTGCGCCGCTCAACGTACGACCGGGCGCTGGAATCGGTCAATGCTGCCAATGGCGAGGTTCTTGCCGGCATTCACAAAGCCTGGGGCCGCACATGAGCAGACGCGACCGCCTGAAAGGTCTTTTCGACGATACGGCGCAGGAGTTGGCCGCGGCCAACTACGAGGAGCCTTCTTCGCGCGGATCGGCCGGTCCGGTTCGGACAATGGCGTTGACCCTTGGCCGCATGGAGGAAGAGAGCAGGGCGATGCAGGAGGCTTTGCTCTCCGGCGAGCGCATCGTCGAACTCGATCCCGATCTGATCGATTCTTCCTTCGTCCGCGACCGCCTTGCCGACCAGCCGCTCGATTTCGAGGACGAGCTGGTGCAGTCGATTGCCGATAATGGCCAGGAGGTGCCGATCCTTGTTCGGCGCCATCCTGAAGACGGCGAGCGTTACCAAATTGCCTACGGCCATCGCCGCCTGCAGGCCGTCAAACTGCTCGGCCGCAAAGTGCAGGCGATCGTCCGTCAGCTCGACGATACCGATGTCGTCATTGCACAGGGCATTGAGAATTCGGCGCGCCGGAACCTTTCCTATATCGAACGCGCCGTCTTCGCTCTCAATCTCGAGCTCAAGGGCTTTGAGCGTCCCGTCATCATGAAGGCGCTGTCCACTGACAAGACGGAGCTATCGAAGCTGTTGTCGGTCGCCAAGGCCATTCCGGCCGAAATCATCAGGTTGGTGGGGGACGCGCCTGGTATCGGACGGCGCAAGTGGATGGCGCTTGCCCAGGACTGGAATGGGACGACGGCGGCGCGGCTTGCAAAGCTAATCGACTCGGAAGGGTTCAGGGCGCAGGAGAGCGACCGCCGATTCGAGCTTCTGGTCGCCGAGCTTGCCAGGAAAGAGGCCAAGCCCGAGCCAACCGAATATGACTGGATGCCGAAGAGCGGCGGCAAGATTGCCGGCCGAATCAGGAGCGCCGGCAATTCCTTCACGATCGCGTTGAAAACAGGCGATGCGCCGGATTTCGGCGCTTACATTTCACGCCGTCTCGATGAGCTTTACGAAGCCTATCAGGCCGGCAAGTTGCAAGCAGGAGAGTAGACCGCAAAAGAAAAAAGCCTCCGAACGTTGCCGCCGCGGAAGCCTTTCTCATATCTGGACAATCTGAGAATCGCACTTCCTCGAATCAGTGTCAAGCATCTTCGGCATCCTTTTGGGTGGTAGATTTCTTTTGCCTTGAAAAAAGGTGAGGGACATGGAGCCTCAATATGTATCGACGCCTTTTGGGCGGCGATCGATGACGCTTGGCATGCTGGCAAATCAGGAAAATGCCAGCAAGGTCGATCCGGATGCATCGGTCGACAAATGGAAGATCTTTCGCGCGCTCTGCGAAGCAAAGGAGATGGTCGGCGTATCCGATCGTGCGCTTGCCGTTCTCAACGCGCTGTTGACCTTCTATCCGAAGAACGAGATTGCCGAGGCCAACGGTTTCGTCGTCTTTCCTTCGAACGAACAGCTGTCGCTGCGCACGCATGGCATGGCCGGCACCACGCTGCGGCGAAACCTGGCGATGCTGGTGGAGTCTGGCCTGATCATCCGGCGCGACAGTCCGAACGGGAAACGTTTCGCCCGCCGTAACGGTGAGGGCGGGCTTGGGGAGGCCTTCGGCTTCAGCCTGGCGCCACTCCTCGTGCGCGCTCGCGAGATCGAGGCACAGGCCGCCCAGGTGCAGGCCGACAAGCTCGAATGGAAGCGCCTGAGAGAGCGGCTGAGCCTTTGCCGGCGTGACATCGCCAAGCTCATCGAGATCGCGTTGGAAGAGGAAATCGCCGGCGAATGGATCGAGATGCAGCAGCATTTCAATCGCCTGTCGGCAAGCCTGCCGCGCCGTCCGTCGGCAGCGGAGATTCAAAGCCTGCTGACCGATCTCGAAGCTTTCCGCCAATTGATCGTCAAGACGCTGGAATCGAAGACGAAAACAGAAAAAACGGACGCCAATGACAGCCGAAACGGTTGGCACATACATAATTCAAACCCACACCCCACATCTGAACTTGAACCAAGCTTCGAAACGAAGCAGGGCGCAAAGTCGGAGGAAGAGCCGCGGCCGTGGCGGGAGCCGCCGAAATCCTTCCCCCTTGCCATGGTGCTGCAGGCCTGCCCCGAGATTGTTGCCTATGGGCCGGGCGGCGGGATCGGCAGCTGGCGGGATTTGATGGCCGCCGCGGTCGTCGTTCGTTCCACCCTCGGCGTCAGCCCCAGTGCCTATCAGCAAGCCTGCGACGTCATGGGGCCGGAAAATGCTGCCACCGTGATCGCCTGCATTCTGGAACGCGGCGGCCATATCAATTCGGCCGGCGGCTATTTGCGTGATCTGACGCGGCGGGCGGAGCGCGGCGAGTTCTCGCTCGGTCCGATGCTAATGGCATTGATGCGGGCCAATGGTCCGATGGCGAGAAAAACGGGATGAAGGGCTCAAAAGCTTCGCGCCAGTCGCAGCGGTTTAAAGGGATTGTGGATCGGCAATCGCCATCTTCTTTGCTTGCTTCTCCGCGCTTTTGTTGAAACAAACCGTTAACCATGTCATAGATGGCGGAAGAAAATAGCTGTTTTGCTTCCATTTGTGAAAAACCGCAAAGCTTAACAATGCGCTATGATATCGACGGTACGATGCTTCAGACCCTACTTCCATTGCTCGCTGCGGCGGAGGATGCGTTGGCGCGACTGGACGAGCGGGTGTTGCGCTCGCCGGTGGGTGAGGGGTTTGCTGAACGCAGCCATTTCTTCGATGCCGCCGGCGCATTATGGGTTGCCGGCGAACTCGTTCATGTCGAGGATCTCGTTCTGCACGACGCGCATATGGATAGCCGCGCTCCGAGCCATGAATTGACGATCGCCCATTCGGTGCTGCGGACGCGTCGGCGCATCTGGACCGGCGAGCCGTCCTGGGCGCTCGGCGCCTCGGGGCTGGCGACGCTGACGGCGACCACGGGGGAAGGGGAGGGCCTCACTCAGGAGGCCAAGAGCCCGGCCGCTGCGGTCGAGGCCGACGATGAGGGCGAGGATGGAGACGCGCCGCTCGCCGCCGAGATGGCCGAGATCGATGCCATTCTTGCCCGCTCGCAGAAGCTCATCGACATCCATACGGGCAAAGCGCCGTCCGGCGAGGCGGCGGCAATATCTCCGGCCAAGCGCAACGATGACCCCCTCGGCCTGCTGGGCGACGAGGAATGGGATGAGGAGCAGCGGCTTGCGGAGTGGCGAGGCGTGCTGCCCCTGGCCGACAGCCTGCCGCCGGTTCTCGGCGCCGTCATCCTGTTCGAAACCTGGGACAGGATCGAGCCGTTGCGGCGTCAGCATTGGCTCGGCGGACTTCTCGTCGAAAGCTACCTGCGCGCCCGCGGCAAGGTCGCTTCCCATCTCTTTTCCTTTTACAGCGGGCTGAAATTGGTGCGCCACGAGCGGCGTCGGGCCCGTGACCGGGCGACGCGGCTGCAAGCCTTTCTTGAGGCGATGCAGTTGGCTGCGGCGGCCGGCCTCAAGGAAATCGACCGGTTGTCGCTGGCTCGCACGCAAATGGAGTTGCGCTTTCGCGGCCGCCGCTCGAACAGCAGCCTGCCGGAACTTGCCGACTTCATCCTGTCGCGGCCGATGGTGTCGGCAGCGATGATCGCCCGTCAGCTGCGCATCACGCCGCGTGGCGCGCTGAACCTCGTCAACGAGATCGGCATTCGTGAAATCACCGGCCGCGGCCGCTACCGCGCCTGGGGCATCATCTGAAACAGAAAAAACCGGCCGGGTCGACGTCCGGCCGGGTCTTTGCGAGTGAGCGCCCGGTCTGCCATCCTGTCACAGATTGCAGACCGGACGCTCTTGCGCTTCCATTGCCCCCAGAAGCGCAGTTCTATTCCCGCTCGCCCGTGAAGTTGAGCAGAAGCTGGAAGATGTTGACGAAGTTCAGGTAGAGCGAGAGCGCACCGAAGACGGCGAGCTTCTGGTTCGATTCCTGATCGTAGTTTTCCGAATACTGTTCCTTGATGTTCTGCGTGTCGTAGGCGGTGAGGCCGACGAAGACGACGATGCCGATCACCGAGATCGCGAACTGCAGCGCGCTCGAACCCAGGAAGATGTTGACGATGCCGGCGATGATGATGCCGAACAGACCCATCATCAGGAACGAGCCCATCTTCGACAGGTCACGCTTCGTCGTGTAGCCGTAGAGGCTGATGGAACCGAACATCGCGGCAGTGATGAAGAAGGTCTGTGCGATGCTCGTCTTGGTGAAGACCAGGAAGACGGAGGCGAGCGACAGGCCCATCACGGCGCAGAAGGCCCAGAAGGTGACCTGGGCGGTGCTGGCCGACATCGTCTGGATTTTGAACGAGAAGAAGAAGACGAAGGCGAGCGGCGCCAGCATCACGACCCACTTCAGCGGCGAGCCGAAGATCGGGACGTAGAGGGCCGGCGTCGAGCCGACGACGAAGGCGACGATGCCTGTGATGACGAGGCCGAGAGCCATATAATTGTAGACGCGCAGCATATGCTGGCGCAGGCCCTCGTCGAACAGGGCCTGGGTGCCTGCCGCGGCACCGTAGCGGGAATTGATCGGGTTCATGCTGATCTCCTCGGTTTGAATTAATAGAGCGAGCGGGCGAGCCGTTCGGCCGCCTGGTCGAGATTGAGACCGCTGTCGTCGGCGATCAGCGCATAGGCGACCTCGCCGATCTGCCAATAGGCGGCTTCTGCTTTTTCCAGCGTGAGATGACTGACCGGCTTGACCTCGAAGGCCCCGGGACGGACCGCGAAAAGCGACAGCCGCTTTCCATCCGACTGCTCGATCGCCATTTCGACGCTGGGGCCGAATTCGGACGGGAAGATCTGCACGTCGGCGACTTTCCAATCCCCAGGCAGTTCGGGCATGACGATGGCGGTGGCGGCGCGAATATCGTCCGCGCTGTAGGTGGCCGGCGTCTGCGGCGGCATTGATTGGCGCAGTGCCGCGGTCTGATAGGCGCGGACGGCATCCTCGACATAGGCGGGTGCGGGCACCGACGCCGATACCTCGGTCGCCGAAAAGGCGCCGAACGAATTATGCGCCACCCAGCCGGTGGTGACCAGAATGCCGACGGCGGCGATGCGCTGCATGGAATGGAAGATACGGCCATAGGAAAGGCCACGTTCCAGCCGGCGGGCGGCATCGCGGGTCTCGGGACGGCCGAAGGCATTTTCGCCGGCAAGCGCCAGGCGCAGCTCACCCTTCATGCTCAGATCGGCCATGACCTTGGCGGCAGTCGCCGGATTCTCCGAGAGATAGGACTCGACCTGAATGCGGCGGGCGACATCGAGCTCGCCATCCACGTAGGCGTCGAGATCGGCATCGATGATCGGATCAACTGCTTTCATTGCCGCTCCCTCCGATTAATTTGAGATGCGAAACGCGCGGCGACCTCTCCTCGAATTCGCGCAGCTGCGCCCGGGCGCGGGAAATGCGCGACATCAGCGTGCCGATCGGAATACCGAGCGCATTGGCGGCTTCCTGATAGGAAAGGTCTTCGATGGCAACGAGATGCAGCGCTTCGCGCTGCTCCTCCGGCAGGTCGAAGAAGGCGTCGCGCACCTGCTGCAGGCGCACCGCATGTTCCTGGCCGGCCGGCAGCGACTGCTCGGCGTCGACAGCCGCTTCGTCATGGCGACGCGCCAGCGACCGGTTCTGGCGAAGACGATCGATGTGGGCATTGTGCAGGATGGAAAGCAGCCAGGTACGCAGGTTGCCACCGCTTCGGAAGCTCTTTCGCTTCTCGAAGGCGCGCACCAGAGCATCGTGCACCAGATCCTCCGCCTCATCCGAGTTGCGCACCAGCGCGCGAGCATAGCGCCTTAGCGCTGCAAGCTGTCCGATGACATCGAAGGGGCGGTCTTTGCGTTCCATGCTTGAGTATACGTAAGCGCGGCTGATTTTATTCCCGGCGGCAAAAAAAAATCATGCCAGCCCGAAATCGCCGCCGCCGAACCGGGGAAATTCCGCAAACGCATATGTGCCTTAAATCGGCGATTGTTTATGACAATTACATGACGGATCATCACGCCGCTGATTTTCGTCAGGGCTTCGCTTCTCGCTCTGACCGATCCTCATCTCAAGGACCGCAATATTCTCGACGTGATTTACGCGCTTGCGATCAAGCATCGCCTCGATGAGGGCGTGTTTGAGGACGGAGACGAGGACGAGCCCGCCGAGCCGGCGCCGTTCCAGACGGTCAGCTAGACCCTCCCGGCTTTCCCAGAATGGTCAGGGACCGTCCGAGAGCTCCTCGAGGATTGGACAGTCCGGCCGGTCGTTGCCATGGCAGGCATGCACGAGATGCTCGAGAGTGTGGCGAAGTTCCGTCAGTTCGCGGATCTTGCGGTCGATCTCCCCGAGTTTCATCTCGGCAATGTCCCTGACATCGGCACTCGCCCGGGCTTTGTCCTCATAAAGCGCCAGCAATTGCCGGCATTCCTCGACGGAAAAGCCGAGGCCGCGTGAACGCTGCAGGAAGCGCAGCTTGTGAACATCGGCCGCAGCATAGTCGCGATAGCCGTTTCCGCCCCTTTCGGGGCGGATCAGGCCGATATCCTCGTAGTAGCGGATGGTCTTCGAAGGCAGGCCGGACCGCTCGGATGCTTCGCCGATATTCATGGCCGTCTCCTATAATTTTGCAAAGCGCAGTCTCAGCGCATTTGATATCACCGATACGGACGAGAGGCTCATCGCCGCCGCCGCGATCATCGGCGAGAGCAGCAAGCCGAAAACCGGATAGAGGATGCCGGCGGCGACCGGCACGCCGAGCGCGTTGTAGCCGAAGGCGAAGCCGAGATTCTGGCGAATATTGTGCATCGTCGCCTCCGCCAGCCGCCGCGCCCTGACGATCCCGTTGAGATCGCCTTTAACCAATGTAATGCCGGCGCTTTCCATCGCAACATCGGCGCCGGTGCCCATGGCGATGCCGACATCGGCGGTCGCAAGAGCCGGGGCGTCGTTGACCCCGTCGCCGGCCATGGCGATCACCGCACCTTTGGCGCGCAGTTCCTCAATCAGCGCCTTCTTGCCTTCCGGCAGCACGTCGGCACGGACCTCGTCGATGCCGAGGCTTTTCGCCACCGCCCGCGCCGTGCGCTCGTTGTCGCCGGTCGCCATGATGATCTTCAGCCCGCTGTCGTGCAGCGCCTTGATGGCGGCTGATGTCGTCGGCTTGACCCGGTCGGCGACGGCGACGAGACCGGCAAGCTTGCCGTCGAGCGTCACGAACATCACCGTCTTGCCATCGCCACGCAGGACTTCGGTCTTCTCCGACAGCGCCGACGGATCGACGCCGAGATCGGCGAGCAGCGCCGCATTGCCGAGCGCCACCTTTGCACCGTCGGCTATGCCCTGGACCCCCTTGCCGGTTTTCGCCTCGAAACCGGTCACCTCCACGAAGGCGGCACCGCGCTCTTCGGCGCCGGCAACGATCGCTTCGGCCAGCGGATGCTCGGAGCCGCGCTCGAGGCTCGCGGCCAGCGACAGCAGCCCGTTCTCCTCGACGCCGCCGACGGCGACGATGTCGGTGAGCACAGGCTTGCCTTCGGTCAGCGTGCCGGTTTTGTCGACGATCAGCGTGTCGACCTTGGAAAAGCGCTCCAGCGCTTCGGCGTCCTTGATCAGCACACCTTCGCCAGCGCCGCGCCCGGTCGCGATCATGATCGACATCGGCGTTGCAAGACCGAGCGCACAGGGGCAGGCGATGATCAGAACGGCGACCGCGGCAAGCAGCGCGTTTGCCAGGCTCGGCTCCGGTCCGATGGCCGCCCAGATGACGAAGGCAAGGATGGCGACGGCGACGACGGCGGGCACGAAGAAGGCCGACACCCGATCGACGGCGCCCTGAATAGGCGCCCGCGAACGCTGCGCCTTGGCGACCATGTCGACGATGCGCGACAGCACCGTGTCTGCGCCGACCTTCTCGGCCGACATGACGAGGGAGCCGTTCTTGTTGATCGTGCCGCCGGTCAGCCCGTCGCCCGTCGTCTTCTCGACGGGCAGGGGCTCGCCCGATATCATCGATTCGTCAACGGTCGACTGGCCCTCCAGCACGGAGCCATCCACCGGTACGCGCTCGCCCGGGCGCACGCGCAGCCGGTCGCCGGTCTGGATCTCCTCCACCGGCACGTCCCTCTCGTTGCCATCGGCATCGATACGCCGCGCCATCTTCGGCGCGAGGTCGAGCAGAGCGCGGATTGCCGAGCCGGTCCGCTCGCGTGCCTTCAATTCCAGCACCTGGCCGACGAAGACCAGGGCGACGATGACGGCGGCCGCCTCGAAATAAACAGGCACCGAGGCGCCATGGCCGCGAAAGCTCATCGGGAAAAGACCGGGCGCAAGCGTGGCGACGACGCTGTAGACATAAGCGGTGCCGACACCGATGCCGATCAGCGTCCACATGTTCGGGCTGCGGTTGACGAGAGAGGCCCAGGCGCGGCGGAAGAACGGCAGGGCGGCCCACAGCACGACCGGTGTTGCCAGCGCTAGCTCAATATAGGTCGCCAGCGGTTCGCCGATCGCTTCCCGGAGCGGCAGGCCGAGCATCGGTCCCATCCCGAGCGCCAGCAGCGGCAGGGCAAGGATGGCGCTGACCCAAAGCCGTCTGACGAAATCGACAAGTTCCGGATTCGGTCCTTCGTCGGCCGGAGGAATGCCCATCGGCTCCAGCGCCATGCCGCATTTCGGGCAGTCGCCGGGCCCGTCGCTGACGACTTCCGGATGCATCGGGCAGGTATAGAGCGTACCCTTCGCCGCCGGCTTTGCCGCCGGACGGGCGCCGTTGCGATAGGCCGAGGGGTCAACCTCGAATTTGGTTTGGCAGGCGGCCGAGCAGAAGTAGAATTTCTCGCCTTCGAATTTGGCGAAGTATTTTGCCGTCGAACGATCAACGGCCATGCCGCAGACCGGATCCTTCGCCGTCAGATAATCCTGCGGCTGCGCCGCAAACTTCGTGCGGCAGCTCTCGGAGCAGAAATGATAGAGGCGGCCCATGTGGTCGAACGAAGGTTTGCCGGCTCGCGGATCGACCGTCATGCCGCAGACGGGATCACGGATCACCGCTTCGGCAGCCTTCTCCTGATGATCATGGCCGCAATGGCAGTGACCGTCGCCGTGGCTGTCATGATGATGGTCGTCGTGTTCGTGCTTGGTATCCATGGCTATCTCCTGTGCCCCAAAGGGCAGTTGGAGAGGCTTATCCACCTTCCAGCAACTGGAAGGTCAAGCGCTAATCTTGACGACATCGATTTTTTCGAAACCGCCGCGTTGCGGGCGCGACGGCGTCGTCGCCCGATCCTCAAATCGCGCCCGAGGCTCAGATCGGACTGATCAGCCCGAGCGGCTGGCTCCCGAGCAGTGCGGCGACCGAAATGCTGCCTCCCGGCTCGATCGTTTTTCCCGTCACGAGATCCGCCTTCAAGCCATGGAGAGGGGAGGGCACCGCGATCCCCGTGTCCTCCCAGAACTCCGGGCCGGCAAAAAGCACGCCGGGATCGAGCCAGCCGAACATCAGCCGCGGGGCGACGGTGATTGCGAATTCGCTGTTGTGCACGCGGGCGAAAGCCAGCACATGATCACGGCGGCTGCCCGTCGTCTTCAACGGCAGATAGTCACCCCCGGCAAAGAGAACCGGGTGCCGCTGGCGCAGCTGCAGGCCGATTGCGATGATGCGCTGCTTCAAGGCCGCCGCCTGGAGCTTGGCGATGGGTCCGGCTTCATCCAGCCAGGCCGTCAGGCTGGCGTGATCGACAGGCCGGCGATTGTCCGGATCGACAAGACTGAAGTCGAAACCTTCCGCGCCCTGGTAAATGTCGGGAATGCCAGGCGCCGTCAGCTTGAGCAATGTCTGCGACAGGCTGTTGACGTAGCCGGCCGCAATAAAGGGCTGCAGCACCCTTTCGAAATCTTCCAGGAAGGCGTCATTGTCCGGCGACACCAGCGCCGCCGCATAGACTGTGATCGCCTCCTCGTAGGCGCCCTCCTGGTCGGTCCAGGCGCTGCGCAATTTCGCCTCGCGCACCGCCTTGACCGCGTAATCGGTAAAGCGGGCGCGAAGGTTTTCCATCTGTGCTCTGTCGAATTCCTCCGGCCAGACGCCGGCGAGCGCCTGATACAGCATCCATTCGGTATTGGGCTCCGGCGCCGCCCCATCTGGCAGATCCTTCAGCCAGGGCCGGTTCATATCACGCCAACGCGCTACCGCCTGGGCAAACACATCCGCACCCTCGCTCAGGACATAGAGCCGCGCGCGCGCATCCTCGCCACGTTTGGTATCGTGCGTGGAGCTTGCCGAAAGCCCATGCGGCTGCAGCCGCGCCCGCTCGGCCATGCGACGATGGAAGCCATCCGGGCCCTCGGGCGCCTTGCCCGGTTCGCCGCCGACCTCGTTTGCGGCAAGCAGCCTGTTATAGCGGTAGAACAGCGTATCCTCCATCGCCTTCGCCATGACCGGCCCGCTCAGCTGTTGAAAGCGGATTCGGAATTCGTGTGCCGCATCGCCTTCGATCTTGCCTTCGAGAAGCTTCAGCACGTAGTCGAGCGCGCGCCGGTCGTCGAGCCGCGCCATCACTTGCGATGCGGTTGCGGCAAGAACGGCCGAATCCTGCCAGCTCAGCTGACCACCGTCGCCATAGGTGCGGTAGACGGGGAATGCGATCAGCAGCTCGCGTATGGCGGTGGCAATCTCTTCCCGGCTTATCTCGGGAAAGATGCCGGCCGCCATCGCTACCAGCCTGCCGGTCTCACCGGCGAAATTGCGCTCGACCATCTGTCGCTTGGCCTGCCGGCGGCCCTCATCGAGATCGCCCGCTTCGCCGGCGAGGCTGCGATAGGCATCGTCCAATATCCGCAGGCCGCCGGCGTCGATGAAGAGCTCGCCGAGGGCGGCGATGAATTCATATCCGGTGGTGCCGGCGACCGGCCAGCTCACCGGCAGGACCTCGCCCGCCCCGAGGATCTTTTCGACGACGATATAGGTGTCTGTCCCGACTGCTGCCCTCAGCCTGTCGAGATAGGCCTTGGGTTCGGCGAGCCCGTCGACATGGTCGATGCGCAGGCCCTGCACCTTGCCATGGCGCACGAGTTCGAGCACCAGCCGGTGCATGTCGTCGAACACATGGGGATCCTCGACGCGGGTGCCGACCAGTCCGGTCACCTCGAAAAAGCGGCGGTAACTCAGATGCCGCGCCGCTTCCTTCCAATGGATCAGCCGCCAATACTGCTCGTCATGCAGGCTCCTCAGGAATTCGCGATCGGACGAGACGTCCTCGAGTTTTTCCTGAAGGACCGCCCGATCGCCTCCCTCGAAGAGGATGTCGCGCAGCGCGCGGGCGAAGTCCTCGCCTGAGGTCGCGGCCGCGGCCTCGGCCATTCGCATTGCGACCGGATCGTCAAGCCGGTTGGCGATCGCGCCGTAGCTGCTCGGGTTCACCGGCAACAGCGTCTGAAAATAGGCCAAGGCGAAATTGCCGTGCGTCTCGTCGAGCACGAGGCGCAGTTCGCCTGATGCCAGCGCCTCTTCGAAATCCTGGCCGAGCTGCGGCAGGGTCAGCGGTTCGCTCCAGTCGATGTCGAAATGGCTGGCATAGGCGCTCTGCGGGCCGAAGGCCAGCACGTCCCGCCACCAGGCGTTGTCAGGCGAAGCGGCCATATGGTTCGGAACGATGTCGAGAACCAGTCCCATGCCCGCCGAGGCGAGGCTTTCCGTCAGCCGGTCGAACCCGGCGCGACCCCCAAGCGCCGGATCGATCTCATTGGCGTCGGTGACGTCATAGCCGTGAGTCGAGCCGTTGACGGCGGTGAAAATCGGCGAGGCGTAGAGGTGGCTGATGCCGAGCGTCTTGAGGTAGGGAACGAGGTCGCAGGCACGATCGAAAGTCATGCCGTTGCGGAACTGTATCCGGTAGGTCGCTGTCGGAAGAGTCATGAGGCCGTCTGACGTTGGAGGGAGACCTTTTCCAACGGTTGTGCCCGGTCTTTGGTTCCCTCAGTCGATGAAAACGCCCACACTTGCGGCGCGTCCGGCTGAATCGATGACGGTCAGTTTCGAATAGCCGCCGCCGTCGGGTAGCCATTGCTGGGTGCGCCGGCGCGAGAGATCGGGTAAGGGCTTACCGTTGGCGAGCCAGCGGAAGGGCGCGCGGCCGCCCTGCAGCTTCAGCATCAGCGGCGATAGATCGCCAGCTCCAGCGCCGAGATCGATATGGGCGCCCTCGGGCGGATAGACGATCTGCGGCGCGGGCTCGCGGCCGGAGGCGACGAGCAGGCCGCTGGCATTCAGTGCAAAACGCCGCTGGCTGATCGGCAATTCGGACTGGGCGATGCGCACGGCGCCTGCCGGCGGGCGGGGCAGGGGCGTCGTGGCGATGCCGGATTTGGCGAAGGCCTCGAACAGGATCGGCGCGGCGGTGCCATAGCCGGTCAGACCGGGCACGGCGCTGTTATCAGGCCGGCCGGCCCAGACGCCGAGCACATACCGGCCGTCATAGCCGACCGACCAGGCGTCGCGATAGCCGTAGCTGGTGCCGGTCTTATAGGCGATGCCGCGCTGCGGTGCGCCGGCCGGTGGAATGACACCGGAGAGAATATTGGCAACGTTCCAGACGGCGACCGGCTCCAGCAACGGTTCGCCGTCGATTTTGCCCGGCGTGCCGGTGATGCCGTCGCCAAGCCTTGCCGGTTGGCCGCGATTGGCGAGCGCCGTATAAAGCTGCACCAGATCCTTCAGCGTGAGGCCGACGCCGCCGAGACCGATCGCCAGTCCCGGCGTCTCGTTCGGCGGCAGGACCGGGCGCACCCCGGCGCGGCGGAAGCGCACCATGAGCCGCGACGGCCCGACGGCGTCGAGCAGCTTGACGGCCGGCACGTTCAAGGAGAGCTGCAAGGCCTCGCGCACGGTGACGTCGCCCTGATAGCTCATGTCGAAATTGCGCGGCCGGTAGCCGAAGAAATCGGCCGGCCGGTCTTCGATGATCGTCTCCTGGGAAACGAGGCCCAGCTCAAAGGCGAGCCCGTAGATGAAAGGCTTCAGCGTCGAACCGGGCGAGCGGTTGACGCGGGTCATGTCGATCCAGCCGGAGCGGCTGGCGTCGAAATAATCGGCCGAGCCGACCTCGCCGACGATCGCGCCGGTCTGCGCGTCCGCCATTACCATGGCGAGCGAAAGCTTCGGCCCGAGTTTCATCGCCGCGGCGCGAGCAACGGATTCCAGCCCCTGCTGCACCTGCTTCTTCAACGTCGTCTGGTGCTTGAGGACCAGAGGCTCCTTGCGCAATGCGGCTTCGCCGAGATGGGCGGCAAAGGCAGGCAATTGCAGGCGTCGCGGTGGAATGGCGACAGCTTCGGCCCGTTCCGCCTCACCGTCGCCGACGGCCTCGGCCACTGCGACGCGGTCGAGCACGCGCTTGCGCGCCTCCTGTGCGGCCTGGAGATTGCGGTCCGGCCGCCGCCGTTCCGGCAATTGCGGCAGGGCGACCAGCAGCGCCGCCTCGGCCACCGTCAGGCGGCGCGGCTCCTTGCCGAAATAGGCAAGGCTTGCGGCGCGTACACCTTCCAGGTTGCCGCCATAGGGGGCATGTGTGAGATAAAGGTCGAGGATCTCTTCCTTCGACAGCCGCCGTTCGATCTGCACGGCGCGTGCAAGCTGCAGAAGTTTTGCCGAAAACGAGCGTTCCGCGCGCGGCTCGATCAGCCGGGCCACCTGCATCGAAAGCGTCGAGGCGCCGGAGACGATGCGGCCGTTGCGGACGAACTGCAGGCTGGCGCGCCCGAGCGCCCAGACGTCGATGCCGGCGTGATCGTAGAAACGCTGATCCTCGTAGGCAACAAGCATGCGCAGGAATTGCGGATCGACGTCGGCGACCAAAGTCTTCAGCCGCCAACGGCCCTCCGGCGTCGCAAAGGCGCGCAACAGCTGCCCATCGGCATCCAGCACCTCGGGTGAAACCACCGCTGCCTTGTCGAGCGGCGGCGGAAAGGCCCGGTCGGCCGCGTCGAGCGCGACGAGAGCCGCGCCGGCAAGAAGGATGCCGGCGGCGGAGCCGATCGCGAACTTGTGCCACAGCCTCATTATTGTGCTGCTATGACCTCCATCTTGCCGGTCGCCGTGCGGGCCGAAAGCTCCGGCCGGTACATGTCCTCGACGCTTGCGGCCGGATGGTCGTACGTGCCGGGGGTGACGGCGCGTACGACATAGGCGACGTTGAATTCACGCTCCTCGCCGGGCGCGCGGTTGAAGGCGGCGACAAAGCGGTCGTAACGGAATTCCGTATGGGCGGCTGATATTTCGCCGATCCAATCGAAATTCGTCATCTGGGCGCTGTCGACGAGGTTCGGATTGTCGATCTCGAAGCCGGCCGGCAGAAGGTCGGTAATGACGATGCGCGACGACCAGTCATTGGTCTCGCGCACATGGATGACGACCACATAGCGCTCGTTCTGCTTCGCCTCGCTGACATTGGCCTGCTCGCCGTCGAGCGTGTAATAGCTGCGCTCGATGAGGAAGCCGTCGCCACCGGCTGGCAGCGGCACGGTGGGAGCGGCAACGGTGGTGACGACAGCCGAGACGGAGTCGTTCGTCTGGTTGGTCAGCGTCAGCGGGTGACCGGCGAGCGCATCGCCGGTCATGCGCGCCATATAGGCGCCGCTATGCGCCGCGCCATTGACATCGATCTTCAGACCGTCGTCACCGCCCTGGAGGGCGCGCGCGGCAAGCAGCATCCAGGCTTCTTCCTGAGTGCTCTTGTATTTGCTGCGGCCCCATTCCTTGGCGACGGACTTGGCGAGATCTGGGATGACAGGCGGCACCGGCCGGCTTTCGGCGGCGAGCGCCAGGATCGCCGCACCATCGCGCAGTATAGTGCCGTAGTCGGTGCGCGAGAGATTGACGCGCGACACCATCGATTGCTGCGACATCTGCAGCGCGTCGATGAAAATGTTCTTCGAACGCTGGGCGTCACCATAGAGCGCCAGAGCGGCGGCGATATGCGCCTTGGCGAGCGGCGTCGGGAACTGGTTGATCATCGTATCGGCATAATAGCGCAGATCGCTGATCGCGGCCTTCTTGTTGCGGGCAAGAACATAGATGGCATAGGCGATCTGGTCGCCCTGGCCGTTGATGTCGGTGGTATAGGACAGCGTGTTCTGCAGATTTTCGAGCGCCTGCACGAAGGCCTTTTCCGGCACGTCATATTTCATTTCGCGGGCCCGCGTCAGGAAATCGGTGACGTAGGAATCGAGCCAGACATCACCGGAATCCGGTCCCCAGAGGCCGAAGCTGCCGGCCGAGGCCTGGTAGGAAAGCACGCGATAGATCGCGTCCTGCACGCGCTTGTGCACGTCCTCGTCGTTTTCGATGCCGGCCTGCTTCGCCACTTCGGCGAAATAGAGCAGCGGCAGCGCCCGGCTGGTCGTCTGCTCGGCGCATCCGAAGGGGTAGCGGTCGAGGGTCATCAGCAGCGCCGGAATGTCGAAGGCCGCCGAACGGGTGACGTTGACGCTGATTGAGGCGCCGGGCAGCACGCTGTCGGCCAACAGGTTCTTGTCCACCGTCAGCTTGGCCCCCGGCTTCAGCGCCAGCACCCTGCGTTGGGTGATCGGCAAGGATGCCGGACGGACCGGCACATCGACGACCTGGTCGAGCGAGATGCCGGAGGCGTCGGACAGGTTGATCGAGACGCTGCCGGCGCCCGGCTGTTTGCCGATGAGCGAAAGCGTCAGTTCGGATTTCGCGCCCGCTTCGAGGCGGATTGTTTGCGAGGCTGAAGCCTGCTCGATGCCGACCGCATCATTGCCGGTCAGCTGCAGCTTGTAGTCACCGGCCGGCGCATCGGTATTGGCGATGTCGAGGCGCAGATTGGCCTTGTCGCCGGGTGCGAGGAATTTCGGCAGGCTCGCCGTCACGACGACGGGATCGCGGATGATGACGTCCTTGACGCCGTGGCCGACACCCGTCTTCGACCAAGCGACCGCCATGACGCGCGCCGTGCCGTTGAACTGCGGAATGTCGAAGGAGACCTTCGCCTTGCCCTCGGCATCGAGCTTGACCGGACCGGAGAAGAAAGCGACGAGCTTCTGCGTCGGCGGGCTTGCCTGCAGCGCAATGGCGCCGCCGTCGCCGCCGGTCCTGAGCTTACCGGTCGCGCCCAGGGAGCCGTCGATCAGCCGGCCGTAGAGGTCGCGGATCTCGAGACCGAGCTGACGCTGGCCGAAATACCAGTCTTCCGGATTCGGCGGTTCATAGCGCGTCAGGTTGAGAATACCGACATCGACGGCGGCAACCGTCACGTAGGCATCCTCGTTGGCGCCGGCGCCGGTCACCTGCAGGCCGATCTCAAGCGGTCCGCGCGGCAGCATCTTTTCTGGTGTGTCGAGCTTGACCTGCAGCGCGCGCTGCTCGGGATCGACCTTCAGCCACTTGATGCCGATCGATCGCATCGGCATGTGGCTGTCCTGCGCGGCGCCGGGGCGGAAGAGCGTTGCCGTGACATAGGCGCCGGCGCCCAGGTCCGCGGTGACCGGGATGTCGATCTCGCCGCCGGTCTCGCCGATCGTGGCGTTCTCCACGCCGACGAGCTTTTCGGTTCCGGCCGTCACCATCAGTTCGCCGCCGTAGCGCGACGTGATTTTCAGCTTGGCGGTTTCGCCGATCTTGTAGCTGTCCTTGTCGAGGGCGATTTCCAGGCCGTCCGGCGTTTCGGTCGACGTCGAGGCGACGAACCAGCCGGCGTCGAATTCGACGCTGGAGGTCGGGCCGTCGGCATCAGGGCTTTCCACTTCGAGGCGGTAGCGGCCCCAGGTCACCGGCACGGAAATCTTGCCGCCATCCATCGTCGCGTCGACGCTGCCGTTGGAAATCTGCTCGGCGGTATAGACCGGCTCGTATTTCCAGGCGGTCCCCTCGCGATACCATTGGTACTCGCGGTTGAGGCTGTAGAATTTCCAGCGCAGGCCCTTCGCCTCCTGCTTCTGCCCCTCGGCATTGACGCCGATCACCGTGAAGTTGGCGATGGAATTCTCGGGCAGCTCGTCGGAAAATTCCGCCTTGATGCCGATCGAAGCGCGATCGTTCTTCACGGGAAGGACAAGCGAGCGCTCGATGGCGCGACCGCCCGCTTCCTGCATGCGCATATAAATGGTGGCGTTGAGCAGCTGCGTCGTTGCCGGCAGGTCGCCGACGGTGAGGTCCGTCGAAGCTTCGCCGTTTTCGTCGAGTTCGGGCAGCCCCTCGATCGGCAGACGCGAATCCTCGTTCGCCTCCTCGTCGGCAAGCCCGAAGAGGAAGCCCTTATAGGCGGCGCTCTCACGCGTCGGCTTGACGACAACATCGCCCTCGAGCGTCAGGCCGACGGCCGGGGCGCCATAGAGATATTTGCCTGAGATGGTGATGTTCGCCGGCGTATCCGGGCCGATCTCCGTGGCCTCGGTCTTGATCTCCATGTCGGTGCGATCGGGCACGAAATCGTCGACGAGGAAACTCTTGCTGGCGATCGCGCTGCCCTTCGGGTCGGTGAAGATGTTCATCGTCCAGGTGCCACGCATGGCGTTTGCCTGGGTGGCGAAATCGACGGAATAACCGCCGAGATTGCTGGTCTGGCTGACGATCCGGCGGTCTTCGACGCCATCCGGCCGGCTGAAGATGAAAGTCAGCGGCAGATTCTCGATGGCATTGCCGTCGGTGTCGCGGGCAAGCGCCTGAGCATGGACGGTTTCGCCGGCGCGGTAGATGCCGCGTTCGGTAAAGGTCAGCACGTCGATCGCGCCGGGTGAGGCGCGGCCGGTAACACCGCGGTCGGAGAGATCGAAGCCGGCCCGCGTCATGTCGAGGAACACATAGTCCGCCGTGCCGTTCCTGGCGGCGATGACGGCGGGCGTCAGCGCCGCCGTTCCGCGGATCAGGCCGGCGGTGAAGGTGGCGCGGCCGTTTTCGTCGGTCGTCGCCGTGCCGAGCACCTCGTTGTTCTTGGCAAGCAGCTGCAATTCGACGCCTGATATCGGCTTTGCCGAGGCAAGCGAACGGGTGAAGACGTTGAGCCCGTCGGTGCCGGCATAGGTGCTGACGCCGATGTCGGAGACGAGGAACCATTGCGTCGCCTGCGAATCCCACTCCTGCGCCGGCGCATTCGGCGCCGTCGCCGTCATCACGTAGATGCCGGGCTTGCGTTCGGGCAGCGCCTCGTCGACGGGGAAGCTGGTGATGATGTCCTTGTTGAGCTCGTTGGCGATGTCGATCGACCCCTGCCAGACCAGCTCGCCGCTCTGTTCCTCGATGTTCTGGGCGCTGTAGCCGTCGAGCTGGGTCAGGAACTGCGAGTTGGTCAAGAGCGGCGCGATGGCGCGGTCGCCGATGCGGTAGAGTTTGAGGTTGGCCGAGGTCAGGTTGACCGAAACGATCGGGATGCCGCGGCGCGCTGTCGAGGGCAACACGAAGCTGTCGCCGGTGAAGCGCACCATCTGGCCGCGGTCCTTGATATAGACGTCGATGGAAACAGGCGCGTCGAGCGTCTCGTCGACCGATGACGGCAGGCCGGTGCGGAAGGCGATCTTGTAGGTCTGGCCGTGCGTCAGGCCCTCGACGCAGATCTGCTTATCCTTGGTCTCGACCGCCTTTGGCGCCTCGCCGTTCAGCGTCACGAAGGGCGTATAGTCGGTGGTCTTGATCAGCGCCTCCGAGAAGGTGGCACAGGCCCGCGGCGTGGCGCTGTCGGCGTCGACCGTGTGTTCGGTGATGCGGAAGCCCTGCGTCGATTTGAGCTGCAGGTAGGCGGTCTGCACCTCGTCGGAGGCAACCAGCGCCAAGCTCGCCTTGTAGGCGTCGAGCGCCGGGCGGTAATTGGCGTTTCGTTCGAGAGCGGTGGCCAGCACGGCGAGCGCCTCGGCGCGCTTGGCCTTGGTGCGGGTCAGCTCGTAGCCGTTCAGCGCGTCGACCACGGCCTGACCGGTGACGCTGCTTTCCGTGCTGCCGAAGGAAATTGCGGCGCGGGCAGATTCGAGCCAGAGATCGGCATCATCGGGCGTGAGCGACAGCGCGCCGTGGAACGCGATCAGCGCGTCCGTCAGGTTGTTGGCCGTCATGTCGAGACGGGCATTGGCCGTCAGGCTGTCGGCGCCCTGGCCCTGCTGGCCGTCTGTCAGGGCAAGATTGTCCTTGAAGTCGTGGGCCTGCTGAATAAGGTCGTTGCTTAGGAAGGTCGGGCGCGGCGCGGCGCCGATATCCGGTTCCTTCTGGGCTGCCGTCTCGACGATCTTGCCGGCGATGGCGCCGGGGAAGGCGTTCATCGTCTTGAAATCGGATTTCAGGAAGCACCATTTCACCTTGGGATTGTAGGTGAAGGCCTTGCAGCTCTTATCGCCGATGCAGGAGGTCTTGCACTGGTCGAGCGAGACGTTCTGCTCGGTGCGAAGATCGAAGCCGAAGAAATCGGCATCCTTGATCGTCTGGATGTCACGCTTGGTCTCCGCAGCGGCGGCTGGAAGGCCGATGGCGATCGCGGAAAAAAATGCGATGGTGGCGAAAGCAAAGAACGAGCGCACGGACATAGGTTCCCCCCGGAATGCTGGCTCAGACCGGCGGCACTCTCCTCACTCCTCATGAGATTGTCAACTCAACTTCGGCGCTGTTTCGCCTTCAAACACACGCTTTCATTTAGTTGTCACATCGGCGTGAGTGAACGGCTTGTGATTTGCCGCTTTGGCAAGGATGAGCAAGGATTTGAGCGACCGCCAGGAGGTAGCGCACATGTCCATGTCTTCCAACCGCTGGAGCCTTGCCGTGCTCCTTGCCGCCACTGCTGTCTTGCTCGACACGGGCATAGCAGGCGCCGCCGAGAAAGCGGTCGTCATTCCGCCGCCGGCCATGGACGAAGCCGTCAGGTCGAGCACCGAGACCGCCATTTTTGCCGGCGGCTGTTTCTGGGGCGTTCAGGGTGTCTTCCAGCATGTGAATGGGATCGAGAGCGCCGTCTCCGGTTATGCCGGCGGCGAGGCTGAAACGGCGCAATACGAAACGGTCAGCTCCGGCTCGACCGGCCACGCCGAAGCCGTCGAGGTCAGGTTCGACCCGAAAAAGGTGACCTACGGCAGGTTGCTGCAGATCTTCTTCTCCGTGGCGCACAACCCGACGCAGCTGAATTTTCAGGGACCGGACCGCGGCACCCAGTACCGCTCGGTGCTGTTCGTCACCGCCACCGAGCAGCGAGAGGTGGCCGAGCGCTACATCGATCAGCTCGACAAGGCCCATGTCTTCCCGAAGCCGATCGTCACCAAGGTGTCCGATGCCGCCGGCTTCTATCCCGCCGAGGCCTATCACCAGGATTTCCTGACGCGCAATCCGACCTACCCCTATATCGTCTACAACGACCTGCCGAAGATCGAGAATTTGAAGACGCTGTTTCCCGCCGACTACCGCAGCCAGCCGGTGCTCGTCGGGAAGACCAAGGGCTGAATTGAGCCTGCTCAGTTTCGGCGGTTGATCCCGGTACGGATCGCAGTCGCTCAAGGCATGATGTCGATGGGCGTATGATCGGGAACGCGGGCCCAAATTTCCCGCATCTCCCTATCGGTGACCGCTATACAGCCATCCGTCCAATCCCACAGGCGATGCATCCCTCCGAGCAGGCCCCAGCCATTCGGCAGCCCGTGGATCATGATGCTGCCGCCGGGCCGATAGCCGTTCACTTCAGCCTCATGTTGCTCTTTCGGATTCGGATAGGAAATGTGCAGGCTGAGATAGGCCACGGATTTTGGATTGCGCCAGTCTATTTCATAACGCCCTTCCGGTGTTTTCTCGTCGCCTTCGCGCTGCTTGGGGCCTGCATCGGCAGCACTTCCAAGTGAAATCTGATAGGTCGAGATCGCAGCGTCGCCTCTGAAAAGGACCATGCGGCGTTCGGACTTGTAAACGCGAATGAGGTCGGCGCGTTGCTCCGGCGGTGCATCCGCGGGCGGCAGGCCCGAGCCGATCCTGGCCATCACTTTGGTATAGGCAAACAGGCTGACGGCCACGATGACCAGGACAACAAATTTAGTTCGCAACGTGATCCTCAATCGCCGAGCCCGATGGAATAACCCGATCGTATCATTGCCCGCTCTCATCCAGAAGTAGGCGGTTGATTCAAGGTGATTGAGCGGCAGGTTTTTGCCTTGCCGGCATCGTGTTAAGGATTTGTCAACGTTAACAATGCGTTAAGCGGCAAAAATCGCGTTTCACCCCGGAACATATCGTCAGGTTTCCCGTTACGACAATGAGTTTCGGGCAGGGAAGACTGCCGAGCGGCTCCTTCTTTCGAAGTATGTGCGTAACAAGAGGACGAATCATGGCCACCAACGTCGTGCGGCGCTGCCAACGAGATGATCTCATGAAGCAGAGAGTATTGATCGTCGAAGATGAATTCCTCATCGCGCTTGATCTCGGCGCGACCGTGGAAGGCATTGGCATGCAGGTCGCGGGCCTTGCGAATGACCGCGAACAGGCGCTGCGGCTGGCGCCGTCCGCCGATATCGCCTTCGTCGACGTCAATCTCGCCGATGGCCCGACCGGGCCTGAGCTCGGCAGGCGGCTGGCGGAAGAGCATGGGATCGCCGTCGTCTTCATGACCGGCAATCCCGAGATCGTCGCCGGCGGCGTCAAGGGAGCGGTCGGCGTCGTCCAGAAGCCGGTCATGCCTTCGCTTGTCGAACAGCTGGTGACATATCTTGCCGCGCGCCGCGTGGGCATGTTTGCGGTCGTGCCGGCGCAGATGACTGTTTTTACATGATCGCAAGGGGTGATCAGCCGGACATGGCCGCAAGCTGCGGCTCTCCGCCGGCCTTTTCGGCCTTCGGGCAGCCATAGGCCTTCAGAAAGGTGCGCACGGCATTGCGCGCCGCCTTTTCCAGGTCTTCATTGGTGGGTGTGCCGCCGAACAGCGTCATCATCTGCAGGTCGGCATTGGCGAGCGCCACGAACTGCCGGGCGGCGACGTCGTAATCATCGATAGCAAGCGCTTGACTGTGGGCAAGGCGGGCGAGAAGCGCGGAAAGCGCGGTGGTCAGTTTGCCCGGCCCCTGCTGGCGCCAGCTTTCGAAGAGGTGCGGATATCGCTCGCCCTCCGTCTGCACCAGTTTGCGCAGGAATTTTCCATCATGATTGCAGATGCAGTTTTTATTGAGGCGCACGGCAAATGCCGTCAGACCGTCCTCCAGATTGTCGGCGCTGTCAGGAAAGGTCGACAGCACGGAGAAGAGCATGGCATTGGCGCGGTTCATGACGTCCTCGACGACGGCGACGAACAGTGTCTCCTTTTCACGATAATGATTGTAGATCGTCTGGCGGGAGACACAGGCGACGGCGGCGATCTCGTCGATGCTGGCGGCTGAAAAACCCTGGCGGCAGAAGACATCGGCGGCGGCGTCGAGGATCGACATACGCTTGGCGCATTGTCCACGCTGCGTGTGCCCCGCCATCCGGTCTGCCGGTGTCATGCTGTCTTTCATGGAGCGAAGATAAGATGTCTTGACGGTTTAGACAATGGCGTCTAATTTTACAGGCGTGTCCAAATTTATTGACACTCTTGGTTCCGCCGCTGGAGATATGAGCTCCCAACTTCGTCTTCGCGCGAACGATCATCATTGAACCCAGCGCATCGGCGCGAAAATCGGACTGATTTTCGGAGAGCACGATGCGTCGATTCCAAAGAGTGCGGAGCGACGATCCGGCGCCTCCGCTGCGCTTTTACGAAAGATCACCATTATGACGGCTTCCTTCTTTCGCATTGCCCTCATTCTCGGCCTGTTGTCGGCCATCGGTCCCTTTGCCATCGACATGTATCTGCCTGCGCTGCCCTCCATCGGCCAGGACCTGCATGCCGACAACAGCGTCACGCAACTGACCCTGCTCGCTTTCTTTATCTCCTTTGCGCTTGCGCAGCTCGTCTACGGGCCGCTGTCGGACATGTGGGGCCGCAAGCTGCCGCTCTATCTCGGTATCGGCCTCTTCGCCGTCGCGTCGATCGGTTGCGCATTTGCGACCGATATCGAAACGCTGATCGCCTTCCGTTTCGTCCAGGGCATCGGCGGTGCCGCCGGCATGGTCATTCCCCGGGCCATCGTCCGCGACATGCATACCGGCGTCCAGGCCGCGCGGCTGATGTCGCTGCTGATGCTGGTCTTCTCGATCTCGCCGATCCTGGCGCCGCTGACGGGCAGCGCCGTCATCGAGCTCTCCGGCTGGCGCGGCGTATTCTGGGCCGTGACCGGCGCCGCGGTGATCGGCCTTGTCCTGCTTTCCACCCAGCTCGAGGAAACCCGCCCGGCCGAGGAGCGCAACGGCAGCGGCCTCGGCAGCGCCATGAAGGCCTATCGTCTGCTGCTCGCCGACCGCAATTTCCTGACGCTGACTTTCATCGGCGGCCTCGGCATTTCGAGCTTCCTCGTCTATCTCGCCAACTCTCCTTTCGTGCTGATCCAGCATTACGGGCTCACGCCGACCGAATACAGCTTCGCCTTCTCGATCAATGCCGTATCCTTCTTCGCGGTATCGCAGGCGACGGGCTGGCTCGGGGAGCGGTTCGGTCTGGTGCGCGTCATGCGGATTGCCGTCAGCGCCTTTGCGCTGGCCATGATCGTCATGGCGGTGGTGATGGCTTCAGGCTTCAACCAGCTGCCTGTTATGGCGACCTTCCTGTTCATCGGCTACGGCTTCCTCGGCCTCGTCATTCCAACGAGCGCGGTGCTTGCCCTTGAAGATCACGGCGCGATCGCCGGCACCGCCTCGTCGCTGATGGGCACGCTGCATTTCGTGATTGCCGCCGTCGCCATGGTTGTATCGAGCCTGTTCTTCGATGGCACCGCCGTTCCAATGGCCGCGGGCATCGCGCTTTGTGCCTTCTCGGCCTTCGTGCTGACCCAGGCGACGATCGGTCGCCGCGTCGCCGCCGCCGCCGCCGCCGAATAGCCGGAAACAGGCCGCACCCGGCAACGAGTGCGGCCATGCCATCTTTCTACAATGCCCATTGTCGGCGAGCCGATCGAGAGCATCAGGCAGCCTCAAGCCGGCCCTGCTGAATCTTTGCCTATAGACGGGGTTCAGCCCGCCAGTGTGAAGGCGTCGCTTTCGCCTGGAACGAGTTCCATCGGCCAGATCCTGTTGCGCGCGCCCTGCGGATAATGGTCGGCATAGGCCGGCATGGTGGCGAGCAGGGTTTCGCCGAGTTGGGCGCCGAGATCGCGCAGCGACATGCGGAAGGAGGTCAGCGTCGGCTGCAGGAAATGTGTGCGCGATTCTTCGCGGAAACCGACGACGGCAAGGTCGCGCCCGGGCACGATGCCGGCTTCCGCAAGCCGCCGGTACAGTCCGATCGCCATCAGTTCGTGGATCAGGATGATTGCGGTCGGCCTCTCTTCGATCATCAGCAATTCGTGGCCGGCCTGATAGCCGCCCTGTTCACTCGACTTCACACGGATGACGAGGGCGGGGTCGAAGGGAATGCCGTGCCGTTTCAGCGCCTGACGGTAACTGTCGAGGAAGATGTAGCCGAGATTGATGTCGGAGGAGGGGGCCGCCACCGCAATCCGCCGGTGGCCTTTGGCGACGAGTCGGTCGACGCCGCGCGCCGCCACGCCCTCGAAATCGAGATCCATCCAGGTATAGCTGCCGCCGGACGCACTGCGGCCGAGCGCCACGAATGGGATGCGGGCCTTTTCCAGAAACTCGATGCGCCGGTCGGTGCGCCGCGTCGCCGAGATGATCAGCGCATCGACGAGCCGGCGCGCCACCATGCGCTTCAGATATTCATGCGGGTCCTCGTCATCGGGGCAGGGCAGCATGACCAGATCGAGCTTGTGGCGGGAAAAGACGCTCTGCAGCCCGTCGGTGACGCCGAGGAAGAAGTCGTCGCTGTTCTCGACCGTCTCGCGGCTGACCTCGAGCATCAGCCCGATGACGTTGGTCATGCCCTGGCGCAGGCTGCGGCCCGACTGGTTGGCGACATAACCGAGTTCTTCGGCGGCGGCCAGCACGCGCCGGCGCGTGTCTTCATTGACATCCGGCTTGCCGTTCAACGCCCGGGACACCGTCCCGATCGAAATGTCGAGGTGCTCGGCGAGCTGGCGAATTCCTTTCATCTGCAGCGATCTTCCTCCCTGACGACGCCGCCCAAATGCGCAAAGAACGTAACGCCTCGATCCCAGTGTCCGGTCCTTCTTGCCACAGGATTGCGCCCGCGAAAAGCCAGGGAGAGACGTCAGGGCTTGAAGCTCTGGCGGATGATGAGTTCCGGAATGACGCGTTCGTAAGCCGGGGGCGAGTCCGGGTTTTCGAGCCGCCGCTCCATCAGATCGACGGCGCGCTGCGCCATGACCACCGGGTCCTGGCGGAAGGTGGTCAGCTGATAGCTCAGCCAGGAGGATTCCGGCACGTCGTCGAAACCGATGACGGCGATATCCTCCGGAATGCGCAGCCGCGCTTCCAGGCGCGCGACATCCATCAATCCGAAGGCGATCAGGTCGTTGGCGCAGAAGATGGCGTCCGGCTTCATTCTTTTGGATAAGAGGGCGCGGCCGGCGGTGACGCCGCCCTGATAATCCGAATCGTCGCCGCGTGCGACGACGACCGATGCACCGAGCGACTTGGCTGCCGAAACGAAGGCGCTTTCGCGCTCCATGATAGCAGGCGTTCCCGAGTTGGAGCCGATCACTGCCAGCTGACGCCTGCCGCTTTCATAAAAGGCCGTCGCCGCCTTGCGCGAGGCTTCGGAATTGCCGGCGCGCACATGGTCGGCGTCGGGCTCCGAGCGGCCGATGACGACGAGCGGCTGCCCGTTGCGCTGGGCGAGTTCGAGGAAACTCGCCGGCGGCGAGCCGGACAGGATGATGATCGCCTCGGCGCGGTGGCCGATCAGCATCTTCTGGGCGGCGAGCAGTTCGTCTTCCGTCTGGCCGGTGTTGATCAGAATCGGAATGCTGCCGCGCCGGATCAGGGCTTTGGCAAGGGCGGCGGCCAGATGCGCGCGAAAACCCACCTCCGGCCGTGTGGCGACCATGCCGACGAGGCGGCTTTGATTGGCAAGCACGCCGCGCGCCAGATCATTGACGTGATAGCCGAGCTCTTCGGCGGCCCGCAGCACTTTCTCGCGCGTTGCAGGCGCAACGCTCGCGCCTGGCGTAAAGGTGCGCGAGACAGCCGAGCGCGAAACGCCCGCCATTTGCGCCACCTGTTCGGCGCTGACGAAACGCATGCGCTCTTTTCTCAGCACCTTGCCGCCGTTCACGGGACCATCATCCATCGGCTCTCAACTATTGCGCGTCTCTGACAGCCGGATGACAGGCGGCGGGATGGGCGGGATCTTTTGCGTGCTGTTCGTTGGCGTGCCGGCTCACGCTAAGACCGCTCCCCACAAGGGGGAGGGGCTAAGCCACGGTCTCGGCGGCGATCAAAGAAGAGATCTTGTTGGACTTTTACGTGAAACGGTGCGGCATGGAGGGGGTCTTCGGCCCGGACGAGCGGCCGGGATGTCGCACAAAAAACCGAGGCTGCGGGACGCAGCCTCGGCTGGAGGCAAACCGGCGGCGATTAAAACCAATGCCGCTGCAAGAATTCAGGGGCTATTCGCAGACCCGCACGGTTTCGGTATGGTAATAGCCGTCATAGCGGTTGCGGACGTCGCGGTCCTCATACCAGCACCTCGGCGCCGGCTCGACATAACGAGGGCCTTCATCGACGTAGCGAGGGCCGCCATTGGCGAGTGCGCCGCCGATCAGGCCGCCGACGACACCTGCCGCGACGCCGCCGGCGATGATCCGGCCGGTATTGTCGTGATGATGGTGGTCACGCGCCGCAGCAGGCTGAATAGCCGATCCAACAAGGGCCGTCGCGATCAACAGGCTGCTAATAATTCTCTTCATGACATTCTCCTCAGTGGCACTTGCCCCGGATAAGAGGGAAATGCGGCAGGAACGCGTTTGTTCGTTCAATCTTTACGACACGCGTTAACGCAAGTCATCCCCATCAAGTTGCCGGCCCCGCCGCCGTCGTCTCTTCCAGCACGTCCTCGGGAATATCGTCGAACGAGGCGTAGTTGAGATTGTAGAGTCTGGAATAGAGCTTGCCGTTCTTCATCAGCTGGCGGTGGTCGCCGCTTTCGATGATTTCGCCGTTCTGCAGCACGATGATGCGGTCGGCTTCGCGGATCGTCGCCAGGCGATGGGCGATGACGAGGCCGGTGCGGTTTTCGAGCAGCTTCACCAGCGCCTTCTGGATCAGCATCTCGGTATAGCTGTCGATATTGGCGGTTGCCTCGTCGAGCACGAGGATCTTCGCATCCGCCACAAGGGCGCGGGCAAAGCTCAAAAGCTGGCGCTGGCCGAGCGAGAGATTGCCGCCGCGCTCGCCGAGAATGCTGTCATAGCCATCGGGCAGGCGCATGACGAAATCATGCGCGCCGACGGCCCTGGCCGCCTCGATCACCTGTTCGCGCGTCGCTTCCAGCTTATGGTAGCGGATGTTTTCGAAGACGGTGCCGGTGAAGAGGAAGGGTTCCTGCAGCACCATGGCGATCTGCGCTCCGAGCGAATCCTGGGTCAGGTCACGCACGTCGTGGCCGCCGACCAGCACCTGGCCTTGCTGCACGTCGTAGAAGCGATGGATTAGCGACATGCAGCTCGATTTGCCGGAGCCCGTCGGCCCGACCAGCGCCACCGTCTCACCGGGATTGACCTTGAAGCTCACATGTTTCAGCACCGGATGCTTCGGATTGTAGCCGAAGACGACATCCTTGAATTCCACCGAGCCGTCCATGTCGCGCGACAGGGTCTTGGCGTCAGGCGCGTCCTTGATGTCGACGGGGACGTCGAGCACTTCGGTCAGCCGCTGGCCCGAAGCCATGGCGCGCTGCATCACCGAATATTGCAGGGTCAGCGAGCGGATCGGGTCGAAGAAGCGCTGGATATAGAAGAGGAAGGCGACGAGCACGCCGACATCGAGCGCCTGGTTGAGAACGCGGGCGCCGCCGACGACGATGACGAGCGCCATCGCCACGCCGGTCAGGCTGTCGACGATCGGCACCATCACCTGGGCATAACGCGCGGCCGTCAGATGCGTTTTGAGATTGGCATGCGCCTTGTCGTCGTAGAGCGTGAAGTTGACGCCCTGCCGGTCCATGCTCTGGACGGCGCGCACGCCGTGGATCGCTTCGGCAAGCGCGCCGTTGGCGACCGAATTGGTCTCGTGCGCGGCCATGAAGGACTTGCGGGCGAGCGGCAGCCAGAACAGCCGGACGACGAACAGCACCGGCAGCACCGAAAGCGTCAGCAGCCCCAGCTTGAAATCGAGATAGAGCATCACGAAGACGATGCCGAAGAGCAGCACGATGTCGCCGACGGACAGCACCGAGGTTTCGAGGAATTCCTGCATCGAGTTGACGTCGCCCTGCAGGCGCGACATCAGCCGCCCCACTTCGGTCTTGTCCATGAAGGAGAGCGAGACGCGCTGGAGATGCGAAAACATCGCCTTGCGGATGTCGAAGAGCACCTCTTCCGCGACATTGCCGACCAGCGTCTCCTGCGCGTAGCTTGCCGCATAATTGATAAGGATGGCGATGGTGAAGGCGGCAACAGCCCAGATCAGCGCCGCATGATTGCCGCCCGGCGACATGCCGTGATCGATGGCGTAACGGATGATCAGCGGGATCAGCAATTGCATCGTCGTGAAGGTCAGCACGGCGACAACAGCCCAGAGGACCTGGGTGCGGTAGGGGCGAACGAAAGCCCAGATGCGCTTGATGATGTTGCCGTCGAAGGCCTTGCCGAACATTTCCTCCTCGACGCGATGCGAACCGACCACCGCCCGCGGCGGACGGCGCCCATCCTCGCGAACGTCGGGACGCTCTGTTTCCAGTTCCTCGGCCATGTCTTTCCTCCTGCGGCCATCATGTCAGGTGGCCAGCACGTTCATTGCGTGTCCCCTTCTCCCCAGCGGGGGGTCCGAAGGACGGTGCCCGAAGGGCGGATGGGGGGGCCGCACGGCACGCCCTCTTTGCCCTTCGCTTCCGCTCAGGGCACTCGTCGCTGTCGCTCCTCGCCCTCTTCGCCTCGCTTTGCTCGGCACTTCTCCCCAGTGGGGAGAAGAGAGGCATCTCATCACGCGCTCAACACCTCGTCGCCCGGCCGCACCTGCAGATCGTAGAGCGCCTTGTAGCGCCCGCCGAGCGAAAGCAGCGCCTGATGCGTGCCGCGCTCGACGATCCGTCCGTCTTCGACGAACAGGATCAGGTCGGCATGCATAAGCGAGCTCAGGCGATGGGCAACGATGATGGTCACCCGGTCGGCGGCGTAGCGGCGCATGGCGCTGCGGATGCGCTGCTCGGTGGCCGCGTCGATTGCCGCCGTCGAATCGTCGAACACCATCACCGCCGGCTTCAGCATCAGGGCGCGGGCGATCGAAAGACGTTGGCGCTGTCCGCCGGAGAGCGACACGCCGCGCTCGCCGACGACGGTGCCGTAACCGGTGGGAAGGCCGAGCACGTAATTGTGCAGTTGAGCGCTTTCGCTGGCGCGTTCGATGCGGCTTTCCTTGGCCCAGGGGTCGCCATAGGCGATGTTGTTCTCGATCGTCGTCGTGAACAGGAAGGAATCCTGCTGCACGACGGCGACAGCCCGGCGCAGCGACTGCAGTGTCGCCTTGCGGATGTCCTGGCCGTCGATGGTAATCCTGCCGCCGCTGACATCGTAGAAGCGCGGGATCAGATGGGCGATGGTCGACTTGCCGCTGCCGGGAGGGCCGACGATGCCGATCGTCTGGCCGCGCCTGGCTTCAAGGGAGACATCATGGAGCACGGTGCGCTTTTCCGAGCCGGGATAGGCGAAGCTGACATTCTCGAAGCGCAGCACGCCCTCCGTCACCGCCAAATCCGTCGCGTCCGGCGCATCCTTGATCGCGATGTCGAGGTCGAGCAGAGCAAAGAGCCGCGAGCCGCAGGTGGAGGCGCGGGCAAAGGCATTGACCATCAGGCCGAGCTGGCGCACCGGCATCTGCAGGATGGTCATGAAGGTCAGGAACGAGGCGAGCGTGCCGACGGTGATCTCGCCCGACATGACCTTGCCGCCGCCGACCCAGAGCACGAGGCCCATGGCGGCGAAGAAGGAGAAGGTCATGGCGCTGGTGTTGACGACGCGGATGCCGACCCGCTGATGCGCAAGCGCCAGCGCGTTCTTCGAGGCGGCCTCGAACTTCGACAGTTCGTGTTCCTGGGCGGCAAAGGCCCGCACGACGCGAATGCCGCCGAGATTCTCCTCCATGATCCGGGTCAGCACCGACAGCCGCTCCTGGAGGTCGAGCCAGGTGGCCCGCAGCCTGAGCTGCGTCACCGAGGAGCGCCAACCGACGAAGGGCACGAAGGAGAGCGCCAGCAGCCCGAGCACGACATCTGTCGACAGCAGCATATAGGCGCCGATGCCGATCAGGATCGACAGCAGGACCATGCGGACCAGCGCGGTGGAAAAATACATGCGCACGCCCTCGAGATCGAGCAGGCCGACGGTGATCAGGTCGCCGGAATGGACCGTATCGTGAAAGCTGAAGGAGAGGCGCTGGATTTTCTCGTAGCAGGCCAGGCGCAGCTCGTAGCCCATGTGGTGACCGACGGATTCGCTGAAATAGTTCTGCACCATGGTGAAGAGACCGCGCAGCACGCTGGCGCCGAGCAATAGCAACGCCGTGGTCAGAAGCGCGTCTTGCGCCGCCTGGCCGGCCGCACCGCCGCCCATCGCCATCTGCGTGTGGTCGACCGCCCGGCCAAGAAGGCGGGGGATCATCAGCTGGAAGGTGGAGGCGATGAGGGTGGCGCCAATCGCCAAGCCGGCCTGCCAGGGATGGCGGAAGGCCATCACGGTGATGCGCACCAGTGTATAGAGGCCTCGGCCCCAGCCTGCCGCAGTTGCAAGCGCCATCGAAGCCGAAGGCTTCGTCGCGCGTGTTGACGCATCGCTGCTCACGGTATTTTTCCAATAGATGTGGTGCTCGGACGCTGGCCCGAAAAGACGGCAAATCCATGAAGGGATTGATAGCACCGTCATTTTTGCCGATTCCAACTGGGCGTTCAAGTAAAGAATTCACCAACTGGTTATTTTTGCGTGAGGCCCTCACGCATCCCTCTCGGGAACTATCGGCGCGCGGGTGGGTTGCAGCAGCAAGGCCCGAGAGGCGCCCGTTACGGAGAGACCCATGCCGCTGAAAGCCCTTGCTCTCAACGCGACGCTGAAGACCAGCGACGCCAAGGATCCGTCATCGACCGACCGGATGATCGCTCTCATCGACAAGGCGATGTCCGAATACGGCGTCGTGACCGAAGTGCTCCGCCTTGCCGATTTCAACGTCAAGCCGGGCGTGAGCTCGGACGAGGGCGCCGGCGACGACTGGCCGGATATTCGCGCAAAGCTGCTCGACGCCGATATCCTGCTGATGGCGACGCCGATCTGGCTCGGCCAGCCGTCCAGCGTCTGCAAGCGGGCGCTCGAGCGCATGGACGCCTTCCTCGACGAGACAGACGATCAGGGCCGTATGGTGTCTTACGGCAGGGTGGCAGCCGTTGCCGTCGTCGGCAACGAGGACGGCGCCCATCATATCTCGGCCGAACTCTACCAGGCGCTCAATGATGTCGGTTTCACCATTCCGGCCAATGCCGTCGCCTACTGGGTCGGAGTAGCGATGGGTTCAACCAATTTCGTCGATCTCGACAAGGTGCCGAAGGTCGTGACCAAGGCCGTCAACATGTTGGCCCGCAACACGGCGCATTTGGCAGGTCTGTTGAAGGCGAAGCCATATCCGGGCGAGGGCGGCTGAGGCCAATCGCGGGCAGCGCTTCAAATATGCATTCAGTTTAACGCGTTAGATCGATTCGGCAATAAAGCTCTTGCCAGGGAGAATTGCCGCATGACCTACCTTCATCGACGCGTGACCGGCCGTTTATGCGTTGAAACTTCGATCAACCCCAGGTGCGGATGAAGCCGCAAAGGAGTTGCGATGACGGTTCAGGGACTTTTTGTGTGTCCGACCGATCGGATGATCTATCTCGTCGACAAGGCAACGGCGAATATTACGTTTCGTTCGAAGTCCTCTCGCTCAGAACGCTTGCGTTCTCCCTTTCTTGTGTAAGGGAGAACGCGTGCCGGTAGTTCTTTCGGTTGCCGCGACGATCGTCACGCCGGCCGTTCAGAAGCACTTGTTCGCCACTTGATGAGATGCTTCTCGGCGATGTCCAGAATGCTGTCGATGATCAAGACAAAGATCGCGAGGATCAGGATGCCCGCGAAGACGCCGACCGCATCAAAATTGCCTTCGGCCTGAGCGATCAGATAACCGAGCCCGGCGGAAGAGCCGAGATACTCGCCGATGATGGCCCCCACAACGGCGAAGCCCACCGAAGTACGCAACGACGACAGAATCCAGCTCGCCGCTGCCGGGAAATAGACATGGCGAAGCAGGTCCCTCCGATTGCCGCCCAAAATGCGGGCGTTCGACAGCACCACCGGGTTGACTTCGCGCACGCCTTGCATCGCGTTGAAGAACGTCACGAAGAATACCAACGTCACGGCGAGCGCCACCTTGGACCACAGCCCAAGGCCGAGCCAGAGCACGAAGATCGGCGCGAGCACGACGCGCGGTATTGCGTTCAGCCCCTTGATGAAGGGGTCGAGAATGCGCGCAGCCGAACGGCTGAGACCAAGCCACACGCCTGCGGCGACGCCGAGTGCCGTTCCGACGAGGTAGCCGAGCACGGTTTCTGTCAGCGTGATGGCGACGTGGCTGTAGAAGTCGACGTCGGCCACCCAGGATAAGACCTGGTCGAAGATGTCGAGAGGAGCCGGGAAAAAGAAGACGTCTATGACGCCTGCCGCGACACCGAGCTGCCAGCCGCCGACAATTGCCACGAGCAGCACGATTTGAATGAGGCGTTCAGTCATGACGTTCATAGCTTTTCTCCACTTCACCGCGCAGCGATGACCAGATGTTGCGATAGAGATCCAGGAAGCGCGGATCGAGCTTGATTTCGGCGACATCACGCGGGCGTTCGAGGTTGACGGGGAAGCTGTCGATGACGCGCGAGCGCGGTCCGGCGGCAAGCACGACGACCCGATCGCCAAGGGCGATCGCCTCCTCGAGGTCGTGCGTTATCATCACCACTGCGCGCCGTTCCTCCTGCCAAAGCCGCAGCAGCTCGTTCTGCATCAGGTGGCGGGTATGGATATCGAGCGCGGAGAAAGGCTCGTCCATCAGGATCACCTTGGGGCCGGTGATCAATGCCTGTGCCATCTGCACACGCTTGCGCTGGCCGCCGGAAAGTTGATGCGGATATCGATGCTCGAACCCCTTCAATCCGACCTTCGCCAGCCATCTCATCGAGTGCTCCCGACGTTCGGCAGCTCCGACACCCTTGAACATGGGACCGAGTTCCACGTTCTCGATTGCGGTCTTCCACGGAAGCAGTGCGTCCTGTTGGAACAGGTAACCTATATCGGTCTGGACCCCGCGGACCGGCTGACCGTCGATGGAAACAGTGCCGCTGGCAGGCTTCAGAAGACCGGCAATTGCGTTAAGTATGGTGCTTTTGCCGCATCCAGTCGGTCCGACGATGGCCAGGAATTCGCCATCGGAGACGCTTAGATTAACCTCCTGCACCGCCACATAAGCACCGAAGGACATGGTGATTGCGTCGATGGAAACCATCGGCTTCGAATGATCCGGACGGTTGGTCGGGGGTGCAGTTTTCACGACGGCCAATTCCATGACCTCCTCCTATCAGTTGGCAGCGGCGTTCGGGACCTTGCCGACGAACTCGTTCGTGTAGGTTTTCGCTAGGTCGATTTCACCCGCGGCGACTTTGTCGTTAAAGCTCTTCAGGACGGCGAGCGGGATCTTGATGTCCTCCTCGTTAATGCGCCCGTCCTTCGAGAAGATCGCCTTGGCGTTCTCGACCGCCTTGACGTAGGTGTCACGATCGCCGGAAATGAACTCCTTCGGGAGCTTCTCCACGATTTCTTCCGCGGAGTGGCTGTTCATCCATTCGAGCGCTTTGACCGTCGCATTGGTGACCTTCTGGATCGTCTCGGGATTTTCCTCGATATAACTTTGCGTGGCATAGAGGACGGAGGTCGGGTAAATCCCGCCATAGATCGCTCTGGCACCGTCGTCGCTGCGCCCATCGATCAGGATCTTGCCGACGCCCTTGGCTTCGATGAACGTCGCAGCCGGATCGTAGTTGACGAGCAGGTCGACCTTCTGCTGTTCGAGCGCTGCGACGGCGGAAGAGCCGGAGCCAACACCGATCAGCGACACGTCGCTTGCGGACAAGCCGTTGCGCTGCAGGTAATAGCGAACAAAGAAATCGGAGGACGAACCCGGCGAGGTGATACCGATTTTTGCGCCTTTGATCGTTTCCGGCTTTGCCGGATCGAATTTGCTGCCCTTGCCGCCAGCCAATACGAGCCCTGAATTGCGGGCGAGCTGTACGAAGGCGACGACGGCCTTCTTCTGCGATTGCATCTGGATCGTATGATCGTAGAAGCCGACGGCGATGTCGGTTGAGCCGGCAACAAGCGCCTGAAGCGTCTTAGAACCGCCCGACGCAAAATTTTCTACGGTCACCTCCAGCCCTTCCTTTTCATAAAGGCCAAGCCCCTGGGCGACGGGAAACGGAAGATTATTGAGGTTGTAAGAGCCGACGCTGATACGGACCGGATCCGCAAGTGCGGAGCCGGCGAGCGCGACGGTTGCCGCGAGGGCGAGCATAAGCTTGCGCATGATGATATTCTCCTCCTGTTGTTGGCGCCCTCCTGGCGGCCAGAGCTATTATGCCGCGCAACCCAGTTGCGTGACAGGTTTTGCTAGCACATGTCCCTCGAACAGCCGGCGGGCGGTGCGAAGGATTCCGGCGACGGTCTTGCCGTCCCGTTCATACAGCTTGACGTCCAGGTGGCCGCTGGGGTGCTCGATGGAAAGAACAAGCGGAGGGGCCCTCCGGCCGATCAGAAGCGAAGCGACCGTATCCTTGGTGATGCAGGCTGTGGCAATTCCGACGGCGCCCGTGGTTGCCAGCGACGGATGACATTGATGCGGCATGAAATAACGTACGCTGAGGTCGCCTCCGGCCTTTGGCCGCGATATGAGCACCGGCTTTGGCGTTACCTGGTTGCGCACGTTTCCAAGGCCCATTCGTTCGCCAGCCGCAATCCGCAGCTCTTCCAGCCGTTCCAGCAATTCCCTGTCAGCATTGAGTTCGGCTGCCGATTCCAGGCCGGTTGCGCCGATCGAAACTGCCTCGATCAGGATCATCGGCATGGCGCAGTCGATGCAGGTGACAGCCACGCCGCCGATCAGGTCGATGGCTTTGCCGGTGGGAAAGAGCCGTCCGGTACGAGCTCCGGCTGCGTCCATGAAAGTAAGCGCAATTGGCGCGGCGCGCCCGGGCACTCCGTCGATTGCAGCCTCACCGAGATAGGAGACGCTGCCATTCGGAGTGGGAACTTCGGCCTCGATCAGCTTGCTGGTGTTGACGTTATGGATCCGAACGAGCGTCGTCTCTCCACGCACCGGAACCAGTCCAGCCTCGATGGCAAACGGGCCAACTGCGGCGAGCATGTTGCCGCAGTTCGGCGAGGTATCGACGATCTGTTGGTCGACTCGCACCTGGGCAAAGAGATAATCCACGTCTGCGCTGGGAACGCTGGCAGGTCCGATGATGGCGACCTTGCTGGTAACCGGGTTGCCGCCGCCAATTCCGTCGATTTGCAACGGATGACCCGAGCCCATGATCGACAGCAGAATCTTGTCACGCTGGTCGGTGTCCGCGGGAAGATCCCTGGCGAGGAAGAAAGGGCCTTTCGAGGTGCCTCCTCTCATCAGAACGCAGGGAATAGCCATCAGATCGTTCATCGGTTGTGCTTTCGCCGGAATTATGCCATCACCGTATCAATCGGCGTTGTTTGATCCGATTATTGGAAGAATTTTTTATTTGTAAAATGCTAAGATTTGAAGGATTGATGCGAAATGAGCATTAATTGTGAGATCCTCGACCTAAGAGCCTTCCTGAGCGTCGTAGAACTGGAGAGCTTCAATCGCGCGGCCGATGCCCTGCATATGTCGCAGCCTGCGTTGAGCCGCCGCATTCAAAAACTGGAGCAGGCCATCGGGGCACCGCTTCTGGAACGCACAACCAGGCATGTGTCAGCGACGGCCCTCGGGACGGAACTGGTGCCCCTCGTCCGACGCATGCTGGAGGAGTTCGATGGCTCCCTCTTTGCTGTGCGTGACGTTGGACCCAATCGAGGGGGGTTGGTGACTATCGCATGTCTTCCAACCGCGGCATTCTACTTCCTGCCTACGGTCATTCGCCAGTTCAATGAAGAATATCCGAACATCCGCTTTCGTATCCTCGATCTGCCTGCCACCGACGGGCTTCAAGCCGTGGCAAGCGGGGAAGTGGAATTCGGAATCAATATCATGGGCACCTCCGACCCGGACCTTACCTTCGAGCGGCTTGCGGAAGACCCATTCGTACTTGCAGCGCGCAAGGATCATCCTCTTGCAGCAAAACAATGGGTCGAGTGGGCGGAGTTAGAGCCTTATCACGTGATCACCGTTCATCGGTCGAGCGGCAACAGAACGCTGCTCGACGCGGCACTGGCAAAATCGAACATTAAGCTGCGCTGGTTCTATGAGGTAACTCATCTGTCTACCTCCCTTGGGCTGGTGGAGGCGGGCCTTGGGATTTCGGTGCTGCCTCGAATGGCAACCCCGCGAGAAGATCATCCGTTCCTGATCACCCGCCCTATTCGCAACCCCGAGATATCTCGAACGATCGGTGTGGTTCGCCGCCGCGGCGGCACGTTGTCGCCTGCGGCGGAGCGGTTTCTCAAGATGTTGATAGGCGTATGGGGAGCCTGATTGAACGGTGCCTTCAGGACCGTCCGAGCAGGCCGATCAGACTTGGCAAGCACGACCGCGGCGAAGGCAGCGGCATGGCCACTTCGGGAGAAGTCAAAAATCTTCTGCGGTATCAATGACTTAATCGCGTGTCTAACAAACCTCTTGCCACTTCCGGTTTTTGGCGCTTTCATACACGACTAGTTTAATAGACTATGGCGAGGGATCATGCCCTCGTTTTCTTGGGGGGCCTCGGTGAGGCCCGAGCTGCGGCGCGAATGGCCGCGTAACCCTCATCAACGCGTAAGCCGCTGTTTATGCGTTGAAACCTCGATCGAGCCCAGGCTGCGAATGAAGCGCAAAGGAGTTGCGATGACGGTTCAGGGACTTTTTTCCGGAAGGGCCAAGGCGGCGGCGCAGATCTCAGCCGTGCCGCGCATTGCGATCGTCGGGCGCGGCTTCTCCGGAATGATGACGGCCATTGCGCTGATGAAGACGCTGCGCGCACCTTTCCATCTGCAGTTGTTCGATCCGAATTCGTCGGTCAGTGGCGGCCAGGCGCTGGCCGCCGCCCGCGCCTCGACGATCCTCAACACCCGCGTGCGTGATCTCTCGGTTTCGGTCGGCGACAGCGACGATTTCAACGACTGGCTCTGTAGCAACGCCGCTTTCCGCGCTGCCGTACCGGCCGCCATTCCCGGTTTCCGGCAGATCTTCGTGCCGAAGGAGATCTTCAGCGATTACGTCTATCAGCGCTTTTCGGAAGCGCTCGCCGCACGCCGGGACATCACCGTCCAGGTCTGCAACGATCCTGTGGTGGCGATCCGCCGGAGCCATGGCAACCGCTTCCTGCTCGAAAGCGCCAATCCGGCCAATCCGCTGTTCGATACCGTGATTCTCGCCACCGGCTACGGCCTGGGTGAACCGGACGCCGGCGAGCCGGATCCTTCGCCGGTCAGGGCTCAGCGCCTTGTCGCGCGGCCGCATGCCGTGTTGCTCGGCAGCGGCATTCGCGTCGTCGATCAGTTGCTGCAGCTGCGCGATTCCGGTTTTGCCGGCCAGGTGACGATCATTTCGCGGCGCGGCTTCCTGCCCCAGAGCCATACGCCGAATTCCGCCGATCCGGTGTTTCCGGCCGAAGCGCTGCCGGAGAGCCTGCCCGACATCGTGCGCTTCATCCGCCAGGCCTGTCGCGAGGCGGAAGAGGAGGGGCGAAGCTGGCAATCGGTGATGAACGGGCTGAGGAAACATGCCCGCTCCCTGTGGAGATCGCTGCCGGCCCGCGACAAACATCAGTTCAACCGCCATTTGCGGGCAATCTACGACAGTCACCGCAATCGCCTGCCGGAGGCCATGCACCTGCGCCTGAAACGCGAGCTTGCCGAAGGCCGCACGGTGCTGCGCCGCGGCCGGGCCGGCCGCCGGGGCCTGAGCGGTCTGTTCTTCACGCCGGCCGGCTCCTCTGTCGAGGAGGTCATCCATGCCGAGCGCATCATCGACTGCCGCTGCCGGGCGCCGGATCTTTCCGCGCCGCTGATGCAGAGCCTGTTTTCCGCCGGCCTCGCCATGCCGGACGAACTTTCGCTCGGACTGGCAGTCAATGCGCGCGGCGAGCCTTTCCTGGAGGACGGCTCGACGGTCGCCGGACTTTTTGCCGTCGGCCCGCTCGGCCTCGGCAGCCTGCCCGATATCGATCTCGTGCCGGAGATCGTCTCGCAGGCTTATGCAGCCGCCGAGCGTATCGGTGAGCGGTTCCATCCGCAGGTCAGGGCGGTGTGAAAAAGTGTGATATTTTGGAACCTTCTGCCTGATGCCGCGTTATGAGCGCTGGTAACCGAGAGGGGCAGATGGAAGTGCTGGATCGACATGATACGTCTCTTGACGAAGAGGGGCGCTTTCGTCTTCTGGTCGATGCCATCACCGACTACGCCATCTACATGCTGAGCCCGGAAGGCATCGTCACCAGCTGGAATACCGGCGCTCAACGTTTCAAAGGCTACAAACCTTCGGAGATTCTCGGCGAGCATTTTTCCCGTTTCTATGTGGATGAGGATCGCGCCGCGGGTATCCCCGAGCGCGCGCTCGCCACGGCGATGGAAGAGGGCCGGTATGAGGGGGAGGGCTGGCGCCGGCGCAAGGACGGCAGCCGCTTCTGGGCGCATGTGGTCATCGATCCGATCCGCCACCCCTCCGGCGAACTGGTCGGCTTTGCCAAGATCACCCGCGATCTGACCGAACGCAGGGCCGCCGAACACGCGATCCGCCAGAGCGAGGAGCAGTTTCGCCGTCTGGTTCAGGGCGTTTCGGACTATGCGATCTACATGCTCGATCCCGACGGCAATGTCAGCAGCTGGAATTTCGGCGCCGAGCGCATCAAGGGTTATCGGCCTGATGAAATCATCGGCCGGCATTTCTCGACCTTCTATACGCCCGAGGATCGCGCGGCCGGCCTGCCGGAGAAGGCGCTCCGCGTCGCGCGCGCCGAAGGCCGGTTCGAAAGGGAAGGCTGGCGTGTCCGCAAGGATGGCAGCCGTTTCTGGGGCAGCGTCGTCGTCGACGCTATCCGCGACGAAGATGGCGAAGTGCTCGGTTTCGCCAAGATCACCCGCGACATCACCGAAAAGATGGAAACGCAGCGGGCGTTGGAGCAGGCGCGCGAAGAGCTTTTCCAATCGCAGAAGATGGAGGCGATCGGCCAATTGACCGGCGGCATCGCCCATGATTTCAACAATCTGCTGATGGCCGTGCTCGGCAGTCTCGAACTCCTGAAGAAGCGCATGCCACAGGACCGCTCGCTGACTTCGCTGGTCGACAATGCCATGCAGGGCGCCCAGCGGGGTGCTGCCTTGACGCAGCGCATGCTTGCCTTTTCCCGCCGGCAGGAGCTGCACATAGAGCCGATCGACGTCTCGGGCCTGGTGCGCGGCATGATGGACATTCTGAGCCGGTCGCTCGGCCCCCTCACCACGATCGAGACTTCCTTCCCGATCAGGCTGCCGACAATCCTCACCGACCCCAACCAGCTGGAGATGGCGATCCTCAATCTCGTTGTCAACGCGCGCGACGCCATGCCTTCCGGCGGCCGCATCATGCTTCGCGCGTCCGAGGAAACGATAACCGCAGGCAAGGGGCCACTGTCGGCCGGCCGCTATATAAGAATAGCAGTGATCGATGAAGGCGAGGGCATGGATGCGAAGACGCTGGAGCAGGCGGTCACACCGTTCTTCACCACCAAGGGTGTCGGTAAGGGCACCGGCCTCGGCCTTTCCATGGTGCAGGGTCTCGCAAGCCAGTCCGGCGGCCGGCTCCTCCTCAAGAGCACGCTGGGCGAAGGCACGACGGCCGAGCTATGGTTTCCTGTCGTCATTGCCGAGCAGACTGCCGAAGCACCGGCCGACACGCCGCAAAAACCGGATAACCCGCCGCAGGGGCTGCGCATCGTCGCCGTCGATGATGACGGGCTGGTCCTGATGAATACGACGCTGATGCTGGAGGATCTCGGCCACACCGTTTTCGAGGCCATGGCCGGTCCAGAGGCGCTCGACATTCTGCGCAAAGAGCAGGTCGATCTGGTCATCTGCGATCATGCCATGCCGCGGATGACGGGAGCGCAACTCGCCGAGGCGATCCGCAGCGAGTGGCCTGAGATGCCGATCATTCTCGCCACCGGTTACGCCGATCTGCCCGACGGCGACGGCGCCGCCAATCTGCCCCGCCTGGGCAAGCCCTTCTCGCAGGCGCAGCTTGCCGAAGCGATCAGCCGGATCGCTTGTTGACCGCTCTAGGCGCGAAGCTTCTCGTCACCATTATCCTGAAGGGCAGTGCGGCCGGCTCCGAGTTCAGAGGTCGTCGGAACTTGCTGTTTACCCGTCGCGCCCGGAGTTGCGCCGTCCAGCAGGCGCTTTTCGGTCTCTTGCAGATCGACGATCGCCTGTTCGATCGTCTCAGCCGGAGTTTCCCGCGCGGCTGCGCGCCACCGATGATGCTGCCACAAGCCGACGAGCAGGCGTCGGCTCGGAACTTCTATCGTCTCATGAATGAACCATGCTCCTGCCGCCGCAACAAAAAGCGCCACCAGGATGAGCGCCGGTTCCGGCATCAGAGCCTCGAAAGCCCGGCCTACAAGGAACATGATGGGGACGTGGAAAAGATAGAGCGAAAAGCTGATCGCGCCGAAGAACCGCACGGGTGGCGCTGCCAGGACATGGGCTGCGATGGGAGGCTGTCGAGCGACCAGCGCCACGATTATGGCTGCGGCGGCCGCGCTTTGCAGGCTCCAGAATTCAGGGGAGAAATCAGGCAAGACATGCCTGTAGGTGAAGAACACCGCCAGAAGGAACAGGGTGAAAGCGCCCGTGAGGGGGGATGGCGTCCACCTATCCCAGTGGGGATGCATCGCCCCGGCAAGGGCGCCGAACAGAAAATAGGGGAGCTTGGAAAGAAGCAGTATGCCTGGTCCCGGCAGCTCAAGCAGACCATCCACCACGACCAGCACCGCCAAACCTGCGATCCCACCGCTATAGCGCTGCGGGCAGGTCAAGCAGAGCCAAAGGATCGGGAAGAACAGATAGAATTGAATTTCGGGTGGAATTGACCAGAAAACGCCGCTTGAGCCTAGAAGAAAGACGTGGCGGAGAAATTCCGTGCCGCCGGTGATCGGCTGAACGAAATTGAGATCTTGCGTGCTCGACAGCATTGCCACGAGCAGGACGGCAACCAGATAGACCGGATAGATACGGGCAAAGCGGCTCACCAGAAAATCCAGGACATTTTCTCTGGTCACCGGCCGCGCGCCATAGAGATGGGCCATCAGAAAGCCGCTGAGGGCGAAGAACAGGCCAACGGCTTCGCTGCCCATCGTCATGTTACGCAAGGCTGTATTCGGAAAGATGAGCCCGATATGCGCCTGCACGACCAGAAGCGCGGCGACACCGCGCAGACCATCGAGACTGGGGATGTAATCCGGCCGGCTCATGTGCAACTTTGAAATGTTCTGTTGAGGCAAGCAGTATCGCACACCGCTTTACAAGAGATTAAGCCGGCGCGCGCAAACTGCCGGCGTGCAACTGTTGCTTGCCGGAGCGCTCGCGCCCTTGCAAAGCGACAGCGAGGCCGGCCTACGCTCGGCCTCTTCCGATCTCGCCGCGAACAACAAACACCAGCAATGCCAGCACCATCACCGCCAGTCCGTACCAGGTGATCGCATAGACGAGATGGTTGTTGGGAAAACGGATGACGGTGAGGCCGCCGACGGGCAGGCCCCCGGGATTTGCAGCGGCGTCGGCATCGATGAAATAGGGCGCGACCGCGCCGAGGCCGCGTTTTTGGGCGATCGCTGCGACATCGCGTGAATACCAACGGTCGGCGGCGACGTCGTTGGATTGGAGCAGCGATCCCTTCGGCTCGGTCATCCGCATCAGTCCGGTGATCTCGATCAGGCCCGATATCTGACCGTCGCGGCGCGACGCGGGGTCGCGCCTGTCCGTCGGCACGAAGCCGCGATTGACGAGGATGGCGGTGCCGTCGGCGAGCATCAGCGGCGTCATCACCCAATAACCCGGGCCGAGCACGGTCGAGGCGTAGACCAGCGTCTCCTTGCCGTTTGCCAGCATTCCCTCGACGGTCACCCGGCGATATTCGTCGCTGCCGGCATTGACCTTCCCCCAGTCGGCGCGCGCCGGGGCCGGCACGGCGGCGTCGTGCACGCGCTGGTCCACGCGGGCGATGAGGTCGCGCTTCCAGCCCAGGCGTTGAACCTGCCAGGTGCCGAGGCCAAAGAGGATGGCGGCAAGCAGCGTCAGGCAGACGGCGAAAAGCGCACGTTTTGCCCGGAAATGCTGTCTTTCCGATTTTTGCGTGGGGGCTTCGCTCATCGACTTAGGGCGGCGCTGCCGCCGCCCCTCATTGCTGTCACGGCATGTTCTTCATCATCTCGGGGCTCATCGGCATCATATTGGAATTGAGATGATGCATGACCCAGAGCGAACCGGAGAGCGCGATGGCGACGATGATGAGGGTGAAGATCAGCGCCATCATCGTCCAGCCGCCTTCGCTCCTGGGGTTCATGTGCAGGAAGAAGACCATATGGACGACGATCTGGATGGCGCCGAGGCCCATCACCAGCACCGCTGTCAGTGCCGGGCTGGCGACGACGCCGGACATGACCGCCCAGAAGGGAATGGCGGTCAGGATGACGGAAAGTGCGAAGCCCGTCATGTAGCTTTTGAACGTACCGTGGCCGGCCTGGTGACCATGGCTGTGGCCGTGATGCGCCTCGTGGGCATCCTCATGGGTGGGTGCTTGCGAACTCATCCGAGAACTCCGAGCAGATAGACGAAGGAAAAGACGCCGATCCAGACGACGTCGAGGAAGTGCCAGAACATCGAAAGGCACATCAGGCGGCGGCGGTTGGCCTCGAGCAGCCCGTGCATCGACACCTGCACCATCAGCGTGATCAGCCAGATGATGCCGAAGGTGACGTGCAGCCCGTGTGTGCCGACGAGCGTGAAGAAGGAGGAAAGGAAGGCGCTGCGGGTCGGTCCGGCGCCCTCGTGGATCAGGTGGATGAACTCGTAGAGTTCGAGCCCGATGAAGGCTGCGCCGAACAGGCCGGTGACGGCAAGCCAGAACAGTGTTTCCGCCTTGGCGTTCCGCTCCATCTGCAGCATGGCGAAGCCGTAGGTAATCGAGGAGAAGAGCAGCATCGAGGTGTTGAGAGCGACGATCGGCAGATCGAAGAGATCGGCTGGCGACGGCCCGGCGGCATAGTTGCGGCCGAGCACGCCGTGCGTGGCAAACAGCACCGCGAAGATCAGGCAGTCGCTCATCAGGTAGAGCCAGAAGCCGAGATTGGTGCTCCCTTCCGGATGATGGTCTTCGGTCAGATAGAATTCAGGCTTTTCGGCCGTGTCAATGGTTTGATCGCTCATGGTCATTACACCTGCTCGGCAAGCAGCGCCGTGCGCTTGCCTTCCGTTTCGGTCACCTTGCCGGCGGGAATGTAGAAGTCGCGCTTGTAGTTGAAGGTATGGCCGATCGCCACCACCAGCAGCGCGACGGCTGAAAGGATCACCAGCCACCACATGTACCAGATCAGGCCGAAGGCAAGCGCGACGCTGATGGCCGACAGGATGGCGCCGGTGCCGGTATTCTTCGGCATGTGGATCGGCTTGAAGCCGCCGAGCGGGCGCTCGTAGCCGCGCCTTTTCATGTCGTACCAGCTGTCATGGTCGTGGACCACGGGCGTGAAGGCGAAGTTGTAGTCCGGCGGCGGCGAGGAGGTCGACCATTCCAGCGTCCGGGCATCCCAGGGATCGCCGCTGTCGTCGCGCAATTCCTCGCGTTTCATGAAGCTGACGACGATCTGGATCAGGAAGGCGGCGATGCCGAGCGCGATCAGGCCGACGCCGAAGGCAGCGATGATGAACCAGATCCGCAGCGACGGGTCCTCGAACTGGCTCATGCGCCGGGTGACGCCCATCAGGCCGAGCACGTAGAGCGGCATGAAGGCGAACCAGAAGCCGATCTGCCAGAACCAGAAGCTCATCTTGCCCCAGAAGGGATCCAGCTTGAAGCCGAAGGCCTTCGGGAACCAGTAGTTCACGCCGGCGAACATGCCGAAGAGAACGCCGCCGATGATGACGTTGTGGAAATGGGCGATGAGGAACAGCGAATTGTGCAGCACGAAGTCGGCCGGCGGCACCGCCAGCATGACGCCGGTCATGCCGCCGATGACGAAGGTCACCATGAAGCCGACCGTCCACAGCATCGGCACCTCGTAGCGGATGCGGCCGCGATACATGGTGAAGAGCCAGTTGAAGATCTTCGCTCCCGTCGGGATCGAGATGATCATCGTGGTGATGCCGAAGAAGGAATTGACGGAAGCGCCCGAGCCCATCGTGAAGAAGTGGTGCAGCCAGACGATGTAGGACAGGATCATGATCACGCAGGTGGCGTAGACCATCGAGGCGTAGCCGAACAGGCGTTTTCCCGAGAACGTGGCGACGACTTCCGAGAAGATGCCGAAGGCCGGCAGCACCAGGATGTAGACCTCCGGATGGCCCCAGATCCAGATGAGGTTGATATACATCATCGGATTGCCGCCGAGGTCGTTGGTGAAGAAATTCGTGCCGGCATAGCGGTCGAGAGATAGCAGCGCGAGCGTTGCCGTCAGGATCGGAAAGGAGGCGACGATCAGCACGTTGGTGCAGAGCGCCGTCCAGGTGAAGACCGGCATCTTCATGAAGGTCATGCCGGGCGCGCGCATCTTGACGATGGTGGCGATCAGGTTGATGCCGGACAGCGTCGTTCCCACACCGGCCACCTGCAGGCCCCAGATATAATAGTCGACGCCGACGCCCGGACTGTAGGCGGCGCCCGACAGCGGCGGATAAGCGAGCCAGCCGGTCTGGGCGAATTCACCGATGAACAGCGACAGCATGATGATGATCGCGCCGGCTGTGGTCATCCAGAAGGAAAAGTTGTTGAGGAAGGGGAAGGACACGTCGCGCGCCCCGATCTGCAGCGGCACCACGAAGTTCATCAGACCGGTGACGAAGGGCATCGCCACGAAGAAGATCATGATGACACCGTGGGCGGTGAAGATCTGGTCGTAATGGTGCGGCGGCAGGTAGCCCTCCGAGCCGTTGAAGGCGATCGCCTGCTGGACGCGCATCAGGATCGCGTCGGAAAAGCCGCGCAGCAGCATGATGACGGCCAGGATCACATACATGATGCCGATCTTCTTGTGATCGACGCTGCAGATCCAGTCGTGCCAGAGCGGACCCCAGAACTTGAAATAGGTGATGGCGCCAAACACGGCGAGACCGCCGATGACGACGCCGATGAAGGTCACGACCAGAATTGGCTCGTGGTAGGGAATGGCGTCGAGGGTCAACCGGCCGAAGATCAACTTCAGGAGGTCAGGATTGGAAAACATGGAACAACCCGTTCATTATGTCTTGCGACGCAAAGCGCCAGGTTAATTGTTGTTGTTGAGCTGCGCCGGCGCCGGATCGGCGCCGTTGCCCGTGTCGGGCATGGAATGGCCGTCATGCTGCATGTCCATTCCGGGCGTGCTGTGCATGCCGGGCATGTCGTGCTGCATGCCGTTGCCATCGCTGCTCTTGGGCGGCTCGACCTGTGCCGGAACGCCCGTTGCCGGCACAGTAGCTCCAGGCTCGACGACGTCTTCGGCGGCATGGCGGTTGTCGTATTGCAGCTTCTCGCGGTTTTCGGCGCTTTCCTTGCCGCCGCCGCCCGTCATGTCGATATGCATCATTTCGTTCATGCACATCTTGCCCGGGGTGGCGCACATGTTGAGGATGGCGTCGTAGAGATCGGCGTCGGCGCCGGCATAATAGCGCACCGGCTCCTTCTCGCTCGGCTTCTCGAGCTTGAGATAGGCGTCGCGATTGAGCATCGTGCCCTGCTGCTTGACCTTGGCCACCCAGGCGTCGAAGCCTTCGCGGGTGAGGCCATGGAACTTGAAGCGCATGTGCGAGAAACCGGCGCCGCTGTAATTGGCGGAGAAGCCTTCATATTCGCCCTCCCGGTTGATGACGGCGTGCAGCTTCGTCTCCATGCCGGGCATGGCGTAGATCTGGCCGGCAAGGGCGGGGATGTAGAAGGAGTTCATCACTGAGGATGCGGTGATCTTGAAATTGACCGGCATGTCGACGGGGGCGGCGAGCTCGTTGACGGTGGCAATGCCGAGTTCGGGATAGAAGAACAGCCATTTCCAGTCGAGCGCCACGACCTCGACGGTCAGCGGCTTTGTATCGGCCGGGATGGCGCGCTCGGCATCGAGCCGGTCGAGCGGGCGGTAGGGATCGAGCTTGTGCGTGGAAATCCAGGTGACGGCGCCGAGCGCAATGATGATCGCCAGGGGTGCCGCCCAGATGACGATTTCGAGGCGGGTCGAATGATGCCATTCCGGCGCGTAAGCGGCGGCCGTGTTGGAGCGGCGGTAGCGCCAGGCGAAGAGCAGCGTCAGGAAGATCACCGGGACGATGATCAAAAGCATCAGCACCGTCGAGATGACGATCAGATCGCGCTGTTGCACGGCGATGTCGCCCGAGGGCGCCATGACCACCATGTTGCATCCTGCCAGGAAAAGCAGCGGCAAGACGGATAGAAGGCGGGAAAACTTCATGAGTTTTTGCACGTCTCTAAGCTCTTGTTGTTTCGTTTTGACCGCGACTAAAGCACTGAACCCGATAGCGACATGAGGCGGAAAGTCGCAGTGCAGCAAAGATGCCGCAGTGCGGCAGAATCGTGTTGCGCTACCGCCTTGAAATCCTGATGAAATTAAGAAGGATTTTTTGCGCGCGCATGTCCACTCAATATATCCGCAAGAGCCGGGCCGGCCAGCTTTAGCAGGGGAAAAATCACCGCCGGGATCACGCATTTTTCCCGGCCCGGCTCAATTTAAGCCGCGATGATGAACTATTTGCATCTTACGGACTTGATAAGCCTGCGGGTTTGATCAAGATCAGGTTGAGGCGCCGTGCCGAAAGCGCCTCAACGAGGGAGGCGTTTCATGGCCACAGCATCGCATTACGGACCGTCATCGTCGTCGCTGGAACGCGACGCGCGGCGCATTCACGACGACAAGCCGGTTTCGCCGGGCAGCATCGCCATCGGCGTGGTGATCGGCCGCATGTCGGAATTCTTCGATTTCTTCGTCTATGGCCTCGCCTCGGTCCTGGTCTTTCCGCAGCTCGTCTTTCCCTTCGCACCGGACCGGCTGACAGCGACGCTCTATTCCTTCGCCATCTTCTCGCTCGCTTTCCTCGCCCGTCCGGTCGGCTCCGTCGTCTTCATGACGATCGACCGGATGTACGGGCGCGGCACAAAGCTCACCATCGCGCTCTTCCTGCTCGGCGGCTCCACGGCCTCGATCGCCTTCCTTCCGGGTTACGCGGAGATCGGCGTCTGGTCGATCGCCCTGCTGGCGCTTTTCCGTCTCGGCCAGGGTTTTGCGCTCGGCGGCGCCTGGGACGGTCTTGCCTCGCTGCTCGCGCTCAACGCGCCGCCCAATCACCGCGGCTGGTACGCGATGATCCCGCAGCTCGGCGCGCCGATCGGCTTTGCGCTGGCAAGCACGCTCTTCGGTTATTTCGTCGCCAACCTGTCCAGCGAGGATTTCCTCTCCTGGGGCTGGCGCTATCCCTTCTTCGTCGCCTTCGCGATCAACGTCGTGGCGCTGTTTGCGCGTCTGCGGCTGGTCATGACCAAGGAATTCGGTACGCTCCTGGAGCAGCATGAACTGGAGGCCGCACCGATCCTCCAGGTGCTGCGCGTTCACGGCCGCGACATCCTGATCGGCGCCTTCGTGCCGCTCGCCAGTTTCGCCATGTTCCACCTGGTCACCATCTTCCCGCTCGGCTGGATGAGCCTTTACGGCAATCAGCCGATCGGCGCCTTCATGGTGGTGCAGGTGATCGGCGCCCTGGTCGGCGTCGTCGCCATCGTCGCCTCGGGGCTGATCGCCGATCGCATCGGCCGGCGTGCCCAGCTCGCCATCTGCGCCGTCATCATCGCCATCTTCAGCTTTATCGGACCGATCCTGATCGCCTCGGGCAATAACGGCCACGACGCCTTCGTCATCATCGGCTTCGGCGTGCTCGGGCTGTCCTTCGGCCAGGCGACCGGTTCGATCTCGTCGCGCTTCGGTCGCGGCTATCGGTATACCGGCGCCGCCTTCACCTCCGACCTTGCCTGGCTGATCGGCGCCGGCTTTGCGCCGCTGGTGGCCCTCAGCCTCTCCAGCCGCTTCGGCCTGACCTTCGTCGGTTACTACCTGCTCTCCGGCGCCATCTGTACGCTCGCAGCACTCGCCTTCAGCAAGGCGCTGGAGCAGCGGGAATAAGATCGAGACAGTCCGCCGGGAAACCGGCGGCCGTTATCATCTATCGAAGCGAAGAGCGGCATCGTCGAAATGCAACATCTGGTCGTTGGCGATATCCACGGCTTTCCCGAAACCTTTGTCGAGCTGCTGGATGCTGGCAGCTTTCAGCGACAAGATTTGCAACTGGCCGATCTGAGCGGGCGTCCCGATCTGCGTGGAGACGCGCTTCACGACCATCTTTTCAACCGTGACGGCATGCGGCATGCGGTCCGGGCACTTCGTGAGATCGACGGACGCGGGTGCTTGGGGATCGGTTTTAGCGCCGGTGGAACGGTCCTGTGGAATGCGGTCAAAGAGGGTCTGGAACTCCAGGCGCTGATCTGCGTGTCATCAACCAGATTGCGCTTCGAAACGTCTCCCCTCGCTATACCCACCATGGTCTTCTGGGGAGAACTCGATCCATACCGGCCAGTTGAAAGCTGGAATAACGCTGTTCCCCAGTGCTGGAAAATCTACGCCGGCAAGCAGCATGATTTTTATCGGCTCGATGCGCATACCGCTCAATCTCCGTTGAGGTCGGATATTGCCGCCTTTGTCGAAGGCAGAGTCCCGTTTGAATAGGGTGTATTCTGTGTCGCTTGGCCGCTTCGGCCTGACTTTCCCTTGCCGGCGTTGCACCCTGTAACGACGATCGTGGAAGATATCATGGCAGACACCGCATCCAGGGTGGTCGCGAACGCCCGCGAAAGAGTCTGTTCATGTGCATATTCCCTCCGTTCCCCGCCAGCCTCTCGCAGGTCACGTCCCCTCGCCCCGTTTACCGGGAGAGGGTTAGGGTGAGGGGCAGCCACGCGGCACAAAGGCTGCAGCAGCCGTGGCCTTGCGCCTGACATCTGCTGGACCATTGCAAATACAATGTCAATTATTGAATGCATTGCAATCTATAATTAAATGCGCCAATCTTCGGGATCAGCGAGGATTTGACATGACCGCAGAAACCATCGATCATTCGACGCTTTCCCGTCTTGTCGAGGCAGGGGCGGTCGATGCTGCTCACGTCGTCGGCAAAACCGGCGGCTGGTCCGTCGTCATCCGCTACGGCAAGGCCGAACGCCCGCTTGCCGCCCAGCGCAGCCGCAAGGTGCGCCTGTTCAAGCGCATGGATACCCTGGTTTCCTATCTCAAGGATGTCGGCATCTCCCAGTTCGATGTCGATGCGGCCGATTACGCTCCCGAGACTGTCTCTCGGCCGGATCGTGCGGCAGCCCTGCGCCGCACCCATGAGGCAGCAGAATACGACAAGTGGTTTCGCGAACAGGTCGAGGAGGCGATCCGGGAGGCCGATGATCCTGACACGGTCGGGATTCCGCACGAGACGGTCAAGAAAGAGATGGCGCGCGAACGAGCAGAGTTGGTGGCGCGCCTTAAGGGTAAAGCCAAGTGAAGCTCATCTGGCGTGCGAAAGCTGCGTCAGATCGCAAGCGAGCAATACAGTTTATCGCCGATCAGAATCTCAGCGCCGCGATAAGCCACCTTGACGAGATCGAGCGCCAAACGGATTTGCTCATCGATCAGCCCGAGATCGGCCGGCCCGGACGAATTGACGGAACGCGCGAACTCGTCATTTCGCGCACGTCCTTTATTGTGATCTATCGTGTTCGTCAGAAAATCAGACGGGTGGAGATTTTGCGCCTTCTGCACGGCGCTCAACAATGGCCACCGAAACGCTGAATATTCTTACTGCGCCATCTGCGGCTGCTTGGCAGCCCGCGCTGCCGTCAGTTCGGCGGTCGTGTGGTTCAGGCGGTCGGCGAGCACGCGCATGATTTCCACGGCCATCTCCGGGAAGTCGCTGAGCAGCTTTAAAAAGTGCTCCTTGCTGATGCGCAATACTTCGAGCGGCGAGGTGGCGCGCACCGTTGCCGTGCGCGAGACATCGCAGAGAATGGCGATTTCGCCGACGATGGAATTGAGCTCGACGTCGGCGACCTTGATCTCGCCGGCCGGCGAGGAGACGATGATATCGGCGCTGCCGGAGAGGATGACATAGGCGGCGTCGCCGACATCGCCCTGATGGAAGAGATCCTGACCGGCCTTGTAGGTCATGCGGTCGGAGGTGAAGGCCAAAAGCTTGAGTTTCGCTGGCGCAATCCTCGAAAAGATCGGCACCCGGCGCAGCATTTCGACTTCGTCTCTCAATAACATGAGCGTTTCAATCCCCTGACGCAGGGTTCTTGGAACCAGGCGCCTCAATTCGGGGCGTTCCCCCGGGAACGCCTACCATCGCCGCCCCAATAGAATATTACGATAACAGTTCCTTGAACATACCGTTTTTCTCGGAAAGTTCCGGATAGTTTCCGGCCTCCGCCAGCCCGCCGCGGTCGAAGAGCAGGATTCGGTCGAACATTTCGGCCATCCGCGCATTCGAAAGCACCCAGATGATCGCCGGGCGCTCACCTTCCTTATGCAGGTCTTCGATGATGTTGCGGGTGATCTGATCCTGAACGCGTTGATCGAGTGCCGACAACGGCCGATTGAAGACGAAATAATCCGAGCGCTTCAGAAGCGCGCGGGCCAGGTTCAGCTTCTGGCGCTGCACCATGGTCAACCGCTTGCCGCCGGAGCCGACGTCGAATTCGAGGCCGATCGACAGGACATCGTCATAAAGATCGAGTGCGTCGAAGAGCTCGCCCATGATGGCGCGGATGCGGTCGGAGGCGTCGGCCTGCTGATAGGCGATGCGGCCGAAGAGCACATTGTCCATCAGGCTGGCCGACGGCGTGAAACGCTCGGCGTCGTAGCGCTCGATCAGCTCGGCGAGATCGGCCGGAATATGCGCGTGGAACTGCTTGCGGGCGCTGACGATCTTGTCCATCAGCTCGTTGGTCAAAAGGCCGAAGCGGTGGCGCGGCTCGATATAGGCGAAGCTCAGCCGGATGATGGCGGAGCGCTCCTCAGGCGTGGCGTCCTCGAAGCGGCGGCTTTGCAGCTTCTGCAGGAGCGCCTGATAGGTCGGAATGTCGTCCGCCGTCATGAAGGTCAGCTGCTGGAAGAAAGGATGATCCGGCGGCAGGTCGTGGAAGAGTTCGACGGCGTTTTCGGCAATCTCGAGGCCCATGGCGTAGAGATCGGTGCTGAGGCCCGTCTCGCGGAAGAGCTGCTGGAAATAGGGATGGGCGGCGAGCCGGCGGTTGGTCATCAGCGGCCGCTTCATGGTGCCGAAGAGCAGGTTCTCACCGACCGTCGCCTGGGCGTTGTAGGCGTCGAAATCAAAAGGCACGACGATGCCGTCGAGACCTTCGTCGCGCAGCCGGTCGCGCAGCGACGCGCGCAGCGCCACGACATGGTCGCTGACCGCCACATGCACGTTGGTATTGACGTTCGAGCGCAGCGCCAGGTCGAGGATGTCCTGCGAGATCAGCACGGCGTCGAGCACCGGCCGGATCGCTTTGAGGAGATCATCCGGTCCATTGGCGCCGGCCGCCTGGTAATCCACCCAATCGCTGTTGAGGTCGAGCGTCGGGTTGCCGGCCTTCACCGCCTCGATGGAATGCCATTTATACTCCTGCGCTTCTTTCTCGTCGTAGACGGCGTCGATCATCGGCGCGTGCTTGAGGCCGTAGAGCAGATTGCTGGCGAGCGTGCCATGGAAGAAGAAGGTGTCGGCCGAGGCATAGGAGATGCGGCGACCGGTGATCGATTCCGGCAGCTCGAGCAGGTCGCGTCCGTCGATGGTGATGCGGCCGGAGTCGGGCCAGACCATCCGGCCGAGCGCTTCGGCGAAGGCTTCGGCGCCACTGCCGTTCGGACCGACGATCGCAACCGTCTCGTTCGGCTTGATTTCGACCGAGACGTGGTCGACGAGGCGGGCGCCGCTGTCATCGGAGAGCGTGAGGTTGGTGACGACCAGCGCGCTGGTCAGTGCGCCCACGGGTGCGGTCGCCAATTCCTGGATGTGGCTCTCGATCAAGGGCTCGACGTTGAACTGCTCGTAGACCTGCTGGTATTTCACCTGCACGTCCTGACGCATCTGGTCCCAGTCGATCAGTTCCTTCAGCGGCCCGGGCAGGTCCTTGTACGCCGAGATGACTGCGACGAGCTGGCCGATGTCGAGCCGGCCCTGCAGCGCCAGATAACCGCCGATCGCGTAGAACAGGAAGGGCGTGACCTGGGCGAGGAAGTTGTTGATGAACTTCACCAGGAACTTCCACTGGTAAAGGTCGTAGCGGATCGAGAAGATGCGGCCGAGCCGCCAGGCGATGTCGGCGCGTTCGAGGTTGGACGTGTCGTTGCCGTGGATCGTGCCGATGCCGTCGACGATTTCGCCGACGCGGCCGGAAAGTTCGCGCGCCGTCAGCTGCCGCTGGCGGCCGAGATCCAGCAGGCGCTTGCGCATGCGGGGAATGACGACGGCCTGGACGCCGACGATGGCGGCGGCGATCATGCCGAGCCAGAAATTCTGCACGATGATGAAGGCGAGCGCGGTGATCGCCTGGCCGCCGAGCAGGGCGGGCGAGACGAAGGCGTCGCCGGTGAAACCGCCCATCGGCTCCACTTCGTCCTTGATCATGGTGGCGATCTCGGCCGATTTCACCCGCTTGAAATGAGCCGGCGGAAACCGCAGCACCCGGTCGATCAGTTCGAAGCGGATGCGGCGCAGCATGCGTTCGCCGAGCCGGCCCTTATAGGTGTTGATGTAGAACTTGAAGAGCCCGTTTAGCACCACCAGCGCCAGGAACACGAGGCTCAGGGCCATCAGCATCTGGAAGCGGTCGAGCTGCACGCCCTTGAAGAATTCGACATGGCCGATCAGCGGAATGTCATAGGCGATGTGCATGAAGGTCTGGGTTGCGCCGGGGCCTTCAAAGCCGTCGCCCTGGATCGGTCCGTTGACGATCTGCTTCGGCAGGTCGAAGGACAGGAAATAAGGGATCATCGAGGCCGCGACGACAGCCAGGATCCACAGCTGCTGCAGCCGCGTGTTCTTCCAGATATAGCGGGCGAGGCTCTTTTCCATTGGCTAACCGTCAGCGTGCTGGGAAATTTCGAAGGCGCGATCCTGGCGCGGGACGGGAGGAAATGTCGAGAACAGGACCATGCAGCCGGACCGCCGATATCGCAATGAAAACAAGGCGAAGGGACCGGCTGCAGAAAGGCCGATTCTCGCCGGAACTCTGCTTATATCACAGGATTTTTAAATTAGGCGAGCGATTCGGCAATCATCGAGCGAATGATGGCGGCCGTCTTCTCCGCCCCGTCGAGATCGAGCGAAACCGGCTCCTGCCGGGGCGCTGTCAGCGCCTTTTCGACAGCCTCTTTCACATGTGTGGAGGTCAGCCCCCGTTCCGGCAGGATGTCGGCAAGACCCAGCGCCTGCAGCCGTTCGGCGCGCACTGTCTGTTCGGTCTCGCCGCCGGCGACGAAGGGGATGAGGATCGGCCGGCACTCGGTGCGCAAGAGGTCGCCGACCGTGTTGTAGCCGGCCTGCGAGATCGATACCCTGGCGCCGCGCAAGAGCGAGGGAAAATCCTTGCGAAAGCGAACCAGAGTCACATTCGGGGCTGCGTCCCGCGACAGTCTGGCGAAATCGGCCTCCGGCAGGTTGGGACCTGAGATCAGCAGCCAGCGAAGATCGCCCGGCAGCAGCGCCGCCGCCTCCTTCGCCGCGCCGATCAGCTCGGCGCCGACCGCGCCGCCGCCGGCCGATGCGATAATGTCGAAGGTTTCCGTCGGTTCGGGCGCCGGCGGCGGCGTAACGAGGCCGGTATAACGCAGACTGTCGGCGATTTCTGGCGTCAGCGGGAAAGTATCTTCGAGCCTGACGAAGCCGGGATCGCCATGGACGAGCACAGCGTCGAAGTGATGGTTGACCAGGGCGGCGGTCTCCGCGTCGCGGCCGGCCTTGCGGTTTTCCTGCAGGATGTCGCGCACCGAGCTTAGGAGTTTCGGCCGCGGTTCGGTCTTCTCGATCGCAGCGAGCAAGGGCAGGAGTTCGAAGCGCATCTGCCGCCGGCCGAAGGGGAAGGCCTCGATGATGACGACATCGGGCCTTGTGGCATGGAAGGCATCGAGCAGCAATTGCCGGCGGGCGGCCAGGAATTCTTCGCCGGCCGGCTGGCCATCGGCATCGGCGAGGCCGGAGAAACCGGCATTGCTGGCGACGACCGACGGCAGGGCAACGGTCTTCACACCCTCGCCGGGAAAGCCCGGTACCGGCAGGCCGCCGGTGACGACGGTGACGTCGAAACCGTCCCTGACCAGCGCATTGGCGATGCGGCTGGCGCGGGCGATGTGGCCGATGCCGAGCAGATGCTGGACATAGAAGAAGATACGCGGTGCCGTCATGACGCCTTCTGCCATTCGGCCTCGAACAGGCCGGCGAGCTGTCTGATGCTGGAGTGATAGTCGAAGTCCTCGCGCACCCGCCTTTCGGCGGCGTCGCCGAGGCGCTGGCGCAGCGCCGGATCGCGGATCGCCACCTCCAGCGCCCGGGCAAGCAGCGCCGAATCCTCCGGCGGCACGACGAGGCCGTTCTCGCCATCCGTCAGCAGTTCCGGCACGCCGGATACTGTCGTGGAGACGCAGACGAGACGCTGGCTCGCGGCCTCGACCAACACGTTCGGCAGGCCGTCGCGGTCGCCGTTGGCGGCGATGCGGCAGGCGAGCGCAAAGACGTCGGCGCGGCGGTAGTGGTCGAGCACGTCTTCCTGCGCCATGGCGCCCTTCCAGATGATGCGGCCGGAGAGGCCGAGCTCGGCGGCGAGCGCCTTCAGCCTGGCAAGCTCGTCACCGCCGCCGATATGCTCCATGCGCCAATGGAGGTCCGCCGGCAGCAGCGCCAGCGCCCGAAGCAAGACGTCGTAGCCCTTCTTCTCGACGGCGCGGCCGACGCTGAGGATGAAGGCCGGATCAGCCGGGTTGTTGCCGGTCCTCTGCGAATGCGCGCCGGAAAAATGGCCGAAGCGGGCGAGATCGAGGCCGTGATAGCTCAAATGTACCGCCTCCTTGCGCGATGTCAGCACGCGCATGTGTTCGTAGCCAGACCGAGTGCAGGTGACGGTCCAGCGGGCGCGCTTCAGCTTCTCCTTCAGTTCCCAGTCGGGCGAGGTCCATATGTCCTTGGCATGGGCCGAACAGGTCCAGGGCGTGCCCGTCAGGATGCTGGTATATTCCGTCACCGAGGCCGGCGTATGGATGAAATGAGCATGCAGCCACTCGCCTCCATCAGGCCATTCGCGCGCCAGCACCAGCGCCTGGCCGAGACGGCGGAAGCGGTTGCGGGAGAGGTCGCGCTTGAGGTCGGCGAGGAAGCGTTTGATCAGCGCCTTGAAGCCGGTTTTACCGAAGCCGGCGACGAGGCCTTTCAGCACGCGAATCGGTTCCTCGTGCAGATATTCCGGCAGATAGACGACACTCGCCTTGATCTCGTCATGCACCGGATGGCGCTTCTTGTCGGTCGGTCGGCGCATGGAAATCAGCGTCAGGTCGAAGCCGGCCCTTTCGAGGCCGAGCAATTCCTGGGCGATGAAGGTTTCCGAAAGGCGGGGATAGCCTTTCAGCACGACGAGTATCTTGCGGCGTGGCGGCAAGGCTGTGCCCTATTCTGCGCCGACAACGGCTAGGTGGGTGGCCCGGCCGTCGAGCCATCGGCCGACGGTCTGCGAGATATGGTCCAGCCCTTCGAGATGCATATTGCTGCCGCTTTTCGACGGCGGCAGGCGAGAGGGCAAGCGCTTCAGCGCCGCGGCCATGATGGCGGGATCAACCGATTGCTCCGGCAGCAGCATCTCGACGAGGCCGAGTTCGCTGGCCCGCTTCGCGCGCAGCAGCTGCTCCTCGCGCGGCTTGACGCGGGGCACGATGAGGGCCGGCTTATCGAAGGAGAGGATCTCGCAATAGGTGTTATATCCGCCCATGGCGACGACGCCGGTGGCGCCGGCGATCAGCTCTTCCATGTGATTGTCGAATTCGATCACCTCGATATAGGGAATGGCTTCGCCCTTCTGCACCAGCTTGGCGCGCTCGGCGGCCGGCATATAGGGCCCGAGCACGACCAGCGCCTTCTGCGTCAGCGTCGGATCGGCCTCATAGGCGTTCATGACGTCATGGACGAGATCGGAGCCGTCGCCGCCGCCGCCTGTGGTGACGAGCAGATAATTGTCCTTGCGGGCGTTGATCGAGCTCTTGCCTTTGGAGACGCTGCGCTGCAGGAAGCCGACAAAATCCATCTTCCGGCGCAGGCTGGCCGGCACGTCGAGACCAACAAGCGGATCGTAGAAATCCGGGGGGCCGTAGACCCAGACGCTGTCGTAATATTGGTCGATCTTCTGCATGACGCTGTTCTTCTTCCACTCGGCCTCGAGCAGATGCGGCGCGTCCATGATCTCCCGCAGCCCTAGCACCAGCACGGTGCCACGGGCCTTGAGATAAGCGAGCGTATCCTCGACCTCGCCCTTCAATCCCATCGGCTCCTTGTCGACGATGAAAATGTCGGGCTGGAAGGTCTCGGCCGTGTGGCGGATGCTCGATTCGCGCATCTTCAGCGTTTCGTGCAGATCGATGTGGCTGGCAAGCGACGTATATTCGCCGTTGCGCAGCTTGATCACGCTCGGGATCTTCACGAAGTCGACGCGGGCGCGGTAATCGAAGGCGCCGGCGATCGTCGCCCCTGAAATGATCAGGATGTTGAGGCCGCGATAGTCTTCGACCAGCGCATGGGCGATGGCGCGACAGCGCCTGAGATGGCCGAGGCCGAACGTGTCGTGGCTGTACATGAGGATGCGAGCATCTTCGAGACGTCTGGCCATGGGTGTTCCCTCCGGGGTGAACATCATAGTTAGCACCCCCACCATCCGGAGGCCAAGAGGCGGGCGCGATGCCGGACGGCGCCGCCGAGCTTGCCGCTATTTGTAGGGATCTGCCGCATCGCGCAAGCCGTCTCCCAGAAAGTTGAACGCCAAAATGACAAGAACAACAGGAATGATCGGAAAGAGCAGCCAAGGATAGAAGGCGATGACGCTGACGCTTTTTGCCTCGGTCAGCAGAATGCCCCAGCTGGTGATCGGCGGTCGAAGGCCGAGGCCGAGGAAGGAGAGCGCGGTCTCGCCGAGGATCATGCCGGGGATCGAAATCGTCGCCGAAGCGATGAGATGCGACATGAAGCCCGGCACCAGATGGCGGCCAATGATGCGCGGCGTGCTGGCCCCCATCAGCTGCGCGGCCTGGACGTAATCCTCCTCGCGCAATGCCAGGAGCTTGGAGCGCACGGCCCGCGCCAGCCCGGTCCAGTCGATGATTCCGAGGATGACGGTGATGCCGAAATATATGACGATCGGGCTCCAGGTCACCGGCATGATGGCGGCGAGCGCCATCCACAGCGGCAGGCTTGGCAGCGATTGCAGCACCTCGATCAGGCGCTGGACGATGAGGTCGAAGACGCCGCCCCAGTATCCGGCAAGGCCGCCGATGACGATGCCGAGCACGAAGCTGATCGAAATGCCGATCAGGCCGATCGTCAGCGATATACGCGCGCCGTAGAGGATGCGCGACAGCACGTCGCGGCCGAGCCGGTCGGTGCCGAGCAGGAACATCTGGCCACCGATCGCCGGGCAGATGAGATGGTAGTTCGAGGCGACGAGACCCCAGAATCTATAGGAATCGCCGCGGCAGAAGAAGCGGATCGGCTGCACGTCGTTCGGCCTGTCGGTATAGACGCGGTGCAGCGTGTCGAGATCGAGCGTCATGCTGCGGCCGTAGACGAAGGGACCGACGAACTCGCCCTTGTCGAAGAAATGGACGCGCTGAGGTGGTGCATGGATGAAGTCGACGTTGCGCGTGTGCAGGCCGTAAGGCGCCAGGAACTCGACGATAAGGATCATCAGGTAGACGGCGGCGAGAAAGATGCCGGAGATCAAAGCGAGCCTGTGCTGCTTGAACTTCCACCACATCAGTTGCTTCTGCGAGGCGAGATGGATGCGCGATTGCGCCGCCGTCATGCTCTCGGTCGCATGCGGATCGAAGGGAGCGGTGGAGACGTAGTGCGGCAGCGGCGCGCCGGGTGCGGGAAGGGGCGACATTATTTGGTGCTCCTGCCTTGCAGACGGATGCGGGGATCGAGGAAACCGAGGGCGATATCGGAGATCAGCACGCCGATGACGTTGAGGAAGGCGAGGAACATCAGGAAGGAGCCGGCGAGATACATGTCCTGGCTCTGCAGCGCCTTGATCAGCATCGGCCCGGTCGTCTCCAGCGACAGCACGATGGCGACGATCTCGGCGCCCGAGATGATCGACGGCAGGATCGAGCCGATATCGGCGATGAAGAAATTGAGCGCCATGCGCAGCGGATATTTGACCAGCGCCCGCATCGGATGCAGGCCCTTGGCGCGGGCCGTCGTCACATATTGCTTCTGCATCTCGTCGAGAAGATTGGCGCGCAGCCGCCGGATCATGCCGGCCGTGCCGGCCGTGCCAACGATGATGACGGGGATCCAGAGATGGGCGAGGATCGACTTCGCCTTTTCCCAGCTCATCGGTGCGTTGAGATATTGCTGGTCCATCAGATGGCCGATCGACAGCCCGAACCAGACATTGGCGAAATACATCAGGATCAGCGCCAGCATGAAGTTCGGAATGGCGATGCCGAGCAGGCCGAGAAAGGTCAGCCCGTAATCGCCCCAGCTATACTGATGCGTCGCCGAATAGATGCCGATCGGAAAGGCGATCAGCCAGGTGAGCAGGATCGTCGTGAAGGAGACGAGGATCGTCAGCCACAACCGTTCGCCGACCACGTCCGAGACCGGCAGCTGGTATTCGAAGGAATAGCCGAAATCGCCGTGCAGCATGCCGCCGACCCAGTAGAAATAGCGCACGATCTCCGGCTTGTCGAAGCCGTATTGCTGGCGCATCTCCTCGATTTCCTGGAGGTTGGCGGCCTCGCCGGAGGCGCGCAGCTCGGCGATCTGGCTCTCGAAGAAGTCGCCGGGCGGCAGCTCGATGATGGTGAAAACAAGCGCCGAAATGACGAAGAGCGTCGGCACCATGGCGGCGATGCGCCAGAGAATGTATCTGAGCACGCCTCAGGCCTCCTTGTACCAGAAAACATCCGGCATGTAGACGCCGAGATAGGAGGTGGGATCGAAGCCGTAGAGCGCTTTCTCCGGCAGGTTCTGCAGCTTGGCGGCGCGCAGGATCGGCTGCAGCGTGCTGTTGATGAGGCCGATTGAGAAGACCTGCTGCGTATAGAGCGACAGCATTCTGTGCCAGATCGCCTGGCGCTCCTCGAATTTTGCCGTCGAGCCCCATTGGCCGAGCAGGTCCACCAGCTCTGCCGCCTCCGGCAGGTCGGGAGCGACACCTTCCTGGCCGGCGGAGAGATAATGCATGCCCCAGAGCGGCCATTGCAGCTGATCATCGAGCGTCGGCGCAAGACCGGACGGCGACATGTCGGCCGTCGGCACGCCATTGTCGAGGCCGTACCAGATCGACATCATGATCGTGCCGCTCATGGCGCGGTTGCGGAAGACGTCCCGCTGCGAGGTGCGGGTATAAAGCGCAAGGCCGATATCGGCCCAGTGATCATGCACCAGTTCCAGCACGTCGGTGTCGAGATTGCTTTCGCCGGCGGTCTCGACGGTGATCTCGGCGCGTCGCCCGTCCGGCAGCAGCCGGATGCCGTCGTCGCCGCGGCGGGTCAGGCCGAGCTCGTCGAGCAGGCGGTTGGCCTCGTCGGGATCGAACTTGACGAAGGCGTCGGCATATTCCTGCTTGAAGAGCGGACTGTCGGGCAGCACGGTATCGGCGCTCGGCGTGCCCAATCCATAGAAGGCGACCATATTGATCTCGTGCCGGTTGATCGCCAGCGACAGCGCCCGGCGCAGGCGCACGTCGCGGAAAAGGCCGCGCCACACCTCGTCGGCGCAGTTGAGATTCGGCAAGAGCGTGATGCGCGAGCCGCGCGCGACCTTCCAGAGATTGACCTTCACCGGAAAGCGCTTCTCCGCCTCCTTCAGGAAGGTGTAGTCGTTGAAGTCGATGCCGGTTGCCTGCAGGTCGGCCTCGCCCGCGCCGGCCTTGGCGGCGATGATCGACGAGGAAGAGACGTTGAGGATAAAACGATCGAGATAGGGAAGCTGCCTGCCGTTTTCGTCGACGCGATGGAAGAACGGGTTGCGCTCGAAGACGAACTGCTCGGCCGGCAGCGCCGTCGTGTTGCGCCAGGGATCGAGCGTCGGCAGGTTGGGATTTTCCGGACGATAGGAGCGCGCCATCTTGATGTGCAGGTCCTGCCATTTCTTGACGCGGAAGGTCTGCATCATCTGTTCCATCTTCGCCTGGTCCGGCTGGAACTTCTTGTGGAACTGCTTCAGGTAATGCGCCGGCCCGAAGATGACGAGCGGCTGCGGGCCGGCCAAGCTCGGCAGGAACATCGGGTTGGGTTTATCCCAAGTATAGCGAACGGTCAGCGGATCGAGCATCTCGAAGCGCGGCAGGCTGCCGTGTGGGCGAAGCTCGAGTGCGCCGCCGCCCGGCGTCAGCTTGTCGTTCAGGATGACGTCTTCCCACCAGTAGCGGAAATCGTCGGCCGTGAACGGCTCACCGTCGGACCATTTGTGGCCCTCGCGCAGCGTGAAGGTGAAGACCGTGTCGTCCTCGGACTGGAACCCGGCCAGGATGTCCGGCTGGAACTGCAGATGCTTGTCGTAGCCGACCAGGCGGGCATAGCCGTAGATCGTCATGAAACGGATGTCGCGCTGGCTGCCGATGATGGTGCGCACCGTGCCGCCATAGCTGCCGGGTTCGAGCCCCATCTCCTTCAGATTGACGATGCGCGGGCGCAGCGGAATGCGCTCGGCCATCGGCGGCAGGCTGCCTGAGGTCAGCCGCTCCTTCAGGAATTCGGGCTCGGCGGCCGGTTCGGCCCGAAGCACCGCCGGCGCGATCGCCGCGCCGACGAGGCCGCCGAGGAAAGTGCGACGCGTCACCATCAGCGCAACTCCTTGGCATCGGCGCCCTTGCGGGCGCGCACCAGATGGCCGTCGCCGAGGTCGGCATAGGCAAGCTCGGAAGCGTCGTCATGTTCGGCGGTGAAAGTCTTGCCCCAGTTCTGCTTGTCGGCGGCGCCGTTTTCCCTGAGCGCCTTGAAATCCAGCGGCCGGTCGAGATCGGGGAAGGGGACGGCGGCGAGCAGCGATTTCGTATAGGGATGCACCGGATCACGCAGGATGATCTCGCGCGGCGCGATCTCGACGATGCGGCCCTTGCACATGACCGCGATGCGGTCGGCCATGTAATCGACGACGGCGAGATTGTGCGAGATGAAGAGGTAGGTCAGCCCCAGCTCCTTCTGCAGGTCCTTCAACAGGTTGAGGATCTGCGCCTGGACGGAGACGTCGAGAGCCGAGACCGGCTCGTCGAGGATGACGAGCTTCGGACCGAGCGCGAGGGCGCGCGCAATACCGATGCGCTGGCGCTGGCCGCCCGAAAAACTGTGCGGATAACGGCTGAGATAACGCTTGTCGAGGCCGATTGCCGCCATCAGCCCTTCGACCTTGCGCTTGCGCTCGTCGCTGTCGCCGCGGTCATGGATCTCTAGAGGTTCACTCAGGATGTTGCGGACCGTCATGCGCGGCGAGAGCGAGGAGACCGGGTCCTGGAACACCATCTGGATCTTCGTCCGCATGTCCTGCAGTTCGGAGCCTTTGACGGAGAGAACGTCGACGACCTCCTTGCCGTCGTTGAACACCACCGCGCCGCTGTCCGGCGTGATGGCGCGCATCAGGATCTTGCTGAGCGTGGTCTTGCCGCAGCCGGACTCCCCGACCAGGCCGAGACATTCGCCGCGCCGGATGTCGAAGCTGACGTCGTCGACGGCGCGCAAGACGGCGGCTTCATGCTTGCCGAGGAAACTGCGCTTGCGCGTCTTGTAGGTCTTCGAGAGATTGGCGACCGAAAGCAGGATGCCCGGCGCTTCCGCCTGGAGGGGTTTCTTCTTGCCGACGAGGGTCTCGAGATTGACCGGCACGTCACGCAGCGCCTTCAGCCGCTCGCCGGGTTTCATGTCGAAATGCGGAACGGCGGCCATCAGGGCCTTGAGATAGGGATGCTGCGGATTGCGGAAGATATCCTCGACCGGCCCAGCTTCCATGATCTCGCCATGATAGATGACGACCACCTCGTCGGCCATGTTGGCGACGATGCCGAGATCGTGGGTGATGAGCAGCATCGCCATGCCGAGCTTGGCCTGCAGATCGCGCAGCAATTCCAGGATCTGTGCCTGGATCGTCACATCGAGCGCCGTCGTCGGCTCGTCGGCGATCAACAGCGCCGGCTTGCAGATCAGCGCCATGGCGATCATCGCGCGCTGGCGCATGCCGCCGGACAGTTCGAACGGATACATGTCGTAAGTGCGGTGTGGATTGGTAAAGCCGACGAGGCCGAGCATCTCCTCGGTCTTTTCGCGGGCTTCCTGCTTGTCGGCTTCGGTATGGATCCGCAAGGCTTCGCTGATCTGGTTGCCGACCGTATGCAGCGGCGACAGCGAGGTCATCGGCTCCTGGAAGATCGTCGCCATGCGCTTGCCGCGCAGATCGCGCATTTCCTCGCTGTCGCGCGGAAAGGACAGGATATCGGTCGTGCTGCCGTCGAGCGGATCGGTGAAAAGGATGCTGCCCGAGGCCTTGGCCGGATTGGGCAGAATGCCCATGATCGACTGGCTGATCACCGATTTTCCCGAGCCGGATTCACCGACGAGAGCGGTGACCTTGCCCGGAAGAATGCGAAGATTGGCTTCCTTTACGACGCGTAGCCGGTCACCGAAAACCGAAAAGGAGACGTCGAGATTTTCAATACGCAACAGATCCGCTGCAGACGCCATACCAATGAAATTCCCCAGTCTTCTATGTTCCCGTTAAGGCACACTATCGTACCGCAAACGGGGTGTCCAGTTGATGACAATCATAGAAAAACCCCCACGTCCCGCCGAAGTTCCCCGGGTGAGACGCGCAGATTATGACAGCGGTTGTAAGCTCTTACTGGATGAATTTCTCCATGCTGGTGCGCTTGACCTGATTCTTGGCGTCGCGATGCAGGAGAATGACCTGCTCGGCTTCGGAAAGTCCGTTCTGCACGGCCTCGCGGAAGCTCTCGTCGACGTTGATCGCCGGCGCGGGCGCGCGCGGCTGCAGCACGGTCACCTTCTGGCGGATGCCACGCAGCTTCTCTTCGCCGAGCGTCGTCCATTCGCCGCCGCAATAGCCGGCGAAGGCCTGGCTGGCGACGACCTCGCGGCCGTATTTCTTGGTCAGGATCTGCAAACGCTGAACCTCGTTGACCGCCGAGCCGAAGGCGGAGAAAGTCAGGCGGTCCTTGAGGCCGACATTGCCGAACATGACGTTGCCGACATGCAGGCCGATGCCGTAGCCGATCCTGGTCAGGCCCTTCTGCTCGCGGTCCCTGTTGAGTTCGGCCACCCGCGCCTGCGCCTGATGGACGGCCGAAAGAGCCGCCTCGCAGGCAATTTTCGATGGGTCCTTGTGACGTCCGCAAGGATAGACGGCGAGGAAGCCGTCGCCGAGGAAACTCAGGATCTCGCCGCCGTTACGGTTGAAAGGGGCGGCGATCGCGTCGAAGAACTGGTTCAGCGTGTCGATATAGGCCTGCCGGCCTTCCTTTTCGGCATACATGGTGGATTCACGCATGTCGCCCATGACGAGTGCTGCGCGGATCGTCTCACCGTCGCCGCGGCGGATCTGGCCGTTCAACACCCGCTTGCCGGCATCGCCGCCGAGATAGGTGGTCAGCATGTTGTTGGCGAGCTTGCCGAGCACCGCCATCTTGGCGGCAACCGCCAGATGGTTCTGCATCCTGAGCAGCGCATCGATCATGTCGTCGGAAAAGCCGGTGTTATGGTCGGTCGACCAGGAGCCCATCATGCCCTGCACCGAGCCGTCGCCGAAGGGCTGCACGAAGGCCAGGTAATCGGTGATGCTGTCTTTGCGCAGGTCCTCGAAAATCGGAAATTCGTTCGGCCCTTCCTGCATCAGCCGGCGGCGGATGTGCTGCAGATTGTTGTCGAGCAGGTAATAATAGGGGCTCTGCAGGAAGCGATCCGGCTTCTGCCCGGCCGGCATGCGGAAGCCCTCGATGGTGACGCCGCTGGCGCGCCGCCAGGTGAAGCTCAGCGCATCGTAGAGCGGATGCAGCATCGAGAAGGAAAGATGCACGCGGGCCAGCGGCAGGCCGGCGGCGGTGAGCCTTTCGCAGAAACCGCGCACGATGTTTTCAAGCTCGTCTCCGGCCAGCGAAGAGTTCGTCAGCCATTCAGCGACCCGGTCCAACAGGATGGAGGACACGCTGGATTCGATCGTGCTCATTCTCGGTATGATCCTCATAAAGCACGCCATCCCCAAGAGAAAAAGTCCCTCGGCCGGCACATCGTCATGCGCAGGTCGAAAGGAAATCAGGATGTACGAGCGGTATTATTTGTCAACGATTTGCCGAGAGCCCGGCAGCGGCGCCCCTCATCTCCCCGGCTGGGGGATCGGACGGGAAGTCCTTTCGCGGTTCATTATCAAAAGTCAAAATAGGGATGCTGCAAATGCGAAACAATGGGATGTGGAATTTTTTGTGCGCTCAAGTTGCAGCGAAGGGCACGGCCTGAGTCATTTCCGCCACACCCCGGGTAAGGGGTTTTATCCGGCCAGGAGATCGGCGAGATCAGCCCCTTATCCGCCTGCCGCTAGCCCCTCCCACTTGTGGGGAGGGTCTTCGCCGCCAACGGGCGATATTGCCACCAGGGAGAAGAGGGCCTCGGGTTTAATTCCACGCGATCATGCATTAGATCAGCTTCCCCTGTTCCGTTTGAAAGATCCCGCCTTGGCCACCTCCACCTTCGACACGCTTTTGCAGAAGATCGAAACCCGCGCGGCGCGTGCCGGCGTCATCGGGCTTGGCTATGTCGGCCTGCCGCTGGCGATTGCGGTGGCGCGCAGCGGTTTTGCGGTTACCGGCTTCGATATCGATCCCGGGAAGATGGTGGCGCTCGATGCCCGCCGCTCCTATATCGATGCCGTCAGCGATGCGGCGCTGGCCGCCGAGATCGATGCGGGTCGCTTCCATTCGACGACCGATTTCGCCGGTCTTGCCGCCTGCGACGTCATCATCATCTGCGTGCCGACGCCGCTCACCAAACATCGCGATCCCGATCTTTCCTTCGTCGAGGCGACGTCGCGCTCGATCGCCGCGCATTTGCGCCCCGGTCAACTCGTCGTGCTGGAATCGACCACCTATCCCGGCACGACCGATGATATCGTCAAGGTCATCCTCGAAGGCACCGGGTTGAAATCCGGCGCGGATTTCTTCGTCGGCTTCTCGCCGGAGCGCGAGGATCCCGGCAACCAGCATTATCACACAGCCACCATTCCCAAGGTCGTCGCCGGCGACGGCGCCGAGGCGCTGGCGCTGATGAAAAGTTTTTACGGTGCCGCAGTGTCGACCGTCGTGCCGGTCTCCTCGAATGCGACGGCCGAGGCGGTGAAGCTCACCGAAAACATCTTCCGGTCGGTCAATATCGCCTTGGTCAACGAGCTGAAGACCGTCTATGCGGCTATGGGCATCGACGTCTGGGAAGTCATAGATGCGGCCAAGACCAAGCCCTTCGGCTACATGCCCTTCTATCCCGGCCCGGGGCTCGGCGGCCACTGCATCCCGATCGATCCTTTCTACCTCACCTGGAAATCGCGCGAATATGAGCTGCCGACCCGCTTCATCGAGCTGGCCGGCGAGATCAATTCGGCGATGCCGCGTTATGTCGTCGGCAAGCTTGCCGAGGCGCTCGACATCCGCGCCGGCAAGGCGCTGAGCCGCAGCCGCGTGCTGGTGCTCGGGCTCGCTTACAAAAAGAACGTCGCCGATATAAGAGAGAGCCCGTCGCTGCGGCTGATCGAGCTCATCGAGGAGCGTGGTGGACGGGCCGATTACCACGACCCCTTCGTCGCCGAGATCCCGCCGACGCGCGAATACCAAGCGCTGAAGGGTCGCAAGTCGGTGGCGCTGACGCCGGAGGCCGTTGCCGGCTATGATGTCGTGCTGGTCGCGACCGATCATGACGGGGTGGATTATGCGGCGCTCGCCGAAAGTGCGGCGTTGATCATCGACACGCGCAACGTCTTCGGCCGGCTCGGCCTTTCCGCCGATCACGTCGTCAAGGCGTAACGGAAACGGCCGAAAGCGACTTGCCGGTCATCCGGCTGGCGGCCACCGCATAACCGCCGGCGGCGCCATCGATGAAATGCATGTGGTCGCGCGAGATCGGCGTCGGCACAAAGCAGGTCATCAGCGCCGAGGACTGGCGATGCAGGCCGTAGCGGGCGATGCCTCTCGCCCGCGCGTCTTCCAGCAGCGTCTCGATCCGTTTCAAGCGCGCGGCGTCGACATCGACTGTCATCTTCAGCCCGTCGTCGAACTTGCGGAAATCGGAATTGCCGGCGACGTCGCCCTTGTAGCGGCGGGCATCGAAGCGGCCGAGCGGAATGCCGAGTTTGTAGCAGAGAACGGTGATCGCGAGCTGCAGGAAGATGATCAGCTTCTGCCGCAGACGTTTGCCGGCCGGCGCGGTGGCCTTGGCCTCGCGATTGATACCTTTCAGCGAGAAGGCGAATTTCGGGCCGTCGGCCGGCACCGGATGGCTGCCGCGGCTCTGCTCGGCGGTGATGGCGACGATGCCGTTGACGAGATCGCGGAACTCTTCGCCCGGCCGGCCTTCGCCGGGCACGGCGATGATCGAGACGATCTCGCCATTCTCGGCCTCGATCGGGCTCCATCGGCAGGAAAGGCCGGTGAGATCCGGCCGCGTTCCGGGGGCGGCGCGGCCGACGCCATAGTGGCCAAGCTTCATCTGTCGTTCCGCCCAGCTCGTGCCGCCGCCCCAGAACATTGCGTAAGTGACATGCGGGCTTGCGGAATAGCGGGCGACACGGACGTCGAGGCCCTCTGCGCGGGTATCGGCGACCGGTACGATGGCGATGCGCAACATCAGGCCGAGATCCTCCTCGACCCAGACCTGCACGGCGGCCAGCGCATCCCGCGCCGCCTTCTCCAGCGAACCCGGAAGCGCAATCAGGGCGCCGTCACCACCGAAGACGAAGGGATAGTCGCCCTTGCCGACCGCATTCAGCACCGCCGAAATGACGCTGGCGCCGGCCATGTTGACGTCCTTGTAGCGGCCGCCGGCGATCGCCTGCGTCGAACCGACGATATCGGCAAGCGCCAGCACCCATCCCTCCGGCAGCGGCCGGTAATTGCCGGCATCGGTCACGCCCTCGAAGGCGCTGAAGCGCGGCACGTTCGCAAAGAATTCTTCGTCATTCACGATTGTCATGGCATCGACCTTAGCACAGACCCATATCGCTGCTGCAACGCCAATTCCCATTTACGGCAATCGACTTGGCAAGGTTTCATGTGTTAGCACGCGCTCACGATTTTCATCACGGATACGGATTTCGATGAGCCGCCTCGACAGCTTCATTCGCCGCTTGACGGCCCAGCGCGACATTCTGAACGCAATCACCGATCTGGTCGAGGACATCGAAGGCCCGGTGCTGGAGTTCGGCCTCGGCAACGGCCGCACCTATGACCACCTGCGCGAAAAATTCCCCGACCGCCGCATCATCGCCTTCGACTGGGAGGTCCGTTCCTATTCGGCCTCGACCCCGGAGCCGCAAGATATGGTGACCGGCAACATCCGCGATTCCGGTCAGGCCTTCCTCGGGATCGGCGCGGCCCTTGCCCACGCCGATATCGGCACCGGCCATGACGAGATCGACGCGGTGACGCTGACCTGGCTGCCGCAGCTGATGGCCGGCGTGCTCGCCCCGAACGGCATTGCGGTCAGCGGCTTGCCGCTGGAGCATTCGGAGCTTGCGGCGATGCCGCTGCCGGAGGGAATCAAGGAAGGGCGTTACTTTCTGTATCGGCGGGTGTGAGGGGGAGAGTAGGCCCCGGCCCCACCCGCCTGTTGAAGGAGGAGAAAATGAAACGCATCGAGATGGAAGTGAGCGGCGGCTGCCAGTGCGGTGCCGTGCGCTACCACGCCACCGCCATGTTCGACAATTCGCATCTCTGTCATTGCCGCATGTGCCAGAAGGCCTCGGGCAACATCTTTGCCGCGCTGGTCGCCGCTCCCGATGATGCGCTCAGCTGGACACGCGGCAAGCCGAGCGTCTGGAAGAGTTCGGAGCTTGTCGAGCGCGGCTTCTGCGCCAATTGCGGCACCCCATTGTTCTTCCACCACCTGGAAAACGGTCGCACCAACCTGATGATCGGTTCGCTCGACAATCCGCACCCTTTCTCGCCGCATGCCAATACCTGCACCGAGAACATGGTGACATGGTTCGACACGATCACCGACATAGAAAATACCGGTGCAACCGAAAATAACGGCGCCGACTGGGCGGCGGCGATCAAGGAGAGCAGCAATCAGCACCCCGATCGCGATACAACCTCCTGGACGGTGAGGGGGCGTGACGGCTGAATTCTAGGAGCTTCCGCTCACGAGGCACAGGAATAAGCCGCTGCCGAGCGCGCCGTCAGTTTTGCCTCGAATTCAGCCGCGATTTCCTCCAGCGTCACGCTGCCCAGCCGCCTCAAAAGCAGCGCCTCCGCCTCCTTCATCGCATCGGCCAGCGCGTTATTCACCGCCTGCTCGACCAGACATTTGGGCTGATCGTCGGCGGGGCCGATGGCAAAGACGTGCGGTTCGCCAAGCGCGTTATAGACGTCGAGCAGGGTGATCTCGGACAAGGGTCGCACCAGCGTCCAGCCGCCGCCATGGCCCTTTTCCGAACGCACATAGCCCTGCTGGCGAAGCCCGGCCATCGTGCGGCGAACGACGACGGGATTGGTGTTCAGCATCTTTGCAATCATTTCGGAGGTCGCCGCATGCTGATGCCGATCCATGTGGATCAGCACGTGCAGCATGCGGGAAAGGCGGCTGTCGTTGCGCATGGTTCTGTCCTGTCGAGCGAGCGCGCCATTATCGCAGCCAATTTGTAACAAGACAAGCGACATGAGTCTTGACCGCCTGGTTTCATGTAACTTATGATGATTCATGAACCAATATCGAAGGAGTCAGCGCATGTCCTACGAAGTCATCGTCATCGGCGGCAATTTTGCCGGCCTGTCGGCAGCCATGCAGCTCACCCGGGCGCGGCGGCGGGTTCTGCTCGTCGATGCCGGCGCGCCGCGAAACCGGTTTTCGCAAGCTTCGCACGGTTTTCTCGGCCAGGACGGCCAGGCGCCGGCGGCGATCATGGGTGAGGGGAAGAGGCAGCTTTCGCTTTATCCGAACATAACATTTCGCGACGGCAAGGTTACCCGCGCCCGGAAGGAGGGTGAGGAATTCGTCATCACCATCGAAGGCGGCGGTGAAGAACGCGCTGCCCGCCTCATTCTCGCGACCGGCGTCAGCGATACGCTGCCCGACATCCCCGGCCTTGGGGAGCGCTGGGGCCGCTCCGTGCTGCACTGCCCCTATTGCCACGGCTACGAGGTGAGCGGCGGCGAACTCGGCGTCCTTGCAAACCACCCGCATTCGGCCCATTCCGCCATGATGATCCCGGACTGGGGCGCGACCACCTTCTTCACCCAGGCACTGTTCGAGCCCGATGAAGAGCAGCTGGCGCGGCTGACGAACCGCGGTGTACGCATCGAACGCAGCCCGATCGTGGAATTGCTCGGCGACAGTCCGAAACTCCAGGCGGTACGTCTCGCCGATGACCGCATCGTGCCGCTCGACGCCGTCTTCGTCGCGCCGAAGACCGCGATGGCGAGCCCGATCGCCGAACAGCTGGGCTGCGCCTTCGACGACGGCGCTTTCGGGCCGGTGATCCGCACCGGCGAAAACAAGGAGACCAGCGTCAAGGGCGTCTTCGCCGCCGGCGATGCGGCGAGCTCCATGCACAGCGGCACGCTCGCCTCCGCCTCGGGTGTTCTCGCCGGCGTGCATTGCCATCAGTCGCTGGTGATGCCGCCTGCCAGCTAGTGTTGGCGGCGGTGCCCGCGGCAAGGGCGTTGAGGATCTGTCGTCGTTCCAACAAAGCGCGAGCGTGTCAGCAGAAAAATGGACCGCCCGCCTTGCGCCTCCGCGGGTAACGCCAGCCAAAGCTGCCCGTCAGCCACGCTCCCCAACCAGTTCCCATAGATCAACCTTCTCAGCCCGCCCCTTCACCTGCACCAGCCCCAACGGCCGAAACTGGAAGCGGTCGCCGACGGCATTGTGGACTGCGGCGCTCACCAGGATCGAGGTGCCGTAATCCTTGTTCAATCCTTCCAGCCGTGAGGCGACGTTGATCGTATCGCCCATGGCCGTGTATTGCTGGCGCGAGATTGCTCCGAAACTGCCGACGACGGCGGGACCTGTGTGGAGCCCGAACCGCGTGAAGAGTTCGGGGCGGCCATGAACTCTGTTTTCCCGATTGAGGTCGTCGATCGCGGCTTTCATCGAAAGCGCGCAGCGACAGCCGTGTTCGACATGCCCGCCATCTTGAACAGGGGCATTCCACATGACGAAAATGGAGTCGCCGAGATATTGCACGACCGTGCCCTCATGACGCTCGGCGATGGTGTTCAGCAGCTCGAAATAGGCCGACAGCGTATCGACCACGTCCTCGGGTGAATTCTGCTCCGATATGGTCGTGAAGTCCCTGATATCGGTGAAAAGCACGGTCACGTCCTGCCGCTTCGCCTTGACCACCGTTCGCCCGTCAGGGCTGACGATACGGCGAACCACTTCGCGCGGTACATAGAGGGCAAACTGGCCGATGGCGTGACGGCTTGCCGAGAGCGCGCTCGCCAATGTGTTGATTTCGGTTATCCAGGAGTGCGACGAGGCTTTCTCACCGACATCGAGATCACCGATCCTGCGCGCCTCGTCGGCGAGTCGGTAGAGAGAGCGGCTGACCATCCGCGAGAGAATGACCGATGCCGCGACACCCGCGAGCACTAAGGCGCCGGCAATCAGCAGATTGCGCACGAGCAGCCGGTGGGCATCGGCCACGAGGTCTTCCAACGGCACGACGATCGCAGCGCTGCTTCCCTGGAACAGACCGGATATGCTGACGGGAGCGATCTGCACGAGATAGCCTTCACCATCAAGATCGAACCGCGCCAATCCGCCGCCTGCGAAGGCGGGATCTCGCCGCAGCCTCGCAACCGTTTCCAGACTGGTATCGAAAGCGTTCGCCGTCATGGCGAAAGAGCCTGAGGTCCTCGACCAGATCGAGATGATCCTGCTCATGATGTCAGGGTCGGAGTGAGCAATGAGATTGTCGCTCCCGTCGATGACATAGGCTCGGGCATGCGGCGAAATTCCCTGCGCATCCAACAGGCGACCGATGGTCTGCAGGTGAACGTTGATGCCGACGACCACCCGCCCATCGTCCCTCGTCGGTGCCGCGATCGTCAGGGTCGGAACCTGGAGCGTTCCGGTCACATAGGGTCCGACCGAGACCGGAACTCCATCCTGGACCACCGCTTGATACCAGGGGCGTTGCCGCGGATCGAAAGATGCATTTTCGATCTTCCGCTCGCCGATGGGTCTCGCCTTGCTGTCGAGAAAGCGAAGCGTCGATATGACGCTCGCGCTTTGTCGCTCGGCGATCGTTCTGATCGCGAAAGCCGCATTGTCAGGCGCCGAGAGGGTCTGGCGGACATCCCTCCTTGCAGCTTTGATGACCTGCAGGTACGAGCCGTCGGGATAACCGGTATAGATGCTCGTTGCCTCGGGGACGTTTCGCAGAACTTCGAGAAAGAGTTCCTGTTTTGCCTCGATATCCTGAGGCGGCGGCGAAGCGAGCTGCGGCAGGGTCGCTGCCAGCGCGACCGCCTCGTAGCCTCCTTCCAGCGTGTTGCGGTATCCCTCGATCAGCCGCAGGCTCATCTCGCGCATCTGCTGCGCGCCGGCACTCACGGCAGCATTGCTTCCCTGCCTGAACGCCATCCAGATAATCGGCATCGACGTGCAAAGCAGCGATGCAACGATCAGGACCCCGAGATGTACTCTGAGCGGTTTGGACCAGCGCACGAGACTTCCCTCGAATGCGGAAACGTCTCAGCACACCTATCGCCCACGGGTCGTCTAACTGTGCATGAAGAGCGTCCCCAACGACGGTAGCTAACTGCTTTTTTCGGGCTTGCACAAGCCGGTCCCGCGCGCCCGGCTCCGGGCGTCAGTATGTTTTTGAGAAGTAAGCCTAAGGCAAAAACAGCACGTTGTACTGATCGAACTCTTCAGGCAGGTCCCGCACCTTCATCTCTTCCTCGCGGTCCTCGAAGAGCACGAGACAATCCTCGTAGAACCCTGACAGCATCGCTATGAAGGCCTTCGTTCCCTCGCGCCCGTAGAACAGCGGCGTGAATTCCATATGAAGCGGCACGCGGCGGGAAAGCAGCGGCTGCATCGAGCGGCAGGCGACCGGCTCGTAGCCTTCGATATCCATCCACACAAGGCCGATTGCGGCCGGATCGATCGAGAGGCCGGCGAGGATTTCGGAGACCGGCTTCACCGGCACGCTGATCTTCCGGTCGATCGGGCTCTGGCGGATGGCGCTGCTCTTGCCGTGATTGTTGAGGTTGAGAAAAAAGTCGATCTCGCCTGCGTGCTCGCCGGCGGCGCAGTTGACGAGCCGAACCTTCTCCTCCAGCCGGTTCTGGCGAATGTTGAGTTCAAGCAGCGGGAAATTGCGCGGATCGGGCTCGACACTGACGATGTTGGCGTAGGTGCCGCTCAAGGCGAAATAGACGGTCTGGGTGCCGATATTGCCGCCGATCTCGAGCAGCGTCGCATCCTTTCTGAGCAGGCCGCGCTCGCGCAGGATGACGATCAGCCGGTCGACGGCGTCGCGCTCGAAATGGCCCTTGCGGAAGACCTTGCGGCCGATATAGTCGGCGGGCGAGAAGGTCATCAGATGATCACCGGCATCGACCGTCATCGAGACGACGCGCGGGCCGATATTCTCGATCAGCAAGCGACGGCCGAGGCGAGTGTCGAAGAACCGCGAGGCGGTTCTATTGCGCGCCTTGCGCAGCCGGCGGCTCCAATATTTGGCGGTGAGCCAGGGCTTGCCGGGCATCAGACATTTCCTTCGAGCGGTTCTGCCGCTTTCTCTCTCGGAATGACATAAACTTTCAAGGGCAGGGCGCGGCCGCGCACGCTGATTTCACGGCTTTCGACGTCGGCAAGGTCGGCGCCGGCAAGCCGCGCCACCGGCTCGGAGAAGACGATCGCCGCGTCGAATTCCTTGGCCGCGCTTTCCAGCCGGCTCGCGACATTCACCGTATCGCCGATCGCCGTCATGCTGCGCACCCGGCCATAGCCCATCGTGCCGACGACGGCCGGCCCGGCGTGGATGCCGATGGCGATCCGCAGCGGCAGCGTCAGCTCTTCGGCCAGTTCGGCGGCGAGTTTCTCGATCCCCGCGACGATCGCCGCGGCGGCGTCGAGCGCCTGGCGGCATGCTTCTTCCGGCGCGGCGTTGAGGCCGAAGAGCGCCATGGCACCGTCGCCGATGAACTTGTCGAGCCGGCCGCCGGCCTGTTCCACCGCCTTGCCGATGATGGCGAAATAGCGGTTCAGCAGGAAGACGACGTCGAAGGGCAGGCGCGTTTCCGTCAGCGTGGTGAAATGACGGATATCGACGAAGAGCACGACGATCTCACGCTCACGGCCGGGGCTCGTCTCCTGGCTGTTGGCAGGCAGAGCCGCCTCCTCCGCCGGAACCAGGAGAGGCGCGACCGCGATCTCGGCATTCGGTCGAAGCTGGCAGGCCAGCCGCACGTCAGGGCCGGCATTGATGCGTTTCAGTGTCGTCTGCTCCAGCTTGTCGGGCGGCGGCAGCTTCTGGTAATCGCCGAGGATCTGCACCCGGCAGGTTGAGCACTGGCCCTTGCCGCCGCACACCGAATAATGCGGCAGGCCGCCGAGGCGGCTCGCCTCCAGCACGGTGAAGCCCCGCGGCACGCGGATCACTTCGCCACCCGGATAATGCACCGCGACCTGATCGAGACGCTCCTTCAGCCTGCGCTGGGTGCGGGCGGCAACGACGATGATCAGCGAGGTCGAGAAGGCGCCATAGAGCCCGGCGCGAACCATGGCGATCTGACTGCGAATCTCAGGATCGGAGACATAGTGAGAGTTCACGGTCGTCGCGTAAGGCTCGATCGCGGTCAGTTGGTAGGCGGGGTCGGCGAGGGTGCGGCCCATTTCGACAAAACCGAGCAGCGACAGCACCGGCACAAGGATCGCCAGCGCCAGCAGCAGCGGTGCGAAATCGCCGTACCAAGGGCGGTAACGCAGCCAGTAATGGATGCCGATGCAGCCATGGATCCACACCGCGAGAAGGCCGAATGCCTGGCGCACCCCCGTCGCCGGCGTCCGCAGCCACAACATGCCGACGATCGTCTCGTAATTGTCGATATAGCCGTAGAGTTCATGCGCGATGCGGGTGCCGATGACGTGATCGATGAGAAGCAGCGGGATCAGCAAGCCGAGCACCATCTGAGCTGCTTCTCCCTTGGGCATGACCAGGCTGCGCCTGATGTAGATGGCGCGCAGCACCAGGGCCATATGGACGAAGACGGATCCATAGAACAGAACGGTGCCGACGGGATTGCGCCAGACAGCCAGGAAAAGATGGCGGGCCTTATCGGCTGCGGCGATCGAGACGAGTCCGAGCGCATGGTTCGACAAATGCAAGAGAACGAAGACAAAGATAACCAGCCCGGAACCGAGCCTTGCCCTTCTGATCGAGCGTTCCGAAAAAATCCCTGTGACCGAGGCCGTCGTCATTCATTCCCGTTCTTGTCGATGCAATCGCAGGCCCATAGAGATGGGGAAGGAGGCGGAATTGCTTCCATTGCGATCACATTGCATATGCTTATGCGCAAGTTTTCGGGAAGGCAGCAATAAGGGATTTTTTCGCCTCCGGGCACGATGCCGCGCACCATGGGAAGGTTCAAGGCGACCGCATGCTGCATGTGCCTGATCTGGTTATGAATTCGAATGATCTATGATGCCTGTGAATACCGATTGGAAACAGTGTGTCTATGTGAGGGATCGCATGCGGGTCGCCTTCTATGCGCCGATAAAATCACCGAACCACCCGGTGCCCTCGGGCGACCGGCTGATGGCGCGGCTGCTGATCCGGGCATTGCAGCTTGCCGGGCATCAGGTCGAGGTCGTCTCCGAATTCCGTACCCATGCTGCGACGCCCGAGGCGGCGGCAGCGCTCGAACCCGCGATCTCAGCCGAATTGGCGCGGCTGCGGGCGAAATGGCAAGAAGAGCCTCGGCCGGATCTCTGGTTCTGCTACCACCCCTACTACAAATCCCCCGATCCCTTCGGGCCGGCGATTTCGGCCGAATTCGCCATTCCCTATGTCACCGCCGAAGCTTCTTATGCGGCAAAACGCGATAAGACCGATTGGGCGGCCCGGCAGAAGCGCGTGGGCGAGGCGGTCATGCAGGCGGCGGTCAATATCGGCTTCACCGAGCGCGACCGGGCCGGGCTCCGCTCCGCCTTTCCGCAGGCGCGGCTTGCGGCTCTCAAGCCGTTCATCGATCCGGCGCTGTTCGAGGCGGTGCGCCCGGCGCCCGATCGCAGCCGGCTGATGACGGTCGCGATGATGCGGGCCGGCGACAAGATGGAAAGCTTCGCGATGCTCGCGAAAGCATTGCGGCTGATCGGAGACCGGCCATGGACGCTTTCGGTCATCGGCGATGGGCCGATGCGCCAGGAGGTGGAGGCGCTGTTCGCCGGCCTTTCCGGCCGCATCGAATGGCTGGGCGGGCAAGGTGAGGCTGAGATCGCCGGCCTGCTCGCGCGTGGCGGCATCTATGTCTGGCCCGGCTGCGGCGAGGCCTATGGCCTTGCCTATCTCGAAGCCCAGGCCGCCGGCCTGCCTGTCGTGGCGCAGCAGACGGCGGGCGTGCCCGCCGTGGTCGAGGCCGGCGTCACCGGCCTGCTGACGCCGGAGGGCGATGTCGCCGCCTATGCCGCGGCTGTCGCGGCCCTGCTCGGCGACGGGCGGAAACGCGACGCGATGGGGCAGGCAGCGCGGCGCTTCGTGCTCGGGGAGCGCTCGCTCGCGATGGCTGCCGGCGCCCTGGACGGGATTTTGCGCAAGGCGCAGGAACAGGAGTGAGATGATGAGCCGAGGGATGAGCTGGGAACCGCTGCGCCGGGAGCTCGACCGCTGGCGCGCCGCCGGCCGCGTGGCGCGGTTCTGGCTGCGCGACGACGATGCCGTCGAGCCGACGCCGGATCTGGAGCGGCTGCTGTCACTGACCGGCGCGAACGGAATTCCGCTGACGCTTGCCGTCATTCCCGGCCGGACCGGCGAAGCATTGGCGGCGCGGCTGGCGGCAGAGGCGAGCGTCGCTGTCGCTGTGCATGGCTGGTGGCATACGAACCACGCCGGACCTGAGCGCAAGAAGCAGGAACTCGGCGGCGAACGCCCGCCCGAGGTGGTGCTCGGCGAGTTGCGTGAGGGACTACAGCGCCTGAAGCGGCTCCATCCGGCTCGCTTCCTGCCGGTGCTGGTGCCGCCGTGGAACCGGATCGACGCCGCGCTCATCCCGGCATTGCCCGACCTCGCCTTTGCGGCGCTTTCGGTTTACGGGCGGGCAAGAGAGGGCGGGCCGATCCCGCTTCTCAACACCCATGTCGACATTATCGACTGGCACGGCACGCGCGGCGGCCGCGACGAGGAGGAGCTGGTGGCCGAACTCGTCGCCGAACTCCGCGACCGGTTTGCCGGCAGCGACGAGCCGATCGGCGTGCTCACCCACCATCTCGTCCATGATGCGGCCGCCTGGGATTTCCTGTCGGCCTTGTTTGCGCTGACGGCCGATCATCCTGCCGTCTCCTGGTCGTCGCCGGGCGCACTTCTCAGCTTAGCGCGAAGGAGCGATCAGCCGGCGTGAACGCGCCCGAGGAAGTCCCGCATGAGTTCAGCGACCTCTTCGAGATGCGTCTCGAGCAGCCAATGCCCGCCATCGAGCAGATGCAGTTCGGCATCCGGCAGATCGCGGAGGTAGGCGCGTGCCGACTCTTCCGGCATATAGTGGTCGTTCGGTCCCCAGACGATCAGGGTCGGCGGCCTGTTTTGCCGGAGATATTTCCGGTGCTCGGGAAACCAGGCGCGGTTCTCCTTCAATCCGGCGATCAGGTCGATGGCGATTTCCGTGCGCCGCGGCGTGACCAGCGACCAGTGCAGCCTCCAGAGATCCGGCGGGATCGTTTCGGCCAGAGGCGGCGGCAGGTCGTTGAGGAATTCCTCCCGGAAGGTCTCCTCGCTGATTGCTTCCGCCAGCGCCTTCCTCATCTCCGCGCGCGGTAGCGCCCAGGTCGCCTCGATATCTGCATATTTCGGGCCAAGCGCATCCTCATAGGGAATATCGCCATTCTGGATCATCAGCGCCACGATGCGGCCAGGGTTTCTGATTGCCAGCCGCGCTCCGATCGGCGAGCCGAAATCGTGGAGATAGAGGGCGAAGCGGTCGACACTGAGCGCGTCGATGAAAGCCTCCAGCCAGGCGGCATAGCCGTCGAAGCTGTAGTCGAAATCGTCGGGCGTGTCGCTATAGCCCGCGCCGGGGAAATCCGGGGCTATCAGGCGCCAGCGGTCGGCAAGGCGCGGCATGAGATTGCGAAATTCGTAAGAAGAGCAGGGATAGCCGTGTGGCAGAAACAGGACCGGTGCGTCCGGCGGGCCGGCCTCGCGGTAAAAGGTCTCGATGCCTGAGATCGTAACGAACCTATGCCGGACGAGCGTGGCGAGGCTCACGTTCGGTCCTCCTCATACTGCTCGGCGCCCTCCACGGGTCGCAGCCACGTTTCGCGGCGTTTGATCCACAGTTCATAGCGCGGCACCAGCGGTGTCGGCGCCTGCGAGAGGATGCCGAGCTTGATCTCCGCCTCCTGGTCATCGGCGGAAAACAGCCGCGAACCGCAGCCGGTGCAGAAGCGCCGGCCGTGAAATTCGCCCGTTTCTCCGGAATGTTCGAACCGCCCGGCGGGCCAGATTCCATAAAAAGTAAAGGCCGAACCGCTTTCCTTTCGGCAGTCGGTGCAATGACAGATGCCGACACGCAGCGGTTCGCCTCGCACAGAAAGCTGCACCTGCCCGCAAAGGCATTGTCCGGAGAGCACGGTCATGGCTGATACCCCGTTTCATCGATCTTGCGCTGCCGGGGAAACGGTCGGACCCGACATCTGTTCCGTCAGCAAGGCGCGAACGGACGTCGTCTTGCGCGCCCGCAGGAGACTCGGTGTCCTAGATCACCACGGTCTGGTTGTCGCGCGCGGCGAAGGCGCCGGGGAAGGCGGCCTCAGCCTGCGCTTCCATCTCGGCCAGCTGTTCGTCCGTGCGGGAGGGCGCATGGTGGAACAGGGCGAAGCGCTTGGCGCCGGCCATTTTGGCGAGCTCGGTGCCGTGCTGCCAGGTCGAATGACCGAAGCCCTTGAAGCGCTGCATCTCATCTTCATTGTAGGTGCAATCGTAGACGACGAGATCGGCGCCCTGCATCATCTCCAGCGAGACCGGATCATAGCTGCCTGGAATATGCTCGATATCGTAGATGAGAGCGATCGAACGGCCTTGCCATTCGATGCGGTAGCCGATGGCGCCGCCTGGATGGTTCAGCGTGAAAGTCCTGATCTCGATGCCCTCATGCGGGGTCAGAACCTGGCCGGGATGGAAATCGCGGAAGTTCATCGTCGCCTGACAGATATCTGTCTTGACCGGAAACCAGGGCGGGCTGATGAACTGCTCGACCATTTCCCGCGTGCTCATCTTGCCGTCGAGATGGCCGGACCAGATGTTGACGTTGATCGAGGGATAATAGATCGCCTTGAAGAAGGGCAGGCCGATGATGTGGTCGTAATGGCAGTGGCTGAAGAACAGATCCACGTCGCTGACGCCGTCGGCGAGCAGCGACAGTCCCGCCTCGCGCAGGCCCGAACCTGCGTCGAAAAGCAACCGATGTTTTCCGCAGCGAATCTCGATGCAGGAAGTGTTACCGCCGTAGCGATCGAACTCGGGGCCCGATACGGGAATACTGCCGCGGACGCCCCAAAATTTTATCTGAAACAGTTCTGTCGTCATCGTTTTTCAAACCGGCCTTCCCGCATCGCCATCGTAATCATAGTTTATCCCGATGCGAAGCAGCAGAATTCCACGAGTTTGCCTGCGCCCCCTTTCGTTCTCCTAACCGCTAGCGGAAGAAGAAGTATATTCTCCTAAGCAATCGGCTTTCGCTTCGGAAAGCAACCCGGTATGGTTGGTTTTCGGTAAATGGGCTGCTCGGGCGGGGCGTTTTCCGCAAGTCATGCCTATTAGATGGTTGCGCGCGATCGAAAATGCAAATCGCAGCGCTCGCGCTGGAGCCCCTGACGAACGGGCTTGCCACAGCGCTGGCCGCGGCTGCGATCTCAGGCCGTCCCAAGCCGCTTGATATTTCCGATCAGCTCTCCGGCAAGCCGCAGGCTGGCGGCGGTTGCCATGGTCATCTGCGGCAGCAGCAGCCATTCCAGCGTCCAGGCCGCTCCGGAGCGTTCCTGTTCATGGACAAGCGACTGGTGGATGCCGGAGAGCGCCGTGGCGTTGAAGCGGGCGAGCGAGACCAGGACTTCGGCGGCAACCGGATTCTGCTTGTGCGCCATGGCCGACGAGGCGCCGCCGCCTGAGATTTCGATCTCACCGCCCATCTCGGCAAGCAGCGCGATATCCTGCCCCATCTTGCCGAGGCTGCCCGAAATCGAAGCGAACAGGCCGGCGATATCGGCGATCGGCAGGCGCGCGCTTTGCCATTGCCTGATATCGGTGAGGCCGAGCTCCTGGGCGAGCGAAGCGCGGATTGCGGTGGCCTGTGGCCCGAGCTTGTCGAGCGTGCCGGCAGCACCGCCGAACTGGACGGGAAAACTCTGCTCGGTCAGGCGGTCGCGATAGGTCGCGAGCGGCGCGCGCCAGGCATTGAGACGGTCGCAGACGCTGATGGCGATCGCCGCCTGCATGCGGGTATGCCCCATCAGGCGGTTGCGGCCGAACCGCCGGTCGAGCCCGTCGAGCGCTGCGAGGATCGAGGAAAGCCGGCCGGCAAACAGGAAGACCACCGCCTTCAGTCGGATCATCAGGCTGGTGTCGATGACGTCCTGGCTGGTGGCGCCGAGATGCAGGTTTTTGCCGGCTTCCTCGCCGACCTTGGCGCGCAGCTGCTTGACGAGGTCGGGGACGACGACGCCGTCCTTCGCCGTTGCCGCGCGAAGGCTGGTGAGGTCCGGAGAAAAACCGGCGCAGGCTTCGGCGATCTTCCTTGCGGCTTCGCCGGGAATGACACCGTGCGCGGCTTCCGCCCCGGCGAGCGCGGCTTCGAAGGAGAGCATGGCGCGGATATCGGCTTCGGCGGAAAAATAGGGCGCGATTTCGATATCGCCGAGAAGGCCGGAGAGGAAGGGATGGTCGAAGGGCGATGCGGTCATGGGCGTCTCTATTCGAGCATTTCAGACAAAGTGCAGGGGTGGGCGCCGACCCGACCCATCCTTCGAACCCCCCGGAGAGAGGGCAGGGTGAGGGGGCTGCTTGCTAAGAGCTCTCCGTACAAATAGCCGTCGATCTTCAAATATCCAGAAACACGGTCTCCTTCGGCCCCTGCAGGTGGATGTCAAAACGGCAGATCGCGCCGTCGCGGCCGGCGACCATGGTGGCGACGCGTTCGCGATGTTCGATACGGGCAAGCAGCGGGTCGCTGGCGTTGGCCTCCGTCTCCTCCGGAAAATACATCCGCGTATGCAGGCCGATATTGATGCCGCGGGCGACGATCCAGAAGGTGATGTGCGGCGCCTGTCTGCGGCCGTCCTTGAAGGGAGCGCGGCCGGGCTTGATCGTCTCGAAGCTGTAGACGCCATCGTCGGCGCTGGTCGGGCAGCGGCCCCAGCCGGCGAAGTTCGGGTCGGCGGCGCCGCGCATTTCCGAGGGGCTGTTGTAGAGGCCGGCGCTGTCGGCCTGCCAGATCTCGACGACGGCATCGCGCACCAGCGCGCCCGCCCCGTCGAAGATGCGCCCGGTGACGGTGATGCGTTCGCCGAGCGTTTCGTCATTGAGCATCGCGGCGCCGAGATCGCTGTCGTAGACGCCTGTGATGTCGCAAAAATTCGGCGTGAGGCCGATATGGACATAGGGGCCGGCGGTCTGCGACGGGGTTTCCTTGAGATAGCCGAGCTGCTGCATGGTCAGTTGCCCTCCAGCCTGTTTTCGAACATCGTCGAGCGGCGGCCCCGCAGCACGATGTCGAATTTATAGGCGCGTGAATCCATCGGAATCGTATTGCCCCAGTCGAGCGGCGCGATCAGCTGCTCGATCGCCGCCTTGTCCGGGATCGTGCCGACGATCGGACATTTCCAGATCATCGGATCGCCCTCGAAATACATCTGTGTGATCAGGCGCTGTGCGAAGCCGTGGCCGAAGATCGAGAAGTGGATATGGGCGGGGCGCCAGTCGTTGACGCCGTTCGGCCAGGGATAGGCGCCCGGCCGCACTGTGCGGAAATGGTAGCGGCCTTCCTCGTCGGTGATGGCACGGCCGCAGCCGCCAAAATTCGGGTCGATTGCCGCCAGATAGGTTTCCTTCTTGTGGCGGTAGCGGCCGCCGGCATTGGCCTGCCAGAATTCGACCAGCGCGCCGGCCACTGGCTTGGCGCGTTCGTCGAGCACGCGGCCGTGGACGATGATGCGCTCGCCGATGGCGCTTTCGCCGGGCCGCGCATAGTTCAGGATCAGGTCGTTGTCGAGTTCGCCGATCAGCGAATGGCCGAAGACCGGCCCGGTCGTCTCGGAGATCGTGCCGTCGAGCGACAGCAGTGCCCGTTGGGGCGCGCGCAGCACCGAGGTTTTGTAGCCGGGGGTCAGGGCCGGCGCATGCCAGGCGCGGTCGCGGGCGAAGAAGGCGCCGGTCTCCGGCTTTTGGTTGGGTCGTTCGGACATCTCTCTCCCTCAGGCCGCCTTCTCGGCGTCCATCTCTGCAAAGGCCTGCTTGGCAATCTTGATCGCGTGGTTGGCGGCGGGGACGCCGGCATAGATCGCCACATGCAAGAGCGCCTCGCAGATATCCTCGCGGCTTGCTCCCGTATTGTCAGTAGCGCGCACATGCATGGCGACCTCGTCATCCTGGCCGAGTGCGGCGAGCAGTGCGATGGTGATGATCGAGCGCTCGCGCTTGGTCAGCGCCGGGCGCGACCAGACATGGCCCCAGGCGGCTTCGGTGATCAGCTCCTGGAAGGGACGGTCGAACTCGGTCGTTGCCGCTGCGGCGCGCTCGACATGGGCGTCGCCGAGCACGGCGCGACGGGTCGCCATGCCCTGTCGGTAACGCTCGGAGGAGGCGGTCTCGTTCATCGGTTGGTGTCTCCAGGTGGGATGCCAGGGGGGATGGATGTGAGGAAGGCGCGGATGATCGCCGTCAGCGCTTCCGGCTGCTCGACGCAGGGAATATGGGCGCAGTCGGCGATCACCTCGTAGCGGGCGCCGGGGATAAGCCGCGCCGTGGAGAGCACCAGATCGGGCGGGGTCGAGCCGTCCTGGTCGCCGACGATGCAGATTGTCGGCACAGCAATCGACTTGGCCGCTTCGGTGAAATCTGCGTCGCGGATCGCTTCGCAGGCGGCGAGGTAACCCTCGACCGGCTGGCGTGTCAGCATGTTGCAATAGCCGGAATAGGCGGTGTTCTCGGGCCGGCGGAAGGAGGGCGTGAACCAGCGCTCCATGACGGCGTCGACGATGCTGCCGATGCCATCTTTCTTGACGGCGGCAATGCGGGCGTTCCAGCTCTCAGCCGTGCCGATCTTGTGGGCGGTGTCGCAAAGAATAAGGGCGCCGACGAGATCCGACCGGCGCTGCGTCAGCGACTGGGCGATGAGGCCGCCGACCGACAGGCCGCAGATGACCGCATTTTTCACTGACAGCAGGTCGAGCAGGCCGGCAAGATCGGTCGCATGGTCCTCGATCGACGAGGGGAGCTGGCCGACGTCGGAAAGGCCGTGGCCGCGTTTATCGTAAAGCACGATGGCGTGATCGCCGGCCAGTCGTACGACGACGTCGCGCCAGATGCGGAAATCCGTCCCGAGCGAATTGATGAAGACGATCACCGGTCGGTCGGCGGGCGCGCCGATAAGCTGATAGTGGATCGTCACGTCGTTTATGCGGGCGAATTGCACGTTACGTCCTCCTTGTTCAAGTCCGAGCACCCCACCTCCGTCATCCTCGGCTCAAGGCCGAGGATGACGGAGTGTGGGCTTGGCTTTCCCGTCAAACTCGCCACACCTCTTGGCGTCAAGACTGAATGGTTGATCCGGTTAAGTAAAATGATATTTTAAGGCATTTCGATAACCTTGGAGTTAAGTGATCGATGGTCGACAGCCGCGTCAAGTTCCGCCATCTGCAGACCTTTGTCGAGGTGGCGCGGCAGAAGAGCGTCATGAAGGCGGCGGAGTTGCTGCATGTCAGCCAACCGGCGGTGACGAAGACGATCCGCGAGTTGGAACAGGTGCTCGGCGTCGACGTCTTCGAGCGCGACGGCCGCGGCATCAAGATCACTCGTTATGGCGAGGTTTTCCTGCGGCACGCCGGCGCGGCGCTGACGGCGCTGCGCCAGGGTCTCGATTCCGTCTCGCAGGAGCAGTTCGCTGACGCGCCACCGATCCGCATCGGCGCCCTGCCGACGGTCTCATCGCGCATCATGCCGCGGGCGATGGAACTCTTCCTCAAGGAGAAAACCTGGAGCCGGGTGAAGATCGTCACCGGCGAGAACGCCGCGCTGCTGGAAGAGCTTCGTGTCGGCGACCTCGACCTGGTCGTCGGGCGCCTCGCCGGCGCTGAAAAGATGGCGGGCTTCTCCTTCGAGCATCTTTATTCAGAACAGGTGGTGTTTGCCGTGCGCCGCGGCCATCCGCTGCTGAACGGCCGGCAATCGCTGTTTGCAGGTTTCGCCGACTATACGGTGCTGATGCCGACACGCGGTTCGATCATCCGGCCGGTTGTCGAAAATTTCCTGATCGCCAATGGCGTCTCCAGCCTGCCGGACCAGATCGAGACGGTGTCGGATTCCTTCGGCCGCGCCTTCCTCAGGTCAAGCGACGCGATCTGGATCATTTCGAACGGTGTGGTAGCAGGCGATGTCGCCGATGGACGGCTGGCGCTGCTGCCGATCGACACCGGCGAAACCAAGGGGCCGGTCGGGCTGACGACGCGCGCCGATGCCGTGCCGTCGGCGCCGCAATCGATCCTGATGCAGACAATCCGCGAGGCGGCGCGGGAGCTTTCCTGAAGCCCCCTCCAACGCTTGCTATTTGCCCAGATCTGGATTAAATCTAGTTCAAGACGGGAGATTCCTATGCAGCAGGCAGGACGCAGAGAGCAAGAGCCGGAGCGGCTGGACACGGAGCGGTTTGCACCTGCCAATCGAAGGCGGCTGAGCCCGCCGGCGTTGCGAACCTTTTTGGCGATCGCCGATCTCTGGGGGCTCACCGAAGAGCAGCGTTTGCTCGTGCTCGGCTATCCCTCCCGCTCGACCTATCACAGCTGGGCAAAGCAGGCGCGTGAGCACGGCGCTTTTACCCTCGACGTCGATGCGCTGACCAGGATCTCCGCCGTGTTCGGCATCCACCAGGCGCTTGGCGTGCTGTTTGCCGACGAACGCGCCGGTATCGCCTGGCTGCGCACGCCGCATCAGGCGCCGGTTTTCGGCGGCCATCCGCCGCTCGATATCGTCACAAGCGGAACTCAGGACGGGCTGATGACCGTGCGCCGGTTTCTGGACGGCGCGCGCGGCGGACTCTACATGCCGCCCAATAGGCTCGACGAGGCCTTCACGCCTTACGAAGACGCGGACATCGTCTTCCGGTGAGCGATCGTTTTGCCGAGGCGCCGCATCCGTCCCATCGGCTGATCCCGTCGCAATTTCCGCCGATCGGTCTGTTCGATACGGTGACGAGGGCGGCGGATCTCGAAGCCGTGATGGAACTTGTGGGATGGACCAATGATCGGCTCGTGGCCGACCGCCTTCGGCGGCTTCCCGAAAACGAGTGGGTCTACGGCAGTCCGAACGCCAGTATCGTGATGGCGGCGTTCCTCCATGTCGCACCCGGCGGCATGCGCTTCAACGGGCCCGATCTCGGCGCCTGGTATGCCGCCGACAATCTGAAGACAGCCGCGGCTGAAGTCGGCCATCATCTCCGGCGCGAGGCTGTGGCGCGCGGGGCGGCGACGATGGCGCGCACCTATCGCAGCTACGCCGCCACCCTGATCGGCGACTATCTCGACATTCGCGGCGAACAGGCGCTGCGACCGGATGTCTATGACGGCACGAGCTATGCGGCGTCGCAGGTGCTCGGCGAAGACGTGCGCTCGAGCGGCGGTGCCGGCATCCTCTATGACAGTGTGCGGCTGAGAGGCGGGGTGAACGTCGCGGCGCACCGGCCGAGGAATATCCGCGATGTGCTGCAGGCAGATCATTTCGAAATCACCGTTTTCGCCGCCGAGCGGCGCATCGATGTCAGGAAGCTGGCAGTCCGGCGGCGACCGACTGCCGCAAGGTAGACGTTAAACCGGCAGGCGCTCGGCCCATGCCTTTGCCGTCTTTGCCATCGTCGCGAGGTGATCGGCAGCGGAGAAACCGGAAATTTTCTTGCGCGGCTTCAGGTCGTGATCCCCGTCCTCGAGCCAGAGGACCTCGATCCTGTCGGAGAGGTCGTAGCCCGGCACTTCGTCCTTCGTGCCGAACTCGTCGCGTGTTCCCTGGCAGATCAGTGTGGGCGTCTTCAGGCCCAAGAGATGGCTGGTGCGCAGCTTGTCCGGCTGGCCGGGTGGATGGAAGGGATAGCCGAGGCAGAGCAGGCCGGCGATCCTTCCCCTGTCATAGAGACCGTCGGCGACCATGCTCGCAACCCGTCCGCCCATCGATCTGCCGGCGATGATGAGAGGACCGCCAGCGTCGAGCGCGGCAATCGCCGCCTCATATTCGGGGTTAAGGGTTTCGGCGCGCGGCGGCGGCTTGCGCCCTTCCGCAGTGCGGCGGGCGGCCATATAGGCGAATTCGAACCTGGCGACGCGAAAGCCGACGCCGGCAAGCGCGTCGGCCGCCGCTGTCATCGAAGCCGAATCCATCGGCGCGCCGGCGCCATGGGCAAGAAGGATGGTGAAGCGCGCATCCTGCGGCCCCTGCAGCAAAAACCTTTCAAGCATCGGCAATCCTCCATCCGCCGCCGGAACCATGTCGGCAGCCCGGGCTTCTTCCCTGGAAAGGAGACAGACAATGTCGACGAATGATGAAAACGTAAAGCCCGAGCAGCGCCGTCCCAAGGACGTCAATGCCGTACCCGGCAAGCCGGAACCCGCCGACGCCGAATCGATGGCCCCGCCGGCCGTGCAACCGGCTGGGGAGGGCGATAAAAGCGAGCGGCCGGTGGTCAATCCGGTGACCGGCGCCGCCCTTTAGCGGCCGCTCGCTAAAGATGATGCAAAAACCCCTTGAAACGGCGAATGCAAGCGTCCATATAGCGGCTCTGCCTGAAAAATGGATGCGCCCGGTATCGACGTCGTCGAGCTGTTCGCTGTCCGACAGGATAAGGGCGCTCCCCGCAAGGGTCGAGCGCCCTTTTTGCTTTTCCGACGTCGCGTGGAATCACGGCTTGGGTTTGCATTGGTGGCGATAGCGAGCAACTCCCACCATAATCTATAGAGCACTTCGGAATCCCGAAATTGGCTGCGTCGTTGAAATCGTTCAATTTTATTCCACGGGCACATGGCTGAAAAGGCGTCGAATTTCGGAATCCCGAAGCGGGCGGATTTCGGGATTCCGAAGTGTGATTTTTTTCGCGCCGGTGTTCTCGCTGAGCGAGGATTATCCCATCTCCCGCGTGCTCGCCGTCAGAAAATCGATGAAGGTACGGACCTTGGCCGAGAGATATTTGCGGCTCGGATAGACGGCGTAAAGCGTGCTGTTGAAACCGAGCATAATGGCCGGCAGCACGATCTCCAGGCGACCTGCCTCGATATCCTGCTCAGCCATCCATGTCGGCAGGAAGGCCAGGCCCATGCCGCGCAGGGCCGCCAGGTGCATAATTGTCTCGTTGTCGCTCTGCATCACCGTGCGGAAGGTGATCTTGTGTGGTCCGTCCGGACCTTCCAGCGACATGCTTTCCCCAAAATTGACACCGGAGTAGCGAAGCAGTGCGTGGCCGTTGAGCTCGCCGACGTTTCGGGGCCGCCCGGTTCGCTCGAGGTAATCCGGCGAGGCCATGAGACGGAACTGCACGTTCGTCAGCGGGCGGGCGACGAGGCCCGGATCGAGCCGGTCCTGCGACGTTGCCCGCAGCGCCAGATCGAAACCTTCGTCAACTAGGTTGACCAGCCGGCCGCTGAGATCCAAGTCCAGGCAGACATCGGGGTAGCGCCGGTTATACGCTGTCAGCATGTCGGTAAAATAGTTGGTTGCCGCCCAAACCGGCGCACTCAGTTTCAGCATGCCGCGGGGAGCGACCGTCACATTCCCGATGGCGTCTTCCACCTCGTCCAGCCGTTCGAGCATCTCCCTGGTCTGGTTGAAGTAAAGCCGCCCTGTCTCCGTCAGGCTGACGTGCCGGCTGGTTCGGTTGAGCAGCCGCGTGCCCAGCCGGTTCTCGAGCTGCATCACATGCTTGCTCGCCATTGCCGGTGAAACGCCCAGGCGATCGGCAGCAGCGGTGAAGCTTTTCAGTTCGGCGACGGTGCAAAACACCCGCAGGCTCGTCAACGTATCCACTGATCATCAACACCCAGGAAATGGTTCTTCAATATCTGCCACGTTGATCAATAATGGAGAAAAAATCAAAATCTTCCTATCGAAGCGCTGCCCAATGCTCGCGACAATGATGCCCAAGGACAATTCCGGTGACAAATTCCAGACTCCCGACTTATTTCGTCAGCCATGGCGGTGGTCCCTGGCCCTACATGACAGGAGAATTCCGTCGCAACTTCGACGTGCTCGAACGGTCGCTGGTCGACATGCGCGCTGAACTCGGCGATGCGCCGAAGGCGATCCTCGTGGTCTCGGGGCACTGGGAAGAGGAAGGTTTTGTCATATCGTCGGGCGTCAAGCCGGGCATGGTCTACGACTATCACGGCTTTCCCGAACACCTCTATCACATCACCTACAATGCCCCCGGTTCGCCTGATCTCGCAGACCGCGTGCAGCATCTGCTGCGGGCGAGCGGCATCGAAGCGGCGCTTGATCCGACGCGTGGTTACGATCACGGCACGTTCAGCATCATGAAGCCGCTCTATCCGGAAGAGAACATCCCTGTCGTGCAGCTTTCGCTGGATGCGGGTTATGATCCGGCGCTGCACATCAGCGTCGGCCGGGCGCTGGCGCCCTTGCGTGACGAGGGCGTCCTGATCATCGGCAGCGGTCTCAGCTATCACAATCTTTCGGCCATGCGCGGCACCGGCGGATATGAGCCGTCCCGCCGCTTCGACGCCTGGCTTCAGGAAACACTGGTTCACGCAGCCTGCGACAAGCGCACCGAGCGGCTGATCGAATGGCAGCAGGCGCCGGCCGCCCGGGCGGCGCATCCGCGCGAAGACCACCTCATCCCGCTGATGGTGGTCGTCGGCGCCGCCGAGAACGAAGCCGGCGCCACCACCTATCACCAGAAGGATTTTGCCGGCGGGCTCACCGCATCGAGCTTCCGTTTCGGCCGCGCCCACTCAACCCCCCGATCACATGGAGATGCGCAATGACCGGCGAAATCTTCAAGCCGTCTTCGCCATGTCGATAAGGCTCTGGAAAGAAACCAGGAACTCAGAAGGCGGCCTCCGCCGCCTGACCTCCCATCAACCTCATTGGAGAAACTCGATGATCAATACCGGCAAATGGACGCCATACATTCTCGCACTTCTGCGCATCATGGCGGCCTTACTCTTCCTCGAACATGCCACAATGAAGTTTCTGCAGTTTCCGGGTCCGATTCAAGGCGTACCCTATCCGCTGCCCGCCCTCCTGCTGGTTGCAGGCGCAATCGAGGTGATCACCTCTGCTCTGATGCTCGTCGGATTTCAAACGCGCATCGCCGCATTCATCGCGTCGGGCGAAATGGCTGCCGCCTACTTCATGGGCCACACGCCGTATGGCTTCTGGCCGGCGCTGAACATGGGCGAAGGTGCCATTCTGTTCTGCTTCATCTTCCTCTACATCGCCTTTGCCGGCGGCGGAGCCTGGACGCTCGACAACGCGCGTCCCCCCGCCACGGCCTGAGACGGCATCATCCGGGAACCGCCTGTGCCCGGCAGCCGGGCATAGGCGCAAACGAAACGCTAGAAATTCTGGAGGCGCAATGAAAGCGGCACTTCTGAAATCCTATGGTGATGTCGATCAGTTCGAAATCGCGGATCTTCCGGCGCCGAAGCCCGGACCGGGCGAAGTCCTGATCAAGATCGAGGCATCCGCCGTCAACCCCTTCGATCTCATTCTCCGCCAGGGCTTCATGGCGCAGTACATCCCGCTTCCACTGCCGGCCGTGCTCGGAGGTGACGCCGCCGGCACCATCTCGGCACTCGGCGAAGGTGTGACCGGTTTTGCGGTCGGCGACCGGGTGGTCGCCGATTTTGCCGCAAACGGCAGAGGCGCGCATGCGGAATATGGTGTCGTTCCCTCGACATCCATCGCAAGGCTGCCGGCCGCACTCGGCTTCGAGCAGGGCGCCTCGCTGGTCAAGGCAGGTCTTACCGGCCGGCAGACCGTCGAAGCGCTCGGCGTCAAGGGCGGCGACCGGGTTCTCGTTTCCGGCGGCCTCGGCACGGTCGGACGGTCCGCCATCCAATACCTCAGGCAGATCGGCGCCCAGCCGGTTGCGGGCGTCCGGCCCGAGCGGCTGAACGAAGGCCAGGAGCTGGCGGGCGAAGCGCTCGACATCACGGTTCCCGCCGCAAGCCCGAGTTTCGACTATGCGATCAGCACCGCCGGCCCGGTGGTCGGCAACCTCATCGGTCATGTCCGCGACGGTGGCACAGTTGCGAGCATCGTTCCGGTGCCGGAAGGCGCCAACGCCGGAAACCGCGTTATCATCCGTGAACTCTACCATCGCACCGACGCGGCCATGCTTGACGCTGTTCTGGCGTCCGCCGCCAGCGGTGACTTGGTGATCCCGATTTCCCATACCTTCACCCTGGAGCAGATCGGCCTTGCCCAGAACGCGGTTGCGGCAGGTGCTCCCGGGAAGGTCGTTCTCAAACACTGAAAAGCAGACAAGCGGCACCGCATCACGCGAACGGTAGCACCGGCATGACGATCTTCATGCCGGTCGTTTCGGTCGCTTAGGTGGTTTTCTGTTCCATTCCTCCTCAAAGGCGGATTTTTCCCGCCGGTCCTGTCGATTTTCGCATCTGAGGATCGTCTTCCTAACGATGTGCTGGAAATCCGTTGCGATCGCGGCACATCCTTTGAGCGCCCGAGACGCGCGACGACAGAAGGAGGATATGTGATGGATGATCAGCAGCTGGTACCCGCCGCCGTACTCGCGGCCAAGAATGGCGTTCGTTTCCCGAATGAAAGCGAGCAATATCGTATCGCCCGCGACGCGCTGCTGGCCGAGGAGATCGAATTGCGCCGCCATATCGAGCGCGTGGCGAGACAGCGCCGGGCGCTGCCGCCGGGCGGCGAGGTGAAGAAGGATTATCGCTTCGAAGGCGCCGGCGGGCCGATATCCTTCAGCGAACTCTTCGCCGGCAAGGACACGCTGATCGTCTACAGCTACATGTTCGGCCCTGAACGCGAGCGTCCATGCCCGATGTGCACCTCGCTGCTGTCGGCCTGGGATGGCGAGGTGCCCGACATCCAGCAGCGCGCCGCCCTTGCGGTCGTTGCACGCTCGCCGATCGGAAAGCTGCTTGCCTTCAAGAAGGAACGCGGCTGGCATCACCTGCCGCTCTATTCCGACACGACCGGCGATTACAGCCGCGACTACCACGCCATCGGCAAAGGCGGCGGTGATGACCCTGCCTACAACGTCTTCACGCGGCGCGACGGCACCATCCGCCACTTCTGGAGCCAGGAAATGGGCGACGTCACCTCCGATCCCGGCGAGGACCCGCGCGGCGCACCCGACCTGATGCCGCTCTGGACACTGATCGACACGACGCCGGAAGGCCGGGCGCCGGACTGGTATCCGAAGCTGTCCTACTGACGGTTTTAGCGCGTGCTGCGTCAGCCGGTGGAGCGGTTTCTGGAGGTCTCGATCCATTCGAGATTGGTGACCGAAGCCTCCGGCAGCAGCGATGGATCGAGATCGTAGACATAGCCGCTCAGCATGTCGGCGGCCCGTTCGGCCGCCTTGATCTTCGCCTCGGTTTCCGCGACCGCCTTGGAGATCGCTTCGATGCGGGCGCGGAACATATGGGCGAGCACATCGCGGCCGGACTGCTTTTCCAACCGCTCCAGATGCAGGCCCACGCGTGAGGCGTGGCGTTCCAGCTCGCTCTTGCTGAACCGCGCCTTGCGTAGTTCCTCGGAGAGGCTTTCCTGCATGACGGCGACCGGATCGAAACTTCCCGGCGCCCGCTCGTCGAGCACGGCGTCGGTCACGAGCTTCTCGATCATCACAAGCGCCTGCAACTCGGCCGCATCGGCGAACTCGACGTCATAGCCGGTGTCGTCATAGACCTTACGGCGGACCGGATCGAGCAGCAGCGCATAGGCCTTCTGCAGATTGTCGAAGGCTTCCGTATCGCCGCCCGAATCAGGATGGGCGACTTTGGCAAGGCGCCGATAGGCAGCCTTCAGCTTCGCCCCGTCCGCATCGCGTTCAACGCCGAGAATATCGTATGGATCCGTCACACCTGCTCCCTTGCCGCCCTGGATGTCACGGGCAGTCTAGGTCTTCTTCTGCATCAGAAGGGCAAAGTTTAGACCGAAAGCAGGAATGGCGTCCATGGCCTGATATCGCGACCGGCGCTGCGAGCGCCCCGATTTGTTCCGAAATCGATTGAGTTCTCAAACCATTAACGTAAAATCAGTGGGTGGCGATCGAGATAAGATAACATCCGGCCTCGCCGTCGATATCAAGCGCGATTGCCGTCATATCCTCGATCAGCAGCGCGTCGCCGGCTGCAAGCGTCCCGGTCTCGCCGGACCGGCGGAATGACACCGTGCCGCGATGGCAGAGGAACAGGCATGTCGGCGATGGCAATGGCACGGGTGTGGCGCCGTCGATGTCGATTCGCGTGAGGCTATGGGTGAGACCGCCCCGGCGCGTCATGACGTTGAGGTCGGTGATCGCGCCGTCTTCGAGCCTTGCGATGACGGGGATATCGGCCGGGAAGGCAAGGGGGGCGCTTTCCGTCGTTAGCAGCGCCGGCGTGCGGCCGTCGATCTCGAGCAGCATGCCGTTGCCGTCGAGGACCGCCAGCGTCCGGTCGATGCCCGGGAAAATCGAAAATGGCCCGTCCTCTGCGACCGCTGCCATGCTGACGCGCCAATCGAAATCGTCGATCGAGGCAGCAGCCGGAGAGGCGGCGATCTCCACCGTCTCTCCTTTGCCGTTCTTCCACGGCATGCGTTTGTAATCGCCGGCGCGCAGGATCTTCACGAGGCTCAGTTCCCGAGAATGCCGGGCAGGCGCAGACCCTTGTCGCGGGCGCAGTCGAGGGCGATATCGTAGCCGGCATCGGCGTGGCGCATGACGCCGGTCGCCGGGTCGTTCCAGAGCACACGCTCGAGACGCTTTGCCGCATCGTCGGTGCCATCGGCGCAGATGACGACGCCGGAATGCTGGGAGAAGCCCATGCCGACGCCGCCGCCATGGTGCAGCGACACCCAGGTGGCGCCCGAGGCGGTGTTGAGCAGCGCGTTCAGCAGCGGCCAGTCGGAGACGGCGTCGGAGCCGTCCTTCATCGCCTCGGTTTCGCGGTTCGGCGAGGCGACCGAACCCGAATCGAGGTGGTCGCGGCCGATGACGATCGGCGCGGAAAGTTCGCCGTTTTTGACCATTTCGTTGAAGGCCAGCGCCAGGCGGTGGCGGTCGCCGAGACCGACCCAGCAGATGCGCGCTGGCAGGCCCTGGAAGGCGATGCGCTCCTTGGCCATGTCGAGCCAGTTGTGCAGGTGGGTGTTGCCGGGGGTCAGCTCCCGCACCTTGGCATCGGTCTTGTAGATATCCTCCGGATCGCCGGACAAGGCGGCCCAGCGGAAGGGGCCGATACCGCGGCAGAACAGCGGTCTTATATAGGCCGGCACGAAACCGGGGAAGGCGAAGGCGTTTTCCAGGCCTTCTTCCTTGGCGACCTGGCGGATGTTGTTGCCGTAGTCGAGGGTCGGGATGCCGGCGTTCCAGAAAGCGATCATCGCCTCGACATGTTCGCGCATCGAAGCGCGCGCGGCCTTTTCCACCGCCTTCGGATCGCTTTCGCGCTTGGCCTTCCACTCAGCCATCGTCCAGCCCTTCGGCAGATAGCCGTTGATCGGGTCGTGGGCCGAGGTCTGGTCGGTGACGATGTCGGGGCGGATACCGCGGCGGACCATTTCCGGCAGGATTTCGGCGGCATTGCCAAGCAGGCCGACGGATTTGGCTTCGCCGGCCTTGGTCCAGCGGTTGATCATCTCGAGCGCTTCGTCGAGCGTCTCGGCCTTGGCGTCGAGATAGCGGGTGCGCAGGCGGAAATCGATCGAGTCGGGGTTACATTCGACGGCGAGGCAGCAGGCGCCGGCCATGACGGCGGCGAGCGGCTGGGCGCCACCCATGCCGCCGAGGCCGCCGGTCAGGATCCATTTGCCCTTGAGATTGCCGTCGTAGTGCTGGCGGCCGGCCTCGACGAAGGTCTCGTAGGTGCCCTGGACGATGCCCTGCGTGCCGATATAGATCCACGAGCCGGCTGTCATCTGGCCGTACATGGCAAGGCCCTTCTTATCGAGCTCGTTGAAATGATCCCAGGTCGCCCAGTGCGGCACGAGGTTGGAATTGGCGATCAGCACCCGCGGCGCATCCTTGTGGGTGCGGAAGACGCCGACCGGCTTGCCGGATTGGACGAGCAGCGTCTCTTCTTCCGTCAGCGTCTTCAGCGTCGCGACGATGCAGTCGAAGTCCTCCCAGGTACGGGCGGCCCGGCCGATGCCGCCATAGACGACGAGCTCGTTCGGATTTTCGGCGACGTCGGGATCGAGATTGTTCATCAGCATGCGCAGCGGCGCTTCGGTCATCCAGCTCTTGGCATTGAGCTCGTTGCCGCGGGGCGCACGGATTTCGCGGATATTGTGGCGTGGATTGCTCATGGCGGTTCCCCTGTCGAGTGATCGTTATCGTTTCAGGCCTGGCGCGATCTGCTCGATGCGCACCAGAATGTCTTTGAGATGGACGCGAAGCCTGTCCGCTTTCGTAGTGTCGTAGGCAAATGGCGGCGCCTCGCTCTGCAGATGGGTCGATTGCGCGAGCTCCATCTGGATCGCATGCACGCCGGTCTCGGGCCGGCCATAATGGCGGGTCGTCCAGCCGCCCTTGAAGCGGCCGTTAAGCACGCTGTCATAGCCTTCTGCGGCTTCGACGCCGGTCAGCGTCGCCTGCTCGATGGCGCCGTCGCATGTCCTGCCCATATCGGTGCCGATATTGAAATCCGGCAGCTTGCCTTCGAAGAGGAAGGGAATGTGCGAACGGATCGAGTGGCAATCATAGAGGATCGCCACGCCATGCATCGTTCTGACGCGCTCGATTTCGGCGGCAAGGGCGGCATGATAGGGCGCATGAAAGTCCGTCAGCCGCGCCGCGATATCGGCCTCGTCAGGCGCCTGCCCATCCTTCCAAATCGCCTTGCCGTCGAAGTCGGTTTCCGGGACGAGGCCTGTGGTGTTCTGGCCAGGATAAAGGCTGATGCCCTGGGGATCGCGGTTGGCGTCGATCACATAGCGGTGGAAGGTGGCGCGCACGGTCGTGGCGTCGGACAGCAGGCCATCATAGAGCTCATGGATGTGCCAGTCGGTATCGGCGAGGATCCGGCCATTGTCGTTGAGGCGATCGTAAATCGCCGGCGGCACGTCGGTGCCGGTATGGGGGAAGGCGAGGATGACGGGGGAGGTGCCTCGATGGATTTCATATGGTTCGGTCATAGGAAAAGAGCTCCGGCGTCTCGGGGTACCGAGTGCAGATACATCGCGATCAGCCCTCCAAAACCGGCAAGATGCCTGACGAAACCGAGGCGTTCAGCGCGCCCGTCGCCACCAGTTCGGTGGCGGCGGCGAGGTCGTCTGCCATGTAGCGGTCGACGTCCAGGCTCGGCACCTGCCTGCGGATTGCCGCGATCGCCTTCAAAAGCTCCGGGCTCGTTGCGAGCGGCGCGCGCAGTTCGACGCCCTGGGCGGCGGTCAGCGCCTCGATGCCGATAATGCCGAACAGGTTTTCAGTCATCTGCAGGAGGCGGCGGGCGCCGTGGCAGGCCATCGAGACGTGGTCTTCCTGGTTGGCCGAGGTCGGCGTCGAATCGACCGAGGCGGGGTGCGACATCTGCTTGTTCTCAGACATCAGCGCCGCCGAGGTGACCTCGGCAATCATCAGGCCGGAGTTCAGGCCCGGCTTCTTGGCGAGGAAGGCCGGCAGGCCGTAGGAGAGCACCGGGTCGACCAGCAGCGCGATGCGGCGCTGCGAGATCGCGCCGATCTCGCAGACGGCGAGGGCGATCTGGTCGGCGGCGAAGGCGACCGGTTCGGCGTGGAAGTTGCCGCCCGATACAACCGAATTGTCCGACAGCACCAGCGGATTGTCGGTGACCGCATTGGCCTCGATCTCCAGCGTGCGGGCGACCGAGCGCAAGAGGTCGAGGCAGGCGCCGTCGACCTGCGGCTGGCAACGGATGCAATAGGGATCCTGCACGCGCTCGTCGCCCTCGATGTGGCTCTGGCGGATGACCGATTGTTCGAGCAGGGCGCGAAGGGCTGCAGCCGTGTCGATCTGGCCCTTATGGCCGCGCAGCGTGTGAATATCCGGATGGAAGGGCGCCGAAGAGCCCATGGCAGCATCGGTGGACATGGCGCCGGTGATCAGGGCCGCCTGGGCGGCGCGATGGGCGCGGAAGAGGCCGGCGAGCGCCAGTGCGGTCGAGGCCTGGGTGCCGTTGATCAGCGCCAGACCCTCCTTGGCGGCGAGCACGACCGGCTTCAGCCCGGCTCTTTCCAGAGCTTCAGCGCCGGAAAGGCGATCGCCGGCGAAGAAGGCTTCGGCCTCGCCCATCATCACGGCGGCCATATGGGCGAGCGGCGCAAGATCGCCAGAGGCGCCGACCGAGCCCTTTTCCGGGATCAGCGGGATGACGCCCCTATCAAGCATGCCTTCGATCAGCCGCACCAGTTCCAGCCGCACACCGGAGGCGCCGCGGCCGAGTGAGACCAGCTTCAGCGCCATGATCAGCCGGACGACATTTTCCGGCAGCGGCGCGCCGATGCCGCAGCAATGCGACAGGATGAGATTGCGCTGCAGCGTGGCGACGTCGGCGCTGTCGATCTTGATCGAGGCGAGTTTGCCGAAGCCGGTATTGATGCCGTAAACCGGCGCATTGCCGGCGGCGATCTCGGCGATGCGGGCGGCGGCCTTGGCGATACCGGCATCGAAGGCGGGATCGAGCCTTGCCGGCTCGCCGGTCCAATAGATGCTTTCCAGATCCTTGAGCGAGACGGAGCCCGGGTGGAGCGTAATGGTCATCGACCGTTCCTTTCGCCTTTGAAGACGCGTGTATGAAGCGGGTTGAAGCCGATGCGGTAGACGAGCTCGGCAAGGCTCTCGATATTCCAGACGGCGAGATCGGCGGATTTGCCGGCTTCGAGCGTTCCGGTCTCGCCGATGAGGCCGAGCGCGCGGGCTCCTTCGCGGGTGGCGCCGGCGATGCATTCCTCGACGGTGAGGCCGAACAGCGTCGCCGACATGTTCATCGTGAGCAGCATCGAGGTGAGCGGCGAGGTGCCCGGATTGCAATCGGTGGCGATCGCGATCGGCACGCCCGCCCGGCGCAGCGCCTCCACCGGCGGCTTCTGCTTTTCATGAATGGCGTAGAAGGCGCCGGGCAGCAGCACGGCGACGGTGCCGGCGGCGGCCATTGCCGCAACGCCTTCCTCGTCGAGATATTCGAGGTGATCGCAGGAGAGCGCGCCATAGGCGGCCGCCAGCTTGGCGCCGCCGAGATTGGAGAGCTGCTCGGCATGCAGCTTGACCGGCAGGCCGAGCGCCTTCGCCTTGTCGAAGACGCGGGCGATCTCGGCCGTCGAAAAGGCAATGCCTTCGCAGAAGCCGTCGACGGCATCGGCAAGGCCGAGATTATACATGTCGTCGAGACCGGGCAGCACGACATCGTCGAGATAGTCGCCGTTGCGGCCCTTATAGTCGACAGGCGTCGCATGCGCGCCGAGATAGCTGGTGGCGACGCGGACCGGCCTGACATGGCCGAGCAGGCGGGCGCTCTGCAGCATCTTCACTTCGCCGGTTCGGTTGAGACCATAGCCGGATTTGATCTCGATCGTCGTCACGCCTTCGGCCAGCAGCGTATCGAGCCGCGGCAGCGCCGTGGCGACAAGCTCCTCGACCGACAGGGCATTGGTTGCCTGAACGGAGGAGACGATGCCGCCGCCGGCCCGCGCAATCTCCTCATAGGTCGCGCCTTCGAGCCGCATCTCGAATTCGCGGGCGCGATTGCCGCCGTGAACGATATGGGTGTGGCAGTCGACGAGACCCGGTGTCACCCAGCGGCCTTCGAGATCGATGATGTCCGAGCGTTCGATCGCCGATGCCGGCAGCTCGCTTTCGGCGCCGGCAAAGGCGATGCGGCCGTATTCGATCAGAACGGCGCCCTTTTCGATGATGCCGAGCCCGGCTTTGTCAGGTGCGAGGGTCGCTAGGCGCGCATTGCGCCACAGCGCCGGCCTGACGTCGGCGGATGCGGCCTCTTCAGAAAAATTGTTCCCGGTCATCAGCTTTGCGCCTTTCCTTATGCTGAAACATGTATATACATAATAAGCAGGTGACAAGCGAAATTTTGCGCGCTCTTCTGGAAAAGAAAGATCGGCGGCGCGGCAGAAGGGGAGAAAAGTCCATGACTACACTTCACGCAGGCACGGCGCTGACGCCGCAAGGCTGGCAGAAGGACGTGCGGCTGACGCTCGAGGCCGGGCGCATCGCCCGGGTCGAGGTGGGGGTTGCCGCTGCGCCCGGCGATGAGCGCCATGCTCTGATCGTCCCGGCCATGGGCAATCTGCACAGCCACGCCTTCCAGCGGGCAATGGCCGGTCTTGCCGAGGTGCGCGGTCCTGCAAACGACAGCTTCTGGAGCTGGCGCACGGTCATGTACAAGTTCGCTTTGGCGATGACGCCGGAGCATGTCGAGGCGGTCGCAGCCAAGCTCTATGCGGAGATGCTGGAGGCAGGCTTTTCCCGGGTTGGCGAGTTCCACTATCTCCATCATGATAAGGACGGAGCGGCCTATGCCAATATTGCCGAGCTCGCCGAACGTATCGGTGCGGCGAGCCTGGAGACGGGCATCGGTCTGACCCTGCTGCCGGTCTTCTATGCCCATTCCGGTTTCGGTGGTACGGCGCCGATCGACGGCCAGCGGCGCTTCATCAATTCGCTCGAAAGCTTCGAGAGGCTGATGGAAGGATGCCGGGCGGTGATCGGCCGGCTCGATGGCGCCGAGCTCGGAATGGCGCCCCACAGTTTGCGGGCGGCAACCCCGGAGGAACTGGCCAGGGTCGTGCCGTTGGCGGGCGAGGGCCCTATCCATATCCATGTTGCCGAGCAGGTGAAGGAGGTCGAGGACTGCGTCGCCTGGTCGGGCGCGCGGCCGGTCGAATGGCTGCTCGATCACATGCCTGTGGATGCGCGCTGGTGCCTGATCCATGCGACGCACATGACCGAGGACGAGACGCGGCGGATGGCGAAAAGCGGCGCGATTGCCGGCCTCTGCCCGATCACCGAGGCCAATCTCGGCGACGGCGCCTTTGCCGCGCCACTCTTCCTTGAGGAGGGCGGGCGTTACGGCATCGGCTCGGATTCCAACGTGCGGATCTCCCTGCCGGAGGAACTGCGCCAGCTCGAATATTCGCAGCGCCTGGCGCTGCGCGCCCGCAATGTCGTGGCCGCGCCCGGCGGTTCGACGGCGCTTTGCCTGTTCAACCAGGCGCTTTGCGGCGGCGGTGCGGCGCTGAAGGCCCCGGCGGGTATCGCCGAGGGCCGTCATGCCGATTTCGTTTCGCTCGATACGTCGGCCGTTTCCTATCTCTCGGGTGACCAGATCCTCGATCACTGGCTGTTTGCCGGCGGCATTTCCGTCGATTGCGTCTGGGCGCGCGGCCGCAAACAGGTGGAGGGCGGTCGCCATCTCAGGCGTGACGCCATCGATCGTCGCTTCCTTGCTGCGATGGGTGAGTTGCTGGCTGCCTGAAAAAGCGCTTTTCACGGTGGCGCATTCGATCTAGATCGGGGAACCAAATCGGAACGTGGCGATGAATCAAAGCAGGGATCCTACCTTGCATCAGCGCATCCTGGGCGACATCGAGGGCCGTATCGTGTCGGGCGAATGGCCGCCGGGGCATCGCATTCCCTTCGAGGTCGATCTCGCCACGCAGTATGACGTCTCGCGGATGACGGTGAACAAGGTGCTGACCCAGCTCGCCAAGGCCGGCCTGATCGAGCGCCGCAAGAAATCCGGCAGCTTCGTCACCCAGCCGCAGGCGCAATCGGCGGTTCTCGAAATCCACGACATCAAGGCCGAGGTGCAGTCGCTGAACCTGCCCTATTCCTATGCGGTGTCGAAGAAGGCGAGCCGCAAGGCCAAGGCGGAGGACAGCCGCCGGCTGGAGCTGCCTCTGGGGTCCTCGGTCGTCGAAGTCGTCTGCATCCACAATGCCGGCGCACGGCCCTTCTGTTTGGAGGAGCGGCTGATCAGCCTTGCGACCGTGCCGGAGGCGGCCGATGCCGATTTCCTGACGGTGGCGCCGGGGCCGTGGCTGCTCAACCAGGTGCCGTGGAGCACCGCCGAACACCGGATTCACGCCGTCTCCGCCAGCGCCGAAGTGGCGGCAGCCCTCGGCATCGCCCGCAACACTGCGTGCCTGGTGGTCGAGCGCCGCACCTGGAGTGGCGCCGGCCCGGTGACCCACGTGCGCTTCACCTATCCCGGCGATCGTCACGCGCTGATGGCGCGATTCACGCCGGCGTCGCAATAATCGTAAGTTCCATATACAAGGTAACGAGTGTTTTAGTCTTCGAACATCTTGCCGCTGCGCGCCTCGAGCCGGTAGCGATAGCCGGGATAGACAAGGCGGGCGGTCGAGACGACCTGTTTTGCCGACCATGTGCGCCGGCGGATCGTCAGGCAGGGCTCGCTCTTCAGGATGGTCAGGAGCTTGCATTCCCAGGCCTGCGGCATCGCCGCCTCGACGACGTGCTCGGAGCCGCTGAGCGGGGCGGCGGCCGTCAGATAGGCGTTCGGCGTCAGCGTCGTGAAATCCTGCTCGAGATATTCGGGAGCGGCCTCCGGATGGACGAACCGGTCCTCGATCTGCACCGGAACGCCGTTTTCGCTGTGCACGATCAGCGAGTGGAAAACGGCCGCGCCGATTGCCAACTCCAAGGCGTCGGCAATCTCGGGAGAGGCGGTTTCCCGGGCCAGAACGACGACAGTGGCCTCGTGGATATGGCCGCGTTCGGCGATCTCCTCGGCGATGTTGCGCACCTCGAACAGCGCCGAATATCCCTTGCGCTCGGCGACGAATGAGCCGACGCCCTGGATGCGGACGAGTTCGCCTTCGTTGGCAAGTTCGCGCAGTGCCCGGTTGGCGGTCATCTTGCTGACGCCGAGTTCGACGACCAACTCGTTTTCCGACGGCACGCGGTATTTCGGCGGCCATTCTCCGCTGTGGATGCGGTCGAGGATCACCTGCTTGACGCCGGCGTAGAGCGGCGTGCTGTCATTTCCCGCCAGATCGCGCTTCATTTCGCCGGACCGCTTCATTGCCTATTCCTTTTGCACGGATGCAATTTGCCACATAATCGACTTTCCTCTTGCATATCACAAAATATCTCATATGGTACCATATACAACCTCCCAATCGGTCTTGGACACAAAAATAGGACGGAAAGGGCAAGCCGGCGAAGATCGGCATGGCGCCGCAAGGTCTGTTTTCAACTCCAGAGGAGAATTCATCAATGAAATTCAGCACAATCCTGTTTTGCGGCGTCGCCGCTCTTTCCGCCTTTGCTGCCCCGGCCTTTGCCAAGGACTGGACGAAGGCGACCATTACGCTTGAAGGCGCCTATGCGCCGTGGAACCTCACCAATGCCGACGGCACGCTCGGCGGCTTCGAGCCGGAGCTTGCCAAGGTGCTCTGCGAACGCGCCAAGATCGAATGCACGCTCGTCGCTTCCGACTGGGACGGCATGATCCCGGCGCTCAACGCCGGCAAGTTCGACGTCATCATGGACGCGCTGTCGATCACCGAGGAGCGCAAGCAGGTCATCGACTTCACCGTTCCCTATGCCGCGACACCCGCCGCCTTCGCCACCGCCAAGGACAGCCCGCTGGCGAAAGCCGCCGGCACCGGCGCCACGATCAAGATGACGCCCGGCCAGACCGGCGTGAAGGAGATCGACGCGCTGAAGGAGGCCTTCAAGGGCAAGACGATCGGTATCCAGGCGGCGACCGTCTATGCCAAGTTCGTCTATGACAATTTCGGCGACATTGCCGAGATCCGCGAATACAAGACCGGCGCCGACCGCGATCTCGACCTGCAGAACGGCCGCATCGACCTCGGCTTCGATGACGCCGTCTATTTCGCCAATGCCTTCCAGGCCGCCAACGGCGCGCTCGACTTCACCGGTCCCGAGATCGTCGGCTCGATCTGGGGCGAGGGCGAAGGCCTCGGCGTCCGCAAGGCCGACACCGATCTGCGCGACAAGTTCAACGTGGCGATCAAGTCGGCCCTGGCCGATGGCACGGTCAAGAACCTTTCGATGAAGTGGTTCAAGGTCGACGTCAGCCCGCAGCAGTAATCGCTTCGGCCGTTTGGCCGCAGGCGCCGGTCTCCGGCTTTATCGCCGGAGACCGCGTGTTATTCTCGATCGACAAAACACTGCCACGGACGGGGAACGGACGCTATGGCAACCTTGGAACTGCTTGGCTTCGGCTCGACGGGATGGGGCGCGCTGCTCATTCTCGCCGCCTTGATGACGCTGGCCGTCACCGCGACGGCGCTTGCGATCGGCGCGGTGCTCGGCGCCATCGTCGCGGGTGCGAAGCTCTCCGGCAATCCTCTCCTCGTCGCCTTCGGCAATGTCTATACGACCGTCTTTCGCGGCGTGCCGGAACTGCTGATCATCTATCTCATCTATTTCGGCGGTTCCTCCGCCGTCACTTCGATCGGCAAGGCGATGGGCTACGAGGGTTTCCTCGGCCTGCCTTCCTTCGCCGCCGGCGCGCTTGCCGTCGGCATCATCTCCGGCTCCTATCAGGCGGAGGTGTTCCGCGGCGCCTATCTGGCGATCGCCAAGGGTGAGCTCGAAGCCGCTTCGGCGATCGGCATGAATCGCGGCATGCGCTTCCGCCGCATCATCATCCCGCAGGTGCTTCGCTTCGCCATTCCCGGCCTCGGCAATGTCTGGCAGCTCAGCCTCAAGGATTCGGCGCTGATCTCGGTCACCGGCCTTGCCGAGCTGATGCGCACCAGCCAGGTGGCGGCGGGTTCGACCCGGCAATATTTCCTGTTCTTCATCGCCGGCGGCTGCCTCTACCTGATCCTGACCAGCCTTTCCGACCGCATCTTCAACGGGGCGGAACGCCGCGCCAATCGCAGCATGCCGGCCTCCGCCATGGGCCAGGCGTAAGGGGACGACGATGGATTTCACCTTTCTCGCCTCGACCATGGTGACGCTGCTCAAGGCTGTGCCGACGACGCTGATCCTGTTTTCGCTGTCGATCTTCTTCGGTGGCCTGCTGGCGCTCGTCATCGTCACGATGCGGGTCAGCGGCAACCGCTATTTGTCGGGTTTCGCCAAGGGCTATATCTTCGTCTTTCGCGGCTCGCCGCTGTTGATCCAGATGTTCCTGGTGTTCTACGGCCTCGGCCAGTTCGGCGTCATCCGCTATTCCTTCCTCTGGCCGTTCCTGCGCGAGCCGATGGTCTGCGCCGTGCTGTCGCTGGCGCTCTGCACCGCCGGTTACACGGCGGAGATTTTCCGCGGCGGCATCCGCGCGGTTTCGCCGAAGGAGATCGAGGCGGCCCGTTCGATCGGCATGTCCGGTTTCCTGATGGTGCGCCGCATCCTGGCGCCGATCGCCTTCCGCCATGCGCTGCCGGCCTATTCGACCGAGATCGTGCTGATGATGAAATCGACGGCGCTCGCCAGCCTCGTCACCGTCTGGGAGGTCACCGGTGTGGCCCAGCGGCTGATCTCGCAGACCTACCGCACGATGGAAGTCTTCCTCTGCGCGGCGATCATCTATCTCGTTTTGAACTTCATCATCCTGCAGGGCATGGCTCTGCTCGAATATTCGCTGTCCCGACACCGCCGTGCGATCCCGCAGGCGCTGAAGGCCTAGGCGGAACCTGAATCGATTGGAGCAACCATGCCAGGCGTAACCCGACTTTCGGTCCGCAATATCCGCAAGAGCTTCGGCACGCACGAGGTGCTGCGCGGCATTTCCCTCGATGCTGAGGACGGCGATGTGATCTCGCTGCTCGGCGCCTCCGGCTCCGGCAAATCGACCTTTCTGCGCTGCATCAACCTGCTCGAAACCGCCAGCGACGGTGAGATCTGGGTCGATGGCGAGCACATCGAGATGGTTCACAAGAACGGCAAGACAAGGCCGGCCAGCCAGAAGCAGGTCGACCACATCCGCTCCGAACTCGGCATGGTGTTCCAGTCCTTCAATCTCTGGTCCCATATGACGATCCTGCAGAACGTCATCGAAGGGCCGATCCATGTGTTGAAGCGGCCGCGCGCCGACTGCATCGCCGAGGCCGAAGCGCTGCTCGAAAAGGTCGGCATCGCAGACAAGCGCCATGCCTATCCCGCCCATCTCTCCGGCGGCCAGCAGCAGCGCGCCGCAATCGCCCGCGCGCTGGCGATGAAGCCGAAGGTCATGCTGTTCGACGAGCCGACCTCGGCGCTCGATCCGGAACTCGTCGGTGAGGTCCTGCGCGTCATGCGGGCACTTGCCGAGGAAGGCATGACCATGCTCGTCGTCACCCATGAGATGAGCTTTGCCCGCAACGTCTCGAACCGCGTCGTCTTCATGCGCGAGGGGCTGATCGAAAGCAGCGGCAAGCCGGACGAGATGTTCACAACAGGCGCGACCCCCGCCTTCCGCCAGTTCATCGGCCATTTCGGGACAGGTCAATGACGATCATCATCGATAGAGTGCTGACCTGGCGCGATGTCGCGCGCGTCGGGGCAGGGGAAGCTCTTGCGCTGTCGCCGGCCGCCTGGGCGCGCGTCGAGCAGGCAAGCCGCATCGTCGCCAGCATCGTCGAAACCGGCGTACGCGCCTATGGCGTCAACACCGGCGTCGGGGCGCTGGCCGATACCGTGGTCGATCGCGCCTCGCAGAGCCTGCTGTCGCGCAGCATCGTGCTCAGCCACGCCTGCGGTGTCGGGCCGTTGCTTGATGCCCGCGCCGTGCGCGCCATCATTGCCGCTCAGATTGCCAATTTCGCCCATGGCCATTCCGGCGTGCGGCGCGAGATCGTCGAGCATCTCACCGCCCTGCTGGCGCATGATTGCATTCCCGACGTGCCGTCGAAAGGCTCGGCGGGTTACCTCACCCACAATGCCCATGCGGCGCTCGTCCTGATCGGCGAAGGCAGCGCCATGCTGGGCGGAGAACGCATGAGCGGCCGCCAGGCACTTGCGGCGATCGGCCTCGAACCGCTGGTGCTCGGCGCCAAGGAGGGGTTGAGCCTCGTCAACGGCACGGCCTGCGCCACCGGCCTGGCCGCCACGGCACTTATGCGCGCCGAACGGCTGCTCGACTGGGCCGATGCCATCGCCGCGCTGACGCTGGAAGCGGCGGGTTGCCAGATCGCCGCCTTCGACGAGGCGGTGCTGGCGCTGCGCCCATCGGCGGGAATTGAAAAGGTGGGAGCGTCCCTTCGTGCCCGCCTTCGCGGCAGCGGCCTTGTCGCCGCCGCCTTCGGCCGGCGCACCCAGGATGCGCTCAGCCTCCGTTCGGTGCCGCATGCGCATGGCGCCGCCCGCGACGTCTTCGACAATTCGGCTCGCATCGTCAACCAGGAGCTTGCTTCAGTGACGGACAATCCGGCCGTCTCGGGCACGCCGGAGCAGCCGATCGTCTCCTCCGAGGCCCATGCCGTCGCCCCGGCGCTCGGGCAGGCGGCTGACAGTCTCGCCATTGCACTGGCGCAGATCGGCGCGATCAGCGAAAGGCGCATGGACCGGCTGGTCAATCCGCTGGTGAGCGGCCTGCCGCCGTTTCTCGCGAGCGACGCCGGCAGCCATTCCGGCTTCATGATCGCGCAATATACCGCCGCCGCGCTGAGCAATGAAAACCGCCGCCTTGCCGCGCCCGCGGCGATGGACGGCGGCCTGACCTCCGGCCTGCAGGAGGATTTCCTCGCCCATCCCACAGCCGCCGCCGGCAAGCTGCTCGCGGTCATCGACAATGCCGAATATATCCTGGCGATCGAGCTGATGACCGCCGCCCAGGCGCATGATTTTCTGGCGGCGACAGCGCCCCGGGCGGCCGGGACGGATCTGGTCTATCAGGCCGCGCGGGAGCATATCTCCCATTATGGCGACGAGCGGCCGCTCAACGGCGATATCGAGGCGGTGCGCAGCCTGGTCCGCGAGACTGCGCCGCCACCGATGAATTGAATCGGGCTGACCGTCAGAACGGCTTGCTGGTGTCGGAATCCTGCTTCAGCTTTCCGCCAGCCTCGAGGCGTTTGAGGCATTGGGCGAAGGTGGGGTAGAGCTGGTCTACCCGCGAGAGTGGCAGCGTCCAGTCGCCCTCGTCGCCGGCAAAGGTCAGCTGCACATCAGGGGTTCCGGCAAACGAATTCTTGATGATCTTCTTCAGTCCAGCGCTTCCCTTGCTGCCCACTGGCCAGAGGCGAAGCGTATTCTTGTCGAAAAACTCGGCCGCGACCACCTTCGTCACTTGGCGATCGGTGAGCGTCACCTCGGTTTTGGTATCGGCTGGAATGTCCCATGTAGTCTTGGCAACGAGCCAGAAGGTCTCGCTCGCGCTCTGGCGGAATTCCATGGTCTTGCCGATCTCGCTGTCCCAGCGCAGGCGGCAGTAGGCAGGCTGTTCGTTGGCATAGCCCACCGACCATTGTCTTGCGCCGCCCATCCATTCGGTCTCGCCGGAGGCGGAAGCCGGCTGCAGGGCGGATGCCAGCAGAACCATCGCGGTCAGAATTTTCATCGCCGAAACCTCCAGGCCAATCGGCTTCAGCCATAGCAAAAGAAGGTTGAGCTTTTGCTACCGACGGTTTGGAAACCAGGCGGCGAGCGGCTCCTCGACGGCCGCAAGGTCTTGAATTTTCGCCTCGCCTTGCCGATTTGGCAGGTGAGGACATGATGCGAAGGGAGCTCGACGGCAGGCATGACGGAGGTTCGACGAAGCGGTTTCCTGGCGAGGCTCAACGCCTATGAGCCACTGACCCTGATCATGCTGGCATCGGTCGCCGGCGGGCTGTTCGTGCTGCAGCGGCTGACGAGCGAGGTACTCGAGGGCGAGACCTTTGGTTTCGACCAGGCGATTCTGCTGGCGCTGCGGCGGGCGGATGATCTTGCCGTGCCGATCGGTCCGGCCTGGCTGACCCACGCTGTCGACGACATCACCAGCCTCGGCGGCATCACCGTCCTGGCGCTGCTGACGGTTCTCATCACCGTCTATCTCTTGCTCGATCGGCGCTGGCCGATCGCGATCTTCGTCTTTTCGTCTGTGCTATCGGGCTGGCTGGCGAGCACGCTGTTGAAGATCCTCGTCGCGCGGCCGCGTCCGGATGTCGTGCCGCATCTGATCGAGGTCAGCGATCTCAGCTTTCCCTCCGGGCACGCCATGGTCTCGGCGGTGACCTATCTGACGCTCGGGGCGCTGGTGGCGCGCACCCAGCGGTACCGCTCGACGCGGATCTTCGTCATGGGCGTCGGCGTCTTCCTCGCCGTCATCATCGGGTTCAGCCGGATCTATCTCGGCGTCCATTACCCCACGGATGTTTTTGCTGGATGGTGCGCCGGGGCACTGTGGGCGCTCGGCTGCTGGCTGATCTCGAAGAGGTTCGTCCCGAGCCGTGCGCCTGACGATGGCGTCGAGACTGCAAATGGAGACAACACATAGCTCAATGCGGCTCAACCGCATGAATGTGGCGCCGTGCTGGCGGCGCCACAGGTGCTTGAGGGCTTAGGTTCTGCCGCTTTCGTTGAAAGCTGAACCGCTTTAGGTGCGCGGCTTCAGATTTTCCGGGTCGTAGATCGGCTTGTATCCGACGCCGACAACCTCCACCGGGTAGCTCTCGGCAAAATACTCGATATTCAGCTTGCGTCCGACCTGGCAATGCGACCACGGCAGATAGGCCAAAGCAATGTTCTTGCCGACCGTCGGTCCGTAGGCGATCGAGGTCGTGTAGGACCGGCGGCCGAGTTCGTCGACCAGAACCTCTCCAGTGGCGGGATCGACAACCGGCAGGTTGCCGAGAGGATAACGCTTCACGCCTGTCTTGTCGGTATTCTCGGTCATCACGAGCGTGCACAGCATGGCCGGCTGGTGCTCGCGCGCCTTGTATTCCAGATGTTTTGCCTTGCCGCGGAAATCGGCTTCCTTGACCTTAGGTCGGGCGAGATCGGCTTCGATCAGATTGTACTGGGTCAGCAGGTCGGCGTTCTGCAGGCGCAGGCTCTTCTCCATGCGGCGCGAATTCGCATAGGTCTCGACGCCGAAGGCCATCACGCCGGTCGAGCGCAGCGCATCCCAGACGGCGAGGCCGTCCTCGTACTTCATGTGCAGTTCCCAGCCCTGCTCGCCGACATAGGAGATGCGGAAGGCGGTGACGGTCTTGCCTGATATTTCGATCGGCTTGATCGCCGCAAAGGCGAAGTTTTCCTGATCGAGCCCGGCCGGATCGGCCACGACCTTCTTCAGCGTCTCGCGCGCGTTCGGACCCCAGATGCCGATCGTCACGAATTTTTCCGAGACGTCGGTGACGGTCACGTCAAGGCCGCGGTCTTGAGCGACGCGCTTCATATAGTGCAGGTCGCGCGGGCCGGCATCGGCGCCGTTGACGAGACGGCAGCGGTCGGCCATGCGGAAGACGGTGAAGTCGGCGCGCACCATGCCTTCGTCGTCGAGGAAATGGGTGTAGACGCCCTTGCCGATGTTGGCATCGCCGCCGATCTTGGCAGCGCACAGCCATTCCATCAGTTCGACATGGTCGGGTCCTTCGATATCGACCATGTGGAAGTGGCTGAGATTGACGATGCCGCAATCCTCGCTCATCGCCAGATGCTCGGCATTCGAGACGCGCCAGAAATGGCGGCTGTCCCATTCGTTCTCGCGAACCGGCACGCGGTCACCGTATTTTTCCAGAAGGTGCTCGTTGGCGGCGTAGCCGTGCGCACGCTCCCAGCCGCCGAGCTCCATGAAGTAGCCGCCCAGCTCCTTTTCGCGCTCGTAGAAGGGCGAGCGCTTGACGTTGCGGCCGGAGGCATAGGGTTCGCGGGTGTGGACAGCCGGGAAATAGATCTTCTGGGCGGCTTCGAAGCAGCGGCCTTCAATGAACTCTTCCGTCAGCTGATGCGGATAGAAGCGGGCGTAATCAATGCTGTTGTGGTCGATTTCGGTCCGACCGTCGGTCATCCAGTCGGCGATCAGCTTGCCATAGCCGGGGCCATCCTTGACCCAGATGGCGACGCAATACCAGAGGCCGCGCACCTTCTGGCTCTCGCCGCAGGATGGACCGCCGGCGGCGGAAACCTGCAGCAGACCGTTGAAGGAATGGCCTTCGTTATAACCGAGTTCGCCGAGGATCGGCGTCAGTTCCATGGCGCGCTCGAGCGGCTCGATGATCTGTTCCATCTCGAGATCGCGCTGCGACGGCGAAAGGCGGGCTTCGTGTTTTTCGAGAAGCTCGCGCGGATGGCACATGCGCGGATTGTTGGCTTCGTAATAGCCCCACTCAATCTGGCCGCCTTCGGTCGTCGCCGGGTCGCCGGTATCGCGCATATAGGCGGAGTTGCCCTGGTCGCGCAGCAGCGGGAAGCCGATCTCCTTGCCGGTGCCTGCGAACTCGTTATAGGGACCGAAGAAGGTCAGCGGGTGATCGACCGGCATGACCGGCAGGTCTTCGCCGACCATCTCGGCGATCAGGCGTCCCCAGAGGCCGGCGCAGACGATGACGTGGTCGGCCATGATGGTGCCGCGATGGGTGACGACGCCCTTGATGCGGCCGCCTTCGACGATCAGCGACTTCGCCGGGGTATTGCCGAAGACCTGCAGCTTGCCGGCCTTTTCGGCGGCGTCGACCAGTTTGCCGGCAACGGTCTGCGAGCGCGGAATGACGAGGCCGGCATCCGGATCGAAGAGGCCGCCCATCACCTGATCTTCCTCGATCAGCGGGAACTTCTTCTTGATCTCGGCAGGGCTGACATAATGGGCGCGTGTGCCGAAGGCGCGGGCCGAGGAAAGCTTGCGCTTGATTTCCTCCATCCAGGCATGGTCGCCGGTACGCGCCACTTCGAGGCCGCCGATGCGGGCGTAATGGCCCATTTTCTCATAGAAATCGATCGAATATTGCGTGGTCCAGACCGACAGATAGTCGTGGCTGGTGGTGTAACAGAAGTCCGAGGCATGGGCTGTCGAGCCGATGTCGGTCGGTATGCCCGACTTGTCGATGCCGACGATGTCGTCCCATCCGCGCTCGACGAGATGATGAGCGATGGAGGCGCCGACGATGCCGCCGAGCCCGATGATGACGACCTTTGCCTTTTCCGGAAATGCTGCCACGTGCTGTTCCTTCTATTTCCGCACGAATTAAAACCACCTAGCCGCGCTTGGCTTACGCTTCGCGTGAGATGCAGGAGTCATGTCAGCCTCGTGAGCGTGTCACATTTGCCGAAGCTGCAAAACCCCAGACCTCTCCCTCTCGAAGCTGGATAAGCCATTATGCATAAGGCTCACAATCGTCATTGGTCCTACGCCGTCGAGTAACGGCGTAATTGCGTCAGCCCGGATCGAGGCTGAAATTATTCCCGATAGAGCTCGCACGCCCGGATCACGACGCTGAAATCGCCTCGAGCCGGTCGATGTCCCCCAGCACGATATCTTCGGAAACAGGTTCGCGATTGTGCAGTCGGAACCATTCGGCCGCTTCGCGCACGCGATCCCCGTGCGGCGAGGGATAGGCGCCCAGCCGGAGAACCCACTCGCGCACGGTCTCGCGCTCCATCCGTCCGGCCCGATATCGCTCGCAGACGGTTTTCGCCGAGGCGACGAGATCATTGATGCTTTTCACGGGACTGTCCCTCAATGCACGGAAGGCTCTTCATCGTCGAGGAAGGATCGAATGCCGTCCCGCGCCACGACCGCCAGGAATTCGTCGAAGGCTTCACGGTCGGTCGCGAACGGCTCGTCCCACTGGATCAGATCCTCCGCCTGGGTGACGACTTCCATCGTCCAGTCTCCGTTGCTGCCGGCGGTTCGAAAGATATCGACGAGAACCGTAACCCCGTCATCGGTAAATTCCCCCGCCAATTCGGAGTGCTCAAGCTTCTGTTTCTTTGCCATTCAACCGCCAGCGCCGGGAGGGGCGTCGTTTTTGAGATGCTCTTCATATTGGACCGTCTCGGTCTCGTCCGTGTCTATAGAAGCCGATGGCGATCTTGCCAAGCGAACGCCGGCGCCGCTGCCATCTTCCGGGATAAACAGCACGCCTGCATCTTCCAGGCTGCGCCTCATGGCCTGGAGAGTTTTCTCATCAGGGAGATGCGCTCCCGCCTCGAAACCGGCAATCGTCGCCTTGTCGATCTTCGAAGCTGAAGACAGGTCGTCCTCAGACCAGGCGATGAGTGCCCGCGCGGCGCGGCACTGGGCTGGAGATAGATACAAATCACTACCTTGCATCGAAATTCGATTCTTGCTCTGGGTCAGCAATACAAAGATGTAACCGCAGCAGAAGAAAGCAAGCGAGGCTCACTGTCAGTCTATGCCGGTTGCGGTTGCGCGTCATTATGATGGACGAGCCGAAAGTCGCCGAAGCTTCCGCACCGACAATCGTCTCGGCTGGCATTGACCGCTATTGCGGCACCTGGAACAGGTGGCGGATTCGCATAAGCAACGAGGTCATCGAGCTGCCGTTCAACGTTGTGCCTTCGGTCACGAATGAATGCTGGCCGGTCTCTATGCGGCGGGACAGCGTGGCGGCGAGCTCCTCGGCGATGCCGGGCCGGTCGTGCAGCAGCGGTGTCAGACTGGTCTGCGCAATTTCGTAAATGACCACGAAGGTAAGGGCGCGCAGCCTTGCCGCTTCGCCGGCGCCGATCAGCAGTCCGCTCTCGCCGAAATAGTCGCCCGGTGCCAATCGTCCGACTTCGATTTCCTTTTGGCCCTCCTTCCGCGTCGCGATGACGGCGCCGCTGCGCACGATCATCAGCGAAGCCACCGTATCCCCCTGTTCAATCAGAATCGCATCCTTCTTGAAGGTCCGCCGCGTCATCGAGGCGGCCAGCGTTTCCTTCTCGTCCTCCGTCAACGAGGAAAACAGGGGGATGGCATCGAGGAGCTTCAGCGGCGTCGGACGATGCGGCCCTGCCATTTCTTCCGGCTGCATCCGGTCGGGCGGCGGGCCCGCGACATCGATCGGCCGCGCCAGGGTGAGGCCGGCAGCCTTGATGTGGCGATAGACGAGATCGAATATCTCATTCTTCGCCGGCCCAGCGTGGCCAATATCCCTGACGCGAAAAGAAAGCTCAACCTCCACCGCATCGGCATTGAGCGATTTGACCTGTACGCCGGGCATTGGTTCCGTCAGGATAGAGCCGCTGCTCAAAAGCACGGTGCGCATGACCTCGACGATCGTCGATGGCCCCGCCGTCGGTACGACGCGGACCGTCAGCATGACACCGTGGCTGCGGTCGGGGCTGCTGAGGTTGGTCAGCCCCACCTTGGCAAGGAAGCTGTTGGGCAGGATGACGAGGTCGTTCGTGCCGTTCAGGAGATGCGTGGAACGCCAGTTGGTTTCGACGACACGCCCTTCGACGCCGTCGGTGAGGACGATCCAATCGCCGATTGTGTAAGGCCGGCCGAGATTGAGGGCGATGCCTGAAAAGACGTCGTTCAGCGTGCTCTGCAGCGCCAGGCCGAGGATGATGGCGAAGACGCCCGAGGTGGCGATCAGCGTCCCGACGGGAAAGCTGAAGACATAGGCTACCACCGAAAGGATCGCGCCGAGATAGATCAGGCCGATAACCAGATCCTGAACGAGGCGCCCCTCCCGCGGTTGACGTTCGAAGATCAAGAAGACACGAACGAAGCCGATCAAGGCCCAGGCGGCATTGATCCACCAGACCACCTTGGCAAGGCCGATGAAGACACGTTCGAAGGTGGACGACGATGTCGGGCTGACCTCATAGGGCACGATATCGTGATAGAGAAGCAGGATGGTCAGCGCCGCGAAGAAGAACACCTGACCGGCCAGCTTCCAGCTCGGGAAGCGGCGAAGGGCAATTCGGGTAACCATCGCGCCGACCACGGCCAGCATTCCGACCTGGACGATGGGATCGGAAAGCACGTCGGGCCAAGTGGGATTGTCAAGCATTGAAATCGACTCGCGAGAGAAGGCTGAGTGCGGCCAGAACCGCTATGGCAATGACCGGTCGAAGAACCTTCGTCGCTGTCATCGAATAGTCCTTGAGAAAATTCCATTGCTCGCGACGTCCGCCGGGCAGGCGACCGGAGGTCCGGAAAAGCAACATTGCCGTTCGTTCAAGCGATGTCAAACCGCCACCTAGCCATGGATTTCGCGTTGCGCCTTTCGGGTGATCAGGCGCTCAGCGAAGCTTGCCGATGCTGGCATACATGCCGGTCGTGCGGAATTCGGTCGGATTGGTGCCGTAGACGCGGCGGAAGACCTTCGAGAAATAGTTTGCGTCCTCGAAGCCGCACATGATGGCAACTTCCTTGACCGGCAGGAAGTCTGCCTTGGTCAGAAGCTTGACGGCGCGCTGCAGCCGCTGCTGCAGCACGTATTCCGCCGGCGGCATGCCTTCGCTCTCGGCGAAGCTGCGGGAGAAATGCGCGCGGCTGAGGCCGACGATGCCGGCGAGTTCGCTGACCGGCAGCGGTTTGTCGAGATTGGCGTTGATATGATCGATGACAGGCTGCATCAGGCTGAGCTCGGCGGCAAAGGCCGGCGAGCCGAAGACGTCGTCATAGAGCGCCATCGCGGCTTCATAGGCGATCGCCGAGGCCGCTCCCGCCGAGGTCGCGCCCTTGACGAGACGGAGGCTGCAATCGGCGAGATGATCGATGGTCGAGGGCTGCAGTTTCAAGACCGGACCGGCAGTGGAAAGTACCAGCTTGTGGATGCGCAGCGTTTCCTCGCCGTTCATCGAAATCCAGAAATACTCCCAACGGTCGCCCTTCTCCAGCCAGTAGCGGTGATTGTGCGGCACGAGCACGAGGAGCGTGTCGCCGCCCTGAAGGCGATAGTTGCGGTTCTGGTAGCGCAGCCGGCCGCTGCCGCTGATCGTGTGCTGCAGCACGGTGAACGGCGTCTGGCCGCGTCTGCGGCCGTCCCAATCATAGGTTTCGTTCTCGCGCACCTCGTAACCGGCGCTGGTCGGCATCGCGTGCAACCGCTGACGGCCGCGGGGTAGCGAGACCGTCCTCATCGACTGTCCGTTGGCGATTAAATCCTGCAGCACAAAATTACCCCTGAAAGCATAATCCTTCTCTGGTCGGCCTGCCGAATTCGGGCATAATCCCGCTCGACAACAAGGAAGAGAGCACGGCCGATCGATCGGTCGGGAGGAAAACAGGCAGTTTTACGGCTTTTTCAACCACATGTGCCGGCATGCGGTCTGTTCCTCCATATCAATCTTTTCTCTAGCATTCGATTGGGTCGAGGTGAAGATCATGAGTTTCAAAATCGCTATCATCGGTGCGGGCAGCGTCGGTTTCACCAAGAAGCTGTTCACCGACATATTGTGCGTTCCGGAGTTTCGCGACATCGAATTCGCGCTCACCGATATCAGCGAACATAACCTCGAGATGATCAAGGCGATCCTCGACCGGGTCGTCGAGGCGAACAAGCTGCCGACCAAGGTGACGGCGACGACCGACCGCCGCAAGGCGCTGGAAGGCGCGCGTTACATCATCAGCTGCGTGCGGGTCGGCGGTCTCGAAGCCTATGCCGACGATATCAGGATCCCGCTGAAATACGGCATCGACCAGTGCGTCGGCGATACGATCTGCGCCGGCGGCATCCTTTATGGCCAGCGCAACATTCCCGTCATCCTCGACTTCTGCAAGGATATAAGAGAAGTCGCTGAGCCGGGCGCCAAGTTCCTCAACTACGCCAATCCGATGGCGATGAACACCTGGGCGGCGATCGAATATGGCAAGGTCGACACTGTCGGCCTCTGCCACGGCGTGCAGCACGGCGCCGAACAGATCGCCGAGGTGCTCGGCGCCACGTCGGTGCGCGAGCTCGATTACATCTGCTCCGGCATCAACCATCAGACCTGGTTCATCGACCTGCGCCTCAACGGCCGCAGGATCGGCAAGGACGAGCTGGTCGCCGCCTTCGAGGCGCATCCCGTCTATTCGCAGCAGGAGAAATTGCGCATCGACGTGCTGAAGCGGTTCGGCGTTTATTCCACCGAAAGCAACGGCCACCTGTCGGAATATCTGCCCTGGTACCGCAAGCGGCCGGAGGAAATCACCCGCTGGATCGACATGTCCGACTGGATCCATGGCGAGACCGGCGGCTACCTCCGGCACTCGACGGAAACCCGCAACTGGTTCGAGACGGAATTCCCGCAGTTCCTCGAATCCGCCTCCAGGCCGATCGATCCGGCCAGGCGCTCGAACGAACATGCCAGCCACATCCTGGAGGGACTGGAAACGAACCGGGTCTATCGCGGCCATTTCAACGTCAAGAACAATGGCGTCATCACCAACCTGCCATCCGATGCGATCATCGAATCGCCCGGCTTCGTCGATCGCTTCGGCATCAACATGGTCTCCGGCGTCACCTTGCCGGAAGCCTGTGCTGCCACCTGCATCGCCTCGATCAACGTCCAGCGCATGTCGGTGCACGCGGCCATCTCCGGCGATATCGACCTCCTGAAGCTTGCCGTGCTGCACGATCCGCTGGTTGGCGCCGTCTCGACGCCGGAGGAAGTCTGGCAGATGGTCGACGAGATGGTCGTTGCCCAGGCGCGCTGGCTGCCGCAATATGCCGATGCCGTGCCGACCGCCAAGGAGCGGCTGTCGAAATCCAAGGTGCAGACCCGTGACTGGGCGGGGGCTGCGCGCCGCAACGTCCGCTCGATCGAGGAGCTGCGTGCGGAAAAGGCGGCGCTGAAACAGGCCGTCTGACTTTTTCGTGGAAGATGGGTCGTCATGGGTTTCCGGGAGGGAAATCCATGACATCAAACCCGCTTTCACATCGTGCGAGGAAAAGGAGCCCGCGTGACCGCGCTCCGAAACAGAGGGAGAAACGATGATGAATTTCCGCAAAACAAGCATTCTGGCCGGACTGGCGCTCGGCGTCTCAGTCATGGCGCTGAATGCCTATGCCTCCGAGGCGACCGTCCCGCCGGTGCCGCCGGAGTTCCCGGCCGAAGGCAAGATCAACTATGTCGCGCGCGACTCCATCCTGGAGTTCAAGGCGCTGCCCGAATATCACGAGCCCGACTGGGTCACCAAGAATTTCGTCTCCAGCGGCAAGCTGCCGGCGGTCAAGGACCGGCTGCCGAAGGAGCCGCTGGTCTTCAAGACGGGCAATATGCCCGACGGCATCGGCGTCTACGGCGATACGATGCGCCATGTCATCGGTGGCCGGCCGGAAGGCTGGAATTACGGCGCCGGCCAGACGCAGGGCTGGGGCGGCATCGATATCGGCCTGTCCGAATGCCTGACGCGCACCGCGCCGCTCTTCCAGGTGAAGGCCCAGGATACCGAGCCGCTGCCGAACCTTGCCAAGAGCTGGGACTGGTCGGAGGACGGCCATAAGCTGACCATGCACCTGATCGAAGGCGCCAAGTGGTCCGACGGCGCGCCGTTCAATGCCGACGACATCATGTTCTACTGGGAAGACGAGGTCATCGACCCGAACGTCTCGCCGCTCGGCGGCGGCGCTTCGCCTGAGGCCTTCGGTGTCGGCACGACGCTGAAGAAGATCGACGATTACACGGTCGAATGGACCTTCAAGGAAGCCTTCCCGAAGCAGTACCTCTACACGATGGCTTACCCGAACTTCTGCCCGGGTCCGTCGCACATCCTCAAACCGCAGCATCCGAAATATTCGAAGAACACCTACGACCAGTTCAAGAACGCCTTTCCGCCGGAGTTCATGAACATGCCTGTGATGGGCGCCTGGGTGCCGGTGGAATATCGCCCTGACGATATCATCGTCCTGCGCCGCAATCCCTATTACTGGAAGGTCGACGAAAAGGGCAACCAGCTGCCCTATCTCAATGAGCTGCACTACAAGCTCTCGACATGGGCCGACCGTGACGTTCAGGCGGTGGCCGGATCCGCGGATTTCTCCAACCTCGAGCAGCCGGAAAACTTCGTCGCCTCGCTGAAGCGCGCTGCGGAAAAGACCGCGCCCGCCCGCCTTGCCTTTGGCCCGCGCCTGATCGGCTATAACCTGCGGATGAACTTCTCCGCCAATGGCTGGGGCAACCCGGACGAGCGCGGCCAGGCGATCCGCGAGCTCAACCGCAACGAGGACTTCCGCAAGGCCGTTACCATGGCGCTGGATCGCAAGGCGATCGGTGACTCGCTGGTCAAGGGGCCGTTCACGGCGATCTATCCGGGCGGACTTTCCTCCGGCACCAGCTTCTACGATCGCAACTCCACCGTCTATTATCCCTTCGATCTCAAGGGCGCCAAGGCGGAACTCGCCAAAGCCGGCCTCAAGGACACTGACGGCAACGGCATCGTGAACTTCCCGGCCGGCACGGCGGGCGGCAAGGATGTCGAGATCGTCATGCTGATCAACAATCAGTACACGACCGACAAGAGTCTTGCCGAAGGTGTCGTCGGCCAGATGGAGAAGCTCGGCCTGAAGATCGTCATCAATGCGCTCGACGGCGCCAAGCGTGACGATGCCCATTATGCCGGCCGCTTCGACTGGCTGATCCAGCGCAACACGACGGAGCTGTCGTCGGTGGTGCAGAATACCGAGCAGCTTGCTCCTGTCGGTCCGCGCACCAGCTGGCATCACCGCGCCGGCAAGGATGACCAGCTCGATCTGATGCCGTTCGAAACGCAGCTTGTCGACGTCGTCAACAAGTTCAGGACGAGCCAGGACAATGACGAGCGCGTCGATCTGATGAAGCAGTATCAGAAGATCTCGACGGAGCACGTCAATACGGTCGGCCTGACGGAATATCCGGGCGCGCTGATCGTCAACAAGCGCTTCTCCAACGTGCCCCAGGGAACGCCGATTATGATGTTCAACTGGGCCGAAGATTCGGTGATCCGCGAACGCCTGTGGGTGGCTGCCGACAAGCAGGGCAAATATGAGCTGTTCCCCGAGCAGCTGCCCGGCAAGCCCGGCGACAAGGGCCCGATCAACTGAGGCCCATGGCCCGGAGATGAAGAGCTGAAGCGCGTCGCACCTGACGCGATGCGCTAGAGGGTTCCCTCCCAGCTGAAGTGAGTTCCGGGCCGCGCGTGCCGCGCGCGGCCTGATATGACCAACGAGCCGGCCGCGCTGACAAGGAGCGACTGGCGGCAGAGAGAAGCGAACCGTTAGATGTTACGATTCCTGCTCGTGCGCATAGCCTCCGCGATCCCCGTTCTCTTGATCCTGAGCGTGGTGACTTTCGCGATCATCCAGGCACCGCCCGGCGATTACGCCGATTATATAAGATCCCAGCTGATCAACCAGGGCGGCGCATCCTATGCCCAGGCCGAAGCGCAGGCGCAGGCCTACCGCATCGAGCACGGCCTCGACAAGCCGATGGTCGTCCAATACGTCAACTGGATCGGCGGCATCGTAACGCGCGGCGATTTCGGCTACAGCATGTTCTACAACAAGCCGGTTGCCGACGTCGTCGGCGAGCGCCTGCCGCGGACCTTGCTGTTGGCGCTCGTCTGCCACATCTTCGCTTCGGTGCTCGGCATCGGCTTCGGCATCTGGGCGGCAACGCGGCAATATAGCTGGATCGACAGCACGCTTTCGGCAGTCTCCTTCCTCGGCATGACGGTGCCGCGCTTCCTGATGGCGCTGATCATCGTCTATCTCCTGGTCTTCCAGTTCAACGTAACGGAGATCGGCAGCTTCTTCTCGCCGCAATATGGCGGAGCGCCCTGGTCCTGGGCGAAATTCGTCGACCTCGTCAGCCATGTCTGGCCTGTCGTGGCGATCGCCACCTTCGGCGGGCTCGCCTATAACATGCGCGTCATGCGCGGTAATCTGCTCGATACGCTGAATGCGCAGTATGTCGAGACGGCAAAGGCGAAGGGCCTGTCCGGTGGCGCGGTGGTGATGCGCCATGCGGTGCCGAACGCGCTGCATCCGCTGGTGATGTATCAGGGTGTCGTGCTGCCCTACATGCTGACCGGCGAGATCGAAACCGCGATCATCTTCGCGCTGCCGACCGTCGGCCCGGCGATCGTCGGCTCGATGGCGATCGGCGACGTCTATGTCACCGCCACCTTCATGATGGTGCTGTCGGCGACGCTGATCGTCGGCAATATCATCGCCGACATGCTGCTCGCCTTGCTCGATCCGCGCGTACGCCAGTTCGGAGGAGCCTGAAATGCTTGCTTTCGATTCGTCCGACACGCCTCCGACAACCGAACCAGCAGTCAAAAAGCCTTCGCATGGCAGTGAAAGCTATCTGGCACTCGTCTGGCGCCGGTTGCGGCGCTCCTGGACCGGCGTTGCCGGGCTGGTGCTCGTCGGGCTCTTGATTCTGATGGCGGTCTTTGCCGATTTCTTCGCACCGATGGACCCGAAGGCGACCGACGTCGGCTTCGCGCCGCCGCAGGTGATGAGCTTCCACGACAAGGACGGAAATTTTGTCTTCCAGCCGCGTGTCTATGCGCTGTCAGATTCCGAGGAACTCGATCCCGTTACCTTTCAGCCGATCGTCGGTATGGACTACGACAATCCGCGGCTGCTCGGCTTCTTCGTTAAGGGTGCGGAATATACGTTGCTCGGCCTGATCCCGGCCGACCGGCACTTCTTCGGCTCGGTTGACGGCCAGCCGGTTCATTTCCTCGGCACCGACAAGTTTGGCCGCGACGTGCTGTCGCGCGCCATCATCGGCTCGCGCATCTCGCTGATGATCGCGCTGACAGTGGTCTTCATCGTCACGCTGATCGGCACGACGGTCGGCATGGTTTCCGGCTATTTCGGCGGCACCTTCGATGTCTGGCTGCAGCGCTTCGTCGAGCTGGTGCTCGCCTTCCCGCAGCTGCCGCTCTATCTCGCATTGACCTCGCTGATCCCGGTGACGGCGCCGACCAATGTCTTCCTCGCCTTCGTCATCGTCGTGATGTCGGCGCTCGGCTGGGCGCAGATGTCGCGCGAGGTGCGCGGCAAGACCCTGGCACTTGCCCGCATCGATTATGTCCGGGCGGCGATGGCGGTCGGCGCCACCGATCGGCGCATCATCATCCAGCATATCCTGCCGAACGTGCTGAGCCACGTCATCGTCGCGGTGACGCTGCACATACCGAGTGTCGTGCTCTTGGAATCCTTCCTCGGTTTCCTCGGCTTTGCCGTCAAGCCGCCGCTGATTTCCTGGGGGCTGATGCTGCAGGATACGGCGACCTATTCGGTCATCGGCTCCTATCCCTGGATTCTTTCTCCCGTCGGCTTCGTGCTCGTCACCGTCTTCGCCTTCAATGCGCTCGGCGACGGACTGCGCGACGCGGTCGATCCATATTGAGGTGATTGATATGGCTCTTGCACTGGTCAATTCCTTCGCCCCGCCCGTCCGCCACGATCATGACGGCCGCTCGGACACGCCGATCATCGACGCCCGCAACGTGGCGGTGAATTTCAAGGTCGAGGACGGCATGGTCGAGGCTGTCAAGGACGTCTCCTTCCAGCTCTATCGCGGCGAGACCATCGCGATCGTCGGCGAATCCGGCTCCGGCAAGTCGGTGACGGCGCGCACGGTGATGGGTCTCCTGTCGAAGCGCGCCGTCGTCTCCGCCAAATCGACGGTCTCCTATGACGGCAGTAACATCCTGAAATTCTCAGAGCGGGCGCGCCGCAAGCTGCGCGGCGACCGCATCTCGATGATCTTCCAGGAGCCGATGAGTTCGCTGAACCCGATCTATACGATCGGCAGCCAGATCGTCGAGGCGATCCGCGTCCATCGCCGGATCAGCAAGCGGGATGCGGAAAAGCGCGCCCTCGAGCTGCTCGAACATGTGCAAATTCCCGACCCGGCCGCCCGCCTCAGGCAATATCCGCATCAGCTTTCCGGCGGCCAGCGCCAGCGCGTGATGATCGCCATGGCGCTCGCCAACGATCCCGACGTGTTGATCGCCGACGAGCCGACGACGGCGCTCGACGTCACCGTCCAGGCGCAGATCCTCAATCTGATCCGCAACCTGCAGAAAGAGCTGGGAATGGCGGTCATCCTCATCACCCATGATCTGACGGTGGTGCGGCAGTTCTCCGATTACGTCTATGTGATGCAGCATGGCGAGGTCCGCGAACACAACGTCACCGAGGCGCTCTTTGCCAATCCGCAGCACCCTTACACCCGACATCTGCTCGCCTCCGAGCCGCGTGGACAAGCCAATCCGCTGCCGGAGGGCTCCGACATCATCCTCGACGCCAAGGGCGTGCGTGTCGGCTTCATGCTGCGCCACGGCACCTTCCTGAAACCCGAGATGCGTGAGCTCGTCGCCGTCGATAGCCTCAGCCTGACGCTCCGTCGTCACGAGACGCTCGGCCTCGTCGGCGAATCAGGCTCCGGCAAGACCACCTTCGGCCAGGCGATCCTGCGGCTGAATACGCCGCAGGCCGGCGAGATCCATTTCGACCGTCAGCCGATCCACGGCCTTTCCAGGGCCGAGATGCGGCCGCTGCGGGCCCGCATGCAGGTGGTGTTCCAGGACCCGTTCTCCTCGCTCAATCCGCGCATGACGATTGGCCAGATCATCGAGGAAGGGCTCGTCGTCAACCGGCTGGGCGCTACGAGGGCCGAACGGCAGGACCGGGTGCGCGAGGCGCTTGTTGCCGCCGGCATGCCCGGCAATATCCTGTCGCGTTTCCCGCATGAATTTTCCGGCGGCCAGCGCCAGCGCATCGCCATCGCACGCGCCATCGCGCTGGAGCCGGAATTCATCCTGCTCGACGAGCCGACATCCGCACTCGACCTGTCCGTCCAGGCGCAGATCATCGAACTGCTGCGCAAGCTGCAGGACGAGCGCGGCTTGAGTTACCTCTTCATCTCCCACGATCTCAAGGTCGTCCGGGCGCTCTGCCATCGCGTCATCGTCATGCAGCATGGCAAGATCATGGAAGAGGGGCCCGTCGACGAAGTGCTCACCAATCCCAAGACCGCCTACACCGAACGGCTCGTCAAGGCCGCTTTCGAGGTAGCATGATTATCGAATGCCGGAGGCTATAATGGCAGGAAATCCCAAAATCACCTTCATCGGAGCAGGCTCCACCGTCTTCATGAAGAACATCATCGGCGACGTTTTGCAGCGTCCCGCACTCTCGGGTGCGACGATCGCGCTGATGGATCTCAACCCGCAGCGGCTTGAGGAAAGCGCCATCGTCGTCAACAAGCTGATCTCGACGCTCGGCGTCAAGGCCAAGGCCGAGACCTACTCCGACCAGCGCAAGGCGCTTTCAGGCGCCGATTTCGTCGTCGTCGCCTTCCAGATCGGCGGCTATGAGCCCTGCACCGTCACCGATTTCGAGGTGCCGAAGAAATACGGGCTGCGCCAGACGATCGCCGACACGCTCGGCGTCGGCGGCATCATGCGGGGCTTGCGCACCGTGCCGCATCTCTGGAAGGTCTGCGAGGACATGCTCGCCGTCTGCCCCGAGGCGATCATGCTGCAATATGTCAACCCGATGGCGATCAACACCTGGGCGATCTCGGAGAAATATCCGACCATCCGCCAGGTCGGCCTCTGCCATTCGGTGCAGGGCACGGCGATGGAGCTGGCGCACGATCTCGACATTCCCTACGAGGAAATCCGCTACCGCGCCGCCGGCATCAACCACATGGCCTTCTATCTCAAATTCGAGCATCGCCAGCCCGACGGCTCCTACCGCAACCTCTATCCCGATCTCTTGCGCGGCTACCGCGAGGGCAGGGCGCCGAAGCCCGGCTGGAATCCGCGCTGCCCCAACAAGGTGCGCTACGAGATGCTGACCAGGCTCGGCTATTTCGTCACCGAAAGCTCGGAGCATTTCGCCGAATACACGCCCTATTTCATCAAGGAAGGCCGTGAGGACCTGATCGAGAAATTCGGCATTCCGCTCGATGAATATCCGAAGCGCTGCATCGAGCAGATCGAGCGCTGGAAGGGCCAGGCCGAGGCCTATCGCTCGGCCGACAAGATCGAGGTGACGCCGTCGAAGGAATATGCCTCCTCGATCATCAATTCGGTCTGGACCGGCGAACCCTCGGTCATTTACGGCAATCTGCGCAACAATGGCTGCATCACCTCGCTGCCGGAAAATTGCGCCGCCGAAGTGCCCTGCCTCGTCGACGCCTCCGGCATCCAGCCGACCTTCATCGGCGAGCTGCCGCCGCAACTGACGGCGCTGATGCGCACCAATATCAACGTGCAGGAACTGACGGTGCAGGCGCTGATGACCGAAAATCGCGAGCACATCTACCACGCCGCGATGATGGACCCGCATACGGCGGCCGAACTCGACCTCGACCAGATCTGGTCGCTGGTCGACGACCTGCTCGCCGCCCACGGCGACTGGCTGCCCGAATGGGCCCGCACATCGGGTAAAGTTAAGGCTGCCTGACCTCCTCTCCCTGGTCAGGCGTCAAAGAGCCCCGCGGTAGTGCAACAACCGCGGGGTTTTTGCGTTAGATGAGGCTTTGCGATCAGGGGGAACTCGAACTCTTTGCATCCCACGGACCGGCGCAGTGTGACGAATTTGGCTGCGGGCATGCGTGGGAGGAGAGGTATGAGGCTACTGTGAAAGTCGCACCACGTTTATGAACCTGGGGATCGGTATTTGTCTGTGGCCATAACCTGAAGGCCGCAGGTTCAAATCCTGCCCCGCAACCACCGACGCGCCTCGCCGATCAGCCGTATGCGTCGTCTTCATCTTCCCACAGTTCGCTTTGTGGTTCGCATTCCATGAAGATCGCCACGTTTGATTCCCGCCATTCTTTCCATCGTGTCCCTGTGGAAAGCCCCGCAACCGGGGTCTTAGTAAGTCAACGGAAGCGTCCCCAACAACGGTCTGTTGCGGATGACCAACATTGTTTCAATGCCGCCGTATTCACGTCCTTTGTAGAGATAGTTCACGCCACAACTGTCGCACCATATTTTGTTTCTTCCGCCGCTAAGCGAGCATTCGGAGCAATCAACCTGGAGTTCGCCGTTGGAACGTGTGAACTTAAACTTAATGTCGCTATTGGAGCCGGTAAAAAACTCGCAAGGGATACTAGCGACGCACTTAGCGTCGCCAGCAATAGGATCTTTGCCCTCAAGGACTAGCGCGTACCTCAGTGAATAGGTCCGGTCCTCAGAATGAGCGTCCACTATCATCGCGAGCGCAACGGCAAGAGCCGCAAACGTGATGTGCACAAATCGAATCGAAGATGCTCCCATTACGGCAAGCTATCACGCTTTTTCCGCAGGCCCACCATCTGGAGGCCGGCGGATCGAATCCTGCCTCCGCAACCAACGATTCCTGCGAAACCCTTGTGCTTTCAGAAGAGCAGTTCGAAGCTTATCGGGCACTCGGATTCCATGCGATGGACCGCGATTTTACGAGCGACGATGAGAGCGTCAAGTGGAGGACTGCTCTGGATCGGCTTCTCGCCGATCTTTCGAAGAAATAGGGGGCAATCTTTAACCGCTGCAGACCGTTCTCATTTCAGCCTTAGATGGACGGCGCCGTCGTCATTTCAAAGCAGACAAACGGCGAACGCTAGGGGACAAGCGCTCAGGCCAAATCAGGCGCCCCTCCGCCGAAGGGACTGGCGAAGGAAAAGGCCGAATGGCTGAAGCCGGGATTGGTGGGGCGGGCGAAGTTCCTGAAGGCGAGGGAGATGCTGCGTCATGCTTCCTTGAGGCAATTTAGGAGGAATAGCCCATCTACTCGTCCATTTCATTTATATTAGCGGCGGCGTAATATAGGAACTTATTGGCGATACTGCGCGGGAGCGCATTTGCCCAATGAGACAATTTAGTAGCGAACCAGTTCTTGATTCTAAGGACCTCGGCTTCGACAAGGCGCGGCTGGCGCGACTGAAGCAGTGGATGCAGCGCTATGCCGACACCGGGCGCTGGCCTGGCGGTGCCGTGCTCATCGCGCGCCATGGAAAGCTCGCCTTTTTCGACTGCGCCGGGCACGTCGACGTCGAAGCCAAGCGGCCTTGGCAGCGCGACCTCATCGCCCGCATCTACTCGATGACTAAGCCTGTCACCGCCGTCGCGCTGTTGATATTGTACGAGGAGGCGCGAATTCATCTCGACGATCCGGTCGAAGCTTACCTGCCGGAATTCAAAGACATGCAGCTTCTGATACCGGCCGCAACGTCGCTCGACCAAACCGTGCCCGTCAAAACGAAGATGACGATCCACCATCTGCTGACGCACACATCTGGCCTAAGTCTTTTTACGAACCCCGGAATACTCGGCGAAGCTTATGCCAAAGAAAAACTCGGCCTCGCCCTTGCCTACGGTGGGCTCGACAAGATGGTGCGCAGGATCGCCGAGCTGCCATTGGAATGGGAGCCGGGTACGAAATGGCAATACAGCACCGGGTTAGATGTCATCGGCCGCATCGTTGAAGTCGTTTCCGGTATGACGCTCGACAAGTACTTCGCGACGCGGATATTCGAGCCCCTCGGCATGGAAGACACCGGTTTCTATGTGCCGGAGTCCGGGATCGGCCGCTTCCCCCCGCTCTATGAGGCTACGGCTGGCGGCATGGCGTTGCACGAAGCGCCGGAGGTTTCGGCCTGGGGGCAAGGTAAGGTTGATACTTTTTGCGGCGGAGGCGGGCTAGTCGGAACCATCGACGACTATTGGCGGTTCGCCGAAATGCTACGTGCTGGAGGTGAGTTCGACGGCGAACGCATCCTTAGTCCCCGCACTTTGAAATTGGCGGCGTGCAATCACCTGCCAGGCGATCTTGCCTCGTTGGCAGCCGAGGTTTGGGCCGAGACCCAATTTGATGGCGTCGGGTTTGGTCTGTTGGGCTCCGTCGTCCTCGATCCGGCCAAGGCACAAATTTCGGCGCAGGTGGGAGACTATGGCTGGGGCGGGGCGGCAGGCACCTTCTTCTGGGTGAGCCCGGTCGACGACATGGTTGTGATTCTCTTCACGCAACTGTTGCCCTCGAGCGCCATTCCCGTGCGCAAAGAACTGCGCGCACTCGTCCATGGGGCGTTGACAGGGGCCTGAAGCCGGCGCGCCACTCACCATCATTGCCACCATCACGGCCAAGCCCGGAAAGGAAGCGTTTTCGGGCGTTGCTTGATGTCAAAAAAGCGCTCCGTCCTGACCGCCCCACTACAAAGCGGGTTGTTCAGATCCCCTGAGATGCTCGCGAGATTTGGGTCGGAAGTCGGTGGAGATTTCTATCTGGGCGCCGTTTCGCGATGCCACCTGCGTGGTGTGAACGCCGCCCCCGGGAAAAGGACAGTCTTTGGCAAAAACGTTGCCAGTGGTTACGCTAGTGGGTCGTTGCTGCTAACTTCCAAGAATTCCCAGAAGGACAAACGACGCCATCGAAGCGCGCAGTACCCTCTAGGGACTGGCGACTTGTTACGAAACCACGGCATCCATCAACCCTGTCGTGGGTGTCGATCTGTTCGATAACTTCTGCGCTCCCGGTCGACGGATTTGCCCACGCGAGAGCTTTCGTTCCGACAGTTCCGCGGCCGACCACCTCTGCAATTACAGCTTGATCGCTGACTGGGGCGGCGCCGGGTGAAACGGAGGGCGCGGCAGACACTTCGAGAGGTTCGGTGCGTGAGCAGGCGGCGAGAAAGGCCATGCACGTGCACGCGATGACGACAATTCGTTTCATGCAGAGAATGATGGATATGAAGAAGACTATTTCAACCCACCGCGCATCAACTTTGGGGGAGGGCAGCGCCGCCTTCCCTGGTCCGGGTCAGGGCAAAGGCGATCGACATCGTGCCATTGATCGATCTTGCTGAACAACGGCCGAGGTCGCCGCTTCCGCTCAGCCGGGCTTGAATCCGATCACCATCGAGTCCGGCCCCAGCAACGGCTCGACGCGCGTGGACACGAAACCGGCGTCGCGCATCCAGGCTTGGCAGTCGGCGCCGGTGTAGTCGAACCCTCCGCGGGTCTCGATCAGCATGTTCAAGCTCATCAGCAGGCCGAAGGCGTTGCTTCGGCGCTCATCGTCGATGACGGCGTCGTAGACGATCAGGGCCCCGCCGTTCGGCAGCGCGGCGAAGGCTTTTTCCAGCAGCATCCTCTTCTCGGCAAGATCCCAGTCGTGGAGGATATGCCCCATTACGATCACATCCGCATTCGGCATCGGGCTGTCGAAGAAATTGCCCTGTTGGAAGCGGATGCGGTCGGCAAGGCCGTGCCGGGCGACGAACTCGTCAAATATCGGCTGCACGGCGGGCAGGTCGAAGCCGAGACCCTGGAGATGCGGATGAGCTCGGGCGATCACCACCGGCACCATGCCTTGCGCCGCGCCCACATCGGCGAAGGTCGTGTATTTCGACCAGTCGAACTTGGCGGCGATCGCCTGCGCCGCACCGGCGCTGATCCCGCTCATCGCCTCGAGGAACCCGCGCAGTCGTGCCGGCTCCGCATATATCGCCGCGAAGAAGTCCTCGCTGTGCTTGGCTTCGTTCTGCGGTTCTCCCGTGTGCAGGGCTTCGGTAAGCGAACCCCAGAAACCGTATAGCCGTGCATTGGCCATTTCGAGGATGCCGCCGATATAGGATGGCTTGGCCTTGTCGAGGAAGAGATCCGTATCAGTGGCATTGCGATAGCGGCCGTCCTCGCGTTCGAGCAGCTTCAGGGCCACCAGGGTGTCGAGGAAGTCGCGGGCTGAGCGGGGATGCAGTTTCAGCCTGGCCTGCAGCTCGGGCAGGTCGGCCGAGCCGGCCGCGAGCTCGGTGAAGACGCCGAGCTCGACCGCGCTGAGCATGGCTTTGGAGGCCCAGAACCCCATGCCAAGCCGCATGATGTTGTCTGGCGTGGTTGCGCCCATCGCTCGTCTCCTCGTAGATCGTGTCGTCGAACGGCACCCGGGATTGGTGCGGTAACCGAAGTGGTCCGACGGCGCTGTGAAGCAGAACGTTCCGTCTCGTCGAGGCACCCCGCAAGAAAAATAGAGCGTTTTAAGTTGGGGCACAATTAATCAAGAATCACTAGCCAAGAGCCCGCGGCTGAGCGGTGATTCCGACACCTGACGTTCACTGCGAAGTAGGCTCGCAGATCGCCGGCAACGCCTCACAAAGTTCGCCGCCCTCTGGAGCAATGCATTGTCTAGATTGTTCCCAGGCGGTGTGTTTTGCGCCATTCTTCGTATTCTGTCCGGGCATCGTCATGCAGCGGATAGTAGCGCTGCAACGAGCCGCCCTCCATAAGTTTCGCTCGCGAGAACTCCTCCCAATCGTGATGCATTTGCGATTCTTCGATTACCTTCGGGGCCATTGCGACTGGAAGCACCACCACCCCGTCATCGTCGGCGACGATGATGTCTCCGGGGATCACGGTGACACCGCCGCAGGCAATCGGAACGTTGACGGCGTTGGGATAGATGCCAGTCTGCACATGATAGTTGGGCGTCCAGCCGCGCAGCCACAAAGGGAGATCGAGCTTCTCGACATTGGGCCGATCGCGCATGCACCCATCGATCACGATGCCGGCGCCGCCTCTGCCTTTGAAATAGGTCGACATCATATCGCCAAAGACGCCCGAGCTCATGTCACCGCGCGCGTCGACCACGACCACATCGCCCTCCTGCACGTGATAAAGCACATGGCGGTGCAACTGCGTCTCCGGATCTGCATATTCTCCCTCGGTGAAAAGGTCGGGCCGCTGCGGCAGGAATTGAAGCGTCAGCGCCGGGCCGACGATGGACTTCCCGCGGCTCTGCGATACCGGGCCGACCATATGCGGATTGCGGAAGCCCATATGGCCGAGCGTACCGGCAATGGTCGCGGCGCCGATCTCCTTCAGTGCGTCGATCATGTCTCTGGGCGGTCGCGGAATATCGGGCGTATGCGTCATCTTAGGCTCCGGTGGATGAAACTACCAGTTTGTAACAGAACCGTCGCGGCGCTTGAGGTGAGGCGCTTCCCAGAAACGAAAGCTCTCCGCCTTGATCGCTTCTTCGTTGACCTCGACCCCGAGCCCCGGCAGATCGCTGACCGGATAGTCCGGGCCGTCGAGCCGTGGTTGCACGGGAAAGAAATCGGAATTGTCGAAGCCGAGCTTCGCTTCGGGCGCCCTGGTCTCGAGCCATGCGAAATTCGGCACCGCGGCGGCGAGATGGATGGTCGCGGCCGTGCAGACTGGGCCGAGGGGATTGTGCGGCATCAGGTCCACATAGTGCGCCTCGCTCCAGCCCGCGACCTTCATCGCTTCGGTGAGCCCGCCCACAATGCAGATGTCGAGCCGGTTGAACTGATGGATGCCACGCTCGATATAGGGCAGGAATTGCCACTTGCTGGCAAATTCCTCGCCGATGGCGAAGGGGATGTCGGTCATGGTGCGCAGGGATTCGTAGGCCTCTGGTGTCTCGTCTCGTATTGGCTCCTCGAGGAAATCAAGCACGCCACGGTCGAGCTTGTTACAGAAGCTCGCCGCCTCGGCCACCGACAGCCGATGATGATAATCGATGCCGAGGACGACGTCGTCGCCCAGCGCCTCGCGCGCCCTGTTCAGCATCGCTGCGGTAACGCCGATCGACTCCCGCGGCTCAAAGATGTCCTTGCTGTTTTGCCCGATGGGGAAGAAGCGGATCGCCTGCCACCCTTGTGCGCGGAGTTCGCGGGCTCGTTCGATGGCAACCTCGCCCTCGGCCTCGTCGCCGGTCGAGGCGAAGGTCGGAATGCGGTCGCGCTGCTTGCCGCCCAGCAGTTCGTAGGCTGGAACCCCCAGCGCCTTGCCCTTGATGTCGTGAAGGGCGATGTCGATCGCGGAAATCGCCGCCTGCAGAACGCGCCCGCCTTCGAAATATTGGCTGCGATAAATTTCCTGCCAAATCCGACCAGTCTGCATCGCGTCACGGCCCATGAGAAATTCGCGATAGTGTTCGATCGCACCGGCGACGGCCTTTTCGCGACCGCTCAAGCCGCTCTCGCCCCAGCCGAAGATGCCGCTGTCGGTCTCGACCTTGACCAGCATCTGGTTGCGCGTTCCTACCCATACTGGGTAGGGCTTGATCGCCGTGATTTTAAGCTTCGTCATCCACGCCCTCGTTTCACCCGCATCCGCCTGCTCTCAGTTGGCCTTGAGGGCCATTTCCGTTTCGCCGTCAAACAGATGCATTCGCTCCTGATCGAACTCGAGCCAAATCTGTTCGTCGGGCGTGACCGCAATGGTCGGCGGCACGCTGACATTGACGATGGCGCCTGATAGGAACGCCTGCACGAAGGTGACATCACCGGTCGGCTCCACCGTGTAGGCTTTGGCAGGGACGCTCCCAGGCGTCGCACTCTTGTGCAGCTTGATCGTCGAGTGGCGCGCGCCGAGCACGACTTTCTTGGTGGATGACCTTGCAACTTTCTGGGCATTTTTTGGCGAAAGCTCGAGGCGCCATCCCTCCGCGCTGATCAACACATTGTCGCCGCTTGCCGTTGATGCCTCCAATGGGACTAGGCTCATGGCCGGGCTGCCGACGAAGCTGGCGACGAACATGTTCACCGGATTGGCAAAGACCTGCGCCGGAGTATCGTATTGCTGCAGATAGCCGCCGTTCATCACCGCCATCCTGTCGGCCATGGTGACCGCTTCGAGCTGATCGTGGGTCACATAGATGATCGTCGCCTTGAGATCCTGGTGGAAACGCTTGATCTCCGACCGCATCTGCACCCGCAGCTTTGCGTCGAGGTTGGAAAGCGGTTCATCCATCAGGAATACGGCCGGATCGCGAACGAGCGCACGGCCGAGCGCCACGCGCTGCTGTTGGCCGCCCGAAAGTTCGCGCGGCTTGCGCTCGAGGAGCTGCGTCATGTCGAGCACCCGCGCTGCTTCCCTGACCTTCTTGTCGATCTCGTCGCGTGGCAGTTTGCGCATCTGCAGCGGGAAAGCCAGGTTTTTGTACACGGATTTCTGCGGGTAGAGCGCGTAGTTCTGGAACACCATTGCGATGTCCCGGTCCTTGGGGTCGAGGTCGTTGACCACCCGCTCGCCGATGACGATGTCGCCGGATGTGATAGGGATGAGCCCCGCCACAAGATTGAGCGTGGTTGTCTTGCCGCAGCCTGAAGGACCGACGAGCGCAACGAATTCGCCGTCATTGACCGTCAGCGAAACATCGTTGACAGCTTTGAAGCTGCCATAGGTCTTGACCAGATCTTTGAGGACCACGTGGGCCACCGGCAACTCCCTAGTGCTTGACTGCGCCTTCGGTTAGGGCGCGTACGAAGTATCGTTGAAGGACAAGGAACAGGACGACGACCGGCACGCTCATCATGAAGCTGGCCGCCATAAGACCCGGAAAGTCCGTCGTGTTTTCCGAGAAGAATCGCTGGATGCCGACCGGCAGGGTCAGCTGCTCGTTCTTGGAGAGGAAGGTGTAGGCGTAGATGTACTCATTCCATGCGCCGATGAAGGAATAGATCGCGGTGGCGATGATTCCCGGCGCCGAGAGCGGCATGACGATCAGGAGAAAGGCCTGGAACCGTGTTGCCCCGTCGATGCGCGCCGCTTGTTCGAGTTGCACCGGGATGTTGTCGTAGAAGCCCTTGAGGAGCCAGATTGCCAGCGGCAGGCCGAATGTGAGGTAGGTCAGGACAAGCGACCCGTGCGTGTTCACCAGCCCGATCGCGCGCATCAGGATGAAGAGCGGCACGAGGAAGATCACTGCCGGGAACATGTTGCGAAGCAAAACGGCAAAGAACAGAAAGTTCCGGCCCGGGAAGGTGAAGCGCGAAAACGCGTAGGCCGCAGGAACGGCCACGATCACCGAAAGGATGGTCGTGGCGGTGGAGACGAAAAGGCTGTTCCAGAAGAAGCGCAGGAAGTCCTGGCCGACGCTGTTTTGCGGATCGAGCAATTTCTGGTAGCTGGCGAGGGTGGGTTGGTCCGGCCACCATTGCGGCGGAAACTGCATGGCCGCGAAGCCGGATTTGATAGAGGTGATCAACATCCAGATCATCGGTAATGCAGTGTAAAGCAGCATGAACACAAGGAAGATGCGTCCACCCCACCGCCATCCGTCGATGCGGATACGGCGACGGGCCTGGCTTCGATGAGCAGTCTCGGCGATCGCGCTCATGCGCTCCCATCCTTCTGCTCATTCCCGCTCAGCGCGCGGACGTAGAAGTAGCCGAGCGACATCAGGATCAAGAACAGCAGCACCGAATAGGCCGATGCCACCCCCCAGCGCTGGCGGCCGAAGGCGAGTTCATAAATGTGGGTGATCCAGATGTGCGATGCGTTCGAGGGCCCGCCGCCGGTCATGATCCAGGGGATGATGAAAGAATTGAAGTTGGCGACTGCCAGCAGAAGGATCGTTACCGTCGAGACGTTTCTCAAGTGTGGAAAGGTGACGTGCCAGAAACGCTGCCATGCGTTGGCTCCGTCGACTTTTGCGGCGCGCAGCAACTGGTCGGGAACGGTCTGCAGGCCAGCCATCATCATGATCATGGCAAAGGGAAACTCTCGCCAGATATTGACGACGATCAACGAGGGCAGCACTGTGCTGACGCTGTCGATGAAATTCGGCGGCCGATCGGCCCATCCGAGGCCGACCAGCACCGCGCCGATGATCCCGAAGTCGGAATGGTAGATCCACTTCCAGATGTAGGAGGCGGCGACCGCGCTGATGACCCAGGGAATGATCAGGATGGCTCGCAGAATTCCGCGGCCGAGAAAGTCGCGATGGAGCGCCAGTGCGCAGGCAAATCCCAGGACAAATGAAATGAGAGTGGATCCCAGTGTCCAGATAAGAGTGTTCGAGGTGACCTTCCAGAACACCGGACTTGTGAGGATGGCGGTGTAGTTGTCGAAGCCGACGAAGATCTTGTCCCGGAGCTGCAGGCCAGGCGGTGTATTGAAAAACGACAGTTCGATCGTGTAGTAGATCGGGTAGGCAATGACGATGAGCATCACGGCGATCGCGGGAAGGACGTACGCATAGTCAGCGCGATGCTCCAAGATGTTTCGCAGCACGCCGGACCGATCCGGTTGCAGTCTTCGGTGAGCCTCGGCCTTGCCAGTCAAGATCGTCACGGTGCGGTGCCCTTATTCTTCGGAACAAACCGGCTGCAATCGAGGTGCAGCCGGTCAGATCGTCAGGATTGACTAGAGTCCGCCGTCCATCAGGTCTTTTACCTTCTTGGCTGCGTCGTCCGCTGCTTGGTCGACTGTCATCGCCCCGGTGAGGGCGTTCTGCAGCATGTCCGGGACGATGATATTCATGATCTCAGGCGACTGCGGCAGCGCCGGGAACGGGATGCCGTAGGGCAGCATCGAAGTCGTGACATCAAGGAACTTGATGTTATCAAGACGTTCCTTCATCCACTTGGTCTTGAAGCCGTTCAGGTTGCCCGGGTTCGAGCCGGCATAGGCCATCTTCAGCGACCATTCGGGGCTCGTCCACATGCAGATGATGGCCTTTGCGGCCGGCTCGTCTACCTTGCCGCCCTCGACATATTCCGGCTTCAGGATGTGGATGTTGGAGCCGCCGAACACGACGGCACGCTTGCCGTCGGGGCCAGTCGGAATGAGGCCGTAGCGCATGTTGTCGATGACGGTCTGGGCTTTGTCCTTATCGCTGCCCGTCGTCTTCTTTTGCAGGTCGAGCATGACGTTGTAGTCGGACGGGTGCGAGATCATCATGCCGAGCTGGCCAGCGAGGAAGAGCGGTTGGTTGTCGGCCTGCTGGTTGGTGAGCGCCGAGACCGGAACCGACTTGTCGCGAACGTACATGTCGTAGGAGGCTTGCAATGCGGCCTTGCTCTGCGGGCTATTGAGCTGGACCTCCTTATAGGTCGGGTTGGCGGTCGCTTCGTCGAAGACGCCGCCGCCATAGGCCCACAGCTGCGGCATGAACCGGTACGGCGTATTGCCGGCATTCTTGCGAGCCACGAGGCCGTAGCCGGCAATGCCGAGCTTGTCGTGGATCTGCTTGGAATATTTGACGACGTCGTCCCAGGTTGCCGGAGCCTTGTCCGGATCGAGGCCTGCACGCTTGAAGATGTCGGCGTTCCAGATGAACGCCATCGTCTCGTTGTTGGTTGGAATGCCGTAGGTTTCCCCCTCCCAGGTCACAGCCTTCATGGCGCCCGGCCAGAAATCCTCGGTCGAATAGCCTACATCCTCGGGCTTGAGCGGCTGCAAATAGCCCTTCGAGGCGAACTCGGTGCCGCCGAGGATTTGCAGGCGGACCGCCATGGGCGCGGCATTGCCTAAAAGCGCGGTCCGGAACTTGTCCAGCAGGTCGTTATAGGTGAGGGCTTGTTCCTCAAGCTGGATGTTTGGGTAGGTCTTGCGGAAGGTCTCGAAGAAGTCCTTGTAATACTGGCGCAGGAGGTCGGGGTCGCCCTCGAATACGCCCTGATACCAGAATGTCAGGCGGCCCTTATAGTCGAGCGGGGTAACCTTGCCGCAATCGGCCGCCGTGTCGAACTCCTGCGTGCCGGCGATGGAGCGCACATATTGCGGTGACCACTGGCTCAAGTCGACCGGCGCACTGAGCGCAGACACGGACATCAACGATACCATCAAAGCAGTGGATACAGTGCCGCGTACGACGACACCGCCGAGCGAAAGACTCGTCATAGGTATTCTCCCAGGTTTTCTCCCAAGCCGCTCTGCATCGAGGCGAGCGGTCTTGCTCCCAGGCCGTGGGATTCTCCCACTTAATGTATCCCTTCGACCTTATCATACGTTTTCATGTCGAGGATTGTCTGTCAACTGAAGAAATCGTACATTGTTTTGGGAGTTTTTGCATGATATCCCGAAAATGTATGTATGGATTGGGGACAGTCTTGACTGAAACAAGCGAATTTAAAGCACAGCCCCCTGAGGGGATCGATGCTACAGGGGCCTCGAGCGAGGGCGCGTCTGTTTACCAACTGATCAGGGACGACATCATCGAAGGGCGGCTCGCGGCCAACGAGCGGCTCGTCATCACCGATCTCGCCCGGCGCCACGGCACCTCGACCAACCCCGTGCGAGAGGCTTTGCAGCTGTTGCGCGGGGAGGGCTTTGTCACTTTCTTTCCCAACCGCGGAGCGCGCGTCCGGCCCATCGATCAGGACTTTGTTCGGGATATCTACGAGATCGGCGTTTTGATCGAGCCGTCACTGACGCGCTGGTTCGTGAATATGGCGACGGTGGAGGACATTGCTGAACTCGAACGCATCCAAAGCCTCATTGAAGAGAACAACTTTGCCGACACGGTAAGGCATAGCGAACTGGACACCGCCTTTCATACCGTCATGTACCGGAAGCACTACAACCGCCATGCCGCCGAGCTTTGGTGGAAGCATCGCGAAGTGCTTCGAGCCGTGAGCCGCCGCTTCGATTTTACGCTTGCCCGGCGTGCGGCGATCCTGAGCGAGCATCGCGAGCTCATCGCGCATGTCAAAGCCGGAAGGGCGAACGAGGCAGCCGAACTTATTGCACGCCACGTCGAAGGCTCAGGCCGACACATCCTCGAACACATGCGTGCGCGTAACGCCGCTCGCGCCGGATGAATATCGTTACCCGGAACACTTCAGGTAAAGGCAATTGAGATGAAGATCACCAGCGTTCGGCCGTGGCTAATCAAGTCCGATTCTTCCTATTGGGGAGAGTTTCTGTTTGTCGAAGTGACGACCGACGAGGGGGTGAGCGGCTGGGGAGAGATCACCACCACGACAAGGCTCGCCAATCGCGCCCTCTGCACGATCTTGCGGCAGATCGGCGCCGCTTTGATGGGCGAGGACCCGGCGCGCATCGAGTATCTTTGGCACAAGATATTCCGCAGCTTCACCTACATGGGCAGTCGCGGCGCCGCCGTCGAATGCGTGAGCGCCATCGACATAGCCCTCTGGGACATCCGGGGCAAAGTCCTTGGCAAGCCGATTTACGAGCTGTTGGGCGGGCCGGTGCGCGATGAAATCGCGCTCTACACCCATCCCAACCAGGCCAAGTTTACCAGCAAAGAGGCGGTGGTCAGGGAAATTCGAGACATCGTCGAGTCCGGTCACACAGCGCTCAAGTTCGATCCTTTCCCCTACCAGGGCAGCACCGCCGATGGACAGGCTCGCGAACAGCGGGACGGCTACCTCGATGGCAGCATGACGCGCAAGGATGAGCGTGAGGCCGCCGAGCTCACCGCCCTGATCCGCGAAACGGCGGGCTCTGATGTCGACATCCTCATCGATGCGCATGGCCGGTTCGACGTTCCCACCGCCATTCGCCTTTGTCGGAGCCTCGAGGAAGCTGGCCAGATCGACTGGTTCGAGGAGCCCTGTCCGCCGGAGAGCCTCAATGCTCTCAGACAGGTCCGCGACAAGGTCAGCGCCCCTATCTCGTGGGGCGAACGCGGCCACACGAAGTGGGATTTCGTGCCGGTGCTCGAAAACAAGCTCGCCGACTACATCATGCCTGATGTCACCTGGACCGGCGGCATTACCGAGCTCAAGAAAATATCAGCCCTATGCGAAGCCTACTACATCCCGGTATCGCCGCATGACGCCGCAGGACCGATCAACGTAGTTGCCGGAGCGCAGGTGATGATGACCGTTCCCAACTTCTACAAGCTTGAAACGTCGGAGTGGAACCTCGGCAAATACGACCACCTCATCGACACACCGCTCGATGTTTCGAACGGCAGCCTAAAGCTTACACCGAGGCCCGGTCTCGGCGTTGAAATGAACCGCGACTACCTTGAAAGCCACGAGATAGATCTGGCCTAGCAACGCTCTACGCCGCCGCCGTGTGCGGCAACGATCCCGCCGACCGAAACGAGGATAAATCATGCCAGAGGCATATGCAGCCGACGAGGCGCTCAATCGGGTCAACACGCATTCCAAGCCTTCCGAGCTTCGCATAACCGACATGCGGGTAGCCGAAATTGTCGACGCGCCGTTCACCTCGGTGCTGCTGAAGATTTATACCAACCAGGGCATTGTCGGGCTTGGCGAGGTCCGCGACGGCGCCAGCGCCACCTACGCGCTGATGCTGAAGAGCCGGCTGCTGGGTGAGAACCCTTGCAACATCGATCGACTGTTTCGCCGGGTCAAGCAGTTCGGCGGGCATGGACGGCAAGGCGGCGGCGTATCGGCGGTTGAAATCGCCTTGTGGGATCTTGCCGGAAAAGCCTATGGCGTCCCCATCTACCAGATGCTCGGCGGACGATTTCGGGAGAAAGTGCGCGTCTACTGCGATACCGACGCCGCTGTGGCGAGCGGCACCGCAACCGGCAAGCGCCTCAAGCAGCGCATGGAGCTCGGCTTCACCTTCCTGAAGATGGACCTGGGGCTGATGCAGATCGCCGATGTGCCCGGTGCCGTCGTCTTTCCCGCCGGCTCACTGGAAGGATACCGCGACCGTCCCAGCCGCGGGCCGCTGAAGACCATTGAAGAGCGGCTTGTCCGCAATGCAGCCTACGATTTGCATAACGTCCAGCATCCGTTTACCGGACTCCACTTTTCCGACAAGGGCCTCGACCTGCTCGAGCAGTACATCGCCGAGGTGCGTGAGGTCATCGGTATGCAGGTTCCGCTTGCGATCGACCATATCGGCCATATCTCGATGCAGAACGGCATTCGCCTTGCCAGGCGAATTGAGAAATACGTGCCAGCCTGGCTCGAGGATGTGATCCCGTGGCAGTATACCGAGCAGTATCGACAGCTGCAGGACTCCACCACGGTGCCGATCTGCACCGGCGAGGACATATACCTCAAGGAGGGCTTCGAGCCCCTGCTCAAGAGCGGCGGCGTCTCCGTGATTCACCCGGATCTGCTCACCACTGGAGGCATCCTCGAGACCAAGAAGATCGGCGATATGGCGCAGGAGCATGGTGTTCCCATGGCCATACACATGGCGGAAAGTCCGATCGCCGCAATGGCCGCCGCGCACGTCGCGACGGCAACCGAAAACTTCATGGCGCTCGAATACCACTCCGCCGATGTCGACTGGTGGGACGATATCGTTACCGGGCTTCCCAAGCCGCTGGTGAAGGACGGCTTTATCACTGTTCCGGACAAGCCGGGCCTGGGGATCGACGACGTCGTCGACGAGGTGATCTCGCAGCATCTGCAGCCGGGGGTCACCGGCATCTGGCAGCCTACGGATCATTGGGATGATGAGTATTCCTGGGATCGCACCTGGAGCTGAACGGACGGACCTATGAAGATCACCGACCTGCGCTGTGCCGTTATCGGCAAACACCCGATCGTCCGCATCGTCACGGACGAGGGCCTCTATGGCTTGGGCGAAGTCGAATTCACCAAGGCCTATCTCAAGCCCTGGGTGCTGCATTTCCGCGAGGCGCTGATCGGCGAGGACCCGACCGACGTCGAGAGAGTGATGCTGAAGATCCGCCAGCGCGGCTCCTTCAAGCCATACGGCGCGGCGGTGAGCGCGATCGAGCATGCGCTGTGGGATATTGCCGGCAAGGCCGCGGGCGTGCCGGCCTATAAGCTGCTCGGCGGCAAGGTGCGGGACAAGGTGCGGGTCTACAACGGCTCGGTCCGCCGGAAACGCTCCGGCGACCGGCCGGAGGATTACGCCGCTGACGTCAAATGGATGATGGAGCAGCCGCAGAACTTCTTCATGATCAAGCAAGGAATCTCCTTCCACTCCAACATGAAGGACACCATCGAGGGCTTCCACTACGGGGTGACGCAGAGGAAGGCCGGCTATCACGGTGCCATGGATCAGGGCGCAATCAGTGAGCGGGGTTTCAATCACATGCTCGACTGCGTGATCGCGATGAAGGAAGTGCTGGGCGATAAGGTCAGCCTGGCGCTCGACTGCGGCCCGGGCTGGATGCTGCCAGATGCGATCAGGTTCGCTCGCGCGGTCGAGAAGTACAATTTGATGTGGCTCGAGGACATGCTGACCGGCGACTACGTGCCGTGGGTCAATCCGCAGGCCTACCGGGAACTGACAACCTCCACTTCGACACCGATCCACACTGGTGAGCAGATCTACCTCCGGCACAATTTCAAGGAACTGATCGAGACGCAGGCAGTCCGCGTTATCGGCCCCGATCCAGCCGATATTGGCGGCATCGCCGAGCTCAAATGGGTCGCCGAGCATGCCTACATGCACTCGATCCTGATGGCACCGCACGGCACTGCCAACGGGCTGCTCGGTCTCGGCGCGCTGATCAATGTCTGCGCCACGTTGCCGGCAAATTATGTCGCCTTCGAATATCCGACTGCTTCGGACCCCTGGTGGGAGGATCTGGTCATCGGCTTGCCACCTGAGATCGTCAAGGACAGTATGGTGGATCTACTGGAAGCGCCGGGGCTGGGCCTCGATATCGACGCTGAAGCGGCAAGGAGATTTCTCCGGGAAGAGGATGCGGGCTTTTTCGACTGAACCTTGCTCCACCTGCCGTGCCTCCTGTCGGGCGCCAGGAAACAGGGCTTGCGCCAGTCCTTAAATGCCCGACCCGTCCAGTTCCTCGTCGTCCTCGCCTTCCCAGGGCGAGGGCATCGAGGTGCGATTGGCCGAGGGCATCGGCATCCAGCACTTCAACTCCGGCTCGGCATATTCGATGATGTGCCCGGGCGAGGAATCCGAGGCGCGCCAGCCTTCTCCACCGAACTGATCGCCATGCGACCAGTAGGCGAGATCGACTTCCGCCGGCCCCTGTTCGGACGCACGGATCGTCACCAGGATGCGGCTGCCGTCTCTCGGTGCGCTTGCCATCTGGCGCCAGCGGTCTTGCTCGTCCATCATGTTCCTCCTGCCTTGCTGCAGTGCAAGTGTTGCTTCGCCAACGAAAACGGTCAACTCAAACTTTGGGAAAACCATCGCCCGTTGATCGACAACCGCGGCTGCGTGACGGAGATGACCGAAGCCCAAGCGTTGGAGGCGGCCGAAGAGATGGGCATCCCCGTCGCCTGAGCGGCGTTGACGCTTCTTTATCGAAGCCAGAGGGAATGCATCCGAAGCGTAGGAATACGATGTGCCGCGCAGCCCCGTGGAGCTGCGCGGCACTGTCCTCAGTTCTTCTCGCCGAGTTTTCGGTCAAGAAAGTCGTGAATGAGCGGCGCCATTACGTCCAACTTGTCCTCCAGCGCGAAATGGCCGGTATCGAGAAGATGCAGTTCGGCATCCGGGAGATCACGGAGATAGGGATGCGCGCCTTCGGCCGGGAAGATTTTGTCGTTCTTGCCCCACACGATCAGCGTCGGCGGCTTGTGATCCCGGAAGAAGGCCTGGAACTGCGGGTAGAGCGGCACATTGGTGCGATAGTCATAGAAGAGATCCAGCTGAATGTCCTTGTTGCCGGGTCGATCGAGCAGCGCCTGGTCATGAACCCAGTTGTCGGGGCTGATGCGGCTCAGATCGCTCATGCCGTCCGTGTACTGGAATTTCGTGGTCTCGAGGGTGACCAGGCCAGAGAGCCCGTCGCGGCTTTCCTTCGAGCCGTCAGCCCAATATTTTTTGATTGGGTCCCAGAATTCGCGAAGGCCCTCATCATAGGCGTTGCCGTTCTGTACGATGAGAGCCGTCACGCGATCCGGATGCTTCAAGGCGAGGCGATAACCCACCGGCGCACCATAATCCATGACGTACATCGCATATTTTCTTGCACCAAGCTGATCGAGCAAACCGTCAACAAGGTCGGCATAATGACCAAAGGTGTAGGCGAATTTGGTGTGGTCCGGAGCGTCACTCTGCCCGAAGCCAGGATAGTCCGGTGCGATGACCCGATAGCGATCGGCGAGAAGCGGCATCAGATTGCGGAACATATGCGAAGACGTCGGGAAGCCATGCAGCAGAACGACGACCGGGCCGTCCTTTGGGCCTGCTTCGCGGTAGAAGATGTTCACACCAGCGACCGTTGCGGTCCGATAGTTGACCGTGATGGCAGCCTGCTGGACAATGGCGGCTTGGGCGGGCGTGGGCGATGCCGCAAAAGACATCGGGGCAAAGCTGACGGTTGCCAGCATCAGGGTCATGATCAGGCGTTTCATGGCGGTCTCCTTCGGGTTTGAGGCGCCAGCTGCGGCTGCCTTGGAGATCAACATAGCCTTCCACGAAAAAACGATAATCCGCTCAATGCGGAACTGATAATTACGGTGTGTGTAATAATCGGAGGTACGGCCCCTGCTTGATTCAGGAGCTGTGTCCCAACATTCCGGCCCGCAATGCTGAGATCTGGCGCTCAAGGCGGCTGGCGATTGCGGCGGTGGCGCTAGTTCAACAACCGGTTTTCGCGCAGGCGGGCCGTTGCCATATCCACGAAGGCCCGTACCTTGGCAGGCGCGTGCCGCCCTTCCGGATGAAGGATGTGGATGGGCATTGGCGGCTCTTCAAAGTCGCTGAGGACGATCTGCAGCTCCCCCGCCAGCAGCGCCGGGCCGATCTGGTAGTGCAGGACTCGGGTCAGTCCCCAACCTGCGCGGGCGGCTGTGATGACGGCGTCGTTGGTGTTGCATTGTAGAAGCGGGTCGATCGTCACCCGCTGATCGTTTGCAAAACGCCATTCCGGCGATGCCCAGGCGCTTGTGGAGGCCGCGATGCGATGGTTCTTGAGGTCGGCCGGCGTGATGGGAACGCCGTGCGTCTCGAGGTAGCTTGGAGAGCCGCAGATCACATGCCGAACAGTTCCGACCTTTATCGCCGAGAAGCCTGAATCCCGCAGGTGGCCGATACGAACGGCGACGTCGACCCCTTCTTCGACAATATTGACCGGGCGATCGATGAAGAGGGTCCGTGCGTGCATGGTCGGGAAGGTGTTCAGGAACTCGGTCACGATGGGCAGCACATACATCTGCCCGAACAATGCTGAAGCCGTGATCGCCAGCGTCCCCGTCGGAGTGGCGTAGGAGCCACCCGCCGCAGCCTCTGCTTCGGCGATATCCGCCAATATGCGGCGGCAATCCTCGAAATATCGTGTGCCTGCCTCCGTCATCTTGACGGAGCGTGTCGTGCGAACGAAGAGGCGGGCGCCAATCAGATCTTCAAGCGCCGCGACGGCGCGGGTGACAGCCGGTGCACTCATATGCATGTGGCGCGCGGCATCTGCAAAACTTCCGGTTTCTGCAACCCTGGCAAAAATCCGCATTGCCTGCCATCGATCCATTCGCCCCTCAAAGATTGCTTGTGTTGCTCTCACGTGACCATCGGCCAGATATGTATCAATCGAGAAAGAGATCGAGCAAGGCCATTTCGAGACTGATACCAATGACATGACTGGAAGCGTCACGAAAGGATGGCGGTGGCTATGCCGATCGCAACAGAGATGGGTCGATATAGGACGCCGCCAGTTTTTCGATGTCGGCACAGGTTTGCCCATCTATGCCGGCTTTCATGGCGCGCTCGCGGTGTTCGGCGTCGGGTGCGAGCGCCACGACTATCGCCTTGGACAGTTGGAAGTCGAAGCTCGAGCCCTTGCGGGCCATATCGATTTCAGCCCCGGACATGCCGAGTGCCTTAGCGTCCTTTTCCTGCTGATGAGCGATATCGGGATCGCCACGTCCGGCGGTAAGCGCGAGCTCGATCGACAGCCGTGCGCGCGCATCGAGCTTGAACCCTGCCATGGTGGCGACCTCCTTGATCTGGACCTGGCGTTAGAAGCCGAAGTCACTCAAGCCGGGGTGATCGTCCGGCCGGCGGCCGAGTGGCCATCGGAACTTGCGCTCGGCCTCGGAGATCGGGTGCTCGTTGATGCTGGCATGGCGCGTCCGCATCAGCCCGTCCTCGGCGAATTCCCAGTTCTCGTTGCCATAGGCACGAAACCACTGACCGCTGTCATCGTGATACTCATAGGCATAGCGAACGGCGATGCGGTTGCCCTGGAAAGCCCACAGTTCCTTGATCAACCGGTAATCGAGCTCGCGGTTCCATTTGCGCCTGAGGAAAGCTTCGGCCTCGGCGCGATTGGTCGCGAATTCGACGCGGTTGCGCCAGCGCGTATCGAGTGTATAGGCGAGCGCCACCTTGGCGGCATCGCGGCTGTTCCAGCCATCTTCGGCAAGGCGGACCTTTTCGATGGCGCTCTGTTCATTGAAAGGGGGAAGTGGCGGACGAGACATGGTCGGTTCCTTTATGGGCTGGAATGGAGAGTGCGGCGGTGGTCGCCACGCGGCGACCACCGTCCGTTATTCATGTTGCAAAGACGATGAAGGTTGAAAAAGAGCAAGATGCTGTTGCGTCGGATGCATCAATGGGAACCGTCAGAGTTCGAGCTGGATCTGGTTTTCCTCATCACTCTCCTGTTCGGCAGGAACCGAGCAGCACAGCAGCACTTCGCCTTCGCCAATCGCTGCCGTCGGCTCCTTGATGTAGGTCACCGCACCCTTGATGAGCTTGGTCCGGCATGTGCCGCAATTGCCTTCCCGACAACTGAATTCCGGGCTGAGGCCGCGCGCTTCCGCCAGCTCCAGCAATGTGCCAGCCTCGGGTGTCCAGCGGGCTTCCTTCAACGATCCCATGAAGGCGACCGGTACGGGCTTTGTGGATGGCGGTCGACGGGCTGGCGCGGCCACCCCGACGTCCAGCGTCCGCTTCAGGGATGACGGGCCGAAAGCCTCCGCGTGAATGCGCCCATCGGCAATATTGTAGTTGCGCAGGCCATCGTAGAGTGACTGCGTGAATTGCGGCGGGCCGCAGAGATAGAAGTCATAATCGTTGAATGGCAGATGGCGGGTGAGGAGTGACATATCGATCCGCCCGGTGGCGTCGTAGTCGGCGCCTTCTTCGGCGCCTGTGACATCGCTCAAGACCCGGATCAGCCTCACGGCGCCTCGCGCGGCGTCGACAAGCTCGGCGATTTCCCGGTCGAAGGGACGCTCCTGTCTGGAACGCGCCGCGTGAAAGAGAATGATCGGGCGAATGCGCTGCTTGCGCAGCCCCTCGTAGACAACGTGGCGCAGCATGGCGAGCAGGGGCGTGATCCCCACGCCGCCGGCAAGCAGCACCGCCGGACGGGTCACGCGGACGTCAACGGTAAAGCCGCCGGCCGGCGCGCGCGCCTCGATCGTGTCGCCGACGCTGATATGATCGTGGAGATAGCCCGATACTGCGCCATCGCGCTTGACACTGATACGATAAAGGCCGTCCGAGGGTGCCACCGACAGGGTGTAGGTTCTGATGACAGGCTTGTCCGCGCCGGGAAGGCTGATGCGGATCGGCAGATGCTGGCCGGCGACATGGGGCAGCAAACCTGCCCCATCGCTCGGCTGAAGGTGAAACGAACGGATGGAAGCGCTTTCCTCCACGATCCTGGTCACGGTGAGCGGGCGCCAGCGGGTGGCGAGTTCGGCAGCGCGCAGCCGGTCGGCCGCCTGCGCCCAATCGCCGGTCATCAGCGAATTGGCGGACCAGCCCTCGTCGCGGAAGGACCAGCGCAGGGCCAACGCGTTCCTCCGGCGGACGATGCGGCGTGCCTTGAACGTCCACAGTCGCTCGGCGCCCTGGAAGGCAGCTATCTCCGGTGAATCGAGGATAAGCTCGGCGTCGCCGGTCATCTGCAGCATGTCGCCGCTGGTATAATCAACGAAGACAAGCCCGGCCTTGCCGTTCAACAGGATGTTGCCGAGCGTTGCAAAAAAGAGGTTCCCGTCGAAGTCCGGGATCGTCAGTGACCCGTCGTCGGCAACGCGAACGAAGCCGGCCTTGCCGCCGCGATGCGACACGTCGACCTGACGGCGATCTTCGCGATCGGCATAAGAGGCGACGAAGAATGCATCCGCTGCCGCGATCATGGCGCGCGCAGCATCATCGAGGTCAGGCAGGTCTTCAACGGTGCCGGCAAAATCTTCGCCGGGATTTCGAACGAATTCGAAATCCCGGAGTTGAATGTAGCGCGGGCAGTTTCCAAAACTTTGGTCGACATCGACACGGAAGCCATCGGGCAAATTGGAGACGAAGCCGTTCATGCGGTTGCGCCGCCTTGTGTGCATCTCGATGCCAAGCAGGCCAATGGGCAGGCCCTCCGCCAAACCCTCGCTTGCCGGGTCTCTGGCATCTCTCCTGGCCGCAATATCCAGGGTCGTCGGCGATGGAGAGGACATGAAGCCCGGACGCCCTTCAAGGAAGGTCGCCCAGGCGTCGCCGCGGCTATCGACGCTGCCGAGCACGATGAACGGCAGCTGAGCGTAGAAGTCGCGGTGCTGGTCCGGCATGTAATCGCGAATGACACGTTGGCCGACGGCCGCCATGCGTTCGGCGACGCCCACCTTCTGCTGAATATAGGTCTCGCCTTCATGCCAGACCGGCAGCGTCTTCAAGGTCTCATTCATGTCCGTCTCTCCTCGAAAATGAAGATCGGGCGCATGCAGCCGCACGCCCGTGTGCTGGCGTCAGGCGGCTAGGCCAACGGGTGTTTGAACGAACGGGACGAAGCCCGGCAGCGCTTCGATACGACGAAGGAACGCGTTGACGGCGGGGTAGGTGGAGAGATCGACGTTGCCTTCCGGTGCACGGGCCACATAGCTGTAGATCGCAACATCCGCGATCGTCGGCGTGTGGCCGGCCAGCCAATTGTGATCGGTAAGCTGGCTTTCGAGGTTGCGGAGCAGGGCATGGGCGCGAGCGATAACCTCTTCGGGATTATACTTGGCGCCGAAGACGGTGATCAGCCGTGCCGCTGCCGGACCATAAGCCACTTCACCGGCGGCAACCGACAGCCAGCGCTGGACGGCGGCGGAGCCTTTGGCGTCTTCGGGAAGCCAGTCCGTGCGGGTCGCTTTCTTTGCGAGGTAGACCAGGATGGCGTTGGAGTCGGCGATCACGGTGTCACCATCCTCGAGCACCGGCACCTGGCCGAACGGGTTGAGCTTGAGAAATTCGGGCTTCTTGTGTGCGCCGGACTTCAGGTCGACTTCGACCAGCTCGTGAGGCAGGCCAAGCAGCGAGACGAACAGACGTGCCCGATGCGAGTGACCCGAAAGAGGGTGATGATAAAGTTTCATGATGCGCTCCTGCGAACTCTTCCGGCCGGGTCCATTCCCGATCCGCATGCCGAAGGTGCGATAGGCGGCCGTCAATGAAAACGGCCGCGTTGCGCAGTTCATAATTACAGATGACGCAATAATTCCGAAAAGCTGCCGGCGGGATCGACGCGACCTGACGTAAACTGCAGGGCCACGACTTCCTATTGATTATGACCCCCGAGCTTCGGAGCCCTTTGCGTTGTGTGATCCAGGCGTGCTGCGTGCGTTAAGAACTTTGTTCAGCGGCGCGGCCATTGCATTTCGATCACGCAACGAAATGATGTCTTGCCTGGATAACGTCTTCACCATCAGGACGCTTTGTCGGATTCTGCCGCCTGGAACGGGATTTCACGGGTGAAAAAATGTACGACGACATCATGATAGCCGAATGGATTGAAGCTACGCTCACGGCGCAGGCCACGCTCCCGGACGGAAATAATCTGGCAGAGCATCCCCAGGGTCCGAGCCGTAGCCCTAGCGAGCGTTTTCTGACCGACAACGATTATTTTGAACGCCTACGAAACACGTATGAGCAACTGCTAGCGCACTAAAGCGCCAGCCGTAGCTCCGTGACTGACAATATACGCGAGATCGATGATCGCTGGCGCCGCCGCAGCAGCAGTCTGCTGCCGCGAAGTCCCGGGTCGATCACGCCCGATACTTTTTCATCTCTTCCCAATTTTCCCACCTGCTTGCCAAAAAACCACAATTGCCTCACTTAGTTCACACATCCACCCTCGGCATTAAGAATTGGATCAAGACTGAATGCGCATAGCCTATGTTTTTCTCGGTGCATTTCTTGCACTCGCCCCGTCCGCCTATGCCGAGGTCGCAGCGCCGCCGGTTTTGAAACCGTTGACGCGGCAGGCGCAGGCGGCTGAGCTCAGCGCGCAATTTCTCTCGCGATACAGCTACAAGCCGGTTCCGCTCGACGATGCCTTATCGGGCAGGGTGATGGATCAGTTCGTCAAATCGCTTGATCCCGACCGCATGCTCTTCCTGCAGGCCGACGTCGACAAGTTCATGTCCGACCGCAGCGAGATCGACGACGCCATCGAACGACAGGACCTGAAGATCCCGTTTGCGATCTTCAACGCCTATCAACAGCGCGTCGTCGACCGCATGACCTATGCGCGCAGCTTGCTCAAGCAGGGCTTCGATTTCAGCGGCAAGGAAGATTATGCGGTGCTGCGCGACAAGGCACCCTGGCCGCAGTCGGAAGCCGAGAGCAACGATCTCTGGCGCAAGCGCGTCAAGAACGACTGGCTGCGGCTGAAGCTCGGCGGCAAGGACGACGCGGCGATTCGCGAAACCCTCGACAAACGCTATGAAAACACGCTCGAGCGCGCTTACAAGTTCAAGAGCGACGACGTCTTCCAGTCGTTCATGGATGCCTATTCGAACTCGATCGACCCGCATACGGATTATTTCGGCGCGGCGGCTTCCGCCGACTTCAATGTCTCGATGAAGCTTTCGCTGTTCGGCATCGGCGCGGTGCTGCAGGAGCGCGACGATTACACGACGATCCGCGAACTCGTGCCCGGCGGGCCGGCGCAACTCTCCGGCAAGCTCGCCGTCGGCGACCGCATCACCGGCGTCGGCCAGGGCAAGGACGGGCCGATCAAGGAAGTGGTGGGCACACGCCTCGATGAAGTCGTGCAGATGATCCGCGGCAAGAAAGGTTCGGTGGTGCGGCTCGACATCCTGCCGGCCGATGCCGGCGCCGATGGCGTGCATCGTGTCGTCAACCTGGTGCGCGACAAGATTAGCCTCGACAAGCAGGCGGCCAGGAAAGCCGTGCTGTCGGTGAAGGCGGGCGAGACCACGCGCAAGATCGGCATCATCACCCTGCCGGTCTTCTATGAGGATTTCGAAGCCAAGAACAAGGGCGACAAGGACTACAAGAGCGCCAGTCGCGATGTCGCCAAGCTTCTTGAGGAACTGAACCAGGAAAAGGTCGACGGCGTTCTCATCGATCTGCGCAACAATGGCGGCGGTTCGCTTGACGAGGCGATCGATCTCACCGGCCTCTTCATCGGCAAGGGGCCGGTCGTTCAGCAGCGCGCCGGCAACGGCAAGATCGAGGTCAAGAGCGCCGACCTGACAACGCCGGCCTGGACAGGTCCCTTGGGGGTTCTGATCAACCGCGGCTCGGCCTCGGCTTCGGAGATCTTTGCCGCGGCGATCCAGGATTACGGCCGCGGCGTGATCATCGGCGAGCCCAGTTTCGGCAAGGGCACGGTGCAGACGGTCGTCGATCTCGACCAGGTGGTTCACAACAGCAAACCCGAATTCGGAGAGCTGAAGGTGACGATCGCCCAGTTTTTCCGGATCAACGGCGGCACGACGCAGCTGCGCGGTGTCACCCCCGATATAAGCCTGCCCGCATTGTCCGATCCCGCGAGCTTCGGCGAGACCAGTTATGACAATGCCCTGCCGTGGGCGGAGATCAAGCCGGCGAAATATGCGCCGGAAGGCGATGTTACGGCATTGCTGCCGGCCTTGCAGAGCCGCCACGATGCGCGGGTCAAGGGCGATCAGGATTTCCAGCGTCTGCTGCAGGACATCGCCGATCTGAAGGCGCAGCGCGAGAAGGGCGTCGTTTCCCTGAACGAAGCCGAGCGCCGCAAGGAAGCGGCGGCCCGGGAGGCGCGGTTCAAGGCGCGGGCCGAAGCCGGTGATGGCGAAGATCTTGCCGGCGACGACGGCCTGCAGGCGGACGAGCGCAGCCTGAGCGCCGATATCGCCATGGAAAACGCCCGCAAGAAGGCGAAGGACGTCCTGCTCGACGAAGCCGCCGCCATTGTCGGGGACGAGGCGGATTTGCAGGGCGGCGCTGTAGAGGCCGCCACGAAGCCGTCGGGAAAGGCGGAGCAGAAATAGGCGTAACCGGCGCCGATAAACCGTATTATGTCGCTTGGAATGCTCTAACGCTTTGATGATGCGAGATGTCCGTTTAACGACAGTTCGATCGACTCAACGTCGCGGCGGTATCGGTTGCCTCATACTGTTTTCTATTCCAGTATTCTGACGGGCCGGTCCCACTGGATGAGGACGACGCAGCCGGTTTCGCTCCAGACCGAATGCTCGGTGCCGGGGGCGTTGACGATGTAGCTGCCGCGGCCGTAGTCGCCCGCTTCATCCGATTGCACTCCGTCGAGCACGAGAATGGTTTCCAGCCCCTCATGCCGATGGCGGGGAACGCCGGCGCCGGCTTCATATTTCAGGAGCGCTACTCCTGGCTGATCGTCCTCAAATGGTCGGATCCAGTGGATCGTCACCTGATCGCGGAAGGGTCCGAACTCCAGATCCCTCCAACCGCCCGAGGTCAGCAATTCGCGGGTGGTTTCAGGCATGGGCGATGCTTTCCAAAATGGCGTCGACATGGGCCGTCCAGCCGACGATTGCACCCTGGGCGCGGATCATGGCGATGGCTGCGGCCTTGAACTCCGGAAAATAGCTTTCCGTAGCCTGCTCGGCGAGCAGGCATTCATAGCCGCGGTCGTTCGCCTCGCGCATGGTGGTCTGCACGCAGACTTCGGTCGTCACGCCTGCGAAAACCAGCTGTTTGATACCCTTCTGCTGCAGCACTTCGTCGAGCTCGGTCGCATAGAAGGCGCCCTTGCCCGGTTTTTCGATGACGACCTCGCCTTTGATCGGAGCAAGCTCCGGCAGAATTGCTGTGCCGGGCTCGCCGGAGATCAAAATGCGGCCCATGGGGCCTTCGTCGCCGATCCTGAGTGTGGGATTGCCGCGGTCGCGTTTGGCCGGCGGCAGATCCGAAAGATCCGGCCTATGGCATTCCATCGTGTGAATGACCGGCAGTCCGGCATAACGAAAGCCCTGGATGAGTCGTTTGACATCGGGCACGATCCTGGTGATGCGACTGACGTCGTTGCCGAGGCTTGCGCCGAAGCCGCCGGGCTCGGCGAAGTCTCGCTGCATGTCGATGACAATAAGCGCGAGCTGGTCGTGCTTCACCGGAAAGGCGAAGGGTTCTGCCTTGATCTCAGCCATCAGTGATGCCCCGCCATGTGGGCGCCGATCATGCCGATATCGGCTGAGCGGGCCGGCGTTTCGTAGACCAGCTTGCCTTCCGAAATCACCATGATGCGATCGGACATCTCGAGCAGCTCGTCGAGGTCCTCGGAGAGCAGCAACACGGCCGCGCCCGAATTTCGCGCCTTCATGATGCGGGCGCGGATTTCGGCGACGGCGGAGAAATCGAGGCCGAAACACGGGTTCGAGACGATCAGCAGATCCACCTTGCCTGTGAGTTCGCGGGCAAGCACGGCGCGCTGCACATTGCCGCCGGAAAGTGCCGCGATCGGCGAGGCAGACGAGGCTGTCTTCACCTTAAAGTCGGAAATCAGCGCCGCGGCGCGCTTCCTCATCTTGCCCTTGTTCAGCCAGACCGCGTCCTTGTCGTCGGTCGTGAGATCGAAGGTCCGAAAGGCGAGATTTTCGCTGACCGTCATGCGCGGCGCGCAGGCGTTCTGCAGCGGCTCCTCGGGAATAAAACGGACATTGTTCTTGCGCGTCTCCGGCCGTGACGCGCGGTAGGCGTCGCCGTTGACGATAACGCGGCCGGTCTCCGTCGGGCGCTGGCCGGCGAGGATTTCGGTCAATTCCTTTTGGCCATTGCCTGATATTCCGGCGATTCCGACGATCTCGCCGGAGCGGACCATGAGTTCGTCGATTTCGATGGTCTTGTGCCCCGAGCGGTCGGCCGCCTTGACCTGCTCGAGCTTGAGGACCGGCTTGGCGCCCTGCGGGGTGGGAACGCGGCTGTCGAGCTCGGCGAGCTTGACGTCGCCGATCATCATCGTCGCCATCTCGGCCGTGGAGAGTTCGCCGACCATGCCTGTGCCGACCAGCTTGCCGCGCCGCAGGATCGAGACGGCATCGGCAAATTTCGTCACCTCGTGGAACTTGTGGGAGATCATCAGCACGGTCAGTTCGCCTCGCTCCGTCATCCCGCGCACGAGGCCGAGCATCTCGTCGGCTTCCGCGGGCGTCAGCACCGAGGTCGGCTCGTCGAGGACGAGAAAGGAGCGGCCGAGATAGAGCTGCTTGACGATTTCGAGCTTCTGCTTCTCGCCGGCGGCCAGTTCGCTCACCGGCCGGTCGAGCGGGATCTGGAAGGGCATGCGCTCCATGAAGGCGGCGAGATCCTTCCGCTCCTTCGCCCAGTTGAGGATGGCAGGGACTTCAGCGCGGCTGATGACGAGGTTTTCGGCACCCGTCAGCGAGGGGACCAGCGTGAAGTGCTGATAGACCATGCCGAGCCCATAGGTCGCCGCATCCCTGGGCGAGGCAATCGCCACTTCGCGACCATCAACGGAGAGCGAACCCGATGTTGCATGATAGAAACCCATGATGCATTTGACGAGCGTCGACTTGCCGGCGCCGTTCTCGCCGAGCAGGGCATGGAAGCTGCCGGCGGGGACCTTGATCGAGACATGGTCAAGCGCGGTGAAGCTGCCGAAGCGCATCGTCATATCCATGGTGTCGATGCCGACGGCCTTGCCGGCCTGCGGAAGGGGCGTGTCGCGGATTGTGCTCATGGCTGCTGGCTCACGAACGTTTCGGAATTGGAGACGGAGCCGAAGACGCCGCCCTGCATCTTCACCATCTTGATGGCGGCGAGATGATTGCCGTAATCGGTCGCCCCGCAGCAGTCTTCCAGCAGCAGGCATTCGAAGCCGCGGTCGTTCGCCTCGCGCATCGTCGTGGAAACGCAGACGTCGGTCGTGATCCCGGTCAGGATGATGTTCTCGACGCGCTTCTGGTTGAGGATCAGCTCCAGGTCGGTGGCGCAAAACGAGCCCTTGCCGGGCTTGTCGATGATCGTCTCGCCTTCGATCGGGTAGAGTTCCGGGATGATGTCCCAGCCGGGTTCGCCGCGTGTGAGGATGCGCCCGCACGGGCCTGGATCGCCGATGCCTGCGCCGATGCGTTGTGAGCGCCAGCGCTTGTTGGCCGGCAGATCGGCGAGATCAGGGCGATGGCCCTCGCGGGTGTGGATGATGTGATAGCCCTTGGCGCGCATGGCGGCCAAAACCCGTCTGATCGGCTCGATGGGCGCCTGAACCAGCGACAGGTCGTAACCCATGTGGTCGACATAGCCGCCCTTGCCGCAGAAATCGGTCTGCATGTCGATGATGATGAGGGCCGTATTGTCCGGGCGCAGGGCGCCGTTATAGGGCCAGGGATAGGGATCAGCGTCGATATAATGTCCTTTGGTCTCGACCATGGCGTCCATCGTCTTCTTCTCCTATTCACCCGCAAGTTTGAATGTTTTGATGCCGCGGTTGGACATCAGATGCTCCCTCCTCACTTCGTCAGCGAGAGCGCGCCCGGCGCACCGGCAAGCGAGCGTGTCGGTGAGGAGGTCGCGATCATGATGACGAGGGTGAGCACGTAGGGCGCGGCGTAGAAGAGGTAGTAGCCCTGGGTCACGCCGATCGATTGCAACGCCGGCCCAAGTGCGCCGGCGCCGCCGAAGAGCAGGGCGGCGAGGAAGCACCCGATCGGGTTCCAGCGGGCGAAGATGACGAGTGCGACGGCCATCAGGCCTTGGCCTGAAGAAATGCCCTCGTTCCACGATCCCGGATAGTAAAGCGAGAGATAGGCGCCGCCGATGGCCGCCAGCGACCCGCCGACGGCGGTGGCCAGCAGGCGCACCCGATCCGGATTGATGCCCATGGCGCGCGCCGCATCGGTGCTGTCGCCGACGACGCGCAGGATGAGGCCCAGCCGCGTATTGCCGAAGGCCCACCAGAGGGTGAAGGCCAGCAAGGCGCCGAGGATGAAGAGCACGTTGATGTTCAGCGCTGCCTGAATCTGCGGCAGGCTCGACCAGAAACCGAAGGGAATCGACGGCAGATGCGGCGCTGCAGGCTGAATGAAGGACTTGCCGAGGAAGAAGGCGAGGCCCAAGCCGAACTGCATCATAGCGATGCCGATTGCGATGTCGTTCACCTTCGGCCACTTGCAGATCCAGCCGTGAACGAGACCGAAGATGGCGCCGGTCGCCATGGCCGCGAGCACGCCGAGCCAGGGCGAATTGGTCATGACGGCGACGGCGTAGGCTGTCATCGCACCGAAGACGAGCGTACCTTCCAGGCCGAGATTGATGCGGCCGGAGCGCTCGGTAATCGTCTCGCCGAGGCTGACGAAGATGAAGGGGGTTGATACGCGGATGGCGCCCGCCAGGATCGCGAGCGGCACGCCCCAGATGCCGATGCCTGTCTCTTCCATCATGGGCTCCTTTTCCAGAGGTCGGGATTGAAGATCTTGAAGCGCCCGTAGAAGGTCTCGCAGAAGAGGATGACGATGAAGAGTGTGCCCTGCAGCACCAGCACCGTGGCATCGGGCAGGCCCATGCGGCGCTGGATGAGGCCGCCGGAAGCATCGATGCCCCCGAGCAGGATCGCAACAGGGATGATCGCCAGCGGATTGTGGCGGGCGAGGAAGGCGACGAGGATGCCGGTAAAGCCATAGCCCGCGGCGAGCGAGGCATTGGCGCTACCCTGGACGGCCACGACCTCGATCATGCCGGCAAGACCTGCGAAGCTGCCGGCGATCGCGGTGAAGCCGGCGATCAGCCTTCCGACCGGCAAACCTTGGATCTGGGCGGCGCGCACATTGCCGCCGGCGATGCGGGCGGCGAAACCGAAGCTCGTCACCTCGATCAGGATCCAGGAGAGGATGCAGGCGAGGACGCCGATCACAAGGCCCCAATGCACATCCATGCCAGGAATGTTGCCGAGCATGTATTCGGGCGGCAGCGGCTTGGTCGAGGGCTTGTTGAGACTGGCCGGATCGCGGAGCGGCCCCTCGACGAACTGATTCATCAGGGCGATGGCGATATAGGAAAGCAGCAAGGAGGAAATGGTCTCGTTGACGCCGCGGTAATGGCGCAGGAAGCCGGCAAGGCCGATCCAGATGCCGCCGACGACCATGGCGGCAATCGCCATCAGAACAAGAGCGGGAAACACGGGGGCCGCGCCGACAAGCGGCATGGCCATGGCTGCGGCGGCAACGCCGCCCAGCACGACCGCTCCTTCCCCGCCGATGATGACGAGGCCGAGGCGGGCGGGCAGGGCGACGCAGAGTGCCGTCAGGAGAAGGGGTGCGGCACGGCTTAAGCTGTTCTGCACCGAAAACCAGCTGCCGAAGCCGCCGGTATACATGAGCTGGAAGAGCATGGCCGGCGATTTGCCGATCGCCAGGATGAAGAGGGAGAAGAGCCCGAGCCCGATCAGGATGGCCGCAAGGCCGATGACCACAGGTTCGGCCCTGCGCGCGGTCCATTCGAGCAGGGGACGCAGCGCGGCTGGTTCACCGGACGCGACTGATATTGCGGGATCATTGGCCTGAACGGTCATGGCGCTTCTCCCTCACGCGGTCTACGCGGTGGACCCGACGACACCCTCGACCAGATAGTTCATGCTTTCGAGCTCGATCGCGTCTTCCGCGTAGCTCTTGTCGGCCGTCACGACGGTGTTGCCCTTGTTATCCTTCAGCGGCCCCTTGAAGACCGAGAAGCCGCCCTTCATCATGTCGGCATGCGTTGCCTCGAATGCCTTGCGGCCCGCCTCGGAAACGCCGGGGCCGAGCGCGCTCATCTTGACGAAACCATCCTTCAGGCCGCCACGCACGAAGTTGCCGAGCTTTTCGCCGGCCTGCGCCTTCTTGACGAAATCGCTATAGACATTGCCCCAGGCCCATTCAGCGCCCGTGAGGTATTTCTCGGGCGCAAGCGGGCTCTGATTGGCGTGGTAGCCGCAGACGAAGGCGCCGCGGCCGGCGGCGGTTTCGACGACCACCTTCGGACTGTCGACATGGCAGGTGATGACGTCCGCGCCCTGATCGACCAGAGCGTTGGTGGCTTCCGCCTCCTTGACCGCAAGCGACCATTCGCCGGTGAAGATCACCTGGCAGGTGATGGTCGGATCGACTGCGCGTGCGCCGAGCAGGAAGGCGTTGATGTTCTGCAGCACCTGTGGGATCGGCTTGGCCGCGACGAAGCCGATCTTCTTGCTCTTCGTCGCATGGCCGGCAGCGATGCCATTCAGATACTGCCCCTGGAAAATATAACCGAAATAGGAGCCGGTATTGGCCGGGTGCTTGCCCTCCTGCCATAACCCGCCGCAATGGCGGAACTGGATATCGGGATATTTGGCGGCCATCGCCAGCATATGCGGATCGAAATAGCCGAAGGAGGTCGGGAAGAGCAGGGTGGCGCCATCGAGATTGATCATCGATTCCATCGTCTTCTGAACGTCGACCGTCTCGGGCACGTTCTCTTCTTCGACGACGGTCATCCCAGGCAACGCCTTGACGGCCGCAGCACCCTCGGCATGCGCCTGATTGTAGCCATAGTCATCCTTGGGACCGACATAGACGAAGCCGACGGTGAGAGCCGTCTGCGCAAATGCGCGCGACGAGAGGAGGCCGGGCGCCGCGCCGACGAGGGTGGCGGCAGCGGAAGCCTGAAGGAAGTGGCGGCGTTTCATGGAAAGGAGTCTGGTCATCGGAATGCTCCCCTGACGGCGGTTCTGCCGTTTTCAAAATTGGTTACAGAAAAGTGTATGCAATGGGCATGCCAGATTTTATCGCGTTGATTTTATGATCGAAATTTTTCGTTCCCCGACTAACGTCGGAGAAGTGCATGCAATTTCATCTTGAAATTGGATGAAAAATATGCAGAGCCTATAAAATCGTCCGATGTTCGTGCCGTTGGACTTCAAGAGCTGACTAAGCCGGCAGGGCAAAATACATTTTTTCCAGTTACATCAATAATATATTCTGCTGTTTGACTTTGCCGGCTTGAGCGGGCATGTGTATGCAACCTCAACAATGCAGAATCGGTCCTTGAAGCAAGTCAGGCGCAGAGAAATCATCAGGGCTGGGACGACCGTCGAACAGATGGTGCGGGCGATTGCCGACATGATCGTGACCGGGCAGATGCTGCCGGGCGAGAAGCTTGATGAAGTCTCGCTTGCTGCTCGTTTTGAAGTGTCGCGCACTCCGGTGCGCGAGGCGCTCCGTGAACTCGGGGCGATGGGGCTAGTCGACCGCGAGCCGAACCGCAGCGCCGTCGTCACCACGGTGACCGAAACCTATCTTCATTCCATGTTCGAGGCGATGGCGGAACTCGAAGCGATCTGCGCCAGGCTCTCGGCCGAACGTATGACAGTCGACGAGCGGCGCACGCTGGAGTTGGAGCATAAGGCCTCAATGAGGCTCGTGCATGCCGGCGCGCAAGAGGAATATTCGGCGCATAACACGGAATTCCACACCCGCCTTTACCGCGGGGCGCATAATGATCATATCTTTGAAATGGTGACGCAGACACGCGCACGGCTCGCCCCATTTCGACGGGCGCAGTTTCGGCTGCCCGGTCGCTTGGCAAAGTCCTACGAGGAACACGGTCGGATCGTGATGGCAGTCATGCGAGCGGACGGCATCGCCGCCGCACAGGCAGCCTATTCCCATGTGGAGATGGTCAGCGATGCGAGCGCGGTGTTTGCAACAACCGAGGAGCCGAGCGCGCGCGGCACCTGAAGTCTCGCAGGGGCATCTGCGACTAGGCTCAAGCCATGGCGGCCGCAACTGCGGCAGCCGCCCTTTGTCCGCAACGCAGCGAACTTCTTGTTTACGATCGTCCTCAGGCGTCGACGCAAATATGCCAGGTCCTATATCGTCTCGGTCTCACCTTGTCCGGTAATCCTGTGGTGGCCGAGCCGCCTTGAGGCGCTTCGTGCCTCAAGGCCAGCAAGTATCGCCAGCAGGATTTTTTTGAGACAATGCTTCATGCTCTTGTCATTTGATCTGCGACATAGGCGCGCCAGCCTCCCAATTCGGTGATTTCGCGCGCGCCTTCGATGGCGTGAGCCTCGCAGAGAAAACCGGAAATTTGGGAACCGTCATCGAGCGCTACCTTGCCGATTCCGAGCGGGGCCGGGATGTTCTGCACAAAGCGCCCGAAAGTTTCCGGAGTGACCTTCCAAACCTCGACTTCGAGGCCCTTGCCGTCGAAACCCGGTTCGCGGACCAGGCCTGGCTTCGGCGGGACGGTACCGGGCAGAACGAAGAGGCGATAATCCGGTGCAGTACGGCAGGATTTGATGCGCCTGCCGCCCGGTCGCGTCAGTTCATGGTTGAGAGGCATGCCGGTCAAATGTGCCCCGACGACGACGATCGGCACCAAGCCGTCATCGGCCGGCGCCACGCGGCTCGCCTCGGGAATCGCCGATAGACGGTCCTTGCCCATTCCCGCGTTCGCCGCCCGGTGCATGGCGTCGGCGAAGGAGGCCAGGGCGTCATCGGTGAAGGCGGGGCCGATCAGAGTCACGCCGGCGGGGAGATGACCGTCGGCGTCGAAGCCGGCTGGAACGGCAATCGCCGCGCAATCGAGCAGATTGACGAAATTGGTGTAACGGCCGAAATGGCCGTTTTTCACAATCGGATCCGCCATCATTTCTTCGACCGTGTAGGTCGTCGGCGAAGTCGGCAGCATCAGGATATCAGCCTTTTCCCATTCCTTCCCGGTCTTCTGTCGCAGCGCTTCGAGCTTGTACCGGCCTTCGAAGGCGGCGACCGCGTCATAGGCTTTCGCGCCCTCGATGATGGTGCGAACCGTCGGCTCGAAGTCGGCGGCATTGGTGGCAAGAAAATCCTTCACCGCCGCCAGCCGTTCGGCGACCCAGGGGCCGTTATAGAGCAGTTCGGCTGCCTGCCGGAACGGCGCGTAGTCGAAGGCAACGATGGTGGCGCCGAGCGCGCGTGCTCGTTCGATTGCGGCGTCATAGAGAGCCTCGACCTGGCTGTTGCCGAAGAATTCCCGCTCGGCTCCGTCGAGCACACCGATCCGCAACCCGGAGGTGGGCAGGCTGGCTGGAACGGCCTTGCGCGAGAACGGATCGGCGGCATCGTAGCCCTCCATCACCTTGCGGATCGCGACGCCGTCGCCGACCGTTGCAGCAAAGACGGTGACGACATCGACGCTGCGGCAGGCAGGCACGACGCCGACATTCGGCACCAGTCCCGGCGTCGGTTTGATGCCGACCAGATTGTTGAAGGCCGCCGGCACACGCCCGGAGCCGGCCGTGTCCGTGCCGAGCGCGAAGCTCGCCAGGCCCGAGGCGACGGCAACCGCCGAGCCGGAGCTCGAGCCGCCCGACACATAGATCTCGTCGAAGACCGAGCGCGGCGCTCCATAGGGCGAACGCGTGCCGTTGAGGCCGGTGGCAAACTGGTCGAGATTGGTCTTGCCGATGACGATTGCGCCTGCGGCCCGCAGCCGCGCAACGACGGTAGCGTCCGTCTCCGGCCGGTAGGAAAAGGCAGGGCAGGCAGCTGTCGTCGGCAGGCCCGTCACGTCGATATTGTCCTTTACCGCGAAGGGAATGCCCCAGAGCGGCAGGCTGTTCGGCTCAGGCGCCCGTTCCATCAGAGCGCGTGCTTCGGCGCGCAGCGCTTCGTCAGGCGTCGGGGTGATGAAGATAGCGGGATCCGTCGCGTCATTGCGACGGGCAATCACGATCTCGATAATATCGAGCGGGCTTTTGCCTGCCTCATAGGCTGCGCGAAGGCTGGTCAGATCAAGAATGGTCGGCAGCATGGGTCAGCACTCCTCCAGAACAACAATGATATCGCCCGCTTTGACGTTTCGTCCGGGCCCGGCGCGCAGGTCGCGGACACGGCCTGGCGCATGTGCGGTGACGTTGATTTCCATTTTCATGGATTCGATGATGGCAAGCGTGTCGCCGGCCGCGACCGGTGCGCCCGGCTCGACCAGCAGTTTCCAGATATTGCCGGGCACGGCGCTGGCGACACCGAAGCAGCCTTGGGGAATGTCCCCATCCGGGCTTTCGCCGGCGCCTTCGTCGGTAACGAAGCTGTCGAGACCCGCCGCCTTCCAGCGCTGGCGTTCGGCGTCGAAGGCGGCCTGCTGGCGCATCTTGAAGGTCGCAATCGAGGCGGCATTCGCCTGCAATTCCTGCTCATAGGCGGCGTAGGAAAATTCCGTCTCCTCGATCTTGACGGGATAACCGCCATGCGGAAAGGCGCTGCGGGCCTCCGCCAATTCCTGATGACTGGCCGGAAAGAAGCGAATCTGATCGAAGAAATCGAGCAGCCACGGCTTGCCCCTGGCAAAGACCGGCGTCTGCCGCCAGGTGTTCCACACCTGGATTGTGCGACCGAACAGCTGATAGCCGCCAGGACCTTCCATGCCGTAGATGCACATATAGGCCCCGCCGATGCCGACGGCATTTTCCGGCGTCCATGTGCGGGCCGGATTGTACTTCGTCGTCACCAGCCGGTGGCGCGGATCGACGGGGGTCGCCACCGGCGCGCCGAGATAGACGTCGCCGAGACCGAGCACAAGATAGCTGGCGTCGAAGACGATGTCGCGCACGGCCTGTTCGTCGGCCAGCCCGTTGATGCGGCGGATGAACTCGATGTTGTCAGGGCACCAGGGCGCATTCGGCCGCACGAGTTCCTGATATTTGCGCATGGCAAGTTCCGCATCCGGATCGTTCCAGGAAAGCGGCAGATGCACGATGCGGCTCGGCACGGTGACGTCCTGGGCCGCCGGCAGATTCGCTTCGATTTCGGCCAGCAGGCCAAGCAGGCGTTTGCGGGTCAGCGTCGTGCCGTCATAATGGATCTGTAGCGAACGGATGCCGGGTGTGAGATCGACGATGCCGGGCAGACGGGCCTGCGAAACGGTCTGCATCAGCAGGTGCACTCTCAGCCGCAGAGCGATATCGAGCGTCATCGGTCCGTACTCAACCAGCAGATTGTCATCGCCCTGGCGGCGATAGACGACGGAGACAGGCCCGTCGTCACTCTTGCCGATCACAGGTGAGCCCATTTCTTCCTTCGCCCGATGCACGACCGGGCCGGCAATCGGATCATCCGATCGCGTGACGGGATGAAAGCGGATGCGATCGCCCGGCTTGAACTGGCCCATTTTCCACTGTTCGTCGCGCGCAATGACCGCCGGGCAGACGAAGCCGCCGAGGCTCGGGCCGTCAGGCCCGAGAATGATCGGCATGTCGCCGGTGAAATCGATCGCGCCGATTGCATAGGCATTGTCATGCAGGTTCGAGGGATGGAGACCAGCCTCGCCGCCATCGCTGCGCGCCCATTTCGGTGCCGGGCCGATGAGACGAACGCCGGTGCGGGCGCTGTTGAAATGCACCTCGTAATTTGTCGAGAACAGCGTCTCGATATCGCCGTGCTGGAAGAAATCAGGCGCGCCATGTGGACCATAGACAACGCCGACATCCCACTCGCGCGTCAGTTCCGCAGGCTCGGTTGCCGGCTTTGCGGCATCGGCGGTCGCCTGACGGGCAAGATGCAGCACATGGCCGGTCTTCAACGTCCCGGTGGCGTTGCCGCCGAACTGCCCGAGCCCGAAGGTGGCGCGTGAGCCGAGCACGACCGGAGCGGCAAAACCGCCCGCCACGGCGAGGTAAGCCCGCTGCCCCGGTCCATCGATGCTGCCGACGACGAGGATCTGGCCGGCGCGGATGGTGACGGCCTCGCCATGCGGCAATTTCACGCCGTCGACGCTCATCGCCATCCCGGCGCCGGCAAGGGCAACTGTCGTATCGGTATGGAATTTCAGCATCGGACCGGAGACCGTCAGCTCCAGCGCAGCAACCATGTCGCCATTGCCGACGAGGCGGTTGGCATGGCGGAAGGAACGTTCGTCCATCGGCCCGCTCGGCGGCACGCCGACATGCCAAAGACCAAGCCGGCCCGGCAGTTCCTGGATGCTCGATTGCGCGCCCGGCGCGATCACCTCGATGACATCGGCTACGAAGGAAAAATCGCGCAGCGCCGTCGTCGCCACCTTGCCGCTCGCCAGAAGTTCGGAGCCGGCGATGGCCCTGAGATAGTCGAGATTGGTTTCGATGCCCGATATCGATGTTTCCGCAAGTGCCGCCTTCAGCTTTTCGATCGCAGCCGGGCGATCCTCGGCTGACACAATCACCTTGGCGAGCATCGGATCGTAGAAGGGTGTGACCTCCGTGCCGGTCTCGATCCAGCCGTCGATGCGCGCGTCCCTGGGGAACGCCACTTCCGTCAGGAGGCCGGCGCTCGGGCGGAAATCGGCATGCGGCATTTCTGCATAGATGCGCACTTCAATCGCCGCTCCCTTCGGCTGCAGGGCCTCGGCGCTCGAGAGCACGTCCTCGCCCGCCGCCTGACGGATCATCCATTCGACCAGATCGATCCCGAAGACGGCTTCGGTGACGGGATGTTCGACCTGCAGGCGGGTATTGACCTCAAGGAAGTAGAATTCCTCGCGCAGGGGATCGTAGATGAATTCCACGGTGCCGGCGGACTCATAGGAGACGGCAGCACCAAGGTCGATGGCCGCCTTGTGCAGGCGGGCGCGGGTCGCGGCAGAAAGTCCGGGGGCCGGGGTCTCCTCGACCACCTTCTGGTTTCGCCGCTGCAGCGAGCAGTCGCGCTCGCCGAGCGCGATGACCTTGCCTTGGCCGTTGCCGAAGATCTGCACTTCGACGTGCCGTGCCTCTGCCACGAAACGCTCGATATAGACGCGCGCATCGCCGAAGCTTGCCCGTGCGGTGCGCTGCACGCTTTCGAAGGATGCCTTCAGGCTTTCGGCATCGGCGCAGAGCTGCATGCCGATGCCGCCGCCGCCGGCCGTGCTTTTCAGCATGACGGGATAGCCGATCGTTTCTGCCGCAGCGAGCGCTTCATCGGCGCTCGACAGCAGGCCGGTGCCGGGCAGCAGCGGCACGCCGCTCGTCCTCGCGAGTTCCCGCGCCGTATGCTTCAGCCCGAAGGCAGAGAGGTGCTCGGGCCGTGGCCCGATGAAGGCGATGCCTTCGGCGGCGAGGCGCTCGGCAAAACCGATATTTTCCGACAGGAAGCCGTAGCCGGGATGAACGGCCTCGGCCCCCGTCGCCTTGCAGGCGGCAATGACGGCATCGACATTGAGGTAGCTTTCGCCGGCGGGCGCCGGCCCGAGGCGCACCGCTTCATCCGCCATCAACGCAGGCTTGGCGAAGCGGTCGGCATCGGAATAGACGGCGACAGAGGCAATACCCATCCGTCGCAGCGTCTTGATGACCCGGATGGCGATTTCGCCCCGGTTGGCGATCAGGACTTTCTTGAACATGCTCAGTCCTCGCCGTCCCAGATCAGCACCCGGATCGGCGTCGGATCGAAGCCATTGCAGGGATTGTTGATCTGCGGGCAGTTGGAGATGACGCAGAGCACGTCCATCTCCGCGACCAGTTCGACATAGTCGCCGGGTGCGGAAATGCCGTCGACGATCGTCATCTCGCCATTCGGCTTGATCGGCACGTTCATGAAGAAATTGATGTTCGGCACGATGTCGCGTTTGCCCATGCCGTGTTTCGAAACTTCGAGCACAAAGTTGTCGCGGCAGGCATGCAGGTATTTCGTGCCATGACCGAAGCGCACCGTATTGCTCTCGCAGGAGCAGGCGCCGGCGGAGGTGTCATGGCGGCCGCAGCTGTCGGCCGTCATCGTCAGCATGACATTGCCTTCGTTCGACATGATCTTGGTGCCGATGCCGATATAGGCAGCACCCTGCATGCGCATCGTATCCTGATTGGAATAGCGCTCGGAGAAATCATCGGCACGGTAGAAGAGCGTGTCGATCGCCTGCTGGCCAAGACTGTCTTCGATGCGGATCGTCTGGCCCTTGCGCACAAGGCCGGACCACGGAGCTTCGGCCGGAATGAAATGATCCTGCGCGACATTCTGCAGGGTGCGGGCAGGGGAGGTCTGAATGAAATCGGACATCGTCATCTCCTCAGGCCTGCATCAGGGTGTTGTTTTCGAAACCGCGCGCGGCTTCGGCCGTCGCCGTGCGGCAGAGATCGTCGGCAGCAGGGATTGCCGCCTTGTAGCGCGTGATGACGACAGGCTTCGGCTGATAGGTGGGATCGGGATCGAGCGGATGAGGGCAGGTGGAAAAGCCGACCAGCATGTCCATCTCGGCACGCAGTTCGACATAGTCGCCGCTGTTGGAGCGTTTGCCTTGCCAGCCGAACCCACCACTCTCGGCCAGGCGGACGGGCGCGAAAAGATTGAGGATGCCGGGAATATCGCGCCTGTCGAGGCCGAGCTTGACGGCGACGAGGATCAGATTGTCACGGGTATTGCGCGTCTTCTCACTCGGATATTTCGCGGCATTCGAGGCGGCCGTCGAGCCGCCCATCAGGCAGTCATGGGCGCCGGAACTATCCTCGATCATCGAGAACATGACGCGACCCATATCGGAGAAGATCACCCGCCCCTTGCCGAGTGCCGTCGTCCACTGGACCTTGGCGGTATCGACGAGATTGATCCGCTCGCTCGTATCGCCGGCATTCCAGGCGATGAGCGCCACCGTGGAATTTCCCTCTGCCTGATCGATGCGGATCGCCTCGCCGCGCAAGAGTTTCGTCGACCAGTACCAGCCGCCGGGAATGGTCTCCTGGTGGATGACGGCGGCGGCATCGATGGCCGGCGCCGGCAGCGGGCTGGGGCCGGGCAGGACCTTGGGCGCGAATTCCAGCCCCTTCTTCTGGTGCTCCTCGTAACGCGCGCGATTTGAGGCGATTTCTTCGGGGGCGCGTCTCACATGCATCATAGCGTCTCTCCTGATGATGCCAGGTCGTCCCGGCCATGCCCCAGGGAAGCGACCGGGCCGTCCCGGTCAGGGCTGAAGATCGATGGCTGGCCGGCAAGGCGCGGCGGCCAGATGGCAATATCCTTGGTGATGGTGGCGCCGTAGCGCTCCTTTTCCTCAGGCCGGTCGCGGCGGCGTTCGAAGGCGACGACGCGGTTGGCCAGCGTGAAAGCCTCGCGCATGTCATGCGTGACCATGACGACGGTCATCTGCGTTTCATGCCAGAGCCGCTTCATCAGCGTGTGGATCTCGGCGCGGATGCCGGGATCGAGCGCGCCGAACGGTTCATCGAGCAGCAGCACCTTCGGCTTCATGATAAGCGCCTGGGCGAGCGCCAGGCGCTGCTGCATGCCGCCGGAAAGCTGGGCCGGATATTTGTTCTCCGAACCGGCGAGCCCGACTTCGGCAATCAACTGGCGTGCTTCCTCGATGGCGCTGCGGCGTGCCGCGCCGAAGAGCCTGGCCTTGTGGCGCGCAGCGGAAAATTCCCTGCCGAGCAGCACATTGCCGAGCACCGTCAGGTGTGGAAAGACGGAATAACGCTGGAAGACGACGCCGCGATCCGGTCCCGGCTCCGCCGGCAGAGCTTCGCCGTCGAGCAGGATCTTGCCCTTCGTCGGTTGCTCCTGGCCGAGCAGCATCCGCAGGAAGGTGGTCTTGCCGCAGCCTGATGGGCCGACAAGGGCGACGAAGGCACGCGAGGCGACTGTCAGTGACACATCCTCGAGGACGATCTGGTCGCCATATTCCTTCCAGACCCTTTCGATCTTCAACTCGCTCATGCCTGCTTCTCCAGCTCCGACCAGGGGAAGACGGCGATGCGCAGGCGATCGAGCAGGGCGTTCATGACCACCGCAAGCAGGGTGATCCAGACGACATAGGGAAATATGACATCCATCGAGAGATAGCGGCGGACGAGGAAGATGCGGTAGCCGAGACCTGAATCCGACGAGATCGCCTCGGCCGCGATCAGGAACAGCCAGGCCGGGCCGAGCTGCAGTCGGAGGCAGGTGATCAGCCGCGGCAGGATTTGCGGCAGCACGACGCGCAGTCCGATCTGCCAGGAGGAGCCGCCGAGCGTCTCGGCCTTGACGATCTGTTCGCGCGGCAATTCCAGCGCCTTCAGCGCCAGATCGCGGATCATCGTCGGCGCGACGCCGATGACGATAAGGGCGATTTTTGACGTCTCTCCGAGACCCATGACGATGAACAGGATCGGCAGCAGCGCCAGTGGTGGCACCATGGAGATGACGGCGACGAAGGGGGAAAGCAGCGCTCTGAGATAGGGCAGCATGCCGATCAGCATGCCGATGATGAGCGCTGTCGCCGTCGAGATGCCGAGGCCTGAGAGCAGGCGGATGAGGCTCGCGCCCGTGTCCGACCAGAGCAGAAACTCGCCGGTGCGCGGGTCGGCGACGAAGGCCAGACGGTTGATCGCATCGGCAAAGCCGGCAAGGCTCGGCAGAAGCTTGTCGTTGGCGTTATCAGCCAGTCGCGCGGCCGAGCCGAAGGCATAGGCAAGGGCGAGCAGCACGAAGGGCAGCATCGTCAAGGCGAACTGGGCGCCCCGGCTCGGCCTCGTGTTGATCCAACGCATGGGAAATGCTCCGCTGATGAAGGGGAGGGAGCGCGGGCAGACCGCGCCCCATTGCGATCAGAGCGAACTGTCGGCGGCGGCCTTCATATAGGCATCGGTGAAGCGCAGCTTCACATTGCCGGCGTCGCCCAGCACCTTGCCGTCAGGCATTTCGATGCCGATGACGTCGGCGGACGGCGCGCCGTTGCCGAGCAGACCCTTCTCGAAGAGGAAGTTGCGCACCAGATCCATGGTCTTCGGCAGGCTGGGCGAAGCGGTGAAGGCAACGGCATCAGCCGGCTTGTCGAAGAGCTTGGTGGCGGCAAGCTGGGCTTCGAAGCCGGAAAGATCGGTGCCCGAAGCCGAGCCCATGGCCTCGCGGGCGGCCTTGCCCTCGGCGGTGTCGGCGCGCAGCAGTGCGGCCGTCTCGTACCAGATGCCGGCAAGCGCCTTGCCGAAGTTCGGATTGTCCTTCAGCACGCCGCTATTGGCGACCATCAGGTCGATGATTTCGCCCGGCACTTGCGAGCTGTCGAAAACCTTCTTGGCCGAGGGATCTTCGAGGATGGTGGAGACCAGCGGGTTCCAGGTGACGACGGCGGTGACGTCAGGCGTCTTATAGGCCGCGACCATGTCGGCGTCGGAGGTGTTGACGACCTTCACGTCGCGTTCCGTCAGCTTGATGCTTTCGAGCGCGCGGGCGAGCAGATAGTGCGATACGGAGAATTCGACGAGATTGACGTTCTGGCCCTTGATATCGGCAAGGCTCGCCTTGTCCTTCAGGATCACGGCGTCATTGCCGTTGGAAAAGTCGCCGACGATCACGGCGGTCGTATCGACGCCGCCGGCGGCCGGGATCGACAGCCCATCCATGTTGGTCAGCGTCACGGCATCGAAGGCGCCGGCCGTGTACTGGTTCATCGATTCCACATAGTCGTTGAACTGGGTGACCTCGATCTTGATGCCGTATTTGTCGGCCCATTTCTTGACGATGCCGTGGTCGGCCGCGTAGCCCCAGGGCATCCAGCCGACATAGATGGACCAGGCCACCTTGAATTCCGTCTTCTGTTCCGCCTCTGCGACGGAAGCAAGGCCAAGCATCAGCGATAGCGCCAGCGCTGTGGTCGAAACAATTTTCGAAAAAGTCTGCATTGAAATTCCCCTTCTGCTTTTCTTCAAAAGGGATCGGCAAAGACCATCGTGCCACCAATCCCTTGGCTTACGAGGTCTCCCGGGCTTTTGTCCCGCCGTGCACCCGGCGGGATTTCTCCTCCGCCGGTGGTGGCTCTCGGACCAGTCGCGCTTCAGAAAAGTGCCGGAACCCTAGCCACCAACTCAGCACATTCTTTGCAAGAGGTGTGCCAGCTTATAAATCTTTGATTTTTCTAGCGCCCGTTCCTTGGTTGCCTGTTACTGTGTACACTTTGCGGCATTTGCTAAATTTTTGAGCAGCGATCGGCGCAGCCTCCGATCGACCTCGTCCTTTCGATCGACCGGCACATCCGGTGCGCCGGCACCGTACCTATGGATCCTTGACGACACATTTTTTGGAAGCCCTCCAATTGCCTTGGAAGTAACCAAACTTGCTTTTTTACAGTCGCAGGAATACTTTTATTTGGTCGGTCAATAAATCGTCCAACCAGTACTGTCTGCGGTGGAGCTATGCCCGAGTTTCACGGAAAGAACCGCCTTGCGGCTATATTGCTGATCTTCCTGACGGCATTGGTCTTTCTCGGGCTTGACCAGCCCGCTGCCGCCGCATCCGCTGAACAGGATGGCCGGCGGGTTGCCTTGATCGTCGGCAACTCCGTTTATAAGACGCTGCCCTCATTGCCCAATCCTGCAAACGACGTCCAGGAAGTCGCAAACACGCTGCGCAGGGCCGGCTTCGACGTGACGATCGGCATCAATGTCGACCGCATCGGACTTGAGAATACGGTGCGCAGCTTCCTGCGCTCGGCCAACAATGCCGAGGCCGGTCTCATCTATTATTCCGGCCACGGCATCCAGGTCGGCGGACAGAATTTCCTCGTGCCGGTCGATGCGACGCTGGAAACGCCCTATGACGTCGAGACGCAGACCATGCCGCTCGACCTGATCCTGAACCATCTCAAGCAGAATTCGCGCGTGCAGCTGATCTTCCTCGATGCCTGCCGCAACAACCCGTTCAATGCGCAGAAATTCTGGATGGCGGAAAAGCTGGAGCCGGTCGGCGCGACGCGCGGGCTGGCGCGCATCGACAGCGATCTCGGCAGCCTGATCGCCTTCTCGACCGAGCCGGGCCAGGTGGCGCTCGATGGCGAGGGGGCGCTCAGCCCCTATTCCGAATCCTTCATCAAGCGCGCCAGCGAGCCGAACAAGGAAATCCGTCAGGTCCTGACCGATGTGCGCCGCGATGTGATCGCCATGACCAATGGCAAGCAGGTCCCATGGGAAAACTCCTCGCTGATGGACAGCTTCTATTTCATCCCCGCCCCACCGCCGCCGAGCGTCGAGCCGATGCAGCAGGTGAGCGTACCGGAAGGCGCCTCCGCGACCCAGCTGCCGATCGCTCCGCCGCATGACGAAACCGGCGCGGCGCTGCTCGTCACGCTCAACCAGCTGCCCCAGACCGGCAAGCTCAGTTTCGACGGCAAGCCGGTGGAGCAGGGCGCCAAGCTGCCGGCCGCGGCGCTGACGGCGCTGAGCTATGATTCATCGGGCGTTGCCGCCGGAACGATCGGCCTGATCGGCTATACGGTCAGCGATCCCTATGGCCAGGCGACGCAGGGCGTCGTCGCCATCACCGTCTCGGCCGATGCCGGCGCCAAGCTCGCCCAGCTCGAACAGGATAAGCAAGCGCGGCTTGCCGATGCCGGCGCCTATCTGAAGGCGCTGCCGCGCGACGTCGATGCGACGATCGGCGTCGGTCCCGTCGAAGCCCGTCTGCCTGAAGTACCGGTATCGGCCGCGGACATGACCTTCAAGGTCGCCGCCCTCCCCGACAAGGGCACGCTGCGGGCCGGCGACCGGGTGATCGGGCCCGGCCACGTGCTTGAGGCAGCCGATATTCCGGCGCTTTCCTACGAGCCGCAGATCGGCACCGAAAACCAGCCTTTCGCCCTGACGCTGCAAGCCGCCAACGACGACCTGCCGCCCGCCACCGTCACCTTCAAGCCGACGCTTGACGCCTGCGATACCGCCGCCGCAGCACCGCTCGACCTGCAGGGCGTCACCGCCGGCAAGCTGCCGAATGAAATCGATCCAGCCATCGCGGTGCCAGCCTGCACGGACGCAATAAAGACCTATCCTCAGGTGGCGCGCTTCGTCTACCAGCTCGGCCGCGCCCAGCTTGCCAACCGCGACACCAAGACGGCCTTCGGGACGATCAAAAAGGCGATGGATGCCGGGCATATCCGGGCGATCTACGAACTGTCGAGCCTTTACGAGTTCGGTGCCTCCGTTCCGCGCGACGCCGCCAAGGCAAGCCAGATCGCCAAGGACGGAGCGGCCAAGGGCGATCCCTTTGCCCTGCACAGCTACGGCAAGGCGCTCTACTACGGCCGCGGCACCAAGGCCGATCAGCAGCTTGGCTTGCGCCTGATGCTGCAGGCCGCCGATCTCGGCCATACCTATGCAATGAATGAACTCGGCTATATCTTCCTGAACGGCGTCAACGTTCCGGCCGATCCGGAGCGCGGCATCCGCTTCTACGAGGCCGGTGTCCAGCGCAACGACATCTATTCGCTGAACAATCTTGCGCTGGTCTACCGTTTCGGAAAAGGCGCCCCGGAAGATCTGCCGAAAGCGCTCGAGCTTTTCACCCGGGCGTCGGAGGGCGGCCAGCCCTATGCTCCGACCAATCTCGGGCGCATGTACCGGGACGGCGTCGGCGTTGCCGCGGACAAGACCGAAGCGGTGAAGTGGCTGGAGATGGGCGCCGAACGCGGCGACTATTGGGGCGCGCTCGACCGCGCGATACTGGCCAGGGAAGACGGTACCGACGACAGCCTTGAAACTGCGGCGCGTTATTTCGCGCTGGCCACAGCCATCAACATGCCGGGCAGCGGCGATCCGAAGAACCAGGCAAAGGCGGCACTCAAGACCTTGCCCAATGATGCAAAGAAGAAAGCGGAAGAGACCCTTGCCGCCGAGCTGACCGCTCAGGAGAAAAAGGCGCTTCCGAAAACCAAGTCGCTCGATGACAGGCTCGTTCAGCTCGCCAAGGCGACATGGGTCAAGCGAAATCCGAGGTACGATCTCTTCTAAAACGGCGATCCGGGGGCGCCCCACATGACCAGAAAGCTCATCATTCGTGTTCTGCTTTGCTCGACTTTCCTCGCCGGTTCAGGCGCAATCCTGCAGAGCTGTATCTTCGATCCTGGCGCCAAGACGCTGTTTGCCAGTGAAGAGCCGGCGAGAGCCGTCACCCCTGCGAAGCAAACCACGCCCGCCGCTAAGAAAAGAGTGGTCGCAAATACCAGTCAATCGGCTTTCGCCCGCTCTGAGAATAGTTCCGGCGGCAATTCCAGCTCTGGCGGTGGCGGCATGGGCGGCGGCTCCAGTTCCAGCAGCTCTTCCAGTTCGTCCAGCTCGAGCAGTTCATCGAGCTCTTCCGGTAGCCCTTCCTGGTCCGACCGCCGCCTGAAGACCGATATCCGTCGGCTCGGCACCTCGGCTGAGGGCATCCCGATCTATGCCTTCCGCTACATCTGGGGCGGCCCGCTCTTCGTCGGCACGATGGCGCAGGATCTATTGGCGATCCGGCCTGAAGCTGTCATCGCGACAAGGTCGGGCTACTACATGGTCGACTACGACAAGCTCGATATTGCGATGATCTCGCTGCCGGAGGATATGCCGTCCCTGACGGCTGCAGCAGCAATGGCGCTTGCGGCGCGGGCGGCACGGATAGGCTCTCCGGTCTCCGTCCAGCCGGCAATCTGATCGAGAAAGCTGAGCGCGTGCCGATATCGCAGGACAGGGATATCGTGGCCGGCAGCCCTCTCGTCAGTCAGGCTGCGACCCTTGCCGGCGTTCTCGTCGGCATCGCGCTGTCGGACTATCTGCAGCTTGAGCCCGGCATGGCGATGGCGCTTGCCGTCATCTGCCTTCTCCTGGCGTGGATGCTTGTCGAAGGCATACCGGCCGCGCGTCAAGCCTGGGCATCACGGGAAAGACGCAACGAGGCTCCTGCCATCTTCTGGCGGCGCATCGGAACCAAGCTCGTCGGCCTCGCCGCGCTCCTCGGCGCGGTCGTCATTGCCTGTGCGGTCTTTCCGTTTTTCACGCAGTCGTCGGCGGTCCAATGGGTTGTCGAAGCCAGCCATACGACCATTCCCCTTTCCATCGTGCTGGCGATTGCCACAATTCTCTACGTCGCGGTCACCGATCTGATCGCCAAGCAGCCCGATGATTATCTCCATCAGGCCGGACGGGCGGTGCTGATGCAGGATTTTCGCGAAGAGGACGTGCTCTTCGCATTGCGCCTGCTCGCGATCAAATGCTTCTTTCTCGTGCTGATGTTTTCAAGCGGCATGGCCGCTCTTTCCGATCTGGCCGACAAGCCGGCCTGGGCCTTTCCTCCACTGTCAGCGGCCTGGTTCGAAGGCTGGACGCGGCTTGTCTTTCTCCTTGATGTCATCCTTGCAGCCGGCGGCTACATCGCCACCCTTAAGCTTTTCGGCTGGCATGTCAGGGCGACGGAGACGACGGCACTCGGCTGGCTCGTCTGCCTCATCTGTTACGAGCCGTTCTTTCCTGCGATCTCGCAGGCCTTCGTGCCTTATGGCGACGGGCCGGGCTGGGAGAGCGTCATCCGGGAGGGGTCGACAGTCTTCATCCTCTGGAGTGCCGCGATGCTGTTCTGCGCCCTGATCTATGTCTGGGCGACCATCGCCTTCGGGCCGCGTTTCTCCAACCTCACCCATCGCGGCATCATCACCTCAGGCCCCTACCGCTTCATCAAACATCCGGCCTATGTCTCAAAGAACATCGCCTGGTGGCTGTTTGCGGCCCCGAGCTTTATCGCAAGCGGGTTTGCGGAAGGACTTGCCCGGGCCGGCATGCTGGCGATCGTCACTCTCATCTACATCATGCGCGCCCGCGCCGAAGAACGCATGCTGAGCCTGGATCCAGCCTATCGGGACTATGCCGAGCGCGTCGCAGCGCACGGTCTTCTGGCGATGGCGAAGCGGCGTCTGGCGCCGACCGCGCCGCGTGTTTGAAAGTCGCGCAAAGACTTTGACCAGGCGAATTCGACCGGAACGCATCCCTAATCTCCGTCATCCCGGGCCTTGAGCCGAGGACCCATGCCACGGCTGCCGGTGGGTCCGGTATGGATGCTCGGCTCAAGGTCTGGGATGACGGAGAACGGAGTGACGGAAGAGGCAAATCACGGCGCGGACACCCGCGTCAGGAAGGAAGTCCGCCCCATCAAACAATAACGTGCGGCCAGTGACGCTCCCGCGTTCAGCCATCCAGCCCCTTGAAGCGCACCGGCTGATAGCCGCGCAGCAGCAGGATTCCGAGTGAATAGGTGTTGCGGCAGACGCGGCCCTTGCAGGCATTGGGCGTTGCCTCCATCACCTCCACCTTGCGGTCGTCGGTGAAGCGCATGAACAGCATCACATGCGAACCCGGGCGGTTCAGCGCGTCGCCCGGCTGCAGCGACCAGGGGTCGGCAAGCCGCCTGGTAATGCTCGGGATCGCCCGGGTCGAGACATGCATCTTCAGCCCCCAGGCTTCGCTGACGAAGCCGGAGCAGTCGACGCCGAGAATATTGGTTTGCGGCGCGCTCTTGGTGCAGACATTGCCGGCCGTCTGGCCGTCGACGACACCCTCGGTGAAGTCCTCGAGCGGCGTCTTGCAGCCCCAGCAATAGGGCACGCCCTTCACCGTCTGGCCGCGTTTGCCGAACAGGTAGAACGGCCGGCGCAGCCGGTTCATGTTGTCGCAAGCCGGCCCCGGATCCTTGCCGTAGGCCGCCGGCGTCACCAGCCAGTTCAGCGTCTCGAAGCCGATCGCCCGCTCGATGACGTCGCCGCGCGATTTCGGCAGGATGGCGACCTTCGGCCCCTTTCCGGGCTTGGCCGCCATCGATGGCTTGGCCGGCCTGGCGACGGCAAGCTTGCGGCCCGGCTCGCGCCCCTCGAGTTTCAGCACCTGCGCCCGGCTTTCCCCAGAGCGCAGAAACAGCACGTCGCCGCGCGGGCCGATCGCCACGAACCGCCTGGAAAAAACCGTGCCGGGTTCGATCGGCAGGTCGTAGATGCGCTCCAGCACGCCGTTCGGCGTGAAGCGCACCACCAGCATGCCCGTCCGTTCCGGCCGCTCGGCAGGCACGAGCTCGACCAGCGCATAGGGTCTGCCCGTCGTGTCGATGTCGAGCAGTTCGACGGTGCCGATGCGGTTTTCCCCGGTGAGCTGAAGCGAGAGGAAATTCTCCTCCGAGCTCGCGCGCCGCAGCAGGATTTCCGCCTTGTCGTTTGCCGCCGAAACTTCTGCGACGATATCGCCGAGGCCGCGGCTCGGCACGTATTGAACAACCGGCGGGCGGGCTTGCGGCCGGCTGGTGCTGCGGCCGATCTCGTCGATGATGCTGTTCAGCGGACCGGGCGGCACCGAGCCCATCGAGGCGAAGACCGAGCGGGTGTAGTCGTCGGCATCGCCGCCGTCGATGGCGCGCAGGGTCTGCGAGCGGCCATCGGCGCCGGTGGCGCGCTCGAGCGGCACGATACCGTCCGACCACAGGTAGAGTTCGTTATGGACGACGGCGAGATCCTCCGGCGCCGCATTTTCGGGCAGCGGCAGGATCTCCGGATCGGCCTGCGAGCGTTCGCCGTCAACGGCGAGCACGCGGCCATTGTTCTGGTCGAGGATGTAGACGGTGCCGTCGTCGCCGACGGTGATCGCCGCCGGTCCGGATGCCTCGACCTCCTCATTGGCGGAGATGATGCCGACCGAACGGGCGCCGTCGCCGCTCGGAAGCTCGATCATCACCGTATCTTTTGCGAGCACAGGCCAGGCGATTGCGATCGCCGCGGCCATCAGAATATGCGAGCTGAAACTGCGCATTGCCGTGAACCCCGGAACAGGATCATCTTGGCCCTGGGGGCCTCGGTCTGAAGCCTGTTCACAATTAAAGAGTGAGAGAATGATGTCGCCCGAAAACCGTTCACAACTTTCGGCATCATGCCCCAAGTCCTTAAAATGTTAGGATAGAAGCGGCTCGTCAGCAAGGCGTTGCTTTCCAAACGATTTGGAGATCGGCGTCGACAATAGTACAACTTCATCGTCTTGGAGTTTTACTGGCAGGGAAGCCGATGCTGGACTGGAACGGTGACGAAGTGGCGCTCGACGTCAGCCTGCTGGAGCAGGTGCGCGCGGCAAGGATCGGCTTTTCCGATCGGGTCTGCGCCGCCTCGGCCAGCAAGGACGAAAAACATCTGGCGCAGTTGCGCTCCGAGCCGACCTATCTGATGGCCGAGTTTCTTTATTCGATGAAGGTCTTCGGCATCAACACGGCTGAAGATGTCGAGCGCTTCGCCGATCTGCACAATGATTACGTGGTGTCGCTCACCCGCGATCCGGCGAAGCTGCAACGCCTCGGGCTTTCGCAGGAGCGGGCGCTCGCTTCGATGTTCACCGCCGACACCAAGCCGCGGCTGATCCAGAACTGGGCTGAAAAATCAGGCGCCATCGATCAGTCCAATCTCGCCCGTTTCCTGGTCGCCGTCATGTCGAGCGAGACCTGCCGCAAAACGCTGATCGATTTCGAGACAGCCGGCTTCATGCAGCGCAGGCGCTCGCCCTATGGCACCATGGTCGTCTGGTCGACCGGCAGGATCGAGGAAATCTTCGGCGAAATGCTGCGCAATCTCCGCCTCGCCCTGCAGCAGCTGAAGATCCTCTGACCTCTCTCCAGCCGATTTCACCCCTCCCAATCGATTGGCGCCGAGCGCCGTTGCGTTCCATTCGGGCTCTCCCTATTGTCGTTCTGGAGCAATTCCAGCAAAAGTGTGCAGCGGTTGCGTTATGGCGCCCCTTGGACGGATGTGACGACGATGAAGAAATCCCGGCTCATAAGCGTGTCGATCGGCCTGCTGCTTTCGCTTGGGATGGCCGGCATCGGCTATGCCGGATCGGTCGAGGATGCGCTGGCGGCGCGAAACCCCGCGCTTGCGGCGCTGCGCCGGCACGATGAAAAGGCTTTTGCCGCCGCCGTTGCTGTTATCGCCGACCATGAACGCGCCGAGGGGCTGACGCCGGGCCAGGGCAAGCTGCCGGAGACGACCTCGCCCGGCCGCGACATGGGCTCGGGCTCCGGCAAGGAATTCACATCGGACAATCCGGATATTCTCTGGCTCTACAATTCCTCGCCGGAGGGAATGAGCGACCTGATCTCGATTCTGAAATCCGCCGGCCAGAAGCCGAAGAACTAACCGTCTTTCTCCAATCCAGTCCGACTATAAACGGACGGCGGATATTGCCGGCCGTGGGTCTTGCCGCGCCTCTGCCTTCGCGCAATCTTTCCGGCTCCAAATAATTTGTAACCCTCCCTCAAGCAAGACAGCCAAAGCCATCCCAATTTCACCGGTCGGTGCTATTCTCATCTTCAGCACAGTGTGAGATTGTTTCGAAGGGGGAGGTTCCGATGCTCAGCCGCAAAGCCATCCTGGCCGCAGCCACATGTCTTTCGCTTTTGTCGCCGATCCCCGAGGTCGGGGCGCAGAACGAACGCACGCTGACGGAAGCGCCGGCTCAGAGCGGGCCTGTCAGCATCACCTTCGATCGCGCCGAGGCGAGATATGCCGTCGGCGAAGTCGTCGGCCTCTTCATCCAGTCGAGCGAGAACGCCTATGTCACGGTGCTGAACGTTTCGCCGAACGGCTCCGTCACCAAGCTCTTCCCGAACAAATACCAGACCGATGCCCTCGTTGCCGCCGGCAAGCGCGTGCAGGTGCCGGATCCGGCGAGCGGCGCCAGGCTGCAGGTTTCGGGCCCGGTCGGGCAGGAGCAGATCAAGGTCTTCTATTCCTCCAAGCCGCTGACCATCTTCGCCGATCTCGGCGGCAGCGGCAGCGGCATGTTCCGCTCCATCGACGGCGGCATGGAGGCCGTCTCCCGCAGCCTCGAAGAAGCCCGCAGCCTCGGCACCAAGATCAGCAGCAAGACGCTGACGCTGACCACTGTCGACAGCACGGCCGCCCTGCCGCCTTCCGTCGTTCCGCCCGTCGCCGCCGTTCCCGCCGCAAAACCCGCGCCGGTCGAGCAGGCGGCAAAGCCGCCGGTTGCGCCGAAACCGCCGGCCGCCCCGAAGCCGAAACCGGTCGTCAAACCTGAAGTCGCCAAGAAGCCCGAGGCGACCGAAAAGCCGAAGCCCGCGCCCAAACCGGTCGAACAGGCCGTGACGCAGCCGCCGAAGAAATACAAGATCGTCACCAACCTGGCGCCCGGCCAGCAGCTTGCCGCCGATGAGCTGCAGCTGATCGGCCCCGCCGACACCACCGCCTCCACCCGGCCCAGCCAATATAAACAACCGAGCCAATATCAGCAGCCGTCCCAGTCTGCCCAGACCAAGATGCCGAAACTGCCGATGCCGCAGATCAAGATGCCGCAATTCAAGCTTCCCGGCGGTTTCAGCATCAAGATGCCGCCGATGAGCTTCGGCCGGTCGGCCGAACCCGGCCAGTCCGGCGAGGAAATCGAGGTCGCCAATGCCGATAGCCCGGCCTGCAACGCCCTGCTCGACAAGCTGAACACCGCCGTTGCCGCCAAGGATATCACGGCTGCCGCCTCCGAGGCTGATGCCATTGCCGTCAGCGCCGAATGCGGACAGTTCCAGATCAACGCCCAACGCCGCGTCGCAGCCCTGAGGCTCGCCGCCGCCCAGGAAATGATGGCCGCCGACAAGCCGGTCGCCGAGTATGAACCGCTGCTCGTCGCCGCCGACAGCCCGCAGGTGCTCTGGCAGGCCTCCGCCACGCTCGGCGAGATCTATTTCTCCGCCCGCCGCTTCGCCGATGCCGCCGCCGATTACCAACAGGCGATCGAGATCATCAAGAACGAGACCCGCACGCCGAAGGCGCCGCCGGCCGAGACCATCTCCGATCTCATCCAGCGCGCCGCCCAGGCCCGCATTCTGGCCGCCAATCCCACCAGCGACAACCCGCAGGGCAGTTTCGTGCCGGCCGAGAAGGATCACCGCAGCGGCGTGCTCGGCGGCATCTATTCAGAAAATGTGCGCGGCATCGTGCCGGTCTCCATCCCGGTGCCGATCACCTTCGATTTCGACAAGTCGACCTTCACCTCGATTGGCACCGAGGCTGCCCAGGAATTGCTGCAAGCGCTGAAGGAGCAGAAGCCCGGCCGCGTCATCCTGATCGGCCATACCGATCGCAAAGGCGGCGACGATTACAATAAGAAGCTCTCCGAGCGCCGCGCCCAGGCCGTTGCCGATTTCCTGAAGAAAAACGGCATCGACGCCACGATCGACGCGGAAGGCCGCGGCGCCTCCGAACCGGTTGACGTGACCGCCACCGCCAACCTCACCGAAGACGATATCGACGCGCTCAACCGCCGCGTCGAATGGCGCCGCGAATAGAGGGGCGAGGGGGAACCGGCCATGTCCACATTCGCTCCCATGGCCGCCGCACTCGCCCTTCTTGTTCTGGCGGGCACGAACAGCCTCGCCAGGACGATCGAAGCTCCCGAGCGCGGCACGGTCAGAGCCGTTCTGATCGGCATCGATCTCTATCGCAATGTCCCGCCGCTGCACGGCGCCGTCGCCGATGCCGAGGATCTTTCCCTGTCGCTGCGCTCGCTCGGGGTCGAGGACATGACGCTCTTGAAGAACGGCGCGGCCGACCGCCAGGGCATCTTCGATGCGATCGGCGCCGTCACGCAAAGGGCAGGCGAGGGCGATCTCGTCGTGCTCGGCATCGCCGGCCACGGATCGAGCGAGCCGGAGCGCGTCAAGGGCTCGAAACCCAGCGGCCGCGACGAGGTCTATGTGCTGGCCGGCTTCGATACGAGGCTGCCGGGATCGCGCGAGCGCATCTTCGGCGACGAATTCAAGGTGCTGATCCACAAGCTGGAGGAAAAAGGCGCCGAGGTGCTGTTTATCGCCGACACCTGCCATGCCGGCGGCCTCACTCGCGATGTCGACCCGCGCGGCGCCGAGATCACCTGGCGCCAGGCGCCGTCCTATACGATCGAGGAGGATGACCTGGCGCCGATTTCGACCACGGCCGATGCCCTCTCCACCGGCTTCGATTACAAGCGGTTGACCTTTCTTGCCGCCGTCGACGACCATACCAAATCGCCGGAAATATCGATTCCCGGCATAGCTCAGAAGCGCGGGGCGCTGAGTTATGCCACCGCCCGCGCGTTCGAAGGGGCTGCGGACCGCAACGGCGACGGCACTGTGACCCGCCGCGAGCTGTTCGAATATGTGCGCCAGTCGGTCTATCAGTTCACCGACCAGCGGCAGAACATCTTCACGCAAAGCCCGCCCGGGGCGGATCTCGACCGCGCCGTTGTCTATGCCTATGACAAAGCCGGCCCGGCGGAAGGGCAGAAATCGAATGTGCCGCCCCCGCCGCCCGAACCCGCCCCGATCACCCTTGCCGCCCTCGGTTCGGAGCCGGTGCTGGAGGCTGTCGCTCCCGCCGTCACGCCGTTCAAGCTGACGGACGATGCCAATGCCGAACTCGTCTTCGATCCGCAAAAGCGCGAGGCGATCGCCGGCGGCGATGTCGTCGCCTCCGAAGTCGGCGCCGGCGACATGCCCTTCGTCGTCGACCGGATGGCCGCGCTCGACACGCTGAAGCGGCTGTCGGAGATCAACCCGCAAACCGTGCGGGTGACACCATCCGACAAGGTTCATCGCGACGGCGAGCGCGTCGGCGTCACGGTGTCCGAGCTTGCCGGGCGCAAGCTCGTGCTGTTCGACGTCACCGGCGATGGCACGGTGCAGTTTCTCTATCCCGGCGACAGGGAAGCCGATGCCGAGATGTCTGCGACCTTCGATCTCGATCTTTCCGTCGTCGCTCCCTTCGGCACGGACCTGCTCGTCGCGGTCACCTCCGATCAGGCGATGCCTGGTCTGGTAGAATTCCTGAAACAGAACGACCGGCGCCGCACCGCCGGCAACATCGCCAGACAGCTCGGCGAGCTTCTGCCCGAGGGCGCGCGCGTCGGATTTACGGTCCTCTATACCTCCGCCGGAGCCAGGCTATGAGCACGTCGATCAGCAAGGTCTTCAACATTGCGGCCGTCCTTCTGCTGCTGGCCGCGCCGACGTTTGCGCAGCAGGATACCGATTTTGCCGGTGAGGATGGCGGGCGGGTGATCGGCGGCCAGGCGGCGAAGAAGGGCGAATGGCCCTGGCAGGTGAAGATCCTGGCGCCCGATCCCGAGCAGCGCGGCCGCTTCGGCGGCCATTGCGGCGGCTCGCTGATTTCGCCGCGCTGGATCCTGACCGCCGCCCATTGCGTCACCAGCGGCCGTTCCGGCAAGCAGGATCTCTTCGCCCGCGACCTCCTGATCGTCGAGGGAAAGCAGAAGATCGACAAGGTGATCTCGGTTGACGGCCCTGATAAGCCGGGGCTGTCCGTCGAGGACGTGATCATTCACGAGGATTTCGACCGCAAGGTCTTCGCCAACGACATTGCCCTCATCAAGCTTGCCGAACCTGCCGTCTCGAAGCCGGCAATCCTCGCCTCCGCCGCCGACGAGGCCGTGGAAAGCCCCGGCCACACCGCCGTCGTCACCGGCTGGGGTTACACCAAGGCCGATCACGGCTGGGATGACAAATACCTGCCGACCGAACTGCAGGAGGTCGAGCTGCCGCTCGTCTCGCGCGAGGATTGCCGCGCCGCCTATCGCGAGAGCTCGATGCGCATGAACCCGATCGACGAGCGCAATGTCTGCGCCGGTTACGCCGAGGGCGGCAAGGATGCCTGCCAGGGCGACAGCGGCGGGCCGCTGGTCGCGCAGCGCCCCGACAAGCGCTGGATCCAGCTCGGCATCGTCAGCTGGGGCGCCGGCTGCGCCGAGGCCGAACATTACGGCGTCTATACCCGCGTCGCCGCCTTCCGCGACTGGATCGCCGCCAGGACCGATGGCGACGTGCCGAACGCGCCCGACACTTCGGCTGCTGCCGCCGAGGACCAGGTGGCGGCAATCGACACCAAGCGCCGGCCCGCTGCAAGCGAGACGACGGCCGGCACCAAGCAGAAGCAGACGCCGGCTGCACAGCTCGAGGCCAACCTTGCAATTACGACGCCGCCCGGCAGCACGACCGCGCCTGCGGAAACGACGGAGACTCCAGCATCGCCTTCGCCCGAAGGCAGCCAGCCCGAGGTTCAGGCGCCGGCCGCCGAGCTGCCCATGGCTGTGCGTTCTCCCGGCGACCGCGCGCTTCTGATCGGCATCGACGATTATGAGATGCGCGAGGCGAAGCTGACCGGCTCGGTCGACGATGTGAAGGCGATGCAGCTCTTCCTCGTCAAGACGGTCGGCTACCGTCCGGAACAGATCCACACGCTCACCAATCGCAAGGCCACCCGCGCTGCGATCCTTGCCGAAATCGACGACTGGCTGGTGCGTCAGTCTGAGGCCGGCAGCCGCGTCTTCCTCTATTTCAGCGGCCAGGGCTCCGAGGAAATGGGCGCCGAGGCGACGACGAGCCCGACGCTGGTCGCCGCCGATGCCAAGCTGGTGCGCGAGGGGGCCAAGGTGACCGTCACCAATCAGATCCGCGAGACCGAAATCGCCGCACGGCTGAACAGCCTCAGGGACCGCCGCGTCACGCTGCTGATCGATGCCTGCCATGTCGGCCCCGGCAGCCGCAGCGCGGTGGCCGCGCCCGCCGGCGGCACGGTGCGCTGCCTCGGCCCGGCTCTGGCGTCGCTGCAGCCGCCGAACCGCTCTGGCAAGGAAGCGAAATTCTCCTTCGGCGGCGAAACGGCGATGGTCTGGTCGGCGGTCAATGCCGGGCAATGGGCGCTGGTCGATACCGAGGCCAAACCGCCGCTCGGCGTCTTCACCCGCCGCTTCATCGAAGGCGTGCAGGAAGGGGTGGCGCGCGCTGCCGACAAGCCTGACGTCAGCAACGCCGCCCTGCTTGATTATGTCAGGCGCAAATCGGACGAATATTGCCGGGCCCATTCCGAGGACTGCCGCTTCACGCCGGTGCCGCAATTCTACGGCCTCCCGGATGCGCTTGGCCGCGACGTCGTCACCGGAGAGGAGGCGAAGACCCCGGTCGCCGCCGTCGAAAACACGCTGAAGACCGACAATGAGGCGGGCGTGGCCGTCGACGTGCTGCCCGGCACCTCGGTCAGCATCGGCGACAAGGTGGCGATGCGCGTCTCCACCAAGAAATCAGGCTACCTGATCCTCGTCGATATCGACGCCGCCGGCAAGCTGACGCAGCTCTATCCCAACAAGCGCTCGATGGGCCTGAAGCCGACGGCGAAGGGCGGCGACAACCGGCTCGATCCGGCCCGGCCGGTGGTCGTGCCGGATGCCCGCAATCCCTATATCGGTTTCGAATATGTGGTGGAGGGGCCGGCCGGCGTCGGCATGGTCGTCGCCATTCTCAGCGACAAGCCGATCGAAGTGCTCGACCTGCCTGACGTGCCGACACCGCTCGTCGGCCAGCGCGCCGCCTTCAACTATGTCTACGACCTCGCCCGCAGCCTCAGGATCGTCGGCGACGACGAGACCGGCGTCCAGGGCAAATGGTCGTTCGATTCCAAATTCTATCGCATCCGCTGAAAGGGAGGCGAATGATGTCGAGATCCATTCTGCTGGCGGGCCTTTCCGCTTCCCTGATGGCGCTGGCGCCCGCCCATGCGGGCGATGCCACCGACACCAGGGCGGTCCTTGCCGCCCAGGCCGGGCTTGCCGTCGACCTGATCGACCGCACGCTGGCGAAAGAGGGGGCGGCCAACATCATGGTGTCGCCGGCAAGCCTTGCCGCCGCGCTGGGTCTCGCGAGCCTCGGCGCCTCGGATGCGGGCAAGGCGGCCATCGCACGGGGGCTGGGTTTCGGCGATGCGGTCAAGGGGCCGGAGAAGGTGCTCGACGAGATGAACCCGAAGACGCCGCCGGCGGCGGATGCGCCGCTGGCCTCAGGTGTTGCGATCGTCTTCGACGACAAGCTGGCGCTCCTCCCCGATGCCCTCCCCATGCTGGCCGGTCACCGTATCAAGCCGTCGATCGAGGATCTCGATCAGCCCCAATCCGTCGAGCACATCAACGGCTGGGTCAGGCAGGCGACGCGCGACGCCATTCCGGCGATCCTGGAAACGCCGCCCGGCGGCGGCTTCATCAGCCTCGGCGCGCTCTCCTTCAAGGCGCGCTGGAAAACCGCCTTCGAGGCTCAGAGCCCGGCCGCCCCGTTTCGGCGGCCGGACGGCTCGACGGTCTCGGTGCCGATGATGCATCTTGCCGGCGACGGCCAGAAATTCCGCGTCGACGATCGTTTCGCAGCCGTCGACCTCGCCTATTCTGGTGAAACCTACCGCATGGTGGTGATCGCGGCGCGCTCGGAAAAGGGTGTCGGCGGTTCCGATCTCAAAACCCTTGCCTCCTGGCTCCAGGGCGAGAAATTCGAAGCCGCCAAGGGGGAAATCTTCCTGCCCCGCTTTTCCCTCAATGACGGGCGTGATTTGATGCCGACACTCCATGCCATGGGCCTTTCGCCTGATAAGGCGAGCGATGCGGCTTTTCCCAGGTTCACCACGGAAAACATCAGCTTGTCGCGCGTTCTGCAGAAGACGATGATCAAGGTCGATGAGAATGGCACGGAAGCGGCGGCGGCAACGGCCGTGGTCACCGAGCGCAGCATCGATCCGAAACTGGTGCGGGTGAGCGCCGACGCCCGTTTCGCCTTCGCGCTTCGCGATACGAAGACCGGCCTGTTTCTCGCCGCCGGCCTGATCGGCGATCCGCTTCTGGCGGGTGAATGACATGCGCTTTGATGAAGACAAAATGGCAGGGGGACACGTGCATGAGAAGTGATCTGATCGCCCGCTACACGATCGGCGAGCCGGTCTATGAAAACGAGTTCATCGTCTATCCGGCTCAGGACAAGCGGATGGATCGTTCGGTCTTCATCGTCGCGCCCGATGTGGCGCTGAAACTGGACAAGGCCCGCTTCGAGCGGGTCTGGACCTCGGTCAACGAGGCCAAATCGCTGACGGCGCGGCGCTTCGTCGAGATCGAGGATCTGATCCCGCCATCGCCGGAAGACGACAACTTCTATATCGTCGAGAAGCGGCCGTCGAAGACGCTGCACCAGTATCTCGAGGAAACCGAGATGGTCGCCTATGACCGCGCCATCGAGATCGGCCGCCATATCCTCGAAGGGCTGGCGACGCTGCACGGGGCCGGTTACGCCCACAATGCCCTGACCGACCAGTGCATCTACGTGTCGGAGGATTATTCCGGCCTCTCGGTCCGGATCGGCAACCTGCACCTGATCTCCAGGATCGGCGAGCACATCATCCCGCCCTATGCGCCGGAATTCGGCGCGCCGGAGATCTATGCCAGCGGCACATTCTCGGCCTCCGCCGCACTCGACATCTATGCGATGGGCATGATCGCCTACAAGCTCTTCCTGCCGCGGCAGACCTATGCCAGCGTCTTCGACAGCGTCATGGTCTGGGAGGACGAGCACCAGCGCGAGCAGAGCTGGAAGAACATCCATCTCGACCCCTCCAACATCTTCCCGCGCCTCGACGTGCTGATCCCCGGATTTCCCGAGGGCCTGGCCAGCCTGATCGAGAGAATGCTGAGCCGCGATCCGGCCCAGCGACCGCGCATGGGCGCCGATGCGCTCGGCGAATTCAGCCGCGTCACCACGGGCATCCAGCCGATGGCCTGGGACCCGCGCGGCGGCATGCCGCAACAGCCGGAAGCGCCGAAGCGGAAGAAATGGACGCTGGCGCATTTCTCGATGATCGGTGCGCTGCTCCTGATCTGCATCGGTGTCGGCGTCGTCACGATCCCGAAGCTGCTGCGCCCCGATCCCAAGCTCGTCGCCGATGTCGGCACCTGGAAGAAGGAGGCCGAAAGCCGCAGGGACAAAGCCGTCGCCGCCAAGGCGCCGGAACGCCCCTCCGGCGACGAGGCGAAGCTCTCCTATGATGCCGGCGCCGCCGCACTGACCGAGGCTAATGCCGCCCTCAAGGATGAGGACTACAAGAAGGCGCTTCCGGGCTACCAGAAGGCCGCCATCAGCCTTGGCAAATCGCTGATCTCAATCTCGAAAGAAAACGCTGAAAAGGCCAAATCGGCCGCTGCCGCCGCCGGCGGCGACAAGGCCCCGAGTTTTGCCGAGGCCGACAGCAAGATGAAGGCCGCCGCCGACAGCGCCGCCGCCCAGCAGATGCATGGCGCGGTCGACAACTATGAAGCAGCGAAAACGGCTTACGACGATCTCGCCAAGGGGCTGACCGCGCTGTCGGCAGCCGAAAAGGACGCCACGGCAAAACGCGAAACCGTCACCCGCATCGGCGCCGGCGACAGCCCCGACGTCGCCAAGGCGAGCGGCCTGATGACCGAGGCCAAGGCCAAGGCCGAGCAATGGCAGCTGCCGGCCGCGACCTCCGGCTACGGCGACGCCGCCAAGCTCTTCGCCGCACTGATATCGGATGTGATGGCGGCCAAGGACGAGGCGACGGCGCTGAGGCAGAAAGTCACCGATCTCCACGCCTCGCTGACGACGCGCGCCGGCCCCACTGATCCGACACTTGCCGCGCTGGCGCCGAAGCTCACCGAGGCCGATGGCCGCTACACCGCCGAGGCCTACAAGCTCGCCATCGCAGCCTATCAGCCGATCCTGACCGATCTCCAAGCGCTCTCGGCGCGCGGCTTCTGCCCGGTTGCACCCAATGTCGCCTTCGAGACCATCCCTGCCGGCAGCTATCCGCTCGACAACGTCCGGCTGATGACCTCGTCGCTGAAGGAGCTCGGCGGCATGCTCGGCGTCGCCAATGGCGCCGTGAAGGTCGAAAAATCCTTCTGCATGCAGGCCAAGGCGGTTACCCGCGCCGAGATGGCCGAGTATTACACCGCCAACTCAGACCCGGCCTCCGCCCAGGCCTATGCCGGCAATCCCGAGCAGCCGGCCGACGACGTGCCGCTCGCCGAGGCACAGAACTATACCGCCTGGCTGTCGAAACAGCTGAACGCCCCCGTCCACCTGCCGTCGGCGACCGAATGGATGGCGAGCGCCGTCAAGCTGACGACGGAAAAACTGCCCGACAACGGCGACATCATCCTGCAATGGAGCGCCACCCCCTGCGAAGCCGGCGGCAACGTCGCCTTCATGGCCCAGGAGGGCTCCACTTTCGTCGTCTGCTCGGATGTTTCGGCCGGCGGGATTTTTCGGGTGAGCGCCGAATTGAAGTGAGCAGGCAGAAGGGTGGGACTGAGCGGGTGAGCTGTGTGCCCCATCTTCTCCCCACTCGGGAATTCTATGGAGGGAAAGGCTCGTTCGTTTTGACAGTATCGGCGCCCCTCGCTCCCTCTTCTCCCCTCGGGGGTCCGAAGGACGGGTTGAGACCCGTGGCTCAACCCCGGTCGGTGGCCCTAGGGCGGATGAGGGGGCCACACGGCACGCCATTCATAGTCCCTTTAGCTGCTCTCATTCGCGATAGGCGAAACGTGATGCAACCGCATGGTTGAAGGAACTACAGAGTTAGCCAGCTTGAATTTGGGGCCTATTAATCACCACGGAGCTTTGACATGCCTGAACCACGCTCGCCACGTCTTGCTGTTCTAATCGACGCTGACAACGCCTCCGCAAAGATCGTTGACGGTCTATTCGAGGAAATAGCCAAGATCGGCGAAGCGAGCGTGCGGCGCATCTATGGCGACTTCGCCAATGCTCGCTCCAAGGCATGGATCGACGTCCTCGCAAGACACGCGATCATCCCTCAACAACAGTTTGCCTACACCACGGGCAAGAACGCATCAGACATCACGCTGGTCATCGATGCGATGGACTTGCTGCATAGTGGCCGCTTCGACGGTTTCTGCCTGGTGTCATCAGATAGCGATTTCACGCGTCTCGCCTCACGCATTCGGGAACAAGGGATCGATGTCTTCGGCTTCGGGGAGCAGAAGACGCCGGAGAGCTTCCGCCAGGCATGCCGTCGGTTCATCTACACGGAAAATCTCGCGCCTTCGGTCGCGTCGAACGGAGCGGGCACCGTACAGGTTGCGTCACCATTACGGCCGCCTAGCGCCGCAACACCGATCATCAAAAGAGCAATCGCGCAGATGGAGACCGACGATGGATGGATCCTGCTTAACGTAGTTGGAAAGCAACTTGCCAATCTGGCCTCTGACTTCGACCCACGGACGTTCGGATTCAAGAAGTTGGGCGATCTGGTCAAGAAGACGAACGCCTTCGAGGTCGATCATGCCGAAGGCCGTCCGTTTCGCATCCGCCTGAAAGCTGCTCCAACAAAAAACAGCGTGAAGCCGACAACCTGACGCATCGGCGGATAGTGCGAGATTGGATCTTAGATCCCCAAAAGCGCTCGCAGGTTTCAGCCGAAACATCAGAATGTGGGCGAGGCGTTTTGCGTTTCGATACAACTTGGATTGGCGCTCCCTCTGCTCCGGCGGCAGCCTCGTCAGCGTAAGCGCCGAATTACGGCGAACTTTCATTCACAAATTCGCGTTCAAGCCGTGTCTCACGACAAATTTCAATTCCAAATTTTTAAATACGCGCGTACATTGAACATGGGGACTGTAGTATCCGTGCGTTGAGGGTCGGGGAAAATGTGCTGGAATACATCATCAGCATTCACGCCTGTCGGGTTTGCTTTGCGAGGTCCGAAATCTCGCAAGATCGTGTGGACACTGGGCGACGGGGCGCGCCTCCTGATGAACGACTGGCCTTGCGACGACGGCGAGGAATATATGGCTGCCGTCAAAGCCTGCGTCGACGCCATCACCGGCAAAATTGCCCCGGAACAATTCCGCGAAGTGCTTTTGCGTGCGGCCGACGAGGCGGGTATCCGTACGCTATCGCTGGTTCCGCTGGGAATGGGAGGGCCGCGGCCGGGCCTGCCGCCGATGATGCGAACATAGGGTTGTCAAGGTGCTAGCCGCATTCCGACATTGGCTTCGCACCACGATCGTTCGTCGGGCTCGGTATGATACGACCACCGATTTGGAGCCGCGTCCGAGACGGCGCTATCGAGTCTCCCCCACCGATCGCCCCTGATTACCACTTGTTCATTCGTGAATCCGAGCTCCGGCACTCATGCGCCCGTTCAGGCTGCTCAGGGACCCAAACACTGGTGGCACGAGGTGCCGATAACACCGTTATCTTTCCGATAAATCAACCGGTATTACCTCGACGACCTTGTTGCCCGTTAGTGTCGAGGTAACTGCGGCTGCCTTCAAGTTAGCCTTCTCAATCAGCCCCTGAAAATTGACTGTCTTGCCGGCGACTTTCTTTGCGAAAGCTTTCCGGAGGGTGACCCGAGTTTTGGGGTGAATAACCCTCTCCCGGGGTTTGGCTCCGTTTGCTAGCAGATAGAATCCGGTGTGTGAGCCATTTTCAAACATGTATTGTTCTGCGAGCTGGGACTGAATTTTGTCAATCAATACGTCTCCGGTCCAATGATCCTCGTCAGCCATCTTGATCTCTACTGAGATCAAGCCAAGGTCCGCGTTGCGCGCATGAATCCTGAGGTCCGGCCTGTTCTCGATAGCGACCTCCTGTTCGCGGATCACTTCGTAATGTTCTGCGCCGATTTCCCGCATTCTGCCCGATAACCAGTTGCGGATGTCGTCCTCCGTGCCGCGACCGCTTCTGAAGACAAAGCCTTCATCGTCGTCGAAATGATGCAGCTTTTCCAAAAGCGCCATGAGATGACGTTTGACCAACGCTCGGAACTCTTCGATTGAAGTCGGCGGCTTGCAGAATGAGTTTAGGAACGTGATAGCTTCGCTAACCGGCAGAAATTCACGTTTAACCGATACTCTGACCATCTTGTCCCGCTGAAAAAGGAATGAGTCCCGATAGCTCCTTAAATCAGGATCCGCCGCGAGTGCATCTAGGCACACCAAGGCCTCTTTAGTTCCGAGCGTCACCAAGGCATTGAGGTAATAGGAACGTCTCGATGTCGCTTTCTCCGCGATTCCTGGAGAATAAACGTCTTCATGCACGGGGTCGTTGGCGGGTGGCCAAACGAGGTGAGCAGCTTTCACCAGAATTCTCAGTACACCGGCATCTGTGGCTAGGTTATTACGCTCTGTATCCTGTTCTTCCGCTCTGGAATACGAAGACGATTCTCGCCCCATATATCTCATGAAAAGCGCTTTGCTTGACGGGCTCCAGTGATGACCGAATGCCGTCGTCCACGCAGCCCAAGCTGTGGAGGGCTCCACGCAGAAGAGCGCATCGAGCCATATCCATGCGTCCGACATGCTGAAGCTCGACACGGCCGCGATGAAGTTTTGCCGCAGGAAGGGTGTTAGGACAGTTGGGTTGACCGCAGAAGAGCGGGCGACAAGGTTTACGGCAATCTCTAGATCGCGTCGGTTGTTAGGTATGCCAGATGTTACCAATAGCTGTAACAGGGGCGGGGCAATCAGCTCACGGATATCACTGCTTGAATAAGCAATCCTGCTGAAGCCGTCCGACGTGAACTCCTTATCGCCACCGCTCGCTATGTCCTCTTCAAGAATGCCGATCGAGATACCCGTGAAAAGCTCGCGCTTCAGAAGGGCAAGTGGAAATAACCAGTCTGGAAAGCCGTTCAAATTAGCAAAGCTATACCGGAAGGCTCGCTCGATAAGATGATCAGGAAGTTGCGCCAACGCTTCTGGGGTTTCGAGGGCGAGACCTGTTAGTCCGACAAGTGCCCCATAGGTATCGCGATCGGCATAGGATATATCGTTGTTTCTCCAGTACGCCTTGAATCCCGCAGCGAACAATTTGCCGATCCACTCTCCGTGGCGGGCACTCGCGTCATCTATAACACCTGTCCCGAGATCGTTGGGGCTTCTACGTACAGCCCATATAAGCAGACCCTTCTCCTGACCACTCGACAGCAGTCGCCATCGCCGTAGGAAAATGAACGTGTTGAAGACCCTCCAAAAGGCGCTGGAGGTTGTCTCGAGGTATGAACGTGCCCACCGACGTATCTTATATTGGTGATCGTGGCGGAATCGACTTGCGAACCGCCAAAGCGGAGCCAATCTCCCATACGCTCTTTTGAGGTCTCGCCCCCCGTAACGGCGAGCATATCGCCTCAGGATTAATATTGCCTTGTCGCGCTCGGGTCGCGACTGAATTTGATCCGCCAGTTGGACCGCGCATCTAAATGCCAGCTCCCTCTCCCTACCAAGTGGGCGTTCCGTCATGAGATCGGCAAGCCTTTCAACGTCTTCGGCAGTGAAGATTTCGCAGCCATGATCGCCTCTGTCCAATTTGAGCGGATCTATTGTCTGATAGGCAATCCAGTACACATTCATGTCATTTTGCGAGAAAAGCGCTAGCCGCATCGAAATCAGATCATGTTTGAGATCCGGCAGGGTTCTCAAAGTGCGCGCTAGAGCGCGAAAACCACTTTCCCGCAGGGAGTAGTCTGGGTCTCTGGCGATCGAAAAGGCAAATTCCAACGCTTCCAGAAGCAAGGCTCGCTGGATGCCAGCGGGGTCCTCCATGAGGAGCGTATTGATGCAATGACATATCGCTTGTCCCAGAGCTTTAAAGCGAGAGATCCGTGCCGGCATCATATCTCGGTTGGAATCGCGCTGGCCTTTCGCGAACCGGAGAAGAATTTGGAGCCAGTTGCCAATCTCAGGAACAGTTAGCCGCGCGACAAACTCTTGCAGGTAGTGCGACGTCGCAGAAGAGTAATTTCTGCCTTCACGGCGCACGCGATTGGTCAGCGCGATCCCGTCCAAGATGGATATGCCCGCCGGCACTGTATAAGACAGGGCACTTGCGACAAACAGATTCCATGAAGGGGCGCTTTGCGTATCCTCATGCTCGGGTGGATCAGCCAAGAGAGCTGCATCCATCACGGCCTGCGCGAAAGTCGTGTCGTCGAGGTCAGCTAGGGCAAAGCATGCTTCCGCTCTTACCCGAAACTTCTCGCCCTGATCGCAAGCGATCGTCGCCAACTCGGGAACCAAAGTCGACATCCTGCCGAACCGGATCATCTCAATTAGCAACTCGCGAACTTCGGGGGAAACCGCGATCGCAAGCTGCTCTCGAATGGCTGTGGCGAGGTCCGACGTGACGAAATCACGAACATCCTGGTTTGAGAACCACTCTCCTCGGTAAGTTCGATCTTGATATGCGGCGACATGTGACCGAATGGCCTGCGACTTCTCCTCCACTGTCAACGCCGTGGGATCACCCGTTTCGATCAAAAGGGCAGGGCGAAGCTCCGTCACCAGTTTTCGAGCGATCCGATCAAGCGCGGCAAGCCATCCAAAGGCGTGTTCGCTGGATTGAGGGATCTCAACATGCCCAAAGCCTCGGGCCAAAAGCGGATTCACAATATCGAGTGAACCTGCATTTCGAGCAATCGCTCCGCGGAGGTGACATGCTGCAAGATAGTCGCGTAACTCATTATGTGCAAAGCGCACTCGACCAGAAACAGAAGGCTGAAAGATGCCATAGGAGAGGAGTTGGCGCACTTCGACAACGGACCAGCGTTCGGTATCCGTGGACAGAGCGAATAGTGCATTAATCGCGTGCTGTGTGGACGGATCTGTGGTGAAGTCCTGGATATCAGTCAGAAGTGAGACCGCAGCCAGCTTTTCACATGCGCGTCGCCCGAGAAGGGGATCAATGTTTGATCGGCGCTCTTGGCCGCTCTCTGTGCGCAGACGAAATCCCACGATGTCGTCATAGACCCGCAGTCTTGAACGGAAAATGCTCGTCGGCTCACGGCCATGCTCGATGGCTTCCTGCCAAAGGTCGATCAGGAGCTGCGCGTCAAGCGGTTGGGAGACCAGATTGGCCGCCTTCGCTTTATCGATTGCCCCGACAAACTCTGAAGCATCAATGTTCCTGCTGGCGGCGATGGCCCTGACATCATCGGCTCGAAGCGGAAGCAGGCGGAAGGTCTTGACCGAAGGCGAAATTTCGTTAGCAGCAGGTGGTCTAAGTCCTCTGATCACCGTTCTGATAGCTTGGAGATCACTATCCCCCTGCCATTCGCTGGCTCTTGAGGTGATGATCACATTTAGTTCCCTACCGGCTTTGCCTACTGAAGCAGAGAGCTTAGTTAATGCGTCAGCAAGTGCGCTGGTGTTGCGCGCGTCTGGTAGACGAGCCTCGTCTAGCGCATCGAGTAATGCGACCGCCGGCCCTCCCCGTGCCTTCCACTTCGCATAAACCGAAGTGGCGGCTTGGTCGAAAGGTGAAAAGGAGTGTTCGACAGGAAGTCGAAGAAGCGCCTCGATTCGAAGTACGAAAGCCGGTGTCCCGGACGCGCGAAGTTGCTTTGCGAGTTCTAAAAGCTCCCGCGTCTTTCCTGCGCCTGCTGACCCGAGCACGATTGCACAATCCAGCGCAGAAAGCTCGGCCCATGAATACCCTTCATCGCGTGATCTTAGGTTCGCCGTAGTCATGGCGCTGCTAAGCTCACTCATATGGACAGTGCTGATCTCAGCAAGGCGTCGATCAAGCTTGACGTATTCGTACTCAACCAAAGTATGCCCCTAAACCTACCGCTTCACTCAAACCTAGAATAGCGGTCACCGGTTGGAAATGGCCACGGTTGCTAGCACTCGACTTTACATTGTTGATTCGGCACACCATTTCAGCCCGTGGAATGGATTGACTTTTGGCAGCGCTACGGCTTGCCTAGCGCACGGCTGTTTTTGGTCGCGATTTATTTAAATGAATGTGGTTCGATTCTCCGTGGGGCATAGAATGAAAATTGAAAAAAGAATAGGCCAAGGCGGCTTTGGGAATGTAGATCTAGTTGTCTTAGCCAATGGAGAACGTTGCGCTCGCAAAGAATTCTCGCAGAATCAACCACTAAGTGCAGCGTTGCTTACAAATGTAATTAAGAGATTCGCAAAAGAAGTTAAAGTACAATCTGCTATTTCTCACCCTAACATTGTTCCAATAATAGGCAGCGACCTTGGAGCTGAGCCACCATACTATTTAATGCCTTTAGCTGAGAGCAGTCTTGATGATGATTTAGAAAAAGATCGGACTCTCGGTGGAAATTTTGTTTCCGCAATCAGTGACATAGTCTCTGCTCTTGAAGAAATACACTCCATGGAGATTTATCATCGCGACCTGAAGCCCCAAAACGTACTTAGATATACTACGGGCGGTAAAACTACCTATTCCATAAGCGATTTTGGCCTCATCTCCATGAAAGAATCCAATCTTTCGGAGTTGACCAAATCGGGGATGGGAAAAGGATCGGATTTCTACACTGCTCCCGAAATAGCCAACGACTTGAGAAAGGCATCGGCGCGTTCGGACGTGTATTCGTTGGGTTGCATCCTTCATGATATGGTTGGGAAGGAGCCCAGGGTTCCTTTCCGTGAAATAAGGGAAGATGGTGATTTTGGCCCCATTCTTGCAGCGTGCACGAAAGATGATCCTAGCAAACGCTTCGCGTCAGCGAAGGCAGTTTTGGACGCCATCCTCACTGTAGAGTATGAGCCTGCCGGAACGCTAAGCGATGACTCGGAAGACTTTCTCGCGATTCTCAGTGCCGCAGAGGCACCAGATAGGGAGACGTGGGACCGTCTAGCTTCCTACTTAGACGAGAAGGCAACCAGGGCCGACATAGCAGCCATTTGCGGTCGGTTGACAGCGGATAGAATTCAAGCAGTTTGCCGGGACGCGCCGGACTCTGCAAAACGGATCGGCCTTGTGTTCGCAGAATGGGTCTCTGGAACAGCGTTTAATTTCGACCTATCGGACGCAATAGCAAACCGCGTTGATGTGTTCTTCCAAAACTGTGACTTTGAAACCAAAGTTGAATGTTTGATGGCGCTGCTGGAATTGGGAACCAGCCACAATCGTTGGTACGTTGAGCGCAAGTTCGTGAGCCTGTGCGGGCCCGATATGGATGAGAACTTGGCAAAACGCCTGGTGGTGAAATTCCACATTGAAGGCAAATCCGCTGTGTGCCGCAAGATATCTCATCTTGAGGGGTCGATTGATTTCCAGAGGATTAACCTTCACCCGAGACTGGTCAGCGCGCTAGCGGATCTATGCTTATGAGAGTGACCTACTCGATTTTCACGGCCTCCGGCCCAAGGGCGGTGAATGAAGATTCGGTGGATTGCTGGCGCGCAAATGCCGATACCACTGTTGCGTGCATTGCGGATGGCCTAGGTGGAATGGGTGGAGGCGATATAGCTTCCAAGCTCGCGGTCACAACCTTCCGAGCATATCTTGAAAAAACTGAGATCAATGAGTCGACGATGACGGCCGCCGCCTTGGCGGCCCACCACGAAATTCGCAATCAACAAAATTCGACTGACAAACGAAACAGAATGGCCACGACGCTGACCGCTGTTGCCATCTCCAACTCAGGACTTATTGGCATCCACTGCGGCGACACGCGAGCAGCTCTTGCCAGAGCTAACGGCATCAAGAGATTGACAACAGATCATTCTGAGGGGCAGAGGCTATTTGACGCCGGGAAACTTACCAAGGATGAACTAGCGACATACCAACGGAAGCATATCTTGGAAAGTGCCTTGGGCGATAAGGGCAATCCGCGTATCGATTCATTTAAGTTCAATATCCGTCAAAATGATCGAATTTTTCTAACCTCAGATGGTGTTCATAACATCGTCCTTCTACGTGAGTTGCAAAAGCTGGCCCTAATATCGCCAACTCCCGCCGTCTTGGTCGAGAACGTTCACAGAGAAGTCGAGGAACGAGGCCCCACAGACAACTTCTCAATAGTAGCTTTATACATCGACTGAAATCGTTAGGTTCTTCCTCACTGGTGAAAGACAAAGCCTGAGCTATGGTTGGTTATCTTTTTCCGCTCGACCGCCGCTACCGTAGCACTGAGCCCCGACGCTGCAACTTTCATCCTGCAAATCGCTGCTGATGCTCAGGCTCGTTGCAGACCCGTCGATCAACGCCGCGCCCGCAGCTTCGAAGAAAGGTCGGCTTTCCATAGGCAGGCGCGCGTTGGAACTGATCCATCGCACCACGCGGCGCCATCAGCTAACGGAGGTCGGCCAGCTCTATTACGAGCGCTGCAAGCGCGCGCTTGCCGAAGTGGCGCTGGCCGAGGCTTCGGCAAGCGAGCTGCAATCGGCGCCGCGCGGCCGGCTTCGGCTGGTGGCGCCCGTCAGCTTCGGCACACAAGTCCTGGTGCCGGCGCTGATCGAGTACCAGAATGCCTATCCCGACGTCAGCATCGAGCTGTCGCTCGACAACAATGTCCATGATCTCGTCGGCGAGGGGTTCGAGCTCGGCATCCACATCGGCCCGCTATCGGACAGCAGCCTCGTCGCCCGCGCACTCACGCCCTATCGGCGCATTCTCGCCGCCTCGCCGGGTTATCTTGCCCGCCATGGCCGGCCGGCCTTGCCGGAGGATCTGACGACCCATCTCTGCCTCGGCCATTCCTATTGGCGCATGCGTGACCGCTGGCACCTGGTCGGGCCGGGCGGCGAAATGCGCGATGTGCCGGTCTCCGGAAAATTTTCCACCAATCAGGGCGCAGCACTGCGCATGGCCGCGCTCAGCGGCGCGGGAATCGTGCTTCAGCCGGAACTGCTGCTCGCCGCCGATATCGCCGAAGGGCGGTTTGAGCAGGTGCTGCCGGAATGGTCCTACAGGCCTGTGCCGATGTACCTCATCTATGCCCCAAACCGGCGTCCGACAGCGATGCTGCGGACGGTGATCGATTTCCTGGTGGAACGATTCGGCTAAGCCGATCGATGTCGACATAGTGACGGGCGTGCCGGCTCATCCTCCGTCCGGTGAGACTCTTCTCACCGGATCAAAGCCCGTGATAAGAGCGCTCATGGGCATCAAGAACTATTTGATCGAAGGCAGTTCGGGCACTGGAAAAACCTCTGTCGCTTCCGAACTGGAGCGGCGGGGCTACCATGTTGTCCATGGCGACCGCGTCCTGGCATATGTGGGCGACCCCGAGACAGGCCAGGCACTCGCGGGACCACCTGAAGGCGCCGATCGCCTTGTCTGGGGATACGCGCATTGGATCTGGCCTGCCGAAAAGGTCCGGGCCATTGCTGCCGACACCACCCACCCTGTCACTTTCTTCTGTGGCGGCTCGCGCAATTTCCACAAGTTCTTGCACCTGTTCGATAAGGTTTTCGTGCTCGACATCGACGTTGAGACTTTGAACCGGCGATTGGATGGGCGGCCCGATGAGCCTGGCTTCGAGCCGGCCGAGCGGGCTCTGGTGCTCCGTTACCATAAGACCCGGGAGTATCTTCCCGTCGGCATCAATATCGACACCGCGGGTAGCGTTACGGGTGTCGTTGACGATATCCTCGCTCAACTCACCTGAGGTCCTCCGCCTGAACGCTGATCGGCGGCATCTCCCTTCGTTGCCACCGCGGGCTTTCGGAGCGACATACGGCGTGTCGTCGTGGCTGTACTGAGGGCGCGAAGCTGCCGAGCTCCTTCGGCAACTGTCGGCTGCGCCAGACGATCTTTTTGCCGCCGCCGCGGTGCATGACCCCGAATGACCGGTTTACAGCAGGGACGCTTGCGCTACCTGCGCGAGCAGGTTATACACTGAACCATATGGTTCAGTATGAAAGTCCTCCTCTCGATCTCTCATTCGCGGCGCTGTCGGATGCGACCCGTCGCGGGATCATCGATCAGCTTGGGCGAGGGGACGCGTCGATCACCAGTCTCGCGGACAAGTTCCAGATGACGCTGACCGGCATGAAGAAGCATGTCCAGGTTCTCGAGCGGGCGGGGCTCGTCGTCACGCAGAAGGTCGGACGGGTGAGAACCTGCAAGCTCGGGAAACGCGGCCTCAAGGCAGAGGCCGAGTGGATCGAGGCGCATCGCAGGCTGTTCGAGGCCCGCTTCGAAGCATTGGACGAAATCATCAGCGAAATGAAACGGGAGGAAAGCGATGACTGAGCAAGTTGAGAGGGCAGGTGGCGCGCAGAACCGCACGTCGGTCGAGCGCAGAGGGGATCGCGAACTCGTGGTAACCAGGATATTCGATGCGCCGCCGAGCACGGTTTACAGGGCGTGGAGCCGGCCCGAGTTGTTCCAGCGCTGGTGGGTGCCGAAATCGGTGCCCGGCATTTCGCTGGTATCATGCGAAATGGACGTCCGCACCGGCGGCAAATATCGGCTGGAATTCGGCGCCGGCGGTTCGGATACCATGGCCTTCTATGGCAAGTATCTCGAGGTGGCGCCGAACGAGCGCATCGTCTGGACCAATGATGAGGGCGAAGAGGGCGCAATCACCACCGTGACCTTCGAAGACCAGGGCGGGAAGACACTTGTGGTTTTCCACGAAGTCTATCCGACCAGGGAGGCGCTTGAGGAAGCACTGCAGGGCTCGGCTGTCGCATTGCCGGAGCAGTTGGAACAGCTCGACGAATTGCTTTCCAGCCTGACCGAGTAGCGCACGGCCTTCAGGCCGCCTTTGCCGCCATCCACGCACATCTGGAACGCAACTCGTCCTGTTTCATTACCGTGGAGGCGGTAAGCAAGGGGAGTTATGGCAATGCTGATCCAGGGAATCTACGCCGCGCTCGCAACGGCAGACATGGATAAAGCGGAGAAGTTTTACACGCAGCTGTTTGACCGGGAGCCCGATGATCGTCCGATGGAGGCGTTGATCCAATGGCGCAACGTCGCCGGAGCGAACATTCAAATCTTCCTCGACAAGGAGAATGCTGGTTTCGGCAGGCTGACCATTGTGGTGCCGAAAATGGATGAAGCCCGCAGAGCGCTCGAAGAGATTGGGGTGACGCTCACAGGTGAATCCGAGGGTGACTACGGAAGGATTGCCCAGATCGCGGACCCGGACGGCAATCGCATCACCCTTGCGGAGCCGCCCTCCCGTCCATTCGATACGCAGCGAAGATAGCGCCGCTGCTTGACGCTCTGGTTTGCGCGCCTAACGGCAATGGAACCTTCGGCAGCGCCGAAGTGTTGTGCTCGGCATGATTGCGGGAGGCATGACCGATGTACATCATTGTTGGCGGGACGGGGCGCGTTGGCTCAGCAGTGGCGAAGACGCTGCTCGACGGGGGCGAAGCCGTCACCATCGTCACCCGAAACCCTGAGAAGGCGGGCGCATGGCGACAGCGGGGCGCAGAGGTTGCGATCGCCGACGTCCACGACGTCACCTCGCTGCGGACCGTGTTCCGCCGCGGGAAGCGGGCCTTCCTGCTGAACCCGAACGCTGACATCGCGAGCGATACGGACCGGGAGGAGCGCGAGACCGTGCGCTGCCTGCTCGAGGCGATCGAAGGGTCCGGGCTGGAGAAGGTGGTGGCGCAATCAACCATGGGCGCGCAGCCGGGCGAGCAATGCGGCGATCTCAATGTCCTTTACGAACTGGAGACGGGCCTGAGAGGCCAGCCGATTCCCGCCAGTGTCATCCGCGCAGCCTATTACTACAGCAACTGGGACACGATGGTGGGACCTGTCGCGAAGGACGGGGTGCTATCAACCATGCTCCCGGCCGACCTCACGCTGCCGATGGTCGCGCCCGAGGATCTGGGAAGTGTGGCTGCACAGCTCCTGCGGGAGCCGATCGACCGGATCGGCATATACCCAGTCGAAGGGCCGGAACGATACTCTCCCAATGACGTTGCCGCAGCCTTCGCCGCCGCCCTCGGCCGGGCCGTTCGCGTCGAGGTGATCCCGCGCGAAACCTGGGAAGACGCATACCGCAATTTGGGCTTCTCCGACGCGGCGGCGCACTCATATGCCAGGATGACGGCTCTCACCGCCGATGGCCCCGAATATCCCGAGGACTCAATTCGCGGATCGATCTCGCTCCAGACATACATAGATGGGCTCGTTCGGGACTCGTCCTGACGCGCCTTCGTATGGGACTTGTGCCGGGGCAGGCGCCTCGTCTTCAGGTGGCGACCTCCATGGGATCGCTGAAGCCGCCACGGCGTTTTCATCAACCGCGTTCGACCAGTTTGCGGATAGCGGTCTCAAAGGTCGTTGTGCCCTTGCGCGATCGGGCCTCGCCATCTTCGAACTCGATCCAGCCTTCGTTGAAGCCGTCAAGCATGCGCATACGGGGTCGGGGGTTCTGCATGCCCTGGTTCAAAAACAGCGCTTCCCATGTCTCCCTTGCCACCGGCTCGGCACGGACCCTCTTGCCGAGCACGGCAGAGAAGGCCTCCGCCATCTGCAGCGGCGTGATGCGGAGCGGACCCTCAAGCTCGACGATGCGTTTACCGGTCCAGTCCTCCTGCAGCATTTCAGCCGCAGTTGCGCCGACATCGCGCACGGAAACCATTGGCACCGGTTTGGTGACCGGCTGCAGAAAGCTTGGCATGATGCCGCTCTCCCTTGCCGGCGCGATGTCCCAGGCTGAATTCTCCATGAACCAGCAGGCGCGCAAGAACGCTACCGGCATCGGGAGTGTCGACATTGCCCGCTCGACGAGGCCGAGCTGGCTCAGCAGATTCTCCTGCTTTGCCTGCGCGCCGATCGTCGACAGGCACACCACCTTCTTCGGTGACGCCTTTGTGAGCGCCGTCTTGAGCACTTCTATGATTGCTTTCACCTCCGGGAAACCCGGCGCAGGATCGAAGCTTGGCGGCAGAAGCAGGAAGACGCCCTCGGCGCCTTCGAAGGCTTGGGCGAGACCCGCCGCGTCCGTCATGTCGGCAATGGCGACTTCCGCACCTCGATCCCGCCAGGCGCCTGCTTTTTCCGCGTTGCGCAGGACTGCACGGACAGCAAGACCCTGATCTATCAGTTTCGCGCCGACCACGGCGCCGACCTGACCTGTTATTCCAGTGACAGCAAACATTATCGGACTCCTTTTGTCAGCGGCTTTCGCCGCGCCGAGTGAATGATGCGCCAAAGTCGCCTTTGACTGAATTGCCCTTTTGTCAGATAGTTCATGACAAAATATCAGGAATTGGATGATGTTCGACGGACGATTGCTGAATGGGGTCAGCGTGCTGGCCGCCGTCGTTGAGAGCGGCAGTTTTGCGCGGGCGGGCGAGGCGCTGGGGTTGACAGCTTCCGGGGTCAGCCGGGCGGTGGCGCGACTTGAGAGCCGCATCGGCGTGCGGCTGCTCGAGCGGACGACCCGTTCCCTGAGGCTCACCGATGACGGCACGCGTTTCTACGAGCAGGTCGTGCCGTTACTCGGTGGCATCGAAGAAGCCGCTGCCTATGCGGCCGGGACGACGCAGACGGTGCGCGGGAGGCTGCGGATCAATGTAGATCCCTATTTTTCGCGGCTGATCCTCGCGCCGAAGCTCGGCACCTTTCTCGACCGCTATCCCGATCTTCAGCTCGAGGTGGTTACAAGGAACGAGATCGGCGATCTTGTCGCCGACGGCATGGATGTGGCGGTGCGCTTCGGCGAAATCCCGGCCAAGAGCTCGCTGATTGCCCGGCAACTCTTTCGCACGAGGGTGATCACGGTTGCCGCGCCGTCCTATCTCGCACGGCATGGCACGCCGACGCTGCCTGCCGACCTGACCGATCATACCTGCATCCAGTATGAGGACCCCTTGACGGGCAGGCCTTTCGAATGGGAGTTGCGGCGCGGAAAGAAGGTGGTGCCGATCCAAACGCATGGGCGCATCCTCGTCAATGATGCCGGTACGGCCCTTGCCACCTGTCTCGCCGGGATCGGGATTGCCCAGGTCTTCTCGCTCGGAATGAAGCCCTATCTTGACAGTGGCCAGTTGGTCGCTCTCTATCCGGATTGGCCCGATGAGACCTTTCCGTTGCACTGCTTCTACACCTCCCGCCATCATGTGCCGGCCAAGGTTCGCGCCTTTATTGATTTTTGCTTCGAAATCGTCAGCTAGATGCCGCTGCGAGGATCGGCTCGGAGGCTTTTACCGGGCATCTTCAGCGGCTTCCAAAAGCGCCATAAGTCGCATTACAATTGCCGGCGATGTGGCCTTGCCTCAGGCGACGGACCAGCCACCGTCCACCAGCAGGTTCGCGCCGGTGATCAGGCTCGCAGCCGGCGATGCCAGGAAGACGACGGCGCCCACGACATCATCGGTTTCACCGATCCGGCCGAGGGGAATGTGATCGAGCGTCGCTTGGCGATTGGCGGCGTCGGATAGAAAGGGTGCCGTGCCATCCGTATGGATGAAGGTCGGCGATACGGTGTTGACGGTGATATTGTAGCGTGCCCACTCGGCCGCAAGGCAGCGCGAGAGGTGATTGATGGCCGCCTTGCTCATGCAATAGATGGCCTCGCCGCGCAGGGCCACGGTGCCGGCCTGTGAGCTGATGCTGATGATCCGGCCGCCATTCTGCTTGATCATCTGGCGCCCGACCGCCTGGGTCATCAGGAAGGTGCCCTTGACGTTGACATCGAGGATCTCGTCGAGGTCCTTCTCCTCGACGAGCTCGGCGAGATTGCCGGGAGCCACGCCGACATTGTTGACGAGGACGTCGATTCGATCAAACGTCGTCAACGCCGCGTCGACGGCTTGTGCGATATGGGCTTTGTTGGGAATTTCCAGTTCAACAGCGAGGACTTTTCGTCCCGTGCCCTCGAGCTCGGCGACCAGGTCCGCCGAGGCTGCGACGTCACGGACCCCCAAGACAATATCGGAGCCTGCCGCGGCACAGGCAAGCGCGCAAGCTCGCCCGATGCCACGGCTCGCGCCTGTTACCAAAGTCACTTTGCCCTCAAGGCTGAAGTCCGGCGCGTTCCTCTGCATCATGGTGCCTCCCTTGATGAAATCAATTTATGCCAGAGTCGGCGCGGCTGCCAGATACTCTGCGCATGTGCAGCGGCCTCCCCGCCGAACCGCAGCGCCGGGGTTCAAGAGAGCCTCATCATGAGTTGCCCCGCAGGGGGCCTCGAAGGACGAGGCGGGTGCTCAGCCATTGTTACCTGCAAGAAGCAGCGTTGCGGCATTCGGTAGCAAACGCCACCATCGGTTCTCGAGGACAATCCGACCCGTCAATTCAGGCCGGCACGGGTAAGTCCTTCGATCAGACGCGCCCGATCCTCGGCGCGGACGAAAGAAGATGTTGCTCCGACCGCGTCCCGTGAGATATCAGGAACCAGCGATTTAAGCCGTCCGAGCAAGTCCATGGCAGCCTCCCGGTTGTCGAGAAGTCCGGCACAGGCCGTGCCAATGATCAGCGGAACCGCATGGCCGGACCGCAATCGATGCGCCTCCCGTGCGTAACTCAATCCAAGTTCGTAATTCGCGCCCTGGAAATGAGCCATGGCGTAGTAAAACTGAAAGTCGCCGAGAAAGGCCTCGCGCGGGCTCAGTCTGAGGGCGTAGTCGATGCAACGAATGGCGTCCGCCGCGCGGCCCCCGTTGGCATGCGCAAGTCCCAACTGGCCGTGTGCAAACGCGGAGTTGGGGTTGATCGCGACAGCCTGGCTGATCGCTGCCACCGCCAGGACATTGTCGCGCGTCCCAAAGGCTATCATCGCCTGCGCAAGGTAAGTCCACGGTTCCTTATCGTCCGCGGCCATGGCTTGTTGAACGACATCCCTGGCAAGGCCCAAGGCATATCCCATGTCCTCCCACCCCTGGAACGCGCGCCACATGGTAATCCAACCTTTCATGGCGAGCGCCTGGGCATAGCCGGGGGCCAGTTCGATTGCCCGATCGAGCAGCGGGAGCATCTTCCTGCTGCTCTCCTCAGATAGTTGGGAACACAGGAACACCGCCCGCACGACACATTCCCAGGCATCAAGGCCATGATGCGGCTTGGGGCTTTCGCGAGCATGCTCCGCCGCCAGGAGTTCCGGCCCGATGCGGCCGACGACGCTTGCGGTAATTTCGTCCTGAATGGCGAAGATGTCGCCGAGGTCGCCGTCGTACCTCTCGGCCCAGAGATGGACGTCGGAGGCCGCATCGATGAGCTGCGCGGTCACCCTCATCCGGTTGCCGGACTTGCGGACACTCCCCTCGAGAACATAGCGGACCCCGAGTTCGTGCCCGATTGCGCGCACATCCACGGGCTTTCCCTTGTAGGTGAACATCGTGTTGCGGGCGATCACGAAGAAGCCCTTGAGCTTGGATAGCGCGGTGGTGATGTCCTCGGTCAGCCCATCGCTGAAGAAGTCCTGCTCCGGTTCGGCGCTCAGGGCGTTGAACGGCAGCACGGCAATGGATGGCCGCTCCGGAAGTGCAGACCTCAACGATGCCGTTCCTGCGGCCGTCCTTTCCTGAAGGGGGCGGTACAGTCGCACCGGCCTTTCCATATTCTTCAGCGCGCGCTCGCCGAGGTATTCGTAGTCGCAGTCAAGCTTGCCCGGGAGGTGATCGTAGGCCGTGCCGGAAATGCAAATGCCGCCCGGATCCGCCAAGGTCTGGAGGCGGGCCGCGATGTTCACGCCATCGCCGTAGAGATCCCCATCGAGTTCGTGGACCACATCACCCAGATTGACGCCGATCCGGAAGACGATGCGTCGCTCCGTCGGGATATCGGCCTGGTTCTCGGCAACCCCCTTCTGGATGGCGACCGCGCACGCGACGGCATCGACGACCGAGCCGAACTCCACGAGCGCACCGTCGCCCATCAGCTTGACGATACGGCCCTGATGCTCGGCCAGCAGCGGATCGATCACCTCCCGACGCAGAACCTTGAGGGCCGACAACGTCCCAGTCTCGTCATGTTCGACGAGGCGGGAATAGCCGACGACGTCAGCGGCCAGGATCGCGGCCAGCCGCCGCTCTGCTCTTGCGGTTGCCATGGCTGTCTCCCCTCAGGAGATGCGCCGATTGAAACCCAGGCGATTGACGCGACATGCACCATCCGGCTGCCCGACACCGCGACCGTGCCGGTTCATGATACCACTGAGACGGTCATATGGCGACGATTCACAAGGGTGCCGCCTGCAACGGAACAGGGGCCGCGAAGCGGTCAACGCAAAGGTCTGTTGCCGCCCCATGGAAGAACGGCTTAATTCGAAGGTCCGTTTCGGAATTTGGAACCCACTGGCGTGGCGTGCTGAGCAGATCCTCGATCCGGGCATCGATCTCACCCAGGTTCGCTTTCAATTCGTCTACGACTTCGACCATACGCGACGCTCCGAGGCACCCTTAGGAGATAACATCGGCCTTCATCGGAAACTTGTGGCACTTGCTCATAATGCCGCAGCGTTGCGGCGCGCTTCGGGGCTTCGCCGTTTCGGGCTTTGCACCTCGGCGTGAGGGACGTTGGAGGATGCCGCGCTCCGATAACAGGCTCTTGGAGATGCATTACAAATCACGCGGTGGGAGAATGTAGCGCCGGGTTTCAAGAGAGCCTCATCCTGAGGCGCCCCGAACCGCCAATCACCGCCGCGCCGGCGGCTTGGTGGCGGCGCGGCGCTGCAGCGCAAAACGCGCGGCCGAGCAGTTGACGTCGGGAACGAGATCGTAGGTCTGCTGATAGAGGCTCTGGGCCAGCGTGTTGTTGCCGCGGTTTTCAGAGGCGAGGGCGGCGAGCGCCGTGCGCTTGTAGGCCTCGACGATCGGCGCTGCCGCCTTTGCCAGCGCCGCTTCGTCGGCGGGTTCGGTGCTAAGCGCCAGTGCGGCATAGGTGACATCGCCGTCCCTACCGACGCGGCCGCCGACGGCGCCGTTGAAACTCTGCTCGGAAACCTGGCGCATCCGCCGGGCGTTCTTGATGCAGGTCGGAATGCGGGCGGCTTCGGCATTGATGCGCTCGGCCGTCGGACCGGCCTCCGTGCTGCCGCCGCCGGAAAGGATCACATAGCCGATGATGCCGACGACCGCGAGGTAGACGAGGCCCATGCCGGCGAGGAAGGCCGGCTGCTTGAAGAGCGGCTTTTTCGGCTTGCCGTCGTCTGCCTTGGCAGCAGCCTCCTTTTTCGGCGCCTCCTTGGTCGGCGCCTTCTCCACGAACTGGAATTCGACATCCTTGCCGAGGCGGAAGCTGTCGCCTGTTTTCAGTGAGGCCGTCTGCAGCAGCGCCTCGCCGCGCAGCATGATCGGGTTCAGCCCCATGCGGCGGATGATGAAGCCGCCGTCGCTCTGCTTTTCGATGCGCGCATGGATCGGCGCCAGGAAGGGATCGTCGACGACGATATCGGCATTGGCTGCCCGGCCGATCGACATTTCCGCCCGGTCGAGCACATGGCTGCGGCTCTGGCCGCCGGGGCCGGTCTGCAGAAGGCTGGGTTTGTTGCCGCGAAAGAAGGAAAACACCATGATCAGAACATCCCACTCGACATCATCTCGACGATAGCCGGCGCCAGCACCAGAAGCAGGATCGAAACGACGATCATCATCGCCGGCATGACGATCTTGGCTTTCAGCTTTTCACTGGCCCTGTCGGCCTTCTCCCAGCGGCGGAAGCGCAGGTCGCGCGCATGCTCGCGCAGCAGCTCGACGCGGTTGCTGCCCTCGACCTCGCCCTGGATGACGGCGCGGATGACGCGCACCACCTCCTCGGCCGTCATGCGTGCTTCCAGGCGCTGCAGCGCCTCGATCATGCCGGTGCCGAGCGCCACGTCCTTCAGCGTCTGCTCGATCTCCTCGCTCATCACGGTGCCGGGCGCGGCCTCGGCATAGAGCCGCAGGCTTTCCGGCAGGGTCGCCTGCGCCTGCTGCGTCATGACGACCAGATCGAGGAAATAGGGAAATTCGCGCGAGATGCGTTCCTTGCGGTCCTGCATCTTGTCGTCGGCGACGACCCAGAAATAGATGGCGGGGATGAAGCCGAGGATCAGGCCGGCGACCAGCCCGCCGATGATGCTGCCGCTTGCGATGCCGAACAGCACGCCGAGCAGGATGAAGCCGAACAGGCTCAAGACGATGAGAAGGGCGATATATTCACGCCCCGTGACGCCGCCGAAGGGCCGGCCGCCATAGATCAGCTTCTTTTCGAGCTGCGCGCCGAAATCGGCGAGGAGCGGCTCGAAGTGTCTCAGCACGAATTCGACGGGCGTGCGCATGCCGATGCTGTCGACGATATTCGGCGGCGGCCCGTCGCCGCCGGCCTTTCGCCGCACCACCTGGATGCTGCCGAGCAGGTCGCCGAGCCACCAGACGATGAGCGCCGCGGTGATGCCGGCAAGGACGATGATGATCGGGGCGAGCGGGATTTGCGACATCATACCGACACCTTCATCATCGAGCGCATCCAGAAGAAGCCGGTGGCGTAGAGAATGGCGCCGACGATCGCGATAACGATGCCGATGGCGTTGCCGAACACCTTGTCGATCAGCTCCGGCTGGCCGAAGAAGATCATCAGGATCATGAACAGCGCGCCGCCATTGACGACGCGGAAGTTCATCCGCGCCTGCGACGACGAGGTGCTGATCTTCTGGTCGAGCTTCCAGATCTCCTTGAAGGATTTCGACATTTCCGTCAGCGGCTCGGATATGTCGCCGCCCTGGCGGGCAAACAGGCCGAGGGCGGCGTCGACCATCTTGAAATGCAGGCTCGGCACGGTGCGGCCGTGGCGGTCGAGCGCCTCGACCAGGCCGATGCCGAGCTTCTGCTCGCGGGCGATGCGCTCGAACTCGCGCGAGGACGGCATCTGGCCGGTGTCGGCGACCGCATTGACGGCGACGGCGAGCGGCTTGCCGGTGCGCACCGCCGAGACGATCTGGTCGACGGCATAGGGAAGCTGCGATTCGATCTGCAGCCAGCGGCGCTGCAGGAAATAGCGGATCGTCGCCTTGGGCAGGAAGAAGGCGACGGGAACGGCGACGACGATGCCGACGATCGGCCCGAAGATCAGCGAGATCAGGGCAAAGACGACGATGGCGGTGATGGCATAGGCGAGGATCATCGTATAGGGCGGCACGGCATCGCGGCCGAAGACCTGGGCCGCTTCGCTGGCGAGCGCGATATCCCGTTCGGTGGCGCGCAGCAGCGGCGCCGGCCATTGCACCGGTGCGCCCCAGACGAGCAGTCCCGCCGTCACCGCGCCGAGGGCGATCGTCAGGATCTGCAGAATGCTGATGTCCATGGTTCCACCCTCAAACGAACATATCCAGGTTCTTGATCTCGCCGTCTTCGCCGAAGGCGACGAGCTCGGCGACGAAGCTCGGCAGATAGCCGGTGAAGGCATGCACCGCCTGGCCGCCGGCGCGGCCGACGAGATTGAAGATCGGCTCGACGATGATCAGGCCGGTGTCCGGATCGATGCCGATGACCTCCGATATCTCGGTGACGGCGCGCCGGCCGCTTTCCAGGCGGTTGAGCTGCACGACGAGCTCGACGGCGGCGACGATCTGCTGGCGGATCGCCGTCACCGGCAGCGAGCTCTGGCCCTGCAGCACCATCACCTCAAGCCGGGTCATCATGTCCTGCGGCGTGTTGGCATGCGCCGTCGTCATCGAGCCGGCATGGCCGGTGTTCATCGCCTGCAGCATGTCGATCGCCTCCGCGCCGCGGCACTCGCCGACGATGATGCGGTCGGGACGCATGCGCAGCGCGTTGCGCACCAGGTCGCGGATGGTGACGCTGGTCTCGCTCTCCGCCGTCTTCGGCCGCGATTGCAGGTAGACGACGTGAATGCCGTCGAGCTGCAGTTCGGACGTGTCCTCGACGGCAACGACGCGCTCGCCGACCGGAATGAATTGCGACAGGCTGTTCAGCAGCGTCGTCTTGCCGGAGCCGGTGCCGCCGGAGACGACGATGTTCTTGCGGGCCCGCACCGCCGCCTCGAGGAAGGCGCGCATCGGCTCGCTGAGCGCGCCAGCGGCGACCAGTTTGCTGATGTCGAGCCGCGACTTGCCGCCGAACTTGCGGATGGTGAGGCAGGCGCCCTTGACGGCGAGCGGCGGGATGACGGCGTTGACGCGCGAACCGTCCGGCATGCGGAAGTCGGCCATCGCCTCGCTCTCGTTGATCGAGCGGTTGGAATCGACGGCGATGCGCTCGATCACCTTCATCAGCTGCCGCTCATTGGCGAAGGCGAAGGGATAGCGCTCGAGCAGGCCGAATTTTTCGACATAGATCTCGTCATACCGCGTCACCATGATTTCCGAGATGACGTCGAGATCCATCAGTTCCGAGATCGTGCCCCAGCGATACATCAGCTCCTCGATATTCGAGCGCAGGTGCATATGGGCGATCTCGTAGCGGTCGCCGGCGTTGAACAGCGCCTGCCGGGCCTGGAAGGCGGCGCCGAACTTGGTGTCGAGCTGGGCGAAGTCGGAACGGGTGGATTCGAAGTTCAGCTTCAGTTGCAGCGCCGAGATCAGCGCCTTGCCGACATCGAAGAGCCGGCGGTTGTCCTGCTCTTCGCGCGCGAGGCTTGCCGCATTCGACGTGCCGTCGCGCCGTCCGGTGCGGGCGATGCGTTTTGCCAGCCACCGGTAGACGGCGTTCTTGATGACGAGGATGACGAGATCCTGCGGCGCTGCATCAAGCGCCTCCTTGATGAACAGGTCGAGGCGCTCGCGGATGCGGCCGCGCGTCTCCTCGCGGCCGAAATCGGAGGATTTCACCAGCCGGTCATATTGCGTGTCTTTTAGCAATCGCTCATGGATTTCCATCTGCAGCGCCAGCACCCGCTCCTGGTCCGGAAACTGCGTCACCGCTTCCGGCGCCGCCGCCGGCTCGACCAGTTCGATGGTGACATTCGGCACCCAGATCGACATGCCGGCCGAAACCGCCACCGGCGTGCCGGCCCTCAGCGGCTGGTCGTCGACCCGCGTCGGGTTGCGGCCATGATGCTGCACCGACCAGCCCTGGCCTGATTTGCGCAGCACGAATTGCGGCGACGACACGTGGCTGCCGCGCAGCCGCACGACGCCGGCGCCGGCGGGCAGCGAAAGCGTGCTGCTTTCGCCGACGAAATAGGTCTCGTTCGCCGAGAGCGGGATCACCTCCCGCCCGCTGCCGTCCTCATAGGAAATCTTCAACAGCATGGCTCAATCCCCGAAATGATCACATGCGCGTCCAGTTGATGCTCGGCAGGTCTTCGACGCTATTGTCGGTCGGATTGCGCAGCACGAGGTTGAGGCTGCCGTTCGCCTGGCCCATGGCGAAGATCAGCATCTCGGCTTCCGACGGCGTCACTTCGACCGTCACGTGATTATAGCTGCTATTGGCCTTGGTGACCGCACCTTCCGGCGTGGTCGCCGCGCCGACGGCGAGCACCTTGACGTTCTGGAGGAAGGTGCGGGTGACGACGCGGGTGCGCGAGCTGATGCCGAGCTTGTAGTCCTGCGCCTGCTTCCGGTAGGCGTTGATGTCGTTCTCGTCGGCGCCGGGATATTGGGTGAGATAGTTCTTCAGCATCTGCTCGACCGGCGAGGGCGGCTGGACCGGCGCGGCGGGCGTCTGGCCGGGTGCGGCCGGCGTCTGCCCGGGCGTTCCCGGCTGCGTCGCGGCGGGCGGCGCCACCGGCTCGACCGGTTCGTCGACGGTGCCGAGAATGTCGACATAGCTGCCCGGCTCGACGAAATGGCCGACCGCCTCGGCGGCGTTGACCGGCAGGGTGAGCGCCCGCTTGCCGGGCGCGATCATCGTCGTCAGGCGGCCGCCGTCGGTATCGTCGAAATACTGGAAGAGCAGCACCGAGCCGGCCGGAATGTCGGCGGCGGCCGTCCGGTCCTTCAGCCATTCCTGATAGGCGCTGGCGGCCGGAACCGCGAGCTTGGCAAGCGCCCCGAAGCTTTCCGGCAGCATCACCGGTTCGGCGAGCATGTCCGGGGTGATCGCCTGTCCTCTCGTCACCTTCTTGTCGGGCTGAAGCCGCATGAAGGCATAGGCCACCTGCTCGTTCTTGACGCTCTCGGTCCAGAAGTAGAGGAGGACGCCGGTGATCAGACCGACGATGACGGCGGCAATGAGCTTCCAGTTCATGGTGTTATTCCCTCTAAGAAGGGTTGCCTGATTTGAATGACCTCAACGGTCCTGCCGTCGGTTTTGCTTCTGGTGTAGAGAACATTGGCTTCGACACTGCCGCGCCGGCCGTAAAGGGCGGTGACGCCGCCGCGCTCGGCCGGCGGCGTTTCGATGGTGAAGCCGTCGCGGATAAGCAGGTCGGCGCGCTGATCGGACCAGCGCGCGGCGGCAAGCGTGCCCTTCGACACCACGGTGCGCGACATATGGCCCTTGTCATGGTCGCCGATATCGCTCAGCACCTCGACGCCGGCCGGCGGACGCAGCGACATCGGCAGCTTGGCGACATCGGCAGGGGCGGCGAAAGCCGGGAGCGTCGCGGCGACATCGTCGAAGCGGCTCATCAGCACTTCGGTCATCGGCGCATTTGCAGGCCGGCGGATCATGATCGAGACACCCGGGATCGGCGCTCTCGCCGACGGCTTGTTCGGATCCTGCCGTCTCATGTAGGCGAGCGCAGCCTCGCCGTCGCCGTCGAAGAAGCGCACGACAACGGCGAGATCGTCGCGGATGCGACTGACCTTCGGGACGATCATCATGTTGGCGGCGATGACGGCGGTCAGTTCCTCCCGGTCGCTGCTTTTCGGCATGGCGGGCCGGGTATTGGCGGCCAGCACCCGCAGCCACTCGTCGGTGATGTCGGAAATGCTGCGATCGCTCTGGTAGGGGGTGAACTCGAGCGGCTGGCCGTTGATGACGAGATCGCGCGGCGCGCGTTCCGGCGCCCCGAGGATGCCGGCCAGCATCGAATTCAGCGTCACCCGAATATCCTTGTAGATCTCGGCGCGGCCCGGACTGGCGATCACGGCGAGCCCGACGACCAGGGCCGTAGAGAGGAGATGAAGTGAGATGCGTGATCGCTGTGCCATGTCACTTCGCCCCCGGAAAGACGCCGTCGAAGAGATCGCCGGAATCGCTTGCAACATCGCGGATTTCCCGGCGCAGCGTCGGATCGTAGCCGCGGCGCGTGGTGTCGTTGTTGTGCGAGATAAACAGCGTCGAGTCGTCGACCGTGAACGCATCCTTCCAGCGGATGCTGCGGATGGTGTCGAGATCGTCGGAATCCCTGAACTTGTAGACGCGGTCGGCGGTCGCGGTCACGAGTTGCGGCTTCTCGTCGGCGAGTTCGCCGACCATGTCGCCGAAGTCGCGACCATTGCCCTTGAGAGTGTTCTGCACGTCGTCCCAGATAAAGGTCCGCTGCGGATCGCCGCCGCCTTCATGCGAGGGCGTGCGCGAACAGTTGATCGCGTCGCCTCCGGGCAGGGCCGGCAAGGCCGGAATCGGGAAAACCTTCGAGAAATCCGAGGTGCAGTTGAGGCCGGACGCCTCGGCGAAGGCGGCGTTGCGCATGGCAAGCATGGTCGCGACCTTCTTGGTGGAAATCCTGTTCGCATGAATGACGAAGATCACGATCAGCAGGATGACCGGCGCGGCGAGCACGAATTCGATCGAGGCCAGACCGCGCCGGTCGCGATGCAGCCGCATCATGAAGCCGCCGGTCGGAGCGCCGACCGCTTGCTCAGTGTGTGTTGACGGCAGCCCAGGCATTGGCTCCTCCATTGTCGAAGACGCGTGTCAGGCCGGTGAAACTGTCGGCAGCCGGGCTTTGTTTGATCGTGCCGGAAACCGCGCCGATATCGTCGGCGAGCGTCGCCGGCGCCAGCGAGGCAAGCCAGTCCTGCGTGTAGAGGTCGAAGGCGGTGTAGTTGTGGACCCAGCTTTGCGCCAGGGCATAAGCGGACGGCGTCCTGTCCTTGAACAGCCGGACCTGGAGCCTGGCGCGGGGCGCCCGGGAAACAATCGCCAGCGTCTGGTAGTCGGAGAGCTGGTCGCCGCCGAAGGGCGTGAAGTTGAAGGGGATGCGTCCCTTCAGCCAGTAGGGCTTCGGGAAGGAGAGGAGCGGCAGGCTGACGCCGGTCACCGAGATCGCGCCGCCCGCCGGACCACAGACCTGGTTCCAGATCATGTCGAACTTGCGGGTGAAGTCGTTCTCGTCCTTCGTCTGTTTCTCGGAATAACGTGGCGGCACGTCGATCGGCAGCTGGAAGGGGTTCACAACCCCGAATTTGATGCCGAAGAATTCCTCCGCCACAAAGAAGCTGCCATCGAGCAGCAGTTCCTGCCACCAGCTGAGATCGGCATATTGCTCGATAATCGCCTTGAACGGGATCTTGCTCAGGTATTTCGGGCCGAACGCCTCATAGAAGATGTAGAACTCGACCAGCTGATCGTCGATGCCGCTCTCATGGTTGACCCAGTCGCGGATATGGCTGCCGTCGACGCCGCCGGCCGTCAACGGACCCTTGCCGTTGGGGAAGCCGCGATTGGCGAACTCGCCGCGCATCAGGAATGGATCCTGTCCCTGGGTGCCATAGGACATGGCAAGGCACATTTCGGTATAGGCAGCGGCTGGATTGATGCCGTCACGGTCGACCGGCAGGTTGCCTCCGGCGCCTTCCCCGGCCTGGCCGCAGGATTCGCAGGGCGGATGGAAGACGACATGATCCGACTTGTTTAAACGAACCAGATGCAAGGCGTCGTTGCCGACCCGCTCGGGAAAGCTTTCGACGAGGTAATCGTTCAGGTCATTCATCGCGTCGATGATGTCGCTCGATTTGTTGATCAGACCCAGGGGATCATATTTGATCTGCGCCGCCACCGTATAGGCGATCGCCTTGGTGGCTTCGGTTGCCCGGAACCCCTGGAACGCCAGGCAAGCGCCGTAGATGATGCCGCCGACGATCGGGACCTTCTGCCAGCCGGGGCAATAGGGCATCGGCGGCAGCGGCGGCAGGAGCGACGCCGGCCCGAAGCCCTCGGTGAAGGAATATTCGGCGAGTTTCGCCAGAATGGCGGCCGAGCGCAGGGCCAGTTCCGCGGTGGTCAGCTGGTAGGCGACCGACGTCGCCATGACCACGGTGGCCTGCGAGGAGGCGACATTGTTCATCGCCATGATGTTGAGATAGCGCGCCTCCCAGTCGGCATGGACGAGGGCGGCGGCATCGGCGGTGTCCTGGGTGCGCTGCTTGTCGTAGATCATCTGCCCGGTGTTCAGGATCCAGACGATCATCAGCGCCAGCGCGATCGTCATGTAGAGGATGATCGGAGACAGGAAGCCGCGCTGGTCGCGGTGCAGGCGATGGATGAAGGACGGTGTCATAGCAGGTTCACCTCCGCCGTCGAAATCGTGTAGTAGCGCCCGTCCTTCCGCTGGCCGCGGGCAAAGACCCAGCCGGCATATTCGAGCAGCAGGAAACGCGCTTCGACCCTGGCGGTGACGGGCACATGCGGCGAGCGGTTGATGGCGGCAAAGAGCGCCATCGGGGCGCGGTCGACGGTGACCGTGACGTTCTGCGGGTCGAACATGTAGCGGGCCTGGTTGCGCATCGCGCGCCAGTTCTTCGAGAGGCCCGAGGCGTCGGCCAGGCTCTTCAGCGCCTCTTCCGGCGGCTGGCAGGCGCCGACGCATTTCAGCTGGTCGTAGGGCGCCGCCGGGATCAGCGCCAGGCGGGCGGCAAGATCGGCCTTGCCCTCTGCGGCGTCGTTATCGCAGGTCTTGGGGCCGATGAAGCTGTGGATGGTGATCGGCAGGGCCGGGCAGAAATAGACGCGGGCGCTGCGGGCCGCCGCATAAGCGGCATAGTGGGTGAACAGGTGGTTCTTCGCCAGGATCGTGAACTGAAAGACCACGAACATGAAGAAGACGAAGATCGGCGTGACCAGCACGAAATCCATCATCGTCGTGCTGCCTGAGATATCGCCGTGAAGCTCCGACATCCGGCGCCGGCGGGCGGACAGCCGCGGCAGCAACAGCATCGAGGTTAACAACAGCATGGCGATCGCGAAGGTGCCGAGAAGCGCGCCGTGATCCTGAGGGATCCAGAAGGTCCGCGAGTGCAGGATCGAACTCCAGAACGCACCGTCGAAAGTGGGGTGTTCGAGTTCCGCGCGCATTGCCGTTACCTCACGAATGAAAGAGGGGTGAAATCAGGCATGAACAGGCACCAGAGAAGTCCGAGAGCGGCGGCGACGCCGAAGCGGACGGTATGATGGGTTTCGCGCGGCTTCAGCACGGAAGCGGCATCGCGGAAACCGGCGGGCAGCAGCAGGGCGAACAGTCCGAGGCTTCGCGCCAGCGCGCCCCATTGAACCCGCCGCGCCATCGAGAAGACGGCAATCGTGCCGCCGATCATCAGCGATGCGAGCGTCACGTCGATGGCGGGCCAGAGGCCGAGAACGGCGCCGAGCGCCGCCATCAGCTTGACATCACCGCCGCCGCAGCCTCCGGCTGCGAAGGCGATGATGAAGATCAGGCCTGAGGCAAGGAGGCCGGCGAAAGCCAGGCCGATCCCCGCAAGGCCGCCGCTGATCGCTGCCAGCATGAAGCCGGCAAGCAGGCAGGGGTAGGTGATGGCGTTCGGGATCTGACCATGGCGGTGATCGAACACCGCCGCGGTCGTGGCGCAGGCGACGGCAAGAGCCGCCGCCGCTGGCATCAGGGTCAGATCGTAGGTCATGTCCATGACACCGATCCCGCTTATTGACCCGGCTCAGGAATTCTCTCGGCGTCGGAGAGAGCCGTGTTCTTTTCGTTGAACCATTCGCCGATCTGTTTGCCGAATGCGAGCAGCAGCAGCATCAGCGGAATGACGATCAGGGCGACTGCGAGGACGATCTGGGCCATGTCGCCGCGTTCGTCCTTGTGAAGTGCAATTGCGAGAGTCTTGAGTTTTGCAAACATCTGCGTATTCCTCGTTCCCAAGTTTGTTTCGGATCGAAGACCTTGGTGAAAAGAAGCAAGCATACGCTATCGATCAGAACCAGCACGTTGCTCATTCCAATGATGTTTTCTGCTTCTGCTTTTCTTCCCCGGTCGCCAACGCTTGTTGAGCAACATCATTAAGACCCAAGAGTGCGCCCAAGGCCAGCCCTCCGTCAAGCAAACGGAAGGCAGGGTTCCAATTGTCTTGGAGGCGTCGGCTGCAGACATGCGGTTGACGGTGGTGTTTTCACGCTAACTGGCTGATTACGCTGTAATTTTCTCCGGTGAGGCATGTTGTGAAGCGGTTTTCGCGAACAGCGTCAGCTGCTCCATTATTGGTCAATTGTTTCAAAGCGATAGAACAGGCGGAAGCCACGCACGCATAGTGGCGGGCGGGCGAGGGCGTCCCCATGGCGTTGCTTGCCGATCTGGATTAAGCTCGTCTTCAATATTGGCTGTGGCCCGTCAGTCGTTCCGGAGGCAAAATCATGGAAACGATGAGCAGCGTCTTGATACTTGCATTGGTCCTCATTCCACTGATGTTGTTCTTTCCGACTGCGGTCCAGATGATGGTGACGCTGTTCGGCATGAGCTCCGTTCTTGTCGGGATGCCGCTCTGATGAAAGCCGTTTCCGACGACGCTGCCGAACAGGCGACCTTCCAGGTTCTGACCCGGGCGCTCGACAAGCTCCTGGCGCCGATCCGCTTCCTGCTCGAGGACCCGAGCGTTTCCGAAATCCTGATCAACGGAACCTCCGACATCTTCGTCGAACGGCGAGGCAAGCTCGAACGCGCCGATACGCGCTTCGCCAGCCGCGAGGATCTGGAATCGGCGGCGCGCAGCATCGCGCAATTCTCAGGCAAGCGCCTGACGCCGGAGGAACCGAGCGTCGAAGCCCGTCTGCCGGACGGCTCCCGCGTGCAGATGATCCAGCCGCCGGCCGCCCGCACCGGGCTCTGCATCTCCATCCGCCGCTTTCTGAGAGAACATCGCAGCATTCGCGACCTCGTCACCCAGGGAAGCCTGACGGAGGAGTCGCTGTCCTTGCTGCAGGCGGCGGTCGGGCTGCAGAAGAATGTCATCATCTCCGGCGGCACCGGCACCGGCAAGACGACGATGCTGAACGCGCTGTCGGAAGCCTTCGCCGATCATGAGCGGGTCATCGTCATCGAGGACACCTCGGAACTGCAGATCCGCAAGGAGCATGTCGTCTATCTCGAAGTCACCAAGCCCGACAGGTTCGGTCGCGGCGGCGCCAGCATTCGCGAGCTGTTCCGCTCTTCGCTGCGAATGCGGCCGGACCGCATCATCGTCGGCGAGTGCCGCGGCGGCGAAGCGCTCGATATGATCCAGGCGATGACATCGGGCCACAGCGGCAGCCTTTCGACCGTGCATGCCAATACGCCCTATGACGCGCTGCACCGGCTGGAAACCCTGGCGCTGATGTCGGATATCGACATGCCGCTGCGACCGCTGCGCTCGCAGATCGCTTCGGCCGTCGACGTCGTCGTCCAGATTGCCCGGTTCAAGCGCACCGGGCGGCGACGGGTCATCGAAATTTCCGAGATCAAGGGGCTGAATGATGACGGCCAGTATGTCGTCGAGAGCATCTACAAGCTCGACGGCGGCGGCCATTCCAATTCGGATGGCGAGTTGCGCTGGACAGGCGCCGTGCCGAGTTTCGCCACGGAAGCCTTCGAGGAGTTGGGAACCGGCCTGACGGAGCTGCCGAGCTGGATGAAGCCCGCGGCGACCCCTCACCGGCCGGAGTAAAAGGCGGGGATCGGTCTGGCCGATCTTGACACGATCGCCAGCGACCTCGCCGTTCACCTCATGGCCTAAGCTGCGATCTTCTGCCAGACCGAGACATGCCGATCGCTGACCTTTGTGAACGGCTCCTTTTTCCAGCCGCCCCATCGGGCTTTGAGCTTCAGGCCGGCCAGCCGCGCCATAAGGTCGAATTCCGCTGGCCAGGCATAACGAAACGGGACCGAGAACTGCCTGCAGTTCCCGTCCCGGATCCGGATGTGGTGGGACGTGAAGTTCTGGCTTACCACGTCGTACTCGTCGACGCCCCAATGCGTCTCGCTGCGGTCGAACGCCAGGATCGTCTCGCCGAGCGGAAGCCGCTGAAGCGGCGGGACGCCAACCTCGATCAGGAAGTGCCCGCCAGTTTCAAGGTGCGCGGCGGCGTTCAGAAAGCAGGCGACCTGGGCTTCCTGTGACGTCAGGTTGTTGATCGTGTTGAAAGCCAGATAAACGAGGGAAAAGCGCCTCTCGACACGGGTTGTCGCCATGTCGCCGATTACCACCGGAATGTCCGCGCCGCCCTCTTTGGCGCGAAGGCGAGACACCATCGCGCGCGACAGCTCGATGCCTTCCACCTCTACCCCTTTCCGCGCGAGCGGCAGCGCCAGGCGCCCGGTCCCGATCGCGAATTCCAGCACGCGCCCGCCGCCTGCGTATTCGGCCAGGAGATCGACCGCCGGATCGACGACCTCCGGGGCCGAGATCCCGTCAGCGTCATCGTAGGTAGCCGCGACCTCATCGTCAAAAAAACCGTCGTCATGCATCTTGCTTACCTCTCTGATAGCGGAGGACCGGTGGTGGCGATGACCTTGCCCGCCGCTTCGCGGGCAACGCGTCAATTGGTCCTAGCGATCGCGCCAACTCGCCAATCTCGTGGCGGGCGACGCCGATGTCTTCCAGATCGCGGTCCGACAGCCACTGCAGTGCCTGTTCCGTTTCGCGCCTTTGCCACCAGAGGAGGAGGGCGGGCGCTGCAAACCGCAAAGCTGCCATCTTCGTCAGAAGGCTGGGAGCAAAACGATCCGAAAGTTCAATGTGCCGGAGTTCGAATGTCATAACCTACGTCCAAGTTGTGTTGCGGTGATATCAATCTAGTGAAATGCCGGCCGACGTGTTATCGGCAGTCTGTCAAATTATGTCTGTGAGACGCCATGATTGCGCGCGACAACCTGACCAACGTTCATCTGCCGGAAGACGCATTTGGAGATTATCCGCACACCGCCGTCGCCCAGGGTGGCGCAGAGCCCGCCGGGCGAACCTATTCTTTCCACGTGCACCACCGCGCTCAGCTCTTCCAGATCGTGCGCGGTTCGCTGCGGCTCGAGACCGAGCGGGGCTACTTCATCGTTCCGCCTGAACGTGCCGTATTCGTGCCATCAGGCGTCCTCCACGAGGTGACATACCTGCAGGAAACGGAGCGCAGCTACCTCTTCTTCCGGCCCGACGCGGTCGTGAACCTGCCCTCCGAGGTCTCAGTGATCGGTACGACGCCGCTCCTGCGCGAACTGATCCTGGCGTTCCTGGAGATACCGCGCGCCGACGCCGGCAGTGCCCCTGCCGAACGGCTCGTCGCCGTCATTCTCGACCAGCTTCAGACGAGTACGGTCGCGCCGCTGTCGCTTCCCTCGCCGGCATCCGAACGCCTCCGCAGCATCGCTTCGGACATCCGCAACGAACCGGGTGCCGATTGGCCACTCGATGAACTTGCGTCACGTGCGGCCATGTCCCCCCGCAGCTTTCAGCGCCATTTCCAAACCGAGACAGGCATGAGTTTCCGCGCCTGGCGGCAGCAGGCGAAACTCCTCAAAGCAGTGGAGTGGCTCGCCGCCGGCCGAAGCGTCGGCGATATCGCCTTCTCGCTCGGCTACTCAGGCCCCAGCGCCTTCATTGCGGTGTTCCGGACGGCCTTCGGTGTCTCTCCCGGACAATATTTCCAGGGAGGTTTTCCGGGCCATGGCGCCGCATCCCCGGCGCGGCCGGCGCAATGACGCGTCCTCCGGCGGGCGACAGGAAAAAGCGCGCCGTGACCCCCAGCGCCAGCAGCGCGAGGGAGAGGGCGAAGGGTTGCGCCCGCGCGAGCCTGCACACATCAGGCACGGATACCGTTCGCCCGATCCCGCGGCAGTCGATGTCCGATCACCAGCGGGAATGTTGACGCTTCCGTAATCACGGCAAGCGCCTTTGCTTTGCCGGGCGGCTCTTTTCTCATAGGATTTCTGCGCCATCTCTTGCCAGGGCAACCAGACGGGGTGCTGTATGGACGAGACAATCGAACAGCTTCTCCATCTTACCGCACAGACGGAAACGCTGGTGGCGGTCTATGATGGCGATGACCGGCTGCGCTATGCCAACAGCGCCTTCCGCTCGGCCTATTTCATCGAGCCGGAGGAAACGCCGCTCTGGCCGGATCTGATGCGGCGCAATTTCGAGCTCGGCCGCGGCACTGTCATCCGCACGGAGAATTTCGAGGAATGGCTGCGCTCCACCCAGTCGCGCCGCGGCAAGATTGGCTATCGCGCCTTCGAGACGGATCTTGCCGACGGCCGCTGGCTGTGGATGACCGAGGCGGTGCAGAACAACGGCTGGATGCTCTGCATCGCCAGCGACATCACCCGTCTCAAGGTCCATGGCCGCACCGTCCGGCAGGATCGCGACCAGGCGATCAAGGCCTCCTACACCGACGAACTCACCGGCGTCGCCAACCGCCGCTTCGTCATGGCGCGCGTCGAAGACATGTTGGCCGCCGCCCGGCATGGCGGCAGCGGCTGCCTCGCCGTCTTCGACATCGACAATTTCAAGCACATCAACGACCGGCTCGGCCACCACGCCGGCGATCTGGTGCTGCGAGATTTCGCCCATCGCATCCACCAGAATGTCCGCCGCAACGATTGTTTCGGCCGGGTGGGCGGCGAAGAATTCCTCCTCGTCATGCCGGCCACCGGCCCGGAAGACGCCCTTGCCATGGTCGAGCGCATGCTGACGGTGATCCGCTTCTCCCGGCCGCTGCCGGACTCGCCCGACTTCAGCTACACCTGCTCCGCCGGCATCGCCGCCTGTGTGCCGACGGACAGTGCGTCTGAGCTTTACCGGCGTGCCGATCAGGCGCTGTATGACGCAAAGATGAGCGGCCGGGATAGGGTGCGGGCGGCGTAGGACGCTGGCTCAGTTCTCACGGGCTCCGAACTCAGCCGCGCACGTCGACGACGCACTAGAGACATTCACGACCTCTTGCGAATGTCACTTTCCCACGATGCAGCGATCTGCTATTTAAAAGTGAATATTATCAACGCGCAATCTAAAGTTAATGCGGAGTCGACATGGAAGCGAAGCTGATTGGACGCGATCTGGACGATGGGTTTCATGAATTCGAATATGTCCCGAACGACGGGCCCGCGGCCGGGGTCCTCACGATCGTGTATGTCGCCACCACCGTTCTGGAAAGCGGCGAATTCGGTACGCCCAGCTTTGAATACCAAAGCAGATATCTTCAACCAGGAGATTACATAACGAGGGTGCCTCCGGCTGCTTTGCCCGACCAACCTGAACCCTATGCGCTCTTCGGACTGGTTTCCAAAAATGCTGTCGGGCTGGACGCCACGGTGTTGGATTACGTTGTCGATTTTGTTGAAGAGCAGGATTGTCCGTGTGCATGGAGCTTTCCGATCTTGACCGAAGTTCAGGTGGCGTCGATCGAAAATCTGGTCGAATCCTACTTTTCCGACGCGAGCCGAAAGCGGGCCAGCGATCCTTACGAGATCGAGCGGATCGGCAAAGACTTCAACGAATTGCTGCACACGGTCATAGCGCCAATTTATGTGAACAAGAGCGTTGTCGCGCAGGCATATTCGGACGTAAATTCTTACTTCCAGGGGCTGACCCGCAAACGCGATGTTCAGGATCAGGAGGCGTGCTGGAACTGCATTCTGGCCGTCTATCTCACTCTGTTGTCCTCAGGCACGGCCGCGCTTCTCGTTTTCTCAGTTTGGAAGTTTGGCGATGGCGGCCAGCAGAGACGCGGAATCACGATCATGGCCGAGGGTATAGCCAATAGCGTTCGTCAGCTCTTTCGCCGGGGAGCTGTACAGGGCGCGAAAGACATTGCGAAGGAGCTCGGACAGCTCAGTGTTCCCGCTATGGGCATTGGCGCTGCGATGACCGGCTTTGCACTTTTCGTCTGCCAGACCGTTTTGAGACACAAGGACTGCGGCTAGAGCAATTCCGGCAAAGTATGCCGTGGTTGCGTCCGGAATTGCCTGAAAGCATTGAGATAGAGCATGCCTCACGAAGCCGGACCAGCCGCCCCTAAACATCGCAGACGATATATTGATGATCGGAGACGCTTCCGGCGGGCTGGACGATGACCGTGGCGGGGCCCAGCCCCGGCGAGCAGATGGCATAATCCAGCTTCGAATCATGAGAAGGCAAGGTCGCTGCGTTGGGCGGGCAAATAGTGCCCGGCGGCGGCACGGGCCATGCTGCCGCCGACGGAGCGCGGTTGTAGTCGCCGACGGCAATCCAGGGCGGTGCCGCCGCAGCCCCCGGGACCAAGGGGGCGACTGATATGCCGGCCATAAGAGCGGGGGCGTCGGCCCCGCCGCCGCTCAAAGCATGCAGCGTATAGATGCGGCGAATTGCGCCGCCCGTCAGCCTGACTTCAAATCCGATCGCGCCGCGTGATGCCGCGGCGCCGGCCGCGGGGATGTAGATCAGATGCGGAGTTTCGATGCTGTCGCGGATGCAGATGCAGAGATTGCAGCGATTGCCGCCCGGATCGGTCTGCAGCCAGAAGACTTTGACGATCAGAGGCGGCCTCCCGACTGCCCAGCTGCCGATGAACATCAGCGCCGCAGGCGGCGGCGCCACCCCTCCGAGCCAGGGCGGATAGTTGGCGGGATTGTATGCGGTAAAGGAGCCGCCGGTCGGCGGAGACGGCCCGGCTTCCTGAATGCAGACGATGTCGGCTGCCACCCTGCGGTCGAGGAAGAATTGCGAAATCACCCCCACGAACTTGCTCTGGCCCGTCCCCACGTTCGAGCCCTGCATATTGATGCCGACGATCCTCATCGTTGCCAACTCAGGTAGTGTTGCAATAAAATGCAATATATGGTTGTTTATCTGAAAAGGCAACGGAGGTGATGCATGCGCTCGCTTTATCGGAAAACGCTGTACAGCAGCTGGCCCTTGCCGGCCAACCTGCATTCGGACGCAACCTCGGACGCCCCGCCGCCGCCGGTCGGAGTGTTCACGATCCTCAACGGCTTCGACATACCCATCTATCTCAGCTCCATGCTCTCGCCCGCAAGCAAGAGCTACGTCGCTCCGGGGGATCCCGGGCAGCTGGCCTTCATTCAGGATGACGTCTGCATCCTGCAGGCAGCGCAGACGGGCTCCTATATGTGCTCGATCATAATGCAAACTGACGGCGAGATCGTCCCCGCCAACTACATGCTGCTGACTTCGCCTAATGACATTGGCCCGGTGCCGCAGCCCACAGCAAGCATGCTCGTGCCGCCCGATTCCCCGCGTGTGCTGGTGGGATGCTCCACGCTTGCAGACGGCAAGACCGTCCTGCGCGAACAATTCTGGGATCGGCAGGGGGATTCCTGCACCCTGGCGCCCGGCGAGAAAAAGACGATCACCACCACGGTGACGACAGGCCGGCAGGAGACTTCCACCCACGAAAGCACCTTGGCAGCGAGCCTCGGCATGAACGCGAACGTCGGTTTCGGCCCGTTCTCGGCAAGCGTGTCGTCGAGCCTGAGCATGACCTCGCGCTCTTTCCAGCAGGTGACCGTGAGCGAGCAGAACACCGCCTATTTCGCCGACGAGCTGACCAATCCCTATACCGATCAGGCCTGCCTGGTGCTGCGCTGGCAACTGACCGACGTGATCACCATCTTCCAGCCCGACGGCCCACCCTGCGGCTCCGTCATCATCGGCGAAAGCCCGATCATAACGGAAATATATGGGATCAATGATCTGCCGAAGACGCTGCCGAGGTTCGAGCTTGCGGATGAGGATTATGCGCTGATTGCCCATTGAGGGGGCACAGGGCGGGGTTGTCCCCGCGGCTCTGATAGTTGCGCTTTCCAGATGCCGCTCTTGAATTGGTCGGGCGACCTCTGCTAGGCGTCATCCTGGCTTTGAAGGCCGGACAGGATCCAGCGGGGACCAGCGAAGTGGCGCCAAAGGCAGTGACGCTGATAGACGTTGCGCGCGCCGCGAACGTGTCGCGCGCGACCGCCGCCCGCGCATTGAACGGTTACGGCTATGTCGGCGGAGACGCGGCAGAGCGGGTGCTGGCAGCGGCTGATCGGCTCGGCTATCGCAGCAATCGCGTGGCGCAAGCCTTGCGGCGAGGGCAGTTGCCGCTCATCGGTTTCATGCCGGGCGACATCCAGAACCCGTTTTTTGCCCGGATCGCTCATGATGTCGATGTCGATCTGCGCGCCTTTCGCCACAACCTGCTGATCGCCAGCAGCGAAGAGGATCCGGAGCAGGAGGTGGAACTGCTCGAAAGCCTGAGGTCCCTCAATGTGCGCGGCTTCATCGTCGCGCCGACCTCGGCCGACAACAAGGAGCACCTGGTCGGGCTGGTCCGGGACGGAACGCCCCTCGTCCTCATCGACCGCGCCTTGCCGCAGGTTGCCTGTGACAGCGTCACCGTCGACAATGAAGGCGGAGCCCGCGAGGCCGTGAGCTATCTGATCGCCAACGGCCATCGCCGCATCGGTCTCATCCAGGACGATTCCCGCATCACGACCGCCCGCGGCCGTCTCGCCGGCTATATCCAGGCGCTGCAGAGCCATGGCATCGAGGTGGACGAATCGCTGATCATCGTATCGCGATCGACGGTGGAATATGCGATCGATGCCACCATCCGGCTGTTCAGCCGGCCGTCGCGCCCGACAGCGGTCTTCACCGTCGACAGCCTCATGACCCAGGGAGCGCTTCTCGGGCTGCGCTCGATGGGCCTTGCCGTGCCGCATGCCGTTTCCCTGGTCGGCTTCGACGACTTCAACCTCGCCACTTTCACCGACCCGCAGATCACCGTCGTGGCGCAGCCGATCGCGCAGATCGGCCCGCTCGCGGTGAAGCTGCTGATGCAGCGGATCAACGGCAGTCGCGAGCCGCCGCACAGGGAGCAGTTCCCGACGCGCCTGGTCGTGCGCGGCTCCGTCTCCCGGCCGTCCCGTACGCCGGGGCGCTGATCCGCTCGCGCCTCTCCTGGTCTGTCCGGGACAGGCTCTCCCAACATCAGGTGAAATTTCTGCAAGAAGAGGCTTGCCATGCCGGCCGGACCATGCATTAATCCGCGTGTGAGATCGGTCTCTCATCACTCCCGAGGGGCGGCCGGTCTTTCTTTTGATCTTCGTGTGAGATCGATATCACATTTTCGAACTGGCGACTGCATGCCGGCGCGCCGCAGTCTGCCGCCTGAAGTGGGGGACGTGTGCGTGCTTACTACTGACAGACAAGGGACTCGAATGTTGAACTTTGACCAAGCCCGCTTCCTGAAGATCCAGACGGGCGCCGTTGCGATTGCAGACTGGATCCGCCCGCTGATGCGCGAACTGCTCGATGCCGGGATCGAGCGGCTTTACTTCATGGGCACCGGCGGCGTGCAGCTCCTGACCTTTCCCGCGATCGAGCTCGCCGCCCGCCATACGACCTTTCCGGTATCGGCCTGCTTCCCGGCCCAGGTGATCCTCGATCCGCCGGCCGGCCTCGACGAAAAGGCGCTGGTGGTGATGCCGTCATTGTCGGGCACGACCAAGGAGAGCGTCGCGCTTCTGCCCTTCCTCAAGGAACGCGGCGTGCGCCTGTTGACGCTCACCGGCCATGCCGACACGCCGCTCGCTCAGCAGGCCGATCACACCTATACCAACTTCGCCGAAGACGACACGTCGTCGGAGTCCTTCTACCTGCAGACCATGATCATCGTCCTGGCGCTGCTCGCCGAAACAGGCAGGATCGCGAATTTCGACGCGATCGTTTCCGAGCTGAAGAGGCTGCCGGGGCTGCTGGCGGAGGCCAAGGCCGCCTATGAAGACGAGGCGGCGAAGCTCGCCCAGTCCATCAAGGACGAGCCATACCATATCTTCACCGGCGCCGGCTCGGTCTGGCCGGAGGCGCATTATTACGGCATGTGCATCCTGGAAGAAATGCAGTGGATCCGCACGCGCCCCGTTCATGCCGCCGATTTCTTCCACGGCACGCTGGAACTGGTCGAGCCGGGCGTCAGCGTCTTCCTGTTCAAGGGCGAGGATGCGCTGCGGCCGCTCGGCGAGCGGGTCGAGCGCTTCGTCCATCGCTATACGGACAAGGTCTGGATCCTCGATTCCGCATCCGTCGCGCTTCCCGGCATTTCGCCGCAGGTCCGCGGCCTGATCTCGCCGGTCGTCCTCGCCACCCTGCTGGAGCGGCTGAGCGCCCATCTCGAGGTGCTGCGCCAGCACCCGCTGACCACCCGCCGCTATTACAAGCGGGTCGAGTACTGAGCCTTGCGGCGAGCCTCTTCGCCGCTTCGCACCGGCGGATGGCGGTCGGAAGGACGCCGCGATCTGCCGCACGATCAACAAGCAAAAGGGGAATGAAACATGCAACGGTCCATCCACTCCACTGCTGCGATGATCGCGGCAGTATCGGTCATCTCGATTTCCTGGGGAGCCTTCCCGGCAACGGCCTCTGCGGCCGGCGATGCGCCGGTTGCCGATCCGGCCGCCAAGGTCGACTACAGCGGCAAGCTGACGATCCTGACCAAGTTCGGCCTGCAGCTGCTTTCCCCCTATTTCGTCAATGTCGCCAAGGCCTATGAGGCGCAGCATCCCGGCGTGAAGATCGAGCTCATCCAGGAGAATGACGACAGCATCAAGGGCAAGACCAAGACGCTGGTCGCCTCGAACTCGCTGCCGGACATTTATTTCTCCTGGACGGGAACCTGGGGCGAGAACTTCATTCGCGGCAATCGCGCCGTCGATCTGTCCAAGGTCATCGGGCCGGAGACCGAATGGGGCAAGACGCTGAGCCCGGCCGCCGTGAAAGCCTTTTCGTATAACGGCAAGTATTTCGGTGTGCCGCTTTATCTCGATGCGAAATTCATGGGCTACAACAAGAAGATGTTCGCCGATCTTGGCATCGAGCCGCCGAAGGATTTCGACGCGCTGTTGAAGGCGTGCGATGCGCTGAAGGGTTCGGGCGTCGTTCCGATCGCGATCGGCAACAAGGAATCCTGGCCGCTCGTCCATTATCTCGGGCAGTTGCTGGCCTATAACGTGCCGACCGAGACGCTGGAGCGCGATTTCAACCCGAAGACGGCGACCTTCGACGATCCCGGCTATATCGCAGCACTCGGGCAGTACCGCTCGCTTCAGGAGCGCTGCGCCGGCGGCGCCCAGGTCAACGGCCTCTCCTACCAGACCGCACTCCAGTCGATGAGCGACAGGAAGGCGGCCATGTACTACCAGGAGATCATCGAGTTCGATCAGGCGGCGACCAAGGAAACGGCCCTGAAGCCGGAGGAGTTCGGCTTTTTCAAGCTGCCGGCTCCGAGTGATGGCAAGGGCTCGGCCACCGCGCTCGAAGGCGCGCCCGAGGGTTACATGGTCAATGCCAAGGCGAAGAACGTTCCCCTGGCGATCGACTTCCTGAAATTCCTCACCAGCCAGGAAAACGGCAGGACGCTGTCGGCGCCGCCCTATGGCCAGCCGAGCGCCGTGATCGGCGGCGCGGATAAGACCAGGATCAATCCCAATGTCGCCGAAGGCATGGAGGAGATCGCCAAGGCAAGTTACCTCATGCCGTGGCTCGATACGGTCAACCATCCGCGTGTCGCCGCTGCCTGGCTTTCCGGCCTGCAAGCCTTCGCCGGCGGCTCAATGTCGGCGGAAGATCTTCTCGCCTCCGTTCGCAAAGCCGCCGCGGCTGCCGCCGGGCAATGACGATGGCGAGCGTGACGGCAACCCCGACAAGGAACGGTGCCGCCCTCAGCGGCGCCGTCTCCAAGCGCAGGAGACGGCTGCGGCCCGGCCTGCTGCAGCAGCTGGCGGCGTTGCGCTGGGGCATCGTGGCGCTGATCATCGTCGGCTGGTTCGTCTATTATCCGATCGTCGACAACCTCTTTGTCAGCACGACCACCCAGGATATCTTCACCGGCGAGGTCGATTATGTCGGGCTCGACAATTATCGCCGGCTGCTGGACGATCCGGTCGTCTGGCGGGCGCTGACCAACAACGGCCTCTATGCCGTGCTCTCCGTCGTCTTCCAGGTCTTCGCCGCCTTCGTGCTTGCCGCCATCATCGAGGGGCTGAGGAGCCGCGCCTGGCGGAATTTCTGGCGGGCCGTCTATTTCATTCCCTCGGCAATCTCCACCACGGTCACCGGCCTGCTGTTCTATTTCATCTACCAGCCCGATATCGGCCTTCTCGACGCCCTGCTGCATCTGCTCGGGCTGCAGAACCTGTCTTACACCTGGCTGGGTGACGAGCGCACGGCGATCTACGCGATCATCGCGATGAGCCAGTGGCAGGGCTTCGGCTATTCCACACTGCTCTTCACCATCGCCATCCAGAAGATCCCGCGCGAACTCTACGATGCCGCCACGGTCGATGGGGCCGGACCGCTCCGCCAGCTCTTCTGCATCACCTTTCCGCTCACCCGCGAAATGACCGGCATGATGATCATCGTCACCATTGCCGGCGCCTTCCAGGTTTTCAACGAAGTCATGGTGATGACCGGCGGCGGGCCGAACAATTCGAGCCAGGTGCTCGGGACATGGCTCTACGAGCAGGGCTTCAACCAAAACGACATGGGCTATGCGGCCGCAATCGGCGTCGTCATCTTCCTCGCCACGCTGACGACAGGCCTGCTCCAGCTCTGGTACACCAAGCGGCGGAGGGTGGAGGCATGAGCGCGGTGGTCATTCCTGCGGGCGCGCCGCTGCGCAATCCCTGGCTGGTCATCGGCAAGGGCGTGCTGATGGCGCTGCTGGTGGCGGCGGGCATTCTCGTCGTCTACCCGCTGATCTGGATGGCGCTCGGCGGCTTCAAGTCGAACAGCCAGATCTTCAGCGATCCCTTCGCGCTTCCCGACCGCTGGTCCTTCGACAACTACGTCGCGGCCTGGAACCAGGGTGTGCGCAATTTCCTGTTCTCAAGCCTGCTGGTGACCGTCGTTTCCACAATCACCACGGTGTTCATCAGTGCCTGGACCGCCTATGGCCTGACCCGGACGCAGATGTTCGGCAAGCCTGTGATCGTCGGCTTCGTGCTCGGCGGCATGATGCTCAGCCCGACGGTCGCGCTGGTGCCGCTCGTGCAGATGATGCAGAGCCTTGGCCTCTACAATACGCATTGGGCGCTGATCATTCTTTACACGGCCTTCCGCGTGCCCTTCACAACCTTCCTGATCCGCGCCTATATGCTCGACCTGCCGCGCGATCTCGACGAGGCGGCCATGATCGATGGCGCCAGCGAAGGGCAGATCTTCCGCAAGATCATGCTGCCGCTCTGCCGGTCGATCATCGTCTCCTGCATCATCCTGCACATCCTGTTTGCCTGGAACGAATATATCTTCGCGATGATCTTCACCAACCAGATCGACGTGCAGACCCTGCCCGTCGGCCTGACCTCGCTGATGGCCAAGCATGGCACCAATTTCGCCGAGGTCTTCGCCGCCATGACCATCTCGGCGCTGCCGATCGTCGTCATCTTCTTCTTCACCCAGCGTTATTTCATCCGCGGCCTCACCGAAGGCATCGGCAAGTGATTTCATGAGGAAACCGGAAGTGCCAAAACTCTCGGCCAGGCAGCTGATCGGCGCCAATCTCAGCTTTCAGCACTATCCCTTCGAAAAGGTCGCGGAAATCATCCGCGGCTTCGGCGTCGCCCAAATCGAACCCTGGGGGATCGCGCCCTATCTCCAGCCGGCAGGGGAGGTGGCGTGATGGCGGCGATGCGGCTGATTGCGGTTGGCGATAACTGCCTGGACGTTTACCTCAACAAGAACAGCATGGCTGTCGGCGGCAATGCGCTGAATGTGGCGGCGCAATGGCATCGGCAAGGCTGCGATGCCCGCTATTTCGGCGTTGTCGGCAAGGATGCCGAGGGCGACGTGATCGCCAGGGCGATCGAAGCCGTCGGTCTGCCTCGGGCGGACCTCGAGCGGCGGGACGGCGCCACCGCCGTCACTCTGCTGCTGGAGCAGGATGGAGACCGCAGGTTCCTGCTTGAGGATCTCGGGGTCGGGCGCAATTACGTTCCGTCTCCGGAGCGCTATGCGGCACTCAGGCGGGCCGATTGGGTTCACCTCGGCACCAATTCCAGCGCCGAGCTCATCGAGCGGCTGATCGAGGATCGCATTCGCTTCAGCATAGACGTCTCGACGGCGCACCAGTCACTGGATCTCAAGGGCGTGCCGCTGGTCTTCGCATCCGGGCCGGATGAGCCGCATGTGCCGGTCGAGCCCGTCATAGGAACGTTGAAGGATCGTGGCGCCGCGAGGATCGTCCTGACCTGCGGCCGGCGCGGCGCCTTCTTTGACGACGGTGCGGAGCTTGTCCATGTGCCGGCGCAAGCAGTCGATGTAATCGATACCTGCGGCGCCGGCGACAGTTTCATCGCCAGCTTTGTTGTCGCGCATCTTCTGAAAGGCATGCATGCCGAGGCGGCCATGCGCCTCGCAACCGATGCGGCCGCCCGGACCTGTCTGCACGAAGGCGGCTTCCCGCAGAGGCTCGCTGCCATTCCGCCATGGCTCCTGCGGAAATATGCAGACGAAATCTCTGCAGCGGAGGGCTGACATCATGCGCTACACCTTGAGACCGCCGGTCCTGGCGCGTGGCCCGGACCGCTCCTTCTGGCTCCAGGACGCCGGTGCCGCCCCCGTCACCATGCCGCTCGAGGGCGATCAGGCCGCTGATGTCGCGATCGTCGGCGGCGGCTATACCGGCCTGTGGACGGCGCTGCGCCTGAAGGAGCAGGATCCCGGGCTGAAGATCGTCCTGCTCGAGGCGGATTGCTGCGGAGCAGGGGCATCCGGCCGCAATGGCGGCCAGGTCCACTCCTGGTTTGCCGAAATTGATCTTCTCGCCGAGGTGGTGGGAGAGACGGAGGCGCTTTCGCTCTGCCGGGCGACCGCCGATGCGATCGCCGAGCTGGAGGCCCTGCAGGCAAGCGGCGCGATCGACATGAATCTCAGGCTGGACGGATGGCTGTGGACGGCAAGCGCCAGGGCACAGGAAGGCGCATGGCAGAAGGCGCTTGAGATGGTGGAGGCCCAGGGCGAAGCGCGCTTCAGCCGGCTCGATGCCGGCGAGATTGCCCGCCGCACCGGCTCTCGCGCCTCCTACATGGGCATTGCCGAGATGCGGGCAGGAACGGTGCAGCCGGCAAAGCTCGCCGCGGGCCTGCGCCGGCTCGCTCTCGCGCGCCATGTGATCATCCACGAAAAGACGCCAGTCACCGCAATCGAGCCCGGGGCCGTCGCCACCCTGCACACGCCGCAGGGACGCCTTCGCGCCGGCCGCGTCGTGCTGGCGGCGAATGCCTGGCTGGCATCCATTCCCGAGCTCCTGCGCTACATCTATGTGGTCGAAAGCCAGATCGTCGCCACGCAACCAGTGCCGGATCTGCTTCAGCGCCTGGGGTGGACGGGCGGCGAATCGATCTGCGACGCGCAGGCGCATGTGCTCTATTACCAGCGGACGCCGGAGGGGCGGGTCATCTTCGGCCGCGGCAGCGGCAAGATCGCCTACGGCGATCGGATCGGTCCCTCCTTCAATCGCGGTACGGAAAAGGGCGCTGACAACAGGCGCGAGCTGGACCGGGTCTATCCCGAACTGGGAACAGTGAAGATCGAGCACGACTGGTCGGGCCCGATCGACTGCACCGCAGATCACCTGCCGATCTTCGGCCATCTCACCGACCAGCCCAATATCTTCTTCGGCATCGGCTTCAACGGCACCGGCATCGCCCAGACGCCTGTGGCCGGCCGCATCCTCGCGAGTCTGGTGCTCGGCCGGGATGATCAATGGAGCCGCAGCGGTCTTGTCGGACTTGGCAAGCGCAAGAGGCTGCCGCCGGAGCCGATCCGCTATCTCGGCGCCAGGCTCGTCCGCAAGGCGATCCGCCTTCGCAACGATGCCGAAATCGAGAACCGGAAGGTCAATCCGATTGTCCGCTACATCTCCGAATTGAAGCCCGGCCGCTGACGCGTGGTGTTGCGACTGCCATGAGGCCGCCGCGGAAAACGAGCACGGGAAGACGCGTCGCCGGCGTGGCTTGAGCTCGCAGCGCGACCTTCAAGATGAGTGTCGGTCTTTTCCGTCGAGCCGGAGGAAACGCCGCTCTGGCCGGATCTGATGCGGCGCAATTTCGAGCTCGGCCGCGGCACCGTCATCCGCACGGAGAATTTCGAGGAATGGCTGCGCTCGACCCAGTCGCGCAGCGGCAAGATCGGCTACCGCGCCTTGGAGACGGATCTTTCCGACGGTCGCTGACTGTGGTTGACCGAGGCGGTGCAGAAGAACGGCTGGATGCCCTGCATCGCCAGCGACATCACCGGTCTGCGGGCGCATGGCCGCACTGTCCGGCAGGACAAGTGATGGTCGTAAATGTTCGGTGGAAGCGGGTCGGCTATGGACGAGGTGCCGCATTGACAGCCGTATCCGCCAGTCCGGCTTGTGGAGGCAACCGGACCGGACATCCTCTCCGAACGTTGCAGGCGACATACTAATGATGGCCGCTGGTTTCCGCCGGCATGATGGCGGAGAGGCTCGACGTCAGGCGCAGGCAGCGCGGCGAGTTTTGGAGCTGGGCCTCCGGGAGATGACGTAGAGGGGGGATGTTTCGGGCGTGGGGATAATGTCGAGCGCTCGCACGAGGACACATCATCACACGGGGTGATTGCTCTTCGGGTAAGTTTCGCAAGACCGGGTTTTGTGTACAACTTAAAACTTCAGCTTTGCTGTGCACACGGGAGCTGGTACGAAACTCGAACATTGTATTTCTTGTTGCAGGTACGTGACTTGACAATAATATCGGTATTCCACGCTTGGTCACTCGCGATTGCTCGCACGGTCAGCGAAAAACCTTCGAAGTACGTGGATCTCGCTCCAACCGATCAAGCCGATGAACACGGTATTTACTCTGACGCCCTGATGGAAGCCGCCACCAGCGCCAATGTCTCGAATATCGCGCTGACGGGACCCTACGGATCAGGAAAAAGCAGTATTATCAAGGCTTTCCGGCGGAAGTACAGGAAGCCGGTCCTCCAAATATCGCTTGCAGCCTTTTTACCTGAAGCCGACGGCTCCGTAACGACCAACGAGACCAATGGACGAACTCCCCAAAAGGGTAACGTCAGCAAACAGGAAATTGAGCGGAGCATCCTGCAGCAGATGCTTTACGGCGCAGATGCTAACAGCCTGCCGCTTTCGCGCTTCAAACGGATTCAGACGCCCAAATGGTGGTCTAAATTCACCTCACTTTTCATCATGGCCGGGCTATTTTCTTGCTGGCACATATTCAGGAAGCGAGATGACCTATTAAGCGGTAAGTTCTTCAAACCTTTTGACATCACCAATTGGTTTAATTTCGCCACCATTACGGTCGGATTTTTTTTCGTCTGGCTCGCCTTCCACCAGATATATATCAAAAGTCTCGGACTGTCGCTTAAAAGTATATCTCTAAAAGATATCGAGATAACGCCGGAAGTGGCAAAGGAAGAATCGATCCTCAATAGGCATTTGGACGAGATAATATATTTCTTTCAGGCCACGAAGTATGACCTTGTTATTATTGAAGACCTAGATCGCTTCAATAACCCTGAGATTTTTGTAACGCTTCGCGAAATCAACAGCCTGGTAAACGCCAATGCTGGCGTTAAGAGACAGATACGTTTCCTATATGCCCTTCGCGACAATATGTTCGTAAATACAGATAGAACTAAATTCTTCGAATTCATTATCCCCGTTATACCGATCATCAACAGCTCGAATTCGATCGACAAAGTTATCGAACAGGGTCAGCGCCTTTCATTGGACGAAAGGCTGGACAGGCAGTTCCTGCGTGAGGTGTCACGTTATCTAGACGACTTGAGGCTGATCCATAACATCTTCAATGAGTACACCGTATACGTCGCAAACTTGGAAACTGACGGCGAGAACATTCTCAATGCAAATAAGCTCCTCGCGATTCTGATCTATAAAAACGTGCTCCCGAGCGATTTCGAGGACCTGCATCGCGAGAAGGGGAAACTTGCAGAGATCCTCAGCCGGCATGATTCATTTGTCGTCAGCGCCGAAGCGGGGTACAAGGCACAGATATCGGAATTGGAGCGGCAAATCAGCGACGCTGAAAAGCTTGTGCCAGCCGACCTGGAAGAGCTTCGCAAAATTTACGCTATGGCCCTGATCGCGAAACTTCCGCAGGATTTCACCTACATCATGGTAAACGGCAATGAAAGCATCCCGCTTTCCGGGCTCACCACGCATCCAGACTTCGAACAAATCATTCAGCAGGATCAAATCACAGTAAGGCATCCAGCCTACAACAACAGGCAAAATGTCAATATCCGCGGGTTCCAAAAAACCGTAAACGAGCGAACAACGTACCAAGATCGAAAGGCTCAAGTTGAGTTTAAGTCAGCTGAATACAGGGATTCAGCGGTGAAAACTATTCGAGACTTAAGGACGAAAATATCCACGCTTCGTACTGCAAAATTCAACGAGTTAATTCGTACGAATGCAGGAAACATCGAAGAGTTATTTGCTGCATTCGGAGAAAACAGCAACCTTGTAAGGTTTCTGGTGATCGAAGGGTTCCTGGACGATACATACTACCAGTATACTTCGCTCTTTCACCGGGGCCGGCTTTCGCCCTCCGATAATAAATTTCTCATTCAGATCCGAAGCTTCAACAATCCAGAACCAGATTTCCAGATCGATAACCCGACGGAAGTCATTGCTGCTATGCGTGAAGATGATTTCCGCCAGCAATTCGTCCTCAATAAAACGTTGGTCGATTGTATGTTCAGCCATCAAGGCGATTATCGAACCCAGATCGCAAAACTTGTTGATTTTATCTCGTCGAACTTTGCCGAATGCGCGGCCTTCTTTTCAACCTATTACCAAATCGGAAAATGTAATACGGAGCTCCTGACAAGTCTCGTTCATCGGTGGCCGGGCTTTGTTGCAACTGCAATCGCGGCTCCGGACGGCGTTCTTCACGTCGCGCGGATGATAACGCATCTACCCGAGAAGGTGCTTGAATCGGTATCTCGCAAGGCCACAGGATTACCTGATTTTTTGGCGGCGAACCTTGAGCAGATTTTGGCTCTTCGGATCGATTTCGATCCTCGTCGATTGACTAAATTTCAGTTCGAGACGGGAGACCTGAAAGGCATTGCACCTTACCCGGCTGTAGCCCGACTGCTTAGCGATCACGGCCTGTACAAGATCACCGTCGAGAACCTCGATTTCATATTTCGCGAGGTGTTGGGCTCGAGCGCCACAGGGGATCTGCAAACTAAGCACTACTCAACCGTGTTGCGATCGGGTTACGTCCCATTGGTCGAGAAGGTTCATAACGACTTTGATCGCTACCTCAAAAACGTGCTGCTACAAGCTAGCAACACCGAGGAGGACGTTTCTGCGATCATCGACGTCATCAACCACGATGAAATTGGAGCGGAATATCTGGAACAGTTCCTTGGCCAACAAAGAACGAAGCTACTCAGGCTCGCGGAAGTTCCAGGTCGACTTCGATCGCCAGTGTTTAGGACACGCAAGATTGAAGCATCGTGGGAAAATTGTCTTACATACATGTCGAGTGACGACTTTGATGCGCAAACACTCACTAACTATCTTCAACATCCCGAAGTTCGGTCGGCACTTTCGCCGGTCATCATCGACGATCAGAAGGAAACCCTTCCCCTCCGTCAGTTCCTGATCGGTAATAGTGATTTCGATGCCGATACCTATCGGGCTTATCTTGGAGCCTTGCCGAAGCAAATCGGTCAGTTTTCTGAGAATGTGGGCGCAGACAAATTGTGTATTCTTATTGAGGAGCAGGCGATCACTTTTTCTGAAAAGGCATTCTCGTTTTTAGCAGGTAACGATGAACTGCAGGTTCTGTTTGTAGCGAAGAACATTGACCACTATCTCGCCAACGAAGACAAATTCTCGGTGGACGACGACTTTCGTGAAAGGCTTCTAGCGTCGAACTTTGGCGACGATCGGAAGCTCAAAATCATAGATAAGATGGACCTGACGTCACTGGCGAAATCTTCCCACCGTGCCTCGATCGTCGGCCGGATATTCTATCGCTCCAATGCGGATGTGAGCCACCTGACACCGGAAGCTGCGTACGCAGTGGTCATAAACGCGGCACCAAGCGTCGTCCAAATCTCATTGTTCAATAAATGCCAGAGACTGATGTCAGACGAGCAGGTAAAAGCGGCAATTCGGGAGTTGCCAAAACCATATTCTGAAATTGAGCCAGGATGGCGGCAGCCGACAATACCGAGGACTCCAGAAAATGAGGAGTTCGTGCGCTGGTTGGAGTCGCGCTCAATCATTTCCTCTTCGAAGTTCACCTACTTCACGGAGGAAATTCGCATCTTCAATTTTAGGAAATAGCTCCGTGACTAATGCGGCTTGAGCTGAAAGCGGGCGCGTGCCGTGTCATCGTCACCCGACGCCGCTTGCAAGCGCTCCGATTTCTCGTGCTGTCGATGGATCACTTGACAAACGAGCACCCTTTTCGTCGCCGCGCTCGCATTAACCGCACCACTCACACCGTCTCACCAAAATCCGCCGCCAGCACCGCATCCTTCAGCGCCCGCGAATAGGCATGCTGCGGATCATCCAACACCGCCCGCGCCCGGCCGCGCTCGACGATCTCACCCTTGCGCATGATGATAATATTGTCGCTGACGTAATAAGCCGTCGCAAGATCGTGGGTGATGTAGATGATCGAAAGACCGAGTTCGTTTTTCAGCCGTCCGAACAGGTTGACGATCGCCATGCGCAGCGACGCGTCGACCATCGAGACCGGTTCGTCGGCCACCAGCAGGCGCGGCTCAGGGATCAGCGCGCGGGCGATGGCGACGCGTTGCAGCTGGCCGCCTGAGAGTTCGTGGGGGAAGCGGCCCTTCACCTCTTCCAGCGTCAGGCCGACATGATGGAGGGCGGTATCGGCCATCTTCTCCACCTCCCGGCGGTCCGGTCGCTTGCCGGAGGCGGAGAAATTGCGGGCGGTCTCGAAGAGATAGCGGTCGACGCGCTTCAGCGGGTTGAAGGCTTCGAAGGGGTTCTGCAGCACCGGCTGCACCTCCTTCATGAAGGCCTTGCGTTCGGCCCGGCTGTGGATCGCGACCGTCTTGCCGGCAAATTGCAGCTCGCCCTCCGTCGGTTCGGCCTGGCCGAGGATCATCGCCGCCACGGTCGATTTGCCCGAGCCGGATTCGCCGACGATCGAGAGGATCTCCGGCTCGTCGCCGATTTCGAAGCTGACATCCTTGACGGCGGTGATCAGCCGCCGGCCGAGCATGCCGCCCTGGCGGTAGATTTTCGTCACATGCGAGAGGCTAAGCAGAGTCAAACCTGATCCCCCGTAACCGCAAAACACGCCACCCGCCGCTCCGGCGCGACGGTGACCAAGGGCGGAACCTTCTGTGAGCAGATCTCCATGCGCTTCGGGCAGCGCGGGTGAAAGCGGCAGCCCTCCGGCGGCATGGCGAGATTCGGCGGCCGCCCCTCCAGCGAGGGCCGGGTGGTGGGGTCGCCGATTTTCGGCAGGCTGCCGACGAGATGCTGCGTATAGGGGTGGAGCGGCGTGCTGAAGAGCTTGGCCGTCGGCGCTTCCTCGACCAGCCGTCCGGCATAGACGATGCCGATGCGGTCGGAGACCGTCGCATGCACCCCCATATCATGGGTGACGAACAGGAAGGACGAGCCCATCTCGCGCTGGATGTCGCGGATCATCGACAAGACGTCGCGCTGCACGATGACGTCGAGCGCCGTCGTCGGCTCGTCGGCGATGATGAACTCCGGCGTCAGGATGGTGGCAAGCGCAATGGTCATGCGCTGGCGCATGCCGCCAGAGAGTTCGTGCGGATAGGCGTCGAGCAACTGCGGATCGAGTTTCAGCCGCTGCAGGTGGTTGGCAACCTTCTCGAAGAAGATTGATTTGCTCACCTTCATGTGGCGGAAGGCGAAATCGGTGAAGGAATGGCGGATCCGGCGAACCGGATTGAGCACATTCATCGATCCCTGCATGATGTAGGAGAGATGCTTCCAGCGCAGCGCCACGCGCTGCTCCGGCGTCATCGCATAGAGATCCTGGGTGCCGCCGCCGAAATGGAATTTGACGCTGCCGGAAACGACCCGGAGCGGCGGGCGGATGGCGCCGGCGATGGTCTTGATCAGCGTCGTCTTGCCGCTGCTCGATTCACCGGCGACGCCATAAACCTCACCGCGGCGGATCGCCAGGCTGATGTCGTCGACGGCGCGCACCTCGCGATCGACGCCATAGAGGAAGGCGCGGTAATAGGCTTTCAGGTTGTCGATTTCGACCAGATTCTCCATGCTAATTTCCCATCCGGTTCAGCCGGCTGCGCGGATCATTGTATTCGTTCATCGACATGGAGAGCAGGAACAGCGCCAGGAAGAGAATGACGATGACGGCGACGGGGGCGGCCACCCACCACCAGATGCCCGAAATCAGCGCCGAATGCGCATTGGCCCAGTAGATCATCATGCCCATGGTCGGCGTCTCGATATCGGTGAAACCGAGCACCGAAAGGGTGATCTCCATGCCGATCGACCAGATCATGTTGTTCATCGTCGTGGCAAAGACGATCGGCAGCACATAGGGCAGGTGCTCCTCGACCAGGATCTTGCGCATCGTCATGCCTGAATAGACGCTCTGGGTGGTGAAGGGCCGGCTCTTCAGGCCGAGCGCCACCGAGCGGATCAGCCGCGCATCGTAGGACCAGCCGAGCGAGGCCATGATGACGATCAGCGCCACCCAGGTCATGTTGTCCTTCAGCACGAAATAGAAAAGGATCAGCAGCGGAAATTGCGGGATGACCATGACGCTGTCGTTGATCGCCATCAGCACCCGGTCGACCGCGCCGCCGGCATAACCGGCGACCAGGCCGACAACCAGCGAGATGATACGCGAGAGAAAGGCGACGCCGATACCGAAATAGAGCGTATTGCGAAGGCCGATCGTCAGCTGCCAGAAAACGTCCTGGCCGCGCGATGTCGTGCCGAGCCAATATTCGCCGTCCGGAGGCATATCGGGCGGCAGGAGATAGATGTCGGTCGCGCCATAGGGCGAGAAATAGGACAGGATTACCAGCCCGACGATGACGGCAAAGAGCAGCAGGCCGCAGAGGAATTCCATGTTCTGGCGGGCGAGGTCGCGGATGATGGTAAACATGGCCTATTCCACCTTGATGCGCGGATCGATCAGCGGGCTCAGCACGTCGATGATGAAAACGGCGGCGGCAACGCCGACGATCGACAGCGCGCTGAGGCCGAGCACCAGGCTGTAGTCGCCGGCATGCACCGCTTCGATCAAGAGATTGCCGATGCCGGGATAGCCGAAGACGATTTCTGTGATGACAGTGCCGTTGAAAATCGCGCCGAGCGACATGGCAAGCCCGGTGAATTGCGGCACCATGGCGTTGCGGGCGATGTAGGAGCGCAGGATCTTGCCCTTCGGGACGCCGCCGAGTTCGGCAAAGACGACATAGTCGTCGGTGATGATGTTGGAAACCAGCGCCCGCATGCCGATCAGCCAGCTGCCGGCGCCGACCAGGATCAGCGACAAGGCCGGCAGGATCGAGTGTTTGAGGATGTCGACGACCAGGGCAAAGGAGAGGTCCAGATTGGCGTTCATCTCATAGCCGCCATTGATCGGCAGCACCGGCCAGATGAAGCCGAAGACGATGAGCAGCACGAAGGCGAGGATGTAATAGGGGATGGGCAGCATGGCGATGAAGACGAGGCTGACGGCCTTCAGCACCATGTCCTTGCGGTAATAGCCGGCGAGCGCGCCGATCGCATTGCCGAGCACGAAGGTGATCAGCGTCGAGACCGTCATCAGGCCGATCGTCCAGGGGAGCGAGCGCAGGATGATGGTGGAGACGGGGGTCGGAAAGGCCGAGAGCGAGGGGCCGAGATCGCCTGTGGCAAGCCGCAGCCAGAAATGCAGATATTGCTCCCAGATCGAGCCCTGCATGCCGTAGAGCTCGCGCAGCGACTGGCGCATCAGCTCGATCGCATTGGGATCGGACTGGCCCATCTGGGTGATGGCGCCTATGCTTTCTTCGACCGGGTCGATCGGGGTCAGGTGGGTGACGAAGAAGGTGATCGTCACGCCGAGAAAGACGACGAGCAGAAACTGACCAAACCGCTTCAGCACAAAGATCAGATAGGGCGTCATAAGGCAGTGGTTCCTCTCTGCTTCCCTTCTTGAAAGGATCGACGAGCATGGCAACCGAGGCACATGCCCGCCGATAAGGGGGCCGGCGCGATGGCTCGCGCGCCGGCGTTGGGAGGGTTATTTCGGCTGAGCCGGTTTCAGCTTGACCATCATCAGCCTGGAGTTCGCCCAGTTCGGCACCGGATCCGTATAGGGGTCCTTGATGGTGGGATAGCCGGTCCAATAGGTCGTATCCATCGAAGTGAAGACGTTATAGGACATCAGCGGGATCGTCGGCATTTCGCGGGCGACCAGCTTCAGATAATCCTTCCCGAGCTCCATGCCCTTCGGATCATCGGCGCTGATGCCGCGGATGCTCTCGATGATCTTGTCGAGCTCCGGATTGGACCAGCGCTGCCAGTTGCGCGGCGGCTGAACCTCGCCCTTCTTGGCCACGAACTGGGAGTGCCAGCTGTCGAGGAAGAAGGAGAGGTCGGGATCGCCGCCCCAGGTTTCGACGCTCCAGGCGATCGCCACCTGGAAATCGCCGGGCTGCAGCGCCGTCTGCCACAGTTTCGCGGCCGGCACGGCTTTGGCGTCGATGCCGAAGGCTGCCCATTGCTGCGCAATCAGCGTGCCGGCGCGGGTGAAGACCGAGCGTGTGTCGCCTTCGACCGTCATGCGGATCTTGAAGGGCTGTCCGTCAGGGGTCAGCCATTTGCCGCCTGACTTTTTGAAGCCGGCCTTCTCCAGCAGTTCGCCGGCCGCTTTCGGGTTCGGTTTCCACCAGCCGTAACCGAAGGCACCGCTGATCGCTTCCGGATCGGTCGGAATCTGGTCCTTGAACTTCGGCTGCTTGCGCAGGATATCGGCGATCTGTTGCCCGACCGTCGGGTCATAGGGCTTGATCTTGCTCTTGCCGGTATCGATTTCGAAATCCTTCAGCCAGTCCTGCATCGGCGCCTGATAGTCTTTCATCGTCGCCGCCGTCGGCGGCACGCCGAGTGCGGAAAGCGTCGCCGCGCCGCGGTAGCTCGCCATGTCGACCGCCTTGATGTCGATCAGGAGGGCCAGTGCCCAGCGCACATCGGCCTTGTCGAAGGGCGCTTCCTGGGTGTTGAAGATCACGGCCGGCAGCGTCGGATCCGGATGGGCGAAGGGGAAGCCCGGGAACCAGGTGTCGATCGTCTTCGACTTCTCCTTGAGGGTGAACATGCCCTCCGGCGTATTGTCGTGGATGATATCGAGATTGTGCTCGAGCTGGGCGATGGTGCGCTTATCCGGCGGGCCGGGATCGGTATAGGTCACGTATTTCGGGGCCGGCTCGCCGAAGCGGGCAAGCGAGGTGCGCTGCCAGTCGTCGCGCTTCTCCCAGGTATACCATTTGCCCTGCGGGTCGTAGGCCTTCAGCTTGTAGGCGCCGAGCGAAACGGGATTGGCGAAATCATAACGCAGCGGATCTTCGACCTTCTCGAACACATGCTTCGGCATGATCCAGGCGCCGTTCCAGCGCACGGTGAAGATCGCATGGAAGCGCGAATTCGGCTTCTTCAGCTTGAACACCACGGTCTGCGGATCGGTCGCCTCGACGCTTGCCACCTGCACCGAGAAGGCCGCACTCCAGACCATGCCGGGATGGTCCATCTGCGTCTTGACGGTATAGACGACGTCGTCGGCGGTGAATTCCACGCCGTCGCTCCAGTAGAGCCCCTTGCGCAGTTTCACGGTCATTTCGGTGAAGTCGGCATTATATTGCGGCTTGTCGGCGGCGAGCGAATTGTCCCAGGCCGCGCCGCCAAGCCCCTGTTCGGGGTCGATATACCAGAGCGTATCCATGGTCAGCTGCTGCAGGCCGGTGGAAACCCCGCCGCCGCCATTGACCCAGATGTTGAACCAGCCGGGATTCTTGATCGTCCCTTCCGGATTTTCAACGATGAGCGTCTCCTTGCGCGGCAAGGAGGTGTAGTCTTCGGCGATGGCCAGACCGGTCAGACCGAGCGTGGCCAGCACGAAGCCGAATGCAAACCTCTTCCACTTTTGCATGAACTCCTCCCTTGTAAGCGACGATGCGGCGGCCTTCGAGGCACGCAGGGGCATGTCGCGGTTGTCGGTTCGCAGAAGCGGGCTTGTGAGCCTGACGCTTCGGCGAACCATCCTCCGGCCGCCTGCCTCCTCGCAGGGGGCCGATTTCTCAGCCGGGCCGATCGGCACCGGCGGCGGCTGTCACACCGACAGCCGGATGACGTTGTAGGACAGCGGCTTCAGCGCCGCCCGCACCCGTCCGTCTTCTATCTTTGCGCTCTCGACCTGCGTGGGCACGACCGTCTCCGGCCGCCGCGCCGTGTTGACGGCTTCGAGATCGCCATGGGTCATCTCCACCTGCTCGATCAGCCGGGCGCCGCCGAAACCTTCCAGCCGCACGTCGAGATCGAGCGCGCTATCGGGATGGCGGTTGACGGCAAAGAAGGTCAGCGACCGGCCATCCTCGGAATGCACCGCCGAGACGTCGAGATAGGGAACCTCGTTCTCCTCGTCGCTGTCGTAGGTCGGGCCGTCGACGACGAGCTGCAGCGCCGTGCCGCGGCCATAGCGCGAGGCGTAGTAGAACGGATAATAGATCGTCTGGCGCCAGGCCGCACCGCCATCCTCGGTCATGATCGGGGCGATCACGTTGACGAGCTGGGCGATGCAGGCGATGCGCACCCGGTCGGAGCGGCGGATGAAGGTGTTGAGGATGCCGCCGACCTGCAGCACGTCCTCAAAATTATAGACGTCCTCCAGCAGATGCGGCGCATTCGGCCATTCGTCGCGCGCCAGGATCTCCTTGTCCTGCTGGTTGGAATGATACCAGACGTTCCATTCGTCGAAGGAAATGCCGATCGTCTTCTTCGAGCGCTTCTTCGCCTTGATATAGTCGATGACGCCGCCGATCGTGGTGATGTAGCGGTCGAGCTTGGTCGCCCGGGCAAGATAGTTCAGCGTGTTCTTCTCGCGGTTGGCGAAATACATGTGCAGCGAGATGTAGTCGGCGCTGTCATAGCACTGGTCGAGAACCTCGGCCTCCCATTGCGGATAGGTCTTCATGTCGGAATTCGACGAGCCGCAGACGACGAGCTCGAGCGACTTGTCGAAGCCGCGCATGGCTTTCGCCGTCTCGTCCGCCAGCCGGCCATATTCATAGGCCGATTTGTGGCCGACCTGCCAGGGGCCGTCCATCTCGTTGCCGAGGCACCAGAGTTTGACATCATGCGGATTGGACCAGCCGTGCTTGCGGCGCAGGTCCGACCAGTAGGTGCCGCCGGGATGATTGCAATATTCTAGGAAATTGCGGGCGGCGTCGAGGCCGCGGGAGCCGAGGTTGACGGCGAGCATCGGCTTGGTATTGGCCTTCTTGCACCAGTCGACGAATTCGTTGACGCCGACCTGGTTGGCTTCGCGGGTGCGCCAGGCAAGGTCGAGGCGCACCGGCCGCTCCGAGCGCGGGCCGACGCCGTCTTCCCAATTATAGGCCGAGACGAAATTGCCGCCGGGATAACGGCAGTAGGGCGTGTCGAGCTCACGCACCAGATCGAGCACGTCGCGGCGGAAGCCGTCTTCGTCCGCGGTCGGATGTCCGGGCTCGTAGATGCCGCCGTAGATCGCTCTGCCGAGATGCTCGAGAAACGAGCTGTAGAGCCTGGCGTCAATGGTCGCGATGCGAAAATCGCGGTGGGCAACGACATTGGTCTTCAACGGATCCTCCCCGTTTATGTATCAGGATTTTTGTTTTCGTGCCTCTAACTTGATATCAGGAATGTGGTGATGTCAACCGAGAGGCTGATTTAATCATACTAATGCTTATCCGGATGAAAGATGTTAAGATACAATAACTTGCCTAAATTTAGCGGCTACTGAAATAGGAAATAAATGCAATTTTTAAATCAGGATATCCGATATTATAAATTCACACATGCAGCCGCATGATGATATCGCGGCCGTGATTGCCGAAGCCGCGGCCGAAGATATTGACGCCGCCGGTATGGCCGGCGTTCTCGGCGATGCCGACGCGCAGCCGGATCGAGGAATGCTGGCCAAGCGCCAGATCGCTGAGCGTGATATTGGATGCGGCGATACCGTCGATAAAGGTGCCGCGCGTCGAGATCCGCCAGGTTTTCATCGTCCCGTATTGCGATCCCTCGAGCTTCCACCAGGCCGGCGTGAAGGCGCCGCGCTTGTCGCCGTAATCGCCGGGCGAGGTCCAGGTGCCGATCGCCATGCCGTTGACCCAGAGCGTGATGTCGGACGGCCAGTCCGGATTGGTGCCCGGCACCTCGGACGACAGCTCCAGCGAAAATTCGATCGCCCGGATTTCCTTGTTCAACACCTTGGCATTGTTTGGAAATTTATATTCGACATAACCCCTGCCGAACCAGACGAGCCCGGCCTGCATGCGCTGCGGATCGAGGAAATAGTCGGGCACATCGAGCGGGCCGATGACGCTTTCGGTCGAGCAGAGGCCGCAGGGCGCATGCACGTCGCAGCTCGTATAGAGCCCGACCGGCATCTCGACCTCGATGATATTGTTGGCCCGCTGCGCCGCACTTTCCTCGAAGCTGATCAGGATCTCGCTATAGACCGCCGAGCAGATCTTCTGGTTGCCCTTGCGCGCCTTGGCGAGCCTGGAATCGACCAGCCCGGCATCCTCGAGGATCTGGATGCCGGTGGCGACGGTGGATTGCGGCAGGGAAAGCGTCTGGGCGATATCGTTGATGTTGAGCGGTCCCTTGGCGCAGAGCAGCTTCAAGATCTCGATCCGCGCCGGCGCCGAAAGCGCCCGAATGGCCTCACTATTCTCGCCGGCGGCGATCGTTAAAAACGAACGTTCCATCATGTCCCCATAATTTCCGAAGTAATGATGTATATCGGAAATTATGATGCATCAAGGGATAGTTGGGCCGACCAGGACTGGATTATACGAGTTGCATTCGATGCTGGCTCAGCGATACTTCCACGGATTGATGATCTGCAAGCCAATTCCCTCGAAATCGGACACATTGCGGGTAGCGAGTGAAGCGCCGCGCGAGATGGTGATCGCCGCGACCTGTGCGTCAAACTGGCTGATCGGCCTGCCGGCCTTGCGACGGTCGGTGGCAATGATGGCGTAGACATCTGCCGCGTCACGATCGAATGGCAGGACACGGCTACTGAAATCCTCATTGAATATCGGCAGGACCGCCGCCTCGAGATCACTTCGGCGCCGACCGGGAGGGAGGAGGCGCAAGCTATATAGAATTTCCGCTTCGGTGACCGCTGTCGTAAATACCGATGAGGGATGTTGTGCGCCCAGCCAGTCGATGACAGCCGCAGTCGGCGCCGGCGTGAGCAGTTCGGAAACGACGTTGGTATCGAGAATGATCACGCGTCGAAGTCCGGCGCGTCGCGGATCGGCTCTCGGGGTGGAATTTCGAGTTCAACTCCCCCGACCGGCTGCAGGCGGGCGCGAATGATCTCGGCCAGGTTGCGCGCTGCCGGCTCGGGGTCGCAAGTGCCGTACGCAGAATATCGCGTGCTTCATCTTCCATGGAACGGCCATGCGTCGCGGCGCGAACGCGCAGCCGCTGCTTCAATCCCTTATCCAGATTGCGGATCGTCATGCTGGCCATTTTGCCTCCATTCATCAATGATAGCATATAAATCATTGATGCATGTTCTCAAGCAACGGTCACGAAACGCGTTTCAATTCTCAGTCTATCAGTCCACGACTCGCAGCCAGTTGGGCTATCGTGTCTTCGAGACAATAGAGCCGCTCCAAGGGCAGTCTGGTTTGTGCTGTAGCAAACTCGCCCTGGAGAATCGCCAGAATGCGGGCCTGTCCGGCATCCTTCACACGGAATGCGCTTTGATTGTTGGCTTCAATTTGGTTTTACCAAGGAGAGTCTGGATCTTCTTAAACAATTGCTGCGCAAGGATACTCATTTTAAACATGAGGATGTCGTATCCGCTTTGGCTGAATTGAAAGCGCCGGAAGCTATAGAAGCGTTGTCTCAAGCTTGCTTGTGGGTTCCAGCTTATCTGGAATTTGACGAAGCTCGAGCTCTCGCGGTCAAAGTCATTTGGGCGCTAGGCGCGCGCGATCCCTGGCCAGCAGGCGCAGGCTGCCTTGATTGCGCTCGGTGAAAATCAAAACGCAAGCAGAGGCGGGCACGAAACTAAGTGTCGGCAATTAGCTGCGCCTATCGACCGGGGTGTATAGTGAAACGCCCGCCTTTCCGGCTGCTCCCTGCAGACGCTTGTCTCTGGTCCAGAGGGCTGCTCGCCGATCAAGGAGGACCGAGGCCAGCACATGGGCATCCGTATAGCCAATGCCCATGCTGAAAATGTTGTGGCGATCAATCATCACCATGACTTCGTCGTGTGTGGCGACGGCGACTTCGCGTTGGGCCGCGAGGAAAGCGATAACGCTGCCGCGATTGCGAAGGCTGCCAAGAGCCAACTCGCCAATCACAGCCGGATGGCACAGGAGACGATCATCCTCGATAATCTTGCGCAGCTCTGGATCGGCATGGCGGAAATGATCAATCCAAATCGAAGTGTCCGCCAGAATCACTTGGCCACGGCGCTCCGGCGTCGTGGGGCTGCCTCTGCCTCCGGCATGGTTCCCCCGAGCGCGATGAGGCGTTTTCCGGATTCCACCCGGACAAGTGTCTCCAACGCTTGGCGGACGAGAGCGGCAGTTTCTTTTGTGCCGGTCAGGGCCTTGGCTTTTTGCATGAGAGCGTCGTCGAGGTTAATAGTCGATCGCATCGTCCAGTTCCTTATTCTGACGCTTAAATAGCACCATTTGGTGCTGAAATCCATGCTTGGCTCGACCCCGATACGTCGGAAATTGTTAGAACCTTCAGCCTATTCAGCGATTGCGTCAGTGCCCGTTCGCCTCGGGCTGCAGATCGGCATCCGTCAGCGTCCCGAGGAAGGCGACGATGTCGTCGATCTCGGGATCGGTCAGTGCGGGCGCATCACCGGGTTTCCGGCCGAAGGGCGGACAGCGGGATCTTCGCCTGATCGGCGCCGCGATCGACCCGGCCGTCCCAGGTCAGGCCGCCGGTCGGGCCGTTGTCGACGCTTTCGTCACCCTCGTCCTCGGAATCGTAATAATGCTCGGTGAAGGCGGGCACGGCCTGCAGGTAGCGCAGCGTCGGAACGGCGCGCAGGCCCGGCCGGTCCATATGCTCGCCGCCCAATTCGACCGGCGCGGCCGATGCCGGGCCGAAAGCATGCGCCGGGTCATGGCAGGAGGCGCAGGCCTGCAGCCCGGAGGCCGACAGCGATGGATCCGAGAAAAGTTTGCGGCCGAGTGCGGTCAGCGTCTCGGCCCGGGCGAAGGCCTCGGCGCCGCCAAGGACGGCGATCCAGCCTATGCCGATCCCAATGCGGCAACGACCCTGCCGCCGCAACATGAAACCACCATCGGCGATCTCCTGTCGCTGAAGGGCGTCAGCTGGGCCTGGTAAAGCGGCGCCTGGCAGGCGGCCCTTGACGGCAAGAACGTCACGCCGGTGCCGAACTTTCAGTTCCACCACCAGCCCTTCAACTATTTCGCCAATTTCGCCCCCGGGCACCCCGGCGCGTGCCGAACATCTGAAGGATGGCGGCCTGGCCGGCGAGGCCTTCCTGAAAGATATCGACGACGGCAAGCTGCCGGCCGTCTCCTTCTACAAGCCGCAGGGCAACCTCAACGAACATGGCGGCCATGCCGATGTTTCGAGCGGCGACCAGCATCTTGCCGATATCGTCTCGCATCTCGAGAAGAGCCCGCAATGGGGCCATATGCTGGTCATCGTCACCTATGACGAGAATGGCGGTTTCTGGGATCACGTCGCGCCGCCGAAAGCCGACCGCTGGGGGCCCGGGCAACCGCATGGCCTTCGTCATCTCGCCCTTCGCCAGGGCTGGCATGGTCGATCACACCCAGCACGATACGACTTCGATCATCCGTCTGATCACCGCGCGCTACGATCTGCCGCCCGCGACACGGCGCTGCGCGCCAACGGCCAGCCGCCGCTGGGCGACCTCACAGCCGCGCTCGAGCTGACGCATTGACCGATTGCACGTGGCCCCGGTTTTAACTGGGGCCGCGCCGCCTTCAGGCTCTTCTTCACCGGCGCAGCAGCGGCCGCAAGGCGGCCTGCGTTTCCTTCAGCAGTTCGAGATAGCGCGCTTTCATCTCGGCGGCCGGGACGAGGGCGGCCGGCGCGCCGATATTGATCGCCGCGATCGTTTCGCCGCGGTCGTTTTCGATTGGGACGGCGATCGAGCAGAGGCCGATTTCCAGCTCCTGGTCGATGATGGCGTAGCCCTCGGCGCGCACCCGGCGGAATTCTTCGATCAGTTCTTCCGGGTCGGTCCTGGTCTTTGGCGTGTTTTGTTTGAGCTCGCTGCGGGCGAGGATGGCGCGCGCCTCGTTTTCGGAAAGGGCTGCCAGCAGCACCCGGCCCATCGAGGCGCAATAGGCGGGCAGGCGGCTGCCGGGGGTGAGATTGATCGACATGACCCGGCGCTGCGCGGCCCGGGCGATATAGACGATCTCGGTGCCGTCGAGCACCGAGGCCGAGGCGCTCTGGCCGGCCTGTTCCGAGAGATGATCGAGATGCGGCTGCAACAGCGCCGGCAGCGGTGTCGCCGCCAGATAGGCATGGCCGAGCCGCAATATCTTCGGCGTCAGCGTGAAGAACTTGCCATCGTAATCGGCATAACCGAGCTCGGCGAGCGTCAGCAGCGAGCGGCGCACGGTGGCGCGGTCGAGCCCGGTCAGCTTAGCGGCTTCGGCGATCGACAGCCGCGGGCGCGTCTCGCCGAAGGCTTCGATGACTTTCAGGCCGCGGGCAAAGCCGCTGACGAAATCGGTTTCGCGCATGAATTCGCTTCTCCACTCTATTTCTTATTGTGTGCGATATACGAACAAAAGTCAAATAACGCACAAAATATCTTGCCGCTGCTCCTGCTGCCTTCTATTCTAATGACAAGGAAGGGCTGAGGAGAGTTCCCCATGGACAAGACAATCGCGAGCACGGCGCAGGCCGTCTCCGAAATCGACGACGGCGCCACCGTCATGATCGGCGGTTTCGGCGGCTCCGGCGCACCGATCGAGCTGATCCATGCCCTGATCGACAAGGGCCCGAAAAACTTGACTGTGATCAACAACAATGCCGGCAACGGCCGCATCGGCATCGCCGCAATGATCGATGCCGGCCTGGTCCGGAAAATGATCTGCTCCTTCCCGCGCTCCTCGGATCCGCGCGCCTTCACCGACAAATATCTGGCCGGCGAGATTGAGCTCGAACTGGTGCCCCAGGGAACGCTGGCCGAGCGCATCCGCGCCGGCGGCGCCGGCATTCCGGCCTTCTACACCCCGACCGGCTACGGCACCGAACTGGCCGAGGGCAAGGTCATCGCCGAATTCGACGGCCGCCACTATGTGCAGGAGCGCTGGCTGAAGGCCGATTTTGCGATCGTCAAGGCTCAGGTCGGCGACGTCCACGGCAACCTCACCTACAACAAGGCCGGCCGCAATTTTAATCCGCTGATGTGCATGGCGGCGGCCAGGACGATTGCCCAGGTCTCCTCGATCGTGCCGGCCGGCGGCATCGATCCCGAGCATGTGGTGACCCCCGGAATCTTCGTCGACCGTCTCGTCGCCGTCCCCCATCCGCAGCAGGAAGAAGAGCTCATCCGAGCCGGAGTGGCCTACGCATGACCGTCGATATCAGGGACGACATCAAACTTTCCAATGCGCAGATCGCCTGGCGCGCCGCCCAGGACATTGCCGACGGCGCCTATGTCAACCTCGGCATCGGCTTTCCCGAAATGGTCGCCCGCTACCAGCCGCCCGGCCGCCAGGCGATCTTCCACACCGAAAACGGCATCCTCAATTTTGGCGAGCCGCCAGCCGAAGGCGAAGAGGACTGGGATCTGATCAATGCCGGCAAGAAGGCGGTGACGCTGAAGCCGGGAGCCGCCTTCTTCCACCATGCCGACAGCTTCGCCATGGTGCGCGGCGGTCATCTCGATGTCGCGATCCTCGGCGCCTACCAGGTGGCGGAGAACGGCGATCTCGCCAACTGGCGGGTCGGCAGCAAGGGCGTGCCGGCGGTCGGCGGCGCCATGGACCTGGTGCATGGCGCCAAGCAGGTCTGCGTCATCACCGAGCACGTCACCAAGACAGGCGAGCCGAAGCTGGTGGAGAAATGCAGCTTTCCGCTGACGGGTGTGGCCTGCATCACCCGCGTCTATACCAGCCATGCCGTCATCGACATCGTCGACGGCCGTTTCGTCCTGCGCGAGAAGCTTGCCGCCATGTCGCTGGAGGAATTGCAGGCGATGACCGGCGCGGCCCTCCATCTCGAGGGGCCGGTGGCCGATCTCGTCGTCCCGAAACTCTAAAGGAAACGCCATGACCGAAGCCTTCATCTGCGACTATATCAGGACGCCGATCGGCCGCTTCGCCGGCGCGCTTTCTGGGGTGCGGGCCGACGATCTCGGCGCCATCCCGCTGAAAGCGCTGATGGCGCGCAACGGCAGCGTCGACTGGGAAGCCGTCGACGACGTGATCTTCGGCTGCGCCAACCAGGCGGGCGAGGACAACCGCAATGTCGCGCGCATGTCGGCGCTGCTCGCCGGCCTGCCGGTCGCGGTGCCGGGCACGACGATCAACCGGCTTTGCGGCTCCGGCATGGATGCGGTGATCACTGCGGCGCGCGCCATCCGCGCTGGCGAGGCGGAGCTGATGATCGCGGGCGGCGTCGAAAGCATGTCGCGCGCGCCCTTCGTTATGCCGAAGGCCGAGACGGCCTTTTCCCGGGCCGCCGAAATCCACGACACCACGATCGGCTGGCGTTTCGTCAACCCGATGATGAAGAAGCAGTACGGCGTCGATTCCATGCCAGAGACCGGTGAGAATGTCGCCGAGGACTACCATGTCAGCCGTGAGGACCAGGATGCCTTCGCGCTACGCAGCCAGACGAAGGCGGCGGCAGCACAGGCGAGCGGACGGCTGGCGAAGGAGATCATCCCGGTCACCATCCCGCAGCGCAAGGGCGAGCCCGTCATCGTCGACAAGGACGAGCATCCGCGCGCGACGACGATCGAGGCTCTGGCGAAACTTGGCACGCCATTCAAGAAGGAAGGCGGCACGGTGACGGCGGGCAATGCCTCCGGTGTCAATGACGGAGCGGCGGCGCTGATCGTCGCCTCGGGAGCGGCGGCGCGAAAATACGGCCTGACGCCGATTGCCCGCGTCCTCGGCGGCGCATCTGCCGCCGTTCCGCCACGGGTGATGGGCGTAGGGCCGATCCCGGCCTCGCGCAAGCTGATGGCGCGGCTCGGCCTGATCCAGGAGCAGTTCGACGTCATCGAACTCAACGAGGCCTTTGCTAGCCAGGGGTTGGCGGTGCTACGCGAACTCGGCATTGTCGATGACGATCAACGGGTGAACCGCAATGGCGGCGCGATCGCGCTCGGCCATCCGCTCGGCATGTCGGGCGCCCGGATCACCGGCACGGCGGCGCTGGAGCTTGCCGAAACCGGCGGACGGTATTCACTGTCGACCATGTGCATCGGTGTCGGGCAGGGGATTGCGATCGCGCTCGAGAGGGTTTGAGCGCAAAACCGACGCTTGATATCGAGAGGCGCCGCATCTCCAGCTGAAGGTGCTCCGTTGCCGCGGCACATCATTTCAGACGCGAAATCCTATCACGGGAGATGGATTCCGGTTGCGCGCATGGGTCATGGGCAGTGGGAAAGCAGGTCCTTTCAGTCTGAAAGCGTGGGCAATCTTGCAGCGCTTCAGCCCTCGAGCACGCTTTCCTGACGCCGTCGCAATGAGTTGAAGACCGTGTGCGGGAGCCGTAGTTTAGGATCCTCGGAAAAACGCCGGCTCAACGCATCGAAATCTGCATCTGGATCGGCCGTAATCAAAGCGACCTCGTCAAAGAAATCCAGTTCGGAATGCGAAAGCGTCGCATTTAACGCGGGTTGCGCTCCCCAAACGTCCCAAGGCAGGATTTCGCGACCGTCGAGAGTGGCGAGATCTCGGATCAGGTTACCGGCGATGAACCACAGACCACGAAGCTGCTCAAACTCGATGCCGAACAGATTTGGATCGAGTTCTCCGCTGCGGCATCTGCGCCAGGCCTCGGAAGCGGTCAGGAATTGGGCGCGCGGAACGTCATGGATGTCGAAACGAATTCCGAGATTGCGGATGAAACCCCCGTCGAGCTGGCTGTCCAGCAGGGCCCAGCGCCCATCAGCCGCTTTCCAATACTCACATACCCAATGATCCTCGAACTTGCCCGGATTGAAGTAAGTGGCGAAGCCTCCGCGGCCACGGGCGGGAATTCCGTGCTGCCGAAGGATTGCGACGGACAGCAACATGTAATGGCGGCAGATTCCGACCAGACGCTTCTGGGGCGGCCGGGCGACGGAGAGCGGACGGTCGTCGAGCACCAGCAACGCATCGAGCATCTTCTCCAACGGCCGGACGTGGCTTTCGCCGCGGCGCGCTTCGGGAACCTTGTAACCGTAGAATGGTTCTGCGGCGTGCTCGTAGATCAGCAAAGCCTGCGCCGTGTGGGCAACGCCGGCCGGATCGGACGGCAGTATGTCGAGGAGCGCAGAATGGCGGCCGGGCGCGCTAAAGGCAGAATGTCTTGTATAATGTTCATGCTTGCAATGCTGCGCGCCATCATTGCCCGCGCAAGGGGCGGAAAGGGCCTTGGCGTTCATGATAAACCTCCTGCGGATGGACTGCCGGTACGCCTGTTCTGCCATGGGCTCTGAAGGGGTGTTTGATCCTGGTTGCTGACGTTTGCGCCTTATTCGCCCCTGGAGCTTTGTGAAGACAGCGCGCTGTTCGCTCCCGGCAGGGCGCATCGTAACCGGCACGATATAACCGGCCGCGCTATGAAACGCGCGGAACGTTGCGTGCCGCGATCTCCTTCGATAAAAACCCGGCATGCTGATCCGACTCGCAAACGACGACGACCGAAGCGCGATCTGGCGGATCATCGGCCCGACGATCCGCGCCGGCGAGACCTATGCGCTCGATCGCGATCTTTCCGAAGTCGATGCGCTCGCCTACTGGATGGGAGCGGACCGCGAGACCTTCGTCGCGGAAGAGGATGGCATTATCCTCGGCACCTATTACATCAAGGCCAATCAGGCGGGCGGCGGGCGCCACGTCTGCAATTGCGGCTACATGACCGATCCCGCCGCAAGAGGCCGCGGCGTCGCCCGCCGCATGCATGAACATTCGCTGCAGCATGCCCGCTTGCGGGGTTTTCGGGCCATGCAGTTCAACTTCGTCGTCAGCAGCAATCGCCGCGCCGTCGCGCTGTGGCAATCGCTCGGCTTCGACATCGTCGGCCGGCTGCCCGGCGTCTTCCTTCATCCGACCGAGGGCTATGTCGACGCCTTGGTGATGTTCCGCACTCTCTAAACGGCACGTGGAAAAAAGATGTAAGCGCGCTGTCGAAATCGCAGCGGTTCAAACGTCTTTAATCGCAAGGCGCGGAACCGGCGGACCGGCTGCACGCGCCGCGATCACTCTGTCGGCATGGAGGTATGAAGCCATGAGTGTTTCCTATCGTTGGGTCATCGTCGCAGTCGGCGCCCTGATGTCGTGCGTCGCCATCGGCGCAATGTTCTCGCTGGCGATTTTCCAGGAGCCGATCGCCACCGCGACCGGCTGGTCGCATGTCGGGATTGCCAGCGCCATGACGCTGAATTTCCTCGTCATGGGTCTCGGCGGTTTCCTCTGGGGGGCGGCAAGCGACCGTTTCGGGCCGCGCCTCGTCGTGCTGGTCGGCTCGGTGTTGCTCGGCCTGGCGCTGGTGCTCGCCAGCCGCACCGCAACGCTCATCGAATTCCAGCTGACCTATGGCATCCTGGTCGGACTGGCCGCCAGCGCCTTTTTCGCGCCGATGATCGCTGCGACCACCGCCTGGTTCGACGTCAACCGCGGTCTTGCCGTGTCACTCGTATCAGCCGGCATGGGGGTGGCGCCGATGACCATCTCGCCCTTCGCCCGCTGGCTGATCTCGGCCTATGAATGGCGCCCCGCCATGTTGATCATCGGCATTGCCACCTGGGTGCTGCTGGTGCCGGCCGCGCTGCTGGTCAGGCGCCCGCCTGCCGAGAGCGTCGATGCCGGCACGGAGTTTGCCGCGGCGGGCGCTCGGCCGCAGCTGTCGAAAGTCTTCCGGTCGCCGCAATTCATCGTGCTCGGCCTCACCTTCTTTGCCTGCTGTGCGGCCCACTCCGGGCCGATCTTCCACATGGTCAACTATGCGACGATCTGCGGCGTCGCGCCGATGGCGGCCGTCAGCATCTACAGTGTCGAAGGCCTGGCGGGCCTCGGCGGCCGGCTGCTCTATGGCAGCCTCGCCGACAGGCTCGGAGTGAAGCCGGTCCTGGTCGCCGGCCTCCTCGTGCAGGCGGCCGCGCTCGCGACCTATCTCCTGGTCAGCGAGCTGACGGAGTTCTATGCGCTCGCCATCGTCTTCGGCAGTGCCTATGGCGGCGTAATGCCGCTCTATGCGGTGCTGGCGCGGGAATATTTCGGCCAGCGCATCATCGGCACCGTGCTGGGCGCGGCGACCATGCTCTCCAGCCTCGGCATGGCCTTCGGCCCTCTGATCGGCGGCTGGATCTTCGATACGTTCGCTAATTATTCCTGGCTGTTCATTGGTTCTGCGATGGTTGGGCTCGGGGCTGCGGCAATCGCGCTGGCATTTCCGCCGCTTGTCCGGCGGGAGCAGGAGGCGGTTTTCGGTGTGTCGTCTTGAGGAGTCTCCAATCAAGGAAGTCTGCAAGACCAGTCTCAAGAAAGAACCCTCCCCAATCCCTCCCGATAAGGGGGAGGGGCTAAGCTCTCGCTGTATGGGGCCAAACAGCGAAACTTTTCTGCAGATGAAACGGTGAAATGGTACGCGGTTGCGGCACTTTGGTCCCTTCCCTTGTGGGGAGGGGTCTTTGGCCAGAACCGGCCAGCCATGACATCTTCCAGGACGCAAATCTCCGGCTTTCGTGCATTGCCCTTCCCCGATCTCGGCTGATAGACTTCCCCCATCTGTTTCATCACCTATGTCCTTGGTTTTCGGGAGGCTTCTTGGCCATGACAGAACTTGCTCAATTGCTCGCATCCATCAATCTGCCGGATCTCGCCGGCAAGGCCGTGCTGATCACCGGCGCCTCGACCGGGATCGGCGCGGCGCTCGCCCGCGCCTTTGCGGCTCAAGGCTGCAAGGTCGGGGTGCATTACAACGCCAGCCGTGAACCGGCCGAGAAGCTCGCCGAGGAAATCCGAGCCGCCGGCGGTACGGTGCATCTGATCCAGGGCGACGTGTCGAGGGAAGGCGAGACCGAGCGTGTCGTCGAGGAGACGGCGAAGACCTTCGGCCATCTCGACGGGCTGATCAACAATGCCGGCGGCATGCTGGGGCGCAAGCCAACCTCCGAATATACCGACGCCCATTATGCCGCGGTGATGGACCTCAACGCCCGCTCGGTGCTGGCGGCGACGCGCGCGGCCCATCCCTGGCTGAAAAAGCAGGGCGGCTTCATCATCAACACCACCTCGATCGCAGCCCGCAACGGCGGCGGCAATGGCGCGGTCCTCTACGCCGCCTCCAAGGGCTTCGTCTCGACCATCACCCGCGGCCATGCCAAGGAGTTCGTCGCCGACAGGATCCGCGTCAACGCGGTGGCGCCGGGCGTGATCGCCACGCCCTTCCACGAGCGCTATACCAATGACGAGCAGATGGAGTTGCAACGCAAATCGATTCCGATGGGCTTCGTCGGCACATCGGAGGATTGCGTCGGGGCCTATCTCTTCCTCGCTTCGCCAACACTTTCGGGCTACATCACCGGCCAGGTCATCGAGGTCAACGGCGGCCAACTGATGCCGTAAACGCTTCGATCGGCAAACGACAGCGTCCGCTTTTGCCTAGGGCTACGGAACTTTCGAACCACCTTCACGTTTCCCGCTTGGTCTTTTCATCAAGCGGGGCGCCATGAGCTTTTCCTTTTCGGAACTCGACTTCCTCAAGCCGGAGCTGGGGGCGGAGTATACGGGTTCCGGTACTCATTTCGCCGTCTTCTCGGCGCATGCGCAACAGATCGAGCTCTGCCTGTTTTCCCCTGACGGAAAAGATGAGATCGCCCGGCTGCCCTTGCCCAAACGCGAGGGCGACATCTGGTCGGGCTATATAGCCGGTATCGGACCGGGCACCGTCTATGGCTATCGCGCCCATGGCCCCTATGATCCGGGTGCCGGCCATCGCTTTAATCCGAACAAGCTGCTGCTCGACCCCTATGCCAAGCAGGTGACGGGCGAATTGCAATGGCACGATGCACTCTTCGGCTATCGGATCGGCGAGGACGATCTTTCCTTCGACGACCGCGACAGCGCGCCCTTCATGGTCAAGGGCGTCGTCCAGGATCCCGACTTCGACTGGGCAGGCGAAGAGGCGATCCGGCGGCCGTGGCCGGATACGATCATCTACGAGGCGCATGTGCGCGGCCTGACGATGACGCATCCGAAAGTGCCGGACCGGCTGCGCGGCACCTTTCTCGGCATGTGCAGCGATCCGATCATCGATCATCTCGTCGGACTTGGCGTCTCGGCGATCGAGCTGCTGCCGATCCAGTATTTCCTCGACGACCGCTATCTCCTCGAAAAGAATCTGAGGAATTATTGGGGTTATCAGACGCTCGGCTTCTTCGCGCCGCAGGCGCGCTATCTCTCAAGTGACAAGATCACCGAAATCAAGACCATGGTGAAGAGGTTCCATGCGGCCGGCATCGAGGTCATCATGGACGTGGTCTACAACCATACGGCCGAAGGCAGCGAGAAAGGGCCGACGCTCTCCTTCCGTGGGCTCGACAATGCGAGCTATTACATCCTCTCTCCCGACGATCCCCGCCACACTTTCGATACGACGGGGACCGGCAACACGCTGAATGTCGCCAATCCGATGGTGATGCGCATGGTGCTCGACAGCCTGCGCTATTGGGTCGGCGTCATGCATATCGACGGCTTCCGTTTCGATCTTGCCAGCACGCTCGGCCGACAGGATCTGGAATTCGACCGTCAGGGCCTGTTCTTCGGCGCCATCCGTCAGGATCCGATCCTTGCCGGCGTCAAGCTGATCGCCGAACCCTGGGATATTGGCGCGGGCGGTTATCAGGTCGGCGGTTTCCCACATCCCTTCCGCGAGTGGAACGACAAGTTCCGCGATGACGTGCGCCGTTTCTGGAAGGGCGACGGCGGCATGGTGTCGGAGCTGGCGGCGCGCATCACCGGTTCGGCGCCGCAATTCAATCATTCCGATCGGGGCGCGACCTCCTCGATCAATCTTTTGTCTGCCCATGATGGCTTCACGCTGATGGATACGGTGTCCTTCGACGGCAAGCACAACGAGGCAAACGGCGAGGATAACCGCGACGGGCATTCCGACAATCATTCCGACAATATGGGGGTCGAGGGTGCGACCGATGATCTCGAGATAAACGCGGCACGCGCACGCCGACGGCGCAACATGATGGCGACGCTGATGCTGTCACAGGGCGTGCCGATGATTTTGGCCGGCGACGAGCTCGGCAACAGCCAGGGCGGCAACAACAACGCCTATTGCCAGGACAACGAGATCGGCTGGACGAGCTGGGACGGGCTGGACGACCCCTTCCTCGATTTTTGTCGGCAGGCCGTTGCCTTCCGCAAGGCTCATCCCGTCCTGCGCCAGGAGCGGTTCCTGACGGGGGAGACCAGTGAAGACGGGCGTATCGAGATCGCCTGGTACAAACCCGACGGCAGTTTCATGGACGACGGAGCCTGGAACGACGACGGACTGCAGGTACTCGGCGTCTACTTCTCGAAGAGCGCGCATGCACTCGATACCGAGAAGATGGACGACCTCTTCCTCGTCTTCAATGCCGGCGGTGATTGCGAAGTTCATCTGCCTGAGGTGAACGGACTGACGCAGTGGTCACGGGTTCTCGACACCGGGGCGGAGACCGGCGCCTTCGAGGTACACGACGAGGCCAATCCTGTCATGGTCTACACCCAGAGCTTGGCCGTCTTTGCGCCGACAGGCCAGACGCAACCGCCGGAAGGGGCGACCAAGGCCCAGCGCCGCCGGTGGTTTCAGTTCGGCCGCCGTGACAAATAGCGGGTCGCCATCAGCATGAATGCCGAAACCATTACCGAACTTGGCCTGATCTATGTCAGCGATACCGAACCGGGCATCCGCAGGCGAAGGAAAGGCAAGGGCTTCAGCTATGTGATGCCTGACGGTACGACGCTTTCCGATGAATCGCAGCGGGCGCGCATCGGTGCGCTCGGCCTGCCGCCCGCCTACGAGAACGTCTGGATCTGTCTCTACGAGAACGGTCATCTGCAGGCGACCGGCATCGATGCGCGCGGGCGCAAACAATACCGCTATCACAAGGACTGGCAATCGTTCCGCAGCGCCGGGAAGTTCTACCAGCTGATTGAATTCGGTCAGGCATTGCCGAAGATCCGCCGCACCGTGCTGCGGCATCTCGACACCGGTGCCGAGGATGTCAACGGCGTACTGGCGGCTCTGACGACACTGCTCGACGAGGCGCATCTGCGGGTCGGCAACCAGGCCTATGTCAGGGAGAACGGCACTTATGGCGCGACGACCCTATTGAAGCGCCATCTGAAAATCGTCGACGGGCGGATCGAGCTCAAGTTCCGGGCCAAGGGGGGCAAGCGCGTGCAGCGCAGCCTCAAGCATCCGAGGCTACAGAAAATCCTGGAAGAAATTTCCGACCTTCCCGGCCGCCAGCTCTTCGTCTGGAAGGATGAAAGCGGCGCGCTGAAACCGGTCGATTCTGGCCGGCTGAATGCCTACCTGGCCGAAATATCGGGGATTCCGATCTCCGCCAAGACGTTCCGCACCTGGGCCGGATCGCTGGCGGCCTTCGGGGTCGCCCGCGAAAGGATCGTCGGCGGCGGGCGGCCGACGGTGAAGGAAATGTCGGAGGCTGCGGCCGAGGCGTTGCACAATACACCGGCGATCTCACGCTCGAGCTACATCCATCCGGCCATCATCGGCCTCGCCGGCAATGGCCATGCTTTGATCGAAGGCGGCAACGAACCGCTGCGGGGCTTGCGCGCCGAGGAAAACAGGCTGCTTGATTTCCTCATACGCGAGACTGAACTGAACTCTTCAGCTTTCGGCGTCTAGCTCGGGATAGTGCCTGAAAATTCCATCCTCATTGAAGGCGAGGCGGCGAGGGGAGGCGAGATAACGGGCGATGTTCGGCCGCTTCGCCACCGCATCGTGCAGGGCAAGGAGAGCAGGGTACTCCGCATTGCGCTTCGCCATGGCTTTGGGAAAGGCATAGGTGAGACCCTCGATCACCTGAAAGACCGAGAGGTCGACATAGGTGAGAGCGTTGCCGATCATATGATCGGCGCCTTCTGGATTGCGCTTCAGGACACGCTCGAAATAACCGAGGAATTTTGGAATGCGATCGCGGGTGAAGGCGGCCGAACGGGTTTTGGCTTCCTGCTTCTGGTCTTCGTAATAAAGAGACAGGTCGATCGGGTGGTGCGTATCGTGCGCTTCGGCGACGAAATCGGTGATGGTGAGCTGCAGGCCGTTGGCGACATAGCGAAGGCTTTCGTCCTCCGGCGCAAGGCCGAGCTTCGGCCCGAGGTAAAACAGGATGTTGGCGACATGCGGGATGAGGAGGTCGCCGTCCTTCAGGAAGGGCGGAGCGAAGGGGATGTGCGGCTCGCCTTCGCTCTTCATGATCTCAAGCATGGCGCCTGTTCCCCGGCCGGGCTGACGCGTGACGTCGACATAGTCGGCGCCGGCTGCTTCCAGTGCCAACCGCACGAATTCGCCGCGGCCTTGAATGCCGTCCCAATAATAAAGCTCATATGCCATGCTCAATGCCTCGGTTGACGACCGAAGTCTTTTCGCAGTTCGTCCTTGGCCTTTTCAAGGGTGTCGCGCCGCTTTTTCGACAGCTGCTCGCCGGCGCGGTTGATGTAGAAGGTCAGCATCGACATGGCAGCGCGAAACGGGCTGGACTTGCGGCGATCGCTCTCCTCGGCGGAATGCTTGATCGACCGGGCAATCTTCTTCGGATCGTCCGATTTGAACGCGCCTTCCTTGAGGTCCATAGCGTTGCTGTGCTCGGTAACGTTCTGGGACCATTTCTTCTTCGATTTGGCCATGACGAAAACCCCTTTGCCGGACGGGCTGGCGATAGACTGACGCTTGCCGTTTCCCTTATCGATTACAGAGTTGGAGCATGACGGCGCCCGAAACCGCTCACACCCTTCGGCACATGCTTAGTGGTGGCTATGGTGCTCGTTGCGCTTGCGTGTCGCGGCCGCCTTCTTGGCGGAAGCGGACCGTTCCTCCTTCGAGCGTGCCGCGGATGCAGCGCCGCCAGCCCGGCCGCCTTTTTCAGAGGATTCATGCGTATCCTTCTTGCCGCGGCCGGAACCCGATTTGTTGCCGCCGCCGCTTTCCTTGTTGACGGTCGCCCAGGCGCGCCGTTCGGCCTCCTTTTCGGAGACGCCGCGCTCCTCGTAGCTCTCCTCGATGTGTTCGGCCTTGCGTTTCTGCTTGTCGGTATAGTCGGATTTGTCTCCTCGCGGCATCTTCGCCTCCTGTGGTTTGCAAAGCGCTCGAACGCGGTTTGTAAGAGAAACCAACCGGTGCCGAGGGTAAAAGTTCCCTCTAGGGTCATTGTCCCAGATTTCGGAACAAAAGCCGGTTTTCTCAGGTTTCCGATGTGTGAGCCTGCTTAAAGCCTGCATGCGGCAAGGAACCGAGAACATGGAAAAACACATCGTCAAAGCCGATGGAAACGGCGCGATCGACGTGAACGGCCAGGTATCGCCGGTCACCTACACCGTCAGCGTCAAGGAAGGGAAGGGGCATTCCTACGAGGTCGATATCCGCCTGATGGCGCCGCGCGACTGGCTGCTGCAGAGGGGTTTCAACAGGGATGCCGTGCTTGTCAGCCAGAGCGGCGCCCGGATTCCCGTCTATCACGATGGTGCCAATCATCACGATGGCGGCAGCCATCACGATGACGATCATCATGACGGCGGCCGCCTCGATCCTGGCGACACGATCTCGATCGTATTGACGGCCCGCGACGACAGCTGCACCAGCGAGGTCGACCTGATGCGCAAATATCCCGAATTCGACGGTGCGGGTTAGAGCGGTTCAGCTTGGGAAAGCTGGGCGGCGCTCTTGACCGCCCGATCGAGTGCGGCGCTGGTGTAGGGTTTCGTCAGCAGCACCGAGCCGAAGAAGCGATCGGCGTCCGGCGGGTCGCTGTCGCCTGTGGCGAAGACCAGGCCGATGGACGGAAAGGCCTCCCGCGCCTTGGCGGCGAAGGCCGAGCCCGACATGCCGGGCAGGCCGACGTCGACGACGATGACGTCGAGGAGCGTGTGGCCGAGGATATCAACGCCCTGTTCGCCGCTGTCGGCCTCGATGACGTCGTAGCCGAGGTCCTGCAGGATTGCTGCGGTATCCATCCGAATGAATGCGTCGTCTTCCACGAGCAGCAGCCTCAGCTTGCCGGCCGTGCCGGAAACCTTTGGATCAGGTTGCTTTGCATTGGACACCGGCGCATTGGCCTCCACCTGGTGGCGTTGCGGCCGGTTGGCGAGCACCTGGCGGATCTTGCGGGCGAGCTCCTCGCGCGTATAGGGCTTGGAGAGCAGCTCCAGGCCCGGATCGAGCCTGCCGCCATGGACGATCGAGTTTTCGGTATAGCCCGAGGTGTAGAGCACGGCGATGTCGGGCAGGCGCTGTCGCGCCATGCGCGCAAGCTCCGGGCTCCGCAAGGGGCCGGGCATGACGACGTCGGTAAAGAGCAGGTCGATATGGGCGCCGCTCTCGATGACGGTGAGGGCGCTGTGCGCATCCTTCGCCTTCAGCACGTAATAGCCGAGGTCCGAGAGCATCTCGACGACCGTGGCGCGAACGCCCTCCTCGTCCTCGGCGACAAGAATGGTTTCGGTTCCGCCGGTCGCCGGCATGGTGTCGGCCGCCAGGGCGCGATCCTCGCTGCGGAACGAGCGGGCGAGGTAGAGTTTGACGGTCGTGCCTTCGCCGATCTCGCTGTAGATCTTCACATGGCCGCCGGATTGTTTGACGAAGCCGTAGACCATCGACAGGCCGAGACCGGTGCCTTTGCCTTCCGGTTTCGTCGAGAAGAACGGCTCGAAGGCCTGCTCCATCACCTCTTGCGTCATGCCGGAGCCGGTATCGGTGATGGCGAGCACGACATACTGGCCGGCCTTCACCTCAGGATGGCTGCGACTGTAGGAATCGTCAAGGAAGGCGTTGCCGACCTCGATCGTCAGCTTGCCGACGCCATCCATCGCGTCGCGCGAGTTTATCGCGAGGTTGAGCAGGGCGTTTTCGATCTGGGCCGGATCGGCGAAGGTGCTCCAGAGACCGCCGGAAACGATGGTCTCGACTTCGATTTCCTCGCCGAGCGCGCGACGCAGCATGTCGTCCATGCCGGTGACCAGGCGGCCGATATTGACGACCTTCGGCTCCAGCGGCTGGCGGCGGCCGAAAGCGAGCAGCTGGCTTGCCAGCCGCGACCCGCGTTCGACGGCAGCGAGCGCATTCGCGATGCGCTCCCTGGCCCGGCCGTTCTCCGCCACGTCCTTGCCGAGAAGCTGCAGATTGCCCGAGATCACCTGCAGCAGATTGTTGAAGTCATGGGCAACGCCGCCGGTGAGCTTGCCGATCGATTCCATCTTCTGCGACTGCTGGAGCGCTGCTTCGGCCTGTTGGCGATCGGCGATCTCGGCCGCGACCCGGACCTCGAGCAGTTCGTTGAGTTTGCGCAGCTGATCTTCCATGTGGCGACGCTGGTCGATTTCGATTTTGGCGGCGCGGAACAGCCGGATATTGTCGATCGCGACGGCCGATTGGCCGGCGAGGCTGACGAGGCTCGCCTCGGCCGCTTGAGAGAAGCGGCCGGGTTCGCCGTGGCCGAAGAACAAGCCGCCGATGACGCTGCCGTCGCGCGATTTCACCGGCACGGCGAGATAGCTCCTGACCGGCAGATGCCCCGTCGGCATGCCGGAATGCGGCGGATTCTGGCCGTAGCGCCGGTCGAGCTGGATGTCGTCGGAGCGCATGATGCCTTCGCCGCTGAAGGTCGGCTCGAAGACTTTTGTATTGCGTGGCATCGGGAATTTCTCGAAGTTCTTCCGGTCGACGCCGGAGAGCGCGTAAAGCATGTAGCTGCCGCCCTCGCCGTCATCGACATTGTAGAAGAAGGCGCCGAATTCGGCGCCCGTCAGCGTCACGCCGGCATCGACAACAATCTGGGTGAGACGTTCGACATCGGGCTCGATGGTGATAGCGGCGCCTGCCTGGTTGACGACTGCAAGCGCCTCCGATTTGGCGCGCAGTTCTTCCAACGCCAGCTTCTCGCCGCGCTTGGCGGCTACCTGGTCGGTGACGTCGAGGGTCGCGCAGAGGATGCCGGCGATGGTGCCGTCATCGTCGCGCAGCGGCGTATAGGAGAAGGTGAACCAGGTATCCTCGGTGCGGCCGTCCCGGCGCATCGGGATGAGCAGCTCTTTGAAGAGCTGCGGCCTGCCTTCGAGCGTGCTGGCGACGATCGGCGAGAACTGTTCCCAGATATCCGCCCAAACCTCGCGAAAGGGTCTTCCGAGTGCGGCAGGATGCCGGTCGGGGAAAACAGGCACATAGGCATCATTGTAAAGAAAGGCGAGATCCGGACCCCAGGCGACGAATTTCGGCTGGCGCGAATTCAACACCATTTCGGCGATATGCTTGAGAGAAGCAGGCCAGCTTTCGACCGGTCCGAGACCGACGGCGTCAAAGGCCGGATGCCGCAACAATTCGCCGATTTTGCCGCCGCCTCTCGGCCAGCCGTTGCCGACGCTTCCCATTCAAAACCGCTTCCCTGTCGCCCGCCGCGCCGGTGTGAACGGCAGAAATTCAACGTTCTACAGCATCTCTTGCGCGCCTGAAAAGGTGCGCACCGTAGGGGTTCAGCTCGTCCAACCGTCAACATAGAGGCTTGCAATGGCAGGGAAAGGGTCCGGTTGAAATATCGGTGTTCAGTGCTTTGTCATCGGGACAGGTTCAGTGCTCGGTTTGCTGCTCGGCGACGACGCTCGCGAGCACCTCGTCGCTACCGTTCGGGTAGATGGGAAGATCGAGCGTCACCGCCTCTTTCAACCCGTCGCGCTCGATCGTGAAGAACTTCCGAATACGTCCTTCACCGTTCTGCTCGCCGGACGGTTTTGCCGCTCTCGTCGAAACCAGACTGCGCTCGAAGCCCTCGGCATCGGTACCGGCGAAGGCCATCGTGCAGCTCTCGACAGCCTTCTCGCCGACCGTAGCCCTTCCAACGACCAGGGCCTCGAAGGGCGCGGCGCTGCCCGCCCCGGTGATCCAGCCGTCGAATGCCACGGGCTCCGAAAGAGGCAGAATGCTCAACACCATGTCGGCAGCAAGCGCCGGCCACTTGTTTCGGTGCGCGAGAGCGGCCGCGCGATCATACTGCGGCCCGCGGTCCAGGCAGCGGTCGGCAAAGCGGTCGAACGAAGACAGAGCATCGTCGGCCAGGGCGTCGGCGAGAGGCCCGAATGCAATCGCCGCCGAGACGAGTATAGTCTGAAGTCTTCGCATCGCTCTGATCCTCATCGCGCGTTCAGCCAGTTCGCTATCTCGACCGCGGCGACGGCGACGAGCACGAGGCCAGCCACACCGGACGTCGCGCGCGAGACGGAGGCAAGCAATTGCGGATGCCTTCTCATCAGATAGGAGATCCTGTTCCGGAAGACCACTGCGAGCAGGGCGACCGCGGACAAGGTCAGAGCGACGCCCATCATCATCGTGGCGGCGAACAGCAGGCCGGTGACGACGACCTGGTGGATCATCGCGAAAGTCATCACGAACAAGGTAAGCGGGCATGGCACGAGGCCGGCGGCAAATCCCATCAGCAGGCCTTCACCCTGAGCGTGCGAGTGGCTATGCCGGAGGAGCGCGGTCAGCACCATCCAGAGACCGATGACGCCCAGCAGCCCGCGACTGACGACCTCGAGTGCCGGCGACGACCCGGCGTCGACGAATGAGGGCGATATCAGGGGAAGGGCGAGCAGCGCGATCACCACGGCCATCGTGACATGGGTGAAAGACAGCGCGAGCGACACGAAGAGCGCCCGATGCGCTTTTGCGGACGAGCCCGCCAGATAGGTGGCGAGCACCGATTTGCTGTGGCCGGGGGTCATCGCATGAACGGCCCCGAAGACGACGCCCATCGGCAGGAAGGCCAGAAACGATGCCCAGCCACTGCCCGCGGCGAAGTCCTTTATATGGCCGGCAAAGGTCAGGTAGATTTCCCGCTGGATGTCGATGATCTGCTGAAACATCAGGCCAGCCCCGTTGTCACTGCTGCAAGCACCAGATATCGCCCCACTTTGGCGACGGTCACCAACAGCAGGAAGGTCGGCAGGGGCTCCCGCAAGAGACCGGCCACGACCGTAATCGGGTCGCCGACGATTGGCAGCCAGCTTGCGAGCAGCGACCATTTGCCGAAGCGACGATACCATAGCTGCGCCCGGTCGAGGGCCGTCGGTCCCACTGGAAACCACCGTTTCTCCCGAAAGCGTTCGATGCCGCGGCCGAGCAGCCAGTTCGCCAGTGCACCGAGAACATTGCCGAGACTGGCAACGACGAGCAACCAGAAGACAGGGAACTTCTCGGACAGGAGGAGGCCGACCAGAACGGCTTCCGACTGCATCGGCATGATCGTCGCAGCCCCGAAGGCGGTCGCGAACAATCCCAGATAGGCCAGCAGGTCGGCCATGCAGTCAAAGATATTTCGTGATCGTCTTGAACTCGTCGATCGACTGCCGCTTATCGCGGGGGAGGGCGCCGACGGTGTCTTCGAGGCAATGGTCGAGATGGTCCTGGATCAGCGTGCGCTTGGCGTTGACGATGGCCTTCTCGACGGCGGAAAGCTGTTGCGCGATGTCGAGGCACGGCTTGCCGCCCTCGATCATCGCGATGACGCTTCGGAGGTGGCCTTCGGCCCGCTTCAGGCGTTTGACGATCTCCGGATGGGTGGCGTGGGTGTGCGGTTCGCTCATCGTGTCCATGTTCTCGATCCTTCCGAGGGGAAGGCGGCTCGACCTTACGCCGGCGACCGCCCCCGGGACAAGTCAGTGATGATGGCCTTCCGGCTCTTCCATCCGGAAGGGAAGGTCGTCGATCTCGACGCCCGCCATCAGCTTCAGCATGGCGTCGAACTCGTGCGGTTCGGCCGGGGCGACGGCGCTTACCAAAGCATGATGATCGGTCGGCGAAGGAAGAAGCGGCAGCCGTTCGACACTGCCATCGCGGGCGATCTCCACCACGGCCTCGAGTCCCTTGACGTGCTTCGAGATCGAAAGGCGTAGGCGCTCGCCGTCCGGCGTGTCGACGATCTCCAGCAGTCCGGTCGCCAATCGGGAACTCACCGTGAACGGAGCGGGCGCGTGATGATGGTCAGGTGCGGCATGTGCCGGCTGATGCTCGTGCGCCGCGGAAGCCGAAGCCGGGGTCGCGCCGCCGTCGTCGAACTGGATTGTGGCGTTTCCAAGCGAGGGCAGATGTCCCTGCAACTCGCGGCGCAGGGCGGTCGCGATGGCGTTCGCCTCCGAAACGGTCTTCGACCGATCGACGGCGATGACCACGTCGGTGAAGAGCTTATGGCCAAGCCAGCGGGCCTTTACGTCGATGATCTCGTCGATACCTCTGATGCGTTCGGCTGCATGGCGGATATCGTCCGTGATCCCCGGTTCGACGCCATCCAGGCTACGGGTGACGATGGCCCTCGCGGACTGCCAGACGATGCCGAAGATCGCCAGCGTAATCATGAGGCCGACAATGGGGTCGGCGAGCGGGAAGCCAAGCCAGACGCCGATCGCGCCGAGCACGACCGCAAGACTTGTCAGGCCGTCGGTGCGCGCATGGTAACCGTCGGCAATCAGCGCTGCGCTGTTCATCTCGCGGCCCACCCGGATGCGGAACACCGCGACTGCCTCATTACCGACGAAGCCGACGACGCCCGCGATTGCGACCGCGGCGAGCTGTGTAATCGGCTGCGGATTCAAGAGGCGGTCGATCGCTTCGTAGCCGGCGACGAGCGCGCTGAAGAGAATGATGAGAACGATAACGAGGCCGGCGTACTCCTCGACGCGGCCGAGACCGTAGTTGAAAGTCTTCGTCGGCGCCCGACGGACGAGCGAAAAGGCGATCCACAGCGGAATGGCCGTCGCGGCGTCGCCGACATTGTGGATGGTGTCCGCAAGGAGCGCAACGCTGCCCGAATAGAAGACGACGACCAGCTGCAGCGCTGCGGTGATCGCCAGAATGACGAAGGACCATTTGATGGCCCAGATGCCGCGCTCGGAGGAGGCGATGCTCGGGTCGACGACGCCGTGCGTGTGGCCGTGTCCGCCCTCACCGTGCGAGTGCCCATGCGCGCCGTGGACGTGCGAATGCGCCTGGCCCGCCTGGCCGAAATCGAACAATTCCTTGATAGTCGAAAGCATTGCCTGCTCCAGGTTCGAAACCGCCATTCCTATCCCCCTGGAGAGGATAGGGCAAGCTCGAACGCCGGGAGCCGACTCGTTAAACCGTTACATGCAGGTGCCGGCAAGCCGCTGCTCGGCAATCTGAAGGGAATGTGGAAGCACAAGCACATTGACCGGGGCTAACGGCGACCTATCCGAGGAGGGTGCTCCACGCCATGGCGATGCCGAACGTGAGAATGGCGCCCGCAAAAACACTGTTGAGCGCAGATTGATAGGGCCTAAGGCGGTGCACAAGCTTGCAGCCGAGGACGGCGCCAAACGCGCCTCCCGCGATGAAGACCGCGGCGAGCGGCCAGTCGACGAGACCTGAGATGGAATAGGTGGCAGCCGTAGTCGAACCGAACGCCACGATCGCGACCAAAGAGGTCGACACCGCATTGATCGTCGGCATTCCGGTGGAAAACACCAGGCCGGGGACGATCAGGAAGCCGCCGCCGATTCCGAAAAAACCGGAGACGACGCCGCTTCCACCACCGATCGCAAGAACCTTGGTGGTGTTCCGAGGTTCGAAGATACAGGTATCTTCGCTGGCGACGCTTATTCGACGCAGCATCAAGATGGCGATGGCGATCATCAGCCCCGAGAAATACAAAAGTAGATGCTTCCCATCGAGCATCTTTCCGATCGATGCTCCGAGCAGCGCCCCGACGGTCCCAGTCGCGCAGTAAAGTCCCGCATACCGCCATATCACCGTTCCTCGGCGCGCGTGCATGACCAGGCTGATCAACGCATTCGAAGCAACGGCAACGGCGCTGGTGGCAATGGCGGTATGGGCGTCGGTCAGCCCTACGGCATGCACAAGAAGCGGAACTGCAAGGATGGAGCCTCCGCCGCCCAAAAGGGCGAGGGTGAAGCCAACCAAGGCGCCGCTGAGGGTCCCCATGCCATATTGAAAAAGATCTAGCGCCATTTTCAGGATCCTGCTCGAGCATAGAATGTTCAGTAAGCGGACGAGGTGCCGTATCGCCGAGAACAGCGATCGGGTTGCTCAGGACCAGACGGAACCTTGAAAGGCACCCATCGGGAGCTTGAGGTAGCGAAGGCCGTTTCCTTCGGGTTCCGGTAGCCGGCCGCCGTTGATGTTGACTTGCAGCGCGTGAAGTATGAGCTTCGGCATTGGCAGCGTCCGATCACGCGCCTCCCGAAGGTTGACGAACGCATCGGCGCAAGCACATCGCGCAACATGGATGTTTTCCGCCCTCTGACGTTCTACTGTGCTTTCCCAGAGTGGTTGCCGGCCGCCGGGCTGATAGTCATGTCCCACAAAGAGGCGCGTATCGCCGGGTAATGTCAGGATGTTCTGAATGCTCAACCAGAGTGACCTGGCGCTACCGCCTGGAAAATCCGCGCGGGCAGTGCCGCTGTCCGGCATGAAGACAGTGTCATGAACGAACACGGCGTCGCCCGCTGTGTAGGTGATCGAGGCAAGGGTGTGGCCGGGCGAATACATGACGCCGACCTCGATGTTCCCAACAGAGAAGGTGTCTCCATCGAAGAAGAGCCGATCCCACTGGCTGCCGTCGACGGGAAGATCAGGCCGGTTGTAGATCTTCGACCAGATTTTCTGAACATCCGTGATGCGGCTCCCGATCGCCGTTGGCGCGCCGGTCACCTCCTTCAGATAGGCGGCGGCCGAAAGGTGATCGGCATGCGGATGCGTGTCGAGGATCCAGTGCAGGCGCAGGTCCTGGTCCCGAATGTGACCCAACAGCATCTCGGCGTTGTGGGTCGTCGTCGATCCTGACTTCTCATCGAAGTCGAGAACCGGGTCGATGATCGCACAGGCCCTGGTTTGCGGATCGCTGACCACGTATTGAATCGAGAAGGTACGCGGGTCGAAGAAGGCGGCGACATCAGGTCTACGCACAGGCCGCCTCCTGTCGACCGGACGCGACCGGTGAGAAAATCGCGCGCGCCGGATCGAAGGTGTATTGCCCGACATAGGCCGATGCATCCCGCGCGAGTTGCGCGACCGAATCCAGGATGAAGGCAACCGTTTCGTCCGATGCCAGGACGCTCAAGTTGAGCCGCGTGAATCCGGGCTTCTCGATTTCGTTGCCAGCCAAGATCGCCTGCCGCATGCGCTGCGACGTCCGGGCGTCTATCGAAAGCAGCCGATGCACGTAAGGACCAGCGCAGGCGCAGCCGCCACGGGCCTGAATGCCAAACCGGTCGCTGAGCATGCGGGTGACCAATTGCTGGTGGATGTAGCTGCCCTTGCCATCGCGCACGCGAAACGAAAAGATCGGCAAGCGTGCAATAGAGGTGGAGCCAAGCAGTTCGATCTCCGAAACGTCCTTCCACGCGGTGAAGGCGCGCCGCGTGTATTCGTCATTCAGCCGCTTGATTGCATCGAGTCCGATCGCATCCTTGACCAGGAAGGCGAGCGCCGCACGGATGTCGCCGATGACGTTGGGCGTTCCCGCTTCCTCCCGAGACTCCAGGCTGTCGCTGTAATCGTGACCCGTGGGTGAAACGAATTTGACCGTGCCGCCACCGGACCAGGATGGCCTGCTCGCCACCACCGCGTCGTGCCGCACGACCAATACGCCGGAAGCCCCTGGGCCGCCCAGGAACTTGTGGGGTGACACGACGATGGCGTCGATTTCGGCACCATGGTCGGGAGTCATCGCAATCGGTACGTATGGTCCGGCCCCCGCGTAGTCCCAGACCACTTTGGCGCCTGCAGCCTTTGCAATCTTCGTGAGCGCCGTGACGTCGGTCAGGATGCCAGTGACGTTCGATGCGGCAGAGAACGAGCAAATGGTCAAATCTGCTGGGGTGTTCTCAAGGCCCTTCTGCAACATGACCGGATCGGGGCCACCGTCGTTGCCCTCGACAATTTCGATGACCTCCGCTCCGCTCTCGCGCCAAGGCAGGATGTTCGAGTGGTGTTCATATGGGCCGAGGATGACGCGCACGCTTTTGCCGGCCGCGATCGCATCGGTGACGCCCAGCAGGTTCACCAGGCGATTGAGGCCCGCCGTCGCGCCGGATCCCGCAAAAATGACGGCATGCTGTCGATCGGCACCGCAGAGCTCTCCAATGATTGAGCGGGCTTCCCGTCGAAGCCGGGTCATCATCCCTCCGCAATAGGACGCCTCGGTATGGCTGTTCGCGTAGTAGGGAAGGACGTCTTCGAGGATGAATTCTTCGATCTGTCTGAGGGCGCGTCCCGAAGCCACATAGTCGGCATAGACGAGATCCCTGGGGCCGAACGGGCCGTCGACCTTCGCCTTTGAGCCTATCAGCCCCGCCCTGAACCTGCCGATGGGGTCATCTCGGTTGAGATCACTCTTGAACTTGCCGAGAACAGTGGAGAGTTCTTTTGATGGATAGTGCGCCGCCAGCTCGTGCATCGTCATCCTCCGCGAAGGGTTTGACAACGATTCTAATCTGCATCACCGTTGAAAACTTCACCAATTTTTTGGATGAATGGGATAAGATTGGGTCGTATGATCGATAGTAATTTGAAAATCGACGAAATTGATCTGAGGATTCTGACGTGCGCGCAGCGGGATTCTTCGCTTTCTCAACGTGACTTGGCCGAGCAGGTCGGACTGTCGCAGAATGCTTGCTGGCGCCGGCTTCAGCGCCTTTATGCGACAGGCATCATCAAAGGATCGCGCGCCTCCATCGATTTCGAAGCGCTCGGTTTTGATCTCACGGTGATCGTCATGATCCGAACTCGCCATCACTCAAAGGAATGGTCGGAAGATTTTCGCAAGCACGTCGACCGGATGCCGGAAGTCGTCGATTTCTACCGAATAGGCGGCGACTGGGACTACCTGATCAAGGTCATCACCAAAGGAATGTCGGGCTATGATGCTTTCTACCAGAAGCTGATAACAAACTTCGATCTTGCGACAGTGACCGGCTATTTTTCGATGGAAGCAATCATCAGCAATCGCGCTGTGGACCTGATGCGCATGCGGTGACGCCTACGCCGAATCCGCGGTGCACCCCCAGCGGCGTGGCATTCAAACCTCCGCCTAATTCCGGGGCCAGGTATGAATGCCGGCGGCCACACTGCTCCGTCGCGCCGGCGCGAAGTCGTCGTGGGCTGCGACGACCTCAATTCGATAGGCAGCGGTTCAAGAAGCTTCAACCGTCAGACAGCTCAGTTTTCTAACTTATGCGAATCAGCTCCGGGCGCGACGGATCAACTCCAGACCGGGACGCGATGTGGAACTTCTGCCTGCCAAAGCACCTAGTCCTTGACTGGTTCGCCGAGCGTATGCATCAGGCGGTTCGCCCAGCCGAATATGGCGGACGACAGCACGAGGTCCAGGGCCTCAAGCTCGGAAAGACCGACGTCCGTCAGCGCCTGCGCGTCAGCTTGCGTTGCTTTCGGCGGCGTCATCGACAGATGGGCGGAGAAATCGAAGATGGTTTGAAGGTGCTCATCGAGTTCGGCGTCGAGCCCATCGGCGAAAATGGCGTCGATCACGTCAGTCCGCTTGGTATGGCTGATGAACCGGGAGGCATGGACGGCGGCGCAGTAGACGCAGCGATTGACGACGGAAGCAGCAGTGGCGCCTAGTTCGCGTTCTCCCGGTGAAAGCCCGTCCTTCCCGTACATGATCAGGTTGAACAGGGGTGAGCGGACAGCGAGGGATTCCGGGTCGTGCGCAAGCGTCAGGACGTAGGGGGAGATGCCCTTGTTGGAGGGCGTGACCTGCATTGCCTCCCGCTGCTCGGCGGTCGCAGTTTCAAGATCGACTGGAATGACGTAAGGCTGCCAGCGCGGAACCTGGGTGGTGAAGGTGTGGACGACTTCGCTCATTGTCTTCCTCCGATCAGCGCCAGCCCTGCGATGACTCGAACCTGATAATTTACGAAGGCCGCAAGCTCCGACAGCCGGACGATGTCGGCGTCGGTCGTTCCCGCACGGCGCAATCCTTCTATGTGGTCGCGGGTCGCTTCCTGCGGCGCGACCGTCAGTCGGTCCGCATGGCGGACGATCTCTGCGATGCGTTCATCGGTTGCGCTAGTACCCGGCTTAGCGAGCGGCGCTGTCGATGCCTCGGCGGCACGTTTCACCAGTTCGTCGTAGTGCTTCGCCAGTTTTTCGTTGTGGTTATGACGGGCCATACGGGCGGCAAGCGCCGCCCTGAGACCATACGACAGGCCACCGGGATCACGCGGAAGAAGGACTGCGTCGTGGGCGGCTTCGCTGAGGCGCAGGATCTCCGCCCGCTTTCCCAAGGCTTCGGCAAGGGCCGAACCGGGTCTGACGGCGGCAAGAGTTTGGATGAGCGTCAAGGCAGGCTCCTTTCATCTCGCGGGAGAGCATTAGATCGGTCTGTTCATTATGTCAAAATAGCATGAAGGCTTGCAATCCATGCGAAATAATTATCTACTATCCGCTCAAATTATGGGAAGCCCATGCTTCCAAAAGCATGGCTGGCGGGAGTTCATGTTGAATATGAATAGAAACCCGTTCGACATTCGGCAACTCGAAGCCTTCGCGGCAGTGATGTCGGCTGGCAGCGTCACCGGCGCAGCCCGGCTGCTCGGCCGTTCGCAGCCAGCCGTGACGCGGCAGATCCAGGATCTGGAAGCCGATCTGGGCTATGCGCTCCTCCACCGAAGCGGTCCGCGCATCCAGCCGACGTCGCGCGGACGGCGCTTCCATGCCGAGGTCGAACGTCATCTCGCCAGCCTGACCCACATCCGCGAACGGGCCGAGGCAATCGGTCTTGACGAGCCCGCGACCTTGACCATCGCGGCAACGCCATCCCTGGCTGCAGGAATCTTGCCGGAGGCTTTGGCGGCCGTCTCGCCCGACCTGATCCCGCGTCATCTCCACGTCCAGGCGCTCGCCGCCGAAAACGTCGTGCAGGCGGTTCTCGCCCGGTCGGCCGATCTCGGCATATCGAGCCTGCCGCTCGAACATCCCGGTCTTGACATCCACTGGATCGCGGAAGCACCGTGCGTGATTGCCATCGGCGCCGACGATCCTCTCGCTGCGAACGATGTCGTTCGCCTGGCCGATCTGGCGGAGCGTCGCATCATCACGCTCGCGAACCCCTATCGGCTTCGTCATCGCGTCGACGAGGCGCTGGAACGGGCAGGGGTGGCGCCGGATCGCATCATCGACGTCAACGCCTCGCTGACTGCGCTCTCGCTGGTGCGCGCAGGACTTGGCATTGCCATCGTCGAGCCCGCGACCGTCTGCGGCGTGCCCCTCGATGGCATCGTCAGGCGCGTGCTCGACCAGGCCATTCCGTTCCTGTTCGGTGCGATTACGGCGGCGGCGTTGCCGCTCGCACCGACCGTCGCCGCCGTAATCGATGCCGCGCGACTCGAAGCATTGAAGATGCCCGGCTGCCGCCTGCTGGAGGCGAATGGCATCGAAACCTTGGCGGACACGGTTTACGGGCAGGCGGCAATTCCCGAAGGAGCGCCCGCATGAGCGACCTCTCCACACATCCGGACAATCTTCACGCCCTCGAAGCGCGTCTGCGTCAGGACCTCGCCTGGCTGGAACTGCCTGCCAAGGCCTGGGTTCCGGCGCGTGAAGTTGATGGCAAGCCTGTCATCGACGTCGTCATCATCGGCGGCGGCATGGCAGGCCTCGTCGCTTCCGGAATGCTGAAGCGCCTTGGCGTCGCCAACCATGTCACCCTCGACAAGGCACCTGCCGGGGAGGAAGGGCCGTGGGTCACTTTCGCCCGGATGCGTACCCTTCGATCTCCCAAACAACTCACCGGCCCCGCGATGGGACTGCCGGCGCTCACCTTCCGGGCCTATTATGAAGCGCGCTTTGGAAGCGCGGCGTGGGTGGCACTCGACCGGGCGCCGCGCGAGACGTGGATGGACTACCTGATCTGGTATCGGAAGGTGCTCGAGCTGCCGGTGCGCAACGGCGTCTCGGTCGATGCGATCCTGCCGCGCGACGACGGCATGCTCGACCTCGCCTGCAGCGAGAATGGCCGCACGGAAACGATCATCGCCCGCCATGTGGTTCTCGCAACCGGCCGCGACGGTCTCGGCGGCCCCTTCGTGCCCGACATCGCCGAAAATATCGATCGCAGGTTCTGGGCGCACACCGCCGATGCGATCGACTTCGCAGCGCTGCGCGGCAAGCGAGTAGGGGTGATCGGTGCGGGTGCGTCGGCGATGGACAATGCCGCGACGGCGCTCGAAGCCGGTGTCGCCCGCCTCGACATGTTCGTCCGCCGCAAGGAACTGCCGCGGATCAACAAGTTCACCGGCATCGGCAGCCAGGGCGTCGTCCATGGCTTCGCCGGACTGCCGGACGAATGGAAGTGGCGCTTCCTCGACTACGCCATGAGCCAGCAGACACCACCGCCGCGTCCGAGCGTGCTGCGCGTCAGCTCCTTCGAGCAGGCCCACCTTCATCTCCAAAGCCCGATCACCGGCCTGCAGCAGGACGGCGACCAGCTCCTCGTGACGACGTCGAAGGCCAGCTACCCCCTCGACTTCTTGATTTTCGGGACCGGCTTCAAGATCGATCTGACCAATCGGCCGGAACTGGCCGTCTTCGAACCCCACATCCGACTTTGGCGCGACCGCTTTCCGACGCCGGCCGGGATGGCGAATGCGGAGCTTGAAGGATCGCCCGATCTTGGCGAGGCTTTCGAGTTCCTTGAGAGGGAACCGGGTTCCTGCCCGGTTCTCTCGAAGATTCATTGCTTCAACTTCCCGGCGACCCTCAGCCACGGCAAGCTCACCGGCGACATCCCTGCAATCAGCGAGGGCGCCGACCGCCTGGCGCGCGGCGTCGTCCGATCGCTCTTCGTCGAAGACCGCGAGAAGCACTTTGCAAACCTCCGGGCCTTCGACACGCCGGAACTTCTCGGCGACGAGTGGTTCGATGCCGAGACCGAAGCGCTTTCCGAACTATCTTCCGAAAGGACCTGAGATCCGAAATGCTTGAGATCAAGAACCTGAAGCTGTCCTACGGTCGCACGCAGATCCTGAATGGCGTCGATCTCTCGGTGAAACGAGGTGACGTGGTTTCGATCATCGGTCCCAGCGGAACCGGCAAGACGACGCTGTTGAAGTGCATCAACCATCTAGCGAAGCCGGCATCCGGAACGATTGCCTTCGACGATATCAGGATGGACTTCGCGCGGCCGGACAAGACCGCCGTTCGGGCGATCCGTCTGCGCACCGCGATGGTGTTCCAGCAGTTCAACGTCTTCAAGAACATGACGGTTATTCAGAACGTCATGGATCCGCTGATGGTCGTACAGGGCAAGGCCAAGGACGAAGCCCGCGCCATCGCGCTGCAGGAGCTTGAGCGGGTGGGGCTTTCCGACAAGCTCGACAACTACCCGTCGCAGCTTTCCGGCGGGCAGCTCCAGAGAACGGGCATCGCCAGAGCGCTCGCGGTCAAACCGGACGTGATGCTCTTCGACGAGCCGACCTCGTCGCTCGATCCCGAACTCGTGAACGAGGTTCTCAAGGTGATCAAGGATGTCACGTCCTCGGGCATCACCTCGCTTCTCGTCACGCACGAGATGCAGTTCGCCAAAAACATCTCGAACCGCATCGTCTTCATGGACCGGGGTGTCGTCGCAGCCGACGGCAGTCCGTCCGAAATCTTCGACACGCCGTCCAACCCGCGCCTCGCTCAGTTTCTCAATTCCGAACGCGCGATCCAGTAAGAAAGGATGCCTGAAATGACTTCCATGAGTTCAATCTCCCGCCGTGGTCTCGGTCTCGCCGTAGCAGGCGTCGCGATCGCGTTCGCAACCGCGTCCTTCGCCGAGGACGTTCGGACGATCAAGATCGCCACCGCGGCGGAATCGAAGCCGCTCTCCTGGGGCGCGATCGGCGTCGAACCGCAGGGCTACGAGCCCGACGTCTTGAAGGCGATCAACGCCAAGCTGCCGCAGTACCAGTTCGTGATGGAGGGTGCTGCCGACATCGCGCAGGAGACGGGCCTCGCGACCGGCAAGTACGATGTCGCAACCGGCGGCTACTACCGTGCTCCCGCCCGCGAAAAGCAGTTCCTCATTCCGGAAGCGCCGATCGGCGCCAGCCTGATCAAGATCTACAGCCGCAAGGACAGCGGCATCAAGGAGATGAAGGATCTCGTCGGCAAGAAGATCGTGCCGGTGACGGCGGGCGGCGGCATCTACAAGTTCGCGACCGCATGGCAAGAGCAGAACCCCGACCACAAGATCGAGATCACGGCTTCGAGCGCCGGCATTCCCTATCCGGATCGCCTGAAGGAGGTCGAGAACGGCAAGTATGACGCGCTCGTCCTGCCGTCGAATCTCGGCGAGCAGACCGTGATCGACCAGCAGAAGCTGAATGTCCAGGCAAGTGAGCCGGTCGCGATCAATAATACCTTCGTGCTCATCCACCGCTCGGAAGAGAACAAGGCGCTCGCCGACGGCATCGACAAGGCTTTGAAGGAGCTCAAGGCCGACGGCACGCTCGCCAAGCTCTCGCAGAAATGGTTCGGCGAGGACATCACCACGTACATGAAGTAACGCCGGGCGTCGAAGCCGGCGACCAGGCCCAAGACTGAAAGAAGGAGCGTTCCCAAGTGGACCTTTCCATAATGATCCCCGAGTTGCTTTCGGCATTGCCGCTGACGCTTGCGATCACATTCACGGCCATGGCCGCCGGCTTCGTGCTGGCATTGATCGCGACGACGTTCCGGGTGCGCAGGATCCTTGTGATTAGCCAGTTGGCCGACCTCTACGTATCCTATGCGCGCAGCGTTCCCGTCGTCCTTCAGTTGTTCGTCGCCTTCTACGGGCTCCCCGTGCTCGTCGGCCTATTCGGTATCGGCGACTTCGTCTCGCCGACGATCGCCGCCATGCTGGGCCTCAGCCTCTACCATGGCGGCTATCTCTCGGAGGTCATGCGTCCGGCCTATCTCGCAGTCGAGCGAGGCCAGCACGATGCGGCGGACAGCTTGGGCTACACCTTCCGCCATAAGCTGCTGCGCGTCATCGCTCCGCAGGCCGTCCATATTGCGCTGCCGGGGTATGGAAACTCGATCATCTACCTGATCCACAACGTGGCGCTTGTCATGTACATCGGCGCGGCCGACGTCATGGCCACCGCCCACCTCGTCATGGAGCGGGACTACAACCAGTATCAGTTCGAGACCTACCTCGTACTGGCGGTGCTGTACTCGGTCCTTTGCCTCATCGCCTGGGCGACCGTTCGGCTCTTCGAGCGCCGCTCCGGCAGGTACGTACCAGGCGAAAAGACAGTCCGTGCCCCATTGATGGCCAGCGTCTGATCGAGGAAGGAAGTCATGATTTTCGACAGCGAAGTTCTTCTCCCCGACCTTTATGAGATCCTGGGCGCTGTGCCGCTGACGCTTGTCATGGCGCTCGCCATCTTCGTCCTGTCGACGGTCGTCGGCAGCTTGTTCGCCATGGTCGAGTATCAGAGGATCCCGGTGCTCCGCCAGCTCGTGATCGCCTACAAGGTGGCGTTCAAGGGCGTCCCGATGGTGGTGGTGATCTTCCTTGCCTATTATGGACTTCCGTCGACGCTGCGGTTCCTCACCTCGCTCGTCGGCGTGGAGTACAATGGTCACTCGACGCCGAACTGGGTGACGCTCATCGTCGCCCTGACGGCCTGCGTCGCGGCTTTCCAGGCGGAGGTGGTCAAGGGCGCGCTGAACTCGTTCGACACGGGGCAGGCGGACGCCGCCTATTCGCTCGGCTACAAGAAGAGCCAGCTCTTCCGCCGGGTCATGCTGCCGCAGGTTATCGTCGCGGCCATCCCGGATCTCGCCAACTCCTTCATGGTGATCATGAAGGCGCTGTCGCTAGGATTCGCCATCGAGGTGGTCGACATCTTCGCACAGTCGCAGTTGACCGCGGCGCTGAACTTCTACTATCTCGAAGCCTTCCTGGTTGCCGTGGTGATCTACATGGTGATCGCCTATGCCGTGACCCAAATCGCCGACAGAACGGAACGAGCGCTCAGAATACGAACCTGAGGGGCATAGGCGCGTTGCAGCTGACGCTGCTCGCGCCCGCGGCGCAGCGTCAGCGCTGCGTTTTACGGGCGGTAGCCGATGAACTTCCGCCCGAGGCAGGCAGTGCACTTCAGGATTCCTCGGGCGGCTTGAGATGGCGGAACTGCAGCAACAGCAAGAGGTCGTATATGATCTTCAGGCCGGCGCAGATGACAAACGGCCAGGCCCGATAAGACGCGGCAAAAAGAGCACCTGCCAGCGCAGGGCTGGCCGCCGATGCGAGGCTGCGCGGCACCGATGTGAAGCTTGCGGCAGCGGCTCGCTCCGCCTCAGTGACAACAGCCATCACGTAGGAAGAACGGGTTGGCACATCCATCTGCGAAAGCGCGGCCCGGACCAGCAGCAAGGCAAGCACCAGTGGCAAGGTGGGGGCGAATGCGGCAAGGCCGAGGGCAAGGCTGGACGGGATGTGGGTGAACACCATGGTGTTCACGAGTCCAATCCGCTTCGATAGCCGGGCGGCGACAGGAAACGAAAACGCCGACAGCACGCCCGTCCAGAAGAAAAACACTCCAGCCTCGGGTAGCGAAAGATCGAATCGTTCGAACAGCCACAGCGCGAGCAAGGACTGGACCACGAAACCTCCGGCAAAGGCATCGAGACTGAAGAGGGCTGCGAGCTTCATGACAATGGCCCGCGAAGGCCCGAGTGCCGCCGGCTTGTGGTCTTCGTGCGTCACCGGGCGAGGCGGTATGCGGGCATAAAGAAGGCCGCCGAGAATGCCGACGAGCGCATAGACAACGAACATCAGCCTGATCGAACTCAGTTGCGTCATCCCGAGCCGCATCATGACATCTGGCAGCGCCGCAGCAAGCGCGCCGCCGGCGCTTGCGAGCGCCCCGACCAAGCTATAACGCGCAAACATTCTCGTTCGATCGGCGTTGGTCACCTCCCGGGCCAGGACCGCATGTTCAAGCGGCACGAAGATGCTCACGCTGCCTGCCGACGGATTGATCGTACCGGCAAAGGCGACGGCGAGCAGCAGCGCATAGTCGCTGATCATCGGCATAGCGAGACCGGTGGCGACCATCAGGCCGGCGGCGGCCAAAAGCAGGCGGCGGAGATCATGATGCGCGCCGAGAAAGCCGATGATGATCGTCAAAAGTGCGGATCCGAAGAGGGATGTCGTCGCAATGACGCCGACCTGCAGGGGCGAAAATCCAAGAGCAAGGAGATAGACCGGCAACAGGATGGCCACGAAACCGTCGCCGAAGTCGCGCAAGGAGCGCGCTGCAAAAAGCCATGTCGTCGGCTGAACGCTTCGGGCCTGTCCCATTGTCCTCGATCTCATCCTGCTTTCCGAAAATCAATTCCGATTTTCGGGCCGATGCGCCAGATCCACCCTACTTTTTAACCGCGCGCGGGCGCCAGCTGAGAACCGTTATTTCCGGTGGAATTTCTGCGACGCTGCGAAGGCGCGGCCGATGTCGAAGGAGGGCAGTTGCAGCGGCGTACGGGACTCGCGGAAAACCAGACCGACGAGCTTATCGACGACCAGGATGAAGCCGAGCGCCAGACCGAGATAAAGCAGAGCGGCGATGAGCAGGAGCGATATTTCCATGGCTCACACGTTGGAAGCGTGGCTGCGGGCGGCAAGAGGCGCGACGACGAGCATTTCGACACGATCGTTCATGGCTGCCTCCCTCGTTTCGCCATAAACAGTTTTTGTATGATCCCCGGCTTGCGGGCGAAGGCTCAATTTTTTCGGAGGCCTCAAAGCTTGCAGCGTCATCCGGCCCTTGTTCACCCCCCGCGCGGAAAACCCGCCTGCAAGCTTCCATAAAACACAGATGATTCAGACATATGACAAAGAGAGGCCGAAGGGCGCCACGGTGACGCCCTTTCAACGATGTCAGCGGTTTTCAATATTCAGGTCGCCGTCTTGCGGCTTGCAGTCCGCTTGGGCGCCGGCGTGACGACGCCGTTCGTCTTGGCGCCTGGGGCGGCCTTCGTGGTCGTTGCGGCGCGCTTGACCCTGGGTTTGGCCTCTTTGCCGTTGGAAGAGGAGCCTTCGAGCGCGTCGCGCTCATGGCGTGCCTGTTCCCAATGGATGGAATCCCGCCCTGTCGGATAGCCCTCTTCTTCCCAGAGGGCGTATGCACGTTTCTTGATCCACTCTTCCCGAGTTTCTGCCATCGCTGATCTCCAGTCACATTTTGCCGTCGTTCGAACGCGATACTGGCAGGATGGTTCCAGAGGAGGAGCCCGGTTTCAAGCGAAATCGAACCGCAACCGCAAATATTTCGCATTGCAGCATATCAAGGTTGAGAATCGGCATTCATCGAAGTTGAAATTCCGCCGCCTTGTGCAGATCTGACACGAATGCCTGGCGCTGCTTTTGCTGCTCGGCCTCATCGCGAATTCTCAGGAGATAAGAGGGGTGGATTGTCACCAGAACCGGGGGATGGTTTGCAGGCTGCAGGACATGACCGCGCTCGGGCGTCAATTTCGCCTTCGGCCCGAGCAGCGCATAGAGGGCGCTCGCGCCCAGCGCCACCACGAGTTTCGGCTGCAGGATGTTGAGCTCCGCGCCAAGCCACCAGGCGCAACGCCTTATCTCGCCGGCATTGGGTTTCGCATGCAGGCGCCGTTTGCCGCGGGGCGTGAACTTGAAGTGCTTGACGGCATTGGTGACGTAGCAGCGTTGACGGTCCAGACCGGACTCGTCGAGACAGAGGTCGAGCAGATGGCCTGCCGGGCCGACAAAGGGCCTGCCGGTGATATCTTCGCGGTCACCCGGCTGCTCACCGACAAGGACGATCTCGGCCTTTCCCGGGCCTTCACCAAAGACGATCTGCGTCGCATTGCGATAAAGGTCACAGCGGGTACAGTCCTCGGCCTGATGCCGGAGTTCGGCAATGCTTTCTGCATCCGCGACTTCGAGCGCCAGGGCAGGACCAATGTTTGCGGCGATGTTCACGATGGCAATCCTCATCTCCTGAGGAGGAATCGATCTCAACCGGGATTGTTCCCGCGATCGAACGGGGACTCCCGGCAAAACAATCCCGAAGAAAAATTTCGCGCCATGGGGGAGCGGCTGCATAATTGAACGCCGCCGTTTCGCGGCTATATTGGCCAGCGATGTTCTATCTCCTGTCGACCTACTGGCCGCATATCCTCTTTGTCGTTTCGATCGCCATGGGAGCCGCGGCGGCGATTCATGCCGCCATGACCAAGGAGGAGGTGCGCGCGGCAATCGGCTGGGTCGGCGTCATCATCCTCTCGCCAATCGTCGGTGCGCTGCTTTACGCGATCGCCGGCATCAATCGCATCCGCCGCAAATCGCTGAGCATTCGCCGCGACGCCCTGCTGCTCGCGCCGGGGACCGACGAGCTGGAGACGTTCGACGCCGACGCCGAGACCGTGATCAGCCAGTTCGGCCGCCGCTTTGCGGCGCTGCAGACGCTGGGCGACCGGGTGACCCGCAACCCGCTGACCTCGGGCAATACGATCGACATGCTGGAGACCGGCGACGAGGCCTATGCCGCGATGAAATCCGCCATCGATGAAGCGAGGCGCAGCATCCTGCTCGAAACCTACATCTTCGACCGTGATGTCATTGGTCTGCGGATCGCCGATGCGCTGATTGCCGCGGTGAAGCGGGGTGTGACGGTCCGGGTGCTGATCGACGCCGTCGGCGCGCGTTATTCGGTGCCGAGCATTCTCGGCCATCTCAAGGAGGGCGGCGTCACCGTCGCCGTCTTCAACGGCAATGTCATCATGGGCTTGCGGCTGCCCTATGCCAATCTGCGCACCCACCGCAAGATCCTGATCGTCGACGGACGCATTGCGCTGACCGGCGGCATGAATATCAGGGCGGGTTTCAGCGAGGAGGCGACGGGCGAGACCTTTGCCCGTGATACGCATTTCAGCGTCACCGGCCCCGTCGTCACCGATCTCTTCGATCTTGCCGCCGAAGACTGGCGGTTCACCACCGACGAACTGTTGAACGACGAGGCCTGGCGCATCGAGCCGCCGCCGCGCAGCCCCGGCGACCCCATCCTGATGCGCATCGTCGCCTCAGGGCCGGACCGCAGCCTCGAGACCAACCATAAGATGCTGATGGGCGCCTTTTCGGTTGCGCGTCAATCGATCCGCATCATGTCGCCCTATTTCCTGCCGGACCGCGAACTGATCAGCGCCCTGGTGACGGCGGCGCGGCGCGGCGTTGAAGTCGATATCGTCGTGCCGGCTCTCAACAATCTCATGCTGGTCGACCGGGCGATGACGGCGCAATTCGATCAGATCCTCAAAAATTATTGCCGCATCTGGCGCTCGACCGGCAGCTTCAGCCATTCGAAGCTTCTGACGATCGACGGCACCTGGGCCTATGTCGGCTCTTCCAACCTCGATCCACGTTCGCTCAGGCTGAATTTCGAGGTCGATCTCGAAGTGCTGAATGAGGGCTTTGCCGCCGAGATCGACGAGCATATCGAGGAAATCCTGAAATCGGCAACGCTGGTGACGCTGGAAGGCTTACGCGCGCGGCCCTTCCCGGTGCGGCTGATCGAGAAGGTCCTGTGGCTGGGTTCGCCCTATCTCTGACGGATTTTTTGCATTCCGACATGGCAAGTTCCGCGCGGCCGCCTATACTGCCGAGTGAGTAGCCTCTTTGATCAACGGAACAAGTGCGCCTCCCGATGCACGCCAGGAAAGACAGTCTTCCCGCCAGCATTCTCGCCTCGATCAGGAGCAGGAAAAAGCGGCTTGACGCGGCGCATATGGAGGCAAGGCCGCGCAGCGCCGGAACGTTGATCGCCTCCTACAATGTCCACAAGTGTGTCGGTACTGATCGCCGCTTCGATCCGGAGCGCACCAGCCGGGTGATCCATGAAATCGGTGCCGACGTGATCGCGCTGCAGGAAGCCGACACACGCTTCGGCGAGCGCACGGGCATTCTCGACCTCGGCCGGCTGGAGCGGGAGACGGGGCTAATCCCTGTGCCGGTCGCCGGAATGGCGAAGGCGCATGGCTGGCACGGCAATGTCGTGCTGTTCAAGAAGGGGCTGGTGCATGACGTGCACCAAGTCAGGCTGCCGGGGCTGGAGCCGCGCGGTGCGCTGGTCGCCGAAATCGAGCTGGAGGAGGGCGGGGTGCTGCGCATCATCGCCGCGCATTTCGGCCTGCTGCGCCACAGCAGAGCCCAGCAGGCCCGGACCCTCGTCGAACTGATCAACGACAGGCACGAGATGCCGACCATCCTGCTCGGCGACCTCAACGAATGGCGGCTCGGCGACCGCTCGTCGCTCAACACCTTCCAATCCGCCTTCGGCGAGCTGCCGCCAGCCGTGCCGAGTTTTCCCGCCGGCCTGCCGCTGCTGGCGCTCGACCGCATCATCGCCAACCGCAAGGGCATCATCTCCGAGGTGGAGGCGCATGATACACCGCTCGCCCGCATCGCCTCGGATCACCTGCCGATCAAGGCGCTCGTTGACCTGACGCCGGTGGGTGGGTAGCATCTCTAAGCTGATGTTTCGAAAGCTCCCGACGAGTATGATGCGTCTGACACTCCTTTGATAACTGCCTCGACTGCGCTTAAGAGGTCGCCCACTCCATCAATGCGTTCTGGGCGTGAAGCAGGAAAGCCTTTGCCTCGCGGAAACGACATGTCGGATTTGATGTCGCGTCTGCGCCACTTCCTGCCTCTCGCCACTAGTGGACAAGGCAAAAAGATTGTGTTGCGGCGCCCTTGGTCGAGGAGCGATGCCGACACCTATAAGGCCGCCAATTCGCCTTCTTCTGCGTCACTGGGCCACGGGTCTGTTACAATCACGTCCGCAGCGATGCCGACGCCGTTCAGAACCCTCAATGCTCCTCATGCGCCTAACCGGCTCAGTTTTGACCAACAGCCGTTGGCCACAAATCGTGATCGCCGGACTTTGTGGATACCGAGCTCACGCTGATGACGACGTGCAGCAGGCGCTCATGATTCACATTTGAAAGCAAGTCAAAGGGTCTGCGAATACACGCTGCCGTCATGCGGCGGCCTCGTAGCCTCTAGAAGCCGGGCTCTCAGGGCCTTCAAGCTGAAAGCGTGCGATCATCTCGGTAAGTGCGAGCGCCTCTGACGATAGCTGTTGCGTGGCGGCATTGGTCTCTTCCACCATCGCCGCATTTTGCTGCGTCATACGATCAATATCGTTCACCGACGCATTGATCGAATTGAGTGTCGTCGCTTGATCGCGGCTTGACGCGGCGATCAGTTCAATATGGCCGACGATGTGGACGATCTCGGTGGAAATCTCCATCAGCGCATCGCCAGTGCGGCCGACGAACTCGGAGCCCGACGCAACCTCTCGGACAGAATTGTTGATGAGCTCGCCGATTTCCTTGGCTGCGCGAGCCGATCGCTGCGCCAGCTCCCGCACTTCCTGCGCCACGACTGCAAAGCCCTTGCCGGCCTCGCCCGCTCTCGCCGCTTCGACTCCCGCATTCAGGGCCAAGAGATTGGTCTGGAAAGCGATGGAATCGATGGCGCTGACAATCTGTACGATCTTGCCCGACGCGTCCTCGATCCGTCCCATAGCCGATACTGCGTTTTGGACCACCGAAGCCGAGGCGTCGGCGCCTTGTTTGGCGCGTTGGACAAGCGCCAGCGCTGCTGCTGCCCGTCCTGAAGAGGTGTTGACGGCGGAAGAAATCTCCTCCACAGCCGCTGCGGTTTCTTCAAGAGCAGCCGCCTGCTTTTCAGTCCGACTGGCCAAGTCTTCGACGGCTTCCGCCATCTGGCGGCCATTATTGCTAATGAGGGAAGACGTCTCACGGATCTCGCAGAGGGTCTCTCTGAGACCCGCCACCGACATGTTGAAATCGGTGCGGATCCGATCGAGCTCAGGGGCAAAGGGCGTATCGATCGCAAAATTCAACTGCCCGCGCGACAGCCGCGTGAGCCCTTCCGCCAGCGCCTCGATTGCGGCATCAACCTGAACCTGTGCGTTACGTCGCTCGAGTTCGTTGCGGGCGCGCTCAGATTCTGCCTCACGACGCGCGATCTCGGCCTGATGTTCCATTTCGACTTTCGACAGCGCATTTTGTTTGAAGACCGAAAGCGCACGGGCCATTTCCCCGATTTCGTCGGCCCGTGTCTCGCCCGTTATTGTGGTGTCGAGCCTTCCCTCGGCGATCTTGCGCATCGCTGCGGTAATCTGGGCGATAGGTCCCTTCAGTGTGAAGACCAGCGCGGCACCTGCGGCCATGGCAATTAGGATGCCGATGACAATCGCGCCGCCGGATATCCTATTGGCCTGTTGACGATCCTGCCCAGCATTTTCCTTCTGCGTCTCGGCGAACTGCGCAAGCAGGTTCCAGGTGTTGTCGATCTGCTCCGCGGCGCGGTCGAACTCAGCAAGCTTGCGGAGCGCACCGTCGGAGAGCGCTGCCGCGTTCGCCGCAAGCAGATCGAGAACGGGTTGAGCCTTCTTCGGAATCTCGGCAAAAACCGGATCGTCGGTCACCACGCCGGCGAGACGGCCGAGCTCGGTCTGATACATGTAGATTGATTGCTGGACTTTCTTCACTCGCGCGTCGTCTGGCTTGCCTGCAAGTTCGGCGAAGCCGACGCGGATCTCGTTATTGCTGTTAACGATAGCACGCAGTTGGTTGCCGACATTCGTCGCCTGAGAGATATCCCTGTCCGACGCGGCAAGCGCGAGTACTGAGGTCCGCATCAGGTCGTCGCCAATTGTCTTGAGACTGTCCCCAATAGCAGCAAGATTAGCGATGGCGGTATCCATTATCGGGACATCCAAAGTGTCTGGCGACGCCTTCGAAGCGTTAAGGATGGCATCTACCGCAGCGGCATACTGCGTTGCGAGGGCTTCTCTGTCGGTCCCTATCGCAGGCGAAAGCTGCTCCCTTGTCTTCTGCAAATCGGGCGCATATTTGGCTAGAAGGCTAAGCTTGTCAGCCGACGTTGTAGCGTTCGTATAATCATTGCTAAGTTTTGTCGCAACACTGGCGGCCGCGGTGATGGAGACGGCGTTGCTGAGGCCGCTCTTGTTGGCATTTTCCATCTTTTTCGCACTCGCCATCAGCATGAACGAGCGCTTGCCAACCTGCCCTTGCAGGTCAAGAAGCGCCGCGGAAGCAGCGTCCACGTCGCTGAGAATTTTCTGCTGTCCCGTTTCGATTTGCCAGATCGCTTCGATCTTTTGCGGGATGATTTGCGACTGATCGAGCGCGCGGTCGAGAAGCCCCACATCGGTCGTCGGCCTTAGAGTCTCGATCGTCTGCTTCAGGTTTGCCAATTGCTCTCGGGCGTCCGCAAGCGCGGTGTCACGAGCTTCCTGCGACGGCTTCATCAGAAAGCCGGTCATGCTTGAAGAAACAAGCTTGAACCCGTTCAGAGACTGCAAAATATGGTTGGAGATCTCCATCCGACCTTCGAGAAGGCTCGACGCGTAGTACCCCGTCAACCCTACTGCGCATAGGCTAATGACGAATGGCGCCAAAAGCGCGAGCACCTTCGTCTGAATGCGAGCCCGCCACATCAACCCATGTACCATATATGCACCCCCCAAATTTGAGGTAAAGCTGCCATCCTTTTCTTAAGGACCGATGAAGGGACTAGGCGTCGCCTCTGTTGCCGCCGCGGAGAACAACACCGGACAAAATCGCGAAACGGAGGCTGCCGAATTGCGGGTGTCATTCGGTATGGCGATGGCCATGCCATGCATCTCCCTTGTAAGCCCCAGGCGAGCCGGAAGGCTTACGTGATCACGAGACGGAAAAGCGAAAGCCGAATTGACAATTCATCAGGCGTCCATGATCGCTCGATATGGATGTCAAGGTTTTGCGCTATCCTTTGCTCCAGGATGCTTTCAAAGCCGAAGAGGGCTGGGTCGGATCTGCATTCATCCGTCCGTGCCCGTCGCCGACGGAGAGTGCTCCGTACTTCGCAGCGTTCGTTGCGACTTCGTGAAACAGGAGCGCGAGATTGTGAAAATCGCGGTTCGGGCAGGTCGCAGGCGCCGACGCTTTAGGCGCTCCCGGTGACGGGGCAATCCTTGCCTAGGTCCTGTTATAATGTGCTTGGCCAATTCAGCTGAGTTTTAATTCAAGGTGCCTTTCAGGAGGCTGCCCTGGTACGTGGTGACCTACCGACGCAAAATGGCGAACCGTAGAACCGCTTCTGCCCAGGGAGCGACGCAGCAAGGTCGGCCTTATTATAAAGACAACTCGGCTTGACGTCTTGCCCCGTTTGCGAAATGCTAAGATGTCAGACCAATTCAGATCTGGCTGCCTGATAGAAAAAATGGGGAACCATGAAGGCAAATCGTAGCGACAGGCCGGTGATCCGGCCGCTTCCCGTCATGGACCGGGCGCGTCAGGTGACCGATGCGCTGGCGGATTATGTGGAGGAAGCGCGGTTGCAGGCGGGTGATCGGCTGCCGGCCGAGCGGGAGCTGATGGCGGCCCTTGCCGTTGGCCGTTCGACCATTCGCGAGGCGATCCGGCATTTTCAGGCGCTCGGCGTTATCGAGACGCGCAAGGGCAGCGGCACCTATCTCTTGAAGCCGGTTTCCCGGGCGACGATCCATATGCCGCTGTCCTTCGACGCTGTGCATCTGCGCGACGCCCTTTTGCAGACGCTGGAGGTTCGCCGCGGCATCGAATGCGAGGCGGGCATGGTCGCGGCCCGGCGGCGCACGGCAAGAGACCTCGTCGTCATCGAGGAGAAGCTTAATGAAATGGAGCGGGTGCACCTGGAGAAGGGCACATCCGGGCCGGAGGATCTGGCCTTCCATCTCGCCGTCTACGACGCCACCCACAATCCGCTGTTTCGCCAGCTTCTCGAGCAGATGCGCGAGACATTCGAGCGCTTCTGGGAGCATCCGTTCGACCGGCAGGATTTCGCTCGCCGGTCCTTTCCCTTTCACCGCACGCTTTTTAACGCGATCGCCGCTCGGGATGCCGAGGCGGCGCGGGCGGAGACATTGAAAATTCTCGATATCGTCGAGGAAGACATCAAGGAAATGTCCAAATGAGCAACGGCGCAGACCCGTTCGATCTTGCTTCCCTTATCACCGCCCACGACGACGGCAACTTCGCCGACGCCGTCGTGCCGCCGATCTTCCAGACCTCGCTTTTCACCTTTTCCGATTATGACGAAATGATCACCGTCTATCGCGGCGAGAAGGTGCGGCCGACCTATACGCGCGGGCTGAACCCGACGGTGCGCGCCTTCGAGGAAATGCTGGCCAAGCTCGAAGGTGCGGAGGATGCGCTGGGTTTTGCGAGCGGCATGGCGGCGATCTCGTCGGCGGTGCTGAGCTTTGTCGAGCCGGGCGACCGCATCGTCGCCGTCCGGCATGTCTATCCCGATGCCTTCCGCCTGTTCGGCACCATCCTGACGCGGATGAAGATCGAGGTGACCTATGTCGACGGCCGCGACGAGGAGGCGGTGGCGAAGGCGCTGCCCGGTGCCAAGCTCCTCTACCTGGAAAGCCCGACGAGCTGGGTCATGGAGGTGCATGACGTCGGGGCGCTCGCAGCCCTTGCCAAGCGACACGGCGTCGTCTCGATGATCGACAACAGCTGGGCGAGCCCGTTCTTCCAGCGGCCTCTGACGCTCGGCGTCGATCTCGTCATCCATTCCGCCTCCAAATATCTTGGCGGCCACAGCGACGTGGTGGCGGGCGTCATCGCCGGCTCGAAGGCGATGATTGCGCGCGTCAAGGCCGAGGCCTATCCTTATCTCGGCGGCAAGCTTTCGCCCTTCGACGCCTGGCTGTTGATCCGCGGCCTGCGCACGCTGCCGCTGCGGATGAAGGCTCATGAAGCCTCCGCCCTGGAGATCGCCAGACGGCTGCAGAAGCTCGATGTGGTGGAGACGGTCTGCCACCCCGGGCTTGCCAACCGTCTGCCCGCCGGGCTCCACGGCACGTCGGGCCTGTTTTCGTTCATTTTCCGAGAAGGCGTCGATATCCGCGCCTTCGCCGATCGCCTCAAGCTCTTCAAACTGGGAGTGAGCTGGGGTGGGCATGAAAGCCTGATCGTACCGGGCGAGGTGGTGCTTCAGCAGAAGGCACAGCCGAATTCCGCGCAAACTTTTGGAATTCATGCGCGATCCGTACGCCTCCATGTCGGCCTCGAAGGAACCGAGGCCCTGTGGAGGGACATCGAGGAGGCGCTCGCCGCCGCCTCGCAATGCTGAAACCTGAGAGAAACCTAACAAGGGGGAACTGAGCAATGAAAAAGCTAATAATCTCGACGCTCTTTGCTTCGATGATGGCGGGCACGGCCTTTGCCGACACGACGCTCAAGCTTGTCGAAGTCATCACCAGCCCGGAGCGCACCGAAACGCTGAAATCGATCGTCGGCAAGTTCGAGGCCGCCAATCCCGGCACCAAAGTCGATATCATTTCGTTGCCCTGGAACGAAGCCTTCCAGAAATTCGCGACCATGGTCTCGGCCGGCGACGTGCCCGACGTGATGGAGATGCCCGACACCTGGCTGTCGCTCTATGCCAATAACGGTATGCTCGAAAGTCTCGAGCCCTATCTCGCAAAGTGGGAACACACCAAGGAGCTGACGCCGCGCGCGCTCGAGCTCGGCCGCGACGTCAAGGACACCGCCTACATGCTGCCCTATGGCTTCTATTTGAGGGCAATGTTCTACAACAAGAAGCTGCTTTCGGAGGCTGGTGTCGCCGCGCCGCCGAAGACGCTGGACGAGTTTACCGCCGCCGCCGAAAAGGTCTCCAAGCTGCCCGGCAAATACGGCTACTGCATGCGCGGCGGACCGGGCGGCCTGAACGGCTGGATGATCTTCGCCGCCACCATGGCCGGCGACAACAAGTACTTCAAGGAAGATGGTACTTCGACGATGAACAGCCCCGGCTGGGCAAAGGGCATCGAGTGGATGGTCGATCTCTACAAGAAGGGCTATGCGCCGAAGGACAGCGTCAACTGGGGCTTCAACGAAGTCGTCGCCGGTTTCTATTCCGGCACCTGCGCCTTCCTCGACCAGGATCCGGACGCGCTGATCGCCATCGCCGAACGCATGAAGAAGGAGAATTTCGGCGTTGCGCCGCTGCCGAAGGGGCCTGACGGCAAGTCCTTCCCGACCATTGGCTATGGCGGTTGGTCGATGTTTTCGACGAGCGCCAACAAGGATCTCTCCTGGAAGCTGATCGCCACACTCGAAGGGCCGGAAGGCAATATCGAGTGGAACAAGCGCATCGGCGCCCTGCCGGCCTATACCGCGGCCGAAAAGGATCCCTTCTATGCCGGTGACCAGTTCAAGGGCTGGTTCGAGGAACTGGCGGATCCGAACACCGTGCCGACCGTCATGCCGACCTATCTGGAAGAGTTCGCCTTCTTCAAGGATTCGCTGGCGATCAAGACCTCGCAGCAGGCCTTGCTCGGCGACATCTCGGCGAAGGATCTGGCGGATCAGTGGGCGGATTATCTGACCAAGGCGCAGCAGAAGTTCTTGAGCAAGAAGTAGTGAAAAAAGGGGGCTTCGAGCTGTGGGCCCCCTCATCCGCCTGCCGGCACCTATGGCTGGGTCGAGCCACTGGTCTCGACCCGTCCTTCGGACCCCCGCTGGGGAGAAGAGACTCGTGGCGGCGCCTCATTCCCCTTCTCCCCAGCGGGGAGAAGGTGGCCCGAAGGGTCGGATGAGGGGGCTCCGGTCTCTTCGTTCAGAAGCGTCACAAATTCCCAACCGGGTAAGACAATGGAAACCGCAATCCGATGACCATTTCCGCCGATATGCTCGACATGCGTCGCGACCGCAGGCCGTGGCTGCGTCGTCTTGCCGATGCTTCGGAGCCCTATCTCTACAGCGCGCCGTCGCTGATCCTGATCATCGCGGTGATGCTGGTGCCGCTGACGCTCGGGCTGTCCTATGCCTTCCGCGATATCCAGCTGCTCAATCCTTTTTCCGGCGGCTTCATCGGGCTCGAGCATTTCCGCGAGTTGTCGAGCGACGCGGCCTTTTACGGCGCGCTGAGGAATACGCTCTGGTGGACCGGCGCCTCCGTCGTCTTGCAATTCATCTTCGGCCTCATTCTGGCGTTGCTGCTCGACAAGCCGTTCCCGGGCCGGGCGATCGCACAGGCGCTGGTTTTCCTGCCCTGGGCGGTGCCGTCCTTTCTCGCCGGTCTCAACTGGGCCTGGCTGTTCAATCCGGTCATCGGGCCGATCCCGCACTGGCTCTTCGCACTCGGGCTGATGCATGAGCCGGGCAACATTCTCTCCGATCCCGATCATGCGATGTGGGGGCCGATCGTCGCCAATGTCTGGTGGGGCATTCCCTTCTTTGCCATCACCCTGCTTGCGGCGCTGCAGGCGATTCCGCGCGATCTCTACGAGGCCGCCTCGATCGATGGTGCCGGCTGGTTTCAGCGGTTCCGCTCGATCACCCTGCCGTTTCTGGCGCCGACGATCGCCATCACCGTGCTGCTCCGCACCGTCTGGATTTCCAACTTCGCCGATCTCATCGTCGTCATGACCAATGGCGGCCCGGCCGACCGGACGCAGATCGTCGCGAGTTATATCTTCACCACGGCCTTCAAGCGGCTCGATTTCGGTTATGCCTCGGCGATTGCACTGGTGCTGCTGGCGCTGCTGCTCGCCTATTCGATGCTGATCATCCTGCTGCGGCAGACGCTGTTGAACAAGGATTGAGACCATGAAACGATCAATCCTTCCCACCATCGCGCATCGCTTAGCGATCCTCTGCTACATCGCCTTCGCGCTCTTCCCGCTGTTCTGGCTGCTCAAGGTCTCGGTGACGCCGAACGATCTGCTCTATACGGAAGGCGTGCGCATGTGGCCGTCGCGCACGAGCTGGGATCATTATGCCTTCGTGCTGCAGCACAGTGCCTTTCCCACCTTCTTCAAGAACAGCCTGATCGTCTCGGCCTCGACGGCGGTGACGGTGACGATCTGCGCCTCGCTCTCGGGCTACGCGCTGTCGCGCTTCAATTTCCGCGCAAAATACTGGATCGTCGCGCTGATGCTGCTGACCCAGATGTTTCCGCTCGTCATGCTGGTCGCGCCGATCTTCAAGATCCTGTCGCCCCTGCATCTGACCAACAGCCTGACTGGGCTCGTCATTGTCTACACCGCCTTCAACGTGCCCTTCGCCACCTTCCTGATGCAGTCCTTCTTCGACGGCATCCCCAAGGATCTCGAAGAGGCGGCGATGATCGACGGGGCGACGCAGTTCACGGCCTTCCGCCAGATCATCCTGCCCCTGACGCTGCCAGGCATCGCCGCGACGCTCGGCTTCGTCTTCACCGCCGCCTGGAGCGAACTGCTGTTTGCGCTGATGCTGATCAACGGCAATGATGCGGCGACCTTCCCTGTGGGACTTCTAACCTTCGTTTCGAAATTCTCGGTGGATTTCGGGCAGATGATGGCGGCGGGCGTCATGGCGCTCATTCCGGCCGGCCTCTTCTTCCTGCTCATCCAACGATATCTCGTCCAGGGCCTGACGGCCGGCGCGGTCAAGGGTTAAACAGAATGGCATCGATCGATATCCAGAATATCCGCAAAGCCTATGGCCACGTGCAGGTGCTGCACGGCGTCGACCTCGAGATCAGAGATGGCGAATTCGTCGTGCTCGTCGGTCCCTCCGGCTGCGGCAAGTCCACGCTGTTGCGGATGATCGCCGGGCTGGAGGACGTCACATCGGGTGAGATCCGTATTGCGGGCGCCCGTGTGAACGAACTGCATCCCAAGGACCGCGACATCGCCATGGTGTTCCAGTCCTATGCGCTCTATCCGCACATGAACGTCGCCGGCAATATGAGCTACAGCCTCAGGCTGCGGAAGACCGCCAAGGAGAAGATCACCAGCGCGGTGGCGGCGGCCGCCGCCAAGCTCGGTCTCGATCCGCTGCTCGAACGGCGGCCGAAGGCGCTCTCCGGCGGTCAGCGCCAGCGTGTCGCGATGGGCCGCGCCATCGTGCGCCAGCCGAAGGCCTTCCTGTTCGACGAACCGCTGTCCAATCTGGATGCGCGGTTGCGCGAACAGATGCGCGCCGAAATCAAGAAGCTGCATGGCGAGTTGAAGGCAACCTCGATTTATGTCACCCATGACCAGATCGAGGCGATGACGCTCGCCGACCGGATCGTCGCCATGCACGGCGGCGTGGTGCAGCAGGTCGGCAGTCCGCTCGAACTCTACGATCGCCCCGCCAACCTCTTCGTCGCCGGTTTCATCGGTTCGCCGGGGATGAATTTCCTCGACGCCACCTATGAAGCAGGCGGCGTCAAGCTGAAGGATGGGACGATCGTGCCGCTGGCAAGGCCGCTGCCGCTTGCAGACGGCGCGAAGGTGATGCTCGGCATCCGGCCCGAGCATGTGCTGATGACGAGTGACGGGACGGGGCTTGGCACCGATGTGGAGCTCGTCGAACCCACCGGCTTCGGCATTATCCTGCACCTCACCCTCCATGGCCTGCCCTTCAAGATCTTCACTCTGGACCGCGAAGCGTTGAAGGCGGGGCCGAAGGTCAATGTCGCCTTCCCGCCCCAATATCTGCATGTGTTCGACGGCGAGGGACAACGCATCGATTGAGCGGCCGAGCTCCTCAGGCGTCCCTATCTGCTGGTTGCCGTCATTGTAAAAAGCACCCCGAGAGAAAAAGATCGATCAGATTCAACGGGATGAGCGAGACTCGGAAAACGCGTGGATGATTCTTGCTAAGCTATTGAAATTTGATTCGTTTTGATTCGGAACCAATCGTAAAGTGATTCGGTTGACTCGCACTGGTTGCGGCAGGAGCGCGTGCGAAATGGTTGCCCCGAGAGCGAATTGGAAAGGCTTCATCAAGTTCGGGGAGGTGGCCTTCCCCGTGGCCCTTTACACCGCCGCCTCCACATCCGAGCGGATCGCGTTTCACACACTGAACAGGAAGACCGGCAACCGGGTGCGCCGAGAATTCGTGGACGGCGAGACCGGCGACCCGGTCGAGCGCGAGGACCAGGTCAAGGGTTTTGAGATTGAGGACGGCCGCTACGTCGTGCTCGAGCCCGAGGAAGTCTCGGCCGCCATTCCTGAAAGCGACAAGACGCTGAAGGTGGAGGCGTTCATTCCTTTTGACGAGGTCGACGACGTCTATTTCGACAAGCCTTACTATCTGGCTCCCGACAAGATGGGCAGCGACGCTTTCAAACTCCTGAGGGATGGTATGGAAAAAGCCAAGGTCGCGGCCATTGCCCGAACGGTGCTGTTCCGCCGCCTGCGAACTCTCCTCATCCGCCCCCATGGCAAAGGGCTGGTCGGCTCAACCTTGAACTTCGATTATGAGGTTCGCTCCTCGGAGAAGGCATTCGAGGAGATGCCGGATCTCAAGATCGAAGGCGAGATGCTGGAGCTTGCCAAGCACATCATCAACACCAAGAAGGGCGAGTTCGACCCGAAGCAGTTCGACGACCGATATGAAGCGGCCGTCGGCGAGCTGGTGAAGGCCAAGATCGAAGGCCGCACCCTTCCGAAGAAAAAGGCGCCGCCGGCTCCCAAACCGAGCGACCTGCTACAGGCGCTACGCGAAAGCGCCGGCATGGCGACGCCGGCCAAGGCGAAGCGCACCGCTGCAAATGCCAATGCCGGAAAGAGCAGGCAGAAGGCCGCGCGCGCGTCGACGACGAAACCACGCAGCCCGGCCGGCGCTCACCAGCGCCGCGCCGGGTGATCGGAGGATCCATGGCGATCCGGCCTTACTGGAAAGGTTATCTCAAACTGTCGCTCGTCACCTGCCCGGTGCAGATGATGCCGGCCACTTCTGAAAATGAGAAGGTGCGTTTTCACACGCTCAATCGCGCCACCCAGAACCGCGTCGTCAGCCACTATGTCGACGCCGTCACCGGCAAGGACGTGAAAGATGAAGACGAAGTAAAAGCCTATCAGCGCGGTGAGAACGAATATGTCTTGCTTGAGGACGATGAGTTGGAGAACGTTGCGCTTGAAAGCACCAAGACGATCGATATTGAAGTCTTTACGCCGCGCAACACCGTCGAATGGATCTGGCTCGACACGCCCTACTTTCTTTCACCCGACGATCCGGTCGGCCAGGAGGCATTCTCGGTGATCCGCGACGCGATGGCCGCCGAGGACATGGTCGGCATCTCGCGGCTGGTGATTGCGCGCCGCGAGCGGGCCGTGATGCTGGAGCCTCGCGGCAAGGGCATCGTCCTTTGGACCCTCCGTTACGGCGACGAGGTGCGCGACGCTGAAAACTATTTCGATAGGGTGGACGATCAGCCGGCGGACAGCCAGATGATGCCGCTGGTCCAGCAGCTCATCAAGAAGCAGACGCAGCACTGGAACCCGAAGATGGCCTCCGACCCGGTGCAGGACAGATTGCTCGAGCTTATCGAAGCCAAGAAGAAACAGATGAAAAAGCCTGTCAAGGCCAAGTCCAAGGGCAGGGAGAAGCCAGAACCGGCTCCCAGCAACGTCATCAACATCATGGAGGCGCTGCGCAAATCCGTCGATGCCGAGAACCGATCCGGCAGGCATTGAGTGATGACCAGACCACGGCGCCCCTCCGCCCCCCTGCTTCGCGATTCCAATTCCGCGATACACTCGCGACCTGTCCGTCGGCGTGATCCCGACCAGCCAAACCTGCCGTTCGATGCAATGCCGTTGAGAGTGGAGCCGTGCCTGGCCTTGCTGAAGCAGACGGTGCCGCAAGGGCCGGATTGGCTTTACGAGGTGAAGTGGGACGGCTACCGATTGGCGGTCCACATCCAGCCAAAGGCTATTCGTATTCTCACCCGCGGCGGCCATGACTGGACCCACCGTTTTCCAAGCATCGCCGCAGCAGCAAAAGAGCTCGGTGTGTCGAGCTGCATTCTCGACGGAGAAGCCGTCGTCCTCGATGAAGAAGGTCGCTCGGACTTCGGAGCCTTGCAGCGCTCGCTCGGCGGCAGGGGCGGCAAGCGGATCTCGACCGAATCCATCTTCTACGCCTTCGATCTGTTGTATCTCGACGGTCACGACCTGACGCGGACGGAACTGTCGGTGCGCCGTCATCTTCTGGAGGATCTGGTCCCTGAGACCGACGACGGCGCCATTCGGTTCTCGCACGAACTGGATCTGGGTGGCGAGGAACTGCTCGAACACGCATGTCATCTGGGCCTCGAAGGCATCATTGCCAAGCGCAGTGACAGCCCTTACCGGAGTGGCCGGCTGGGTGACTGGCAGAAGATCAAGTGCGTTCAGAGCGACAGTTTCATGATCGTCGGTTACGAGGAATCCGCCAGCACGCGCGGCGGGCTCGGCAGTCTTTTGCTTGCAGGCCGAAAGGGCAACGACTGGATTTACGTCGGATCCGTCGGCACGGGGTTCAACCGAACCGAGGCGGAATATTTGCGCAAGACGTTGAACCGACTCCAGACGAAAAAACCCGTCGTGCCGCTGAAAGGAAAGCGCCTCGTCTTTTCCCAACCGACCTTAATTGCCGAGATCGAGTTTCGCGGCTGGACGCGTGAGGGCAGCCTACGGCACCCCTCATACAAGGGCCTTCGCGAGATCCAGGATAACGCCGCCGTCTTCGATTTGACTGATGCCACTTCAATCAGATGAGTGCCGCGGGCCATCAGCCGGTGTCAGGCGGCATGCTTGCCGGTGCGGCCGAGCCTCTTGATCGCTTGCTCCAAGGGACGCTGCCCCTCGCAATAATCCTTCCAGGCGGACGACTTCGACAGCAAAGCAGGCACGGTTCGGATCGTGAACCTTTTGGGGTCGAGGTGTGATTTCACCTGTGCCCACGTCAGAGGCATTGACACCGTCGCCCCTGGGCGGGCCCGAGGGGAGAGCGGTGCCACGGCCGTCGCCATGCGATCATTGCGCAGGTAATCGAGGAAAATGCGACCGCCCCGCAGGCTCTTGGTCATCTTGATCAGGTAGAGATCGGGGTTGTTCCGGGCCATCTGCTGGCAGACGTCGTGCGCGAAGCCCTTTGCCTCCGGCCATGACAACGGTTTTCGTTTGTTGACTGCAAGCGGGGTCACGACATGCAAGCCCTTGCCGCCGGTCGTCTTGCAGAAGCTGATCAATCCGAGGTCTTCCAGCCGATCGCGCATTTCGCGGGCAGCGGCAACAACCGTGGAAAAGGGAACGTCGGGCCCGGGATCGAGATCGAATACCAGGCGACCAGGCACTTCCGGTTGGCCGGGTTCGCAGTTCCACGGATGGAGCTCGAGCGCCGCGATCTGGGCGACCGCCGCAAGCCCTTCGATGCGATCGATCTGCAGGTAAGGCTTCTTGTCGCCGAATACCTTCACCAATTCGAGCAGGTTGGATTGCCCCGGCATCGCATGACGCTGGAAGAACTGCTCGCCGCCAATCCCGTCCGGGGCGCGGATGATGGAGCAGGGCCTGCCCTTGAGGTGGCCGATCATCCAGTCGCCGACCGCCTCGTAATAGCGGGCCAATTCCTCCTTTGTCACCGGCTCACCATCATTGGCATCCGGCCACAATGGTTTGTCCGGGCTTGAAATCAGCACACCCATGACATTGGCCTTCTGACCCCCGCGGCGCGTCGATTTTGGTGCGGCCCGCGGAGCCGTCTCCGCAATCTCGGCCTTGGAGGATCTTAACGGTCGCTCCGCCTCGACTTCCCTGGCCGGCTTGTCTTCACGCAAGCCCTTGAAGGCGGCCTGCCGGACGAGACCGTCGGCGGTCCAGCCCTCGAATTCAATCTCGGCGACAAGCTCGGGCTTCACCCATACGACTTCAGCCTGCTTCTTCGGAGCGCCGACACCTGTGAACGGCGACTTCGCCGTCTCCAGCGCCTTCAGTTTCGCAAGCAGCGTTTCGACTTTCTTGGCGCCGTAGCCGGTCCCGACACGGCCGACATAGACAAAATGATCGTCGCTGAAAACGCCGACGAGAAGGGAACGAAACTTGCCGTTGGTCTTGGCATAGGCGCCGATGACTACCTCGTGCCCCGCCCGGCATTTCGACTTCGCCCAGCTCTCCGTTCGACCGGACTGATAGGGGGCATCAGCCTTTTTCGACACAATACCTTCCAGCGATAGCTTGCACGCCGACCTGAGCACGGCGTCGCCGCCGCCTGTAAAATGCTCGACGTAGCGGATGCGAGGATCGTTGCCAGCCTGCGTGAGCAGCTCCTGTAACCGCGTCTTGCGCTCCATGAGGGGCTTGGAGCGGAGATCCTCGCCGCCGTCATAGAGCAGGTCGAAGGCGAAGTAGACGAGGCTGCCGGTCTTGCCTTCCGACAGCGCCGCCTGCAGCGCGGCGAAGTCAGGTACACCGTGCTCATCGAGAGCGCAGATTTCGCCATCGATTATGCAGTCTGGAAGCGCTGACGCCGCTCCAGCGATTTCGGGGTACTTGGCCGTCCAGTCGAGACCTTTCCTGGTTTTCAGCGTCGCTTCGCCGTCGAGCACGCGCATCTGAATGCGGTATCCATCGAACTTGATCTCGTGGATCCAGCCGTTCCCGCCGGGTGGCCGCTCCAGCTTCTCGCAAAGCTGCGGCGCGATGAAATTCGGAAGATCAACCGCCGTTGCGGTGCCGGCGCGCTTTCCGCCTCTCGCCTCCTGCCGCCCCTCGGCGGCCAGTCCGTGATTACTGTCCCAGACGGCGTCAGCCTCGACCTTGGCGCCTTCCACCATGAAGGGTGTCGGTTTGCGCCCCTTGCCGGCTGCGATCATTTCCATGCTGCGGCCCGAGGCCACCGAGGTGACGTTCTCTTCCAGGACGAAAGCACCGTTCTCCTCGACGGAGAACTCGTCATGATGCTTGATCAACAGCCAGTTGGTACGCGTGCTGCGCTCGCGATCGTTGCGCATGCGCACCAGCACGAAGCTCCCGTGCAGGCGCTCGCCTTCGAGTGTGAACTTGAAATCGCCCTTGGAAAGCGCCTGCTCGGGAGTCTTCCTCCCCTCCGGCTCCCAATAGCCGCGATCCCACAGCATGACGGTACCGCCGCCATACTGGCCTTTCGGAATCGTGCCTTCGAAGTCGCCATAATCGAGCGGATGATCTTCGACCTCGACCGCAAGGCGCTTGTCGTGCGGATCGAGCGATGGACCTTTGGTGACAGCCCAGCTCTTGAACACGCCGTCGAGCTCGAGCCGCAGGTCGTAGTGCAGCCGTGTCGCATCGTGCTTCTGAATGACAAACCGGCGGCGATTGCTCTTTTTCACGCGTTGCTCGCCGCTGGGCTCCGCGGTCTTCTGGAAATCGCGTTTGGATCGGTAGTTCGATAGGCTGTCGCTGGCCATGGCTGTTCCCGGACATTCGGTCCACAAACGAAATTGCGCACATCGTTGTTCCAACGCCGCGCGACCGGCCAGATTCCTGAAAGGGAAGGGGCACGGCCAAAAATTCAATCGATGCCGGCGGCATTCTTCACCTCGACCACCTACCCCTCCGCTCGCGTCGCAGAACGCCAAGCGAAGGAGGTTATCCCATGACCACTATAACAGCCCCAGCTGTTTGCGGAAGAATTTCAAATCCGTTCGCTAAACCTGGCTTCTGTGCCAGCGCGGCTCGCATGGGGCCGCGCGGCAGGCATCGCGAGGTCCGATGTGACCTCCCGGTTACGCCGCCTTTAGCGGAGGGCAGCGACACGCGTAGGTCGGGCCGGGCGGCTGGTGGCTTGCACCTGCCAGGGAGCGGCAACTGCCGGCATGCCGGCTTCGAAGCACGCGGCCATGAAGGCCTCCCGTGCAATCAATGGCGCAATAACTCGGTTGAGGGCACCGCGACAGGTCTTGACCGCACGCTGATAGCGTTCACCATGGGCCAGTGGCCATTCGTTTTCCAGGAAATCCAAGGCATCATAGACGCCGGTAAATGTTCGTTCCAGACCGCACTGCAGCCGGACCGTCACTGGACGCGTCCAGAGCACATCGTTCAACGGCATTTTCTTCCTCCTTTCGATGCCAGCTTGCTCCGGCAAAAATATTGGAAGTAGCTGTCGGGTGTTCAAGACCGCAGCGATCAATGGTCGCTTCACACGGCGAGCCGGACCAACCGTGCTCCATTGATGAAGCTGCCGTCGTAACAGCACCATTCGCCGAGTTGAAAAATCTTTTGCCGCATTACCCGGTCGGGCTATATCCTTGGATGATCTCACTGGACTGGATTGATATGACCGACACCGTTCTCGACCGTTTCCTCCGTTATGTCGTAATCGACACCCAATCCGATCCGTCCTCAACGACTCAGCCGACCACCGAGAAGCAGAAGGATCTCGGGCGGGTTCTGGTCGACGAACTGCTCGAGATCGGGCTTTCCGACGCGCATCTCGATGAACACGGCTATGTCTATGCCACCATTCCGGCCAATAGCGACAAGGCTGTGCCGGTCATCTGTTTCTGCTCGCATATGGATACGGCGCCCGATTTCAGCGGCACGGATGTCAAGCCGCAGATCGTCAGGAATTATGCCGGCGGGGATATCCAGCTTGCTGGCGATTCGAGCCGGGTGATTCGTGTCGCCGAGCATCCGGAGCTGAACAACCAGATCGGCAACGACATCGTCACGACCGATGGCAGGACATTGCTCGGTGCCGATGACAAGGCGGGACTGGCAGAAATCATGACCGCGGCCCAGATTCTGGTCGACAATCCCGATATGCGGCACGGAACGATCAAGATCCTGTTCACGCCCGACGAGGAAGTCGGTCGCGGCGTCAACAAGGTCGACCTGGAAAAGCTCGGAGCCGACTTCGCTTATACGATGGATGGCGAGACGGTGGGCCACGTCGAGGACGAAACCTTTTCGGCCGACGGCGTCGACATCAGCATAACAGGCGTGGCGATCCATCCCGGTTTTGCCAAGGACCGTATGGAGAACGCCATCAAGATCGCCGGCGCCATCATCGACCGGCTGCCGAAGGACCTGGCGCCGGAGACGACGGAAGGCAAGCAGGGCTTCATCCATCCGGTCGGTGTGACCGGCTCGATGGAGAAGGCTTCGCTGAGCTTTATCATTCGCGACTTCACTGACGAAGGGCTCCTGCAAAAGGAGGCGATGCTCGAAACCATCGTCAAGCAGGTGATCTCAGCCTATCCGGGCTCGACCTACCATTTCCACGTGACGGAACAATATCGCAACATGAAGACGGTGCTCGACCGCCATCCGGAGATTGTCGCTAACGCGCTTGAGGCCGTGCGCCGTGCCGGCATGGCGCCGGTGCGCGGCAGCATTCGCGGCGGCACGGACGGCTCGCGCCTCTCCTTCATGGGGCTGCCGTGCCCGAACATTTTTGCCGGCGGCCATGCCTTCCACTCACCACTCGAATGGGTGAGCCGTCAGGATATGGAAAAGGCGGTCGCAACGATCGTGGAGCTTGCGAAGATCTGGGAAGAGCGCGCTTAAGGCGCTCTTCCTGCTGTGCGAAATCTAGTTTTAGCCGCCATTTACCGGGATCTCGCCGCGCAGCATCACGCTGTCATAGGCGGGACGGGGCGTGGGGATCGCGATCCGCATTGCCGGCTCGGGCGCGGTTGAGGTTTCCGGTTGGGTCACCGGAGCCGTTATTATCTGCATCGGCGCCGTGCTCGCCGTCGCCATCGGATCGGGCGCCGGCAGAGGAACGGGAACGGCGGAAGGTATCAGCGCCTCGAATTGCGGCGGCAGTATGCTTTCGCCAGGCACATAATTCATCGCTACCTCATAAGACGGCAGCGGCGGCGGCGTTTCGAGCATGCCGTTGGAATCGCGCTTCTCGTAGAAGGCGTTGCCGCCGGCGACCGTCACATAGTGCATGTTGTCGTAGGGGAATTTCAGCCCGTCGGTGTGAAAGAACATCGCGTCCTTCACCTGGGGATGGCGCGCACCCTTCAGCAGGATCGCATCGGCCGCGGTGGCAAGTTCCGGTTCGGCCTGCGGCTTGACCTCGCGAGTCATGACCCCGGGCGCAAACTGCCTCGCCTGGGCGACGACACCGCAGATCGATGGGGGGTAGGCGCCTGACGTCAGCCTGTTCATGACGACGGTGCCGACGGCCAGATAGCCATCCTCGTCGGAATGCTGCGATTCGAAATACATCGCACGCTTCAGGCAGTCGCGATCCTTGGCGGTATAATTGAAAGTGACTTTCGCCGCTTGAGCCTGTTTGGTCTTTGCCGGCGTCGTCGCCGGCTTCGGTGTTGTGGTGCAGCCTGCAGCCGCCAGTCCTGCGAGTAAAATCCCGATCAGGGATTTTCCAAAGCAAATCTCCGCCCTCAACGCCAGGTGCCTCCTATGGGATTAGTCCAGCCCTTTATGATTAACGCGCACAATCTTCTACTCGTCATATGACTGAATTACAAACAACCTGAGATCACAAAAGGCCGGGTGGACTCTCGCCATGGGCGATTCCGGCTGATCCCTGCGACCGACTGGTGCATAAATCCGGAGGGTTAACGAATTATTAAGCAAGCGCCGTGCGCGCGCCAGGAAAGACGCGCGCAATCGAGATCAGCTGCGAAACAGCTTCCAGCGAGTCGGCTTGAACGCGACGCGGTTGCGGTCGAGCCTGTCGGCCTCGCTCGGCGGCAGCTCAATTTCGATATTTGGCCGGTCATTGCCGATATCGAGTTCGATATGGCGCGTGCCGGCGACACGGCGGCTGGAGACGGGCTGGCCGGCGATGCAGTTTTCGGCTGTTTCGCACAGCCTGACATCATGCGGGCGGAAGTAGAGCTGCGCCGGTCCATCCGGCTCGCCTTCGGCATTGAGGCCGAGCGAGCGGCCTTCGAAGCGGATGTCGCCGTCCGATATCTCGACCTGCAGGCAGTTGGATTGGCCGATGAAGCCGAAGACGAACGGCGAATTCGGATAATCGTAGACTTCGTCGGGCGTTCCGACCTGCTCGATCGCGCCCTGGCTCATGACAACGACGCGGTCGGCAAGCTCCAGCGCCTCGTCCTGGTCGTGGGTGACGAAGACGGTGGTGTGGCCGGTACGGTCGTGGATCTGGCGCAGCCATTTGCGCAGGTCCTTGCGCACCTGGGCGTCGAGCGCTCCGAAGGGTTCGTCGAGCAGCAGCACGTTCGGCTCGACGGCCATGGCGCGGGCGAGCGCCACGCGCTGACGCTGGCCGCCGGAAAGCTGGGCGGGATAGCGCTTTTCTAGACCGGAAAGCTGGACGAGTTCGAGCAGTTCCAGCGCCCGCCGGCGGATATCGGCCTTCGCCGGCCGCCGCGAACCTTTTCTGACCCTCAGGCCAAAGGAGACATTGTCGAGCACCGTCATGTAGCGGAAAAGGGCATAATGCTGGAACACGAAGCCGATATTGCGCTGCTGCACCGATTTCTTCGAGGCATCCTCTTCACCGAAGAAGATCTGTCCCTCGGTCGGGCTTTCCAGACCGGCGATCAGACGCAGCAATGTCGTCTTGCCGGAGCCCGAAGGGCCGAGCAGTGCGATCAGCTCGCCGGAGCGGATGTCGAGCGAGACATCGTGGAGCGCCGGAAAACGATCGAATTCCTTGCGGATGTTTTGAACGCGTACTTCCATTCCAGATCCTTCAGTGCCGCCGGCTGGCGGAGATTTCAGCGCTATAGCGCATTTCCAGCAGCGTCTTCAAAACAAGAGTCACGAGCGCGAGCAAGGCCAAAAGCGTGGCGACGGCAAAAGCGCCGGTGAAATTATACTCGTTGTAGAGAATCTCCACCTGTAGCGGCATGGTGTTCGTCTGGCCGCGGATATGGCCGGAGACGACCGACACGGCGCCGAATTCACCCATGGCGCGGGCGTTGCAGAGCAGCACGCCATAAAGCAGACCCCATTTGATGTTCGGCAGCGTCACGTGCCAGAAGGTCTGCCAACCGCTGGCGCCGAGCGAGAGGGCCGCCTCTTCGTCGGCCGTGCCCTGTTCCTGCATCAGCGGGATCAGTTCGCGGGCGACAAAGGGGAAGGTGACGAACATGGTGGCAAGCACCAGTCCAGGCACGGCGAACAGGATCTTGATGTCATTGGCGCTGAGCCAGTGGCCAAGCCAGGTGTTGGCGCCGAACAGAAGCACGAAGACCAGGCCCGAAATAACAGGCGAGACCGAAAAGGGCAGGTCGATCAGCGTGGTCAGGACCGCCTTGCCCTTGAATTCGAACTTGGCGATGGCCCAGGCGGCGGCGACCCCGAAGGCGAGGTTCAGCGGTACGCTGATGCCGGCGACGGTCAGCGTCAGGCGGATCGCCGAGAAGGTTTCGGCATCGCCGAGGGCTTCAAGAAACGGGCCGCCACCTTTGCGGAAAGCCTCGACGAAGACGGCTGCGAGAGGCAGCAGCAGCATCAGCAGCAGGAAGAGCAGCGAAACGGCGATCAGCGTGTAGCGCGCCATTCTGTGTTCGGTGGTCACCGGACGCAGTTTCACGGGTTGAAGGGTTGCATCAAGCGCCATAACCGTACCTCCGCCTGCTCCAGCTCTGGATGAGGTTGATGACGAGCAACAAGGCGAACGAGATCACCAGCATGATAGCTGCGATGCCGGTGGCCGCCGCGTAATTGTATTCTTCGAGTTTAATGATGATCAGCAGCGGTGCGATTTCCGATTTGAACGGCAGGTTGCCGGCGATGAAGATGACCGAGCCGTATTCGCCGACGCCGCGGGCAAAGGCGAGCGCGAATCCGGTCAGCACGGCCGGCGCCAGCCCGGGCAGCAGCACGCGGAAAATCGTCTGCAGGCGGTTGGCGCCAAGCGTTGCCGCAGCCTCTTCGACCTCCTTGTCGATTTCCTCCATCACAGGCTGCACGGTGCGCACCACGAAGGGCAGACCGACGAAGATCAGGGCCACGACGATGCCGGCCGGGGTGAAGGCAATCTTGATGCCGAGCGGCGCCAGGAACTGGCCGACCCAGCCGTTCGGCGCGTAGAGCGCCGCCAACGCGATACCGGCAACGGCAGTCGGCAGTGCGAAGGGCAGATCAACCATGGCGTCGATGACGCGCTTGCCGGGGAATCGGTAGCGCACCAGGACCCAGGCAAGGATGATGCCGAAGACGGCGTTGACGATTGCGGCGATGAACGCGCTGCCGAAGCTGATGCGCAGCGCGTTCAGGATGCGCGGATCGAGCGCGATCGACCAGAATTTCTCCCAGCCAAGCGCGCTCGACCGGACGGCAAGGCCGGAGAGCGGGATGAGGATCAGAAGGGTGAGCCAGGTCAAGGTAAGGCCGAGCGCCATTCCGAAACCCGGAATGACGCTCGGCCGTTTGAACCGCCACCGCGTGGGGCTGTGTGCTGTCATGAAGTCTATTATTGGGCCGGCTTGTAGATTTGGTCAAATACGCCGCCGTCGCCGAAGAATTTCGGCTGTGCCGTCTTCCAGCCGCCGAAGTCATCGATGGTGGCGAGTGTCAGCTTCGGGAAGCGGGCGATGTCGGCCGGATCGGCAGCTTCCGGCTTCGTCGGACGGTAGAAGTGCTTGGCGGCGATCTTCTGACCTTCATCCGAATAGAGGTAGTTGAGATAGGCTTCGGCGACCTTGCGCGTGCCCTTCTTGTCAACATTGCCGTCGACCACGGCGACCGGCGGGTCTGCGCGGATGGAGAAGCTCGGCGTCACGATTTCGAACTGGTCAGGACCAAGCTCTTCGAGCGAAAGATAGGCTTCGTTTTCCCAGGCGAGCAGCACGTCGCCGAGGCCGCGCTGGACGAAGGTGGTCGTGGCGCCGCGGGCGCCGGTGTCGAGAACAGGAACGTGCTGCAGCAGTTTCGTCACGTATTCCTGCGCCTTGGCGTCGTCACCGCCATTTGCCTGCTTGGCCCATGCCCAGGCGGCCAGGAAGTTCCAACGTGCGCCCCCCGAAGTCTTGGGGTTCGGCGTGATGACCTGCACGTCATCCTTGATCAGATCGCCCCAGTCCTTGATGCCCTTCGGGTTGCCCTTGCGGACCAGGAAGACGATCGTCGAGGTGTAAGGCGTCGAATTGTTGGGGAACTTGCTCTTCCAGTCGGCCGGGATCTTGCCGGTCTTCTTGGCGATGGCGTCGATATCGCCTTCAAGGGCCAGCGTGACAACATCGGCCTCGAGACCGTCGATGACCGAGCGGGCTTGAGCGCCGGAGCCGCCATGCGAGGCCTGGATCGTCACGCTTTCACCCGTATCCTTCTGCCACTTGGCGGCGAAGGCGGCGTTGAAATCCTTGTACAATTCGCGGGTCGGATCGTAGGAAACGTTAAGAAGCGTCTGATCCGCGAAGGCCGGCGCAATGCTGCCGATCGCGAAGCTGCCCGCCATGACCGCGGCCGCGAGGAGCCGGGTGAGTCGTTGTGTCTGCATGGGAACCCTCCTGTTTCTGGCTTAACTCTATCAAGTCAGTCGTATAATGAAACGAAACATCTTCCGGTTCCGGCAGGTCGGATAGAATGTCATTCCATTTGAGGAGCTATTTTGAAATGGACGTCCCGGAGTTGGCCGCGGCCAATCGCGTGGCCGCCGCCATGCCGCAAAACCGTGTTTTTTTGGCCACAGTTCCTCCACATCGGACCTGAGCGATGCTGATTTCTGCCCGCATTTTGCCGCGGTGGCGTTTGCGGATTCCTATATGGCGGCGGTGCGGTCGTATTTGCCGGCCGCTACGTGGGGGCATCCCTTGAAATGCGCCTCACATTCCAACCTGTTAGGGCCATTCGAAATGAATATCAGAACGATCCTTTTTGCTTCCGTTGCCGCCCTTGCCGCGGCCTCCGGAGCACGCGCAGCCGACGCCATCGTGGCAGCGGAACCCGAGCCCGTGGAATATGTTCGCGTTTGCGACGCCTACGGTACCGGCTATTTTTATATTCCGGGAACGGAAACATGCCTTTCGATCGGCGGCTATATCCGTACCGAAGTGCGCTTCGGTGACAACATTGCCGGCGATTCCGACGTCAACTTCTGGACTCGCGGTCAGGTCACCTTCCAGGCCAAGAACGACACCGAGTACGGCACGCTCACCGGCGTCCTGACGCTGCGTTACAATGCCGACAACGCCTCCGATCAGGAAGCGCTGCTGGACGAGGGCTACATCGATATCGCCGGTTTCCGCGTCGGCAAGCTCTATAGCTGGTGGGACGACGACATGAGCGGCGAGACCGATACGCTCGCCAGCAACGAGACGACCCACAACTCGATCCGTTATCAGTACGAGAATGGCGCTTTCGCCGCCGGTCTCTCGGTCGACGAGTTGGAAGACGACTATGCCACCAAGCCGGGCGAAGGCCCGAACAACTTCGGTGTCGCAGGTCAGGTCTCCTACAAGGCCGGCGCCATCAGCGGCTACCTGCTTGCCGGTTATGACACCGACACCAGCGAAGTCGCGGTTCGTGGTATCGTCTACGCCGATATCGGCCCGGGCACGCTCGGCATCGCCGGCGTCTGGGCAAGCGGCGCCAACTACTACTACGAAGAGTCCGAGTGGACGATCGCAGCAGAATACGCCTTGAAGATCAACGACAAGTGGTCGGTCACCCCGGGCTTCCAATATTTCGAAAACATCGCCCTCGAGGCTGACGGCAACGGTTTCACCGGCGGCAGCGCCTACACCACAGGCGTCACGATCGACTACCGAATCGTCGACGACCTGCGTTCGAAGCTCAGCGTGCAGTATCACGATGAGGACGAAGGCGACGACGAAGTGTTCGGCTTCCTGCGCTTCCAGCGCGACTTCTAAGTTGGTCTGATTGCAGACAAGCGGGCGCGGCCTTCGGGCCGCGCTTTTTTATGCCCGGGAATCAGCGATGAAATCGGAATAGAATTCGTCCGCTGTCCTTGCCTTGCGCATGGCGGCAAGCACGCCATTCGATTGCAGCCGCCGGGCGATGGCCGACAGAACATTCAGATATTCGCCGCGGTTGTTCTCCCCGAAAAGCAGCACCACGGCGATGTCGGCGGGGATATCGTCGATTGCCTCGAAATCCAGCGACCGGGAAAAGCGGAGGAGCAGACCGCGCGGGCTGCTCATGCCGTCGATCGCGGCATGCGGAATGGCAATGCCATTGCCGATCCCGGTGGAGCCGAGCTTCTCACGCGCTTCGAGCGCCTTCAAAATGGCCCGGCTGTCAACGGAAAAGGCCTTGGCTGCCTTGTCCGCTATGATATGCAGCGCGCGCCATTTTGTCGGTGCCGACACGCCGATGAAGGTATGTTCCGGCCGGATGATATTGGGAAGATACATGTCATTCTCGATACTGTTCAGGCGGCGGGTGAGAGAGCAGGTCAGTCCGGTTCCCTGAGCCGATAGCCGACTCCGGTCTCGGTGGTGATATAGTGCGGCTGGTCGGGGCTCTGCTCGATCTTCTGTCTGAGCTGCCTGATATAGACGCGCAGATATTGCACGTCGGCTGCCGGCCCCCATACCTGCTTCAAAAGAAACTGGTGTGTCAGCACCTTGCCCGCATGCTGGGCGAGCACGCGCAGGATGTCGTATTCTTTCGGCGACAGTTTGAGTTCCTCGCCATCGACCTTGACGATGCGCTTGACAAGGTCGATCGACAGCCCGCCGGTCTGGAAGATCGCCTTTTCGCCCTGCTGCTGCAGCCGGTGACGCAGCGCCACGCGGATGCGGGCGCCAAGTTCGTTGATGCCGAAGGGCTTGGTGACGTAATCGTCGGCGCCGCTTTCCAGCGCCTTGACGATGCCGGCCTCGTCGGTGCGGCTGGAGAGGATGACGACGGGTATGGACAGGCCTTCGTCGCGCCACTCCTGCAAGAGGTCATGGCCAGCCGTGTCGGGCAGACCGAGATCGAGCAGGATGAGATCGGGCCTGCCGTCGGCAACCGATTGGCGGGCGATTGCCGCATTCGGCGCCTCCTGCACCTCGTAGCCCTGCGCGGTCAGGCCGACGCGAAGCAGCTTGCGGATTGGAGGCTCGTCGTCGACGACGAGGATCTTGACGGCTGAACCGGTCATCTGAGTTCATCCAGTTTCGGTATGTCGTTGGGTTTCGGCAGGCGGATGGTGAAGACGGCGCCCGGGCGGCCCTTTCGGTTGGCGGCGGTGATCGTGCCGCCCATCGCCTCGACGAAACCGCGGCAGATGGAAAGGCCGAGGCCGGTGCCGGCGCGCACCTGATCGCCCTTGCGCACGCGATAGAAGGTGTCGAAGACGCGGGTAAGGTCGGCGGGTGGAATGCCCGGACCTTCGTCCGAGACCTGCAGGATGACGTTGTCGGCATCGGCCCAGCCTTCGATTTGGATGACCGATCCCTCGGGCGCATATTTGGCGGCATTGTCGAGCAGGTTGAAGATCACCTGCTCGAACAGCACCGGATCGACCCGCACCATCGGCAGGTCGGCGGGAATGTTCATCTCGGTCTTGTGGTGTTCGAGGATCTTCGCGGCGCGGGCCAGCGCCGTGCCGACGATGTCGCCGGCATAGTGCGGCGCAGAATTCGGCTCCATCGCACCGGATTCGATCTTGGTCATGTCGAGCAGGTTGGCGATGAAACGGTTGAGGCGCTCGGATTCGTCGACGACGGTCGAGAGCAGGTCGTTGCGGTCCTCCTCCGGCATGGAGGCGAAATAGTCGCGCAGCGTGCCGGCAGCGCCGAGGATAGCCGCAAGCGGCGTTTTCAGATCATGCGAAATCGAGGTGAGCAGGGCCGAACGCAGCCTGTCGGCTTCGGCCGCGAGCCTTGCCCGGTCGACATCGGCGACGAGCTGAACGCGTTCGATCGCAAGGGCTGCCTGATCAGCCAGCGCATCGAGCAGGCGCTGCTGTTCCGGCGTCAGCAACGGCCCGTCGCGGCGGTCGCTGTCGAGGCCGATGACGCCGACGGCGGTGCGACCGGTTCTCAGCGGCACGTATAGGCGTTTGGCGCCGGGCAGGGTATCGGCGCCGCGGCCGGCGGCGTGATTGTGCTCCCAGGCCCAGCGGGCGGCGGCGATATCGGCCTCGTCGAGCGTGTCGTCAGGGGGATAACCGGCCTTGACGGCGATGCTGCCTTCTTCGGGCAACAGCAGCACGACGCGGACCTTCAGCATCGAGGCAAGCTGAAAGGCGGTCGCCCAGAGCACGTCGTCGAGCGTGCCGGTGCCGGCGAGTTTCTTCGAGAAGAGATAGAGATCCTCGGTCGTGCGTGCCCGCTGCCGGGCTGCGGCGGCCTGGCGCTGCACGGTTGCGGTGAGGTTGCTGGCGATGATGGCGACGCCGAGGAAGAAGAACAGCGCAAGCACGCTTTCCGGATCGCTGATCGTCAGCGTGTAGCGCGGCGGCAGGAAAAAGAAGTTGAAGGACAGCGCGCCGAGAATGCAGCTGTAGAGTGCCGGCCGTAATCCATGCAGGACGGCGGAGGTCAGCACCGCCATCAGGAAGACGAGGGCGAGGTTGCGCACGTCGAGCACCTGGTCGAGCACGATGCTGACCGCGAGCGCGATGGCGACATAGACGGTGGCCAGCAGATAGGCTCTGAAATCGAATTGGGGGGGCGTGGCCGCCGCTCGGACGCCGCGTGCGGTGGTGCCGTCCTTCTCATTGCCTGAAATGACATGGACGCTGATCTCGCCGGTCTTGCGGATCAGTTCGTCGGTGATCGAACGGCTCCACCAGTCGCGCCATGTCGCCGCCTTGGGAGCGCCGATGACGATGTGGGTGACGTTGTTGGCAGTGGCATGGCGGACGAGTTCCTCCGCCACCTCGCGGCCGGGAATGGTGATCGCCTCGCCGCCGAGCTGTTCGGCAAGTCGCAGCGTCGAGGCGATCGTATCGCGCTCGGCTTCGCTGAGGTTGACCGAACGGTTGGTCTCTACATAGACGGCGGCCCAGGGTGCGCGCAGGCGCGAGGCCATGCGGGCGGCGTAGCGCACCAGCGAGGCCGAGCGCGGGTGATGATCGACCGAGACGAGGACGCGTTCGCCCGCCGCCCAGGGGCCGGAGATGGCGTGGGCCTGCATATGGGTCAGCAGCTGGTCGTCGACGCGCTGGGCGGTCTTGCGCAGCGCCAGCTCCCGCAACGCCGTCAGATTGCCCGGTGTGAAGTAATTGGTCAGTGCCCGCTCGGCGGTGCGCGGCATGTAGACCTTGCCGTCATGCAGGCGCTTGATCAGATCGTCCGGGGTCAGATCGATGATCTCGACATCGTCGGCGAGATCGATGATCGAGTCCGGCACCGTCTCGCGCACGCGGATGCGGGTGATCTGCGAGACGACGTCGTTCAGGCTCTCGACATGCTGGATGTTCAGCGTCGTATAGACGTCGATGCCGCGATCGAGCAATTCCTTGACGTCGAGGTAACGCTTCGGATGGCGGCTACCCTCGGCGTTGGTATGTGCGAGTTCGTCGACCAGCACGAGATCCGGCCTGCGGGCGAGGATGCCGTCAAGGTCCATCTCCTCGAGCGCCCGGCCCTTATAGTCGATTTCGACGCGGGGAATGATCTCGAAGCCGGCGAGCAGCGCCTCGGTTTCCTTGCGGCCGTGGGTCTCGACGACGCCAATGACGACATCGAGGCCATCGGCGAGCTTGGCGCGGCCGGAGATCAGCATCTCATAGGTCTTGCCGACGCCGGGGGCGGCGCCCAGAAAGATCTTCAGACGGCCGCGCATCTCCGCCCGGGCTTTTTCAAGAAGCGCATCGGGCGAGGGCCTGCCGACCTGGTCGCGGTTGTCGTCTGGCATGCGTGTGGTCTTTCCAATGCCTGCGACGGAGGACGGGTTCTCCTCGGGATCTCTCTTTAAGTCAGTTCAGCCGACGGCCGGCATCGCTTGAGTTGGCGAAAGGCATTCCGGAGCCGGGCTCTATGCCGCGAATAGTCCCTATGCTCGCCCCACCCTCCGTCATGCTCGGGCTTGAGCCGAGCATCCACACGGCGCCCACCAGTTGGCCGCGACATGGATCCTCGGGTCAAGCCCGAGGATGACGGAGAGTGGGGTTGGCCTTGTCGCCAAACCACAGCATCTAACCTGCCAAACTCACTCAGTCATAGAAGCATCAAGGCTCTGGTTCAACGCCAGAACATTGACGGTAGGTTCTCCCAAAATGCCGAGTTCGCGGTCCTGGACGGCGCCGTCGACCAGCGCCTTGATCTTCGCCTCGTCGATGTTGCGTGCCTGGGCGACGCGCGGCACTTGGAAATAGGCGGCCTCGGGCGAGATATCGGGATCAAGGCCGCTGCCAGACGCGGTGACGAGGTCGGCCGGCACCTCGGCGTTCGGGTTTGCCGCCTTGGCTGTTTCGTAGTCGCCCTTCACGCGGTCGATCAGTTTCTCGCTGGTCGGCCCGAGGTTCGAGCCGCTGGAGGCGGCGGCGTTGTAGCCATCGCCGGCGGCCGAGGGGCGGCCGTGGAAATACTTGTCGCTGGTGAAGGCCTGGCCGATCAGCCTCGAGCCGATCACATGACCGTTCTTCTCGATCAGGCTGCCATTCGCCTGGGTTGGGAAGAGCGCCTGGGCCGCACCCGTCATGGCGATCGGATAAAGCAGGCCCGTGATGGCCGTGGTGGCAACGATCATAACGAGGGCCGGGCGAAGTTCTTTCAACATTGTTCGTACTCCTTGACGAGTTCACGCGGAGACCGATTCCGGTGAGGAACCGGATCTTCCGCTAGGCGAGGCCGAGGGCGGCGACGGCCAAGTCGATCGCCTTGATGCCGACGAAGGGCACGAGGATGCCGCCGAGGCCGTAGATCAGCAGGTTGCGTGACAGAAGCGCTCCGGCGCCGATCGGCCGGTAGCGCACACCCTTCAGCGACAGCGGGATCAGCGCGATGATGATCAGGGCGTTGAAGATGATCGCCGAGAGGATGGCGCTTTGCGGCGTCGACAGTCCCATGATGTTGAGCACACCGAGCTGCGGATAGAAGGTCAGGAACATCGCCGGGATAATGGCGAAATACTTGGCGATGTCGTTGGCGATCGAGAAGGTCGTCAGCGCGCCGCGTGTCATCAGCAGCTGCTTGCCGATCTCGACGATCTCGATCAGCTTTGTCGGGTCCGAGTCGAGATCGACCATGTTGCCGGCCTCTCGGGCGGCGACGGTGCCGGTGTTCATGGCAACGCCGACATCGGCCTGGGCCAGCGCCGGGGCATCGTTGGTGCCGTCGCCGCACATGGCGACGAGCTTGCCCTTGGCCTGTTCCTCGCGCATCAGCGCCAGCTTCATCTCGGGCGTCGCCTGGGCGAGGAAATCGTCGACGCCGGCCTCGGCGGCGATGGCCGCTGCCGTCAGCGGGTTGTCGCCTGTGATCATCACCGTGCGGATGCCCATGCGGCGGAGTTCCGTGAAACGCTCGCGGATGCCGCCCTTGACGATGTCCTTCAGCTGGATGATGCCGAGCAATCTGCCATTGCGGGCGACGGCCAGCGGCGTGCCGCCTGATTTGGCGACCTCGTCTGATATCGACTGCAGCTCGCGGACGACCTCGTTGCCGTTCTTCGAGGGGGCCTCGCCGTTGACATGGGCGAGCACGGTATCGACCGCACCTTTGCGGATCGAGGCGCCTTCGAGATCGACGCCGCTCATGCGGGTCTGGGCGGTGAAAGGCACGAAGCTGGCCTTGAGGCTCGCCATGTCGCGGCCGCGGATCGCATATTTCTCCTTGGCGAGCACGACGATCGAACGGCCTTCCGGCGTTTCGTCGGCAAGCGAGGCGAGCTGGGCGGCATCGGCGAGCTCCTGCTCGGAAACGCCGCGGACGGGGTGGAAGGCCGTCGCCTGGCGGTTGCCGAGGGTGATCGTGCCGGTTTTGTCGAGCAGCAGCGTGTCGACGTCGCCGGCCGCTTCGACGGCGCGGCCGGACATGGCGAGCACGTTGAAGCGGACGAGCCGGTCCATGCCGGCAATGCCGATCGCCGACAAGAGCGCGCCGATCGTCGTCGGGATCAGGGTGACGAAAAGGGCGACGAGCACGATGATCGGGATCGAGCCGCCGGCATAGATGGCAAAGCTCGGGATCGTCGCGGTGGCGAGCACGAAGATCAGGGTCATCCCGGCAAGCAGGATGTTGAGCGCGATCTCGTTCGGCGTCTTCTGGCGTTCGGCGCCTTCAACCAGCGAGATCATCCGGTCGAGGAAGGTGGAGCCCGCCGCCGCGGTGATGCGCACGCGGATCCAGTCGGACAACACCTGCGTGCCGCCGGTCACCGCCGAACGATCGCCACCGGATTCACGGATGACCGGGGCGGATTCACCTGTGATCGCCGCCTCGTTGACGGAGGCGATCCCTTCGATGACTTCGCCGTCCGAAGGGATGATGTCGCCGGCTTCGACCAGCACGATATCGCCGACCTTGAGGCTGGTGCCCGGCACCATGCAGTAGTCGCTGCCGTTGTTGGCGGTCAGCAGCTTGGCCTGGGTTTCGGTGCGCGCCTTGCGCAGCGAATCCGCCTGCGCCTTGCCGCGGCCTTCGGCGACGGCCTCGGCGAAATTGGCAAAGAGCACGGTGAACCAGAGCCAGAGATTGATCTGGAACGAGAAGCCGAGATTGCCGTTGCCCGCCACGAGGTCGCGCAGGAAGAGGACGGTGGTCAGCACCGAAACCGTGGCCACGACAAACATGACCGGATTTCTGGCAAGGGCGCGCGGGTCGAGCTTCGTGAAGGCGGCGCCGGCGGCGGGAACGAGGATGCGAGAATCGATGATGCTCGCGGATTTTGCCTGGCTCATAAAAGACTCCAGCTTTGAAACGAGGACGGCGAAGGAACCCTGGGATGCGGGTTATGGCATCGCCTCAGAAGGTTTGCCCGGCGATCGCGACCAAGTGCTCGACGACTGGGCCGAGGGCCAAAGCCGGGAAGAAGGTCAGGCCGCCGACGATCAGGATCGTGCCGATCAGCAGGCCGACAAAGAGCGGACCGTCGGTCGGGAAGGTGCCTGCCGAGGCTGGAACCGTCTTCTTGGCGATCAGCGAGCCGGCAATGGCGAGCGCCGGGATGATGACCAGGAAGCGGCCGGCCAGCATGCCGATGCCGAGCGTCACGTTGTACCAGGGCGTATTGCCCGTCAGGCCGCCGAAGGCCGAGCCGTTATTGGCCGCAGCCGAGGTATAGGCATAGAGGATCTCGGAGAAACCGTGCGGGCCGGCCGTGCCGACGGAGGCGACGGCGATCGGCAGAACCGAGGCGATTGCGGTGAAGACCAGCATGGCGAGCGGCAGGCAGAGGATGGCGAGAACGGCCATCTTCATTTCCTTCGCCTCGATCTTCTTGCCGAGGTATTCCGGCGTGCGGCCGACCATCAGGCCGGCGACGAAGACGGCGACGATGATGAAGAGCAGGATGCCGTAGAAACCGGCGCCGACACCGCCGACGATGATTTCGCCGAGCTGCATGTTGATCAGCGGAATGAGGCCGCCGAGTGCGGTGAAGCTGCCATGCATCGCGTTGACCGCGCCGCAGGAGGCGGCGGTGGTGATGACGGCGAAGAGCGAGGACAAGGCGACGCCGAACCGGACTTCCTTGCCCTCCATATTGCCGCCGACGAGGCCAAAGGCATGCATCAGCGGATTGCCGGCCGCTTCCGCCCAATAGGTGACGCCGACGCCGGCGATGAACAGCACGCCCATCGCGGCCAGAATCGCCCAGCCCTGGCGCTGGTTGCCGACCATGCGGCCGAAGACGTTGGTGAGACCCGCACCGATCGCGAAGATCGAAACCATCTGGATCAGGTTGGAGATCGCATCGGGATTTTCGAACGGATGGGCGGAATTGGCATTGAAGAAGCCGCCGCCATTGGTGCCGAGCATCTTGATCGCGAGCTGCGAGGCGACGGGGCCGACCGCAATCGTCTGCTGCGCGCCTTCGAGCGTCGTCGCATTGACATAGGGTCCGAGTGTCTGGGGCACGCCGAGATAGACATAGACGAGCGTCAGCACGATGCAGGTGGGCAGCAGGATATAAAGCGTGCCGCGGATCATATCGACCCAGAAATTGCCGATCGCCTTGCCGGACGCCCGTGCGAAGGCCCGGATGAAAGCGACCGCGATCGCCATGCCGGTCGCAGCGGACAGATAGTTCTGCACCGTGAAGCCGGCCATCTGGGCCAGATACGACATGGTACTTTCACCGCCGTAATTCTGCCAGTTCGTATTTGTGGTAAAGCTGACGGCGGTGTTGAAGGAAAGTTCCGGCGGGACGGCAGCCATGCCAGCCGGATTGTAGGGCAGAACGCCTTGCAGGCGCATCAGCGCGTAGAGCAAGAGGACGCCGAGCAAGTTGAACAGCAGCATTGCAAAGGCATAGGAGGTCCAATGCTGCTCCTCGCGTTCGCTGGTGCCGGCAACGCGGTAAAGCCCCCGTTCGATCGGAACGAGGACGGGTGACAGGAATGTGCGCTCGCCGTTGTAGACTCGGGTCATGTAACCGCCGAGCGGTTTGACGAGCGCGAGGACGATCCCGCAATAGAGCAGGATCTGAAGCCATCCGTTGAGGGTCATGGGGCTAAAACTTTCAATACCCGGCTGGTTCCCGGTCGCGCAGGCGCGGCCCCGGAAGCGTCGGTTTTTCAGAAGCGTTCTGGGCGTAAGAGAGCGTAGGTGAGGTAAACGGTGAGAAACACGGTTACGGCGCCGCTCAGGATATAATCGAGGGTCATCGTCGTTTCTCCTTAGAGGCTGTCGCAGGCTCCGACATAGGCAAAGCACAGCGCGAAAAATAAGATCGCGGTGCCGAGCAGAATGATATCCATCATAATCGTGACTCCTGCTGTTCTTGTTGGAGTCAGACAAGACAAAGGGCGGCCGTTGGAGACTGCCTTTCATACTTTCTGGCGTGGAGATGATCCTTGAATCTCTCGGGCACCAATATGGATCCGGAGCGCATAAAGGTTCGAGACGGCCGAAACGGCATCAATATAAAAATCTTATAAATGCTTTCAGGCGGCTGCAGCGGAAACGAGAGCAGGGCGCGATCTTGAAATTCAAGGATCGACCCGGAACTGGTAATGGCCTTCGGCGCTGCGGCCGTCCATCGAGAGGACGCGCCAGTCGAGGGTATAGAGGCCGGGCGCCATGGAGGGATCAAGCGGGATCTTGAAAATGGATCCTTCGGGACCGGAGAGGAACGGCTTGCCCAGGGGAAGCGTCCTGCCTTGGGCATCGAGCAAGGTGGCGGTCGAGCGGGCCAGATCGACGGGACCGCTGAAGGTAAGCTCGACATTGGCCGGCACGAGCTCTTCTTCCTGCTGCTGCGAGGGCAGAGACGCTTGTTCCAGCGCCGCGGCCGCCTGGTTGGCGGCGAAGAGCAGCGATGCGAACAGGCAGAATGACACGACCGACTTCATGATGGCCTTCCTATATTGCCGTTCCAATGGCGCCGGGAGCCGTCATGCTTCCGCCGCGCCATGCGGGCTGCATGCTAGTAACGCTGTCGGGGGCGATTTCGATCCCGCGTCCGTAGAATGACGCGCATTGGCAGCCCTGGGTTGTCCCTCTGAAGGGCGGCGTTCCAATCGGCCACCAATCTGCGCCAGAATTTTCGGAGCCGTCTGAAGATCCTCGAGGAAAGCCAGTTTCCGCCGACATTGTCGTTATCATGCTTCATCTCTTTTGCCGCCTCCCACTGTGTCATGGCTGATGATGAAGTAACTGTACTCTCCGGTGCTCTCTTCCGGAATCATACGGAGGTTTATCAGCGGTTATCTTTCGGGCTACGCATATGAGCATTTCGTCACGTGATGAGCAAAAGCTTACGTTGGCGGTTGAATTGAAGCGCCTTGAGGTCTTATAGTCGGCTCAACGGCACCCTCTGAATCGCCGGGCCATAGGGAAGGAAACCGAGAATGACCAAAGTCCGTGCGCTGGTGCTGGAGCGCCAGCATGAGCTTGCGTTGCGCGACATCGATCTGCCGCTGGAGACAGGGCCGGGGCAGGTGAAGATCAAGATTCATACCGTCGGCGTCTGCGGTTCAGACGTTCATTATTACACCCACGGCAAGATCGGCCCCTTCGTCGTCAACGCGCCGATGGTGCTCGGCCATGAGGCGGCCGGCACGGTGGTCGAGGTGGGGGCCGGTGTCACACATCTGCAAGTCGGCGACCGTGTCTGCATGGAGCCGGGCATCCCCGATCCGAACTCCAAGGCGAGCCGGCTCGGCATGTACAATATCGATCCTGCCGTCAGCTTCTGGGCGACGCCGCCGATCCATGGCGTGCTGACGCCCGAAGTGGTGCATCCGGCCAATTATACTTTCAAACTGCCCGACAATGTCAGCTTCGCCGAAGGCGCCATGGTCGAGCCCTTCGCGGTTGGCATGCAGGCGGCAGCCAAGGCGACGATCGCGCCCGGCGATACCGCTATCGTTCTCGGCGCCGGGCCGATCGGCACGATGGTCGCGATCGCCGCCCTTGCCGGCGGCTGCGCCCGCGCGATCGTCGCCGATCTCGCCCAGCCGAAGCTCGACATCGCCGCGCAATATCAGGGCGTCGTCCCGGTCAATATCCGCGAGAAGAACCTGATCGAAGAGGTCGGCCGGCTGACCGAAGGCTGGGGTGCGGATGTTGTCTTCGAATGCTCCGGGTCACCCAAGGCCTGGGAGACGATCATGGCGCTGCCGCGCCCGGGCGGTGTCGTCGTCGCCGTCGGCCTGCCGGTCAATCCGGTCGGCTTCGACGTCTCGACGGCCACCACCAAGGAGATCCGCATCGAAACGGTGTTCCGCTATGCCCACCAGTATGAGCGTTCGATCGCACTCTTGGCATCAGGCCGCGTCGATCTGAAGCCACTGATATCGGAGACGTTCAAGTTCGAAGATTCGATCAAGGCCTTCGATCGCGCGGTCGAAGCGCGGCCGAGCGACGTGAAGCTGCAGATCGTTATGGAATAGGCGCCGCAGCGCTCTTACGGATGGCTGCCGCTTGATTTCATCCTGCGAAAGAGTAGAGCCGCCACTGCCACGACAGCGGCGGCTGCGATGGCGATCAGCAGGTGCCGGTGAAGGGGCAGGCGGCCGAGTGTCTGCTGGATGCCGTGGCCGAACAGATAGCCGAGCGCTGTGAAAAGCTGCCCCCACACTAACGCGGCTACCGCATTCAGGACGATGAATTTGCCGGTCGAGATCCGGGTCGTGCCGATGACGATCGGGCTGATGGTGCGCAATCCGACGAGAAAACGGAACGCCAGGATGAAGCCGGTCTGATATTTCTCCAGAAGCCCGGTTGCGCGAGCGAGCGCGGGTCTTTCCATCAGCCGGCGCACGACGCTCCATTGCGCGGCATAACGGCCGGCGAAGAACCAGAGTTGGTCACCGGCGAAAGAGCCCGCGGTGGCCGCCAGCGACGCCGACCAATAGGTGAGCAGTTCGCGATGGGCAATCACGCCGCCGAGGAAGGCGGCCGTCTCGCCTTCGAAGGCTGCACCCAGGAAAATCGCCAGCAGGCCGTAGTTTTCGATCAGCGCTTCGATAGGCATGCGCGCCTCCAGCTCTTCCCGAGGTCAGGTCACGGCTAAACCGGCTTCAAATCCCCAAGCAGCGTCGGAATCAGCTCCGACACCGTCGGGTGGATCGGCACCGACCATTTCAGCGCGGGATAGGTGGTTCCCGCATTCATTGCATCGATCAGGCCATGGATCACCTCGTCGCCTTCGATGCCGAGGATCGCCGCGCCGAGGATCTCTTTGGTGTCGGCATCGGCAATCACCTTCATGAAGCCCTTGGTCTCGCCGCGTTCATTGGCCCGGCCGACGCGGCTCATCGGCCGGGTCGAGACCATGATCCTGCGGCCGGAGGCACGCGCCTGCTTCTCCGTCATGCCGACGCGACCGAGCGGCGGGTCGATGTAGAGCGCATAGGCCGGGATGCGGCTCGAGACCCTGCGGTCGTCGCCGTCGAGCAGGTTGGCGGCGGCGATTTCGAAATCATTGTAGGAAGTATGGGTGAAGGCGCCGCGGCCATTGCAGTCGCCGAGCGCAAAGATGCCCTCGACATTGGTGGCAAGCTTGTCGTCGACGGTGATATAGCCGCGCTTGTCCGTCGCCACGCCGGCGGCCTCGAGGCCGAGGTCGTCGGTATTCGGTTTGCGGCCGGTGGCGATCAGCACATGGCTCGCATCGATCTTCGCCGCGCCGACGGCAACGCCAATTCCGCTGCCATTTCGCGCGAAAGCGATGTTGCCGGCGTCGGTGTGGACTGTGATGCCTTCGGAGCGCAGTATATCGGCGATCGCGTCCGATATATCTTCGTCCTCGCGCGAAGCGAGCTTCGGGCCGTGCTCGATGACACTGACTTCGGCGCCGAAGCGGCGATACATCTGGGCGAATTCCAGCCCGATATAGCTGCCGCCGATCACCGCCAGATGCCGCGGCAGCGTGTCGAGATGAATGATCGAGGTGCTGGTGAGGTAGTCGATGTCATCGATGCCGGGCAGCTCGGGGATGACAGGTCGCGCGCCGACATTGAGGAAGATGCGCGGCGCCGTCAGGGTCTCGCCGTTGACGCGGACGGTCTTCGCATCCTCGAAGCGGGCATGACCGTAGATCACGCTCATGCCATCCATGCTGTCAAACCAGCCGATCAGGCCGTTGCGGGCGTTCATCGTCACCGTTTCCGCCCGGGCTCTCACCACTTTCATGTCGATAGCGATTTCCCCGGGGATATTGACGCCGTAGGCGGCGCCGCTTCTTGCGACATGGGCGGCGCGGGCGCTGGCGACGAGAGTCTTCGTTGGCATGCAGCCGGCATTGACGCAGGTGCCGCCGAGGAACTTGCGCTCGACGAGCGCTACCTTCATGCCCTTTTCGACTATGCGGGCGGCGAGGAACGGGCCGGCCTGGCCAGCGCCGATAACGATGGCGTCGAAGCTTTTCATGACACGGCTCCCACGATCAACACGGCAGCGACAACGGCAACGGCATCCTCGATGAGGGCGGCCGGCGGATCCTTGCCGAAGGCGGCGGCAAGCCTGGCGCGCAGCGCGGCGCCGCCATAGGTGCCGATGACGGCGCCGATCACGCCGGCGATCAGCCCGCCGAAAAGCAGGCTACTGGCTGCGCCGATCGTGGCGCCGGCAAGTGCTCCAGTGACGATGCGGGCGCCGAACTGCATCGGCACCTTGCGCGACGGCGTCGATGGCAGCTGGTCGGTGACGAGTTCAACGACGGCGAGAACGCTGAAAATCCACGGCGTCCACCGGTAGCCCATGAAGGCAAGCGGCGTCTGCGATACGTCGAACCAGCCGAGCGCCGCACCCCAGGCGACGGCAGCGGGCGCAGTCATGGCGCGAAGGCCCGAGATAACACCGATCAGCAATGCAAGAAGCAGAAACATGCGTGATCCCCTCATTGCCGGCCTTATGCCGCAGCCAGGGAAGGTCTCACATTGTCAGGCGCGTGGCAATTCGCCAGGTCTGGCCGGGCTCTGCAACTCAATTTGCAAAGGCGGCGATGCCGGTGATCGCCCGGCCGATGATCAACGCATGGATGTCGTGCGTGCCCTCATAGGTGTTGACCACTTCGAGGTTGACGAGATGGCGGGCGATGCCGAATTCGTCGGAGATGCCGTTGCCGCCGAGCATGTCGCGGGCCGCGCGCGCCATATCAAGCGCCTTGCCGCAACTGTTGCGCTTGAGGATCGAGGTCAGCTCCACCGGCGGATGGCCTTCCTCCTTCATTCGGCCGAGCCGCAGGCAGCCCTGAAGGCCGAGCGCGATCTCCGCCGCCATGTCGGCGAGCTTCTTCTGGATCAGCTGGTTGGCGGCGAGCGGCCGGCCGAACTGCTTGCGCTCCAGCGTATATTGCCGTGCCCTGGCATAACAATCCTCGGCGGCACCAAGTGCGCCCCAGGCAATGCCGAAGCGGGCCGAGTTGAGGCAGGTGAACGGTCCCTTGAGACCGGTGACGCCGGGCAGAAGATTTTCTTCCGGCACGAAGACCCCGTCCATCACCACTTCGCCAGTGATCGAGGCGCGCAAGCCCACTTTGCCGTGGATGGCGGGGGCCGAAAGCCCCTTCCAACCCTTTTCGAGTATGAAGCCGCGGATGAGGCCATCCTCGGTCTTTGCCCAGACGACGAAGACATCGGCGATCGGTGCATTCGAGATCCAGGTCTTCGAGCCGGTCAGGCTATAGCCGCCGTCGACCTTCCTGGCGCGTGTCGCCATCGAGCCTGGGTCGGAGCCATGGTCGGGCTCGGTCAGGCCGAAGCAGCCAATCCATTCGCCGGTCGCAAGTTTGGGCAGGTATTTCAGCTTCTGCGCCTCGGACCCGAAGGTTTCGATCGGCACCATGACAAGCGAGGACTGCACGCTCATCATCGAGCGATAGCCGCTGTCGACCCGTTCGACCTCGCGGGCAATCAGGCCGTAGGAGACGTAACCGAGGCCGGCGCCGCCATAGTCGGGGGATATCGTCGGGCCGAGCAGGCCGAGTTCGCCCATTTCTCGGAAGATGGCGGGATCGGTCTTTTCATTGCGAAAGGCGTCGAGAACACGGGGAGCGAGCTTTTGCTGCGCATAGGCATGGGCGGAATCCTGCACCATGCGCTCCTCGTTGGTCAGCTGCTCCACCAGGCGGAATGGGTCGGACCAGTCGAAAACTTCGCGCGTATGCTGCATGGCAGCGTCTCCTCATTCAGCCTTGCCTCGCTCAAGGTCGCATAGACCCGCCAGCCGAGCGCGTCAACAACAAGGCGTCCCTATCGAAAAGACAGGGGCGGCCATCTTTTCAAACGCGACGCCATGATCCACTTTGCCCGCGGTCGATTCTGGAATGAGGAGGCGGAAATGTCGTCAAGCGATCTGTTCGTATCGGGCGAGGGGGCCGATTGGATCAATCCGGAGCCTGGCGTCACCAGGCGCGTCATGACCTATCTGCCCGAGATGATGATGGTAGAAGTGGCGTTCGAAAGCGGCGCCGTGGGTGCTGCCCATTCGCATCCGCACATCCAGGCAAGCTATGTCGCCGAAGGCAGCTTCGAGGTGACGATCGATGGCCGCACCGAAGTGCTGCGGCAGGGCGGCAGCTTCATCGTGCCGCCCAATCTCGTCCATGGCGTCAAGGCACTGGAAAAGGGCCGGCTGATCGATACCTTCACGCCGCACCGGGCCGAGTTTCTCAAGTAATCAGCTTTCGGATTCCGACCGGCGCGCGGAACTGGCGGCGGCGATATAGGGCGGCACGAAGCGCGCATCTTCGCCGCGCACGGCCTCGCGCAGAAAGTCGATGACCGCCCGCACACGCGGCGCCTGTTTCAGATCGCGATGGCAGGTAATCCAGTAATGGCGCTTGAGGTCGATCTCCTCGGGCAGCACGCGCACGAGCTCGGGATAACGGCTGGCGAAGAAATAGGGCAGGATGCAGAGGCCGAGGCCGTTTCGGGTGGCGGTGAGCTGCGCGAAAATGCTGGAGCTCTGGAACTGCGGTTTGATGCGCGGATGCACATCGCTGAGATAATCCAGCCCCGGCGCGAAAATCATTTCCTCGATATAGCTGACGAAAGGATGCTGAAGCAGATCTTCGCGGCAGGTGATGGCAGGCGCCTTTGCCAGATAGTCGCGCGAGCCGTAGATCTGCAAGTGATAATCGGTCAGCTTTTCAGCGTAATAAGGCCCGCCTTTCGGCTCGTCGAGCACAACTGAAAGATCGGCCTCCTTGCGCGACAGCGACATGATCTGCTGGATGGTCACCAGCTCGAGCGAAAGATGCGGATGCTGGGCTGCAAAGCGCGGCAACACGGTGGCGAAGAAGAAATTGGCAAAACCCTCAGGCGCGCTGAGGCGCACGAGGCCGCGCTGCGCCATCGAGCCATCGGCAAGGTCGGTGCGCAGCCGCTCGGTCTCCTGCTCCATCCGCTCGGCCGTCTCGATGAAACGCGTGCCCATGGCGGTCAACACGTAGCCACGCGGATTGCGTTCGAAGAGCTTGACCTTGAGGGCAAATTCCAGCCGGTCGATACGCCGAGAAACGGTGGCGTGGCTGGAGCGCAACTGCCGGGCCGCCGTCGAGAGCTGTCCGGTACGGGCGACGGCTAGAAAAAACTGCAGATCGTCCCAGGTAAACTGCGGTGAGTTCGTCATCGCCATTCCCTCCGTTCAACAACCAGCAACGAATAGCATGATCTTTAAAGATTGATACAATTCATTGTTTTGTTTGAGTTTTGTTTCCAATCTATCGGCAATCGGAGGCTGCGTGTTCGGCGAAAGCCCTGGAGCTCGATGAGGCCGGGGAGGCGCCGGCGATAAATCCGTTGATGCTTCGGCGGCGGCGCTTTCAGTCTCTCTGAGTAATGCTACACGGCCGCGTTTGAAATTTTGAGGGAATATTGATGAAGAAATTGGCTCGCCTGCTGCTGACGGTCGCTCTCGCATTCGTTGTTGTTATCGGTTTTCGTTGGTATCGCTACGTCTCCAACACTGAAAGTCCCTATGACGAAGTCGGCATGACGCTCAACTCGGCTATGCCAAGCCCGATCAATGCCTGGGGCTGTGCCAAGCTGAAAGAAACCTTTAGCGGCGTCTTGCCTCCCTATGGCTGCGGTGCCGACAACGGGACGCAGTGGAAGTAACAGCAGCCTGAACGTGCCGAAATGCGCCTGTGGGATGAAGGGACAAAGTAGGATTGTTCATTCGGCTGATGGCACATGCCTGCACAACTGCAGAAACTGCCCTAGTTCTAGCGCTGAGCGCTGATTCCTGGCGCTCCCTGAGGTTGGGATGGAAATTGTGCAGCTTTCTGTCTGTGCAAAAATGAACAGATACTGTTTGGAATTAGTTGTAAACCACCCGTTGCTTCAGGCGAGAATTTCCATGATCGTAGGACGAGGGGCGGTCGTTCTGAGGAGTGCGACCGGCCAAATCTGAACAGACCCGCAATCTGGCTCATCTCTGGGAGGAGAGAATATGCGTAAGAATCTCATTGCATCAGTTGCATTTCTGCTTGCGAGCAGCACTGCCGTGCTCGCGCAGAGCGCGACCGACGGCAAGGTCAAGATCGGCATCCTGAACGACCAGTCGGGCGTTTATGCCGACTTCGGCGGCAAGTCTTCCGTCGAGGCCGCCAAGATGGCCGTCGAGGATTTCGGCGGCAAGGTGCTGGATGTGCCGGTCGAGATCGTCGATGCCGATCACCAGAACAAGCCGGATATCGCCTCAAACATTGCCCGGCAATGGTACGACACCGAGCAGGTGGATGCGATCATGGAACTGACGACCTCCTCGGTGGCGCTTGCCGTGCAGGCGATCGGCAAGGAAAAGAAGAAGATCGACATCGTCACCGGTGCGGCGACGACGGATCTCACCGGCAAGGCCTGCTCGCCCTACGGCTTCCATTGGGCCTACGACACCCACGCGCTCGCTGTCGGCACCGGCGGCGCCCTCGTCAAGCAGGGCGGCGACAGCTGGTTCTTCCTGACGGCCGACTATGCTTTCGGTTATTCGCTGGAGCAGCAGACCAGCGAATATGTCAAGGCAAGCGGCGGCACCGTCGTCGGCGCCGTCCGCCATCCGCTATCAACCCAGGACTTCTCCTCCTTCCTGCTACAGGCGCAATCGTCCGGCGCCAAGGTGATCGGCCTCGCCAACGCCGGCCTCGATACCTCGAACGCCATCAAGCAGGCGGCCGAATTCGGCATCACCCAGGGCGGCCAGCATCTGGCGGCGCTGCTCTTCACGCTCGCCGAAGTCCATGGTCTCGGTCTCGAGGCAGCGCAGGGCCTGACGCTGACGGAGGGCTACTATTGGAACCGCGACGACGAAAGCCGCGCCTTCGCCAAGAAGTTCTTCGACCGCACCGGCAAGATGCCGAACATGATCCATACCGGCACCTATTCGGCGGTGACGCAATATCTGAAGGCGGTGCAGAAAGCCGGCACCGACGAGACGGAAGCCGTCGCCAAGCAGTTGCATGAAATGCCTGTCGACGACGTCTTCGGCCGCGGCGGCACGGTCGGCCCCAACGGCCGCATGATCCACGACATGTATCTGCTGCAGGTCAAGAAACCTTCCGAAAGCAAGGAGCCGTGGGATTACTTCAACGTTCTCGCCACCATTCCGGGCAAGGACGCCTATATCGATCCCGCCAAGAGCGGCTGCGATCTGGTGAAGTAGGCACGATGGCGGTTTCCGCGAGTGAAACTCAGGTAAAGCCGCGGGTGGTATTGTCCGCCCGCGGCCTGCGCCGCGATTTCGGCGGCTTCACGGCCGTCAAGAATGTCGATCTCGACGTGCATGACGCCAGCGTGCATGCGTTGATCGGCCCCAACGGGGCCGGCAAGACGACGGTCTTCAACCTGCTGACGAAGTTCCTGCAGCCGACGGCTGGCACGATCACGCTGATGGGCACCGACATCACCGGGACCCCGCCCGACAGGGTGGCGCGCATGGGGCTGGTGCGCTCCTTCCAGATCTCGGCGGTCTTTCCGCACTTAAGCGTGCTCGACAATGTGCGCGTGGCGCTGCAGCGGCCGAACCATCTGTCGACGCAATTCTGGCGGCCGCTCTCGGCGCTCGACCGGCTGAACGAACGCGCCGAGCAACTGCTTGCGAGCGTCGGCCTTTCCAAGGAGCGCGACCATTTCGCCGCCGATCTTTCCTATGGCCGCAAGCGCGTGCTGGAGATCGCCACGACGCTGGCGCTCGACCCGAAAGTGTTGCTGCTCGACGAGCCGATGGCCGGTATGGGGCATGAGGATGTCGGCGTCGTCTCCGCGATCATCCGTGACGTCGCCCGCGACCGGGCGGTGCTGATGGTCGAGCACAACCTCTCCGTCGTCGCCAATATCTGCCAGCACGTCACCGTGCTGCAGCGCGGCGAGATCCTTGCCGAGGGCGACTATGCCACCGTCAGCCAGGATGAGCGCGTCCGCGAGGCCTACATGGGCACGGAGGAGCACTGATGACCGCTCTCCTCGAGGTCCAGGGCCTCAACGCCTGGTACGGCGAAAGCCACATATTGCACGGCGTCGACATGCATGTCGGCGAGGGCGAGACGATCACCATTCTCGGCCGCAACGGCGTCGGCAAGACGACGACGCTGCGCACCATCACCGGCATCGTGCGCGCTCGCAAGGGCAGGATCAGCTTTGCCGGCAGCGACATGATGCATGTGCCGCTGCACAAGACGGCGCACCGGGGCATCGGATTCGTGCCGGAGGAGCGCGGCATCTTTTCGACGCTCACCGTCTCGGAAAACCTGCTGCTGCCGCCTGTCGTGGCGGCGGGCGGCATGACGCTCGACGAGATCTACGAACTCTTTCCCAATCTCTACGAGCGCCGCGGCAGCCCGGGTACCAAACTTTCAGGCGGCGAGCAGCAGATGCTGGCGATCGCCCGGGTTCTGCGCACCGGTGTGCGGCTGCTCATTCTCGACGAACCGACGGAAGGGCTTGCTCCGGTCATCGTCCAGCGCATCGGCGAGGTACTGAAGAAGCTCAAGGAGCGCGGCATGACGATCCTGCTCGTCGAACAGAATTTCCGCTTCGCCAGCCGTATTGCCGATCGCTTCTATCTGATGGATCATGGGCAGATGGTGTCGGAATTCCCGGTCGGCGAACTGCCGCAGCGCATGGATACGCTGCACAAGGTTCTGGGAGTGTGACCAGATGACGATGATCTTCGGCATTCCCCTGCAGGCGCTGCTCGGCCAGCTCTTGATCGGCCTGATCAACGGTTCGTTCTATGCGCTGCTCAGCCTCGGCCTCGCCATCATTTTCGGCCTGCTCCGGGTGATCAACTTCGCCCATGGCGCCCAATATATGCTCGGCGCTTTTGTCGCCTATCTGCTGCTCACCTATGCCGGCATCGGCTACTGGCCGTCGCTGATCCTGGCGCCTGTTATCGTCGGGCTTGCCGGTGCCGTCATCGAGCGGCTGTTCCTGCGCCGGCTCTACGATCTCGATCCACTCTACGGCCTGCTCTTTACCTTCGGCCTGGCGCTCGCCGTCGAAGGCACCTTCCGCTATCTCTACGGTTCTTCCGGCCAGCCCTATGCGACGCCGGCAGCGCTTGCCGGCGGGGCCAATCTCGGCTTCATGTTCCTGCCGATCTATCGCGGCTGGGTGGTCGTCGTCTCGCTCGTCGTCTGCCTCGGCACATGGCTGCTGATCGAGAAGACCAAGCTCGGGGCCTATCTCAGGGCTGCGACCGAAAACGCCGTGCTGGTCCAGGTCTTCGGCGTCAACGTGCCGGTACTGCTGACGCTGACCTACGCGCTCGGCGCCGGCCTTGCCGCCTTTGCCGGTGTGTTGGCGGCGCCGATCTACCAGGTCTCGCCGCTGATGGGCTCGAACATGATCATCGTCGTCTTCGCCGTGGTCGTCGTCGGCGGCATGGGATCGATCATGGGTGCGATCATCACCGGTTATGTGCTCGGCATCGCCGAGGGCCTGACCAAGGTCTTCTATCCCGAGGCTTCCAACATCGTGATCTTCGTCATCATGGCGATCGTGCTTCTCATCAGGCCCGCGGGCCTCTTCGGCCGGGATGCCTGACATGACTGACATCACCGAAACCATCCGAACGGAAAAAAGTCGAACCGCTCTATCGGTGCAGGCGGGCTTCCTGCTTGTCGGACTGCTGCTTCTGCTGCTCGCGCCGTTCTTCTTCTATCCGATCTTCCTGATGAAGCTGCTCTGCTTCGCGCTGTTTGCCTGTGCCTTCAACCTGCTGCTCGGCTATACCGGTCTGCTTTCCTTCGGCCATGCCACCTTCTTCGGCGGTGCCGCCTATTTCACCGCCTATACGGTGAAGGCATGGGGCCTGCCGCCGGAACTCGGCATCCTGATCGGCGTGGCGGGGGCGGCCTTTCTCGGCTTGGTCATGGGTTTCTTCGCGATCCGCCGCCAGGGCATCTATTTCGCGATGATCACGCTGGCGCTGTCGCAGATGTTCTTCTTCTTCTGCCTGCAGGCCAAGTTTACCGAAGGCGAGGATGGCATCCAGTCGGTGCCGCGTGGCCACCTCTTCGGCTTCATCGATCTGAACAACTCGACCAACATGTATTATTTCGTGCTGGCCGTCTTCCTCGTCGGCATCCTGATCATCTGGCGTTTCATCAATTCGCCTTTCGGCATGATCCTGAAATCGATCCGCGAAAACGAGCAAAGGGCGATCTCGCTCGGTTATTCCGTGACGCGCTACAAGCTCGGCGCCTTCGTCATGTCGGCAGCGCTTGCGGGGCTGGCCGGCGCGGTCAAATCGATCGTCTTCCAGTTCGCGACGCTCACCGACGTCGCCTGGCAGATGTCGGGCGAGGTGATCCTGATGACGCTGCTCGGCGGCATCGGCACGCTGATCGGCCCGCTTTTCGGCGCGGGGTTGGTGGTGGCGCTGGAAAACTACCTCGCGACCTCGGAATTTCCGGTGACGATCATCACCGGCGTCGTCTTCATGGTCTGCGTGCTGATCTTCCGCCGCGGCATCATCGGCGAATTCTATGCCTCGCGGCTCGGGCGGAAGCTGGGCTTCGTCTATCGCCGCTAACGGGCGGCCGTCTCCCTCTTTCGCAGCGTGGGCAGAGGCGGGCGGCCAAGCATCTGGATTTTCGTGCAGGGCGCACATGGATCGTTACGACTACATAATCATCGGGGCAGGCAGTGCCGGCTGCGTACTCGCCAATCGTCTATCCGCCGACGGCAGGAGCCGCGTGCTGCTATTGGAAGCCGGCGGCAGCGACAACTACCACTGGATCCATATCCCAGTCGGCTATCTCTATTGCATCAACAATCCGCGTACCGACTGGTGCTTCACCACGGCGCCGGAAGCGGGGCTGAACGGCCGGGCGCTGAGCTATCCCCGCGGCAAGGTACTCGGCGGCTGCTCCTCGATCAACGGCATGATCTATATGCGCGGTCAGGCGCGCGATTACGACCTCTGGCGGCAGATGGGCTGCAGCGGCTGGGGCTGGGACGATGTTCTGCCCTTCTTCCGCAAGTCCGAGGATTTTTATCGCGGCGAAGACGAGATGCATGGGGTCGGCGGCGAATGGCGCATCGAGAAGGCGCGGGTGCGCTGGGCCGTGCTTGACGCCTTCCAGCAGGCGGCGAGAGAAGCCGGCATCCCCGAGACGGAAGATTTCAACCGCGGCAGCAATGAAGGTTCCGGCTATTTCGACGTCAACCAGCGCTCGGGCATACGCTGGAACACGTCGAAAGCCTTCCTGCGCCCGGCGCGCAAGCGCTCCAACCTGACGGTGCTTACCAAGGCGCAGGTGCGGCGCCTGCTGGTGGAGGAGGGGGCCGTCGCCGGGGTCGAATTCCAGCACCAGGGCGTGGCGAAGCGCGCCTATGCGGGCAAGGAAACCATCCTTTCGGCCGGTTCGATCGGCTCGCCGCATATTCTGGAACTCTCCGGCATCGGCAGGGGCGAGGTGCTGCAGCGGGTGGGCATCGATGTCGTCACCGAGATCAAGAGTGTCGGCGAGAACCTGCAGGATCATCTGCAGCTGCGTCTGGCCTATAAGGTGACCGGCGTTCCGACGCTGAACGAAAAGGCGACGAAGCTGATCGGCAAGGCGGCGATCGGGCTCGAATATCTCGTCCGCCGCTCCGGGCCGATGGCGATGGCGCCGAGCCAGCTCGGCATCTTCACCCGCTCGGGGCCGGACCGGGAGACGCCCGACCTGCAATATCACGTGCAGCCGGTCTCGCTCGAAAAATTCGGCGACCCCGTCCATCCTTTCCCGGCGATCACCGCGAGCGTCTGCAATCTGAGGCCGGAAAGCCGCGGTTCGGTGCACCTGTCGAGCCCGGATTTTGCCGCACAGCCGACGATCAGCCCGAAATACCTCTCGACGCAGCGCGATCGTGACATAGCTGTCCGTTCGATACGGTTGACACGCAGGATCGTCGCGCAGCCATCCTTCGCGAGGTTCCGGCCGGAAGAGTTCAAGCCGGGGCCGAGCTATCAGACCGAGGCCGATCTGGAGCGGGCGGCCGGCGATATCGGCACGACGATCTTTCATCCCGTCGGCACCTGCCGTATGGGCGCCGACAGGGAGAGCGTCGTCGATCCCAGGCTGAAACTCAGGGCGCTCGGCAAGCTCAGGATCGCCGACGCCTCGGTGATGCCGTCGATCACCTCGGGCAACACCAATTCGCCGACGATCATGATCGCCGAAAAGGCGGCGGCGATGATCCTCGAAGACAATCGATAGGAGAAGACCATGGCAAGGATCGCATTCATCGGGCTCGGCAACATGGGCGGGCCGATGGCGGCCAATCTCGTCAAATCGGGTCACGAGGTTCTCGGCTTCGATCTCGCCGCCTCCGTGCTGAAGGCGGCCGAGGCGAGCGGCGTCAAACCGGCGAGCCATGCCAGCCAGGCAGTCAAGGACGCGGAGATCGTCATCACGATGCTGCCGCAGGGCCGGCATGTGCTGACGGCGTGGACCGATATCCTGCAGACTACCGCGCAGGGAACACTTGTCATCGATTGCTCGACCATCGATGTCGAGAGCAGCCGCAAGGCGCATGAGATGGCCAACGCAGCAGGCTGCCTGTCGCTTGATGCACCCGTCTCGGGTGGCACGGGCGGCGCGAGCGCGGGAACGCTGACCTTCATGGCCGGCGGCTCCCCGGAAGCCTTCGCCCGGGCGAAGCCGATCCTCGAAGCCATGGGCAAGAAGATCGTCCATTGCGGCGAGGCGGGCGCTGGTCAGGCGGCGAAGATCTGCAACAACATGATCCTCGGCATCTCGATGGTCGGCGTCTGCGAAGCCTTCGTGCTGGCCGAGAAACTCGGCCTCTCGCATCAGGCGCTGTTCGACGTCGCCTCGACCTCATCAGGCCAATGCTGGTCGATCAACACCTATTGCCCGGTTCCCGGGCCGGTGCCGACCTCGCCTGCCAACAATGGTTACAAGCCAGGTTTTGCCGCAGCCTTGATGCTGAAGGATCTCAAGCTCTCGCAGGAGGCGGCGCTCGCGAGCGGCGCTTCAACGCCGATGGGCGCGGAGGCCGCGCAACTTTATGCGCTCTTCGAAAAGCAGGGCAATGGCGGCAGGGATTTTTCCGCCATCATCGAGATGTTCCGCGAGAAGGTGTAGGCGACGGCCTACAAGAGATAGCTGACCGGTTCCCTTCGAACCGGGTGCGGGAAGACGCCCATGCCGACGCCGAAAATCGAGTGCAGCGTGTCGGCCTGCATGATCTCGGCGGGCGTGCCTTCGGCCGTGATCCGGCCGCGGCTGAGCGCGACGATCGCGTCGCAGTAGCGGGCGGCGAGGTTGATATCGTGCAGCACGATGACGACGGTCAGCCCGCGTTCGTGGCTGAGATCCTGTACCAGGGAGAGAACGCTCGCCTGATGGGCGAGGTCAAGCGCCGATGTCGGTTCGTCGAGTAGCAGGCAGCTGGCATCCTGGACGAGCATCATGGCGATCCAGGCGCGCTGGCGCTCGCCGCCGGACATGTTGGCAACGAGGCGATCGGCAAAATCCTCAAGACCGGTGCGGGCGATCGCCTCCTCGACCTTGCTGCGGTCCGTTGCGGTGAAGCGCCCGAGCGTACCGTGCCAGGGAAAACGGCCGAGCGCCACCAGTTCGCGCACGGTCATCCCGTCGGCCGCCGGGGTGAATTGCGGCATATAGGCGACGTGCCGGGCAAACTCGCGGGCACCCCAGTCAGCCGCCGGCTTGTCGTCGAAGGCGATGGCGCCGGATTGCGGCGCGATCTGGCGGGCGAGGATCTTCAAAAGCGTGCTCTTGCCGGACCCGTTCGGCCCCACCAGACCGTAGATGCGGCCCTTTTCGAGGGTCAGGTCGACGCCCGAGAGGATCGACTTCGGCCCGATGGCATAGGTAATTCCGGACAGGGCAAGGAAGGACGAAGGCATGGTCTGCTCCAGGTTCGGCACTGCAGGTTCGGGAGGCAAGCCCTCCCTTCACACCCGGTTCCTGCAAAACTAAACTATGATTGTCAACTTACCTTTTTCCGCTGAGCAAGAAAGCGGGAGCGCGGGCATTGTCGAGGCCGCAGGCAGAAATGACGTCAATCAGGTCTTCGACACCGAAAAACTCAGCCTGGCGTCGCCGAAGAGGATGTCGATCTCGCCGGGTTCAGACAGTTCGATGGCGCCGCTCAACGTGCCCGTCGTGATCAGCGCGCCTGCCTTCAGCGATGTTTCCGGACGCAAGTCGTCATTGGCGTAGTCGACCAGCCAGGTGAGAACGTCGCCCTTCGGATGCTGGGCCGGACCGTCATAGATGGTGCGGCCGGCATGGGTGACCTTGAGCGGCGTGCCGCCGGCGGTATCGACAAGGCTGTTGTCGAGCTTCGGACCGAGCACATAGCCGCTGTTGCCGAGGCGGTCGGCGGCAAAGAGCAGGAAGGAAACGCTGCCGCTTTCCCTGACCGCGCTGAGCAGCAGTTCGGCGCCGAGATGGACAGTGGAGATCGCCTTGACCACTTCGGCGCGGCTGTACGGCTTACCCGTGCGGATCGGCAGGTCATTGCCGAGGCGAACAGCAATTTCGGTTTCGAATTTCAAGCCGGGATACCAGGGGATATCAGCACCGAAGACCGATTCGGCATAGGGATGCAGCGGACCGCTGACGGCCTGGCCTTGCGGCGAGACCGTCACCTTCCATGCATTGCTGGAAATGCCATCGGCCGCGGCGAGGAAATGCTGGGCTTCCATCGCCTGATGGAGGTCAGCTGGCGGCAGAAAGGCGCTGGTCGCCTCCTGTATGCCGGCTTGGCGCAGACTGTAAAGCCTGGCTGCGAGGGCGCGCGAATCGAATGCTTCTGTCATGCTGTCTCCTCGACCTGATTTTGGAGGTGCCACACTACTAACCGCAAGCCGGCGAGGAACAAGGGGCGCGCCTGGGAAAAGCTGCTATTTCATCGCCGCGAACCAGCGATCGCGATAGGCCTTGAGCCTGGGGATATCGGTCGGCGGAACATGTGTCTGCGCCCCGGAGACCGGCCGGATGCCGGTCAGAAGGGCGGCCCCCTGGCTGGTGCCGGTCGAGCCGGGAAGGGCGATGACATCGCGGCCGGTGAGGGCGGCGAGCAGCTTGAGATAGGTTCCGTTCAGGGCAAAAGGCCCTTCGACGATGACAGGGCCCTTGGCGCTGATCAGTCCGAGACATGCATCGGTCATCAGCGCGAGATAGAGGCAGCTGGCGGCAAAACGCTCCTCGCGGCTCGCGTCTTCGGCGCCGATCCAGCGGCTTGCCTTGCCCGGAAACGGTCCCGAACCGGAGGCGATATTGGCCAGCAGCATGATGCCCTTGTCGATGACGGCGCCGATCGCTGCCTGCGCGGCCTTTTCGTCGACAGGGCCGATTTCGGCCGAAAGGATATCGAATTCCCGCCCGCCCATGAAACGCGAGGAGGGAACGGCGCGGCCATAGGCGTCGACATTGGCAAGCGCATCGCGTTTCGGATCGAGGTGGTCGAGATCGCCGCCGACGCCGAAACTGATGACCCAGGTGCCTGTCGAGACGACGGCGAAAGGGGCTTGCCGATGGACGAGGTGCGGCAGCAGCGAGGCGTTGGAATCGTGGATGCCGCAATAGACGGGCACGGAGATGCCGATATCATCGGCAATATCAGGCAGGACAGGGCCGAGCGCATCGAAGGCGGAGCGGATCGGCGCCATTAGACCGCGGATGCCGAGCCTGTCGACGAGCGAGGAATAGCTTGATGTTTTCGGGTTCCAGAGGTCGGTGTGACAGCCGAGCGAAGTCAGCTCATTGGTGGCGACGCCGGTCAGCCGCGCCGCCCAATATTGCGCGTAGGTTACGATGGTCGCGACCTGGGCGAATTCCTCGGGAAAGGCGGTCTTCTGGTAGTGCAGCTGCGCGCCGACATTGAGGCCCATTGCTAGGCGCGGCGAGAAGGTTTCCTCGAAGGAAGGACGCAGCCGCGTATAGGCATCCCGGATGTCCTCCGGATATTCATGCTCGTAGTCGATCACGGGCATGGCGAGAGCACCGTCCCGGTCGAGCAGCGCGGCTGCGGCGCCATGGGTGGTGATCGAAATGGCATCGAAGCCGGGGTCCCGCGCCAGGCCTTTCAGTGCGTCCAGGGCGAAGGACCAGAGCGCCTCGATATCATAATGCGGGTAGAGGCCGGTCTTGATCATGATGTTCGGCCGTTTCAGGACGGCGATCTCGGCGCCTGTCCCACTGTCGAGCACGACGACCTTGGCATTGGTCTTGCCGATATCGAGGACGGCGATGCGGCGATAGGAACTGGTGGTCATGGCATGTGGAAGAGGGTGACGAGGTCGCTTTGAACAGGCGAATTATCCGGATTGGTCGCCATGATATCGGCCATATGAGCCCACCATTTTTTCATGACCGGATGGTCCGGCAGGCTCGTCATCGTGTGGTCCTTCGACCGCGTCAGCACGCCGAACAGCGTGTTGGTCTCGCGGTCGAGATGGATCGAATAGTCGCTGGCGCCCGACTGGTGCAGCAGATCGACCAGCTCCGGCCAGATCTCGTCATGCCGCTTGCGGTATTCGGTTTCCATGCCGGGATTGAGCTGCATCTTGAAGGCGTGTTTTTCCAGGGTCATCGGGCGCTCATGAGCTTGATGCGGCGGGCGATAATCGGAATGGCGATGGTGATGATGAGGAGAAGGCCGATGAAGATCGACATGACGATGCCGGGCACGTTCAACAGGCCGAGGCCGAAGGTGACGAGGCCCATGACGAAGGCGGCGATCACGACGCCGCCGATCGTGCCCGAGCCGCCGAGGATTGAGATACCGCCGAGCACGACCATGGTGACGACCTCGAGCTCCCAGCCTTGGGCGATCGACGGCCGGGTCGAGCCGAGCCGCGAGGTCAGGCAGACGGCGGCAACACCGCTCATGACGCCGGTCAGCAGGAAGAGAATGAATTTGACGCGCTCGACCGGGATGCCGGAGAAGCGGGCGGCGAAATCATTGTTGCCGATCGCATAGACCTGCCGGCCGAAATTCGTCGCATGCAGCAGGATGGCAAAGAGGATCGCCAGCACGAAGAACAGCACGAATTCGAAGGAGAACACCCAGAACACGTAGCCCTGGCCGAAATAGGCGAAATCGGAAGGGTACTTGCCGTAGGCCTGGTCGCCGAGCACGATATAGGAAATGCCGCGGAACAGGCTCATCGTGCCGATGGTGACAACAATCGACGGCAGTTTCAGCACCGAAACGAGCACGCCGTTGAAGATGCCGCAGGCAAGGCCGGTGCCGATGCCGATCGCGACAAGGCCCGGCGTGCCGACGCCGAGCTGGACCGCCGCCCCCATCGCCGTCGAGGCGAGGGCGATGATCGCGGCGACCGAGAGGTCGATTTCGCCCGAGATGACGAGCAGCGCCATGGCGAAGGCGATCATCGCCTTTTCGGTGAAGTTGAAGGTGGCGTCCGAGAGGTTCCAGGCATCGAGGAAATAGGGTGAGGCCACGGAATTGAAGATGAAGATCAGGATGGCGACGCCGAAGAGCAGCACTTCCCAACTCGACATGATGCGTTTGAACGGCGTGCCGAGCCGATCGGGAATGATCCGTTTTTCGGGCGTTGGAGAAACGGTGCTCATGCTGCGACCTCCGCTGCTGCGCGGTCACGCAGGATGATGCGGCCTCGATTGCGCTCGCGCCTTGCGTTGAAGACGACGGCGAGAATGATAACGGTGCCGGAGATCGCCATCTGCGTGAAGGGCGAAATGCCGATGACCGGCAGGGCGTTCTTGATGACGCCGAGGAACAGCGCGCCGAGCACGGTGCCGGCGACCGAGCCGACGCCGCCGGCAATCGAGATGCCGCCGATGACGCAGGCCGCAACGCTGTCGAGCTCGAAGCCGTTGGCGATATCGACATAGGCGACCGCATAACGCGAAACCCATAAATAGCTGGAAAGGCCGGCGAGCGCGCCCGAGAGCACGAAGGCGAGGAATTTCGTGCGGCCGGTATCGATGCCGGCATAGACGGCAGCTGTCGGATTGCCGCCGGTCGCATAGGCCGAGCGGCCGAACGGGCTGTAGCGCAGCAGCATGTGCATCAGCGCGACGATGATGATCGCAACCCAGCTCAGCACCGGTAGGCCGAGGATCGGCGTGCGGGGAACGGCGAGGAAGGTCGGCGTCATCTGGTGGGCGTTCACCCAGGCGCCGCCGGAGAGCACGAAGGCCATGCCGCGATAGATGGTGAGCGTGCCGAGGGTCACGACGATCGGCGGGATTTCCAGCCGCCAGACGAGGAAGCCGTTGATGGTGCCGAGGGCCGCGCCGATCACGACCGCGGCAAGGATCAGCACGATCAGCGGCAGGCCGGGAAAGGCGGCGTTCATCATCGCGATTGCCATGCCGGTAAAGGCGAGATTGGCGGCCACCGAAAGATCGATCGATTTGGTCAGGATAACCGTCATCTGGGCAAGCGCCAGAATGATGAGGATTGCCGTGTCGTTGAAGATGCCGGCGAGATTATCCGGTGTGGCGAAATCGGCCGCCCGCGTCGAGAAGATGCCAATCATCAGCACGATGATGGCAAAGAGCAGGGTTTCGCGTTTTCTGATCAGTTTGGCCATGCCCGTCACCTCATGCGTTTCCGGTCGCCGCGCGCACCAGCGCCTCCGGCGAAAGCTGATCGCGCTCGAAGAGCCCGGCCGACAGGCCTTCCTTCATCACCAGAACGCGGTCCGACATGCCGATGATCTCGGGCAGCTCGGAAGAGATCATGATGATCGAGAGGCCCTCTGCGGCAAGCTCGCTGATGAAGCCGTGGACGGCGGCTTTCGAGCCGATGTCGATGCCCTTTGTGGGCTCATCGAGGATGATGACCTTGGGCATGGTGGCGAGCCACTTGCCGATGACGACCTTCTGCTGGTTGCCGCCCGACAGCGTGCCGACCGGCACGGAGAGGGCGGCGGCGCGCAGATCCAGCCGCTCGGCATATTTTCGGGCGAGCGCGAATTCTTCCGCCGCCTGCAGGAAGCCCTTGCGCGAGGTGCGCGTCAGCGACGGCAGCGTCATGTTCTGGTAGATCGGCATCGGCAGCGCCAGGCCGTGGCGGCCGCGCTCTTCCGGCACATAGACGATGCCGGCCTTGATGGCGTCATGCGGCGAGCTGATCGAAATTTCCCGGCCTTCCAGCGTCAACCTGCCGGAGAGCGGCCTGGTGATGCCGAACAGCGATTGCGCGAGTTCCGATCGTCCGGCGCCGATCAGGCCGTAAATGCCGAGAATCTCACCCTTGCGCAGGGTCAGCGAAATATCGCGGAATTCGGTGCGGTGGCTGTATTTTTCCACGTCGAGCACCGGGCCGCCGATCGCGACCTCGATCTTCGGAAAGACGTTTTCGACGTCGCGGCCGACCATCATGCGGACGATTTCGTCCTGCGGTGTTTCCTTGAGCTTACCCCGGCCGACAGCGCGGCCGTCGCGGAAGACGACGAAATCGTCGGCGATCTCGTAAAGCTCGTCGAACTTGTGGCTGATGAAGAGGATCGCCTTGCCCTGTTCCTTCAGGCCCTTGATGATGCGGAAGAGATCGTCGATCTCCTTGCGGGAAAGGGCGGCCGTCGGCTCGTCCATGATGACGATGCGGGCCTCGATCGATAGAGCGCGGGCAATCGCCACCAGGTGACGTTGCGCGATCGAGAGGTCCTTCAGCCGGATCGTCGGATCGATATTGCTTTCAAGCGCCGTCAGCAGCGTCTTCGAGCGGCTGTTCATCATCTGCCAGTCGATGGTGCGGAAGCGCGTGCGCGGCGCATGACCGAGGAAGATGTTTTCGGCAACCGTCAGCTCGTCGAACAGCACGGTTTCCTGGTGGATGGCGGTGACGCCGGCATCGATCGCCGCCTGGGCGCTGGCGAAGGTCACTGTCCGGCCGTCAACCAGGATCTCGCCTTCGTTCGGCCTGTAGATGCCGGTCAGGATCTTGACGAGCGTCGACTTGCCGGCGCCGTTTTCGCCGATCAGCGCGGTGACCGTGCCGGGGTGAAGCGCGATGCTGACATTGTCGAGCGCTTTCACGCCGGGAAAGATCTGGGAGATGCCGCGCATTTCCAGAATGGCGGGGGCATCGCCGGTTTTGCTGTCCGTGACGGATTGTTGAAAGGCGGCGTTCATCGGCTTTCTACCAGTGTCGAATGAGAAATCCCGGCGGCTAACAGGCCGCCGGGCTTTTATAGAGCTGCTTCGGATCAGAAGACCTTGGAGAACTGGTCGATGTTCGAGGCATTGTAGACGAAGGGATCGGCCATGGCGGCTTCGCCGTTGTCGCCGACCTTGATCTTGCCCATGCGGCCAGCATTGATTTCGCTGCCCGGCTTGCCGTCGGTCTCGCCCTTGACGAGGCGGTAGGCGATCTGGGTGGCGGAGTAGCCGAGGTCGATCGGGTTCCAGATGGCGAATTCCTTTGTCGCGCCAGACTTGATCGCGCCGGCCATTTCGGAAGGCAGGCCGAGGCCGGTGACGTAGACCTTACCGACAAGGCCCTTGTCTTCGACAACCTTGGAAGCGGCGAGAACGCCGACCGTCGTGGGAGCGACGATGACCTTGACGTTCGGGTTCGACTTCAGCAGGCCTTCGGCTTCACGATAGGACTTGTCCGAGAGGTCGTCGCCATAAACCGTGGTGACGAGGTTGAGGCCCGGGAAATCTTTGAGCTGCTTCTTCATCTGGTCGATCCAGATGTTCTGGTTGGTCGAGGTGGTCGTGGCCGACAGGATGGCGAAGTCCCCCTTGCCGCCTTCCAGATGATCCTTGGCGAGCGTCAGGCACATTTTGCCGATCAGCTCGTTCGACGACGGGTTGAGCTGCAGGATGCGGCCTTCGGGTGCAACGCCGGAATCCCAGGAGATCACCTTGATGCCGCGCTGGGTTGCCTTCTTCAGCGCCGGAACGAGCGCGTCGGGATCGTTGGCCGAAACGGCGATGGCATCGACGCCTTGAGCGATCAGCGAGTTGATCACTTCGATCTGGCCTTCGGCCGTCGTCGATGTCGGACCGGTGTAGATCACTTCCACGCCGCCGAGCTCCTTGGCGGCTTCCTGGGCACCCTTGTTGGCGGCGTCGAAGAAACCGTTGCCGAGCGACTTCACGACGAGGCCGATCTTGATGTCCTTGGCGCTGGCAGTGCCGGCCATCATGGCGATGGCGAGCGCTGCGCCGAGCGCCAGTGTCTTTGCGAATTTCATGTCACTTTCCTCCCATTAAGATTTAGACTTCCACACCTCGGCGGCGCCTCATGCGACCGACGAGGAATCCTCCTTCGCAAGCTGTGCCACCGGGGTCGCGACAATAAGCCGGACGCCGGCATTCTCGACCATGCGAGCTGCCTCTTCTGAAATCCCGTCATCGGTGATGATCGCAGAAACACGGTCGAGCGCGCAGAGAATGAGGCTCGACCGCCGATTGAACTTGCTGGAATCGACCATCACGACGAGTTCGTCGGCCTGGTGCATCAGCTTCTGCTCGCTCTGGATGATGAGGGCGTCGGCCTCCATGATGCCGAGCGGGCCGACACCCTGCGCGCCGATGAACATGCGCCGCGCATAAAAATTGCGGATCGCGTCGTTGTCGAAGGGCGACAGGATCAGGCTCTGCTCGCGATAGATCGCGCCGCCCGGCACCGTCACGGTGTTTTTGGAATGCTTGACCAGATGTTCGGCGATGGCAAAAGAGTTGGTCATCACCTGCAGGCGGTGGCCGGCCATGTAATGCACCATCTGGAAAGTGGTCGTGCCGCCATTGATGATGATGGCGTCGCCGGCCTCGCAAAGTTCGACGGCGGCGCGCGCAATTGCGCGTTTTTTATCGATGTTGACTGATTCTGAAACCCGGAAGGGCCGGCCGGCGAGATTGCCGAGCTGCGGCGGATGCACCGCCTCCGCGCCGCCGCGGACACGGCGGATCTTGCCCTGCACGTGAAGAGCCGCAATGTCACGCCTGATTGTCGCTTCAGAAGCTTCCGTCAATTCGGAAATGTCCTGGATCGTCACGACGGACTTTTCCTGAACGGCGCTTAAGATGATGCGATGACGTTCGCGTTCGTGCATTGGCTCCTCCTCTTGTCATATATATTTCGTATCTGTTAAAGCCTGTCAATCACAAACGATCATAAATTTCCATATTGCGATGCAGCATAAGCGATTTTGATCGTTTTCGATTGACAAGCGCATTTATGATGCGCGATACCTTGAGCGAAAGGGCTCGCTGATCGCGGTGCCTGACAAGCCTATATGGGAGGATGATATGGCGGCGAACGTCCGGCTTCTGGAAAACCGGTGGGATGATGGTTATGCGGCGGGCCTCGATGAGCCCGGCAAGCTGCTCTATCGCTCCAATCTGCTCGGCGCCGACAAGCGCATCACCAATTACGGCGGCGGCAATACCTCGGCGAAGGTGATGGAAACCGATCCCCTAACCGGCGGCAAGGTCATGGTCCTTTGGGTCAAGGGCTCGGGCGGCGACGTCGGCACTATCAAGCTCGATGGTTTTGCGACCCTCTACCAGGACAAGCTGGAATCGCTGAAATCAATCTACAAGGGCGTCGAGGACGAAGACCGCATGGTCGGCTTCCTGCCGCACTGCACCTTCAACCTGAATGGCCGTGCCGCCTCGATCGACACGCCGCTGCACGGCTTTGTGCCGTTCACCCATGTCGACCACATGCATCCCGACGCGATCATCGCCATTGCCGCCTCGAAGAACTCCAGGGAATTGACCAAGCAGATCTTCGGTGACGAGATCGGCTGGCTGCCCTGGCGCCGTCCGGGCTTCCAGCTCGGCCTCGATCTCGAAGCCTTCGTCAAGGCGAACCCGAACGCCAAGGGCGTCGTGCTCGAAAGCCACGGCCTCTTCACCTGGGCGAATGACGCCAAGGCCTGCTACGAGCTGACACTCGACATCATCAACAAGGCGATCGTCTGGTTTGCCGAAAAGACCGAAGGCAAGACGATTTTCGGCGGTGCACTGACCCAGAGCCTGCCCGTCGCCGAGCGCCGCGCTATCGCCGCCCGGCTGATGCCGGAGATCCGCGGCCGGATCGGCAAGCAGGAGCGCAAGCTCGGTCATTTCGATGATCAGGACGCCGTGCTCGAATTCGTCAATTCCCGAGATCTGCGGCCGCTCGGCGCGCTCGGCACCAGCTGCCCCGACCATTTCCTGCGCACCAAGATCCGCCCGCTGATCGTCGATTTCGACCCGGCCAAGCCGGATGTCGACGCGATCGTCGCCGGCCTCGACCAGGCGCTGGAGGATTACCGCGCCGATTACGCCCGCTATTACAACGACTGCAAGCATGACAATTCGCCCGCGATGCGCGACGCCAATCCCGTCATCTTCCTCGTTCCCGGCGTCGGCATGCTGTCCTTTGCCCGCGACAAGGCAACGGCGCGCATCGCCAGCGAATTCTACGTCAACGCCATCAACGTCATGCGCGGTGCCTCGACGGTTTCGGAATATCGGGGCCTGCCGGAGCAGGAAGCCTTCGATATCGAATACTGGCTGCTGGAAGAGGCGAAGCTCCAGCGCATGCCGAAGCCGAAGAGCCTTGCCGGCCGGGTGGCGTTCGTCACCGGCGGCGCCGGCGGCATCGGCCGGGCGACGGCCGCCCGCCTTGTCGGCGAGGGCGCCTGCGTGGTGCTTGCCGATATCGATCAGGCAGCACTCGAAAGCACAGAGGCCGACTTCGTCAAGAAATACGGTGCTGATGCCGTGCGCAGCGTCCGGCTCGACGTTACCAAGGAAGATGCGGTGATCGCCTCCTTCGCGGAAGCTTCGGTCGAATTCGGCGGCGTCGATATCCTCGTCTCGAATGCCGGCATTGCCTCCTCCGCGCCGATCGAAGCCACCGAGCTTTCGACCTGGAACCGCAATATCGACATTCTGGCGACTGGCTATTTCCTTGTCTCGCGGGAGGCGTTCCGTCTGTTCCGCCGCCAGGCGCTCGGCGGCAACATTGTCTTCGTTGCCTCGAAGAACGGCCTTGCCGCTTCGCCGAACGCGTCTGCCTATTGCACGGCAAAGGCCGCCGAAATCCATCTCGCCCGCTGCCTGGCGCTGGAAGGCGCGGATGCCGGCATCCGCGTCAACACTGTCAACCCGGATGCGGTGCTGCGCGGTTCGAAGATCTGGAGCGGCGAATGGCGCGAGCAGCGCGCCGCCTCCTCGAAGATCGAGGTCGATGATCTCGAGGAACATTACCGCAAGCGTTCGATGCTGAAGCTCAACGTGTTTCCGGAGGATATCGCCGAGGCGATCTACTTCCTCGCATCGGACCTTTCGGCAAAATCAACCGGCAATATCATCAATGTCGACGCCGGCAACGTGCAGAGCTTTACGCGGTGATTTTTGACGGGCGGATGCGTCTGCCCCTCACCCTAACCCTCTCCCCGTCATGACGGGGAGAGGGGACTTGCCCAACGAAATGTTGGAGTAGAACAGAGACGGCGCGGCATATTCCCTTCTGCCCCTCACAACGGGGAGAAGGTGCCGGCAGGCGGATGAGGGGCGGCCCCACGGCAGTTCCAATGTAGAAATTGCAGAACCGGGAGGACAAAATGGCCGAGTTCAGGATCGCGCAGGATCTCGTCGCGAGCGAGAACGACAAGCGGGCAGCCGCACTGAAAGCCGATTATGAGGCGCTGGGCGCCATACTTGCGCGCCGCGGCGTCGATATCGAAGCCATCACCCGCAGGGTCGCGGAATTCTTCGTCGCCGTTCCTTCTTGGGGTGTCGGCACCGGCGGCACGCGCTTTGCCCGCTTCCCGGGCGCCGGCGAGCCACGCGGCATCTTCGACAAGCTCGACGATTGCGCCGTCATCAATCAGCTGACGCAGGCGACACCGACCGTCTCGCTGCATATTCCCTGGGACAAGGCGGACGCCAAGGAATTGAAGGCCAAGGGCGATGCGCTCGGCCTCGGCTTCGACGCGATGAATTCGAACACCTTCTCCGACGCGCCGGGACAGGCCCATTCCTACAAATACGGCTCTCTCAGCCACACCGACGCGGCGACGCGCGCGCAGGCGGTGGAGCACAATCTCGAATGCATCGAGATCGGCAAGGCGATCGGCTCCAAAGCGCTGACGGTCTGGATCGGCGACGGATCGAACTTCCCCGGCCAGAGCAATTTCACCAAGGCATTCGAGCGTTACCTCGCCTCGATGGCCGACATTTACAAGGCGCTGCCCGACGACTGGAAGCTGTTCTCCGAGCACAAGATGTATGAGCCGGCCTTCTATTCGACGATCGTACAGGACTGGGGCACCAACTATCTGATCGCCCAGACGCTCGGCCCCAAGGCCCATTGCCTTGTCGATCTCGGCCACCATGCGCCGAACACCAATATCGAGATGATCGTTGCCCGCCTGATCCAGTTCGGGAAGCTCGGCGGCTTCCACTTCAACGATTCGAAATATGGCGACGACGATCTCGATGCCGGCGTAATCGATCCCTATCGGCTGTTCCTGGTGTTCAACGAGCTGGTCGATGCCGAGCAGCGCGGCGTCAACGATTTCAATCCGGCGCATATGATCGACCAGTCCCACAATGTCACCGATCCGATCGAGAGCCTGATCAACAGCGCCAACGAAATCCGCCGCGCCTATGCGCAGGCGCTCCTCGTCGATCGCAAGGCGCTCGAGGGCTATCAGCAGGACAATGACGCGCTGATGGCGTCGGAAACGCTGAAGCGCGCCTATCGCGCCGATGTCGAACCGATCCTTGCCGAGGCGCGCCGTCGCGCCGGCGGGGCGATCGACCCGATCGCCGCCTACCGCGCCAGTGGCTACCGCAAAAAGGTGGCGGCCGAGCGTCCGGCATCGGTTGCCGGCGGCGGCGGCATCATCTGAGCTGCCGGGCTGAATAGAAGTGTGGTCGCCGGCAGCGCGGGGTGAAACGCTGCCGGCAATCGCCGATCACGGTTTCCAGGCGCCGGCGATCTGACGGGTTGCAATGTTCAACCGGTTCCAGACATTGATGTTGGCGATGGCGATGACGAGAGCCGCAAGGCTGCGGCCGTCATAATGCCGGGCCGCCTCGTCCCAGATCTCGTCCGGCACCGGGTCGGCGCGGTCGCTGGTGCGGGTCACAGCCTCGGTCAGCGCAAGGGCTGCTCGCTCGGCATCGCTATAATAGGGGGCGTCGCGCCAGCCGGCGACGGCAAAGAGCCGCTCATCCGTCTCACCGTGTTTGCGGGCAATGCGCCAATGACCATCGATGCAGACGCTGCAGCCGTTGATCTGGCTGGCGCGCAGATTGACGAGTTCGAGCAGCTTTGGCGAAAGGCCCGTTTCGGTCGGCACCTTGCCGAGTGCATTGAGCGCCTGCATGGCTTGTGGAAGCACGAGGGCGGGATTTCCCATTCTCTCCTGCATGATATGTCTCCTTGATGCGTTCAGGGTGCGACGATCCGCCGGCGCTGTCACACCGGCCCGGTTTCATTCGTCATTGATGTGACGGAACGCAGCGAAGGAATGTGACGGATGAACGAGAATAATTGGCTGGCCGATCAATTCGAGGCGAACCGGGCGCATCTGAAAGCGGCCGCCTATCGCATGCTCGGCTCGCGCAGCGAGGCCGAAGACGCCGTTCAGGAGGCTTGGCTGCGGCTCACCCGTGCGGATAGGACTGACGTCGGCAATCTCGGCGGCTGGCTGACGACGGTGGTGGCTCGTATCTGCCTCGATATGCTGCGTGCCCGCAAGACCCGGCGCGAGGAGCCGCTGGAGATGCCAGTCCATGCAGCGATCGCCGATCCTGCCAAGGATCCGGAGCGCGACGCCGCATTCGCCGATTCGGTGGGCGTGGCGCTGCTCGTCGTGTTGCAGACGCTGGCGCCTGCCGAACGGGTTGCCTTCGTGCTGCACGACATGTTCGATCTTCCCTTCGACGAAATCGCGCCGATTATCGGCCGATCATCCGCCGCCGCCCGTCAGCTCGCGAGCCGTGCCCGCCGCAGGGTGCAGGGCGTGGACGAGACGCCGGATGTCGATCTCGGCCGCAAGCGAACGATTGCGGAGGCCTTTCTAACGGCTTCGCGCAGCGGTGATCTGCAGGCGCTGATTGCCGTGCTCGCCCCAGATGTCGTGTTTCGGCTGGACGCGACGGCGGCGCGTTTCGGGGCCTTCGGCGAAACGCGCGGCGCATCCGAAGTGGCAGAGTTGTTCAAGGGCCGGGCGCAGGCGGCAGAGATCGCCATCGTCGACGGCGAGCTTGGCTTCGTCGTGCGCATCGCGGGTCAGATTCGCGTCGTAGTAGCGTTTACCATCGCCGGAGACAGGATTGCGGCCATCGAAGCCATCGCCGATCCCGACCACCTCGAACGGCTTGACCACTCAATCCTGCAAGATTGAAATCGCTGGAAAAATTTGCCGCTCCTTGGCGGGAGCGCGGTTGAGAACGAGCGCGCTGCCGCCACTGCCGTGCGGCTAGCGACGCTTCATTTCTCTTGACAGCAGTCTCTTCGGCTTTATTCTATTATAAGGATTTATATAGCATAACTATGGAATTTGGAAATATGATCATATCGGGCGACCGGACGAAGAAGCCACTTCTCCTCACCAATGTCAGACCGATGGCGTTCGGTGCGGGCGCATCCGAGGGGGTGATCGACATTCTCGTCAATGCTGACGGCCGCATCGCCGGGATTGGTCCGTCGCTTCCGGCCTCTGAGGATGTGACACGCGTCGACGGCAAGGGTGCCTTCATTTCGCCGGGCTGGATCGATCTACACGTACACATCTGGCATGGCGGCACCGATATCTCCATCCGCCCCTCCGAATGCGGTCTCGAGCGCGGCGTCACCACCCTGGTCGACGCCGGTTCGGCCGGCGAGGCAAATTTCCATGGCTTCCGCGAGTATATCATCGAGCCCTCACGCGAACGCATCAAGGCCTTCCTGAACCTCGGCTCGATCGGCCTCGTCGCCTGCAACCGCGTCGCCGAGCTCAGGGATATCAGGGATATCGATCTCGACCGGATTCTCGAAGTCTACGCCGAAAACAGCGAGCACATCGTCGGCATCAAGGTGCGCGCCAGCCACGTCATCACCGGCTCCTGGGGCGTCACTCCTGTCAAGCTCGGCAAGAAGATCGCCAAGATCCTGAAAGTGCCGATGATGGTCCATGTCGGCGAACCGCCGGCACTTTACGACGAAGTGCTCGAAATTCTCGGCCCCGGCGACGTCGTCACCCACTGCTTCAACGGCAAGGCCGGTTCGAGCATCATGGAGGACGAGGATCTTTTCAATCTCGCCGAGCGCTGCGCCTCCGAAGGCATCCGCCTCGACATCGGCCATGGCGGCGCCTCCTTCTCCTTCAAGGTCGCCGAAGCGGCGATCGCGCGCGGGCTTCTGCCGTTCTCGATCTCGACCGATCTGCACGGCCATTCGATGAACTTTCCGGTCTGGGATCTGGCAACGACGATGTCGAAGCTGCTCAGCGTCGGCATGCCCTTCGACAAGGTCGTGGAAGCCGTCACCCATGCGCCGGCCTCCGTCATCAAGCTGCCGATGGAGAACCGACTTTCCGTCGGCGCGCCAGCCGAATTCACGATTTTCGACCTCGTCGATTCCGAGCTCGAAGCAACGGATTCCAATGGCGATGTCTCGGTCCTCAGCAAGCTGTTCGAGCCGCGCTTTGCGGTGATGGGCGCCGAAGCGTTCACAGCCAGCCGGTACGTGCCGCGGGCGCGCAGGCTCGTGCGTCACAGCCACGGCTATTCCTACAGATAAATCCGGTGGCGCGGCAGGTGTCAGCGGTTGCGCCAACCCATCAGTTTTTCGATCCGTTCCGCCGAATTGCGCACATGCGCCGTATAATGGTTCTCATCGGAAAAGGCCTTCTGCTCCGGCAGCACGATCGAAATGGTGGCGACGCACTGGCCGTCGCGATCGCAGATCGGCGAGGCGATGCAGGCGACCGCATAGTCGGATTCTCCGGCCTGGATCGACAGGCGCGCCTCGAAGGCCTTGCCGGCCGCTTCCGACAGGGTGCTCGGATCGATCTCGGCGCGGCCGGTCGGTGATGAGCGGGCGCAGCGTTTGAAAAGCTCGATGCGTTCCTCTTCGGGGAGGTGGCCGACGAGCAGGCGGCCTGATGCCGTCCAGTTGAGCGGCACCCGGGTGCCGACGCGCGACGCCACCTGGAAATGGCTCGGACCGTCGGCCATGGCAAGCACCAGCATGTAATCGCCGTCACGGCCGCAGACCTGCACGGTTTCGCCGGTCTGGCGACAGAGATCGTGCATTTCATGAGTGGCAATGCTCATGAAATCCAGAGATCGCGCATAGGCGAGACCATAGTGATAAAGCCGGGCGCCGAGCCAGATCGAGCCGTCCGCCTGGCGCGTCAGCATGTTCTTCTCGACGAGGTCGTCGACGATGACGTAGACCGTCGATAGCGGCGCCTTCACCGCCTTGGCGATGGCATAGACGCCGGCCGGCGATCCTGTCTCATAGAGATGATCGATCACCTGAAGAGCGCGGTCGATGCCGCTGACGCGGGCGCGGCGCGTGCCCTTGCCGCCGGCTTCGCCGGCAAGGCTCTCATCTTCGGAGTAAACTGCGGGCGATGTCTTTCCGTCCAATTCCATGCACCTCATGAACACTGCAGCCATATTACATTACTATGGCACAATGGTCGCTGTGGCAAATCGCAACATCTTGTAGGTTGATCGTCTGTGCGGATGTGGTGGCGGTGGAACCGGGAGACTGCGTGATATCCGCATCCGCCGACCGCCGACCTCATAACAGGCAGACGCGCTCCGATGATGCTCCAGGCTTTTGCCAGCCCCTTGTCGAGCGTGACGAGCGTGGCGTCGCTACCGATTGCGACGGCGAGATGCAGTGCGTCACCGGCACGAAGACCGAGATTGAAAAGCGATCTGGCCGCAACGCCGTTGGAACAACCAGCCGCAGCCTGAGTTTGTCCCTCAACTCAGGAGGCTATAATGACACAATATCCAACACCCCCTTTCCCATCCCAGAAACAGCCGATGCCGGGTTTCACGGCACAGATGGACCCGGTTCCCGACCATGGTGAAAAAACCTATCGCGGATCCGAACGGCTCAAGGGCAAGCGGGCGATCATTACCGGTGGCGACAGCGGCATCGGCCGGGCAGTGGCGATCGCCTATGCCCGGGAAGGCGCAGATCTGGTGATCTCCTATCTCGACGAGGATGAGGATGCCGACGAGACGAAGCGGCTCGTTGAACAGGCGGGGCGCAAGGCCGTGCTCGTCAGTGGCGACATCCAGGATCCGGCCCATTGCCGGCAAATTGTCGAGACGGCGGTCAAGGAGCTCGGTGGTATCGACATTCTCGTCAACAATGCCGCGCACCAGGCAAGCTTCAAGAGCATCGACGAGATTAGCGACGAGGAGTGGGAGCTGACCTTCAAGGTCAACATCCACGCGATGTTCTACCTGACAAAGGCGGCCGTCGCCCATATGAAGCCCGGCAGCGCCATCATCAATACGGCCTCGATCAATGCGGACAATCCGAACCCGACGCTGCTTGCCTATGCCACCACGAAGGGTGCGATCCAGAATTTCACCGCCGGCCTGGCCCAGCTTCTGGCCGAGAAGGGTATTCGCGCCAATGCCGTGGCGCCCGGGCCGATCTGGACGCCGCTCATCCCGTCGACGCTGCCCGAAGATAGCGTCAGCAATTTCGGCAAGCAGGTGCCGATGAAGCGGCCGGGCCAGCCGGCCGAACTGGCCACGGCCTATGTCATGCTGGCCGATCCCTTGTCGAGCTATGTCTCGGGCACGACAATCGCGGTCACCGGTGGCAAACCGATCCTCTAAACCGGTTTGCCGTAGCCGCCGCCGGTCGGCGTCGTGACGATCACGGCGTCGCCGGCGGCGAGCATTGCCTGGTCGCAGCCTTCCAGCCTTTCGACCGTGCCGTCGCTGCGACGAACCTCCGTTTTTCCCAATTGCCCGTCTTCCCCGCCGAAGAGGCCGAAAGGCCGGATCGTTCGGTGCGAGGAGAGAATGCTGCAATCCATCGCTTGCAGGAAGCGGATGGTGCGCTCGGTCCCGCCGCCGGAACTATATTGGCCCTTGCCCCCGGAGCCGCGGCGGATGTGAAAATCTTCCAGCACGACGGGAAAGCGGAATTCCAGCACCTCGGGGTCGGTCAGCCGTGAGTTGGTCATATGGGTGTGCACGCCGTCGGCGCCGCTGAAGCCGGTGCCGTCATTGAGCAGGCCGGCGGGGCCGCCGGAGCAGATTGTCTCGTAATATTGGTAGGTGACGTTGCCGAAGGTCAGGTTGTTCATCGACCCTTGGGCGGCTGCCAGCGTTCCGAGCGCCCCGAAGAGCGCATTCGTCACATGCTGGCTGGTCTCGACATTGCCGGCGACGACGGCGGCCGGATAGGCCGGGCGCAGCATCGATCCGTCCGGCACGACGATCCGGATCGGCCGCAGGCAGCCGGCATTCATCGGGATCGGCTGCTCGACCATGACGCGGAAGACATAGAGCACCGCGGCGCGCGTCACCGGTTCCGGCGCATTGAAATTGGTCGGTTGCTGGGCGCTCGTGCCGGTGAAATCGACCGTTGCCTCGCGCGCCTTCCGGTCGACGGTGATCTTCACCTTGATGACGGCGCCCTGATCGGTGGGATAGGAGAATTCGCTGTCGCTGAGGCGGGCGATCACCCGGCGAACGCTCTCCTCGGCATTGTCCTGGACATGGCCCATATAGGCTTCGACGACGTCGAGCCCGAAATGGGCGACCATCTTGCGCAGTTCCTGAACGCCCTTTTCGTTGGCCGCGATCTGCGCCTTCACGTCGGCGAGATTCTGGGCCGGGTTGCGGGCGGGGTAGGGATGGTCCCGCAGCATTGCCGCAAATTCGCTCTCACGGAAACGGCCTTTGTCGACCAGCAGGAAATTGTCGATCAGCACGCCTTCCTCATCGACCTTGGTCGCCCGCGGCGTCATCGAACCAGGTGCCTTGCCGCCGATGTCGGCATGATGGCCGCGCGAGGCGACGTAAAACAGGATGGTCTCGCCGGCGTCGTCGAACACCGGCGTGACGACGGTGATGTCGGGCAGATGCGTGCCGCCGTTGTAAGGCGCATTGAGCGCGAAGACATCGCCCGGTCGAATGCGGCCTTCGTTGAGCCGGATGATCGTTTCGACCGAGCGATCCATCGATCCCAGATGCACGGGCATATGCGGCGCATTGGCGACGAGTGCGCCGGTGCGGTCGAAGACGGCGCAGGAGAAATCGAGCCGCTCCTTGATATTGACCGAGTGAGCAGTGTTCTGCAGCGTCACGCCCATCTGCTCGGCGATCGCCATGAACAGATTGTTGAAGACTTCGAGCATGACGGGGTCGGCGCTGGTGCCGATCGCCGAATTGCGGGAAAGCGCGATCTCGCGGGTGAGAACGATATGGTCGTGGCCGGTCAGGCGCGCCTGCCAGCCGGTCTCGACGACGATCGTCTGATGCGCTTCGATGATGAGGGCCGGCCCCTTGACGACTGCACCCGGCTTCAGCGCATCACGCCTGAAAATGCCGGCCTCATGCCAGCTTCCGCCGGAATAGAAGCGGGTCGTGCGCAGCGCTTGCGGTGCGAAGCTCCCCGCCTGCACGTTCATCTCCTCGACATCGGCGCCGCCGCCGATGCCTTCGACTTCGATGGAGTCGACGACGACAGGCCGGTCTTCGAAGATGAAGCCGAACTGCTTCTTGTGGGCGGCGGCAAAGGCTTGCGTCATCTCCTCCTGCGGCCCGAAGGCGACGGGCAGGGCGGTGTCGGTGCCCTTATATTGCAGGTGCAGCCGGATGACGACCTCCATGTCGCCGGCTTCGACGCCCTGCAGCATCAGTTCCCTGCGCACCTCTTTCTCCAGTTCGGCCCGGATACCGCCGATCGCCGGCAGGGCGGCGGCTAGTTCGGCCAGCACCGCGCGCTGGCGTGTGGCGCGGATATCGGCGAGCCCCATGCCATAGGCCGAAAGAATGCCGGAGAAGGGGTGGATCAGCACCGTTTTCATGCCGAGGCTGTCGGCGACCAGGCAGGCATGCTGGCCGCCGGCGCCGCCGAAACAGGTGAGCGCATAGTCGGAAACGTCGTAACCGCGCTGGACGGAGATCTTCTTGATGGCGTTGGCCATATTCTCGACAGCGATAGCGAGGAAGCCGTCGGCCACCTCTTCCGCCGTCCGGCCGCCGCCGATATCCTGCGCCATCTCGGCAAAGGCGGCGCGCACCGCCTCGGCGTCGAGCGGCTGGTCTTGCTCCGGCCCGAAGATTGTGGGGAAGAACTCCGGCAGCAGCTTGCCCGTCATGATATTTGCATCAGTAACAGCAAGCGGCCCGCCGCGGCGATAGGATTTCGGGCCGGGCGTGGCACCCGCCGACTCCGGGCCGACGCGGAAGCGTGAACCGTCATAGCTCAGGATCGAGCCGCCGCCGGCTGCGACGGTATGGATCTTCATCATCGGCGCGCGCATGCGCACACCGGCGACCTCGGTCTCGAAAGCGCGTTCCAGCTCGCCGTCATAGTGCGAAACGTCCGTCGAGGTGCCGCCCATGTCGAAGCCGATCATCCTGTCGAAACCGGCGATGCGCGAGACCTCGACCGCGCCGACCACCCCGCCCGCGGGTCCGGAGAGGATTGCATCCTTTCCCTGGAAGAGATGCGCGTCGGTCAGTCCGCCCGAGGACTGCATGAACATCAGCTTCGGGCCCTTTCCTTCGACCGCGCCGAGCTCGACGGCGACCTGATCGACATAGCGCCGGAGAACCGGGGATAGATAGGCATCGACGACGGCCGTGTCGCCGCGGCCGACAAGCTTGATCAGCGGTGAAACCACATGCGAGGGCGAGATCTGCGTGAAGCCGATGGCGCGCGCGATGGCGGCGGCCTGCTGTTCGTGCTCGGGATAGCGGTAGGCATGCATGAAAACGATTGCGACGGCGCGCAGTCCCCGCGCATAGGCGGCTTCAAGCGCGTGCCGCAGATCATCTTCTAAGAGCGGGCGTTCCACCGTGCCGTCCGCCAGTACGCGCTCGTCGGCCTCGATCACATCGGCGTAGAGCAGTTCCGGTTTGACGATTTTCTTGGCGAAGATGTCGGCGCGCGCCTGATAGCCGATCTCCAGCGCATCGCGAAAGCCCTTCGTCGTCACCAACAGGGTCGGATCACCCTTGCGTTCGAGAAGTGCATTGGTGGCGACCGTCGTTCCCATCTTCACGGCGCCGATGAGCTCGGAAGGGATCGTCTGGCCGGGCTTGAGGCCGAGCAATTCGCGGATGCCATGAACCGCCGGGTCGCGATAGGCTTCCGGATTTTCCGAAAGCAGCTTGTTCGCGACGAGCGAGCCGTCGGGGCGGCGGGCGACGATATCGGTGAAGGTGCCGCCGCGATCGATCCAGAAATCCCACTGCCCGCTCATCGTCCGGCCTCCCGTTGAATTGAAAAATCATTGACGATTTATCGATAAAATGTCAACGTTGAGCTGTTGATCGTGGAGGGATGGAATGGCAGATGAATGCGGGCAACCGGAAATCGGGCCGATCGTCTCCTCCTCGCATCTCGCCGACGGCGCGCTTCCCGTTCTGTCGGAACTGGAATTTGGGCTCATCCTCGCCGGCAATGCCTTCGACCGCTGGATGGTGCGCTGCATGACGGCGGCGGGCGAACCCGGCTGCGCTGCGATCGACGTGCTGGTGCTGCATTCGGTGGCGCACCGGCGGCGGCCGAAGCGGCTCGGCGATCTCTGCAGCGTGCTCGGCGTCGAGGATACGCATCTGGTGATTTATGCGCTCAAGAAGCTGGAAAAGCGCGGCCTCGTGAAAAGCGCGCGGGCAGGCAAGGAGAAGTTGATCATCGCTACCGACAAGGGCGTTGAAACCTGCCTGAGATACCGTGCGGTGCGCGAAGCGTTGCTGGTGGAATCAATGAAGGGGCTCGGGCTCGATGCCGGCTCGACATCGGCAGTGGCAGCGATGCTGAGGGCACTTTCCGGCCACTACGATCAAGCAGCAAGGGCCGCCGCCTCTTTATGACGACAGCCCTTGTCGGGGGCAGGGAGAGATCCCCCGGGTTCAAGCGGCTTTTCAGCCGAAGCAGGGGATGGCCGGCAGATTGGCGCGGCTCGCAAGCGCTCCGATCATCTTGCCCACCGGCGTCGGGCGCGGTTGACCTTTGTCGGCGGCCGTCTCCAGGAGTTGCTTGAAGTCCTCAAGCTTCACGCCGTCGGCGCGCAACACCATGGCGATCAGGGGGTCGCGAAGGGCTTCGGATATCGTCAGGTCGTCTCTGGTCTTTCTCATGGCTTGTCCTCCTTTCGTGGGCGGTCGCCCGTGTTCCACATCCGCCGCCAACCCTCTGCGTTGACTTTCGCGGCCTGTGGTGTTACCGGTAAGTAACAATGCTGTTGTTACCGATCGGTCACATTGATGTCAAGGACTTCGTCCGCAAAAAAATCAGAAACTTCGAATGAAATCTCCGCAACCGTTTCAGAAGATCGCATCCCGCCGCGGGAGCGCATCGTCTCGACGGCCGTGGAGCTTTTCCGCGAGCGCGGCATCCGCGGCATTGGCGTCGATGCCATCGCCGACGCCGCCCTGACCAACAAGATGACGCTCTACCGGCATTTCGGCTCGAAGGACGAACTCGTCTGCGAGACGTTGCGGCGCGCCTCCGAAAAGGCCAATGCCATCTGGCGCGATCTGGAGGCCGCCCATCCCGGCGATCCCCGCGCCCAGCTCGGCGCCTGGGTGGAGATGCGGGCGCAGTGTCTGAACGGCGAGCCCGCTGGCTGCGATCTCGCCAACGCCGCCATCGAGCTCAAGGGGGAGGGTCATCCCGCCCATGAAGTGATCGAACGGCACAAGGCCGAACAACGCGATCGCCTCGCCGCGCTCTGTTCGGCAGCCGGTGCGCGCGAACCTCAACTTCTTGCCGATACGCTGACGCTGCTGCTCGAAGGCGCGCGCGTCAGTCGCCAAACGATGGGCGCCGCCGGCTGTTGCGGCCATTTCGCCAAGGCCTGCAGAGCAGCGATCGCTTCTTTCACCTGATAGACCGGAACCTTACCGCCTCCACATCGTTTTCCCATCACCGGACGATGTGGAGACCGGGAGATGAACCACGTCTATCTCAAGCGGCTATATGCCAGACGCGCCGAGCTCGAAGCCAAGCTCGAGCTTCACGAGGCGCGCTATTGTTTTGGCGAGGAAGAGGTCGATGACGGCACCGACAGCGACCTGCGTCAGCGATTGAGCGAGGTCTCCGAGGAGATCGCCGCGCTGGAGAACAGGTCGGACAGAGCCTTTTCGGGGTAGGTCACCGAAGCTGCAACTGCTGTCGGATCATGGGCAAAGCCATGGTCAGGAGCGTCGCGAAAACCATGATGACGCCATAGGGTATCTTCCGGCTCGCCCGAATTTCCTCGATACGTATGAAAAAGGCGAGATGCGCGACTGCCAGCGGCACCGGCAGCCGCAGGACCAGCAGCGTCACGATGCCGAGGACAAGCAGCAGCACCGCGAACGGCATCATTCCGTGCCAGCCGATAAAAAGGCCGATCGGCAGGAAAAGCTTGGCGTCTCCTGCGCCAAACAGGCGGAACGCCCAGAGAGCCACCCCAAGCATGAACATCAGCAGACCGGCCGCGATGTCGCCGCCGATTCCGCTCGAGGCAAACAGCGCCGCGCCGACATCATCCGAGCCAAGTATCAAGGCCACTGCCCGCAGTGCACAAAGTGTTACGAGCGCCAGCACGACGGCATTGGGGATTTTCCATGTACGGAAATCGGTCCAGGCCGCGTAGAGAAAAAGAAATACTGCAAGAGAACTAGTAACATTGACCATTTGCAGCATAGGCTTCGACCTTTTCGGCTATTTTAAGCTTATTGTGTAGGCTAGGTTCACTCGATTACGGCAAAATTGTCGATTTTTACGGCCGGTTCTTTCATCCCAGTTTTAACCATAAAGTATAGATATCGCCCGTTCGCCTACAAAAGATTTGACTAAATTAGAATTAACAGATTATTAATATTTCCAGTCGAAGGGGCGGTCTCGACGACAAAGTGCCGGGGAAATACGGCGCACCACTTACCTGGGAGGTAATTCTCGATGAAAGCATTTGTAAATAGCGTACGCGCTTTCGCGCGGGAAGAAGATGGCGTCGCACTTACCGAATACCTCATTCTGCTTGCCTTGCTGGTTGGCGGGGTGATCACGGCGGTGACACTGGCCGGCACCAATCTGAGTGCGGTCTGGACGGCATGGGCAGGGTGGTTCACGACCGCGCTGGCTGTCCCGGCCTGATATTGGCGTTCGACGAAGGGAGGGGTTTTTGTTAACCCCTCTCTTCTAAATTAGAAATAATGAATGGATGCACTCCGTCCAGTGTAGCGAGTAACCGCGATGCGTTCTTCAACGATTTTAAGTCTCGTTATTGCATTTGTACTCGCCGCCGCCGCAGTTTTCGGGATGCGCGCGTATCTCTCCGATCAGAAGGCCCGACTGCTGGCGATGAACGGCGTGAAGGCCGAGGAAAGGACACTTGTGGTCGCCGCCACGCCAATGCGCTTCGGCGACCGGATTCGATCCGAAAACCTCAGGGCCATTCCCTGGCCCTCCAATGAAACACCCGCAGGCTCGTTCGTCAGCATCGATCTGGTCGTCGGCAACGATGCCCAGCCGCGTTATGCCATGGCGGCGATCGATCCGGGCGAGCCGGTTCTATCCTCGAAAATCACCGGTACCGGCGAACGCGCCACGCTGTCGGCGGCGCTCGACCAGGGCATGAAGGCGGTCTCCATCCGGGTCAACGACGTGCTCGGCGTTGCCGGGTTCGTAAGGCCTTCCGATCGCGTCGACGTGCTTCTGACGCGGGTCGTGCGCGGACCGGCCGGCAACGATCAGACCTTCGTCGACGTGCTGCTGCAAGGCGTCAAGGTGCTGGCGGTGGACCAGACGGCCGACGAGCGCAAGGACGAGCCATCCGTCGTCAAGACCGTGACCTTTGAGGTCACGACCGACGAGGCGCAGCGCCTTACCCTCGGCTCCAGTATCGGCACGCTCTCACTGGCGCTCCGCAATGTTGCCTCTTCCTCTATCGAGCAGACCCGGCCGATCACCGTCGCCGACCTCGGTGGCGGGGCGATGGCGACAGAACTGGGCAAGGATTTGGAAAAGAAGTTGCCAGAACCCGAGAAACAAGTGCAGATTGTGGAGCAAAGGGTCGAACCGGTGTTGCCGGTTGAGCCGAAGTGGGTGACAGTGGGGGTCTGGAACACGACGAAGCGCGAGGAGCACCGAGTCGGCCTGGTCCAGTGATGTTTATACGGCATGCCGCAGGTGCGGCTAGCCGAATGAGGGGGCTAAAGCAGGCATGGCGAGCGGCAAGAGAAGAATCGCAGGGACGAAAAGCCTTGCGGCATTAGCGGCAGTGTTTTCGGCCTGTGTGTGTTTGGCCCCTGGATTTGCCGGCTGCGCCAACGCACAGGAAAAGTCCGTCACTTTAGGCGAATCGGTCCAGCACGTGACGCTGCCTCCGAACGAGACGCTGACGCTCAATACCGGGCAGCCCTTCGGGGATCTCGTCATCGGCAGCGCCGATATGATCGACGTGGTGCCGCTTTCCGACCGCTCGCTGTTCATTCGCGGCAAAAAGATCGGCGCCACCAATATCTCGGTCTATGGCGAAGACAAGTCGCTTCTCGGCGTCATCGACATCCGCGTTGCCAGCGATTTCAGCGAAGTCGCCTCCGCCATTCGCTCTGCCGCGCCCTCGGCTCGGGTCAGGGTCATCAACTCCAACGATCGCATTCGCCTGACAGGCTTCGTCCGCGACGGCATCGAACTGCAGCGGGTGATGGAAATCGCCCAGTCCTATTCCGACCAACCGGTGCTGAACCAGTTGCGCGTCAGTGACAGCCAGCAGGTGATGCTGGAGGTCCGGGTCATCGAAGCCTCGCGCCAGACGGGTCGTGACCTCGGGATCGGTTGGTCCGGGCACGGCAACAACGGAATCGGCAAGGCAACGACCAGCCAGGGTATCACCGTGGACGATGACGGCAACCTGGTCCGTAGCCTCCTCGATCCCAAGGGTGCGGCAACGGGGGCGCTGCCCTTCGGCCAGTTGATCGCCAAGGTGCTGGAAATCTCGGGCGGCCACATCGACGTGGTGATCAACGCCCTCGAGCAGAAGGGACTGGTGCGTCGCCTGGCGCAGCCGAACCTCATCGCCATGAGCGGCTCGACCGCCAGCTTCCATGCCGGCGGTGAGGTGCCGATCCTGAAGACGACGAACAACGGCACGACGGTCGCCACCGAGACGGACTATCGCCCCTTCGGTGTGCGGCTGACCTTCAAGCCGGTGGTTCTTGATGATGGGCTGATCAATCTGGAGATCGAGCCTGAAGTTTCCGAACTCGATCCGTCGATCAACGTCAACGGCAATCCGGGCTTCATCTCGCGCGCGGCCAGCACCACGGTCGCGCTTCGCGACGGCCAGAGCTTTGCCTTGGCCGGCCTGCTGCAGTCGATCAATGCCAAGGACATCCAGCAATTGCCCGGCCTCGGAAAGATACCAGTGCTCGGCGCACTATTCCGTTCGACGAGTTTCCAGAAGAAGGAATCCGACCTCGTCATCGTCGTCACGCCGCACATCGTTCGACCGGCCCGCCCTGGCGAGGATCTCTACAGTCCGCTCGACCAGACGCGTTCGTCCAACGACCTCGAGCTTTTTGCGCTCGGTGTCATGGAAGTCGACAAGGACATGCTCCGACGCTTTCGCAATGGCGAAGGTGTGACTGGGCCCTATGGCCATCGTCTCGACCTGAACCAGGGAGTCCAAGCCGTTGCTACAAAACGCTAAGCGCGTCCTTTTCGTCCTTGCAGCCGCCGGCCTCGCTTCCGGCTGCGCCGACTACATGAACCATCGCGACACGATCACCTTCGGGCTCGGCAATGCCGTGGAAGCAAACAAGGCCATCCACATTCAGGACCCGTTCCCGCCGGAAGCCCAGCGAACGCAAATCGCAAGCGACGGCAAGGTGATCCGCAGGGTGGTCACTCAATATCAGAACGGCGGGTTGGGCGTTGTTCAGCCGTCGCCGGCCATGGGGGCGAATGGGGCCTCCAACGGGGCGACCGCCAGCCAATAGGCTGGCGAAAGGCATGAACTGCGGCAGTGCGCCGGAGGGAAAATGCACGAAACGGGGTCATCACGGCGATAGCGCCGTGATGGGGGGACGCCAATGCTCAGCAGGGTTGTCAGACAGTTCTGGAACGATCATCGCGGCTATGTCATCGCCTTGACGCTCATCGCCATGCCAATGCTTCTCGGCTTTTCGCTGCTGATCATCGATGTCGGTCGCAGCAGCAACCTGCATACCGATCTCCAGAACGCCGTCGATGCGATGGCGCTGGCCGGGGCCCGCGAACTCGATGGCCGCGATGATGCCATTACGAGGGCGCAGACGGCGATCGAGAAAATCGCCAACAGCGCGGCCTTTTCCGGCGGCGGAACCGGCATGTCGCTTGGCTCGAATATAAGCGTGACCTATGACGCCGGCAACGATGCCGGAAGCACTGTTACCGTGCTTTTTCTGAAGGATATCCCGGCCAACGACGATACATCAATCCCGGCTTCGATGGAAACGACAGTGGCCAGCGAAGCGTCCTATGCCTGGGTCATCGCCAAGCCGCAAGCGATGCAGACGATCTTTCCGATCCCCGTCGGCTTCAACCGCGATACAATCAACATCGCCGCCGACGCCGTGGCGGTATATCACGCCAGTGCCTGCGACGTGACGCCGATCTACATCTGCAATCCGTTCGAGCCGGTGGGGAACACGAGTGAAAGCGCCAGCGAAACTGCAGCTACGGCCCTGCACACCAACTTTGCGGCCGGCAATCTCTACGGACGACAGATCGAGCTTCACAGCACCGCGGCATCCAATCCCGGTCCCGGCAATTTCGGCTTCCTGCGGACCCCCTTGGGCAATGGTGCGTCCGTGCTGGCGGAGGCTCTTGCCACCGGCAATCCCGGTACATGCTACACACAGGACAACCTCGATACAGAGACCGGCGCAAAGGCGGGGCCCGTCGAGGACGGGGTCAATACGCGCTTTGGCTTCTACTCCTCGTCGTTCAACAAGGCGAACGGAGATTATCGTTACCGGCCTGCCCAGAACGTGCGCTCCGCGCAGTCAATCAGCGGCAAGGGCAAGAAGGGCTGCGATACCTATGATCCAGTCATGGTCGGAGCCGTTGTCGGCGATGCGACCAAGGCCTTGCCGCTCGGCTATGGAGCGGGCATGACCTCGCTTGCCGGCGGCAAGATCAGCAGTGGCAACAATTGGAACTACACGACCTATTGGAATGTCGCGCAGGGCACGGCAGCGCCCTCGGTGAGCACGGTCCTCAGCAACTACTCCAGTTATCCCCCGCAGGCGACCGGAACGCCAGCACAGCCCTCCGCTTATGACGTCTATCGCTACGAGCTTGCAAACGCGGCTCTCATCAATCATGCCTCGGCGAATGGTGAGACCGGAACGCCGGCAACGGGTGGTCAGTGCTATGCCGGCCCGGACCTTTCGAACTATACGGCAGCCGAATATGGCGACCGCCGCGAGATTTTCTCGGCCATTGTCAATTGTGGCTATGAGGCTTCGGTCGGCCATCTGAACGGTCACAAGGCCACGCGCGCCGTTGCCTTCGCGCGCATGTTCCTGACCAAGCCGGCGATAAAGGATGCCGGCGAACGATACCTTTCCCTGGAGATGATCGACATCACCGGCAAGGGTGGTCGCGGTACGCTGGACGAATTCCTGCGGGAAGAATCGGAGCTGGTCAGATGATGGCGTTCCGCAATTTTATTCTGCATCGGCTTTGCCTCGGTTTCTGGCGGCGGGAGGAAGGCGCAGTGCTCGCCGAAGCGCTGCTCGCAATCCCCTTTGTGACGCTCTTTGCGGCTGGAATACTGGAGTTTGGCAGCATCTTCTGGCAGCGCATGCAGATCGACGCAGGCTTGCGCGATGCGGGGCGTTACCTTTCGCGCTGCCGACCGGCCTCGGGAACCTATGTGCCGACATGCAATCAGGCGACGGCCAAGACCATTGCTTTTTACGGAACGCAAACACCCGCGGCAGATGCTGAGCCCCGTGTCCCCGGCTGGAACGACCCTTCCGACATCACAATCAGTGCACCCGATGCGGACGGCAACATCACCATTTCCACTGCGCATCTCTATCAGAGTTCACCGGTATTCGCCTTTCTCGGACTCGACGCCATCACGATCAGTTCCTTCCATGAAGAGAGATACATCGGATGGTGACCTCCAGGGCAATCAAGGCATTCTGGCAGGATAGCAGTGGCGCCAGCCTTGTCGAAGCATTGCTGACCTTTCCGATCGTCATGCTGGTCTTCGCCGCCTTCATCGAGTTCGGCTATGCCATGTCGCAGTGGAATCAGACGGTCAAGGCACTGCAATATGGTGCCCGACTGGCGGCCGTATCAGATCCGCTGACAACCAATTTCGCTGCCGTTTTCCCGGTCGAAGCTGCCGATCCGCTCAACAACGGCAAAGCGACGCCGAACGATGCCACGATATCCTCGACCTGCGGACCGGCTCTTGCGAACTGCAGCACGGCGGCATTGAACCGGATTGTCCTCGGAAGCGACGGCGTTTGCAACGCGGGAACCGATCCCCACCCGGGCATTTGCGACCTAAACTGGCGCATCACGCCGGATAAGCTGATGGTCACCTATCAGCGATCGGGACTCGGCTATTGGGGCCGCCCGGACGGGCCGGTGCTGACGATGCGGCTGGAGGTGCGCGACATCACCTTCGATCTGCCGATCCTCGGCGGGTTGCTGGGACTGAACGACGTCACCATCCCGGCCCATCCGGTGACGATCACGACGGAAGACCTGAAGACCTGCTCAACCTGCTGACTTCTTGTTACGCGTAGGAAAGCGAAAATGACAGCGCACATGAACATTGCCGCATCCACCAAGATCCTGGTTCTCTCCGACGACGCGGCCGCAGCGAGCTTCATGCTCGATACATTCGGGTCGCTTTCGCGTTACGATGTCCGCCATCTCTCGCTGAAGGCGCTCGGAGAAAAGGGCCGACTCGATCCGACGCAGTTCGGACTGATCGTTCTCGACGTCGACAACGGGGAATTGCTGCAGCAACCGGAGCTCTTCGCGTTTCGCACCCGCTATCGGGACGTTCCGCTCGTCGTCGTCTCCGAAGACTTGCCGGACGACATGCTGCGGCTGCTCTTCCGCCTGAACGGCAATGACTGGCTGAAGAAGCCGCTCGAGCGCCGCGCCCTGATCGACATGATTTCGACCCATGCGCCAGGCACGGGCGCCAGCGACAGCCGGGTGCATGCCGTGGTCTCAGCCGTCGGTGGCGCGGGCGCCAGCATGATCGCTTCGTCGCTCGCGCATGTGCTGGCCCAGCCGACCAAGAATTCCACGCCGAGGATCGACTTGTTCGACACGGATTTTTGTTCTGGGGCGCTCGGCTATTATCTCAATCTTGTCAACGACTACGACTTGAAACCGGTCATCGCCAATCCTTCCCGGGTCGATCTCGAATTCATCGATCTTGTCCGAAAGCGGCATCCGGGCGGCTTTTCACTGCTGTCCTTCAAGCAGCCGTCAGTCCTTCTGGCGCCGAAGGGCGGTGAACTCGTGCTGCGTATGCTCGACGTGGCCGCCTTTGAGAGCGACCACACGATCGTCGACATCCCCTATTATGACACGCCGTGGAAATACGAGGTGCTCACTTCGGTCAACAGCATCTATATCGTCACAGAAATGACGGTCCCCGCGCTTTCTCATGCGAAGGATTTGTTTTCAAACCTGGTGCGGCTGCGAGGAAGTGCGGATCAGATATTCATCGTCATCAACAAATACCGCGCCAAGTTTTTTGGCCTCGGCCTGCGCCGACAACAAACGGAGAAGATATTCAAGGACATCCCGACGCACGTCATTGCGGATGACTGGGAGACTTTGAGCGAGGCGGTCAACCGCGGAGTGCTGCCGGTTCAGGTGAATTCCCGTGCGCGCTTCTGCGGCGCGGTCGGTAAACTTGGAGCATTGGTGCGATGAAGGCGATTGACAGTGGGTGCATAAGGTCCTGCGTCGGCCTTGTGTTTCTGGCCGTTCTGGCCGTCGCCGGGGATGCGGCGGCAGCCGGGCTAGTGCCGCGAAGCCTTGGGCCGACGACAAGCACGGTGGTGACGATCGAAAAAGGCTACGCGGCTGGAACGATCGTCATCGTCAGCGCGAACCGAACGCTGGATCTCGTCATCTCCGATGGACGGGCGATCCGTTACAAGATCGGCGTCGGACGAGATGGATTTCGCTGGAGCGGGACTGTCAAGGTTGGACGCAAGGCGGAGTGGCCCGACTGGCGCCCGCCTGCCGAGATGAAGGCGCGCGCAGCCGGGCTTCCGGACCTGGTGCCCGCCGGGCCGCTCAATCCCTTGGGCGCTCGCGGGATCTATCTCTTCAAGGGCGGGACCGACACGCTCTACCGCATTCATGGAACGAACGAGCAGTCGACGGTCGGCGATTTCGCGTCATCGGGCTGTTTTCGCATGAGCAATGCCGACGTCATCGATCTCTATGAGAGGGTGAAAGTCGGTTCCACGGTCATTGTAAAATAGTTCAGGGGTGGGAAACATGGCGAACGGCATCATGGGGCGTTTCTACAAGCATCAGCAGGAGCCTGAAATCCGCGAACATCCGGAGGCGGCCGAACTGTCACTCGTCGCAGCGCAGAACATGCCTGCCCAACCGGTCTCTGTCAGCAGCACGGTGAGTGGCGAAGAAGCTTCGCTTGGGCCGGACCTGGTTTCCGAGCGGGTCAATCTGCACCGCTACCTGCTCGATCGCATCAACCTCGGGATTCTCGACACGCTCGACAACGAGGAGATCGCCACCGAGATCCGACCGCTGGTCAAGGATTACATCCGCAATAACAACTTTCCGCTGAATGCCAAGGAAATCAATGATCTGATTCGCGATATCACCGACGAGATGCTCGGGCTGGGGCCGATCGAGCCGCTGCTGGCCGACGACACGATCGCGGATATTCTCATCAACGGCTACAACAGCGTCTATGTCGAGCGGAGCGGCAAGCTCGAGAGCACCGCCGTGCGGTTCAAGGACGAGGACCATCTGCTTCGGGTGATCAACAAGATCGTCTCGGCCGTCGGTCGCCGCGTCGACGAGTCGACGCCGATGGTCGACGCCCGCCTCAAGGATGGCTCGCGTGTCAACGTTGCCATCAGGCCGATCTCGGTCGATGGACCGCTCGTTTCCATTCGCAAATTCACCCGCAAGCCGCTGACATTGGAGCGCCTGGTGCAATATGGCGCCATGGCCGATGCGATGCGCATCCTTCTCAGCGCTGCGGTCAAGGGCAAGGTGTCGATGGTGATTTCAGGCGGCACCGGTTCCGGCAAGACCACCTTGCTCAACGCTCTCTCGTCCCAGATTTCTCCAAAGGAGCGCCTGATCACCATCGAGGATGCGGCCGAACTGCAACTGCAGCAGCCCCATGTCGGGCGCTTGGAAACCCGACCGCCGACGCTCGACGGACGCAACGAGATCCGCCAACGCGAACTTCTGAAAAACGCCCTGCGCATGCGCCCCGACCGCATCATCGTCGGCGAAGTCCGCGGCGACGAGGCATTCGACATGCTGCAGGCGATGAATACCGGTCACGAGGGGTCGATGACGACGATTCACGCCAACACGCCCCGCGACGCCGTCGGCCGGCTTGAGCAGATGGTCGGCATGGCCGGGATGCCGATGTCGCAGTTGAGTATTCGCTCGCAGATCTCGTCCGCCATCACCGTCATCGTGCAGGTACAGCGCCTGAGCGACGGCAGCCGCAAAGTTGTCTCGATCTCCGAGATCACCGGCATGGAGGGCGAAGTCGTGCAGATGCAGGAGATTATGAAATTCAAGAAAATCAACACCGATGAAGGTGGGCGGATCCATGGAGAATTCCGCGCCACCGGCATCCGGCCGCGGTTCGTCGAGGAATTTGCCGAACTCGGGATCGAGATCCCTGTGGCGATTTTCGATCCCGGTAAACCGCTGCAAACGGGACCTGTTCAATGACGACCCTCACGCTGCTTTACGCCGCCGTTTTCACCGCGGCCCTAGTCGCTGTCGAAGCGATCATGCGCGGCTATTTCAAGACATCCGAACGCCACCGCGCGGTGAACCATCGGTTGCGCTTGCTCGAGGTCAGCGATGATCATCGTAAAACCTATGGCGATATGCTCAAGGAGCGCGGTGCCGGCGACAGTTGGCGGCAAACCCCCATAATGCAGCGACTGCTGCGGTTCTACGCCCAGTCGGGAATCAAGTTCGATATCAGGCGTTTTGCTCTCTTCGCGATCGCCGGCGCACTTGTGACATGGCTGGTCGTCCAGTTCCTCGTGCCGAGCACTCTGTTCAGAATACCCGTCTTTCTCCTGATCTGCCTCCTCGTCCCGGCACTCGTCGTCTGGCGCGCCCGGGCCAGCCGCATGAAGAAATTCGAACTGAAACTTCCTGAAGCGCTGGATGTCGCCAATCGCAGCCTCGCGGCTGGCCACCCGCTGCCGGCGGCGATCGCTCTGGTGGCCCGCGAGATGCCTGATCCGATCGGCACCGAGTTCGGCCTCCTCTCGGATGAACTCACCTACGGCGTTACACTGGATGATGCCCTTCTCAACTTGGCGGGCCGGGTCGGCGTCGAGGATCTGAATCTGCTCGCGATATCGTTGAGCGTACAGGCGGGAACCGGCGGAAATCTCGTGGAGATCTTGCAAAACCTTTCGAAGACGCTGCGAGACCGGACGATGCTGAAGGCGAAGGTCAGAGCGATTTCCTCGGAAGGGCGTATCACGGCGATCTTCATGTCGGTTTATCCCTTTCTGCTCTACGCGATGATCAAGGCATTGTCGCCGACCTACTTCGATCCCGTCTGGGATAGCGGCTACGGAACCGCCATTGTGAGCGTGCTGCTCACCGTCATGGCGATCGGGAATGTCATTCTCTACAAGATGGTCAACTTCGAGTACTGAGGCGGTCATGTCGAGTGAGTATGGAATTTACCTCATCGTCTTCTTTGCAGTCCTGATCTTTACAGCAGCAGCCTCGGAACTGTTTTTTCGACAGCGCGAGGTCGCGGTTCGGGTGTCGAAGAGCTCGGCGGCAGCCCGCGAGGAGTTCCACCTCGGCGATACGACGATCGCCGATCTCGGCGAGGCTGAAAACCGCCTGATCCGTCGCTATTTCGAGATTACGCGACGCGACACGAATGTGAACTCCACCCAGAACCGGCTGATTCGTGCGGGGTATTTCGCTGCCGGCGCCGTGACCACCTTCCAGGTGGTTCGCGCGGTGGTCTGTATCAGCGTTCTCGTTGCGGCGGTCTGGGCCGTAAACCGGATCGCACCCAATATGTCGCAGATGGCGGCCCTGATCATTGCGATGTTTGCTGCGGGCGTAACCTTCATCCTGGTCAACATCTATATCGACCGGCGCGGCGCCGCCAAGGAGAGGGAGTACCGCCGACTCTTTCCCGATTTCATGGATATGCTGATCGTCTGCCTCGATGCGGGCATGAGCATCGAGGCGGCGGCAAACCGGGTTGCTCGTGAATTCGTCGACAAGAAGCAGGACTTCGGCCTTCATCTCTCGATCATGATGCTGGAAGTGCGTGGCGGCCGGCGATTGCGCGAGGCGCTCGCCAACCTTGCCACCCGCCTGAGGATCGATGAGGCCCGGGCCCTTTCCGTTCTGTTCCGCCAATCGGAGGAACTCGGGACCAGCGTTACGCAGACGCTGCGGGTCTACAGCAAGGAAATGCGCGACCTGCGTATTGTCCGCGCGGAGGAAAAGGCCAACGCCCTGCCGGTCAAGATGCTGCTGCCGCTCGGCGCCTTCCTTTTTCCGGTGAGCCTCATCATCGTTCTCGTCCCCATTGTTATCCGTGTCGTCATGCTTCTCGTCAGCATGAAACCCGGCGGTTGAGCCAAGCGAGGTCGTATGCAGTATTCGCTCGAACAAAATCGTAATGATGCGATCATTTCCCTCGACCCGCGGATGCCAATGGCACCGGCAAGCCTAGAACAAGCGGGATTGGATCAGTCGTTCCTGCTCCGGCTGGCCGCAAAATGTGCGGCCGAACAGGATACGACCACGGCATCTCATCTCGCTGAGCGCATGAAATTGCCGAAAGTGATCGTCAACATCCTGATCAAGGAACTGGTAAAACTCGCCTATCTCGAGGCCCGTGGCTTGGCGGGTGAGGATGTCAAATCCGATGTCCGATATGCGCTGTCAATGAAGGGGTTCGAATATGCCCACACGGCGTCGCGTCAATGCCAATATGTCGGACCGGCGCCGGTATCGCTCGACGCGTTCTGCCGGCAACTCGGTTTGCAGTCCATCCATGACGAGCGCGTGACCCCCGAGCGGCTGACCGACAGCCTTGAGGGGCTGGTGCTCTCGCACACCCTGGTCGAAAAGCTCGGCCCGGCCATTAACTCCGGCCGCTCTATTCTGCTTTACGGACCGCCCGGCAACGGAAAGACCAGCATCGCCGAGCGGACGTCGCAGCTGTTTCGCCAAACGATCTGGGTGCCCTATGCCATCGAGGTCGGCGGCCATGTCATCAGTTTCTATGACGAAGCCGTGCACCACCCTGTATCCGAGGCTGATACGGATTCTCATCCGAAAGCGGATCGCCGATGGATCGAATGCCGCCGCCCGGTGATCAAGACGGGCGGGGAATTGACCCTCGATCAGCTCGATCTCACCTTCAACGCCGGGCCAAATGTCTATGAAGCGCCCATACACTTGAAGGCCTCCGGCGGCGTCTTCATCATCGACGACTTCGGGCGTCAGCAAGTGGCGCCGCAGGCGCTCATCAATCGCTGGATTGTGCCGCTCGAGCGCGGATATGACTTCCTGACGCTGCACACCGGCAAGAAATTCAAGGTTCCCTTTGACGAGTTGGTCGTGTTTTCGACCAATATCGCACCGAAGGACCTCTCCGACGAGGCGGGCTTGCGGCGCCTCAAATACAAGATCTATGTCAACACGCCGTCGCGAGACGAATATATCAGAATTTTCAAATCCTATGCCAGCGGCGCCGGAGTGGTTGTCTGCGATCCAGACCTGAACCTGTTCTACGATCGCAAGTACAATGGCGATGTGCTAGCGTCGTGTTATCATCCGAAATATCTTATCGATTTCGTCGGTTCTTACTGCGAATTCAATGGCATAACTGGAATCGCGTCGCTCGATATGCTCGAACGGGCGTGGGAAGGTGTATTTACGTCGGAATGATTGCGGGCCTGGTGCTGATCGCCTGTTCCCGGACAATGTGTCCAACTTTATGACTTACGGGGGAGTAACACAAAATGACCGGCATCCCGAATATCGACATCGAAGCCGACCGCGCAAAACCAAGCCACATGCGAACACCAGAGCCGAGAGGCTCAAGAAACCCGCTGCTCGTCGGTTTGATCCTCATGCTCCTGCCGGTGAATGCCGGCGTTCTCATTTATACGGCCAAGAACTCAGCCGATGTTCGCGAGAGCCGCGAAACCATCGCCGCGCTCAAAAGGTCCATTGATGGCCTGAGAGGACAAATGGAAAAGCAGTCGGGCAACATCGCGGATACTGCCAAGGCCGACGAAGTCGCACTGATCCGCCAGGAGATTGATAGCTTGCAAAAGTCCATTTTGTCGATGAACGAAGGGATGCGCAACGACATAAGCGGTGCACGCATGGGTTCAGCCTTGGTCCTCAGCGCGCCCGGCAAGGAACCAGCACAATTTTTCGCACCTTCGGTCCGCGCCCTGTCGGCGGAAACTCTAACGCCGGATAGCACTCTTGCGTCCATCGAAGCCGGCGGCATTCCAATCAATAACCTGCCGCGTTACGAACGCACGCTCTCGCCGGAAGGCAAGCTCATCCTTCGGAAGGCACGGTAAATACCGACTTCGCCGAAATCCCCAAAGCAATCGGTGGACGCCGCCAGGGGCGCCGTGCCGCTGCTCATATCTAGGGCGTTCTCATCTCGACGCAGATTGCCGATCGCTGAAGGATCGATTACCTCTGAGCATACTTCACACTGTTCTTCATCAGTTCGAGATTACGGGCAGTGACTTCGTTTCCGGGATCGAGCTCATAGGCTTTCAGGAAATAGCGTCTGGCAGTCCGCAGGTCGCCACGTAACAGGTGAGAATATCCGATATTGTTGTAGTAGATCGGGGTGTTGCCGATCATCCGCGAGAGTTGCTGGTAGGCGCGGTCGGACGTGTCAAAGCGGGCAACCATGTCGGCGGAGGCTGCCAGGCCTAGCCAGGCGGCCGGGTCTTCCGGAAAAACGTCGACGGCGCGCTTGTAGATGGCGTAGGATTTTCCGTAGTTTTTTTCCTGAAACTGCAGTTTGCCGTTGGTTATCAGCTCGTCGTTCTTGTAGAAGGCGACCGCCGAGTCGTCCTGGAGGGTTTTGGCACTGTCGCCGTAAGCAGCCAGACCATCAACGCCGGATGACTGGCAACCAGCCAAAATCGCTCCGGTCGCTATCAAAAAGGCAATGCATTTCGTCCCAGCTCTGATCTGCAACATTGGAAATTTGATCCCCACCAGACATTCTTACCCAAGACTCGGATGCGTTCACCGGCATCATCATGAAAAAAAGCTAACAACTCAAGAATTTAAGCAATTACTCACAAAAAAGCGACGGAGGCGGCCTTCGCCGGGATTGCGCCATGGGTGATAAACCCCAGCTATCCAGGGTAGGTATCATGTGCCCAGTGATTCTCAGAGTAGAAAATCAATCAACGTCGCCTACCCCTGCTTGCCAGGTCAAAGGATGGAACGCCGCATGCGGATCGCCATTTTTTCGCTGATGCGACTGGGGCCAGCACTGGCCTTAGTCCCTGGCGCTGAGGATCTCGATCGTCCGCTCGTCGAATTTTCCTTGATAAAAACGATCGATCACCCGGTGGAAGGGTGAGTCGTGATCGCTGATCGCAGCAAACAAGGTCATCGAAGAGCGCAGCTTGATATCATCAGGCGAGCCGAGGATGTCATGAGCCGATCGGCCGTCGATCGATAAAATCGCCTCGACGCAGCGCAGCAGCCGGCTTGAGAGCGTGGGATCGGCGAGATAGGCAGCGGCTTCCCCGGCCGAGCGTATGGCGTATTTTTCCGCCATTGCCGAGGTGCCGAGACCAGTTATCTGCGGGAAGATGAACCACATCCAATGGGAGGTTTTCCGTCCGGCCCTCAGCTCGGAAAGCGCCTGCTCGTAGATGCCGTTTTGGGCATCGACGAAACGTTCGAGATTGTAATCGATCTTGCCGGCCATGGTTCTTTCCCCTTTTTGCTGTCAACGCAGCCTTGAGCCAGAGGTCTCCATGCCCGGCGAAGGAACGCCTCCCCGGCGAACAATGTCGCCCGGGGGTAGTCGACTTTGCTATCAGCAGACCCTTTCAGCATAAGGGCTACTGTCACGGCAATGGCCGTAAGGCTGATGGTGCGGCGTATCGTCAGGGGTGCCGGCAATGGCCGATGTCGTCACCGGATCCGTCTCGCTGGAAGAATATGCGGCAAAACCGACAAAGCTCAAGACAACCAGCGCTGCGACCACGACGATGCGCTCGAAACCGGAAAGTTTCTGGGCGCTGACATGTTCCACATAGTCGCGCTCGCCTGGACCGGCAGTTTCGTCCTCTTTCACGTGGAGGGTCACCATGTCCTGGCGACGGCTTAAATTTTCACAATCTGTCATTTTTATTACTCCTGGAACACATGCGAGCCGGTCGAAGAGTAAACTCTCACCCTCGTGCCGAACCGGCTCGCCATGCGTGCATGCATGTGTGTCTTCAATCGTGGCAATTGAAGGGGCGATATTCAAACTCAGTGTTCAAAAATTCGTACCAATAAATGCAAAAGATCGTGAGGCTCTGGCCCGCTCGAATGATCCGGTTTAGTCCTAGGCGGCATCTCTCATCAGGACCGTCCCATGAGCAAATCCTTCGGTGCGATGTCTGTCGCCCAGCTTTCCGTTCTCATCCAGGGCGGTGTCGCCGATCCGGTCGATGTGGCCGAGACGGTATTCGAATCCATCTCGGGTTTTGCCGACAAGGCGGTCTTCACCACATTGCTCGAAGGCCGGGCGATGGAGGAGGCGCGCGCCTCCTCCAAACGTTTGCGGGAAGGCCGCTCGCTCGGTTTGCTGGACGGCGTTCCGATCGCCTGGAAGGATCTTTTCGACATTGAGGGCCTGCCAACGACGGCAGGGTCCGTCGTCCTGGCCGCCGATCCGCCCGCCACTCGCGATGCGGCGGTCGTCGGTCTCCTCAGGCAGGCGGGCATGATTGCCATCGGCCGCACCAATATGAGCGAGTTCGCCTTTTCCGGCCTTGGCATCAATCCGCATTACGGCACGCCGGTCAATCCGCGCGGCACCGATCTCCCGCGCATCCCCGGCGGCTCCTCCTCCGGCGCCGGTGTTGCCGTCGCAGCCGGGCTGGTGCCGGTCGCGATGGGCACGGATACCGGCGGGTCGGTGCGCATTCCCGCCGCCTTCAACGGGATCGTCGGCTATAAGGCAACATCAGGCCGTCATGCGATGGACGGCGTCTATCCGCTGGCAAAGAGCCTCGATTCGCTGGGGCCGCTCTGCCGCAGCGTCAGGGATGGCGTGTGGATCGATGCGGCGATGCGCGGCCTGACCGCGCCGGATGTCGTCGAGCGTCCGTTGCGGGGGCTGGAATTGGTCGTGCCCGAAAATATCGTTTTCGATGCGGCGGAACCGGGCGTTGTCGCTGCTTTCGAGATGGCTTTGGAACGTCTTCAAAGCGCCGGTGCCTCTGTTTCCCGCACCGTCATTCCCGCCTTCAGCGAAATCTTCGATCTGATGACGAGATATGGTCCACTGGTGACGGCGGAGGCTTTCGCCCTTCACCAGGAACGTTTGGCGGGGCCGGATGCAGACCGTATGGACCATCGCGTCGTCATGCGTACCCGCTTGGGAAGCAGGACAACGGCGTCCGATTACATCGCGATGCTGCAGGCGCGCAGCCGCCTGATCGCCGATACGAACCGCCTCATTGGCAATCGCCTGATCGCTTTTCCCACGGTCGCCCATGTCGCACCGCCGATCGCGCCGCTGGAAAAGGATGACGAACTGTTCTTCGCCACGAATAACAAGACGCTGCGCAATACCGCGCTCGGCAATTTCCTCGACTGGTGCGGCGTTTCCATCCCCTGCGGCACGGGCGTAGCAGTCATGCCGGTCGGTCTGCTGCTTTCGGCGACCGCAAATCGCGACGAGGCGCTGCTGGGGGCGGCACTTGTGGCCGAGGCGGTGGTCCGGGGCGATTTCGTCTGAAATTGGCAATTGAACCGCCCGGTGTTTATTGCCATTGATGGGTGAGGAGATTCTGGAGGAAGGCACGTGCAAGTTTTGCAGAACGGACGCTTCGCGGTTTCGACCTGGTCGCTGCATCGGCTGCTTGGCGCTGTTTATGCCTATAGCCCCGATCCTGATAAGAGTGCGGCGCCGAAAGAGCCCTACGGCCCCGGCGGCGCGGCGCTGATCGACATGCCGGCGGCGCTCGCGGCGCGCGATATCCACCGGCTGGAGGTCTGTTCCTTCCATCTGCCGAGCCTTGATGCCGCCTATCTAACTGAACTCAGCGACGCGGTGGCGTCGTCGAACGTGCTGTTCCAGACGCTACTGGTCGAGGACGGCGATCCAAGCCATCCCGAAACGGCCGAACGCGATGTCAGATGGATGGCAGAGTGGATCGATATCGCGGCTGCGCTCGGGGCGCAAAGGATGCGCGTCATCGCCGGCAAGCAGAAGCCGACGCCGGAAAACCTTGCCCGCGCCGCCCGCAATCTTGATTGGCTGGCAGAGCAGGCGGAAGGCAGCGGCGTGCGTGTCGTCGTCGAGAACTGGTTCGACCTGCTGCCGTCACCGGTCGAGATGAACTGGCTGCTTGACCGGCTGGACGGCACGGTCGGGCTCAACGGCGATCTGGGCAACTGGACGGCGCCGGCCAAATATCAGGGCCTCGCCGATATCATGCGCCGGGCGGAAATCTGCCACGCCAAGGCGGACTATAACGCTGCGGGTCTCGATGCCGAGGATTACCGCAAGTGCCTGGAGATGTGCGAGACGGCCGGTTACGCCGGTCCTTTCACTGTGATTTACGACTCGCCGTTCTTCCCCAACGAATGGGACGGCATTCTGCTGCAAAAGGCGTTCATCGAGGATTTCCTGCATGAGGCGCCGGCGCGCAGGTCGGCTTAATAAGCTTACTCCTGGCGCGGGAACCTCTGGCTCTCCTCCAGCACGTTCAGGTCCATGTGGTTGCGCATGTAGCGCTCCGAGGCTTTCTGCAACGGCTGATAATCCCAGGGATAATAGGCACCATTGCGCAGCGCGGCGTAGACCACCCAGCGGCGCGCCTGGCTTTCGCGCACGGCTGCGTCGAAATCGGAAAGGTTCCAGCGCCGGCCGGCCTGTTCGACAAGGCTTGCCAAGGCGTCGGCATGCGCCGGATTTTCCGCCAGGTTCTCGAGCTCGTGGGGGTCGGCCTCAAGGTCGAACAGCATCGGCGGGTCCTTTTCGCAGAGCGAGAGCTTGTATCGCCCGTCCCTAAGGCAGACGAGCGGCGCTTCGGAACCTTCCGCGGCATATTCCATCGGCACGGGGCCTCGGCTGCCGCCGCCCTGGGCAAGCGCTGCGAGATCCCAACCCTCGGTCCACGGTCTCAGTGAGGCGATATCGATCCCGACGAGGCCGGCGAGTGTCGGCGTCACGTCGAGGGTGGAGACGGGCTGGTCGATGCGCTTCGGCTTCCAGCCCGGTGCCGCAATCATCAGCGGAACGCGAGCCGAACCTTCGAAGAAGTTCATCTTGAACCAGAGACCGCGATCGCCGAGCATGTCGCCATGGTCTGACACGAAGAGGATGATCGTGTTGTCGGCCATGCGGCTGCGTTCCAGCACGTCGAGAATCTCGCCGATCTTCTCGTCGACATAGGAAATGTTGGCGAAATAGCCGCGTCTTGCCCGCCTGATCTGCTCCTGACTGATGTCGAAAGCATCGTGGTCGCAGGCTCTCATCAGGCGCTGCGAATGTGGGTCCTGCTGTCCATATGCGATCGGCGCGACCGCCGGGTCGAGGGCCGGGCAATCCTCATAGAGATCCCAGAATTTGCGGCGTGCGACATAGGGATCGTGCGGATGGGTAAAGCTGACGGTCAGGCACCAGGGGCGTTCATCCTGGCCGCGCGAGAGATCGAAGAGCTTGCGGGTGGCGTGATAGGCGACCTCGTCGTCATACTCCATCTGGTTGGTGATTTCGGCCACGCCGGCGCCGGTGACCGAGCCGAGATTATGGTACCACCAGTCGATGCGTTCGCCGGGCTTGGTGTAGTCGGGCGTCCAGCCGAAATCGGCCGGATAGATATCCGTCGTCAGGCGCTCTTCGAAGCCATGCAACTGGTCGGGGCCGACGAAATGCATCTTGCCTGATAGCGCCGTCTGGTATCCGGCCGCGCGCAGATGGTGGGCATAGGTCGGGATGTCGGAAGCAAATTCGGCCGCGTTGTCATAGACGCGCGTCCGGCTCGGCAATTGCCCGGACATGAAGGAGGCGCGCGCCGGCGCGCAGAGCGGGCTTGCCGTATAGGTATTGGCGAAGCGTATCGAGCGCTCTGCCAGCGATTTCAGATGCGGCGCGTGAAGAAAATCGGCGGGGCCATCGGGAAAGAAGGTTCCATTCAGCTGATCCACCATCAGGATGAGGATATTCGGGCGCGCCATTTGAATTGCCTTTTGCTATTTGAAGATTTTATTGAAGCGTCTAATATCGCGCCTGTAAAGGCGGCTTTTTTCGATATCTGCCCAAAAGGATTTTTATGTCAGAACGGACGCCTGAGCTCGGATGGATGCGCCTCTTCGTCGAGGTGGCGCGGCTCGGGAGCTTTTCCGCGGCGGCAGCGCTTCTCGGTTTGAGCCAGCCGGCCGTGAGCTATCAGATCCGCCGGCTGGAAGAGCAGTTCGGCGTCAGCCTGCTGCGCCGCCAGCATCGTGGCGTCGAACTCACCGCGGAAGGCGAGCGGCTTCTCGAGGTGGCTGCCAAGGCGGTCGGCGACATCGACGCGCTCGCCCGCAGTTTCCGGGTCGAGGCGCAAAGACCGGTGGTCAGGCTGAGAACCGATTATGCTTTCTCGGCACTTTGGCTGATCCCGCGCATGGATGGCTTTCGCCTTCTGCACCCGGAAACGGATATGCAGATCGTCGCGACGCAGCGGCTTGCGGCCGGATTTCGCGACGAGGCGGATGTTGCGGTGGTTTTCGGTACGCGGGCGGAATTCGGCGCCGTCGGTACGCTTCTGCTGCCGGAAAGGGTCGTGCCTGTCTGCACACGCGGGTTTCTCGATCGCAATGGTCCTTTCGACGATCCGAGGCAGGTTGCCAAGGCGAGGCTGATCCATCTCGACGCGCCGCTGCCATCGCCCTGGTTCGACTGGCGCGGTTATTTTGCCGAACTTTCCGTCCAGCGTGACATCAATGCCGGCCGCGGCGACATCAGTTTCAATACCTATTCGCTCGTTATCCAGGCCGCACTAAGCGAGCAGGGCGTGGCGCTCGGCTGGATCGGCCTCGTCGATACGCTTCTTTCGGCGCACATGCTGCTGCAAGCCGGCCCGCAGTTGGAGGCGGCCGACCGCGGTTATTGGCTGGTGCCGCCGCGATCTCCAAATGTCCTCAGCGAGAAGCTCTGCACCTGGCTGTCGGATGAGGTAGAGAGAAATGCTGAGTAGCGGTTGCATTTCTCCACGGGAGAAGCCTTGTCATCGGCGATGCCGATCGACATTGTGGGATCGAATTCATGAAGAAGGTGGCTGAAGCATGCGAACGATCGGATATGTCATCGGACTGCTTATGGTCCTGCTCGGCCTGATCTGGATTGGGCAGGGAAGCGGCTATTTTCCTTATCCGGCCTCCAGTTTCATGATCGCCCAAAAGATCTGGATGCTCTGGGGAGCAATTCTGGCGGCGGCGGGCATCGTCGTGATGGTCATCATCTCGCGGTGGCGCAGAGGATAAACTGCTGCCGCCGCTTGGCGGCAATCCGGCCGGAGACGGCCTGTCGAAATGAGGAGAATGGCATGAGCGCAGCTGAAATCGATGGCTTTGCGGACCGGATCAGGAAGCACCAGGGCGGCATGATCTCCGCCTGGGTCGGCATCCCCGACGCCATGCTCGTCAACCACCTGGCGCACGAAGCTTTCGATGCCGTCGTGCTGGATATGCAGCATGGCATGTGGGACATGCAGTCGGCGGCAAACGCCGTCGCTCAGACGCGTCTTGCCGGCAAGCCGGCCATCGCGCGCATTCCCGTCGGCGATTTTGCCTCCGCTTCGCGGCTGCTCGATGCCGGCGCCTCCGGTATCATCGCGCCGATGATCAATTCGGCCGAGGACGCGCGAGCCCTGGTCAGGACCACGAAATATCCGCCACTCGGCGAGCGCAGCTGGGGGCCGTCATTGGCGCTGAACCATACCGGTCTGTCGGCTGAAGTGTATCTCAAGAGCGCCAACGAACTCACTGTCGCCATCGCCATGATCGAAACCCGCGCCGCTCTCGACGCGATCGACGGCATTCTCGGCGTCACCGGCATCGACGGCATTTTCGTCGGTCCTGCCGATCTTTCGATTGCGCTGTCGAACGGCGACCAGGTGGCGCCGAACGCCGCCGAAATCGACAGCGCCATGCAGCATGCCGTTGCTCGCTGCCGCGCCCACGGCAAATTCGCCTGCGCCTATGCCGGCGATGGCGAGCGGGCTGGCGAACTGCTGAAGTTCGGCTTCGACCTGGTCATTGCCGGTGCGGAGACCGTGCAACTGCGCGCCGGCGCCCGCCGTGCGATCAACGCAGCGCGCAGGATCGCTTCCGGCGGCTGAGCTCGTCTCAGCGGACCGGTTTGACCGCCAGCCAGATGACGTGGCGGGCGCCGCGCTTGCGGTTGGCGCGGGTGTTGACGACGTCGACAGAAAAGCCGCTGTCCTTGAGACGCCGTGTGAAATCCGGATCGGGGCCGGACGACCAGACGGCGAGCACGCCGCCGGGGCGAAGTGCGTCGCGGGTGGCGCGAAGGCCGTTAAAATCGTAGAGCCGGTCATTGGATTTGCGGGTCAGCCCGTCCGGGCCGTTGTCGACATCGAGCAGAATCGCGTCATAGCCTGCCTTGCCGGCACGGATCGCCTCGCCGACGTCGCCTTGATGGATGCCGACGCGGGGATCGTCGAGACAGCCCTTGAAGACCTCGGCCATCGGCCCGCGCGCCCAGGCGACGACGGCGGGCACGAGTTCGGCGACGGTGACGCTGGCATCTTCGGGAAGGACGGCGAGGGCGGCACGCAGGGTAAAGCCCATGCCGAGCCCGCCGATCAAGATTCGGGGCTTCGGATGCGCCGTGATCCGTTCCCAGGACAGCGTTGCCAGCGCTTCCTCCGAGCCGCTGAGGCGGCTGTTCATCAACTCGTTGGCACCGAGCATGATCGAGAATTCGCTGCCGCGCTGCTTCAGCCTGAGTTCGCCGTCTTCGCCGGGAATGGTCGCGGAATCGAGCTGAATCCAGGGCAGCATGACGGTTTCGCCTCACATGAAAGGAACCGTCCCCTAGCACAGGGCGAAGAGCGAGGCCAGCAAGCCGGCCTCAGATCATCCGCATGAAATGGTTCTGCTCCGCTTCGACGGTCTCGTCCTGCGGTGCGGCCGAACGACGGCGGATATGTTCCACCTCCTCGGGCATCAAGCGCGCCTTCGGATCGTCGAAGCGGACATCGGGATCGGGCACTGCCGAAAGCAGCAGCCTTGTATAGGGATGCAGCGGATTGTCGATCACCCGAGCGGTGCTGCCCCATTCGACGATCTGGCCGGCATACATCACCGCGATGTCCTCGGCGACGTAACGGGCAGTGGCGATGTCATGGGTGATGTAGAGCAGACCGAGATTCATCTCCTGCTTCATCTCGTTCAGAAGGTTCAACACGCCCAGGCGCACCGAGACGTCGAGCATCGAAGTCGGCTCGTCCGCCACGATCACCTCCGGCTTGACGGCGAGGGCGCGTGCAATGTTGACGCGCTGGCGTTGACCGCCGGAGAGTTCATGCGGATATTTCGGCGCGACAAGATCCGGGTCGAGCCTGACGCGCTGCAAGAGTTCCCGCACCGTCGCATCGATCTCGCTGCGGCGGATATCCGGCCTGTGCAGCTTCAGCGGCCGCTGTAGATGGTGGGCGATCGTATGCGCCGGGTTCAGCGAGGCGAACGGGTCCTGGAAAATCATCTGCACGGATCTGCGGTAGCGCGCGATCTCGTCCGCCCCGGCGCCTTCGACCGGGCGGCCCTTATAGAGGATCTGTCCTGCTGTCGGCTGATATTCGCGCATCGCCATGCGGGCGCAAGTGGTCTTGCCGCTGCCGGATTCGCCGACGAGCGCCAGTGCCCGGCCAGCATGCAGCGAAAAGGAGATCGAGCGGGCGGCATGGACGGCGGATGCGCCGTGGCCGAAGGTTTTGCTCACTTGGTCCAGGACGAGGATGGTTTCGCTCATAGCAGCACGCCTCCATGAAGCGAGGGGAAGGACGCCCAGAGCTTTTTCGTATAGGCGTGCTGCGGTGTCTTGTAGATCGCGCCGGCATCGTTCTGCTCGACGAGCCTGCCGCCGAGCATGATGCCGATGCGGTCGCAGAACTGCACCATCAACCCGAGATCATGGGTGATGAAAAGCACCGAGAAGCCGAAGCTGCGGCGCAGCTCGTTGATGCGCTGCAGGATCTCGCGCTGGACGACGACGTCGAGCGCCGTCGTCGGCTCGTCCATGACGACCAGTTTCGGATCGAGCGCCATGCAGATGGCGATGACGATGCGCTGGCGCATGCCGCCGGAAAACTGGTGCGGGTAGTCACGCATGCGGTCCGGCGCGATGTCGACCAGTTTCAGCATCTCGGCGGTGCGCTCGCGGGCCTGCGCGCGGCTCATGTTCTTATGCGTGCGCAGCACGTCATAGAATTGCGTCTCGACGCGCAGCACCGGGTTCAGCGAATTCATGGCGCTCTGGAAGACCATGGCGACTTCGCGCCAGCGGAAGGCGGCAAGCGCCTGCCGGTCGAGGCCGAGCACGTCGCAGCCGTCGAGCAGGATGCGGCTCTCCTTGCGGATCAGCGCCGGCGGCCTGTGCAGGCGGCTGATGGCGAAGGCGATGGTGCTCTTGCCGCAGCCGGATTCGCCGGCGAGGCCGAAAACTTGGCCCGGCGTGACGTCGAAGCTGACGTCGTCGACGGCGCGGAAATCCTTCTCCTCGCCGATATAATCGATGGTGAGGTTCCTCACCGAGAGCAGCGGCTGCGTCACAGGCGGCCCTCCCCGGAGTGGACGAGCAGCGACCAGCGCTTCAGGTGATTGCCAGTGCGCAGACGCGGATTGGCGATCTCGTCGACGGCGAAGTTGAGGAGCGACATGCCGATGCCGAGGAAGGCGAGCGCGAAGCAGGGGGTGAGGATATCCCACCAGGCGCCGACCGAAAGTGCGGAGGCCTTCTGCGCATTATAGAGCATCGTGCCCCAGGAGATCGCTTTGGGATCGCCGAGCCCCAGGAATTCCAATGTCGCTTCGGTGATAATAGCGAAGATGACGCTGCCGATGAAATTGATGCCGACGATGGATATGACGTTGGGGAAGATCTCGAATGTCATGATGCGCCACTGCGGCTCGCCCATCATCTCGGCCGATTTGACGAAATCCTTGTGTTTGACCGAGAGCGTTTCGGCGCGGGTGACGCGTGCGCCCCAGGCCCAGGAAGTGGCGCCGAGGATGAGGGCGATGACGAGCGGGCTTGCTTGGCCGATGAAGGCTGCGAGCACCAGTAGCAGCGGCAGATTGGGAACGACGAGCACCATGTTGGTGAAGAAGCTGATGATTTCGTCCGTCTTGCCGCCGCGATAACCGGAGATGATGCCGAGCGCTGTGCCAACGAGCGTGATCAGCAGCCCGGCGCCGAAGCCAACGGCAAGCGAGGTGCGGGCGCCGTAGAGCAGGCGGGCGAAGACGTCCTGGCCGATGCGAGTCGTGCCGAGCAGATGGTCGAGCGATGGCGGCTGGTGCGGCCTGCCGGTGCGGGCGGCCGGATCGTAGTGCGTCAGCAGCGGTGCCGCGATCGCGACGGCGATGATGAGAGCGATGATGACGAGGCCGATCAGCGCCTTGCGGTTTCGCAGCAGGCTCTTCATCTCACGCTCCCTTCAGCCGCGGGTCGAGCGAGATATAGCTGACGTCGACGATGAAATTGGCGATCAGCATGGTTGCTGTCATGATCAGGAGCTGGCCCTGGATGACGGGATAATCGCGGGCGAGGATTGCCTGGTAGAGAATGTTGCCGAGGCCGGGATAGTTGTAGACGACCTCCGTCACCAGCGAGCCGCCGAGGATGGTGCCGATCGCGATGGCAAGGCTGGAGACGGTCGGCAGCAGGGCGTTGCGCGCCGCATACCAGAGCATTACATGCCGATCGGAAAGGCCCTTGGCGCGGGCCATGACGATATAATCCTCGCCGAGCAGGTTGATCATGTTGTTACGCATGGTGACTGTGAAGCCGCCGATCAGCACGGTGCAGAGGGTCGCCATTGGCAGGATGCCGTGATAGGCGACGCTGCCGATATATTGCAGGCTGAAAGCCGGATCGAGCGAGGGGTCGGCGGCATAGCCGTTCGGGAACCAGCCGAGCGTGAAGCCGAAGATGAAGAGCACGATCAGCGAGGTGACGACGGCTGGTACCGAGGTCGCGAAGATCGCGCCGACGGAGACGATGACGTCGAACCTGCTGCCGCGCCGCCAGGCGGCGAGGATGCCGAGGAAGGTGCCGAGCGCGAAGCTGACGATCGTCGCCGTTCCCATCAGGCCGACGGTCCAGACGAGGGCATGGCCGAGAACCGAGGTGACCGGCAACGGGAAATACTTGATCGAGCGGCCGAGATCGCCGGTGAAGATGCTGCCGAGATAGGTGAGATATTGCTGCCAGAGCGGACCGTCGACGAAGCCGAAGGTCAGCTTCAGCGCCTGCAGGCTTTCCGGCGGCAATTCGGCGCCGGCGCTCGAAAACATGATCTGCACGGGATCGCCCGGCATCAGACGGGGCAGGAAGAAATTGATCGTCGCTGCCGCGATGAAGGCTGCCATGTAGAAGACGAGGCGGCGAAGCAGGAAAGCCATGGGGACTCCGTCGTGAGCGGAGCGGCGTTGACGCGCCGCTCCCGAGATCAATGCCTTACTTGACCGGCTCCAAGGCGAGCAGGTTCAAGAGGCGCGCCGGATTGGTGCGCGAGATCGACGGATTGACGAAGGGATTTTCCTTGGTCGACCAGCCGGTGAAACGCTTGGTGTTGTACTGGTACCAGTTCGGATTGTTGAAGACCGGAATGACAGGCATGTTTTCGGCGACGATGCGCTGCGCCTTGTTCATCGCTTCCTTCTGTTTGGCGAGGTCGGCGGTCTGGGTGAACTCGGTGACGAGCTTCTCCACATCCGGGTTGAACCAGCGCTGCGCGGTGAAGCGGGTCTTGCCTTTGTCCGAAGCGCTGAAGGCGCGCTTGTAGGGATAGTAGGGCGAAGCCGAAGCCGGCAGGCTGTTGATCGCCGCATCGAAGGTGCCGTTGATGAGGTTGCCGGTCCAGACGGCTTCTTCAGGCGTTTCGATCTTGGCATCGATGCCGACCGCCTGCATGCCTTCGACGGCGATGTTGACGGTGTCGACCCAGTCCGTCCAGGAGTTCGGGACGATGATCGAGAAGGCGATCTTGCTGCCGTCGGAATTGTCGCGGAAGCCGTCGCCATCCTTGTCCTTGTAGCCGGCCTCGTCGAGCAGCGCCTTGGCCGCGTCGGCGTCATAGGTCGCGTATTTGCCGAAGTCGGCCTTGATGGAAGGGTCTGCCCAGCTCTTGTAGAGTTCACCCATCAGGCCGGGGTCTTCGTTCAGCGTCGGGTAGCCGTAGCCGGCGACGTCGATCATCGTTTTGCGGTCGAGTGCCATGCCGACGGCGCGGCGGAATTTCACATCGTTGAAGGCCTTCTTGTTGTTCTCGTTCGCCGTTTCCAAATTGAACAGGAAGGCGACCATGCTGCTCGGTGAATACCAGTAGTGAAAATGCTCCGGGTCTTTGGAGACATAGACATTATCGATATCGGGAATGAAGGAGACGCCCCAGTCGAGCGTGCCGTCGGCGGTTGCCGTCAGGATCTGGTTATTATCGGCAAGCTGCGGGAAGCGAATGCAATCGACCTTCAGGTGCGCGTTGTCCCAGTAATTCGGGTTGCGGCACTGGTCGTAGGTCTGGCCGGTGAAGCGCGGCACCTCGGTCAGCGGACCGCTGCCGACCGGGTTTTCGTTGGCGAAGGTGACGGGATCTGCGACATCCTTCCAGACATGTTCGGGAACGATCGGCAGCTGCGAGATCTGCTCGGCGGCGAGCGAGCTCGGATTGGCGAGCGTGAAGCGCACCGTCTGGCCGTCGACGGCCTGAACCTCGGTGACGAACGTCCAGATGCTGACGAAATCGAGCGCCGGGAATTTCTTCAGATAGTCATAGGTGAACTTGACGTCGGCTGCGGTCAGCGGCTCGCCATCCGACCATTTCAGGTCGGGGCGCAGCTTGAACTCTATGCTCTTCAGGTCGTCGGAGAGCTTGAAGCTTTCGGCCAGGCGGTAGACCGGCTTGTTGCTGTCGAAGCGATTGAAAATAACGAGCGGCTCGTAGATGAAGTCGAGCGTCGACTGGCGCGCCGAGGTCTGGTTGAACGGGTTGAAGTTGCGAACCCAGGTGGTCGCCGGCTCGATATTCGCCGTCAGGACCGTCTGCGCCATGGCGGATCCCGAAATCAGCGTGAGTGCTGCGGCCCCAAGAAGATATTTTTTCATGTTCCATTCCCCTTCTTCTTATACGTGAAAAATGATGTGCCGGTCAGGCGGCCGGCACGCTGGCAAACATGTCTTCGACTTGCCGGTGAGCGGCGCGATAATCGATCTTGAGATTGCCGAGGCGGGCCTTGCCGGCGGCGATGCGCTTGAGAGCGGCGTCGGTCAGCGGGCGGGCGGCCTTGGCTGCGGCTTCGCTTTCCCTGACGTCACCGTGGCTGTGGAGGGCGATATCGAAGCCCGCGTCGAGCACTTGGGCGACGCGTTCCGGCAGGGTGCCGGAGAGCGACTGCATGAAGATGCAATCGGATATCAGCACGCCCTCATAGCCCATCTCCTTGCGGATCAGGTCGTGCATAACAGGCGAGATCGAAGCTGGCAGCTCGGCGTCGTAGGCCGAATAGACGACATGGGCGACCATGGCCCAGGGCGTATCCTTCAGCGCGACGAAGGGTTTGAAATCGGTGGCGATGAGCGTTTCGCGGCTGGCATCGACCACCGGACGTTCTTTGTGGGAGTCGAGCGTGGCCCGGCCATGGCCGGGAATGTGCTTCATGACGGGCATATTGCCGGTCTCAAGCAGGCCGTCGACCACCTCGCGACCCAGGGCGGCGATGAAATCGGGATCGGGGCCGAAGGAGCGGGCGCCGATGACCGCACTCGTCGTCTCGAAGACGAGGTCGAGAACGGGCGAGCAGCCGCTGGAAAGGCCGAGTTCCGTCATCATCGCACCCATGGCCTGGGAGGAAAGGCGCAGTGCTTTTTTTCCGAGATCGAAATCGCGGCGCGCCAGTTCGGCGAACTGACCGAAGCTGCGGAAGAGTGGCCAGGGGCCGGCGTCGAGATGCTGGACGCGGCCGCCTTCCTGGTCGGTGAAGACAGGCGCATCGTCGCGGCCGACGGCTTCGCGAAAGCGCTCGATCAGCCGCCTCGTCTGCTCCGGCTCGCGCTGATTGCGCCGCCCGACGAAAAGGCCGAGCGGGTTGGTGTCGCGAAAGAGCGCGAATTCATCATCCGAAATGATGGGATTCGGAAGCCCGACAAAAAGGGCAAGCGGGGTCGAGGACAATTCTGGTGCTCCGGTATCAGCTGATCATTTCGGCGCGCTTCGCAGCATGCCTTCGTAAATGCCCTTGTCGGGGGCAGGGATGGCGACTGCACCCGCGGTGCTGGCGTAGAAGTCGACGGGGCCGGCATCGCCGATGAAGGCGTAGGCATGGCCGAGCGTCTTCATTGTCTCAAGGCAGGCGGAAAACAGCGCGAGGCCGATGCCCCTGCCGCGTGCTCCGGAATCGACGCCGGTCGGGCCGAAGAAGCCACGCGCCGTGGTGTCGTAGCAGGCAAAGCCAAGCAACTTGCCGCCTTCGACTGATATCAGGCAGGCGACGGGCTGGCGGGAAAAAGCGACCGAAACCTCGCTCGCCCAATTCTCGCTGAATTGTTCGCGAACCCAGTTGACCACGAGGTGCAGTTCCGCAGGAAGAGCCGGACGGATGGAGGCGCCGACGACGTCAGCCCGCTCTTTCAGTTCGGCGAGCCTAGTGGAATATAAGCTCACAAGCAGGTCCGGCACCCGTCTCTCCTCTGGATGTTCCGTTATTGCGGAATATATCCCCTTTTAATGTCATAGACTTGGCCATCTCAGAAGGCTTGTCAACAGGGATTTTCTTGGACGCGACTGTTCTCGTTGCGGCCTCGACGTGCGGTATGGGTCCAATGCAAAACGGCCCGGAACAAGCCGGGCCGTTTTACATTTGCATCTGTTTGCCGATGCCAGCGCCTATTCGCCCTCTTGCCAGAGCGCGTGGAAATGCTGCACCGGACCGTGGCCGGAGCCGACGCTGAGCTTTCCGGCGGCTGCGACCGCGCCGGCGAGATAGTCCTTGGCAATGGCAACAGCCCCTGGCGTCGAGTCGCCTTTGGCGAGTTCGGCGGCCAGCGCGCTGGACAGCGTGCAGCCGGTGCCGTGGGTATTCTTGGTCGGCACGCGTCGCGCCTCGAACCAGTGCAGGCCGTCGGCAGTGGCAAGCACGTCGGGGCTTTCGTCACCGTCGAGGTGTCCGCCCTTGACCAGCACGGCGGCCGGACCAAGGGCGCGCAGCCGCTCGGCCTGGGCGGCCATCTCGGCCCGGTTTGTCGCGACCGGCTGGTGCAGAAGTGCGGCGGCTTCCGGCAGGTTCGGGGTGAGAAGCGTGGCAAGTGGCAGCAGCCGCCTGGTCAGCACGTCGACCGCTTCAGGTGCGAGCAGGGCGGCGCCCCCCTTGGCGATCATCACCGGGTCGAGAACGACGGGGATGCCACGCCGGTGCGCGAGGGCTGCGGCAACGGCCTCGGCGATGCCGGCATTGGCGATCATGCCGATCTTGACGGCGTCGACGCGCACATCGGCAAAGACGGCATTGATCTGGTCGGCGACGAATTGCGGCGGCACCAGATGCACGCCGCTCACCCCTTGCGTGTTCTGCGCCGTCAGCGCGGTCAGCACCGCCATGCCGTAGACGCCGCGGGCGGAAAAGGCCTTGAGATCGGCCTGGATGCCGGCGCCGCCCGAGGGATCGGAGCCGGCGATGGAGAGAACGTTGCGGATCATGGGCGGACCTTTCGGATTTCTGCGGCGATGCGGCGCGTGGCCGCCTCGGGGTCCGGCGTGCCGGCGATGGCTGAGACGACGGCAAGCCCATTGGCGCCTGCGGCAAATACCTCGGCCACGTGGTTCGCCTTGAGGCCGCCGATGGCGACTGACGGCACCGGCGAAGCCTTCACCAGCCTTGCCAGACCGTCAAAGCCGATCGGCTGCTTGTGGTCGGCCTTGGTCGGTGTCGCAAAGACCGGTCCGACGCCGGCATAATCGACGATACCGGGATCGACGGCGCTAGCAAGCGGCGCTGTCTCGACCGAGAGGCCGAGGATCATCCCGGGACCGATCATCGTCCGTGCCGTGCGCGCGTCCATGTCCTCCTGGCCGATATGCAGGCCGTCGGCACTTATGGCGATCGCCGCCTCGACATCGTCGTTGACGATGAGCAGGGCGCCGGTTCCCGCAAGCGCTTGTTTCAAGGCTCGGCCGGTCTCGATCATTCTGGTCGTGCCCGCATGTTTGTCGCGCAGTTGCACCATCGTGGCGCCGCCGGCAACGGCAAGGCGCGCGGTCTCGACCATGCCGATCCCGGCGCAGAGTTCGGGGTCGAGGACGAGATAGAGCGAAAGGTCGAAAACCTTCATACGGCCGAAATCCTTGCCCGGGCATCGAGCGTTTCGGCGTCCAGGGCTGACAGCGCATCGAGGAAACGCCAAGCGAAGGAGCCGGGGCCGGCCGCCCCGAGGGCGGCATCCTCGCCCGCGACGGAGAAGGTCGCAAGGGCCGCAACTGTCGCCCCGAACGTATCCTCAGGGGCGGTCGCGGCAAAGGCGCCGATCAGGCAGGTGAGCGAGCAGCCGAGTGCGGTGACCTGCGGCATCAGGACCGATCCGCCTTTGATGCGCACGGCTCTTTCACCATCGGTGACGAAATCGGCCGCACCGGTGACGGCGACCACCGCCCGCTGCCGCTCGGCGAGCCGCCGCGCCGAGCCTTCCGCCTGCTCGACCGGGTCGCGGCTGTCGACGCCCTGGCCGCGGCTCTCTCCGCCGGCAAGGGCGATGATCTCGGAAGCATTGCCGCGGATGATCGTCGGCTTCAGCGCCAGGAGATCGGCGACCGCTCCGCGGCGGAAGGCCGTCGCGTAATGCGCGACCGGATCGAGGACCCATGGTTTGCCGGCTGCGTTGGCGGCCCTCGCCGCCGTCTGCATGCCTTCGATCCATTGCGTCGAAAGCGTGCCGATGTTGATGGTCAATGCATTCGCGATGCCGGCGAATTCGCCGGCTTCTTCAGCGGCGTGCACCATGGCGGGCGAGGCGCCCGACGCAAGCAGAACATTGGCCGCGATGTTCATGGCGACATAATTGGTGATGCACTGGACGAGCGGCGGCTTTTCGCGCATCGCCTTCAGCATGGCTCCCGACGTGATCTTGTTTTGCATGGCGCCCCTTTCAGGCGGGGGCGGGCACGGGGCAATTCGTGCGGGCGAAACCGCGACCCCGAGCGACTCCCTCCGCCGGCATTATCCGGTTCAGGTTCGAAGGGTGCTTCTCAGCCCGTCTGTCGACGGGCGCCCCTGTCTCTCATCGCGCTCTTTTTCGCAGAGAACGGGGCGGATGTCATCTCGAAAATGAGGGTTCGGTACTCTCCTTGCGGCTGCGCTTTAGGCGTGAACGTTGCTGCTCAGGAATGCAATCCCGATCGCATCCTATCCGGCTAACTCAAATCGTGAAGATCCGTCGTAATCGCCGGCCCGATCGAAAACTCCGAAAACCGCACCCTCAACCCGCTGCGCTCCGGCGTGCAGGCCGCCGGCCCGACTTCATAGCGGTCGGCAGCCGGGAAGGGCGCTAGCCGCAGCAGCGGCCAGCGGCTGCCGTCGCGGGAGGCCTGGATGCGCATGGCGCCGCCTGCAACGGTGACGCGGATGTGGAAATCTTCGAGTTCCTTGAAGGGCTGGGACACCGACCAGTCGGATCTGCCGTCGGTGACGACGGCGCTGAGGAAGGCTTCGCCGTCGGTGAATTCGACGCCTGACTTCACCCAGCGTGTTTCGTCGAGGCGCACCATCAGGCCGGCCTGATCGTAGAGGGTGCGGAATTCGCCCTGGATGCGGATCTCGGCGGTGAAGCTGTCACCGGTGGGAAAAGCGAGGAAATGGCCGTTGTCGCGGGTGAAGCCGTAATAGGTTTCGCACCAAAAATCGGTTTTCTCGTCGGTCGTCAGGGTGAGGCTGGTTTCGTCTGCGCGCCAGCTGGCCGGCTCGTTCAGCCACTTTCCTTTGTTGAAATCGATGCTCATCCCGTTCTCCCGTTCTGTTGAAGCCTGACCGCAGGCGACCACCTGACTTTGGCATATCATGCCGCTTTCATGCAGCGCAGACAGCCGCAGATGAAGATGGTGCTTTTTCGGCGTCGCGCTATCCGCGGCTGCATAATCCGTCGCCCGCGCTTGACAGGATCGATCCAGTTCTTATTCTGTTACAAAAAGATGAATTGCATAATAATGGAACTAAACGGGAGCCATCACATGAAAACACTGGTCGCATTCCTGCTCGGTACCGCGCTCGTCGCCCTGCCGTCCGCCCTGCTTGCCCAGGAAAAGGGCGGCGTCATCAATGTCGCGACGATCGGCGAGCCGCCGACGCTCGATCCGATGTCGTCGACGGCTGATCTTGTCGGCATCGTCACCCAGCATATTTTCGAAACGCTCTACACCTTCGACAAGAGTTGGAACGTCACGCCGCTGCTGGCCGAAAGCCTGCCGGAGATCAGCGCCGACGGCAAAACCTATACGATCAAGCTGAGGACCGGCATCAAGTTCCACGACAATACAGACATGACGTCCGAGGATGTTGTCGCCTCGCTTGGCCGCTGGACGAAGATCGCCTCGCGCGGCAAGCAGGTGGCGGGCTTCATCGGCAAGATCGCCGCGACCGATCCTTCGACCGTCACCATCACCCTGAAGCAGCCCTATGCGCCGCTGACCTCGTTGCTCGCCTTCAACAATTCGGCGGCGATCATCATCCCTTCCGAAAAGCAGGACGAACCGATGAAGGAATTCATTGGCACCGGCCCCTATATGCTGAAGGAGCGCAAGGCCGACCAATATATCCAGCTCGTCCGCTTCGACGGCTATAAGTCACGCGAGGGCGACGGCAATGGTTACGGCGGCGCCCGCCATCAATATCTCGATGAAATCCGCTTCGTGCCGGTGCCGGATCCGAACACCCGCGTCGAGGCCGCCATTTCGGGCCAATATGATTATGTCGACTCGATCGCGGTCGAATCCTACGACAAGCTGAAGGCGTCGACTGCCTCGCAGCCGGTCATGCTGAAGCCCTTCGGTTATCCGGTCTTCGTCTTCAATACGAAGGAAGGTGTGGCTGCCAACGTCGAGGTCCGCAAGGCGATCCGCCAAGCGCTCAGCATGGAAGACATGCTGGCGGCAGCCTTCGGCAGCAAGGATTTTTATGCGCTCGACGGCGCCATCTACCCCAAGACCTTTGCCTGGTCGACGGATGCCGGCGTCGAGGGCGCCTATAATGTCGCCGATCCGGAAGGGGCGGCGGCTGCCGCCAAGAAAGCGGGTTACAACGGCGAGCCGATCCGCATCCTGACCAGCCGTCAATACGAGTTCCATTACAAGATGGCGCAGGTCGCCGCCGAATATCTGAAGCTTGCCGGCTTCACCGTCGATATGCAGGTGGTGGACTGGGCGACGCTGACGCAGCGCCGCACCGATCCGAAGCTCTGGGATATCTATATCACCCACAGCCCCTTCCTGCCGGAGCCGGCCCTCATCGGCTCGCTCTCGACCAGTTCGCCGGGCTGGTGGGACACGCCAGCCCGCAAGGCCGCCGTCGATGCCTTCACCTCCGAGGTCGACCCGACGAAGCGCGTGGCGCTCTGGGCGGATGTTCAGAAGGCGGTTTATACCGACGCGCCCTTCATGAAGATCGGCGATTTCAACGCCGTCTCGGCGAAGTCGGTCAAGCTCGAAGGAGTCGATCCGGCTCCCTGGCCGTATTTCTGGAACGCTTCGATCAAGAAGTGAGCATCACCGCCGGCACCGGTCCTTCGGGACCGGTACCGGTCATCTTTTCTGCCGCATCTGCAAGGGCTTGAAGGCCGGCATTCATGATCCGCTACATCCTCCAGCGCCTGTTCGGCATGATCGTCGTGATGTTTCTCGTCGTCACGATCGTCTTCGTCATCGTGCGTGTGACGCCGGGAGATCCGGCCGCCGTTATGCTCGGGCCGGATGCGACGCCGCAGGATATTGCCGATCTCCGAACCCGGCTCGGCCTCGATCAATCGCTCGGGTTGCAATATGTCTATTATATCGGCCAGTTGCTGAAGGGTGATCTCGGCCAGTCGATCTTCCTGAACATGCCCGTCACATCGGCCCTCATCGACCGGGCCGAGCCGACCTTCTTCCTGACGCTGTTTTCGCTTGCCATTGCCAGCGCCATCGCCCTGCCGATCGGCATCTATGCCGCCTATCGGCGCGGTTCCTTCATTGACCAGGCGGCAACGACGCTCGCCATGTTCGCCGCCAGCATTCCGAGCTTCTGGCTCGGGCTCATTCTCATGCAGTTCTTCGCCGTGCGGTTCAATCTCTTCCCGGTCTCGGGATATGGCGGCCCGGGCTCGACCTTCATCGACCGGATGTATCACCTGACCCTGCCGGCCTTTGCGCTTGGCATCGTCTCCTCGGCGTTGATCCTGCGCTTCACCCGCGCCTCGATGCTCGATGTGCTCGGCGACGATTATATCCGCACGGCCCGCGCCAAGGGCTTGATCGAGCGCAAGGTCATCCTCAAGCACGCGTTGAGGAATGCGCTGATCCCGATCCTGACGGTGCTCGGCCTGACGGCGGCGGTGCTGATTTCGGGCGCTGTTGTCACCGAAACAGTCTTCGGCCTGCCGGGTGTCGGCAATCTCGTCGTTTCGGCGGTGTTGCGCCGCGATTATCCCGTCATCCAAGGGGCGCTGCTCGTCATCGCCGCGCTCTATGTGCTGATCAATTTTGCGATCGACATGCTCTACCTGCTGGTCGATCCGAGGGTGCGCTACTGATGGCCGATATCGCAATCAAACCAGCCGAAAGCGAAGGCGGCAAATTCGTCCGCCGCCTGATGAAGCGCAGGACGGTGGCCTTCGGCCTGCTGATCCTGGCGATCTTCGTGCTGCTGGCGGCCTTCGCGCCTGTAGTCGCGCCCTATTCGCCGTCGAAGCTTTCCATCGTCAACCGACTGAAGCCGCCGAGCGGCACCTTCTTCTTCGGCACTGACGAGTTCGGTCGCGACGTCTTCTCGCGCACGATCTTCGCGGGCCGCCTGTCGCTGTTCGTCGGGGCTGCGGTCGTCGCGCTTTCGGCCGCAATTGGCGTCACGCTCGGCCTGCTCGCCGGCTTCTTCCAGAAGCTCGATACGCCGATAGCCCGGCTGATCGACGCGATGATGGCTTTCCCCGATATTCTGCTGGCGATCGCGCTGGTCGCCGCCCTCGGCCCGTCATTGACGACCGTCATCATCGCGTTGTCGATCGTCTATGCGCCGCGCCTTGCCCGCATCGTGCGAGCCTCGACGCTCGTTATTCGCGAGCTGCCCTATGTCGAGGCGGCGAGGGCGCTCGGGATTTCGACCTTCCACATCATGACGCGGCATGTGCTGCGCAATCTGCTGTCGCCGATCCTGGTGCAGGGCACATTCCTCTTCGCCAGCGCCATGCTTGCCGAGGCCGGCCTGTCCTTTCTCGGCCTCGGCGTCAGCCCCGAGATCCCAACCTGGGGAACGATGATCGCCGCCGGCCGGCAATATATCGGCCAGGCCGACTGGATGACGCTTTTCCCCGGCGTCGCGATCGTTCTCTCGGTGCTGTCGCTGCAGATGGTCGGCGACGGCCTGAGGGACATGCTCGACCCGAGACTTCGCAAGGACCTTTGATCCGTCGACCAGCGGTCGGCCAATCCAAATTCGCCAATCGAAATTCGCATGACAGGAGTTCGCGTGAATCAGTTCCCCGCCGCAGCCGGCAAGGTCGAGAATTCGCCTTACCAACGGTTAGCCGCTCTTGGCATAACGCTGCCGCCGCCGCCACCGCCGATTGCCAATTTCGTGACGCATGTGGTGGAAGGCAGCATGCTCTATCTATCCGGCCAGGGGCCGCGCGAAGCCGATGGCTTCCTGCATGCCGGCAAGGTCGGCGGCGGCGTCGGTGTCGACGAGGCGTACCGGCATGCGCGGCTGACCGGCATCAACCTGCTTGCCGTCATGCATGAGGCGCTCGGCGATCTCTCGCGCGTCAGGCGGGTGGTCAAGCTGCTCGGCATGGTCAACGCCGTACCCGAGTTCGAGGACCATCCGAGCGTCATCAACGGCTGTTCCGACCTGTTGATCGCGGTCTTCGGAGCGGCAGGCGAACATGCCCGCTCGGCCGTCGGCTTCGGCTCGCTGCCCGGCAATATCACCGTCGAGATCGAGGCGATCGTCGCTTTGCATGGATGACGAGGTGTGTTTTCATGTTTGGAGTGGTCTTCGGATGACCTTTTCCTATCTTAACCCGCGTCCGTTCTCCGGCTGTTCGACACTGCCGGACGACCGCCCCATGTTTCGCCCTTCGCCCCAGACTTCCGGAGATCTTCATGCCCGATGATATCAGACCTTCGCTCGGCCTTCGTCCCGTCATCAATGTGTCCGGCACGATGACCAGCCTTGGCGCTTCGATCGTCGTTCCCGAGGCGATCGCGGCGATGGCGTCCATCCTGCCGCACTTCGCCGAGATCAACGACCTGCAGCGCAAGGCAAGCGGCGTCATCGCCCGGCTGACCGGCGGCGAGGCGGGCTTCGTCACCGCCTCCTGCTCGGCCGGTATTTCGCTTACCGTCGCCGGTGCGATCACCGGCAACAATCTGCTGGCTATCGAGAGGCTGCCGGATGCCGTGTCTGAGAAGAACGAAGTGCTGGTGCAGATGGGCCATGTGGTCAGCTACGGTGCGCCCGTCGACCAGGCAATCCGGCTTGCCGGCGGCAAGGTCGTGCTTGTGGGACAGGCGACTTCGACCCATCGCTTCCATATGGAAAACGCCATCACCGACAAAACCGCAGCCGCCGTCTATGTCGTTTCCCACCACGTCGTCGATTACGGCCTCTTGAACCTCAAGGAATTCGTCGAGATCGCCCATGCCAAGGGGGTGCCCGTTATCGTCGATGCGGCATCGGAATATGACCTCAAGATTTTCCTGGAGCAGGGGGCTGATATCGCGCTTTATTCCGGCCACAAGTTTCTCGGCGGCCCGACCTCCGGCATCGTTGCCGGCAGGAAGGATTTGGTGCGCCATGCCTTCCTGCAGAATATGGGCATCGGCCGCGGCATGAAGGTAGGCAAGGAGAGCATTTTCGGCGTCATGGCGGCGCTGGAAGCCTGGGAAAGGCGCGACCATGCCGGCATCCGCGAACGCGAGACCGGCTATCTCAATCTCTGGAAGAAGACCCTCCAGGGTCGTCCCGGCGTCACCGCGCTGATCGAGCCCGACCCCACCAACAATCCGCTCGACCGTCTGCGTCTCATCGTCGATCCCGAACAGGCCCATATCACCGCCTGGGATCTGGCCGATGCGCTGGCGAGAGGCAACCCGCCGATCATCGTGCGCGACCACGAGGTGGAGCACCGCTATTTCTATCTCGACCCCTGCAACCTGCATCCGGGCCAGGAGGTGATCGTCGCAAACCGTCTTGCTGAGGAGCTCGACAAGGCGCGCGCCTCCAACGAGATCATCGCAACCCCGATCGAAAACCGCAGCCGGCACCGCTTCGACGGATTGCTGCGCTGGCCGGATTGACCCGCCGTTCTCATCCGCCGCAAGAGGAGCCAAAATGGCCAACGCCCAAGCCCAGCCGATCGAGACATTGAGCCCCGTTCTTTCCGTCGACAGGCTGACCACCTCCTTCCTCGTGGACGGCGCCTGGAAACCGGTCGTGCGCGATGTCTCCTTCACCGTCGCGCCCGGTGAAACCGTGGCGATCGTCGGTGAATCCGGCTCGGGCAAGAGCGTGACGTCGCTGTCGATCATGCGGCTGTTGCAGCCGGAAACGAGCCGCACCGAAGGCTGCGTCGTGCTCGGCGGCCGCGACCTGCTGGCGCTGCCGGAACACGCGATGCGGCAGGTGCGCGGCAATGAGGTGGCGATGATCTTCCAGGAGCCGATGACCTCGCTCAATCCGCTTTTCACCATCGGCGATCAGATCTCCGAAGCGCTGCTTTGCCATTCCGATTTGAGCCGGGCCGATGCCAGGGCCGAAACGATCAGGCTCTTGGAGAAGGTCCGCATCCCCTCGGCCGCCTCGCGCTTCGACGAATATCCGCACCGTTTTTCCGGCGGCATGCGCCAGCGGGTGATGATCGCCATGGCGCTCGCCAGCCGGCCGAAACTGCTGATCGCCGACGAGCCGACGACAGCGCTCGACGTGACGATCCAGGGGCAGATCCTCGATCTCATCAAGATGCTGCAGGCGGAGGAGGGGACCTCCGTTCTCTTCATCACGCATGACATGGGCGTTGTCGCCGAGATCGCCGACAGAACGGTGGTGATGTATCGCGGCGAGCAGGTCGAAAGCGGCGTCACCGCCGATATCTTCCACCGCGGCAGACATCCTTATACGAAGGCGCTGCTGTCCGCCGTGCCGGTGCTCGGCTCGATGCAGGGTCGGCAGAGGCCGCTGCGTTTTCCCGTGGTCAATACCGCAACGGGCGAATCCGACGTTCCCGCCGAGGCAGCCGATACGGTGGCAGTGACGCCCGTCCTGCAGGTGAAGAACCTCACCAAGCGCTTCGATATCCACTCCGGCCTCTTCGGCCGGCTGACGAGCCGCGTGCACGCGGTCGAAAACGTCTCTTTCGATCTCCATGCCGGCGAAACGCTGTCGCTCGTCGGCGAATCCGGCTGCGGCAAATCGACGACAGGGCGGGCCATCATGCGCCTGATCGAGCCGCAGGCCGGTTCGGTGCTCGTCGAGGGGAGGGAGGTGCTCGGCCTCGACAGGAGGGCACTGCGCGAAATGCGCAAATCCGTGCAGATGATCTTCCAGGATCCCTTCGCCAGCCTCAATCCGCGCATGACGGTGGGTGCTGCGATCGCCGAGCCCTATCTCGAGCACGGCATGGGCACGGCGAAACAGTCCAAGGACGTCGTTGCCGATCTGCTGGTCAAGGTCGGCCTTTCCGCGGAGATGGCCGGGCGTTATCCGCATGAATTTTCCGGCGGACAGCGCCAGCGAATCTGCATTGCCCGGGCGCTTGCCCTGCAGCCGAAGGTCATCATTGCCGACGAAAGCGTTTCGGCGCTCGACGTCTCGATCAAGGCGCAGGTCATCAACCTGATGCTCGACCTGCAGCAGAGCCTCAACCTCGCCTTTCTGTTCATATCGCATGATATGGCGGTGGTCGAGCGCGTCAGCCACCGCGTGGCGGTGATGTATCTCGGCGAGATCGTCGAGGTCGGCCCGCGCGCCGCCATATTCGAAAATCCGCAGCACCCCTATACGAAGAAGCTCATCGCCGCCGTGCCGGTGCCCGATCCCGACCGTCGCCACGAAAAGCGCCTGGTGGCGAATGACGAGATCAAAAGCCCGATGCGACCGGTCGACTATGCCCCCCCGAAAGCTTTCTATCGCGAGGTCGGGCCCGGCCACCTGGTGATGGCGGATCGCTCGTCCGGCTTGTGAGTTGCCTAACGGATCGGCGGCGCATAAAGCAGGTGCAGAGACAAATGCTTGGAAAGCCGCACCGATGAACAAGACGGATTATTTTTCGACGCTCGGCGGATTGCCGCCGCAGAGCCAGCTGCTCTCGGGCCGGGCCGTTTTTACCACGGCTTACGCGGTCATCCCCCGCGGCGTCATGAGCGATATTGTCACGAGCCTGCTCCCGCATTGGACGGGGACGCGCGCATGGGTTCTCTCTCGGCCGCTGTCGGGCTTCTCCGAGACCTTCTCGCAATATGTGATGGAAGTTCAGCCGGGCGGCGGTAGCGACCGCCCGGAGCCCGACAAGCGGGCTGAAGCGGTGCTGTTCGTCGTCGAAGGCGACATGACGGTTGAGCTCGAGGGCGTCAGCCATGCGCTGCGCGCCGGTTCCTTTGTTTACATTCCAGCGGGTTCGGCCTGGCGTCTGAAGAATGACGGCTCAGCCGCAGCAATCTTCCACTGGGTCAGAAAGGCCTTTCAGGAGGTCGAGGGGCTGGAACCGCCGCCGGGGATCGTCACCCATGAGGACGACCATCCGATCCGGGCCATGCCCGACACCGACGGGCGCTGGGGCACGACCCGCTTCATCGATCCGGCCGATGTGCGCTACGACATGCACGTCAACATCGTGACGCTGGAGCCGGGTGCGGTGATCCCGTTCATGGAAACGCATGTCATGGAGCATGGTCTCTATGTGCTGGAGGGCAAGGCGGTCTATCGCCTGAACCAGGATTGGGTCGAGGTCGAGGCTGGCGATTTCATGTGGCTGCGCGCCTTCTGCCCGCAGGCCTGCTACGCCGGCGGCCCCGGCCGGTTCCGCTACCTGCTCTACAAGGACGTCAACCGCCATATGAAGCTCTGGTAGTCGCTTTCCGCGACGCGTGCCGCACGCCCGCACGCTCCCGATCAGCCTGTTCGGTTGCTTGACAGCTCTGTGGATTGCCCGCATCGTTCTTCGATGCGGAATATGGATTCATGGCTCTCGGAGAAGAAAGAAATAGGCCGAAGAAACGCTGCCGAGGCGGTCTTCGAAGATATCCGCACGGCCATTGTCGATCGGAAACTGGCGCTCGGGATCCGTCTGCCCTCGGAGGTGCAACTTGCCGAACGTTACGGCATCAGCCGGGCGATCGTGCGTGAAGCGCTGCGTTCGCTGCAGACACTGGGGTTCACGCAGACCAGGACCGGCCGGGGCACCTTCGTCGTTTCGGAAAGCCCCGCGCGCCAACTCGGCGGCGGCGCCTATTCCGCCCGGGATCTGATGGAGGCGCGCCCCTGCATCGAGATTCCGGCTGCCGGTTGGGCGGCATTGCGGCGCTCGGACGAGCAGCTGACCCGGCTCGCATCCTTGTGCGACCGGATGGACGAGGAAGAGGATGTCCGGGAATGGGTGCGGATGGATGCGGTCTTTCACGGAGAAATCGCGGAGGCTTCCAGCAATGCGATCTTCCGGAAAGTCGTCGCCGATGTTCGCGGCGCGCTTTCGACGCAATCCGAACTCGTCGAGCATGTTCGCGGCCGGCGCAAAGCGTCCAACGCCGAACATCGCCGAATTCTGGAGGCAGTTGCCGCGGGCAGCGAGCAGGATGCGCGCGCGGCAATGGCGGAGCACCTGCTGGAGGTCGAGCGGTCCATCATCGGGATTGCCGATAACAGACGAACTGCCTGGAAGGCCTGATTTCAATTTTGCGCCCGGACATTCCGCCCGGCCAATCGAATGCAAGCGATGAACGATCTAGAAAACTGGCTGTCCGATCCCGCGACCCTCAGTCGCAAAAGCGCCTCGGAACTTGTGTTCGATGAATTGCGCAGCCTCATCCTTTCCGGCCGTTTTGCTGCCGGTTCGAAGCTGCCGTCGGAAGCTAAGCTGGCGGGAAAATACGGCGTCAGCCGCCCGATCGTCCGGGAAGCGCTGCGCTCGCTGCAGATTTTGGGGCTGACGGAGACGCGAACGGGCAGCGGCACCTATGTGCTCGCGGCTGCCGGCGACGGAAATATCAGTTACGGCGATTATTCGGCGCGTGATCTGATGGAGGCGCGGCCTCACGTCGAAGTATCGGCCGCCGGCTGGGCGGCGCTGCGTCGGAGCGATGACGAGCTGTCCCGCTTGCTCGGACTTTGCGACGAGATGGAGCAAGAGAAAAATACCGAGGCCTGGGTGCGGTTGGATTCGGAATTTCATGGGCTGATCGCGGCTGCATCGAAGAACGCCGTCTTCCGCGACATCGTCGACGAGGTCCGGGAGGCGATGGCGCAGCAATCCGGGCTGCTGACGGTCTTAGGGCCGCGGCGCCAGGAGTCGAACGACGAGCATCGCGCGATTGTCGACGCGATCCGTGCAGGCTCGGAGATCGAAGCCCGGGCCGCGATGGAGGTTCATCTCCAAAAGGTCGAGACGGCGGTCAATCGCATCCTCGGCGCCGCACTGCGTTAAGCAGCCGCGAACGCTTCCTCCAACACCGTGCGCTCGGGCATCGGCAGCTGCCAGATGGGCGAACCGGCGTTCATATATGCACCCTCTCGAACGAAAGACCTTGACCGTGGCGCGGATCCTCAGCTATTCCACAAACCTGTCAGACCGCATAGCAGATTAACATCTATGGGGCGACTGCGCGGAAGGGCGGCCGGGGAGGCTGCCGAATCCAGGATAGGGAGGAGTAATGACAGTCATGGAATCCACCAGAACCGAGGCCGATGGCCAGATCTTCGCCGAGGAGGATCTCGGTTACAAAAAGGCGCTGAAGCCGCGTCAGATCCAGATGATCGCCATCGGCGGCGCCATCGGCACCGGCCTGTTTCTCGGCGCGGGCGGGCGGCTTGCCGCTGCCGGTCCGGCGCTCGTACTCGTCTATGCCTTGTGCGGCTTTTTCGCATTCCTCGTTCTCAGGGCTCTCGGCGAACTGATCGTCCATCGCCCGACCTCGGGCTCGTTCGTCTCCTATGCCCGTGAATTTTACGGCGAAAAGCTCGCCTTCGCGGTCGGTTGGCTGTACTGGCTGACCTGGGCGATGACGGCGGTCGCCGATGTCACCGCGGTGGCGCTCTACATGAATTTCTTCAAGGCCTATGTCCCATGGATCGCCATGATCGATCAGTGGGTATTTGCGCTGACGGCACTGGTCCTTGTTCTCGCCATGAACCTTCTGTCGGTGAAGGTCTTCGGCGAACTGGAATTCTGGTTTAGCCTCGTCAAGGTTCTCGCTCTGGTTGTCTTCCTGATCGTCGGGGTTTACTTCGTCATCTCCGGCACGCCGATCGACGGCCACGTTCCGGGGCCGAATACGATCACCGATTTCGGCGGCATGTTTCCGAGCGGGATCCTGCCGGCGCTGGTCGTGATACAGGGGGTGGTTTTTGCCTATGCCTCGATCGAGCTGATCGGCACCGCCGCAGGCGAAACCGAAAATGCGCGCAAGGTCATGCCCCGGGCGATCCGGACGGTCGTGCTGCGCCTGGTGGTCTTCTATGTCGGCTCGGTTCTGCTGCTGTCGCTGCTGCTGCCCTATACCGCCTATAAGGGCGGCGAGAGCCCCTTTGTCACCTTCTTCGGCAAGATCGGCGTCCAGGGCGCCGACGTCGTCATGAACCTCGTCGTGCTGACCGCGGTCCTGTCGTCCCTCAATGCAGGCCTCTATTCGACCGGCCGCATCTTGCATTCCATGGCGATCTCAGGCTCGGCGCCGGCCGCCCTGGCGAAAATGAACAGATCCGGCGTACCCTATGGCGGGATTGCGGTGACCGCGGTCGTGACCGCCTTCGGCGTCGTGCTGAACGCCGTCGTTCCGGCAGCAGCTTTCGAGATCGGCTTGAATGTCGCGGCCCTCGGCATCATCGCGGCCTGGGGCGTCATCGTCCTCTGCCAGCTCAAGCTGTGGTACCTGTCACGTCAGGGCAAGCTGGCGCGGCCGGAATTCCGGATGTTCGGCGCGCCTTACACTGGCGTGCTGACGCTGGGCTTCCTGGCGATCGTCGTGATCCTGATGGCCCTCGATTATCCAGTCGGCACCTACACGGTCGCGTCTCTGCTGCTGATCATTCCGGCGCTGGTGGTCGGCTGGCTTCTGATGCGGGAGCGCATCCACCTGATTGCAGCCGAACACGGCGACGATCGCGGCGGTTTCGATCTGGCCTGACCCGCGATAGCTATCCCCGGCGCGCCGAAGGCCGTCGGGCACCGCATCAATGGAGAGAGAAATGATCCCGAGTGAGGATTTCGTCGTCACCGATCGTGGCGGCATCGTCGAGAACCGTCACCGCGTCCATGCGGCGGTCGTCGATGCAACGGGGAGGCTGCTTTACGCGCTGGGAAACCCGACGCGCCTGACGCTTGCCCGGTCTGCCGCCAAGCCGGCTCAGGCGCTTGCCATCCTCGAGACGGATGGGTTCGAGCGCTACGGCTTCGATGATGCCGATCTCGCGCTGATGTGCGCTTCCCACAGCAGCGAAGAGCGCCATATCGTGCGGACGCGGACCATGCTATCAAAGATCCAGGCCGAGGAGGCGGATCTTCGCTGCGGCGGCCATCCTTCCTTGTCCGAAAACGTGAACCGGGCCTGGATCAAGCAGGACTATACACCGACGGCTGTCTGCAGCAATTGTTCGGGAAAACACGTCGGAATGATTGCCGGCGCCCGGGCCATCGGAGCGGGCGCCGACGACTATCACCTGCCGGATCATCCGATGCAGCTGGTCGTGAAGCGGACGGTCGCCGAACTCTGCGACCTGGACCCGCAGGACGTCGAATGGGGGATCGACGGATGCAATCTGCCGACGCCCGCTTTTCCCCTGGATCGCCTGGCGCGCCTCTATGCCAAGCTTGCTTCGGCCGCGGACCGGGGCGAGGGGCGGGAGGGCTCGTCGACGCGAGACGCAGCGCTGGCTCGCATTTTCCGGGCGATGGCGTGCTACCCTGAACTGGTCGCGGGCGAAGGGCGTTACTGCACGGTTTTGATGCGCGCATTCGACGGCGCAATGATCGGCAAGCTCGGCGCCGATGCCAGCTATGCAATCGGTGTTCGCGCCTCGGACGATACCAGGCGACTGGGAGCGGATGGGGCGCTCGGCATCTCGGTCAAGATCGAGGACGGCAACATCGAAATCCTCTACGCCGTCGTGACGGAAATCCTCGAGCAGCTTGGCGTCGGCTCGTCGGAACGTCGCAGGCAGCTTGCGGAGTTTCATCGCCCCAGGCGCGTGAACACGATGGGTATCACGACCGGCGGCGTGTCCTTTCCATTCAAGCTGCGCGGATCCAAGCCGGACGGAGAGAATTCCCGTCCCGCGGCTTGACCGGATGACACTTCCGGATCCGGCAATTTCTGCCGCGTTCCCATTCATCATTCTTCCGGCCTGCCGCCGCAGCCGCAGCGCCGCCTCTCGAAAGTTCAGCCATGACTATCTCCGATATTGCGAAAATCCGCGTCGAGCATGACCTGATCGGCGACCGCGACGTTCCGGCCTCGGCCTATTACGGCGTGCATACGCTGCGCGCGGTCGAGAATTTTCCGATCACCGGTCAGACCCTGCGTGAATCGGCGGATCTGATTGCCTCGCTCGCCGCGATCAAGCAGGCGGCGGCTCAGGCCAATGCAAGCCTCGGCCTTCTCGATCGGGCGCGCGCCGACGCCATCATCGCAGCCTGTGTCGAGATCCGCGACGGCGCGCTGCACGACCACTTCGTCGTCGATCTCATTCAGGGCGGCGCCGGCACCTCGACCAACATGAATGCCAATGAGGTGATTGCGAACCGGGCGCTTGAAATCTTGGGATATTCGCGGGGCGAGTACCAGCACCTGCATCCGAACGAGCACGTCAATCTCTCGCAATCCACCAACGATGTCTATCCGACGGCGCTGAAGCTCGCCGCCTGGATCGGCGTTCACCGTCTCGTCGACGCCATGGCAATCCTGCGCCGGTCGTTCGAGGCCAAGGCGGTCGAATTTGCCGACGTCCTCAAGATGGGTCGCACCCAGTTGCAGGACGCCGTCCCGATGACGCTGGGACAGGAATTCGGAACCTATGCACTGATGCTCGCGGAGGATGAGGCGCGCCTTGCCGAAGCCGTCTCGCTGATCCGCGAGATCAATCTCGGCGCCACCGCCATCGGTACCGGCATCACCGCCCATCCCCACTATGCAGCGCTGGTGCGCGAGCGCCTGTGCGAGATCGTCGGCGTCGATCTGGTGACGTCGCCGGATCTGGTCGAGGCGACGCAGGATTGCGGATCCTTCGTGCAGCTTTCGGGCGTCCTCAAGCGCGTGGCGGTCAAGCTGTCCAAAACCTGCAACGACTTGCGACTGCTGTCCTCGGGACCGCGCGCGGGACTGAACGAGATCAACCTGCCGGCGCGGCAGGCCGGCTCCTCGATCATGCCGGGCAAGGTCAACCCGGTCATCCCCGAGGTCGTCAACCAGGTCGCTTTCGAAGTGATCGGCAATGACGTGACGATCACCATGGCCGCCGAGGCGGGCCAGCTTCAGTTGAATGCTTTTGAGCCGGTGATCTTCTACAGCCTCTACCGCAGCCTGAGCCACTTGACCAATGCCTGCCTGACGCTCGAAGCGAACTGCATTCGAGGCATTACCGCCAATCGTGACCGGCTGCGGCAGACGGTCGAGCAGTCGATCGGCATCGTGACGGCGCTGAACCCCTATATCGGCTATCGCAACGCCACGGAGGTTGCGCTGGAAGCACATCATTCGGGACGGGGGGTTTACGAAATCCTTCTCGAACGCGGCCTGATGCAGAAGGAGCATCTCGATGCGGTGCTGCGCCCGGAAACCCTAACCCGGCCGAGCGAGAAGCTATCCTTCTCGTAAGGCATGTGGCTCTTTTTGCTGTTGCGAAGGGCGCCCGGCCGCTTCCGCAATCTCTCCAAAAGGATGTCAGCGGCACATGAAGCTCTGGTCGCTTCATGTGCCCGGCAACACTCATCTGTGCGTGATCACGCCGCCTTTGCTTGCGGCTTGGCGGCCTTGACATGGGTTATGCTGCGGCGGCCGTCGATGCCGACGGGAATATCGCCGTCAACCGTGGCGCGGCGCACGACGCGGTGCTGGTCGCCATAATCGTTGACGGCATAGTGCTGGGTGGCGCGATTGTCCCAGATCGCCACATCCCCCGCTCTCCAGCGCCAGCGCACGGTATTTTCCGGGGCGGTGACGTAGGACTGGAACACCTCGTAGAGTTTTACGGAGTCGCTCTTCGACAGGCCGACAAGGCGCTGAACGAAGTTGCCGAGCAGTAGCGATCTTTCGCCGGTTTCCGGATGGACACGCACGACCGGATGCTCGGTCTCATAGATGGTCGAGGTGAAGACCTCCTCGAAATGCTTCTTCTCTTCAGCGGTGGCGCGAGGGCGAACGGCAGCATAGTCATAGGCATTGCTGTGAATGGCCCACAGGTGATCCGCCAGCAATTTGAGCGGCGCCGGCAGGCTTTCATATGCGGCATGGGTATTGGCCCAGATCGTGTCGCCGCCGGCCGCCGGAATGACGACGCCGCGAAGAACGGAGAATTTGGGATAGGCATCGACGAAGGTGACGTCGGTGTGCCACTGGTCCGCCCTGCCGCCGCCGCGGCTGGAATCGAGATTGAGGATGGAAGCCGTGCCGGCGACCGGTCCCTGGGTTGGATGCGGCACAAGGTCGCCGAGGCGGCGTGCGAAGGCTTCCTGTTCGGAATCGTCAAGATGTCCTTGATCGCGGAAGAAGATGACCTTGTGTTTCAAGAGAAGCTGGTTGATGGCCGCCACCTTTGCATCCGAAAGATCACCGCCGAGGCGGATACCCTTGATTTCGGCACCGACGTGGCCGGTCAGCGGGACGACATCGGACTCGGGGATGATCTGATTGACGAGAACCGGATTGCTCATGGAAATCTCCTGTTGAAATTGGAAGAAGTCGGCAGGTCACTGCGCCCGATGAAGGATTCATCGGGCGTTCGAAATCTCATCGCTGGATGTCGACAGGGCTATGGAACGGCATAATCTATAAAATATATAGACAATAATTTCTAATTTTGCCTGTTTTCCTGAAATGCGATGTTCGATTTCCTCACCGGCGGGGAGGCTGGCGGCCGTTGCCATTTCTTCGTATGTTCCGCCGGTCAGCGTGGGATCGCCGAGCAAATCATGCTTGAGGCCCTGGATCCGCGCCCGGAAAGGAACTTGCGATGGCAACAGTCAAACTCCTGTCGGATGAAGAGGCCGCAGCCATTCCGACCGTGCAAGCCGTGTTCGATGACATCAGGGCGACACGCAAGACCGATTTCATCAACAATTTCTGGCGTGCTCTCGCAAATGATCCCGCAAATCTCAACCGGGTGTGGGAGACGCTTAAGTCGGTCATGACGGTCGAAGGCGCGATCGATCCGTTGACGCGGGAGATGATCTATATCGCCGTGTCGACGGCCAATGCCTGCCAATACTGCATTCAATCCCACACCGCGGCCGCCCGGGCGCGCGGCATGACCGATGCCCAACATGGCGAACTCCTGACGATCATCGGGCTTGCCGCGCAGACAAATCATCTCGCTCTCGCCATGCAGGTTCCCACAGATCCGGAATTCGAGGTGCGGTAGGAAACGACCCGAATAACTTCGCGGCTGCGGCATCGACGTACAGAATCGGCCGCTTGGAGCGCCTTCAGCACGATGCGATTACCCCCCGCTGAAAACGCTCACATGTGCCTTTGACAGGATAACAAGATCGTCCGGTCTGACGTTGAGATAGTTGCGCCGCGTGCCGCAGACGGCTCCTCCGTCAGCAAAAATCTCTACGATGCCCTTGTCGTGGATGACTCTCAGATCCGTCGCACCGGCAATCGCCGCGGCGTAACGGATCGATCCGTCGTCTTGTGGCAACTGCACGGAGATACTTTGATCTTCCACGACGATGGAAAATGACAATTGTCCGGCTTCGGTTGCGGTGATCCTTGTTCCGTCGAGCGTCCCGTTCAATCGGATATCGATCGACGCGTCGTCCAGAACGTATCTGCCGGGCTCTGCGGAAGACAGAGGCGCATGAGTGAGGGCCTCCTCCACTTCGTCAGCGGGTCTCATGCATATCCTGTTGCGCGCATCCAGCGACAGCTGGCGAGGTAAGGACAACTCGCCGGAATACGGCGACCCGGCAGGCTTGCGGAACTCCCAATTGAACAACCACGCAAAGGCAATCTGCCTGCCATCCGTCGCGAAGCTCTGCATCGCATAATAGTCGCTACCGAAGTCGAGGAGTTGCAGCGCATCGGAGTCCGGAATGAAGCGGTCATCGACGAAATCTCCGACGAGCCCATAAAGCAGGTTGTGTCGGCCGCTGCCTGGATCACAGTGTCCGACAAGTCCCATGATCAGCACCCATTTGCCGTCGATGGGGAAAAAGTCGGGGCATTCAACTGCTCTGGCGCCCTGCTCACGGAAGAAGGGCGGTGCACGGAACAGCGGTCCCAGGTATTTCCACTCACGCAGATCCTCCGAACCGTAAAGCAAGACTGCCGGGTCGCCATGAATAGAAGCGCCGAGCACCATGCGATAAGCGCCGGCGGCTTCATCCCACCACACCTTTGGATCGCGGAAGTCGTGCTCGACTCCTTCGGGGCGCTGCTCGAGCACGGTCGAGATGCTCGCCGCCTTGATCATCCGCCGGTCCGGCCGGGCGATCTTCTGTATTTCTCGATAACCTTTGAAAAGGTCATAGGCGGGCAGGCGCTCCGTATAGAAGAACATCAGCCTGCCATCCCTATCCTCAAATGCATTGCCGGAGAATGCGCCTCCGGTTGCACCGAGACGCCAGAGGTTCTGCTCCGGATGGAGGAAAACCGGCATGTGTGTCCAGTTGAACAGGTCAGGGCTGGTAGCATGTCCCCAGTGCATTGGCCCCCAGTCGCCGCCGCATGGATGAAATTGATAAAACAGGTGCCAGCAGTCGCCCATCCTGCAGAGACCCACGGGATCGTTCATCCAGTTGCGACAAGGAGAAAAATGAATTCGAGGCCGCTGAGGATCGCTTCGCAGCCATGTGCCAATTTCCTTTCCTGCGCGAATTAGAATCTCATCCGTGCTGAATTCCCATAGCTTTATGCCGGCCTCCGCAACGGTTGCCGGATCGTAGGAGTAGGCCCAAAGGAATGCTTCCGGCCGATCCCATTCAACGACAACGCTGCCGGCCTCGCGGTGGTGATAGGAATAGTATGATGGATGAGCTTCGAAAGCGGGCACACGCCAGAGGGTCTCACCATATTGTGAAATGGTGACGGCCCCGGGACCAACTGCCCAGAATTCCAAACGCTCGCCCGAAGCAAAAGAGACAGTCGCTTTAGCCATTTGGAGACGCAATCTGAGTGAAGAACGGCCGGTCCGAAGACTGGCCCAAGTTTTCTCGGGAAGAGGACTTGTGGTCCCACGACCGGCGGGAGAGGCCTGGCGGCTGCGGTCTATTGCCCAGGAACCGGAGTGCCCCTGAATGCATTGACCGCTCGGTCCATCACCACTTGTTCGACATTTCCGGAGTCCAGGACCGTATTCCCCACGGAGGCCTTTTGCACCAGCACAGTCGTTACGTCGAGCAAAGTCGAATTCCCGATTGAAAGCAATGCGCTCACTTGTGTTGAAAAACAGGCGCTGTTTGGCGTGTCGCTCCCGTCTTTTTGAGCTATTTCGGTGGTGGCCACAATGTGGTTGTTGGCTATGTAGTTTCCACTGCCGGAAACTACATTGATTATGACAGGTTTTGCTGCGGGAGGCTTGATATATTGAGTGTCAACGGTGTGCGAAATATGGTTCGCGATCAGCGAATTGTTGCTGCCGTCAATCTGCAGAAGTCCAAACAGATCATCCAAGCCATTGTCGTACTTCTGCATCGGCGCCCATGGCTCGCGATCTCGCAGAAAATGATTTGACGAGACCAAATTCTCGCAGCAGTTAGCAGCAAGAACCAACATTCCGGGATAAAAGGAATGGAACCTGTTTCCCGTGACCGAGGAACGCACCACTCCGGAGAAATGGACACTGCTTGCTCCTCGAGGAAATACGTTGTTTGAGGACACCAGAATGCCGGCGTAATTCTCGGCGTAAATCGAGTGTCCCCTATATCCCGCGCCGACGAAATTATTTGCTATTCTCGAGGCCTGCCCCATACCTTTCAGTTCGATACAGTTGCCGCACTCTGCGATGAAATTGTTGTCTATCGCGAGCGCATCTGCATCATGAACAGTAACTCCATGTTCCAGGTAGATAAGGCCCATCCCGGTTATTCGGAATGAGTCATTGGCGCTGCCCACATAGATTCCCGTTTTGCCATTTCTGTATGTGTTTTCTGCGTCGTCTTGCCCCAAACCATCATCGATGAAGTGCAAGCCATCGATGCAAAAGTCGGCAAACTCCACAGAGCTTATACGAGGATTTCCGTTGCGCTTGACATAAAACGCGGCACCAGCAGCCTCACCGTCTGCGGCCTCTGGAGAAATGTCCACAAGGATTCGACTTCCGCCCGGCCACACCTCGTGCCAGTGGGCCAACTCGCCTGCGGGTGTGTTGAAGCGGATGCTTGACGACGTAAAACCATGACCAGAGCCAACGATTTTCAGATAGCTCACGTCTATAACGACTTGAGTGACGAGACGATAATCGCCTGGTGGTATGTAGATAACCGATCCAGGTTTTCCGCCGTCATTTACATCGACAACCGCTTGCCTGTTCTTGATATCTGCAATGATGTTATTGATGACGGCGCCAATATCCTCCCGAGGATTGCCTGTTGGATACTTCGTGACGTCGTAACAGTTTTCGCTAACCATTGTCATGTCTCCTCGGACAGCGAGGGTTAATCTTGTTTTCTTTTGGCTGTGCCTTCACCAGATGCTGGTGCGGGTGCCCGGGTCAAAGAAGTGAAGTTCTTCGGCATCGACAGCGATGCGCGCGATGTCACCTGCTCGCACTGTGCTCTTTGGAGAAAAGCGGGCTACCGCAGCTTTTTCGTCGCCGATGTCGACGATGGCGTCCGGGTCGCCAGCGTCCACCCATGGTGCATCGATATTCAGATGCACCATGGATTCAGAACCCAGCGCCTCAACAAGAGTGACCGGGGCCGAGATCTCGGCCGAAGAAGGCCGGATTGAAGCGTCATTCATGTGCTCCGGCCGGATGCCGAGGAGGATTTGACGGTGAGACGCACCGTTGAGCGAGGGACGGCATTCGAAAACCCGGTCAGGAATTTCGAAACTGTTGCTGCCCAGGATCACCGTCCTTCCATTCAGAACGGCCTCGTACAAGTTCATCGAGGGCGATCCGATAAAGGCCGCAACAAAGACGTTGTCGGGGCGACTGTACAGGTTCTGCGGAGTGTCGACTTGCTGCAGCACGCCGCCCTTCATGACAGCGACACGGTCCCCCATCGTCATTGCCTCGACCTGATCGTGAGTGACGTAGATCGTGGTGACGTTGAGTTTTCTCTGGAGGCTGGCAATCTCGGCGCGCATCTGCACACGCAGTTTTGCATCGAGATTGGACAACGGTTCATCCATCAGGAAGGCGGACGGCTGGCGGACGATCGCCCGACCCATGGCGACGCGCTGCCGCTGGCCGCCCGAGAGCAGCGCCGGTTTGCGGTCGAGCAGAGCCGTCAGCTCGAGGATGCGCGCGGCCTCATCCACGCGGCTGGCAATGTCGGATTTCGGCAACCCCGCCATTAGCAAGGGAAAGGCGATGTTTTCGCGCACGGTCTTGTGCGGGTACAGCGCGTAAGATTGAAAGACCATGGCGATGTCGCGATCTTTGGGATCGACATCGTTGATGACCCTGTCCCCGATCCTGAGTTCGCCGCTCGAAATGCTCTCAAGGCCGGCGATCATCCGAAGCGCCGTCGATTTCCCACAACCCGAGGGACCGACAAACACCATGAACTCACCATCCCTGATGTTGAAACTCAAGTCGTGTAGCGCATGAAAGCTGTTGCCGTAGATCTTGTTGACGTTGCGCAGTTCTATATCGGCCATGTCTTAGCCTCCCTCATCCTTTTACAGCGCCGAAAGTCAGGCCGCCGACGATCTGCTTTTGAAGTGCGAGCGTTACGATGATGACGGGCAGTGAATAGAGCACGGCCGCCGCCGTCATCGCTCCCCAGGCAAGGCCATAGACGGAGTTGTATTCAGCAATGACGATCGGTGCCGTTTTGGTCGCCTCTGACGTCAGCAGCAGTGCGTAGAGGAACTCATTCCAACTCGTGATGAAGGTAAACAGCGCGGTGACGGCGATTCCGCCCGTCATGATCGGAAGAATGACCTTCAGAAAGGCCTGGAAACGGGTGCAGCCGTCCATGCGCGCCGCTTCTTCCAGATCCTTCGGAACGCCTTCGAAGAAGGCTGCCATGAGAAGAAGCGCAAGAGGTACCGCGGCTGATGTGTGGGCGAGCACCAGACCGGGAACGGTATCCAGCAGACCGAGCGACTTAAGAAGCTGGAACAGTGGCACGCCGAGCGACACCGATGGCACCATGCGCGTGACCAGCGCGAAAAGCAGGAACAGGGTGGTGATCCGGCGCCGGTAGTGGGTCGCGACATAAGCGGCCGGAACCGCCACAGCGAGGGAAAGGATGGTCGTCAGCACCGCCACCATCAGCGAGCTTGCGAAGGCCCGCGGCAGGATCGACGATTGCAGGACATCGCGAAAATTCTCGAAAGAGATCACCACGGGAAAGAAGCTCGGCGGAATCTGCTGGACATCCGCTGCCGGCTTGATCGACGTCATGAGCAGATATACGTAAGGCAGCGCATAGGACAGGACGAGGACGAGCGCGGCGGCATTGATCACCATGCCGTTGAGATTGAAGCGGCGCGCACTACGCATGGACCGGCCTCCATATCTTCCAATAGGCAGCAGCAGCCAGAACCATCATGACGATTAGAAACAGCGTGCCGGAGGCCGAGGCCTCGCCGAGATCGCCGAAGCGCATCATGCGCTGATAGATGTTCATCGAAAACACTTCAGAAGCGTGGTTGGGGCCACCCTGCGTCTGAATCCAGATGAGGTCGAAGGTCTTGGCCGCATCCACCCCACGCACGATGACGACGACGGCGATCACCGGGCGCATCAGTGGCAGCGTGACATGCCAGAAGCGCTGGAACGCGTTCGCGCCGTCGATCCGCGCCGCCTCGAGCAGGTCTTTGGGAATGTTTGTCAATCCGGCATAGGAGACGAGGGCGACAAAGGATGTCGTCAGCCAGATATCGGCGAAAGAGACGGAATAGATGACGATATCTTCGTCGGACAACCAGGCAATCGCATCGGGATCGCTGATGACGCCCAGATGGACGAGCCCGTAGTTCAAGATGCCGATGTTCCCGACCAGGAGAAAGCGCCACAAGAGGCCGGCGACGATTGGCGGCACCATCAATGGCAGCGTGAAGATCGTGCGGTGCCAGCGCGATTTACCGGGGAGCGCCGTGAACAGCAGCGCGGCGCAGAAACCGAAGGTAAATTCGAAGAACAGCGCAAAGATCGAATACTGGATTGTTCTGAATGCGCTTTCCGCGACACGCTTCGAGGTTAGCGCGTCGATATAGTTCTTGAGCCCGATCCATTCTCGTATGTGGGGAGTAATGGTGTCGACCTTAAAAAAGGAATCGAACACCAAAAGCCCTACCGGGTATGCGACCAGCAAGCCAAGGATGGCGAGGGCTGGCGCAAGCATGCACAGCACGAATCGGTCTTCACCCGACATGGCGCTCTCCGAAAGCTGATGATGCGAGGAGGACCACCCGTCCTCCTCGCCGCCGAGGGACTAGTCGAGGATGTCTTCGATCGTTTCCTTGGCGTCCGTCAGGACCTTGCCGACGTCCGCTTTGCATGTCAGGGCCTGCTGCACGGCTGGCAGAACCGCTTCGTCGACAAATTCCTGATATTTTTCATTCATCGGACGGCCTTGCGTCGCAGGAGCGCCCAACGTCTCAAGCAGCGGCGTGAAATGCTCATAACCGGGCTTGCTGGCATAGCCGTTATAGGCCGAATTCGTCGCAGCCAATCCAAGCGGCGCTTCGATACCGAGCGCATTGTTGGCGATGGCGAAGGCTATGAACTTCTTGGCCGCGTCCTTGTGCTGGGAGGTCGACGGAACGACATTGTACCAAGGACCCGGAATTGCCGCGATTCCTGCATCGCCGGCCAGCATTGGGGCGACGCCGACCTTTCCGCTGACCTTGGAATCGGCGGGCGTCATCTTGTAGGCGTGCGCCCAGAATTTCATCATCGCCGTCTTGCCTTGATAGAACAGGTTCTGAGCTTCGCCCCAGCCAGTCTCGTTGACGTTTTCGGGCACGGAATGATCGATGCAGTGAGGCGCGATGTAGAATTCGAGCGCCTTCCTATGCGCTTCGTTGTCGATGATCACCTTCCCATCCTTGTCGAGGATCACACCTGGCGAGCCCGCCTGAAGCACATGCGCCATCCACTCTTCGGAGAAGCTGCCGATGGTGTCGGTGCCCCAAAAGTCAGTCTTGCCGTCACCATCGGTGTCTCGGGTGAAGAATGTTGCGATGTCGCGCCATTGCTGCCAAGTCTTCGGCGGGGCGAGGGGATAACCATATTTTGCCTGGAACGCTTTCTGTTCTTCCGGCTTGTCGAAAAGGTCCTTGCGAAAAAAAACAATTTCGGCATTGGCCCAAGCAGGCATGCCGATCAGTTTGTCGCCGATCTTCGCGTCGGCAAGCAAGGCAGGCGGCAGGTCCTTGCGAACCGCGTCGGTGAAGAGCGGCGCGAGGTCTTCGACATGGCTTGCAAATTTCGCGTTCCACACGACGTCGATCGTTACCACATCGAACGCCGATGAGCCGGAGGCGATTTCGGCCGAAAACTTGTCGAAGACGCCCTGATAGGGAACGACGGTGAAGTCCACCTTGATACCGGTCTCGGCGGTAAACTTCTCTGCGGCTGCCTTCTGCAGCATTTCGCCGCCGCCTTCCACGAGGATATTGATGGTTTCGGCCTTGGCGGAGGCCGCTATGCAAACGAGCGCGAGCGCGCTGGCGCCAAGCAGTTTTTTCATGAATTCCTCCCTTGTTCCGCCGGAAGCACTTGCCTCAGGCTGTTCCATTGTTGGACCATAGGCGCGCTATGACGACGTTGTCAATTGGAATTGTCGACGTTGTCAGAAAAATATGTCGACGTTGTCATGCGTGTAGTTTACAACAGACCCGCATCAGGAGAATTGGCGGACATGGTTAGCATCGTCAGCGTCGCGAAAGCGGCCGGGGTTTCGAATAAAACAGTCTCTCGCGTCATCAATGGCGAGCCCTACGTGACTGAGGAAACCCGGGAGAGGGTGGAAAAGGCTATTCGCGACCTCGGCTACATCCCGAATATGGCGGCGCGCCTCATACGATCCAGCCGTTCCAACACCTTTGGGATTATCACCGATTATGTTTCCACGACGCCTTATTCGGTCGATATTGTCCGCGGAATTCAAGATTGGGCCAATGCGAACGGGAAAACCATCCTGATAGCCAACACCGGTGGTTCTTCCGAGAGAGAGGTGGAAATCTGGAAAATGTTCCAGTCCCATCGCATTGATGGAGTCCTGTATGTAACCATGTACCGCCGCATTGTGGATCCGGAGACCGGCGATGTCAGCATTCCGACGGTGATGATCAATTGTCGGCCGCAAACAAGGGAGCTCCTGCCGTCTATCGAGCCCGATGATTATCAGGGGGCGCGAGATCTTACCCGGTATCTCCTTGAACGGGGTCATCGCAGAATCGGTTACATCCGGCTCAATCCGATCCTATTGGGAGCCGAACTGCGCCTGGAGGCATTTCGCCGAACGACAAGCGAATTCGGTCTCACAGAGAACGACCTTTCTATCAGCCTCGGCATGGATGGGCCTGTCGGGGCAGAAAACAACTACGTCTTTGCGGCAGCGACCGAAATGCTCAAACAAGACGACCGTCCGACCGCGATCATGAGCGGCAACGACGAAATGGCAATTCAGATCTACATTGCCGCCATGGCGCTGGGATTGCGGATTCCACAAGACGTCAGCATCGTCGGCTTTGACGATTTTCGAACAGTCACGACGGCGCTGAAGCCAGAGCTGACCACAGCAGCGTTACCATACTACGATCTCGGCAGAGAGGGTGCGAAGTGGCTGAACGATTTGATAGCGGGCGAGAAGATTTATCCGGGCAGTCGGGTTGTCTCTTGCAAGCTGGTTGAGCGTAGCTCTGTCGCCTTTAACCCTCATTAGGCGGGAGAATCTCTGCTGCCTACCTTGAATGAGAGGCGGCATTGAGCTTCTTGCACGACCGGGCGCCCTACGCCGGGGCTTACTCCGGTTTACCTAATCGCGGTGAACGCCTGGATGTGAGATACTGAATATGCGGCAGATCGCCCGATCTGCCCGATTGTTGAGGAGGATGTCCTATGCCACTGTTCATAATCACAGGGTGCTATTCAGCCGCGGCAGCGAAGGGAATGATCGCCGATCCATCGGACCGGGAAGCGGCGGCCCGTACCATCATGGAAGCAGCAGGCGGGAAACAGCATTCTTTCTACGTCACGACCGGCGAAACCGACTGGATGGTAATCGCAGAATTCCCCGACGGTGTTGACCTGATCCCCGCGCTTCTTGTCGTCGGCGCATCGGGAGCAGTATCGAATATCAAAACCGTGCGAGCATACACGGGTGCGGAATTCAAGGCCGCCCAAGAAAAGGCGGGCAAAATCGCATCTGCCTACAAGGCCCCGGCAAAATAAGGAAACCACTCGTCGAACGATCTTCGGCAGCGGATGTTCGATCCGCTGCCGGTTCGTTCCGGCATCGCCACAGGCGGAGAGGTCAGCCATTCGGGCAGGAGAGTGGGTAAATCCAAAATTGTGGGTGTCCAAGAGTGCGTGACCGAAGTCCAAAAGTATCTGGCGACACTCACTGAATGGTGGGGGTGGTGGTGGAGAATCTGTGGCGCTCAGGTTGAAATGTCCGCTGAGCCGCAAAGCAGAAATGTCACTCGCGGCTGCCACGCGGCACGACGACCAGCCCCGATCTGAGCGGCTGGTCCGGGTTGCAAGGTCAGAATCGGGGCGGGGTTGTGGCACCATTGGCTTTAGCTTTGAGACTATGCGATCGACGCCTCACGCTGCCGCATCGAGCTTTTAGTTGCCGCTCAGATCTGGCATCTGCGGTCTTCAAAAGTATTCCGCTTGAGCTCGCGGAAGATCGTCGAGCGATGCCGGCCGAGCTTCTCGGCAATGACGGTGGCGCTCACGCCGGCCGCTCGCCAGCGAACGATCCTGCGACGTTCATCCATGTCGATTTGGGAGTAGGTGCGTCTCGCAAGTCGCACTTCATCCTTGAGTCCACCCCGGCTACAGGTGAATCCGGCGTAATCTGTGTTATGGAACTTGAAGACGTGTGGCAACCGCTGCCACATAATTCGTTGAAATACCCAGAAAATTACTTCTTGTGCCTTCCCACATCAGAGCGTCAGCCAGTCGCCGATCGTTGTCCCGACACGTCGCATGGAGCGTGTTGTTGGAACGGCCGGGTGCTCGGTTGCTATGGTCTTTCGGACTTCACGCGGGCTGAGCCCGAATTCATGGCTGAACGCGCGGGTGAAATTGGCTGCAACGTCGAAGCCGGCGGTCTCGGCAATCTCCGAGATTGGCCTGGTGTCGGTCGGGTTGGTAAGCTCCGCATAGGCCTGCAGCAACCGACGTTTGCGAATGTAGTTGAAGACGCCCCCGCTCGTTTCGAACAATTGGTAGAGCCGCGTCCGCGAGATCCCCAGCGCACGGCACATGACCTCAGGCGTCAAGCTATCTGAATGAAGATTGAGGTGAATATAGCGATGCGCCCGCTCCATCAGCCCCATGTTGGTCTGTTCGTGACCGCGGTCCGAACTGGTGGAGGATGCGGCGCATGCAACGACCATATCGCCGATCGTCCGTACGATCCGCGGCACCTCCTCCACCGTCAAGCTGCTCAGATTGGCTTCCAGGCCGTTGATATAGCTGACCAGCAATTCAGCCAGGCTACCGGAGAAGGCGGTGTTGTTGGCGTTCTGCAGAAGGCTGGCATCACGGGTCAACAGTTCATAGGGCAGGAAGACGAGCACAGCGACTGAATCGGTCATCCGCCCGCGGTACGGATAACCAAGAGACCTGAAAAATATCTCACCCGGGCCGGTCTCGGTTACATGCCGATCGGCCTCGGTCCAGGCCCGGCCGCTGCGCAGCACGCCGAGGTTCCAGTGATCGATTGGGCTCGATCGCAGCATCGCCTGATCGCGAATATAGCTGCACGCCTGCGCGCGCTGCTGAACGATGAGGATGTCGCCGAGATGCCAGCCGGTCTGTTCCGCAAGGAAACCGTCGCCCTCCGATTTTTCGTCCGGCAGATGAACATTCATAAGGGGCGCCACATGTGATCGCCAAGCCTGGAACTGTTCTTTCGGTGGCAGTTCGTGCGTTGAAAATCGCAGGGGCGCCAGCGCCGGTGGAACGTCCACCCGATGTTCTTTCTGGGAAGACGGTTCGCGCGGCCAGCGCCGCCGCTCCAGGTGCGCCGGCCATTCCTGTCCCGCAGCCGGGTCATCTCCAGATTCCGTAACCATCCAATTCCTCCAGCGCAAGAGCCAATCCGGGCTGTTCAAACTGAAGCAAACAATCGTTTTCGCGGCTGAACCGCGCAGCCATCCGACAGAACCGAATTGACTAAAGCTCTACGTGCATAAGCTACTTATCATATTCATCCGCGAGCAGAAATGGACGGACCGATAATTTTCTGGATGCGGCGATAACGACAATTGCGTCCCGTTCATATATCTAAATAAGCAATGGTTAATTCCGAGGGACGTTCGGAAATTTCCAAAATACTCAACTGCCGGTGCAATGTAGTGTCGAAGCGCCGTCAACGTAAAAAGACACTTATTCAAAACAAAAGATGCGAACATGGGAGGATAGGTCGTGAACTATCGGGGAAATAGTCGTGTGCGATTTGCGCAAGCCTTGGCTTGCAACAGCAATCATCCTGAGGGTGCGCCAGGAGAGATTCTACCGCCCATCGTGCCGATTCATGCGAGACGCTCCTGAGGCCGGACATCGGCAAATAATGGCGCGCGAGGGGTTGCGCGCAACCGAGGCCATCTGTGTCGATGCGTAAAGGCTCGAGGCTTGCACGCAACCCCTATCATATCCACCCATTGTCGAATTTCTTTGACGCTGCCCTTCATGTGGCAGAGGAGGCTAAGATGACTACCGCATGCGATGAGAACGTAATCCAATTGAAGCCGATTTCGAGCTGCAGACGAGAAGTCGAAGTCGCAATGGTGGAAATGCTCGTCAGTTTGCAGAAACGTGGATGGTCGGCTGCGGAGTTGGCATTGACGCTCGCAGACGCCTCGGAAGATCTTGTCATGCTGATCGCGACCAAAAAGCTTCGACCGAATTAAAGCAGTTCCAGGAAATGACAGGGTCCGGAATTGCGTAAACACAAAAGAGTAGAGCGGTTCTGTGCTTCCGTGAAAAGCTGAACCGCTCTTTGATCGCGTGGAATTAGGCCGTTTCTGTCTTAATGAGATGTCGGCATTACAGGCGCGGCGCGGCGATTTTCATCACCCCATACCCCACCACGTCAGTTCGCTGCGCCGGGATGGTTGACCACCGCATCGATATGCCCACGCCTCCGTCGGCGGCATTTGCTCCAAAGCCGAATTGTTTCTGTCGCAGGTTACGACCATCACTTGTCTACTAATTCTCAATGCGCTAATTTATGCAATAATGAGTTGCATCCGTTTGTGCCGGGTCCCCTAGCGACGGATGGCTGCAGAGCGATACCTTCGGATGACAATATGATCTGGAACCATCGCATCACACGCATCGTCGTCGGCCTGTTGCTGCTGGCACTCGTGACCGTCCTGTCATTGCCGACGATTACCGGCTTTACGAGCCTTGATGGCACAGTCAATGCCCGGTTTGCTGTCGTTAATGCCCCAATCGACGGCACGATTGCGGAAGAACCCCTCAAGGTCGGCAGCCCGGTCAAGGCGGGGCAACCCCTCGCAGAAATCCGAAATACACGCGTCAATCGTGCAATCCTCGCTTCGCTCGAGGCAGATCGCAACACGGCACTCGACCGCGTCGCGGCACTTAAAAAGGAGCGGGAGGAGCTCTCCGCACTTCGCGAGGAATTGTCTGCCAGATTGGAAATCTACAGGCAGACCACCATTGCCAATCTCGAGCGCGAAGTCGAAATCCTGCGGAAAAAAGTCGAAGTGTCGCAAGCTCAGGATCTGGTCGCGCAGGTCGACCTGAATCGCCGGATGGAGCTCGAGTCAAAAGGCATTCTGACGCAGAAGCTGGTTGAGGTCGCGCGGGCCGCCGGAGCTGCGACTGGCGGCGAGGTCGAAATCAGCAATTTGACTGTCGATCAATTGGAACAAAGGCTCAATGCGGTCCGCCAGGGTATCTTTGTCTTCGGCGACGGACAGAATGACGTGCCTTATTCGCGACAGCGTGAAGACGAGGTTGTCGTTCGCATCAACGACTTGAACTCACGCATCGCGGAAAATGAGACACGAGCCACCGAAGTTCAAAAGCAGCTGGTCAAAGAGGCAGATCGCGTCAGCAGCCTTGAATCCGCGACCGCAATAGCGCCGTTCGACGGCGTTGTTTGGACCAGGAGCATCGTCGACGGTTCCAACGTGGTGCTGAACGACGAGTTGATGCGCCTCCTCGACTGTCGAGAGCTGTTTGTGGATATCCTTGTTCCCGAGGTCAATTATGACGAGATCTATCCGGGGCTTGTTGCGCAGGTGCGCTTGTTCGGCCGCAGCGATGTCTTCCAAGGCACCGTCATTTCTGCCAGAGGCAGTTCGGCTTCGGTCGAGGCCGATTCCTTTGCCGCCAGTTTACCGCCGTCGACCGAGCGTAATGCCCGCATTCGCGTTCGCCTCGATCCATCTTTCATGAACGACGATTTTGCGAACTCCTGCCAGGTGGGGCGCACAGTGCAGGTACGGTTTTCCAAGCACGGCATCGACGTATCCAACTGGGTCAAAAGCCTGTGGTTCAGTATCTTCTAGCGCTGGTTCCGACCTTTCTCGTTATGGCCTTCTTCTTTCTGGGGCCGTTCAATTGGTCGCGGCATCACACCTGGACACGGGCGGTAACCTGCGCGTTCGTCGCAGCATTCGCCTTGCGATACATGTACTGGCGCTTGACCGAGACGGTGCTTCCCTATCCGAACGACGGTGCGAGTTTCTACTGGGTCTGGATCCTCTTTGTCGTCGAGGTTCTCGCCTGCGTCGAAGTCATCCTTTTTCTGGTATTGATGAGCCGCTATGTCGACCGGAGCGCGGAAACCGACAGGTTGGGTCGTGTTTTCTTTGCGCGCGACAAGCGTGAGCTGCCGACAGTCGATGTTTTCATTCCCACCTATAACGAGCCGCTCGATGTTCTCGAGCGAACCATCATCGGCGCCCGCTCGCTGGATTATCCTGCGGACAAATTGAATGTGTATGTGCTTGACGATCAACGCCGGGATTGGCTGAAGGCCTATTGCGAAGAAAAGAACGTCATCCACGTCACGCGCGGCGACAACAGCCATGCCAAAGCCGGCAATATGAACAATGGGCTGAAGGTCAGCTCGGGCGAGTTTATTGCGATTTTCGATGCCGATTTTGTTCCCTATCGACACTTCCTTCGCCGGACCCTGCCCTTCTTTTCCGACGAAAGCATCGGTATCGTCCAGACACCTCAACATTTCTTCAATGTCGATCCGGTGCAATCAAACCTGGGCCTGGAGAATATCTGGCCGGACGAGCAGCGTTTGTTCTTTGACGAGATCGCGCCCAGCCGAGATGCCTGGAACGTCAGTTTCTGCTGCGGGTCATGCTCGATTGCCCGCCGCCAGGCCGTCGATGCAATCGGCGGTTTTCCGACGGAGTCGATCACAGAAGACCTGCTGACAACTCTTTCGATGCTCAACAAAGGCTACAAGACGCGCTACCTGAACGAGCGGCTATCGATGGGACTGGCCGCCGAAAACCTGACCGGTTATTTCGTGCAGCGCGAACGATGGTGCCAGGGGGGTATTCAAACCCTGTACTTGTATAATGGCCCGCTGCGCGGCCCGGGATTGACGCTCTTTCAACGGATCATGTTCCTGCCGGCATCATGGCTGGTGCAGTATCTGGTCCGCTTCACTATATTGCTTGTCCCCATCGTCTATCTCTGGTTCGGCCTGCTTCCGCTCTATTTCACGGATATGGCCGATTATGTATCTCATCAGGTGCCGCTGCTGGCGGCGTATTTTCTGCTCATGCTGTGGATCACGCCGACGCGCTATCTGCCTGTGGTTTCCAGCGCCGTCGGTACCTTTGCGACATTCCGCATGTTGCCGACCGTGGTCTCCAGCCTGGTGAGACCATTTGGCAAGCCTTTCAGGGTGACGCCAAAGGGCAGTGGCAACGAGGCGAACCAGTTCGACCGCTACAGCTTCGCCTGGATCGCAAGCATGATCACGATCACCGTGGTTGGTCTGCTGGTCAACATCGTACCGGAAACGTCGCATGTACAAGGCCAGTTTTCGCCGGTCGCGGCATGGTGGTCAGGGATCAATATTGTCGTCCTGCTGATTGCGTCACTCATCTGCTTTGAGAAACCCCGGCGCCTGTTTCATGCGTTCAAGCTCGATGAACCCGCCATCGTCAACGATGTCCCCGGCCAAGTCGTCAGTCTCGCACTCGACAAGGCGGTCGTTGCAGTCCCGGACATGGTCCGATTTCAATCCAAATCGGCGATGCTGAAACTCTCTGGCTTCGCCCCGATCAAAGCGGAGCTCGGACAGATCACCCAACGACGAAGGAGCGTAAGTCGCGGCGGCGACAAGCAAGCCTATTACCTGCACTTGTATTTTGAACTCAGCGGCTCTGCTCGCGACAGCATGATTGTAAAACTCTACACCGGTCGATATTCGCGGGACGTTCGCGACATCGACAAGATTGCCGTCTCTCTTAATCTGCTGTTGCGGTCATTCGGGCGTACGCGCACGTTGTAGCCCGGCTCGTGAGAGAGGTTGTCGCGCTTCTTCAACTTATTGCCCGGATCGTTCGTCGAGGATGGACAGCGCGTCCTGCAGTCTGAGCGCCGCCAGCGCTTCCGTTGCCTCGTCCGGAGACCATCCTGCTTCGAGCGCTGCAGAAAGAACCAGCGATTCCGTTTGAAGTTCGAGCTTCTCATAAAGCGGCTCGATGGCTTCGCGTGCGGTGACAACGTGCTGATCGGGCGGAGTGATGGGCGTCGCGGCAACCGTAGGCATGATGCTCCTCCTTTTAAACGCTAAGGTTCGAAACCCAATTGCAGGCATGCTTGTTCCGTTCACAATCGCATTTAGCCTCGGCATCTCTGGGCTCCCAGCGAAAATCTCCGCTGGATGTGAACGAACGGACAGGCTACCGCACAATTGCCGAAAGCGGAAGCGACTTGCGGTAATCACCGTTGCCGCAGAAGCGCGCCTAACGAGGACCGTCGCCACATCTGCCGAAATTTCCTCCATTTCAGAAGCGCTCTGATGACGAGGGCCGACGGTATCTTCTCGTGGTCGCCGACGGTCCCCTGCTTGGCGACCGGTGCGTTTGCGTAGAGGAGAAACGCGATCAGCGTGGCTGGATCCTTGGCCTCGAGGTCGAGGCGGGCATCCGACAGATGCAGTCCCTGCTCGCCGTCCACGAAGGTCTGACCGTCAACGGTGATCGAGCCATGGAAGACATAGAAGTAGAGATCCCTGCCCTGCTTGCGCGGGAATTCCGACCGCGCACCCGCTTCCAGCCGGATGTCGAAGATGTCGACAGCGCTGCGGACATAAAACGGCGCGCCCTCCCCTTCCGGGCCGACCAGGTGTCGCCAGACATTCGCCGCGACCGTGGGGATCGGGCCGTATTGAATTTTGGGCTGCAGATCGACCGCACGCGGACGAATGAGGATCTGCACCATTCGCAGCGGCGGATCGGTCACCAGCGTCTCCTCGGAGTGCCAGAAGCCTTTCCCGGCATTCATCACCATCAGATGATGGCGGTCGATCAGCAGCCAGCCTGTGGCTCGGTTCTGGTGACGCATCACGCCATCAGGCACCCAGGAGACGATCTCGTCGTTTCTGTGCTCGTGCATCGCGATCAGCCGGCCAGGGTCGAGAATGGATTCGACGACCATGGCGAGAGGGCCATGGCCGTGGTCCGTCGGCTTCGGCTTCAACCATCCCGGCATATTGATGTGCGCGACAAAACCGCCAGCATCCCGCACCAGGAATGTCCGTTCGCCTTTGAGCAGCATCGCGTCCTCCATGCCTGTCAGGCTATGACGACACGTCTTGCTGAGGATGCCGATGAATGGCCTTAGTGGCAATTTGAAAAACATCCGCCGCAATCGATTCGCATACGGGATCTCCAATGACCATCGACGCCGCACGAAATCCGCATCCGATCTACTTTGCCGGCGCTTTTGCCACGGGTGGGCTCCTGACGTTCATGGTGCATCTCAATGGCGAGCTGGCACGGTACGGAAATCCGCTTTTTTCTTCCTGGACCGCTCACGGCACCGGCATCATCGCCGCCGTCATTCTTCTCCTGCTGGTTCACCGGCGGCGAATGCCAAGGCAGGAAAAGATCTTGAAGGCGCCCTTATGGGCCTATTTCGGCGGCATTTCCGGCGCGGCAACGGTCATGCTGACCTCGACCGCGGTCAACTCACCGCTCGGGCTCTCCGGCACCTTGGCTCTCGGCCTGGCAGGCCAGGTCGTCTTCAGCGTCGCGGCCGACAGCTGGGGGCTGTTCGGCCTGCAAAAGCGGCATCCCGATACCCGCGACATCGTTGCGCTCGGCCTGGTCGTTGCGGGAGCGGCGCTGATCATCCTGTTCGGGCGAGGCGCGGCATGACGCTCTTCATTCTCCTCGCTTGCCTCGGCGGCGTGCTCGTCGGCCTCAGCCGTCAGCTTAATGGGCGGCTGAGCATCTCGACGACGCCGCTGATCGCATCCTTCTGGAATCACGCGATAGGCTTTGCCGTCCTCACCTGCCTCGGTGTCGTCGTCGGCGGCCTGCTTCCTGCGGGGGCTGCCGAGGCGCCCTGGTATGCCTATCTCGGCGGTCCGCTCGGCGTTGTCTTCGTGGCGGCCGGCAGTTGGGCGATTGCGCGGATCGGCGCAGTCAACTCGGCTCTGCTGATCATCGGCGGGCAGATGGTCACGGGGGTGGCGTTTGATTATCTCAGCGCCGTGCCGGCCTCCTTCTGGGCGAATGCCGGCGGGATTGTTCTCATCATAGGCGGAATGATGGTCAGTCGGGGACGGCGCAGGGCCGGCGCTCCGAAATAACCCCGGCGGCGGGAACGCCTCCCCGCCGCCGGATCACCAAGCCGCTGCATTCTCAAGCGAGGTATTTGGTAAACCAGTCGACCGTCCGCTGCCAGGCCAGCTTGGCCGCCGCCTCGTCGTAGCGCGGCGTGGTATCATTGTGGAAGCCGTGATTGACGTCGGGGTAGATATAGGCCTCATAGGTTTTTCCCGCGGCTTTCAGCGCCGCTTCATAGGCCGGCCAGCCTTCGTTGACGCCCGTGTCCAGCCCGGCATAGTGGAGCAGCAGCGGCGCCTTGATCTTCGGCACGTCTTCGGCGCGCGGCTGCCGGCCGTAGAACGGCACGGCTGCGGCCAGTTCGGGATAGGCGACCGCCGCGGCATTGGCCACGCCGCCGCCGTAGCAGAAGCCTGTTATGCCGACCTTGCCGGTGGTGAGGTCACCCTTCATCAGGAACTCGACGGCCGCGAAGAAGTCGTTCATCAACTTTTCCGGATCGACTTTCTGCTGGAGCTCCCGCCCCTTTTCGTCATTGCCGGGATAACCGCCGACCGAAGTGAGGCCGTCGGGCGCCAGCGCGATGAAGCCGGCCTTCGCCACGCGCCGCGCCACATCCTCGATATAGGGGTTGAGGCCCCGGTTCTCGTGCACGACCACCACGGCGGCGACCTTGCCGGTGGCGTTTTTGGGGCGGACGAGATAGCCGCGCACATCGCCATTTCCTTTCGGCGAGGGGTAGGTGATGTATTCGGCGGCGATATCCGGATCGGTGGCCTCGACCTGGGTCGCCAACGCATAATTCGGGCTCAGCGACGCCAGGATGGCGGCCGCAGTCACGCCGCCGACGGCGAATTTGCCGGCGCGGTCGAGAAACTCGCGCTTGGTGATCCTCCCATGCGCGTAGTAATCATAGAGTTCGAGCAGTTCCTGTGGGAAATCCTTGGCTGTCATGCGGGTCATGATGGCTCCTCCTGGCCTCCGGTTCCCATCCATCCTACACAGGCCAGCGTGCTCGACTTTTCAACATTTCGCGAGTTCTGCGTGAGCTTGCCGGCGAAATTGGCGTCAGTTGCAACCATTCGGCGCTTCCGCATCCGGTCGTCGACCGCATGAAAATCGAAAGCCGCCTGCCGGTTTATGAAAATTAATTTCATGGCCGTGGCGTGAGGCCCGTTTTCTATTGACGCCCTCCAATTTTTGTCTCAACTTAAAGAAAATAAATTACTTAGTTGGGAACTTGATCGGCATGAAAGTGGGCATCATCGGGCTCGGATTCCGGCTCGGCTACCTCGGCTACGTCTTCAAGGCGATCGATAGCAGCTTCGACATCGTCGGCTACGTGGATCCGCATCCCGCCGGCCTTCCCGGCTTGACGGAAAAGGGTATTTCCGCCGGCAAGGCCTATGGTACGCCGGAAGAGCTGCTCGCCTCGGAAAAGCTCGATCTGCTGATGATCGGTTCCCCCAATCACCTGCATCTCGACCACATCCGGCTCGGGCTCCAGTCCGGCCTCAAGGTGTTCTGCGAAAAGCCGATCGTCACGACCATCGCCGAGAGCATCGAGCTTGCCCATCTCCTGGCGAAGTTCGGCCACGAGCGGCTGATGGTCGGTCTCGTGCTGCGTTATTCGCCTCTTTATAAGGATCTGCGCGCCATCCAGGCCGAGGGCAAGCTCGGCCAGATCGTGTCGATCGAGGCTTCCGAACATATCGAGCCCTATCACGGCGCCTTCTTCATGCGCGACTGGCGCCGCTATGAGCGCTATTCCGGCAGCTTCATGCTGGAGAAATGCTGCCACGACCTCGACCTTTACAATGGTGTCGTCGGTGCGCGGCCGGAGCGCGTCGCCAGTTTCGGCGGCCGCAAGAGCTTCATTCCGGCCAACGATCCGACGCGCGAGGGCATCAACGACCTCGAGCTTTTCCATCGCAAGCCGAGTGGCTGGATGGGGTCGGACAAGGTGTTCGACAGCGATGCCGATATCATCGACTATCAGGTGGCGATCGTCGAATATGCCAATGGCGTCGGCATGAACTTCCATACCAATCTGAACGTACCCGACCAGTTCCGCCGCTTCGCCATCATGGGCTCGCGCGGCATGGCCGAAGGCGATTTCGTTCGCGGCTATCTCAACGTGCACGAACAGCTGACCGGCAACAAGGTGGTCGCAAACACTTATGCTGCAACCGAACTGTCCCAGCATTACGGCGCCGACGAACAGATGGCGAGCGACCTCCTGGAAAGCGTGCGCACCGGCCTCGAGCTTCCGGTTTCGACGCTGAACGCGCTCGAGGCCGGCATCCTGGCCCTTGCCATGGACGAAGCGAGGATGAAGAAATCGGTCGTCGACCTGCGTCCCGTGTGGGACCGCTTCGACGAGGCCCTTCACGCCAGAGCGGCTTGAGGAAGGCGGCAAGATGAGTGTTCAAAGAAGCGCCTTCATCTTCGCCTGGATCCTTCTTCTTCCGGCCGTTCTTTATGTCCTCGCCATCGTCGCCTATCCCCTCGTCGATACCTTCATTCTCTCCTTCACCGATGCGTCGCTGAAGAAGACCACCAATTGGGTCGGCTGGGTCAACTACGAGAAGATCTTCAACGCCACATTTGCGGAGGTCATTCTCCGAACCTTCGTCTGGACCTTCTTCTCCGTCGCGCTGAAAATGGTGATTGGCACATTCGGCGCCTGCATGCTGAATGCCGCCGTGCCGGGCCGCTCGCTGTTCCGGCTTTTGACCATGCCGCCATGGATCGTGCCGATGGCGATCGGCATCTTCATGTGGGGCTGGATGTATAATGGCCAGTTCGGGATGATCTCGGGCCTGTTGCAGCGCTTCGGCCTCGTCGACGGCCCGGTCGCCTTCCTCGCCTATGGCAGCACCGCCTTCTGGGCGACGATCGTCACCGACGTGTGGATCGGCGTGCCGCTGGTGACGATCTATTTCCTGGCGGCGATCCAGTCCATTCCGAAGGATCTCTATGAAGCCGCCTGGACCGATGGCGCCGGCCGCTGGTACCGCTTTCGCCGCATCACCCTGCCGCTGATGGTGCCGGCGATTATCACCATGTCGATGCTGTCGCTGATCGCCACCTTCAACTCGTTCGACATCATCTGGATCCTGACGCAGGGCGGTCCGAGCGGCGAGACGACGACGATGATCATCGACACCTATCAGACCGCGATCGGCTCGAAGAAATACGGCGAAGGGGCGGCGCGCGCCGTCCTGATCTGCATCTTCCTGTCGCTCTTCTGCTTTGCCTATTTCCGTGTCACCCGCCGACTCAACCCGGAGAAGCGCGCATGAGCAGTGCCGCCATGATCGACCGTTACCGCTGGTGGGAAATCATCCTGATCTATTGCGGCATCGCGGTGTTCCTGTTCTTCGTGCTGGCGCCCTTCGTCGAGGGCTTCCTCGTATCGCTGAAGCCGCTTGCCCAGCTTTTCTCCTCGCCCTATCGCTTCTGGCCGGAGAACGGCTCGTTCGAAGCCTACCGGACGATGTGGATCAGCGTGCCGGGTTTCGGGCGCTATATCTTCAACTCCTTCTTCATTTCGATCATCGTCACGCTGATCGTGCTCTGCCTCGTCATTCCGGCGGCCTATGCCTTCGCCAAGTTCGAATTCAAGGGCATGGGCATCCTGCTCGGCGCCTTCCTGACGGTGAACATGTTCTCCGGCGCCGTGCTGCTCATCCCACTCTTCCGGCTGATGCGCAGCATGGGCGTGCTCAACACCTATCTCGCCATGATCGTGCCTGGCGTCGCCTTCCTGATCCCCTCGGCGATCTGGCTGCTACGCACCTATATGATCCGCATTCCCCAGGAACTCAACGAAGCTGCCTTCATGGATGGCGCCACCCACTTCTACACGCTGCGCCGCGTCATCCTGCCCATCGCGATGCCGGGGATCATCGTCGTCGCCATCACCACCTTCATCGGCGCCTACGCCCAGCAATTCATCTTCGCGCTGACGTTCAACTCGAAGAGCGAATACATGCCCTTGCCGGTGGGGCTCTTTGCTTACTTCGGCAAGCAGGAGGTCATCTGGAACGAACTGATGGCGGCTTCCTTCGTCGGCATCGCGCCGGCGATGGTCGTCATCTTCTTCCTTCAGCGTTACCTCGTCGGCGGTCTGACCGTCGGTGCGGTGAAACAATAAGAGCAATAATCAGTGAACAGCTAACAACCACATTGGGAGTCACAACGTGAGCATAGCAATCAAGACAGGCCTTATGGCGCTCGCCCTGCTCGGTTCGACGGCATTGACCGCGGTCACTGCCCATGCGGCCGATAAGGAAATCAGCTGGATCTATTGCGGCGACACGATCGATCCGGTCCACACCAAATACATCAAGCAGTGGGAAGAAAAGAACGCGGGCTGGAAGGTCACGCCTGAAGTCGTCGGCTGGGCGCAGTGCCAGGACAAGGCAACGACGCTCGCCGCCGCCGGCACGCCTGTTGCCATGGCCTATGTCGGCTCGCGTACGCTGAAGGAATTCGCCCAGAACGACCTCATCGTTCCGGTGCCGATGACCGACGACGAAAAGAAGGCTTATTATCCGCACATCGTCGACACGGTGACCTTCGAAGGCAACCAGTGGGGCGTTCCGATCGCCTTCTCCACCAAGGCGCTCTACTGGAACAAGGATCTCTTCAAGCAGGCCGGCCTCGATCCCGAGAAGCCGCCGAAGACTTGGGCCGAAGAAATCGAGATGGCCAAGACCATCAAGGAAAAGACCGGCATTCCGGGCTTCGGTCTCTCCGCCAAGACCTTCGACAACACCATGCACCAGTTCATGCATTGGGTTTACACCAACAACGGCGCGGTGACGGATGCCGAAGGCAAGATCACGCTCGACAGCCCGCAGATTCTCGCCGCGCTGAAGGCCTACAAGGATATCGTCCCCTACTCCGAGGAAGGCCCGACGGCCTATGAGCAGAACGAAGTCCGCGCCATCTTCCTCGACGGCAAGGTTGCGATGATCCAGGCAGGATCCGGCGCTGCCTCCCGCCTGAAGGAAACGAAGATCAACTGGGGCATCACGACGCTGCCGCTCGGTCCCGACGCCAAGGGCCCCGGCACGCTGCTGATCACCGACAGCCTGGCGATCTTCAAGGGCTCCGGCGTCGAAGACAAGGCGACGGAATTCGCCAAGTTCATCACCTCGCCGGATGTGCAATCGGAGTACGAGCTGCAGGGCGGCGCCGGCCTCACCCCGCTGCGGCCCTCGAAGAAGGTTGACGAGTTCGTCGCCAAGGATCCCTATTGGAAGCCCTTGATCGAAGGCATCGACTATGGTGGTCCGGAACCGCTCTTCACCGACTACAAGGGCTTCCAGAACTCGATGATCGAGATGATCCAGTCGGTCGTCACAGGCAAGGCCGAACCGGAGGCCGCGCTGAAGAAGGCGGCTGGCGAAATCGAAGCCTTCAAGTAAGCTTGCTTCGCGCCTTGGGATCGTGGAGGCAACAATCCGCGATCCCTCCCCTGCAGCGTCACGCGTCTTATCGGATGCGTAACGCTGCAGCACCTTGCCTGTGCAGTAATGATGATCGAACGTGCGACAAAGACCGCCCGCGGAGACAGATTTTTGGGACAGCTTCTTCTCAACAAAGTTCAGAAGTTCTACGGCGATTATGAAGTGCTGAAGGGCGTGCAGCTCGAGGTGAGGAATGGCGAGTTCGTCGTCTTCGTCGGCCCCTCCGGCTGCGGCAAGTCCACGCTGCTGCGGATGATCGCCGGTCTCGACGCGACGACGGCAGGCGACATCATCATCGACGGCGTCAGGGTCAACGACCTGCCGCCCGTCAAGCGCGGCATCGCCATGGTGTTCCAGTCCTACGCGCTCTATCCGCATATGACTGTCTTCGAGAACATCGCCTTCCCGCTGCGCGTCGAGAAGATGGATGAGGCAAAACTCAAGGCCAAGGTCGAAAACGCCGCCCGCATCCTGCACCTCGACCAGCGGCTGCAGCAAAAGCCCGGCATGCTGTCCGGCGGCCAGCGCCAGCGCGTGGCGATCGGCCGCGCCATCGTGCGCGAACCGAAGATCTTCCTGTTCGACGAGCCGCTGTCCAACCTCGACGCGGCGCTGCGCGCCGACATGCGCATCGAACTTGCCAAGCTGCACCGGGCGTTGAAGGCGACGATGATCTATGTGACGCACGACCAGGTCGAGGCCATGACCATGGCCGACCGCATCGTCGTGCTCGACGCCGGCAACATCTCCCAGACCGGCGCGCCGCTGGAGCTCTATCACAAGCCCGCCAACCAGTTCGTCGCCGGCTTCATCGGCAATCCGAAGATGAATTTCCTGCCGGTGTCCTGCAAGGGTGTCAGCGCCAACGGCGTCGAAGTGGATTACAAGGGGCAGACGGCCGTTCTGCCGGTGACGCCGCGCGACGGCATGGTCGGCAAGACCCTGACGCTCGGGATCCGGCCGGAGCACATCCAGCTCAACGGCGGTGACATCGTCTTTACCGTGACGCCGACGGTCATCGAACGCCTCGGCGCCAATACTGTCGCTTACGCCTCGCTCAACGGCGAGGCGGAAAATTTCTGCGCCATGCTGCCCGGCAGCGTCGGCATTCGTCCCGACGCACCTGTTTCGACCGGCATCAACGCCGCCGATTGCCATCTCTTCGACGAGGCGGGGATTGCGTTTGAGCGGCGGGTGGAATTGACGGAAATCGATATGAACGTGATTAATCCGACGGCGGCTTGAGCTGATCCAATACCTCGACAGTGAAGCATGCACGTTCCAGCGCCAATCCCGACGACCGACGGCCAGCTGTTCGCGAGCGGTCTGGGGTGATGAAATACATGGAGGGCGGACCGCCCGAGACAGGGTCCGACTGGCGTCGCATGGCCTGCACGCTCCGCGAGCTGCATCGGTTGACACAGGGCAGCGGCCGCCTAGGGAGAAATCACAACAAGAGCCGTCGAGATTGCCTCGCCTTCCCGGCGGTAACTGTGCGGAACGCTTGAGTCAAAATACATAGCGTCGCCCGCATCCAGCGCTGTCTCCTTGCCGTCCACAATGACGAAAAGCCGACCGCTGAGCACGTAAATGAACTCGGCGCTGCCATGTTGATGCGGCTCCGAGGGCGGCGAATCGAGCGGGAACTCGGCGTAATACGCCTCCATACGGCGGTCGGAAGCGGGATAATCGAGGCTTTCGAAGAGGAAGGCTGGGTTCTTTTCGCCCGGCGGGCTTGGAAGTTTGAGACGCTCGTGCTTTCGGACGACCGCGATGAGCGGCTCCTCCTTGTCGGATTTGAAAAAGTGATCGAGGCCGACCCCGAAAACCATCGCGATCCGAAGCAGCGTGGGCAGCGTCGGAAACATCTGCCCGCGCTCGATCTTCGAAAGCATCGCAGGCGAGAGCCCTGTATGCCCCGCCAGCTGCACCAGCCCCAGCTTCTTTCTCAGTCGCAGTGTCTTGATACGCGGGCCGATCGCGTAGCGCTGAAGCTCATTGGACAGCGTGTCGGAGAGCACTCGTAAACTCCTTTTCGTTACGGGAAACTATCATAACGGTAATTTTCATTACAATATAATTCTGTTTCCGCTCACGAAAATTTGAGTGGCAATAAAATCTGTGTTCTCCAAATGAAAGATGCGAGGTGCAACGCGCACCTGTCATCGAGAGGAGAATGACATGAAGTTGAGAAGCCTTTTAGTCGCTGCAGCAATCACGCTCGGCAGCAGTTTCAGCGGGGTCGCCGCGGAGAAGGATGTCGTCGAAACTGCCGCGGAGGCGGGTAAATTCAAGACGCTGGCGACCGCGCTCGAAGCGGCAGGCCTGGTCGCCACTCTCAAGGGAACGGGTCCGTTCACGGTCTTTGCTCCGACCGATGAAGCCTTCGCCAATTTGCCGGCCGGTACCGTCGAAAACCTTCTGAAGCCAGAAAACAAGCAAAAGCTCACCGCGATCCTCACCTACCATGTGGTCGCGGGCAAGATGATGGCTAAGGACGTGGCGGGTATCGATGAGGCGAAGTCGGTCAATGGCAAAATGATCGACGTCAACGTCGAGGGCTCCACCGTCAAGGTCAACGACGCCGCCGTCACCGCCGCCGACATTGCTGCCTCCAATGGTGTCATCCATGTCATCGACAAGGTGATCGTGCCGCCGGAAGGCTGACCCTCGTCCCCTCAACTGGAGAAGAACCATGAAGTTCATCAACATACTAACGCTCATCCTCGTCATCGTAGGCGGCCTGAACTGGGGGCTGGTCGGGCTATTCGGCTTTGACCTCGTGGCCGCCATTTTCGGGGCCGGCTCGGTTATCGCCCGGATCGTTTACGTCCTGGTGGGGCTGTCAGCCGCCTGGCAGGTCATCCCGCTGTTTTCTGCAATGGGTTCCGGCGAGTTCGCTGCTCGCCAAAACCAATAGGGCCTTTGGAGGGACCCGCTTGCCGCGTCGGCGGCTCCCTCCACCTTTTGTCGGATGGACATGCATTCCCTTCTTGTGATGGTCGCCTTTCAGGCCGTGAGCTTTGCTGCGGCGGCCACCGGCGTGATTTTTCGGCCAGGCGACTGGTACAAGCAGCTCGACAAGCCAGGATGGCGCCCGCCCGATTGGCTGTTCGCCCCGGTCTGGACGGTACTCTATGCCTCGATCGGACTGTCGGGCTGGCTCCTGTGGCTGGAGGCAGGCATTGCCGGTGCAGCATTCCCGCTCAGTGTCTATGCAGTCCAGCTTCTGCTCAATGCTGCGTGGTCGCCGATCTTTTTTGCCCTTCACCGACCCGGGCTGGCCGCGGTGGAGATCATGCTCCTTTGGAATGCGATCCTGGCGACGATCATCCTGTTCTATCCCGCGAATTCGGCTGCTGCCCTGCTCCTTGTTCCTTACCTCACGTGGGTGAGTTTCGCGGCGGCACTCAACGTGTCCATCTGGCGGCTTAACCGCCCGAAACCGCTGTCGGAGGGCGCCCGATGAAACCCCAGTGGATCGTCGTGAATGATGGGATGCAGCAAGGCTACCGATACGCTCTCGCTGCACCAAGTGGCCGCAACTTTCATCCCGACTTCCGGCCAGAGCTGACCCCCGCCGAGATGCTTGCGCTCGGCGTGTTCGGCGGCAAATACATGACCGATTGTCGTAACGAATTCCCGGCAAGCTGGTTTGCAGAGGCCCGTCTATCGCCGCTGCGAAAGGATCCGTCACTGAATTGCTTCGGTGTCGACGCCAGCCAACCCCTTAGCGTCTGGCGAGCCAAGGGATGGATATATCCCGACGATCCGCGTGGCTGGTTCCAGTGGTACTGCCGCTATTATCAAGGTCGCCGCATGCCCGGCGAGGACGAGCGACAGATCGCCCGCTGGAAAGCCATTCGCCGCCATGTCGCTCAGCTTCGCCGAGCCTGCGAGCCTGGAGATTGTTGGTGCCGGCCGCGCCAGCGCCAGGCTCTGCTGCATTGGGCATATGACAGCCGATCGATCTAACGGCCGCTGCTGCGCCGATGTGCGCATCGAGCTTGCCAAGCTGCACAGGGCTTTGAAGGTGATGATGATCTACCTGACGCACGACCAGGTCGAAGCCATGACAATGGCTGACCGCATCGTCGTGCTCGACGCCGGCAATATCTCGCAGACCGGCGCTCCGCTCGAGCTCTATCACAAGCCGGCGAACCAGTTCCTCGCCGGCTTCATCGGCAACCCGAAGATGAATTTCCTCCCCGCGACCTGCATGGCGTCAGCGCCGCCGGCGTCGAAGTGGATTACAAGGGGCAGACGGCCGTTCTGCCGGTGACGCTGCGCGACGGCATGGCCGGCAAGACCCTGACGATCGGCATCCGCCCGGAGCATATCCAGCTCAACGGCGGCGATATCGTGTTCACCGTGACCCCGAGGGTCATCGAGCGCCTTGGCGCCAATAGGGCCGCTTACGCCTCGCTCAATGGCGAGGGAGAGAATTTCTGCGCCATGCTGCCTGACAGCGTCGGCATCCGCCCCGACGCACCTGTTTCGACCGGCACAATGCCGCTGACTGCCATCTCTTCGACGAGGCCGGCATTGCCTTCGAGCGGCGTGTAACCGCAGGAATTTTTCGTCATCGCCTTCCTCAATTCGCCCTCAACCGGAAACGCCCCTACCAGACAAGACCGCGAGCCGCGACCTCTTCGACGCGGGTCACCACGCCAGCCCGATGAAACACCATCGTATCGAACAGGTTGGACACCACGCAGGTGTGGTTCGGGATGATGAAGAGCTTTTCGCCGATCTGCGGCCGGGGGCCGGTGCAGTTCGACAGATCGATTACGCCGTGTTCTTCCGAGAGGCTGGTGATGCGTGCCTGGGGATAACCGACGATCAGGCCGTAATCGCTGAAGCCCTGAAGATCCGATGTCAGCGCCTTTGAGCCGGCATCGATGACGGCGCGGTCGGCGTTCGGGCGTGACACGACCGTTGCCAGCACATGCATGGCGCAATCGTCCTCGGTGCAATGGCCCATGCGCACCATCTGGCGGTCGTTGTAGATATAGGTGCCGGCGCGGTGTTCGGTGGCCGATGCGACGAGATGCGCCTCGAACAGGCTTGGCGTTCCGCCATTGCTGACGATCGGGCAGGTTATGCCTTCGGATTGCAGGCGGCTCACTGTTTCGGCGATGAAGGCTTCCACGGCGGCGGCCGATTGCGGCTTCGGATAGGTGACGATGCCGCCGAAGGTGAGGCCCTCGGCTGCGGCTATGCGCTTGGCGAGCGAGGCTGCTTCCTCCGGCGTCTGCACGCCGCAGCGGCCGGCGCCGGTGTCGCACTCTACAAGCACCGTCAGCGGCTTATGTCCGGAAAAATGTGCGGCGAGCCCGTCGACCGTCACTTCGCTGTCGGCGACGACTTTCAGGGCTGGAATGCGCTCGTTCAGCCTGGCCAGGCGCTCGAGCTTCTGCTGGCCGAGGATGTTGAAGGTGATGAGGATGTCGCCGAAGCCGGCTTCGGCAAAGACCTCGGCTTCCGTCACCTTCTGGCAATTGATGCCCTTGGCGCCGGCGGCAACCTGCGCGACGGCGAGCGCCGGAATCTTGTGCGTCTTGATATGCGGGCGGAAGTTCAGGCCGTGCTCGTCCATATAGGATTGAACGCGGGCGATGTTTGCAGCCAGCCGGTCTTCGTCGATAATAGGGCGCGGCGTCGAGAGATCGGCGATCCTCTCCCCTGCCTTGGCGACGACGGCGAAGCTGTTGTCATGCATCTAGGCGGCTCCGCGTTGTAGCCCGTGTGGATCGGCCACGATCGGCCAGATGGTCTTCGGCGCTCGCCGGTACGGCGTCGTCGCAGGATTATTGGGATAAGGCGTTCCGGCGGAGCAGTAAAGGATTTCCGCGGCGATCCTCGAGAAGGACGCGAAGAAGTGGTTGGTGGATTTGATCACCAGGATCTTCTGCTTCGTCGGATCGATGCCCATCACCGAAAACAGGCTCGGATCGAAGCTCTGGGCGCGCGTCGAATTCAGGATGATGTCGATGCCGTTAAGCACGATATGGGCGGCATCGCCGAAGGGCACCAGGCTCTCGCCGAACCGCATCTCGGCATTCCTGACCAGCTTGACGATCTTGACGGTGCCGTCGATCGGGTTGCCGGTGCCGGGCGCCGACTTGGCGCCGAAGCGCAGCGGAATTTCCGCGCCCTCGCCTGCCGCAAAGCAAATCTGGACGGCCATCGGATCCCAGATGGTGCCGACCGCCGCACTCGTGACGCCGCGGGCCATCAGTTCTGCGAGAATAACAGTCGCATCCCCTGCCGTGCCGCCACCCGGATTGTCCCAGACATCGGCGATGACGACGGGCCATGCGGTTGCGGCGATTGCGCGCGCGACGGCTTGCCTCTCGTCGATTTGCGGCACCATGAAGGTGCCGCGCTTGGAAAACAGTTCGAGGCCGAGTTCGCGCGCCAGCGCCGCGCCCTTTTCCGGTCTGTTGTCGGTCACGACAAGCAGCTTCGTTCCCATTTCGGGAACGTCGCCGACCATGAAGCCGTGGACCACCGAAATCGACAGGATCTCGGGGTCGTCCTTTTCGATCTGCATGATCTTGTCGACGAAGGAGCGCATGGGTTCGCGCGAGGTCGGGAAGACATCGATCATCCGGCAGTCGAACACCGACATGACCGGCTTCACCCGGCCTTCCAATGTGTCGACGGTGATGCGCCAGAGGTCCTCGGCGCGGTCGACGAAGTCGGTATGCGGAAATTCCTTGAAATAGACGGCGAAATCGAGTGCGGCGACGCGTTTTGCCGTGAGATGGCTGTGTGGATCGAGTTCGGCTGAGATGAGCACGTCAGGTCCGACGATCTCGCGCATGCGCTGGAGAAGATCGCCTTCGGAATCCTCATATCCCGCCGCCACCATGGCGCCATGCAGGCCCATGACGACGGCATCGACAGGCATTGCCGCCCGGAGTTGGCCAAGGATTTCGTCGCGCAGTTCCTCATAGGTGGCCCGGTTGACGAGGCCGGCGGGGTCGGCCCAGGTGGCGGTTCCCTCGATCAGCTCCCATCCCTTCTCTTTGGCGACGCGCCTGCCGACGGTGATCGGCGCGGTGCAGAGCGTCGGCGTTTCGGGATGCTGGCCGGGCGGGGCATAGAGTGAGGCTTCGAAGGCGCGGCGATCCACGCAGATCGGGGAGAAGGTGTTGGTCTCGGTCGCCAGTGCTGCCGTGAAAATGCGCAAGAAAGTGGCCTTCTTCTTATCGGCTCCGCTTCAACCCATCGGGTTCGGCAGGTAGCCGGTGAAACCTGAGATCTTCCAGCGTCCCTCGTGCAGCCTGCAATAATAGAGTGTCTGCCATTGCAGGACATCGCGGGTGCCGTCGGCCTTGGTAATGCCGCCGTCGAATTTCTTGCGAACCAGCGCCGTGTCGCCTTCGATCTCGATATCTTCGAGCGTCGTCGTGGTGAAGATCGCTGTGCGCGCATCTTCAGCGAAGCTCTGTTTGGCGAAATCCTCCGCCTGCCTCAGCCACTCGTCGCGATAGGCTTTGAGCGTCGGGAAAGCGAGCCGCCATTTGTCGGGGTTTGTCTCCTTGCGGCCATCGATGCCGATGAAGCCATCTTCCACGAAGTCATGCTCCACCATCGACCAATCAGCGGCCAGAAAGGCATCGATATCGCGGGGAACGAGCATCTCCCAGATCGCGTGGCGGGCGCTATCGGATGGGAAAGGATTCTGGAATGGATCGCGCATGGCTGCCCCGGATTGAAATTCTTTTCATAAAACGCGTTTTTCACTGGTCAAATTCTGCTTTCTATGGTCACTTGTCAACTTATCAAGAAAATAATTTGCAAGGACTTTGAATGCCAATCAAGCGCTATGGCACTGTTCAAACCGGCGCCGGCGGCAAGGCGCTGCCTTTCGCGCGCGCCGTCGAAGCTGACGGATGGCTCTATGTTTCCGGGCAGGTTGCGATGGAAGATGGCGAGATCATCGACGGCAACATCATCGCCCAGACCCACAAGACGATCGCCAATGTTCTGGATATCCTCGAGGAAGCCGGTTACGGCGTCGAGGATGTCGTGCGCGTCGGCGTCTGGCTCGATGATCCCCGCGACTTCTGGACCTTCAACAAGATCTACCAGGAATATTTCGGCGAGCATCCGCCGGCGCGCGCCTGTGTGCAATCGTCGATGATGGTCGATTGCAAGGTTGAGATCGATTGCGTGGCCTATAAGAAGAAGGGCGCGTAGCGAACAATCGGAGGGAGGCGGTTTGGATATCTTTTCGACATTGCAGGAAGATAAGAGCCGGCTTTCTCCTTCGGAAAACCGCATCGCGGAGATCATCGTCAACGATTTCGAGTTTGCGGTGAATGCCTCGATCATCGAGCTCGCCGAACGCGCGGAGGTCTCGCCGCCGACTGTCACCCGCTTCTGCCGGCGGCTCGGCTGCGAGAGCTTTTCCGATTTCAAGGTGCAGCTCGCCCGCACCGCCCATATCGGCGTGCGCTATCTGAAGCCGGAATCGAAAAGCACCGATCCGGCCGATGTCGCCCAGGATATCATCACCAAGGCGCAGAACGCGCTCTTCCTCCTGCACCGCTCGCTCGATCTCGCGGCAATCGAAGCGGCCGTTTCGTTCATCGCCAAGGCCGATATGATCTATGCCTTCGGCTCGGGCGGCAATTCGTCGATGATCGCCGACGAGCTGCAGAACCGCCTCTTCCGTCTCGGGCTTCGCATCACCGCCAGTTCCGACCACAGCATGCAGCTGATGATGGCGGCCGCGGCCAAACCGGGCGACGTGCTGATCGGCTCGTCCTTCTCCGGGCGCAATATGGAGCTGGTGCGGGCCTTCGAGCTTGCCCGCGACACCAAGGTGAAGACGATCGCTTTGACCCAGACGGAGAGCCCGGTTGCCAAGGCCGCCGAAATCGTCGTGCCGATCGATCTTCCCGAGGGCAACAATATCTATCGCCCGACTTCGACGCGCATCGCCTACATCGCCATGGTCGATATTCTGGCGAGCCTGGTTGCCTACGCCGTTCAGCCGAAAGCGACGGTGACCCTGCGGCGCATCAAACAGCAGCTCGTCCTTCACCGGGACGGCGACGACCGGCAATTGCTTGGAGACTGAAGCATATGAACGGGAGCGACAATCAATGACTCAATCGATCGCCATCGTGACGGGCGCTGCAGGCGACATCGGCGCGGCGATTGCCGCGCGTCTCGCCGAGGACCATGATGTCGTTCTGCTTGCCGATATCGATGCGGCTGCTGCCGCCGCCGCGGCTTCGAAACTCGGGCCGGCGGAGCGTTTCGTCGCCGTCTGCTGCGATGTGACCAGCGAGGCGAGCATTGCGGAAATGGCAGAACGCGCTGCCGGCAGCGGCGTCGTCAGAACCCTCGTCAACAATGCCGGGGCCGCCCGCGCCACCAGCCTGCACGAGACGACGCCCGAGATCTGGCGGGCCGACAATGCGCTCAATCTCGAAGCGGCATTCTTATGTTTCCGCGCCTTCGAACCGATGCTGAAGACCTCCAAGGGTTCGGTCGTCAACATCGCCTCGGTCAACGGCCTGCATGTCTTCGGCCATCCGGCCTATAGCGCCGCCAAGGCAGGCCTCTTGCATTTCACCCGGCTGGTCGCCGTCGAATATGGCAAGTTCGGCATCCGCTCCAATGCGGTGGCGCCCGGCACGGTGAAGACGCAGGCCTGGGAAGCGCGCGCCGCCGCCAACCCGAACGTGTTCGAGGAGGCGCGCCGCTGGTACCCTCTGCAGCGCGTCGTCGATCCCAAGGACGTCGCCAATGCCGTGGCCTTCCTTGCCAGCCCATTGGCCGCGGCCATTACGGGCGTCTGCCTGCCCGTCGATTGCGGCCTGACGGCCGGCCAGGCCGAGCTGGCGCGAACCTTCTCGCAATCAGAACATTACTGACCGAGATAGATGCGCCGCCTCTTTCCCGACGTCTTCCGCAATCCGGCAATCCGCGCCAGCATGATCGCCATATTCACTTTCGGAATGGCGGGGGCGATGACCGCGCCCTATCGCTCGATCGTCGGCATCCGCGAGTTGGGGCTGAGCGACGGTCTCTATTCCATCCTGGCCTTTGCTTCGGCGGCGGTGAACGTGGTCGTCAGCGTTCTGCTCGGCAATCTCGCCGACCGGCTGGGCGAGTACCGTTCGGCGATGATCGGCGCCTGCATTTTCGGCATCGTCGGCTACGGCGTGGTCTATGCCTTTCCGAGCGCGGCCGTCTTCGTCGGCAGCGCGCTGCTGCCACTTCCGATCTACGGCGCGCTGAATTCACTGCTTTTCGCCAATGCGCGGGCGGCGATGCAGGGCATGAACCGGGAGGACATGGTGACGGCGAACTCGGGCGTGCGCGCCATGATCTCGCTATCCTGGGTGCTGATCCCCGGCATGACTGGCCTTCTGCTTTCGGGCGCATCGAGCATGCTGCCGGCCTATCTCTTTGCCGCCCTCTCCTGTCTCTTATGCCAGGGCATCATCCTCTTCGCCCTGCCGAAGCGCGCGGCAACGGAGATCGACACCATCGACCATCTTTCCCATCTCGGCGCCCTGCGGCAGGTGATTTCGCCGGGGATTTCGGCGCACATCATCGGGGTGGCGCTGATCACCAGCACGCTGCATCTCAACGATGCGCTGCTGCCGTTGATCGCTACCGGCGCGGCGCATGGTGCACTCAGCGATGTCGGCATTCTGGTCGGGATCGTCGCCTTGCTCGAGATCGTCTTCATCATCGTCTGGTCGCGGATAGCGCGGCAGGCCGGTCAGATGACCGCGCTTGCCGCCGGCACGATCGTCTATGCCGTCTTCCTCGGCCTTCTCGGCTTTGCCTCCGCGCCGTGGCATCTCTACGCGCTCACCTTGCTCGCCGGTATCGGCGCGGCGGCGATCATCAGCATCCCGATCACCTATCTGCAGGATCTCATCGCCGACCGGCCGGGGCTCGGCAGTGCACTAATCTCCGTCAACGTCTTTGCGAGTGCGGGCATCGGGGCGCTGGTCTTTGCCGCCGGCACCTATGTGACCGGATACTCCGGGACCGCCATGCTGAGCGCCGTCACCGGATTGTCGGGGATTACGATCCTCGGCCTGCTGCAGCGACGAAATGCCGTTGCGCCTGTCGACGCCGAGCTTCGATAAATCAGGCGAAGAATCCCGCTTTCATCGCCATCCGTCTTGTGACAAGGGTGATGCTTCACTTGCTTCGAAGGCGACATGAAGGCGATCTCCGGCACGAATCTCGAGCAGGCCAAGTCTCACAACCGGCGCGTGGTGATCGAGGCTGTGCGCACCCACGGTCCGCTGTCGCGGGCGGCGATTGCCCGGATGACGGCGCTGACGCCGCAGACCGTCTCCAATATCGTCGAGGAGCTGGAGAGCTCGCAGCTTCTCGTTGCGGCCGAGGCTCAGAAGCTGGCGCGAGGCCAGCCGATCATTCCCTACAGCATCAATCCGCATGGTGCCTATTCGATCGGCCTGGAGCTTGGCCGTCGACGCGCCAGCGGTGTGCTGACGGACCTCTCGGGCGCCGTCTGCGCCCGCATCGAGCACCAGGTCGAACAGGCCGATCCGCAACAGGCCATGCCGGCGCTGCAAACAATCGTCGAGGATCTTCAAGAGGCTTTCGTCTTCGATCGAAACAGGCTGCTCGGCGTCGGCATCGCCCTGCCCGGCCGCTACGCCGATGGCGGCACCACGTCTCTCAGCCCGCACAGCCTGCCGGGCTGGCAGGATTTCCCGGTCGGGCATGCACTGGAACAACGGGTCGGAGTGCCGGTCCTCGTCGAGAACGACGCGACGGCGGCCGCAATCGGCGAGCGTCTTCACGGTGTCGCCCGCGGCCTCGGCAGTTTCGTCTATCTGTTTCTGGCCGGCGGCGGCGGCATCGGCGCCGGAATGTTTCTCGACGGCCACCTCTACAAGGGCAGCCGCAACAATGCCGGCGAGATCGGTCATATCATCGTCGAGCCGCATGGCAGGCTCTGCAGCTGCGGCAAGCGCGGCTGCCTGGATCGCTATCTCTCGCCCTCGGTCGCCTACGAATTCATGGGCATCGCCAATGCCGGGGAGCTTTCCCCCGACGATCTCGATGCGCTGATCGCCGAGGGACGTGAAGGCCTGGATGCGTGGCTCGATCAGGCCGTCGAGCCGCTGCGCCAGACCGTCGATTTTCTGGAGCTCGCCTTCGATCCGCAGACCATCGTGCTTGGCGGCAGCATCCCGACGTCACTGATGCGCCGGCTGGCCGAACGGCTGGAGCCGCTGCATGATCCGCTCGATCCCGGCCGGAAGCGGACGCTGCTCCGCATCATGATCGGCATGACCGGCAAGGATACGGCGATCCTCGGCGCAGCCGCCCTGCCGATCTTTTCCGAAACCAATCCGCGCTTCGACGTCCTGCAAAAGCCGGTCGGCTGACGCCCTTACCCGCCTGCCGGCAGCCTCGCATCTGCTTGGAGCGCGCGACGGGCCAGAGGTCGTGCAAAGATGACCACGTTGCCGAGAAGCGTCAGCGCCAGGCCGATCAGGCCGAGGCTGGTCCAGTGGTAGCCCTCGAAGATCGTCGACAATGACAGGGCGACGATCGGGAACAGGACGGTGGCATAGGCGGCGCGTGAGGAGCCGATGCGGGAGACCAGCATGAGATAGGCGGTGAAACCGATCACCGATCCGATTGCCGCGAGATAGAGCAAGGCGGCGAGATAGGTGATGTCAGGCGGCGTCACGATCGGCGTTTGCGTTAGGGCAATCAGCAACAGGAGAACGACCGCGCCATAGGTCATGCCCCAGCCATTGGCGGTCAGCGGTGAAATTCCCGCCGCGCTGTTTCGACGCGAGGCCATATTGCCGAGCGAGAAGAACAGCGTGCCGAGCGCCGCGAGCCCGATCCCTTTCAACGTGCCCATATTGAAATCGACGACAACCTCCTCTGCGAACAGCAGCAGCAGGCCGGTGGCGCCGAGCGCTGCCGCGAGCAGCGTGCGGCCTGTAATGCGGTCGCCGAAGAACAGGCGCGCATTGACGGCATTGTAGATCGTTGCGAGCGAGAAGATGACGGAGATCAGCCCGGACGGGATGAAGCCGGCGGCGTTGTAGAAACAGATGAAATTGAGGCTGAACAGGCAGAGCGCTTGCGCCAGGATGAAAGGTTGGTCACGCAAGGCCGGCAACTTCAGCCGCCGCATGAAAGCCAGGATGGCAACGAGGATCACGGCTGCGAGCGCAAATCTGTAAAAGACCGAGACCAGGACCGGCACGGGACCGACCTGGATCGCAATGGCGATCCAGGTCGTGCCCCATATGAGGACGGTCGCGATGAAGAGAGCGGCATTTGCCATGGAGTGATCCTCGTTTTCTCCATGAATAGGCGAACCGTGAGCCGGTCTCTTGCAGATTCTTGCTGTGAAATTCTTAGCCCCGGAGTTCCCGCTCGCCACGTCGGCCGTCCACCGCTATTGTTCGCAAGACGTCACGGGTGTGGGAAGAATTGGTGAAAGACAGCCGCCTCTCTGTTTTCAGGTTTTTGTCCGCATCGCCCTCGGCGCGGATGTCGCAGTCGATCGATCTGGGGCTCGGGCGATCTGCGGCCCTCTGGAGCAATGGCAGCGACAGGATGAGCTATGAGCGGCCGGACGGACATACGTTCAGCCTTTATCTCAACGGAGGCGCCGGAACGCGCCGTCTGGACGGCAGCCCCGCCGCGCGAGGACGGCCCGGGGCCTTGTGTGTCATGCCACAGGGGCACTCGTCCGAATGGGAAATCACCGATCCCTTCGACTTCGTCCATCTCTATGTTCCCGACGATCAGATGCGCCGGATGTTTGCCGAGACGTTTGACCGCGATGCGCGGTTTATGGCTGTTGCCGAAGCGACCTTCGCCGATGCACCCGTCTTGGCGCATACGCTTCGGCAGTTGACGGAAGCGATGTTGGCGGGGGATCATCTGCTGGCTGAAGAAGCGATGACGCAGACGATCAGTGATTTTTTGGTTGATCCGCGTTATGGAGGGACGCGCCCTTGCGCGATCAGCGGCGGGCTCGCGCCCCATGTGCGCCGCCGCAGCCTGGACTATATCGAGGCCCATCTCGGCGAGACCATCCGCTTGCAGGATCTGGCGACGATCGGCCAGCTCAGCGCCTTTCATTTCCAGCGGATGTTCCGGGCAAGCTATGGTGTGTCCCCGCATGGCTGGGTGGCTCACCGGCGTGTCGAGCGCGCCAAATCGATGCTGCGCGGCCCGGACCCGATCGCACAGATCGCTTCGGCCTGCGGCTTCAGCAGCCAGAGCCACATGACGCGGGCTTTCAAGTCGGCCACAGGCGTCACACCCTCTGCCTACCGGCAGCGGCAGTGACGCGGCTTCTCCGAGCGCTACGACTCCTGCAATCCATAGAGCAGCGGCATCAGCCCCGCGAGCGCCTTGAAACGTTCCCATGACTTGGACGAGGGTTTCGTCCAGCCGGTTTCGGCAAGTGCCGAAAGGCGCGGGAAGACGAGACGGTCGAAGACGGCGCGATCCGTCATCGGCTCGGACCAGATGCAGGCCTGGATGCCGAGCAGTTGCTGTTTCTGGCTCGCTGTCCAGCCGCCGACGGGATCGAAATTGTAGAGCTTTTCCGCGTCGGAATTTCCCGCCCAGCTGGCGCCGGGCTCATCCCAGTCCGCCCTCAGCGCCATGTCGAGATAATAGACCTGGCCCGGGCAGACGACCATCTGATAGCCGCGTTCGGCGAGTTCGGCCGAAACCTCAACATTGCGCCAGCTGCAGAGATAGCTCTTCGACTTGTCGATGACGTCGCCGTGCGCGGCTTCCTCCCAGCCGCCGGTGATGCAGCCCTTGCTCGCGAGGAAGCGCTGGACACGCTCAAGGAATTCCGCCTGCAGGATGGCGGCGCCCGAGCCGTGAATGTCATCGGCGCCATGGGTGTTGGTGACGACGTTCAACCGTTTGGCATGCGCATCGGCAACCTCGTCGCCGGCGATGGCGCTGAGGCGCGCCAGCGCTTCCGGCGAGCCGGACCATGCGCCGAGGGGAACCTCGTCGGCGCCGAGATGGATCGTCTTGAACGGAAAGAGCTCGATGAGTTCGGAGAGAATGGTCTCGACGATCTGGTAGGTCTGTTCGCGCGCCGGATTGATGCAGTTGTCGGGAAAACCCTGAACCGAGTAATAGCTGGCTTTTTCGGCCGGGTCGCGCAGCTCCGGTATCGCCTGTTGCATGGCGTAACAATGTCCGGGCATATCGATCTCCGGCACGATTTCGATGCCGAAGTTCTTTGCGAGGGCGACGATCTCGCGGATGACAGGCTTGGTGTAGTAGCCGCCCGTCCGCGCCGGGCTTGAACCCAGAAGCGGCGGCACGGCGAGACCGTGGCCGCGCCATGCGCCGATCTCTGTCAGGGCCGGGTAGGCATCGATCTCCACGCGCCAGGCCTCGTCGTCGGATAGGTGCCAGTGGAAGCGGTTGAGCTTGTTCCAGGCCAGCACCGCCAACAGCTTCTTGACCTCGGCCGCGCCATAGAACTGGCGTGCGACATCGAGATGCAGACCGCGCCAGCCCATCGACGGCTCGTCGACGATCTCGCCGGATGCGGGAAACTGGAAAACTTGGGGGTGCAGCCTGGCGCCGCGCCAGATCTGGCCGAGCGTGACGAGGCCGTAGAGGAAGCCGGTGCGGCTGCTTGCCTCGATCGTGATCGCCTCTTCTTCGAAGCTCAGCCGATAGGCCTCCGGCCCGAAGCCGGCAGCCTCCTTCAGGCCGACACGAACCGCGCCTTCGGCCTCGGTTCGCACGATGCCTTCGACCGCGAAGAGATGCTCCGCCAGCGCCGCGAAGCTTTTTGCCGCCGCCTCCCCTTCAGGGCTCTGCGCCTGCGGCGCAAAACCCGCCGGCAGCGGGCGGCGCGATGCGACGGCGACGCGGTTCGGCCAGGGGATGATCGACACCGGAACGGGCGCGTTGACGGGAACGGGATAGATCTCGGCACCGCGCTTCAGCGGCGCATTGCTGACGGAAGAGCGTGTCGGCCCGACGCCGAGCACGATGGTGCTGCCATCGGACAATGCGAGATAGGCACTCGTCGCGCCGTCCGTCCAGTGGCGGAACTGCCAGCTGAGCGCATAGACGGAGATCGTCCAGGTTTCGCCTGCGCCGAGAACGAAGTTGGCCGGCGGCTGGAATTCGGTGAAATTAGAAAGCCGTTGCGACACCGTTGCGCCTTCCACGCGTCCGGCGGGGTCGACGCGGCCCGGACCGCTGACGCAGAGGGAAAAACTCGAAAGCGGCTCGCCGCCTAGGTTCTTGAGGCGCAGGACATAGGAGAATTCCTTGCCCTCGGCAGGCGGATTCCAAATGGTTTCAAGCCGCAGGGCGTTCGGTCGCGGTGTCGACATTGGTCACTCTTCCTTTGAGGAAAACGGGGCTTTTGGACGTTCCGGCACGGCCACCGGGATCGGAGCGGCGATTGAAGTCAATCAAATTGATTTAATAGTGATAGCCAGTTTCCCGCCGGGCCGTCAATCGGCCACCCGGAATTTCTGCCGCCCGGCACTTAAGCAAATCCCCCCGATGACATCGCCGGGGTGTCGCAATGTGGGAAATAATATCGGCTTGCCCATTTGCGTTAATATTAAGGTACCGTGAGCGACCAACGCCCGGCTGGTGGCGATCTCCTCGGTCTGCGCGCGCTGGATCAATTCTTCGCCGCAGCGTGGCGGTTGACATGCCGATCGTTTCGATCGCAAACATGAAAGCCCTAGATTTCTCACCGATCGGACGATGCCGCGCTGGCGGGATACTCGCATGTCGGAACGACTTGAAGCTGCTCGTCCTGATGGAAGGCCCGCCATGGTCTGGTTCGGCTTCCTGGCCATGTGCGTCGGCATGTTCATGGCAATCCTCGACGTTCAGGTGGTGGCGACATCGCTGCCGACCATCCAGTCGGCGTTGGGCATCGATCCGGATCAGATGAGCTGGATACAGACGGCCTATCTGATCGCCGAAGTGGTCGCCATCCCGCTGACCGGTCTGCTGACGCGGCTTTTGACGATGCGTTGGCTGTTCGTCGTCGCCATCAGCCTGTTCGTGACGGCGTCGGCCGGCTGTGCGGCGAGCGGCAGCTTCGGCGCGCTGGTCGCCTGGCGGGTGCTTCAGGGCTTTTCCGGCGGAACGCTGATCCCTTCGGTGTTTTCAGCCGTGTTCATTCTGTTTCTGAACGAGCGGCAAGCGCTTGCGACGACGATTGCCGGCGTGCTTGCGGTGCTTGCGCCCACCGTCGGCCCGATCGTCGGCGGATGGCTGACCGAAACCTATTCCTGGCACTGGCTGTTCCTGATCAACATCCTTCCGGGGCTTGCCTCGGCAATCCTTGCGGCCCGCTTTCTTCCCAGGCAGGAGGCCGATCGGTCCGAACTCAGGCATCTCGACGGCCTGTCGCTCCTCTTGATGGCGGCAGCGCTGACGGCGCTGGAACTCAGCCTCAAAGAGGCGCCGACCAGCGGCTGGACCTCGGCCTACGTCCTCAGCCTGCTGGCCGTCTGCCTTCTCTCGGGCGGCGCGTTCATAACGCGAACGCTGCGCCGACGCCGGCCGATCGTCGATCTTGGCAATTTCGGCGATCGGAATTTTCTCGTCGGCTCGGTTCTGAGCTTCATCCTCGGCATCGGCCTTTTCGGCTCGGTCTATCTCATGCCGGTCTTTCTCGCTTTCATCAGGGGACACGACGCCCTTGAGATCGGCGTGACCATGCTGGTCACGGGCATCGCACAGCTGGTCACTGCGCCGGTCGCTGTCGCGCTGGAGAAACGCATGGATGCGCGGCTGCTGTCGGCCGCAGGTTTCGCGCTGTTTGCGATCGGCGTCGGCATGAGCGCGTTTCAGGATCCGCGCTCGGATTACGACGCGATGTTCTGGCCCCAGGTGGTGCGCGGCGTCGCCATCATGTTCTGCCTGCTGCCGCCGACCCGGCTGGCGCTCGGCACGCTTCCGGCTGATCGCGTTCCCGATGCGAGCGGGCTTTTCAATTTGATGCGCAATCTCGGCGGCGCCATCGGCATCGCGCTGATCGACACCATCATCTACACACGCTCGGAGCCGCTGGGACAAGACCTCTGGGCACATCTTGAGGCCGGCGACATCGAGGCGGCCACGTTTGTCGGCGCGCCTGCCGAGATCATATCGGGACATAGCGGCAGCTTCGATGCGGATACCATGGCGACGCTCGATCCGCTGGTCCAGACCGCGGCCAGCGTTCAGGCGATCAACGAAGCCTGGATGGTCGTCGCCGTCCTGACCGGCTGCGCCCTGTTCTCGGTCCCTTTCGCCAGGCGGCCGGCGCCGGCATGAGACCCGGGCAACGATCCGACTCGACTATCTTCTGCGGCAAATATCAATCGGACACAGAAACGTCGATCCATCGACCGGTTCCTTGGTCACCGTAGATATCAACGTCAATCCATACATTGCCACGCAGGATCATATTGGCGGCCCCTCGCGTCATCGTTCCGTTCCGAAGCATCTGCTCCAGAGCTTGGCGATTTGCCGGATCGGCAAAGAATGAGTCCGATTGATCGTCATGATCGCGCACATGGTACTGATGGAAATTCGCCCTGTCTTGTCGGATGATCTGCCACGGCTGGGTAAGTCTAGCCCCATTTGAATTGTAAAGATCAGCGTCGCCGATATACGCGCGATAGCTTTCGATCAGGCGATTGCTGTGGGTGGCCTGAACTCTCGCTTGAGCGTGCGCTGTTCCCGCCACGATGACTGTGCTGAATAGAATCGATAATAATTTCCGCATGTTGCCTTCTTTCAAAAAGAGCGGTCTTACTGAGCGTTAAGCCAATTCGCCAGCCAAAAAGTGTCTTTTTGGCATAGCGAGGCTCCAGCGTGTGAGGGAACCGCCGGCGGCCGCCAAAGTTTAGCCTTTTGAAGCCATTGGCGGAGATGAGTTCAATGGCAGACGCACCGAACTCGCTCACCAGCACCGATGGCTCGCAGATTATCCTGTTGAGGCCATCATCGCCTACCGTGGGAATTCAGCATGAACACCGAGACGATTATTTTCGATGAGAGCGACTGGGTTCCGAACAACCGGCGCCTTCCTGTATTGCTTTACCGGGATGTCTTTGCCGACGGTGGACCTCGCGATTTCAAAGATCGCTTCGCGGCAAACGGTTGGACCGGCATCTGGACGAACGGTGTCTTCGATTATCAGCACTACCATTCCGGTGCTCATGAAGTGCTGGGCATTGCACGTGGCAGCGCCACGCTGCTGATCGGCGGTCCCGGCGGTCGAGCGCTCGAAGTCACGGCGGGAGACTGTCTGGTGCTTCCAGGCGGAACCGGGCACCAAAACCTCGGCTGCACTTCGGAGTTCGAGGTCATCGGGGCTTATCCCAAGGGGCAGCATGCCGACATTCAGACTTCGGCTGCTTCAAGTGAAATGCTGGCGAAAATCTCGTCAGTGCCCCTGCCCGATACCGATCCCGTTCAGGGACCATCGGGATTTCTCATCGAGAAGTGGCGATAGCCACTTGCGCACCCTGATATCTTTCGCTTTCTGTTCCGCTTTGAGCTGGTTTTTGCAGCGTCCTCATGTGCGTTCATCAGCTGCGGCACCTTGTCGACCTTCCCATCATCGGTAAGATTTCTCTCAATCTTTTTGCGCCATCCTTTGATTCCCCTCTGACATCAATCGACGAGATCTTTATGGCCCCGAACCTCAAGCGCAGTTTGCAAATGCCACGACGCGAAGAGCTGGGTCTCGTTGCGATCAGCAACGGTTCCGGCCTGTCGATATCGGCTTTGCCGAACGGCACGTTGTTTGCCATCGAATATGCCGACGACAAAGGGGCGGTGCAGATCAATCAGATCCAGGGCTCGCCGCTCTACGGCGGCATCGGCCGCCTTTATCTGCGCATCGGAGGCGCCAAGCCTGATGTCGTCGAGATCGTCGGCCCTCGCGCCGATGGCCGCTTCGGGCACGATGCGACTGGCTTTTCCTGGAGCGGCAAGGCCGGCGATATCAGCTACACCGTCCGCCTCGAGCTGCATCCCTCCGAGACGGCCTGGTTCTGGCGCGTCACGTTCAAGCATTCGAAGAAGGGAGCGCTGCCGGTGGATCTGGTGCTCGTCCAGGACGTCGGTCTCGGCGATCGCGGTTTTCTGATGAACAGCGAAGCCTATGCTTCGCAATATGTCGATCACCATATCGCCGATCACGAGACATATGGCCCCGTCGTCATGAACCGGCAAAATCTCAAGCAGTCGGGCGCCCGCAATCCCTGGCTCATCCAGGGGTGCTTCGATGGCGCGGCCGCCTATGCCACGGATGCGATCCAGCTGGTGCAGGCGAAGCATCGGCAGGGCGACCTTCTGGTTGGTTCCTTCGGCACCAACCTTCCGAGCGAACGGCGGCAGCAGGAGACGGCCTGTCCGGCCATTCAGTCGAAATCCTTCTCCGTACCGGCAAGCGGTGCGACTGCGAGTTTCTTTGCTCTGTTCGCCGCCGATCACCCCGAGGCCTCGAGCGATGCCGACCTCTCGCGGCTCGACGGGTTCGCGGCGCCGGAGAGTGCAGCCGCCGATCCGGAGGCGGCCGCGGCCGTTCGCAGCCTGCTCCAGGATGCGCCCCTGCTGGAGGCCGAGGCGCTGGACCTGAAGGCGATCCGAAGGCTCTATCCGGAGCGGACCTTGGAGGAGCGCGCGCACGGAAGGCTTCTTTCATTTTTCGTGCCGGACGGCGTTCTCAACCGCCACGTCGTCCTGCGCGACAAGGAATTCATCGTCGCGCGGCGCCATGGCGCCATCGTGCGAAGCGGTCAAAACATGCTGCTCGACGATTCAACCCTTGCCGCCACCTGCTGGATGCAAGGGATTTTCGCCGCGCAGCTGACGATCGGCAATACATCTTTCCACAAGCTTTTTTCCGTCTCCCGTGATCCCTACAACCTGATGCACGCCAGCGGATTGCGCATCATGGCCGATCTCGACGCAGGCTGGCGGCTTCTGGCGGTGCCATCGGCCTTCGAGATGGGACTGAGCGATTGCCGCTGGATCTATCAGTGCCGGGATCGCAGGATCATCGTCACGGCGATCGCTTCCGGCGAGGATGCGGCGATGCAGTGGAGCGTGTCGGTGGGGGGCAAGCCGTGCCGTTTCCTGGTGTTTGGCCATGTCGTGCTCGGGGAGCGCGAATATGACGCCGGCGGGCAGATCGAATTCGATCCCGGCCGCAAACGCATCTCTTTCCGGCCGGACCCGGCCTGGCTCTGGGGCGAGCGTTATCCCGATGCCGTTTACTGGCTGGTGAGTTCGACGCCCGACGCCATCGAGGAGATCGGCGGCGATGAGCTGCTCTATGCCGATGGCGCTGCACGCAACGGCGCCTTCATCGCGCTCAAGTCCCGGCCGACGCTGGCGCTCTCCTTTGCCGTCGTCGGTTCGATGACCGATGCCGAAGAAGCCGAACGGCTGGCGCGCCGTTATGAGGCCGGCGTCACCGATGAGGCCATGCTTGCGCCGGCATCGGCATTCTGGCGCAACGTCGTGCGCGGCATGAGGATCGACAATCCTTCGCCCGATCTCGCTGCCCAGACGACCCTTCTGCCCTGGCTTGCGCATGACGCCATCGTGCATCTCAGCGTACCACACGGCCTGGAACAATATACGGGTGCGGCCTGGGGGACGCGCGATGCCTGCCAGGGGCCGATCGAATTCCTGCTCGCTTACGAGCACGACCGCGAAGCCAGGGAGGTGGTGAAGACCGTCTTCAGCGAACAATATCTGGAAGGAGGCGACTGGCCGCAATGGTTCATGCTGGAGCCCTATGCCAACATCCGGGCGGGCGACAGTCACGGCGACGTCATCGTCTGGCCGTTGAAAGCGCTCTGCGACTATATCGAAGCGACCGGCGATCTCGCCATTCTCGACGAGAAGGTTTCCTGGCGCGATGAAAAGACCATGCAGAACGCGCCCGAGGCCGACGCCATCGCCTCTCACGTCGAGAAGCTGCTCGATACCGTCCGCACACAGTTCATCCCGGGAACGCATCTGATCCGCTATGGCGAGGGAGACTGGAACGATTCCCTGCAGCCGGCCGATCCGCATCTGCGCGACTGGATGGTCAGCAGTTGGACCGTTGCTCTGCTCTATGAGCAGTTCGTCCGTTATTCCGCCATCCTGCGCCGGCGCGGCCAGAGCGGCAAGGCAAAGGCTCTGCGGCAGATTGCAACCGCGATGCGCCGGGATTTCAACCGTCATCTCGTGCGCGACGGCGTCGTTGCCGGCTACGGCATCTTCGATCCCGCCCATGACGGCGTCGAATTGCTGCTGCATCCGAGCGACAAACGCACAGGCCTTTCCTTTTCGCTGATCTCGATGACGCAGGCCATGCTCGGCAAGCTGTTCACGCCGGCGCAGAGGCGGCATCATATGCGGCTGATCGAGGAGCATCTGCTCTTCCCCGATGGCGTGCGGCTGATGGAAAAGCCGGCGAGCTACGCCGGCGGGCCCGAAACGCTGTTTCGCCGGGCCGAATCCTCGTCCTTCTTCGGCCGCGAGATCGGACTGATGTATGTGCACGCGCATCTGCGCTATTGCGAAACGCTCGCGCTGGAGGCTTCGGCAGAGGAGCTGTGGAAGGCGGTCGCCATCGTCAATCCGATCGCCGTCACGACGGTCTTGCCGCACGCTTCACTGCGCCAGCGCAATACCTATTTCAGCAGCAGCGACGCGGCTTTCCACGACCGCTATCAGGCGGCGGATGACTGGGCGCGCGTCAAGGCGGGCAAGATCGCCGTCGACGGCGGGTGGCGCATCTATTCAAGCGGACCCGGCCTCTACACCAGGAGCTTCGTCGAAAATATCCTGGGTTTCAAACGACGCTTCGGCCGGCGCCGCCGCAAACCGCTTCTGCCGGCGGCGCACGCCGCCGTCGCTCTGCAAACGGATCATAGCGCCTGGCGGCGGTTGAGGAAGCCGAAGATGAAAATGGCGTTGAGAGAACCCTAAACAACGGCAAGAGAGAACGGCTGGAGAGCATCCTATGCGGCCCGTGTTCCTCGGCAGGACGAGGGTTTCCGCGCCTTAGCTTGCGCAGCCCGCCCCCGGGGCCGCTATCAGCAGATCCGAGCGACAGGGTTTCTTATGACAGGCAACTCCTCACAAAGCAAAATCCTGAAACACAGGGCACGGTCCGATGCCGAAAAGGCGCGTATTTGTGCCGCTAACAATGCAGATCTGTATCAGGCGGTTTTCCGTGCCCATGGACTGCCTGATCAACGAACCAACGCATTTTGGTCAAGCGACGCGATTGCACCGCCATACTATTCCAACATGACAACACTTGACCCGGATGCAACGGAGGAACAGCTGGTTGAAATCGGTTGGCTGACAGATCGGCTGGGACGGCGCCCCGGTTTCAAAGACGGGTTTTCCCGGTTCAATCTCGTCGACAAAGGGTTCCAGTTGTTGTTTTCCGCATCGTGGATTTGGGCCGAACCTCACAAAATTTCAGCGCGTGCGCCCCAGGAGTGGGTACGCATTCGCGATGCGGCGGCCCTGCAACGCTGGGAACATTCGTGGAAAGAGTCGGGTAGCCCCACAGATGCCGACGTCTTCACACTGGGTCTGCTTTCCGATCCGGACATACACATCTATGGCCGATGGGCCGACGACGGCTTTGACGCGGGCTGCATCGTAAATCGATCACCCGAGGCTGTCGGGATCTCCAACATCTTTAGCTTGGCTGGCACGCCGCAGGTCTTCCGGGATGCCGTCTCCTTGGCCACTGTCGCCTTTTCACCCGATCTGCCGCTTGTCGGATACGAGCGTGGTGCAGCACTGGACGAAATGACAAAACTGGGTTTCAAGCCGGTCGGCCAATTGCGCATTTGGCTCTCTGATGAAGGCGGCATGTAACGCTTTTCTTAATTTGCGTTGTTCAGCGGGAAATCACGCAACGCCCTCAAGATGCGAACGTTCAGGACAGGCCGGTCGCGTCGCGCAGTTCCTCGAACCGGGCAGCACTCTTCGACAGATGGCTGCGGATGGCACGGCGCGCGGCCGCTTCGTTGCCGTCGCGGATCGCCGTGAATATGGCGTGGTGTTCCCTACGCATACGAGCGGCATGGCGCTTGCGCTCCGCCGCGGTCATCTTGTCCAAGCGTGCCCATTGCCGCGGCACCATGATGTTGCCGAACGTATCGAAGAGGCGGCCGTAGTAGGAATTCTGCGTCGCCACCAGGATCGACCGGTGGAAGGCGTAATCTTCCTCTGCGCCATATCCACCCTCTTCGAGCGCCCTGTCGAGCGCATCGAGCCGGTCCTGCATACGGTCTATGTCTTCCGGCGTGCGCCGCAGCGCGGCAAGACCGGCCGCCTCATATTCGACCCCCATGCGCAGCTCCAGCACCCGCAGAACCTCATCGATCGACTGCAGGTCATTGGGAATGATAGAGAAGGATCTCGGTGTCGGATCGTCCGAGACGAAAGCCCCGAGCCCCTGGTGCGTGGTGATCAGTCCTTTGGCGCGCAGGGTCGCGAGCGCCTCGCGCACGATCGTGCGGCTGACGCCGGTCGCCGCCATGATCGCCTGTTCGGTCGGCAGGCGCTGGCCCGGCTTGAGGTCACCGGACTCGATCTGCGCCGTCAGCGTATCGGCAAGGTTGCTGCGCAGGTTCGACGGCTGGCGAATGGTGGTGAAGAGCGCGTTGTCCTTGTCCGTCATTCCTTGTCATATCCTGCCTGTCGGGGCGGCTGCGCCGGCCGGTAAGCTTTTGCTAGCGCATGCCGGCCGGAAAGGCAAAACGACGCGGGCCGAGACGCTGTGTTTCGCCGGTCGACGAAAGCGATTACCGCGCCAGCCAGCCGCCGTCGACGGGCAGCACCGTCCCGTGCACGTAATCGGATGCAGGCGATGCCAGGAACACGGCGGCACCTCCAAGTTCGGACGGCGTTCCCCAGCGTCCCGCCGGAATACGGGCCACGATGGCGGCGTTGCGATCGGGATCCTCACGCAGCGCCGTCGTGTTGTTGGTGACGAAGTAACCGGGGGCGATGGCGTTGACGTTGACGCCCTTGCCGGCCCATTCGCAAGCGAGCAGCTTCGTCAGTCCGGCAAGCCCGCTTTTCGAGGCGGTATAGGACGGGATGCGAATGCCGCCCTGGAAGGAGAGCAGCGACGCGATGTTGATGATCTTGCCCCTGCCCTTCCCGACCATATGGCGGCCAGCCGCCTGCGACAGGAAGAAGGCCGTCTTCAGATTGACGTCGATCACCGCGTCCCAATCTTCCTCGGTGAAGTCGAGCGCATCGGCACGGCGGATGATGCCGGCATTGTTGACGAGGATGTCGAGGCCGCCGAAGGTCTGGATCGTCTCGGCGACGATCCCCTTGACCGGTTCGATGGTGCCAAGATCGGCCTTGATGACATGGAAGCGGCTTCCGGCCTGCTTCACCAGCGCCTCGGTTTCCTCCATCGAGGAGCGCCCAACGGCGACGATCGCCGCACCGGCCTCGGCCAACGCCGCAGCGATCGCCTGGCCGATCCCGGTATTGGCGCCGGTGACGACGGCGGTCCGGCCGGAGAGGTCGAAGGGATTTGCCACGGTGCTCACCTCAGATCCGCGATGGCGATATGATCCATGTCGGTAAAGCTCTTGTTGTCGCCGGCCATCGCCCAGATGAAGCTGTAATTCTTGGTGCCGGCGCCCGAATGGATCGACCAGGGCGGCGAGATGACCGCCTGCTCGTTGGCGACCAGCATATGCCGGGTCTGTTGCGGCTCGCCCATGAAGTGGAAGACACGCTGGTCGGATTCGAGATCGAAATAGAGATAGGCTTCCATGCGCCGGTCATGCGTATGGGCCGGCATGGTGTTCCAGACGCTGCCCGGCTCGATCATGGTGAAGCCCAGGGTGAGCTGGCACGACTGGCAGACTTCCGGGTGGATGAACTGGTAAATCGAGCGCTTGTTGGCCGTCGCGGCTTCGCCGGGCGTCAGGTGACGAGCCTTTTCGCGGGTGAGCAGCACGGTCGGGTGCGTTTGATGGGCCGGGGTCGAGACCAGATAGAATTTCGCCGGATTGGCGGCATCCAGGCTTTCGAACCGGATGTCCTTGGCGCCCTTGCCGGCATAGAGGCAATCATATTTGGCAAGGTCGTAGCTCGTGCCGTCGACGATGATGCGGCCGGCGCCGCCGATGTTCAAGGTTCCGAGTTCACGCTCGGCGAGGAAGGTTTCCTGTCCGATCGCCGTCGGCGCCGTCAGCGTCAGCGCGACACCGAGCGGCGTGGCGCCGCCGATGACCATCCGGTCGTAATGGGAATATGTCAGCCGGATCTCGCCGCCTGCGAAAACGGTCTCGACCAGAAAGTGACGCCGCAGCGCTTCGGTGTCGTATTCGCGCACGGCCTCGGGATGGGAGGCGTGCCTCACGTCGATCTGCATGTCAATTTTCCTTCAGCTTCGTTGTCGTCACGCATCGTCGCTATTGCGCAAGCCGATCCATCAGGCGTCCTCCGCTGCGGCGGTATCCGTCTGGTTACATAGTTGTACGACAAGTTTGGTGTCAACACGTTTGTCCGGGACTTGGCTGAGCAGACGTGAAGGGATCGTAAGGGGCCGCTTTCGGCGCGGCCGCACATTCCTCGGCCAAAACGAAAAAAGCCTGCCGCGGGAGGAGGTGCGGCAGGCTTTCGATAAAAACCGAACGACAGCTGGGAGGAGGAGTGCTGCCGTTCCCGCAAGCGACCCTGGGAGGAGGATGGGGCGCCTGCATGGTCGAAGGATGCGGGAGGAGGTGCACCGCTTCGATGAAATAATCATACTTATTTTCTGCTCAGATGATAGGCATTTCTTTGCAGGGCAGCTATGCGTTATGCGAAAAGCGGGCGGCTCGCCATCTGACGGGCAAGCCCAAAAAGCAAAGCGCCCGCTCGGGAGGAAGCAGGCGCTGGCCAAATGTCGAAGGTGGTGGTCTGTCTGGCCGTTAGCGGGCGATGGCCGCACGGGCGATGGTGCGGATTTCGCCGCGGCCGATGCCGAGGTCGTCCAGTTCGCGCGTCGACATACGGCCCAGTTCAGCGACCGTCTGACGGTACTTGCGCCAGTTGTTGAAAGAGCGTGCTACGTTCATGATGATCCCCTTTCCGTGGGCTTTCGAAGCCTAGCTGCCAGTCCTTGGCGCTTCGGTTGCTTCGATGAGTTCTATATAATACGGGACCCCCGGTTGTTGCAGCGCCAATGCATCACTGCACCTATGCGATAACTGCATGGGTTCTGATGGGCCGCGGCCGATCTCAGGCTTTGAAGCGATCGAAGGCCGTCAGCCGGACGAGCGGCGGATCGGCCTCCTTCCACCGATAGATTTCCGAACGCAGATAGGAAAGCTCGTCGCCGAGATCGTCCTCGCCGACTTCGATCCACCAGGATTTCAGGCGGCCATCGCTTCCATCAGACCAGCGGTAGCCCCTTGCCTTCAGGTGGTCCTTCATCTCGAACGGGCTGTGTTCGGCAAAGATGCGGACGCGGCAGCGTTGGCTGGCGCGGTACAGCTCGGCGAAGGGGCTTTCACCGTCGCCCTGCTGTCGATCCAGGATCTCCAGGAGTGCGTGGCAGTCGTCCACCGCGCGGTGGCCTTCATGGAAATAGCCGGCCTGGCCGACGAGGTAACCGAGCTTGGTGCCCTCGAAGCCGCGGGCGCTCCAGTCGATCTCCGAAACCGAGCACGCCCAGGCCTTGCCGGTGAAGATGGGTGAGAAGGCCTCGCAGAACGGCCGGTCGAACCCGGCATTATGGGCAATGATGAGGTCCGCCGGTTCGATCAGTGCACTCAGCGACGGCATGTCGATCATCTGTCCTTCGACCATGGCATCGGTAATGCCGGTCAGCCGGGTGATGTCGGGCGGGATCGGCCTGGACGGCTGCTGCAGACCGCCATAGATGCCGACCACATCGCCGACCGCGCCGTCATCGTTGAAGGTGAAGGCGACGGCGCCGATTTCGATGATTTCATCGCTGCGGTAGTTGAGGCCCGTCGTCTCGGTATCGAGGATGACGCCGAGCCGCGAAAACTGCGGCTGTCTCGCTGCCGCGACCGGCCGGGCGGCAAGTTTCCTCAGGATGCGATAATTGCCGCTCTCCTCGAGCGCGCGCGCCATGTCTTCATCGCAGCGGGCCGCCGGCGGTGACGGCCGCCGGCGCGCCGGGCCGCGTGCCTCGGCCATTGCGGGCGATGGCTTGGCAAACATGTCGAGTTGCGAATCTCTGTGCACGCTCATCGAACTTGTATGTCACGGAGGCGCGGGCGAATCCATCGCCCGCGGCGCGCTATGCCCAGCCCTTGCCTTTCATGGACAGGAAAGTTTAGCTGAGTGTCAGCGGCGGAAGGAGAAACCATGCCTCGTGACGACTTCAAGGACGCGGACGAAGACGTCGTCATCATCGGCGCCGGTGCTGCCGGTATTGCCGCTGCCCGCCGCCTGCTGGCAATCCGTCCCGGTCTTTCCGTCCTCCTGCTCGAAGCCGGCGACCGTCTCGGTGGCCGGGCCTGGACGGTCGGGCTGCCCGGAACCGGCGATCTTGGTTTCGATCTCGGTTGCGGCTGGCTGCACGGGGCGCGGACCAATGCCTGGACGGCGATTGCCGGTGAGGTCGGATTGACGGTCGACCGCTCGCCGGCGCCCTGGAACGGGGGGCGGCGGCTTCAGCGGGACGATGCGGAGAGCCAAGCCGCGCAGCAGGCGATTGGCGCTTACTTCGAACGCCTAGAAAGCCACGAAGGCAACGATCGCGACATGGCAGCAAAGCTACAGCCCGGTAGTCGCTGGAACGGCCAGATCCGGGCAATCGGCACCTATATCACCGGCGCCGAACTGGAGCGTTCGTCGATCGTCGACTACAACAGATATGATCCCGGCGCCGGTCCCGACTGGCGGGTGCGGGAAGGCTATGGAACATTGATCTCGCTCTATGGCGCGCCGGTCCGGACAAGGCTTGGAGTCGAAGCAAGGCGCGTGGATCACCGCCATGCCGGCCGTATCAGTATCGACACGAACAAGGGGATGATCACCGCCGGGACGGTGCTCGTCACCGTTTCGACGAATATGCTTGCCGCCGGCAGGATCGCGTTCGATCCTCCCCTGCCCGACAAGATTGAAGCGGCAGCTCGTTTGCCGCTGGGGCTCGCCGACAAGATTTTCCTCAGCCTCGCCGATCCGGACGCGTTGCCGGCAGATACGCATATGCTCGGATCGACCAGTCGCGGTGCGACCGGCACCTATCAGCTGCGGCCGTTCGGCGCTGCCGTCGTCGAGGCCTATTTTGCCGGCGATCTCGCGCATGATCTGGAGCGGGCAGGGAAAGAAGCCGCCTTTGCCTTCGCCGCCGATGAGATGGCGGGGCAATTCGGCGCGGACATCCGCAAGCAGTTGTCGCTGGCGGCGATCTCGGCCTGGGCCGCTACACCCCATATCGGCGGCTCCTATTCCTATGCCGAGCCCGGCGCCTCCGATTTGCGCGCGATCCTCGCCGCACCGCATGACGAACGGATCTTCTTTGCCGGCGAAGCCTGTTCGCATGCGCGTTATTCGACGGCGCACGGCGCCTACGAGACCGGCGTCGCCGCAGCCGAGCTGCTCGCCGCCTCGTTTTCGAAAAATCCGTAACCGGCGCCCGCCCGCGGGAATATGTTTTCCCACTTGTGGCACGGGCGGGATTGGTTATGCTGCCCTCGCCCCTGCGCTGGATGAGCCCAGGGCGCCATACGTCATCCGGCGGCAAGCGGCCGCCTCAAGCTCGATATTGTCATTGGATTGCGGAAGCCCCGGCTTCTACCCCGGCGATTTTGCGCGTCGGCTGCGGGCGCCCGCATGAGGAGGAAGAAATGGATTATCGCAAGCTCGGTCCCAGCGGGACCGTCGTTACCGCCTATTGCCTGGGCACCATGACCTTCGGGGCGGAGGCCGACGAAGCGGCCTCGCACAAGCTGCTCGACGATTATTTCGCCTGGGGCGGCAATTTCATCGATACCGCCGACGTCTACAGCGCCGGCAAGTCGGAAGAGATCATCGGTCGCTGGCTGAAGGCGCGCCCGACCGAGGCCCGCCAGGCGATCGTCGCGACCAAGGGCAGGTTTCCGATGGGCAACGGGCCCAACGATATTGGCCTGTCGCGCCGCCATCTCGGTCAGGCACTCGACGATTCGCTGCGCCGGCTCGGCCTCGAGCAGATTGACCTCTACCAGATGCATGCCTGGGACGCGCTGACGCCGATCGAAGAGACGCTGCGTTTCCTCGACGACGCGGTTTCATCAGGCAAGATCGGCTATTACGGCTTTTCCAACTATGTCGGCTGGCACATCGCCAAGGCTTCGGAGATCGCCAAGGCGCGTGGTTATACGCGTCCGGTGACGCTGCAGCCGCAATACAGCCTGCTGGCGCGCGACATCGAGCTCGAAATCGTCGCCGCCTGCCAGGATGCCGGCATGGGCCTGTTGCCGTGGTCGCCGCTCGGCGGCGGCTGGCTGACCGGCAAGTACAAGCGCGACCAGATGCCGACCGGCGCCACCCGCCTCGGCGAGAACCCCAATCGCGGCAGCGAATCCTATGCGCCGCGCAACGCGCAGGAACGCACCTGGGCGATCATCGGTGCGGTCGAAGAGATCGCCAAGGCCCGCGGCGTCAGCATGGCGCAGGTGGCGCTCGCCTGGACGGCGGCGCAGCCGGCTGTAACCTCGGTCATCCTCGGCGCCCGCACGCCCGAGCAGCTCGCCGACAATCTCGGCGCCATGAAGGTCGAGCTATCCAAGGAGGAAATGACGAAGCTCAACGAGGTCAGCGCTCCTCAACCGATGGACTATCCCTACGGCAAGGGCGGCATCAACCAGCGCCACCGCAAGATCGAAGGCGGCCGCTGAGCCCTCCGGCCGCAACTGAACGAAGCCTGTCTGCTTCATGCCGAAGCGGACAGGCTGTCCGGTCCGAGGCCTATTGACTCGTTCTTTGGGCTGCTGGTCGGTCGCCGGCGCTGCCGAATGTCTTCAGGTAGATTGACAAAAGCTGCGTCTGCGAGGAGATGCCCAGCTTGCGATAGACGTTGCGGCGATGGACCTTCACCGTGCCCGTCGAGATGTTGAGCCTGAGGCCGATCGATTCCGAGGAATGTCCTTGCAATACCAGATCGACGATCGCGGTTTCGCGGCTCGTCAACTTGAGGTCACGCCAGACAGTGTCGGCCGGCTGCAGCGCCTGCGCCGCCGCACCGCTTTTCCTCCCCTTTCTCAAGCCGGCATCGCGTTGCGCGTCGAAGCGGACGCCGAGCCCCGGCCAGAAATGCCGGACAAGGCTCGCCACCAAAGGTTCGGCCTTTTTCAGAAGCGCGAATTCAGCCGGTGGAAACGGGCCGGTCTTTTCCCGGCGCATCAGCGACAGCACGACGGTGATGTCGTCGTCGAGTGTCACGAAGAAGCCGATCTCCTCGGCAAGTCCCGTCTGGACATAGTAGCTCCGGTAATATTCGCTGGAGAAGAAGCGGTCGGGCGCGAGTTCGCGCATGCGGAAGACCCCCGGACGGCGTGCGCGGGCGGTATGGTAAAATGGATCGAGCAGGTAGGGACCGACCTGATAGAGGGTGACGAAAACGACGTTTTCGTCTGGATCGAAGGTGCTATAGAGATCGATCGGTCGCTCCTTGCCGCGATAGGCAAAAACCACGACATAATCGAAGCGCACCAGCGCCGCCATCATCCGGCGGAACGTCTCTCCAAACTCCGCATCCGCCATGGCGGCCTTTCCGACGGTGACGTCGAAAGCCTGAAACAGCGCCTCGAGATCGATGCTCATCGATAGCCTCCCCAAAACCGCTCTGCAGGAATACTCTGAGTTTCATATACACCTTCCACGAAGAGATGTGAGGCAGAATACCTCTTTCGGGGTATATACCGCGCCGAGGGCCCGGGCTTACTCTTTGTCCAACGACGGTGGCAAAAAGGCAGCGCTAGACTGCCCATCCCAACCAACCGCAGGGAACAGACGCGTGGCATCCGCTTCGACGAACGATATCGAATTCCGTTCGGTCACCAAGAATTATGGCGCGGTGACCGCCGTGACCGACATAAACCTGAATGTACCGAAGGGCGCTTTCCTCGCTCTGCTCGGCCCGTCCGGCTGTGGCAAGACCACGTGTCTGCGCATGATCGGCGGCTTCGAGCAGCCGAGCGAGGGCTCCGTGCTGATCAACGGGCGGCAGATGAACGGCGTTCCGGCCTATCGCCGCCCCGTCAACATGGTCTTCCAGCATTATGCTCTGTTTCCGCATTTCAACGTCGAACAGAACGTCGCCTATGGCTTGCGGCAGATGCGACCAAGGCTTGCGGAGGCCGAGATCAATCGCCGCGCGGCAGAGGCGCTCGAGATGGTGCGTCTCGGCGGGTTCGCCAAGCGGCGCATCCACGAGATGTCCGGCGGCCAACAGCAGCGGGTGGCGCTGGCGCGCGCGATCGTCAACCGGCCTTCGGTACTGCTGCTTGACGAGCCGCTGGCCGCGCTCGACAAGAAACTGCGCTCGGCCATGCAGATCGAATTGCAGACGCTGCAGCGCGAGCTCGGCATCACCTTCGTGCTCGTCACCCACGATCAGGAAGAAGCGCTGTCGATGGCGGACGTCGTCTGCGTCATGAGCGCCGGCCGCATTCGTCAGCTCGGCACGCCGCAAGAGGTCTATGACCGCCCGGCCGATCTTTTCGTCGCCGATTTCGTCGGCAAGACCAACCGGATCGATGCGACGCTGGAAGCCGGTGGCACGCTGCGCCTTGGCGACGGTTCGGCGCTTGCAGCCATCGCCCGCCCTGGCCTTACGATGGGCGACGTCATCGTTGCGATCCGTCCCGAGGCAATCCGGCTTACGCGGGCTGCGGTCGGCAGCACGTCCTTTGCCGGGACGGTCACGCACCGCATCTTCCTCGGCTCCTCGGCCGAATATGCCGTGACTGTTCCAGGTCTCGGCGATTTCCTCGTCACCGCCGACCGGCGCGGCATGAATGAGAGCGATCTGGTCGAGCCAGGTGAAGCGGTCTTCCTCAGCTTCGATCCTGATATGGCCCACATTTTTCCAGGCGAGGCTTCTTCGCCCCAAGTTTCTTCAGCATCGAACGCAAAAACCAGAACAAGGGAACAGCATCATGAGCAAGGACTACAAGGATCATCTGCCTATTACCCCTGAAGGCTTCATGGACGAGTTCATGCGCCTGAAACGCGGCTCCGTCAGCCGCCGCCACTTCCTCGGCGTCACCGGCCTCGGACTTGCGACCGCCGTGCTGTCGCGTTTCCCCGGTGCGCTGTCGACGCCCGCTTACGCCGAGGACCTCGGTACCCAGATGTCGATCGCCACCTGGCCCAATTATCACGACCCTGCGACCTTCGAGAATTTCAAGGCGGCGACCGGCGTTGCCGTCGAGGTCAACGTCTTCGGCTCCAACGAGGAAATGCTGGCCAAGCTCCAGGCGGGCGCCTCCGGCTGGTCGCTCTTCGTGCCGACCAACTACACGATCTCCACCCACCACAAGCTCGGCCTGATCGACGAACTCGATCTCTCCAAGATCCCGAATTTCAGCCCGGCGACGGAAAATCCGCGCTTCACCAGGGAAGGCATGATCGACGGCAAGACCTACGCGGTGCCGAAGAACTGGGGTACCACCGGGTTCTCGGTCAACACAGCGAAGATCAAGACCAAGCTTTCGAGCTGGAAGGATTTCTTTGATATCGCCCAGACGGAAGCCGACGGCCGCGCCATGGTGCACGACTATCAGTTAACGACGATCGGCAGCGCGCTGGTGTCGCTCGGCTACGATTTTAATTCGATCAAGGCAGACGAACTCGCAAAAGCCGAGGAACTGCTGATTAAAGTCAAACCGCATCTTTTCGCCATCAACAGCGACTACCAACCGGCCATGCGCGCCACCGACGCCTGGCTCACCATGTGCTGGACCAATGACGGGGCGCAGCTCAACCGTGACGTTCCCGAGATCGCCTATGTGCTCGGCACCGACGGCGGTGAGATCTGGACCGACTATTACGCCATCCCGAAGGACGCGCCGAATAAGGCGGCGGGTTACGCGCTGCTCAACTACCTCATGGATCCGGCCAATGCCGTCAAGGAGCACGTCGCCAACGGCGCACCGACGACCGACAGCCGGGTCATCGCACTGCTGCCGAAGGAGATCACCGCGAACAAGATCGTCTATCCGGACGAGGCCTCATTGACGCCGCTGGAATTCGGCGCGGCGGTGACGTTGACCGATCCCGGCCGGGCGGAGCTGATGGCGCGTTTCAAGTCGGCTTGATCGCCGTGCCCAACTCCGGCCCCGCCGCCTTGGCGCGAGGGGCCGGTCTCGTGCTTAGAATCGGCGGATAAAGAACCTTTCGATGCCTTTTACTCCTGCCACAAATCGGCGCCTTGTCACCGCGGCTCTTGTCGGTCCGGCCAGCATCTGGCTGTTCGTGTTCTTGGTGCTGCCCTTCATCGCCATCATCGTCTTTGCCTTCGGAGAGCGGGCGCCAGAAGGTGGTTATCAGGCGGCTTTTACCTTTGCGCAGTTTGCCAATCTCGGCTCGCGCACCGCAGCCTTCAAGAACACGCTGATTCTTGCGCCGATCGGCGCCTTCGCCTGCCTGCTCGTCGCCTATCCGGTTGCTTATTACCTGGCCGTCAAGGCGAGCGCCAAATACCGGCTGCTGCTGGTCTCCCTCGTCGTCGTGCCCTTCTGGACGAGCCTTCTCGTGCGCACCTACGCCTGGATGTACATCTTGGGCGCGCGCGGCATTCCGCATCTCTTGGAGATGGTCGGCATCGAAGACGTCAGGCTGCTGAACACACCGGGCGCCGTGCTGCTCGGCATCGTCTACGGCTACCTGCCGCTTATGATCATGCCGATCTATGTCAGCCTCGAAAAGCTCGACCGCCGCCTTCTGGAGGCCTCCGCCGATCTCGGCGCGCGGCCGCTTTCGACCTTTTTCGGCATTACGCTGCCTCTGTCGCTTCCGGGTGTGATGACCGGCATCGCCCTCGTCACCATCCTGCTGCTCGGCGAATATTTGATCCCGCAGTTGCTTGGCGGCGGCAAAGTCTTCTTCATCGGCAATGCGCTGGTCGATCTCTTCCTGCAGTCGCGCAACTGGCCGTTCGGCTCTGCAATCGCTGTCACTCTCGTCGTTGTCGTCGTCATCGTGCTGTTGATCGCCATGCGCATCGCCTGGCGTGTTGCCGGTACCCGCCAAGTGGATCTCGTCTGATGCGCGCGCTGGTCACCGCAGTCTACCTGTTCCTCTACATGCCGATCGCGCTTGTCGTGCTGTTCTCCTTTAATGCCGGCCGTAATGCCAGCGATTTCACCGGCTTCTCGACGCAATGGTATGGCAGGGCGATTGCGAACACTTTCCTGATGGAAGCGCTGCAGAACAGCCTGACCATCGCCTTTACCAGTGCCGGGCTGGCGGCCATTTTCGGCACGATGGCGGCGATCGGCATGGAGCGGCTCGGCGCCCGGGCGCGAGCGGTCTTCGACGGGCTGTTCGCTGCGGCGATCGTCGTTCCCGGCGTCGTCATCGGCATTGCGACGCTGGTGGCGCTGGTCGAGGTCTTCGGCTTCGTCAATCCACTGATCGCCGCCGTCTGGCCAGGCGAACAGGCGCCGAAGCTATCACTCGGCTATGGCTCGATCATCGCCGCCCACGGCCTCTTCACCATGGCGCTGGTGACAATGATCGTCAAAGCACGCATCGCCAGCCTCGGCCGTGACATCGTCGAAGCGTCGAGCGACCTTTACGCCACGCCTTTCACCACTTTTCGCCAGATTGTGCTGCCGCAGATCCTGCCGTCAATCCTGGCCGGGTTCCTGCTCGCCTTCACCTTCTCCTTCGACGATTTCATCATCGCCTTTTTCGTCGCAGGTTCGAACACGACACTGCCGATCTATGTCTTCGCCTCGATCCGTCGTGGCGTGACGCCGGAGATCAACGCCATCGCCACGATGGTGCTTGTCGCATCGCTGGGACTGATCCTCATCGCGCGCTTTCTGATGCGCGAGAAAACAACAAACTGAACGGGAAACACCAATGATTCTTGAAAATCGCGTCGCGATCATCACCGGAGCGGGCTCGGGCATCGGCCAGGCCGGCGCGCTGATCATGGCAGGAGAAGGTGCTTTCGTCGTCGTGGCCGACCTGAATGCCGCCAGTGCCGCCGAAACCGTCGACCGGATTGAGGCCGCCGGCGGCAGGGCTGAGTGCCTAGTTCTCGACGTCACCGACGACAGGGCGCTCGAAGCGGGCATCGCTGCGGTCGCCGAACGTCATGGCCGAATCGACATCCTCCACAATCATGCCGGCGCACAGGTGGCGGGCGATCTGGAACAGGTGGCTGTCGAGGGTTTCGACAGGTCCTGGAGCCTGAATGTCCGAGCGCATTTCATGGCGGCCCGCTTCGTCATGCCGCTGATGAAGAAGGCGGGCCGCGGCGTCATCCTCAACACCTCTTCCTCGTCGGGCGTACTCTACGATCGCGAGATGATCGCCTATACGACGACGAAACATGCGGTCATCGCGATGACCCGGCAGATGGCCGGCGACTACGCCAGGTTCGGCATCCGCGTCAACGCGCTCTGCCCGGGCTGGGTGGATACGCCGTTCAACGAACCCTTCATCGCCCAGATGGGCGGCCGTGGCGCGATCGAGGCCTATGTCGCTGAGAAGGTGCCGCTCGGACGCTGGGCCGATGTTTCCGAAATCGCCGAGCCCATTCTCTTCCTGGTCTCGGACCGTTCGTCCTACATGACCGGTCAGATTCTCGTCGTCGACGGCGGCGAGACCATTGTTTGACGGTGGTGGAATGGTTTGCCCCCTACTAGGTCAACCCTCATCCAGATCAAATCCCAGAATCAGGGCATGAAAAAGCCGCCATGTTTCCATGGCGGCTTGCGGCTTTTCTGCTTGGGAGGCTATTCAAGCCGGGAGCTGGAAGAACCAGTTGGCGATCAGTACGATCGCGAGGCCGCCGACAAGTGCAAGATAAGGGAGCATGCCGGCTTTCCTGACGCCGAGATCCTGGCCGATGAGGCCGAGATCCTCCATCGCGCCGGCCGGGAACTTGCCGCCGTCGCGCACATAGTGGCGATAGGCGAAGACGGGCAGGATCAGGGCGGCGAAGATGAAGCCGACCCAGAGTGCGTTGGAGTAACCCCAGACCTTGGCGCCGGCGCCGAGGAAGAGCGCGTTGACGAAGGCGAGCACGGTGTTGAGGCCGATCAGCCAGCTCGGCGCCTTCCAGGGCCGTTCGATATGGCCGGAATCCACCCGGTGGATCCAGCCGGAATTGAGGTTCAGGAAGTTGAAGATGATGTAGCCGACATTCGAGACGGCGAGTACGAAGAAGTAGCCACCGACGTCCGATGCGATCGCCAGAAGGAAGAGATTGAAGGCGAAATCGGTCCACATCGCCCGTGTCGGGGCGCCATGCTCGTTGGCGTGGTCGAGATATTTCGGCAGCCAGCCGTCCTTCGAACCCTGATAGAGTGTGCGTGAGGAACCGGCCATTGCCGTCATGATGGCGAGGAAGAGCGCCAGGATCATCAATATCACGAGCAACTGGGTGATGACCCGGCCGGCGCCGATCAGGCCGCCAAGCGCTTCGGCAACGCCCGTGCCATCGACGATGCCGGGGGCCAGCATGCCGGCGTGGCCGAGTACGCCCTGGAAGGCGAAGGGCACCAGGAAGAAGAACAGGCAGCAGGCCAGGCCGGAATAGAAGATCGCCTTGAAGGTGTCTGTCTTCGGATTCTTCAGTTCGCGGGTGTAGCAGACCGCCGTCTCGAAGCCGTAGGTCGACCAGGCGGCGATATACAGGCCGCCGAGAAACAGCGTCCAGCCGCCATTGCTCCAGCTGCCGTCGCTGGCGGCATAGGCCGCCGTCGGCGGGACGAGGCCGGTGACATTTGCGGAAACGATCTGGCCGCTGACGATCGGATAAAGGCCGATGATCAGCAGCGGCACCAGCACGATGATCGCCAGCCATTTCTGCACGCTAGCCGTTTCCGAGATGCCGCGATGCTGGATCGCGAAGATGATCAGCATCAGGATGCCGCCGATGAAGAAGGTGGCGTTGATGTTGGCGGTGGCGAGGTAGGGAATGCTGAAGCTTGCCAGCGACCAGTTGCGGATCGCCGGCGTCAGAGCGGCAACACCGTCGGCGCCGAGCAGCGCCTTGACGGCATCGTCAGGCGTCGTGCCGGCGTGGGCTGCGATATATTCGGCGACGCGGGGGCTGTCGGCCGTGACGGAAGCGGCATGCGCGGCGATCCAGTCGAGGACCATTTGCGAATCGGCTGCCGGAATCGGGAAAAATGCATTGAGAATGTAGCCGGCGGCGATGGCACAGCCGAGTGAAAGCACCGGCGACCAGGCAAACCAGTTGCACCAGACCGACAGCGGCGCGATGAATTTCGAATAGCGCAGCCAGGCGGTGGCGCCGTAGACGGAGGCCCCGCCGGATTTGTTGCCGAACATGCCGGCGATCTCGGCATAGGTGAAGGATTGCAGGAAACCCATCACCATCGAGATGATCCAGACGACGAAGGCGAGCTTGCCCGTCGTGCCTGCGATGCCGCCGATGGAGAAGAGAACGAGCGGCGGCACGCCCGCGGCCACCCAGAATGCGCCCTTCCAGTCGAGCGCGCGTATAAGCTTACCTTCGGTGCCGGATGCAATTCCGGCCTCCACAATATCTGTCATCGGCGAAATTCCCCATTCGATTGTTCCGGACGTATCTCTGTACGTCTCCCTGAACGTGTCTCCCTGACGGTCTCGAGCGCGCTCGGATGATTTTGGCGATCCGCGCTCCCGACGGATTCTCCGAGCCTGAACTCTTGATGCATAGTGAAGATATTTTCTTTTTAGTCAATATGACTTTACTTTCCACAGGCATTTTGTAACCTGTATGGGCGTATGCTGAAGGGCATGCCGATCCCCCATGAGGGTAGAATGCGAGAACTTCATCCTGTCATGCCGGGCCCCCGAACGATCGTTCCGAGCCTCGTCCATTACCCCGGTATTCCCGCCCTGCCGGCGGGCACTGAACGCTACCGGGCAAAGGGTGGCGGATCGGTCGTCGTGCGCGTGGAGCCGGGCGACCGCGTGAGCGTCATCGACAGCGAAGGCGGGCAGATTTGTGAGCTCTCCTTCCTTGACGAAAAAGGGCGCTTCCAGGCAGCCGGTCTCGGAACGGCATTCAGCAATTCAGCCGAGGGCTTGAAGGCCATTCTTCAGGCAGAGGATGAGAGTGCTGCCCGCATGCGCGCGGCACTTCAGCGGCGCGGCGCCGATCTCGCAGCGGCCGGAGCGCTTCGCATCTTCGGGGCAGGATCGACGCCGGGCAGCCTGGCGGAGTTCACGATTGCCGTGAAGGGCCTGCTGATCGTTGCGGCACCCGCCGGCGCCATGTCGCCGGAGGCGCAGGACACGGCGACGCCGATCGAGATCCGGATCAAGCGCAGCCTGCTGATCCGCGACTATGCCTCCGCCCTGCCGGAACCGGCGGCCGATCCGATCGAGGATATCCGCATCCGGGCGGCGAGCGCCGCCGCTTATTTCGTGCGCGCCGGCGAATTTATCCAGATCATCGATGTCTATGGGCGCCAGTGCACCGATTTCCAGGCCTTTGCCGCCCGCAAGGTCGACAAGGGCCTCGATCTGGCGCTCGATTCGACCGTCACTCGCACGCTGCTCGGTCGCAGCTATCCCACGCCCGGCCTGCCGTCCAAGGCCTTCGATCGCGACTTCGAGCCGCTGGTCGAGATCGTCCAGGACACGGTCGGCCGCCACGACGCTTTCGCAACGGCCTGCAATTCACGCTATTACGACGACATGGGTTATCCCGGCCACGTCAACTGCACGGACAATTTCAACGCGGCGCTGGCGCCTTATGGCATTGCCGGGCGCAAGGGCTGGGAAGCGCTGAACTATTTCTACAACACCAATATCGACCACAACAACCAGCTCTATCTCGACGAGCCCTGGTCGCGTCCCGGCGATTACGTGCTGATGCGTGCGCTGACGGATCTCGTCTGCGTCTCATCGTCCTGCCCTGACGATATCGATGCGGCGAACGGCTGGGATCCGACGGATATCCACGTCCGCACCTTTTCCGGAAAAGAGAAATTCTCACGAGCGGTAGCCTATCGCATGACCCCAGATGCCGAAGCCGAACTGACGCGCGAAACCGCCTTCCATCCCCGCCTTTCGGCGTTGACGCGAGACTATACGGAATATCGCGGCTACTGGTTGCCGAACCGCTTCTCGTCCGAAGGACCGGTCGAGGAATACTGGGCCTGCCGCGAGCGCGCCGCCGTCATCGATCTCTCGCCCTTGCGGAAGTTCGAAGTGACGGGTCCGGACGCCGAGGAACTGCTGCAATACTGCCTGACGCGCGACGTGCGAAAACTCTCGACCGGCCAGGTCGTCTATTCCGCGATGTGCTACGAAAACGGCGGCATGATCGACGACGGCACCCTCTTCAGACTCGGCGACAAGAACTTCCGCTGGATCGGCGGCGATGATTTCAGCGGCATATGGCTGCGTCAGCAGGCCGAGAAGAAGGGTTTCAAGGCCTGGGTTCGCTCATCGACCGATCAGTTGCACAATATCGCGCTGCAAGGGCCGCGGAGCCGCGACATCCTGAAGGAGATTATCTGGACGGCGCCGCGCCAGCCCGCGATCGGCGAGCTCGAATGGTTCCGCTTCACCGTCGGCCGCATCGGCGGCTTCGAGGGGGCGCCGGTCGTGATCTCGCGCACGGGCTATACCGGCGAGCTCGGCTACGAGATCTTCTGTCATCCGAAGGATGCGCTGGGGGTGTTCGATGCCGTCTGGGAGGCAGGCCAACCGCACGGGCTGAAGCCGATGGGGGTGGAGGCACTCGACATGGTCCGCATCGAGGCGGGCCTGATCTTTGCCCACCACGAATTCACCGACCAGACGGATCCGTTCGAGGCCGGCATCGGCTTTACCGTGCCGCTGAAATCCAAACAGGACGATTTCATCGGCCGCGAGGCGCTGATCCGGCGCAAGGAACATCCGCGCCATCTGCTCGTCGGCCTTGATATCCAGGCGAACGAGGCGGTCGGCCATGGCGATTGCGTCCATATCGGCCGGGCCCAGATCGGCGTCGTCACCAGCGCCACGCGCTCGCCTGTTCTCGGCAAGACGATCGCGCTTGCCCGCATCGACGTGATGCATGCGAGCCCGGGCACCGAGGTCGAGATCGGCAAGCTCGACGGCCACCAGAAGCGTTTGCCGGCGACGATCGTGCCGCTTTCGCATTACGATCCGCAGAAGACGCGCCCGCGATCGTAACCCACTTCGTGTTCGGGAGACGACGATCGGTTCCGTCCGTCGTCCCCCGGATATTGCCCTCAAGCGGCCTGTACGGCTGCGTTCAGCGGGATTTCGACGTCGATCTCAAGAGTGGAGACAAACTCGTTGCGGTCGATCGTCACCTGCACCTTGTCGTGGTCGAGCTCAACATGTTTTGCGATGACCGCAAGGATTTCCTCGCGCAGCAGCGAAACAAGGTCCGATCCTGCCGATGAGCGTTCGTGTGCAAGGAGCACCTGCAAGCGTTCGCGGGCGGCGGGTGCCGTTCTCTGCTTGTTGAAAAGACGGAAGATATTCATGCTGCCCTCCGTCCGAAGATCTTGCCGAATAGATTGCGCTTTTCCTCGGGGATCGTGATCGGCAAGGTTTCGCCGGCGAGCCGGCGCGCGGCATCGAAATAAGCCATCGCAGCCGCGCTGCGGCTTTCCGCCAGCGTGACCGGCGCACCGATGTTGGACGCCCGCAGCACATCCATGCTCTCCGGCACGATGCCGAGGAGCGGGATGGAGAGGATCTCGAGGACGTCGTCGACCTTCAACATGTCGCCGCGTTCGGCGCGGTTGGCGTCATAGCGGGTGAGCAGCAGGTGCTTTTCCATCCGCTCGCCGCGTTCGGCCTTGGCGGTCTTGGCGTCGAGAAGGCCGATGATGCGATCGGAGTCGCGCACCGACGAAACCTCAGGGTTGGTGACGACGACGGCGACATCGGCATGGCGCATGGCAAGCGTTGCGCCGCGCTCGATTCCGGCGGGGCTGTCGCAGATGATCCAGTCGAAATAGCGCTTCAGATCGTTGATGACGCGCTCGACGCCCTCGGCCGTCAGGTTGTCCTTGTCGCGGGTTTGAGAGGCCGGCAGCAGGAACAGCGTCTCCAGCCGCTTGTCGCGGATCAGCGCCTGGGTGAGTTTGGCGTCGCCCTGGATGACGTTGATCAGGTCGTAGACGACCCTCCGCTCTGCGCCCATCACGAGGTCGAGATTGCGCAAGCCGACGTCGAAATCGACGACGACGACCTTTTCATTGCGTTGCGCCAGCGCCGCTCCCAATGCGGCGGTCGAGGTTGTCTTTCCGACCCCGCCCTTGCCTGACGTGACGACGATCACTTTCCCCATTTCTCTCTCCTTTGCCGTGGCCGCAGCCGGGTCAGATCAGTTTTTCCGCCATGATCGCGTCCTCTTCGAGCCAGAGCTGAACAGCCTGTCCGCGAAGATTGGGGGCCATGTCTTCAGCCATTTTGTAGATGCCGTCGATCGCCACCAGCTCGGCTTCGAGCTTGCGGCAAAAGATCCGCGCCGACGCGTTGCCGATGGAGCCTGCCATGGCCCGGCCGCGCAACGCGCCGTAGATATGGACGGAGCCGCCGGCGATCACCTCGGCGCCCGAGGCGACCGAGCCAACGATGGTGACGTCGCCTTCGGGGAAGATCACTGACTGCCCCGAGCGCACCGGTTCCCTGATGACGATGGATTGCGTTGTCGTTACCGGGCGGGTCTCGGTTGCTGCCGGCTTGGCCACCGGATCGGCAGGCTCATTCGGCTGAACCTCGACGTCGGAGGCGGAGCGGCCGCCCTTCAGCGCCGGAGGCATGCCCGCGCCGAGAATCGACGGCCGGGCGCCCTCGATCCCCATAATGCTGACATTGCGCTTGGCAAGTTCGGCGATGAGGTCCTTCAGCTGCGGCCGGTCGATTTGCAGGTCCGTCAGATCGAGCACGACAGGCCGTCCGAGGAAGAAACCGGCCGAACGGGCAGCCAGATCGTCCAGTCTGGTCAGCCAATCATCGATCGGCAGGTCCGGGGACAGCATGACCGCCAGGAAAGAGCGGCCCTTGATGCGGATAGAGCGAGCGTCTGTTAGCACTTTGGTCATCTATGTGAAGAAATCGTTGACCATGTCTACCGCCGGTATGGTTAACAAAAGGTTAACGCGGCCCTAACAATGCCGATAATGCGACGAGATTTTTCAACCGAGGGAGTTCCGCAACCTTTTGAAAAGAAATAATATTAGTTCCGCGCGGGACGGTTAATGATGCAGATTTTTCGATGTGAGCCGCAATTCTGCCGCTGCTTCGTAGCGCTCAGCCTTCCGGCTTGCGTTGCGCGTTGGAAATGGCGCGTGCGGCCTCTTCCGAGGAGTTGGCGAGCGTGCGCATCTCGGCGGCAAGCACGGCAAAGCCTGACCCTGCCGTGCCGGCACGGGCCGCCTCGATGCCGGCATTGACGGCGAGCAGCTTGAGATAGCGCAGCGACTGCAGGATCTCATTGGTCTTCGAGGCTGTGACGCGCATGTCGGCGGTCTGTTCGTCGATTCGCTGATAGAGCGATTCGATATTGATGATGCTGCCCTCGAGATAGAGAAGTTCACCCTTCTCGTCCCAGATTCCGCCACCGGTCTCTGTCACCCAGACGAGATGACCCCTGGCATGACGTATACGGTATTCCATCGTCCAGTCCGTCCGCTTCTCGAGCGCCCTCCCCACTACCTCGTCCATCAAAGGCACGTCTTCCTCGTACATGATTGAGGTGAAAGTCCGTGTCCTGTTGCCGATGATTTCGTCGGCGGGGTAACCGAAGATGCGCTCGATGCCGTTGGTCATCTCAAGCATCGTGTAGTTTTCGTCGGCGCGGCAGCGGTAAAGAAAACCGCTCATGCGCCCGAGAATGCTTGTTTGAAAATCCACGAAGGCCTCGCTCGAAAGGAGGAGTTGCAAATTGGTTACTCACTTCACTTTAAACGTTGGAGGGAGCCGCAACGAACGGCTCTCTTACTGCCACGCGGCGCCGTAGCACCTTGAATCTGCAGCATGATTCTATCCGGAAATCGATTCGGATCTAAGAAATTATGCGGCCTCCGCCATCAGTTGCGCAGATATTCCTCCATGGAATCGTCGAGCGCTTCGACCCAGGGCGTGTGATGCTTCGGCGACATGTTGCCGGTCATCAGCGATCGGTAGGCATGGTCGCGGAAGCCCATGATGTTCTCGGCCTTGTGATGTTCCCACTCCATGAACGTCCGGTTGGTCCCCTCGATGTCGAAGGAGGGATAATCGGTCTCCGCGAGCAGTTCCTTCACATAGTCGCCCTGATACCAGATCATCTGTTCGGCATCCTCGAGCGTCTCCTCGCGGGCGCGCCACATGTCGAAATTCGCCTTCAGTTCTTCTTCCGGCGGCAGGGTGATGCGGCCCATCATCACGTCGCGCGCCCACCAGGCCTGAACGTCGAACATGTTGAAGGTATAGAACTGGTCCTGCATGCCGATATAGAAGAGCTGCGGGTTCTTGTCGAAGATCACGCCCTTGTAGAGGCTGTCGGCCCACAGGCGGTTGGCCGTCTTCAGCCGGAGGTCGTCGGGCAGGAAGGGGAAATGGTGCTGGTATCCGGTGCAGAGGATCAGGGCGTCGACTTCCTTGCTCGACCCGTCGAGGAAATGCGCCGTGCGGTTTTCGAGCTTGGTCAGCAGCGGCCGTTCTTCGAAATTCTCCGGCCATTTGAAGCCCATCGGCTTCGAGCGGTAGCTCGTCGTCACCGATTTCGCGCCGTATTTCCAGCATTGCGAACCGATGTCTTCGGCCGAATAGCTGCGGCCGACGATCAGGATGTCCTTGCCCTTGAACTCGAGCGCGTCGCGGAAATCATGGGCGTGCAGGACGCGGCCGTTGAAGGTCTTCACGCCCTCGAAATAGGGCACATTCGGCGTCGAGAAGTGACCGGTCGCGACGACGACATAATCGAATTCCTCGTCGTACATCCGGTCTTCGATGCGGTTATGCGCCGTCACCGTGAATTTCTTCGTGGCCTCATCGAAGCGGACCATGCGCACCGGCGTGCTGAAGCGCACCCAGTGGCGGACATTCGCCTTCTCGACCCGGCCCTTGATATAGTCCCAGAGCACGGCGCGCGGCGGATAGGAGGCGATCGGCTTGCCGAAATGTTCCTCGAAGGAATAATCGGCGAATTCGAGGCATTCCTTCGGACCGTTCGACCAGAGATAGCGATACATGCTGCCATGGACAGGCTCGCCATATTCGTCGAGGCCGGTGCGCCAGGTATAGTTCCAGAGCCCGCCCCAGTCCGACTGCTTTTCGAAGCAGACGATCTCCGGGATTTCGGCGCCCTTCTGGGCAGCCGATTGAAAGGCGCGCAGCTGCGCCAGCCCGGACGGACCGGCACCGATGACGGCTACTCTTGTCATGAAGCATTCCCCTCTTGATTATATGGCATCGTCTCCTGGATAACTCCTCGAATTGAAATCGAAGGAGGATGTACCCAGAAATTCAAAATGTTACGGCATTTCTTTCAGTCCGGATAAATACCGGGGCTGGTCGGAGCCCCGTCGTCATATTTGGAAAGCCAGTCAATCGTCGTCTCGCGGTAACGGGTGAGTCCCTTGTAGTCGATGAGTTCCGGAGGCAGCGTCTTCAGCACCCGCGGGAAGCGCCGCGCCCATTTCGGGACGGTGACGAGCTCTTCCATGTTCATCAGGTAGCAGCGTATGACGAAGAGGATGGCGTTGGAGCGCGGCAGTCGCCAGAGGCTTTGCAACTCGACCCGCAGATGCACTTTCTCGCCCACATTCTCCGGCGTCACCGTCGTGCGGTCGGGCCCCCATTTGTGATAATTCTCGGGGCTGGTGTCGAGCCGCGGATTGATCGTCATCGTCCAGTTGAAGCGCCGTGTCGGCTTGCCCTGCTGCAGGTTCAGAAGGAATTTCAGCGCCCGGTCGAAGACGCCGATCTGATGGGCGAGCGGCACCGGCCCGTGCCATTCCATGAAATTCATGCCGATGTCGAAATCGAGCGACCAGTCAGCCTGCGTCGTCACCATGCCGGCATCCATCCACAGATTGCCGTCGCGCTGATCGACGATGCAGAAATCGCCCTGGGCCTGGCGGGTGATATATTCGAAGGGCTCATAGGGCAGCGTCGAGGCGTCGCCGAAAGTGAAGCTGTCGTCGATGCCGAGCGGGCGGTTGATCCAGCGCCACTGGTCGCCGTTGCGGATCAGGGTGAAATGGTCGGGGTAGCCCGCTGCCTGCTCTTCCATCAAAAGTTCGAGCGTGTCCCACTGCGCGCTCATCATGTGCGGCAGGGCCTGGTAGCGCAGCGGATCTTCCTTCAGCACCAGCGCTCGGTCGTGCATCTCGGCGACGTAATGCTCGTCGACATCGATCAAGTTTTCGTAGACGGTTCCCGCCCGTCCGCGCACATGCGGCTCCATGTTGACCGAATACATGTATTCGTCGCGGTCGAAGGGGAACGGAAAACGACGGATGTTCCCGGGGCTGTTCCGGTAGCTGAAATCGTCCCGGAATGTTTCTTGCTTGAAGGCGATTGCCATGTCCGGTCTCCTTTTTCGATGCCGTTAGAGATCAAGATGCAGCGTGTTTCCCTCGAAGCGGGAAACACAGATCATCACCTTGCTGCCGGATGCCTTTTCTTCGCTCGTCAGATAGACGTCATTGTGCAGCAGTTTGCCCTCGCAGACGGCGACCGCCGTTTCGCATTGACCGCAGGCGCCGCCGCGACAGAGGAAGGGGGCGTCGACGCCGGCCGCCTCAATCGCCTCCAGCATGCTTTCGTGATGGCCGACCTTCACGGTCTTGCCGGAGCGTAGAAGCTCGATCGTGAAGGGCTTCCCGGGCAGAGAGGAAAGAAACCGTTCCGAATGCAGGTTCTGCTCCGGCCAGCCGGCGTCGAGCCCCGCTTTCATCACGCCGTCGATCATGCCGGAGGGGCCGCAGACATAGAGATGCGTGCCGAGTGGCTGGCAGTCGAGCAGACGCGTCAGCGGGATGGCACTGCCTTCCGCGTCGCAATAGATCTTGATGCGATGCGGACCGTAGCGCTCCAGGAGCTCCCGCCAATAGGCGCCTCGGTCGCGCGTTCGGATCGCATAATGCAGCTCGAAGGCGGCGCCTTCGCGGGAAAACTGCTCCATCATCGCGATGAAAGGGGTAATGCCGATGCCGCCGGCGATCAGAAGATGCTTGCGCCCGCGCCAGTCGGGCTGGAAGAGGTTGACGGGATAGCTGACCTTTAGCTCGTCACCTTCGCTCACGTTCTCATGCATGAAGGTGGAGCCGCCGCGTGAATCTTCGACATGCAGCACGCTGATTTCGTAGGCCGCGCAGTCGTGCGGGGGAGACATCAGCGAATAGGCGTTGCGGCGCATATGGCCGCCATCGTTCATCGAGACGATGATATGGGCGCCGCCTGAAAAATACGGCATCGGCTTTCCGTCCAGGCGCTCGAAGCGGAAACGCTTGACGCGCTCGGCGATCGGAGTGATCCGCGCTACGCGCACGGGAATTTCAGTGCCGCCGCTCAAAGGAACAACTCCTCTGGTTGAGGCGCGCTGCCGGGCTCTTCCGCGTCGATGTTGACGCCCTGGAAGGCGGCAAGCCGCCGCGAATAGTGATCGCGGACAAGAAGCGTCAGCCCGCAATGGCTGCAGGCGAAGGGGCTGGTGGTGACGTCGTCCGTGATGCCCTTGCAATGGACGCATTGCACCCGCCTGGCAAGGGAGCCGCGATGCTCGGTGATGATGGAGGCGTGGTCCATGCCGTAGTCAAGCGCCACGAGCATCGCCTGGCCGATGAAGCCCTCCGTGCCGGAGATATAAAGCCGAGTGCCCATGTGAGCCGTCGCGAGCGAGCCTTTCAACCGGAAGAGCAGCGTTGCGATCGTCGGCGCCGTGAAGAACATGTCGGCGCCGAGCCGGCGCAGGGGTTCATCGAGGCCGGAGCCTCGAGAACCGCGGGCGACATAGAGGATCTCGCTGCGGGAAAGAGCCGTTTCGTCAAGCGCCGGCTGCTGATCGAGGAGAGCCTTGGCGCCCTCCCCTTCGAGTGCGAAAATGTGCCGCCGGGCGCGCGGCTGGATGGTCAGGCCCTTGTAGACTGGTCGGCTCTTGATGCCTGCGACGAGCATTGGCGCGCTCCTTAACCTACGGCAGTCCTCTTCTTCTTCTCCGGATCGTCGAAGGGAAGCGTATGGGCGGTGGCGCCTGCCTCGACGGTCTTGCCGCGGACTTCGAGTTTCGTCCCGTGCACCGCCTTGTCAACGTCGAGGCGGACGATCGCCATGGATTTCTTCGTCAGTGACGAATAGCTCGGGCAGGTGATGACGCCGACCTTCTTGCCGTCGGCAAAGACCTCGTCGCCGAGATCGGCCGGTCCGTCGGCGTCGATCAGCATGCCGAAGATCTTGAAGCGCTCCTTGCCCTTAAGGCGCGCATGTTCCTCGGCGCCGCGGAAGCCCGTCTTGCCGGGGCTGACGGTGAAGTCGAGGCCGAGTTCCCAGAGACTGTCGCCGGGTGGCTGGTCGGCGAAGGGATACATCTGCGAATTGTCGTAGGGGTAGAACAGCAGGTAGCTTTCGACGCGCAGCATGTCGAGGACCGAGAAGCAGCAGGGGATGATGCCCATCTCCTTGCCTTCCTCGACGATTCTGTCCCAGACCATGACGGCGTCCTGGCCGCGCACGAAGATCTCGTAGCCGCGCTCGCCGGTATAGCCGGTGCGCGAGATCATGACGGGCGCGCCGAACAGCGTCGTCTGCATGTGGTGGAAATATTTGAGCTCGCGGATGCCGGGCACATATTTGGCGAGGTAATCGACCGCAAGCGGACCCTGCAGCGACAGGTCGTGCAGGTCGTCGTCGAAGAGCACCGCGCAGTTGCGGCCTGCCGCCTGTTTGACGACTTCCTCGTGGCCGGAACCGGATCCATGCACCAGCATCCAGGAATTCGGGCCGGTGCGATAGACGATGCAATCGTCGGTGAAGTGGCCGCGGTCGTTCAGCATGGTCGCGTAGACCGAGCGGCCGGGATAGATCTTCGTCAGATCGCGGGTGGTGATGTAGTCGAGTACGGCGATGGCGTGCGGGCCGACCAGGTGCACCTTCTTCAGACCCGAGACATCCATGATGCCGGCCTTGGTGCGAACGGCGACATGTTCTTCCGACATGTCCTTCTCGTAGGTCCAGGCGGTTCCCATGCCGCTCCAGTCCTCGAGCTTCGATCCCAGTGCGCGATGCCGATCCGCCAAGGCGGAGAAACGCCATGATAGAGCCATTTCCGTTCCCTCTTATTTCCTCTACGGAATATTTATTTCCTGACTATATAAATCTTTCGCGTCATGGCAAGCCCGCCAGACGGCATTCCACTCAAAACTTTGGCGGCGTCTGCCCGGCGGTGCGATGGGCGGCGATGACCGTATTGGCCATCAGCATGGCGATGGTCATCGGGCCGACGCCGCCCGGAACCGGCGTGATGGTGCCGGCGACCTCGGAGACCTCGCGGAAGGCGACGTCGCCGACGAGCCGGGTCTTGCCCTCGCCCTTCTCAGGAGCCGGCACGCGATTGATGCCGACGTCGATCACGGTCGCGCCGGGCTTGACCCAATCGGCCTTGACCATTTCCGGCCGGCCGACGGCGGCGACCAGAATATCGGCGTTGCGGCAGACCTCGGCGAGATTCTTGGTTCTCGAATGCGCGATCGTCACCGTCGCATTGGCATTGAGCAGCAGTTGCGCCATCGGCTTGCCGAACAGGTTGGAACGGCCGATGACGACGGCGTTGAGGCCGGAGAGATCCTCGCCATGGGTGCGGCGGACGAAGACCATGGCGCCAGCCGGCGTGCAGGAGACCAGACCGGTCTTCAGGTCGCCGGTGGCAAGCTTGCCGGCATTGACGACGCTGAGGCCGTCGACATCCTTTTCCGGCAGGATGGACTGAATGATCGGCTCGCTATCGAGCGGCTTCGGCAGCGGCAGCTGCACGAGGATGCCATGGATCGACGGATCGCCGTTGAGGGTGGCGACGAGGCCTGCCAGTTCCTCCTGCGTCGTCTCGGCCGGCAGCGTGTGCTGCACAGACTTGAAACCGCATTCCTTGGCCATGCGGCTCTTGGAGCCGACATAGGCGTGGCTTGCCGGATCGTCGCCGACGATGATGACCGCAAGGCCGGTGGTGACGCCGCTGCTCTTTTCCAGCGCTGCCGTCGCACTCTTGACCGTCTGAATTACGGATGCAGCTACAAGCTTGCCGTCGATGACCTCGACCATCTCTCAGCCCATGCGTTCGGATGCGTAGCTTCCGGGGCTGGCCGGGAAGACGACGGTGCGGTTGCCGTTGATGAAGGTGCGATGATGGATATGGGCGTGGATAGCGCGGGCCAGCACCTGGCTTTCGACGTCGCGGCCGATCGAGACATAGTCGTCCGGCGACTGCGCATGGGTGATGCGGGCGGTGTCCTGCTCGATGATCGGGCCTTCGTCGAGATCGGCGGTGACGTAATGGGCGGTGGCGCCGATCAGCTTGACGCCGCGCTGATAGGCCTGCTTGTAAGGGTTGGCGCCCTTGAAGCTCGGCAGAAAGGAATGGTGGATGTTGATGATCCTGCCCGACATCTGCCTGCAGAGCTGATCGGAGAGGACCTGCATGTAGCGGGCGAGCACGATCAGCTCGGTGCCGGTCTGCTCGACGAGATCGACGAGCTGGGCCTCGGCCTGCGGCTTGTTCTCCTTCGTCACCTTGATGTGGTGGAAGGGGATGTCGTGGTTGACGACGACCTTCTGGTAATCGAAATGGTTGGAGACGACGCCGACGATGTCGATCGGCAGCGCCCCGATCTTCCAGCGGTAGAGCAGGTCGTTGAGGCAATGGCCGAAGCGCGACACCATGAGCAGCACCTTCATGCGGCTCTCGCTGTCGTGGAAGTCGTAATCCATCTCGAAGGGCGCGGCGACGGCGGCAAAATCGGCGCTGATGGCGGAGCCCGACAGTCCCTCTTCCGAAATGAAGCTGACGCGCATGAAGAACCTGCCGGTATCGAGATCGTCGAACTGGCTGGAGTCGATGATGTTGCAGCCTTTGTCGGCCAGATAGCTCGAAATCGCCGCAACGATGCCGCGCGTCGATTTGCAGGATACGGTGAGTACGAAGCTCTTCATGCTGTCTCTTCCTTCACCCTTTCAGGTATAGAGAGTCCGGTCATGCCGAGCTGTCCAACCCGGCATGGCGAAGACGTCGGTCCGGCTGCTCAGATATCGAGCGTGCTGTCGCGTTCCCACTGGGTGAAATGCGAGCAGTAGGCATTCCATTCCCGGTGCTTGAGCTTGAGATAGGCGGAGGAAAACTCAGCCCCGATTGCCGCCTTCAGGCCTTCGTCGGCATCAAAGGCGCGCAGCGCATCGAGCAGGTTGAGCGGCAGGCGCGGCGCGTCCTTCACCAGGTGTCCCTCGGCATACATATCGATATCATAGTGCTGGCCGGGGTCTGCCTGGCTGCGGATGCCGTCGAGGCCGGCCGCGATGATGATCGCCTGTAAGAGATATGGATTGACCGCACCGTCCGGCAGGCGCAGCTCGAAGCGCCCGGGCCCCGGCACGCGCACCATGTGAGTGCGGTTGTTGCCCGTCCACGTCACGGTGTTCGGCGACCATGTCGCGCCCGAGGTCGTGCGCGGCGCGTTTATGCGCTTGTAGGAATTGACCGTCGGATTGGTGATGGCAGCAAGCGCCGAAGCGTGCTTCATGATGCCGCCGAGGAAGGTTTTCCCCTGCGCGGAGAGGCCGAAGGCCATTTCCTTGTCGGCGAAGGCGTTGACCCTGCCGTCGATGTCCCAGACCGAGATGTGGGCATGGCAGCCGTTTCCGGTCAGGCCCTTGAAGGGCTTCGGCATGAAGGTGGCGCGAAGACCGTGTTTTTCGGCGACCGACTTGACCATGAACTTGAAGAAGGAGTGCTTGTCCGCCGTCTTCAGGACATCGTCATATTCCCAGTTCATCTCGAACTGGCCGTTCGCATCCTCGTGGTCGTTCTGATAGGGCTTCCAGCCGAGTTCCAGCATATAGTCGCAGATCTCGGCGATGACATCGTACCGACGCATCACGGCCTGCTGGTCGTAGCAAGGCTTCTCGGCGGTATCGAACTCGTCTGAAATCACCGAACCATCAGCAGAGATGAGAAAGAATTCGGGCTCCACGCCGGTCTTTACCCGGAGCCCCTCCTTCGCAGCTTCAGCCACCAGTCTTTTCAGCACGACACGCGGCGCCTGTTCGACAGGCTGATCGTCCATGACGCAGTCGGCGGCGACCCATGCGACGTCTCTCTTCCAGGGCAATTGGATGACGGAGGAGGCATCGGGAACCGCAAACAGGTCCGGATGGGCCGGCGTCAGATCGAGCCAGGTCGCAAAGCCCGCGAAACCGGCGCCATCCTTCTGCATGTCGGCAATGGCTTCCGCCGGGACCAGCTTGGCGCGTTGGCCGCCGAACAGGTCGGTGTAGCTGATCATGAAATATTTGATGCCTTTGTCTCTCGCAAAAGCAGCAAGGTCCAGTGTCATTCTCGTTCCCCTTTGGATTTCTTCGAGACACTTTGGTTATGGAGATGAGACGGCCGGGGCTTTGGCCCGGCCGGTAGAAATCAGAAGCCTCCCTTGCCGGGAATCCAGTTGGTGCCGGCGAGCGGCACCTGCGCCATGGCCGATGCCTCGATCGTCAGCGCGACGAGGTCTTCCGGCTCGAGATTGTGCAGGTGGTTCTTGCCGCAGGCGCGCGCGATCGTCTGGGCCTCGAGCGTCATGACCTTGAGGTAGTTGGCGAGACGGCGGCCGGCCGCAACCGGGTCCAGGCGTTTTGCGAGCTCCGGGTCCTGGGTGGTGATGCCGGCCGGATCCTTGCCTTCGTGCCAATCGTCATAGGCTCCGGCCGTGGTGCCGAGCTTCTGATATTCCTCTTCCCAGCGCGGATCATTGTCGCCGATGGCGACGAGCGCCGCCGTGCCGATCGCGACCGCATCGGCGCCGAGCGCCAGCGCCTTCGCCACGTCGGCGCCCGAGCGGATGCCGCCTGATATGATGAGCTGCACCTTTCGGTGCATGCCGAGATCCTGCAGCGCCTGCACGGCCGGGCGAATGCAGGCGAGCGTCGGCATGCCGACATTCTCGATGAAGACGTCCTGCGTCGCCGCCGTGCCGCCCTGCATGCCGTCGAGCACGACGACATCGGCGCCGGCCTTCACGGCAAGAGCGGTGTCGTAATAGGGACGCGCGCCGCCGACCTTGACGTAGATCGGCTTTTCCCAATCGGTGATCTCACGCAGCTCCATGATCTTGATTTCCAGATCATCGGGGCCGGTCCAGTCCGGATGGCGGCAGGCCGAGCGCTGATCGATGCCCTTCGGCAGGTTGCGCATATTGGCGACGCGGTCGGAGATCTTCTGGCCGAGCAGCATGCCGCCGCCGCCGGGTTTGGCGCCCTGGCCGACCACGACTTCGATCGCGTCGGCACGGCGCAGGTCTTTCGGGTTCATACCGTAGCGCGAGGGCAGATATTGGTAGACCAGCGTCTGCGAATGGCCGCGCTCTTCATCGGTCATGCCGCCGTCGCCCGTCGTGGTCGACGTGCCCGCGATTGTCGCACCCCGACCGAGCGCCTCCTTGGCGTTGCCGGACAGCGCACCGAAGCTCATGCCGGCGATGGTGATCGGCGTCTTCAGCGTGATCGGGTTCTTGGCGAAACGCGAGCCGAGCACCACAGTCGTGTCGCACTTCTCGCGGTAACCCTCGAGCGGGTAGCGCGAGATTGAGGCGCCGAGAAACAGCAGGTCGTCGAAATGCGGAACCTTGCGCTTGGTGCCGGCGCCGCGGATGTCATAGATGCCGGTCGCCGCCGCGCGGCGGATTTCGGCAAGTGTGTAGTCGTCGAAAGTCGCGGACTTGCGTGGCGGGGTATAGGGGTTGTGATAGCTCATGAGTGTCCCTCGCCTCAGTATGCGTCGGCGTTGTCGATGTTGAAATTGTAGAGCTTGCGGGCCGATCCGTAGCGCCTGAACTCTTCGGGTCTGACGTCCGTCACCCCCGCCTTGTCGAGGAGTTCGGCAAGCTTCTCCAGATGCTCCGGCCGCATCTCTTTCTCGATACAGTCGGAGCCGAGGCTCTTGACCTCGCCGCGGACGAACAGCTTGGCTTCGTAGAGCGAATCACCGAGCGCATCGCCGGCGTCGCCTAGCACGACGAGATGGCCGGACTGGCCCATGAAGGCCGACATGTGGCCGATGCTGCCATGAACGACGATGTCGATGCCCTTCATCGAAATGCCGCAGCGCGACGCGGCATTGCCCTTGATGACCAGCAGCCCACCCCGGCCGGTCGCGCCAGCATATTGGCTGGCGTCGCCCTCGATGACGACGGTGCCGGACATCATGTTTTCGGCAACACCCGGACCGGCCGAGCCCTGAACCGTCACCTTGCCGCCGTCATTCATGCCGGCGCAGTAATAGCCGACCGATCCCCTGACAGCGACCGTCACTGGGCTGTCGATGCCGACGGCGACGGCATGGCTGCCGCGCGGGTTGATGACCTCGAACTCAGTGTCGTTGGCGCCTTTGGAAAGAGCGTGCAGCGCGCTGTTCAGTTCGCGAAGAGGGGTGCTGGAAAGATCGAATGTGGGCATTGATTCCTCGTTGGAAGCCTCGTTTGTCCGGGAGGCGGTCTGCGCCGCCTCTTGGCTTTCAGGCGCCCCTCAGGCGGCCTTGTCGTGATCCCAGAAGTAGACAGTTGCCGGCTCCGGCTCCCAGACACGGGCATTCTCGATGCCGGGAAGATTGACCAGCGCGCGGTATTCCGAACCGAAGGCGACGTACTGGTCGGTCTCGGCCATGACGGCGGGCTTGCAGGCGATGGGGTCGCGCACCACGCCGAAGCCGGACTTGGTGCCGACGACGAAGGTGAAGAAGCCATCGAGATCGTCAAGCGCGCCGGTCAGCGCCTGGCCGAGATCCTTGCCCTTGGCCATTTCGGCCGTCAGATAGGCGGCGGCGACTTCGGAATCGTTCTGCGTCTCGAAGGTCATGCCTTCGCGCACCAGTTCGCGGCGCAGATTGTTGTGGTTGGACAGCGAACCGTTGTGCACCAGGCACTGGTCGGCGCCGGTCGAGAACGGGTGGGCGCCGAGCGTGGTGACGGCGGATTCGGTCGCCATGCGGGTATGGCCGATGCCGTGGGTTCCGCTCATCGCGCGGACGCCGAAGCGCGCCACGACGTCCTTGGGAAGGCCGATTTCCTTATAGATCTCGACGCTTTCGCCCGAGCCCATGAGGCGGACTGCCGGGCGGATCCGTTCGAGCGCCTCGCGCACCTCTGCAAGCTTGGAAGCATCGAGCTCGATGACCGCATGCGTGCTTTTGATCCACACATGGGCCTTAATGCCGGCTTTCTCCAGGTCGCCGGCGAGGCCTTCGAAGTCCGCCCCTGGATTGCTGGACTGGACGGTGATCTTTGCCTTGCCCGCTGCGGAGCCGCCATAGATCGCGATTCCGGCCGAGTCCGGGCCGCGATCGGTCATGGTGATCAGCATATCCGAGAGCAGATTCCCGAGCTGGGGTTCAAGGCTCTTGTCCTTGAGGAACAGTCCTACAATGCCGCACATGGCGCGTGCCTCCGTTCATGTTGAGAAAGGAGTAGCAGGTCTCTATCGGGACATCAACTGGGAAGAATAAAGTTTTCCTCTAAGGCAATTCAGCTCCGCGAGCTCTGCTGGGGATAACTGATGATCGACAGGTATTTGCTCGGCAGTTTCACCAACTGTTCCGGCCCATGCGGCGCATCGGCGTCGAAGAACAGGCTGTCGCCCGGCTGCATCTGGAAAAGCTGGTCGCCGTGGCGGTAGACCACCTCGCCTTCGAGCATATAGAGAAACTCCATGCCCTCGTGCTGGAAGGTCGGGAAGATGTCGGAATCGGCGGTCAGCGTGATCAGATAGGGCTCGACGATGACCCCGCTGGTATTGTTGTCGATATGGCCGAGCAGATTATATTGGTGGCCGGCGCGGGTGCCGCGCCGTTCGAGTTCGACGCCCTGCCCCGCCTTGACGAAGACGGCATTGCGCGGCTCCTCGAAGCGGCGGAAAAAGGCGGTCAGCGGCACGCCGAGCGCCCGCGACAACGATTGCAGCGTCGTCAGCGACGGCGAGATATTGCCGTTCTCGATCTTCGACAGCATGCCGAGCGAAATGCCGGTCGCGGCCGCGAGATCGGTGACGGTGATGCCGAGTTTCTTGCGGTAGGCGCGCACCTCATGGCCGATTGCCATTTCGAGGTTGTTTTCCTTCGGTTCCCGAACGGCGTGCGGGTCCTGGGAAAAGGCAGCACGGCCGCCATGCGGCTGTTCCGGCTGCTCCGCCGCTTCTCGCTTGGATTTCATGGATTTTCCCCTGCCGCCTGCGCTTTTGTTCGGATGCAATCCTATCGTCATAGTGAAATTTCCTCAACCGTGAAGAAAACTATTCCCGCCGCGCCTCACGCGGAGTGACGCCGTAGGCGCTACGGAACATCCGGGAAAAATGGCTGAGGCTGGAAAAGCCGGTGGCAACCGCGATCTCCGAGACGGAAAGCGGGCTCTGCTTCAGCAGGCGATGGGCATGCTGCAGCCTGATCCTGTGGTATTGATCGAGGAAGCTGGTGCCGAGGTGGGCCGCAAACAGCCGGTCGAGATGGCGGGTGGTGACGCCGGCGATCCGCGCCATGGCGGCACGCTCGAGCGGCATCTCGATCGTCTCCTCCATTCGTTCGAGAACGCTGAGCAAGCCGGGGTGGTGGACACCGTAGCGCTCGGCAAGCGACGCACGCTGTGGTGCTGCCGGCTCGTTGACCTCCGTGTGAAGATACCAGTCGCTGACGCGACGGGCGAAATCCGGCCCCATGCGCTCGGCGATCAGCACATGCATCATGTCAAGTGGAGCGATGCCGCCGCCGCAGGTAATCCTGTTGCCGTCGATCACGAAGCGTGCCTGGCGCGGCGTGAGATCCGGAAAGGCTTCGAGAAGGGCTGCCGCATGCTCCCAATGGATGGTGAAGTCGCGGCCGCCGAGCAGTCCGGCGGCGGCCATTAGATAGGGACCGCCCGAGATGCCGCCGATCCTCACACCTTCGCGCGACAGCTGCCGCAAACAGGCAAGCACGCCGGGATATCGCCAGTCGCGCGGCGAACCGCCGGCGCAGACGAAGGCCGTTCCGAGCCCCGAGCCTCTGACGGGCAGAGGTTCGGCGGGTACGCTGATGCCGGAGGAAGAGAGTGCCGATGCGCCATCCGGCGAGAAGATCTGTAGCCGATAGATCTCGCGGCCCGCCAGCAAATTTGCCGCCCGCAACGGCTCCGTTGCCGAGGCATAGGACATCAGCGCAAATCCAGGAACCAGGATGAAGCCGATCGTCTGAACATTTCTGCTATCAAGTGAGGACATGTCCCTTTCTTAGCGATTCATGTCCCTATTGTGCAAGTCTGCCCGCTTCTTTCTGGCATCATGCTTCCGTTCTTTCCGGGTGACCCATGCGCTATTCCGCTCTTTCGATTTTTTTGAACGGCCTTCGCGGCAACAAAGGCTGGGCGCCCGCCTGGCGCGATCCGGCGCCGAAGCCGCATTACGACGTCGTCATCGTCGGCGGCGGCGGTCACGGCCTTGCCACCGCCTATTATCTCGCCAAGGAGTTCGGCATCACCAATGTCGCCGTGCTCGAAAAGGGCTATCTCGGCTCCGGCAATATCGGCAGGAACACCACGATCATCCGGTCGAACTACCTGTTGCCGGGCAACAATCCCTTCTACGAACTGTCGATGAAGCTCTGGGAAGGACTGGAGCAGGACTTCAACTTCAACGCCATGGTCTCGCAGCGCGGCGTACTGAACCTCTTCCATTCCGACGCGCAGCGCGACGCCTATACGCGCCGCGGCAACGCCATGCGGCTGCACGGCGTCGATGCCGAGCTGCTCGACCGGCAGGCGGTGCGCAAGAAGCTTCCGTTCCTCGATTTCGACAATGCCCGTTTCCCCGTCATGGGTGGTCTATACCAGCCGCGCGGCGGCACGGTGCGCCACGACGCGGTCGCCTGGGGTTATGCCCGCGGCGCAGACAACCGCGGCGTCGACATCATCACCCAATGCGAAGTCACCGGCATCCGCACCGAAAACGGGAAGGTGACCGGTGTCGAGACCAGCAGGGGCTTCATCGGCTGCGGCAAGCTGGCGCTGGCGGCGGCCGGCAATTCCACCGTCGTCGCCGATATGGCCGGCTTTCGCCTGCCGATCGAAAGCCATGTGCTGCAGGCCTTCGTCTCCGAAGGGCTGAAACCTTTCATCGACCATGTCGTCACCTTCGGGGCCGGGCATTTCTATGTGTCCCAGTCCGACAAGGGCGGGTTGGTCTTCGGCGGCGATATCGACGGCTACAATTCCTATGCGCAGCGCGGCAATCTCGCGACCGTCGAGCATGTGGCCGAAGCCGGGATCGCGATGATCCCGTCGCTGTCGCGCCTGCGCTACCTGCGCTCCTGGGGCGGGGTGATGGACATGAGCATGGACGGCTCGCCGATCATCGACCGTACCCATATCGATAATCTCTATCTCAACGCCGGCTGGTGTTACGGCGGCTTCAAGGCCACGCCCGCCTCCGGCTTCTGTTACGCCCATCTGATTGCCCGCAACACGCCGCACCAGACGGCGCGCGCCTTCCGGCTCGACCGCTTCGCGCGCGGCTACCCTATCGACGAAAAGGGCGTCGGCGCCCAGCCCAACCTGCATTGAGGACATTTAGACGATGGCAAGCCTGATTTCATGTCCTCATTGCGGCGTCCGGCCCAAGGAGGAATTCTCGATCCGCGGCGATGCGAACCTTGTCCGGCCGGCGCCGGATGCCGGCGCAGATGTCTGGTACGACTATGTCTATCTGCGTGACAATCCGAAGGGCCGACACAGCGAATATTGGCACCATTCCTCCGGATGCCGTCGCTGGCTGATCGTCGAGCGCGATACCGTCACCCATAAGGTCCACGGCGTCAGGGATGCCGCCCTTGCCAAGCTCGGCGGAGAACCGGCATGACGAGCTTTCGTCTTTCCTCCGGCGGCCGCATCGACCGGGCCGGGACAATCGGCTTCACCTTCGACGGCAAGGCGCTGCAAGGCCATTCGGGCGACACGCTCGCCTCGGCGCTGCTGGCCAACGGTATCCAGCTCGTCGGCCGCAGCTTCAAATATCACCGCCCGCGCGGCATTCTGACGGCGGGGGCCGCCGAACCGAACGCGCTGGTGACGACAGGCAGCGGCGGGCGCACCGAACCGAACACACGCGCGACGATGATCGAGCTTTATGAGGGGCTGACGGCCAAGAGCCAGAACCGCTGGCCCTCGCTCGGTTTCGATGTCGGTGCGGTCAACGGCCTGCTCTCGCCTTTCCTCAGCGCCGGTTTCTACTACAAGACCTTCATGTGGCCGGCAGCCCTCTGGGAAAAGCTCTACGAGCCGGTGATCCGCAAGGCGGCGGGCCTCGGCCGCGCCTCCTACGAAGCCGATCCCGATGCCTATGAGAAATGCTGGGCGCATTGCGACCTGCTGGTGATCGGCGCCGGCCCTGCCGGCCTCGCCGCGGCGCTGACGGCCGGGCGCGCCGGCGCGCGCGTCATCCTCGCCGACGAAGGACCCGAACTCGGCGGCAGCCTGCTCTCGGACAATGGCGCCGTCGATGGCAAGCCGGCGGACGCCCTTCTCGCCGAGTTGCTGGCCGAACTCGAAGGGCTTTCGAATGTGCGCCGCCTGCCGCGCATGACCGTGTTCGGCTGGTACGACGACAATGTCTTCGGCGCCGTCGAACGTGTGCAGAAGCATGTGGCGCTGCCCGATCCCGAAGGCCCCGTCGAACGATTGTGGCGCATCGTCGCCCGCCAGGCGATCCTGGCGACAGGGGCCGAGGAGCGGCCGCTGGTCTTCGGCGGCAACGATATTCCCGGCGTGATGATGTCAGGCGCCATGCGTAGCTATCTCAACCGGCAGGCGGTCGCGCCGGGCCGAGGCACGGTGATCTTCACCACCAACGATAGCGGATATGACACCGCCGCTGACCTCGAATCCGCCGGCCTTCGAGTTGCGGCGATCGCCGACAGCCGCCCCGACGGCGGCAAGAACTGGCCGGGCCGCGCCGAGGTGCTGAGGGGCGCGCGGATTATCGATGCCCATGGCGGCCGGCGTCTGCGCGGCGTCAGCGTTAAAGCCGAAGACGGCATTCGCCGGATTGAAGCCGATGCACTTGCCATGTCGGGGGGCTGGAGCCCGGTCATCCATCTTGCCTGCCATCGCGGCGGCAAACCGCAATGGTCGAACGAGATTGCGGCGTTTCTGGCGCCGGCTGCGCAGGATGGTCTTGCCGTTGCCGGCGCGGCTGCCGGCCTTGCGCAGACTGCAGCCTGCCTCGGTGATGGAGCGGCAAAGGCGGCCGCTGCCCTGAACGCGATCGGTTTCGCAGCTGAACCGGCCTTTGCCTCAGCCACCGACACGGCTCAGCGCACGAAGTCGCTCTGGTCCGTCAAAGGTTCGAAGGGCAAGGCTTTCGTCGATTACCAAAACGACGTGCATCTCAAAGATCTCGGCCTCGCCGTCCGCGAAGGTTACGGCCATGTCGAACTTGCCAAGCGTTACACCACATCAGGCATGGCGACCGATCAGGGCAAGCTTTCCAACATCAACGCCATCGGCATTCTTGCCGAGGCGCGCGGCGTCTCGCCTGCCGAGGTGGGCACGACGACCTTCCGTCCCTTCTACACACCTGTCTCCTTCGGCGCTTTGACGGGGGCATCGCGCGGCAAGGATTTCCAGCCGGCGCGCAAATCGCCGTTGCATGGCTGGGCGAAAAAGAACGGCGCGGTCTTCGTCGAAACCGGCCTCTGGTACCGCTCCTCCTGGTTCCCGCGCGCCGGCGAAACGACCTGGCGTCAAAGCGTCGACCGCGAGGTGCTGAACATCCGCAAAAATGCCGGCCTCTGCGACGTCTCGACTCTCGGCAAGATCGAAATCTTCGGCAAGGATGCAGCGACCTTCCTCGATCGCGTCTATTGCAACGGTTTTGCCAAGCTGGCGGTCGGCAAGGCGCGCTACGGCATCATGCTGCGCGAGGACGGCTTCATCTATGACGACGGCACCACCAGCCGCTTCAGCGACGACCACTTCTTCATGACGACGACGACGGCGCTGGCCGCCGGCGTGCTGACCCATCTCGAATTCTGCGCCCAGACGCTGTGGCCGGAACTCGACGTCTACTTCGCCTCCTCGACCGATCAATGGGCGCAGATGGCCGTCGCCGGGCCGAAGTCGCGCGCGATCCTCTCGGAAATCGTCGACGAGGATCTTTCCGATGCGGCCTTCCCCTTCATGAGCGCCCGCAAGGTGTCGCTATTTGCAGGCCGCCTCGAAGGCCGGCTCTTCCGGATCTCCTTCTCGGGCGAACTGGCTTACGAGCTGGCGGTGCCGGCCGGCTACGGCGAAAGCGTTGCCGATGCCATCATGGCGTCAGGCGAGAAGCACGGCATCTCAGCCTATGGCGCGGAAGCGCTCGGTGTCATGCGCATCGAAAAGGGCCACGTCACCCATGCCGAGATCAACGGCACGGTCACCCCAGGCGATCTCGGCTTCGGCCGCATGGTTTCATCGACCAAGCCGGATTTCATCGGCAAGGCGATGCTCGCCCGCGAAGGCCTGCAGGATCCCGAGCGCCCGCGCCTCGTCGGTGTCAAGCCGCTCAATCCGGCAAGCGGCTTTCGCACCGGCTCGCATATCCTTGCCGAGGGCGCAGCGGCGACGCTCGAAAACGACCAGGGTTATGTCACCTCGAGCGCCTTCTCGCCGAGCCTCGGCCATACGATCGGCCTGGCGCTCGTCCGGCGCGGGCCGGAGCGCATCGGCGAAAAGGTGACGGTCTGGAACGGCCTGCGCAACGAAATCACCGATGCGGTGCTCTGCCATCCCGTCTTCATCGATCCCGAAAACGAGAAGCTCCATGCCTGAACTTCCCCAGCACAGACCGGTTCTCGCAGGAGCCAGATATAGCGGCATGGCAGGACCCGGCCTCCGGCTGGAAGCTTTGCCGGAGGGCCATCTCCTGCACGTGCTCGGCGCAATCGAGCCGACCGCACTTGCCGCCGAACTGGCGAAGATAGGCCTTGCGAAAAGTTCGATCCGCAAGGCCGGCTTCCGCCAATGGTTCGTCGCCGGCGACGAGCCGCTCTCGCCTGCCGGTCTGGACGCGCTTGCGGCGGCCCTTGCTGGAAAGGCCTTCGTCATGGACCAGAGCCACGGTCGCGTCCGCATCGGCATTTCCGGAGGGTCTTCGCGCGTGCTTCTTTCAAAGGGCACCGCAGTCGATCTCGATCCCGCCGTCTTTGCGGAAGGCAGTTCGGCGATGACCATGATGGGTCACATCTCCGTACAGATCGCCCGCACCGGCGATGACAGCTTCGAACTCACCGTTTTGCGCAGCTTCGCCGAAAGCCTCTGGGACGAGCTTAATCATATGGCGGCGAGCGCTGAAAAGGACGGTGGCGCATAGGGCCGTACCGGCACAAAGATCGATTATTAACCCAAATTAGCTGGAAGGTTCAACTTTTCGGTGCGATGGCACGCAGCCGTTGACCATCGAGCCCACACGAGAATTCGCTACAGTGGAGAGGATGGCGGCGAAATTGTTAGGCCGTGGAGATCGAGTTCACGGGGTCGCCGGCAAAAAATCTGCTGTTTCGGTAAAGGTCCGTTCGGGGCGGAAGATGTTAGATGTGTGAACATAGCCGCTAGCCAACGAGCTCGTGTGTTACTTTGCAGATCTAAGCAAGTTGACTTGAGGTTTACACCGGAGCTAGGGAAGGTAGGGCCATCGTAAATCAGTCGAATCTACAGGCAATAGATATATTAAAGAAATACCTTGCCGAATTTGGGGGGGCTGATCGACTACAGTTTGCGAATTGCTTCAGAATCGAAAAATCAGAAACCGATCAGCTTCCAGATGTGAGCTTCTTTATTGGGTGCGAGGTTAAGAAACCGCTTTCGGCGGCCCCCCTTGCTCTCTCAGTGGCGTTCGGTGCTCGCGGGCAGGTTGAATTTACGGATATGTCGAGGGGCGAGAAATGATGGGAGGCTTTTCTAACCTGAATCTAAAAGCCGCCGCTGGACATCCTGGCCGAGGCGCGGCGGCAGCTGGCGCGTTATCCCACGATCAAGCTCGTCAGTGCCCGGGCCGAAAGTGTCTCCGGCGGCATCGACAACTTCTCCGTCCTCACTGGCGATGGCGAAAGCCTCACGGCGCGCCGCGTGATCCTGAGCTATGGCATCGTGGACCAGATGCCTGATGTTCCGGGCTTTGCCGAAAGCTGGGGCACCTCCATCGTGCCCTGCCCCTATTGCGACGGCTTTGAAGTCGCCGGCCAGCATTGGGGCCTCGTCTGGTCCGGCCGGCAGTCGCACAATCAGGCCAGGCTTTTCCACGATTGGACCGACAGGTTGACGCTGTTCGCCGATGGTCATGACATTCCGCCCGATATCCGGGCCGATCTCGCACCTCGCAACATACCTGTCGTCGAGGGCCGGATCACCGGGATCGTCCATCACGGGGGCCACAGCGCCGCCGTCAAACTCGATACCGGCCCCGATGTCGCGGTCGACATCCTGTTCGCCCATCCGCGCAACAAACCGTCCGCCAGTCTGCATGAATCACTGGGCCTCGCCACAGTCGATACGCCCAGCGGCATCGCCCTCAAGGTCGATGAGCGCCGCGAGACCAGCATGCCTGGCATCTACGCCGCCGGCGACCTCGCCAATCCCGGAATGCCCTCGGTCACCACGGCATGATGGCAAGGCGCGATGGCGGGTATCTTCGCCCAGCAGTCGATGCTGGTTTGAGAGCCGCGAATTCCTTCTCCGGGTTCTGGCGGGACGAGCGCGCCACCGGCGCTGGTTCCTCAGCCTCGAAATGTGTAGCCGCTGATCGAGGCCGGTTTCATCTCGATGGAGAAGCCCGGCAGGGTGGGCGGCATATAGGCGGCGTTGTCGATCCGGCAGGGGTCGAGGAAGTGTTCATGGAGATGATCGACATATTCGATCACGCGGCCATCCTTGGTGCCGGATACCGCGATGTAATCGATCATCGACAGATGCTGCACATATTCGCAGAGGCCGACGCCGCCGGCATGCGGCCAGACCGGCAGGCCGAACTTGGCGGCGATCAGCAGGACGGATAGGACCTCGTTCAGCCCTCCCATACGGCAGGAATCGATCTGGACGATGTCGATCGCGCCCTCGGCAATGAACTGCTTGAACATGATGCGGTTCTGGCACATCTCGCCGGTCGCGACCTTCACCGGGCTGATTGCCTGGCGGATCTTGCGGTGGCCGGCGACATCGTCGGGGCTTGTGGGTTCCTCAATGAAGAAGGGCTTGGCGAAAGCAAGCGCCTTGACCCAGTCGATCGCCTGGTCGACATCCCAGACTTGGTTGGCGTCGATCATCAGGTAACGATCGGGACCGATCACTTCGCGGGCTATCCTCAGACGGCGGATATCGTCTTCGAGATCGCGGCCGACCTTCATCTTGATATGGTTGAAGCCGGCATCGATCGCTTCCTGGCAGAGCCGGCGTAATTTCTCGTCCTCGTAACCCAGCCAGCCGGCCGAGGTCGTGTAGCAGGCGTAGCCCTCCTTTTCGAGGGCGGCGACCCGTTCCGCCTTGCCGGCTTCCGCCTTCTTGAGGATAGCGACCGCTTCGTCACGCGTCAGCACGTCGGTGAGGTAGCGGTAGTCGACGATATCGGCGATCTCTTCCGGCGACATCTCGGCGACCAGCCGCCAGACCGGCTTGCCGGCCTGTTTGGCGAGCAGATCCCAGACGGCGTTGACGATCGCGCCGGTTGCAAGGTGAATGGCGCCCTTTTCCGGGCCGATCCAGCGCAACTGGCTGTCGCTGGTCAGATGCCGCCAGAATTTGCCGGGATGGGCAAGCACCTCGCCGAGGTCGGCGCCGACGACGAGGTGGCGCATCGCTTCGATCGCCATGCAGCAAATGTCGTTGCCGCGGCCGATGGTGAAGGTCAAGCCATGGCCGGCAAGGCCTGGGACATCCGTGTCGAGGATGACATAGGCGGCCGAATAGTCGGGATCGGGATTCATCGCATCGGATCCATCCAGGCTTTGCGAGGTGGGAAAGCGGAGATCGAAGACGCGAAGGTCGGTGATGCGGGTCATTGTTGTTCCTCCCGATTTATGGGGCCACTTGCGATAGCCGGATCGGCCGGTTATCTGCCGATCGACCGGCTGACGTCAGATCGTCCAGCCGCCGTCGATGGCGATCGCCTGACCGGATGTGTAGGTGGCGCCGGCGAGATAGACGGCGAGATCGGCGATCTCTTCCGGCGAGCCGAGCCGGCCCATGGGCTGGCGGGCGATGAAGGCGGCGCGCGCCGCATCGTAATCGCCCTGGGCTCGCATGCGGTCCTGCAAGGATGGACTTTCCACCGTGCCGGGGCAGATGGCATTGCAGCGAATGCCTTGAGCAACATAGTCGGCGGCGACCGATTTGGTAAGGCCGATGACCGCCGCCTTGGTGACACCATAGGCGAAGCGATTCGGCACGCCCTTGATGCTGGAGGCGACGGAGGCCATGTTGATGATCGACCCGTCCTTGCGTTCGAGCATGCCGGGCAGCACCGCCCGGATGGTGCGGATCATCGCCTTGACGTTTAGATCGAAAGCGAATTCGAGATCGGAATCCGGCATTTCCAGGATCGAGCCGGCATGGACGAAGCCGGCGCAGTTGAACAGAACGTCCACAGTGCCGATTTCGGCGACGAGCGCCGCGACCGCATTCCCATCGAGCACGTTGAGCTTATGCGTGAAGACGCCGGTTTCCGCGGCAAGGGTCGCCAGCGCATCGGTATTAATGTCGGTTGCATGGACCTTGGCGCCGGCCGCGGCAAAGGCTGCCGCCGTCGCCCGGCCAATGCCCTGGCCGGCCGCGGTGATGAGAACGGTCTTGCCGGAAAGTCTGTTTGTCATGTCACGGGCCTCTTCTGGATTGTCTACATGAGACGATGCATGCGGTTATCTTGCCGAAGGCCGAGCGGTGATGGAATAGCTCGTCCGTCAAGGCCTGCCACTTTCTCTCTTTACGCGTTTCGGCCGGCCTAGGGTGGGCATGAAGCCTCGCCTCTCGTCGTTTCCGCTGATCGGTTGTCTTCAGTTATGATTTGTCTGTTTATAGACAAACAGACGATGGGCCAAGGGTCAAGCGTGAAGTTTTCCTTTTCCGGCCTTGGTTCTGCGTATATGCAGAATAATATTCACAGGAGGAAAGAATGGAGACCGACGAGTCAGACCGCTACCGCGCTCCTGCCCTCGACAAGGGTCTCGATATCCTGGAGCTGCTCGCCGGCGTCGACAGCGGCCTGACCCAGGCGGAGATCGCCAAGCGGCTCGACCGCAGCCCCAACGAATTCTATCGCATGCTCGACCGGCTGGTGCGTCGCGGTTACGTCACCCGGCTGGATGGCGATCGCTATTCGCTGACGCTGAAGCTCTTCGGCCTTGCGCAATTGCATGCGCCTGTGCGCCGGCTTGCCTCCTATGCCACGCCGCTGATGCGCGACCTTGCCCAGCGCACCCGCCAGGCCAATCATCTCGCCGTGTTCGATCGTGGCGCCGCGGTTGTCATCGCCCAGCAGGAAGCACCGGACTATTGGGGCTTCTCGATCCGCATCGGCGCCCATATCAGCCTGTTCGACACCGGCTCGGGGCATGTGCTGCTCGCCTTCCGCAGCGACGAGGAGCGGGAGATGATGATATCGGAACATGCGCGCAACTGCGCCGAGATCGACCTCGGTGCCGAATTCTACGATCGTCTCGACCAGATCCGCGAGCGCGGCTACGAGATGATGGCAAGCGCCCAGACATCGGGCGTCTATAATCTGTCGGCGCCCGTTCTCGGGCCGGATCGGCGTTGCATCGCCGCCCTGACCTGCCCCTTCATCGCCCTTGTCAACGCGCCGTCCGCCCCCGACATCACCCAGACGATCACGCTGGTGCAGAAGACCGCCACTCAGCTTTCGCTGCTGGCCGGGGCGGATGTCTTCAATTCCGGCTGAAAAGGTGGGAGGATCTCGGGAATTTCTATTTGAATAATCCATTCACGAGAAATAGGGTGCGGCAAAGCCAGTTCTGGAGGAGGAAAACGTGCTCATCGACACGCACCTGCACATTATCGACCGGTCGGCGCTTCCCTATCCCTGGCTCTCCGGCGTGCCGGCTCTCGATCATGACTTTCTCTATGAGACCTATGCGGCCGAGGCGCGGCGCTGCGGCATTACGACGGCGCTGCATATGGAGGTCGATGTCGATCCGGCCGTCATGCAGGCCGAGACCGACCACATTGCCTCTCTCGCCAAAAGGCAAGGCAACCTGATTGCTGGGGCGATTGTCTCCTGCCGTCCCGAGGAGGAAGGCTTTGCCGCCTATCTCGAGCGGCAGAAGGCCGATCCCTTCGTCAAAGGCTTCCGCCGCGTGCTGCATGTCGTCCCCGACACCGTCTCGGAAAGTGTCCTGTTTCGAGACAACATCCGGCGCATCGGTAGCAGCGGCCTGACCTTCGACCTCTGCACACTGCCGCATCAGGCCGGTCACGTCACCGCTCTCATCGATCTCGCGCCCGACGTGCAGTTCATCCTCGATCATTGCGGCGTGCCGGATATCCGCTCCAATGCTTTCGAGCCATGGAAAGCCGGGATATCGGAGATCGCCCGCCGGCCGAACGTGATCTGCAAGATATCAGGCGTCGTCGCTTATGCGGATGCGCAGACATGGTCAGCCCAGACGCTGACGCCCTATATCGAACATGTGATCGCAAAATTCGGCTGGGATCGTGTCGTGTGGGGCAGCGACTGGCCGGTCTGCACGCTCGGCGGCGGCCTTTCCACCTGGGTTGCCGCCACGCATGCGGTGCTCGCCAGCAGCAGCGAAGCGGAACGCTCCAGGCTGCTCTTCGACAATGCCCAGCGCCTCTGGTCATTGTAACATTTTGTTTAGGCCGTCCCGATCCTTTGGCTGGAAGGGCCGCAGCAAACCACCATGCTCGACACCCTGAAATCGGATGATGTACCCCCCAAAAGTGCTACTTTGGCATGTTTTTTGCTGCTGCTAATATGAAGCGATGCAATGTTTCGGTTTGGGACGACTTACAGCCAAACAATTGCTAGCTTTGTGTGTCTCAGGTACAAGTTGTCAGACACGGATATGGCGAATAACCTCATGTCCGTGTCCTCAGGAGGGAAAACAAAATGAAAGAAGAACCGCACGCAGTGGATGTTCATGTCGGAAAGACGATCCGCATACAGCGTCTGCTGCGCAAAGTTTCGCAGACGGAATTGGGCGACCGTGTTGGCGTAACGTTTCAGCAGATCCAGAAATACGAAAAAGGCTCCAACCGCGTTTCCGCCAGCATGCTGGTAGAAATCGCCGGTGCGCTGAATGTCGACGTCAGGACGTTCTTCGACGACCTGTCGACCCCTGAAACGGCTAACGACAACCCCGCTCCCAGCGAGGAATTCGTTATTTCGCGCGAGGGTGTCCTTTTGAACGCGGCGTTCTTCTCGATCAAAAACGAAGCGCTTCGCAAGAAGATCCTGAAGCTTGTTCAGGCAATCGCCCACACCGAACAGGCCGACGGTGAAGCGGCCGAATAGCCGGATCTCCTTCACGCGATCCTAACGGCGGCATGAAGGTCAATGGCGATCGATCAGGATCAGATTCTCGCTAGCGTCCTTCATTGCGATCTTGGCCTTGCTGCCGAGCAGTTTCTCGAGGTTGACGTCAAGCTCCCTGTCCGGATCTATGCCGTCCCAATCGATTACGACCTGCAGCAGTGCCATGTTCGTCAGGTGCATCAGATTACGCAGCTGAAGCTTTTCAGCCTCCTCCTTGGCTGCCGACAGCAGCCGGAAGATCCTTGCGTATTCACTGCCTGTACCTTCATTATGTTGTTCAAACATTGTTCCCGCCCCTTTGGCCGTGAAGCCTCAGATTCCATCACCACTGCATCATTTCGCCGAGACCGTTATTCTAGCGTTACAGGAGTCACATTGCGTGTGACTTCGGCGTGCAAAAGCTCCCAATGCGAGGTTGCGGCAAAGCGCCAGTCACGGTTGACGGGGGCGAATTCGTCGCGGTGCAGCCACTCCAGCACCAGCCGCGCGTCGTCGCGTTTGCGTTCGACGCGGTTCTTGCGCAGAGCGGCGAGGAGGTGGTCGCGGCGCGGCTTGCGGAAATGGCACTCGTCGAGCACGTGCGCATAGGTGCGTTCGGAGAAATGCAGGAAGCGGCCGGAGAGCAGCAGTTTCTTGCGCTCAGCCGTCGAAATCTCGCCGCAGGCATAAAGCGCATCGATCGTCGGCTCGAAATCGACCCAGGGTACGGAAAGCGGCAGCCAGCCAAGCGCCTGCGGCGCATGTACCAGCGCGACGGCCTCGTCGTCGAGCAGCCGCCCGGACGCGTAATCCTCGAAGATCGAGCCGAGGCCGACCATGCCGAACGGTGCGCATTCCGCGGCCCGCAACGCGCCCATGCTGGCGCCGCCGGCTACGGCGACATCACGTTCGAGCGCGTAGAGAATTTCCTTGTGCCAGACCGAAGGCAGATCGCCGAAATAGCCGTCGACGAGGCCGATCGCGGTGGCGCCATCCTCCACCGCCTTCAGGATGTCGCCGCGGGCGGCGGGCGGGCGGAAATCGATGCAGGGAGACATGTTTCTCGCTGCGGCAAGGCCGCCACCAAGGCTCGGACCGACGAACAGAACCTTCATGACTGCGCTCCTCTCATGGTGTTGACGGCGCGCAGGCCGAGTTGGACATACTGTCCTGATATATCGACCTCCAGGCCCGGCACGATCACCCTGACGACCGAGACCGGCAAAGCCGGACGGGCAAAGGGCACGGCGACGATCTGCTCGATCCCGCTCGCCACCAGCCGGTCGGCTATGTGGCGGATGGTCTTCTGGATCGTCGCGGCACGGCGATGGCGGCTCTGGAAGGCGCGCATCCGGCCGTCGCTCTCGCAGAGTTCGACCAGCTGCTGCATCGCCGCACTCCGATCGAGCCGCTGATAGATGCGCGGCGAGAAATCGTCGCGGCTGCCGGCGATCGCGGTCAGCCGGCTCTGGGCCGCTTCGGTAATGGCGCGCAGCGCGGCGCGCACAGGATCGGGATGGCAGCCGCAGCCGCCGCAGACATGCGACCAGCGCGCGTCGACGCGGTCGGAAAGATTGCCCGGCATGATGACGGCCAGAAAAGCCGGAACGCCGATATCCGTGGTCATGTCGAGCAGCAGCAGCCGCATGCCAGCGCGCGTGATCCGGTCGGTCATGACGTCGATGACCGCATCGCCGAAGGAGGCGGGGTCGATGCGGCTCTCCTTGAGGCGCTGCGGCGATTTCAACTGGGTCAAAGCCCAGGCATCACGCTCCACCAGCTCGCAAAGTCCGTGCAGGACGGCTTCGGCCGGCGTATTGCCGGAGGCAAGCCCATCGCTCGACTGCTCGAAGCCCGGCGGCCGCTCGCCGCGATGGTCGAGGCCGACAAGCCACCAGGGGACGAAGACGCTGCTGCCGGACAGAATGTCGAGGCCGGAGCACCATGGGATGGGGTCGCCGCCGATTTCATCGGGCGCACAGCGTGCGACATTATCGAGATCGATCATGGCGGCGCGTTCCGCCCGCATGCTCTCCACCGTCGCCTGCGTCAGGTCGGCAGGCGCATTTTCCGCGATCCGCGTCTCGATCGCCTCCATGGCGGCCGAGGCCATGGCGGCATCATTATCGATGCCTTTGCCCTGGAAGACCGAAAGCGTGTGGCTGTTCGGCCTCGTTGCGAAGGCGACGGGGATGTTCAGCACGTCGAGAGCGGTCAGCAGACCGACGCGCGTAATACCGAATTCGCGCAGATGCGGCCTGATGGCTGCAAGTGTCTGTGCCGGCGTGACTGCACGGTCGTGATAGTCGCTGACGCCGGCCGATGATCGCTTGAGATCATCGGCTAGCATTTCAAGATCGGCGAAGGCGGACATACCGATCTCGCTCTTAGCGGAACTTCAGCGCATGGGTCAGGTTTTCGAGAGCATTTGCCGTGACGTTGAGTTCGTCCTGCTTCATCGCAGCCTTGGCTGCGGCCGAGAAGCGCGGCTGAGAGGGCATTGCTGCATGGGTTTCAACAGTGGTTTTCATTGTCCATCTCCAATGGGATAGGCAGCCGGCTGCCGTTAACCATTGCAGAGGAACACTGTCTGCGTCATTTAACCGTTACAGGCTTCGTTAAAAGGCCATGCAATCAGGGAAGTCCGGCCAGTTGGAGGCCATGAATCAGCGTTTCCGTGTAGCGGGGATCGCGGTCGGGAACGAAATGGCGGATGTCCTCGCTGCGGAAATCCGGGAAATTTTCCAGAACGACGTTGGCGTATTTGCCGGCTTTTTTCATATCGCCCGCCATGGCATGGGCAGCCGCCAGCAGTCGCGCGGTCGCCTGTTTCGACTGCACCGGCTCAAGCGCCTCGATCGCCTGGTTATATTCGCCGCGATCGAAGTGGATGCCGCCACGATTCCAGTAGTAATAGTCCGGCGGCAGCGGATTGAGCTTGAAAGCCGCGTTGTTCAGATCCAGCGCCTTGTCAAAGTCGCCGTAGTGGCAGAGCGCGTCGGCATAATCGGCAAGGATGTCGGCGTCGTTGGGATTGAGATCCTGAGCCTGCTGGAAATAGTCCAGGCTTTCGTCGAAACGGCGGCGATACAGCGCCACGAAACCGAGTTCGCGGTAGGCCCGGCCGCTGTTCGGGTCGGATTGCTGCGCCAGTCGGGCGGCGCCATTCGCCTCGTCGAGCAGTTCGGTGTCCTGCATGCCCCGGATCAGCCATTCCATGCCGAGCGCGCGCGACACGCCGGCATGGGCGGCCGAGAAATTCTCGTAGCGATTGAGCGAGGATCTGAACCACTTGCGCGCCTGGCGCAGATGCTGCAGGTCTGTTTGGGCGATCAGGCGCTTGCCTTCGAGATAAAGACGGTAAGCCGATGGCGGCGCCTCGCCGATCGGCATCGCCAGCTCGCAGCGTTCGACGCTGTCGGCGAGCGAGGAGACGATGCGCCGTGTCAGATGCGCGAAGGATTCACTGATCTTCTGCATGACCAGCGGCAGTTCCAGAGCCCAGATCACCTCTGAGGTCGCCGTCCGCGTCAGACGGCAGGTCGCATAGACATCCTCGTCGCGGCCCTGGATGGTGACGTAGACCGCATAGTCGAAGCTGAGGTCGAGCGCACGTGGCACAGCGCGAGCCGGATCGACCGAACGGCTGAGGATTTCAAGGCTCGTATGGGCTGCGATCACCTTGAAGCCGCGCTGCTGGCTGAGGCCGATGGTGACATCTTCAAGAAGGGCCCTGCCGACGCGCTCCATCAGCGGATCGGTGAAAATGCTTTCCGGCGGCAGGATGATGATCCGCGGCTGGCCGAGCAGATCGGCGAATCCGCCGGGCGCTGCCGACGGACGTTCGGCCGCCGCGGGTTGAGCTGCCGGGATCAGGCCGAGTTCGCGGGCGAGCGCGGTGGTGCTTTCCTCCGGCTCGGTGTCGAATTCGTCCTTCAGCTGGCTCTTGCACTTCAGATAGGATTGGCGGGCCGCGGCCGGATCGTTCATCCTGACATAAGTGCGCATCAGGGCGCGATAGGCCGTCTCGCTGGCGGGATCGAGCTCCAGCAGGCGACGGGCAAAGGCCACCTGCTCTTCATCCGATCTGTCGTCAGCGGTTTCCACCAGCCGCGTCAGATGGGCGGCGCGCAATTCGTCGACGCGCTGGCGCTCGTATGTCAGCCAGTCTTCGGCGCCCTGCGTCGGCGACTTGGCGCCTTCAAGCAATTCGCCGTTCAGAATGTCGCCGTCTTCGGCTGCGATGGGCCCTTTCTGTTTCATTATATGGACGTCGACTTCCCAGCCGTCGGCAAGGCCGATATGGGTTCGGGTCGCTTTCAGCAGCGGCGGCAGGTCGGCGGGAATGCTTTGCTCGATACGCGCCAGCAGCTGGCGCAGACTGCCCGCGCGTTTTTCCGGGGCTTCCGATTGCCAGAGCTGCCGCCTGACGGTTTCGCGGTCGAGTTCGAGATTGGCTTCGGCGGCGAGCATGGCGAAGAGAAAATAAGACTTCTCCGGCAAGGGGAGTTCCCTCCCCGCTGCCAGCAATCGCGGCCTTCCGAGCAGGCAGAGCCTGTTCGTCGACATCTGTCCGGATGTCCGTTGCATCCCGCTTCTCACCCCTGAAGACCAGACGCGCATGCGCGCCGGCCACTCAGGAACATGTTAGAGCGATAATAAGCCCGCGCATAGCGCAAAAAGAAGTTTTTACACCGAATATTTGCATTTTCTCACATGAGCGGCCGGAAATGCTTGCCAACACTTTGCCCCCGACGTGATTTGGATCGATTATTCCAGCCGCTGCGGCCTCTACAGCCGCAACCAACAGCAAGCGAGCCTGATCGATCACAGCATCTGCGCGATCTATTTGGTGCTGGTTTGTGTCGCGCCGGCGGCCTCGACGAAATCGAGGCCGATATCCAGCACTGGTGCGCTGTGCGTTAGCCAACCGACCGAAATAAGGTCGACGCCGGAAGCGGCGATTGCGGCGGCCGTTGCCGGCGTCACCCGGCCGGATGCCTCGGTGATTGCCCGCCCGGCAACGATTGCGACGGCCTCGCGCAGCTGGTCCGGCGTCATATTGTCGAGCAGAACGGCATCGACACCGACGGCCATCGCTTCCTGCAACTGATCGAGCCTGTCCACTTCGACCTCGATCTTGACCAGATGACCGACGCCGGCCCGCGCCCGGCGGATCGCCTGGGCAACACCGCCTGATATGGCCACGTGGTTGTCCTTGATCAGCACTGCGTCATAAAGCGCGAAACGGTGGTTCATGCCGCCGCCGGCCCGCACTGCATATTTCTCCAGAGCCCGCAGCCCGGGCGTCGTCTTGCGCGTGCAGGCGACCGAGGCCTTGGTGCCGCTGATGGCTGCGGCAATCCCGGCCGTGACGGTGGCGACGCCCGAGAGATGGCCGAGGAAATTCAGCGCGGTGCGCTCACCGGTCAAGAGCCCGCGCGACGGGCCTTCGATCGTGGCGATGACGTCACCTGATTTGACTGCATCACCGTCGTTGAGATGGCGGCGCATGACGATCTGAGGATCGACGAGCGTGAAAGCGAGGTCGGCCGCATCGAGGCCGGCGATCACGCCCGGTTGGCGAGCGGCCATCACCACCGTGGAGCGGTGATCTGAGGGAATGACCGACGCCGAGGTGATGTCGCCGGCAAGGCCGAGATCTTCGAGCAGGGCTGCTCGCACCAAGGGTTCGATAATCAGACGCGGAAGCGGAACGAGGCTCATGTCAGGCGCTCCTGGCCAGCGAATAGGGTGGTGTGGCGCGGGCAATCTCCAGCGCTTGGGAAAGGCGCATCCGGCGGCGTTGCGCATCGGCGAGCTGCAGGGGAAAATCGGTGCGGGCGTGGGCGCCGCGCGATTCCACCCGTAGGCTGGCAAAGACGGCGATCAGCAATGCAACAATGGCCGGATCGGAGCCGGGGCCGTCGCCCTCGGCAAGTGGCAGCAATGCGGCGATTGCGCCTTGGAGGGCATCCGCATTGCGCAGCACGCCGAGATGGCGCGAGACGATCGTGCGGATGGAGGATGCGTCGGCCGGCTCCGGAAGCTGTTCTGCGAAGATGGCACCGGCGCCGCCCGCCGGCATGGCCGATATGTCGCGCGCCGCCCGCATGCCCATGACAGCCGCCTCGAGCAGCGAATTGCTGGCAAGCCGGTTCGCGCCGTGCAGACCGGTCGAGGCGGCCTCGCCGGCGACCCAGAGGCCGGCGACCGAGCTGCGGCCATTCGCATCCGTCGCGACGCCACCCATTTGGTAGTGCACGGCCGGACGCACCGGGACGAGGTCTTTGGCCGGATCGATGCCGGCCTCGCCGCCAAGGGCAGCGATGACGGGGAAGCGCGCGGCAAAGCGACTGCCGAGCGCCTTGCGAGCATCGAGGAAGACGCGGCCGCCGCGGGCGATCTCGGCACTGATGGCGCGCGCCACCACGTCGCGCGGCGCAAGTTCGGCGCCCGCTATGCCGGCCATGAACCGTTCGCCGCGTTCGTTGACAAGCAAGGCCCCCTCGCCGCGCACCGCCTCGCTGACAAGCGCCAGGGGCCTGCGGCGTGAATCGAGCGCCGTCGGATGAAACTGCACGAATTCCATATCGGCAAGCTCGGCACCCGCCCTTGCCGCGAGCGCAATCCCCTGACCAAAATTGCCCATCGGATTGGTCGTCGCATCATAAAGTCCGCCGATCCCGCCGGTGGCGAGCACCAGCCTTGTCGTCGAAAGGACGGCGGCCGCGCCGCTTGCGGTCGCGCAGAGCAGCCCGGCGACGCGCTCGCCGTCCATCAAAATCCGTCGCGCCTCGAGGCCTTCGAGCACGGTGATGGCCGGCGTCCGCGCCACGGCCCGCACCAGCGCTGCGATGATCGCCGCACCTGAGCCGTCGCCTTCGGCATGGACGATGCGGCGGCGGCTATGGGCAGCCTCCAATCCGAGCGAGAGTTCCCCGGAGTCATTGCGGTCGAAGCGGACCCCGGCTTGTTCCAGTGCTGCAATGGCCGCCGGCGCCTCCGCAATGATGCCGGCGGCGACCCTTCGGTCGCAGAGCCCGTCGCCGGCGGCAAGCGTATCGGCAAGATGCAGTGCGGCGCTGTCGTCGGCGCCGATACTGGCGGCAATGCCACCCTGCGCCCACGCGCTGGAAGTCTCGGCGCCGAGGCCGGCGCGGGTGACGATGACCGAAGGTTCCGGCGCCAGCGTCAGCGCCGTCATCAGCCCGGCAAGGCCGCTGCCGACGATGACGGTGCGGCCAGTCAACTGCTCAAGGATCTCGGTCATATCGAAAGCATCCTCTCGACGGCGCGGCGCGCGGCCACAGCGATTGCCGGATCGACCGTCACCTCGTGGCGGTTTTCCTCGAGTGCGGCGCGGATATTGGCGAGCGTGATCCGCTTCATATGCGGACACAGATTGCAGGGGCGGATGAATTCGACGTCAGGGTGGTGGACGGCGACATTGTCGCTCATCGAGCACTCGGTGAGCAGCACCACCCGTGCCGGCTTCTGCCTGCCGACATAATCGGACATGACAGCGGTGGAGCCGGCAAAATCGGCCTCCGCCACCACGTCGGGCGGGCATTCCGGATGGGCAAGCACCGTCACGCCGGGATGGTTTTCACGCAGCTGGCGGACATCGTCAGCGGTGAACAGTTCATGCACTTCGCAATGCCCATGCCAGGCGATGATCTCGACATCGGTCTCGCGGGCGACGTTGCGGGCGAGATATTCATCGGGGATCATCAGCACCTTCGGCACGCCGAGCGACTCCACCACCTGTTTGGCGTTGCCCGAGGTGCAGCAGATGTCGGAGGCGGCCTTCACCGCGGCCGAGGTATTGACATAGGTGATGACGGGGACGCCGGGATGGGCCTGGCGCAGCAGCGCAATATCCTCCGGCGTGATCGATTCCGCCAGCGAGCAGCCGGCGCCGAGATCGGGGATCAGCACGGTTTTTTCGGGATTGAGAAGCTTGGCAGTCTCGGCCATGAAATGCACGCCGGCCAGCACGATGACATCGGCCTCGACCTCAACCGCCTTGCGGGCGAGCGCCAGGCTGTCGCCGACAATATCGGCCACGCCGTGAAAAATCTCAGGCGTCTGATAATTGTGGGCGAGAATGACGGCGTTGCGGCGGCGCTTGAGCTCGAGAATGGCGTTGACGTCATCCTCGAACGACATCCATTCGGCTTTGGGAATGACGCGGCTGACGCGGTTATAGAGCGAGGATGCGGAAACTGGGTGGTTCATGGCCGGCTCCTAATTATGCTCTACTTGAGCATATCATAGGCAAAGACATATTCTCGCTGTGAGCATATGTCAATTGCGGGAGAGCGGTAATTTCGTTCCTGCAAGCGCCCGTTCTTCGAGCACTGTATGGCGGAAGCGGAAGAGCTTGGCCGGCCGGCCGCCGGTTTCGCTTTCCGTTCCGCCGGTCTCCTCGACCAGGTCCTGCTGTTCGATGAGGCGGCGGAAATTCTGTTTGTGCAGTGTCAGCCCCGCCAGGGCCTCGATCGTGCGTTGCAGCCGCAGAAGCGTAAAACTCTCCGGCATCAGTTCGAAGACGACGGGGCGGTATTTGATTTTGGCGCGCAGCCGGGCAATGCCGGTCGCCAGAATGCGGCGGTGATCGGCAAACATCGCCCGGCCGAGATTGGCCTCCACCCGGCATCCGGCTTCGGCCACGAGGCCGGCTTCATAAAGCAGTTCATAGCGTTGCAGGGCGAGATCCTCATTCCAGCCGCCGCCGTCGAGGCCGAAGGTGAAGTCGGCGCGGCGGTGGCGATGGTGCCGCCGCGCCGGATCGGCATCCGCCCAGCGTCTGAGCCGCGCGACGATCTCGTCCAGCACGGCCGGCCGGCCCTGCCGGTGGTCTTCCCAGGGAAAATAGTCGTACCAGCCGTGCCACCCCGGCCGGCCGGAGCCCGCCTGCTCGTTGACGAGGCCGAGATAGCTGATCGAGATCGTCCGTCCGCCAAGAATCTCGTTGTTCCGGTCGCGGTCGGCGAAAGTATAGAGCTGTTCGAGGTAACCGACCGGGTGTTCGGTCTGCTCCTGCACCCATTCGCGCAGGCCCGATTGCAGGGTTCGATGGCCCATTTCGAACGGACCCGACGGCAGCGCGTTGCCGGATCGGATGGTCATGACGCGTGGCTCATCCCCCGTCACCGCGACGAGCACCGCAATCAGTTCCGCATGCGCAAAGCCGATCGTCACAGGGGCCGAATACTCCGTTCCGAATGAATCGAACGTATCATTCCTGCCACAGGCGGCGACGGAAGCCAATGGAACTTTCCCCCTCTCCTCCTGGCAGAGGGGGAGCCCCGGGGCAAGCGTCAGCGCTTGCCCGTCTCGTTAGTCAGCCGGTCGAGGAAAATCTTCAGTTCGGCGTCGTCGATACCGACGCAATGACGCTTTTCCGGATAGGCGCCGGTCCTGACGTCCTCTGCGAATTCGGTGAAGGCGGCGATGCGTTCGCGCTGCAGCCTGTCATGTTCGGCGGCGAAGTTGCGGTAGACCTTGGCATGGCGCGGGTAATGGTCGCGATTGGCTCCGAGCACGTCGTCGGCGAAGAGATATTGGGCGTCGCAGCCGCTGCCCGCGCCCATCGAGATCATCAGCATCGAGGTGTTGTCGCTGATGGCGGCGGCGACATCCCCCGGCACGACTTCGATTTCGGCGGCAAAGGCGCCGGCCTCTTCCAGCGCCTTGGTCTGTCGCCAGATCTCGGCCGCACTCGCCGCCGTCTTGCCGACGGCGCGGAAGCCGCCCGTCCAGGTGGCTTTCGAGGGGATCAGCCCGAGATGGCCGCAGACCGGGATGCCCTCGTCACGCAGGCGCCGAATCGTCTGCAGGCTGGCGGCGCAATAGACGGCGTCGCCGCCGGCCTTCAGCGCGGCGAAGGCGGCGCGCAGATAGTCTTCAGCCGAGACATGGTCGCCATATTCGAGACCCGGAATGGCAAAGGGCGTGGGGGCGATCTCGCGGAAGACCGGGCCGAGCAGCGACGGTGGTACAGAGACCATGTCGATCCCGGCCTTTTCGGCGGCTTCGGCCTCCTCGAGCGAGGTGACGCGCAGCATGGTCAGCTGGCGCCTGCCCTTTTCCGCAAGCAGGTCGGCAACGGTTGCACGCTTATGTTTTTTCATCATCAATTCCTTTGAAAATATGGGATTCAGGCGGCCAGAAGGGATTTCAGCTTGATGTTGCTTGATGTCAGCGCGACAGGGTCCGGATGGGCACCAGCCGCGATCAGCATTTCCGCAAGCCTGATATCACGCGCCACGGCATTGCCCGGTCCGATGCCGCTCGCCGCAATCAACCGGCCATGGGCGTCGAGGTGGAAGAGAATGAAGGCGCCTGGGCCGAGGTCGCGGCGCAGATGCAGGACCGCCCCTCCGGCGAGGCCTGCAATCTGCAGCGTCACGTCGTATTGATCCGACCAGAACCACGGCACCGATGAAACGGCTTCGTCGAGGCCGAGCATGTTGGCTGCGGCCAACGTGCCCTGCTCCTGGGCATTGCGCCACGATTCGAGCCTTACACGCCGGCCGCCATAGATCGGCAATGGGAAGGAGCAGCAATCGCCGGCGGCAAAGACATCCGGCGCCGAGGTCCGGAGATAGGTGTCGACGGCAATACCGTTTTCGATTGTAAGCCCCGCCCTTTCGGCGATGTCGAAATTCGGCCGCGCGCCGATGCCGACGAGGGCGAGGTCGGCCTCTACCATCTCGCCCGTCGACAGTTTGATCACGGCCTTCCCGCCTTCCTCGGTCAATGTCTCGATCGAGACGCCGCAGCGGATATCGACACCTTCGGCGCGGTGGCGTTCGGTGAGCAGATGGGCGATCTCCTCCGGCACGCCGCGTTTCAGCACCCGCTCCAGCCCCTCGATAACGGTGACGTCGGCGCCAAGCAGGCGCGCCGTCGCGGCAAGTTCCAGCCCGATGAAGCCGCCGCCGATAATGGCGATATGGCGTCCCGGCTTCATCGCCTTGCGCAGAGCGGCCGCATCGTGATGGGTCCGAAGCGAACGGATATGCGGATTGCCTTCCGGAGCGCCGGGGAATGATCGCGCGGCCGCGCCCGTCGCCAGCAGAAGCTTGTCGTAGGAAAGCGCGGTGCCATCCGAAAGCATGACCCTCCGCGAGGCAGGATCGAAATCCCTGGCTTCAAGACCGGTCAGCAGCCGGATGTCGCTTTCGGCGTATTTTTCCGCAGCGGCGATGAATTTCGGATCGCCGGCATCGGCGGAGGCAGCCTTGGAAAGCGGCGGCCGTTCATAAGGGTGAAGGGGTTCGGCGCCGACAAGCGTTATCTCGCCGGCAAAACCTTTTTCCCGCAGAGCGAAAGCGGCGCGGGCACCACATTCGCCCGCACCGAGAATAACGAAATGTGCCACATCGACCTCCGTCAGACCGAGATGAAGACGGAGCCGCCTTCGACCTTGACCGGATAGGTCCTGAGATTGACGCAGACCGGCGCACCCTTGGCTTCGCCTGTCTTGTAGTTGAAGCGGCCGTTATGTTTCGGGCATTCGATGATTTCATCCATGACAAGCCCGTCGGCGAGATGGATCTGTTCATGCGTGCAGAGCCCGTCGGTGGCGAAGAATTCGTCGTCGGGACTGCGGTAGACCGCGAAGGTGCGCCCGCCATGATCGAAGCGGATGACATCCTCTTCATCGATCTCGTCCTTGCCGCAGACTTCGATCCAGTTTCCGCTCATCTCTACCTCCCTCGATTGTGATTATTGCGCCGCCGGGGCGAGTTCTTTGTGGAATTCTTCGCGGTAGGGCCGCGCGGTGTCCGGCAGTTCCCGCTTCAGGAAATAATCCTCGTTGCGCAGCTGGCGCAGGAAAGCCGGGATCATCTCGCGGTAGCCCGACCAGATCGACGGGTTCGGTGCCGGCAGATCATGCTTGATCATTGCGTGCAGCCGGGGCAGCGCGTGATAGGGCACCATCGGGAACATGTGATGTTCGACGTGGTAATTCATGTTCCAATAAATGAAACGGCTGATCGGGTTCATATAGACCGTACGGCTGTTCAGCCGGTGATCGATGACGTTATCGGCAAGGCCGCCATGTTGCAAAAGCCCCGTCAGCACGTGGTGCCAGGCGCCGTAGAGGCGAGGCAGGCCGATCAGCATCAGCGGCAGGATCGAGCCGGTGGCGACCGCGACGGCGATTGTCGCGAGATAGATCGCCAGCCAGATACGGGCGAAGCGGATCGCCTTCGGCTGCTCCATCTCCGGAATAAAGGTTTTTTCCGTCGCGCTGATGACGCCGAAGGCGTTGCGCAGCATGTCGACGACGGCATGCCAGACGTCGAGGATGCCGAAGAAATTGAGGACCAGCCGGAAGAGGTCCGGCGGCCGCATGACGGCGATCTCCGGATCGCGGCCGACGATGACCGTATCGGTGTGGTGGCGCGTATGGCTCCAGCGCCAGGTGACCGGATTGCGCATGATCATGAAGCAGGCGATCTGGTAGACGACATCGTTCATCCAGCGCGTCTTGAAGGCGGTGCCATGGCCGCATTCGTGCCAGCGGCTGTCGGAGGCCGAGCCGTAGAGCACGCCATAGGCGAGAAAGAAGGGCAGCGCGATCCAGGAGCCCCAGAAATAGATGCCGAGACCGGCAAAGACCATCATGCTGCCGAGCCAGATGACCGTGTCACGGATCGCTGGCGCATCGGAGCGCTGCATCAGCGCCTTCATCTCCTTGCGCGAAATCTCGGTGTGATACCATTCGGCAGCCGCCAGTCCCGTCTCCACCGCGATGCGGCCGCTTTCCCCGAGCAGGTCGTAGTCACGTTTCTTTGTCTGGGTCGCCATTATCCGCCTCCCTATGCCGTTGTCGGAAGAATAGGTTGACTTTGGGCGACGCTCAATGCAGGCTTGATGTAATCTATCAAAAGCCATCATGAATGGCTCGCATCCATGAGCGAATACATCACCATGCGCCGCCCCACCATTTCCGATCTCGCCCGCGCCTCCGGCGTCAGTGTCGCCACTGTCGACCGCGTTCTCAACGCTCGTCATCGTGTGCGGGAGGAAACGGCGCGGCGGGTCTATGATGCAGCGCAGGAGATCGGCTATCATGCCGTCGGCCTCATCCGGCAGCGCGTCTTCGAAGATTTGCCGCAATACAAGCTCGCCTTCCTGCTGCAGAAGCCGACGCAGGCCTTCTATCAGAGCTTCGCCCGGGAAATCGAAGCAGCGGCACGCGCCGTCACCACCGCCCGTCTCCAGATCCAGATCGAATACCCGTCTGCGACGACTCCTGCCGCCATCAATGAGAAGATCAAGTCGCTCGGCGCCCGCAACCAGGCGGTTGCCGTTGTCGGCCCCGACTACCCCGCGGTTACAACGGCGGTCGAGGAATTGAAGGAGCGCGGCATCCCCGTCTTCTCGCTGCTCTCGGACCTCGCCACCGGCGTGCGTGACGCCTATGTCGGCGTCAACAACCGCAAGGTGGGACGCACTGCCGCGTGGATGATTGCGCGTACGGCGCACAGGCCCGGCAAGGTCGCCTGTTTCGTCGGCAGCCACCGCTTCCACGGCCATGAACTGCGGGAGATCGGTTTCCGCTCCTATTTTCGCGAGAATGCGCCTGAATTCGATGTCGTCGAAACATTGATCAACCTGGAGACCGCCGAAATCACCCATGAGGCAACGCTGACGCTGCTGCAGAAACATCCCGACCTCGTTGGGCTTTATGTCTGCGGCGGCGGCATGGAGGGGGCGATTTCGGCGTTCCGTGAAGAGGATGTCGGCGGCCGGATCGTGCTTGTCGTCAACGAGTTGACGCCAGAGAGCAAGGCGGGTCTCGCCGACGATATCGTCACCATGGTGGTCGCCACTCCCCTGCCCGCTCTCTGCAAGGAGCTTTTATCGCTGATGCTCGGCGCGATAGAGCACGGTGAGGCCACCGTTCCCGGCCAATCCTTCCTGCCTTTCGATATCTATATTTCCGAGAATATCTGAGCAATGATGGAGTTCTATCATCGCGCCTGAAATTCTTTCAGCAATGAAGGCTGGCGCCGGTAATGACGGATGGATTGCCCCGTAAATTCGGATAGAGATTCGCTCGCCCATTCACGAGTACCGCTCCGCTCATGTCGCGGAGACGAGGAGGATATAACCGTCATGACTTCGATCCGCTTTGCCCTCAACCATATGGCCGCGCCATCGCTTGCCGTCGACGATTTCTTCGCGCTGGCAAAGTCGCTCGGCATTGATTCCGTTGAGATCCGCAACGACCTTTCCGGCAATGCCATTCTCGACGGCACCAAGCCTGAAGCGATCAGAGAAGCAGCCGCCCGCCACGGGCTGACGATCATTTCGATCAACGCGCTGCAGCGCTTCAACGAATGGAATGAAGCACGCGCCCGGGAAGCTAGGGAATTGATCGATTATGCCAGCGCATCGGGCGCCAAGGCGCTTGTCCTCGTTCCGAAGAATGACGGCACCGGCTGCGCCGACGGCGAACGCCAGGCCAATCTGCGCGAGGCTCTGTCCGCGCTGAAGCCGATGCTCGATAAGGCCGGCATCATCGGCCTCGTCGAGCCGCTCGGCTTCGAGATCTGCTCGCTGCGTTCGAAGACCGAGGCGGCCGAGGCGATCAAGGAGCTCGGCGCGCAATCGACCTTCAAGCTCGTTCACGACACCTTCCACCATCACCTTGCCGGCGAAGCAGCGACCTTCCCGGAACTGGCCGGCCTCGTGCATATTTCCGGCGTGAGCGATCCCTCCGTGTCCGTTGCCGATATGCGTGACTCCCATCGCGTGCTCGTGGACGGCGACGACCGGCTCGACAATGCCGGGCAGATCAAGGCGCTGCTGCAGGCGGGCTATAGGGGCCCGTTCTCCTTCGAACCTTTTGCTGCGGGAGTTCATGCGGTCAAGGATCCGGCCGCTGCGCTGCGCGCCAGCATGGATTACCTGACGGCGCGAGTCTGAGACCCGATGCACGCTTCTCTTCACGATCGGCCGCCGGCGAGCGGCCGATCGTGAGACACTATTCCCGGCCCCTGAACCGGCGCTGATAGGCCGGATCATAGAGCGAGCTCTCGCGAAAATCCTCCGCCGCGAGCGACGGTCCGACGAAGATGATCGCGGTGCGTTCGATCGGTTCGGCCGCAACTCTTGCCTCGATATCAGCGAGAGTGCCGGAGAGGATGCGCTCGTCCGCCCAGGAGGCTTTGACGACGATGACGATCGGGCAGTCTGCGCCGTAAAGTGGCGTCAACTCGTCGACCACCTGCTTCAGAGCATGGATCGCCAGATGGATCGCCAGCGTAGCACCCGTCGCGCCGAATTTTGCGAGCCTCTCTTCGTTCGGCATCGGTGAAGCGCGACCGGAAACGCGGGTCAGCACCAGGCTTTGGGCGACGCCAGGGATCGTTAGTTCGCGCCCCAGTGCTGCGGCCGCGGCCGCAAAGGCCGGAATGCCGGGGGTCATCGTATAGGCGATGCCGTGCTTCTGCAGCCGGCGCGCCTGCTCGGCCACGGCACTCCAGACGGAGAGGTCGCCCGAGTGCAGCCGGGCGACGTCCTGGCTGGCGGCAGCGGCACGGAGATATTCCGCCTCGATCTCATCGAGCGACATCGGGGCAGTATCGACGATGCGCGCGCCAGGCGGGCAATATTGCAGCAGTTCCGGCGAGACGATGGAGCCGGCATAGAGGCAGACCGGGCAGCGGGCGATGAGATCGCGGCCACGCACCGTGATCAGATCCGCGGCGCCCGGCCCCGCGCCAATGAAATGCACCGTCATCCCGTTATCCTTTCGTCCAGCGCCATTGCGTTACCGGCATCGCCGGCCGCCAGCCGCTCATGCTGCCGAGCGGCGCAGCGCGCGATATTTCGATCCGCGTGAGGGAGCCGCCGCGTTTGCCATGTTGGGAGATCAATAACGCTTCCATGTCAAGCGTCACGGCATTGGCGACAAGCCGCCCTCCCCGCTTCAGCGCGGCGGCGGCAATGTCGATGACATCGGCTTCGCTGCCGCCGCCGCCGAGGAAGATCGCATCCGGTTCTGGCAGGCCTCGCAGCGCATCGGGCGCTGAACCCTCGACGACGGCGAGATGCGGCACGCCGAAGGCGGATGCGTTGCGGGCAATCCGCGCCGCCCGCTCCGGCGATTGCTCGACGGCGATCGTCTTCAGGCTGGGATCGGCCAGCATCCATTCGATGCCGATCGATCCCGAGCCGGCGCCGACATCCCAGAGCAGTTCGCCATGACGTGGCGCAAGCGCCGAAAGCGTCATCGCCCGGATCTCCCGTTTGGTGATCTGGCCGTCGTGCTCGAACAGATCATCCTCGAGACCTGCGGCAAAAGGCAGGATGCGAGCCCGCTCCCCTGCCGCAATCTCGAGCGCGCAGACGTTCAGGGGATCGATGTCAGCGAGATCGAAATCCGCCGCCACGACGCATCTCTGTCGTTCCCGCGCACCGCCCAAGGCTTCGAGCACGGTAAGTCTCGACTGCCCGAAGCCGATGGTGACAAGCAGGGCAGCGAGCTCGCGGGGTCCTTTCTCATCAGAGGTCAGAGCAATGATGCGCCGCCCGGGGTGCAAATGCGGTCGGACCAGGTCGAGCGGCCGTCCGTGCAACGAGATTGTCGTCACGTCCTGCTGCGGCCAGCCGAGCCGGGAGGCGGCAAGGCTGAAGGCCGAAGGCGCGGGAATGACACGCATCTCTTCGGCCGCGACACGGCGGCAGAGGGTTGCGCCGACGCCATAGAGAAACGGATCGCCGGAGGCGAGCACGACGACAGGCGTGCCGCGCCTTTCAAGGACGGCGTCGACCGAGCGCTCGAAGGGGCTCTGCCAGGCAAGCATTTCGCCGGATATCAGGGATGCGGCAAGCGCATGGTGCCGCGTTCCGCCAAACACGGCGGGTGCAGTGGCGATCAGCCTCTTGGCCTCCTCGCCCAGGGCGGCTGGACCATCTTCGCCGATGCCGATAATAGTCAGCCAGCGCTTGTTGCAAGTGGAAAAGACATCAGACATGGGAAGACTTCGCATCCTGATCCTCGGTGGCACCGGCGAGGCGCGCCTGCTCGCCGAAGCGCTCGCGGCGCGTGATGATTGCGATGTTCTGCTGTCGCTCGCCGGACGTACCGAGAAACCGGCCGTTCAGCCTGTTCAGGTCCGTATCGGTGGTTTCGGCGGCGCCATGGCACTGGCTGATTTTCTGAAAGCCGGCAGCTACGGGCTGCTGATCGACGCCACGCACCCTTTCGCCGAGCGAATTTCCAAAAATGCCGCGGTCGCGGCCGAGACCGCGGCTGTCGCTGCAATCGCTCTGCGCCGCCCCGAATGGCAGCGCTTGGCGGGCGATCGCTGGCGGGAAGTACAGAGCATCCCGGCGGCCATCGAGGCGCTCGGCCAATCCCCCCGCCATGTCTTCCTGGCGACGGGGCGGCAGGGTGCTCACCACGCAGAAGCGGCGCCGCAACATCACTATCTCATCCGCAGCGTCGACCCCGTCGAACGGCCGCTTAGGCTTGCGAATGCCGAATATATCCTCGATCGCGGCCCGTTCACGCTGGAAAGCGAGTGCACTTTGCTGAGGCAGCATCATATCGATGTCATCATTGCCAAGAACAGCGGCGGCACTGCCACCTATGCAAAGATCGAGTCGGCGCGGCTGCTCGGCATCGAGGTGATGATGGTGGCGCGCGCGCCGTCGCCGATGGTCGCATCGGTCGAAACCGTCGAGGCGGCGCTTGCGGCGATCGATCACCTCTTCCCCCCCGCCATGAAACGTGGCGTGTAGACCAGGTCCGGCTTGCCGGGGCGCGTGACGATCCGCGTTTCGGCGGAGCCGATGATGATGCAGGTCGCCATATCGGCGATCGATGCATCCGCTTGCGATAGCGGCTGCACCGCAATGCGCTCGTTTGCCCGCCCGGCCGCGCGCCCGAAAATCACGGGGGTTGTTGCCGGCAGATGGTGGCGCAGCAGCTTGAAAGCCTCACCGAGTTGCCACGGCCGCGACCGGCTGATCGGATTATAGAGCGCGATGACGAAGCCTGCCTTTGCCGCCAATGCAAGCCTATTTTCTATGACATTCCAAGGCTTTAGGTTATCTGATAACGATATTGCGCAGAAGTCGTGACCCAGCGGCGCCCCGGCTCTTGCGGCCACCGCCAGCATCGCCGTGACACCGGGCAGAACGGTGAGATCGACGGCGCGCCACGCCGCCGGCCCATTCTCGATCGCCTCGCAGACGGCAGCGGCCATGGCGAAGACACCGGGATCGCCGCCGGAGACAATGCAGACGTTGGCGCCATCCGCTGCCATGGAAAGCGCCGCCCCTGCCCTGTCGAGCTCCTCGCGATTGTCCGACGCATGCCGCAGCTGATCGGAGCGGAGCTGCAGCCGGTCGAGATAAGGTCCGTAGCCGAAGAAATCCGTCGCCGCCTCGACGACCGCCAGCGCTTCCGGCGTCATCTGCTCGGGATTGCCGGGACCGGTGCCGATGACGAAAAGCCTGCCACTCATCGGCTGCCCTCCCAGCCCGGCACCAGCACGAGCGAGAAGTAGGGCGCATCGCCGTCGTTCCTGTCGGCAAGCTTTTCCATCGCCGCATTCGACATGGTGCCGCGCTCGACATAGAGGGCGTCCGCTAGCCGGCCGGCTGCCGAAAGCGCCCGGCGTATTTTCGGCAGATTGCGACCGACCTTCATGATGACGGCGGCTTGCGTATCGGCGAGCCGGCGCGTCAGCTCTGCCTCGGCCATTGTACCGGGCAGTACGGACAGCACGTCGTCCCCCTGGACGATCGCCATGCCGGCCAGCGACCAGCAGCCCGACATGGCGCTGATGCCGGGGATCACTTCGGTGGGGTAGTGCTTGGAGAGCCGGACATGCAAGTGCATGTAGGAGCCGTAGAAGAGCGGGTCGCCTTCGCTGAGAACAGCGACGGTCCGCCCGGCCTCGAGGTGCCCGGCGATGTCTCTTGCAGACCGGTCGTAAAACTCGGTGATCAGGCTTTGGTAGCGTTCGTCACCTTTGTCGATCTCAGTGGTGACGGGATAGTAGAGTGGCAGCAGAGTGACCCAAGGTTTCAGCAGCGGCTCGACGATCGCCTTGCCGTTACCGCCCCTGCCCTGCTTGGCAAAGTAAGCGATGACATCAGCGCGTTCGATGGCGCGCACGGCCTTGAGGGTCAGAAGCTCCGGGTCGCCGGGACCCGTGCCGACGCCGATGAGACGGGGTGTCGTCATAGGCCCGGCCTCGCCAGCGCATTAATGGCGGCAGCCGTCATGGCGCTGCCGCCGAGCCGGCCGCGCACGATGGCGAAGGGGACGCCATAGGAATTTTCCGCCAGCGCATCCTTCGATTCCGCCGCGCCGACAAAGCCGACCGGCATGCCGAGGATCGCAGCCGGTTTCGGCGCGCCGTCGCGTAGGAGTTCGAGAAGATGGAAAAGCGCCGTCGGGGCATTGCCAATGGCGACAATGCTCCCGCCGAGCCTTTCGAGCCAGAGATGCATGGCGGCGGCCGAGCGTGTATTGCCGATCTCGCGTGCGAGCTCCGGCGTTGCGGGATCGCGCAGTGTGCAGACCACCTCGTTCAGCGCCGGCAGCCGTGCTCGCGTGACGCCGTGCGATACCATTTCCGCATCGCAGAAGATCGGTGCGCCGGTCCTGAGTGCGTCGCGCGCGGTGCTGACGAAATCTGTGGAAAAGACGAAATGCTTCGCCGCTTCCACGAGCCCGCAGGCATGGATCATGCGAACGGCGATTTCAGCCTCGTCTTCGGTGAAACGCGAAAGATCGGCCTCGGCGCGGATGATCGCAAACGAACGCTCGTAGATCGCGTCGCCACTGCGGATATAATCGTAGTCTGGCATTCCTATTCCTGTCGCGGCGCCTTCGAAACGCTGGTTGCGCCAAGCCGTGTAAGGCAGGCGGCGGCCGATTCGCCAGCGCCCCTGTTGTCTTCGATGGACCGGGCGAGCCTCTCTATAGCGAAATCGATCCGACCGCCAGCGATCCGTTCATCCGGCAGATCTGAAGCAAGGCCGTTGAGGATGAGGCCGAAACCATCCGCCGATCCGGTCAGTGTCAGCGCCGGCCCGGCGCGGGCGCAGCCTTTCGAACAGCCGGAGAGATGGATCGTCAGAGATCCGTCGAAGAGAACGGGTGCTGCGGCCATAAGGCGGCGCGCCAGGGCTCTCGTCTCGTAAAAAGCGGAGCCGCAGGCGCCGGCGCCGGCGCAGGCAGCGACATATTCGCTTTTCTCGCCGGGTTGCACGGTAAAGCCATGGTTGCTCGCGGTGATCAGCAGAGCCGGCGCCGCATCTGCCGGAAAGCCGATGAAAAAGAAGCCGCGGCCGGGCGCAAGTCTGATGGCTGTTGCGCCGTCAGCTTTGGCGTCGTCGAGCAGGGCGGTCAGATCGGACGCGCTCATCTGGCCGAATTCCGACCGCACGCCAAGCACGTGTTTTCCGTTCTTCAGCAGGTGCAAGCCGGAAAGCGGCGTCTGTTCTTGGTGGGACGGATGAAATCGGATGGCGTCCATAGCGGGAAAGCGCGCCCGCAGAAGGGCCGGATCGATATCCCTTGCCCGCTTGCTCTGCCCGACCGCCAGAAGATCGAGAATCTCGCCAACGGCTGATATCGCCGCCTCCGCGGGCCCCATTGCGACGGGTGTTGCCGTCTCGCCGTCGCCGTTGATCGCCACGAGCCATTGTGCGGCGGGCTGTGCGACGATACGGATATCGGCCGAGAGCGCCGATAAACCGAACGCTCCGCCGCCGTCGATGATGAGCGAGAGTTTCGGCGCGAGCCGCGGCGAGGCGAGTAGTCCTACGAGCTTGCTGCGCAATGTCCTTTCCAGCGCTGCCGGATCGCCCGTTTCCTCGGGATCGATGCCGTGCAGCGGCGATACTTCGATTGCCGGACCGTCCGGCACGGCGATCCCGGCGGCATCGATATCGGCGGCGAGACGCTTCACGGTCTCAGCCCGCAATCCGCGGATCTGCAGGTTGCCGCGCGCGGTGATTTCCACGATGCCGTTTCCATGCTCCGCGGCCGAGCGGGCAAGGGCTGAGAATTGCGATAGCGTCAAGGCGCCGCCGGCAGGACGCAGCCGTACGAGCAAACCATCGCCGGTCGGCATGGGTGCGGCAAGGGCCGGGCAGGCGCCGCGTGGGCGTGGCTTCGCCGGCGGTCGATCATCGAGATCCGCCTCGCCTGTCCTGTCGATTGTCTTGGCGGCCTTCGTGCCCATTCTCAATCCTCTGATCATCTCTTACATGATCGCGGCCGGTGCGGCAAAACCTGACGGCGACGGCTATTCCTCGAACTCGCGTCCCTTGCGCAGCAGATATATGTCCATGATCCAGCCGTGCCGCTGTCTTGCCTCTGTCCGCAGCGCCTGAATATCGGCCGCGATGTCTGCGAGCCGTCCCGATCGGATAATCTCGTCCCCTGTCCCGAGATAGGCGCCCCAGAAGATCTCGGCGTCGGCATCGTCGATCTTCGCGAAAGTCTGTTCGCCATCGAGCATGACGACCGTGCTGCCGCCCCGAAGTCCATCCCGCGCCAGCCGCCGCCCGGTGGTAATCTCGACCGGCTGGCCGATGAGGTTGAGCGGAATTTTGTGGCTGGCCGCTAAGGCTTGGATGCTGGTGATGCCGGGAACGACGCTGAAGTCGAAATCAATGCTGTTTGTTTGGCGCACGCGTTCAATGATGCGGATGGTGCTGTCGTAAAGGCTGGGATCACCCCAGACGAGAAAGGCGCCTTTGGCGCTGTCCGGCAGGCCAGAGATCAACTCTCCATAGATATTGGCGATCTCGCCGTGCCAGGCATCGACACTTTGTTTGTAGGTCCTGTCTGCGGTCTGCCTTTGCGGCACCTCGAATTCCGCGATCCGGATATCCGGCCGGGTGACATAGCGCTCGCAGATCTCCCGCCGGATTTCGGCGAGCTCTTCCTTGCCGGTGCCCTTGAGCGGCAGGAAGATCACCTCGGCGGCGTTCATCGCCTTGACCGCCTGTATGGTGACGTGCTCCGGATTGCCCGTGCCGATTCCGATGATAGTGATATGTTTCAAGCGGATGTTCCCCGTGAGTCCAAGCGGTCTTGCCGAAAAACTGGGCCGGTCGCAAGGGCAGGGCAGGGAGTTGGCCGCGGCCAACTCGGCCCGCCACGACGGCTAGACCCCTATTGTTGCCGTAAATCCCGAATCGTGTCACTTTCGATACGCTTTTTGACGCTATGTTGACAGAAAAGCGCATCGAAAAGGATTGGGTGTT
>NZ_CP101429.1:0-345554 GCF_051123975.1 Rhizobium sp. YTUHZ044
TTGCGCCAAGTCGCCGCCGAAATGCCAAACCTATCCGCGGCGCAAACTGGCGGTCGGCGAAGCTACTCCGTCGAAGACATCCACGAATTGAGGAAGCATCTTGACCAAGGCACGAGGGGAGGGCGCCGCTATCTACCCCATCGCCGCGCTGAAGAGGAACTGCAGGTTATCGCCGTTATGAACTTCAAAGGGGGTTCGGGCAAAACGACAACATCAGCACATCTCGCGCAACACCTCGCTCTTCGTGGGTATCGTGTCCTCGCGATTGACCTCGACCCACAGGCAAGCCTTTCTGCCCTATTCGGCCACCAACCGGAAGTCGATGTCGGTCCGAACGAAACGCTCTACGGCGCCATTCGCTATGACGATCAGCAAAGACCCATCGCAGAAATTGTTCGCGCAACCTATATCCCAGATCTTCACCTGATCCCCGGAAACCTGGAACTCATGGAGTTCGAGCATGACACGCCGCGTGCGCTGATGAAGCGGCAGCCCGGCGACACGCTGTTTTTTGCCCGTATCGGTCAGGCCATTGCACAAGCGCAGAACCTCTATGACGTCGTCGTTATCGACTGCCCGCCCCAGCTCGGCTACCTCACGCTCTCTGCGCTCACGGCGGCCACATCCGTTTTGGTTACGGTCCATCCGCAGATGCTTGATGTAATGTCGATGAACCAATTTCTCGCAATGACCGGAGATCTCCTCGAGGAAATCTCCGCCGCCGGCGCTCGTTCTGACTACAACTGGATGCGCTATCTCGTGACCCGATTTGAACCGAGCGATGGACCACAGAACCAGATGGTTGCGTTCCTACGGTCCATATTCGGAGATCATGTCCTTATTCATCCAATGCTGAAAAGCACTGCCGTCTCCGATGCCGGTCTGACGAATCAAACATTGTATGAAGTTGAGCGCAGCCAATTTACGCGGGCGACCTACGACCGGGCACTAGAATCGATGAACAACGTCAACGCTGAAATTGAAGGGTTGATCAAAAAGGCGTGGGGTAGGGTCGCATGAGCAGGAAAGACGTTTTCGCCAGTCTTGGCCAGCATGGTGCCGTCGCAGCAGATTCCGCCGAAGTTCGGGTCCAGAAAAACCGCGTGCGGCCGATCCTCGGATCGCCTGAGCTCATTCAAGATACCTCACGTTCACCGGTGGGTGCGATCGGACAGTCACTGAGTGAGGTCAGCGAGCGTAGCCGGCGCGCAGATGACATCGAGAAGCGACTTGCCGAAGGCCATGCGGTTGTTTCCCTGGACACGGCCGATATTGATCCATCGTTCATCCCGGATCGAATGCCAGGAGCGGCGGAGGCCCATGAGCGCCTCGTAAACTCTATCCGAGAACAAGGCCAACAGGTTCCCATTCTGGTCCGCCCACACCCGGACAAGCCGGGCCGGTACCAAGTTGCCTTTGGACATAGACGTCTTCGCGCAATCACTGAACTTGGCACCCGTGTGAACGCGATCGTCCGAGAGTTGACCGATGAGCAGCTCGTTGTGGCGCAGGGCCAAGAGAATAATGAACGGCAGGATCTCACCTATATTGAAAAGGCTCGGTTCGCCGATAAGCTCCAGCAACGCTTCTCCCGCGACGTGATCATGTCAGCCATGTCGGTGTACAAAAGCGACCTATCGAACATGTTGTCGGTAGTGGGGCGCATACCCGATGATTTGATTGACTCGATCGGCCCAGCGCCCTCCATCGGTCGCCGCAACTGGATGGAGCTTGCCGAGCTTCTATCGAGCAAGAAGTTGCTGGATCGAGCAATCGCATTCACTGGAGCAGAAGAAGTCCAAAGCCTTCCGTCCGAAGGGCGCTTCAAGGCGCTCCTCGCACATTTGAAGCCTCGTCCTAAGAAGGCGCAGGCGGACGTTTGGTCATCTCCCGCTGGCGAACGCCTCGCAAAAGTCACGCACAGCGATGCCAAGGTCGAGATGGTGATTGATCGGAAACAAGCGCCCGATTTCGCTGCTTTCGTCCTCGACAAGCTTCAATCGCTGTTTGAAGAGCATCGCTCAAAAAACTGAGCACCTGAAGTCATCGGAATAAGGAGAAAGCCGCAAAAGAAAAAAGCCCCCGAACGTCGCCGTCACGGAAGCTCTTCTCGATGTTTAGCAGCTAGAGAATCGCACTTCCGGGAATCACTGTCAAGAGTCTAGGCGTCATTCGACGAGCGGATTTCTTTTGCCTTTAGAAAGGTGAAGGAAATGGAGAGTGGAAGTGTGACGACGCCCTTCGGGCGGCGGACGATGTCGCTTGGGCTGTTTGCCAGACAGGTGGCATCCCGCAAGATTGAACCTGGCAAATCCATCGATAAATGGAAACTGTATCGAGCGCTCTGCGAGGCGAAGCCTCTTCTCGGCGTGACGGACCGAGCGCTTGCGGTGCTCAACGCACTGCTCAGCTTCTATCCGCACAACGAACTGTCGGAAGAGCACGGTCTCGTCGTGTTCCCGTCGAATGCCCAACTGTCGCTTCGCGCGCACGGCATGGCCGAGCAAACAATCCGGCGGCATGTTTCTGTCCTTGTCGGCGCAGGATTGCTCATCCGTAGGGATAGCCCTAACGGTAAGCGATACGCACGCAAATCCAGATCCGGTGAGATCTACGTCGCCTATGGATTTTCTCTGGCGCCATTGCTGGCCAGATCCGTAGAGATCGAGCAGCTCGCCGCCAAGGTCGTTGCTGAACGGCTGCACCTCCAGCATCTACGCGAACGTTGGACGCTCTGCCGCCGAGATGTCGTCAAGCTGGTCGAAACCGCGTTGCAGGAAAAGGCCGAAGGCGACTGGCCTGAGATTACCCTGGATCTCCAGGAACTGACAGCCAAGCTGCCCCGCGTCCCGACGATCGATCAACTCGAAACCGCGCTTGACGAATTGGAACTGCTTCGCGAGGAGGTGATCAAACAATTGGAATTGCAGCTAAAAAGCCAAAAAGAGAGCGGCAATCCCTGTCAGAATGAGCGGCACATAAAGAATTCACACACCGAATCTCTTACTGAATCTGAACCGTGCTTGGAAACCGATAGGATGGTGACCACGCAAATCGTTCAATTGGCACCGCAATCCGTACCTCAGCGGCGAACTGATCAGCCAAACCGGGAAAATTCAGGCTCATCGACGAGGGGAGGGGACCCCCAATCTGCCGAGTTGAGATCCTTCCCGCTCAGCCTCGTGTTGCAGGCTTGCCCCCAAATATCAGACTACGCTCCCGGCGGCAGGATCGGGAATTGGCGCGATCTGATGTCGGCCTCAGTCGTCGTTCGGTCGATGCTCCAGGTCAGCCCCTCAGCCTATCAGGAGGCCTGCCTAATCATGGGACCCGCAAATGCCGCTGCCGTCATGGCCTGCATTCTCGAGAAAGGAGAGAACATAAACTCAGCCGGCGGCTATCTGCGCGATCTCACCCGGCGGAGCGAGCGTGGCGAGTTCGGGCTAGGACCGATGCTTATGGCTCTGCTGCGCGCCAATGGACAGCAAGAGAGACTGGTCAGTTGAAGGGAGCGGACTTCGTTCCTTTGCCGCCCAGAAGGGACGCACGGATTCGCTGCGTCTTGTCAGGCTGAACTTGGCTTGGACCAGTCGTTTCAACTGACAGGTCTGTGTTTCCCTGTTTCCGGCTGAGTCCCAAGAAGCGCTGTTGGGCGAGCAATCTGTCTTCCGTTGACACAGGTTCGACCGGGCAGCCGTTGATGTCGTGCCTGTACGCGTCGGGCTGAGCGCTCGCAAAATAGTACCGTTTCGAGTGGACAAAAGCGGCAACCGCACGACGGAGCGTAGTAACGGTCACATCCGGTTTGAGTGCGGAGCGAAACTCCTCAAACAGACCGCGGGCGAAAGGGCGGATCGCATCACCTGGCGAAGCGGGCAGAATGCCAGCTGGCTATCTGAGCAGGTTGTTGATGGCAGCTGCTTTTTCAACATCTATGGGTATTGCCGCTACGGGGCCGCGGCTGACCGTCCATGACTTCATGTTCATCGTGCCTCTTTGCAATCGGCAGGCAGGTAGGCGTCGATCGTAACAGACTCAAGACGGACACTTCGACAATCGAGCAGCAGCCCCGCACCCGCTTTGGGAGGACTACAGCACGGGAATAGCTGCATTGCACAAAATTTGGGTTCCTTGTGCCGAATTTCTCGTCATACTGCACGTAGCTGAAGCACATGGCGGTCTACTCCTCCCAGTACCGCTGCATCAGCTGTTCCCCTCTGGAGGTTATTGACCTTCACCCTTTAAAGGGCCGCGGTTTCCGCTGGCCCTCTTTTTTTTTTGCCGGCATGGCTTCCAGTCCAATGTCTGGAGGCAACCTAGCAGAGCACCTAAACACGGGCGATCTGCGGCTGTCGGCGGTTCCGACCCAGCTCTGCGTTCGTGAAGTTTGCTGCAACCGAGGCACGCCGACGACGATCAGTGTCCAAAAGGTGAAGGAGGTGCCGCCGGCGACACCGCGATGAACAGAAGTTCGATGCTTCCCAGCTCCATGAGTGTCAGCCGCGCGCTCCGACGAGGCGCTCGCGAGCCTCATGTGTCATTTGTGTAGCGCGCCGTATTTTAGCCAACCCTCAGCCATGTAGGATTCTACAGAAGCCATCATAGATTCCGCGATGTCTAATCGGAGGACCGCAACCATCGATGGAGAGAGATATGTCGATCCCACTCATATCACCAGTATTCCTGCCGGAGGATCATCCCGACCTGCTCGAAAACACGGATCTGCCGGCAAAGGTCATACGGAAGCTGCGCGACGCCTGCTTCACCCGGCTTAGCGATTTTGACAATTTGTCCGACATCGACTTGCTCCGCGAGCCAGGAATTGGTTTGCGTGACGTCCGGATCGCCGGGACGCTCGCGCTCGGCAAAAACTCAGCAATGGTGACAACCCTGTTGACTAGCCTCATCTTCGTGCATCGCTCACCCAGATCTAACCAATTTCCTCACTTCCAGGATGGTGGTCGTCCAAGAGCGGGGAATCGAAACTGTATCGGCAACGATAGAACAGCCATTTTCTCGTTGGCGGACTTTCCCCGGGTCGTCTCTTGCAAAGGTCCAGGACAGGGTCAGAAAGCTACATGTGCCACGGCTTTCGCCGCGTCGTGGTGAGCACGACAATCAGTTCGGGATGGGCAAGCTCGGTCTTGAAGTGCTCCTCGTTCGTTTAGTGAATAATTTGCGCCATCCTGCGACCGATTCTCCGGGGAGGACAGGCGTTGCCGGCAAGGGCAGGCTGGGTGTTTCGTTGCTTGGTTCAAAAATCGCCGTTTGGCAGTTTGTTATTGGCGCTAACGCGCCAGTACGCTGCCATGCTCAATCACCATCGGGTGCGCCAAGCATTTCGAAGAGAGTCTTCGATATCTCGAACTGCCGCGCAATGCCGCGCCCCATGGAGTTTTTAATGATCGTCTCCGTCAGAAGACCCCTTTTTACAAGAAGATTGACGGTTTCCTTCGCGCCGCTGCGTGTCAGCTGCAAAAGCTCGGAAATATTGGTCAAGGTCAGCGGCTGATGGGCCTGGCTCATCGAATAAAGCACCGACATCATGCCGATTTCCTTGAGCCGCGCGGTCGGCGTTTCGTCCTCCAGCGGATGATCCAGGATCTCCTGTAGGACGAGTCCGTTGAACAAGGCGTTGTGCCAATGTGTCTTGATCGCTCTTGTCATGTTTTGTTTAGTGGTTTAAACGCGTCATTATAAGTTTTGCTGCATCGGGCACGATTCGCTTCATCGGTGATCGCAGCCTGTCGTCCTGGAAGGGCCTGTGCATGAAAAAACCTGTGCTCAATTTGCTGTTCCCCATTTGCTGCATAGTATCACTCTATCTTGCTTCCGCTAGTCATACGCGGGCCGACGATTGGGGATGCCAGGTAATTTTATGCCTTTCCAATCCGGGCGGCCCCACGCAATTCGCCGAGTGCCGCCCGCCGGTCGAAAAGCTTTGGCGGCATCTCGCTCGGGGCCATTCCTTCCCGACCTGCAGCGGCGTCGGCTTCCACAGCTCAAAGCCCGGCTATGAACCCTATTACTGCGACGACGGCTACAAGCTCGTCGGCCGCTATGAGCCGCGCGGCCAGGAAGCCACCTGCATCTCGACGACGCTCAGCGAAGTGAGCCACACGCTGTGCCGTTTCGATTCAGATCGGGAAGGAAGCTCTTCCGGATCGGTTCTTTCTCCGCGATGGGAGCGCGTGAACGGTCATTCCAGGTGCATGGCCTATTCCATCACGCGCCCGAATGTTCGATCGCAGCCGCATTATGTCGATGTCACCATTGACGGCTCCGGCACCCATAGGGTCTGGTACTGACCATGGGGGCATTCGTAGATTTCGCCCAAACCTGCGCGCCGGCCGTGCAGGTCGAAACGCTGGCGGCCGTCGTCAGCCTCGAGAGCCGGTTTCAGCCCTACCATCTCCGCCTCAGAAACGGTGACCCGCTGACAGCGCAGCCGACGTCGAAAGCCGAGGCGATCGAACTTGCGACGTCGCTGATGGCTGAGCACCAGCAGATTCAGCTCGGGCTTGGCGGCATTTCAACCGCCGAACTCCAGAAGCTCGGCCTCTCCGTCTCGGACGCCTTCGATCCTTGCCTCAACCTCAAGGCCACAGGCGCTCTGCTCGACGGCTATTACCGGCTCGCCGCCGGCGCCGGGGCTGAACCAGCAAGAGCGGAGGCAGTGATGCTGCAGTCCTATTATGGACGCGGCGATCCCTCGACTGACGCCATGGCCGGATATGATGTGCGGGTGCGCGAGGAAGCCAAGCGTCTGTTGCCGGAGCTGTCCTCACTGACCGTTTCGAGCGCACCCGAACCGGCGGATCTCGACCAACAGCGCGACGTCGAGGACGCGCAGAAGCAATCCGTACAATCGTCTCGAACCGCCGAAGCAATGCCGTGGGATGTGTTCAGCACCCGGCGGCAGTCTTCGGTCCTCGTTTTTCAAAACCGCCGACCGGAGCCAACCGAATGATTTCCAGAGACACTCTTCGCCCTTTCGCCGCATCGACCCTGATGGCCGTAGCCCTCGTCGCATTGCTAGTCGAGCCAGCCTTCGCGCAATCGGCCGGCATCGAGACCGTGCTCCAGAACATTGTCGACATGCTCACCGGCAATATCGCCAAGCTGCTCGCCGTCATCGCGGTGATCATCATCTGCATCGCCTGGATGTTCGGCTACATGGATCTGAGGCGGGCCGGCTTCTGGATCATCGGTATCGGCGGCATTTTTGGCGCCACCGAACTCGTCAACACCATCGTTGGAAGCTGACCCGTGGCGAGCGCCCCGACATTGGAAGAAGACACGCTGTTCTTGGCCTGCACCCGGCCGGCCATGATTGCCGGCGTGACCATGGAGGCGATGGGTTTCAACATCATGCTGACGACCATCCTCTACATCACCGCGGGATCGATCGCCTATGCACTGGTCGGCGTCGTTTTTCATTTCATATTCCGGGCGCTGGTCAAACACGACCACAACATGTTCCGGCTACTTGTCGCCTGGCTTGAAACCCGCGGTCGCTCGCGCAATGCCGCCTATTGGGGCGGCGCAAGCCTCTCTCCGTTGAGACTTCGCAGACGCTATGACGAGAGGGACCTGAGCCTTGCCTAGTCTTGTGACGCTTCGCGCCCGTGAACTCGGGCCGGAAACCTTCATTCCCTATGTCCGCCATGTGGACGAGACGACCCTCGCGCTCTCCTCGAGAGCGATGATGGTGATGCTGGTGCTCGAGGGTGTGTCCTTCGAAACGGCCGACATTCTCGATCTCAACGGGCTGCACCGCGATCTCAATACGCTTTACCGCAACATTGCCGACGAGCGACTGGCGCTCTGGACGCATGTCATCCGTCGGCGCGACAACGCCTATCCCGATGGTGAATTCACAAATCCGTTTTCCGCGGAGCTCAACGCGAAATACCGCGAGCGCATGGTCCGGGAGGATCTGTTTCGCAATGACCTCTATGTCAGCCTGATCTGGCATCCCGATCGCGATCCGGCCGAAAAAGCCGCAAGCTTCGTAAAGCGATTGCGTAGCGCCCGCCGCAGGGGCGGGGAGGTGGACGAAACCGCGCTCAAACACCTTCGCGACAAAGTGACGGATGTGGTCGCCGGCCTCAAGCGCTTCGAGCCAAGATCCCTTGGCCTCTATGAGAAAGACGGCATCCTGTTTTCCGAACCGAGCGAAGTGCTGCACCAGCTTGTCGGCGGACGACGCGAGCCTGTCCCGCTGACCGAGGGCCAGATATCCTCGGCGATCTACTCCGACCGCGTGATCTTCGGCCGCGAAACCGCCGAGATCCGCCACGAGGCGATGAACCGCTATGCCGGCATGTTCGGCTTCAAGGAATATCCCGCTTCGACGCGTTCCGGCATGCTCGACGGCATCCTGACCGCGCCCTTCGAGCTCATCTTGACGCAGTCCTTCGCCTTCGCCTCAAAAGCCGACGCGCGCACGATCATGGGGCGCAAGCAAAACCAGATGGTCAGCGCCGGCGACAAGGCCGCCTCGCAGATCGGCGAGCTCAGCGAAGCGATGGATGATCTGGAATCCAACCGCTTCGTTCTTGGCGAGCACCATCTGACGCTGTCGGTCTTCGCGCCCTCGGTCAGGGAGCTGACCGACAATATGGCCAAGGCCCGCGCCCATCTGACCAATGGCGGCGCGGTGGTCGCCCGTGAGGATCTCGGACTGGAAGCGGCCTGGTGGGCGCAACTGCCGGGCAATACTCGCTTTCGGGCGCGCTCCGGCGCCATTACCTCGAAGAACTTCGCAGCTCTCTCGCCCTATCACTCCTACCCGACGGGACAGAAGGACGGCAATGAATGGGGTTCTGCCGTCGCCATGCTGAAGACCGCGTCGGGCTCGCCGTTTTACTTCAACTTCCATCATGGCGATCTCGGCAACACCTTCGTCTGCGGCCCATCGGGCGCCGGCAAGACCGTGCTTCTCAATTTCATGCTCTCGCAACTCGAAAAGCACGACCCGTATATGGTGTTTTTCGACAAGGATCGTGGCGCCGATCTTTTCGTTCGCGCCGCCGGCGGCAATTACCTGCCGCTCAGGAATGGCGTTCCCACCGGCTGCGCGCCCTTAAAGGCACTCGACCTCAACGCGGCCAATAAGGTGTTCCTGGCGCAATGGGTGGGTAAGCTTGTCGGGTCCGCGACGCGGGAGCTGACCGTCTCAGAACTGCGAGACATCGCCTCGGCCGTGGATGGTCTCGCCGACCTTCCCGTTGAGCGCCGCTCGATCGGCGCGCTTCGGACATTCCTCAACAATACCGATCCAGAGGGTATCGCGTCGCGGCTCAGGCGCTGGGAGAGGGGAGGGCCGCTCGGCTGGGTGTTCGACAATGAGCTCGACGACATTGGCATTGGCGCGAAGTTCATCGGCTACGACATGACCGATTTCCTCGACAACGAGGAGATCCGCACGCCTCTTATGGCCTATCTCTTCTACCGCATCGAGCAACTGATAGACGGTCGCCGCATCATCATCGTCATCGACGAGTTCTGGAAGGCGCTAAAGGACGAGGGTTTTCGCGAGCTCGCCCAGAACAAGCTCAAAACCATCCGCAAGCAGAACGGACTGATGCTGTTTGCCACTCAAAGCCCACGCGACGCGATCGCCTCGCCGATCGCGCATACGATCATTGAGCAATGCCCGACACAGATTTTCCTTCCCAATCCGCGCGGCGACCAAGGCGACTATGTCGACGGCTTCAAGCTGACCGGGCGGGAATTCGAACTGGTTGCACGCGAACTCCCAGTCGAAAGCCGTCGCTTCATCGTCAAGCAGGGCCATAACAGCGTGGTTGCAGAGCTGAACCTCAATGGCTTTGACGACGAACTTGCGATCCTGTCGGGGCGAACCGCCAACGTGGAGCTTGCCGACGCCGTCCGCGCCGAGCTTGGCGACGACCACTGCGAATGGCTCGCCGTATTCCAGCAAAGAAGGAGAGCGCTCTAATGGGTATGCGCCAAACCGCCGCGATCACAACGATCCTGGCTTTGATCCTCCCCGCCAATCACCCCTCAGCCCAAGGCATACCGGTGATCGACCAGACGGCGATCGCCAAGCAGATCGAAAGCATCGCCCAGCTGAAATCCCAGCTCGATGCGCTCAATCAGCAGATCGAGCAGGCCCAGCAACTCTATGGCTCGCTGAACAAGATCACCGACATGGCCGATGTCGCGAGCCTGTTGAACGACCCCGCGATCAGAAGGGCGTTGCCCCCTGACTTCAAGACGGTCGAGAGCCTGTTTAACGGCCAAGGCACCGGCGTCTTCGAGAGTTCGGCCACGAAGTTCCTCGACAGTAACTCCACATACCGGACCGACGCTGAAGATTTCTATGCCCAGGAACTGAGCCGCGTGCAAAATCAGAACGCCGGGCAGATGAGCCTCGGCGAACAAATCTATGATGCCGCGACCAAGCGCATCGACGGCATCGACCAGCTTCGCCAGAAGATCTCCAGCGCAGCCGATGCCAAGGACATTGCCGACCTGCAGGCGCGCTTGCAGGCGGAGTCGGCGTACTTGCAGACCGACGTTCTTCGTATGCAGGGGCTCCAGATGATCCAGAGCGCGCAAGGTGAGGTCGACGACCAGCGCAAAGCGGAGGATTGGCGAAAGCGCATGGACGCCATGGGAGCGGCCCTGCCATGAAGCGCGTTCTCCCACTCATTATGCTGGGCGTGCTCGCTTCATGCTCCGGTGAAACGCAAAAGGTCCATACCGTCGATGAACTTCTCGCCGACGAGCCCCTTCTGGCGAAGATCCTCGGCGAATGCCGCAACAATCCCGGTGAACTCGGCAGCACGTCCAATTGCCAAAATGCCGAAAGCGCCGACGGCAAGCTGCGTCTGGAGCGGATGCGCCAATCGCTTGGAGGCTGATGCATGTACCAGGTCTTCAGCTTCGTCGATGCGCAATTCAAGGCACCGCTCGAAAATTTCATTTCTTCCGGCACGTCGAATATTGCCAATTGGGTCAGCGGACCGCTGACGGCGGCACTCACGCTCTACGTCGTACTTTACGGCTATCTGGTGCTACGCGGCTCGGTGCAGGAACCCGTTCTCGAATTTGCTTTCCGGGCTATCAAGCTTGCCATCATCGTCATGCTGGTCAGGAATGCCAGCGAGTACCAGACCTACGTCACCAATATCTTCTTTGAGACGCTTCCGAAAGAAATCTCCCAGGCGCTGAACAGCGGCACGGCGCCGAGCGCCTCGACCTTCGACAGCCTGCTCGACAAGGGTCAGCGCTGCGCCTACGAGATCTGGTCTCGGGCCTCCTGGCCGGTCGATATCGTTACCGGGATCGGCGGCATGATGGTGATCGGCGCAAGCTTCATCGTCGCGGCGATCGGATATATCGTCTCGCTCTATGCGCGGCTGGCGCTCGCAATCGTACTGGCGATCGGTCCAATTTTCATCGCGCTGGCCATGTTTCAAGCAACACGCCGCTTCACCGAATCCTGGATCGGCCAGCTCGCCAATTTCGTCATCCTTCAGGTCCTTGTCGTGGCAATCGGGTCGCTGCTGATCACCTGCATCGATACAACATTTACCGCCATCGAAGGCTATAGCGACGTGCTGATGCGGCCGATCGCGCTTTGCGCCATCTGCCTCGCCGCGCTCTACGTCTTTTATCAATTGCCCGGCATCGCCTCGGCGCTTGCAGCCGGCGGCGCCTCGCTCACCTACGGATACGGGGCGGCACGCGATGCGCACGAAAGTACGCTTGCCTGGGCCGCCTCCCGGGCCGCCGGCGCGGTCGGGCGCGGCGCGCGATCGCTGAGCCGACGCACGACAGAACGCACGGCCGAATGACGGCCGCCCGGTAAACTCCTCAAGGTAATTCCGCATGATCCGCACGATTTTATCGCTCTTTCTCCTTACCGGTTTGGCGAGCTGCGCCTCGATCTCCTACCCGCTTCCCAAGTGTGACGGCTATGCCCGCCGTCCGCTGAACCGCGCAATGTGGCAGTGGGAGGACAAGAGCCCCACCAGACAGCCGACCTCCGCTGCAACGCCCTATGCCGAGGTGCAGAACCAGGCCGCGCCTGCCGCCTTCGAACAGTTCGACATCGCCGGCTCCTACCGAAACTGCGGGGAGGAATGACATGGTGACCACGGACAGTCTCAAGAGCTATTTCGATAAGGCCCGCCGCTTCGATCAGGACCGCCTCCTTCAGGTCGAGCGATCTGCGCGCATCGCCTGGTCTGTTGCGATCGCCGCCGGCGTACTCGCCGCCGCATCCGTCTTTGCGATCGCGGCGCTGACGCCGCTCAAGACCGTCGAGCCCTTCGTCGTCCGGGTCGACAATTCGACCGGCATTGTTGATGTCGTCTCGGCGCTCACCGCGACCGCCGGCAGCTATGATGAGGCCGTGACTAAGTACTTCGCGGCCAAATATGTGCGGGCTCGCGAAGGTTATGTTTGGAGCGAGGCGGAAGAGAATTTCCGCAACGTGGCACTCCTGTCGACCCAGGCCGAGCAGACCCGATTTGCCGCACTCTATCGCGGCAGCAACCCGGATTCGCCCCAGAACGTCTATGGCCGCGGCGCGACCGCACGCATCAATATCGTGTCGATTTCGCTGATCAACGCCAACGTCGTCTCGGTCCGCTACATGCGTACAGTCACGCGCGGCGAGGAGGTGAAGACCACCCATTGGGTGGCAACGCTCACCTTCTCCTATGCCAACGCCCCGATGTCCTCCACCGACCGCCTGGTCAATCCTCTGGGGTTCGTCGTCAGTGACTATCGCGCCGATCCGGAGACCATCAATTGAGACCGCATTACCTCATTTCCCTTCTGCTGGTCGGAAGTCTCGCATCCTCAGCCCTCGCACTCGAGGTTCCGCGCGGCGCGACCCAGGACAACCGTATCCGTTTCGTCAACTACCAGCCCTATAACATCACGAAGATCGTCGGCGCGCTGAGATCCTCGGTGCAGATCGAGTTTGCCGCCGACGAGGAAATCGCCCATGTCGCACTCGGCAACTCCGTCGCCTGGGAGGTGGCACCGGCCGGACACATTCTCTTCCTGAAACCCCGGGAGAACCAGCCGGTCACTAACATCTCGGTCGTGACCACGCGCCGCGACGGGTCGACCCGCAGCTACCAGATGGAACTGACCGTGCGCGACGGCTCGGTCGCCGCCGGCCAGAACACTTACTTTTATGTGAAATATCGCTACCCGGCCGATGAAGCGGAGAGGCGGCGGCTGGAGGCGGCCGCCCGGGCTCAGGCCGCGCAGTCGGCGGAGGCCGATCGGGTGCTCGGCCTCCACGAAGCCTATGGTCCGCGCAACTGGCGCTATTCGGCGGAAGGGTCGCAAGCACTCGAGCCGCAGGCGGTCTATGACAACGGTAAGGTCACCACCTTCTCTTTCGTCGGAAACCAGGAGATGCCGGCGATCTACATGGAAAATTCCGACGGCACGGAAAGCCTCGTACCAAAATCGGTCTCGGGCAACCTTGTGCTCGTCCATGCGATTAGCCGCAAGTTCATCCTGCGCCGGGGAGGGGATGTGCTCTGCATCTTCAACGAAGCCTACGATCGCGTCGGTATCAATCCCGAGACCAACACGACATCACCGTCCGTCGAACGTGTCATGAAGACGCCGACGGGCGAATAAGGATAGGGAGGTCCAATGGCCGAGGAAGAACCGAACCGGATCCCGGGCGAGCGCGCCGAAACGACCACCGGCCGCAGGCTCGACAACAATCCGGTGCTCAAACGCGGCGCGGTCGCGCTTGCGATCGTCGTCTTCGTCACCTTCGCGCTCTGGTCGATGCGCGGAGAAAACAAGGATGGTGACGGCGCACAGCCCGAGCGCGTCGTCATCCGCCAGACATCGGACTTCGAGCCGGCGAAGGAAAAAGCCGAACCGGTCGTCACGCCGACCGAAGTCAAATTGCCGACGCCGGTCGTCACCGAGGCGGCCCCGTCGGAGGACGATAAGCTGCTCGACGCCGCACGTCGCGCGCCGGTGATCGCTTTTGGCGGCAGATCGCCGTCGACGCATCGCCAGACAGACGAGAAGACGGCCGACGCCACGTCGAACTATCTGCCGCTGGGTGTCAATCCAGTGGGCATCAACACACAAGCCGAAAACGAAGATCAGCGCTTCAACCGCCTGATGACCCCCACCCAGTTGCAGGGGTCGCGCGCCGGCACGCTCGGTAACCGGGACTTCATCGTTGCAATGGGAACCTCGATCCCTTGCGTGCTCGAAACCGCGCTCGCCTCCGACCAGCCGGGCTTCACCAGTTGCGTCATCAATCGGGATGTCCTCTCCGATAATGGCCGCGTCGTGTTGATGGAAAAGGGCACGCAGGTGGTAGGCGAATATCGCGGCGGCCTGCAGCGCGGACAAAAACGCCTGTTTGTACTTTGGAACCGCGCCAAGACCCCGAAAGGCGTGATCGTCACGCTCGCGTCGCCGGCAACCGATGCGCTCGGGCGCGCCGGTATGGACGGCTATGTCGATACCCATTGGTGGGAACGGTTCGGCAGCGCCATTCTGCTATCCATCGTCGGCGACGCGACCTCCTATGCCAACAGCCGGCTGCAGGACAGCGATGTCGATGCCCAGAACACCACAAATGCGGGCAACCAGGCGGCGGCCATCGCGGTCGAGCAGTCGATCAACATTCCGCCGACGCTCATGAAGCATCAGGGCGAACTGGTGTCGATCTTCGTGGCGCGCGACCTCGACTTCTCAAGCGTCTATCGCCTGCGCGTTACCGAACCTCGCAATCGCATCTATGACCGCGCCGTACTCGGGGATTTCCTGCCGGGTTCGAAGCTCGTGACCAAATAGGCTCTCTCATGACCGAAGGCCCAGACGCCGGTGTCGTACGGGAGCTGCTTGTTCCCTTTGCAGACTTCTTGGCTGACGAGACACTCTACGAAGTGATCGTCAATCGGCCCGGGCAAGTCCTGACGGAAGGTGTCGGTGGGTGGCGGACCCATGACCTGCCGGCCCTTTCGTTCCAAAAGTTGATGCGCCTTGCCCGGGCCGTGGCCAGCTTCTCCCATCAATCGATTGATGAAACCCGGCCGATCCTGTCGGCTACGTTGCCCGATGACGAACGCATCCAGATCGTTATTCCGCCGGCAACCGCCAAGGAGACCGTCAGCATCACGATCCGCAAGCCGTCTTCCGTGTCGCTCAGCCTGCAGGATCTGGAGAACGGCGGGCTATTCGCCGACGTCGCTCCGGTAAGCGGCGACGCAGCACCCTCCGACCACCGGCTCTTGGAACTCTATCGAACCGGCGCCCTTAGGGCCTTCCTTCAGGAGGCCGTGCTTGCGCGAAAGAACATCATCATCTCCGGCGCCACGGGCTCGGGCAAGACGACGCTTTCAAAGGCACTGATCCGGCATATTCCGGATCACGAGCGCATCATCTCGATTGAGGACACGCCTGAGCTCGTCATCCCGCAGCCCAACAACGTGCGTCTGTTCTATTCCAAGGGCGGGCAGGGTCTTGCAAAAGTCTCCGCGAAGGAATTGCTTGAATCCTGCCTGCGCATGCGCCCCGATCGCATCCTGCTTCAGGAACTGCGCGATGGGACGGCATTCTATTACATCCGCAATGTGAATTCCGGTCATCCCGGTTCGATCACAACAGTGCATGCGGACTCCGCCGAACTAGCCTTCGAACAGTTGACGCTGCTCGTGAAGGAATCGGACGGCGGCAAGGATCTCGAGCGCCGCGACATCCGTGAGATGCTCAAAATCGCCATCGATGTCGTTGTGCAATGCAGGCGCGTCGACGGGAAGTTTCGAGTGACGGAAATCTATTTTCGGGCCGCTGGATCTGACCCAGACGCCATCAACAGTCACTAGCGCGAATAGCGGGGCGGGGTAAACGGCTTCACTGCCGGCTGGCGGTCACCCACGCCGATCAAGATGATGTGGGTCAGATGATAAGGTCGTCGGCATAGACCGAAAGGACCCATCCCGGCAGGTAGGGAGCTGCCTGCAGCAGGTGGCCCCTTTCAAAGACCAGAACCTGCCGAGGCGGTTCGTTGAGATGTGAATTGTCAAAGACCATGCCCCGGTCGGCACGGAGGACGGCTTGCCGGATCAGCGGCTGCCCACGATCGTAGCGTGCTCGAATCTTTTCTTCCGGGACATCATGGCCGCCTTCTTCGGTGCGTCCCTTGACCCGCGCCACCGAGAGATCGGGACTGTCGACACCGACATGCATGACAATGACGATGTAGCCATGCGTTCGCGCTCTTTCGATGATCTCCAGCTTCGATGGGTGAGAGAAGACAGTCTCCGTCGCAAAACTTTGCCTGCCTCAAACATCTCCGCCCGGCGGTCGCGCGCAATCTCGGCGGCTTTATAAGCCGCTTCCATCGAGTTGTCCTTGAGCTCCTCGCGCTGAATGATGTCGGCATTGATAAAAGGACCCGCGAAGCTTGGAGCAACGCGGGTCTGGTAGAGAGTCGACTTGCCGGCGCCATTTGGTCCGGCAAGCAGGACAAGACTGGGTCTCATGCGGCTGCGTCATCCTTTGCGTAGATGAGGTTGCCACCTGCATCGAGACCAACGCCGCGACCCAACATTCTGCGTTGAGCAAAGAACTCTTGTTCAGCCGTCGTCGCTTCAGCCATCTTGGTCGTGAACGCATCGAGCCAAGCCGCTTCTTCATCCTCTTGGAGTTCGGTCGTATCGAGCCGGCCCTCCAGCGCCAGCTTTATCCGGCCGTAGTCGAAGGTCCCGGAATGCTCGATTGCTCGCCCGATCTTTACCCAATGGGTGATCTGACCGGCAACAGATCGGCTCTGAAGATCGGCTTCGCGACGGATGAGCGCCATAATGTCGTCAGCAAGTTTCACGGATTGAGCCATGGTCATCTCCTGCGTGACTATATGGGTAGCAAAATGCCACCTGAAAATCAAGGTGCGGGGCGGACGAGCCCCCAAGGCTGGTGATGTCGACACCTTCATGGCGCAGAGGCCGGTGTGGGGGATGACCGAGATTTGCTACAGAGGCGCGACCTGAGTGGTACGTGGCCAGATTTCAGAAGCGCTGGGCGTGGGTCGAGCTTGTGACCAAATTGAACTGATCTGTAAATCACGCCTGTGGTCGACTGGATTTTAGGCTTCGGAGGCGGCTCGACCATGAGATCGAACAGGGGTCAAGGCTTTACATGAGCGGCGGGCTAAATTATATATTCTCCACAAGGAGAATGATTATGGCCAGCACATCACACGCCTACACGCCAACCGAAGCGGCGGCTGTCAGCGAGATCGCTGTGAAGTCGGTGCACAATGCGATCGACAAGCGCATCATCGAGACTCATCTTGTTGGCAGCAGGGGGCGAGCACTCACCGATGAGGATCTGCTTCGGTTGAAGCTCTGGTATGGCGTCGGATCGATCTTGTCTGCCGAGCGGCGCAAGCGCCTCTTCGACACCATCGACCAGAACCCCGATGCCGAAACCGTGAGGGCAGACGATTATCTCATTATCGACGTTGCGCGGGCACGAGAACAACTGGCCGCGCGGGCCGAGGCGCTTCGAGAAGCCGAACGAATGATTGAAAGCGTGAAAGGCGTCGTGGGCGGCGAGCCGGTTTTCAAGCGAACCCGTGTTCCCGTGCGAACGATTGCCGCGATGAAGATCCAAGGCGCAAGTACAGCGGAAATCGTCGAGGGCTATCCTTCGCTCACCGAGCGCATGGTGGAACTTGCCGAGATCTGGGTTGCGGCCCACCCCGCCAGAGGACGTCCGAAGAAGCTTTCGGAGCAGGGCCTGAAGGTGAAATCCGTGAAGCACCTGAGCCTTCGGAGCGAGAACGCCTCAAAACCGTCTGGCTCGACCTCGTGAGGTTTCTTATCGATGAATGCCTTCACACGTCTCTCGTGGCGGTGGCTCAAGCGCACGGCCACGATTGTTTTCATGTGAACTGGCTGGGACTGAGCGGCGAAACCGACTGGGACCTGATGCCTCGGATCATCGAGGAGGATTTTACTTTCGTAACGAACAATGCCCGCGACTTCCGGAAGCTCTACGCCAAGGAAGAGCTGCACGCGGGTCTGGTGATTATCGTCCCGCAGGTGCTGCCTGTGCTGCAACGAGACTTGTTTGCCATCATACTGCAGGATTTGGCGGACACCCAGGATATGGTCAACGAAGTCATCGAAGTGACCCTCGATGGCGAAGACGCTGTTCTCACGCGCTATTCGCTTCCAGAGGCATAGCGGTCTTCCCACGGAGATCATTGTCCTCCAATCGTCGACAGGTCGATCCGCATCTCGGCCGATCCAACGTTTTCGCTTTTCTCGACGCTTTGAGCGTCTGTATCGGCAGCCGGTAGGCATAAAGGGAAGGCGCCTGGCGATCAACATGCAATCGCCGTCGGGTTGGCCGCTTAAGAAGCGCGCCGGATGTGGCGGGCGAGGGAGGTGAGAGGGGGAGGGGGGAAGGGGTGTTCGCGACGGGTTAAGGTGGTCGGAGAGAGGCTCCGGCCGGCCCGTCATGGAGAACCGACATGGCTCAGGCCATCCAGAAAATTACCCTTAGCGCGGCGCGCGACATTCCCTTCAACAAGCTGGTCCTCAGCCAGAACAACGTTCGCCGGATCAAGGCCGGCGTTTCGATCGAAGACCTTGCGGAAGACATCGCGCGGCGCGGCTTGCTTGCCAGCCTCAATGTCAGGGCTGAGCTCGACGGCGATGGCAACGAGACCGGTTTCTACCGGGTTCCGGCCGGCGGTCGCCGCTACCGTGCCCTGGAGCGACTGGTCTCCCAGAAGCGGCTCGCGAAAACCGCCGGTGTCCCCTGCATCGTCAGCCAGGCGGCAACGCCGGAGGTCGAGGATTCCCTTGCCGAAAACGTGCATCGGGTCGACCTCCACCCGCTCGACCAGTTCCGGGCCTTCCAGACTTTGAAGGAACAGGGGCAGGATGAAGACGACATCGCCGCCCGCTTCTTCGTCTCCGTCGCGACGGTGCGGCAAAGGTTGCGGCTTGCAGCGGTCTCACCGCGCCTTCTCGATCTCTACGCCAGCGACGAGATGACCCTGCAGCAGGTCATGGCGTTCTCGATCACCAATGATCATGTCCGGCAGGAACAGGTTTGGGACACGATTTCGCGCCAGCATGTCCGCGAGCCCTATTACATCCGCCGGCTTCTGACCGAAACGGCAATCCGGGCGAGCGACCGCCGCGCCGTCTATATCGGTATCGAAGCCTATGAGGCTGCCGGCGGTGTGGTCATGCGCGACCTCTTCGACGAGGACAATGGCGGCTGGCTGCAGGACCCGGCCCTTGTCGAGCAGCTCGTCATTGAGAAGCTCAATGCCGACGCCGAGGCGATCAGGTCCGCTGAAGGCTGGAAATGGGTCGATGCTGCCTTCGATTTCCCCTACGGCCATACGTCGGGGCTTCGCCGCTTCTACGGCGAGCAGCCGGAGATGACCGCGGATGAGCTGGAGCGCTACGATGCCGTCAAAGCCGAGTACGACGCGCTCGATGCAGCTTATGCCGAGGCCGAAGACTATAGTGAAGACACCGAGCGCAAACTGGAGGAACTTGGCGGCGAACTCGACCGGCTGAACGACCGCGCTTACGTGTTTGACGGCGACGAAGTCGCGCGCGGCGGCGCATTCATCTCGCTCGGTGCAAACGGCGAGCTCAAGATCGAGCGAGGTTTCGTCCGTCCAGAGGACGAACCGAAGATGGACGTTGATAGGAGCGACGCGTCGGAAGGTGATTACGATGTCGCCGGCGGCCGTCCGACCGGTTCTGCCGACGGCAACGCGGCGCATGGTGTCGGCTCCGTGAATGCCGAAAGCGAAGAAGAGGATGGTTCGCTTCGGCCGCTCTCCGAACGCCTGGTCCTGGATTTGACGGCAACCCGCACCGTGGCGCTGCGCAATGCGCTCGCCAATGATCCTGTCATTGCATTCGTCGCTGTGCTGCACGCCTTCGTGCTGAAGACCTTCTATCTCTACGGGTCCGATACATGCCTGGAGGTGACGCTGCAGAGCGCCCGATTCTCGCAGACGCCGGCGCTTGGTGATACCGCGTGGGCCAAGGAGATCGACCAGCGGCAGGAAGCATGGGGTCAGGATCTCCCCAAGGATCCCGACGCGCTTTGGGGCTTCCTGATCGGGCTCGACGACGCTAGCCGGCAGGCACTCTTTGCACATTGCGCCTCGCTGTCGTTGAATGCGGTCATCGAACCCTGGAACAAGCGCAGCCGCGCGATCGCGCATGCCGACCAGGTCGCACGATCGATCGGTTTCGACATGGTCGAGGCCGGTTGGACGCCAACGGCCGACAACTACCTGGGTCGGGTCACCAAGGCTCATATCCTCCAGGCCGTGCAGGAAGCGAAAGGCGAGCAATCGGCACAGCTGATCGGCCATCTGAAGAAGAGCGATATGGCGCGTGAGGCCGAACGGCTCATCGCCGGAAGCGGATGGTTGCCGCAGCCGCTCCGCGCGGCCGAAGACGTCACCAGCGATGATGTCTCCACAAAGGTCGAGAACACCGGTGTCACTCCTGACGCCGAGGTTGGCGCCGCGCTCCCCGCCTTCCTGACGGAAGACCTCGATTCCTGCGATCGGGACGACGACGCGGATCGAGAAGACGGCTACGGCCATCTCGACGCCGCTGAGTAAACCGATCTCCCCATCTCATCCAAGGCCCGGCCCCACAGCTGGGCCTTTCTTTTTAAGGAGCATTCCGATGCCCGACTATACGATTGAAACCACCTATCGTCTGCCGGTCTTCCGCCATCGCACCTATCGCGCCGAGTCGTGCGATGCCGCATGTCGCGCGGCAATTGAGGACAACGATTGGGACGACGCCCGGCATGACTACGAATCCGCAGGCGAGACTCATGTGACCGGCATCTGGCAAGGCGCCGATGCCGCCTATCGCGCTCCGGCCATCACAATTCGCTCTGAGTTGAAGGAACCGGTTCAGCGCAAGGCGGTGCACTTCGAAATCCTGCTCGGGGTCCTGAAGATCATCCTCGCCGACATCCGGTCGGACAGGCCAACCGCCTCCGATTGGGTCGCAAGAGCGTCGTGGGCGGTCGCCCGCGCGGAGGCGATCCTTGCCGGCGCACCCGATCCCGAATCCCTATCCGGGACGATCATAGGAGGCGAGAGCGATGGCTGAGATCATCGAGACCGTCGTCTATCGGTTCCATGAGCTGTCGGATGCGGCGAAGGACAGCGCCCGCGCCTGGTACAGCGAAGGCGGCTTTGACTACGACTGGTTCGATTTTGTCTATGAAGATTTCGAGCGCATCTGCGAAATCCTCGGCCTCCGCCTCAAGACACGCACGGTCCGTCTCCAGGGCGGCGGCTCCCGCCAGGATCCCTGTATCTGGTTCAGTGGGTTCTGGAGCCAGGGAGATGGTGCGTGCTTCGAAGCCTACTATTCCCACGGCAAGCAGGCGCCGCGCCGGATCAGGAAATACGCGCCGCGGGATGCAGAGTTGCATCGGATCGCCGACATGCTCCAAGCAATTCAGAAGCGCAATTTCTACCAGCTCCGCGCGGATGCCACCCATCGTGGCCACTACTACCATGCCTATTGCATGGCGATCTCGGTTGAGCGGGACAGTCCGTCGTACCAGGCAATGACGATCAACGCGGAGGAAGCCGTCATCGAGAGCCTCCGCGATCTTGCTCGCTGGCTCTACCGGCAACTCGAGCGCGAATACCAGTATCTAACGTCGGACCAGGCCGTCGACGCGGCGATTTCGGCCAACGGCTACACCTTTACCGCATCCGGCCAGCGCTTCGGCTGATCCGCGCCGGTGCGGCCAATCTCAGAGGAAGAGGGCCGTCAGGCGGGGGCGGTCAAGATGCGGCGGAGGGAGAGAAGAAGTCTCGCCCGTCACGGGTGCGGAAACCTGCCGTCGCGAACTCACATCTGACCACATCATCGGCTGCCACCGCCTCCGGCAGTCACCATCCCCAACAGCCCGGCCCAGTGCCGGGCGTTCTCGTTTCAGGAGACTCCTATGAACACGATGATTTACAGCGTTCAACCGGCATCGTCCGGCTTCAAGGTCGAAATTTCCCGCGGCGAACGCATCGGACGGGTTTCATCCGAATGGTTCTCGCGCCCCGACGACGAGCGATACCTGTCGCTTTCCGAACTCCATCATGCCGTCAAGTCTAGGGCCGAGCGAGCGCGTGTCCGGACAGTGGAAACCTCGGCGATCCGCGTCGAAGCGACCCGCAGCAATGCCGAGCGACTAGAACTGGTGGTGCCGGGCGGACGCCAGCCGATCGCGCCGACCCATTGGAGCTACGGCCAGCTTTGCAGCCTGGTCGGCGCTCCCGCGAGCTACATGCGCCAGCTTCCCGCGCCGCTTGCCGCGATCAACCTGCAGCACGGCCTCCTCGACGGCCGCACTGAGCTCGTAAAGACGCTGGAGATGGACGACGGCCGCACCGAGCTCAGGGCTGTGACGGGTCCCGACTATGGCAGGATCTGGGATCACGCGCTCGTCTCGGCGATCATGAACATCGCCGGTAATGGGACTGGAGATACCCTGTGGAAAATACCAGGGGTCCTCGATTGGTCTTCCATGACCCACAACCCCTTCGTCGACATCACCAAAGACACGACGACACTCTATGCCTCCGACCGCGATGTCTTCGTATTTTTGGTCGATGACACCCACCCGATCGAGGCGGGGCGGTTGCCGAACGGCGAGCCCGATTTGTATTTCCGCGGCTTTTATGCCTGGAACAGCGAGGTCGGCTCGAAAACACTTGGAATCGCGAGCTTTTACCTGCGTGCCGTTTGTGCCAACAGGAATTTGTGGGGCACCGAAAATTTCCAGGAAATCACCATCCGGCACTCTAAGTTCGCGGCACAGCGCTTTGCCCATGAGGCAGCACCGGCGCTGACGAATTTCGCCAATTCCTCGCCCGCCGCCTTTGTGGCCGGCATCCGCGCGGCACGCGAGCGGGTCGTTGCGCGAAACGACGAGGATCGCACGGATTTCCTGCGTAAGCGCGGCTTCTCCAAGGCCGAATCCGGCAAGATCATCGAGACGGTGCTTTGCGAAGAAGGTCGCCCGCCCGAGTCGATTTTCGACTTCGTGCAAGGGATCACGGCGCTCGCGCGGGGCAAAGCCCATCAGGACACCCGCCTTGAGCTGGAAGGCAAGGCAAAGAAGCTGCTCGAACAAGCTTCCTGATCGCCTCGACAAACCTTTCAACCAACCCCTGATCGCCCGGCGTTGCGCCGGGCCTTCCCCTTGCTGCGGCTAAGAAGTCGAGACTGGGCTGATCTACGCCTGATCCGTCCCGACCTGATGGGCGCTGAGCAACAACCTGCCCTTCGCTAAATTATGGAGAAATCTCATGAAGACCACCAAAGCGTATCTCGTAGAGCCACTAATCGGGACGATCCGCATCGTGGGGATCCCCAAAGAAAACCGGCTTGCCGTCATCCGAAACCTGATCGGCTGCGATCTCATCGACATGGTACAGATCAATGAGACCCTTGCCATTGTCGTCGACGACAACGGTCTACAGGAGGTCCTGCCTTGCGTGACGCAGCTTCACGGCTATCCGTCGCCGTTCGCCGGCAATCTCCTGATCATCGGTACGGACGAATATGGCGAGACCGTCGATGTCACGACCGAAATCGAAGACGTCGCCAGCCGGCTTACGATCGTCAGGCCGATGTTGCATCCGGTGTTCGAGCCGCTAAACGGCCCGCGCATTTTCGGCACGCGGCTGAGCGCCATGGAAGTGCATGTCGACCAGCGCCCGCCAGCGGTCATCAGCAAAGCCCATTGATCAGAAAGCAATTCCCTGGTTCCGCTGCTAGGGTAGTCTCGGCATATCGCCGTCGGCGACACGCCAGACCCATGGGATCATCTCCGGGCGCGTCTCCATCAACTCCGCAAGCGCTGTCTCGAAATCGTTGCTCGACCCGGTCGGCACGATATACATCGCGACAGGCCCCGACCGTTCTTGGGGCAGCGTGACAGATGCGATCGGTTGATCTACGGCTAGATTGAAGCGCAAGCCCTTCACGCTCTTGCGCCGCCATCCGGACAACTTTTCCAAAAGGCGTTGTTCCTCGACGCTCTCGAACGGAATCCAGTTCTCATTGACCACCATCAGCGCGATTTCCTCCACCGTGGCTATCCCCGCCCCCGAAATCCCGAAGGTCGCGATCATGAGGAGATGGAACTCTTTGTTCGAGCGCCAGAGCTCGAGCTCTGTTTCAAACCTGGCGTTCAGGCGTCTCCAGGTGCCGGCGTCGATCATGAAGGGGAAGGGTAGGTGGCGCACCAGGATTTTCTGGCCGTCTCTCGCAGCGTCGAAGTCCTTCACTTCCGCCACCGCCAGCATGAGTTTACGCGGCCCCGAACCGGACGCTTTCGCGCCGGCAAGTGCCGCCGCACGGCGAGCAGCGATCCCGTCCTTGTCCTCCGGGTGGAAAGCCTCGGGGACAAACAAGATGTCGCTGAGCGGCGCACCGCGAACATTCATTTGGCTAGCCGCATTGACAAGGCTTGCGCGAACACGCCCCCAGCCGCGCTTTCCGCTCCAGAGCGCAGTCCACTCTGTCAGTTCGCCCGTATCCCAAAGATAGTGCAGCAGGGCGCGTAGCGACAATTTCCTCGCTTCATTGCGCTCGCTCTCGGCCGGCTGCGATGGCTGAGCAGCGTTCGCGCGGCTGCCGCGTTTGGACAGGGAAAAATCGAGCTTGAGGATCGACGATCCGGATGCCGCGTCGATCTGGATCGCATTCCCGATCAGTGGGCCGAGACCGGAGAGCTCGTAGGGCGGTTCAAAGGATGAGCAGCCGGCTTCGTGATCCCGCCCGGTCAGCGGCATCCGCTTGACGAGGTATTGGCCGTCAACCTGGGCAATATACATCGGGACCGGCGGGTCCTTGCACTGGCACTGCGGCCGGAGCTTCTGTTCATACGCCTGCGGGAGGACACCCTGCAATTCCGGAGAACCCTCTTCGAATGACCTGCCGCCGATTAGAAACCGCCGCACATTGTCCCTCCTGATCGGTCATTTCAGTCGCACGTGATCGCGCCGACTGCGATGTAACACGAAGCCGGTCGACTATACTAGCGCAGAAAGACCACTATGGGTTATTGCTTCGGCCCGGCAGGGAGCCAACGCAGCGGAATTGGAAGGGAACAACAGTATGGGCCTGAGCTCGCACCGGTCGCAGCCCGTGTTGTGCCGGTGCTGAGCGTTGGGAGAGGGAGAGAGGGGCCGGAATGGGTTGGCCCGGCGAGACTTGGAGAGCGTCCGGGCGGGCCGGTCCTTTCTCGCTCTCGAACAGGGTATCCCATGAACGTGATCTCTTCCACGGCCGCGAACGCTGCGGCCATGCCGGGTGGCACCTCCAACGAACGTTTCCGCGCCAGTAAAATCCGCAAAGCCGGCGAGGCGCTTCTGCTGCTTCTTGAACGTGGAGAGGCAATCGACGCCGCCGATCTCCGCACCAACCTGGACGACGCTTTCGGCGGCTCGGATGCCGAGGGCCTCTGGACCTGGAAAGACGCCTACGAGGCATGCGAAGTCGCGCAGGTGCTCTTCCTGCGCAAGTTCGGTGCGGCGATCGCCGCCCGCTCAAACTCGTCGCAGGCAGCACTTGCGATGTTGACGAAGATCGCGAGCCTGATCCCCAGTCACAGGCGCCGCTCAGAGGAGAGCCAGCAGTTTCAGCAGTTCTCGACGCCGATTCCGCTGGGCTATGTCGCGGCCCGCGCTGCCGGCCTCGTGGCGAAAGACATCGTGCTCGAACCGTCTGCCGGGACGGGACTGATGGCAATCTTCGCCGAGCTTGCCCATGCATGCCTGGCACTCAACGAATATGCGCCTGTCCGGCATGCGCTTCTCGAGCAACTCTTTGCGGCCTCGACGGTCACGCAGCATGACGCCGCCCACATCGACGACTACCTTGACCGCTCGGTGAGCCCGACCGTCGTGCTGATGAACCCGCCGTTTTCAGCCGGCGTTCACGTCGAGGGCCGCGTGGCCGACGCCGCATGGCGTCATCTGACCTCGGCCTTCGCGCGGCTTGCCCCGGGTGGGCGGCTCGTGGCGATCACCGGTGCCAGCCTTTCTTCCGACAACCCGAACTGGCGAGACGCCTTCGTTCGCTTGCACGAGCGCGGCTCGGTCCTGTTCAGCGCCGCCATCGACGGCGGCGTCTATGCGCGGCACGGCGCGACAATCGAGACGCGCCTGACGGTGATCGACAAGATAGCCCCCGCCGATCCAACGAGCTTCGTTGCCTCGCACGGTGTCGCTCCCGATCCGGAAACATTGCTCGCCTGGATCTCCGCCCTTCCGCCGCGTTCCCCGTCCCTCCTACCCATCGGCATCCTGTCCGACTGCACAACAATGGCCGCACGCCAACGCGCTGATACGCTACCCCCTGTGGCGGCCAGCGCGTCTGCGGTGCGCTCTTCGCCTGCTGTCCGTGCCCCGCGTCCCGGGTTCTCGCCTGTGTGCCCTGCCGACGATCAGGTCGTCGAGCTCTCCTACGAGCTGCGCGATACTTCGCCCAAAATCCGGGTTGATGTCGCCGACGGCATTTACGAGCCCTATCAACTGCAGGCGATCCATATCCCCGATGCAAAACCCCATCCGGACAGGCTGGTCGAGTCCGTCGCAATGGCGTCGGTCGCGCCACCCAAACCGACCTACCGCCCGCATCTGCCAAAGCGTGCCGTCACCAAAGGCGATCTTTCCGACGCCCAGCTCGAAAGCGTGATCTATGCCGGCGAAGCCCATTCCGGCTATCTCGCCGGCCACTGGTCCGTCGATGCGAGCTTTGACAATCTCAGGGCAGTGACTCCAAACGCCGAGGGCGCGGTCCGCTATCGGCGCGGCTGGTTCCTGGGAGACGGCACAGGCGCCGGCAAGGGCCGTCAAGCGGCCGGGATTATTTTGGACAACTGGCTTAAAGGACGCCGCCGCCATCTGTGGATCTCGAAATCCGAGACGCTGATCGAGGATGCACAGCGCGACTGGAGCGCGCTCGGCCAGGAGAAGCTGCAGGTCACACCGCTTTCACGGTTCCGCCAGGGCGCGCCGATCAAGCTCCACGAAGGCATCCTCTTCGTCACTTTCGCCACACTGCGAAGTGACGAACGCGAGGGAAAGCGGTCGCGCGTCCAGCAGATCGTCGACTGGTTGGGAGGCGATTTTGACGGAGTTGTGATCTTCGACGAAGGTCATGCGATGGCAAACGCTGCGGGCGGCAGGTCCGAGCGCGGGGAAAAGGCTGCTTCGCAACAGGGCCGCGCCGGTCTGCGTCTGCAGCGTGCCCTTCCCGATGCCCGCGTCGTCTATGTCTCCGCGACCGGTGCATCCGAAGTCGAGTCGCTTGCCTATGCCGAACGGCTGGGCCTCTGGGGAGGCGCCGACTTTTCGTTCTCGACGCGATCCGAGTTCATTGCGGCGATCGAGGACGGCGGGGTGGCGACCATGGAAGTGCTTGCCCGCGATCTCAAGGCCATGGGCCTCTACGCCTCGCGGTCGCTCTCCTTCGAGGGCGTCGAATACGATATCCTCGAACATGCGCTCACCGACGAACAGGTACGCATCTACGATTCCTACGCCGAGGCTTTCCAGGTCATTCATAATCATCTCGACGCGGCGCTCGAGGCCTCCGGCATTTGTAGCAGCACGGGCACACTCAACAAAAGCGCCAAGGCCACGGCGCGTTCAGCCTTCGAAAGCTCGAAGCAGCGTTTCTTCAATCATCTTCTGACCTCGATGAAGACGCCGGCGCTGATTGGTGCGATCAACAACGATCTGGACCAAGGCCACGCCGCGATCGTTCAGATAATCTCCACCGGCCAGTCGCTCACCGAACGCCGGCTGGCAGAAATCCCGACCGAGGAGTGGGGCGATATCCAGGTCGACGTCACACCGCGCGAGATCGTCGCGGAATATCTCAACCATTCCTTCCCGATCCAGCTTTTCGAGGAATATTCCGACGACCAGGGCAATCTGCTGTCGCGGCCGGTCCATGATGCCGACGGCAATCCAGTCCTTTGCCGCGAAGCCGTCGCCCGCCGAGACGCTCTCCTTGAACGGCTCGGCAGTCTGCCTGCCATTCCAACGGCGCTCGACCAGATCGTCCAGCACTTCGGCACGACCCGCGTTGCCGAGATCACCGGCCGCACGCGTCGGATCGTGCGCCGTGACGGCAGCGGCGCGATTGCCCGCTTTGCCGTCGAGAACCGGCCGGGCAGCGCCAATCTCGACGAGACGCGCGCTTTCATGGATGACGAGAAGCCGATCCTGATCTTCTCCGAAGCCGGCGGCACGGGACGCTCCTACCATGCCGACCTCGGCGCCAGGAACCAGCGGCTGCGGCTCCACAATCTCCTCGAGGCCGGATGGCGGGCGGACGTGGCGATCCAGGGGCTGGGACGCAGTCATCGTACCAACCAGGCGCAGCCGCCGCGTTTCCGCATGATCGCCACCAACGTCAAGGCCGAACGGCGATTTCTGTCGACCATCGCCCGGCGTCTCGACACGCTTGGAGCGATCACGCGCGGACAGCGGCAGACCGGCGGGCAGGGGATGTTCCGCTCCGAGGATAATCTCGAATCCCAATATGCCCGCGATGCGCTCAGGCAGTTCTATAGGCTCATCCATGGCGGCGGTATCGAAGGCTGGTCGCTCGAAACGTTCGAGACGATCACCGGCCTGTCATTGACGGCAGAGGAAAATAGAATCAAGGACGAGCTGCCGCCGATTCACACCTTCCTCAATCGGATGCTGGCGCTGACGGTTCGCATGCAGAACTTGCTGTTCGATGCCTTCGAGCAATTGCTCGCCGCCCGTGTCGAGGGCGCGATTGCGTCCGGCGTTTACGACAAGGGGCTGGAGACGCTTGTTGCGGACCGCATGACGGTGAAGGATCGGCGGCTGGTCTATACCCATCCGGTCACCGGCGCGCAGTCGCATCTCTTGACCATCGAACGCATGGATCGCAACAGGCCGATGGTGCTTTCCGACGCATTGGAACTCGCCGCGCATGATCGCCAAGCGAAGCTTGTGATCAACGGCAAGTCCGGCCGCCCGGCCGTCCAGGTTCCGGCTCGCTCGGTCATGCTCGATGACGGATCAATTGAGCCGCGGGTGGCGCTCATCCGGCCGATGGACGAGATCCGCTTCGAGCTGCGTCAGCTCGAAGAGACGAATCGGGAGGAAACGGATAAGCAAACCTTCTCTGCCGCCTGGGAGGCCGAGGTCGCCAATCTCCCCGAATTTTCGCTTTCGACCATGCACGTTGTCTCCGGCCTGCTTTTACCGATCTGGAAACTGCTGCCGCAGGATTATTGCCGGGTCTATCGCCTTCAGACCGACGAGGGTGAGCGCATCGTTGGCCGTCTGATAACGTCCGAAGGGCTCTCTCGGCTGTGCCGGAATTTCGGGCTCGACCAGACCGAAGTCGTCAGCGCCGATCAGATCTGGCAATCGCTGCTCGCCGGATCCTCGGTTGTCGGACTTGCCGGCGGCATGACGCTGCGGCGTGTCCGGGCAATGAACAACTACCGCATCGAGCTCACCGGCTTCACCGACGGCATGCGCGACAGGCTCCGGGCAATCGGCCTGTTCTCGGAAATGATCGCCTGGAAATTGCGGTACTTCATTCCAAAGTCGGAGGAAGGACCGGCGATCCTGTCGCGCCTGATCGAACGGCATCAAGTTGTCGACGTCGACGGCCGGGGGTGACCGTGATGTTATCCGCCTCGCAACTGGCGGATCGTCTCGCGCGCGACGCGGAGGCTGTCTGCCGCTATTATCTCTCCGCCGGCCACCGGGCCGGCAATTACTGGATCGTCGGCGATGTCGCCAACAACAAGGGTCGTTCGCTCTATGTTCGGCTTAAAGGTGATCGTGCGGGTCGCTGGACCGATGCCGCCTCCGGCCAATATGGCGATTTGCTCGATCTCGTACGGGAGGCCTGTGGGCTTGTCGACTTCCGTGACGTCGCCGATGAGGCGCGGCGTTTCCTGAACGAGCCCCGTGATCCAGCCCGTGCTGAACCGGGATTGTCGCAAAGCGGTGACGCTCCAACTGCGTCGATCGACCGACCGGCTGGCGAACGGGCACGACGGCTGTTTCGAATAACCGAACCGCTTGCCGGCACGCTCGCCGACGGCTACCTGCGCCAGCGCGGCATCCTGCGGGCGGCCTTGCATCCGGCGCTGCGGTTTCACCCATCCTGCTACTACCGCGATCTCGCAAGCGGCGGGACCAGCCGCTATCCGGCCCTGATCGCTGCTGTGACCGATCAATCCGGTGCTATCACGGGCGTGCATCGCACATACCTTGCGTGCTCCGGATCGGAGCCGGGCGGCGTTGGCAAGGCGCCGGTCGACACACCCCGCCGTGCGCTGGGTACGCTGCTCGGCAATGCAGTGCGGTTCGGCTTTCCCGCCAAGGACCTTGTGCCGGTCATGATCGCGGGTGAGGGGCTCGAAAGCATATTGTCGCTGTCTCATGTGATGCCCGCCATGCCGATGGTTTCGGCGCTGACGGCCAATCACCTCGCCGCCTTCCGGCCGCCGGCAGGGTGTCTGCGCCTATACCTCGCCGCTGACGCCGATGCCGCCGGCCGGCACGGCATCGAAGGGTTGAGCCGCCGGGCGCAGGCGCTCGGCATCCTGCCGCTGGTGCTTAACCCCGAACTCGGCGACTTCAACGAGGACCTGCGACGGCTCGGGCCACACCGGCTCATGGCAAATCTCCGCGACCAGCTCGCACCGGAGGATGCGCAGACTCTTCTGTCCGTATGACGCGGCAGCCGCGGAGGCACATGGCGGGCGCGGCACTGCGCCTTGATGGACAGTGCCGGTCCGGAAGGGCCGCAATCCGGCTATGCGCGCGCCTGCGGGCCTGGCGAGAGGCGACCCTTATCATGCGGCGTCCAGGCCTTCAGCGGGTCGGTCAGGTTTCTTCCCCGCGCCGGCGCATTTTTCGCGCATCGGCTGATCCGGAAAGCGGGACCGCTTCCGGGCCGATGCCGGGCCGGCGCTCCTCGCGGGCCAGGAAACCTTCCCTCCGCCGCCCGGCGCTTCGCTGGGCCGCTCGCTTTGCTCGCGGTTCCGGCCCGTCTGCCGCGTGAACTGGGATCGCCGTCAGGCCGCGAGAGGCGCGGCCGAAACCGACGGAGACCATCATGAACCGCACACTTCCCATTGACGACGCCTTCGAGCCTCACCACGCATCCTCCCCGACCGACCAATTCATCTACGAGATGCAGATCCATGGCTATCGCCCCTTCCAGGACGAGCCGGATCCGCGGCCCCTACCGGAGGAACCGGTCGTCCGCTCCGCGCTGACCGCGATCTTCGACGCGCTCACGGAGATGCTCGGCGACACGCGGCTGGAACCCGATCTCGAAGACCTTTACTGGTCGACCGTCAATCTTTTCCACCGTGCCGGCGAACGCATCCAGCGCGAACTGCAGCGCAACGAAGATGCGCAACGAACCGGGCAGAGCGAACAGGACGGCTCGGAGGTGAAAAGCGTCGAGCTGGAGCGCCACATCGCCGAGGGCATCACCCTTCTTGAGCGCCGCAACGCTTTCGAATTCATGCGCGACTATGCGGCTGATCTGTTCGAAGCCGAGACGGGCTCGGCCTGGCGGCCGCGCACCGGCTCCAAGGTCAGCCACGCCAACATGACCGCGGCGATGATCGACTCGAAAGACTTCCTGTCGGCCCGCCGTCGCGCCGAGACCGAGGTGCTGATGCCGGCCGGTACCAAGATCGCCTTTTCCGGCGGCATGGACTACAACGATCATGAGCGGATCTGGGGTAAACTCGACCTTGCCCATGCCAAGCATCCCGACATGGTTCTCCTGCACGGCGGCTCTCCGAAAGGCGCCGAGCGCATCGCCGCCTGCTGGGCCGAAAGCCGCAAAGTGACGCAGATCGCCTTCAAGCCGAACTGGGCAAAGCACGCCAAGGCAGCTCCTTTTCGTCGAAACGACGAGATGTTGTCGGTGATGCCCGCAGGCGTCATCATCTTCCCGGGCTCCGGCATTACTGGCAATCTCGCCGACAAGGCCCGCCGCCTCGGCATCCCCGTCTGGCAGGCGAGCGCAGAGAGCGCCTGATGGATGATCGCAACGCCATGCGGCAGTCCCGCATGGCGATATTTCCGATCGGTAAAACGAGATACACCTTGACCTTGTCTGCTATTGCAACCGCCCAATGCCGTCCAGGCCCGCGTTTCGCTCGATGACATCGAGCCGCTTCAAGTCCTAATCCGCAGGTGAGGCAAACGGCGAAATGACCTACCCTTGAAATATCTCTCTCGATCCTCTGTGTACACACCTAGGATGTACAGCGTGACGTGGGCGTCTGGAGGCGGTTATGCATACGACAAAGGTATTCAAAAACGGCAATTCCCAGGCCGTGCGCATTCCGGCCGATCTTGCTTATGGCCAGAATGACATCAAAGTCGAGATCGAGCGGGTGGGCGAAGAGTTGCGCATTCGGCCGTTGCGGCCTTCGCTTGCGAGTGTTCTGGACCGTTTTGCGCGTTTCTGCCCATCCTTCATGGCAGAAGGTCGTGGCGAGCAGGAGCAGATGGAGCGGGATGCCATCTGATGGCGCTTTACATGCTCGATACCAGCATGTGCATCATATCTAATGAAGCATCAGCCGCCGGAAGTCGCCCGGCGGTTCGCTGAATGCAAAGTCGGTGATGTCCTCATCTCCGCCATCACCTTCGCCGAACTGGAGTACGGTGTCGCCGTTTCCGCAAATCCCGAGCTGGAACGGACCAACCTTGAATTTCTTGTCGAGGCGATTCCGGTCGCGCCGTTTGACGCGGATGCGGCTCGTGCCTACGGACCCGTTCGCGAAGCAACGCGTGATCGAAAGAAGGATCACCTCGATAAACCGATCGCCGCTCATGCATTGGCTCTGAACGACGCTCTTGTCACCTACAATGAGCGCAACTTCTTATCTTATCCAGAACTCCGGGTTGAGAATTGGCTGCAGTCCCATTAGGTGCAGATCCAAGGCGCTTCAGCTCATGCTGCTTTAACTGCGTATGTATTTCACGGATGGTAACAGACAGTCTCCGAAGACCGGTCTCCTGAAACCTGCCACGGTCCATGTAAGCCGTCAATTCGTGTACATCAAGTGCACTGGTCAGTCGACGCGCCAAAGTCCGCGAACCGCCGAGCAGGGTCTCGACTTCTGAACACTGCCGTTGGTTGCTTCTTCCAAAACCGTGTTCGCGGTGGCTGCCACAGATGCCTCCCTCGCGTCAATTGTCGTCCTCACTATGACAGTTGACGTGAAGAAATTCAAAGCAGACGGAAGCGATCATTGGAGGCTTGTGAACAGTCTCTCGTCGCCAATCGACCGCTTCCTGAAAAGGCAAGGCGCGCCTGTGCTGCTATTTATTCAATGCATCCTTCAGCGCTTTGGCGGGCGTGAACGCGAGCTTTCTTGCCGCGGCAACCTTGATCGTGGCGCCAGTCGCGGGATTGCGTGCTTCCCGCTCAGGCGTGTCTTTCGGCTTAAACTTGCCAAATCCCGGGATCGACGTTTCAGCGCCTGTGGTCGCGGCCGTTGTGATCTCCCGGAATACGGATTCGACGATTGCCTTGCTCTGCGCTTTGGTCAACTGATGGTCGGCGGCAATCTTGTCGGCGATTTCATTGGTTGTGGTCATGATCAGTCCCCTCTCTAAAAGCATGACCATTTCACCGAAGTACGGTCGATGTCACCTTCCGGGCCGGTCGCCCTGACCGGCTCATGTGGCATTTCCACAGTTTCCGACGGGAATGTAGCCCTTCTGGCGTTTCCGCCGCGCCAATTCCAGGAAGTGGCGTGCCGCGTCCCGCTCCGTCGGAAAGACCTCGCATTTGATGCCGCCGCGTTTTCCGATCCGCCCCCATGACCGCACGACAGCCGTCTCGCCGAACAACGTCGTCTCGATCGCCAGCATATAGTAGCGCGCCATGTTACGTGTGGCGTCGATGCGCTGATAGTAGAGTTTGAACGGATAGAGAGCCATGTCTCGAAGAATCGTGGCATACGCCCGTCCTGTCCAACGACTGTTTTGAATCGATCAACCCGCACCGATTCACGGCGTTGATAGATCGATCGGATCGAGCGGCCGGAGCGTGAGGGCCGATTGCTGCAAGATGCCAGATCGTGCCCGCGGTTGTCGGCGGCGGTGCCGATGGACTTGTTGCTGTCAGAGATGCCCGCAGGTATTTGCGCCACCGGCGCGCTGCGATCATGCAGACATGTTGCACCACCGTGCCTACTGCGTTGACCGGTCAAAGCCTCAGGCAATTGTTGGCGGGTGTGGCGCGACGGCGATCTCGACTTTTCCCGAGGAGGCTTTGAAGTCAGCGCTCGGTTCGCTTGTCAGCTGCGGGGAGGGCGAGGGGCGGGGCGGTCCTGATGGCCTCGGTATTCGTTCATGCCGTTAGACCTAGCTCGGCGCAATCGGATAGCCATGGCGGGATTACCCTTCGATCGCGCTTCGGGGCCATTCCCGTTCTCTATGTCGCCTTTCTAAGGGACCGGCCGCAACCAGCGTCAACCCCGCAAGGGGGTTCCCCGGCGCTTCGCTCCGGTGACGCCTGCGGCGCGGCCCCTTCTTCGGGCGCCATCGGGAATGGTCCCGAGCAACCGAAGGAGTAACTACCATGGCCACCACGATCGCAACCCTCACGCAAAAGACTGACGGCAGCCTCGAAGGCATCTTCGCAACCATCCGGGTCAACGCCCCGATCGCCATCGTCCCGAACGCCCACAAGGCAAGCGAGGAAGCACCTGACTACCGCATCATCCACCGCAAGACCGGTTTCGAGATCGGCGCCGGGTGGAACCGCGTCGCCCGCCAGACCGGCGAGGAATACCTCTCGGTCAAGCTTGAGGCCCCTGAGATCGGCGTCATTTTCGGAAACCTCGCCCCCGCGCCCGGCGGAGAACCGAACCGCAAGGTCATCCTCTGGAATAACCCGGCCTGAAGCCGGCGACCGGCCCCTCAAGGGGCCGGTCCCATCCCGGACACGACGCCGCTACGAAAAGGACCTTCGCATGAGCCGTTACACGATCACCGTCGCCCACCTTGCCAGCCAAACAACCGATGCGGATGCCGTTATCGGCTACGACCGTCCACTGCAGACCTTCTTCCTGCAGGCATTCCCCGACGCAGAGGGCGAGGATCTCGCCCTCTGGCTTGGAACCGATTTACGTGCCTACGAAACGCTTTCCGCTCTGCGCACCGCGGCACTTGCTCAGGGCTACGACTTCATCCCGATGGCCACCGATACTGTCAGGTCTCTCGCCAACGATCTCGCCCGCGAAGGATGGCGCTCTCATCCCGACCCTCTCCTTGAAGCGCTGTTGAGCCACAAAACCGCCCCGACCTGATCTGGCGGTTACGTCTGAGCTGCAGTTAGCCGATGACGGCCACGGGCGAGTCTATTTGTTCCAGAATTTCGTCGGCTCCTTCTCGCCAAGCCTGCCTTCCGGGGCTGCTCTCAGAGGCGGCAACTTCGCTGCCGCTCGCTTTTTGGTGCCACACGAGAGGTTGGTTTTCTGCTCAGACTGTCCAAGTCTGTCATGAGGCAAGGAAGGCCTCAAGGCCCGAGCGGCCCCTCGCAATTTTTCCTCCGCTGCGTTGCACTCCGCTCCAGAAAAATCGGTTCCTCCGCTCGTCCGGCTCCGCCGGTCGCGTTCCGCGAGCCTTGACCCCTTCCTTGCCTCATGACCGTCGGCGGCATCTTTCACGTCTACAAGGATGACGACGATGACGAACAGCTACTATTTCACCCTTGAATGCACCATCGAGGAACTGCGGGCCGAGGCCAAAGAGGCGGCGACCCTGGAAGAGCGCCGCATGATCGAGGCTGAGCTTGAGGCGCTCAAGGCCGAGCTCGAGGAATATGCCCGGGAGCAGCTGCCGTGAGGCAGCTTCTTTCGCTCGGCTTTGGAGCGCGAGAGGCCGGATCGACCCTCCCCTCGCGCTTGCACCGCGTCCGGGCAGTTGCGCTATGGCTCGATCACAATTAGACTCGTGCAAAAGCGCCAGTTTATGGCAACAGCCGGATTTCCCGCTGTTGTCCAACAGATCCAGGAGCGAGCGCCTTCGTCGGGCGCCGCACGCCGAGACGGGATGTCCATTCATGGCAATCAATCCTCACGCCGCAACCGATCATTCCGACCCCGTTCGGAAGGCTCCCTATTGGCGCTTGCTTGCTTTGCCTTTTGTACTTAAAGCCGTCGGCCACATCGTCCTCTACTGCATCTGGTATGTCGCCTTCTATCTCCTGTGCGCGTTTCGGCCGTTCACCGGGATGCTGGTTCTGGCGGCAATCGTCATGCTGCCGATATCGATCGTCGTCCTTGCCCATCCGCAGGCAGCGGCGGGCATGCCGTTTTGGCTGATCGGCCTGATGGCGATCGGGTTTGTCGCCTTTGCCCTTGGCTATACAATGTTCGTCGATTGGTTGACGCCGCCTGGTGCTGAAGATCCGTTCAAGCGATATCGGCGTCAACGTTAGAAATCCGCCGACTGGCGCTACCACGAATGCTGCGAGATTTCTTCAATCCATTGCTTGCCGTCATAGGCAAATTCGACGTCGATCGACATGACAGTTGGGTCGTCGGAAAATCGGGTGCGGACCATCGAAGCGGCAAACGCATTCGAGGCCTGCTCTTCGGCAAGCGTCCGATCCGCGCGAGTCATATCGACAATCTCGGGCGCCACACAAAATGTCTTGCAGGCGCCGACGAGCCAGAGCGTGATATCGTCTCCCCAGCAGACGCTCGCCGAGCTTCAGCCAGCATATCGTCCAGTCTCTCGGGATTCACGGACCAAGCCATGGCAAAGCCAGGCTCTGCTCTGACTATGATTGAGAACGGCTGCGGAGATACATTGCCCCATGCCGAACGAACCGATCCCGCTGGGCGCCTCAGCAACGCGGCTTTGCCCCTGTTCCACATCGACCAGTTCACCGTACATTGTCTTGACCGTATGGTCCTCACTTGGTGTTATCGTCAGTTCGTCACGAAGCGGTTGCGCTTGGCCGCCGCGTGCATGTCCTTGCGCCTAAAGTAGATCGCCCGCCCGCAACGCAGCGGCGCTTGGCCCTGGACGATGATGATCTGCTCGTCCTTGCGCATCGACTGGGTGATCTCGTGCGGCATGATCAGCGGCCGGCGCTGGAAATTGAGGCTTTCGGATTTTCGGGTTCCGCCGCTTTTGGAATCCCAGCCGAGATTTTTTGAACTGCCCTTCACCTCGACCGTCATCTCGCCGCATTGGGCCGAGACATTGCGCGCGGTGTCGAGTGCCTTGATTGCCGCGTAGGATGCAAAGGCGCAGCCGTCGATCCACGACGTCGCGCCGTCCTTGCCAAAATGCCGTTCCAGTTGTCCGACCGATTGATACATCAGCATCATGCTGATCCCATACTTGCGACCGCGATCGCGCGCCTCCTCGAGCACCCGCATATAGCCGAGCAGGTCGACCTCATCGAGCATGAACAGCGCCCGGCGCTTGAAGCCGCCATCGGCCTGCACCATGGCGTTGATCAGCGAGCCAATGATCACCCGGCCGATCCCCGGATAGGAGCGCAGGATCGATGCCGGGATGTTCAGAAAGACGTCCTTCTTGCCCGTAACGATGTCGCTCGACTTGAAGGCATTGCCACAGACGAGCGCGGCATAACTGTCGAGCGACAGCCATTGCGTGTCTTTCGATGCGGTCGAATAGACACCGCTGAAGGTCTGCTCGGTCATGTTGGTGAAGACGCCGAGCGTTTCGCGGATGAAGGCCGATTGCGAGTGCTCCTGAATGTCGCGTAACATTGCCAGCACCGAGGGCTCCGGCTCGGAAACGATCTGCCTGAGACTGCGCAAGGTTCGCCGTCCTTCGTATTCGGGAGAGAGCATCACGTGCGCCAGCAAGCCGGTCAAGAGATTGTGCGCCTGGTTCTGGAAATAAGACCCGGTCGAACTTTCAAAGCGCAGGCTCTCCGACAGCAGCATGTGCGCGATGCCGACGATATCCTCCTCCTTTTGCTTTGACCTCTCGATCCCGTCCAGGACGTTGAAGCCCATGACGGGATTGGTGGGGTCGAGCACCATGACCTCTCGGTCAAGCCCAACCGTCCGGTGTTCGACCACCATCGGCGCGACTTCGGTAGACGGATCGAGGCAGATCAGCGGCCCGGTATATCTGAGCGCCGTCGGCACCACATTGCTGGTTGTCTTGTATCCGCCCGACCCGGCGAAGAAGAGCATATGGGTCGAATCGAAGTCCTGTTTGTAGGTGAGCAGCGGCGCCTTGCCGCCTTGACCCCAAGTTGCCGAATCGTTCGGATCGAAGGGCAGCTCGTGGACGATTTCCCTGTCGACGCGATAACGCTCGCCGACGACGATTTCGCCGTTCGGCGGAAACACTCTTGCCGCCGCCGACATCGGGAGCCAGTCCGCGTCTCCGAAGGTCCCGTGCCTGGCACGCTTCACCGGCTCAGGGACGACCGTCGAGATACGCGCGGCGACCGCGACTGCCATGAAGGCTGTGACCGTTCCGAGGACGGCGACCATGTCGAGAAAGGAAAGAGCCCGTTCCCAGGTGACCGTGCCGCTCTCAACGAACGGCGCCAACCGGCCGAACTCGCGCAGCGCATAGTAGCCGGCGACCGACAGAAAGCACGCGAGGCTGGCGATGGCGATCGGCCGCCGGCGATGCATAGGCAGGGCCCATACGGTCAACAGCCCTGAGAGCGGCCCGAACAGCAATGCCGGTAAAGGTGCGGCCCGCAAAAGCCAGTATTCGGCTTTTCCGGACAGTCCGGCGGCAAGACCGTGCCACCGCCAGGCGACGATATAGACGGCAAACACAGTGACAGCGACCGGCACAAGAATGAGCAGCAGGCTGGGATGGAGTTTCGACTTCAACGCCATTCCAGCATCTCCTCGACGGGCGTGATCTGTTCCGATTGAGGGGAGGTTCTGAATGCCTTTTCGCCTATGTCGCGCAGGCGCCGGTATTCCGGCGAACCTGCCTCCACTCTCGTCAGCTCGATGAGCCCGCCAAGCAGGAAAGCCCGATCGGACGACGAAAGGCCCGCCCTGACGACGATGCCGCCTAGCAGGAATTTCTCCCGCGCCGCGCGCTTGCGATCAGCTGTCATGAGAAACCTCCGCCGCCGCTCCAGCCCCACTATTTGCTGGTCGACGCGCTTGAGGAGAAGCGGCAGCAGTCGCCTTCTTTTCGCTTTGGCGAAATCGCGCCGCCACCTCTTCGAAGATGCGGTCAAGTTCATCGTCGGGGATTTCCATTTCCGCCAGTCCATATTTCGTCGCGGCGCGGGCAAATCGCTCCGCCGATCTGACGACGAGCAGCTTCCTGCGTTCGCGCAGTTTTTCGATCTGGGCGTCGAGATCGGTGATCGAAGATTTCTGAGCCATTCTCCGGGTTTCCTTCCTGTGTCGAAGCAATGTGAACGACAGTGGTTATACTAGCTAGATTACTTTAGTAAAATAGGCTATTTTGCATCGCCGAAAACATCGCAGCCAGCAGTCCGGCCAATGCCGTGTTCCGGAAAGACGGCATTGGCCCTTCGGTCCGATCGGTTTGAGGGCGCAATATACGTCGCTGGCGCGACGTGCTTGGAAGGCCAGGAGACGGTATTGGCGATCATGTTCGTCAGAGCGCAGGTGATCAGCAGAGGGGCGGGGCGCAGTATCGTCTCGGCCGCCGCCTATCGCCATCGCGCCCGAATGATGGACGAACAGGCCGGCACGTCCTTCAGCTATCGCGGCGGAGCCGCCGAATTGATGCATCAAGAGCTCGCATTACCGGAGGACGTTCCGGCCTGGCTGAAGGCGGCGCTCGACGGCCAATCAGCTGTCAAGGCGAGCGAGGCGCTCTGGAACGCGGTCGACGCGTTTGAGAAAAGAGCCGACGCACAGCTGGCGCGGGAACTGATCGTTGCCCTGCCGGAGGAACTGACCCGGGCCGAAAACATCGCCTTGGTTCGCGAATTCGTCCGGGACAACCTGACGTCCAGCGGAATGGTTGCCGACTGGGTCTATCACGACAAAGACGGCAATCCGCACATTCATCTTATGACGACGCTCCGACCTCTGACCGAGGACGGGTTCGGGCCGAAGAAGGTCGCGGTCACGGCAGAGGACGGCACGCCGTTGCGCGTCGTCACACCGGACCGGCCGAAGGGCAAGATCGTCTACATGCTCTGGGCCGGTGACAAGGAAACGATGAAATCGTGGAAGATTGCCTGGGCGGAAACCGCGAACCGGCATCTCGCACTGGCCGGTCATGAGGTCCGCCTCGACGGCCGCTCCTACGCCGAACAGGGTCTGGACGGCATCGCGCAAAAGCACCTCGGCCCGGAAAAGGCGGCGCTCGCGCGAAAGGGCGTCGAGATGTATTTCGCGCCGGCGGATCTTGCGCTGCGGCAGGAAATGGCGGACCGGCTGCTTGCCGAACCTGAGCTGCTCTTGAAACAGCTCGCGAACGAACGCTCCACGTTCAACGAGCGTGACATCGCCAAGGCGCTGCATCGCTATGTCGACGATCCCACGGACTTCGCCAATATCCGCGCGCGCCTCATGGCCTCGGACGATCTTGTGCTCTTGCGGCCGCAGCAGGTTGACGGGCAGTCCGTTAGGGTCTCCGAACCGGCGATCTTCACAACGCGAGACATCCTGCGCATCGAATATGACATGGCGCAGTCGGCAGAACATCTCGCCAAGCAGAAAGGCTTTGGTGTTTCGCCGAGGCACGTCGCGGCCGCCGTCGCCAGCATCGAGACGGCCAATCCGGAAAAAGCCTTCAAGCTTGATGCCGAACAGGTGGACGCTGTCCGCCACGTCACCGGTGACAACGGCATTGCCGCCGTCGTCGGTCTCGCCGGTGCCGGCAAGTCGACGCTGCTGGCAGCCGCCCGCGTCGCATGGGAAATCGAAAGCCGCCGGGTGTTCGGCGCAGCTCTCGCCGGCAAGGCCGCGGAAGGGCTTGAAGACAGTTCCGGCATCAGGTCGCGCACGCTCGCCTCCTGGGAGCTCGCCTGGGCCGGCGGCCGGGAATTGCTCCATCGCGGGGACGTGCTTGTCATCGACGAGGCCGGTATGGTGTCGTCTGGGCAGATGGCGCGAGTCCTCAAGACCGTCGAAGATGCAGGCGCGAAAGCCGTGCTGGTCGGCGACGCGATGCAACTGCAGCCGATCCAGGCGGGTGCTGCCTTCCGGGCGATTTCCGAGCGTGTCGGTTTTGCCGAGCTTGCCGGCGTGCGCCGCCAGCGCGATGAGTGGGCGCGCGACGCATCCCGTCTTTTCGCCCGCGGCAAGGTCGAACAGGGCCTCGATGCTTATGCGCAGCGCGGCCACATTACCGAGGCAGAAAGGCGCGACGAAATCATCGGTCGCATCGTTGCCGATTGGACGGAAGCACGTCGTGACCTGCTCCAGAAAATCACCGACGGGGGGACTGCGCCTCGGCTTCGTGGCGACGAACTGCTTGTGCTGGCGCACACCAATGAGGATGTGAAGCGTCTCAATCAATCCCTGCGCAAGGTGATGATGGAGGAGAGCGCACTGACCGACGCGCGCGAATACCAGACGGCACGCGGGCTTCGCGAGTTCGCCGCCGGAGACCGGATCATCTTCCTGGAAAATGCCCGTTTCCTCGAACCGAGTGCGCGCTGCCACGGGCCGCAGTATGTCAAGAACGGTATGCTCGGCACGGTCGTTTCGACCGGTGACAAGCGAGGCGACACGCTGCTGACGGTTCGCCTCGACAATGGCCGCGACGTTGTTCTGAGCGAAGACAGTTATCGCAATATCGACCATGGCTATGCCGCAACGATCCACAAATCTCAAGGCGCGACCGTCGACCGGACCTTCATCCTTGCCACCGGGATGATGGACCAGCATCTGACCTATGTGGCGATGACCCGCCATCGCGACCGCGCCGACCTCTATGCGGCGAGCGAGGATTTTGCGGCGAAGCCGGAATGGGGACATAAGCCACGTGTCGATCATGCCGCCGGCGTCACCGGTGAACTCGTCGCAACCGGCTTCGCGAGATTTCGACCTGAAGACGAGGATTCGGAAAATCCCTTTGCCGATGTCAGGACAAATGACGGAACCGTTCATCGTCTCTGGGGCGTCAGCCTGCCCAAGGCGCTCGAGGAGGCGGGCGTCTCGGAGGGCGATACCGTCACGCTACGGAAGGACGGTGTCGAGAAAGTCAAGGTGACGATCCCGGTCTTCGATGAAAACACGGGCGAGAAGCTCTTTGAGGAACGCGAGGTCGATCGCAACGTCTGGACCGCTAAGCTGATTGAGTCCGCCGAGGCTCGCGTGGAGCGGATCGAGCGGGAAAATCATCGGCCAGAGCTGTTCGGTGAGCTTGTCGAGCGCCTTGGTAGGTCCGGCGCCAAGACAACGACGCTCGATTTCGAAAGCGAGGAAGGTTATCGCACGCTGCGCCAGGACTTCGCACGGCGGCGCGGCATCGACACGCTCGCCGGGCTCGCGGCCGGAATGGAAGAGGGTGTTTCCCGGCAACTGGCGTGGATCGCGGAAAAGAGGGAGCAGGTCGCAAAGCTCTGGGAGCGTGCAAGCGTGGCGCTCGGCTTTGCGATCGCGCACGAACGGCGCACGGCTTATACCGAGGAACTGCGCGTGTCCCTCGCATCGGACATCCCGGCGACCGGGAAACATCTGATTCCGCCCAGCACCATATTCGCCCGCAGCGTCAATGAGGATGCGCGCCGGGCGCAACTCGCCTCGCCGCGTTGGAAAGAGCGGGACGCCATCCTGCGGCCGGTGCTCAAAAAGATCTATCGCGATCCGGAAGCAGCACTTGTCCGCCTGAACACACTGGTGTCGGATACGATGATCGAACCCCGCAAGCTTGTCGACGATCTTGGCGTCAAGCCAGAGCGGCTCGGCCGCCTGCACGGGTCCAATCTCATGGTTGACGGTCGGGCAGCACGCGATGAGCGTGCCGCCGCGACGGCGGCGATCAAGGACTTGCTGCCGCTGGCTCGGGCGCATGCGACCGAGTTCCGCCGGACCGCAGGCCAGTTCATCGAGCGCGAGCGGACGCGCCGGGAATACATGGCGCTGTCGATCCCGGCGCTTTCGAAACCGGCGATGGCGCGCCTCGTGGAAATCGAGACGATCCGCGGACGAGGCGGCGAGGGCGCCTACAAGACTGCCTTCGCCTATGCAGGTGAGGACCGAGCGCTTGTCCAGGAGGTCAAGGCCGTCAACGACGCATTGACGGCACGGTTCGGCTGGAGCGCCTTTACTGCCAAGGCAGACGCAGTCGCCGAGCGCAACATCACTGAGCGCATGCCCAACGTTCTTTCTCCCGAGCGTCGCGACAGGCTTACCCGTCTCTTCGCCGTCATCCGGCGCTTTGCCGAGGAACAGCATCTCGCTGAGAAACAGGATCACTCAAAAATCGTTGCCGGCGCAAGCGTCGCGGCCGCTCCGGAGACGGTGACTGTCTTGCCAATGCTCGCCGCCGTGACCGAGTTCAAAACACCGGTGGAAGAAGAGGCGCGGTCACGCGCGACAGCAGCCGCGCACTATCGTCATCATCGCGCGGCTCTCACCGAGAACGCGAAGCGCGTCTGGCGCGATCCCGCCGGCGGCGTCGAAAAGATTGAGGCGCTCCTCGTTAAGGGTTTTGCTGGCGATCGCATTGCGGCGGCCGTCAACAATGATCCCTCCGCCTACGGAGCGCTCAGAGGGTCCGGCCGGCTGGTGGACAAACTGCTTGCCCCCGGCCGCGAGCGAAAGGAAGCCCTTCTCGCCGTGCCGGAAACAGCAAGCCGCATCCGTTCGCTCGCTGCGTCCTACGCCAGTGCGCTTGATGCCGAAACACGAGGCATTATCGAAGAGCGCCGGCGCATGGCTGTCGCCATTCCCGGATTGTCAATGGCGGCCGAAAATGTCCTCAATCGGCTGACGGCCGAAATGAGCAAAAAGGGCAGCAAGCTCGACATCGCCGCCGGTTCGCTCGGTCCGGCCATCGCCCGCGAGTTCGCCACGGTCAGCCGGGCGCTCGACGAGCGTTTCGGCCCCAAAGCCATTCTGCGCGGCGAAAAGGACGTCATCAATCGCGTGGCGCCGGCCCAGCGGCGCGCCTTCGAGGCAATGCAGGAAAAGATGAAGGTCCTGCAACAGACGGTTCGACATCAGGGCAGCGAACAGGTTCTCTCCGAACGCCGGCAGCGCACCATCGATCGCGCGCGCGGCCTCAGTCGATAGCACTTTAGAGACATCAGAGAAGGGAAAGGAAAAGCACATGGCAGGTCAGGACATGCCTTACGAAGCAACCATCCGCACCGATATCGCCATCAGGATTCTCAATCAGGCGCGCGCCATCGTCACGGCACGCGCCTATACGCTCGATGAACAGGATCCGGCCGCCGCCGACCGGTTGCGCGACCGTCGCCGCGACCTCCTCGACCTCCAGGAAAGTCTCGGGCCCGAACATCCTGACGCGGTGGAACATGTCATCGCCCTCTGGGGGCCGCGCGTCCAGGACGAGACCCGCTTCTGGGCGGAGTTCTGATCATGGCGGAGGACGTGGTCGGGTTGCTCTCGCCCGAGAGAAACGAGAAGATTTTTCAGAGAGACATTTTGCGTGATTATCTGCCGGAAAGGATGGGACGATCGGAGCAGCCGCGCCTGATCCTGATCGGCGGCCAACCTGGCGCCGGCAAGACGACGGTTCTAACCGCGAGCCATCACGAACTTGCGCAATCAGGACCGACCATTCGCATCGTCGGCGACGACCTCAGATCCTATCATCCGCAATTCCTTGCCTTCCAGCGTCAGGATCCGGAGACCGCGTCCCAATTCACACAAGGAGATGCCGGACGCTGGACCGAGAAGCTGCTGTCGGTTGCGGCTGAACGGCAGGTCAACATCGTCTTCGAGACCACGATGCGCACGCCGGAAAATGTCGCCCGGGTGATTGAAGTGGCGCGGCATGCCGGCTACGCGGTCGAGGTGCGTGCTGTCGCCGTCAATCCCCGCGTCAGTTGGCAGGCAAATCATTACCGCTTCGAGGAAATGCTGCATGCCGGGCTGGCGGCACGGATCCCCCCGCAGCACGTTCATGATGCCGCCATCGACGGTCTTCGCGTCAGTCTAGACAAGATCGAAAGCGAGCATTTGGTCGACCGCGTGCAATTGCGCACACGTGGCGGCTCCGTCATCTACGACAATGAGCGCCCCGACGATCAATGGACGCATCGCCCCAGTGGCCGGCTGGCATTGGAGCGCGAGCAGTCACGGCCAATGACACCTGGAGAGTTGCAACGCTTCGCGGACGATTGGCACCATGTGCTCGCCCGGATGGAAGAGCGGAGTGCTTCAAGGGAGCGGATCGCAGCAGTGGAAATCCGTGCACAAGAAGATGTTGCTCATCTCTTGGCGCAACGCCGGGAAACGGAGGGCGCCCAAAGCAAAGTACGTGGCGGGACAATCCTGCAGGAACCCAACGACGGTCATCGCCTGTTCGTCGAGCTCTACCACAATGCGATCCGCGACGCCGAGCGCCGTCCGATCGGCAATGTCGAGGCTCATGCCGTCGGACGCCTCACGCAGAGCTACATGGCTTTGAAGCTGGTCGAGGTGGCACGCGATCTTGGCCTGCTGCCGGACGAGAGCAAGATCGTCGCAACGCGGGCCTTTGCACAGGACAAGCGCGGGTCGCTCGAATTCCCCGCGGCGCATCGCCTGCCGGCGGACCTCGCCGTGGAAATGCCGGACGGGACACGACGGCGGCTGACCGACATGTTCGGCCTGGAACTCAATCGGGTGGCGATTGACCGCGAGGTGTTCAGTCCGACGGACCGCATGTCGCGTCTCGCCAATGTGGCCGATTCCTGGGCGGAGGCCGCCGGCATGCGAAAAGCCCTCGCCGGGGCGGCAAACGCCGTGGTGCGTGGTGTATCTGCCGATGAGGCGCTGTCGCGGATTATCGAGCCGGGATATGCGCTTGCGATCGCTCAAACCCGGCGCCGGCTCGAGCGCAATCTGATGCTCACCGAAAGGGCGGCGATTGCAACCTCGATTGTTGATGTGAACGGAGAGCCCTTGCGCGCGATGCGGGATGTCCTTCGCCTCCGCTCGGCCGAGCTGGACAATCGCGCCCGCGCCAAGGCCATGATGGAGGCCGTGCTCTCTGAGACTGCACGACATGACAGTCTGGAACCCGCTAAGCGGCGCGCCGCGGACGTCTTTGCGCAAGGCATCGCCGGGAACGAGCGAATGCTGCGGATAGAGACGGAGTGTCACGTCGAGCATGCAGTGGTTTCACCGCCGCCGCTTGTTCCGGCGCGGGATATTCCGGACCTCAGCGAAAGCGAAATCGGCGCGCGTCTGCAGCAATCGACACGACTCGCCGACAAGCGGACGGAGATCGAACACCTGTCGCGGCTGGTCTTCGGCAACAGCCAGGCCGCTTCGGTGGAGGCGATTACGGATGCGCGAACCGGCGCTGCTGCCGGCGACGACGTGCGGGCGGGCCGGCGCGGCGAGATGGCCGGGGAGGGGCGGACCTTGTTGCGCGGCCCAACCCTCGAGCGCCTGACGGCCGAAGCGCATGTGCAGAAGCTCGCAGCGGCGTTGGCCGACTATGGGTTGACGGTCGACTTCGAGCGGCATCAGGTCGTCACACAGCGCCGTGAGGAACAGGCCCGTCAGCGTGTGGAAATTCCGTTCCCGTCCAGCAAACTTTCTGGGGTCCTGTCATCGGAAGGTGAGGAGCGGTTTCGATCCTTCCAAAGTGATGAGGCTCTCAGACGCGAATTTGAACGTCTGTCCCTGGCGGTGACGAAAAGACTATCGCCGGCGGACCTTGCTCAGTTGACAGCCGGCGACCTCTCAAGGTTCGCCAAGACCCACGGAATTGATGAGCAGCAGGCAACGAAGGTGAAAACGATTGTGTCCCAGGTACGTAGCGTGCAGCAGGACATGACGGCGCGTGTCCGGGAACGAGCGCGGACGGAGGCTGTCACTTTGGTGAGGCGCTGAGGCCTCTGAGAATTTCTACGAGATGATCGTAATGCCGGCACGCAGTCCATAGTCGCGGAGCTCGAGAAGGAGGCCCGCATTCGAAGCGACTGGCAAGGAATCCCTGATCTCGAACTCGTCCTCTGCGATACGATCCTCGAAAAGAACGATACATTGATCGGGATCACATTGACGGGAGGTCCAGATCAGGCCGTCGACATCCGGCGACGCACCGTGAATTGCCTGCGCCCATGAACCGGTGTCAGCATAGGTAGACTTCGACGTTTCGATCAGGTCTGAGCGGCTAATGCCCCATGCCTTCAAGTCGGGCGCAAAAAGGCTTGCCAACACCAGATTCCGTTTAGGGACAATGATGCTGATCGTCCGCTGTTCGACGGTGGCGAGGCGAACAGTTTTGAATGCGGAGGTGGGTTCTATGTCGTGAAAGATCGACTCGAAGGCCGCAGCCTCTCTGCTTGTTGCGGCATAGAGCGTCGGCACGCAGTTCCCGGCACCGTCGTTGAATGGTGCAAAACGCGTTCGTTGCCCCATGCAGGGATTGAATTGTGCTGCGCCAAACGAGGAAAGGTGGTTGCGATGAAGCTTTGTCCCCACCTTGAGCGTCCGCCTGTTGATGTTCGGAAAAGGCGAAGGTGGGCCCGGCACGGCTCGAGATATCAACCGACGACCTCTTGGCGTTCATGCTCGGCTGCAGAAACAACTTCATCCGGATGATCAAGCATGTCGACCGGTGTCTTGTCATCAAGCCAGCCGTTGGCAGATACAAACCAGAAGGCCCGTTGCCAGGCGGAGAAGGATTGAGGCAGCGTCGCAAGTGCCGCTTTAATCGCCGGACGCGGGCGGCCATCACTGAACTGGAAGGCGGGGAAATATTCCGTGCCACGATGCTGAACCGAAAAGATGTCACCCGCCTTTTTCCAGCGTGCGGCGGTTGCATAAGGATTCTTAGCGGAGGATCCTGCCAGGCTTGCGACCTCGGCACTGGTCAACTGCGCGATCTCCCGGATGAACCGGTCGCGAAGCTCGAGGTTATCCTTGGCAAGCGCGCCGCGCGCCTCCCCAAGTTCATCAGGCAGGATGACATCGGCAAGCTTGTTGATGGCCTCTTCCAGCCGGCTTTCTTCCAAAGAGCCGCTGACACGGACCAATGTCTTCAGAAATGTCTCGACCGTGGTCCGATAGTTCTTGGGTAGATCGGGCTTGAGCTTGAGTATCACTGAATCGCCGGTCGCAATGTCGGCCATGGCACTGGCAAGCCGTGCAAGCTCGGCGTCGCCTTTACCACCTGGCGCCACATTGAGTTTGACAAGCGTTTGCAGGAAGGCGTTCATGAACCTGTCATGAAGCGCAGGCTGGTCGCCCAATGTTACAGCGACCGCACCGCCCCTTTTGCGACGGCTCAGCGTCGGCGCATTTGACGAGGCTACGGTCTTGGGCCGGTCAATCATTACGACGTCAGAAAACAGGGCTTCATTCATGGCCGCCTCGTGAGATAAGTGAGCAAATACCCTATATCACTTATGTCACGTGAAGTCGAATTCAATATCTTCGTGTATGGTTTGCGGCTGGTTGGCAACCGGCATTCCATGGGAGCGATGCGATCGGCGGACTTCAACTATGGTCTCGCACGTGGTCCTTGAAGAGAGCGTCGCACGGTCTCGAATGGGGTGCCTTCCGCGAAATACCAGGTGTCGAGATCTAAGGTGGGTGCAACCATCCGCGTACTCATCTCGATCAGAGCGCGGATGCCGCAGCAAGCAGAGAAGTCACTTGCGCCGACCCAGAACATTAAACCGTCGCTAATAGGCTCCATCATCGCCCGGCCGGCGTCGAAGTCAAGATGCTCGCCGCTCAGGCGCGGGCCGACTAACTGAAATCTCTCGATCATATATGTGAGGATGTCTGACCTGATCTTTGGTGCATCGTCGGTTGCGACGAAGGCTTCCATGGCGTGTCGATACAATTGGCTATCTCCGGAGAGGCTCACCACTTGGTGGCTTCGAGCAGCAGGTCTGTCGTCGTGGTTCAGGCGGGGGCGCGCAAGTAGGGCGGAAAGCCCGTGGCGTTATCCGGTGTTGGTAAAGAGGCACTGCGATTTGCATTCTCGCACGCATGTTCGACAACACTCGGCCTGACACCTCGAAAGCACCGCAGCAGACGGGGCGCTTACCGAAGCCATCTGACCGCCCGAGCTCGTCGAACGCGGCGCCGGCTCTTTCATAGATGCGCCGCATATACGGTTCGTAGTTCGAAATCATCGTGTGGATACCGTTGTCGAGCGCCACCTCACAGAGCGCCAGCAGAAGGAGGCAAAGCGCTCGCTCGCACCGCATGTCAGGAAAATCGCGGGCAAGCGCCTCCTCGTCGACACACATGAGCGTGCCCTCCCATATGCCGGGTGCGATCAGATCGGCGGCATGGGGAAAAGTGGAGCGGAAAACGTCGTAAAGAAGGGTGGGGCCGGTGGTCGGCATCAGCCGCACCGCCCCATAGAGCTGGTCTCGATCGTCATCGCACCAAATGAGATAACCCGGATTGTGGCCGTCATAGCGGTCGCGTTCATACGGACCGGATGTCTTGACCTTCCAGCGCAGCTGATCGGCAAAGACTGTCTTCCTCAACCGGAAATATTGATCCAGCAAGTGTTCATATCGGCCGTACTGATGGCCCTGGACGAGTGCATACGGTCGCCTCCATTTGGATGTCGGCGAGAACATGCAATCGAAAGTGCAGGGAGAAAATGTCCGCAACCTGATACCCTCAAGTGTAGGTATTGCCATAGGGATTGATCAGGCGCAGTTGTGCAGCGCGTGCGGTTGCGGCTGATCTGGTCGCACATCCCAGTTTTAGTTGTGCCGATTTGAGGTAGGAACGAACGGTGTGCTCTGACAGGCCGAGAATGGCGGCGATTTGGGGAGCTTCCTTTCCAAGCGCGGCCCAGTGCAGGCATTCGACCTCGCGGCCCCCTAGCAAAGGAACCGGATCGTCTTCGCCATAAAGTTCACGGACCGCCTTCTTGTGGATGAGAAAGGCGAGCTCGACCCATTCTTCGCGCTGCTCCACGACGAGGGCACTCCATTCGCGGTCTGGTTTTTTGGAGTTCAGCGAAAAGAGCGCGCGGCGCGACTTGGTGACGACCGGAATCGAGAACCCGTTCTCGCCAAGACCGAACGTTATAGCGTCGGCATAAAATGCCAGCGCGGCCTCCGGGATTTCAACTTCGCGCCAATCGAAGGGCAACTGCCGAACGAGACCCTCGTGCAGGATAGGATCGACTTTGACAAAGTCCTTCAGGAGGTAGCGTGCCACCCACGGATCGGGATAGGTGGTCCTGACAAAGGGTGTGTCCACCGCGCCTGCGATGGTCTGGGCGAGATGATAAGTGACAAAGTCGACTCCATAGTTCGCCTGAACAATTCTGATCGCCTCGTCGACGGTGGGTGCGCCTTCAATGCCGGCGGAAGTGATACGAAGCAGCGCGGATTCGTTTGTCTGCATAAGAAAATCTCCACAACACGAGCGTCCTGTGGGACGCCCTTCTTTGGACGTTGACGCGAGAGGCAGCGCTTCGCCGGGAAGGAGGTTCGGCGACACCGGCCGTCAACCGACAGTGCGAGGGCCGAAAATATTGCATTTGGAAATCCTTAGCTGCGCTACGCGCGGGTGGCGTCGCAGGGGGCGGCCGTTATCCATTGCGTTGCTCACTTCTGCAAAACAGAGGAAACGAGCGCAGCCGGCTTGCGGGCGGCGTCAGGCGGGCGTTCAACGAGAATGGTGACTTTCGGCGGCTGGGCGTCTGGGGCGAGATCCGCTAGTTCCTGGTCCAGTTGCTTGTCGGCCGCCGTCAGACGGTGATGCAGTCGGTGATCGTTCGTCCAGGTCGGTGTGCGGTAGGTCTCGAGCCAGCGCGAGGGTTCGCTGACATCGCGGGTGAGCGTCCATTGCCTTGCCCCAGCCCGGCTTTGCACATGCCGACGTCTGCGCATGACGTCCATGAACTGATTGGCATTGTCGTGCGCAATGGAATATTCGATGGTGACCAGAATCGGCCAGTCTTTGGGCTCGAGATCGAGCGCGATCGCCGGCACAACGAACGACCCGGACGGTTCCAGTGCCGGGTCGACACGGTTGCTGATCGGCAGCTTGACACCCGAGGCGGCGGCGAACAGCGACGCCACGGCGGAAGCTGTGAGCGCAGAGAAAAGCAAATGAGTCTCGGCGTGCCCCAGAGCCAGCTGCCGCCGGCGATGCCGCCATAGGTGACGGCGCTGTAGATCGAGATGGTCCGCCCCGCCACCCAGCGCGGACTGGCGAATTGCACGTTGACGCCGAGGACCGATAACGCCGTTACCCAGCCGGCGCCGCCAAGCGCGAGCGACGCGGCAAACTCCCACGACAGTGCACAGGTCGCGCAGGCGATGCAGGCAGCAACGAAGATTCGTTCCTGCGCGAAGCTCTGCCGGAGAGGCTGATTTGCCAGCCCGGCGACAAGTGCACCAGTGCCGAAGCCGGCCATCAGAAGGCCACCGGCGAGCGGACCCGCCGAAGGCGCCGACGACGATGAAGCCGCCCAGCGCCGCACCGTCACAGCGCCCCGTTTTGTTGCCGGCCGACATCAGCATGAACGCCGCCGGATGAATGGGCGTATGCTTCCTCTCGAAATAGGTGCTTTGCCATCCGCCATTGTCGTTGGAGATGACTTTAATGTAGCCGGTGCGAATATAGATGTAGGCATGGGCCGTGTAGACGGCATGCTCGGTGATATTCGCAAGGCCCGCCTTGAGGCTCTCCTCGCTGCCGCAATTGCGGTGAGGTCGGTCATCTTGTCCAGCAAGTGTTGCAATCAAAAGTCCTTGGGCAGTGAGTTAGAACACATCACGTTGAACCTTTTGGCGCCGATACCTGAAAATGCGCCTGTTCCCATCCCGCCAAGGAAAGGACAGCTTGGGCGGGAGATGGAGCAAAAACCAGGCCAGCTAACTCGCCCTGCGGTAGCGCCTGAAAATCAGTCGGTTCCGCAAAAGCTGTGCTTCCAGATCCTGTTGTTCATGTATCGAAAGCGAAAAAAAGTCTCATCGGTGAGACGCCCGGCTGGTTATAGCGCGGCTTCGAGCTGCAGAGGTTTGAGATCAGAGACGCGAGGAAATCCTAGTAACAGCGGATTCTTCAGTGGTGCCAGTTGTCCTCGGATGTTGTCATCAGTTGCCGCAGTTATTGCCCACCTCCTCTGCTTTCTGTCTTCAGGTCATGAGACCGCCACCGCAGGACGGGACTGCGGACGGAAGCATCATGCCAACCTCCGCAAGTGTCCGCCATGCGGCTGGCTGCTCATCAGCAGCACATGGATCAGGGTGAACAGCCGCCGCGCGGTGTCGATGTCGACGGCGACCTTTGAGGCGAGACGCGCCTGCAACAGTTCGGCCGCTTCGTTGTGGATGCCGCGGCGCCCCATGTCGATCGCCTCGATCTTCTCCGGACTGGCGCGGCCGGCGGCGTCGTTGAAGCTGTCGCAGATGAGGGCATAGTCCTTCAGATGCCGGCGAAACGGCGTCAGCGACAGATGATGGCTCACGATATGCTCGCCGTCGTCAAGCAAAATCGTCATCACCAGACGGCGGTCGACAAGTGCGAGCTCGAGGCGGTAGGGGCCGCCGTCATGGCCGACGGGAGCGAAACTGTTCTCGTTCAGGAGATCGAAGATCGCAATCGCCTGTTCCCGCTTGAGATGCGGATCGTCCTGAACACGAAAGGAGCCATCGAGCGAGACGGCGCAGAGCCGCGCGCCGGATGGTGAGGCTTTAGAGACCGTGGCCGCCTTCATGTCGCGCCTCCGCCATTCGGCGCCACATGCGTCAAACACGGTCGGGATAGAGGGGGCTGCCGTCGGCCGCGAGAGCCAACGGCAGCCGAATTACCCCGGGGGACCGGCGTCGCGGTTCCCTCCGGGGTTACGGCAGACCGGGGTCCGCCTGTGCGACCGGCCTGCCGTGTCTTGCAAAAGTTGCTGGAAAGTGCAGGTTTCGTCAAAAAAATCGCTGCCGTTGAAGGATGTTCAACGGCAGCCAAGCGACCCTGAGAGGGCGGGGAAAGACGTGCCGCACTGAGGGTTGAACCATATCCGGCCGCGACGGGGCGCCCGGCGGAATGCGTCGCCATGTTGTCCGTGCCGCTGGCAGCAAGCCTTGGGCTGTGCGTAGACCCACAGAACGTGGCTGCCGCCGGAACGCCGTCGGCGACAGCCACGCCGCCCTGGGAGGCTGGGCGAAGGAGAAGTCGGCTGGAAACATGTCCTGCAGGAATTCCCGGGCGAACCGCGATAGCCGTTCGTATTCGTTGCCGGGCGGTGCCAGGGATACCGCTGCAGATCCAGGGAAAGTCGGCTGCCGTCGGGACCTGATCGGCGGCAGCCGAGGTACCCTGCGCGGCTGGGGTAAAAGCCAAGCGCAGGTCAGGAGCTTGTGCGGACCGGCCTTGACGACGGATGCTCGTCGCCAGGCCAGCCAAAGAGCCGCCGCCGAACATGCGATGCAAGGATTGCTGTCTGTTGACCGTCTGCCGCATCTCAACTGCTCCTCACGGCCGCGATACGCGGGCTATCGGCTGGCTGCGTGCGCGCGACGGGGTGGTCGAGCGCTCGATCGTCAGCACGGTCTGAGGGGCGGCTTCTCCGTCATGCAGCGCCGCAAGCTCAGCGCCGAGCTCCTGATCGGTGGCCGACAGGCGGTGGTTCAACCGCAGATAATCCGTCCAGGTCGGCGTGCGGAACGTTTCCGTCCAAAGGGTCGGGGTCAGGAGATTGCGCTGGAGCGTCCAGTTGCGTGCTCCCGCCTGGCTCTGAATGCGCCGGCGCTTGCGCATGCAGGCGAGAAAGGCATCGTGATCCTGTTCGGCGATGACATAGTCCACCTTCACGACGATCGGGCCGCTTCTCGGCTCCAGGTCGAGCGCAAGCGCCGGAGGTTCGAAATCGGAAGCTTCCTGCTCGGCTTCGTCCCACAATTCGATCGGCAGCACGAATGCGGCGGCGGCCACCAGCGTAAGGACCACCGCGGCCCCCTGGAATGCCATGGTCAGCGAATAGGTCTGGGCGATAAAGCCCCAGATCCAGCTGCCGGCCGCCATGCCGCCATAGGAGAGGGCGTAATAGATCGACAGCGTACGGCCGACGACCCAGCGCGGGCTCGACAGCTGGATCGCGACGTCGACACCGGTCCAGGTTAAAAGCCATCCCGCGCCGCCAATGGCGAGCGCCAGCGCCGCTACCGGGATCGACGTCGTCAAGGGGAGCAGGAAGCAGCACGCGGCACAAGCGACCGCGGCAAGCGCGATCAGCCGGTCCTGCGGCACGATCCGGTGCAGGTGACTGCTGCTCAAACCGGCGCTGAAGGCGCCGATGCCGAACGCCGCCAGCAGTGCGCCGTAAACAATCGGTCCGCCGGTCAGATGATCGCGGACGATCAGCGGCAGCAGCGCGAGGATGGAAATGCTGGCCACGCCGAACAGGGTCCCGCGCACGATCGCCGCCCGGATTTCCGAGGACATCGCGGTAAAGCGCAACCCGTCGTGAATGGCGATCGTGACACGCTCGCGCGGCAGCGAGGACGAGCGCACGTGCCATTTCGAGCGGGAGATCGCAGCAAGCGGCACCAGATCGCTCAGCGCCGCGAGCACGAAGGCCGCAAGCGGGCCGAAGAAGGCAAGGATCGCGCCACCGATGGCAGGACCGGTGCTGCGAACGATGTTATAGCCGATCGACATCAGCGTCACCGCCGCGGGAATGTCGCGCTTTTCCAGGATATCGCCGACGGAGGCGTGCCAGGCCGGATCGTTGAGCGCAAAGCCGCATCCGGCCAGGAACCCCAGTCCGAGGATCAGCCACGGGCTGACAAGGCCGAGCGCAACGGACACCGCCAGCGTCATCGATGCAAGCGCGATCAGGAAATGTCCGGCGAGCATGACGCCGCGCCGGCTGAAACTGTCGGCGATGGCGCCGGCAAGGATCGACAGGAAGAAGGCCGGCAGTGTCGACGAGGCCTGCACGAGCGCCACCATCAGATCGGAGGCCGAGATCGTCGCCATCAGCCAGCTGATCGCCGTCGTCTGGATCAGCCATCCGAGGCTGGAGATCTGCGTCGCCGACCAGATCGCACGAAACGCCCGGTTCCGGAGCGGAGCCAGGGTCGTGGAAACGGCCGGATGCGGATCGTCGCGCTGCATTGCTTATCTTGTCTTTCCAGGCTCCTAACGCCTTGCTGCGATGCAGCAGAATATCTGGTGTCGGTGGGCGGATTTCTCCATTATGCGGTCAGCCGATGCAGGAAACCGGCATATACCGCGGGTAGGTAGTGTGTTCACATCGTTACGTTATAACTGTCAAAGCTGATTAGGAATGTGACTCTGCCAACCGATTAGAAATGCGACGCTGGCACTGACGCTCAGCCCCCGATCCGACCGGCTGAGCCGGGTTGCAAGGGAGGAGCGGGGCGGGTGAGACGCACCCCTTCGGCTTTAGATCCCATGAGGAGTGAACAGCGGCCGATGCTCTGGCAGAGTGAGGCTGCATCAAAACACTCGCTCAGGAGGAGCAGTTTATGGAACCTGCATCCATTCATCCAACCGCTGTCCGCACTGATCTTGGCGCAATTTTTGTGTCATTGGAACTAAGCCGATCGACCTGGCTGGTTACTTCGCTGTCGCCGGGTAGTGGCGAGAAGATGTCGAAGCACGTAGTGGCCGGTGGCAATGTCGGCGAGCTGCTGGATCGCTTTCAGCAGCTACAACAGAAGGCGCGGTTGAGAACAGGGAAGTCATTTCCCATCGTGACGATCCAAGAGGCGGGACTGGACGGCTTCTGGATACATCGCGTGCTGGAGGCTCACGGCGTCGAGAGTTACGTTGTTGACGCAGCTTCTATCGCTACCTCCCGTCGACGTCGGCGTGCGAAGACCGACAAGATCGATGGAGAGGCTCTGACGCGCACATTGCTCGCGTTCAAGCGAGGCGAGCCACGCGTATGTGCGATGGTCAGAGCGCCAGATCCGAAGGACGAAGATCGGCGTCGGATTTGCCGGGAACGCAAAGTTTTGATTGCTGAACGGGTCAGCCATGTCAATCGCGTGAAGGGGCTACTCTTTGCTCAAGGCGTCAGCGGCTATCAACCGCTCCGTAAGGATCGCCGTCAGCGGCTGGAGGAGCTCCAGACCGGAGATGGGCGCGAGTTACCGAAACACCTGAAGGCTCAAATCAATCGCGAACTCGACCGTCTCGAGTTGCTGCTAGAACAGATCGCTGCAGTGGAGAGCGAGCGTAATTCTCTCCTATCGACGTCCGAGCAGCCAGCGGTTGAGGCAACCTCGCCCGCAGCGATGCTGCTGTCCTTGAAGGGTGTTGGCGCTGAATTTGCCGCCGTTCTTTGGACCGAAGCCCTGTCCCGGCATTTTGATAATCGGCGGCAGACCGCCTATGCAGGTTTGACACCGACCCCATGGATGAGCGGGACCATCGACCACGAACAGGGTGTCTCAAAAGCAGGAAACCCTCGGCTGCGCACCACGATGATTCAACTGTCTTGGTTGTGGCTACGCAATCAGCCAGCATCAGCGCTCAGCCGTTGGTTTGTGGATCGGGTTCAGTCGAATGGTGGACGCTTAAAGAAAGCCGCGATAGTTGCCCTGGCGCGCAAACTCCTTATCGCGCTGTGGAAGTTTGTCACTGCGGGTGTTGTCATCGAGGGGGCTGTCATGAAGACCGCCTGACGACCAAAAAATTGCCGAACACACAAATCTTCCAGGACTGATCACTCCTGGCGGATCCAGGTGAGCGAACCGCCGCAAAGTCGGGCTTCAAATGCCGCGCTTTAGATTGGTCCCGTTCTCCTGAGCCTTGCCGCTACGCAAGCGGGATAATGGTGCTGCCGGACAAAACGGCGACCGTATGTGAGTTTGAACCGGTGACGGAAACGTGCCGCGTCAAGCAAGGTGGCTCAGACCATGGGTTCGATACGAAATCGAAGGGGCACGCTATGAAACTATGATTGATCTTGACGGCGAAATCCTCATGTGAGCTTTGAGACTATGTCCCTCACCATTCATTCCGCAGCTTCCATCCGCGCCAGCGCCTTCTGTCGTTTGGCAATCACCTCCGGATCGTTCATGAAGTCCGTCCGCCGGCCGGGCTTGCGGCCACACTTCTGATAACCATTTCCCTGGCTGCCATCCGGTATCCCAAACATATGATCCGTCTGACCGGTGCGGCGAGGGCCGCTTTTACTGCGCTGCAGTTCCCGTCCAGCCTGCAGCTCAGCGACGATCGAAAGCATGTCGTCCAAACGCTTGTTCTCGACGACCTCCGGCCGGTGGATCGACCGCAATGAGTCGAAGGTTCTGTAGGGCAGGGTAAAACTCTCGTGCATGATCTCGAGGCGGCCGTCCGGGTAGTCGCAAACGACGACCTTCTTACCCGCCAGGGGCCTGGAAAGCTCCGTCGGATCGAGAATGAACAAGACCTTGTCGTAGCGGAGCGTCAGGGACTGCGACAGCGTGCGGACCTCCTTCCGGCACATGGCACCATCGAGGTTCTCATGATCGGCCACAGGACGATGCATGTCCTTCGGATTGCGCGGCGGTTTGCCAAAACGGACATTGAAATCCTCGATAAACGCCGGTGCATAGAGGTTTGCGGCCTCGATCGTGTCGATGCCGCGAAGCCGCAGTTCCTTCACCAGCCGATCCTGCAGCGTCTGATTGGCTCGTTCGACGCGTCCCTTGGCCTGCGGGGTGTTGGCGCAGATGATGTCGATGTTGAGCTCATAAAGCGCTCGCCCGAACTGCGTCAGGCCGCTCGTCCGGTCTTTCTCCGACGCATGGATCGAACGAAAGACACCATGCTTGTCGCTGTAGAACGCCAGAGGCTTGCCCCATTGCTGCAGATAGGCCTTCGTCGCATGCAAGTAATCGAACGTGTTCTCCGATCCGGCAAACCGCAGATGTAAGAGCTTGCCGGTAGCATCGTCGATGTAGACGAGCAGGGCGCACTTGGGGCCGCGGTTCTCGAACCACCAGTGATGCGAGCCATCGATCTGGACGAGCTCGCCGAGACAATCCCGCCGGCCGCGCGGCTGGAAAACCCGCTTCTTACGTTCGCGCCGCGAGATCCAGATGCCAGCCTCGGTCATCCATTGGCGCAGCGTCTCCTTGGCGACCGAAATCTGATGCAGTTCGATCAGCTTCTCGCGCGCCAGCGTCGGACCGAAATCCAGATAGCGTTCGCGGATCAGATCCAGCGCCGCATTGCGAAAATCCTCGCTGTGGCGCCGATTGCTCGGTCGGGATCGATTCTTAGAAACAAGACCGGCCGGACCATCCCGTTGATAGGCCTGCAGCAGCCGATGGACCGTAACCGCCCGATTGGCACCGCCTGCCGGATAAAGCCTTGATGGCCTAAGACACGTGTTTAACGACGTCGTTAGCGACGTGTCTTGGGCGAGGTATGTGCTGCGTGTCGAGATTCTTGGGCAGGAACGTCGGCGCCGGTGGCGCGACGAACAGAAGCTCGAGATTGTCATGTCGGTTGGGATCGAGGGGGCGACGGTTACTGAGGTTGCGCAGCGACACGATGTGACGCGCCAGCAGATTTACACCTGGCGTAGTGAGCTGAAGAAGCAGGGACTTTTGTCGTCTTCTGCGAATGCGGTGTTTGTCCCGGTGGACATGAATGCCGTGCAGATCGAGGTCTGCGGAGACCGTCAAGACCCGCCTGGGATGATCGAGTTGCGATTGATCTGCGGTCGCAGCCTTCGGTTCGACAGCGCTGTGGACGGCGCCACCCTGAAGCGACTTATCCGGGCGGTGGAGGCGGCATGATCGGACCAGGGACCGGCGTGCGGGTGTACCTGGCCTGCGGGATCACGGACATGCGCAAAGGAATAGAGGGCCTGGCTGCGCTTGCGCAGGATGTATTGCGCCAGAAGCCGACAGGCGGCGCGGTCTTCGCCTTTCGCGGCAGGCGTGGCGATCGTTTGAAGCTGCTTTATTTTGATGGGCAGGGCTTCTGCCTGTACTACAAAATTTTGCAGAAGGGGCGGTTTCCATGGCCTTCAGCAGCAGATGGAACGGCCCGGCTGACAACGGCGCAAATGGCCATGCTTTGGGAAGGGATCGATTGGCGACGTCCGAACTGGGGCGCGCCGCCGGCGCGTGTCGGTTGAATTTATCTCCACTGAATCTGCTTGTTTTTATGGATACTCGCCCTGACCTATGGTAGTCAGGTTCATGTCGAGCGCGCCCCAAAATCTTCCCGATGATCCGGCCTTCCTGAAGGCAATGATCGCCGTCTTGCAGGCGGAAAATGCGAAGATGTCGGCGACATTGCAGGTGCATGACCAGTTGATCCAGTCCCTGCGGCTGCGCATCGCCAAGCTGAAGAAACAGGTCTTCGGCAAGTCCTCGGAAAAGATCGAACGGGAAATCCAGCAGCTGGAATTGGCGCTCGAGGATCTTCTAATCGCCGCGGCGGAAAGCGGCACGAAGCCGCTCGATGAGGTCGATGAGGTCGATGAGGCCGTGCCTGCCGCACCTGTGGCAAGCACGCCCGAAAGGATTATGCGCCGTCGTTCGCGGGTATCGGAAAAGGCGGCTCGCGAGCGCAAAGAACTCGATCCTGGCACCTGCTGCCCCGATTGCGGTGGTGAACTGCGCCTTGTTGGCGAAGACGTAAGCGAAATCCTCGACATGATCGCGGCGCAGATGAAGGTCGTCGAGGTCGCTCGATTGAAGAAGTCCTGCCGGTGCTGCGAGAAGATGGTGCAATTGCCGGCCCCGAGCCGTCCGATACCGGGCAGCATGGCGGGGGCTGGACTTCTGGCTCACATCCTGGTCTCGAAGTTCGACGACCATCTGCCATTGTATCGTCTGAACGAGATCTTCGCCCGCATGGGCGCCGATATCCCCGATAGCACGCTGGTCGATTGGTGTGGTCGTGCCATGCAGGTGCTTCAGCCTCTGATCGAGCGGATTGAGGCCGCGATCATGGGTAGTGACCTCCTCCATGCCGACGATACCCCGATCCGTGTGCTGGATCGCTCGCTACGCGATAGGGGGTTAGGCAAAGGCGTGAAGAAAGGCAGGATCTGGACGTATGTTCGAGATCAGCGTCCATGGGCGGGCGCAGCCCCGCCTGGTGCGGTCTACTATTTTGCTCCCGACTGGAAGGAAGAGCACGTCCATCGTCACCTCAAGCAGGCAAGTGGCATCCTTCAGGCAGACGGCTACAAAGGCTACGGAAAACTCTACGAACCCAATACGGACGGAAAACGGCGCTTCCGTGAGGCGGCCTGCTGGGTGCATTGGCGACGTGACTTCCATGATATCTGGACCTCGAACAAATCCGTGATCGCGCGCGAGGCCCTCGACCGTATCGGCGCGCTTTACGACATCGAACGCGACATCGCGGGTCAGCCTGCCGATGTCCGCCTTACCGCGCGCCAGAAGCTCAGCAAGCCAAAGGTAGAAGCATTGCGTGTCTGGGCCGAAGCGCAATTGCCCCGTATTCCGGGCAAGAGCGATTTGGCGACAGCTCTCCGGTATGGCCTGAGCCGGTGGTCCTCGCTCTGCCTGTTCCTGGACGACGGTCGTGTCGCCATCGACAACAATGCCGCTGAGCGAGCCCTGCGTCCGATAGGAGTTGGAAGACGCAATTGGCTCTTCGCAGGAGCCGACACGGGGGCGGAGACCCTGGCGCGTGCCATGACGATCATCGAAACGGCCAAGATGAATGGCCTCGATCCGCAGGCCTATCTGGCCGATCTGCTCGACCGCATCCACGATCACAAGATCAATCGCCTCGACGAACTGCTTCCCTGGAATTGGTCGCCTGTCGTCACCATCTGCGCCGAGGCAGCCTGATGGCAACAATCACTTATGTCCGCACGATCAAATATGTCGCTGAAATTCTCGGCGAGGATCCGGAGCTTCTCCGGGCAATCATCTCCAACGATGATAACCTGACCTACGGCAGCATCATCAGCGTCTATAACGGGGAGGACGAATCCATCACCGCGCTGACAGACGACGGCATGGAGGAACTGGAACAGATGCTCTCCTACGCTCGCCGTTCAACCGACGAATGGAACGACTTCCTCGATAGCTTTGTCGACGACGAGGAGCTGGTCGCCCGCTTCAAAGCGAAATCTCCGCGGTAACAATCGGTCCGTTACGATGGACCTGGCTTCGACTGAGATCGAGCAGTTCAGCCGCCTGGACGACGCTCAGGCGCCGGTCGCGGATCTTCTGGATGACTTCGAGGCGATGCAATTCTCTCTGCGACATGGTGATCAAACAGGACATCACGACTCCGAACGCTCATGGTCTCCACCAGGCTGAAGTCGTCATCCTTGCTCCCAACGTTGGTATTGACCAGCACGTCGAGAGGCGAGACTGTCGCATCTCTAACTGGCCCAACTGTCGCATTACTAAATAGCCCTTACAATAACATATCGCCTAATGTATCGACGGGAATATCGGTTTCCGTCTCATGGCATGCCGGGCATGGAAGTTAAGCCGACCAAACGAACTTTGCGGAGAATTGGCGGAGCGCTTCAAATGTGTTCATGAACGGAACGTCGAAGACCAGGCAGACATCCGGGATCAGGACGCGCTTCTTCGACTCCGGGTTGGGCAGTTCATGCGTGACTACGGTGGCGTCGATCGAACGGGCCTTGGCGATCAGCAGAGAATCGGCGCTGTCCAGGAATTTTGCAACGGCCGACTCGCTATAGTGGGCCGTTGCCACGTGCTGGACGATCTCGGCGAAATTGCCTTGCGTGTCAAGGTCATCGACGGCCAGGAACCAGGCGGCATCCTTCCGGTCCTTAGCCCAGTCCGCCAGTTCGTCATTCCCGCCGGTCATCTCGTCGCGAACACTGACGATTGACGCGACGTCGCCGTCGCAGACCGCATCCATCCAGTCCCAGAAGCCCGGGCAGATGTCGAATGCGTAATATCGGTTCTTCGCCTCGATGAAGACGTTCGTGTCGAGCAGAAACTTCATTGCGTCTGGCGACCATTCTTGTGATAGCTGAGGATCGCCGTCGGCTGGGCGTTCAACAAGGATGCTGCATGGCGCAGAAGCAACCCGCCGCCGACCGCCTGATTAACGACCGCACGCGTAAAACGCAACCCGTTGCGCAAGGGCAGGTTATTGTGGAAGCTCCCGCCCTCGCTTGCCGGCATATCGCTCCACCGCGCGACTTCGGTTGTGTAAAAACGAGAATAGCTCGCCTGATCTATCAAGCCGAGATCGAGCGCGCGCCGCACGATGACGATGCGGCTGACTTTGTAGATGCGAGACAGCCGGTCGGCATTGTCCGACAGGCTGTCCGCTGCGCGCCATTGTGCCGAGAAACCGGCCGCGGGAATCAGGAACTCCGCGGCGATCTCGTTGCACTTGCGTTCGACTTTCTGGTGGACGCCATAATTCGCGTCGCCCAGCTGGACGTTGGAAACGCCACTTTCGCCAAGCCAAATATGCGCGAGTTCGTGCGCAAAGGTGAAGATCTGCGCTGCCTTGGCATCCTTTCCGTTGATGAAGATCAGCGGAACGACTTTGTCGCTGATGGCAAAGCCACGGAACTGGCTGACGGAAAGCGGGCGGCGGGTGTTGCTGCCGACGATCCCGTTGCGCATGACCCAGATGCCGGCCGCCTCAGCTTTGTCGATGAGCATGCGTAGGTGCTCTTCCCAATTGCCGGACTGCGGCGGCCCTCCTTCACCGTAGAGAGACTTTCGCATGTCGGCGGCGACAGTCTCGGCGCTATCCTTGAGCGTGTATTTTCCGACGAATTCCAGTTCGCGGCCGGCGTGATCCTGGATGAAATCACGGAACCAGTCGCGTTTGAAGAGAACGTCATTCAGGAGGTCGCGGAAGTTTAAATCGAGCTTACGGGCTGGGTCGCCGCCAACGGTTCGAAGATCTGGAATCGCAAGCTTTTCCTCCGGAGGTTCCTTCAGGAAGAGGTATCCGAACGGAATATGCAGCGCGCTAGACAGGCTCTGTGCCTGGCGGAAGGTCGGGCGTTCTTCGCCCTCGATCCAGGTCGCGATGCGCTCCGGCTTCACGTTGACCTTTTTCGCGACGACGTCGAGCGGGATCTTGGCGCGTTCAACCGCCCAAGCCAGAACCTTCTCGTTGATCATTGCGTCGGTCATAGGGTGCGGAGCCTGCGAGTATATGCCATCTCGTACATATCGGAATTTGGTAACGAAATCTTATGCGAAACTTTCGCACAAGAATAAAGCTTTCCAAGGCGGGGAGCTACGAATCGGTAAGCGCTTGTTAGAACCACTAACGAAGATTGCTCGATGTCGGATGAAACCGCGCCGAATGAAATGTGTGGCGTTTCTCCCCCAAATTCAATTAGCAAGCGGCTGGTCAGCATCGCGTCGACGGTCCAGAACCCGCTCTATAGCATAGGTCCATCGTTATGCGCCTTCTACGAATCACGGGTTTGCGGTTCGTATCCCTTCAACTGCAATACCGTATGGGGCCCGAGTTTGCAGCCCGTCCGACTATTGTGATGAAGCACGAAATTCGGTGATTGGGGGGGCCGCTACAGCCGGACGACTTTCATTTGGTCAGCCCGAGCGCGGTCATCCAAGTGTGTACCTGACCGAAAGCATCAGTCTGCCACTGCTCCGGCGTGCGTTCGCCGATATGGGGCGTTCCCTCGACGAACTGGCGCACCCATACCGGTCCGATCATATCCTCTTTTGCGAATTTCTCCGCGATTCCCATATAGCCTTCGAGGGCGTCCTTGATGTCGAGCAGCGGACGACAGACCTCCGCAAGCGCCTCGGGACCGCCGTCGTAGTTGCGGATGCAATAGTAGACGTCATAGGCGTCTTTCCGCTTGTGGCGGCGCATGAGTGCATGGCCCTTCATGGCAAGCAGCGCTGGTATCGAGGCGACGGCGATTTGCACGCGATTATGCCCACCGCCAGGCATCTCGCCTTCGATCGCCGTCAGCTGATGAAAGCGCACGGCGAGCTCCGCACCTGAAGCGCGCTGCACCGCGAATTCCGACAAAAGAGGTGGTATGTTCTTCTCGATCTCAGCATCGCGCGGCATCAGGAAGTCGACAATGACGTCAACGGGCGGCCCCCCGTCGGCCACGTTAATCGTGCGAACCAGCTGGAACCGCCGGTGCTCCGCGCTCTGCGCGTAACCATGGCCCATGAGGGCTTCGACCAACCGCACATACTCGCCGTCGCCAAGCGCCTCCGCGTCCAGCGTCAGGTCAATGTCGATCGTGCCGACGTGCAGCATGTCGTCGGCTTCCAGAAGCAGCCACGGCACCGCTCCGCCGACAACGGCGAATTTACCCTCGAAGCTCCCAAGGATCTGCCCGATCTCCATGAGCGCGGATTTGACCGCGTCGCTGACGCGGTCGGTGTAGTCGGCGGCGGACTGTGGATCAGGCGCTAATGCCATTTTAGCAACTTTTCTCGCAGATGTTCAGCAGCCTCGCGCCCTCGATCATCGAGATGCGAAAGGTCAAGATAGGTGAGGACCGGTGAGGTTACGGGTGGCGCTCCGGGAATCTTGACACGCTCCTTCAGAATGGCCAGATCATCCGGTTCGACGACTTCGACATTGGCGCCGCTCTTCGATGGCTTCAGCTTCAGCGCCTCGATCAGTTCCGGCATGACTGCCGGATCTGCATAGAGCGTCGTCATGCTGCCGCGCAAATAGGGAGCGAGCCACTGCGCTGCCGAAAGACCACCAAGCATCGCGTGCCCTGCAATGTGGGGCCGGTCCAACGCTTCGCGAAGCGTCTCCTCCCACTGGCGCCCATGGAGGACACTGTACCAGAACGACCGCTTACCACGGACCGGCTCGTAGGAGTCGCGCCAGGCATCTAGCAACGCGTCAGGAGCGGTCAGGTGAAGGCCTTCATCATCGACCTTTGCCCACTCCCTATCGCGAAGTGCCGATCGGACATTGCTCACATGGCCGAGGCTGACGTCTGAGGCCCCGGCAAGGTCATTGACCTTCCAGGCTCGTGTAGGATCGCGCAAAAGCGTGCGCAGTACCTGTCCCGCCTTCGGCGAAAAGACGGCACGGTAGTTGCGCGCCGCCGGCTTCGGTTTGTCAGCTGTTTCCCGCTCGATATAGACGCCGTCGAAGGCTATCCGGCAGTTGCCGGCAAGATCGAGCCAGCTCATTCCCGCCTCCGCGCAGATCTCGCGGGACTCGGGAGATAGCCACGAGGCCGCGACGATGGGCACAACGACATCGGCATCCTCTTGGAGCCGATATCTCGTTATATAGGCATAGAGCTGATCAATCGCGCTTCGGACCTGACGCGGGTATGCTGGCTCTTTAACCTCGCAGACCAGCGTAACTATATGGTCTGCCATTTTGACATGCGCGAGAATATCAGGGCGCGCCAGCGGCATATTGCGGCTGGTGCTCATGTCCCAGTCGTTGTTGATGGACTCGATTTCCAGCGACGGAATCCGTTCTAGCTGCTGGCGCAGTGCGTCAGCCATCTTGTATTCGATCTCTTTCACTCGTTTGTAGGATTTCATTGGAGAGTGAAATATACCATTTTGGTGAAATTGGCAACTGATTTCAGGATGCCGCACCATTTCACTGGTCAGTGAAATGGTGGGTTTCAGTGAAATTGCCGCAGTCTGCTCGCGCCCATGCTACGTAATAGCCAATGTATCAGAGGCTTAGCTAAAGCAGCGGACGTGCCAGCGGTTCGATTCCTTTCACATCAACTGATCTGATTTCGTAGGGTGTGGTCTGCAGTTCCAAGAATCATCGAAGCGAAGTGCGGGTACCGGCGTCTTTGCGCCCCCATGTCAGCCATTGAGATGCGTCAACGCTCATCCTGAAAGCCGCCGCTCGGTCGCTCCCGCGATGGCTTAAAAAGACGAGAAACTAATGGCGTTGCCGCGTCCCAGCGTTTAGGAAGTGCGCGCAAGTTGACCGCGTTGGCAACTAAACGAGGGGGTAGATATTGCTTAGCTGAACCCCGCTTCTGCTGTTTCCATCAAGTTCGATGACACTGAGCGGGTGCACTCGCCCCTCGGGCGTTTCGACTAAGCCGATGTTGGCGAACTTCTCAATAAGATGACGCGCCAAGGCTCGGCTGGAAGTCGTGATGACCATGTTAACCGATTGGCTTTCTTCGAGCACTGTGGTGCGCAGAATATCAAGCAGACCGACGCGGTTGAGATCATCTAGGTGGGCCACCGGCTCATCGAGGAAGAACGTTCCGCCGAGGCTCCGCGCACGCGCCAGGAAAAGTGCGAGAGCCAGGTCCTGTCGCTGTCCTTGGCTGAAGTCTTTGCCCGGGTCGAGCTGCGCGTCGCCAGCGTGGGCCAACCAATGAAGGAACTCGCTGTCCTCGCCGAGATTGATGCGATCATAGACCCGGTTGGCGTGCATTCGCGCGAACAGCGGGTTTACGACCTTGGCAAGATCTCGGACCTGCCGCTTGCTGACCGTGGTGTAGGTATCCTGGAACAACGCCTGCGCACGCGTTGCAGCAGCAATACGCGCGGTCATCCGCGCAAGCTGGTCCTCCGCGGGCTTAATGGTGGCGCGAAGCTCGACCAACTGCAAACGGCGCGCTTCAGCTGTCCAGGCCGCTCGCGCCGCTTGGATATGCGCGTCGGCGCGGGCCAGCTTGTCCTGCTCATCCGTCAATTTTGTCTTGAGCCGTAAAAATGCCGCCTCGCTCCACGGCTGCTCCGGTGCGGCGATGTCCCACAAGGCTTGGAGTTCGCCTAGCTCGCTTCCCTTCGCCGCTAGCTGCTCCCGACAGTCCCGCAAGCGTTGCTGGATTCCGGCATATTCCGCGCGCAGCCGATCCCGCTGCGTTGCGGCGTCCTCGCTCTCGCGGGCCAGTCCCGCCAAATGAAGCTGCAATACATGATCGCGTGCGCCGATCTGAGCGGAGACGCGTTCGACCAGGTCAGATAGCGGTGCTTGGTCAAATACGAACTGCGCCGCCTCCGTAGGAAGCATGGTTCGAACGAGCGCAATCTCTTCGTCAAGGGCGGCAAGTGCGTCGGCGATGTCGAGGCGTGCACGCTGCAGACTCAACTCGCCGGCAGAAACAGACGTCGGCAGCCCCGCATTCTGCAGCGAAAGCGCCCGGCGTTCCGCGGTATCCGCAAGCGTCGCCCGCTCGCGATCCAGCGCGGCAAGTGTGGCGTTTGCAGCGTGCGCGCTCTTTAGCTTCTTTATAGCGACCTGCTCAACCAAGATGCGGCGGCCACTCTTTATCTGACTCAGGCGAACCGAAGCCTTGAGGCCGCGCGCGGTCGAGCATCAGCGATATGATGATGACGCGGGCGAAGGAGGCGAGGGCGAGGCCTGAGGCGGCTCTCAAGGATGCGCAGACGAGTTTTTTGAAATCAATGGATCAAGCGATCGCTGCTGCACCCGGGAGTGCCGAACTTCCGCAGCTGAAATCGGACGGCTTCTCGCTGCTAAACGATACCTGTGGCGCCGCAATCGCCGTGGGGCGCGGGGCAAGCGAAGCCGAGCTTGCCACGGTCCAGCAGCTGTTCCTGAGCTTGTGCCAGCCTGCGTTTGCGGCAATATCGCCGCGCTTCATCGCCGTTGCGAACCACATGGCGACGGCGTCGGAGCAGAAGCGGATCGACGTTACCAAAGCCGTCAGGACGACGTCGGTCTGGACGCTGGGGGCAACCGCATTCGCTCTGCTTCTTGTCTCCGCATTCGGGTTCTTAGCGGTCCGCTCCTGGCTGGTAAAGCCAATCGGGGCAATAGCCGAGACGATGAAAGTGATTGCCAGCGGAGACCTGGCTGCAACGGTTCGTGGGGCCGACCGGCGCGATGAGATTGGCGCGATGGCCCGGGCCGTGCAGGTCTTCAGGGATAATGAACTGCGGGCGCGCGAGCTCGAGGAGAGCGTCGAGGCCAGTCGAATTACGGCTGAGAAGGATCGTGCTCGCTCGGCTGAAGCGGAGCGTATCCGGGCTCAAACGCTCGCTGCGACGACCGCTGAACTGGCCGAGGCATTGCAGCAGCTGGCAAATCGCAATCTTGCCTTCAGGCTGGAGAACCCGTTTGCCGAGGATTTCGAGACGCTGCGGTCCGACTTCAATGCAGCGGTTGGCCAGCTTTCCGGCAGTTTGCACGCGGTTTCTTCCGCGATGGGATCGATTGACGCCGGTGCTCATGAGCTGGCGCAGAGCGCGCAGGATCTTTTCAGGCGCACCGAGCAACAGGCGGCCACGCTAGAGCAAACCGCAGCGGCGCTTGATCAGATCACGCAAAATGTCGTCGGATCCTCTAAGCGCACCGACGAGGCGCGTGAGCTGGCGGTCGAGGCAAATAGATCAGCGCGGCGATCCGCCGAAGTCGTCCGCAAGGCAGTGTCGGCGATGCAGCGGATTGAGCAATCGTCCGCTGAGATAACAAATATCGTTTCCGTCATCGACGAGATTGCGTTTCAGACCAATCTATTGGCGCTGAACGCCGGCGTGGAAGCGGCGCGATCAGGAGAGGCCGGCAAGGGGTTTGCCGTTGTCGCCCAGGAGGTTCGTGAACTAGCCCAACGGTCCGCCTTGGCGGCTAAAGACATCAAGGACCTCATACACAATTCTGCGCTCGAGGTCACCGATGGTGTGCAATTGGTTCGCGACACCGGCGAGGTCCTCGAACTAATCGAAAGTCAAATCCTGCGGATCAACAGCCAGCTGGACGCGGTGGCAGCGTCGGCCAACGATCAGTCGGTGGCGCTTGCCGAGGTGAACCGGGCCGTCAACCAGATGGATGATGTGACACAGCAAAATGCTGCCATGGCGGAGGAATCCACCGCCGCCAGTGTTGCACTGGCCAACGAGGTAAGGCGCCTTCGCGGTATCGTTTCGGGCTTCCAACTAGAAAATAAGAGGAGCGCTTCGCTTGCAAATGAAGGGATGACGGAGCCGGGCGGGGCGCCAAGGGTCTCACCGGCTCGGCGCATGCTTGCGGTGGTTGCAAACGCTCTCGCCGTCGATAGCAAAACTGCCGACGCCCCGGACGAAGTGATTGCACCGGGGCAATAATTCCGGTGCGGTCACTATCAATGCAGCTCTTACGAATCAGATTCTGGGACTGCGAGTATTGACTAACGAAGAACTTGAATAGCTCCTGCTCGACTGGAGTTCCGCACGATTTGTCGAGTGGCAAAACGGGAAGATGACGCTCCGACAAGGTGAGGCGCCTGCTGGGTCCGAAGACAGCATCCATGAGATCCTCTTGTATGCCGGCGTAAAACCCCTCTGGCGGGTGTCTCCCGCAGCGCGAGCAAGCTTCGCCACGACAAACGTTGGGCGCGGAACACTTCCAGTGAGACTGGTGTCGATTAAGTACTTCCGTTCTCTTGCTCTTCAGATGCCATAGCCGCGACTACACTAGCTGCCGGATCAGGCCATAAGGAGGGTGATGTTGTCCTGGACGTAGGTTTCGAGGCTGCGTGCCGGCCTTCCGGTCAGCACCTCGACGTCAGCGGTGACGAGGGCAGTCCAGCCCTCACGGACCGGATAGAAAATCGATGCGAGGAACGAGGCGTAATCGGCCGGTACGCCTACGTCGGTCAGAATGCCGATGAATGTTTCGTCGTTGAGGGGATTGTAGGCGACGTCTTTCCCGATTGCCGCCGAAATGAGCTTGGCCGCCTCGGCGTAGCCGAGAGCTTCGGGGCCTGTCAGGTTGAAGGCTCTGTTGTCGAACTTCTCGGTTGTCAGGGCCGCTGCTGCGCTTTCGGCGATGTCGCGCGCATCGATGAAGCTGGACTTCCCGTCTGCAGCCGGAACGGCGATCTCGCCGTGGTCGATGCCGGCCTTCCAGAATGTGTGGAAGTTGTCGGCAAACCAGTTCGGACGCAGGATGACGTAGGGAACGCCGGTTTTTTCGAGTGCGATCTCAACCTGGCGGTAAGGGATACTGTCATCGGCATCGACGCCGAGTACGCTCTGAAAAACGACTTTGACGTTGGCGGCGGCGGCGGCCGCGATCACCGGCAACAGCAGGCCCTTGGAATCGACGTATCCGGTCGGCAGCATGACGTAGGCGGCATCGACGTCGGCGAAGGCTGGTGCGATGGTCGCCGGGTTGGCGAAATCGAACACGACGCCTTCAGCGCCCTCCACTGACTTGCCGGAACGCGAAGCGGCGCGGACTGCGTAACCCTTGGCCTGGAGTACCTTGACGAGGGGCGTGCCGACATTCCCGGTTGCGCCGAGAACGAGAATCTTGCCTTTCATTAACAATCTCCTTAGTATCTATTGGAAACCTTGTTTCTGATAGATAGATAGAGTCCGATTGCACTGAAAGAAAGAGGGCACTTTCGGGTCACGTGGTTACTTCAAGGAAACCGTTGAGACGAAAGCAAAGGAAAAACAAAGATGAAGCACGCCTATAATGTTTTTGAAGACCGGTGTCCGACGCGGCTCGTTCTTGACCGGCTGGCGGATAAATGGGCGCTTCTAATCCTTGACCGGCTGGAAGGCGAGCCGGTACGCTTCAACCATCTCAGGCGGGATATAAAGGGCATTTCCCAGAAAGTGCTCTCCCAGACGCTGAAGAAGCTGGAACGTGACGGCCTGATCTCAAGGGCGATTTTTCCGACGGTACCGGTGACGGTGGAATATACGCTGACGTCTCTTGGGCGGACACTGACAGAAACCGTTTCGGCGCTGGCACATTGGGCGGAGCACAATATGGATGCCGTGCTGGCTGCCCAGCAGGCCTATGATGCCCGTGCATAACGCCGGGCTTTTGCTTCAGCCTTTGCATTTTACTCCCGCAGGCTTCGGCGCTTGGGATACCGATTTTGCCCATGTGATGAAGGCCGAGATCGGCGCGACCCAGGTATGGGCCGATTTCAACGTGTGCCTCGCAGCTGACATGTTGAAGAAGCTGCTGCAATGGCGTTCCAGATCAACAACGAAGTCATTCCTCCGGATCTGCCCGCTTCGCTGGCGATGGCAGTATGGTTCCTGCAGGCGCTACTGTGGGCATTGCGCCCTGGAACGAGTCATCGTCGTTGTCTTGGCGCTTGCGGTGCCGCTGGCTTGCGGCGATACTGCTGTTCTCAAATTTCGGGGTAGCGCCCCGTCCCTGGCCTAGTCATCAGGGCGATGTCGCTGATCCGGCGGTGCGGCGGGTGAGCTTCACCCGTTCAACGAAGATCGGTCACCCGGTTGCTGCGGTTCAGGCGGCAACTTTCGGCGCAATCACGAAATCGGGCCACATCCGCATGTCGATGGAGCGGATAATTGTCCACAAGAAGATTGTCGATGGCGTGGTCGAGAAGCTGGTGGCAAAGACGGAGACGCTGCCTGCGGCGATCCCCTCAAGGACCGTCCTTCCTTGCAGATCGAAAGCGGTATGTGCCACAGAAGCGGTCCTACCGTTCAGGAGGAGGCGAAGACGCCACTCGGCAGTATAAGGTCACCTGACATCGGCTGTTTCGGCGGACGGGGGGCAGGGTGTTGGGCGCGTCACCCGGCACAGATCCCACGCCCGGCCTGAGGAATGGTATGAAAATTAAGGCTCTATATTGTCGGCACTCTATAGCCTCCAGCAGAGGCTGAGCTCAGCCTTGGGCATCAGTAAAGAACTTCATGAATCGCTTGCGGGAGCGCTCGATATGATCTCTCATCGCCGCCTCGGCCCCTTTAGGATTCCTGTCTTTGATTGCGGCTAGAATCCGCGCATGCTCCTTGTTTGCATCGGAAGTCGCCCGCGTGTGAAAATAGAGGCGGAAAAGATGCACGTGGGTGTGAAGACGTGCCAGCGCCTCATGAATAAGTGCGTTTCCGCTGCCGACAGCAATTGCATCATGAAAGGCGCCGTCGCTTTGCGCGAAGCGGCTGTAGGCTGAACGCGCATCCTCGTTGCGGATCTGACGCATATCCGAATCGATGGCCTCGAGCGATGTGATGGCCTCGTCAGACATAAGCTTCGCCGCCTGGGCTGCCGCAAATGGCTCCACCAGCATGCGAAGGTCGTAAAGCTGCTCCAACCCCGAAAGATCCATCTGCGGCGCTGCGCTGTATCCGATGAGGTGCGTCTTTACCACCAGCCCTTGAGCTTCAAGCCGTGAAAGCGCTTCACGGATGGGTGTTTGCGAGACGCCGAGTTCCCGCACCAGATTGTCGACGGCAATGCGACCACCAGGCGGGATCTTTAGTGACATGAGCTGTGAGTAGATGGCTCCATAGACCTCGTCGCCGAGCCGGGTGGGGCGCCGTAGCAATCCTGTGTCGCCGTTCTTCAGCTCACCATTTCGATTCGTCATTTTCAAAATTCCTTCTTGACGCAGCAATTTCTTATCAACATAGTGCGGAAAATGCAATCAGATATCCGATCGGATTTGATCTATGATTACGGTTTCCGTGGATAATATTCGCGAAGTTGCCCGGCTGGCCCTCCACCGCGCCGGCGTACCGGAAGAGCACGCATCAGAACAGCTTGATCTCTTGCTGGAAGCCGATTTGAGGGGGGTACCCTCCCACGGGCTGTTGCGCCTCAGTCGCATCATTCGCCGGATTGAGAACGGCGTTACGGACCCGCACGCCCGGGGCGAGCATAGATGGCGCAAGGAGGCGTTTCTGGCCGTCGACGGTCAGCGCGGTCTTGGGCCGGTCGTCGCGAACCGGGCGATTACTTCATTGATAGAGCGTGCGAAGGTCACCGGCATTGCCGTCGCTGCCATCCGCAATTCTAATCACATAGGGATGCTCGGCTGGTACGCAGAGCGTGTAGCAGAGCACGGTTTATCGATCATTGCACTGTCAACGAGCGAGGCGCTTGTTCATCCCTGGGGCGGGCGCAAGGCCATGATCGGGACCAATCCGATCGCAATAGGCGTGCCGACGGGTGGTGCTCCCTTCATGATGGATACGGCGACGAGTGTTGTTTCGATGGGCGAGATTCACGATCACGCCAACCGGCGCCAGCCAATCCCCCCTCATTGGGCGCTGGATGAAAACGGAAATCCCACCACAGACGCGGCCGCCGCGAAGAAGGGGGCAATTGCTCCCTTCGGTCAAGCAAAAGGATACGCCTTGGGTCTCGGCTTTCAGCTGCTTGTGACAAGCCTGGCCGGAGCCGCGATCGGGCGAGACGTCACGGGAACGCTCGACGATACGACGGTGTGCAACAAGGGAGACCTATTCATTGTCATCGACGGTCCGCAGCGGGACCTGCAGGCCTATCTCGAGGCACTCCGCGCGTTGGAGCCAGCAGATGGCTTTCCGGCCGTCGTGATCCCTGGAGAGCGCGGGCGAGCCTGTCGCGACCAGCGCCTGAAGGAGGGCGTGCCGCTTGCTGAGGAAGTCTGGCAACAAATTCAAGTTCTAGCCGGCCTTGGTGCTGCTGAATGAAACAGGAGGTTTTATTGACTCTATTTGGAGCCCTGCGCACCCCGCGCAATCTCGTTTTCGGGGCCGGCCAACGCGCCGCCCTTCCGGGCTATGCCGCAAAGCTCGGTCGTCGTGCGCTAGTCGTCACGGACGCTCGGTTGAGCAACGAGGCAGATTTTCGCAAGATGGTGGACGGTCTGGCATCGTCAGGTGTGGCAGTGCACGTTTTCGACGGCACCATTGCGGAACTCCCGCTTGAGTGCATCGCTCAGGGTGTGGAAGCCGGCCGCAAATTTGGTGCAGACCTCGTCATCGGCATCGGCGGCGGCAGCTGCCTGGACGCTGCCAAGGTTTGTGCACTGCTTCTCGCACACAAGGGTAAGCCCAGCGACTATTATGGCGAGTTCAAGGTCGCCGGTCCCATATTGCCGCTGATTCTTCTGCCAACCACCTCCGGGACCGGCTCTGAGGTAACGCCGGTGGCAGTCATCACAGATCCCGATCGAGCTGTGAAAGTCGGAATTGCAAGTCCGGAACTGATTTGCCACACGGCGATCTGCGATCCTGAACTGACGTACTCCTGTCCGCCCAGCCTCACCGCAGTTTCCGGTGCCGACGCGCTCACACATGCAATCGAGGCCTACACGACCATTCGTCGCACACCGACCGACACGATCGTGCATGATCATGTCTTCCTGGGCAAAAACGCCCTGAGCGATGCCTATGCCCTGCTGGCCATATCCCACATCTCTTGCAGCATTAAACGTGCTTATGATCATGGCGACGATCACACAGCGCGCGAACGCCTGATGCTGGGGGCGACGACAGCAGGTCTTGCTTTCGGGACGGCCGGGACTGCAGCGGCTCACGCCGTCCAGTATCCGATTGGAGCCATGACCCACACGGCCCACGGCGCGGGCGTCGCTGTCATGATGCCCTACGTAATGGAGCTCAATCGCAATTTTTGCGAGCCGGAACTGGTCGAGATTGGCAAGGCCATGGGACTTGATCTTGAGGGCCGATCCTCGTTCGACGCTGCCAGCGAGACGATAGATGCGGTTGCAGCACTCTTCGCGTCGATTGGAATCCCGAAGTCGATTGCCGACTTGGGAATCGTGGAGGCTCAGTTGCCGCAAGTTGCCGAACAGGCGATGGGCAGTGCCAGACTGATCAAGAACAATCCGCGCCCTCTCGATCCGACAGTCATGACGAGTCTGGTCGGCGCTGCCTTCACGGGTGATCGAATTGGACTGAGGAACGATGTAAAAGCATGGAAGGTAAATTGACAATGACGCAAACAATGACGTCCCAGATCAGCTTTGACCTCAAACAAGTCCCTACTGACCTCTATATTGCTGGAAAGTGGCGCCCTGGAGCCTCGGCTAGGCGCATCGACGTTCTTGACCCGTCTACCGGTCTTGTCATCTCAGACGTTGCCGACGCAACGATCGAAGATGCTCTAGACGCTGTTCAGGCGGCGTACGATGCGGGGCCGGCCTGGGCGGCGACAGCACCGCGGAAAAGATCAGAGATTCTGCGCCGATGCTTTGAGCTGATGGTCGAGCGAAAGGACATGTTGGCGGAGTTGATCAGCCTCGAAAACGGCAAGGCATTGAGTGACGCCCACGGTGAAGTGACCTACGCCGCCGAGTTCTTTCGCTGGTTCTCGGAAGAAGCAGTTCGCCTGAACGGCGAAATCTCGACCGCCCCCTCAGGGGCGAACAAGATCGTGGTTCAACATCAACCGATTGGCGTTGCAGTCCTGGTGACACCCTGGAACTTTCCCGCAGCGATGGCTACACGCAAAATCGCACCGGCCCTTGCCGCCGGCTGCACCTGCGTGCTGAAACCGGCGACAGAGACGCCGTTGACCGCCTATGCGCTTGCAGCACTGTATGCTGAGGCGGGGGTGCCGGATGGTGTTGTCAATGTGATCACGACTGAACGGTCAGGCGCCGTGGTCAGCAAGATGTTGCATGATCCGCGTGTCCGCAAATTGTCATTTACCGGTTCTACTGAAGTCGGTCGAAAGCTCCTGCACGAAGCGGCCGACACGATCATCTCCTGCTCAATGGAACTTGGTGGAAATGCACCATTCATAGTTTTCGATGACGCTGACCTGGATGCCGCCATCGAGGGCGCGATGGTTGCTAAGATGCGCAATGGCGGCGAAGCCTGCACGGCTGCCAACCGCTTCTATGTGCAAACGGGTATCGTCGAAGCTTTCTCGCAAAAGCTTACGGAACGCATGGCGGCACTGACGGTCGGTGCAGGCTACTCCAAATCCACCCAGTGCGGACCGGTCATCAACAGGAAGGCACTCGATCGAATTGGTGGCCTGGTGACGGATGCGACCGAGCGCGGGGGGAAGGTGCTCACGGGAGGTGCTGCCCTTGATCAAGACGGCTTCTACTTCCCACCCACGGTTATTCGCGATGTCCCAGCTGATGCGGCGATTGCCAACGAGGAAATTTTTGGGCCGATCGCCGCCTTGAGCACCTTCGAAAGCGAAGATGAGGTTATCGCTGCGGCCAACAACACCGAATACGGCCTGATCGCCTACGTCTTCACGCGTGATCTTGGCCGCGGCCTCCGCGTTTCGGAGAGACTCGAGGCTGGAATGATAGGTCTCAACCGTGGCCTGGCATCAGATCCAGCCGCGCCGTTCGGCGGCGTAAAGCAAAGCGGACTTGGGCGAGAAGGAGCTCATCATGGCATCCTGGAATTTTGCGAGACCAAGTACATTGCTGTGACCTGGTAACAGCTTGAGAAACTCCTGATCCGGGAACAACAAACAAAAACGAGGTAAAGATGTCGCTGACAAATCCTATCAGATCTGAAATCGCCGACGAGGTGTTCCGAACGCGTGGTGTGTTGACAGAAGTCGTGCCCTTTTCACAGCGGCACCCTGATTTCGAGCTGACGGACTCCTATTGGGTGGTGGAGGAAATGCGTCGGAGGCGAGAAGCAAATGGGGAGAAGATTATCGGTCGGAAGATCGGCTTCACAAACTCAGCCGCTTGGGCAGGCTACGGCATCACTGGGCCGCTCTGGAATTATCTCTACGATACGACGACGTTTCAGCTGAGCGAGACGAGCACCCTTGAGGTTCGCAATTGGCCGAATGTCCGTATGGAGGCGGAGGTTGCGCTGGGTCTCAAGGCTGCGCCCAATACTCAGATGAACGAAGAAGAGCTGCTGGACTGCGTGGAGTGGGTGGCACTTGATTTCGAGGTCTGCACGTCAATCTTTCCGGACTGGCAATTCAAGGTCGCCGACGGCGCAGCCACTGGTGTCCATGTTGCTTTGCTTCTTGGCGAGCGACACCCGATTGCTGGCGACCACGGGAAGTGGGCAGCGCAACTTGAGAGTTTTACTGCCACGTTGTCCAGCGACGAGGGTTTGTCCGCGACCGGAGGGGGAGCTCAAGTGCTTGGGGGCCCGATCAAGGCCTTTCGCTACCTGGTGCGTGAGCTGGAGCGCTTTGGTGGCCAGCCGTTGGCTTCCGGCGACATCGTCACCACCGGTACATTAACGGTCGCCCTGCCTGCCCAATCTGGCCAGCGATGGAAGGCGACGACGTCCGGGATCGCATTCGAGGAGATCAGCCTGGATCTTGTCTAGCAGGCGCAACCGCCCGCCTGTTGAAACAACCGGAAATCAAGAAAGGAGATGAGGGGATGACCTATTTTTCAAGATCCGAAATGACACGCAGAAGCGAGGCGCTGCGGCAGAAACTCGCTGCCGCAAACATCGACTTCGCGTTCATGCATACGGCTGACAGCGTCTTTTACATGAGCGGTGTCCCGCTGCTTTCGGAGTGGGGCCGACCCATGTGGGCGATACTGCCCGTATCCGGCACCAGCGCCGTTTGCGGGGCAGCGCTCGAACAAGAGACCATGGAAGCTCACAGCGTTTTCGACGAGGTTCTCGCTTATGGGGATGACGAGAATGTCGTCCATACCAGCCTCAGGATGTGCGCCGATTTCATTGCCCGACAGAGTTCAGGCACAGTTCGCATCGGGATCGAGGAAGCGCTGATGCCGGTCGGCATCCATCGCGCTCTGACAGCCAGGTTCTCACAGGCGGAATTTGTTGAGATCAGCCCACTGATTGAGGACCTGCGTCTCATCAAATCCGATGAAGAGGTCCGTCTTCTCGAACTCGGCGGCCAGTTGGCAAAAATTGGCGCAAATGCGTTTCTTGAAGCTCTTCACGAGAACGTCACCGAGCTTGCGGTGGCAGCGCACGCAGTCGCTGAGACGAACAAGGCAATGGGAGCATTGTCCATCAATGGTCTCACGAGCACCTATGCCTACGCCCAGTTTGGCGATCACACACTCACGCCGCATCTGCATCCGACCAGTCGGCGGCTGAAACGTGGCGATCTGGTTGCACTGAACATCTTCCCCGTGATGTGGGGCTACTGCACCGAACTTGAACGCACGTTTGTGTTCGGTGAGCCGACGCAGGCTCAGAAGAAGCCGCTCGACGCGGTGAATGAAGCCTTCGATGCCATCAAGCTGGCGCTTCAGCCGGGCGTCACCATGTCAGACATGGCGCTTATGGAACGCGAGATTTTCCGAAAGGTCGACCTTGCCGACTACGTGCGCCACGGAACCGGACATGCGCTCGGTATCATGATCGGTGCTGGCGGACGCGAAGAGCGTGGAGAGTTGCGGGTCTACAATTCCGGAAAGCTCATGGCCAACATGGTCAATTCGGTCGAGCCTGCGGTCTACATACCGGGTGTCGGCGGTTTCCGACATTCTGATGTGATGCTCATCACCGAAGATGGTGCCAGGAACACTACCGACTTTCCGCGTGACATCGGTTTTTGAGATGTGGTGAGCGCGGCGCGAGGAGGAATCGCGCGCCAGCTAAGAGCAAAGAAGGAGGCAAGATGACGCCGCCCAAGGCGTCCACAGCAGTACATCCAATCAGCATAAACTCAACAGAGGGAACTCAAAAATGAAAAAAGCACAGATTCAATCCAGCGGCTGGGCGACATCTTCGCGCCGTCTCTTCCTGGCAGCCTGCGTCAGCGCAGCATCCCTTGCCGCTTTGCTGGGTCCGAGCCCAGCGGCGGCCGACGACAGCGAGATCGTTTTGGGAGCATTGATGCCACTTTCTGGCGCAGGCGGTCCATTTGGTCAGGAAATGCTCGCTTCGGCGAAAGTTGCACTCGAGGAGATCAACGCGGCCGGCGGACCCTTGGGTCGTAAGATCAGACTTGTTGAGGAGAACGACGAGACCAATGCTGAGGCTGGCGTTCGCGCTGCGCGCAAGCTCGTTGACGTCGACAAGGTGAGCGCAATCTTCGGAACCTGGGCAAGCAGCGTCACGCTTGCCGTTGCACCCATTGTCCAAGAGAAGGGCTTGATCCTGCTGTCCAATTCGGGTGCGAGCCGCATCACAGAAGTCCAGAAGAAGGGACATGTGTTCCGGCTTGAACCGGACGACCTGCTGTTCGGAAAGGCTTACGCCGAATACGCCGCCCAGCAAGGCTGGAAAAAGGCAGCGGTCCTCGGCTTGAACGTACCCTTCACCCAGAGCACAGTTGACGCTCTGAAGCAGCGCTTCGAAGAGCGCGGCGGCAAGATCACGAGCTTCGTCACGTATAACGAGGAGCAAACGACTTTCACCACGGAAGTTGCGCGCGTCCTGTCTGACCAGCCCGACTTCGTCCACATCTCTGGCTACGAACCAGACACGATCGCGATCCTGAAGGCTGCTTACCAGTCAGGCTTGACCACCCGCTTTATCGTCCCGGGCTTTTCTGTCAGTGCCGACTTGATCAAGAATGCCGGTCCTGCAGCGGACGGCCTGCTTCTGGTCGAAGAGGGCGTTTCCGAGGACTCGCCCGCCTATCAGCGGCTCGCGAAACAGCTAGGCTCTGATCGCTACTACTCCTTCGGCGCGCAGGCCTATGACGAAATGGTCATTCTTGCGCTTGCGATCGAAGCGGCAAAGTCGACAGACGGCAAGGCGCTTGACAAGGCGATCCGTGAGATCACCGGCACTGGCGGCACCAAGGTCACGTCGTTTGCTGAAGGGGTGGCAGCGCTGCGAAAGGGCGAGCGCATCGACTACGACGGCGCGTCGGGACCGCTCGACTTCGATGCCAACGGCAACATTGCAAAGGCGAACTTCCGCGTTTCCGAGGTCAAGGACGGCAAGACCGCTCCTGTCGGGAAGATCAGCGAAGTGCAGTTTTAATCGCACCGATTAAGGCGCCGCATTGGTGCGGCGCCTTCAGCCGAAGGTAACGCCACGATGGAATTCAAGATCTACCTCATCTCGGCGCTCGTGATGGCTGCGATATGGAGTCTGCCAGCGGCAGCCATTTCGCTCATCTACGGTGTGCTGCGCTATCCCAATTTTGCAATCCCCGAGTTCATGACGCTCGGTGCCTATCTCACGCTTCTTCTCTGCGGTTTCTCATTGCCGCTGTGGGCGGCTGGGCTTCTGGCGGCGGTCGTTACAGGCCTTATTGCGCTTGCGGTCGACCAGACGGCTTTCCGCTTCGTGCGGAAGGCTGGAATTCTCCCGCCGGTGCTGCTTTCCTTGGGGCTGATGCTGGTCCTGCAAAATTTGGTTCGTTTCGGATGGGGCAACGGAAACCTGCAGTTCCCGATCCTGCCGATGCGACCGTTCATCATTGCCGGCTTCATCATCACGCCGGTGCAAGCTGCAATCATCGGGCTGGTCATCGTCATTCTTGCAGGGGTTTTCCTGGGCCTGCGCTACACCGAGTTTGGTCGCGCGGTACGAGCAACGTCGACCAATCCCGAGCTTGCCATCGTAACAGGTGTCCAGCCTGAACGGGTTTATGGCGCCGTCTTGTTTGCAGCCGGCTTCCTCGCTGCCGTCGGCGGAATTGTGCTGGCGACCGAGACGTCTCTTAATCCGCTTCTTGGCTGGCGCGTTCTGATACCCCTTTTCGCAGTCGCGATCCTGGGCGGTCTTGGGAGTGTTGTCGGTGCTGCACTTGCCGCGGTACTGGTGGGCCTGACGTCAGAGTTCAGCCTCTTCATCCTGCCATCGAGCTACAAAACCGCGCTGGCATTTCTCGTACTTACCCTCGTCTTGCTGGTTCGCCCAAGCGGCCTTGTGAAATCCAGGAGCTAAGCCATGATCGACTATCTCATCGCGATCCTGATCTTTGCGGGCATCTACGGATTTGTGGCGCTCGGTCTCAACATCCAATGGGGCTTAACCGGGCTTATCAATCTGGGTCAGGTCGCATTCTTCGCAGTTGGCGCGTACACGTTTGCCCTTCTTTCGAAAGCGGGCGTCCCCTTTCTGCTGGCGGTCGGTGTGGCGACGGCCTTGAGCGGTGTCTTCGGTGCTGCCGTTGCAATGTTCACACCGCGTCTGCGCGAGGATTACCTCGCCATTGTAACACTCGGTTTCAGCGAGTTCGTCAGGTTGGTCCTGCTGAATGAGAAATGGCTGGCGGGGGGACCTGACGGGGTTGCAGGCGTACCGCGTCCCGCATCATTCCCCGGACTTGGATCGGAGACTTCCTTTCTGGTCGTCACGGCACTCGCGCTTGCGTTCGCCTTCTGGTTCACCCGGCGTATCGAGCGTTACCCCATCGGGCGGACGCTCAAGGCGATCCGGGAAGACGAGGGCGTTGTCACCTCCGTCGGCAAGGTCGCACTGGCATACAAGACAAAAGCATTCCTGTTGGGCGCAGCTTTGGCTGGCTTGGGTGGCGCGTTTTTTGCCAGCTACCTCAGCTACATCTCGCCGGATATGTTTGGTCCGAACGTGAGCATTTACGTCCTTGCGGCCGTCTTGATTGGCACACAGGGCTCGAGCGTGGCAACTCTCCTGAGCACGGCTCTGGTTGCTGCGCTTCTTGAAGGGACGCGCCTGCTCAAGGACTACATCACATTTGTCGATGGTGTGGAATTGGCGGCTCTGCGCCTGATGGTGCTCGGACTTGCATTGATCGCGATCGTAATGGTTCGCTACCGCCCGGGGAGGGCATGATGAAACAGATACTCGAGATCAAGGACGTCAGCCGGCGTTTTGGAGGCCTGCAGGCCGTCAACAAATGCCGGTTCTCCGTCCGCGCCGGCAGCATAACCGGGCTCGTCGGGCCGAACGGAGCCGGAAAGTCCACCCTTTTCAGTTTGGTCAGTGGTTTCGTTCGCCCCGACAGCGGCGAGGTCCTGTTCGATGGGAACCACATCGAAAAGCTGAGCGCGCACGATATCGCACGGCTCGGCCTTCGCCGCACGTTTCAGATTCCGCGCGAACTTAAACAGATGACCGTGCTTGAGAACCTCCTGCTGGTGCCCGAGGGGCAGTTCGGCGACCAGGTGCGGTCGGTCCTCTTGCCCGGCAAGCGCGTTCGCGACGAGGAAAGGATCAACCTGCAGAAGGCGCAGGGGGTCTTGGAAATGGTCGGCTTGGGGGAAAAGGCTCAACACCCGGCAGCCCTACTTTCGGGTGGTCAGAAAAAGCTTCTTGAACTTGCCCGCTGCCTGATGGCTGACCCAAAGCTGTTGTTGCTCGACGAGCCTACCGCCGGAGTCAATCCGACCCTCATACGACATCTGATGGCGGTTCTCAGGCGCATCCATGCCTCTGGTGTGACGCTGTTGATCATCGAGCACAACATGACGGTCATCATGGAACTGTGCGAGCGGGTGATCGTCATGGACAGGGGGCAGGTAATTGCCGCAGGCACGCCTGTTGAGATTCAATCGAACAAGGAAGTGCTGGACGCCTATCTTGGAGGGGTGAGCGCATGAACAAGAAGATCATTTTAACAGCCGAGTCCCTTGTCGCCGGTTACGGCGAGATGCAGATCTTGCATGGAGTGAGCCTAGATTTGGCCGCAGGTGAGATCGTCACCATTATCGGTCCGAATGGTTGCGGTAAGTCAACTTTATTGAAGACACTTGCGGGCCTGTTGAGGCCCAAAGCGGGAACCATCAAGCTGAAGGGGATCGATATCACCCTTGCTCCGACGCGTGATCGTTTGCGCTCCGGTCTGGGATATGTGCCTCAGGTGCGCAACGTATTCGCCACGATGAGCGTCGAAGAAAACCTGCGTATGGGTCTTTTTGCCGTCCCGGGTTCGGTCAAGGAGCGGCAGGCGGTGGTGCGTGAAATTCTGCCCAACCTGGCCGATTACTGGACAGCGACCGCTGGCAAGCTAAGCGGCGGCCAGCAGCAGGTCGTGGCGCTCGGCAGGGCGCTCATGGCCGGACCCTCGGTCTTGCTGCTTGACGAACCAAGCGCTGGCCTGTCGCCCAAGGCGACAGACGAAGTATTCCAGCACATACGCGAGATAAGTCATCGACAAGGCGTCGGCGTGCTGCTGGTTGAGCAGAATGCTCACAAGGCGCTGGAGATTTCCGATCGCTGCTACATTCTTGCAGAGGGAAAAAACCAGATTGATGGGAGCGCCGAGAGCATCATGAACAATCCCGTCGTCGGAAAGATCTATCTTGGCGCTCACGCTGAAGCAGTTTGAAGGACGGTCAGGTGCGGCCGCAGCCGCCAGCTTCTGAAGTTTTCGACTTTGTCGAGAAAGCGGAAGCAGCGCGATCCGTTGACTGCTCAAGCGGCTGCTAACGGTAGCCGCTTGATAGATTCTCTAAGACGAACTCTCTTTGGACACCAGCGGGCCGCAAATCTGGACGCCCAGCGCCCAGCAAGCTCTAAAGGAGGATCGATTACCTAAATCAGTCTTCCGCTGAACCAGGGATATCACCGCACAGAAGCTGTTTCGAAAGCCCGAAGCCCAATTTCATGAAAGCGCCTGCAGATAGCGGGGGACCCTTCCGTTGCTGGCAGCTTGAGCCGCGTGCATGATAGCATTGCTATCCAAGCCATGATGCCGATAAAGGTCGGCAATTGTGCCGGTCTGGCCGAAATGTTCGACCCCCAGCGACTTGACACAGTGACCATAGACGCCTCCAATCCAGGAGAGCGTGGCTGGATGCCCGTCAATCAACGTGACGATCCCGCAATCGCGTGACAAAGGCGCCAGCAGGCGCTCGATGTGGCTCATCGCCCCGACCGCTCCACGTTGTCGGGCGCGTTCAGCAGCTTGCCAGCCGGCATTGAGCCGGTCCGCGGAGGTGATCGCCAGCAATCCGACGTCCCGTCGATCTTCGGCGAGCAAACCGGTTGCGGCGATCGCCTCGGGTGCGACGACGCCCTGATAGGCAATGATCACGCTGGCATTTGGCCCAGGCCGCCGCAACCAGTAGGCCCCATTGATGATGTCTTGCTCCAGCTCAGGAGCCATTTGGCGCGCTGGCTGCTCGAGCGGGCGCGTCGACAGGCGCAGATAAACGGATCCACCGGTCTGATCGCGCAACCACGTGGTTTCATCGGGGTCACCTTCGCCGTCGCGCTGCATGTAGTCGAAGGCGAAGCGCATGATGACCGAAAGCTCGTCGACGAAGGCCGGCTCGAAAGAGCACAGTCCGTCCTGCGCCATACCAATCAATGGCGTGCCGATCGACTGGTGCGCGCCGCCTTCCGGCGCTAGCGTTACGCCGGACGGTGTTGCAACCAGCAGGAAACGCGCATCCTGGTAACAGGCGTAGTTCAACTGGTCGGCCGAGCGGTAGATGAACGGATCATAGACGGTGCCGATGGGCAGCAGCCTGGCGCCGTTGATCGAATGGGAAAGACCAAGTGCACCAAGCATGATCATCAGGTTGGATTCGGCAATCCCCAGTTCGAGATGCTGGCCTTTAGGACCGAACTCCCAGTTGTAGGTCGACGGAATCCGCTCCGCCTTGAAGAGGTCGGACATGCTCTCACGGGCAAACAACCCGCGCCGATTGACCCAGGGGCCGAGGTTGGTTGACACAGTCACGTCCGGAGAGGTCGTGACAATGCGCTCGGCAAGCAGTGTGTCACCACGCGCGATATCGTTCAGAATCTGGCCAAAGCCCATCTGGGTTGAAAGCAGCTTGCCTGGCTGCCCAGGGAAGGGAAGCGCAGGAGGAACCGGGATCGCCGGCGAAGACAGTCTGCGGCGGCCCTCGCTGAAGAACGGCATCTGAGCGACGAACGCGTCGAGCTCAGCATCCGGCATGGTAGCTGCGGACCATTTCTCCCATTCCTGTCCCTGCTTTACGCCCATCTGCTGGCGGAACCCCTCCATTTGCGTGGGAGTCATCTGACCGGCGTGGTTATCCTTGTGGCCTGCAAGCGGCAAGCCATATCCCTTGATCGTATAGCAGATGAAGCAGACCGGGCGGTCGTGCTGCGAAGCTTGTTCAAAGGCCTCGAGCAGGCTTGGCAGATCATGCCCTCCGAGATTAACCATGAGCGCTTGCAGTTGCTCATCGGAACGTCGCTCGATCAAGGCGGTCACGGGCCCCTGATCACCGATCTCGTCCAGCAGTCGCTTTCGCCACGCCGCGCCGCCCTGGAAGGTCAGGGCGGAATAGAGCTGGTTCGGACACGTCTCGATCCACTGCCGCAGCTTGTCCCCGCCGGGCTCGGCAAACGCGGCTTCTTGCAAAGAGCCATGGCGCAGGATCACGACGTCCCAGCCGAAGTTTCTGAATATCTGTTCAAAACGCTCCCAGAGGCCTTCGCGAACGACGGCGTCCAGCGATTGACGATTGTAGTCGACGACCCACCAGCAGTTTCTCAGGCCGTGTTTCCAACCTTCGATCAAGGCCTCATAGATATTGCCTTCGTCCATCTCGGCATCGCCGATCAAGCTGACCATGCGTCCTTCAGGCCGATCGTTCATCCATCCATGTGCGGAGACATAGTCCTGGACCAATGAAGAAAACAGCGTCTGCGCCACGCCGAGACCGACCGAGCCGGTGGAGAAGTCGACGTCATCGACATCCTTGGTCCGTGACGGATAGCTCTGTGCGCCCTTGAAACCGCGGAAGTTTTCGAGCTTCTCGCGGGTCTGGTTGCCTGCCAGATACTGGAGAGCATGGAATATCGGTGCTGCGTGGGGTTTGACCGCGACCCGATCCTGAGGACGAAGCGCCGAGCAGTAGAGCGCGATCATGATGGTGCTGAGCGAAGCCGACGAAGCCTGGTGCCCGCCGACCTTCACCTCGTCCGCTTCGCGGATATGGTTCGCGTGATGGATCGTCCAGGCGGCGAGCCAGGAAACGCAGCGTTCAATTTCCTGCAGGTAGCTGATCTTGGAGCTCATCCTCTGCCCCTTCTTTTACAGGTCGAGTTTCAGAACGCCCGTCGCGCGCGACACGCACGGGATAAAGCGATAGTTACGGGCTTCGTTTGAAAGCACTGCATCGCGATGTATTGGCTGTCCTTCCAAATACCCGCACTCGCAGGTTCCGCAGACGCCGTTCTCGCAGGACGCCATCAGCAACACGCCGGCGGCGCGAATGGCCGATAGCGCTGACTCGTCTGCAGGTACCGGAACGACTGTCCCGTTACGAAGAAGGATCGTGAACGGTTCGGGTGGCGCATTATCCCGGACCGGCGGCTGAAAGGCTTCGAAATGGACCGTGCCATCCGGCCAGTGGCGTGAAGCTTGTGCAACGGCGGCCATGAAGCTGGGAGACCCGCAGTAATAGAGCTGCGCACCATCGGGCCGCGCCAACAACAGGCTATGAATGTCCTGCCGGGTTTCGACTTGATCGTCGAAGTGGAGCCTCAGACTTTCGGAGCCGATGGTGTCCTCCAAGGTCCCCAGCAAAGGTGCGAAGTTCCGGCCTCGCGCAAAATAGTGGAGTTCGAAGTGCTTGCCCTGCCGACACAGAGCCCGAGCCATCGCAAGAATGGGTGTGATCCCGATACCGCCTGCCAGCAAAAGGACCGGCCCGTCACCCTTCCGGAGCGGGAAATGATTGCGCGGGGCGGATACGGGCAGCTCGGCGCCTGGTGCGATAGTTTCGTGGATCCATGCCGAGCCGCCCCGGCCACTGGTTTCGCGCTTCACCGCTATCGTGTAGCGGCTGAGATCTTCCGGATCACCGCAGAGCGAGTATTGGCGTACCTTTCCGTCGGGGAGATGAACGTCGACATGCGATCCTGGTTCGAAGGCCGGCAGAAGAGGCCTGCGCGAGTGCCTCAGCTCGATCACGCGGACGTCGCCCGGCTCGTCGTGGACGCCGGCAACGATCAGTTTCATGATGATACGCGGAGATCCCATGTCGCGTCACTCGTCCATTGGCAGGATCGGGTCGCCAGGACGGATGATACCACCGACCTCGATCGAACAGTTGAGACCGGAACGGTTCAGCAGCCCTTCGTAGAGGCCCGGCATGCCGAGCAGCTCCTCGATGTATTTGCAGGGAAAGTTCATTCGTGCCGCTCGCAGAACCGTCTCACCGACCCGGAAGCGCTTGCCGACGAGGTGGCCGAGCGGAACGCCGCGGGTCGTTAGATTGCGCCTGTGATCTTCGGGCGCGAGCGTGCCCTTGAAACCGGGAATCTTCGGCTCTCCCTTGGCAATCGCCTCCAGGACCTCAGCCTCGATCAGCGTGACTTCACGGACGTCCGGCTTGGGCGAATACGTACCGGTCCCGAGGTAATAGCGGTCGCCCAAAATACCGCGGCCAGCGATGAGCTGCGCCTCCGCCAGTTCTTCCATCTCGTAGGAAGCGGCCGGCGCGATGTGAATGTGGAGCAGACTCCCCTGCCAAGTCATGTATCGGCTCCCGCTTGCCTTCGATCGACATGGATCTCCGCGCCAGTGGCCTACTGCTCTCATCATGGGATCATCCCATGTCTCACCAGTCCCGGCTGATGGGGAAATCTGCCGTGGAACTGGCTTCGTCAACAGTGCCAGTTTATCAGCATGTTCCTAGTCCAGTTCGGCGAAGGTAGAGGCTTGCCACGAGAGGATGCAATAAGATGCTCGGCGAGCCGGGTCTTGCTGTCAGCCCGCACCCTTCACCGCATCGACGGCCGAGGCGACAAGTTGAATGCCCTTCTCGATCTGCCTCGGTGTCAACGCCGAATAGCCCATCACCAAGCCGAGCCGCTCGCGTGGCGCCTCAGTTGCCCCTGGTTCAGAATCGTAGAGCGGTGAAATACCGTAGAGGCCGACGCCGCGTTGGCGCGCGGCATCCATTAGGGCGATCTCAGCTGATCCGGGCAGCCCATTGAACCAGACGACGACATGCAATCCGGCATCCGCACCCTCGACCGTGACGCGGTCGCCGAATGCAGTTTCAAGAGCGCTCAATAATGTCTCACGGCGCTCCCTATTCAGTCGTCTGACGCGACGCACATGGCTCTCATAGGCGCCACTTTCGATCAGTGAGGCGAGCGCCTCCTGCTCGGTCATGGGTGTATGGCGGTCGGTCAATTGCTTGGCGGTTGCGAACACCTCCTGCAATTGTTTTGGCACCACGAGGTAGCCAATGCGCATCATCGGCGACAGTGTCTTTGAAATGGTGCCCAGATAAATGACGTTGCGCCCGTCCGCCAGGCTCTGGAGGGGCGGAACCGGGCTGATGTCGTACCGGTACTCACTGTCGTAGTCGTCCTCAACCACATAGGCGTCTCTATCCCGAGCCCAAGCGAGAAGCTGGTGGCGACGGCTGATCGGCATGACACCGCCCAAGGGAAACTGATGGGATGGTGTTACATAGGTTATCCGGGCGTCGATTCCTGATAAGTCCGGGGTCTTCAGGCCGCCCGCGTCCGCGTCCACTGCCACGGCGGAAGCCCCGGTGCTTGAGAAGATCTGGCGAGCCATTCGGTAGCCGGGATTCTCCATCACAAATGCGCTGTTCGCGTCGAGGAGGATCCGAGCGCAGAGATCCAGCCCTTGCTGGGAACCATTGACGACGATGATTTGTTCAAGATCGCATTGCAACGTCCGTGCCCGCCAAAGGTAACCCTGAAGGGCTTGCCGCAGGCGCCGGGATCCTCGTGGGTCCTCATAGGCCAGCCGCCCGGGTCTTCGGGCAATCACCGAATTGATAGCGCGCTTCCACGCCAGTGCCGGAAAGTCAGATGGGGCAAGATCGCCGTATCGAAAATCAACCGCCAGGTTGGTTGGCAGATAGTCGAGCCACGGCGAAAGCGCCCGAAGTCTTTCGCCGTAAGCAGAAAGCGGCCCGAACGCCTCCTGTGTGGTGTCGGATTCTCGCGGCCGCTGTCTCAGCTCCAGCGCTGTCACACGCGGGCGGGCGCCTTGGCGCAGCTCCACAAAGCCTTCAGCGGCAAGCTGTTCATAGGCAACTGTAACCGTTGTCCGCGACACATGCAGTTCATTGGCCAGGCTGCGTGAGGATGGCAGTTGACTTCCCGCTTCATAGACACGGCCAAGGATCTGACTCTTGAGCGCCTCGTAAATCCTGCGTGCGCCCATCCTGGGCGCGTGCGCTGCCGCCGCTTGGTTTTCCGACTGGACCATATTCTTTCTGCCAAACTGGATGTTTCATGCCGGCCAGTATGATGCCAGTCTGGGCCAAAGCAAAGAGGATACGATCCAGCTATGACAGGCGGCAGCGAGCATGACAAATGTCAGAAGCAATCTGACCACTTTCACGCGGCAAGCTACGCATTCGACACGCGAGCCATTCATCATGCGTTCAGCCCGGTGGACTACAAACGGGCAGTCCAGCCGCCAGTCTTCCTGACCTCGACCTACGGCTTCGAGAGCGTCGAGGCGAATGACGCCGCAGCAGCGCTCGGCGGCAGACTTTATGCGCGGGAATACAACCCGACCACAGAGATTCTCGAGCAGCGGCTTGCGAATCTGGAGGGGGCTGAGGCGGGCCTTGTCGTATCGACCGGAATGGCCGCCTTCGGCACTCTGATCCTCTCATTGCTGTCGCAGGGCGACGAGCTTCTCGTTCACAAGACGCTTTATTCGAATACTGTCGCGATGGTGGAGCAAGGTCTGCCGCGCTTCGGCATCAAGGTCGTTTCCGTGGACCTCTCTGATCCCTCGAACCTCGACGCGGCGATCACGGAAAAGACCAAGCTCGTCTACTTCGAGACACCCGTGAACCCGCTCAGCAGCATTCTCGACATTGCCGCAATCTCAGAGCGCGCGCACGCGCATAGGGTGAAAGTCGCGGTGGACAGTACCTTTGCTTCTCCCGCACTTCAGCGGCCGATCGAGCATGGCGCCGATATCGTGCTTCACTCTCTTACGAAATACATCAACGGCCATGGCGACACCTTGGGTGGGGCGCTACTCGGCGACGCGGAAACGCTCCACCGCTTGCACGAAACCGGTTTGCGTTACATTACCGGTGCGACCTTGGCGCCGCACTCGGCCTTTCTGATCATGCGCGGTCTGAAAACACTCTCGCTTCGGATCGATCGGCACAGCGCCTCGGCTCTGGCGATCGCCCGTACGCTCGAAGCGCATCCCGCCGATGGCCGATCTGCTTGGCGTCTGCCAGGCCGAGCCGCCCCGCCCCATCCTCCCTCTGCCGCCGCTTGCAAAAGAGAAGGTGGCACACTGCCTGACCTTGCTCGAGCAGGATCTGCCCTGACGCATAGCAAGTTCAGACGCCGACGGAGGATCACGACGGCATTGCTTTACATCGTCTGGGCATTACCCGCGCTCATCGTCATCGGCCTGCTGGCAAGTGGTCGTGCTTCTACGCTCGTTGCCGCGAGCATCGGCTTGCTGGTGGCAATGGGTGTCGCGCTCGGCGCGGCGCCCGGCGAATTCCAGATGTACGATGGCGCCAGCGCACTCTTTCGCGGCGCGTGGATCGGCTGGATCGTCGTGCCATATATACTGGGCGGGCTGTTATTCTGGCAGATGGCTATTCGGCCAGGAGATGCCGAGATGCCGGTCGAGAGCCTCCAGCAGAACAGGCAGTCCAGGCGGAGTCTGCTGTTTGCGGCGTGCTTCCTGATCGGCCCGTTTTCTGAATCCGCGACCGGGTTCGGTGTCGGAATCGTCGGGACAATGCTGCTGTTGCGCAGGCTCGACCTGCAACCGGTCTATCTCATGGCCTTCAGCCTGCTGAGCCAGACAATGATCCTGTGGGGCGGCATGGGTAACGGTGCGATCGTCGCTGGCGCCTTCTCTCGAAGCGATCCGACCATGCTCGCTGTCAACGCCAGCTTCTTTCAAGTCGCCCTGAATGCGCTCTGGTTGCCGCTCTACTGGAGGATGGCTAGAAAAGCAGGTATCGGGGCTTCATCCCGCGAGTGTCTCAGCGAGGTCGTCTGGCTCGGCGGAAGTCTCCTCCTGCTGATTGCCGCGACGCGAGCTCTGGGGCCTGAAGTTGCCATGCTCTGCGCCTATGGGCCAGTCATCATGCTGCGTTATCTTGTCGATGAGCGCCCCGATGCGGGCCAACTCCTTGACGCCCTCCGGAGGATGGCGCCATTTGCACTCCTCATCGGATGGCTCATGGCAACCCGCCTGATCTCGCCCCTGAGCGAACTCTTGCTGCAAACAGGGCGGCTGGAGCCGTTCGTCGGAGCCCCGGCCTGGTCGCCGCTCTTCCATGCGGGCACCTGGTTGGCGATAGGCGCCGTTCTCAGCGCCTTCTCCTACGGCCATGTTTCCAGCTTGGGAAAGCAAGTGGCGGTCGCGCACGCCAGATCATGCACAGGCACAAGTTCGACGCGTTGCTCGTCTCGTCACCGCCCAACGTCCGCTATTTCACGGGCTTCGATTCCCAGTTCTGGGAAAGCCCGACCCGGCCGTGGTTCGTGGTCGTTCCGCTTGAGGGCGATCCGGTCGCCGTCATCCCTGAGATCGGCGCGCCCGAGATGGCGCTGACATGGATGAAGGACATCCGCACCTGGCAGGCCCAGCCGGGCCAGTGCGGGCATTAGCCATAGAGAAGGCCGAAGCACTCGTCATTGCCCTTCTTCACCGCAAGCCCCATGACGACCGGGAACAGGATTTCCGTGGGTTCTGCTCATCAACACCGAGGGCGCGACCGATCCGGCCTCCTACGAAAACATCGTGGGATCGAAGCCAGCAGATGTGCTCAGCGGACCCAGGCCTCCACAGGGCACGAGGCCATCAAGACGGTCGTCGTCGAACCAGGCGATGCTCGAGTGCTACACCCCTTCAATGGTTGCCTGGCGCATCCTGGATGCGACCTCCAGCGCGTTCGTCACAGTGACCGAAGACGAGGCCAAGAGCGCGATGCGCAAACTGGCCTTCCGCGAGCGTCCGGTGGTCGCCGGAGGACCTCATCAAGCGAGATCAGCGGAGTGGCAGTCTCGTCGCGCCACAGTCTGAGATAGGGGCGCACAAGACTGGGAGCGTCGGTGCCGAGAAGCACCTTGTCGTCGGTGCGCAGACTTTCGTGGCTCGAACTATCGCATCCGACCTTGATGAGTTCGATCTCAAAATCTTGCGGCTGGTCCAGCAGGACAACCAGACACCTCAGCGGGTCATCGCTGACAAGATCGGCCTGTCTCCGCCCGCGGTGGCGCGGCGGCTGCAGCATCTGCGTGAAGCGAAGTACATACGTAGCGATATTTCGGTCTTGGATGAGACGGCCATCGGTCGTCCGCTCACGATTGTTGTCCATGTCACCACCGACAACGAAAGGCTGGACCTTCTCGACGGGATGAAGGAGCGTTTCAGCAAATGTCCGCAGGTCCAGCAGTGCTATTATGTGACGGGGGAAATGGACTTTATCCTCATCCTCAACGTCCGCGACATGGCAGAATACAACGAGCTTACAAGAACCCTTTTCTTCGAAGGTGGGAATGTCAGAAGTTTCCGCACCTGTGTGTCGATGGAGAACGTGAAGACGTATGGGCCAATTCCTGTTTGAACCTATATTTCCGGACTGGTGAGTATTCTTCGAGAGAACAGTCACGCACTCGAGTAACCACGAGCGCTGAGGACCTGCTGTCACGGATCGGTGCCGACACCATTCGAGCCGTGGAATTCGCTGGACAGCCTTGCGCGAACCTCGGTGGTAAGCCACCGCGCGGCAGGGCCCGGCGGGTTGGCGACATTGTGAATGGCGTAGATCGGATACTCGCCCTGGTCGAAAGCGGGAAACGCAAGCCGGACAAGGCGGCCATCGGCGATGTCACCCTTGACCAGGGATGCCGGGAGCCCGCCCCAGCCCAATCCGCCGCGGATAAACTGATGCTTGGTCGCGTTGTCGCTGACCCGCCAGGTCTTGAGTGAGAAGACGTTGAAGTCGCGTCCCTTTGTCAGCCCAGAGGCGTCGTATACCACGAGCTGCGTCTCGTCCCTGACGTCGGCAACGCTGATAGTCCGGTCCAGCATTCCAAGGGGATGGTCCGGAGCTGCGACGGGTATCATCGCAGAATGGCCGATCCGTTCGGAAACGATCTGATGATTTCCCGTCGCCATAAAGCCGCCGAAGCCGACGGTCGCCCTCCCGGTAATGACCGCATCCATCACGATCCCGAGCGTGCCGACGGTGACATTCACAGACACGGTTGGGTACAGGTTTCGGAAGGCGCGCAGCACAGCGACAACGATGTCTGAAGGCACGGCGCTGCTGATGGCGAGGGGCAGCTCTCCCTCAAGTCCTTCGTTTAGCGCCTTCACCCGCGCCCGCATCAAATCGAGATCCCCAAGCAACCGGCGCGCATCCTCGAGAACGGACCTGCCAGCCTCTGTAAGTTGCGGCCGCTTCGTCCCGGAACGGCCGAAGAGCGCCACTCCTAGCTGCGCCTCGAGATTGGCGATCGTATAGCTAATGACCGATTGCGTGCGATTGAGCGCGCGGGACGCCGCCGAGAAACTGCCTTTCTCCACTACGGCAAGGAATACCTGAAATTGATCCAAGGTTGGGTGCGGCTGCATCTCTCATCGACCGTATCGATATGTTGGTTCGAATTTATGCCGATTTTCCCGATGACCAGCAAGCTTTACATCATGGCTAATTCACCTGCCGCATTCTTTCGAAGGGAACTGCACATGTCATCCATCCTGCTTCTCACCGCCAGTCCGCGCCCCGGCTCCTTCTCGACCCAGATCGCCGCCGAGCTTGCCGAACGGCTAAGGGCAGCCAATCCTACCGGCGCCCTTGTTCACCGTGACCTCGCCGCCAACCCGTTACCGCATATGGATGGTGGGTTCACGACCGGAATCCACAAAGCCGCCGAAGATCTGAACGCTGCTGAAGCGGCTGCACTCCGCCTGTCAGATGAACTGGTGGCGGAGATTCTGGCGGCGGACACGCTGATAATCGGCACCGCCTTCATTAACTTCAACATCACCTCGAATCTGAAATCCTGGATCGACTATATCGGCCGGGCAGGCAGGACCTTCCAATATACGGCTAGCGGTCCCGAGGGACTGGCCAAGGGCAAGAAGGCTTACATCGTCTTAGCCTCGGGCGGGATCTACTCCGAAGGCCCGGCGGCAGCGCTTGATCATGCCACGCCCTACCTGAAGTCAGTGCTCGCCTTCATCGGCATCACCGATGTCGAGGTGATCCGTGTCGAAGGTGTGAACCGAGGCGCCGATGGCGCCGCAAATGCCGTGACCGCCGCGCGGGCGCGGATCGCTCGTATCGCCGCCTGAAGCCGCTTTACTGAAACAGGAGCTTTCCATGCAAGCAAACACCGTCTCCACTCCCATCCAGCCAGCTGGGAAAGTACTGCAAATCAGCCTCTGGAGCGTTCAAACGCTGATGTTCGCCGCCTTCATTCTGTTCGGTTTCCAGAAACTCTTCATGCCCGCCGAGGCCCTGGCCGCTATGTGGCAGACCCAATGGCCGGTCGAGTACCCATCGCTATTGCGCTTGACCGGATTGATCGATGTAGCGGGTGGGATCGGCATCCTCTTGCCTGCTCTTACCCGCATCCAGCCGCGCCTCACCGTGCTTGCGGCGCTTGGCTGCACACTGCTGCAAATCTGCGCAATCATCTTCCATGCCATGCGGGGCGAATTTGCCGCCCTGCCGCTAAACTTCATCCTGCTTCCCCTCGTGGCCTTCATCCTGTGGGGCCGCGGCAAGCGGGCGCCCGTCGCGCCGCGCCGGTAGAGGACCGCGCCTCAAAGGGAGCAGTCCCCTAAGCGTCGTCAGCGGCTTGCAGCAGGCCATCGGCCTGTGTTCGCGGGTCCTCATCGACCCCGGAAGCTCCCTGGTGCTGGAGGAACCCTGCTACGCCATAGCCCGCGGCATCATCGTCGCCAACGGGGCGGAGCCGATGGCCGTCTGTGACAGGGACGGACTGGATTAGAGCAGTCTTCCAGACCCAAAAGGCAATGCATTTAAGTTCCTCACGCCAAGGCTCCAGTTTCCGCTGGGAGGGGTGCTGCCGCAAGCAAGAAGACAGGTGCTGATCGAGTGGGCGCTGGCTGGCAACGCCTACATCATCGCAGGCATCCTCCATCGACATCCATACCTGATACGAAGCCAGAGCCACTGCAAACAAGAGGCGATCGGCTCGTCCGATGGCCCCTTGTCCTCTCCAAGGCACATTCACTCAGCGGCGAGATGTTTGGGACTAAGGCGCAACTCAACGGCGCGGCGGTGGCCCTCCTGTTGTTCGGTCGATGGCAAGAATGCAATCAACCCTACGAAATCAACTAGCTCCCAAACCAATGGGTCAGGTGTACAACATGGGCTTCCGTCATCTCCGATAGGTCGCGGCCGCGGCACGAAACGGGAGCTTCAGCACCGTCGGCAACGAATTGAACCTTTGACCAGTCGATCATTAGCGAGCGCAACCGGGACCGCGAGCGGCGCTGCGCCATCGATCGCTCCGGTCTGCCGGATCGCCGACCGTCCTTGTCAACGGCAAGGGTCTTGATGCGTTAGATCGCGGAAAGGCGGGCCAACATGTTCCGAAGCTCAGCATTCTCCGCATACAGATGCGCCCGCCACAGCGCCTTCAGCCGGCGGTTTTCGGCCTCGAGCGCGTTGAGGTCCTCTGCGCCAGCCTGCTGCGATATCCCCGCGGAAACGGATCGGGCTGGCGTTTTCTTTTTTGGCCCCATCGCTTTCAAGGCAGCGCGGCGCCTCATAGGAGCAGCGGGGGCTGTCTCTTCTTGCGCGGGGACGGGGACTGGCACGTTTGCAGCGTCATCCGTTTTCGCTGATGGTTGTGGCAAATCCGCCGGCTGGGTCGGCAAGTCAGAGGTCGTCGCCTTCACGAGGGCCGCCACGGACGGTTGTTCGTCGGGTTTCACGATCGTCTCGAGAATTCTGGACTCGGATCGATGGGGTGCAGGTGATGGCCGCACCGCACCGAGCTCTGCGTCAGCGCCAACGCCGGTCACCGCCAGATCGGATTCCACCGCACGCGCGATCGCCTTGAGGTCGGTATCACCCCAGATCGAGGCGCCTTGGCCTCTTTGCTGACGCCGGCCCGACTTGAATTCGACAATGAAATTGCGTCTTGCTTTCATACAGACCTTTATCCGGAAATGAAGGAACGTGACCCCGTGACACGTGGGGTTCGCCGCACAGATAGGCAAAGGCGTGCGTTTTTGCAACGCAGGCGGTATAGCCTGTCAGCCTAGTCCAGACCGAGCCGCTTGCGCAGTTCGGCATTCTCAGCGCGAAGCTTTTCCGCGAGCTGCTGGCGCAGCCGCTTGTTTTCCTCTTCGAGCGCGACCAGGTCCGCCAGAGTATCGACGCCGGCGCTGGGCTCGACCCTGGCGTCTGGCTGGGGTTTGGCGGCGGGCGCCTCCACCGCGCCGGCGGTCCGTTTCCATTGGTAATAGGTCTGCTCGGAAATCCCGGCGTCCTTGATCGCCGTCTTCAGGGTGTCGCCGGCCGATGCGCGCGCCTCGATCTGCGCGAGCTTTTCGGCGCGCTTGCTGTCGGAGTAACGGCGCTGCCGCACACTGTTCGCAGGCGGCCCAGCCTTGCTCGCTTTCGCGCCGGCAGACAAACGTTTCCCCTTCGCCGATGATGTGCGCCTCTTCGGGGGATGCGCCGTCTCGCTGGTCTCGGCCCTGGACAAGGGCTGGGCCTGTTCCAGATTTTCTTCGTCCGCCATGGTAAGCTCCCGGTTGGAAACTTCTTTTCAAACGGTTGAAGGGGTGAGTCAACAGCATGCGGTTTGGATTACGCGTCGACAAGTTTCGATCGACCGTTGCAGCAGATCTTCGCTTCCCCCGGTGAAACGAATGGCGGGCTTCGATGGTGCCGTCGCAGTGACCTGTGGGAACCGAATGAGCGAGGCGGTTCATGCGCCAAGCGGAAGGGACACTGCGATCACCACTCACCTTCTTCTAGCAACTCAGGTCACGGAATGGAGTTGACTGATTGAGCAAGACGCGGCCACGGAATCCATTGGATATCTGTGACGTTGATGAGCATGGCCCGCGGACTAAAGCCCGCCCATGCAGGGATACTTCATCTCGAGATAGTCCTCGAGGCCGTGCCGAGATTCCCTCGCGACCGATCCCTGACTGCTTGACGCCGCCGAAGGGGGCTGCTTCCGACGACATACGGCCGGTGTTGATGCCGACCATGCCGTATTCAAGCGCCTCGGCCACTTTCCAGACGCGTTTGAGATTGGAGGCGTAGAAATAGGCGGCAAGACCGTAGATCGTGTCATTGGCTGCGCGTGGTTCCGATTACATGCGTGTGGACGTCGAGAATGCCGGCGCGTTTGAGCGTATTCACAACGACATCCTCTCCACCTTGCCCGGTGTCTGCGAATTCACTCGAGTTTTCTATCCGAGATGTCCTTGGGGTTCGTCCCAGGCTCCGACGTTGACCGTGAAAAAGCTAGCGTCAATTGAACAAGAGGCGGCTGCCGGTCATGCGGAGAGTCGTTACTGTGCAATTGATCCCCTTGCCTATCCGAAGTTCGACTGAAGCCCCGCTACCTCCCACGACCTCGGCCATCTGGAAATCAGATGGCCGCAATATGCAAACTGTTCTTGTCTGCGAGATCACCGTTGCCTCTAATGATGAGGATAAAAATAGAGGAGGGAGAATTGTTTCGCAGATGCCAACTCGGAGAGACCTCGAGGCGGTTTCAGTGAAAGATCGTGCTGAAGTAACTGGTTTCTCTCGTGTATGCAGAGATATGCCCGAAAGCTCTTAGATCCGCTAAATCCCTAAGTCGAACGCCAGTCTGTTGATTGCCACTGAGAACTGATGGAGTGGATGCCCCCTCCGACGGCATTGCAATGTGCCTGAGTGATGTTCGCCAGAACGTCACTTAGAGGAGAGAGCATCCATGAAGGAAGTTAGCATCGTCGGCCTGGACCTTGCAAAGCGGGTGTTTCAGGTTCATGCCGCAGGAAGCGATGGAAGTTTGGTCTTGCGCAGAAAGCTGTCTCGCGGCCAGGTGGTCACCTTCTTTACGGAACTGCCCAAATGCACGGTCGCGATGGAGGCCTGTGCCACAGCGCATTACTGGGCGCGTGAGATCGGCAAGCTTGGCCACGAGGTTCGATTGATCCCGCCGGCTTACGTGAAGCCTTTCGTCAAACGACAGAAGAATGATGCTGCCGACGCGGAAGCGATCGTGGAAGCAGCGACCCGGCCGTCGATGCGCTTTGTCGTTCCGAAGTCTGAACCGCAGCAGGCCTGCTCCATGCTCTTCCGGACGCGGGACCTCTTCGTCCGTCAGCGAACGCAGCTTATCAATGCCCTTCGAGCACATCTGGCCGAGCATGGTGTCATCGCACCGCAGGGAATTGCGAGCCTGGCGTTGCTGGCGGAGATTGTTGAAGATCACGACACGGGCCTCGACCTTATCGTTGTGGAGACCGCTCGACTGTATCTGGACCAGATAGGAGTGCTCTCTTCTCGGATCGCATCGCTGGAAAAGGCGCTCAGATCGGAAGCGAAGCGTTCGCAGAGCACCGCCCGCCTTATGTCCATGCCCGGAATGGGACCGATTACGGCAATGGCAGTCGAGGCTTTCGCGCCCACCATGGTGACCTTCAGAAGAGGACGAGATTTTGCGGCCTGGCTCGGCTTGGTGCCAAAACAGCATTCGAGCGGAGGAAAGCAGGTGCTCGGCAGAACATCGAAGATGGGACAACGCGACATCCGTCGGCTTCTTATCATCGGCGCGATGACCGTCATTCGATGGGCATGCCGGAAAGCCCCACCTGAGAACTCGTGGCTGGCACGGATGCTGGCGCGCAAACCTCGTATGCTCGTTGCGATCGCCCTCGCCAACAAAATGGCTCGATCCATCTGGGCAATGATGACCAAGAACGAAGATTACAAGGATTCCGCTCTGGCGGCAGCGTAAGATGGCTGAGCTGAAGTCAGGACGGATCGTCGGCGTGTGAGGAGGTCAGCGAACGGAAGGACGAAGATCGGTGAGAGTGGGGCTGGGAATGCATCGGGCGGGTCAAGGGGTCGTGACGGGGAAAAAACGGAAGGTTCTGCCGCAGGCGGAAAGCCGTTTTTTTGCCGGCGCGACAAGCGGCTCTGCCGCGCCTGCCCCTTGATCCGAACGGCCGACGATGTCATGGGCGCAAACAAGCAAGGCGGCCCGCACCGGGCCTCGACACCGGATGCGCGAGCAGCCGCTGGACAAGCGATCGTTACCGGGATCGGCGGAGACGGACGCAGGCCGGCTCCGTGCCATCGGCATAGAGCGTGGCCGACCGGTACGGGCGGTGTCGCCTACGACCACAACGAGAAGGCAACGAGCCGGAGTTGATCAATGGAAACAAGAGACTAGCATGACGTTCCGCCGATGACAGTGGAGCAACGCGAAGACGCTCTCGCTGACCTCGCTATCATTGTGCGTGGTGAGGAGCTCGATATGCCGTGGCGGCGCCTGCGGATCCTACTCGACTACAAGCTCGTTGAGATCAATCAACCAGAGGAAGCCAGACTTCCATCGGCCTTACCGAAGAGGGCATCCGGTTCCTCGAGAAGAGTTAGCCCAAGACGCGCGGTCGTTCCTGTCAACGCCGCGCTCCGAGCCAACCGAAGGTCGGTTCCGTGACGACAACGCCGCGCCCGAGGAGAGCCGATCAGGAGACACAGCCCTCCGACCGCGCCGCCGCGACGTGCAACGAGCAGGCGCGGTCCTGAGACAATGAAGAGTATCGGAGAAATCAGCATAGCGCCGACCGCGAGGGCGGGATTTCGGGAATTCTCGTCGCGCAGGGAGCGGAAAGAGGGCAGCCGCAGGAGGCTCAGCATAGCGACCCGAAGGGAGAGCCGGGACCGACTGCCCCCGCTCGCTGCGCTCCGCTTGGTCAGGGCGGGCAGGGGAGCTCGATGAATGGGGGCGGCCCCTGGGACTCCTTGTCCTGTCCCAAGTCGTTCAACGCAGTTTGGGACCATGACCGAAGGTGCGGGTGCTAAGTCCTGGAGAAGGGTCTTGATGTCGGGCGCGTTTGCTATCCATGCGCAAGTGACCGTTTCCCACGAGGCTCCGGAAAACCCTACGGCGCAATTGGGGAGCGCGGGTTTCCTCCGCCTGCTCGCTCGCCTGCGGCTCGCTGCGGCCGCGGCCGCGCCGTCCCACGGCGCTGCGGCTGGAAAACGGTCTCACCACCTGCAAAATCCCTTTCGGCCGAACATCAAGATGGCTGCGATCAGCACGATCTCTTTCGGGAGGGCAGGGAAGCACGAGGGGAGGGGTTCAGGGCTCCTCTCGTACCGCAGCGCGCCCGCTCGACGCGGGTGCCGGCGGTCACTGGCTCTGCCAGTTGCGCCGAAGGGGAACGGTCCCCTTCGGGCAGTGCCGGTGTTTCGATCGAAGGATCAATCCCACGGGATGACAGCCATCAAATCCTCATCGTCCTGACCGGGATAGCGCCCGAGATTGGCATTGAGCCTACCGTGGCCGGTGCTGACCGAGAGGCTGAAGTAGTCGCCGCCGTTCTGGTTCTTCTTCTTCCATATCCCGCCGAGTTCAAGGCGGAAAGCCGTTTTTTTGCCGGCGCGACAAGCGGCTCTGCCGCGCCTGCCCCTTGATCCGAACGGCCGACGATGTCATGGGCGCAAACAAGCAAGGCGGCCCGCACCGGGCCTCGACACCGGATGCGCGAGCAGCCGCTGGACAAGCGATCGTTACCGGAATCGGCGGAGACAGACGCAGGCTGGCTCCGTGCCATCGGCATAGAGCGCGGCCGACCGGTATGGGCGGTGGCCCGCCTCCCGATTCACCGCCTGCGAGGGACCCTGAAATTCCATTGCGAATTTCCCGAAGAATGCCCATTTAGCTGAATTCTCGGCGAAATCGCCGGTTTCAGCGCGTGGTGAGCCGTCGATATCGGTTGACTGGAGGACGACTCGACACTATGTTGAGAGCTAACAACTAACCCAGCATCCTGAGAGACATGGGCTCCGGGCGGTTGGGGTAAAAAGCCGGCGCAAGCCGGTTTTTTTATGTCTTGGGGGCAGGATTGCCGACGTTACGAACACGCGTCTATATCGACGGCTATAATCTCTATTACGGCTGCCTACGCAAGACGGCGTTCAAATGGCTCGACGTTCTTTCCCTGTTCGAAACGCAAATCCTGCCGTCGATCCTCTACCGTCCAGCGCCGGATGCCGAGCCGGCAACGATGGCCCTGCATACGGACTGCGCGATCAAATATTTCACGGCCAAGATCATCGAAAGTGCGGCCAAGGGAGAGGACTCGGTTTCTTCGCAGGCCCAATATCACAATGCCTTGACGACGCATTGCGGTGGCAGGCTGTCCTTCGTGATGGGCCACTATTCGCTCTACAAGGCCAACCAGCATATCGTTCCCGCCGACGATCCGAAACGCTGGCCGCGCGACTGCGACAAGATTCAGGTCTGGAAGCTCGAGGAGAAGCAGTCGGATGTGAATCTTGCACTTCATCTCTATGACGATGCGCTCAGCGGCGACGTCGACCAGGTGGTGCTCGTCACCAACGACACCGACCTTGTGCCGGCGCTGGAGATGTTGGAGGTGCGTTGCCCCGACATCGTTCGCGGCTTGGTGATCCCAACGCGCAAAGTCGGCGCGGGCGGAGATCTCGAACGCGAGGCAAACGTGTCGCTGGCCAAGCTTGCGCATTGGGTCAGGCGGCATATCTCGGAGGATGAGTTGCGGGCGTCGCAATTGCCCGAAGTTGTCCCCGGGCGCCGGCGGGCCAGCGTCAAACCGCACTCATGGTATGCGAAGCCGCATCACCTCGCGAAAATGCTGGAGATGGCCCGCCCGGTGCTACGCACCGATGGCGAAACTTTGAAATGGGCGCGCAGGGAGAACGCGCATCTCGACGACCTTCGCCCGATCGACCTGATCGAGACGGATGCTGGCGCGGTCGAGGTCTTCCACTATATCGAAGCCTATATCCGCGAGCAGCTCGACAAGGCCGGCGAACAGGATGATTTGTCCTCCAACTCCTGAAATCAATGGGTGGGAAGGGAATATGAGGGATGAGGCTTTGGGGCATCCCTCGTCCTGGTCCGCACCGCTCGTATGCGGCAAGGGCCAGGCACACGGCAAGCATCGGCGGTCCGGCTCATGACCTGCTGACACGAAAGGCAAATGCGCCGCCTCTCTCGGGGGCGCATTTGCCTGCCTGTTCACGCCTTCAGCGCCGCCATCCTCTCGCCGAGCAGCCAGAGCGCCTTGTTGAGCTTGATATCCTGATTGATGCCGTTGACGGCGCGGGACTTCACACGGCGTGGCCTGCCGAGATCGTCACGGCCGACGCCGCGCAACCCACCTTTGATGGCGTTTTCCTGAACCACATTCCAGACAGTCCAAAGATCATTGGCGCGGTCGTCGTGACGGCGGGGAACAAGCAGCTGTTGCGCCTTGATCGGCGTCGTGGTCTCCCCTTCGTTGTCTCCGAAGCGCAAGACATGGGCGGCGTCCGCGAGAATGTCGGCCTCCTCATGATTCAGCCGCAAGGTCGACCAATCCTGCGGAGCGGCAAGGGTTCGTTCTGCCTCGCCGAGAACACGATAGGTGCCCTCGATGACCTTGTGCTGCACATCTCCGGAATGGCGAACCTTGATGGCGTCGATGGTGCCGGTCTGCGTCACCAAGGAATTGAGGCAACGGACGCGGAAAAGCCCCGCCATAAGCTCGTAGGCACTCGTGCCGTCATTGGCATTCTTGAGCAGGATTTCGCAAACAGTGTCCCCGACGTTGTAAACCTTGCCGTCATCGACGCGGCGCAGGCGAATGAGGTGCTTGGTAAAATCCGCCTTGCCTTCCGTGCGGCTGCGCGACTGCTTGGCGCCGACCGGCATGAAGCCTTCGTTCATGAGGCCGCGCAGCACCTCGATGGTCGGAATGGGTTTGAAACGCTCGGACCGACTTTCATGGGCGGTCACGGCAAAGATCAACGGCGCGATGCGGCGCATTTCGGTTTCGGTCAGCGCGCGGCCGGTGTCGAAACGTGCGGTGTCGGTGTAGATGCTCATTGTCTGTCTCCAAAGTTTCCCGCTGCCACCCCGAAGGGCAAGCCCCCCTCGGGCGAAGCCTCCCCGTCTTTCCGGGGGAATGGCCTCTGACATTCCCTTGGACAGAGGGGGGAGGGCGAAAGCCCGCCCCACGGCGGCGGGCGGGACTGTCAAGTGGCGTGGCGCGGAAGGCGGGAGATCTTCTCGGGTCCGCTTGCGGACTGGTGCGGAAGATGGAGCGGCTTCACGGGCCGCTTGACCGGCCCGGCCGGCGATGTCAGGGGCGGAAACAACAAAGTTGGGCCGGAACGAGCCTCGACACCGGATGCGTGAGCAGCCGCTGGACAAGCGATCGTTACCGGAATCGGCGGAGACGGCCGCAGGCTGGCTCCGTGCCATGGGTATAGAGCGCGGCCGCCTGAAACGGGCGGTGGCTCAAAGATGCCGCCACCAAAATATCTTCTGATGGCTATAGGCCCTTGCCGGGAACCCATGTGAGTTGCTGCGCAACAGCTCCGATCGTCGCACGCCTATGAACCGGCTTTGGGCGCTCGCTGGAGAGAATGAGAAAAAATGCCGGGCGTTTCCACCCGGCGGAGTTGGGCCAGCGGCCTTGGGAAGAATGGGTCGATACCGGCAACCTGGCCAGGACGTCTCGATGACTGGCCGCGGTTTTGCTCGACGTTTGAAAGTATTTCTTGCCTCGCTGCCTCGTCAGCGCTGCTAGGTGTCCGGGCCGGATGCCTTCTTAAGCGCCTCCATCATCGATTGCGCTCCAAGCGCGGTCAGCGCCCGCCCGAGACAAAGTTCGATTTCGATGACGCTTTTTCCCTCGAGCAGGGCGATCTCAACGGCCGTCCTGCCTTTGGACACCCATTGAAGGCAGGCCCTTTCAAGCGGCGAAAGCATCAATGTTTTCATAAGCCTCCTGATGCGTGTGACTTCTAATGTAAATGCAACAAGGGCTTAAAGGCTACTACAGGGCAGGGAGATCAGCCCCCGATCCGACCGGCTGGGCCGGGTTGAAAGGTCGGAGCGGGGGCGGGTGATGACGCACCCCTTCGGCTTTAGATCCCATGAGGAGTGAACAGCGGCCGATGCTCTGGCAGAGTGAGGCTGCATCAAAACACTCGCTCAGGAGGAGCAGTTTATGGAACCTGCATCCATTCATCCAACCGCTGTCCGCACTGATCTTGGCGCAATTTTTGTGTCATTGGAACTAAGCCGATCGACCTGGCTGGTTACTTCGCTGTCGCCGGGTAGTGGCGAGAAGATGTCGAAGCACGTAGTGGCCGGTGGCAATGTCGGCGAGCTGCTGGATCGCTTTCAGCAGCTACAACAGAAGGCGCGGTTGAGAACAGGGAAGTCATTTCCCATCGTGACGATCCAAGAGGCGGGACTGGACGGCTTCTGGATACATCGCGTGCTGGAGGCTCACGGCGTCGAGAGTTACGTTGTTGACGCAGCTTCTATCGCTACCTCCCGTCGACGTCGGCGTGCGAAGACCGACAAGATCGATGGAGAGGCTCTGACGCGCACATTGCTCGCGTTCAAGCGCGGCGAGCCACGCGTATGTGCGATGGTCAGAGCGCCAGATCCGAAGGACGAAGATCGGCGTCGGATTTGCCGGGAACGCAAAGTTTTGATTGCTGAACGGGTCAGCCATGTCAATCGCGTGAAGGGGCTACTCTTTGCTCAAGGCGTCAGCGGCTATCAACCGCTCCGTAAGGATCGCCGTCAGCGGCTGGAGGAGCTCCAGACCGGAGATGGGCGCGAGTTACCGAAACACCTGAAGGCTCAAATCAATCGCGAACTCGACCGTCTCGAGTTGCTGCTAGAACAGATCGCTGCAGTGGAGAGCGAGCGTAATTCTCTCCTATCGACGTCCGAGCAGCCAGCGGTTGAGGCAACCTCGCCCGCAGCGATGCTGCTGTCCTTGAAGGGTGTTGGCGCTGAATTTGCCGCCGTTCTTTGGACCGAAGCCCTGTCCCGGCATTTTGATAATCGGCGGCAGACCGCCTATGCAGGTTTGACACCGACCCCATGGATGAGCGGGACCATCGACCACGAACAGGGTGTCTCAAAAGCAGGAAACCCTCGGCTGCGCACCACGATGATTCAACTGTCTTGGTTGTGGCTACGCAATCAGCCAGCATCAGCGCTCAGCCGTTGGTTTGTGGATCGGGTTCAGTCGAATGGTGGACGCTTAAAGAAAGCCGCGATAGTTGCCCTGGCGCGCAAACTCCTTATCGCGCTGTGGAAGTTTGTCACTGCGGGTGTTGTCATCGAGGGGGCTGTCATGAAGACCGCCTGACGACCAAAAAATTGCCGAACACACAAATCTTCCAGGACTGATCACTCCTGGCGGATCCAGGTGAGCGAACCGCCGCAAAGTCGGGCTTCAAATGCCGCGCTTTAGATTGGTCCCGTTCTCCTGAGCCTTGCCGCTACGCAAGCGGGATAATGGTGCTGCCGGACAAAACGGCGACCGTATGTGAGTTTGAACCGGTGACGGAAACGTGCCGCGTCAAGCAAGGTGGCTCAGACCATGGGTTCGATACGAAATCGAAGGGGCACGCTATGAAACTATGATTGATCTTGACGGCGAAATCCTCATGTGAGCTTTCTCACTAGCAATTGTTCTTTTACCGCTCGATACTCGCTGGGACTTGCATTGCGCAGTTGGGGATCAAAGCCGCACGATGCTTCCGGAAATCAACCTGCAAGGTGACGTCGACATCGCCGCGCTGTCACCACTTCTTCGCGGCATGCTTCTTTCGGTTGCCTATGCTGACGGTGAGGGTGGCATAGGATTGACGGCGACCGGCGCCATGAACCGCAAGTTCGTGCATTGGGCCGCTGTGCACTTCCTCTGGCCAGGATTCACAGCCGAGGACCTCTACAGCATGAACAAGGTGCTCAATGAAAGCGACATGCCGCCGCTTTGGGTCGTGTGCGATATGGCCCGTCATCTGAAGCTTCTTCGCCGGAAAAAGGATGTGCTGCTGCCAACCAGACGCGGCCGGGAGTTTTTGGTGAACCCGCAAGCCTTCTTCGATCTGGTCGCCACGGATTATCTCTATTCCTATGTCCACGCCACCGAGCGGGAAGAGGAGGTCCGAGCGCGGTTACGCTGGTGGCGCATGTTCCTCAATCTTCTCAATATCAAGGCCAGAGAAGGTTGCACGCCAATGGACGTTGTGAAAATCCTCTATCCAGACCTGACGCCTTTGTCGGACACCGAAATGACCATAGAAGCCTGGGAGTTGAAATCCGATCTTCAGTATGGCGTCTTCCAACGCTTATGCTGGCTCGGCTTGCTCTACGAGGCACGAGAGGGGCTCACTCTTCTGCAGGATGGATCCTTCCACAAGACGCCACTTTGGGCAGCTTGCCTGCAGTTGGAATCGGATACGCAAAGCGATATCGGCGTGCATTGACGATCTCTATTCTGCCGCTGGCTGCCTAATAACACTTTCTCTCGCCGCGCAATCACCGCAGGATCATTCATGAAATCCGTCCTCCGCCCCGGCTTGCCGTCATTTGTTCACTTCACGCCTGAACACTTCAGCTGGGGTGCGGAACCCAAGGCATTTTCTCGGCGTACTGTTCAACCGATCGATCAGTGATCGTATCGATTCATCAGGAACGGACAGGACAGCAGTATCCCTCGGCAGGTAACGCCGAATCCGCCGATTCATGTTCTCAACGGAGCCTTTTTGCCAGGGCGCAGACGGATCGCAGAACCATGCATCGGTTCCCATTCCTTGCTTCAGTCGCCGCCAGGAGACGAATTCAAATCCGCGATCAAACGTCAAACTTTGCCGGGCATGCCTGGGCAGGGGGCTGAGCACGTTGATGAGCCGCTCCATGATCGGCTTGGACTGCCGGTCGTTGTTCTTGAACAGCATGGTGAACCGGCTCATCCGCTCGACAACCGTTGCCACATTGGCATTGCCCTGAACCCTTTCGAAGATCATCAGATCGGCTTCCCAGTGACCGAATTCCTTGCGATCGTTGATGGCTTCCGGCCGATGTTTGATCGAACGCTCATCTGGAAAGACCGGGTTCTGCGGTTTGCGAGCATATCTCGGCCGGCGCTTTCTCCGCCGTTCCGGAAGAAGCCGCGCCAGTTGCTGCCGTTGTCCTTCCGGTGAATAGACATATCGGTAGATCGTCTCGTGACAGACGCTTGCCTTGGCCGCTGGTTCGATCTTCAGTCGTCCAGCAATCTGTTCCGGCGACCAGCCGGATTCCAACTTTCCGATCACTTCGTTCCGCAGATCCTCGCGACGAAAGAGCTTGCCGATCCGCCGGCGCCTGTCGCGCGCCATGTCGTTGGCGGTCATCGCCCAGTAGCCCTCGGCATCGGGGAATTCCTGATCGTGCCAGTAGTTGCGTTTGATCTCCCGGGAGATGGTCGCGCGGTCCCGGCCGAGGCGTCTGGCGATCTCAGACCGGCTAAACTTCTGATCCAACATCCTGGAAATCGATCGGCGTTCGTCAAAACTCAAATGCGAAAAGGTACGGATCAAACCATGGCTCCCGAAAAGCAGGCAGCTTAGCGCCTTTGTTGCAGTTCGAGATAGAATGTGCCCCGCTATGTTATAACATCTGGCATAACTTGAATTATGGGACAACCAGGCGGCTGGAAAACGGAAACGGGAGGGCCGGCAAACGGTTTCGCCCCGGTCGCGTCAGTGATGAGATCGTCGACCAGCGTGGAGCGTGCGAAGCCGGGGGCGGCGACCTGCTGTTGGATGTCAGCAATGAGTTTGGAAATGCGGACGCCTTCATTCGCCAGCCAGTGCACTTTCTCGACGGTCATTTTAGCAACGCGTTGGTTTTGTTGGTCAGCACCCAGTGTTCCTCGCCGTCGACCATCCGGCGACCGGAACACCCGCATGATGCAAGCACACCACCTGCTAGGCATCCGTGAATGCGGCCGCACCGGACGACCCACTGGCGGTATCGGAATAGTACCAAGGGAAATTGTCGCGTTCCGGATCCGCATCGTCCCCGCATTTGACGAACTTGTTCTCCCTGACCTGCCACTGAATTTTCATCCGGCTGCGATTAGAGCCTCGGCGGTTTTTGAACCGCCCCCAAACGTTGGACCAGCGAAGGCTGGAGTTTTCCGGCTTCTTTCAGGGAGGCGGGCTGGTTGCGCTTCCCGAATTTATCAGCGATATCGGCACCTTGTTGCCGATCGCGCCATGAGGCCGTTCTTCGTTATAGTATCTACGCCAATCCTCCATCTTTTCGCGGGCATCCGCAAGGGTCAGAAACCAGTGTTGGTTCAGGCATTCGGCGCGGAAGCGGCCGTTGAACGCTTCTATAAAGGCGTTGTCGGTCGGTTTTCCAGGGCGTGAGAAGTCCAACGTGACGCCCTTAGCATAGGCCCAGAGATCGAGATCGCGAGACACGAACTCGGTCCCCTGATCGACACGGATCGTCTTGGGATAGCCAACGTTCCGGCATACTCGTTCCAAGGTTTGCACGACATCTTCACCTCGATAGCTGTGACGCGGATCGAGCACCGGCACATAGCGTGAGAAGGTATCCACCACCGTGAGCACCCGCAGTTTCTTGCCGGTCGCGAGTTGGTCGTGAACGAAGTCCATAGCCCAGACATCGTTCGGACCGACTGCCATTTGCCGACCTTCCCTCAGCTTGGCTTTGACCCGGCGTTTCGGTGTCTTATTACGCAATTGCAGGCCCAAGTCCCTGTAAATGCGGTAGGTCCGCTTGATGTTGGTACCCCAACCCTCGCGTTCCAACAGTACCTGCACACGACGATAACCGTAGCGGACACGGGTCTCACAGATCTCACGGATACGACGTTCCAGACCGGCCTGATCGGCACGACGAGAGGTGTAGTGGTAGGTTGACCGATCGAAGTTCAGCGCCCCACAGGCACGCCGGATCGAGATCGCCCAATCCCGGCACATGCCCTTCACCATCTCCCGCTTGCGAGCAGGCCTTAGAGCTTTCGGCGAATGACGTCCTGCAGCATCTCACGATCGAGCGTCAGGTCCGCGACAATCTTCTTCAGCCGCGAATTCTCGTCCTCGAGCTGCTTCAGCTTCTTCATCTCCGGCGGCAACATGCCGGCATATTTTTTCTTCCAGTTGAAATAGGTCGCCTGGCTGATCCCCGCCTTGCGGCAGATCTCTGCAACGGGCACACCTTCGTCGCCTTGCTTCAGAATGAACGCCTTCTGGGCGTCCGAAAACTGCGATGCCTTCATCGTCTTCCGTTCCTTTCCCAGCCAGGAAAATGCACCGGAAACTCTAACCAAAACTGGTCCAGTTTGAAGCGTTCAGATCAGTGGCAGGTCATCCCGAAGCGAGATGCGCTTCGTCTTGACATCGGGGTGCTGGATGTTCGTCACGTACTGGTCGAACTCGGTCTTGCCGGTGCGCGCATCGAGACGCAGAAACCGAAGTCCGAAATTTAATGCGAGACGAGGTAGACCGCCGGTGGGGAGCGCACGGGAACAACAGCAGGCGCCAAAAGATACAACTCAAGCAGCGATCGTGTCAGCTGCAGCGTGGGTCTCGCAGTTCTTCGGACAGACGCGGGCACAAGCTCCACAGCCGATGCAGCGCCGCCCATTGTCCACCAACATGATCACGCGATCGAGCTCATCGTCCTCGTCGTCACAGATGCCGAGGATTTCACCGCGTCGTCAAACGCCGTAAAGATGCATGACGTCGCGCGAGCATACCTCGATTTGCGGCGTCGGTGAGTGAACTTCGTCATTAACGAGCGATAGGCGACGGGCGTCGTTCATCTGTCATTTCTCGGTTGCGGAATGGATCGAGTGATCGAGGCGTTGGCGCGTGCTGGTCGGCCTGGAAGATGTTGGCGGCATCGAAGATCAGGTCGCGCGTCCCATGATAGAGCGTCGTGAGCTTGTGCTGGCTGCCGAGTCGGTCGAAGATTGGGAAGCCAACGCGCATGAGCGGAATGCCCAGGCGCTCGGCCGCTTGTCGTCCATGCGAATGGGTGACGAGAAGATCAGCGCCCCCGGCAAGCCCCTCGAGGTCGCCAAGATCACCGACCTGAACCGGATCGGCAGGCACTTTCTCGAGTATTTTCGAGGTGCCGGTCGTAGTGACGGCTGCCCGAATTTCTGCGCCCATGCCGGTGAAGAACGTGGCGAGCTGATAGAGTTGGTCGGGCTCGGCGGCAATGGCAATCTTCTTGCCACTGAAATAAAAATGCCCGTCGAGCAACGCGTCCTGTAGCTGAGCGCGGCGCCGGCGGATTTTCGCTGGCGCCGGCGCACCGGAAATTGCGGAAAGCAGCGAGACAAACCGATCGGCGTCCTTCAACCCTGTAAGGGTCTGGAACAGCGTGTAAGGCACTCCGGTCAGTCTCTGCAGCACCTCCGCCGGACCGCGCATATGCTCGCCGATTGGAATGCACTGCACCGCCGTTCCAAGCTCTTCGATGTTCTTGACGTCGATGCCGCCATAGGTGGTCGGCACCCAACGGCCGTCAGGCACGGTACCGTCGAGGGAATCGGAAAGATCGGGCAGAATCACCGGTTTGAGGCCGAAGCTTTCCACCGTCTCGCGCAAATGCTCGATGTCAGCGACAGTCAGATTCCAGCCCGGCAAAATCGCGACCTTCTTTGGCTGCCTCGCCTGCTGACCACTCAGTGTAACTCTTTGGATCATAGCGCTGACAGCGTTAGCCCAGCCCTCCTCGATCGCGCCCTCGAAATCCGGGGTGTTGGCCAGCACGATGTGCGTGCCTGCAAGTTCTTTCGCGCGCAACAACTTGACTTTTTCGACATCCCTTGCGAAATCTTCGCCTCGGGTTTCGACCAGCGCCGTGGTACAGACCCCGATCAGTTCCGGGTTCGTGCGCGTCTTGAGGTTGAGGATCGCCTCCTCCAGATGGTCCATGCCGCCGAGGATCGTCGCCACTTCGTCCATCGCCGTTGTTTGCAAAGGAGCGGCTTCCTTGAAATGACGTACCAGAAGGACCAAGGCGAAGCTCGTGCAGCCTTGGCTGCCATGGAACAACGGTATGGCACCGCGGACCCCAAGAAAAGCGAGAGCGGCGCCGAGCGGTTGAGACGACTTTAGCGGATTGACCGCTGCCGATTTGGTTTGAGGAAGAACGCGCTTCATCGGCTTTCCTCAAGGGGCGCCGAAGCCGTCGGCGGCTGTTGTGTGGCCACTTCCGCGATGGGGTGGGCGACCTCGACTTTGCCCTGCCTACAAGGCAGTTCTTCCTTCACTGTAGGTTGGTATTCCCACGGTGCCGGCTCGCGCACTTGACACCACATCGGGTTATGAATGGCGAGGTCGATCTGGCGAACGAGCGCCACTATGCCGTCATAGCCGGCGTAGGGGTGCTGACGCTCCTGATTGATATCGAGCCAGGGCGTCTTGGCTTTCAGCGCTATGAATTGCGTGCGCCCGCCCGACAGCATAATGTCGACCTTCTTTTCTGAGAGCATATCGTAAAGCTCGCGTGGCGACATTGATTCAAACACGTGGCTTTCATCCTTGAGGATCTGCTTGATCCGCTCCTTGTCTTCGACTGTCGATTTCTTGACGGAGGTGCCAACGATCTCGACGCCGATCTCCGTCAATGCATTTACAAGCGACCAGGACTTCACACCGCCGGTGTTGATGAGTACGCGCTTGCCTTGGAGCCGGGGGCGATATACCTCAAGTCTTTTCCACGCAATCGCCTCCTCCTCACCGATCAGGGCCTCGGTGCGCTCGATGAGATCTGGATTGGCGCCCTTCGCCACCAGGAGTTTGGCGATCTGCCTGAGAGCTTCTGAAGTGTCGCTGATGCCGTAAAATGAGCCCTCAAAGAACGGGATACCCCAGCGCTCCTCCATCTTGCGGGCAAGATTGATGAGTGCCGTCGAGCACACCAACATGGCTGCGCGGGCGCGGTGCGCTGAGGCGACATCGCGGAAACGCGCGTCGCCAGGAATACAGGCGCGCACCCGGATGCCTAGCCGATCAAGCAGCGGCGCCACCAGCCAGAACTCACCGGAGAGGTTGAATTCGCCAAGGACATTGATGTCGTAAGGACCGACGTCGTCCGGCTCCACCGTACCGATGACATGATCAAGCAATGCCTCGCCCGCAAGCTTGTTACCAAGGTTCTTGGAACCGGCGAAGCCGGGTGCATTGACCGGCACCACCGGCAAGTCGAACCTTTCTGCTGCGCACTTGCAGACGGCTTCGATATCGTCGCCAATCAGTGCCGTCACGCAAGTCGAATATACGAAGATCGCCGACGGCGCATGCGCCTCCTTAATCTCGCGGATTGCTCTGAAAAGCTTCCGCGCGCCTTGCCCCATCACCACGTCGAGCTGGGTGAGGTCGGTCGTGAAGCTTCTACGCCAAAGGGTTGCTCCGGACGAAGCCGCGCCGCGATTGTCCCAGGAATTGCCCTCGCAGGCGAGCGGTGCATGAACGAGATGTGCGACGTCGGTGATTGGCTGCAGCACAATCTTGGCACCATCGAAGGCGCAGCCTCCGGCTGCCGCGCCGGGGGTTAGCGGTTTCGAACAGCCCTTTTTGCGCGCCTTGTCATCTTTGGCTCGATTTATCTCGCAGCCGGGCTCGTCGAAAACATCCTGGATTTTAGCAGTGGGCGATTGCATTACGCCATTCTCCCAGTCCATCGGAGGCCGCGAGTGCCTCGGCGAGATCGAGTTCGCGGTCTGTCTGTCGCTCATTGCAAATCAGCCCGTCAAGCCGCACGCCGCCCGAGTGGGCGTATTTCAGGATCCCCTTAGCGATGTTGTTGGCGGCATAGAGTGCCATCATCTCGCCGGACATTACGATGTAGATTTCCTGGGCCTTGTTTTCGCGGATGGGCATCGCGAAGCCGCCGCACACCACGTCGCCGAGCACGTCGTAGGAGACGTAGTCGACATCATCGTAGGCGCCGTTTTCTTCCAGGAAGTTGATCGACGTGATGACGCCGCGCCCGGCGCAACCGACGCCCGGCTCGGGGCCGCCCGACTCTACGCATTTGATGCCTTTGTAACCGACCTTCAGCACGTCCTCCACCTCGAGGTCTTCCACCGAACCTTCCTTTGCCGCGAGATGCAGGACCGTGTCCTGCGCCTTCGAGTTCAGGATGAGGCGGGTGGAGTCGGCCTTGGGATCGCAGCCCACGATAAGGATTTTCTGCCCGAGATCGACTAGGGCCGCGAGCGTATTTTGAGAGGTGGTGGACTTGCCGATACCACCTTTGCCGTAGAATGCGATTTGACGCAGACCTGCCATGTTGCTTTCCTTCTTTCATCTATCGCGCAATGGCCATCGGCAGCTCGCGCCGCCTCGTAACGAAGAGTTTCAAGATGCGTGCCAAACTGTCTGATCGAAGCCAAGAAAAATTTTTTGGTTGTTTTTCAACAAATTGCGTGAGCCGAACAGCAGATTGGCTAAACAAGTCTGTGTCGCCGATCCGACAAAGCCGACTAGCGTTTCGCATGCTGTGCTTGATCTCGGTTATTGATGGCGGCAGCGGAATCATCGTGCTTCGACAATGGAGGCGAACGAATTAGCTAGCGACTGGTTTGGTAGCGACGATCGGATCGTCACTGAACTCATTCTCGATGACCTGCCACGGGTAATTTTGATCTGAACCCTTCAAACTGGACCAGTTTTGGTTAGAGTTTCCGGTGCATTTTCCTGGCTGGGAAAGGAACGGAAGACGATGAAGGCATCGCAGTTTTCGGACGCCCAGAAGGCGTTCATTCTGAAGCAAGGCGACGAAGGTGTGCCCGTTGCAGAGATCTGCCGCAAGGCGGGGATCAGCCAGGCGACCTATTTCAACTGGAAGAAAAAATATGCCGGCATGTTGCCGCCGGAGATGAAGAAGCTGAAGCAGCTCGAGGACGAGAATTCGCGGCTGAAGAAGATTGTCGCGGACCTGACGCTCGATCGTGAGATGCTGCAGGACGTCATTCGCCGAAAGCTCTAAGGCCTGCTCGCAAGCGGGAGATGGTGAAGGGCATGTGCCGGGATTGGGCGATCTCGATCCGGCGTGCCTGTGGGGCGCTGAACTTCGATCGGTCAACCTACCACTACACCTCTCGTCGTGCCGATCAGGCCGGTCTGGAACGTCGTATCCGTGAGATCTGTGAGACCCGTGTCCGCTACGGTTATCGTCGTGTGCAGGTACTGTTGGAACGCGAGGGTTGGGGTACCAACATCAAGCGGACCTACCGCATTTACAGGGACTTGGGCCTGCAATTGCGTAATAAGACACCGAAACGCCGGGTCAAAGCCAAGCTGAGGGAAGGTCGGCAAATGGCAGTCGGTCCGAACGATGTCTGGGCTATGGACTTCGTTCACGACCAACTCGCGACCGGCAAGAAACTGCGGGTGCTCACGGTGGTGGATACCTTCTCACGCTATGTGCCGGTGCTCGATCCGCGTCACAGCTATCGAGGTGAAGATGTCGTGCAAACCTTGGAACGAGTATGCCGGAACGTTGGCTATCCCAAGACGATCCGTGTCGATCAGGGGACCGAGTTCGTGTCTCGCGATCTCGATCTCTGGGCCTATGCTAAGGGCGTCACGTTGGACTTCTCACGCCCTGGAAAACCGACCGACAACGCCTTTATAGAAGCGTTCAACGGCCGCTTCCGCGCCGAATGCCTGAACCAACACTGGTTTCTGACCCTTGCGGATGCCCGCGAAAAGATGGAGGATTGGCTTAGATACTATAACGAAGAACGGCCTCATGGCGCGATCGGCAACAAGGTGCCGATATCGCTGATAAATTCGGGAAGCGCAACCAGCCCGCCTCCCTGAAAGAAGCCGGAAAACTCCAGCCTTCGCTGGTCCAACGTTTGGGGGCGGTTCAGAAAACGCTGGACCTCTAATCGCAGCCGGATGAAAGTTCAGTGGCAGGTCATCGATGGCCGGTCACGCTCCTTGTGCCAAATGCGGCGCCGCCAGACGTCCCGGGCCGACATTCGTCGCGCAAGCACTCTCACGACCAGACGGGATGCTCACGCAGATCGGCTATAGCGCGACATGGCCCTTCGTCGCTCTCGATAGCGAAAGCGGCTTTACGCGGATCCAGATCACGAGGCGCCCGCATACGGCTTGCTGGTCAGGACCGACCTGCAGGGGACGGACTTGGTTGGGTTCTTCTGGGGTTTTCTCAGCTACTATGCGCCGGCCGACGGCCCGGAACACATGAAGGCCTCATTCTGAGCGATAATGCGCAGATGCTGAATGTGCAGACACGCCGCATCTGATCGATCAAACCAAAGGGTCTGGGCGGGAGCTTCTAAAATGCCAATCCCTGCTCATTCATCTTTTTGGCGTTCGACTGCCGGCTCCGAAATCTTCCGCCTCCACCGTTGCGTCGAAGACATAGTTGTCAGTCGCCATAACGCTTCTGCTGCCGGGCCCAATCGTAGTGACCGCCCATCAGTGCGTCCATGTCGGGGAGGAAACGCCGAAGCTCGGCGCCGGCCCAAGACGTGATCCGCATCTCCAGGTCGAGATACTCGCGCACGACGTCATTGTGAATGCGCACCATATTCGTGATGGCTTCAGCACCTTGATCCCGTGAACCTGAAATACATGCTTGGCGATATCCAGACCAATTGTGGTAATCTCCTCCATGGACGGCTCTCCCTTTTGTGACTTTCGACAGCCACACTTTGGCACATTGCGATGCCGGGAGCGGAGGCCGTCCACCACATCAGGTCAGCCTCAATTTACTTTCGCGATTGCCATTATCGATAAATCTCAGTCGAAGGCAAAGGGAAATTCGCCCCTACCATCTTGCTGAAGTCCCGCGGCGATCGAAACGAAGACCACCGGACCGGAGTAACCCTGAACACTGATTGCTTCGGCAAGGTCAGTCCCCTCCTGCTCAAAGAGAGGGTTATCTTCAAGAAAAACCGCGCACTCTAAGTCCGGCTGCAACAGCAAACTCTCAGGGAGTCTAGTAACATGGTTGCGCCTAGCGACCAGTGTCTTGAGCCCGATGGGGAGTTTATCGGGCAAGCAGGTCAGGCGGTTGTCCTCGACAACAAGTGTCCTGAGCCCGGCAGGGAGGTTGGCGGGTAACTGGGCAAGCTGGTTACTGCCAACACTTAGCGTCTTGAGCCCCTCCGGTAGTGAGACGGGCAAGCTGGTCAGCTGGTTGCCGCATACATCGAGCACCTTAAGTGCGCGCGGAAGGTTGTCTGGCAGGCTCGTGAACCTGTTGCCGCTCGCGATGAGCGTTTGGATCCCTGGGGGAAGGTTGTCTGGCAGGCTGGTCAGCAGGTTGTAGCTTGCCTCGAGTGTTTTTAGTCGGACCGGTAACGTCGTTGGCAGGCACGCCAGCCGATTGCCGTCGATAATGAGCACTTCGAGGCCTGGGGAAAGGCTATTTGGCAGCTTGGTTAGGCGGTTGTATCTGGCGATGAGTTGTTTGATTTCGGGAGGAAGGCTAGCGGGCAGCAAGGCCAATTGATTGCCGACTACATTGAGCGTCTTGAGCCCCGGAGGGAGCTCGTCGGGCAGACTGGTCAGCTGGTTGTATGCGGCGCCGAGGGTTTGGAGCCCAACCGGCAGTGTTCCGGTCAAGCTGGTTAGCCGGTTGTAGCTCACTTGAAGAGTCTGGAGCGTCGCCGGGAGATTAAAGTCTAGGGTGGTGAGCTGATTGAGGTCTACTTTGAGCGTTTGGAGCCCAAAAGGAAGTTTGTGGGGCAAGCAGACAAGCTGATTAGAGCTCGCCTCAAGCGTCTTTAGTCCGGCGGGAAGAATTTCAGGAAGGCGGATCAACCGATTGCATTCGACGTTGAGCCTCTGGAGTTCCGCTGGAAGCGCGTTGCTTAGGCAGGCCAGCCGGTTTCGCTCCGCATTGAGCCATCGAAGTTCGGCTGGGAGCGGGTCGGGCAGGCTGGTCAAATGGAGCGATGACAGATTCAGCACCGCATTGACATCACCATCCTTCAACCAGGCGTCTATTCGTCTCACGGCCTCTTTTCGAGCATCGTACTCGTCCTCTGCTTGTTGGATCCAGACATCCATGCTCGTGTGCGGCGGCGCCTCCGTGAGTGCCAATTGCGGGGGTTTGATCTCGCGAGAATTGTGCGCGCCCATTTTCGGCCGACTTGTCTTCGCCACTTCGCTTCACTCCTTTTTCCTAGTATACGGGCGCCCGTGTTAGTGACCCCTAGGACTCTATCATCGGGCAAAATTCGTACCGGTTATCCCAGTGGGAATGTTGGAATTCATTCTGAAACCATCCGCGCACGCATGTCGCTTTGACGCAGAGCATTGATCCTAGCCGCTCTATTTGAGGAAACACTTTGAGCGATGTCCTTGCGCGAGCAGGGTTCACGGCTGCGAATCCATCTTCTGTTCCGAAGACCACGCCGCCGCAGACTCGGGCGCTATCATTCCTGCGCCTGTTGTGTTCTGGCCGCCGTGGCGATTTCGCTACGCAGCCAGGCATGTTCGGGGGCGCGAATGGCAACGCTCGTGCCTAATCAGCGAGAACTCGTAAGGCTTCAGCTCCATAGTCGGATCAACAATCGCGAGGGCAGAATGGTGGCGATTCTTGTCGCGATTCGGTGTGGCATAAGCTGCACCGCGTCGGTCGCTGAGATCACCACCACGGCTTTAATTCCAAGGCAATCGGAACGCGCTCGACTGCGTTGGAGCCCATTTCAATGCGCTGGATATCAGTCAAATTGGAGAGCACTGTAAGGTGCTCAGCCCTTGCCTCTGTCCTTTTCGCCACACCGCGATACCGCTGCAGCCAGCCTAAGTCGGAGAGACGACGCGCGCGCCGCTCGGCCTTTCCATAAGGTGCGACGAACCCAGCCCGCTCGTAGATGGTTCAAACTTCGCGCCAGCTGCGCGTCGCATTGGCCAACGACAGAAAAGCCTTGAAGAGGCTGTTCGGTGGCCCACTAAAGCTACGCGCTATGATGCCTGCCATCAAATTTAGGACTCCTAGATCACAGTGTGGCGCGACCTTTGTGGCCGAGTCGCATACATCGATCTTGCTTTGCATGTTGGCTGTCTCCAGTTCTGGTGAGAGCTCCGTGATCATCTCGGATTAAGTCTCACCGACCGTTCCGAAAAGGACATGGGGTCGGCACAGGTTGCGCTGTCTGCTTCTTTCGAGCTGCCGTTGTATGCAACACCCCGATCAATTTGGTAAAATTCATTGTTTCAATAGACTAATTCCACATCATGGATACGCCGAGGCGCCGCCGGTCCACGAAAGCTGCTTTTAGCGGATGCCTATAGGCATTCGTGGTACAATTTTCTTGGCTGCGTAATTGTCGATATAGCGCTAATCCCGCCACTTGCGTATGACACAGTGCAGCGCACGCCCCCGGAGCATGTCCGGGTGGACGATGGCTCAGCTCAAGGAGCTGCAGCGCTGTCGCGTTTGTCATTTCCACGACAACATGCGTTCAACGGGTGTGCCTCCACCTCGTCTGACCCTCTGAATTACATTCGCAAGGCTACTAGCACGGCTCTTGCGCCGTCCTCGCCGTGAGACGCAGGAGCTGCTGGTGGGTTTGACTCTGCGCAGGGCAACGGTAGAAAGAAGGCACATGTTAGATCGACGTCAGATCCGCATTCCGTCGGGAACAGGACCCTCACGGGATACGAATTTCGTATCAACTCGAACGGCGCTCGCGATCGGCCGAAGCCAGGCAATGGCTGCGGAGGACGTGGAGATGGATTTCGACCAGTATGTAATCGCCTGTGTCCTTTTGCGGCAGAGGAAGAACTTCTGCGGGGTATTCCGAATGAGCGACCGGGCGACCCCGCGAGCGCCCGCATCGCCAAGATCGTTGCCGGCGAGCATTGCGCGATGAGCATCTCTGGCAGGCTCTTGGCTTTTATGACCGATCCGAGCTTAGCCGCTTGCTTCGACCCATTTTCCCACATTGGCAGCTGGCAACACCAATATCATGAGATGGAAGAGGTACCTTTACCGCAAGCTCTGCGACGCCGAAGGCTTTTCGCTTTGTACCGCGCCCACTTGCGGAGATTGCATCGAGATCCGAAACGCTCCGCGACGCCGCCGCCGCCGGGACAGCCTGCCTCTCGTAAAAAAGCTGCACGACTGACTTGAAGCCGAGGGGGCAAAATTCTTCGCGTAGTTCTCGACGGATACGTATTGCTGAGCGCCATCGCACCTATTTAATTCGATAGCGAACGTCCGCTGCGGCTCTTTCACTCATATAATCTTAAACAGTAGCCAAGCTTACAGCACGGCGAATCGCTCGAGCATCTATTTAAGCTGAACGTTTTGCAGATAAAGCTTTTTTGCCAGCATGCTTCTCAGCTGTTTGATTTCGTTGTCAAGGCTTGCCACTTGATCGAAGAAAGCATCCCCGGAAGAGGACGATTTGATGCTTTGGCTTTCATTTGTGGCTACGGACCCTTGCGCGACCACGTCGGCATCAACCCTCTTTGCCCGTTGACGACGATCGGTCTGCGGTTTTCTTTGAGACTTTATGCTTGGGCCACTGTACGCCACCAACTCGCCCGGCTCGGTATCCGAATGACGGAGTGCACTCTCTGCCGGGGTTTGAGCATCCTCAGCATCAACCGCGGGAACTTGTGCCTGAACGACGTCGGGATCGCCTTCCGGCTTGTTCGACGCCACTGACACCTGGGCAGCGGAGAGGTCCTCATCACTATCAGGTACGCCGGAAGCAGTCGTTGAATCAGACGCAGGTAGTGACGTTTGATCCGCTTTGCTTTCAACCGCCTCGGGATCAATGGCATGCCCAATCGAACTTTCTTGCACCGTTGCCGGTCGTGGCCGCGACGCCAATTGAACAAGAAATTTCTACAGTGTCTTCATAGTGTTCTCACCTTGAGCAACTTGGGACTGCGCTCCTGCCGCAGCGAATAATATCCTCACACGCCAACTCAATCGCGCCCACGAGCCGGGCTCGGCAATCTCTCCCCTACTGAAAAACAGCTGCTACGGGCGTTCCGTGAGCCGTTGGGTCGCTCGCTGATCAGTCCAACCCGAGACGCTTGCGAAGTCTGTTATTCTCTTCTTCGAGCTGGATGAGATCTTCGATCTCATCGAGTACGGGAGCAGATGCGTTTGCCGGTTGCTCAACCGGTTTCGCCGTGTTGGTTCTGCCGGCCTAGCGTGTCGAAGATCCGGAATATAGATATCACACGTCTTCACGGCGGCGCCATCTCTGGGATCCTGTCTTCCCGGCGAGCCATGGGCGAACTCGTCGCCGCAACCGGTTCGAAGCTTGAATGCTTCATCACGATCGGCCAAAGCCGACAGGTCGCCCGAAAGATCAAAGAGCTGCTAGGCGACGACGTTCGCAGGACCGGTTTCGTCTTCGATCGTCAGGAACATCACGCCCTTTGCTGATCCGGGTTTCCGCCGGACGAGAACGAGACCTGCCGTCATCAGCCAGCGACCGTCCCTGGCAGACATCGCCTCCTCGCAGGTGTTGATGCTGCGCGCGGCAAGATCTTTGCGCAGGGACGCGATCGGATGCTGGCGTAGGGTGAGACCGGTGTGGCTATAGTCCTGGATGACATTGTGCCCATCCGTCATCTGCGGCAGTTCAATATCCGGTTCCTGCTGCTCCGCGATCGACCTGCTCTCGCGCTCGGAGGCTGCGGCAAACAAGGGCAGCGGCTCGTCGCGCAGGCCCTTGATCGCCCCAGAGCGAATCACGGCGTTGGAGCCCCAGAAACGGCAAGAAGGCGTCGGCCTCCGCCAGTTCCACCAGTGAAGCAGCCGGCACGCCGGAGCGCCGCCACATGTCGTCGACGCTGTCGAAGGGCTGATCGGCGCGTGCAGCAACGATGCGGGCGGCATCGGCGGTGGCAAGTCCCCGCACCAGGTGCATGCCTAGCCGCACTGCGTGACGATCGGTGCCTTCGATCGGTTCCAGCGTGCAGTCCCAACGAGAGCGGTTGATGCACATCGTGCGGATTTCGACACCGTGGTTCCTGGCTCCGCTGACGATCTGGGCGACGGCATAAAAACCCATGGGCTAGCTTTTAATCAGGGCGGCGCAGACCATCGCCACCTTCATGGCGCTCTCCTAAAAGAGCAGCACGCCAAGAGTCTTGCCGAGAACTACTTCCAATTCGGGTGTTGGATATTCAGGCTTCTCCTTGCCCTCACGCCTCCGAAGATGGGAATGGACCATGTCAACCTGGATCGGTCCCGGCCGGACGATCGCCACCTGGATCACTAGGTCATAAAAAGTCTTGGGCTTCATCCGGGGCAGCATCGACATCTGCGCCCGGCTCTCGATCTGGAAGGTGCCGGGCGTGTCGGCCCTGCGGATCATCGCATAGGTCTTGGGATCCTCGTGCTCGATGTTGGCAAGATCGATAGATCTGCCTTTATGCTCCTCGATCAGCCTGAACGCTTTCGACATGCAGGTTAGCATGCCAAGCGCCAGCACATCGACCTTCATGAACTTCAGCTCCTCGACCTCGTCCTTGTCCCATTCGATCACCTGCCGGTCGGCCATGGACGCAGGTTCGATCGGCACCAGATCATCGAGCCTGTCGTGGGTCAGGACGAAGCCGCCAAGGTGCTGGCCGAGGTGGCGAGGCGCGCCCATCAGCTGCTGCGCAAGCTGCAAGGTCAGCGCTAGCCGGCGATCATCGGGATTGAGGTTGAGCTCGCGAAGGTTCCGTTCGCCGGCCATCTCGGCCGACCAGGACCACATGCCCGATGACCGCGCCTTGATCATGTCCTCCGGCAGGCCAAGCGCCTTGCCGACATCGCGGATGGCGCCCTTGGCGCGATAACTTGTCACCGTCGCACAGAGCGCCGCCTTCTGATGCGTATAGGTCTTGTAGATCCATTGGGATCACCTCCTCGCGCCGTTCGTGTTCGAAGTCGACATCGATATCCGGTGGCTCGTCACGCTCCTGGGAAACGAAACGCTCGAACAGAAGATCAGGATCGATCGATGTGATTCCGAGGATATAACAGACAGCCGAGTTCGCCGCCGAGCCCGGCCCCTGGCAGAGAATACCCCTGCGAGCGGGCGAAGCGAACGATAGAGAACACCGTCAAATCCTTCAGTCAGGATCTGCACGCACTAGACAGAAGCCTGTGATCGGGCGCATGGATGAGAACTATCCAAACAATAAATTTTACCAATTTAAGTGGCCACATTAGAACTAGTGAGCCCTGCAAGGAACCCAGAAGTTCCCCACGGCGCTGCGTGGTCAACTCCCTCGGTGTTGTTAAGGATGCAACAACCCCGCAGATACAGCTCGCGTCCTTCCGAAACGGGGACGCCGCACATGCTTCATAATCACCTGAAGAAACGGTACATTGTCTCTCGGAGGCGTACGGGTTTTGGTGACTGTCTATGGTCGTTGGCTGCCGCTTGGCAGTACGCGCAGCGCACAGGGCGAGTGCTCGCTATTGACTGGCGTGGATCGTGCTATCTTGACCAGCCCTTCGCGAACGCATTTCCGGTGTTTTTCGAACCGATCAAAGAAATTGCGGGCGTGTCCGTTATTTGCGACGACCAGATCAACGAGTTATCATTCCCGGGACCATTCTTCCCAGACTGGTGGAATAAGCCGTCAATCAATTGCCTTTACCGACCAAATGAGCAGGTCTTCCGCGAACGCGATGAACTAAGCGAGCTTTTTCAGGCCCGAGGTGATGTGGCCGCTAGAACTGTGGTGTGCGACGCGTGCTTAATGTGGCGTTGCGATGAGGGGGCAGAACGGCAGATTTTTCGGAGCGTTAAGCCTCGATCTGAGATTCAAAGCCGCATAGAAACCATCTATCAGGAGAGCTTTACGGGGCACAGTGTCATTGGCGTTCATGTTCGGCATGGCAACGGCGAAGACATTATGGACCACTCACCCTATTGGGCCGATCCGGAGCTGGCGATGCGTCAGGTGTGCATCGCCATTGATAAGGCAAAAACGTTAGTCCACCCGAAGCCTGTGCGGATATTCTTGTCCACGGATAGCGCGCAGGTGATGGCCTACTTGTCGGCCATGCTCCCCGATCTTATCACTGTCCCTAAGCATTTCCGATCACATCAAACCGGCCCATTGCACGTTCCAGAGCTTGGGGTTGACGGCGGAATTTCGGCTATCGTTGAGATGTATCTACTGGGGCGATGCGACACCGTAATTCGCTTCCCGCCGACGAGCGCCTTTACACGCTATGCTCGCCTTTTTGTGCCTCGGGTAATTGAGTTCGATGTGCATGATCCGAATCGATTAATCTTGATTGATGGAGTGTCAAAGGATCTCTGATCTCCATGGGGCCTGGTGCCTAACCGTTCGCACGTCCAGCAACTGGCTTCCAGACATTAGTCCGCCTCCCTACGGCGGCATTCTGCTGCGCGCCGTCTAAGGCATCCAGGATTAACGGATCAGCAAACCTGTGCTATGAAGAATCCAGGCCGGCGCGCGCTCTGTGTTTTCCCCGAAGCGCGACTAGTCTCTCTAGTCAGCGAACGCCTACGGCTCCTAGGTAATCATCGAAGTTTTTAAAACTGGCGACGACCAAGGAACTTTTGATATCGCGCGGGCAGGACGGGGAAAACTTTAGCCGAACTGGTGCTGAATAAAGGTACCATAGGCCCTGTGAATGCGCCACGGCATGCGTCTTGTTTGTGTAATCATAGGAGAACTTGATCGCTCTTGACGAAGAGGCCTTCGTGAACTCCGGATTTGTGCCAGGACTGATATCGCGAGGCCAGCGCGAGCTCTTGCAAATGCACAAGAGCGTCGGCTTACCGATCGCGTTTTTGGAGCGTCGACCTTGAGCTCCGTAGAAAAGTCTGGTGTGAGGGCGTTAGAAAAGCGCGACCAGCCTGCGCGAGTTGACGCGTGCAATGGATGGGCACACCTTGGTGAGAGCGATAGCGAGGCAGTCGTATTAGCTCCGGGTGCTTCAGTCGCTTAAGATATTCAGTCTCAGACCCGGTGCGCTCGGACAGCGCAAGCGCACGATCTGAGCCACTTTGAATGGCAAAGCCGTTTGCCACAGGCCCTTCCCTCACAGCTCTTGACCACGGTGGCACACTCGCTACTCTGATCGAGATAAGCTAGGTGCAATGTCAGGCCGCCGCATTTGTTCCCGCGATCAAATGCGAGCCTTTGCAGAAGCCTTATGTCGAGCATCGCTGGTGAGCCTGGGGCTGGATAGCGCCGCCGCGAGAAGGGGCTCGCGCGCGCACCGGCAGTGCCTGCGTGCGGCGTGGCACTATTCAGCTCGCTTGGCGCTTTCTCCAGTTCCAGAAGGACGGCGCCCTGCCCGCTGGTTCGACGAAAGCGTGCCTACGACCGCAAAACCACTAGAAGAAATGATCGCGGCGCTCGTCTGCACGTTGCCGATTGCACTCTGGCCTCTTGCCACTGCAGGCGAGGTGCCCGAGGGCATCGTCCTGCGGCCGGCTTCCTGAGAGATGCGCCCGGTCCAAAAGCCCAAAGCCTATCATTCAGTCTCCTCACCCTTTGATTTGTCGTTTGGGGCGTTCCGGTCAGGTCGCGCTGCCGCGGCGATTTCGTGGCGGAGCCACTGATGTTCCGGGTCACGATGGGAACGCTCGTGCCAGATCAGCGCAACCTCATATGGCGTCAGGTTCACGGGAGGATGGAGAACCGCGAGCGGCAACATGGTAGCGATCTGGGTAGCGATGCGATCCGGCATGACGAGGACAAGATCGGTCGCCGCAATCACAACTGCCGCCGTCAGCACATTGGAGACCGCGATCGGATACCGGTTCAATATCCCCAGCTTGGAAAGTCCGTCATAGACCTGACCGAAGCGGTCGTTGGCGTCTGACAAAATGGAGGCGTGACGCAACTCAGCGAAGGCACTTATGCTCCACTCTCGCTCTAGCACTGGGTGGTCGTGGCGTAGCAGACAGGTGAAGCGGTCCGCGTAAAGCTTACGCCGCAAGAAGCCCGGCGGTGCGGCACTGATCTGCCCAACAGCTAAATCAATCTCACCTTGCTCAAGCCGCCGCAGCGCACAGTCCAACAGCGGATTGGTGACGATGTCGAGATGAGGTGCACGCTCCTGCAGACGGGGCAATAGACGCGGAAGCAAGATGAGCGCTTGATGGTCGGGAATCGCGATAGTTGCCTTCCAGCGCATGTCTCTGGGGGTTAAGCTACGATTTACCATTTCGCGGATCGCGTTCAATACAGACGGCAGCATATTGCCCAGGCGTTCGGCCCGCGGCGTCGGCACCAAACCGCCCGAGCCGCGAACCAACAGATCGTCATTGAACATGCCACGCAGTCTTGATAGTGCCCGGCTCATTGCCGGTTGACTTCGGCCAACGTGTTGCGCCGCATGTGTTATATTCCGGTACTCCAATAGCGCCTCGAGCTCCACCAGCAGGTTAAGGTCGATTGATGTCAAGCTTGGCATCTGCCGTTCCTGTGCGGCGTCACTGTCAACGATGAACGAATGTGGCCCCTTCCAAACGGGTCGATTCATGATTTTCTCTCCTCGGACAATGATGTTCTCACTCCACACCCTTGGCCGTTTTGCGGGGGACTAAGAAACCCTTCCTCCGCCTTTCACGATAGCGAACGCCGGGCCGGTTGGAAGCACTTAGGCTATAAGGATGCGTTCAATCGTCCGGCGCGGTATGGACGCTGTGCAGGCATTCCCTGAATCCAAAACTTCGGTTTAGTTCAACGCGCCAAAATAGCATGCACGACATATGCCCGATTATACTCGTTTCTGAACTCCGTTTATTGGACGCCCGGATTGCCAAATTATAAGCCTTTGCAACAATGCCTCTCGGCGTGACTCAATTTTGCCTGCGATAGTGCAAACGCCTTTGTAGTCGAATTTCCCGAGATGGGAAAAATCGAGTTTTCGCATGGCTGTCATCCACGCCATGGATACATTCGTTTTCATCCTTCTTGGTCAATGTGCTCGTACTAACTGGAGGCCCTCACGTCCGACGCTCAGGACTGTGTCGCGCCAGCGGACCTGTCCGGCCGTGTTGATGAGCCCTATGCCAGCGCTGTTTCGCTAACGCGTCTTCGCAAAGAGTTTCTCAATCATGCCCGCAGCGCATGTTGGGATTTGCAGTTTGCATGGCAAGGAAACGCCGGAAAGCACTAGGATGTCCTTACCATTCATTTATCGGAGAGAGATCCCATTGATGTGTCCACGACATTGCAGCCCGGAGCTAGGCCCAACAAAGATGATGCGGTTTAGCAGTGGGCGGTGGGGCGCACAAATGGGGGCTGCGTGCTCTGCCGTCGAACTCACGCACCAAGGCAGCCATACGCTGGACCAAGGCTGCGCGACACCGAAAGCTATTCCGAATCTCGATGCGCGGGTGCCTATTCATGTTCGTGCCATGCACTTGATGGCCGCTAAAATGAATCATGACGATTAGCTGCGGTCAAATTGACGCAGCCACGTTGGGTCGGTGCGTCCATTAGCGTGAGGTGTCCTAAGACACGACAACTCGAGTTCTACTGAGCGCCTGATCCCTGTTTCGCGGTTTCATAGAGACCCGTGACTTGCCTTGAGTGCCGTTACCCCGACGGCGTCGATTCGGCAATTGAGTTACTGTTTGGATGTCAATGATCCCCACTGTGGATACGTCAAAGCATGCGTTTTAAGGGTCTCGATCTCAATCTTCTAGTTGCGCTCGATGCTCTGATGTCACAACAAAGCGTCACCGCAGCTGCACGTAGCATTAACCTCAGTCAGCCGGCCATGAGTTCTGCTCTCGCCCGGCTACGCACCTATTTCGGCGACGAGCTGTTTACAATGCAGGGCCGCAAATTCCTCCCAACTCCGCGTGCCAAAGACCTTGCCCCCGCAGTCCGCGATGTTCTGCTTCATATTCAGTTTTCCATCATTTCATGCGACGTGTTCAATCCTGCCATGTCCGAGCGTCGTTTCAGAATTATTGTGTCCGATTTCGTGACGCTTGTCTTCTTCGAAAAGGTTGTAGAGCGTGTGGTGCGGGAGGCTCCAGCCGTAGGCTTTGAATTGCTGGCTCCCGCCGATGAACCCAATGAGCTACTCGGGCGCGGTGAAATCGATTTCCTAATCCTTCCTGAGCAGTTCATGTCGAACGCGCATCCCCAAGCGAAACTGTTTGACGAGACACTCGTCTGCGTGGGCTGCGCCATGAACCATCAACTTTCACAGCAGCTTTCCCTTGAAAAATACCTGTCGATGGGGCATGTTGTAGCCAAGTTCGGGCCTGCGCTGAAGCCCTCAATCGAAGAATGGTTATTGGTCGAGCACGGTCTAAAGAGGCGCATTGAGGTCGTCGCGCCCGGCCTCAGCTTGATCCCGCCGCTGCTGTCAGGGACCGAGCGTATAGCGACCATACCCTTGCGGCTCGCCTGTCATTTCGCAAAGATAATTCCCTTGCGGATCGTCGAGCTCCCGCTGGCACTTCCAGCATTTACCATGGCTGTCCAGTGGCCCGCCCGTCGCAACAGGGATCAGGCAAGCATATGGATGCAAGAGATTTTGCTACAGGAGGCCGGCCGCATGGCTGCCCTGACTAACGCCAACGGACGTCCTAGGCCCGGGGGCGTTTGAGAAATGCATTCCGCCAGACTTTGACAGTTCTCATGCTGTGCTGGGTGTCGCCGCTGCACAAGGCCCTTCTTGCCCTTGCACTTAATGTAGCCATCCATTGCGTAGTCTGATCGTAAGCGGTGTTTTCAGGCCACGGTCTTGATCGACTTCTCAGCATACGCCCAGGGCAGAAGTTCATCGATCTGACTGTAGGGATGGCCGTTGACGATCCAGGTGATCCCGTCGGTTAGGTGGGCCAGTGGCTCGACAGCTTTGCCGTTTATGCCGACCGGCGAACTATGCCGAATGCCTCTTCTGACAGGGACGGCACACGGCGCGTTTCCGACCAGTTCGGCCGGAGGCCGATGGTTGACACTCGGCATAGTTCTCATGCTCAGAGGGAGTTCAGGAATTCCAGAAGCCGGTCGTTTGGTCGAAATCGCTCGGCCTTGGCGCGTTCGTACGGCTTCAGCTTAGCGAGTGCGGATTCATTCAGTTCAAGATGTGCGTGAATATAGGTCAGCGTCGTTTCCATCGCCTCATAGCCCAGCCACAGGGCGATGACCGAGCAATCGACGCCCGCCTGCAGCAACTCCATGGCAGCTCTGTGCCGCAAGACATGGGGCGACACCCGTGACCTTGCCCCCAAGTTTTATCCAGTTTTGAGTTAGCTCCAGCGGTTTTGGTGAAGTGCACCCCGATTTTGGGCCAGCGGGAGCTGGAATTTTCCGGGGTTAAAGCTCAGCTCGGCGGGGGTGCCGATGAGCCGTTCATCAGCGAAATCGGCACCCTGTTGCCGATCGCGCTGTGTGGCCGGAATTCGTTATAGTCTCTACGCCAATCCTCCATCTTCAAGCGCGCGTCGTCAAGGCTCATGAACCAGTGAGCGTTCAGGCACCCAGCCCGGAACTTGCCGTTGAAACTCTCGATGTAGCTGTTGTCCGTCGGCTTGCCTGGGCGCGAGAAGTCGAGCACGACACCCTTGTGGTAGGCCCAGAGATCAAGATCTCGGGAGATGAATTCACTGCCATTATCGACGCGAATGGACGCGGGATAACCGACTTGCCGGCATACTCGTTCGAGCGTTTGGACCACGTCCTCGCCCCGGTAGTTGAAGCGTGCATCGACTGCTGGTGAGAAGCGCGAGAAGGTATCGACGACTGTCAGCACCCGGATTTTGCGGCCGGTGGCCAACTACTGGTCATGAACGAAATCCATTGCCCAGACGTGATTGGAATGGGTCGGCTCCGTCCGGTCGGCTCGCAGCTTCGCCTTGACCCGACGCTTGGGAACCTTGTTGCGGAGTTGCAGATCCATCTCCTTGTAAAGACGATAGATTCGCTTCGGATTGACGGGCCAGCCGTCGCGCTTGAGCAGGACATGAACGCGACGATAACCGTAACGCACCCGTGTCTGGCAGATGTCTTTGATCTTCAGCTTCAACTCGGCCTGCTCGCCGCGCCTGGACTTGTAGACATAAAGCGACCGGTCAATCTTCAGCACCGAACATGCGCGCCGGATAGAAACCTTCCAGTCTGCCTTGATCATGTCGACAAGCTTGCGCTTGCGGGCAGGCTTCAGAGCTTTTTTGACAGCACGTCCTGAAGCATCGCCTTGTCCAGCGACAGGTCGGCAACAATCCGCTTCAGCTTGGCGTTCTCCTCCTCGAGCTGCCGCAACCGCTTCATCTCTGACGGCATCAGACCGGCATATTTTTTGCGCCAATTGTAGAAGGTCGCGTCCGAAATTCCTGCCTTGCGGCAGACCTCACCGATCGGCGTCCCGTCCTCCGCCTGCTTCAGAACAAAGGCGATCTGCGCTTCCGAAAACCTCGAGGCCTTCATCGAATTCTCCTCTTCTGCCCAACAGGGATCATAAGTGGAAAATTCCAGGTCTGAATGGCCTAATTTAACGGGAGCACGTCACCCGCTTTGAGCGAAGGGAGGCGCAGTGCTGGCGCGCTTTGGCGACATATTTGTTCAGCAGTGCCTGCACGCCGTCGGTGCTGAGCTTGCCACCGTTCCCGCCAAACTAAAAAAATGAACGCTTCCGAAATAGGCAACAAGAAAAAGCACCGAAGTACCCAGTGCTGTAATGATTACTTTGCGTGCGAGACAAAGTACACGGCTAGAAGGTCGACTCACTCGACCAATTGCAGGACGCGACATAAGGGCTTGAAAGGCAACGCCCGTTCTCCTGGTTCTCCGTCAGATCAACCAACAATTTGGTCAGCCGCGACATGGGTTTGGCACTTCTTCGGGCAGACGCGGGCGCAGGCTCCACAGCCGATGCAGCGGCCGGCGTGGTCGATAACCATGATCGTACGACTGAGCTCGCCATCGAAGTCCTCCTCCTCGCCGTCGCAGGCGCCGAGGATTTCACCCGATTCGTCGACGCCGTGCAGGTGCATGACTTCGCGCGAGCAGACTTTGGCGCAGCGGCCGCAGCCAATGCAGGTCACGGCATCAATCGTCGTCAGATATTGCGGAATCCACGTCGAGCCATCGCGGGTAAAGAAATGATTGGTCATCGTAAGTTCTCCAACGCAGGCTGTTCTCGGCAGCGGCCGAATGTGGAATGTCTTCCAAGTCGGACACGATCTCATCCCGTCACAACCGTCTTCGTCCGCCCGTGTCCCGGTTTTTGTTATTCAGCCTATCGGTGGCGGTCTGCTGATCATCGGTCCGCCATTGCAAAAATGTGCCGAGGCTTTTTCGAGCCTCGACCTTTGAGACGGCCGCGGCAGCGGGACCTGTGGGGCATGTGGAGAGAGTGGCCCCGCTGCCTGACGTCGGCCCCCCGGGGAAAACGGGACGGCCGAGGTTTGTCGTCGCCAGGTCGACCATCAACCCTGCCACTTCGGTATACCCATGGATCTCAATGCTCGCATTGCCCACCAGTTTCGCACCGGCGGCCGGCGAGCTTCCCAAGCGTCTCGGAGCCCAACCGGCAGGCGTCGGTGAATACGACCAGGTTCGGGCATCCAGAAGCCCTCGTTGACCCTCGTCTTAATCCGGGGAGCCACCGGCTGGTGCGCGCGTCGCAAGCGCGACGGCGATGTGGAAAGGATCGGAACCGCCGACAATCTGAAACGTATGGGCGCTGCCGCGCAGTCCCCCTCCTTCAAGTTCAGAATAAGGGAGCTGAAATCGATCCTCCTGTCGCCGCTGACGATATGCATGTTGGTTCGAGATCGATAAGGGAGGCGAGCATACTTCCGCGTGGCGGCGCACGTGCCCATGCGCTCCTTGCAACTCCTTGCGATCTGACACAGACCTGCCATGTTTACCTTTCCTCGTTGATCCCTACCGATCGGCAGCTTTCGGCGCCTCTCAATGGAATGTCTTCAAGACTTGTGCCAGTTGGCGGCTGGACGAAGAACGGAGTTTGTTGCGGCTTTTCAGTCCTTTATTCAGAGGCAAAGAAAAATTTGGTAAACGAGCTTGTGTCGCTGAACCGACAAATGTCGACGCCACCGTTTGGATCGCTACACATTGCTCCTCGCCGGCAGGTGGTGTCGACAGCAAAGCTCGCCGCTGCCCACGTCGGTCCTCAAGCGCAGAGAGGGCCGGCGATTAAATTATTGACGGTTCGACCGTCAGGCTCGCGCCACTTCGGGATAGGCTTCGATAACAGCGATCGCATCGTCGACGAGTTTTGCACCGGCCTCGGCGAGGTTCCGAAGCGCCGCGAAGCGAAACTGGTGGACGTCGCGCACTGTTTTCGAAAAGACGACCAGCCGCCCCGTCGTGAGAAGCACTCGCCCAAAGCCCTCATAGCTGATCATCATAGTCGGCGACGCCACCAGACCGGTGCGCGCTTCGATTGTAAGGCCGACGGCGGTGTAAAAGAGATTGAGCCTCAACATGACATCCGCATCGGGATCGCAGATGATCGGGATTTGACGGCGCTGGTCTTCGATGACGATGAATTTTGCCAACAGCTCGACGTCCGATGCGCCGTCCTGCCGTCCATAAGCATCCTCAGCGCGGATCAGCCGCGTGAGGCATCTGACGAAAGGGGTGGCAAGCGCCGCCTCGTGCTCGTTGACAGCGGGCGTGCCCGCAGTGGCCGACATTTTTTTCATGACATCAGTCCTCGTCCTCGAACGGTTTCTTTTCGGCGACACCTGCTTGCGCCAGAGCCTTGCGCAGCCACGGCGGCGGAGCCGTCCTAAGCATTTTCTGGGTTCGCGAAAGCACGTCTTGAATGGGTTCAGGGTGACCCACGTTTATCGGGTGGATTTTCGCCGCTACCACCTTGGCTGCGGAAGGTCCGCCGATAGCCACACAAAAGAGGAGGTGACAGCCGCTCAACGCGTTGACCTTCGGCGTGATCCGGTCATCGCCCTCGATCCGATGCTTCCCGGTCTCGTCGGAGACGTCATCGAAGCTCACCGCTCCCACCAAATCCCAGCCGTCGCGCGTCACGTCGAAGACTGCAAAGTGCTTGGCCGATCCGAAATGGGCATTAAGCGCTTTCATATCCTGCGTCGCAATCGCGATGCGCAATGCGCGGTGATTCCGCGGGTGGATCTCGTCAGCGACGAGCGACAGGCGACGAACCGAATTCATCCGGCATTACTCCGCTTCCGCAGTGCATCGACCATCTCGGGCGATGGCGTGTGCTGGTTGGCCTGGAAGTTGTTTGCCGATCTCCGTCAATGCATTTACAAGCGACCAGGACTTCACACCGCCGGTGTTGATGAGTACGCGCTTGCCTTGGAGCCGGGGGCGATATACCTCAAGTCTTTTCCACGCAATCGCCTCCTCCTCACCGATCAGGGCCTCGGTGCGCTCGATGAGATCTGGATTGGCGCCCTTCGCCACCAGGAGTTTGGCGATCTGCCTGAGAGCTTCTGAAGTGTCGCTGATGCCGTAAAATGAGCCCTCAAAGAACGGGATACCCCAGCGCTCCTCCATCTTGCGGGCAAGATTGATGAGTGCCGTCGAGCACACCAACATGGCTGCGCGGGCGCGGTGCGCTGAGGCGACATCGCGGAAACGCGCGTCGCCAGGAATACAGGCGCGCACCCGGATGCCTAGCCGATCAAGCAGCGGCGCCACCAGCCAGAACTCACCGGAGAGGTTGAATTCGCCAAGGACATTGATGTCGTAAGGACCGACGTCGTCCGGCTCCACCGTACCGATGACATGATCAAGCAATGCCTCGCCCGCAAGCTTGTTACCAAGGTTCTTGGAACCGGCGAAGCCGGGTGCATTGACCGGCACCACCGGCAAGTCGAACCTTTCTGCTGCGCACTTGCAGACGGCTTCGATATCGTCGCCAATCAGTGCCGTCACGCAAGTCGAATATACGAAGATCGCCGACGGCGCATGCGCCTCCTTAATCTCGCGGATTGCTCTGAAAAGCTTCCGCGCGCCTTGCCCCATCACCACGTCGAGCTGGGTGAGGTCGGTCGTGAAGCTTCTACGCCAAAGGGTTGCTCCGGACGAAGCCGCGCCGCGATTGTCCCAGGAATTGCCCTCGCAGGCGAGCGGTGCATGAACGAGATGTGCGACGTCGGTGATTGGCTGCAGCACAATCTTGGCACCATCGAAGGCGCAGCCTCCGGCTGCCGCGCCGGGGGTTAGCGGTTTCGAACAGCCCTTTTTGCGCGCCTTGTCATCTTTGGCTCGATTTATCTCGCAGCCGGGCTCGTCGAAAACATCCTGGATTTTAGCAGTGGGCGATTGCATTACGCCATTCTCCCAGTCCATTGGAAGAGGGTTGGCCGCGTCTCAGCCAACCGCTGCTTTTACCGCGTGAGGTCATAAGAATAATCCGTCACACCGATCTTGCTCGTTTCGCGATCGAGCTTGTCGAAGATCTTGTCGAGGATCGTCGTCAACACGCGGAGCCCTCCTTGGTAGCCCATGAGCGGAAAACGATGATGGTGGTGACGATCGAAAATGGGAAACGTCAACCGGATCAGTGGTGCCCCGGTGTCCCGCTCCAGATATTTGCCGTAGGAATTGCCGATCATCAGGTCCACCGGTTCGGTAAAAAGCAACGAGCGCATAGCCCAGAGATCCTTGCCCGACCAGACTTGGGCATCCTTGCCGAATGGGGACGATGCAAGCAGTTCCTTCATCTCCGCTTCCCAGGCCGGCGTGCCGTTGGTGGCGAGGCAGTGGATCGGCTCCCCGCCAGTCTCCATGACAAACCGGGCCACCGCGTAGACGAAGTCGGGATCGCCGTAGATTGCGTATTTTTTACCATGCAGCCAGGATTGGCTGTCCGCCATGGCGTCGATCAGTCGGCCGCGTTCCAAGCGTATTGTCTCGGGGATTTCCTTGCCGGAAATCTCCGACACCTTCATCAAGAACTCGTCGGTTGCCTTGGCCCCGAGCGGGTAATGGAAGGAGGCGGTAGCCTGCTCGAGCTCCTGGCAATACTCGAGCGTCTTGCGGGTGTTGTAGTGCTGCAGCGACAGTGTCGCTTCGGCATTGAGGGCCCCTTTCACGTCCTCGATCTTCGTCCCACCGTCATACATGCGGAATTCGCCGTCGGATGGCGTATCGAATTGGTCGGAGGCATCCTGGATGAAGGTGTAGGACACGCCCATAAGGTTGAGCAGGCGCTTGAGTTCGCGATTGTTGCCGACGCAGAAGCCATCGAAGCCCGGGATGATATTAATCGTGCCAGCCGCCTCCGTGCGCTCCTTGCCTTTCCAGAAGTGCTCCAGGATGCCTTTGACCATGGCGTCATAGCCGTCGACGTGGCTGCCGACGAAGGCAGGCGTATGGGCGAAGGGCACGTCAAATTCGGGAGGGACTGAGCCTTCGCTCTTGGCATTCTCAATGAAGCCATGCAGATCATCACCAATGACTTCCGCCATACAGGTGGTAGAGACGGCAATCATCTTCGGGTCGTAGAGCGCATAAGTATTGGCGAGTCCATCGACCATGTTCTTCAGGCCGCCGAACACTGCCGCGTCCTCTGTCATCGAGGATGAGACTGCCGATGAGGGCTCCTTGAAATGCCGAGAAAGGTGCGACCGGTAATAAGCAACGCAGCCCTGGCTGCCATGCACAAAGGACATGGTCCGCTCGAACCCCGCGGCGGCGAATACGGCGCCCAGCGGCTGGCAGGCTTTGGCTGGGTTTACCACGAGCGCTTCGCGGGCAAGATTCTTTTCGCGATATTCCCACGTCGTGGTGTATTCAGCTTGGTTAGTTACGATCTGATCGGAGTGCGGACATTCGAAATTCAGCTTCTTCTCCGCTAGCATCTTTCTGTATTCCGGCTCCCGGAACAGCGGAGCATGGTCGAGAATATTTTCGGCCGACTGTGGCATGATCATCACCTTGTTGCATCTGACTTGCCCAGACGCCGGTAAAGGGGCGTCGAGGCTTTTCAGGTTTTCTGCGGATCAATGGGTGCTGGCGTTCATCGCCATCGTGGTCGCGGGAGGTCGGGTCCTTATTTCGGCTGCGACCGCGTCAGGCTTCATGGCGTCTTTCTTCCATGGTGCTTCGTAAAGGTCCCAGATCGGGCTGTTTACGGCAAGATCCATGTCGCGGGCGAAGATGGCGAAGCCGTCATAGCCGTGGTACGGGCCGGAATAATCCCATGAGTGCATCTGGCGAAAAGGTATGCCCATCTTCTGCACGGGGTATTTTTCCTTGATGCCGGAGCCAACAAGATCGGGACGAATCCTCTCGATGAACTTATCCAGTTCGTAACTGGTTGCGTCGTCATAGATCAGCGTGCCCTTCTTCACGTAGTGGCCGGTGCGCTGATAGTCGTCGTTGTGAGCGAATTCGTAGCCGGTTCCGACGATCTGCATGCCGAGGTCTTCATAGGCGGTGATGACGTGACGGGGGCGCAAACCGCCGACATAGAGCATCACTCTCTTGCCTTCGAGTCGCGGTCGATATCTATCGATGACCGCATCGACAAGGGGCCGGTACTTGGCGATGACCGCCTCGGTCTTGTCCACGATTTCAGGCCCGAAATGCCTGGCAATCTTGCGCAGAGAGGCCTCGATCTGGGAGGGGCCGAAGAAGTTATATTCCATCCAGGGGATGGCGTATCTTTCCTCCATATGCCGGCAGATGTAGTTCATCGACCGGTAGCAGTGGATGAGGTTGAGCTTGGCCTTAGGGGCACGCTCCACTTCCGCGAGCGTCGCGTCCCCCGACCAGTTGCCGACCACGCGCAGCCCCACTTCCTCGAGCAGAATGCGGGTGGCCCAGGCGTCGCCGCCGATGTTGTAGTCGCCGACGATATTTACGTCGTAGGGGCCGGGCTCGAAATCTAAGGTTGCCTTGTCCAACACCCAGTCGCGGATGGCGTCGTTGGCGATGTGGTGGCCGAGCGATTGCGAGACGCCGCGGAAGCCTTCGCAGCGTACCGGCACGATTGTTTTTTTGTACTCCTTGGCCTTCTTGCGCGACACCGCCTCGATGTCGTCGCCAATGAGACCGATGGGACATTCGGACTGAATAGTGAGGCCCTTGTTCAAGGGAAACAGTTCCTCGATCTCATCGATGATCTTTTCCAGCTTTTTGTCGCCACCGAAGACGATGTCCTTCTCCTGGAAGTCGGAGGTGAACTGCATCGTTACGAATGTATCGACACCTGTTGTGCCGACATAGTAGTTGCGTCGCTGCGACCATGAATATTGACCGCAGCCGACCGGCCCATGCGAGACATGGACCATATCCTTGACCGGGCCCCAGACCACGCCTTTGGAGCCAGCATAGGCGCAGCCGCGGATCGTCATTACGCCTGGAATGGACTTGATGTTCGACTTTACGTCACATTCGGAGATGGCCTGGCCCTCCTCGCAGACCTCCTCGCTATCCGATGCGACACTGAGGTGCTTTTGGCGACGTTTCGCCGCTTTGTTTGGGTAATGCGACAGCACTTCCTCGATAAGCTTCTCATGGAGAGCACTGTCATTCTCGTAATCGAGGCTCATTCGCCTGCCCCCTTTTCGCGGTTCGGGTGATGCCTCCAAGAAGAGGCAGCGTTGGTGGAATGTTGCGCCGGGTAAAGTTCCGACCTCGTCTGCGAGGCAGTCACTGGACTGCTGCTACCGCCGCTTCTTTGGCCTGGAGTTCTGCAAGCATCTGCTCGTCCGTCTTCATGATGCCGAAGTCGAGCAGCATGTCCTCGAGTTCCTCCATCGTGATCGGGGTCGGGACGGTGCCCTGGCCCGAATTGGCGTGGATCTTCTCGGCTAGCGCGCGATATTCCGCCGCCTGCTTGGAGTCCGGTGCATACTGGATAACCGTCATCTTCCTGAGCTCGGCGTGCTGGACGATGTTGTCGCGTGGCACGAAGTGAATGAGCTTGGAATTGAGCTTGGCCGCGAGTGCCTCGGCGAGATCGAGTTCGCGGTCTGTCTGTCGCTCATTGCAAATCAGCCCGCCAAGCCGCACGCCGCCCGAGTGGGCGTATTTCAGGATCCCCTTAGCGATGTTGTTGGCGGCATAGAGTGCCATCATCTCGCCGGACATTACGATGTAGATTTCCTGGGCCTTGTTTTCGCGGATGGGCATCGCGAAGCCGCCGCACACCACGTCGCCGAGCACGTCGTAGGAGACGTAGTCGACATCATCGTAGGCGCCGTTTTCTTCCAGGAAGTTGATCGACGTGATGACGCCGCGCCCGGCGCAACCGACGCCCGGCTCGGGGCCGCCCGACTCTACGCATTTGATGCCTTTGTAACCGACCTTCAGCACGTCCTCCACCTCGAGGTCTTCCACCGAACCTTCCTTTGCCGCGAGATGCAGGACCGTGTCCTGCGCCTTCGAGTTCAGGATGAGGCGGGTGGAGTCGGCCTTGGGATCGCAGCCCACGATAAGGATTTTCTGCCCGAGATCGACTAGGGCCGCGAGCGTATTTTGAGAGGTGGTGGACTTGCCGATACCACCTTTGCCGTAGAATGCGATTTGACGCAGACCTGCCATGTTGCTTTCCTTCGTTTGTTCGAACCATCGCGGTTGCCCGCAGAATGAATGTCGCCGGCAGCTTTTGCCGCCTGCGTAGGGATGGTTACAAGACCCGTGCCAACTCGGCGGGTAGACCGAACAGAGTTACATTGTTGTACGTTACCAGTTACTTATGCGGAAACGAGACTACCTGCATCACAAAGCAAATCCTTGTCGCGGAACCGACAATTGTAACCAGCAATTGTCGTAAGCGTCGCCTATCAGACGTAAGATCCGACAAGACGATGCTGCCGATCAGGGCTGAGGAGGGGATGGGAGCGCTCTTCTCGTGGAGGCTTTATCAACGCGAAGTGCCAGACGTTCGTCCAAGTGTGCTTCACGCTGCTTTCCCGGCCCTCACTGGATTAAACCGCGATTGACTTCGGCCATCGGAGCTCAAATGGGTACTGTCGTATGAATGTGCATTCGTCCTATGACGATCCACGAGCTGGTGCCTTCGGAAGAGCTCCATGTGTGCCCTACATCTGGAGGCCCGGCTTGCACTTGCCGGGTACTGCGATAGCGTGTGAGGAAGGTGAGCTGATCTGAAAATCAGGCAGACAACTTCAAGTGTCCGGCTGCCCGAGAGATTTCTGGACTGCTGGGATGATCCTGTCTCCCCAGAGCTCTATCTGGCGCAGCATCGTTCTTTGGTTCAGATCCCCCAACTGCGTCTGAATTGCAATCTGGTCCGGCCTCAAGACTTCGATCTCCTCCAGAAGGCGATCAATCACGCGATTTATGCTCCCGATGGGCAGGTTCTTGCGCATAGTCCGAACGAGAGGTTCTGGTGCGTCGGCACCTCCTCCAACATGTAGCCGTCCTTGCTCTGTTGCGACGCTGATGCAGGGCCTCGGACAGCCGGCGCTGAAAGCGCGCGTTATCGAGGTAGTGGTTGATTTCCGCTCCATTATCGCTGGCATAGCAGCAGCGCAAAAGCGACAGCTTGGCGTCACGGACCTTTTGCCCTCGGATATAGCGGCGGTCTGGATGATGTCTCGCAGCATGCCCAGAGTTTCCAAGCCCTCATGGAGGCCGTAACGAAAAGGTTGTGTCCCTCACGATAGGCTCGGCACATTGTTTTGGAGGACCCGGTGGCAATCCAGATCGGCGGGGCTGGCTTTTGAAGAGTTCGCACTGAAATCGCCGTCGCAGGTATCTGCGTAAAAAGATCTTTTGCTTGAGACCCTTGAGCAAGATGTCGAGGCATTCCGAAAAGACGGCCGGCGCCTCATCTACATTGACGCCGAAGCGGTCGAATTCAAACTGCTGGTATCCTGAACCAACGCCGAGCTCCAGTCGGCCGTTCGCAACGATATCGACAAAGCCGATTTCCGCCAGCAGGCGCTGCGGTCGATAGAGTGGCAGTACGCAGACCGCGGAGCCGAGGCGTATGGTGCTCGTCAATCCGGCACAGTGGGCGACCATCAGCAAGGGCGACGGAACAAGGCTGTAGTTGGTGAAGTGGTGCTCGGCGAACCAAGCTGTGCGGAAGCCAGCCTGCTCCGAAAGAACGGCCTGCTCTACTGAGTTGCGGATGACGCTATCGCAAGATGGTAGATAGCCTCGCTGGGCAGCCAGGATGATTGCGAACTCCATTGTGTCTCCTTGTTTGCGGCAAGGATCACACAGCTCGTGATGACTGGGCGGTCAATACGGGCATGTAGGTGTGCCCGGCACGACCTCGATTCACGAGCACGCTCCCATGATCGATGAAGCGACTCTGTCGACGGGGTTTCATTGTGGTTAAGAGCTCCACAACCAATATGGGAATTCTCAGCTCCCCGCGTCTCAGGACGAGCTCCAGCCTCGGTCCACGTGCAGGATCGAGCCGTTGATATACGAGGCATCAGACGATGCCAGAAAGTAGACGGCTTCGGCGACTTCCTCCGGTTCCCCAAACCTGCCCAAAGGGATCTCCTGTCGGAGCGATCTCGGGCCTGTGCCGGTAGCCTTTTCGCACTGGATGTCGCCAGACGCGCGGATGTGACGTGGAGCGACTGTGGCTATGCGGATTCCAAGCGGCCCCGAATTCGGCCGCCATGCACCGGGTAAGCATATCAAGGCCGGCGTTGTACGCGGCGTAAGCATGATTCATCGAGAGCGGTAAGAGCCTGCAACTCATTGCGAGATACAGGATTACACTACCAGGTCGCATCGATATCGCCGCCTCGCGTAAGCAGGTGAAGGCGCCAGTTAGATTTATGCGCAGAGTGTTTTTGAGCCCTGCCGCAGGCTGCTCAAGATCGGGGCGAATGTGCATTCACGCCAAGGCCGTTGACGAAGACGTCGATGTGGCTGGAGCGCTTCCGCAATTCTTCGAAGAGAGCGACGACGTCGCTCTCGACTGTCCTTTCCACGCGTTTTGACAGGTGCTTGTCGCCGAGCAAGTCAGCGAGCTTTACCGCTGCACCACCGCCTCCGTCAGCGATCACAACCGTATCGCCCCTCGCTGCAAAGCGGCGAGCGATAGCCGCGCCTATGCCTTTAGCACCGTCTATCACGACCACCGTTCGCGCATCGGTGTCCTCGACCGGGCGTAAGAGTTCTACTCCGGGCGTCCTACCCTGAGTCCGGTGGGCTTCACGAGGCTGGCTGAATGACATCCAGCCACCATCGACTACAAGCGTCGATCCGGTGATGTAACTTGCCTGCTCACTGGCCATGAAGTGCACAGCTCGCGCGATCTCGTCGGGACGAGCCAATCGGCCTATCGGCACGCCGCGCCTTATTGCCCTAACGTCCAACTTGCCAGCTGTTTCTAATTCCGCGACCATTGGCGTATGCACGTAAACGGGGGCTACCACTGTCACGCGGATGCCACGCGAAGCCCCTGCGCACGCCAGCGTTTTCGTGATTGAGATCAGCGCAGCTTTCGAAGCGGCGTAACCATTGCGCTTTGGGTTGCCGAGGAGGCCAGCAAGCGAAGCGACGTTGACGATGGCTGCGCCAGGTTTCATCAGCTTGGCGATTTCGCACGCCACCCAGTACGGCCCGATGAGGTTTACTGCTGGAGCGCTTTGAAAATCTTGGATGGGCGTATCGACGGTCGCAGCCATCGTCGGCCCTATTCCCGCATTATTGACGAGCACTCCAATCTGCGAGAATCCTTTGTCCAGAAGGGTACAGAATGCGAGGACATCGTCGTGTCGCGACACTTCGAACTCAAGGCCGAGATGGGGCTTGCCGAGATGACGGCTCAGTTCGACACACCGCTGTCTGGAAGGTCAACCGCGACTACGATGTCTCCACTCGTGGCAAATATATCGACCAGCGCACGACCAATACCCCCTGCCGCATCTGTCACGATGATGACCCGCCCTGGCTGAACCGGGGAATCGTCCAGACGTGTCTTCACAGGGCAGAGAGTTTGTAGGCGGGATCATTCGGGTGCGGTGCCCCAATCGGCTGGCGAGGACCAAACCGCTCAGCTTCAGTGAAAGTCGCGGGCCTCTGCTCTTCAACCCAATCATAGACTACGGTGCGTTCGAGGATGCGCCACTCCCCTTCCCTTTTCTGAACCAAATCACAGTAGCGTCCGCACAGGAGCATCTGCCTCATCGGGTCCGCGCTGCAGCGCGATGAAATAACTTTCGATCGCGGCCTCTGCCGAGCCCACGAACTCGACCATTATGTTTGCAAGCTGGTGGATGTTGCGCGGCTGGGTTTTGAAGACACTAAGCGCAAGCTGAATGAACCCTCCGGCGGAGCCGCAGTAACTTCCGTGATTGTCAGTTGCATCCGGCCAATGCTGCGTAAAGCGGCCTCGTCTGGAGACAGTCGCGGATTGCTTCCCGGTCGAAGAGTTGGGTCATGGTTGGTTGATGCATCGGCTCAATAGAGGTTCTGAAAATTCTATGAAGCGTGTCCTCAGGACCACGCGTTATCGGCGAAGATTCACGGTTTCCGGCGCGAAGCTCATTGCTGCCACACCTGGACCGGACAACGAAGTTTTCCAGATTTCCCCAACAGGGCCGGTCTGGTCTTCATCACCTCGTTTTTCCCTTTCGCTTACGACGGTCTAAGCTTCCACCTTGACCCGAGAACTCAACCGAATGTGCGGTAATGGTTCCTGAAACCGCGGCCACTCGGACCTCAGATCCGTGGTAGTGTGCTCACTAGCAACTTGGCGCTGCCGCTCAATGGAGGACGTTCAAAGTTCATGCCAACCTGGCTGACCACCCCAAGAATGCATTTAAATGAGCGCCCAGCTACTTAGCCTCAATGTAGGAGAAATGGGCTCGAACGAGCCTCTGTCGTAACGCCGATAAAGGCGACAGTCGTCTTAACGCCCTTAAAGCCGCTGCAGGTCGTTGAGCGGTTGGGCGTTTTGAGCCGTGCGCGTCTGCGTACAGGCCGGAGCCCGATCAGGTCCAAGTCAGAGTGAGATCCTTGATCCCGAATACATGACCGCCACGGGTAATCGGCGCCGTACCCTCTTTGATGCGGAAAGTCGGGATGCGCGCCAACCATTCGCGTAGGCCAACGACAATTTCTCGCCGTGCAAGGTGCGCTCCGAGGCAAACGTGTGGACCATAGCCAAAAGCGGTGTGGTGGTTCCCCCGTCGTGCCAGATCGATAGTCTCAGGGGACGCGAATTCCGATGGATCACGATTCGCAATCATAGTGGCGCACGAAACATACTCACCCTTACGGATCGGCACGCCTTCGAACACGATATCCTTCGCGGCCACGCGGATCATCTGAACGGTTGAATAGGCGCGCAGCAATTCTTCAACGGCGAGCATGACCCGATCCGGTTCGTTCCGCAACAACTCTTGGTCCTTTGGATTGCGTGCGAGATAGGCCATGTCAAAGCCTATGGCAGCCGCGACCGTGTCGAGTCCCGCGACCAAGAAAAGCACACCGATGCCACGGACTTCCTCTTCTGTTAAGGAGCGGCCATCAATCTCCGCCCGCACGACAAAAGTCATGAAATCAAAAGCTGGTGTCCTGCGGCGCCTGGCTGCAAGTTCGTCAATGAAGCCCACGATAGACCGGGCTGCTGCCGTTCGCTTGTCTGCGTTACCGTGGAGTAAATCGCTTACCCAGCCAACAAACACTTCAGATCGCCTCTGCGAAAGCCCGAGAAAGCTAAGGAAGACGCTGACCGTGAAGGGCAAGGCAAACTCCCTCATGACGTCACAGCTGGTTCTCTCTCTCGCTATGCGGTCGATCAGCGCGCGCGCTCTCTCGCGGATAGTCGGCTCGAGTGCAATCACCCGCTTGGATGAGAACAGAGGATCTAGCAGTGCACGAAAGACACCATGGGTCGGCGGATCCAGTTCGAGCGGGATGACCGGCCAATGTTCGCCAAGTGCGGAGCCCAAGATGCTGCGATGGCTGGAAAAGGTCCTTGTATCCTGCAGCACCCGCCGCTGGTCTCTCGCGCGTGTTATGACCCAGGTACCTCGCCCATCTCGCGTGTTGGACGGAGAGTAAAAGATCGGAGGGCCGTCATGAACACAGGCAATGGCAGCGTGCGGATCGCCGTTAGGCGTCGGAGCCATGCCAGGTGAACTGAAAAGACTGAAGTCCCGCACCAGTTCGCGCGGTACATGATCTGGAATGGTGTTGGTCGTCACGCGCTTTGTCCTTCTGTCAATCACTCATCAACTGCGTGGGCTGTCGAGGATCTGAGCGGAACCGATCGGGAGAACTCCGTCAGAAATCGTTCTTTGCCCCTTGGGCGACGATCAAGAATGCGGGAATGTTGGGGTAAATACCTGCTGCACAGACAGGCAGCCTGTGGCGGCGCCGCAAGAAGTGGACGCGATCTGCGAAATAGGTCGCGCAAAAAAAGCATTTATTGTCCGGCCTCAAGAGCATTACTCCGCTGGCTTGACAACCGCCGGCATGGTCTGGATTGGCGCCTTGCCTGCAAGGGCGGCTGCAAGATGCGCCTTGGCAAGCTCGCCTTCCCATTTCGCCACTACCACAGTCGCGACGGCATTGCCGATCAAGTTGGTTAGCGCGCGGCATTCCGACATGAAGCGATCGACGCCGAGGATCAGCGCCATGCCGGCGACCGGTACGGACGGAACGACCGAGAGAGTGGCAGCGAGCGTGATGAAGCCGGCGCCGGTGATGCCGGCGGCCCCCTTCGAGCTCAGCATAGCGACGAGCAGGAGCAGGATCTGGTCGGCGATGGAGAGCGGAGTGTCGGTCGCTTGAGCGATGAAGAGTGCCGCAAGCGTCATGTAGATGTTAGTGCCGTCGAGGTTGAAGGAATAGCCGGTCGGGATGACGAGGCCGACCACCGAGCGCGCGCAGCCCGCGTTCTCCATCTTGTTCATGAGGCCCGGGAGTGCTGCTTCCGAGGAGGAGGTGCCGAGCACCAGCAGCAACTCCTCCTTGATGTAGCGGATGAGCGAGAGAATTGAGAAGCCGTTGTAGCGGGCAACGGCACCGAGCACGACGAAGACGAACAGGAACGACGTCAGATAGAAGGTGCCGATCAGCATGGCGAGGTTGGCAATCGAGGCGATGCCATACTCGCCGATGGTGAAGGCCATGGCGCCAAAGGCGCCGATCGGCGCGGCTTTCATGAGTATGGCGACCAGCCGGAAGATCGGTAGCGTCAGCGCCTGCAGGAAATGGACGACGGGCTCGGCCTTGTTGCCGACCTTGCCGAGCGAAATGCCGAAAAGGACCGAGATGAAGAGCACCTGCAGGATGTCGCCCTCGGCGAAAGCACTGACAAATGTCGTCGGAATGATGCTCATGAGGAAGCCGGTGACTGACTGCTCGTGCGCCTTCTCGGCATAGGTGGTGACCGCTTTTATATCGAGCGAGGCCGGATCGATATGCATACCCGCGCCCGGCTGCACCACATTCGCGACCACCAGGCCGATGACGAGGGCGAGAGTGGAGAAGGTTAGAAAGTAGAGCATTGTCTTGCCGGCGACACGGCCGACCTTCGCGAGATCGGTCATGCCAGCAATACCGGCCGCGACCGTCAGGAAGATGACAGGCGCGATGATCATCTTGACGAGCTTGATGAAGGCGTCGCCGAGCGGTTTGAGCTCAGTGCCGATATCCGGATAGAAATGGCCGAGCAGGATGCCTGCGGCGACCGCTGCCAGCACCTGGACATAGAGGTGACGATAAAAGGGTGTCTTGCCGCGGACCTCCGCGTAATGTTCTGCAATCGACATGATAGCCTCCACGGGTACATGCACGTGTCGTAAACCGGCACGCTGAATCGGCGAGGCGCAGCGGCCCACAGCCGGTGTCGGCGGCGGTGCCTGCCTCAGCGTTGGCTCCCACTAGGGCTCCACGCGAACGCTTTCCCCTTCCTCAGGGGCAAAGCAGCTCTCCAGTTCCTTGCATTCTTGGCAAGCGGCCGCCGTGCACAGCGAAAATCCCTCAGCCTCGCAGAGCTTGCGGTAAAAGTACTTCTTCCACCTCATGTTGTCGGTATTGCCGGCTGCAAGCTTGGGGAAATGGGTTGAGAGCAAACGGCTGAGTTCGACCCGATCGAAAAGGCCGAGCTCCCTCCAGAGATGGTCGTGGCGTAAAGCACGGCGGGCTATGATCTTGGCGAAACTTACGCTCGCTGAATCGTCCGGTCGAGCATGCGCGAGCAGCAGACCGCGCAGAAGCTCCTCCTCCATGCCAGGCTCCGCATCGCTGACGTCTTCCAGGGAGAAAGCGTGAATCGTTGGTGCGGGAAAACTGCGGTTCACGATGTCTCGAAGCTCGACTTGCGAAAGGCCCGTTGCCTCTGTCGCAGTTGCCTCGCCGGCATCGATCTCCTCAAGCGCACGCGAAAGGACACAAGTAAGCACGTACTGATCGAAATCCATTTTGAGATCTACGGACGGCCAGACTCCGGGGCCTAGAAGTTTGGACAATTGTCGCCAACCGGGCCGATCGGAGATTCCGGCTCCAAGGACTGTTCTCCCTTTCGACAAAGCGCGGACTTGAGCTAGATTTGACATGTTGCTTCCTTCCCTCTTCGTTCCACCACACCGAGCGCCCGCGGGTGCTTGCCGCAAGGCAATTCTGGCCAAGTCGGTTCAAGTGTCGTGCCAATCGAATCTGCCGAGCCGAAGAGGTAACTTTGTGGTTGCTAGTCAAGGACTAAACGAAAGTCTGGCAGGAGCTCGGGGGGATGCGGCCGTGTCAGGAGGACGACAAGGATAACATGAGATGTCGGTTCTCTGCCAAGAGTAGCGGCCGGATACTAAACAGGAAACGCCGAACCGTAACGCGGCAAATCGGCCTCGCAGGCGATAGTACGCGCCAGCAGCTGCCGGCCCATCGCGCCGACGGGCTGGGCCTTGAAAGGCGCCTGCTGGAGTTTGTGGCCAAAGCCAATACGCGCACACCAACATGGCCATGCCGCCACAAAGCAGTGCTGCTACAGTTTGGATGTCAAGTGGCACGGCCCTTGCTGCTTGCTCGTCGGTAGCCGCCAAGCTGCCAATCGCGGCGAAGACGCCGGTTCTCTTCCGAAGGATGCTGATGCCAATGAAAAAGGAGAAATGCAGATGCCGATGACAAAAAGAATTCCCTTCGTTGCCTTTCATACGCGCGTTCGCGACGAGACAGTGAAGGGGCCGAATCTCTACCGGTGGGAAGTCAGAACAACCGAGGATTACTTCAGCGGCAAGCGCGTCGTTCTATTTTCGCTTCCCGGTGCGTTCACCCCGACTTGCTCGACTCGGCAATTGCCCGATTTCGAGAAGCTATATGACGAGTTCCGGGATGCGGGGATTGAGTCGGTCTACTGCCTATCAGTCAATGATGCCTTTGCCATGAATGCGTGGGGTAAGGCCTTGGGGGTAGAAAAGGTCAATCTCATTCCGGATGGTTCCGGCGAATTCACTCGCAAAATGGGCATGCTGGTCGCAAAGCACAATGTTGGCTTCGGGATGCGCTCTTGGCGCTACGCCGCCGTGGTCAATGATGGCGTAGTGGAAAAATGGTTTGAAGAGGAAGGTCTCTCTGACAACTGCGAGTCCGATCCCTATGAGGTCTCTTCTCCGCAGAACATTCTCGAAACCTTGAGGACCGCTCCCGCCTCTTGAGCGGTCCCCAACAGGATTTTGATGCTTCTGTGGATGTCGTGGAGCCCGAGCGCTGACGTTGCGCTCCGCAGCTGCCGTCGGCACTAATCCATCGCACTCTCTTATGATCCCCGCCGCTGAGCAGGGCAAAAGACGGAGTTCCACACAGTCAGCGCGTTTCGTCCGACGCGCTGCCCGCTATAGCCTCTAAGCTTCGCCCGTCTGCGTCGCGGCGCCCATCTGATGTCGGGGGGCAGAGGATAGCCTCCTTTGCCCAGCCCCGGCAAACCCTAACACGAACTCGGTGTGATCAACTCGGCAATGTCGGATTTTCAACGGTGTCATACATGCGACACCTCTGTGTTAGGATGGGGTGTTGTTTTCGAACAGTTTTTCTGTTGGCACGCCAAGTGCATCGCTTTTTCGCAAGCGCAACTTGGAAACAGGAAACGGGTTATGATAACGCTCACCGACAGTGCCATTGCCGCAGTGAAATTTGCGCTTTCAAAGGCTCCCAAGCCGGCGACTGGATTACGCATCAAAGTGCAAGCGGGCGGCTGCTCTGGTTTCAAATACCACCTGGTTTTGGAAAGCGAGTCACGCAACGGCGATGCTGTCATTGAGGCGGGAGGGGTCAAACTATTCGTAGACTCAGACTCTCAACCTCACGTCGGCGGCATGACAGTCGATTTCACAACGGATGTGAATTCACCCGGATTCATCTTCGACAATCCCAACGCGAGCGAGAACTGCGCCTGCGGGAAGTCCTTTAGCTGACCGGGCAGAAGGAGAATACGAGATCATCATGAAAGGAGGATCAAGAATGCCGCATCAGTGCTGGTGTCCCAGCGTGCTCCTGGCGTCATTTAAGTAGGCGGAGGGCCATCCTGGATGTCGATCTATCTCGATAACAATGCAACGACACGCGTCGATTCCGAAGTTCTCCAGGCAATGCTGCCGTTCTTTGCGGACCAGTTTGGCAACCCCTCGTCGATGCACGACATTGGCGCCGCTGCCGGCGCAGCGATGAAGACGGCGCGCCAGCAATTGCAAGCGCTGATCGGTGCCAAGTTCGATCATGAGATCATCTTTACGTCGGGCGGGACCGAAAGCAACAATGCGGCGATTCTTTCGGCGCTGGACGTGATGCCCGAGCGATCAGAAATCGTCACTTCAGCGGTTGAACACCCGGCGGTTCTAACGCTCTGTGGTCACCTTGAAAAAACAAGAGGAATCAAGGTGCACCGGATCCCGGTCGATCAACATGGCCGACTCGATCTCGACGCCTATCGGGCCGCCCTCACCCATCGTGTAGCAATCGTCTCAATTATGTGGGCGAACAACGAGACCGGGACGACCTTCCCCGTGGCCAGGCTTTCTGAGATGGCCAAGAATGTCGGCGCAATTTTCCACACTGACGCAGTGCAGGCGATCGGTAAGCTTCGGGTGGACCTGAAATCGACCGCAATCGACATGCTGTCGCTCTCCGGTCACAAGTTCCATGGACCGAAAGGCGTCGGAGCACTCTACATAAAGAGCGGCGTGCCCTTTCATGCACTTATCATGGGTGGGCACCAGCAGTGCAACCGACGCGCGGGAACAGAGAACACGCCCGGGATTGTAGGTTTGGGCAAGGCAGGCGAACTTGCCTTGTGGCGCATGGACGAGGAAATCACATGGGTGAAATCGCTTCGCGATCGTTTGGAGGAAGGACTTCTCGAACGCATTCCCAAGACCTTCGTCACCGGCGATCCGCTCGCGCGGTTACCTAACACGACAAATGTGGTCTTCGAGGGCATCGGCAGTGAAGCCGTTCAGTTTCTCCTCAATCGCCACGGCATCACCTGCTCGTCTGGCTCCGCCTGCAGCTCTGGCTCCTCGCGAAAGAGCCATGTTCTCGAGGCGATGAACCCCGACGCTGCGGCACTCGGCGCAGTTCGCTTCTCCTTTTCACACTTCAGCCGCGAGGAGGATGTCGATCAGGTACTCGAGGTGATACCTGGAATTGTGATGAAACTTCGCGGTTCGTTTCCATTCTCTGCGGCAGGTGAAAGGCGGAGGATAGACAACTCCGCGGCCGCAGCACGCTGATCATTTTACGGGAACGGCTTGAAAGGTCCGCTGCCGGGTCGGCTTCAGCGTCTAGCAAGCAACTAGGACCAGAAAACTAATCCCACCTATAGGAGAATGCAATGACTTGTGATGGCGAGGCCGTTTCGAGTGACGCAATTTTCGCGCGGCTACTGAGCTTGTCGACTGCCGAGGAATTCTTTGAGGTCCTTGACGTTTCGTATGAGTCGAAGGTGCTCGACGTCTCACGGCTCCACATCATGAAACGCATGGGACAGTACCTGGCTGAGGGGAACTTTTCAGACCACCGCGCACGTGCGCGCGACGCGCTGGAACGCGCCTACGCGGATTTTGCGACTTCTTCGCCACTATCACATCGGGTGTTCAGGGTGCTTGAGCAACGCGATCCGACTAAAACTGCCGCGCCAGGGCAGACGTTTGTACCGTTGGAAACCGTGCTGAAGTCTTTCGGAAGCGACAGGTGAGTTTGGTTTACGACATATTATGTCCCAAATCCGACAAGACTGTCAGCAATCCAATCGTACAGAAACGAACAATGCTTAAATTCCAGTCGGTTACTGACAAGTCATGTGGTTGGCATGATTGGTGCTTTGAAGACAGGCGAAACCTTCGGGCCAAATGCGATCGGAGCTAAAGAAACCTCATGCACATTGTAGTCTGTATAAAGCAGGTACCGGACTCAGCGCAGATACGCGTCCATCCCGTGACAAACACGATTATGCGCCAAGGCGTGCCGACCATTATAAACCCTTACGACCTGTTTGCTCTCGAAGAAGCCCTCAAAGTGCGCGACCTCCATGGCGGCGAAGTCACGGTGCTCACCATGGGCCCGCCCATGGCAGAGGAAGCACTGCGCAAGGCACTCACTTATGGCGCAGACCGGGCGATACTCCTGACTGACCGTCACTTTGCCGGCTCTGACACGTTGGCGACTTCCTTCGCACTTTCTCAGGCAATATCGCAGATTGGCAACAGCTTTGACACGCCCGATATCGTCTTCACAGGCAAGCAGACAATCGATGGCGACACCGCCCAGGTCGGCCCTGGAGTAGCAAAGCGCCTGAACCTCGTGCAGTTGACCTATGTTGCGAAGATTACCTCCATAGATCTCAGCGCGCGCGCGATTACGGTCGAGCGCCGCTCGGAAGGCGGAACGCACGTTCTGAAAAGCAAATTGCCTTGCCTCATCACCATGCTAGAGGGCACCACCGTCATTCGCCGCGGCTCACTTGATGACGCCTTGCGCGCAGCGCGCAGCGAGATCGTCAAGTGGAATGCGGAGGAAGCCGGCATTGAAGACATCACCAAATGCGGGCTGCGGGGTTCACCGACGGTCGTCAAGCGGGTCTTCGCTCCAACCCCGCGAGAACAAAAAGCGGTGCAAATCGACACTACCGACAAGAGAGTGCACGACATAGCTAAAGAGCTGGTCGCGTCCATCTTCACTCACCAGCCGGCGCTGCAACACGAACTCTCCTCTGCTGATAGCGCGTGACGAAATAGGAGCAGATAATGGGAACTCGAAAAACTAAAGCACCGCCACCCGCTGCGCTCGGCCGAGCCGGCACCAAGAAGAACCTTCCTGACCACTTCAAGAACTACCAGCACGTCTGGGTTTTCATCGAGCTGGAGCGCGGTCAGGTCCACCCGGTCTCGTTCGAGCTTCTCGGCGAAGGACGCAGACTAGCTGACCAGCTGGGCGTGCAGCTCGCGGGTGTTGTTCTCGGGCCGCCCGGAGATTCTACCCAGCATGCTGTCGCTGAGGCTTTCGCCTATGATGCCGACCTGGTCTACCTCGTCGAGAAGCCGCTGCTCACCGATTATATAAACGAGTCTTTTACCAAAGCACTAACAGATCTCGTCAACACCTATAAACCCGAAATTCTGCTTCTCGGCGCGACGACGCTCGGTCGGGACCTCGCCGGTTCCGTAGCTACCACACTGCTGACGGGGCTCACAGCCGACTGCACTGGACTTGATGTGGATGCCGACGGTTCCCTCGCAGCCACCCGGCCCACATTCGGCGGCTCCTTGCTTTGCACGATCTATACGCTCAATTGCCGTCCTCAGATGGCAACTGTGCGACCAAGGGTCATGCGCATGCCACAGCGGTCAAACAAGCGAATCGGGCGGGTAATCCGGCATGATTTGCGGATGCTCGAGGATGAGATCGTCACGAAAGTCGTCGGTTTCCTTTCCGATGGCCAATCGGAAAACGCTAATCTCGCCTATGCGGATGTAGTAGTTGCCGGCGGGCTTGGACTCGGCGCTGCTGACAACCTGCAGCTCCTGAAGAATCTCGCGCAAACGATCGGCGGCGATTATGGCTGTTCTCGGCCGTTAGTGCAAAAGGGGTGGATGGCGGCTGATCGGCAGATCGGCCAAACTGGCAAAACGATCCGGCCGAAACTCTATATCGCGGCTGGGATATCGGGCGCGGTCCAGCATCGCGTTGGCGTCGAGGGAGCTGATCTCATAGTCGCTATCAACACTGATCCGAACGCGCCAATCTTCGATTTCGCCAATATCGGTGTTGTCGCCGACGCGGTCAGTTTTTTGCCGGCACTGACGGAAGTTTTCATCAGACGGTTGGCACCGGGCAATCATATCAGACTAGTGAACTGAGGTAGGACCCTATGACCAACGAGAAATTCGACGCTATCGTCGTCGGCGCCGGTATGTCTGGAAACGCGGCTGCTTACACGATGGCAAGACGCGGCCTAAAGGTGCTGCAGTTGGAACGCGGAGAGTACCCGGGCTCCAAGAACGTCCAAGGCGCCATACTGTACGCCAACATGCTGGAGACAATCATTCCGAATTTTCGGGATGACGCACCTCTTGAGCGGCATCTAATCGAGCAGCGTTTTTGGCTGATGGACGACACTTCGCACACTGGAGTGCACTACCGGTCGGACGATTTTAATGAGCCGACGCCGAACCGCTACACGATCATTCGCGCCCAGTTCGACAAGTGGTTTTCGCGCAAAGTGCGCGAGGCCGGTGCGACAGTTCTGTGCGAGACGACGGCGACGGAGCTGGTTCTCGATGGCGGGGGCAAGGTGATAGGCGTACGCACCGATCGTGCTGGTGATCCCATCCACGGGGAAGTGGTCGTCCTCGCAGAAGGTGTCAACGGCCTGCTCGGCACGAGAGCAGGATTTCGTAAGGTGCCGAAACCCGAGGCCGTGGCACTCGCTGTCAAGGAAATGCATTTCCTGCCGGAAGAGGTCATCCGCGAGCGCTTCGGCCTTACCGGCGATCAAGGCTGTGTTATTGAAGCGGCTGGGACAATCTCGCACGGAATGGCCGGATTGGGATTTCTTTATACCAACAAGGAATCAGTCTCACTCGGTTTCGGCTGCCTTGTCTCCGATTTCGCAGCGACCATGGAAAGTCCATATACCCTTCTTGACGACTTCAAGGACCACCCATCAATCCGCCCACTACTTGCGGGCTCGGAGGTTAAGGAATATGCGGCGCACCTGATTCCGGAAGGTGGGTACAAGGCAATTCCGCAGCTCTTTGGAAACGGCTGGGTTGTGGTTGGTGACGCGGGGCAGCTTAACAATGCCGTGCACCGCGAGGGCTCTAATCTCGCCATGACGTCGGGCCGCATCGCCGGCGAGGCGATATCCATAATCAAGAGCCAAGGATGCTCGATGGCCCAGGAAAACCTCTCCCTTTACAAGGCCATGCTGGACAAATCTTTTGTTGTGAAAGACCTTAAAAAATACAAGGACATGCCTGCCCTGCTCCACACGAACTCACGCAACTTTTTTTTTACGTACCCGCAGCTGCTGTCCAAGGCAGCGCAAAATTTCGTGCGCGTCGACGGCACACCCAAGATCGAGAAGGAAAAAGCGACTACGGCCGCCTTTGTCAAGGCACGTTCGCGATGGGGACTGTTCAGCGACGCGGTCCGCTTGGCACTTGCTTGGCGCTAAAGGGAGAAACGAGATGACAGCTCCATTCGTTCGCATCGAGGACAGGCTTTACCAGAATCGCTATCTGGTGGATGCGGGGCGGCCACATATTAAAGTGCGACCGCATCTGTCTCCGAGCGCAAACTTGTTCGCACTGACGCGGATCTGCCCAGCCCAATGTTATGAGGTGAATGAAAACGGACAAGTGGAAGTTACTGCTGACGGGTGCATGGAGTGCGGTACATGTAGAGTATTGTGCGAAGCAAACGGTGATATCGATTGGAGCTACCCACGAGGTGGATTCGGTGTCCTCTTCAAATTCGGTTAATGAGCAGCTAACTCTAGTCCTCATGAAACCCAAAAGCATCTCGCTTTTATCGAGCAAGACGGCTACATTCGCGTACTCTCAAGTGCCGATGTAAGCACCTGATAATATTAGCATCGCGGTATGTTCTCGTTGGGAGCATGAGCGGTCCGGACGGTGTCTCCAGGCTGAAATGCTGCACAATGGGCTCAATGAGGGTATGACTGAACGATCCGCTCAAACCATGCACAAACCGGATTTCTGGGCCAGAGGTATCTATCGGGTATCGAAAGTCTTGATTGGTCCAGCCAGTCTCGAGACCAAGCTTGCCAATGTCATTAGCGCCCTCTCCGCAATGCTCCCAATGCGGCGCGGCGCAATCGTCGTTCTGAATGCTGGAGGAGCGCCCGAGATGGTTGCAACGCTTGGCGTGGAGCAAGCATCTCAAGGCGCTCGCTGCATTCCGGCGAAGGCTGCAATAGACAGAATCGTCGCAAAAGGCGCGCCACTGGTCGTACCGGACACTTGCAAGTCGGACCTGTTCCAGGCTGAGCTCCAAACCAGCTCGAATGCCACCGGCCCGACCACCTTCGTTGGTGTCCCGATGAAGGTGGATCAAGAAACGCTTGGAACGCTATGGCTCGACCGCATCCAGGATGGCGGCACCAGGATACAATTCGAGGAAGAGGTACGTTTCCTGTCCATGATTGCCAACCTTGCGGCCCGGGCCGTTCGGTTGGATCGCCACCAGAGCCGCGATGGTCAACCAACCTTGGGCGAGGAAGAAGCCCGCAAAACTAGTTCAGGCAAGAAGGAACTCCCCGAACCTGGCCAGCGCCTCACAAAAATCGATTGGATCGTTGGGGAAAGCCCTTCGCTCAAACAGGTGGTCGAAAGCGTGAAAGTTGTTGCAATAACCAATTCTGCAGTACTTCTCAGGGGTGAAAGCGGCACAGGCAAAGAGTTCTTTGCAAAGGCGATTCACGAGCTTTCACCTCGAAGAAAGAAGCCCTTCGTGAAGTTGAACTGCGCCGCACTGTCTGCAGGCGTGCTGGAATCGGAACTGTTTGGACATGAAAAGGGCGCCTTTACTGGGGCCATCTCCCAGCGCGCCGGTCGTTTCGAATTGGCGCACGGTGGAACCCTGCTGCTCGATGAGATCGGCGAGATTTCGCCGGTCTTTCAAGCGAAACTGTTGCGCGTCCTGCAGGAGGGTGAGCTTGAGCGAGTCGGCGGCACAAAAACACTCAAGGTGGACGTTCGACTCATATGCGCCACGAACAAGGATCTAGAGGCGGCAGTCGCGGATGGGGAGTTCAGGGCCGACCTCTACTACCGGATCAATGTGGTACCCATATTTTTGCCGCCTCTCAGGGAGCGAAATGGAGATATTTCACGCCTTGCGACGGTTTTCCTCGACCGATTCAACCGAGAAAACAATCGGGATCTCACATTCACGCCAGCTGCGCTCGAGCTCTTGTCAAAATGCAACTTTCCCGGCAACGTCCGAGAGCTTGAAAATTGCGTCCGGAGGACCGCCACTCTCGCGCGTACGGGGACGATCCTTCCATCAGATTTCTCCTGTCTGAAAGACCAATGCCTTTCTTCAATGCTCTGGAAAAGCGCTGACCGTCCACTTGCGGGCAATACACTCAATGGAACGGTCGAATCCCCGGTCAGCTGCGGTTACTCCACCGGACCGGCCGGCTTAACGGTGGCACCACATCTAACCAACCGAGAGTTGCTAATCAGTGCTATGGAGAAGGCCGGCTGGGTTCAAGCAAAGGCAGCTCGGATTCTGGGCCTCACACCGCGGCAAGTTGGCTATGCATTACGTCGCCATCGTATACCGGTGAAGAAGATCTAAGTCGGTGAGCCGACGTTATCTTGGGCGTGACCAACCCCTCTTCCTCAGGCACGCGGGTCTATTGTCCAATTTGGCTGCTTATTGTCGCGACTTCGACAAAACGGCGTCGGAGCAATTGTCGCAAATCGAACACGAAACAGCAACGTATTGAAATTACGGTCTTATTTGGTTGGCACAGCGCTTGCATTTCTGACAACGACCTTACTCACCAGTGGAGCTGTTCGATGAGTGCACCGATTATTTCGCTTGAAAGCCTGGCCAAGACGACATCCTCTGGGCGGTTGCTGACAACCGCGAAATCCGGTGGCTGCGCATCCTCGTCCTGCGGCTTGTCCTCGAGGCCAACCGACATGGATTCGGCTACCTGGGAGAAGATCAAGGATCACCCATGCTTTTCAGAGGAAGCGCACCACTATTTTGCGCGTATGCACGTCGCAGTCGCACCAGCCTGCAATATCCAATGCAACTACTGCAATCGTAAATATGATTGCGCCAACGAAAGTCGGCCTGGTGTCGTTTCGGAAAAGCTGACACCGGACCAGGCGCTGCGTAAGGTGATTGCCGTCGCCAACGAATTGCCGCAGCTTTCCGTTCTCGGCATCGCGGGTCCGGGCGATGCCTGCTACGACTGGGAGAAGACGAGGGCGACTTTCGAACGCGTCGCTAGGGAGATCCCGGACATCAAGCTATGCATTTCCACTAATGGACTTGCCCTGCCGGAGCATGTCGATCAGTTGGCCGAAATGAACATCAGCCACGTGACGATCACCATCAACATGGTTGACCCTGCAGTCGGCGAGAAGATTTACCCGTGGATCTTTTATCGTCATCGCCGATACACCGGTATGGATGCTGCCAAAATCCTGCATGAGCGGCAGATGTTGGGGCTTGAGATACTGAGCGAACGCGGCATCCTAACAAAAATTAATTCGGTGATGATCCCCGGCGTCAATGACCAGCACCTGATCGAAGTCAACAAATGGGTCAAAGAGCGCGGCGCATTTCTGCACAACGTCATGCCGCTGATCTCCGACCCGGCACACGGCACCTGCTTTGGCCTGACTGGACAGCGCGGCCCAAATGCGCACGAACTGAAGGCGCTTCAGGATCGTCTCGAAGGCGGCGCCAAGCTGATGCGTCACTGCCGACAGTGCCGTGCCGATGCAGTCGGCCTTCTCGGCACTGATCGCGGCCAGGAGTTCACGCTCGACCAGATTCCGCCCGAACTTGGCTACAACGGTGGCAAGCGTCGTGCTTACCGCGAGGTGGTCGCACACATACTCGATGACCATTTGGCAGCCAAGAACCAGGCTATGACGACGCTTGCATCAATGAGCACGCGCGGGTCGCTTCAAGTGGCTGTTGCGACGAAGGGGGGCGGACGCATCAACGAACACTTCGGCCATGCGAAGGAGTTCCAAGTTTATGAAGCCTCGCAGACAGGGATTAAATTTGTGGGGCATCGCAAGATCGAGCCGTATTGCCGTGGGGGCTGGGGCGAGGAAGGCACCCTCGGTGGTATCATTGCTGCACTCGAAGGCATAGACGTAGTGTTGTGCGCCAAGATTGGAAATTGTCCCAAGAAGCAGCTCATGGAAGCTGGGATCCGGGCAACGGAGGCCTTTGGCTATTATTACATCGAAGCCGCGATTAGCGCTCTTTACGCGGCTGAGCATGGCATCGATCTATCGCAGGCAACAGCTTGAGCTTGCCTATCCAGACAAAAACAGGAGTTGATCAATGGCCTTCAAAATCATCGCATCCCAATGCACCCAATGCGGTGCCTGCGAGTTCGAATGTCCTTCCGATGCCATCGAGTTGAAGGGCGAGAAGTACGTGATTGACCCTGACAAGTGCACCGAATGCGAGGGAGTTTACGAGGCACAGCAATGCGCCTCGGTATGTCCGATGCCGAAGACCTGCGTGCCGGCTTAAACCCGGAATGCAATGGCCGGGCTTACGCGCGCGGCCGGCCATGAGTCTTCCCTGTAACCGCAACGATGAAAGAAATGGCGATGGGTGTTGGACGCGAAGAGGAGGTCGAAATCCATAATCCTCCGCGGTTTATGCCGGGTGAGCGGGTTTGTGCGACACGTCACATCAAGAACGACGGCACCTATCCCGGGAAAGAGATCGGAGCAAGCCTCGTCAGGAAAGGCGACGCGGGTTTTGTGCGCGATGTGGGGACTTTTCTCCAGCAGTTTTACATCTATGCCGTCGAATGGATTGATCGTGGCATCGTCGTAGGAATGCGTGCGCGTGAACTGATGAGCCTCGAGGAGGTCCCAAGTCTGAAATCTGCTGCCGAATGCACGCATCGGAGCGAAGGAAAAGCCAGATGAAAATAACAATCCGCAGAACTGACAATGGCTTATCAGCATATGTTCCCAGGAAGGATATTGAAGAGCCGATCGTCGAGATTGAGAACGAAAGCATATGGGGCGGCTTTGTGGTGCTTGCAAACGGCTGGCGGCTCCTACTGCCCGAGCTTCCGAAGGACACCCGTCTACCGGTCACCGTCGAGGCAAGAAAGATCGTGAACGATGATGTTGGTATAGTAGCCCAAAGAGGAACATCATGAAATCATCACTGACTTCCGGGCGTCGTCGGAGCCGCGACCCGAAGCAGCGTGACCCGGCGCGGATGAACCTGTGGCGTCGAATAGGTCAGATCTGCTTCGTACGTACACTCTGCGCTCGTGGTAGAGCAGCCGTTGTCCTTCGCCGCCGGCGGTGCATCACTCTCAAGCCCTAGACTTGCCGCAGTGCGCCTGCCGATGGAATGGACCCCGTTGCTGCAATTGGGGGCCCAAGCCCTCTAATGAAGGAGTTCACCATGACTACCGCAATGGCACCTTTCCTGCGCCGTGGGGAACTGAAGTCTAACGCTCGCGGCGCGACGACGACGCGATTTGTCGAGCGCGAAGGTTCGGCCAGGATGATTAACGGTGTCACCGTCTTCGGCCGTAGCATCCCAATCCCCGTGGACAAGAGGAATTGCGAAGGTCGTGTGATGGTTGTAAGCGGCAAGCTGAGGCCATTCAGCCGGCGTAGTTCCACGGCATCAGCGCGTCGATTTCTGAACTCGGCCAGCCGTTGGCGATGCGCTCGAGCGTTTGCGTGAGCCAGGCGAGCGGATCGACGTTGTTCATTTTGCCGTTAATGCCGACCGTCGAACTATGCCGATTAAGCAAGTTTTTGCCAACGTTTTCTGCAGTATAGCGGTCGCCTAGTCGGCATAACTTAGGGTCTCTCCGTCGCAATTGACGCGAAGGAGAGGACACTTGAACGCAACTGACTATTTGAATCGCAGCGCCCTATACCGGAAGCTGGTCTACGGTCCATATCGGGAGTTTGCGGGCGTTTACGCCGCCAAAATGTCAAACGAAGGTTTGGGTCGGCAATGCACGTGGCGCTCGCTGAGCCTGTTTCGAGACCTGATGGACTGGCATGTTGGCAATGGATATGCCCCGCAGGATTTGAGCGAAGCGCGCTTCGCCCAATGATATCAGCCCGTTGGCAAGTACCGGTCGCTGGCACGATGTCGAGCCTGTCCCCGACCTTGAATCCATCATGAGGCGTCCCGATCTCAAACTGGTATCTACACGGCAAGGACTCCCCGGTGGGGGTAGTCCTTGAAAAAGATAGATCGGCCATCATTATGACCGTCACGCCACGACGACTGACTTCCTCTTCCCAAACGGCCTCTATTGTCACAACGGAACGCTCAAAATGATGAAGTCGCCATAGATAATGACCTGCCACTGAACTTTCATCCGGCTGCGATTAGAGGTCCAGCGTTTTTGAACCGCCCCCAAACGTTGGACCAGCGAAGGCTGGAGTTTTCCGGCTTCTTTCAGGGAGGCGGGCTGGTTGCGCTTCCCGAATTTATCAGCGATATCGGCACCTTGTTGCCGATCGCGCCATGAGGCCGTTCTTCGTTATAGTATCTACGCCAATCCTCCATCTTTTCGCGGGCATCCGCAAGGGTCAGAAACCAGTGTTGGTTCAGGCATTCGGCGCGGAAGCGGCCGTTGAACGCTTCTATAAAGGCGTTGTCGGTCGGTTTTCCAGGGCGTGAGAAGTCCAACGTGACGCCCTTAGCATAGGCCCAGAGATCGAGATCGCGAGACACGAACTCGGTCCCCTGATCGACACGGATCGTCTTGGGATAGCCAACGTTCCGGCATACTCGTTCCAAGGTTTGCACGACATCTTCACCTCGATAGCTGTGACGCGGATCGAGCACCGGCACATAGCGTGAGAAGGTATCCACCACCGTGAGCACCCGCAGTTTCTTGCCGGTCGCGAGTTGGTCGTGAACGAAGTCCATAGCCCAGACATCGTTCGGACCGACTGCCATTTGCCGACCTTCCCTCAGCTTGGCTTTGACCCGGCGTTTCGGTGTCTTATTACGCAATTGCAGGCCCAAGTCCCTGTAAATGCGGTAGGTCCGCTTGATGTTGGTACCCCAACCCTCGCGTTCCAACAGTACCTGCACACGACGATAACCGTAGCGGACACGGGTCTCACAGATCTCACGGATACGACGTTCCAGACCGGCCTGATCGGCACGACGAGAGGTGTAGTGGTAGGTTGACCGATCGAAGTTCAGCGCCCCACAGGCACGCCGGATCGAGATCGCCCAATCCCGGCACATGCCCTTCACCATCTCCCGCTTGCGAGCAGGCCTTAGAGCTTTCGGCGAATGACGTCCTGCAGCATCTCACGATCGAGCGTCAGGTCCGCGACAATCTTCTTCAGCCGCGAATTCTCGTCCTCGAGCTGCTTCAGCTTCTTCATCTCCGGCGGCAACATGCCGGCATATTTTTTCTTCCAGTTGAAATAGGTCGCCTGGCTGATCCCCGCCTTGCGGCAGATCTCTGCAACGGGCACACCTTCGTCGCCTTGCTTCAGAATGAACGCCTTCTGGGCGTCCGAAAACTGCGATGCCTTCATCGTCTTCCGTTCCTTTCCCAGCCAGGAAAATGCACCGGAAACTCTAACCAAAACTGGTCCAGTTTGAAGGGTTCAGATCATTTTCTGATACGCCGAATGGCGCGTTGGTAGCAACCGGCGGAAACGCGTAGCTTTCATCTTGCGCAGCGTTGGAGCCGGTTGCGGCGATGGTCCCGGCATAGACTGCCGGGGTTTGGTATCCGAGCGACGAGTGTGGCCGGAAATTGTTATAATCGTCGGCCCATTCGGCAATGGCACTACGAGCATGATCGAGGCCGAAGAACAGACTTTCGTTGAGCAACTCGTCGCGCATCCGGCCATTGAAGGACTCAACATAGCCGTTCTGCATAGGCTTTCCCGGCGCGATATAGTGCCACTCGACCTTGTGGTCCTTCGCGAGGATCGCATTCGAGGTGAGTTCCGTGCCGTTGTCGGAAACGATCATGCCGGGCTTGCCGCGTCGTTCGATGAGTGCTGTCAGCTCTCGGGCAACGCGACGTCCCGAGATTGATGTATCGGGGATTGCCGCCAGACATTCACGTGTCACGTCATCGACGATATTGAGCACCCGAAATCGTCGTCCGCAGGCGAACTGGTCGTGGACAAAATCCAGAGACCAGCGGGCATTAGCCTTGGCTTCGACCAGGATCGGCGCACGCGTACCCACGGCACGCCGTCTGGCTTTGCGCTTGCGAACGGAAAGGCCTTCCTCCCGATACAGCCGGTAGATGCGGTTGACGCCGGACAGCTCTCCATCACGCCGAAGCAAAATGAACAGTCGTCTGTATCCGAAACGCCGCCGCTCATTGGCCAGATCGCGCAGCTTCGTTCGCAATTCGACCTCCGGCGGTCGGCAGGACCGATAGCGGATCATCTTGCGATCAGCCGACACAATCTGGCAGGCCCGCCGTTCCGAAAGACCCATAATGTCCCTCAGATGCGCAACGGCGTCACGCTTGGCGGCAGGCCCTACCATTTTTTTGCGAGAAGCTCGCGGAGTGCGGCCACATCCAGCATCTGTTCGGCCAGCAGTTTCTTCAGCTTGGCATTCTCCTCTTCGAGCGCCTTCAGTCGCTTCGCCTCGGAGACTTCCATGCCGCCGTATTTGGCTTTCCAGTTATAAAAGGTCGCGTCTGAAATCCCGTGCTTGCGGCACAAGTCGGCCACCTTCGCGCCCGCCTCCTGCTCCTTCAGCACCAAAATAATCTGCTCTTCTGTAAATCTCTGCTTCTTCATGTGTCCGTCCTCAATTGATCTGAACCCTTCAAACTGGACCAGTTTTGGTTAGAGTTTCCGGTGCATTTTCCTGGCTGGGAAAGGAACGGAAGACGATGAAGGCATCGCAGTTTTCGGACGCCCAGAAGGCGTTCATTCTGAAGCAAGGCGACGAAGGTGTGCCCGTTGCAGAGATCTGCCGCAAGGCGGGGATCAGCCAGGCGACCTATTTCAACTGGAAGAAAAAATATGCCGGCATGTTGCCGCCGGAGATGAAGAAGCTGAAGCAGCTCGAGGACGAGAATTCGCGGCTGAAGAAGATTGTCGCGGACCTGACGCTCGATCGTGAGATGCTGCAGGACGTCATTCGCCGAAAGCTCTAAGGCCTGCTCGCAAGCGGGAGATGGTGAAGGGCATGTGCCGGGATTGGGCGATCTCGATCCGGCGTGCCTGTGGGGCGCTGAACTTCGATCGGTCAACCTACCACTACACCTCTCGTCGTGCCGATCAGGCCGGTCTGGAACGTCGTATCCGTGAGATCTGTGAGACCCGTGTCCGCTACGGTTATCGTCGTGTGCAGGTACTGTTGGAACGCGAGGGTTGGGGTACCAACATCAAGCGGACCTACCGCATTTACAGGGACTTGGGCCTGCAATTGCGTAATAAGACACCGAAACGCCGGGTCAAAGCCAAGCTGAGGGAAGGTCGGCAAATGGCAGTCGGTCCGAACGATGTCTGGGCTATGGACTTCGTTCACGACCAACTCGCGACCGGCAAGAAACTGCGGGTGCTCACGGTGGTGGATACCTTCTCACGCTATGTGCCGGTGCTCGATCCGCGTCACAGCTATCGAGGTGAAGATGTCGTGCAAACCTTGGAACGAGTATGCCGGAACGTTGGCTATCCCAAGACGATCCGTGTCGATCAGGGGACCGAGTTCGTGTCTCGCGATCTCGATCTCTGGGCCTATGCTAAGGGCGTCACGTTGGACTTCTCACGCCCTGGAAAACCGACCGACAACGCCTTTATAGAAGCGTTCAACGGCCGCTTCCGCGCCGAATGCCTGAACCAACACTGGTTTCTGACCCTTGCGGATGCCCGCGAAAAGATGGAGGATTGGCTTAGATACTATAACGAAGAACGGCCTCATGGCGCGATCGGCAACAAGGTGCCGATATCGCTGATAAATTCGGGAAGCGCAACCAGCCCGCCTCCCTGAAAGAAGCCGGAAAACTCCAGCCTTCGCTGGTCCAACGTTTGGGGGCGGTTCACAATGGGCCGGACTCTAATCCATTCTGGAGGAAATTACCCGTGGCAGGTCAATAAAGGCCAAGAATGGCGACGCAGATCACAAATCCAATCAAAGGGAATGTAACCTTCATTACCGCGAGTTCTCGCGTCACCTTCGGATCGTAAGTTTGTCTAAGCATCACAACCCAACCCTTACATTGAGCGCAACTATGGAGGGTTGGTTTGATCTTTGCAATGGATGAACGTTGAGACCGGTTCGCCTCCCTCGCGCTCGCCTACTCGCCGGGAGGTGTCGCCGAGATGAGCGTCATCGCTCTCTCGCTTGGCGTCGAGGTCCCGTTCGTTGTTCTCCACCATATCGTCCGTCTCTTTCTAATAGTAGCGGGAGCGGCTGCCGTGTTTCGATGGGTGAAGCGCTAAGGAGTTCAGAAAAGCTCTTGCAAGGGCCATGCGGGTTCCATGATCGCTGAAATGGGTGGGCCCGTGCGGACGGTGGATGGGACGTTCGTCCCCGTCCTACTCCATCTTGACGCAGCAAGCTGGGAGCGCTGACGAGAATAGCTCGGGGCGATCATCGGGTTATCGGCCGGGAGTCCCAATTTGCAGCGGTATTGTTCCGGCGTCAGACCGTATTTGCCATCAGGTGCCGCCGCAGCAGCTTGAACTTTTTGCCATCTTCCAAGCAGATGATGAAGTCCTCGGCGACCGCTTTCCTGATCGGCACTGCGGGGCGCCGCTTTCCGACGACAGGCTCCTCCTTGCCTTGGAATATTCGAGAGGCACTCCTCAGCGCCGCATGGGTTTGCTGAATCACATGCGGCAAATCGTTGATCGAGACGACATTGCGGATTAGATAAGCCGCGACGATCTTGCCGGCAAGCTTGAGTTGCCGCTCATTGGCGTTCGAACGCATTTTGCTAATTGCTCTTCGCCCGTCAATTTGTGCCTAGTAGAGTTCGGCCAAGTTAATGCAAAGGCATCCGACCGAAAACTTGACCACTGGGTTAATCGAGAACGCAAAGAATGCGTCGGACAACAGTGCGGTTGTCCCCTCCAGCCTTGCCAATCGTTTCATTGGCGTGGACTTTCATGCCCGCGCGCCGTACGTCACTATCAGTATTCTGGCGTTAAAACCACTTCCCCTCTTCCTCCGCGCCTCGTGCTCAAACCCGCTTCTTGATCGCGCATGACGGCCATTCAACATTCAACTCGCAGATAAGGAACACCCGTTTCGGACCTGACCTTAATCAAGCATATGGACTGCGCCACGCATGGGGAGAGAAAGAAGTGCGTTTCCGCATATCTGAGTTCGACAAGGCACCATGGTACTCAGCCAACCCGATCCATGAGTTCGGATTGAAGCATCCTCGCGGTGTACAGCGAAGCGTCCAAGGGCAGGCTCCCAAAAGCCACCTGACAAAGGAGATAGTTTGCTCCCGCCTCTTCCACCTGATCTAGCAGAGCCCGTCGGACAAAATCCGCCGTTCCCACCACGCACAATTCACTTTCGATTGCTGCATCGAAGCTCAAGGGGAGATTCGGCGGAACCGGGATTTCATTTAGAACGTACAGGAATTTGAAAGTTTCAAGCCATCGTTCGAAAGCAGGAGCGGCGAGCGAATATGCATGGTCTGCAGACTGCCCGACCACAATCATGCGAAGCAGTCCGAGGAATGGCGCCTGGTCGTTCGCGTAACTGTTGTGTCCTTTCTCGCAGCGGAAGGCGTCGGTGACCTTGCGAACGAATGAGGCAGGACCTAGGGACGCGATGTTCGCGCCGTTTGCAGCGGCCCAGCGTGCAGACTCGGGTTTGTTGGTGGCGATCCATGTCGGCGGGTGCGGGCGCTGATGAGGCTTCAGGGTCAAAGGAACATCGTTTAGCTTAAAATGGTGGCCGCGGTAAGAAAGAGTGCCGCCCCTCATCGCCTCCATCAGGATTTCGCTGGCTTCGAGATATCGTCCTGGCACTGCGTCCGCACCAATCCCGAAGTAAGCTAGCTCGATCGGAAGGGAGCCGCGGCCTATCCCCAACTCGACCCTGCCACCGCTCAAATGGTCAAGCATGCAGATCTCCTCAAATGCACGCAGCGGATGACAAAGGCTAAGCAGCATGGTGAGGGGGCCGAGACGAAGGTGACGGGTGCGCTGCGCGACACTCGATAAGAACAGGTTTGGTGATGGGCCTCTTCCATGCGGCGAGCAATGGTGCTCCGCGACATGGTAAGCATAAAAGCCGAGCCGATCATACGCTTCCGCCAGCTTGAGACGGTCTGCGTATTGTCGTGCAACGTCGTTACCATCCTCGTCCAGATGGTCGAATATACCGAAAGTTAGGTTTGAAGGAAGGGCTTTTCTCATTAAACCGTCTCCGACTTTGTTCCGAGAGCTCCGGACCTTGATTCAAGCGAAATTAGATTCAGGGCTTTTCTTGGCCGGACATCACTACTGATGCAGAGTCCGGGCCACACGTCCTTGCACGCCCGGCCGTTGCTCAACATCTTTAGTGTGCTTCTGCCGTGAAAAGCTTCATTGCCTTCGCGACTGTATGCTGGTTCTGCAGTTTGACGGCTGGAGAACACGACGTAGACACGTGCAAGCGGGCCATGCAACAGCCTCCTTCCCCAGGGAGTGGTAGAGCTGGCCAACGCCGTGGGGAGATCTTGCAATCGTTGCTCTCTGTCTTATTGCTGCCATCATTCGCACAGAACGGAATGTAGCTGCTAAACGGCCCATCGTGTGGAGCTCTCAGCTCCCAAAATCTCATCGACAGCCTCAAGGAATGCATCCATTTGCAATTTTGTCCCGATGCTAACGCGAATGCAATCTTCCAGACCCTCATCAGGGAGTACGGCCACTAGTATCTTTTTTTGCTTCAAGTAGGTTTGCCACCAAGCGCCGTCTCGCCCTGATGGCACGCGGGCCAGCAGGAAATTCGCATGAGACGGCGCTACAGAGAACCCAAGTTGCGACAGTGCGAACCTCACGCGCTCTCTCTCAAACTTAATCTGTCTACGGTTCTCCTCGTAGTCCGTGCGGTGAGCAAGGATGCTGACGCCGACCGCATGGGCGATCACATTCATGTTGAACATGTTCTGGAGATTGCGCAGCCGCCCTATAACCTCAGGATGGCCAAAGCCGAAGCCAACGCGAATGCCGGCCGCCGCATAGCTCTTGGAGAACGTTCGTAATATCAGAAGGTTCGAATAGCGGTCAATTAAACGGAGAGCACTGTCAGGCGCAAAGTCAACATAGGCTTCGTCCAGCACGATCAACCGGTCAGACTGTGCGACGAGGCTTTCAATATCGGCAATCGGGGCAAAAGTGCCGGTAGGATTGTTCGGATTAGCCAAGAGAATGAACTTGGCCTTCTTTGCAGGACCGAAAAGCAGTTTGTGTATCGGCAACGAGCAAGGCTCGCCGGATCTGATTTCAAGCAATCGAGCACCTTGCAGCAGCGCGAGCTTGTGGTTGTATGCAAAGCCAGGTGACAACATTGCGACGCTGTCACCGGGATCAAGGAATGCTCTGTATAGAAGCGAAAGAAGTTCGGAGGACCCATTGCCGGCGATCACCTGATCCGGGGAAAGGTTATAGGATGCGGCAGCTGCTTCCCTCAAGCTGACGTTATCATCCTCCGGATATAGATACTGCCGTTCGAGAGCAGCAACAGCGCTCTGCATCACCGCTGCCGGCAAGGCAAATGGATTCTCGTTTGTGTTTAGTTTGACGCAGTCGGCATCTGGTCCCGGACCTGACGGAAGAGGATTTAGCTGTCTATACAATTCTGAAAGAGACGAAAGCACGCGTTGCAGTTTGGTATCAGACATAGTTCTTCTCTTTTGCAGTCGCAGAGGATAGTCGCTATCTCAGCCATTCACCGCGAGTCAATTATCAGGCGCCGTGCGGTTACTGGCCTAAAAACTCAATGCACGATTCTTCTAGTTCAGGTCTGCCGCTCAAGCAAAATCGTTTATTTGCATCGCAGCCATAGATGCGATGAATATGAAAAACATACTTGGATTAGGACGATCACTCATGTGTTGGGCGTTGAAGACACAGTGGCTCTGCTCGAGCGCCTCGACCCGAGCTCAAGTGCCTGGACGAAATTGTCTCGACACTGACGAGGGGGTCCGTTGGTGGCCCGACTCAGAGGTAACTACGTGTGGTGCATGGCGAAGCAAGAGCTCACGGTAGTGAGTAACTGCAGCGATGTGGTGTATCCCCACAATGCCGGCCACTGCTTTACCCGTTCACTACTCCGCTTGCCGGAGCTTGTGATCGCAGGTTCGCGAAAAACGTGTGGACGAGTTGAATCTGTTTCCGCTTTGAGATTCCGCTGAGCATCTCCACGCAGGATGATCAGAGTTGTTGTTTTCATAATGCTTTCCACAGCCGGCGAGCGATGCGTCCCGCGCGCTTTGGAAAATGGAAGGCGAACGGAGGCGCTTCGGCTGGTAGAGGAATGCGGACGTTTTTGAGTACGTATCGCGCGGCGCCTTCCACTTGGACGAATTCCACTGTCGCCGAACAACTGGGCTGTTTCAGCAGAGGCGTTCAACCACCGTGAGCAAGGGCGGGATAATCGTCTTATGAAAGCGAATGGCAGCCGCAAGATAGAGCCACCCGGTAAGGCTCCTGCGGCGCACCAGGGTGGTCATGCCGACATCTGGCCATCAGCCGGCCCTTCAGCGACATCCAAGATCAGGCGAAAAAGCAGGTGAGGGTCATCATAGCCGAATGTTTGGCAGTCGTCGCTGTGCACTAGTGGGAGCTGGCGACCAGGTCGAAATGCCTCGTGTCCGCGGTTGCGTTCAGACCGACCAACGGCATGAGGCGGTTTCGAAAATTCAGAATGTTTCGCACCGAGCGGGGTGCGCTACCAAGCGCTCGCCGGGCCGCCTCAGCTGCTGTCACCCGTTGGGCCAGAGCGAGGATCTCGTAGCGATCAGCCCAATCGGCTCCCGGAAGCCAAGCGTTCGGCAGCCATACGGTGCCTCTTGGTGGTCTCATGATCGCTTACGTTTCGTTCCTTACAATCCGCAGAACAGGGCGGTTATCTTGCGTGTGGCATAAAACATGATTGCGCGCGAAGGCGGCGCGACATAGCAGATCAAATGCCGCAGTTCAGGGCCATTTGTCGCACAGGACTGACGGCGACGGAAACAGCGACAGGGATCGTGGCGCACATCCGCCCGCCGTTTCAGGGTGCGATGCCGTGAAAAACAGTTTATCCAGAACTGCGCTCTTCGAGCTGTTGAGCTTGTCGGCGCCGTCGGTATTGAGCCGATCAGTGACTTGCTCGGTTGTGCGGTTACTCAGATGGTCCACTTTGACGAGTCGCATTGGCTATTCCTGGATGAGCAAGGACTGCGGGATGGTCTAACAGCCTTCACCATTCTTGGCCGGTACCCACAGCCTCTTGGCGGGAAAATCGTCTGCGGGTAATGACGGAAGCAAGTCATATCATTCTCCATCGATACCATTGGGACGCTGCTGCGCATTTCCAATGCTGCCAACCGGTAATCGACCCATCGATTCGGTGTTTGTCACAGATGATGATGTTCCCTCGAGGGGCCTTATTCTTGCAGGAAACTCAGGCTTTTGCGGGGCTAAAGCAGACTGGTCAGTGTATCGCCATCGTTGACGTACCTCCTGTCCGTTTGCGCGAGTGCGAGAAGACATTCAGTGACTCAAAAACCCCCGACAAGGCCGAGTCGCCGCTCTTGAGACACGCGGCTTGATTAATGCAGAGCGCGGATTGTACCATGCGGAGGACCCGTCTTCCCCAATGTTACAACTAGAATCGCATGTAGGCCGGAGGAACATTTAGCACCGCCGCGAGACTCGGCACAGTTGTCTCAAGAATGAGCCGGCAGGATTTGGACCATGAGCTTAAAGACGGATTTTATTGCAGAGCTGATCAGGGCTGCAAACGGCGTAGAGAAACTCACGCACTATGAGGTAAGCCGCCTCTTAGACCGATCAATCGATACCATCCGCGACATGCGTAGGCAGACAAGCGTCGCAGGAATACACAGTGCTCGAGACGTTCTGATTGATCTCAGGTTATGCTCGGAGCGCGTTCGCGACCTGCCGCCGGAACAAGTCCGGGACGCTCTCATCGACGCAGCCGACGTCCTCAGGTCATTGAAAATCGTACTGGACCGGGACTGAGTGAGTTGTTGACGTCACTTGTCGCGACTGAAGCCGATCTGGGACAGCGTACCTTGTCCAACAAGTCATTGCGGCAGGATCCCACCGGCCACCACGGCAGTAACAAGGAAATGAACGTATACTGGGGCCTGAAAGGTTGTGACAACATAGGCTTGCGCCGACAATACTGCGACTGCGACTGGCGATCGCACTTTTTCTGTTTGGCATGTGCTATGGTTCGATGGACGTAGCTATGAACAGCTGGGCGAGAGGTGGAGAAATACATGAGGCGGTCAGTGATGTCGTGGGGCCATGTGGAATGTGGGGGCTGTGGGCGCGCAATCGACAGCGGGTGTGGAAATCGCTTGAAAGCGAGCTATCACATAACCGCCATCTGCAAGCACGTAGCCGAGGCGCACGCCGGCCGCGCGAAACGTTCAGCGCCGCATCAGGTCTTCGACTTGCTGGTCTGGCGCATGATCTAGAGCGTGCCTAGCGTGTTGGCACTCACCAGGTGATCTCGCCGCACCAGACGTGACTCTGCGGCGAGTTGCGTCTCTGATCGGCCAGGCGTTGGCGGTCGGTCTGCGGTACGGTGAATGATATTCCAGTTGCATGCGCGATTCTCGGGGGAACGGAAGAACATCCATGAGAACGCCGGGCTCAGGCCGCGCAGTCGAGCCGTAATCGCGCACCGTATCGTTCGCAAAAAGACAGAGGCCGAGGGCCGTGGCCGCCGCCTTCCGAGACCGCACAAGGCCGATTACGGATGGGGAGGCGCTATCGAAGAGAAGGCTCCTTCTCCGGCCGTGATCGTCCATTCAGAAACGGTAGGTCACGCCAGCGCCGATCAACCACGCATCGATTGTTGCCTTGCCACTCAGCGGCCCGAGAACGCTATGATCAGCCTTCCACTCGGTTTCGAGGAAGATTCACATCGAAGTTCACGCCCCAATGCTCGTCAACCATGTAGTAGAAACCGACCTGCAGCGCGGCGCCCACATGATTGTCGACGTCGAGGTTATGGAAACCGGGCTTTTCGCTCCGGTTGTAGAATATCGAGTAGTTGATGCCAGCGCCGACATAGGGCTCGAAGGCGCCGAAATCGGTGAGATGGTACTGCAGCGTAAGCGTTGGCGGCAGCAGCCAAGCCCTCCGGACCGGCACGCCGCCCGCGCCATTTTCCTTGATGTTGGCATAGGTCGTGCCAAGGATAAGTTCAGCGGCGATGTGTCGGTGAAGAGGTAGCTGATGTCGAGTTCCGGGATCAGCGAGTCCGACTAGGAAAGGTCGGAGCCGGGCACGCTGTTGATTAAACCCTTGTCCTCAGTGATGAAGTGATGACACCCAAACCACGCACGCGGATCTGCCAGGGGCTTAGCCCAGCCGCTACATCCTCTGCCACACAGGCGATGATCTCAGGTTCGCGGCGGCCGCCCCGCATGCGAAAAAAGCCGCACCCACGCCCGCGATCCATCTCAGCCGTGCGTCATCCATGTTCATTTGACGTCTCCTTGAAACAAGCATTACCTCGGCCTAACCGAGGATCACCTGGAGAGCCGCTGAATCTGAGCGCCGCCCGCGGTAGTGCCGTCCTACGTCGATGACTGTGCCTTTCAACTTGGTGTTTGGCGCCGATTTTATGACATTAGGCGTCGCCGAAGTAAGGCAGTCGATACGAAGAAGGGCAATACGCCAAAAATGAAAAGTACTCCAAGATGGAACATGACGTCGGCGGCTGGCCGGCCGAACATTGCCGGGCGAATGAGGTCGATCGCATGTGCCAGCGGCAAGAATGTCGCCATCTGCTGAACTTTACCGGGCAATTGAGTTACCGGGTAGACAGCACCGGACAAGAACAGCATCGGCGTGAGAATGAGGGTCTGGTAGAAGATGAAATAGTCGTAGCTGGGCGCGAGCGCCACAACGATCATTGCCAGACTCGCAAACGCGATTCCGGTCAGGGCTATCACCGGCACCACATAAGGAATGGATGACCAAACCGCATAACCCAGAATGGCTGCGACGACCGCAATCGCAGTTCCGGCCAAAAGCGCCTTGGTAGCTGCCCAGGCGACTTCTCCCAGCACTACGTCGCCAAGGGTCATCTGCGTGTATAAGATCGCCTCCCAACTGCGTTGATCGCGCATGCGCGCGAAGGCCGCATAGATGGTTTCGAACGTAGACGCCGTCATCGCGCTAGCCGCTACCATGCCAGTTGCCAGGAAAGCAATATATGACATGCCTTCGACTCGTCCGACCATCAAACCAAGGCCGGTCCCCAGACCAAAAAGATAGACCATGGGATCTGCTAGGTTGCCGAGAATTGACACAAGCGCGGCTTTTTTCCACCCAAGGTAGTTGCGGCGCCACATCGCAGTCCAGTTCCAGCCATTGGCAGGCAGAACTGCCGCATAATTTTCCCACATCTTTCAATCCTTCATCTCTCGCCCAGTCAGTCGTAGAAAAACGTCCTCGAGATTGGGGGGGCGCTGTAAAAGACGCAGATCCGTACGGTCCCGCAATTGTATTCGCACCTGCTCAGGAGCGGAGGAGTAACAAAAGAGGGTTTCTCCGCTTACCTCAATGCGCTGCGCGCATGTTTTGATACGCGCGCGCAGTTCATGTGGATTGCCGCCATTGATCTCAATGACTTGGCAGCCGATCTGCTCGTCGATCAGCCCTTGGGGCCGACCTTCGGCGATCTTCTGTCCTTCTTCAAGAACGCATAGCCGGTCGCATAACCGCTCTGCCTCCTCCATGAAATGCGTAGTAAGCAGGATCGTCTTGCCGCGTGCCAACAGCGAGCGCAGCCGCTCCCAAATCAGGTGGCGCGCGTGCGGGTCGAGACCGGTGGTGGGCTCATCTAATATGAGCAGTTGTGGGTCGTTGATGAGCGCGCGTGCCAGCATCAGGCGCCGTTTCATACCACCGGAAAGGCCTGCGACCCGCGCATCCGCCTTACTCTCAAGTCTGGCAAACTCTAGGAGTGACGGGATAACGGCTTCGATCTGACGGGTGCTCATATTGAAGTAGCGCCCAAAGACCAACAGGTTCTCACGCACTGTGAATTCCTGATCGAGGTCGTCGAATTGCGGAACCACCCCAATGCTTGCCCGCGCCAGACGAGCCTGCGCAGGCACTGGTGCGCCAAGCACCGTGATCTTGCCTGCGTCGGGCGGCGTCATACCAAGGACCATGCGCGCAATCGTGCTTTTGCCGGCACCGTTGGGCCCGAGGAGCCCGAAGCACTCTCCTTTTTTGACGGCGAACGAAAACCGATCGACAACAGTTCGGTCGATATAGGTTTTCGTGACGTCAATCAAACTGATTGCTATCGCGGCCATGTGCTTGCCGAGAAAGCCGTGCAGTCCACCGGGGATACATCGGTTTCGCTCGTCCTTGTAAGCAGCAAGCCATCGCACCATACGTGGCCTATTTGTCCCCACTCGCAGGCCGCTGCAGCGTCGGGGAAAAAACCCCGGCCGTGATAGTTGGCACTCGTGTTGCAAAGCAGCGGAATACCGGTGAGACTTTCATATTCGGCCAAAAGCTTCGAGACTTCGTGCTCATAGTTTCGCGAGATCGTTTGAAGTCGCGCAGTTCCATCAAGGTGCACTACGGCGGGGATCCGTGCTCGCCATTCCGGGCGTGTCGTATGATCGAAGAGCATGTAGGGATCTGGAGTGCCGGGGTCGAAGATTTCCTGTGCGCGGTCTTCCAAGCAAATTGGGGCTACAGGTCGGAAATGCTCGCGGAATTTCACTTCGTTGAGATGATCCTTCATTTTCGGGGAAGTCGCGGCGGCCAAGATGCTTCTGCCTCCCAACGCCCGTGGCCCAAGTTCTGCACGGCCGGCAAGAAAAACAACCGGTTCGTTAGATGCCAATATCCTGGCGAGTTCGGCCAAGGTGCATGGAGCAGCTTCCCACCCTGGCGGGATTGCGCTACTCTTCAGCTTAGGGCCGCTGTAAACTGACCAGTCAAGCGGAGCGAGACCACGCTCGACAGCACGCGCGCAGCAGGCGGCGCCAATAGCCGATCCGCTGTCGTTGGGAAATGGGGGCACCCAGACTGATTCAAACAGACCACTCGCTCTGAGCGCGCTGTTCCATTTGATGTTAAGGCCGCATCCGCCGGCCACGCACAAGTTTCGGGATTCGAATTGCGACTGCATCTGTAGAGCAATCGTCATCTCGCCAACGAGGAGGCGTTCAAGGAAAACATGAAATGAAGCAAGTACATCCTGGGGTTTTTCACACTGTAACCGGGACGCGCTTGCGTCGAAGTAATCATTGACGCGTCCAAGCAATGCGTCTGCATTATGAATGTTTTCCCTATAACCGACCGCGAGCAGCGTTTCTCCGGCGAAGTGTTCCTCGTAGAGCTCCCGAAACACGTTTAGGATGTTCTCCTGAGCCGCGCCAAGTGCAATGTAGGCCATTAGCTTTCCGGCGACACCCAGGTTCCAGCTTTTTGGATCCGCCTTCCTGTACGGCCCGAAGTGATGGCCGGCGACAGCATAGGCATGACCTATCATCGGGAACATGCACTTGATTAATCGGATTCCTTTTGGCTCCGCATAGTAGAGCCGTGGAAATATGCAGCCATCCCATACCAAGCAGAACGAAGGTTCTCCGGCTTTGGCAAACGGACTGGTGCAGTACGCGGAGACTACGTGGCTTATGACGTGCGGAAAACTTTTGTAGGGAAGGATCGAGCCGCTGAGCGCGAGACCCGAGCTGTCATGGGACTTTAGAGGGCTCTCTGGCCACGGTTCGACATAGGGAGCTCCACTGAGAGTTATGGGGAGGCCTTCGCTGAAGACCTGGAACTCTGATTTAAGTTCTCCGTCCCACCCGTCGATGACGAATTGATCAACGTCCCCTACGCTCAAACCGTGTTCGTTCAGGGCTTGGACAATCGCGTCAAGGTTGTCGATAGCTTGATAGCGGGGGTTGTTGTTGCGCTTCTCCTGCTCAATACAGAAGATAAGTTTCCCGTCTTCGATGAGGGCAACTGCTCCGTCGTGTGTGAGTTTAATTCCGCAGATGCGCATAAGATCTCCATATCTAACGCGGTAGCCGGATCATTGAGAAACGGGGTGGCGATATCGGGTAAGCAAGCAGTCTTCGTTGGTGGTTTGGCCGACGCATCGCACACGATCAATTTGGACCAATTCCTGATCCAAGATCGTAATGACGGTTTCGGCACCAGCCACGTGACCCCAAAGTTGGCAGCTCGCATCACCTGCCGATCCGAATATTAGATGGCCGGATGGCGCGAGCATTTGTGCCAAGTTGCGGACAGCCGTTCGCATCTCAGCAACGCTCTCAAGGTAATAGAGCACCTCAGCTACCACGATCAGATCAAAGGGTTTTCGTGCCGAGAACTGGAGGATATCGCAGCTTATCCAGGAGATATTCGGCGGATCCTTTAGTCGTCGACGCGTTCGAGCGAGCGCATGGGGCACCACATCAATTACGGTGAGTTGCTCGCAATGCGGCGCAAGTCTTTCGGTGAACGCCCCGGCTGCGCATCCGACTTCGAGCGCGTTTGTGATTGATTGCTGCGCAAGCGCCAGCCGCAGCATTTGCCTATGTCGCTCCTGCTCGAACGGGTTGCTGTCAAGCCGCCATGGATCGTCTTCAGCCAACTCATCATGCAGCAACTGATAGTGCTTTTTCTGGTTCAACTTCCTGCACCTCTTGTGGCTAATCCCGCAACTGATGTTAGGTTTGTCCGCCTTCGGCCTCGCCGTCAGCTGCAACATCCAAAGCCGACCAAGACTTCGGATGCTCGCGAAAAGGTTAATCCATCGGTAGAGATTTAAGCGATGATGTTTCCGCGCTGCGGGGGGGTCTTTGCAAGACATCAGTGCGAGAGAGCCAAGCACTATTGCTTAACGTACACAGCGCATATGCTTTAAGGGGAAGAATGAGGAAAAGGTTGATTGGCGTGTGGGCAGCAAATGTTAGAAATCGAACCTGGCGAGCGCGAAGCGCAGCCACACTGGTGCGCACCACCGTCATGAATGCTATCATCGTTATCGTCGACCACGGTATCGTGGCTGCCACCGCAATCTGCGCAAGCCCCATCAATACCGACACGGCAAGAAGCAGCGGCCCAAGATTCTGCCCGATCACGTCTAATGTTAGATAACGGTCAAGCCTGCGCAACAAGCGCAGCGCTAGCAACGTGTCTCGGAACGTGCTGCGCGCCCAGCGCAACTGTTGTCGCAGATACGGTGCGAGCCGGTCTGGCACGACTGTGGCTGCAATGGCATCCGCAACATACTCGGTCCGAAAACCAGCTTTGAGCATCAGGATTGTAAGATGACGGTCCTCACCAAAATCGCTTGTTTTGCCGCGAAACAGTTGCGTCTCGTATTGGTCGAGCAGCAAAAGCAGTGCAGATCGGCGGTACATGGCGCATGGACCACAACAGCACATCACCGCACCAAAACGTGCCTGCGCCGCCCGCTCCTCGTTGCAGGCCAGCCAGTATTCCATGTCGATCAGTCGTGTCAGCCATGTGTCGCTGCGATTTCTGGCCACCAATTGTCCCATAACCGCGCCTATCGATGGATCGCGCATCTTGTGGACGAGCTTCGTGACCACGTCGGGCGCAAGCGTGGTGTCTGAGTCGACGTTTAGAAGCAAGTCACCGGATGAGCGGCGTATTGCGGCGATCTGCGCCTTGCGCTTTCCGGCATTTGTAGGCAGAAGAATGAAGTTGAACCGCGGATCTCCCGCATATGTGTTGTGTACGGGTGCGAGGTCCTCGCGGTTTGTAGAACCATCATCTATCACAAAAACCTGCAGCCGCCCGGCATAATCCTGATTTGCGATAGACTCGAGGCACGCCGAGAGAATGTCCGGGTCTTCATTGAAACAGGGAACAATCACGTCGACGCTTGCCAGCGCGTTGAGCGGGCTTCCGGGAGAGGCAGAAAAAGAACTTGCCGTTGGAGCATACAGGACCTGCATGCCCTTATAGACGCCAGAAAGAAGCGCATACAACGAAATTGCCACCGTGCCGGCTGTACCAAATAGATCCATGCAGATACCGTCCGTTAATTATCCTAGGAGAGCGTTCGGATGACAAAACCACGGTCGTGCAACCCGGTAATGACACGGGAAAGCGCCATCAGCGTCTGGTCGCGCAAGCCAGAAAGCTTGTGTCCTACAAGCTCGTTAGGGGGGCACCCATCGTGCAACAGCACGATGGCGCCTGGCTCGACTGAAGCCAGCACTGCATCAACAATGGCGTTGACACCAGGGCGCGACCAGTCCCGCGGATCTACGGACCAATGTACCGCTTGGAGCCCCACGCGCGCTGAGATGCTTAGCACGTTTTCGTTCCAGACCCCGTATGGAGCGCGGATAAACTTGGGTTCAGCCTGAGGAGAGGCCGACTTAATGGCCTCTCTTGCTTCGGTGATCTGATATTCTATTTCCTCTAGTCCGCATGTCGTCAGATCCGGATGGGTCATAGTATGGTTGCCAACCTCGTGCCCTTCGGCAACGATTCGTCGGATAAGTTCTGGTTGATCCGCGGCATAAGCACCGATGACGAAGAACGTAGCGGGTACGCGTTGCTCCGCCAGAACATCGAGGATATCAGGCGTGCAATATGGGTTTGGTCCGTCGTCGAACGTCAGATAAACACTACGGTTGGCGCTGTTGCCCGAGACTTTGCAACTATAATCCAGCTGTTTCATAGCTCTGGGCCATTACGATCAATTAGCGTGCCGGAAGGCCACTCGTCCATCGAGCGCGCTATGGGAAACACGACGGCGAGGGGATCCTCAATTCGCGTGGCTGGCAGATCGAGGTAGACCTCTGGGAGAGTGGAGCGGACGCGGACCCCTGGGAGGATGGTCGCAATACCGCCGCGGCACAGTCTCTCAACGTGCTTGTACAGCGCGTGCCGAACCGTGCCGAACGCGAATGGGACGCCGAGCCGCTGCAACTCCGGATACAGCGTAAACATTGAATGACTAAGCCCAAGTCCTTCAAGATCGGCACGCACTCCCCACAACCCCAGTTCCCCCACCAGGAGATCCACCTCCCCGACCTTGATGAAACGCCGCAGCATGCCCATGTGGGCGGCAACGCCATGCGAGTCGTAAGCAATCACGCGCATTTCAGGCCGCGCTCCGGCCCAACTCCGGCCACCTTCGAAGGGCATTGCATTGAACGCGCCTGTCGGCCCGTAGGTATTACGAAAGAATGCAGAAAGTTCTGCGTGATCGTCGACTTGCAGCTCATTTTCCCAACAAAGTTTCCATCGCACGTCAGCAGGCATTTTTGTCTCTCTATGCTTCTGGCAAAACTTGCAGTTATCCGGACGCGTCTAGTATGCAGCATCTGGATAACCAGTGGTATTAGTTCTATGCAGTAATGGCTGCAATCAGTGAAATCGATTGTTTGGATGAAACGCATCCATCCCGTGGATGGAGAATATGTGCAGAACCCGTTTGGCCTGCGATCGGTTTCTTCTCCACTTGCAGCTCCTGAGTGCTTTGGTCAATCAAGCATCAAACTTTTTCCGAATACAAATGGTCCAGTCGGAGCTGCGCATGGATGTCTTGCCACTCTAGGCACAGGACCTATTGCGGCGGCATCCAGCATCTGCTCGGCGAGCAGCTTCTTCAGCTTGGCGTTCTCCTCTTCGAGCGCCTTCAGACGCTTCGCCTCGGAGACCTCCATACCGCCGTATTTGGCTTTCCAGTTGTAAAATGTCGCGTCCGAAATCCCATGCTTGCGGCAGAGCTCGGCCACCTTCGCGCCAGCCTCCTGCTCCTTCAGCACCGCAATAATCTGCTCTTCCGTAAATCTCTGCTTCTTCATGCGTCCGTCCTTCAATTGATCTGAACCCTTCAAACTGGACCAGTTTTGGTTAGAGTTTCCGGTGCATTTTCCTGGCTGGGAAAGGAACGGAAGACGATGAAGGCATCGCAGTTTTCGGACGCCCAGAAGGCGTTCATTCTGAAGCAAGGCGACGAAGGTGTGCCCGTTGCAGAGATCTGCCGCAAGGCGGGGATCAGCCAGGCGACCTATTTCAACTGGAAGAAAAAATATGCCGGCATGTTGCCGCCGGAGATGAAGAAGCTGAAGCAGCTCGAGGACGAGAATTCGCGGCTGAAGAAGATTGTCGCGGACCTGACGCTCGATCGTGAGATGCTGCAGGACGTCATTCGCCGAAAGCTCTAAGGCCTGCTCGCAAGCGGGAGATGGTGAAGGGCATGTGCCGGGATTGGGCGATCTCGATCCGGCGTGCCTGTGGGGCGCTGAACTTCGATCGGTCAACCTACCACTACACCTCTCGTCGTGCCGATCAGGCCGGTCTGGAACGTCGTATCCGTGAGATCTGTGAGACCCGTGTCCGCTACGGTTATCGTCGTGTGCAGGTACTGTTGGAACGCGAGGGTTGGGGTACCAACATCAAGCGGACCTACCGCATTTACAGGGACTTGGGCCTGCAATTGCGTAATAAGACACCGAAACGCCGGGTCAAAGCCAAGCTGAGGGAAGGTCGGCAAATGGCAGTCGGTCCGAACGATGTCTGGGCTATGGACTTCGTTCACGACCAACTCGCGACCGGCAAGAAACTGCGGGTGCTCACGGTGGTGGATACCTTCTCACGCTATGTGCCGGTGCTCGATCCGCGTCACAGCTATCGAGGTGAAGATGTCGTGCAAACCTTGGAACGAGTATGCCGGAACGTTGGCTATCCCAAGACGATCCGTGTCGATCAGGGGACCGAGTTCGTGTCTCGCGATCTCGATCTCTGGGCCTATGCTAAGGGCGTCACGTTGGACTTCTCACGCCCTGGAAAACCGACCGACAACGCCTTTATAGAAGCGTTCAACGGCCGCTTCCGCGCCGAATGCCTGAACCAACACTGGTTTCTGACCCTTGCGGATGCTGACCTGCCACGGGTAATTTCCTCCAGAATGGATTAGAGTCCGGCCCATTGAGGACGGACACATGAAGAAGCAGAGATTTACAGAAGAGCAGATTATTTTGGTGCTGAAGGAGCAGGAGGCGGGCGCGAAGGTGGCCGACTTGTGCCGCAAGCACGGGATTTCAGACGCGACCTTTTATAACTGGAAAGCCAAATACGGCGGCATGGAAGTCTCCGAGGCGAAGCGACTGAAGGCGCTCGAAGAGGAGAATGCCAAGCTGAAGAAACTGCTGGCCGAACAGATGCTGGATGTGGCCGCACTCCGCGAGCTTCTCGCAAAAAAATGGTAGGGCCTGCCGCCAAGCGTGACGCCGTTGCGCATCTGAGGGACATTATGGGTCTTTCGGAACGGCGGGCCTGCCAGATTGTGTCGGCTGATCGCAAGATGATCCGCTATCGGTCCTGCCGACCGCCGGAGGTCGAATTGCGAACGAAGCTGCGCGATCTGGCCAATGAGCGGCGGCGTTTCGGATACAGACGACTGTTCATTTTGCTTCGGCGTGATGGAGAGCTGTCCGGCGTCAACCGCATCTACCGGCTGTATCGGGAGGAAGGCCTTTCCGTTCGCAAGCGCAAAGCCAGACGGCGTGCCGTGGGTACGCGTGCGCCGATCCTGGTCGAAGCCAAGGCTAATGCCCGCTGGTCTCTGGATTTTGTCCACGACCAGTTCGCCTGCGGACGACGATTTCGGGTGCTCAATATCGTCGATGACGTGACACGTGAATGTCTGGCGGCAATCCCCGATACATCAATCTCGGGACGTCGCGTTGCCCGAGAGCTGACAGCACTCATCGAACGACGCGGCAAGCCCGGCATGATCGTTTCCGACAACGGCACGGAACTCACCTCGAATGCGATCCTCGCGAAGGACCACAAGGTCGAGTGGCACTATATCGCGCCGGGAAAGCCTATGCAGAACGGCTATGTTGAGTCCTTCAATGGCCGGATGCGCGACGAGTTGCTCAACGAAAGTCTGTTCTTCGGCCTCGATCATGCTCGTAGTGCCATTGCCGAATGGGCCGACGATTATAACAATTTCCGGCCACACTCGTCGCTCGGATACCAAACCCCGGCAGTCTATGCCGGGACCATCGCCGCAACCGGCTCCAACGCTGCGCAAGATGAAAGCTACGCGTTTCCGCCGGTTGCTACCAACGCGCCATTCGGCGTATCAGAAAACGCTGGACCTCTAATCGCAGCCGGATGAAAGTTCAGTGGCAGGTCAGTTCCGCGAGGAACTGGAAGCACGAGGCATCGAGCCGTGCATCCCGTCGAGCCGAAGCCGCAAAGTCCCATACGCTTACGACACGGCCCTTTATCGTCAGCGTCACAAGGTCGAGAACCTGTTCGCAAAACTCAAGGACTGGCGCCGCATCGCAATTCGCTACGACCGATGCGCCCACACCTTCTTCTCAGCCATCTGCATCGCTGCAGCCGTCATTTTCTGGCTCTAACGAGTCCTGAGCCTAGCTGCGGTAAAGCCGAGATGGTAAACCCGCGGTCGTTGCTATACTTCCCTGAACGCTAGAACTGCGTTCAGGCCCCCCATGGCAAAGGCGTTGCTTAGCGCTATTCGAATCTTCCTTTCACGCGCCACATTTGGCGTGACGTCGAGATCGCAATTGGGGTCGCGTTCATTATAATTTGCCGTGGGCGGAACGATCCCTTCGCGGATCGCCATCACACACGCAATCATTTCGAGGGCGCTCGCCGCACCCAGGCAATGTGCGTGCATGGACTTGGTAGACGAGATCGCCATTGAATATGCGCGCTTACTGAAGACGTGCTTGATCGCTGCCGTCTCGACTTCGTCATTCGCTTTGGTGCCAGTGCCGTGCGCATTAAGATAATCGACGTCGTCAACATTCAACCTCGCATCTTTGAGACAGGCGCGCATCGCTGCTTCGGGTCCCCCAGCCGCCGGCGCCACAATGTCGAAGGCATCCGCCGAAAGGCCGATCCCGGCGATCTCAGCGAGGATAGATGCGCCACGTCGTGAAGCGTGCTCATAGCTTTCCAAAACGGCCATGCCTGCGCCCTCTCCAAGCACCACCCCCTTGCGGTCCGCGGAGAAGGGGCGACAAGTGTCCGGGGCAAGTATGCGCAGCGCCTCCCATGATTTCAGCACGCCCCACACAAGCGGCGCATCGCTGCCGCCGGCGAGCATGATGTCGGCCCGTCCAAGCCTGATCTGATCCGCCGCCAAAGCAATCGCGTGATTAGCCGAAGCGCAGGCCGACGTGGCGCCAAAAACTGGTCCGCGCAGACCGAATTGCATGCTGACCTGACCGGCAGCTGCGCAAGGCATCACCTTTGGCGCCGTAAGGACTTCAGCCCGTTTCGCGCCACTCAAAAGGAGTGCGCGGTAATTCTCCTCAATCGCCTCCCAGCCGCAGACACCGACGCCAACGGCGGCACCAAAGCGGTGCGGATTTCCTTCTTCACCGGAGAGCCCGGCCTGTTGCATTGCTTCGCGCGCGGCAAGCACGGCAAGAAGACTGAAGCGGTCCATGGTCGCGAGCTGCCTTCGACTGATGTCGTGCTTCGGCAACGTCTTGATCTCAGAGCCAATGACACCCGCCAGCTCACGGAGCTGAGGATTGGCGATCGGCCCGATGGCGGAAACGCCTGTACACATCCTACGCCAGATAGATGCGGCATCGGTACCAAGCCCGCATAAGCCGCCAATTCCAGTGATAACGACGCGCCCATCCATTCAAGCCTCCTTGGCTAACAAGCTTCGGACAGCCACAACCACATCGCCGACCGTCTGTAGGTTCGACCAAGCATCCGCCGTATTCATCTCGATCTTGATGTTGTGGGCTTGCTCAAGGTCCCAGAGGATATCAGCGAACGCAAGAGAATCGAGGCCGAGCGAAGTCAACTCCGTTGCCATGGTCAATTCGGCGCTCGGAGTCGCGGTTGTCGACGCGCCTTGCTCCGCTAGCGCTCGATTGTTGATTATCGCAATAACCTCCCTAGTAAGTTGATCAGACATATTGTTCCTTTCATCATGAGTTTGAACTTAAGACGCCGCCTCATCCTGAACCCCGGTGCTGAATTGCGCCTCAGCAAGCTTGTGCCGCCGATCAAGCCGATTATGGATAGATGAGCGCCGGCCGGATCTTTTAGCATCGGGAACCATGGAAAGTTGCCATCGACCTGAGCGTTAGTTGCTGTTGTTATGCAGGATTGATTAGGATCAGGAAAATCTATTGTTTAGATTTCAGCCATCCATGCCCTGGATGGCGGAGCCCTTTTTGAGGCGGATGCGCGCATGCCAACGGGTCATGGCGATAGACGGCGACATACGGCAAGTTGGGGTCTCCCGACGGAAGATGGCCCAACTCATCAACACCGAGGCGTCAAAGCCACAAGTCACTCCAAATGAACTTCTAGTGGCTCAATTAGTCTCCTCGACGTCGCCAGAACGATCCATATTCCCAAGACAACCAAGGCTATAGTGGGATGTCCATAGTCGGGAAACTGAGCAAAGAAGCCTGAGATGTCATTATTCAGCCCTTCGGAGATCGGCTGTTCATACTTGTGGAGCATATGATTCGTGAGCAGCCAGCCAAAACAGGCAAGGGCAAACGACGTCAGGCTTGACACCCTGAAGCACTTTATCAACAAAGGTACATAAAAGGGGAGAAAACTATAAAATATCCTGGTCACGTCCGATCCGCCACCTATTGACAAAAACCCGGAGTATACTGATGCGACGATGGAAAATATCACGGTGTCGTCCGATTTAATGTGGTTAAATGTCCGCTTATCCAAAACAACGTACAGCGGACCGAGAGTAAGCGATATAGCAGCGAACGAGCCTAAGACATGCGCGGGCTCAGATAGAAAGCGATAGAACCAAAAGAGTGCGGTAATGAGTTGCGATTGGGATTCGCAATCAGATACTAAAAGCATCAGTTCTTTTAGAGCATACCCAGAGATGATAATAGATATAGATGTCACCCAAGCGGCGCTGCTTCTTTGTGCAGTTTTGATATAGAAACCTACCAGCAGTGGCAGAAGATAAAAACTAGCTTCCCTGAATGGAATTCCTGCCAAGCATATAATACTTGCGAGAAGATAGTTCTTCTTTATGATGAAAATCAGACAAAACGAAAGGACAAGGAGAAACGGGGGGTCCATGTAAGCCGGATAGAAGTTTGTAAATTTTACCGGCGCAAAATACAGGAAGGACGACGCCGCAATCACTGCCGTCAAGCCTTTTATGCTCTCATGCCATAGTGAGCGTGTTGCAAGAAGCAAAGTGGCGGAGAACAACCCCGAGGCAACCAAGTTGAACTCATAAAAGCCGAAGCGATTATGAAAAATGTTCACGAGGATCCAAGGTGTCCCAACGCGAGCACAATATGGAAAGGCGATGCGCAACCGCGAGCTACCCCCAGCAGCTAAGAACCGAAGAAGTCTGTCATAATGTACTGCATCCCACTCCAAGCCATTCGATATCCGGAACGGTTCTTGAGCAATGAAAATCCATATCACGCCGAACATTCCAGCAATGATGAAAGATCCAGCAATAAAGTATTCTATTTGCTTTTTTGTTGGAACGAAGCGGATCACATCCTTACCCTTTTGAAAAGCCCCTCCGGGATAAGTCTGATGATCAGCATGATCATACGCCAGACTGGACGAACGTAGATAACGTTCTTCTTTCGCTCGACGGCGACGACGATACTTTCGGCAACCTCACTCGGTTGCGCCGTGAGCCTTGCTGGTAGATTCATGCCTTCAGTCATCTTGGTCGCGACATAACCAGGTAGCACAGTCACAACATGTACGCCGCGTTTCGCCAAACGACTACGAAGCCCGGACAGAAAGGCAGTGAAGCCCGCCTTCGCGGAGCCGTAGACGTAGTTGGTCGCGCGTCCGCGCGCTCCAGCGACCGAACTGAGGCCAACCAGAGTGCCGGATCCGCGTTCTTCGAACCGGTTGGCTAACAATGCCAGGATATTGGCAGGCCCTTCGTAGTTGCTACGCATGATGCAACTGGCGAGGAGCTGATCGCGCTCGCTTCGTTCCTGGCTCCCCATGAAGCCGACGACGCTTACGGCGACCTCGGGCAACTCGGGCAACATGGCCAGGAACTGGGCGTGAGTTTCCGTCAGAAGTGCATCAAATTCGTGTAGGGTTACTGGGATTCCATATCGTAGCTGCAAATTGGTCTTTTCAGCATCGAGTGTTTCTGATTGGCGCGCGGCTAATTGGATCGGGTGGCCCAGCGCTGCAAACTTGTGCGCCACGGCATTGCCCACATCGGAACGTGCACCCAAGATAAGAACGGACGGCTTCATCACAGCACAAGTCTTTCCGCTTGCGCTGATTGGAACGAGCTTTTCCAGCCGCTTTTCGCCCTCACTCGAACGAAGCTTGCAACCCGGCCATCGGAGGCACGTAGCGTTTCAGCAGACATGCGGCTGTCCTTTGCGAGATAAAAGCGCCCGCCGTGCTCGATTGTAATTCGGTCAAGGTTTGCCAATAGATGGGAGGTTTTGGTCGTGATGGGAAAATCAAGAGCAAGGGAGTAGCCTTCCATTGGGAATGAAAAGCGGCTCTCCTGCGGACCGAACCGCTTGAGAACGGCCAAGAACGATCCAGCGCCTGCCTTGGCGACTGTCTGCAGCAAGGCCGAGAGCCCTTCTTCCGAGCGCTTTATGGGAATGGCGCACTGGAACTGGGCGAACCCCTTGCGCCCGTAGACCCGATTCCAGTCGGCAACTGCGTCGAGGGGATAGAAGTAGCTATCCCAATCAACGAGTTGCTGACCTCGATTCCAAACGCCAATTCGATAGTATAGCGCGTTGAAGGCCCGGAGACTAAACCGATTGATAGCAAAGCATGGAAAATTGAACGGAACCGAAAGTTTGCGTCTTGCCGGAGTAGCGAAAGGGTGCAGAGACCGATATGTTGGAAGATCAGAGGCGTTCGCGTGATCTCCCAGGAAGACAAGGGAGCGCCCCAGGTTTTTCCCCGTCCCAAGGCAGTCAATCCACGCCACCGAATAGGTCGAATCTTGAGCCCGTTCTAGAGCTGTCATCGCTGATTTGAGGTTCGGCGCGGGTATTGTTGTCTGGCGGATCCATCCGGTTTCGACTGCGCGCAATCGGACCGCCGCCCGCAAAATGATTCCGGTCAGCCCCATGCCGCCGAGAGTGTGCTCAAAGAGCTCTACGTGGCTCTTGCTTGAGCAGCGCTGGATTGAGCCATCGGCCCCAATTACATCGATCCAGTCCACGCATCCACGAAAACTTCCATGCTTGCGGTGGTTCTTGCCATGAACGTCGGCGGCTATCATGCCGCCCAACGTCACGAACTTCGTGCCCGGCGTGACCATCGGGAACCAACCTCGGGGCAGGAAAGCCGCGATGATGTCGCAAAGAACAACTCCAGCTTCCGCGATCAACTGTCCCGTTTTCGGATCAAAGGCCAACATTCGGTTCAAACGCCGCATATCAATTGTTGCAGATGAATTGATGGCGCTGTCCCCGTAGGCCCTACCGCAGCCGCGCGCGATCACACTCGGCTTTGAAGCTAGCAGCTTCTGGAGAGCTTCGAGGTCACGGGGCACATAGACTTGCGCGTCCACGAGCGGAGACCTTCCCCAACCCGAGAGCTTCATGGAGCAATCCTCAATCGGTGACCTGCAAACACGAAGCGTGTATCTAGCTGGTACTTGACCAGATAGCCGATTGTCAGACCGATGGCAGCACCCAAGTCACGCATCAGCTCAGTTCTCCAGATCCACCAGGAGGCCGCCTCAGCACTCCAGAAAATGATTGTGGTGAGGGCGCCCACTGCCGTATAGAGTAAGAACTTCCACCCATCGTTTTTGAGGCCGATTTCCTGATCGTCGAAAATCCAAAACTTGTCGAGCAGGTATTTGATCATCAGCCCGGCAATGGTGCCCACGCTCATGGCAAGCACAAAAATGGCGCTCGTATTCCCGAACTGAAGGACGGAATGTTGCATGGTGACATTGACCACCATTGCGATGGCGGCGAATGCCGCATAGCGTAACGCTAGACCCTGCCGTTTCACCTCAGCACTCCGCCTGCAACGAAGACCAGAATGATCGCTAGGCATACCTGGCTGGTCCGATCCTTCGCGGCGTAGATCACCGGGTCGTCATGCATGTTGCCGCGGTGCGACACCATCACTGTGCGGGTGATCCAATAGAGCAGGATTGCGCAGACGCCCCACAGCATTTGAGGATGGGGATAGAGCTCCATTACGACAGGCGAATTCAGATAATATGTCATCACCAGCACAGATACGTATCCTGCCCCAACCGCGATCATGGAGATGATTGGCAGGTCGTTGACGTGGTAACCTCGACCCGTAGCCTGCAGACTGCCACGCTCGGCGCCGTCAACCAATTCACTTTGTCGCTTCACCGCCGCTAACGACAGAAAAAAGAACACTGAAAAGGCAATGAGCAAGACCGATAACGGAGTTGATGTCGCGATTCCACCGGCAACGATGCGAATGGTGTAGAGACCTGCGAGAATACAGATATCGATGACAATGCGTCGTTTCAAATGCAGGGAATAGGCCGTGGTCACAAGGAAATATCCCGCCACCACCAGGAAAAAGCCCCAGCCGATGAACATTGCTATCAGTCCGCCTGGAAGAATGAGCCCCGCTGCCATCCAGGTTCCGTGTGCGGTGGGGATGCTGTGTGAGGCAAACGGGCGGTACCGCTTGCGCGGATGCGCCCGATCTGCGCAGACATCAAGGAGATCGTTCATGACATAAACGCTAGAAGCCACCAAGCTGAAGCAGACGAACGCTTCCAGTGATAAGAGGAGCGTCGGCCAATCGAGTTTATGTGCAGCGAGGGTCGGCAAGAACACCAACACATTCTTCAGCCATTGGTGCGGCCGAAATGCATTGACGTAGTGCTTGAGGGACCTCGCTTCAGCTATAGGCGTTTCCGACACTGTCTGGCCACCCCCGCAATGGGTATCGGCGAACCCATCGCAGGCATCAGACTTACCGTCGAGCGTTGCGGCAACATCATTTGCCCGGGCGTGCTCAAAACCATAGGGCGCGACGGTAAACACCCGCGGCCGAACTGTTCTCTTGAATACCGTGGAGTCAAATGCGTGGTGGGTGATGCGGGGCTCGAACCCGATGGTCCCAGTGTCACCTGGACTCGGGTGTACATGAGCCTTCTCGTCTTTGCTGCCGCCACTCATAGTATCCTCTCACTTTGAGCCAAAATGGCATCAAGCTGGCTTGCAAAAAATATCCAGTTGAGCACCATAAAAATGGTCCAGTCGGAAGGCCGATCCGAACTCAGTATCTGCCTGGTTGCGATGAGACCAACTGGTTCGACGGGGCGGCCTCACCACATTAGAAGCTTCTGCTATGCAAGATTGAACAGGATCAGGAAAATTGATTGTTTGGATGGTTGGCATTCTCACTATGGATACAAGCGAATTGTTTTCAGCACGGAACTAGCAGTTGAAGGAAGCGAAAATGGCCAGCGACCGAAACCACTGGACTACTTGATCTGGCGGATCTTCGGATTGATCAGTTCGGCAACCAGGCCAGCGGGGCCGGAAGTTCTAAGAGTTTGCTCAATCAATGGTTATCCTTTCTCGGCTCGCGCGATTTGCTCTTGCCGTTTGCCGGATTGATGCGATCAGAGCCAAGCCTCGGATGAGGCGATTGACGCTTCCCAGTCCTTATCGAGCTGCAGGCATGGCCCAGCCATGCGAAAGTCCGCTCCAGGATCCAGCGCTTGGGCAAAACGGCGAACTCCTTGGCCTTGTCCGAGCGCTTCACGATTTTCAAGGACCAAGCCTTCGATGGGGCAGCGCGGTTTTCCGGATTCTCGCTGCATAGCGCTGTCGGCAAAGAGCTTTTCCGCCGTGGAAAGCTCGTTGTGGCAATCTCGATCGGGCCGGGTGCGCCGTCGGGGTCCTGAACGCTCGCCTCGTGCACGATCCCCCTCGAGCATGTTGGCCGCCGTATCGGTGACGAGTGGCGCTTGCGCCCCTTGATCTTCTTGCCTGCATCAAGGCCGCGCGTGCCGCCGCCAGTCGCCTTCACCGAGTGGCCCAGCCCTCAAGCAAGCGGCTAGCGACAACCGGTGACTCGCTGACTAACGCAAGCAGACCGCAGTCGCGGCCAGCGGTAGAAACGGCGCTGCACCGTCGTAAACGGCGGAAAATCCCTGGGCAGAAGCCGCCATTGACAGCCCGACGCGGCAAGACACTGAATTGCATTCCATAGCAAATCGTCGCATACATAGACGTCCGACCTTGCAGCAGCGCGCCAGAAAAGGCGCGACAATCGCCATGCCCCGTGGGTGCAATCACTTGCACGACATAGTTCGGGTTTGTCTTATGAGGCAGAGTGGTTCCGGTCCAGGGCATCCGATTCTCCGCAGTCTTTGCTAACCGCAGCGAATTTTCACCAGCCGAAATCACTCACTTTAATTTTCGGTCAGGCTCTAACGATCCAATGGATACCTCCACTTCACTCTCAAAGCACAGCGACCCGGCGGGAAGGGTGTGCAGACTAGCCGGAGCCCGATGTTGCCCGATTTACGACCGCCTCATCCGCACCGGGAGGAGGAACAGCCCAACTACGGCGCCAGCACCCGCGGCAAAAATTCTCGACCGCAGGCTGCGTGTCCCCTGCCTCAGTTGGTCGGTGTGCCGGCATTCATCGTTCCAAAAAGCGCCCGCTGAAGCGGGGTGGCAAGCGTCGCCGCAAAAGGGGTTGCGATGTGGTGGCGGTCGCGGAAAGTCAGCTTGCCGCCAATCATGGCGGGGCAGGTCGTTCTGTTGCAGAACAGGTCGGTGATGTCGACGTAAGAGGCATTCCCGATATCCGAAATGGCCTTCCTTTCCGCGTCCGGGATCGTCTCTTCCATCGCCCCGCTGCGCGGCGTGTCACAGGTCTCGGGCGCCCTTTTTTGCCAGAGCGCGCGCGCGACGCATTTGTCGAGATAGGTCTTGTGCACGGGCCCATCCCGGAGCACGGCGATCTTTGTGACAACGCTTCCCAGGGCGTCCACGGTCCTGCGGAGCCCCCGAGCCCATGTGGCGGCGTCGATCTGGTGGGCAGATATGACGTTGACGTCATTCTTGACGTAGGCCGAGGAATATTCCGAAATGATCACCATGTCGGGCTTGCGTGTGGCAATCTCGCGCATCGCGAGCTGCCGCCATCGATCGCATTCCTCGTAATTCCGCATGAGCATCGAATTCCAGATCGTGATGTCCGCCGCCGGGCAGGAAGATTTCAGATAGGTGACCAACTGCCACTGGTTGCTTTTGGCGATGCTGATCAGCGGCGTCGACCAGTGGTCGGCATGTGAATCCCCGAAGAGAACGATCGTCTTACTGGGGTATTTGGCGCCGAATTCACAGGGTTTGGGCTGCACCTGTTGGGCGTTGAGAAGACAGCCATCGTCGAACTGCCGGGCGGACGAATCGCGCTCAGCGCTTCGGAGGATAAGATTCTGCTGGGGATCGATGTTGTGATTGGCCAACCGCGCGCTTCCATAGGCTGCCGCTGCGCCACACGCGGTCAGAAGCGCGGCAAAACCGAGAGAGCGGCTCGTCCTTGCCAACAGCCAGGGGTTCCTCCGCATCGGGTTTTCGACGAAGCGGTAGCTGAAGACTGAGAGACCTAGGATCAGCGCGAGGCACAGGAATCGTTCGAAGATAGTGAGCTCGGGTTTCAAGATGCTGGAATAGACGATCACCGGCCAATGCCAGAGGTAAAGCGAATAGGATATCCGTCCGAGCCACTGCAGCGGCGGTAGCGAAAGAAGGACTTGCGGTCCCGCCGGGCCGGGCCGCGTGCCGCTGAGAAGCACCATCACTGTGCCGGCCACCGGAACCAGAGCAGTCAGTCCTGGAAAGGGCACGTCCTCTGACATGCCGAGATAGGCCGTCACGATCAGGCCGATTCCGGTCCAGCCAAAGACGGGCGTCAGCCGAAAGCGCTTGGCCGCTTCCTGGGAGATCATCAAGGCGAGTCCTCCGCAGGCGAACTCCCACGCCCGGAACGGTGAAAAGTAAAATGCCCATGGTTGGGATATGGCGGTATAGCGCCAGCAGAAGGCGAAGGAGATGACGCCCACTAGCGCCATTGGGAGGCAAAGCCCGTATCTGCCGCGGCGGAGCCGAGCGAAAAGCAGCAGCAGGGCCGGCCAGACGAGATAGAATTGCTCCTCGATCGAGAGCGACCAGAAATGGATGAACGGATTGTTAAACGCGTCCGGAGCGAAATAGTCGGCGGCCCAGCTGATAAGCCACATATTAATCATATAGGCGGACGCGTAGAACGACTCCTTGGAATAGAGCTGCTGCTCGGGCGGCGAAAGAATGAAGTAGCCGAAGAAGAGCGTCGCCAGGATGACCAAACAGGATGCAGGAAGAAGCCGGCGAGCTCGTCGCGCGTAAAACCGCAGGAGGTCGAGCGAGCCGGTTCGCTCGATTTCCAGCTGGATGTGCCTGGTGATGAGATAGCCAGATATGACGAAGAAGATATCGACACCGACAAAGCCGCCGGGCACACTGGTCATGCCAAAGTGAAATGCGATTACTCCCGAAACGGCAAGGGCACGCAGCCCCTCGATATCCATTCGGAAATGATGTGTTTCAGTTCGTGTAGCCATATCGAAACTTGAATGCCCTATGTGGCGGTCTCACCGCATCAGTACCGACGAAAAAGTACAGATCTTGATGGCCAGCATGTGAAGGCAGGCTCTCCTATGCATTATCCGGAACCGCCATGCGTGACGCCTCCTCGATCAATATCTGGCGCATCCAGATACTGGCCGGATCACCGTTATGAAGTGCGGGCCACTGAACTGCTTCCGTGAAAGCAGGAAGCGGCAGCGGAAGATTCATGACTCGCAAGGGTATCGTTTTCTCAAAATACTTGACCAATCGTAAGGGCATAGTGGCGATGCGGTTTGTGCCGCTCAGCACCTGTGGTATCAAGCTAAAACCTTGCATGACGACTTCGACGCGTCTCTTGATCCCATGTTCGAGCAAGTACCATTCTTCGATCGAAGGCCTCAACGAACGCCCGAACATAACTGCGACGTGTCCCATCGACATGTATTGCTCGAATGTGAGCTCCCGCGGTGCCGCGTTGTTGGTTGGACAACTCACGCATACGAGTTTCTCGTCGAAGAGCTTCGCGGTGGGATGCGAGTTCGCCATAAACAGATCCGGTAGCAGGAGAAAATCAACTTCACCGCGCCGGAGGAGCTCGTTCGGGTCACTATCGAGAGACAGAAGCTCGAAACTGACGGCAGGTGCTTCCCGCGCAACACGGGCGATGACCCTATCAAGAAAAACAAGCGTCATGAAATCCGAAAGAAGGATCCTGAACCGACGGTCGGATTGAGCTGGGTTGAATGGCTCCCAAGAAATAATTGAGCATCGAATTTTCAGGAGAACGTCGCGCACCGCCGGGGCGAGTCCTTCGGCTCGGGGTGTGAGGCAAAGTTCACGACCGTTCATCGTGAACAGGTCATCGCGAAAATATTCTCTTAGCCGGCCGACGGCCGCGCTCATGGCGGGCTGACTCAGATTGATGTTGCGTGCCGCCACCGTAAGATTCCGTTCGGTCATCAGCGCGTCGAGTGCGACGAGAAGATTTAGATCAAGGCCTTTGAATCGCACGTTTGAAACCATCCATGCTGTGGATCTTTTTCGGCTACCAATTTCATGGAGATGCCATTGACAGCAGCCGCTGTTGGCAAGCGCTCCGAACACGGTCGAAACAAGCGATGCGACGACCACGGCTCCCGCTACAAAGGCATGGTGGATGCCGGCCCCCAGCCATACGTCGATCGTATCCTCTCTGCTTTGGCCCAGATTGGCATCATACTGGCCGGTAAGAAACATCCAGTTTGGCAGAAAGGAGATAGTCCAGTCGGAAAAGCAAGTGGCGACCGGGCGCGCGCCCAAGACGGGTGCGCGCCGGATTTTTGAAGCGCTCAAGCATCAGATTCTCCGTCGCGTCTACGAAGCCGGAAGCCAGCTGCCATCCTTACGCAGGCTGGCGAATGAACTGCATGTGTCGCGGACAACGGTCACGGTCGTCTATGAACAACTCGCCGCTGAAGGCTTCTTGGAACTGCGCCAGGGCGCGCGTCCGCGGGTCACGGCGTTGCAGCTGCGACAGCGCCCGCGAGACATCAAGGCTGCCGCTCTCGCGTTTGATATGCTAACGGCGCGCTTGGGAACACTCCATTCTCATACGCTCAATTCTGGGTACAGGCGCTCTTCACCTCTGGTCGCTCGATCACACCCCCGTGATCTCCCAGACCTGCAGCTCGCTGATGAGGTCCAGGCACCTCTGCATCCACTGTCATCCACTGGAAACGGCCTGATCCCGATCGGCCACACGCTGCATGATCGCCGACCTCGGTCAGACGTTCGCCGTCGCCGAGTCGAGCAGGGGAATATAGCCACGCCTATTACGGGGTAGCAGTCGACGCCATCGAATGTGTTGAGCTGCAAATCAACACGCACGGGCGTAAAGGCTAGTCCGGCTTCGCGAAGGACAATATGCGAGGCAAGCGAGCAAACGCCGGGGGAAACGCGAAATAATAGTTGCGCTGATGGCATCGAGCACGAGAATGTTTCCGTTCAGGCATAGTCACTTATCCGCGCGTCGCGACGGGCGCTCTCTTGCCGCGGCCCCACAGGATGAAGGCCACGAGGCCGCTACCCGCGGCCCGGTCGACTTCACGGGAAAATGACAATGGCTTTCGATTGGTCTTATACGATCGGGCTCTTCTGGAGCCGCGACTTCTGGAATGCGACCCTGCTGGTGGTCGAACTCAGCGTGGCGACATGGGTCCTGGCGGTGGTCCTCGGCTTCTTTGTCGCGCTCGCGGACCGCTCCAGCCTGATGGTGGTTCGGCGGGCCGCCGGACTTTACGTCTGGTTCTTCAGAAGCCTTCCGCTGCTCGTTCTACTCATCTTCGTCTATAATCTCCCGCAGGCTTTCCCGTCGACCGCTGGTGTTCTGTCCATTCCTTTCGTCGCCGGACTACTGGCGATGGTGTTGAGCGAGACGGCCTACATCGCCGAAATCCACCGCGGCGCGCTCGTGGCGGTCGGCAAGGGTCAATATGAGGCGGGAAAGGTCCTTGGGCTTTCGCGCACGGGCGTCCAGCGGCTCATCGTGATCCCGCAGGCGCTACGCATCGCCCTGCCCTCGCTCGGAAACGAATTCGTCTCCATCGTGAAGCTGACGTCGCTCGTGTCGGTGATCTCGCTTGCCGAAATCCTGCTCGTGGGGCAACGCTACTACACGCAGAACTTCAAGGTAATTGAGACCATGGTCGCAGTCGCCTGCTACTACGTCCTGATCGTGACCGTCTTCGACACGGCGCTCAAGGCATTCGAACGCCGCCTCGACTTCTCGCGCCGTCTCGCGGAACTGACGACGGAGGAGGCCGAACCCAGCGGCTCGATTACCAAGCAGATCGAGGACGACGTCCGCACCTCGGCCGCCGAACCAGCGATCCGCCTCGAGAAGGGCGGGAAAGTCCTACGGCATCCATGAGGTGTTCAAGGACCTCGATCTGTCGGTCAAACCTGGTGAAGTCGTCTCAATCTTCGGGCCGTCCGGCTCCGGCAAGACGACGCTAATCCGCTCGCTCAACGGTCTCGAAACGCTGGAGCATGGCGTCGTCTATCTCGAAGAGAAGCCGTTCCTCGCGGGGACGCGCGAGAAGCTTGCTAAAACCATTCGACATAACAGCAGTGACGCATTGCGGATCGGGATGGTGTTCCAGAACTTCAACCTGTTCCCCCATAAGACGGCTCTTGAAAACGTCATGATGGGGCCGCTCTACCATCATCGCGGCAGCCTTTCGGACATTCGGAAAGACGCACGGTCGCTTCTCGCCCAGGTCGGCATGCTCGTCCACGAGAACAAGTACCCGCACCAGCTCTCCGGCGGACAGCAGCAACGCGTTGCTATCGCCAGGGCGCTGGCCATGCATCCCTCCATTCTACTTTTCGACGAGCCGACTTCGGCACTCGATCCCGAGACCGTTGGCGAAGTGCTCCGCATCATGGCTGCCCTCGCCAAGTCCGGCCGGACCATGGTGATCGTCACCCACGAAATGAAGTTCGCGATGGAAGTCTCTGACCGGGTGATCTTCATGGAAAAAGGCAAAGTCGTGTTCGACGGCTCTCCAGCACTGCTGGAGGAACGCAGAAAGCAAGATGGCCGTATCGCAGAGTTTGTCCGGATTTGATCCACGGCAATGCCTGATTAGCCACCGCTTAAAAATGACCGACTTGATCGGAAGGAATGAACATGACCGACATTTCGACAGACGGCGCGCGGTTGATCGGCCGGATCCGGGAACTCGGAAATCTTGGCCAAGACGGTGACGGCCGCCTGGCGCGCCTCGCCGCCAGCGACGCCGACAAGCTCGGAAGAGACCTCTTCGTTTCCTGGCTGCGGACGGCGGGCCTCGATGTGGCGGTGGACCGCATTGGCAACATCTTCGGCATCTGGGAGCCTCGCGGTTGCGAAGGCAAAATTCCATTGATGATGGGCTCCCATATCGACACCGTCATTAACGCTTGCATCTATGACGGATGCTACGGTGTCATTGCGGCGCTGGAAGTGATCGAAGCCATGCAGGACAAGGGCTTCGTTCCGTCTCGTCCAGTTGTCGTGGCCGCGTTCACCAATGAGGAAGGCGTTCGCTTCGCACCCGACATGATGGGCTCCCTCGTCTATGCCGGAGGGATGGACACCGACGCAGCCTTGGCTACGGTCGGAACCGACGGGGCCCTTCTCGGCAATGAACTACGCCGGATTGGTTTCGCCGGAGCAAAGGAGCCGGGGTTTCTTAAACCCGCTGCTTATGTGGAACTTCATGTCGAACAGGGGCCAGTCCTTGAACGTGAGGGTATCGACATCGGTGCTGTCGAAAACCTGCAAGGCATCTCCTGGCAGAGGGTCAAAATCAACGGTACCGCCAATCATGCCGGAACCACGCCAATCACCATGCGCAGCGACGCGGGATACGGCGCTGCGCGCGTCGTCACCTACTTGAGGGAGCGGGCTCTGGCCTCCAACTCGCCGATGGTCGCGACTGTGGGATGTATTGAATTCGAGCCCAGCGCAATCAACGTCATCCCGTCTCGAGCGACCCTGACCATCGATCTTCGCCACCCCGTCGAAGATCGGCTGCTGGAAGAAGAACGAGCGCTGTCGGAGTTCCTGGGGCGGCTGGCCGCCGACGAGGGACTGTCGATCAGCACCGAGCGACTGGCGCGCTCAACTCCCGTCGCGTTCGATCAGGAGATTGTCGCCGTCATAGAGGGCGCGGCGAACAAGCGCGGTCTATCCTATCGGCGGATGACGTCGGGAGCTGGACACGACGCGCAGATGATTGCGACGATTGCCCCAACCGCCATGATCTTCGTACCAAGCGTCGACGGTATCAGTCACAACCCAGCCGAACTTACTCGTGACATTGATCTGATTGCGGGTGCCAACCTCCTGTTCGATGTCGCACGCGTTCTCGCCAAGTCTTGATGGTCACCTCTGTCACGACATCGTGGACGTCTTTTGTATGCTCAGGCTTTTTGCCGCGATTGACGACGTGATCTTTAAGGCAGCTCAGCTCACAATGGCAGCTTTCGACAGGTTGTCGGCGCCAAGAAGTTGCGCCGCAAGAGCATTGTCAGATGTCCGGAAGGCAGACCTGTGGTCGCGCAGAATCTGAAATCTGGCGCGGTATTCGTTCGGAGTAACGCCGATAGTCTTGGCGAAAGCCCGCCGCATGGCTGCGACATCAGCGAAACCGCATGCCTTGGCGATTGCCTGAAGCGGGCGCTCTGTATCCTCAAGGAGCCGGCGAGCAGCATCGGTCCGCGCAGCGATGATGAAGTCGAGCGGGGTCATTCCGAGCTCATGTCTAAATACGCGGCCAAAGTTGCGCGTGCTCATTCCGACATTCCTGGCGATTGCATCGACATGCAGCTCCCTTTCGAGATTGGCCAGTATGAAGTCTTGCGCCTTCTGAATGAAGCTCGTTTCTGACATCTGGCCGACAAGGTGCGTGCTGAACTGCGATTGACCGCCGGGCCTCTTCACGAACATAACCATGTATCTGGCCACGGCCAGTGCGACCTCGCGCCCAAGATCCTCCTCCACAAGCGCGAGAGCAAGGTCGATGCCGGCGGTGACGCCGGCGGCAGTGATGAGTTTGCCGTCGCGGATATAGATGGAATCCGGTTCAAGATGGATGTGGGGGTATTCCTTGCGGAAGCGTGGCGTGCATTCCCAGTGGGTCGTGACCCGCTTTCCTTCCAGCAGTCCTGCCGCAGCAAGCAGGAAGACGCCGGTACAGATTGATCCATATCGCCTGACGGTGGGCACGCGTCGGCGCAGCCAGGAAATAACCTTCGGATCGATCGCCTGAAACGACGGGTCGCCTGCGACCAGCAAGGTATGGATTGGTTCATCGCTGTCAAAGATCGTACGATCTGCAAGGAACCGCAACCGGCCGGTGCCTCCGATCGAAGGTTGGCCGGTGGACATGATCTGGATGTCGTATCTGCCCACGTCGCCGCAGCGCCGCGCGGCCTCCCAGAAGACCTCTGCAGGACCCACAACATCCAAGGATTGGACGCCCGGTGGCGCGAGAATAACGATCCGCATTGGCGTACCCTTGAACACGTTTGTCTATCTGAATTCCGAAGCAAAATTCCTGCCAACAAAAGACCACCGCCCGGGCTCGGGCGATGGTCACCTTCAGAAATCACTTGGCCGAGGTCAGTCGGGCGTCGAAAAAGCCGCTGCGCGACATGTCCCTGGCGGACTTGGCGGCCGCAAGCACCATGACATCGACAAGCGGCTCGATCAGGATCACTGTCATGTAAGCAAGACCGAAACTCCCGATGGACAGCAGGTTCTCGATCGTGAAACCGTGACCGTAAAGCGCCCAGAACGCCACCCAGGAAACGATACCGCCCTGATAGGCTGCCGACAGTGTCAGCGCCTGTCGATATTTCAAGTCGACATAAGGGGTATTCGGCGTGATGACCTTGCTTGCAATGACCTGCAGCGCGAACAGCGGCACGAGCAGGATCGTGACGTTCATACCATATTGGGGCAGGTCGAACGGCGCGAAGAACATTCCCTGGAGCAGCAATCCGGCAGCAAGGCCGATTGCGGCCGGCGCTGCGCCGAACAGCAGGAAGAGCGTCGATCCAAGGATCAGATGCACCTCCGACACGCCGACCGGATAATGCGGAAGGATCTCGAAGAAGGAAAAGACAAGCGCCGTTGCGATGGCGCTTCGCGCCATAAGTGAGGACGGCCCCCGACGCCGGAGCTCGGCGCGCGCAGATTTTAGGATAAAGAGCGCAGCGCCGGAGGCGGTGGCATAACTCAGGACGATCTTGGCGCCGTCCACGATACCAGGTTCGATATGCATGTTGGTGTCTCCGTGAAAGCTGTTACTGGTTGACTTGATCGCCGAGAGAGAAGAACTCACGCAGTTCCGAGGCGGTCAGAAGGTTGGTCTTGACGACGGCGCTCTCAAGCGCCGTCAGGAATTGATCGTAATAATTCCACGATGAATAATCCGCGGGATGTTCATCTTCCCACCTCTTGATCGAGGCAATCAGTTCATCGCGAAAATCGTCCCATTCGAAATAGCCTTCCTTTGCGAGCGCGAGCGCAATCCCGAAGGACGTGCGCTCCCAGTCGGACCCAAAACAAAGAGTGCCATTCGCCCGAGGTGGACTGTCGGGCTGGCCCAGCATTTCGGTGACGGCAAAGTGTTCAAACTGCGTCAGCATCGGGACCTCAGGCCGCCTTGGCTACGGCAACGCCCATCATGGCTTCCGGTGTGACGAGAGCTTCAAGTTCTGTCTCCGACAAACCTTCGGTTCCTGCTGGCCGCTCAGGCACGACAAACCAACGGATCTGAGCACTCGAGTCCCATACCTTGACCTCAACATCCTCCGAGATCGGCAAGCCGAACTCGGAAAGCACCGCGCGCGGTTCGCGGGCAGCACGACTACGGAAGGTAGGATCCTTGTACCAGTAGGGCGGCAGCCCAAGAACTGGCCAAGGGTAGCAGGAGCAAAGCGTGCAGATGATCAGATTATGGACGCCCGGAGCATTTGCGACGGCACGCATGTGCTCGCCTTCCGCGCCGGCCATGCCGTCCGGCAGGTCGAGTTCAGCGATCGCCTTTGGCGTATCTGCGACAAGCCGTTCCTTGAAGGCTGGATCCACCCAGGCGCGGGCGACGATCTTTGCGCCATTGAAAGGCCCCATCTTGGTCTCGAAGAACTCGAGCACCGTATCGACGGTCCGGTCGGTGATAATGCCCTTCTTGATGAGTAAGGCTTCGAGAGCCCGCACGCGCGCCGCACTGTAAGCTTCGCGGTCATCGCGATACTTGAAACGTTCAGACATTTGTTTCTCCCTGATGGATTGATTAGGCGGCCTTGACCGATAGCGGAACATCGACCGGAGCGACGTAGCGCGCGTAAAGGTCGGCATAGAGGCTGAAGTTCGGTTCAGCATTGCCCGGCCACAGTTCGTTCGGATCGAAGCGCACGCAGTAAACGGTCATCGCTTCGCCGATACCATCGGGGCCAGTGTCGCAGAGATAGGTGTAAGCGCCGGGGTACACGGTTTCGACGACTCCCGTCCCACTCCTCAGGAAGCCAGGCAGACGGGTATGCTCGACGCTCGGGACATTCGCGATCCGGACCACATCGCCGACCGAGAACTCGGCTGCCACCGGCACGTCGCGTGCTGGACTATCGCCTTCGACCAGATACTGGACGACACGGTCATCGATGGCAGCGTGGCCTGCGCTTGGCAGGGGCTTCGAGGGGTCGGCGTAATACTCCTCCGTCAGAGCGTCGAGTTCCTCCTCAGTGATGTAGCCATGCTGAATAAAGTAGCCCGAAATTCCGCCCAGCCACTTCTCGTAATAGCGATACTTGAAATAGTCGAAGGGATTGAGGCTTTCGGCCCCCTTGCGCAGATCGGCCCAGGTCCAAATCGTATGGAAGGCTGATGGCGTTTGGGGAAGCGGCAATTGAGCCGACAGAGCCATCATCGCTGTGTGGATCCCGAAAATTCGCGTTTCCCAAGGTTCAACAAAGACCCTTGTTTCAGTGTTGACCGGACCGAGTCCTTCCAGTCCGCCAAGATAATGTTGGAGTTTCATGATGATCTTATCCTAGTTAGAGAGGACGATGAGTCAGGCCGCCATCGCCTTTGGACCGGCGAGCAGACGCGTGCCGAGCTCTGAGACGAAACCGAAGATCGCTCCAAGGAGCATGGCGGCCATGGTCACCAGCGTTGGATGGGACAGTCCGGACGTGACGATGGTGGTGTCGGTTGCCGCCGACGTGCCGACGAGGGAGGCAAAGCCAAACACAACAGCAGGCGTGAAATTCAAGATAGGCACCGCGGAGGCGAGAACCATGAGGGACGTTCCAGCACCGACGAGGATGGCTCCGAACACGGGATGGGCGGGGCCAAACTCGACGATCAGCAGGGTGATTGAGGCAATCGCGACACCCACCCAGTTAGAGGCGAGCGATTTGATCAGTCCTGCTTGGCCGCCTCCACAAGCGAAGAACGATGCCCAGGCAATAAAGGTGACCCAGACCGGAACCGGAAACACGGTCGCCGTGATGTAGGTGTCGAGTGCACCAAGAACACCGAGACTGATCATTGCAGCGACAAGAGGTGGCATGAGGCTTCTCCTTGTTCTGGTGAGGGACTTCTTAAGGCGCCACGGCCAGGGCGCAAGGAACACAATTTTCGAGGCCGCGGCGAAGCTCTGCCTCGTCGAGATTGCGGCCGATGAAGACGATCTCGCTCAGGCGGGGATCGCCCATCCATGGCTTTCCCGGGCGGCCCTCGAGCGTCATATGAACGCCGTGGAATACATAGCGGCGCGCTTCGCCGGCGAAGTTCACCACCCCCTTCATCCGTAGGATATCGGCGCCGCTCGCCTGTACGAGGCGGTTCAGCCAGCTATTGAAGGCGGCCGGGTCCAGAGGTTCTGCACGCTGCAATGCGACGCAGGAAATGGACTGGTCATGTTCATGTTCATGATCTTCGAGGATGGCCGGATCGATCGACAAGATGTTCTTGAGGTCGAAGGCACCAAGGTCGAGAACCGAGCTCATCGGAATAGCGCAGTCTTTGGTGTGAACGAGCCGAGCCAGCGGATTGAGCTGCCTGATACGTCTCTCCACCACGGCCAACTCATCCAAGTACACCAGATCGGTTTTGTTGAGCAGGATGAGATCGGCAAAGCTGATCTGCTCCACGGCTTCATCCTGACCGAGCTGCCGATCGACGTGGCAGGCATCGACAACCGTGACGATCGCGTCCAGTTGAACATGGCTGGACAAGACCTCGTCCAGAACGACGGATTGGATGACGGGCGCCGGATCGGCGAGACCCGACGTTTCGATGACGATGCGATCGAAGGCGCGATCTGACGCCAGAAGATTGCGAAGGGCGCTGATCAGGTCGTCGCGCACCGTGCAGCAAATGCAGCCGTTATTCAGTTCGACGACGTCCTCCGTTGTTTCGATGACGAGCTTGCCGTCGATGCCGACCTGACCAAACTCGTTGATGACGACTGCGATACGCTCCTCAGAGCGTTCGGTCAGAAGACGGTTGAGCAGCGTTGTTTTGCCCGCACCCAGAAAGCCGGTCAGAATGGTCGCGTTGATTTTTCTCACGTTAGTCTCCAGCTCAAGACAACACTCGACCAGCCCGATCCCGTGAGATCCGGAGAATGGCTTCAGATGGTAGGGTCAATAAGCCTGTCGGGATTGCAGTGTTGGCGATGATTACAATACGAAGCTGCCCGGCTTACAACGGGCCCATGGATGCAGTTTCAGCCAAATCACATGCAGAATACGCCAATCTGTGCCCAAAATATACACACGGCTAATATTTGAGCACATGAGCAAAATGTGAGCGTTGGTTGGCTGAGATACTGTTACCCGATTGCCAATGCGCTGTAGCATGCCGAATAACTCTGGGAGTACGTGGATTGCGAGATCAACCCGCTTACGCGTCGGTCGCCGCTCTGCCCAAAACCAGTTCACGGAGGCGGCCCTCAAAGAACGTCGACGGACGGCGGAGTCTCGCACCATCTGACTTGAAGCATCGGTATCAGCCCATTCTGGGGAGCTGGCATTCATTGAGGTGGATATTCGCGAGCTTGTCGATCGCCTTTCGTGACGATGCGCCCTGGCGCAGCAAACGTTTCCGATGGAGTCTCCCCATACGCTTCACTGTAGGCTGCAGCAAACCGTCCCATGTGCGTGAATCCAGCCTTCCGCGCCACGGCAGAAATCGATGGAGGGGACGTGCTGTTTAGCAACTCCTCGCGTGCAGCCGCGAGCCGCATCGCTTGGAGATAGCTGAGAGGTGTAGTGCCTTTGAACCGCCTGAACGCGAGCTGCAAGGCCCTGACGCTTATCCCAGCCTCGCGCGCAATGGATGCCACTGTCATGGAGTGCCCGAGATTGGCGCGCATATATCCGATAGCGCGCTTTACGTGCCAAGGCATTGCGGGCGACGCAGGTCGCCCCTCTCGTCGAAGAGGACTTGCAACGATAACCCAACAGAGGGCGGTGATAACGGATTGGGCGAGGCAGTCGATAGCCTCGCACCCAAGCTGATGTGCTTCCGGGGCATCGATACAATTCCAGATGAGATCGACAAGCCCTGCCAAGTGTGTTCCGGTCGGCAAGCTCAGGTCGATCTCTCCATCCAATTCGGAACCTGAAAGTGCAGATTTCCCGAGGAGCGCACCCAAGGCCTTCTTTAGCGTGGCCGCCTCGAATGCAAAAACCAAGTGGTTGACCCCATCGACCAGCAGGCGCTCTCTGGTGGCGCTCCAGCTACTTGAAAAGAAACCGCGGGCTTGCGTCATCGTAGCGGATGCGAGGTCGCCGGCTGCTTTATCCGCGTCGATTATTGGCAAGCAAAGGATACAAAGACCGGACGCCTTACTCAGAATGTTTATGATTTCTGAAACACAGTCTTCGCCGGCCGAACCGGTTCGGCCAATCAAGAATCTGTTCCCCGTGATCGCGATCTCGTGTTCCTGGCCTCCCAGCTGGACTGTGCCCTGATTGAGACCCGATCGGCCATGAAACCCAGGCTGCCCACATCCGGTAGCAGTAATCTCAACAAGCCGCACAATCGCCCTCCGCCAAGCAAATAGTCGCGGAGGCAGGCGACGCACAGTCTCCCGCCCGCAACTATCAACCAATCGAAGATCTTCCAGCAATCCTCAGGCCAACTCGGAGCCGTTTGTTACTACCTTGAAATAATTGCGTAATGATCTCGGAAAGCGCCTCTCCGGGATCGAGTTTCCTGACAGCATGTCCCACATTTGAGACGCGCAGTATCATTGCTGAAACAGTCAGGCGAGCTGCCGGAGGCGGAGTCCCTACAAACCGATCCTGAAGTATGCAGCCGGGCGACCGCGGTCGAACGGGAGCGCCAAGTGAAACTCCGCCGGTTCGAGCCGGCGGGGGAGCTCGCCACTCATTCCGCTCGAGGAAGAATACGACCTGGCGACAGCCATCTGTGTCCATATTGCGAACATTGTCCAGATAACGCCGCGAACCATTCACGTCGATCTCGTCTCTATAACACTGTTAATACTCTGCGACTCAAATCCACAACATGTCGGGCTCGATCTGTTGACATCGCATCCAAGTAGGGAGTGCGCGGCAAACAATAATCATCAGGCCCCGAGAGTCTTAAAACCCGTTCAATACCCGGAGAGAAGGATGCGTAATATTTCAATGCAGAATAAGCTGGTTCTGTTCATCTGTGGCCTGGCATTCGCGTTGTCCTTAACGGCGGCCGGCTTGGTCAAGACCGCCATGGACAATGTCTCTCGTGAGCGGATCGAGGCGTTGAAGAGCCAGGTGGATATTGCCTACTCGATCATGAATCACTTCTATGAAGCCGAGAAATCGGGAACGTTAAGTCATGAAGCGGCACTGTCCTCGGCTGCCAACGCAATTGAAGCGATCCGCTTTGAACCAACCGGCTACATATTCGGGTACGATTACAATGGTGTGCGCGTATTGATGCCGGACAAGAAGGACGTCGGGACGAACTTTATTGGCATCAAGGACAAAAACGGGGTCCCCGTCGTCAAAACATTGATAGAGCTTGCTCGCAATGGTGGTGGATTATTGCAGTACTACTGGCCAAAGCCGGGACTTCCTGCCGAGGAACAAGTCGTGAAAACGGCTTATGCGCGGGATTTTGCGCCATGGCAGATCGTACTGGGGACAGGTACCTACATGGACGATATCGACGGCAAGAACTACCAGATTTACAAGAATGCTGCGATTATCGGCCTATCAGTGCTTGCTGTCAGCGTGGCTATTGCGGTCGCTTTGCTGAGAAGCATCACGGTGCCATTTTCGGAGATCCGCAAGGCACTGGGCGCAATAGCCGCGCAGGACATCTCCTATCAAATCCCCTACACTGATCAGCCAAGTGAGATCGGCATGATGGCCACTTCGATCAAGACCCTTCAAGACAGAGTGAGAAGGCGGCTGGAGTTGGAGCGTCGCGATGCGGAGAACAAACTCGCCCTAGAAGCCGAACGGGAGCAGCGATTGCAGCTCGAAGAGGCCGAGCGGTCGGTCCAATCGCATGTCGTATCCACAATCAGTGGGGCACTGGAAGCATTATCCCGCGGCGATCTTACCGTAAGGTGCGGTGATCTAGGCGAGAAATATGCTGCCCTGCGCTTGAACTTCAATACTGCGATGGAGAAACTCGAACTGGCCCTGGCTGTCGTCAACCAAAAAGGCCAGGTCATTTCGATGAGTAAGGATGAAATTTATCGCGCGTCAGCCGATCTTGCACGCCGCAGCGAGCTTCAGGCAGCGAACCTTGAGGAGGCTTCAGCTGCGATTGACGAACTGGCGGTTACCGTCCGGGAAACAGCGCAGGGAGCGCATAGCGCAGCAGCCAAGGTTAGCGCCATCAGCCAGGAAGCTACCCAAAGCGAAGCAATTGTCGTGAAAGCAATCAGCGCGATGGCTGGAATCGAACATTCTGCGAGAGAGATCTCCAATATCATCAGTGTCATCGATGAGATTGCGTTCCAGACCAACCTCCTTGCACTAAACGCTGGCGTCGAAGCCGCTCGAGCGGGCGAAAGCGGTAAGGGCTTCGCAGTTGTTGCCCAGGAAGTGCGCGAGCTAGCACAGCGTTCAGCCTCTGCTGCGAAAGAGATCAAGGATCAAATCTCCAAGTCGACGCTACAGGTTACCGAAGGTGTGAGCCTTGTCGGCAATGCCGGTCAGGCGCTCCAGCGAATATCGAGACAGATAGAAGAAGCCGATGAATTCGTAACAAGTATTGCCCGTAGCGCCAAAGAACAGGACACGACGCTCTCCAGCGTGGCGAGCTCGATCAATGAACTTGACGTGGCAACCCAGAAAAATGCTGCCATGGCGCAGGCATCGACCGAAATTGCGGCGGCTTTGGCAACTGATACCGAAGGCCTGCTCAGCTTGATTGCCAACTTCAAAACCGAAGCCAGCAATCGTGACACTCTCCTTTATGAGGCTGCGTAAGGCGCGAGCGCGTTCGGTGAATGAACTGCTTTTACCGCAAATGAGACTTCACTGCCTCCGGCGGCTTCGTGCCGCCGGAGGGCGCTGGACCACCGACGGGGCAAAACAGCGCTCAAACTGCGAGGCTATGTTCTGCGAAACCACGGGAGGGGCAATTGGGTCTTGGAATTTGTCGGATGAAAAGAGCCAATGGTGACCGGCCCTCTCCCTATACGTACCAGTGACGTTGAGTTCACTGTGGCACCTTGTTCTGACGGTTTGCGATCAGGTCGTCGACGACAGCCGGATCGGCGAGCGTCGAGGTATCACCCAGCGCGCCGAAATCATCCTCGGCGATCTTGCGCAGGATACGGCGCATGATCTTGCCGGAACGCGTCTTCGGCAGACCGGGCGCGAATTGGATTTTATCCGGCGTCGCGATCGGACCGATTTCCGTACGGACATGTTTCACCAGATCGGCTCGCAGCGCGCCATTGCCCTCGTGACCCGACATCAGGGTGACATAGCAATAGATGCCCTGGCCCTTGATATTGTGCGGGTAACCCACGACGGCCGCTTCGGAAACGAGGTGGTGCGAGACGAGCGCCGATTCGACTTCGGCCGTTCCCAGACGGTGACCGGAGACGTTCAGAACGTCGTCCACACGACCCGTGATCCAGTAGTAGCCGTCTTCGTCGCGCCGGCAGCCGTCACCCGTGAAATACTTGCCCTTGTAGGTCGAGAAGTAGGTCTGCGCGAAGCGATCGTGATCGCCGTAGACGGAGCGGGCCTGGCCCGGCCAGCTGTCGGTGATGCAGAGGTTACCGTCGGTCGCGCCTTCCAGCACGACACCCTCATTGTCCACAAGCTCCGGCTTGACCCCGAAGAAGGGTCGCGTGGCCGAACCGGGTTTCAGCGCGGTCGCACCCGGCAGCGGCGTGATCATAATGCCGCCGGTTTCCGTCTGCCACCAGGTATCGACGACGGGCGACTTCTGCTCGCCAACGACGTTGTAATACCACTCCCAGGCTTCCGGATTGATCGGTTCGCCCACCGAGCCGAGAAGACGGAGCGACGAACGATCCGAGCGCTTCACGAACTCGTCGCCCGCACCCATCAGCGAGCGGATGGCCGTCGGTGCGGTATAGAAGATGTTGACCTTGTGCTTCTCGATCACCTCCCAGAAGCGGCCCTGATCCGGGAAGGTCGGAATGCCCTCGAACATCAGCGTCGTGGCGCAGTTCGAAAGCGGTCCATAGACGATGTAGGAGTGACCGGTGACCCAGCCGACATCGGCCGTGCACCAGTAGATGTCACCCTCATGATAATCGAAGACATATTCATGCGTCATCGACGCATAGACGAGATAGCCGCCGGTCGTGTGCATGACGCCCTTCGGCTTGCCCGTCGAACCCGAGGTGTAGAGGATGAACAGCGGATCTTCCGCCTTCATCTTCACCGGCGGGCATTCCGCCTTGACCGTGTGCACTTCCTGGTGGTGCCAGATGTCGCGGCCCGGCGCCCAGCCGATCTTGCTGCCCGTGCGGCGCACGACGAGCACCTTGTTGACGATCACATACTGCTTGGCAGCGATGTCGATCGCGATATCGGTATTTTCCTTGAGCGGAACCGGCTTGCCGCCGCGAACGCCTTCGTCGCAGGTGATGACGAAGGTCGATTCACAGTCGACGATGCGATCTGCGAGCGCCTCAGGCGAGAAGCCACCGAAGACCACCGAATGGACAGCGCCGATACGGGCGCAGGCGAGCATCGCATAAGCCGCTTCGGGGATCATCGGCATGTAGATGGTGACGCGGTCACCCTTCTTCACGCCGTGCTTCTTGAGGACGTTCGCCATGCGGCAGACGTGCTCGTAGAGCTCGTTATAGGTGATCTTCTTGTCGATATAGGGATTGTCGCCTTCCCAGATGATGGCGGTGCGTTCGCCATGCGTCTTCAGGTGACGGTCGATGCAGTTGTAGGAGACGTTGGTCAGACCGTCCTGGAACCACTTGATCGGGACCTTGCCCTTGAAGGAGGTGTTCTTGACCTTCGTATAGGGCTTGAACCAGTCGATCCGCTTGCCGTGCTTGCCCCAGAACTTCTCGGGATCCTCGATGCTCTCCTGATACCACTTCTGGTACTTCTCATCATCGATCAGAGCGCGAACTTTTGCGGACTTCAGCACCGGATAGGTTTTGGCTGACATGAACTCCTCCTCATAGATTGGCAATTTTGCTGAAGCATCAGGCACTTCATTGGAGGGTGGATCTCAGGAGCCCCCTGCAGCTTGCTTTGTGGTCGCTGCACGAGACCGCTGCAGGATGTCCTCGCAGATGTTCAAGCATTCGAGGGCCCGCGGCTGCACCGGCCAGAGCTCAACTCGTGGTCCGCCTTGTTTGTGAGTTGATGAGACTCTTTTGACGGGGCGTTCGGCGGGCCCCTAAGAGAAGTCCGGGCGAGTTGCCCGGACTTCGTCTACGTCGATCTGTTGGTGGCTCAGGAAACCAGGCGACTTGCCGAGTGAACCACTTCGCCGCGTCAGCTGTTCAGATCGCGGCCTCGCGTTTCAGGCAGGAGAAGCGCACCGATCACGGCCGTCAGTCCGGCAAACGCTACGGTGTACCAAAGTCCACCGAAGATGTTGCCGGTGGCGATCACCACCGCCGTCGCGACAAAGGGAGCGAATCCCCCGATCCAGCCGTTCCCGAGCTGCAAGGCGACGGAAACACCACTATAGCGGATACGGACAGGGAAGAGCTCGACAAGAAGCGCTCCGAGAGGGCCGTACACCATCGTGGCCAGGAACACGAGGCAGAACAAGATGCCGATCACTGCGGGTCCGTTCGGTTGAACGGGTGCTTTCGGATCAGGCAAGCCAGTTGCAGTCAAAGCCGCGAGCAGTTCGGCTTCGTTATACGGCTTCGCCTCGCCGCCGTTCACTTGAACCCGCAGGGGTTCTGCGTCGGTCTTGACCGTGTAGGGGACCGCCCGGGCTGTCAGAAGCGCCTTCGCCTTCTGGCAATCAGTCGTCGCCTGGGGACTGAACAATTGCCCGACGAAGGATTGGTCGTGGTCGCAGTCGTTTCCAGCGAGCGTGACCGAGGTCTTAGCGCGGAACTCTGCAAGGGTGGGGTTGCCGTAGGTCCCCAGCGCCTGGAAGAGTGGCATGATCAGGAACGCCGACAGTGCGCAACCTGTCACGACAATCCATTTGCGTCCGATCCGATCGGAAAGCCAGCCGAAGAACAGGAAAAAGGGCGTGCCGAGCGTCAGCGCGATCAGGAGGTAAAAGTTGGCCTGATCATGCGTCATCTTCAGTGTCGTCGTCATGAAGTAGAGGCTGTAGAAATGGCCTGTGTACCAGATAACAGCCTGGCCTGCGACGACACCAAAGATCGCAACCATAATCAGCCGAAGATTCCGACTATCACCGAGGGTTTCGGCGATCGGATTCTTCGAGCCCTTACCCTGTGCCTTCATCTCCTGGAACACAGGCGACTCATGCAGCTTCAGTCGGATGTAGAGCGAAAGAACCAGAAGCACGATCGAGCCGACGAAAGGCAAGCGCCAGCCCCAGCTTGCAAAGGCTTCGGGCGACATCGAGCTGCGGCACAGCACAATCACGAGCAACGACAGGAAGAGACCGAGCGTCGCCGTGATCTGGATCCAGCTGGTCGTTAAACCACGTTGATTGTGATCGGCGTGCTCGGCAACATAGGTCACGGCGCCGCCGAACTCGCCACCCACAGCCAATCCCTGGAGAAGACGCAAGGCCACCAGCAATGCAGGGGCAGCCCAGCCTATCGATTCGTAGGTCGGCAAGAGACCAATGGCAGCCGTTGCAAGGCCCATGACCAGCATGGTGACGAGGAAGGTCTTTTTCCGGCCGACGAGGTCGCCTAGCCGTCCAAAGACGACCGCGCCGAAGGGCCGAAGGACAAAGCCGGCGCCAAAGGTCGCAAGTGCCGCAAGAAGTGCCGCGGTCTCGTTACCCTTGGGGAAGAACAGCGTACTGAAGAATGCGGCAAGCGACCCATAGATGAAGAAGTCGTACCACTCGAAAACGGTCCCGAGCGCAGCGGCGAAGACCGTGCGTTTTGTGTTCCGGTCGAGGCCCTCGGCCTTTGCTACGGTTCCAGACGAAAGTTCATGAACAGACATTTCGAGCCCTCCCCTAGATGGCATGTTGCGAGAGGCCTTGGCCGCTCGCCTGAGAAACCGGATCTTCACAGGCCCGCAGAAATGCTGCCAGCATTTCATTGAATTTGTGAGGCTGCTCGAGCATCGGGAAGTGCCCCGCATTCTCGACCACCTCCAGCCTGCTGTCCGGTATGCCCTCAGCCAGGATCACCGACTCCGCCGGCGGCGTGATGATATCCTCGTTTCCGACGACCACCAGGGTCGGGACCCTGATGTCACCAAGACGCGAACGACTGTCGGATGCATTCAGTGACGCGATCGCTTCGCGCGCCACGAAATCGGGGGTCTGTGCGACCTCCTGCCTGGCAAAGTTCAGGAGTTCCTGACTGGCCGCGCTGCCGAACGACCGATCAATGACGTTCTGGCTGGCCTGGACAACGCCGAGGTCGTCAATCGCCTTCAGAACATTATCGACATTGACGTCCTCTCCAAGTCCATGCGGCGTCGCTCCGACGAGCACCAACGCCTGTACGCGCTCCGGATGCGCCAGCGTAAAGCTTTGTGCGATGGTTCCGCCCATCGAGAGGCCGACAAGGACGGCCTGGCGGATGTCGAGCTTGCGGAAGACTTGGAGCACGTCGTTTGCGAAGGCGTCGATGGTATAGCTGCGACCGGCAGGTCTTGGCGACACGCCGTGCCCCGGCAGGTTGATACGGATGACTTTGTAGCGGGATGAGAAGGCTTCGACTTGCCCGCGCCAGAATTCCGCGGTCGTCGTAAATCCGTGCACGAAGACGAGCGGTTGGCCCGCGCCCGACACCCGGACGATCGTATCGCCTATCTCAAGTGTTTCTATATGCATGATATCTGCTCCCCTTTCGGTTTTTACGCCAAGGAGCATCGCAAGCCATGGGCCAGTTCCGCGTATGCCAGTGTTGATCGATCTAACGCTTTCAAGACAAACGGTTATTAGGAAAGCAAGGTGGACGGCCACTGTCTTGCTGGCGTTGTAACTCCGTCTCTTTGTCTCGATTGCGGTACAAAAATTCTCGCATCTGAGACAAAATCCGCTAACATTCGATTTGCGATATCCCAAGAACAGTCAGGCAGCAGTTATGACCCTTCCCGAATGGCTAGCAGGTTCTTCCGAGGAAGCCGGATTCCTCCGGCTTGTCCTCGATCACGTTTCCGATTGTCTTGTCGCCGTCGACACGGAAGGAACGATCGTCCTGATCAACGACCCCTATTGCCGCCTCCTTGGCGGTGAGGCCGAGGAATTTCTCGGACGGCACATCACCGATGTGGTAGGGCCGCAAACCAGACTTCATTTCGTCGCGCGGGGTATTGGCACTCATATTGGTTATCCGCTCGAAGTGCGCGGCCATAAGCTGGTGACGAAGCAGGTCCCTGTGCACAAGGACGGAAGGATCATCGGCGCCGTGGGTCTGGCGCTGTTCTCCGACTACGATGCCCTAAAAAAAACCTACGGCCGGATTTCGAAGGCGGAACTCGCCATCCCTTCGAAGCCGAAAGCTTGGCAGTCGAAGTTCGGTCTCGACGATGTCATCGGGACTGGTCCGTTGATGGAAGCGCATCGCGACGCACTTAAACTGGCGGCCGCGTATGATCTGCCGGTTCTCATCTGCGGTGAGACAGGCACCGGCAAGGAACTGGCCGCGCAGGCAATCCATTCCTTGTCGGACCGCTCTACCGGGCCATTCGTGTGGGTCAACTGCGCATCCATTCCCAGCGAACTTATCGAAGCAGAGCTTTTCGGCTATGAGGGCGGGGCTTTCACGGGTGCGCGCAGCCAAGGTAAACCTGGCAAGTTCGAACTGGCGACTGGCGGCGTGCTCTTCCTTGACGAGATTGGCGACATGCCGCTCGCCCTGCAGGGCAGTCTTCTGCGCGTGCTCCAGACCGGGGAGATCGTCCGCGTCGGCGGCACCAACCCGGTCGGCATCGATCTTCGCATCATCTGCGCTACCAACAAGCCACTCGTCGAACTGGTGCAGACGGGGCGTTTTCGCGAGGACCTCTATCACCGGCTCAACGTTCTGCCGATCGAGGTCCCGGTCCTGAGAGAAAGGGGCGATCTGGCTCATCTTGCCGAACACCTCCTTGCACGCATCGCCACGCGACTGTCCGTCCCGGCGCCAGTATTGACAGCTGAGGATCATGACCGGCTTGTCGCTCATACGTGGCCGGGTAACGTCCGGGAACTGGAGAATGCCCTCACGCGCATGATCGTGACGGGGCATCTATCCACTGCATCGCTCGATAGTCGTCACCCGTCACCCTCCGCGAATGCGAAGAGCGACTTGAAGAGTCGCATGAAATCCGAAGCCCATGCAGCCCTGCGCGCCGCCCTCCAGCAGGCCGGAGGCAACAAGCAACGTGCAGCCGAGATACTCGGCATCAGCCGGGCGCAACTCTATCGGCTGTTGAAAGAGCAAGGCGCAGCCTAGCAAGGAGCCCTTTCGTCGCGCAAGGCTTAAGCCGCCTTGCGCCTGAGGAGCGGTTGGTCCGAATCAGGTTATGCAAATTCGAGCGCGGTCAGAAGATCTTCAACGAGATCTTCGGCGTCCTCGAGGCCGACCGAGCATCGAATTACGTCCTCGCCGAGGTTGATGCAGAATTGGCTGCCGACAAGAGACAGATGACGGGCACTGGTGAGCCGAGCTGAACTGCAAATGAAGCTACCGACCTCCGCCAGATCTCCGCCTGACTTGATCAGGCTCAGTCTCTTGATCATTGCCGTGGCGCCCTCCGGGCCCGTCTCAAGCGCAAAGGCAAGCATCCCCGAGCCGCCCGACATCTGACGGCGTGTGATTTCATGATCGGGATGGGATGCGAGGAAAGGATATCTCACCCAGGCAACCGAAGGATGGGCCTCGAGCGTCAGAGCAAGGGCGTGCGCGGTATTGCAATGCTGATACATTCTGAGCGCCAGAGTGCTCAGCCCGCGCAGGATCAGGAACCCAGCTTGCGGTGAGATGGCGGCGTCAAGGCGCTCGCGCTGGCTTTCGTCGCGCAACTTTCGAATATCCGCCGCCGTCCCAAGCAATGCTCCGCCAACCGTATCACCGTGCCCGTTCATGTATTTCGACAGTGCGTGCAGGACGATGTCAGCCCCATGTTCAAGCGGCCTTTGGAGGGCCGGCGTTGCAAATGTGCTGTCAACTGCCACCTTGAGGCCAAACGCGTGGGCGTGTTCAGAAATGGCCGCGACATCCAGAACGCTGTTCAGTGGATTGGTGGGCGTATCGAAATACACCAATCTTGTCCGGTCGGCGATCGAACGGCCGATCACGTCCGGCTCCGAAAGATCCACAGCCACGAGCCTTGCGCCGACCGCCGAAACGATCTCCCGCATCAGGTAAGCTGTGTCGGTGCAGACCGGCCTGTGAACAATCATCTCGTCTCCGGCAGCAAGAAATGACCGGGCAAGGGTGCGAAAGGCAACCAGACCTGAGGAGAGGACAAGCCCGGCCTCCGCTCCTTCAAGACGGGCAAGCTTGTGCTCGAGCAGCCATGTCGCCGAACGGTCTCCGTCCGCGCCGCCTGGGTGGACAAGTGTGGTCCGACCGCAGACAGAAGCCGATGATCCACTACGAAGAGCGGCAATCGCAGTAGACGGGAACGGCTCATGTATGGAGCGGGTCGAAAAGCCGAGATCATTGACGTCAGGCGAGGCCTTGCCCGAAACTGGCGGATCTGCCGTTATTTTGCTGCTCATCTGCGCCCCGATCGTCGATCGCTAAAGACCCGTCCTCACCCGAGGTCGCTGCAGTTCCGCCACAGCCATTACGAACCGCAGTTCATCGTTTCCACAATTCATGTAGGCATGCTTGTCTTCGGTTCGCGCCAGAACGGACGACCCCGCATGAACCAAGTGCTCGCTGTCTGCAAGCCTCAGCGTGAGCTCACCCGTTTCGACGTTAAGGAGCTCGAGTGTGCCAGGCGAATGGCCGGGAGATTCAAATATCTCGCCCGGGAAAAGCGTCCAGCGCCACAGCTCGATCTCGTCCGGCCCGTGGGTTCCCACCAGAAGTGTCGCGCTTCCGCCCTTCGGACCGTGCCACAGGGTCGATGCGTCTTGTGGTGGGACGATGCGAACAGGAACACTCGACGCGACGCCGACGAAATCCGCAACCGACACACCCAAGGCGGTGGCGGCCCGGCAGAGCGTCGCTATGCTGGGATTGGCTGTTCCCTTCTCAATCTCGACAAGCATGCCCTTGCTCACGCCGGACTTGCGGGACAGTTCGTCGAGCGTCAGCCCGCTTTGGCGCCTGAAGGTTTTCAGGTTCTGCGAGACGGTTGCGCTGACGCGCTCGACATCAGCGACCGCTTCGGTCGATATATTGACTTTCTCTTCCATGGTCGGTATTATAAACTAAATTGGTCAATGGGAGCTAGAGGGCATGTTGGATTTTCCGCTCATCGACAGGTCTGTCGCAGAAATAGCGCCGGATTTCCGTGCGATCAGCATCTTGGTTGATGCCAGCGATCCGACCCGCGGGCCAATGGCGCGCGACGTCTTGGGGGAAGCCTGTGATTTCGTCCGCGCCGGTGGACCACAATGGGGCGACGCGCATCTTGCCAGTTGGGCAGACGTCTATAGCCGTTTCGGGGCCAAGCCCAACCGGACGCCATGCTCTGCACAGGCGCTTAAGAAGCGGGTTGAAAAGGACCGTCGCCTACCCTCCATCAATCCGTTGGTCGACCTCTATAATGCCGTCAGCCTGCGTTTTGCTGTGCCCGTCGGGGGCGAGAATTTTGATGCCTATGTCGGCAAGCCGCGGCTGTCGATTGCCGACGGCACGGAAGCCTTCGACAGGGTCGCGAATGGCGAGGCGATCATCGAGCATCCGTCCGTTGGTGAGGTGATCTGGCGCGACGATATCGGCGTGACATGCCGCCGGTGGAATTGGCGCCAGGGAACGCGCACGCGCCTGGATTCCATCGGTGGTCGAATGTGGTTCATCCTGGAGAGCCTCGGAACAATGCCAGAGGAGGCACTGGAGGAGGCGGCCAACATGCTGGTCAACGGTCTTCGGCAACTGGCGCCGCGGTGCGAAATCTACCGCCAGAACCTTCTTCCGGCATAGGTGGCGCCTGCAGAGCAAGTGACGAAAGTCAGTATATTGACCTTTGGCCGCTGACCGTTGGTGGAAGCCAGCTGACAACCGGCGTCATTCACTGACACATCGAACAATTTTTCACCGCGGCGACGCGGCGGCGGCGAAGCTTTGCCCGGAGGAGCGGGCGCTCGTCGCATCGCAAAGGAGGAACAATGCGCACTGAGAAACACGCGCCCGCTCTGGTCGTGAGTGAAGTTCACAAGAGCTACGGAGCCCATAAGGTCCTTAAGGGCGTTTCCCTCTCGGCCGAGAAGGGCGATGTCGTCTCGATTATTGGATCGTCAGGTTCGGGCAAGAGCACCTTCCTGCGCTGCATCAACTTCCTTGAGATTCCGGATCGTGGTTCCTTCCGCATCAATGGCGAAGAAGTCGCGTTCCGAAGCGGGCGCGGTGGAAAATCGCAACCCGCGAACTGGCGTCAGATCGAAAGGCTGAGAACCGGCCTGGGCATGGTCTTCCAGAGTTTCAACCTCTGGCAGCACATGACTATCCTTGAGAACGTCATCGAAGCGCCGGTGCATGTGCTCGGGGTCGAGCGGGCTATAGCCATCGAGAAGGCCGAAGCGCTGCTGGCCAAGGTCGGCCTTTACGACAAGAAGGACGCCTACCCGGCCTTCCTGTCCGGCGGACAACAGCAACGCGCCTCTATTGCTCGCGCACTCTGCGTTGATCCCGCCGTCATGCTGTTCGATGAGCCGACATCCGCCCTTGATCCCGAGCTTGTCGGGGAGGTGCTGAAGGTCATCCGCGGCCTCGCCGAGGAGGGCCGCACCATGATTATGGTCACCCACGAGATGAAGTTCGCTCGCGATGTCTCGGCGCGCGTCATGTTTCTGCACCAGGGCCAGGTTGAGGAGGAAGGTTCCCCCGCACAGGTCTTCGGCGCGCCCACGAGCGCTCGCTGCAAAGAATTCGTTGCAGCCGGTTCGCACTGACCACTCAATCTTTTCAACAGCAAAAAGGGGAATGCAAATGAAGCATCTGGGAAAAGCTCTGGCCATCGGCATGTTCATGATGGCGGCAAATGCGCATGCCGAAATCCGCTTTGGCATCGTCAATGAGGCCTATCCGCCTTACACGACCAAGGACGCCTCCGGCAAAGCGATCGGCTGGGAAATCGACCTGATGGACGCTGTCTGTGAGGAGCTGAAGGAAAATTGCACGATCGTTGACGTCGCGTGGGATGGCCTCATCCCGGCGCTGGAAAGCAAGAAGATCGACGTGATCTGGTCCTCCATGTCGATTACCGACGAACGCAAGAAGCGGATCGACTTCACCGACAAGTACTATTCGGCGCTGGCTGGGATGATCGGCCCGAAGGACGGCGCCATGGGGGTCACGGCCAAGGAGCTGAAGGACAAGACGGTGGGCATTGCCGTCTCGACCACCCAATCCGCCTATTTCAAGAAACACTTTGCCGACGTCGCGAGCGAGAAGAGCTATGCGACGGTCGATGAGTCCTTCCAGGACCTTGCCTCCGGACGCATCGACTACGTCTTTGCCGACACCGGCCCGCTCAAGGAGTTCCTGAAGACCAACCTCGGAGAGGAGTGCTGCGAGTACAAGGGCAATGTCGAGCCGGACGACACCATCCTCGGGGCGGGGGTCGGCGGTGGTGTGCGCAAGGGCGACGACGCGCTACGCGAAAGACTGAACGCCGCCATCAAGGCCGTCAGGGACAGCGGCAAGTATGCCGAATTCAGCAAGAAGTACTTCGACTACGACCCCTATTGAGAGCGAAGCGGTTGCAGATCGCCACACAGCTGTGTGGCGATCCCCTGCCCTGACTGGAAGGCTTCCCATGAACCCCACACATTCAGCGCTGGATCTTCTGTCCATCGCTCCTCCCGGCTGGGGAGGCGTGCTCCTTGCGGGTGCCCTGGCCACTGTCCTGATCTCGTCCGGAGCATATCTGGTCGGGATGCTAATCGGACTGTTCGGCGCGCTCGGAAAACTGAGTGGGTTTCGGCTGCTCCAATTCCTGCTTAATGCCTATACCACGATCATTCGTGCCGTACCCGAGCTCATTTTGATCGTTGCCCTCTATTACGCCGGAACTGATGGCCTGAACCGTATCCTCGCCTGGGCGGGACTGGGGCCTATCGAAATTAACGGTCTTGTCGCGGCTGTTGCGGTCCTTGGCTTCGTGCAGGGCGCCTACATGACCGAGGTGCTGCGCGGTGCAATCCTTGCAATCCCTGTCGGGCAACTGGAAGCCGCGAAAGCGTTCGGAATGCGTCCGGCGTTGCGCTTCCGCAGGATCGTTTTGCCAGGCCTCATCCCGAACGCGCTGCCGGGCTTTGCCAATCTATGGATGTCGGTCATCAAGGACAGCGCATTGATCGCCGTCGTCGGCTACCAGGAACTGGCGCTTGCCGCACGTGTCGCAGCAAGCAACACCAAGGAATACATGGTGTTCTTTCTGGCTGCTGCGGTGCTCTACCTCGTCATCACCATAGTCTCGAACATGCTCTTCGCTGCGCTGGAAGCCTACTTCCGTCGCGGACAAAGACCGAATGCGTAAGGGAAGCGGACATGGATTTCAGCTGGATTTTCCCTTATCGCGAGCTCATCCTGCAGGGTGCTTTCCTCACCTGCCTGCTGCTTGTGATCTCGGTGACCTGCGGCTTTGGCCTGGCGGTCCTCCTTGCGATCGCCCAGGTGGGCAAGAACCCCGTCGCACGCTGGCTTGCGAAGGGATACTGCACGTTCTTCCGCGGCACACCGCTTCTGATCCAGCTCTGGCTCATTTACTACGGCCTGGGCACGTATCTGCCCTATGTGCCGGGACTGAGGACAAGTTTCCTGTGGCCGATATTGAGAGAGGGCCTGTTCTTCGCCGCCCTTGCGCTGACCCTGAATTTTGCAGCCTATCAAGGTGAGATCCTCAGAGGCGCCATGTTGGCGGTTCCGAAGGGTGAACTGGAGGCTGCTCGCGCCGTTGGCATGTCGCCTGCCATGATCCTGCGCCGGATCTGGCTTCCCCGTGCAATCCGCATCGGCTTGCCCACCTTCGCCGGAGAAGTGGTCCTTCAGCTCAAGGCCACACCGATCGTATTTTCGGTGACGGTCATGGACCTCTATGGCGCCGCCTACAAGATCCGCCAGGACACGCTGCTTGTCTATGAACCGCTGCTCCTCGTCACCCTCTTCTATGTCGGTCTGACCTTTCTCATCACCCAGGCCTTCCAGAAGCTCGAAAATGCTGTGCCGACGCGCCGCTAGCGCGGCCCTTAAACCCAGAACAATCAGAGGCCCACGACATGTCCAGACCAGACAAACACGAGCTTTCGACGCTCTCCTTCAACACGCTTTCGGTGCATGGCGGCAACGAGATCGACAAGACCTCCGGCGCGATCCGCACACCGATCGTCATGGCCAATTCCTATCTTCTGCCCTACGACCCCTCGACCATGGACTGGTCGGATACGGAGGCGCCTTCCTATACGCGCAATTCCGGTCATAACCAGATCTGCCTGCAGCGCAAGCTGGCGGCCATGGAAGGTGGCGAGGACGCAGCCGTTTTCGCAACCGGTGTCGCTGCCCTTCACGCCGTGTTCTTCACCTTCCTGAAAAGCGGCGATCATGTGATCGTCGGCGATGTCACGTATGAAGCCGTCTGGCGGCTCTTCGCCGAGCTCTTGCCACAGCGCTACAAGATTGAGGCAACGTTCGTCGATATGGGCGACATGGACGCAGTCAGAGCCGCCGTCCGGCCCAACACGAAGCTGATCCATACGGAAACAATCGCCAATCCGACCACAAAGGTTGCCGATATCGGGACACTGGTCTTAATCGCCAGACAAGCTGGCGCGCTTCTGTCAGTCGACTCCACCTTTACGCCTCCCCCCTTTTTCCGGCCGCTGGCGCTCGGCGCCGATCTCGTCATCCACTCCCTGACCAAGTACATCAATGGCCATGGTGATGCGATGGGCGGTGTGGTGGTCGGTTCCAAGGAGCTCATCCATCATGTCAAGGCAGACGCCCTTGTCGATCTCGGCGGAACGATCTCCCCCTTCAATGCCTGGCTAATCACCCGCGGCTCGGTCACGCTTCCATTGCGCCTCAAGCAGCAGTTCGCGACAGCACAGGTCGTTGCGGATAACCTTGTCCGGGACGAGCGGGTTGCCTACGTCACTTATCCCGGGCTCGAAAGCCACGACCAGCACCAACTGGCAAAGGCTCAATTTGCAGGCAAGGGTTATGGCGGCGTCATGGCCTTCGCAGTCGAGGGGGACCCGGACGCCCAGAACCGCTTCGTTTCCAATCTGAAGGTGATCACCTCGGCCGTCTCGCTCGGTCACGACGAGACCCTGATCGTGCACGTCGGGGGGAGCGGCCGCGGAGGCGCCGAACGCTATCCGCTGAACTTCCAGAAATATGGCCATCTGCGTCTTTCCATCGGCCTGGAGGATCCCGAGGACCTCATCGCTGACATCAAGAACGCTCTCGACGAGACCTTCGACCGGTCCTGAAGACGCGAATTCAGACGCTAGCTGCAGCGGGAAGCCCTCTCCTTGGGATCTTCCCGCTATATCAGCGACGTTCTCAAGGAAAACACACTATGCATTGGATTATTCTGCTCATCGCCGGGCTGCTCGAAGTGGTTTGGGCCTTCTATATGAAAAAGTCCGAAGGCTTCACACTGCTCGTTCCGTCCGCAATCACGGTCGCCGCGATGATTGCAAGCGGCGTGCTGCTCTCATTCTCGATGCGGGTTCTTCCGCTCGGTACAGCCTATACCGTCTGGACTGGAATTGGAGCCGTCGGGTCGTTCCTGCTTGGCGTCCTTGTCTTGAACGAGCCCGCTGCCCCGATGCGTATTGTCGCCGGCGCCATGATACTCTCCGGTCTTCTGATGATGAAGCTGTCGAACGCCGGATGAATAGAAGGCTTGCGACGGGCGTTCGCGCGGTGCGGCCCCAGCCTTTACGCGCCCAAGCCCGGACAAGAACAGACTTCGCCAACCGCCAAATGCAGACTGGACTCGAGCCATGATAGACTACCAGGCAGTCAAGGCCGTCGTTTCCGTCATCAGATTGGGCAGCTTCGACAAAGCAGCGCGCGAACTCAGCGTAACACCATCAGCGGTGTCGCAGCGGGTCAAGCAGTTGGAGCAACGTCTCGGCGTCGCGCTGATCGTCAGAGGAAGTCCGTGTTCCGCCACAACGGCGGGTGCGCAGCTCGTCCACCATTTCGAGCGCATTGAACTGCTCGAGCGCCAACTGGCCACCTGCATGCCCGGTCTCACCGGCCCTGGCGCGCTGCCTGAACGCACGACCGTCAGGATTGCCGCCAATCCGGAGTGGATCGGGAGCTGGATCCTGGATGCTGTCTCCGACTTCGTACAAACCGCACCGTTTCTCGTCGATCTTGTTCTGGATGAGACAATTGCGATGCTCGACAGGCTGCGGGCCGGCGAGGTTGTCGCTGCGGTCACCCCAGGCGAGGAACTGCTTGAGGATCACGACAGCCATTCGTTGGGCAGCCTGCGCCTCGTAGCCGTGGCAACACCGGGCTATAGCAGCCGCCACTTTTCGAAAGGGGTGACCCCCGAGGCGATGGTCAAAGCACCTGGTCTGGCCCTGGGGCCGACGGACCCCTTTGCGAAGCGATGGGTCAAAGTTGCACTCGGCGATGGTCTCGAGTTCCCGGTGCATCGGCTGCCCTCGCGCGCAAGTATCTTCGATGCAGCCCTCGCGGGCCTCGGATGGGGCATCGTCCCGGTTCACCTTGCTGCGGCCCATCTCAGCTCCGGCACTCTGAGAGAACTGATTACAGGGACAGGTATCGACCTGCCGCTGCAATGGCAGGTTCATCGCGTGGCAGTCCACCAGCTGGCGGGGCTGACCGCGGCCATTGTTCGTCTTGCGCAGCAAAGCCTTAAACTGGGCGGAATTTCATAGATGTCAGTGTTGTTGCAGGTCCCCCAGCAGCTCCACGGATTGCTCGCAAGAGAAGCGATGAGCGCAAGCATCAAGACGCAGGCATTTTGGGCAAAATGCCTCCTCCTTTGGCCAATTTGCGCCGTTCCCACTGAGCGGTCTGCCTCGCATTCTCGGCGAGCAGAAAACGTCATTGGTGTCATTGGAGGATTGTCATGACCGTCTACAACATTGCTCTCATCGGCTTTGGCGGCGTAAACCGCGCTTTGGCCGAGCTTATTGCGACAAGGAACCCGCTGTGGGAACAGGAGCTCGGGTTTCGTCTGAACATTGTCGCGGTGAGCGATCTTTATCTGGGCTCCGTGATCTCGCCAAACGGGCTCGACGCGAAGACGCTGATTGACGCCAAGTTCACCAAGGGTGGGTTCGGCCAACTCTCAGGCGGCAGTGCGGGAGCGGACAACGAAACGATCATCAGGACCGCGCCGGCAGACATTGTCGTGGAGGCTACGTTCACCAACCCAACCGATGGCGAGCCCGCAGTCTCCCATTGCCGCTCAGCGCTTGCAAGCGGCAAGCATGTGGTCACGACGAACAAGGGTTCGGTGGCACTTGCCGCGTCGGAGCTGAAGGCCCTCGCCAAGGCGAATGGCGTCCGGTTCGAGTACGAGGGTTCCGTGATGAGCGGGACGCCGGTGATCCGGATGGCCGAGAAGACACTCGCAGGCGCCGAGGTCGATGGTTTCGAGGGGATCCTGAACGGCACTTCCAACTTCGTCCTGGGACGGATGGAAAGTGGCCTGGATTTCGATACCGCCGTCAGGCAAGCACAGGAGCTCGGCTACGCAGAAGCCGATCCCACGGCGGATGTCGAAGGCTTCGACGTCCGCCTGAAGGTTGTCATTCTTGCCAATGAGCTGCTTGGCGCACAACTCAAACCGGATGATGTCTCCTGCAAGGGCATTTCGCAGCTTTCGCCTTCTGACATCAGGGATGCAGCCGAGGCCAACAGGCGCTGGAAACTCATTGGTTCCGCCTCCCGGGGCGAAGACGGCCGCGTCATAGGAAGTGTCATGCCGAAGCAACTGCCGTTGGAGCACCCTCTCGCCGCAGTCAACGGTCCAACCAATGCAGTTTCGTTCAGCACGAAGCTACTCGGCTCCGTGACGGTTACCGGACCCGGTGCGGGGCGAATTGAGACCGCCTATGCTCTTCTGTCCGACGTCGTGGCAATTCATACCCAAAGCACCTCCGCCCTTGCAAAGGAGGCCGCATGATGCACGGCCTCGCCCTGAACGCACCCTTCTCAAGCGATGAGATCGTCGTGCGCAACCCTTTCGACGGATCGGTCGTCGGAACCGTTCCAAGCAGCGATGCTTCTTGCGTGAGCAGCCTTATCGAACGTGCCCGCCGCGGAGCGGAGGCCGCCAAAGCTCTGCCGCGCCACAAGCGAGCTGCGATCCTCGAAAAGGCAGCCGCCGCCATCGAGGCGGCGCATGAAGAATTCGCGCTTCTGATCGTCAAAGAGGCCGGCAAAACGATAACCCAAGCCCGCAAAGAGGCGACCCGATGCGTCAACACCATAAAACTCTCGGCCGATGAGGCCAAACGCAACGCCGGCGAGGTCATTCCGTTCGAGTCCTATGCTGGGTCCGAGGCCCGGCAGGGATGGTACACCCGGGAGCCGCTCGGGATCATTACGGCAATCACCCCTTATAATGACCCGCTGAACCTGGTCGCCCATAAGCTTGGGCCGGCGATTGCCGGTGGAAACGCCGTGCTCTTAAAGCCGTCTGAGCTTGCTCCCCTGTCGGCGCTCAAATTGGTCGACGTTCTGGTGGAAAGCGGCCTTCCAGAAGAGATCGTGACGGTTGTCATTGGTGGCGCTGAACTTGGCAAGGCACTCGTCTTGGCAAGAGATGTGCGAATGATTTCGTTCACGGGCGGATTTGCCACGGGGGAGGCAATCGCCAAGGCTGCAGGCATCAAGAAGCTGGCGATGGACCTGGGAGGCAATGCACCAGTCATCGTCATGGAGGACTGCAATTTTGTCGCTGCGGTCGACGGCTGCGTGTCTGGAGCCTACTGGGCGGCCGGTCAGAACTGCATTGGCACCCAGAGGATCCTGATCCAGCGCTCTATTTATGAGCGGTTCAAGTCGGAGTTCGTTGCAGCCACAAAAATGCTCAAGACCGGAAACCCACTTGAGCCCGACACCGATGTCGGCCCGATGATTTCGGAACGGGCCGTTCAACGCGCAACGGCGATGGTCGACCGCGCCATGGCTTCTGGCGCCAACCTTCTTTGTGGCCACAGCCCGGCGGGCAACCTTTACCCGCCGACGGTCTTGGAAAATGTTCCCTTCGGTTGCGACCTATGGAGCGAAGAGGTGTTCGCCCCGGTCGTCATCCTCGAACCCTTCGATGCGCTCTGCGATGCCATCCGCCTTGCGAATGCGCCAGATTACAGTCTGCACGCCGGTATATTCACAAATGACCTCGAGGGAGCCCTCGAGGCGGCCAGCGGGATTGATGCCGGAGGGATCATGATCAACGACTCTTCCGACTACCGGTTCGACGCTATGCCGTTCGGCGGCTTCAAGTATGGCAGCATGGGCCGTGAAGGGGTGCGCTTTGCCTTTGAAGACATGACCCAGCCAAAGGTCGTCTGCATCAACAGGCTGAAACGGCAATAGATCACCAGCCAAAAAGCCCATCAGCAACATCAGGAGTACCATTTTGTTCAAAGGTTCCATCACCGCACTTGTTACACCCTTTGCTGATGGGCGTATTGATGAAGGCGCGCTGCGCGCCCTTATCGACTGGCAGATCGAGGAGGGATCATCCGGGCTGGTCCCATGCGGAACGACAGGCGAAAGTCCGACACTCACGCATGCCGAGCACAAGCAAGTTGTCGAGATTACGGTCGAAACGGCCGGCGGCCGCGTCCCGGTCATTGCAGGGGCAGGCTCGAACAGCACGGCAGAGGCAATCGACTTCGTTCGCCATGCACAGGAAGCCGGCGCCGATGGATTGCTGGTCGTCTCGCCCTATTACAACAAGCCGACGCAGGAGGGCATCTATCAGCATTTCAGAGCCATAGATGCGGAGGCCGAGATCCCGATCATCGTCTACAATATTCCGGGTCGCAGTGTGATCGACATTCAGGTGGAGACGCTGGCGCGCATCTTTTGCGACTGCAAAAATGTGAGCGGCGTCAAAGACGCCACCGGCAATCTTCTGCGACCTTCACTGGAGCGCATGACCTGCGGCAAGAACTTCAACCTTCTGACCGGGGAAGACGGCACAGCCCTCGGCTATATGGCCCACGGCGGGCACGGGTGCATTTCTGTGACCGCCAACATTGCACCGCGCCTGTGCGCTGAATTTCAGCGCGCCTGCCTTGGGGGCGACTTCACCTCGGCCTTGGAGCTCCAGGATCGTCTGATGCCATTGCACCGGGCGCTCTTCCTGGAAACAAACCCCGCTGGACCAAAATATGCCCTGGAGCGGCTGGGCCGCATCCGTCGGGACCTGCGATTGCCTCTTGTTCCCGTAAGCAGCTCGGTTCGCGAACAGATCGATCGGGCGATGCTCCACGCTGGCATCTTGAGTTGAGGTCACCGATGAAGATCGATCGTATAGAAACTGACCTCATCGGGCCTCTCTCCATTCCCGCGGGTAAGCTGTTTGGCGTGCATACTCAGCGCGCGGAGGAGAATTTCAACGTCACAGGCTTCCGCCTGAGAGACTTTCCCGAGCTCATCCAGTCGGTGGCGATGGTGAAGCAAGCCGCGGCGCTGACCAATATGGAACTCGGACTGCTGTCTTCTGAGAAAGCTCTTGCGATCGCAGAGGCGTGCGAAGATCTCATCGAACTAAGAGCGATTGATGACAATTTTCCAGTGGACATGATGCAAGGCGGAGCGGGCACCTCCACCAACATGAACGTCAACGAGGTCGTGGCCAATCTTGCTCTTCTCAAGCTGGGCGCCAGCGTCGGAGACTATTCCACGCTTCACCCGAACGACGACGTCAACCTCTCGCAGTCGACTAACGATGTCTACCCGACAGCGATCCGGTTGACCCTGTTGCGCACCTGCGACGCGCTCATCGCCGCGCAGGTCATTCTTCGGGACACTTTCCGTCGGAAAGGTGCTGAATTCGCGGATGTCATAAAGGTTGGACGCACGCAGCTCCAGGACGCCGTGCCCATGACTGTCGGCCAGGAGTTCGAAGCCTTTGCGGAACTGATCGACGAGGACATCATCCAGGTGCAGTCTGCCAAGAAACTTCTTCAGGAGGTCAATCTTGGCGGCTCTGCAATCGGAACCTCGATCAATGTGCCGCCGGCCTTTCCGAGCGTTGCGTGCAGAAAGCTCTCCGAGATCTCCGGTCTGCCGCTCATGACAGCTCGTAACCTGGTGGAAGCGACATCGGATACAGGCGGGTTTGTCGCCTTCTCAGGCATTCTCAAACGAATCGCCGTCAAGATGACGAAGATCTGCAACGATCTGCGGCTCTTGAGCAGTGGCCCGATCGGGGGACTGGGTGAGATTCGGCTGCCGGCGATGCAGGCAGGCTCCTCGATTATGCCCGGCAAGGTCAATCCGGTCATTCCGGAAATGATGAATCAGATCGGATTTCAGGTGATTGGCAATGACCTGACGGTGACGCTTGCCGCAAGTGCCGGACAACTGCAACTCAATGCGATGGAGCCGGTCATTGTCCTGAACATCCTGCTGTCAATACGCATGCTGACCAGAGGGATGGAAATCTTCGCCAACCGGTGTGTGGCGGGGATCGAGGTCGATAAGGATCGTTGTAAGGCCTTGTTGGACCAGTCTCTCGTTCTGGCCACCCCGCTAGCAAAGCTGATCGGCTACTCCAAGGCGGCTTGGCTGTCGAAGAGAGCACTATCTGAAAAGAGAAGTCTGCGCTCCATCGTCGAGGAAGACGGATGCCTGACCAAACGGCAGATCGAGGAAATCTTCAGCGACTACGCGGCGTTTGCAAACGCCCCGCAGCGCACGTCCGCATGAGGGGAAGCCATGGCGGTATTTACCGAACTGTCTGACGAAGACCGCCACGCGATCGTGGAAGCTTACGGCTTGACAGGTTTGTCCTCCGTTATCGGCATCGCCGACGGCGATCGCGAAACGACCTATCTGTTCCGGTCTGCCGAAGGGGAGTTCATCGTGACCCTGTTTGAAAACGGGGCGGAGCCGCTCGACCTCGAGCGCGCTTTCACAACGATGGAAACGCTGCACAGGGCGGGTGTTCCCTGCCCCGAGCCCAGGCGCACCGTCGACGGCAATGCCACGTTTCAGGCTGCGGGTCGGCTTGTAGCCATCGTAAGCTTCGTGTCCGGGTCATCGACAAGTGACCCTTCGCCAGCCAAATGTGGGAGTGTGGGTCGCGTTATGGGCCAGATACACATGAGCTTGCAGAGTGGGCTCAACCGCCAGCCTGACTTACCATCGGGGCCCGTACATGGTGCATTGGTCTTCGCGAATGTCTTTTTTCTTGGCGATGAAGTCAGCGGCGTCATCAACTTCAGGCTTCGCCATGATGACGCCCTTATCGCTGAGATCGCCGACGTTCTCGTTGACTGGACAGGCGTGCCCGACGGCGGTTTGGACCGGCGCAAAGCCCATGCGCTCTTGAGCGGATATCAAGCCATCAGAAAGCTCTCGGCAGCAGAAAAAACAGCTTTGCCTGCGTTCGTTCTTGCCTCAACAGCCAAGCGCGCCGCCCTGGGCGCGAGAAGGACGTCAGTCCCTGAGTGCGCCCTTGTTGCCTATCATTCGGTCACGCCAGATATGTTCGACCAATAGAGGCGGCAACGGGATGAAATATCTTCTGGACCGAATAGATGAACTGGTACTTGCCGAACTCAAGAACAATGCCCGCATTTCGCACGCGGAATTGTCGGCAAAGGTGAACCTGTCCCGAAACGCCGTGCGGGTGCGCATCGAGCGGCTCGAACGAGAAGGTTTCATCAAAGGGTACACGATCGTCACTGGCGAGGGCGGAAACGACCGCCAGGTGACCACCGCACTCATGTTCGTCTATCGCCATGACCGCATGAAAGGCGGTGACGTCATCAACGTCCTACGCAAAATTCCGGAGGTTGTCGCCTGTGACGTCATGACCGGCGATTTCGACCTGGTGGTGAGGGTCGAGTCTTCGCAAGCCGATCGTATTCGCCAGATCTGGCAGCAAATATCCGAACTCCCCGGGGTACGCGACACTCTCACGGCATTCGCGCTCTCCTCCGTCGTTCGAAAAGCCTGATAGACCCTAAGGTACAATCGGCAGGGCCTTAGCTTGGTCAAAGGACGGCGTATAAGCCCGCCGACAGCAGAAAATTCAAAGCTGGTTTGCGATCACACTATAGCGATGTCGGACCAGGCATCAGATCGTAAGGATGTCGCCATCCTGGCAGATTCCGGATCCTGTCCTTCCACTTGGCGATGTGAGGAAACTCCTCCTGAGGCAGGCCCGTATCTTCGGGCATGTAGACGTAGCCTGCAAGAGACAGGTCCGCGATGGTGGGCCGAGCAGCCACAAGGAATGGTGTTTGCTGCAGGTGATCATCCACGATGCGGTGGGCCGCAATTGCACGTTCCCTCAAGAATTGCGTCACCGCCGTCTCGCCGGTTTTCTTGATGCCATACAGGAAGCGCAAGGTGGCATAGTAGCTGGTGAATTTGTGATTATCGAACAACATCCACCGCCAGATTTCCTGTTTCTCCCGGACGTTTTCGGGACCGAATTGTCCAGTCGCCTCAGCCAGATAGTCGAGAATGAGCGCCGACTGGCTGAGCCTTGCCCCCTTGTGCTCGAGAACCGGAACCTCGCCCTGTTCATTAACCTCCTGTCGCCATTGCTCTCGGTGCGTTTCCCCACCGAAATAGTCGACGAATACCGGCGTCCAATCCATTTCCGCCAAGGCGAGAAACAATGCCACCTTGTAGGAGTTGCCTGACATTGCAAAGCAATGCAGTTTGAATTCGGACATGCTCGATCTCCCTTTAATGGGGCTCATTCAGAAACTGAGAAATTGACTGGCCTTGTTCCACAGAGGCTGGATTGATCCACAACAAGGACCGGTTCGGCTAAAGCACACGATACGTGATCATCAGCGAGCCCGTCAGCAAAACGGCTATGATCGCGGCGGCAAACGGCAACATGGCCCGGTAGACTGTGGGCTCTTGTCCACGACAACCTGCCATATTGCAAACAATAGACATGCGAACTGGTGAAATCAGGTTGAGCGCCAGGGCGGCGGTATGTTGCAGGGCAATCACGGCCGCGACATTGAGGCCCGCTTCCTTCGCAAGACTGACCTGCGAACTCATGAACAGGCCGTTTGCGGCGTTACCACTGTTTGCAAGCGCTCCGAACACTGCCGAGACAAGAGCAAGCCATGTCAACGCGCCTCCGCCGGCTGCGGAATGTATCCCCTCTCCCAATGCCGCGGCAATCCCGGAGCTGGATAGCAGCTCTGCCATCATCGAGAAGATGATGATGGCAAGAATTGCGAGCCGTCCGGTTTTCCAGGCTGTGAGGACTTGCGATCCCAAGCTGGAAACATGACCATAGACGAATGCGCAGATGACAGCGCCTAAAGCCAACCACGTGCCCGCATGAAACAGCGGCGACCAGGCCGGGGCTCCGACGAACGGCTCGAGCCGCCCAGTTTGCAGCAGGAATTCGCTCAGGGGCGAGATCAGCCGGGTTGCCATGAGCCATGTGATGAGGATCGCGAAGGGCGCCATTCTCCGTAGGGCGTCAAGGAGTTGGTCTGCATTGGGGCGCTCATCGACAAGATAACGCAGCACGATGACCGGCCCATAGGCGCAGAGCATCGCAACTTCAGGCCCCAGAGCTCGCGTTGCGGCAATCAGCAGAAGCAGGCTTCCGCCGAGCCAGACGACCTCGCTTAGACACTCGCGGGATGGAGCCCCGACGCCTGCTTTTTCGGCCATCCTCCAGTAGAGTGGCAACCAGAGCGCATTCAGGGCGACTTGAAAAAAGCTGGCATTGACAGCGAGCATGGTCGGATCGCTTCGAGAGAAGGCGCCAGCGACGATCGCGCCGTTGCCCATGCCGCCCCACAGGATCATTGTCTGGCTCAGCAGGCTGAAGGCCATGAGATAGACCGGTTGCAGGTCGAGCCTGCGCAACAACAGCATCGTCCCGACGATTCCGACGCCGAAGCCGGTCGCGGATTCTGAAAACGGGCCGATCAGGAAGCACGCAGCAAACAGCAGACGTCGCCTGGACTGCCTGTTCTGCCGGAGACTTTCGACGGGCATCGCTGCATCCCCAGGCCGAATAGCCATCTGCCAGAATAACAGCCCGCCCAGTATATATGGCACGACGATCCAGCCGATCCATGCGCCGCGAAAGAGCGCGCTGGCGCCGTCGCGCAACTGAAATTCGCCGGGCGCCGCGCCAAGCGCGACAACGATAGCCACCAGCAGGCCGATGCTTGCGGCAACGAGCGTGGAAGCCCGACCGCTTGCCAGCAGGCCGATGACGATGAGCGCGGGCAATGCCCAGACGATGTAAAGCAATTCCGTCGAGACCCTCCGGCGGCGCCTGACCTTGCCAGGGTCAGGCCAGATCCTGCTCGAGCAAGGTCAGGCAGTGTGCCACCTTCTCCTTTGCAAGCGGCGGCAGAGGGAGAATGGGGCGAGGCGGCTCGGCCCGGCAGACGCCAAGCAGATCGGTCATCGAGTAAACGGTTCGCAGGCTGGAGAACTGCTTGAAGAGCTCCCAGATAGGGGCAAGACTTGCATCGATCCGGAGTGCCTCTTCAGCATCGCCGTTCTGAGCTGCTCTCACGAGGCGCAGGCACACGTCCGGAAGAATGCCAGCGAGCACGCTGTACCAGGTATCGGCCCCACAGATCATGGCTTTGGTAGCATTCCAGTCGCCGCTATAGCCGATCGAGAAGCTCTTGGGTGTGACGGATCTCTGCTGCCCCAGGTGGCTCGCGATCTCCTCGGGTTTTTCCGTCGGATTCTTGATCGCCACGATGCCAGGCACCTGAGCCAACCGTTCCACCAGGACAGCCGTGAAGCGGAAATGGGTCGTCCCCGGATTGTCATAGATCACGATGGGAAGGCCGCTCTTTCGAGCAACGGTGGAAAAATGCTCGAAGACTTCATCCTCCGTCAGCGGCGCGTACGAAACGGCGGCAAGTAGACCTGCGGTCGCGCCTGCGGCCTTGGCGTCCTGCGCCAGTCTGACCGCCTCGTCGGTCCGCAAGGCGCCGACGCCTGCCACGACCGGTATGGCCCCGCCGGTTTCCTCAATCGCCGCGCTTAGGGCTCGTCGCCGCTCCTCGCGGGACAGATACATGTAGGTTCCGGTGCTGCCGAGAAGGCCGATGGAGTCGACGCCTGCGATGCAAAGCCGCGCCACAAGCCTCTTGAGAGCGGCAGTGTCGACGCGACCGTCTAGGTCACTCGGCGTGATGGGAAATGCGGAAAGCCCGCTCAGGAAAGCCATTCGATGCTCCGGATCCGGTTCTGTGCTTCTATATTCGCAGTCGTCAATGCGGGCGTCACAAGGTCGCGAGCGCCTGCCTCAGGTCGCCAATCAGGTCATTCACGTCTTCAAGACCGACAGAAAGACGGATGAGGTCGTCACCAACCCCCGAGACCATATGGGCGTCTTTTCGGATCGATTGCCGCGCCCTCGTAATGCTGGCCGGATGATAGATCAGGGTGTCGGTGTCGCCGAGGCTCACTGCGCGTGTCATCAGTCGCAAGCGATCGAGCATATTTCTTGCGCCATCAAAGCCGGCATGAAGCCCAAAGGCGAGCATGCCCGACCCCTGTGTCATTTGCTTGCGCGCGATAGCCTGGTCTGGGTGCGATTCCAGGAAGGGATAGCTCACCCAGGACACGGCGGGATGCGCTTCGAGCGTACGGGCGATCGCCAGAGCCGAGGCGCTGTGCCGATCCATCCGAAGCGAGAGTGTTTTCAGACCGCGCATGATCAGAAAGGCCGAGTGCGGCGCCAAGGTCGCACCGGTAATGTAACGCAAACCGGTTTCGTGCAAGCGGTGGAGCGTTTCCGCGTCGCCGAGTAGCGCCCCACCCAAGGTGTCGCCATGGCCGTTGATGTATTTCGTAAGAGAGTGAAGCACGATATCGGCGCCATGCTCGATCGGCCGCTGAAGTGCGGGAGAAGCAAAGGTACTGTCCACCGCGACTTTCACCCTATGCGCGTGCGCGCGCTCTGAGATTGCGGCAATGTCGAGAATGCTGCTGAGCGGGTTCACGGGTGTCTCGAAGTAGACGAGCTTGGTCTTTTCCGTGATCGCCGCGTCGAGGTTCGAGGGATCAGAGAGGTCCACGGAAACGACCTTGATGCCGAAGCGCGGCAGACCTTGCTCCACCATCGCGACAGTATTCGAATAAAGCGTCTTGTGAACGAGAAGCTCGTCGCCCTGCGACAGCAATGAGAGGATCAGAGTGCCGAAGGCGGCCATTCCGGTCGATACGACAAGGCCCGCCTCAGCCCCCTCCAGATTCGCAAGCCGCTGCTCGAGAATCTCTGTGGTCGGGTTGTATTCCCGCGCATAAAGTCTGCCGCCGAGCGCTGCTGCGGCGTCATTCGCCTCGACGCTCTCGAAGCCGTAGGTCGAGGTCAGGAAGACTGGCGGCTGGACTGCCCGTTTGTAGTCCACCGGGCTGAACGCATGATGAATGGCTCGCGTGTCGAATGCGTAGCTTGCCGCGTGAAAGTGGTCAGATTGCTTCTGACATTTGTCATGCTCGCTGCCGCCTGTCATAGCTGGATCGTATCCTCTTTGCTTTGGCCCAGACTGGCATCATACTGGCCGGCATGAAACATCCAGTTTGGCAGAAAGAATATGGTCCAGTCGGAAAACCAAGCGGCGGCAGCGCACGCGCCCAGGATGGGCGCACGCAGGATTTACGAGGCGCTCAAGAGTCAGATCCTTGGCCGTGTCTATGAAGCGGGAAGTCAACTGCCATCCTCACGCAGCCTGGCCAATGAACTGCATGTGTCGCGGACAACGGTTACAGTTGCCTATGAACAGCTTGCCGCTGAAGGCTTTGTGGAGCTGCGCCAAGGCGCCCGCCCGCGTGTGACAGCGCTGGAGCTGAGACAGCGGCCGCGAGAATCCGACACCACACAGGAGGCGTTCGGGCCGCTTTCTGCTTACGGCGAAAGACTTCGGGCGCTTTCGCCGTGGCTCGACTATCTGCCAACCAACCTGGCGGTTGATTTTCGATACGGCGATCTTGCCCCATCTGACTTTCCGGCACTGGCGTGGAAGCGCGCTATCAATTCGGTGATTGCCCGAAGACCCGGGCGGCTGGCCTATGAGGACCCACGAGGATCCCGGCGCCTGCGGCAAGCCCTTCAGGGTTACCTTTGGCGGGCACGGACGTTGCAATGCGATCTTGAACAAATCATCGTCGTCAATGGTTCCCAGCAAGGGCTGGATCTCTGCGCTCGGATCCTCCTCGACGCGAACAGCGCATTTGTGATGGAGAATCCCGGCTACCGAATGGCTCGCCAGATCTTCTCAAGCACCGGGGCTTCCGCCGTGGCAGTGGACGCGGACGCGGGCGGCCTGAAGACCCCGGACTTATCAGGAATCGACGCCCGGATAACCTATGTAACACCATCCCATCAGTTTCCCTTGGGCGGTGTCATGCCGATCAGCCGTCGCCACCAGCTTCTCGCTTGGGCTCGGGATAGAGACGCCTATGTGGTTGAGGACGACTACGACAGTGAGTACCGGTACGACATCAGCCCGGTTCCGCCCCTCCAGAGCCTGGCGGACGGGCGCAACGTCATTTATCTGGGCACCATTTCAAAGACACTGTCGCCGATGATGCGCATTGGCTACCTCGTGGTGCCAAAACAATTGCAGGAGGTGTTCGCAACCGCCAAGCAATTGACCGACCGCCATACACCCATGACCGAGCAGGAGGCGCTCGCCTCACTGATCGAAAGTGGCGCCTATGAGAGCCATGTGCGTCGCGTCAGACGACTGAATAGGGAGCGCCGTGAGACATTATTGAGCGCTCTTGAAACTGCATTCGGCGACCGCGTCACGGTCGAGGGTGCGGATGCCGGATTGCATGTCGTCGTCTGGTTCAATGGGCTGCCCGGATCAGCTGAGATCGCCCTAATGGATGCCGCGCGCCAACGCGGCGTCGGCCTCTACGGTATTTCACCGCTCTACGATTCTGAACCAGGGGCAACTGAGGCGCCACGCGAGCGGCTCGGCTTGGTGATGGGCTATTCGGCGTTGACACCGAGGCAGATCGAGAAGGGCATTCAACTTGTCGCCTCGGCCGTCGATGCGGTGAAGGGTGCGGGCTGACAGCAAGACCCGGCTCGCCGAGCATCTTATTGCATCCTCTCGTGGCAAGCCTCTACCTTCGCCGAACTGGACTAGGAACATGCTGATAAACTGGCACTGTTGACGAAGCCAGTTCCACGGCAGATTTCCCCATCAGCCGGGACTGGTGAGACATGGGATGATCCCATGATGAGAGCAGTAGGCCACTGGCGCGGAGATCCATGTCGATCGAAGGCAAGCGGGAGCCGATACATGACTTGGCAGGGGAGTCTGCTCCACATTCACATCGCGCCGGCCGCTTCCTACGAGATGGAAGAACTGGCGGAGGCGCAGCTCATCGCTGGCCGCGGTATTTTGGGCGACCGCTATTACCTCGGGACCGGTACGTATTCGCCCAAGCCGGACGTCCGTGAAGTCACGCTGATCGAGGCTGAGGTCCTGGAGGCGATTGCCAAGGGAGAGCCGAAGATTCCCGGTTTCAAGGGCACGCTCGCGCCCGAAGATCACAGGCGCAATCTAACGACCCGCGGCGTTCCGCTCGGCCACCTCGTCGGCAAGCGCTTCCGGGTCGGTGAGACGGTTCTGCGAGCGGCACGAATGAACTTTCCCTGCAAATACATCGAGGAGCTGCTCGGCATGCCGGGCCTCTACGAAGGGCTGCTGAACCGTTCCGGTCTCAACTGTTCGATCGAGGTCGGTGGTATCATCCGTCCTGGCGACCCGATCCTGCCAATGGACGAGTGACGCGACATGGGATCTCCGCGTATCATCATGAAACTGATCGTTGCCGGCGTCCACGACGAGCCGGGCGACGTCCGCGTGATCGAGCTGAGGCACTCGCGCAGGCCTCTTCTGCCGGCCTTCGAACCAGGATCGCATGTCGACGTTCATCTCCCCGACGGAAAGGTACGCCAATACTCGCTCTGCGGTGATCCGGAAGATCTCAGCCGCTACACGATAGCGGTGAAGCGCGAAACCAGTGGCCGGGGCGGCTCGGCATGGATCCACGAAACTATCGCACCAGGCGCCGAGCTGCCCGTATCCGCCCCGCGCAATCATTTCCCGCTCCGGAAGGGTGACGGGCCGGTCCTTTTGCTGGCAGGCGGTATCGGGATCACACCCATTCTTGCGATGGCTCGGGCTCTGTGTCGGCAGGGCAAGCACTTCGAACTCCACTATTTTGCGCGAGGCCGGAACTTCGCACCTTTGCTGGGGACCTTGGAGGACACCATCGGCTCCGAAAGTCTGAGGCTCCACTTCGACGATCAAGTCGAAACCCGGCAGGACATTCATAGCCTGTTGTTGGCGCGGCCCGATGGTGCGCAGCTCTATTACTGCGGGTCTCCCAGCTTCATGGCCGCCGTTGCACAAGCTTCACGCCACTGGCCGGATGGCACGGTCCATTTCGAAGCCTTTCAGCCGCCGGTCCGGGATAATGCGCCACCCGAACCGTTCACGATCCTTCTTCGTAACGGGACAGTCGTTCCGGTACCTGCAGACGAGTCAGCGCTATCGGCCATTCGCGCCGCCGGCGTGTTGCTGATGGCGTCCTGCGAGAACGGCGTCTGCGGAACCTGCGAGTGCGGGTATTTGGAAGGACAGCCAATACATCGCGATGCAGTGCTTTCAAACGAAGCCCGTAACTATCGCTTTATCCCGTGCGTGTCGCGCGCGACGGGCGTTCTGAAACTCGACCTGTAAAAGAAGGGGCAGAGGATGAGCTCCAAGATCAGCTACCTGCAGGAAATTGAACGCTGCGTTTCCTGGCTCGCCGCCTGGACGATCCATCACGCGAACCATATCCGCGAAGCGGACGAGGTGAAGGTCGGCGGGCACCAGGCTTCGTCGGCTTCGCTCAGCACCATCATGATCGCGCTCTACTGCTCGGCGCTTCGTCCTCAGGATCGGGTCGCGGTCAAACCCCACGCAGCACCGATATTCCATGCTCTCCAGTATCTGGCAGGCAACCAGACCCGCGAGAAGCTCGAAAACTTCCGCGGTTTCAAGGGCGCACAGAGCTATCCGTCACGGACCAAGGATGTCGATGACGTCGACTTCTCCACCGGCTCGGTCGGTCTCGGCGTGGCGCAGACGCTGTTTTCTTCATTGGTCCAGGACTATGTCTCCGCACATGGATGGATGAACGATCGGCCTGAAGGACGCATGGTCAGCTTGATCGGCGATGCCGAGATGGACGAAGGCAATATCTATGAGGCCTTGATCGAAGGTTGGAAACACGGCCTGAGAAACTGCTGGTGGGTCGTCGACTACAATCGTCAATCGCTGGACGCCGTCGTTCGCGAAGGCCTCTGGGAGCGTTTTGAACAGATATTCAGAAACTTCGGCTGGGACGTCGTGATCCTGCGCCATGGCTCTTTGCAAGAAGCCGCGTTTGCCGAGCCCGGCGGGGACAAGCTGCGGCAGTGGATCGAGACGTGTCCGAACCAGCTCTATTCCGCCCTGACCTTCCAGGGCGGCGCGGCGTGGCGAAAGCGACTGCTGGACGAGATCGGTGATCAGGGGCCCGTGACCGCCTTGATCGAGCGACGTTCCGATGAGCAACTGCAAGCGCTCATGGTTAATCTCGGAGGGCATGATCTGCCAAGCCTGCTCGAGGCCTTTGAACAAGCTTCGCAGCACGACCGCCCGGTCTGCTTCATCTGCTATACGATCAAGGGATATGGCTTGCCGCTTGCAGGCCACAAGGATAACCACGCCGGTCAGATGACTCCCACGCAAATGGAGGGGTTCCGCCAGCAGATGGGCGTAAAGCAGGGACAGGAATGGGAGAAATGGTCCGCAGCTACCATGCCGGATGCTGAGCTCGACGCGTTCGTCGCTCAGATGCCGTTCTTCAGCGAGGGCCGCCGCAGACTGTCTTCGCCGGCGATCCCGGTTCCTCCTGCGCTTCCCTTCCCTGGGCAGCCAGGCAAGCTGCTTTCAACCCAGATGGGCTTTGGCCAGATTCTGAACGATATCGCGCGTGGTGACACACTGCTTGCCGAGCGCATTGTCACGACCTCTCCGGACGTGACTGTGTCAACCAACCTCGGCCCCTGGGTCAATCGGCGCGGGTTGTTTGCCCGTGAGAGCATGTCCGACCTCTTCAAGGCGGAGCGGATTCCGTCGACCTACAACTGGGAGTTCGGTCCTAAAGGCCAGCATCTCGAACTGGGGATTGCCGAATCCAACCTGATGATCATGCTTGGTGCACTTGGTCTTTCCCATTCGATCAACGGCGCCAGGCTGCTGCCCATCGGCACCGTCTATGATCCGTTCATCTACCGCTCGGCCGACCAGTTGAACTACGCCTGTTACCAGGATGCGCGTTTCCTGCTGGTTGCAACACCGTCCGGCGTAACGCTAGCGCCGGAAGGCGGCGCGCACCAGTCGATCGGCACGCCATTGATTGGTATGGCGCAGGACGGACTGTGCTCTTTCGAGCCGGCCTTCGTCGACGAGCTTTCGGTCATCATGCGCTTCGCCTTCGACTACATGCAGCGCGACGGCGAAGGTGACCCCGATGAAACCACGTGGTTGCGCGATCAGACCGGTGGATCCGTTTATCTGCGCCTGTCGACGCGCCCGCTCGAGCAGCCAGCGCGCCAAATGGCTCCTGAGCTGGAGCAAGACATCATCAATGGGGCCTACTGGTTGCGGCGGCCTGGGCCAAATGCCAGCGTGATCATTGCCTATCAGGGCGTCGTCGCACCCGAGGCGATCGCCGCAACCGGTTTGCTCGCCGAAGATCGACGGGACGTCGGATTGCTGGCGATCACCTCCGCGGACCGGCTCAATGCCGGCTGGCAAGCTGCTGAACGCGCCCGACAACGTGGAGCGGTCGGGGCGATGAGCCACATCGAGCGCCTGCTGGCGCCTTTGTCACGCGATTGCGGGATCGTCACGTTGATTGACGGGCATCCAGCCACGCTCTCCTGGATTGGAGGCGTCTATGGTCACTGTGTCAAGTCGCTGGGGGTCGAACATTTCGGCCAGACCGGCACAATTGCCGACCTTTATCGGCATCATGGTCTTGATACAAATGCGATCATGCACGCAGCTCAAGCCGTAAGCGGCGGACGGACCGTTCGTTATCTTCAAGCCCTTTCATGAAGCTGAACCGGCTGCTTGGCAACCTTCTGTCTCAGAGACGTCTTGGTCGGGATGGGATCGCCTGCGATTGCTCTTCAATCGCCGTAAGGAATTGTTCATCAGCCAAAGGACCAGATCGTCTGAAGGGAAATAATCAAGCGACTGTGAAAAGCAGCCACTTGATCGGTCGCCGGTTCGAGAGTTTTGTATTGTCGGTGATCGGTTCATGCTTCAGAAGCACGCCCGCAACTGCCTCTAGATGGTCGTTACGAGACTGCTTCAGCGTGAGCACCGAGCCACCTCTTGTATCCGGCCGCGCGGTCATTGAATTGCGCTCTGTAATCTCTTGGCAAGAGGTTATGTGAAGGCATTATTGGCATTGGCCACAGCAGTTAGTACCATTGACCTGGCCGTATTGTGCAATCAAAACGGGTAATGACGTTCTAAGGTCTGTACCGTCATCCAACGCAAATCAGTGAATTCAGCGATGCCTGCCCGTCCGCCGAAACGGCCGATGCCAGATGACTTTACACCGCCGAGTGGCATCTGCGCCTCGTCGTGAACGGTCGGACCGTTTATATGGCAAATACCGCTTTCGATCCGCAACGCCACCTGCCAGGCCCGTGCAATGTCAGCACCGAAGACAGCAGCCGAGAGGCCGTACTCAGAATCGTTGGCAATCGCAATCGCCTCTTCCACATCGTTCACCCGTAGGATCGGTTTGACTGGCCCAAAACTTTCCTCCCGAAAGATACGCATGTCCGGCGTGACATGGTCAATGAGGGTCGCAGGCATCAGCGTCGAATTGCTCTTACCGCCAATAATCACCGTAGCCCCACGGGCGACTGCATCGTCGATTAGCTCGTTGCAGCGCTCCACCGTCGAGTGATTGACCACCGAACCTAGGACGACCGGCCCTCGACGGGGATCGCCCGCAGGCAGCGTTTTCGTCTTCGCCACCAGCTTCTCAACAAAGCCGTCGGCGATCTTCTCGTCGACAATTATCCGCTCCGTGGACATGCAGATCTGGCCCGAGTTCATGAATGCGCCGAAAGCTGCCGCCTGAACCGCAGCATCCACGTCGGCATCGTCGAGAATGATAAGGGGGGCCTTGCCACCGAGCTCAAGCACAACGGGCTTCAGATATTTCGCGCAGGTCAGGGCAACCGCGTGACCGATCTTCGTTGAACCGGTGAAGCTCACCCGCCGCACCGCCGGATCAGCGACCATCGCCTCAAAGATGCGGCTGGCGTCGGCAGGTGCGTTGGTAATGTAATTGACAACCCCAGGAGGCAGTCCACCTTCGGCCATCGCCTCGATGACTAGGCCGTGGGTGCGGGGGCACTGCTCCGAACCTTTGAGAACAACAGTATTGCCGCAAGCAAGCGGCGCCGCAATCGCCCGGACAGCGAGGATGACCGGCGCGTTCCAGGGCGCAATGCCCACAGTAACACCTGCAGGCACCCGTACTGCCATCGCCAGCGAACCGCGCACGTCCGAAGGAATGACTTCGCCACCGATCTGGGTCGTCATAGCCGCGGCTTCTTCCAACATGTCAGCTGCGAGATGCACGTTGAAATCGGCCCAGACGTGGGTCGCGCCGATCTCAGCCTTCATCGCATCGGCAAAATCAGTATGCCGAGCGCGGATGCCGGCCGAAGCCTTCATCAGCATGTTGCGCCGCTCGTGAGGTCCGAGCTTGGCCCAACGCGCAAACGCGCTGTGCGCTGCCCTCACTGCAGCGATTGCATCCGCCTCGGTCGCGGCAGGCGCCGTGCTCACTATCTCCCCACTGATGGGGTTACCCCGCTCGAAGACTGCCCCGTTCGACGCGCCTCTGAACTGATTGTTGATAAAAAGCCCAGTTTCGAGAACCTTGTCTCGGTCGGGATCTGCAAGTATGCTGCTCATATCGTACTTCTCCCCTAGTATCTAAGCCGCCATTTCTGGCTCGCATCCGCACGCCGACATATGGGAAACAATTGTCCCCCTGTAGCATCGCCACGCAATTTAGTTCGGATAGCTGACCATATTGCATCCTGCCTGTCAACGTAACGCCTGATAATGCAGCGCACTGCAGACGCTATTTGGCGACTTACACCAAATCCGTCGAAAAGATTCGTCAGTTTTCGTGACCATATTTGCGCGTATCTAACCGCTGTTGAAAGTGGCAAGCCATAATTGTGGGCTTAGGCCTTATCCTATTCGCGCACGCCAGCCTTTCAGAACCCAGTGGTAATCATACGGTGCACGGCCCCTTCGCGGCGACATAAGTGGCCGGATCGAGTTGCGATATCCGAACCGCAACTCCGCTGCTCGCTGCCGCCGCGACCAACACTTGGATTTCGCTAGCAAGGTCCATGAGTTTTTGACGCGTCCTATCTACGTTCGGCAGGATGGAAAGCTCGACGTTCACGGCAGGTTGGTTGACCATCCCGAACACCTGAATAACGGCAAACTGGCAAGCGCTAATGTCGACGTTCAGCCTCTCGCACAAGAGCATGCTTAGTGGTCCCAAGGCAGCCTCGATGTCGCGATGAGCTCGTTCTGGCAACGACCGATCGACATGGATCTTCATGTTCGGCATGACTATGACCTCACAGCGGGTTAAGAACAAAGTCAAACCGCGAACGCCATTCCGCTTCGCCGCCTTGAATACGCTCCAATGGCGCAATCAGCGTGTCTTTGACACCAAAGACGGCGTCAGATGAAAGATACTCGTCATCACCGACGAATGTGTGAGTAACAAGCTTTTGAAACCCGCTGGCTGTCACGATGTAATGCATGTGTGCCGGCCTGTATGGATGCCGGCCGAGATGCTTCAACATTCGACCTACAGGGCCATCGGCCGGAATGGGGTAGGAAACCGGTTTGATCCCGATGAATCTGTAGCGCCCGTCTGCGCCGGTTACGAACTTCCCGCGATTATTCCACCTTGGCTGAATATCGGGCTGTTGCACATCGTAAAAGCCTTCAGCATTGTCCGACCAGACATCTATGATCGCTCCCTCAATCGCGTGTCCTTCCAGATCGACCACGGTGCCTTCGAAGACACAGCTCTCCCCCTTGCCGTCGAGCGTTATGCGGTCGCCTATCCGGCGATTGGGGGCCCCGGCAACATGGAATGGTCCAAGGACCGTATTCTGAGTGGCACCCGGCTGACGCCGGTTGGTGATGGCATCCACCAACATGGAGACGCCAAGTGTGTCAGACAGCAAGATAAATTCCTGGCGCTCGTCAGAGCAAATCTGTCCGGTATCGGTCAGAAACCGGATTGCCGTTTCCCACTCTTGCTGAGAAATGCAAGCTTCCTTGATGAAGGCATGCATATGTTTCACAAGCAAGCTCATGATCTCCCGCATGCGAGGATCGACATCGGCGGCCATGCGGCCGTTAACGATCTCGACCGAAGCTTCTTCGCTGAAATACTCTGCCATGCCGTTTCCTCTCATGTGAGAATTTGCGCCGCCGTCTTCCGAATACTTGACTGCTGCGACGGCGGGACTCGGTTTTTGTTCAGGATCGTTTAGGATCATCGCGAACCAGGCCTCGCCCCTTCCCATGCCATCTGAAGCATCTTGCGAAGTGGCGTGGCTTCTACTGGACGTGGATTCCAGTAGGCGTTTTGCATGCATTTATCTGTCGCCTTATCCAAGTCCTCGGCGGTCAATCCTAAGTCTTGAAGCCTCGTCGGTGCCCCGATCGAGAGCGCAAAATCGTAGAGGCCCGCAGCCGCGCGTTCCGTCCCCATCAATTCAGCGACTGGTGCAAGGAGATTAGGGACAGCCTCTTCCGTATAAGCCACCGTATGCGGAAGAAGAATGGCGTGAGTTTCCGAATGCGGCAAATCAAAGCTGCCGCCCAGCGTGTGGCAGATCTTGTGATGCATCGCCATTCCGACAGCACCCAATACAACACCACAGAGGCAAGACCCGTACAGTGCATCCGCACGGGCCACTGGATCTTCGGGACTACCAATGATGTTGGGCAGCGCCTTGCGCAGCGCTGCGATGCCTTCCATCGCCATCATCGAGGAAAGCGGGTTCCGATCATGAGCGTAGAGTCCTTCGACGGCGTGTGCCATCGCGTTCAAGCCGCTCGTTACGCTCATGTTGGCTGGAAGACTATAGGTGAGCTCTGGGTCGTAGATTACGGTCTCCGGTAGAACCGAAGGATCACGAACCGTGGTCTTTATGCCGTTCTCTGTCTGACCAAGGATCGGCGTCACCTCGGATCCTGCATAGGTGGTAGCGATGACGAGCTGAGGGGCATCATTCCGATATGCGATGGCCTTACCAAGACCAATCGTTGAACCTCCCCCGAACGAAATCAAGCAATCGGCACCTGCTTCGGAGTAAGCATCAAGGGCTTTGTTCGTCACATCCACAGGGGTGTGCATAACGGCACCGCTGAAGACGCCCACACAGACTGTTCCCAATCGCTCTGCGAGCCTTCTCGCGTCCGCTTCCTGATTGGAAGTGGATAGGATCAGAGCCCTATGCCGACCAAGGTTACTTAGTTCGTCAGTCACCTTAGCAACGGTTCCGGCACCAAACACTATGCGAGGAATAGTGCCTTTGTAGATAAAGGGTTCGCGCATGTTCTTCTTGTCTCCGGTCCTGTTAGGTTCACTCGCGTGCGGGAATGCGGGCTGCGGTCAACGTATTTGCCATGAGCATTGCGATCGTCATGGGCCCTACCCCACCTGGAACAGGAGTGATGGCTCCGGCGACAGCGGCGCATTCGTCGAAGGCTACGTCTCCAACCAATCGTGACCTTCCCTGACCGTTCTCCGGCGCGGGAACCCGATTGATGCCGACGTCGATGACGGTCGCGCCGGGCTTTAGCCAGTCTGCCCGTACCATCTCTGCTTGTCCAACAGCAGCAACAAGAATATCCGCCCGACGTGCGAAAGATGGCAGGTCGCGACTTCGCGAATGAGCCATGGTCACGGTAGCGTTGGCGTGCAGGAGGAGCTGCGCCATTGGCTTGCCGAACAGGTTCGAACGGCCGATGACCAGCGCATTTAGGCCGGAGAGGTCACTGCCGTGGATCTGGCACACCAGGATCATGGCACCCGCCGGTGTGCAGGAGATGAGACCGGTCTTCAGATCGCCGGTGGCGAGCTTGCCGGCATTGACAATGTGCAGGCCGTCGACATCCTTTTCCGGCAGGATCGACTGGATGACGGGTTCGCTCTCGAGGTGCTTTGGAAGCGGCAACTGGACGAGGATGCCGTCAATCTCGGGATCGGCATTCAGCGACGCGACCAGCGCCATCAGATCTTCCTGCGACGTTTCCTCGGGCAGCGTGTGCTGGACCGAATTAAAGCCGCATTGCTTGGCCGTGCGGCTTTTGGCGCCGACATAGGCGTGGCTCGCCGGATCATCCCCGACGATGATCACCGCGAGACCGGGCTTGCGATGACCTGAATCTTGCAGAGTTGCTGCTGCGGAGGTGACCGCCTCTATCACCGAAGCGGCGGCTGCCTTTCCGTCGATGATCACAGTCATCGTCATTACCCCATGCGCTCGGAGGCGTAGGATCCAGGGCTTGGCGGGAAGACAATGGTCCTGTTTCCGTTGATGAAAGTGCGATGGTGGATATGGGCATGGATGGCCCGCGCCAGAACCTGAGCTTCCACGTCACGCCCAAGCGACACGTAATCATCGGGCGACTGCGCATGTGTCACGCGCACTGTGTCCTGCTCGATGATCGGACCTTCGTCGAGATCAGCCGTCACATAATGGGCAGTCGCACCAATCAGCTTCACACCGCGCTGATAGGCCTGTTTGTAAGGGTTGGCACCCTTGAAGCTCGGCAGGAAGGAATGGTGGATGTTGATGATCTTGCCGGACATCTTCTTGCAAAGGTCATCGGAAAGAACCTGCATGTAACGGGCGAGAACCACAAGCTCCGTGCCCGTCTGCTCCACCACATTCATCAATTGTGATTCCGCTTGCGGCTTGTTTTCCTTCGTCACCTTGATGTGGTGGAAGGGAATATCGTGGTTCACGACGACCTTCTGGTAATCGAAGTGGTTGGACACCACGCCGACGATATCAATCGGCAGCGCGCCGATCTTCCAGCGGTAGAGCAGATCGTTCAGGCAATGGCCGAAGCGAGAGACCATCAGCATCACCTTCATGCGCTCGGCGGAATCGAAGATATCGGCCTGCATGGAAAACTTCTGCGCGATAGGGTTAAGACCTTCAATCACGGCATCTCGCCCGACGCCCTGCTCCGAGATGAAGGAGATGCGCATGAAGAATCGGCCTGTGTCGAAGTCATCGAACTGCGATGAGTCCACGATGTTGCAACCCTTCTCCGCCAGGTAACCCGAAAGTGCAGCTACGATGCCGCGGGTCGTACTGCAGGAAACCGTCAAGACGTAATTCTTCATCCCATCCCCGTATCTGTTGTGGCCCTTAGGAACATTCTCGGCCGTTTCCGTCAGGCGCTTTAGCCTTCTGAATCCCTCAAAGCTGCCATACGTGATCTATCGCCCCGCCTGGGCTAGCGCGCAGAAAGCCCGATGTGTCGGTCGAGTTTGCTACGGTCGCCGGTCAGCTTTGCCGTCTTTTCCTGAAGGACAATCTTGCCTTGATCGAGCGCAATAACCCGCTCTGCGAACTTGAGCGCGAGGCCGACATGCTGTTCCACCAGCACGATCGTGTGACCTTTGTCTGCAAGCTTGTGAAACACCTCCATCAACATTTCACAGATGACAGGCGCCAGCCCCTCGAGCGGCTCATCAAGCAAAATAATCTCCGGTTTTCCCAAGAGGGCGCGGGCGATGGACAGCATCTGCTGCTCGCCGCCGGAGAGCTGACGTCCGCCATTAGATCGGCGCTCCTTTAGGCGGGGAAACAGATCATAAGCCTCTTCAATGGTGGACCCGTTGCGAAGTCCGGCGACCAAGTTCTCCTCGACCGTCAACGATCCAAAGATGTCACGGGTTTGTGGCACGATACCAATCCCCAGTCGGGCCCGTTGATGCGAGGCGAGCGTGTTGATGGTCGTCCCTTTAAGGCTGATAGTTCCAGCGTGTTGCCGCGTCTGACCCATGATTGTGGAAAGCAAGGTGGTCTTACCAACGCCGTTTCTTCCCACGATCGCAAGCCGCTCCCCTTTCGGTATCCGCAGCGAGATATTGCGGATGACATGCGTGTCACCATAGCCCGCGACCACTCCCTCCATCTCCAAAAGGATGTCAGACATGCCCCGCTCCCAGGTAGAGTTCCCGAACCTGATCATTTGCGACCACCTCGTCGGACGTGCCCTCCATCAGGATTGCTCCATTCACCAGGACGATAATGCGGTCAGCGACCTCAAATACAAGTTGCATGTCATGCTCAATGATAAGAACCGAGAGATCAGAGGGAAGCCGCTTGATCGCCTCCACCACCAGATGGCTTTCACTTGAGGGCACGCCTGCTGCTGGCTCATCGAGAATAAGAACCTTCGGCTTGACAGCGAGTGTCAGTGCCAGTTCCACCAGTCGCTGCTGCCCATATGCCAAGTCGCGCACCGGCTTGTCGGCCAACGACAAGATATTAAGGTGTTGCATCAATCCGACGATTTCAGCTTCGATTTCGCTCCACCCGTCCGCACGGCAGAAGATTTGACGCGTGCGCCCTTCCCGTTCCAGTATCGGAAGCCGCAGGTTCTCGCGAACGCTCAGGTCGCGGAAGAGATTAGTAATCTGGAAGGTTTTCGCGATACCCGCCCTCACCCGAGCAGCTTCGTTCAGGGAGCCGATGTCCTGGCCATTCAGCATGATTTTACCTGATGTCGGCTTCAGTACACCTGTGAGGAGATTTGCAAAGGTGGTCTTGCCCGCACCATTAGGTCCGATCAGCGCGGTGCGGGAGCCTTGCGGTAGTGTGAGGGTCAGATCCCGGGCGACCTGCAGGCCTCCGAAACTTTTGGTAAGTCCAGCAATGACGAGTCCGTCACCCATCATGTCCTCCTCAGCAATTGGCTCACACGAGCGGGCAGCGAAATCAGGCCCTTCGGAAGGACAAATACGACGAGGATAAGCATGATGCCGATCACGAAGAGCCAGTTGAACGGATCCACGCTTGCCGCGAGATGATGGACCACCATGAACAGCAAGGTACCGATCAGCGCCCCATAGAGCCGCCCGGCTCCTCCGAGGATCAGCATCACCATGACCTCGGCAGACAAGGAAAAATTGAATACTTCAATGCCGACCAGTCCGGTCACTTGTGCAGCAAGCGCCCCGGCAGTCCCGGCAATAGCGCCAGCAAGGACGTAGATCGTCACCTTCCGTCGATAGACTGGCGTGCCGATTGCCCGCATCCGGCTGGCACTACCGTCAATGCCACGAAGCGCGAGCCCGAACGGAGAATTTATTAGAACCTGGCAGAGCAGCAGAACCACTACAAGTACGCATACGCTGTAAATAAAGGCAACCTGACCAACGAAATCGAATTCGAACAACCCCAATAGTGGTTGAACCGAAATTCCGGCCAAGCCGTCGGCCCCGCCTGTCAGCCACCTGGCCTGGGATGCGATCTCCTGAAGCACCATGGTCACGGCAATTGAAATCATCAGCAGCGAAATGCCGTGCGTTCTGAGGAGGACAAGTCCCGAAATCCAAGCCATCAGCGCGCCGGCTGCGCCGCCCGCCACAATCCCTAGCAACGGATCGGGTGAGAGATGAAGGGCGATCAGTCCTGCGGCGTAAGCACCACAGCCATACATGGCAGCGTGACCAAGCGTCGCTATTCCAGCCTGGCCCAGGATCAGGTCGAAGGATACGACGAATATCATCATGATCACGATACGGGTCAAGAAAGAAAGGTCGTAGGGAAACACCAAGAAGGCAAGCGTCGCACCGACCACAACGCAAATGGACGAGGCGAGGAGGCTCAAGGCGTAAGTTGCGCGCTTTGGTAGCGTGGGGAAAATATGAGCCGTCATTGCGCTTTCCCCATCAGACCGTTGGGTCGAAGAGCAAGTAGCACCGCAATCGCCATGAAAAAGAAGATGGTACCGATGCCCGGCAACAGGTAACGTCCTGCCGTATCAAGGATCCCAAGGCCAATCGAAGCCCAGAAGGAGCCGGGTATGCTTCCGAGTCCGCCGACAGAGACAACAATCAGGAACAGCACCATATAGCGAAGCGGATAATAAGCTTCGATTGGAAGCAGCTCCGCACCGAGGATGCCTCCGACCGCCGCAAGACCGGCGCCAAGGGCGAATGCGCCAAGATAGACGAGCGGCGTGTTGATGCCGAGCGAAGCTGCCGCAGTCTTGTTGTCGACGGCTGCCCGCAAATAGATGCCTAACCTTGTTTTTTCCATCAGGAGCCAGAGCCCGGCCAGAACTGACAAGCCGCAAATGATCACGATCAGCCGGTGGAACGGCAATGTTCTGAATCCAAGATCGATCGGCGTCGCGAAGATAGCCGGGGCACCGAGTGACAGGATCGTGGAGCCTAGGAAAAGATTAACAGTTGCGATCATGATGAAGACTATTCCAATGGTCGCCAGCACCTGCCCCAACTCGTTGAAACCATAGATGTGTCGATAGAAGAGCCGTTCCAGAAGCACGGCGATCAAAACAACCGCGAGCACGGCTCCCAGGAGAGCAGCAATGAACGGGACGTCAAAGCGTGTGGTGAGAATATGAACGGCCGCGCCGCCGAACAGGGCAAACCCGCCGTGCGCAAGATTGATGATGCGCATGAGGCCCATCGTGATCGAAAGTCCGACGGAAATCATGAACAATATCATTCCATACGCGACGCCATCCACGGCGATACTTAGAATGAGAGACATTCTCTAACCTAAAATCGAGGGGTCGGACTTTGCGTGGCGGATCCTTCCGCCACGCACACCGTGGGTCAGGGATTGAATCCAAGGTCAGGTACATTCGGAACCGTCGCAAACTCGCGATTGACCAGTTTGCCGTCCACGCCTTTTTCGACGCGTCGAAGATAGACGTTCTGCACCACTGTTCGGGAGACGGGATCCATCTTGACGGGTCCCCGCGGGCTCTCCCACTCCATGCCCTTTGCCGCCTCTATCGCCTTTGCTCCGTCAGACCCTGCAGCCTTGATCATACGATAGATCAATTCCACTCCGTCATAGGCACCGATGGACGCCATGTTGGCGCGAGAACCTGGATGCAGCTCCTCCAGCTTTTTGACAAAGCTTTTGTTAAGCGCGGAATCGTGGACATCCGAATAATGGTATGCGGTCACGAGCCCAATGGACTGATCTCCAAGCGCATCCAGCGTGGTCTCGTCGGTCTCGCCACCGCCAAGAAAAGAAATGCCGGCTGCTTTCAAGCCATTTTCATTGTAAGCTTTGGTAAAAGCGAACGTTGCCGGCCCCACCGGCAGGAACGTAAACACGGTATCGGCGCCGGAGCTTTTGATGCGCTGCATGAACGGTGCAAAGTCATTTGTCTGGAGCGGCATGCGGATCTTTTCAACAACGACCCCGCCACCTCTCTCGAACGAGGCGGAAAAGGCGGTTTCCGCATCAATGCCGGGATTGTAGTCGGAAACGGCAGACACCACCTTTTTCGCGCCGTTTTTCGCCGCCCACTCTGCTGCCGGCTGAGCGATCTGCGTCAGCGTGAAACTGGTGCGGAGAAAAAATTCCGACTGTTTGTTGATTGATGATGTCGCCGCATTGAAAATCACCGCAGGCACTTTGGCCTGCTTGGTAAGGGGAGCGACCGCGACAGCATTGGGGGTAAAGTCGAAGCCCGCAAGATACTTTACCCCTTCACGAACCAGAAGTTCCTGAGCGGCCGCCTTGCTGGCGTCTGCATTGGGGCCTCCTACGTCCTTGTAGATGAATTGAACTTTGTGGCCAGCAACCTGGTCCCCGTGCTGGGCCACGTATACGTCAATGGCTTCGCGAAACTGCTTGCCCCAAATTGCATTCGGCCCTGAAAAAGTGGCAATAACCCCTACCTTTATGGTTTCAGCGCGAACGGCCGCACCAGTTATGGAAAACGCTGCAGTCGCTACGAGACAGAGCGTGAATTTCGAAACTTTCATGTGGTTCCTCCCAACCGGAAAAGCGTCCGGACGCTTGACGCTGCAGCGTCATTTCCTCCTATTTAATTCGTACGGTTTCCGTACTACTTGGTCAAGCATGGACGCAAAGGGCAATCACCTTGCCAGGTTTTCCGGGCTTTTTATCACGCAGACTGGTACACATTCCTGACTAAATAAGGGGTGATCACCCTCGGAAGTTCCTCATCCACGTGATGGTCTTGCTCACTCCCCCAAATGGATAGAAATGCATGCCCACATCCCCGTAGGCACCGCCTCTCAATGCGCCGTTATATTCGCGCACCAGGGCATCGGGACCCGCATTCGACAGCAATTGAGCAATCGACAGCCCGTATTTTTTGAGCACAGCCGTTGAAGCGGAGACGCCGCAGAGCGCCGCAAATTTCAACAAGGTTTTCACATTTGCCGGTCCCGGAATGCCAACATGGATCGGATTGTCGATACCCAATTGGCGGAGCCCATCGATCCACGTAAGCATGGGTTCAGAAGCAAAGGAAAACTGAGTGAATATCGACCACTCGATTTTCGCCGCTTCCAGGATTTGTCGCTTTTCCAGCAGCGCCTCGCGGAGTGCGGCAGCGCTTTGGACCGGATGTCCTTCCGGATGCCCGGCTATGGAGACATGCCTGATGCCATGATGTTGAAGGATACCGCTACGCAAGATTGTAGCGGTATCCCGGAACGGGCCATTGGGAGGATCGGCATCGCCCGCGATAATGAGCAGTCGGCTGACCTGCGCTTCGCTCACAAGAGCGGACAACATTCGTGATAGTGCGTTCTCCGAACTTAGTCGTCTCGCGGCTATGTGGGGCACGGGCTCGTAGCCCGCCTGGCGAACTATTCTGGCCGCAGCAACCCGGTCGTGGTCGCTCTCCTTCGAGAGGAAGGGCACAGAAACGATTGTACCCTTTGGGACTGCATTGGATAAAACCGTCAAATCATGGATATCCTTGGCCGTGACCTCCAGCGAAATGCCAGGCAGCACATCATTCTGGTGACCAAGATCTATTGCGTGTGACATAGCCAAATGAACCCTATTCCGCCTGTGAACGCACAGCAGAAGCGCCATTGCATTGAGGAGTCATGTGTTTCGGCAGTAGCAGAGTCTTCGCGCGGACCTGCTGAAGCAGATCCGATGTTCGCTCGAACGCGCGCCGAGCGAACATCGAGCAAATTATCAGCTAATTGCTGCCCGTTTCATTTTCTGCACCGAACTTGCATAAGGAACGGGTGCCACGACCGCCCTGACCTTGAACTGCTGGTGCCGCTCGACATGCGGCTTGCGCGATCCGCCCCCTGGCTCACCCCACGTAATCGTAACTTCAGTTCCAGGGGCAGCACTCGGAGTGCTGAGCATGGCAAGAGACAGCATCTCGCCTTCGTTGTTGCTGTATCCACAATGGCAGGAGTGACCGACGAGCGCGCCATCCAGGGAGCAAACTTCATCGAACTGAGGCCAGCCATAGTAGGCGACGGGCAAATCGATGGCTTTATATCGCGGCCCGTCCCCAAGCGCGGACGCAAAGATTGCTGCAACGTCGTCTCGGTTCCATACCAGCGTGACCTTCTGGCGACGCTTCTCGGCAGCGGTTGCTTCCAAAGCTTCACGACCCACGAAATCGTGGTCGAACTTCAGAATATGTCCGTAGCCCAAATCCCATGGAGTAACATAGTAATCCTCGATATTGTCCGAGACGAAACTCCCACCGAGTTGGGCGTTCGCCTCCCAACCATTTCCAGACAACCATTCGCGGAATCCGCGCAATTCCTCACCAGTATATATCCCCGGCAGGGGGTAAGGCATCCAGCCAAATTCGAAGATGGTGCTGAAATAGGTCTTCGTGCCACCCTGCTTAAGACCGTGCTTCTTCCCGGCCCGTAGGAAAGCGGCCCGTACCTTTTCCATATCTTCGTACGGACCGGACAGCTCGGCGCCGAGGTGACCTGCCATGCCGTGACGCAGGACGAGTACATTGCATCCGTCGATCTTGACCTTCGCTGTCCGGAAGAAAGCAATTTCCGGGGCACCCCCTTCGACCACCTCGTTGAATATCAGACCTGCATTGGGCCCTTCCAACTGGAAACGATAGAACCAGCGTCTGCCGGTCGGATTATAAGGGGTGGGGTCGTCGCGCTCGATTGTAACGTCGTAGCCTCCGGCTTCTGCGTTGTACTGTACCCAGTTTAGGACGGGCATGCCGCTGATGAGTTCGAATAGATCTTCGGCAAGTCTGTAGACGACGCAATCACCGATCACATGGCCACGAGGCGTGCAGGCGACAAATTGTTTGGCCCGGTCAATGGTGAAATTCGCCAAGCTGTTGATGCCGAGCTTCTCGAGCAGCCGAAATGCATCAGGCCCACGAAGCATCAGTTCGGGCATATGGTGCGACTGATCGAACAGAATGGCAGATTCACGCCATGCGCGCTGCTCATCCCGCCAATTGGTAAACTCAGGCGGGATGAATGCCGCGGTAAGACCCGTTCGAGCACGGTAATGAGGGGCAAGAGTATCATTATGAAAATATTCAACGAGATTGGATTTCTCATCGACCAGAGCCTGTAGTGATCGTCCGCCGTTCGCCTTCACCATTTTTCGAGCATCCTCCCGGTAATTCGCTCTGCCGAGCAATTTCATTGTGTCTTGATGACGTGCCTGTAAAGCCAGCTTGCCCGAAGTAACATGCACCTGGGATGCCGAAGCATTACCAGCTTCACACCTATCGAAGCCACGGCTCACCCTCCGCACACCTTCCTCCAAGGCACCCATTTAGTACGGTAACCTGACCATATCGATTCGAGCTGGCTTATGTCAATCAGTTTAAGGAACGGGCTGGAAAAATAGTTGCGGCAGGCTTACTCGTGTAAATGACAGCACTCAGGGGTGGTACAAAATGATTTTCCGAAACGTATGGCGCAGGAACAACATCGGCCGCCGGATGAACGAAGCGGTGCGGATCTTCGAGAACAGAATTATCGATAATCTCAAAGCGAAGGGACACGATGAACTCACTGCAGCCCATATCAACCTGACCCGAAACCTGGACGAGGACGGGACCAGACTGACGGAGCTCGCCCGCCGCGCCTCTCTGACAAAGCAGTCGATGAGCGAGCTGGTGGATCAGGTAGAGCGGACGGGGCTCATCGAAAAGCGCCGCGATCCTGCCGACGGCCGAGCCAAGCTCGTCTGCTTCACAGACAAGGGTCTCGTCTGGCTAGAGGCGTTTCATCAAAGTCTTGAAGTGGCAGAACGCGAAATGCGTGACCATTTGGGCCCGGCACTGGTCGACCTGATCGTGGAGGCTCTAGGAAAGTATGTAGAGGGACAAACTCGAAAAGACAGCGATCAATTCGGTTGACATTGGTCTGGTTTCCTTACTAATTTCCCTCCCAAAGGATCTGGGAGGTTTTTCTGTGGCTCACGAAGTTTTCGATGTCGTGATCGCCGGCGGCGGTCCGTTCGGACTGGTACTGGCGCTTGAACTTGGACGCAGAGGCGTTTCTGCGGTCCTCTTTGACGAAAAGGCCTCGACAGCCTTCAACCCGCAAGCTAACGCCACTCAAGCGAGAACCATGGAGCATTTTCGGCGGCTCGGTATTGCCGATGAGATTCGAGCGCTTGGCATGCCCGAGGATTTTCCAACAGACATAGCCTACTTCACTCGGTACGCTCACCACGAGCTAGCTCGCTTTCGACTGCCCTCGGCCAAGGAAGCGCGCGAGAAGATCAAAACGATGACCGGGCCGTGGAACGCTGCAGAACTACCTCACCGCGTCTCTCAGAAATTCGTAGAGCGTGTTCTGCGTGAGCATGCAGAATCTCTGCCGACTATCTCCGTCAACTACGGCTGGCGAGTCACCCAGTTCAAAGACGTCGGCGACGCTGTTACCGTGTCTGCGACTGAAGTCGGAACAGAGAACACCCGCTTCGCAACCGCAAAGTATCTTATTGGAGGAGATGGAGCGAAGAGCTTCATACGACGCACGCTTGGTATCCGGTATCAAGGCGATGGCGGTGCCGTCAGAGATTTCTTTGGCGGAAAAATGTTTGCGCTCTATCTCCGGTGCCCGCAGTTCTACGAGGTCGTCCCGTTTGCGCCGGCATGGATGAACGTGGCGTTCAATAGCGAACGTCGAGCCTTCATGGCCGCGGTAGATGGCAAGGGGGAATTCGCTTTCCACACGCAGTTGAAGGACGCAGAAAGCGAAGAGGATATTTCCGACGCACTGGCATTGGAAATTTTTCGATCAGTTGTCGGTTATCCCGTGGAGGCCGAAATTCTTTCTCGCGGCAGTTGGACGGCGGGTTTCGCCCTTGTAGCTGAGAAGTTCCAGGCCGGACGAATTTTTCTCGGCGGTGACGCGGTGCATCTGTTCACGCCTGCGGGCGGGCTCGGATACAATACTGCCGTTGACGACGCGGTCAATCTTGGTTGGAAACTTGCATCTGTGGTCAAAGGAGTTGCACCACCATCTCTACTCGATACCTATGAACTGGAGCGGCGTCCAGTTGCGATTAGGAATACAGGCTTCGCGAAGGCGTTCGCTGAGTCTATCGGAAACTATTTGCCGAAGCCTGATCTTGAGGCGGATTCAGATCTTGGGGCGAACTTGCGTCGCGAAGCTGGCGCTTATCTCGAGGCGCATGGGAGATCCGAATTCAACATACCCGGCGTGACCTTCGGTTCGCGCTATGACAATTCGCCGACAATCCTCTCTGAGCAGAATGACCCCGGACCGGATCTTCCGGATGTCTATGTGCCCAATGCCGCGCCTGGTGGAAGAGCGCCGCACATCTGGCTCGATACCCACACCTCGCTCTTCGACCGTTTTGGATTTGAATGGACGCTTTTGAGACTTCGCCTGTCGTCGACTGGTGATGCATTGATCACCGCGGCAAGGAAAGCCGGAATGGACCTGGCGATCTTAGACATCGACAACGAGCAACTTTTTGAGCTCTACGGTGAGCCAATAGTGCTCATTCGTCCTGACCAGATCGTCGCCTGGCGAGGAGATGATGGTTGCGATGCCTCAAGGGTTATCGGGACAGTCTTGGGCCATCTCATGTCAAAGCACTAAATAACGGCGGCAAGAAAAATCTGGTGGATGGTGACGTTCAAGACACCCGTCGATAGGGCAGCACGCCAGGATCTCGACAGACACCAGCAAGAGTTGAGCGCCAGTTCTGCCAGCCTAAAGGCCGTGTCGGCGTAGCCGAGCGCGGCCTCCCGAGCGCAAACTGGCAGCGCTCTTCCACCACCACACGCCGGGAAAGCCGAGTCCGTATTTTGGAAGCTCTTGCGGCCGGGCCAGCTTGTCCCAATAGGTGATCTGAACCCTTCAAACTGGACCAGTTTTGGTTAGAGTTTCCGGTGCATTTTCCTGGCTGGGAAAGGAACGGAAGACGATGAAGGCATCGCAGTTTTCGGACGCCCAGAAGGCGTTCATTCTGAAGCAAGGCGACGAAGGTGTGCCCGTTGCAGAGATCTGCCGCAAGGCGGGGATCAGCCAGGCGACCTATTTCAACTGGAAGAAAAAATATGCCGGCATGTTGCCGCCGGAGATGAAGAAGCTGAAGCAGCTCGAGGACGAGAATTCGCGGCTGAAGAAGATTGTCGCGGACCTGACGCTCGATCGTGAGATGCTGCAGGACGTCATTCGCCGAAAGCTCTAAGGCCTGCTCGCAAGCGGGAGATGGTGAAGGGCATGTGCCGGGATTGGGCGATCTCGATCCGGCGTGCCTGTGGGGCGCTGAACTTCGATCGGTCAACCTACCACTACACCTCTCGTCGTGCCGATCAGGCCGGTCTGGAACGTCGTATCCGTGAGATCTGTGAGACCCGTGTCCGCTACGGTTATCGTCGTGTGCAGGTACTGTTGGAACGCGAGGGTTGGGGTACCAACATCAAGCGGACCTACCGCATTTACAGGGACTTGGGCCTGCAATTGCGTAATAAGACACCGAAACGCCGGGTCAAAGCCAAGCTGAGGGAAGGTCGGCAAATGGCAGTCGGTCCGAACGATGTCTGGGCTATGGACTTCGTTCACGACCAACTCGCGACCGGCAAGAAACTGCGGGTGCTCACGGTGGTGGATACCTTCTCACGCTATGTGCCGGTGCTCGATCCGCGTCACAGCTATCGAGGTGAAGATGTCGTGCAAACCTTGGAACGAGTATGCCGGAACGTTGGCTATCCCAAGACGATCCGTGTCGATCAGGGGACCGAGTTCGTGTCTCGCGATCTCGATCTCTGGGCCTATGCTAAGGGCGTCACGTTGGACTTCTCACGCCCTGGAAAACCGACCGACAACGCCTTTATAGAAGCGTTCAACGGCCGCTTCCGCGCCGAATGCCTGAACCAACACTGGTTTCTGACCCTTGCGGATGCCCGCGAAAAGATGGAGGATTGGCTTAGATACTATAACGAAGAACGGCCTCATGGCGCGATCGGCAACAAGGTGCCGATATCGCTGATAAATTCGGGAAGCGCAACCAGCCCGCCTCCCTGAAAGAAGCCGGAAAACTCCAGCCTTCGCTGGTCCAACGTTTGGGGGCGGTTCAGAAAACCCAAGACTCTCCCGAAAGCTGGAGGGACGATGGGTCTCAGGTCAAAGACGTCAGGCTTACACCTTGGCTGAGATGCTACACATGCGTCGTGTTTGTCGGCTCTCCGCCGCAAGGATTGACTTACGTGTCTGCGGCGAAAGGCTGATATCAAAGCAAAAATCCTATTCCTGCTCTCAGTCTCACGCGTTGGCACAAGTCTTGAAGTATATGGTGAGCCGATCGGCGGTGCGCCGATCACAAAAAGGCAAAAAACGGGAAACAGTCACGACCGTTTCCTCCCTTTTGGTCATTCATCGGAGATAAGTCTATGGTCAGGACCTCAGACAACCCCACTGAAAGAATCGACAGCCGATCCCCTGAAGCGACTGGATACCCTCGCGTCGCTGCCACGAGCGCAACCGCAAGCCTGGAGGGCGGCATTCAGACCCTCACCTCAAGCGCTCGCGCAGGTCAAGAAATGCAGAGACAGATCTCAGAAATCACAGTTCGGGCCGGCAAGGAACTATCGTTGCGATCAACAGCAGCCCTGCAAGCGACTATCGAGGCCGACCTAGGTCACCTTCAGGCGTTAGCTGCAGCAAAAACGCCCTCTCAGACTTTCGAACTCCAATCGAAGTTCGCCCGGGAACGACTCGAACTAGCCTTCGGCCATGCGAGAGATTTTCAGGCCATAGCGTCGAAATTTCTGATAGACATAAACAACTCATTGAGAGGAATGTTCGACACATCCTCCCTGGCTTCGGAATAGCCGCGCGGGTTGCCCGGCACTTAGCCGCCTGTCATGCCGTCCGAATCTGCTCGGCATCCAGGACAGGGCAGAGAACGCAAACAGCGAGGAATGATATCGGTCATTCCTCGGACTCCCACAATGCGCCTCCGATCGGGCAGATCGGATGTTGCTGCAGTATTGGAGGCTGTCATGGAAAGACTCAAGGCGACCATTCTGACCGGCTTTCTTGGGGCTGGCAAGACAACGCTGCTCAACCGAATTCTGGCCGAGCGGCATGACGAACGCATTGCCGTGGTCATCAATGAATTTGGTGACGTCGGTATCGATGGCAGGCTTGTCATCGAAACAACGGCGGAAGTTGTAGAACTGAACAACGGCTGCATCTGCTGCACGGTTCTTGACGACCTGATCGGCGCACTTCACGATATCCTCGCGTCCGATCGCATGTTCGATCGCATTGTCATCGAAACCTCGGGTTTGACCTGGCTCGCGCCTGTTATCGAGTCCTTCGTAGTGGACGAGGTCTTGTCGAAGTATGTTCAACTCGATGCGATTGTCGTTGTGGTCGATGCTCGTCATGTCAGTCGGCAGTTCGGCCACGACGAAGCCACTCTGCAGATTAGCCTTGCCGATGTCATCCTACTCAATACAACCGACCGCGTCTCCAGCAACGAGCTTGCTGTGGTTGAGAGACGCGTCCGACAGCTTAATCCGCTGGCTCGGCTCCTTCAGACGAAGGATTGTGAAGTCTCTATGGGCGCTGTCTTGGACATTGGCGCTTTCGATCTCAAGAACGTCTTGTCGAAAGCGCCGTTCATCCTCGAGAACCATTATCATGAACATGACCAAAACCTTTCTTGTGTCGCGCTGCGGCAAGCGGAACCGCTGGATCCGACAGCCTTCGATAGCTGGCTGAACCACCTCGCGCAGGTGAAGGGAACCGACATGCTGCGTATAAAAGGGGTGGTGAATTTCGCTGGCGCAGCCTACCGTTATGTCTTGAACGGCGTTTATCTGATGCGCGAATTGCGTGCTGGAAAACCATGGAGGAAAGATCCCCGCCTCACCGAGATCGTCTTGATTGGTCGAGATCTCGATGAGTCAGAGCTGCGCCGTGGGCTCCAGAGGTGCTCCCCTCAAGGGATTGCAACCTTGACGAATTGAAGAACTGCGCCCTCACTGGTTTGCGGTCGCGTTAGTTTCAAGCGCCGCTCCGACCTGATGCAGAGGCCAGAGCGGCGCTTTTCGAGAAGGTAGCTGTCGCCGCGGATGGTATTCAACGTTGATTGGTGCAGCAGGCGATTGAATATCGCGGTGACGCTCGCATTCTCCCGCGGAGTTGTTTGAGGTGTCGATGCGTGCATCGGTACAAGACGGGACTTTCTGAACTTCGTTCCGCGGATCGTCAACACCGCAGCGTCGAAATCAACGTCCGCGAGCTTGAGGTTTCGCGCCTCGCCGAGCCGCAAACCGGAAACGCTCAGCAGACCGAACAGACAATAATATGTCCATGGCCTGAGGTTGCAGCGGGTATATCGACGGCATCTCCAGAGCGGCCGACAGGAGGCGTTGGATGTCTTCCTCGAATAGAGATATGGTCGAGCCCGCTTCGGGCGAAAGGAAGCAAGCTGCTTGGGGGAATCTGAGTTCGCGGATCGGCGGCGGCTCGAGGAAGCGCTCGATGCCGTTCGCAGGGATTGCAACATTGGCGTTGTGACACGCGCCGAAAGAGGATCATTGATCGTTTACGGGAAGGAGACAGTGATCATCAAGGCGACGGACATCACAGAACTGGTCGACACGACGGGCGCCGGGAACTTCTACGCTGCCGGCTTCCTCTACGGCTATACGAGCGGGCGTAGCCTCAAGGATTGCGGTGATCTGCGATCCTTGGCGGCAGGACTCGTTATTCAACAGATCCGTCCGCCCTCGGCAAAATCTCCGCCGCGAGGCTGAGCAGGCAGGGTTGCTGTAACGCCAGTGACCTGACCGCACGGGGCGGCGAGTTAATTTGTGTCATGACTGGATCATTCTGCAATTGAAGCGTGGGAGGATTGGACCAAGCCGCTGAGGGGGGAGTCGGCGCGTGCGGGGGCTTCGTCGCGGCATCGAAGGCGCCGATCCGTTGATCGAGCTGAGTAAATGCTTGCAGCATGTCGCCAACACGCCCCCTCAGCTAACACTCTTCTGACGCGAGAGGAAATTCTCCCTGCCTGAAGCAAGGCATGACGAAACGGCGCGCCGCGTAATGGACGGAGCTCGCCGTAGCGATTGGTGATGCGCAACCACCTTCCGGCGCGGTCGCGATCTCGCTGCTTGGTCAGGTTTTGCTCCGCGCGGATGACCAGTGGAAGTGCGCAGTCTAGTATCACGAGCGCGATCTGTGTAAATTTCGTAGCGCCGCCGATTGTGCAGTTCCGCTTTGTCGTGGTCCGCCCGTCATCGACATGTCCGATACTCCTGTCGCCTTTGTCTGTATTGAGACGCAGGCGTATGTGATACGCGCTCCCTGATTATTGAGCCAACCGGCCGAAAAGTAACCATAAAGCGTTCGATTTGACTAAAGCAGCCGTAATTGGCACGAGCCTTGAATCTTCCAATCGGCGGCGGCGAGTTGCCGAGCTGTTTTATATCGCCGAACTCCAATTGATGGGCCGAGGAGGGGAGGAACATGTGAGTGCTACGTGAGATCGGGCTACGGAAAGAGGCGATCGGCGAGTCCACCGCCTCGCGAATTCTGAACGACCTACAGTCTCACTGGAATACACACGTCACCACGCAGCTAGTGGAACAACGCGATGGAGCTCAAAGTGAACGGAGAAATCTCGGCGATCTCAAATGTAATGTCGGATTTTTTTTCAGAGACATCTAGCGCGACAAGCAAGGATGCCCTGTTGTTATCATTTGGCAAGATTTCACGATACTTTGGATTTACCAGCTTTGCGATCTCCGGGATACCATCGCCTAACGAGCGTATCGATCCCTATTTGTTTTTCAGCGATTGGTCAGGGGAGTGGTTCGACCGCTATTTGGAAGGCAACTTCGTACACATCGACCCAGTGGTCCACCTCAGCAAAACATGCGATCGCGCATTTATATGGTCGGAGGTTCTGATAAATCAAAAGCTCGATCGACAGGGCCGGCGGGTCATGAACGAGGCTAGCGAATTCAAGATGATCGATGGCTACACCATTCCTTTGCATACCGCCGCTGGATTTCAGTCGATAGTCAGCTTTGGAGCTGAAAAGGTCGACTTATCGAACACCGCTAGAAGAGCTCTGTATGTGTTATCAGCTTACGCGCATAGTTTGCTTCGTGATCAGATCGTGAAAGACGCGAAACAAAAGGCTAAAGAACTTCCTAGGATTACAGCAAGAGAGCGCGAGATCATACATTGGTGCGCCGCTGGTAAGACGGCGATAGAGATCGCTAAGATCCTGGGGCGATCGCATCGAACAATTCAAAATGAGGTTTTCAACGTTCAACGAAAGCTCGATGTCGTAAATACACCTCAGATGGTCGCCGAAAGTTTTCGGTTCGGAATAATTCGCTAAAGTCAATGCCAGAGGCACAACTGCTCAAATGCGGCGATACCCAAGGCGCTGAACCGCGCCGGGTTTGCCGGAGGCTCCAACTTCTGAGAAGGTGGAGCCGATATGAGCAAGACAACGAACAAATTTTCACCTGAAGTCCGCGCCCGTGCTGTGCGGATGGTTTTGGATCACGAAGGCGAATATTCCTCGCGATGGGCAACGGTTTCCTCGATCGCCGCCAAGATCGGCTGCACGGCGCAGACGCTCAATGAATGGGTGAAGAAGGCGGAAGTGGACGATGGTTCCCGGCCTGGGCTCCCAAGCGAAGTGGCCGAGAAGATGAAGGCTCTGGAGCGGGAGAACCGCGAGCTTCGACAGGCCAATGAGATACTGCGCAAAGCGTCCGCTTATTTCGCGATGGCGGAGCTCGACCGCCCATTGAAGCGATGATCTTCTTCATCGACGAACACCGCTCGGTATTCGGGGTCGAGCCGATCTGCAAGCTGCTGCCGATTGCCCCATCAACCTACTACGAGAACGTTGCCAAACGCCTGGACGTGGACCGGTTGTCGGTCCGCGCCCGCAGCGACATTGCATTGAAGATCGAGATACGCCGCGTCTTCGAGGCGAACTTCCGTGTCTACGGCGTGCGCAAGGTCTGGCGGCAATTGAAGCGGGAGGGCTTCGACATAGCCCGCTGCACCGTCGCCCGGCTCATGCGATCGATGGGACTTCAGGGTATCATCCGGGGCAAGCCAATTGACCTGCCACGGGTAATTTCCTCCAGAATGGATTAGAGTCCGGCCCATTGTGAACCGCCCCCAAACGTTGGACCAGCGAAGGCTGGAGTTTTCCGGCTTCTTTCAGGGAGGCGGGCTGGTTGCGCTTCCCGAATTTATCAGCGATATCGGCACCTTGTTGCCGATCGCGCCATGAGGCCGTTCTTCGTTATAGTATCTACGCCAATCCTCCATCTTTTCGCGGGCATCCGCAAGGGTCAGAAACCAGTGTTGGTTCAGGCATTCGGCGCGGAAGCGGCCGTTGAACGCTTCTATAAAGGCGTTGTCGGTCGGTTTTCCAGGGCGTGAGAAGTCCAACGTGACGCCCTTAGCATAGGCCCAGAGATCGAGATCGCGAGACACGAACTCGGTCCCCTGATCGACACGGATCGTCTTGGGATAGCCAACGTTCCGGCATACTCGTTCCAAGGTTTGCACGACATCTTCACCTCGATAGCTGTGACGCGGATCGAGCACCGGCACATAGCGTGAGAAGGTATCCACCACCGTGAGCACCCGCAGTTTCTTGCCGGTCGCGAGTTGGTCGTGAACGAAGTCCATAGCCCAGACATCGTTCGGACCGACTGCCATTTGCCGACCTTCCCTCAGCTTGGCTTTGACCCGGCGTTTCGGTGTCTTATTACGCAATTGCAGGCCCAAGTCCCTGTAAATGCGGTAGGTCCGCTTGATGTTGGTACCCCAACCCTCGCGTTCCAACAGTACCTGCACACGACGATAACCGTAGCGGACACGGGTCTCACAGATCTCACGGATACGACGTTCCAGACCGGCCTGATCGGCACGACGAGAGGTGTAGTGGTAGGTTGACCGATCGAAGTTCAGCGCCCCACAGGCACGCCGGATCGAGATCGCCCAATCCCGGCACATGCCCTTCACCATCTCCCGCTTGCGAGCAGGCCTTAGAGCTTTCGGCGAATGACGTCCTGCAGCATCTCACGATCGAGCGTCAGGTCCGCGACAATCTTCTTCAGCCGCGAATTCTCGTCCTCGAGCTGCTTCAGCTTCTTCATCTCCGGCGGCAACATGCCGGCATATTTTTTCTTCCAGTTGAAATAGGTCGCCTGGCTGATCCCCGCCTTGCGGCAGATCTCTGCAACGGGCACACCTTCGTCGCCTTGCTTCAGAATGAACGCCTTCTGGGCGTCCGAAAACTGCGATGCCTTCATCGTCTTCCGTTCCTTTCCCAGCCAGGAAAATGCACCGGAAACTCTAACCAAAACTGGTCCAGTTTGAAGGGTTCAGATCAATTGAGGACGGACACATGAAGAAGCAGAGATTTACAGAAGAGCAGATTATTTTGGTGCTGAAGGAGCAGGAGGCGGGCGCGAAGGTGGCCGACTTGTGCCGCAAGCACGGGATTTCAGACGCGACCTTTTATAACTGGAAAGCCAAATACGGCGGCATGGAAGTCTCCGAGGCGAAGCGACTGAAGGCGCTCGAAGAGGAGAATGCCAAGCTGAAGAAACTGCTGGCCGAACAGATGCTGGATGTGGCCGCACTCCGCGAGCTTCTCGCAAAAAAATGGTAGGGCCTGCCGCCAAGCGTGACGCCGTTGCGCATCTGAGGGACATTATGGGTCTTTCGGAACGGCGGGCCTGCCAGATTGTGTCGGCTGATCGCAAGATGATCCGCTATCGGTCCTGCCGACCGCCGGAGGTCGAATTGCGAACGAAGCTGCGCGATCTGGCCAATGAGCGGCGGCGTTTCGGATACAGACGACTGTTCATTTTGCTTCGGCGTGATGGAGAGCTGTCCGGCGTCAACCGCATCTACCGGCTGTATCGGGAGGAAGGCCTTTCCGTTCGCAAGCGCAAAGCCAGACGGCGTGCCGTGGGTACGCGTGCGCCGATCCTGGTCGAAGCCAAGGCTAATGCCCGCTGGTCTCTGGATTTTGTCCACGACCAGTTCGCCTGCGGACGACGATTTCGGGTGCTCAATATCGTCGATGACGTGACACGTGAATGTCTGGCGGCAATCCCCGATACATCAATCTCGGGACGTCGCGTTGCCCGAGAGCTGACAGCACTCATCGAACGACGCGGCAAGCCCGGCATGATCGTTTCCGACAACGGCACGGAACTCACCTCGAATGCGATCCTCGCGAAGGACCACAAGGTCGAGTGGCACTATATCGCGCCGGGAAAGCCTATGCAGAACGGCTATGTTGAGTCCTTCAATGGCCGGATGCGCGACGAGTTGCTCAACGAAAGTCTGTTCTTCGGCCTCGATCATGCTCGTAGTGCCATTGCCGAATGGGCCGACGATTATAACAATTTCCGGCCACACTCGTCGCTCGGATACCAAACCCCGGCAGTCTATGCCGGGACCATCGCCGCAACCGGCTCCAACGCTGCGCAAGATGAAAGCTACGCGTTTCCGCCGGTTGCTACCAACGCGCCATTCGGCGTATCAGAAAACGCTGGACCTCTAATCGCAGCCGGATGAAAGTTCAGTGGCAGGTCACAATCCGCACGACGATCCCGGACAAGACGGCTCCCAGCCCGCTCGATCGGGTGAACCGCCAGTTCAAGGCTCCTGCGCCGAACAGGCTCTGGGTTTCCGATTTCACCTATGTGGCCACCTGGCAGGGTTTCGTCTACGTAGCTTTCGTCATCGACGCCTTCGCCCGCCGCATCGTTGGCTGGCGGGTGAGCCGGACGGCGCATGCCGGTTTCGTCCTCGATGCTTTGGAACAGGCGCTGCATGAGCGGCGTCCCGTTCATGGCGGCGGCCTGATTCACCACTCGGACAGGGGCGTTCAATACGTGTCGATCAAGTATTCGGAGCGACTGGCCGAGGCAGGCATCGAGCCTTCCGTCGGAAGCGTTGGCGACAGCTACGACAACGCGCTCGCCGAGACGATCAACGGTCTCTACAAGGCCGAGGTCATTCATCGGCGCGGACCATGGCGGAGCTTCGAAGCGGTTGAATTCGCCACCCTGGAATGGGTCGACTGGTTCAACCATCGACGGCTTCTGGAGCCCATCGGCAACATCCCGCCAGCCGAAGCCGAAGAGCAGTATTATGCCATGCTGGACGAACCAGCCATGGCTGCATAACTTAAACCAAACGGCCTTCGGCAAACCCGGCGCGGTTCACACTATATGGAGTGACGCTTAGTTTTGACGCTATCAGTGAATCTGTGCGCAATTGATGGAGCAAGTTCCGGGCTGGCCTATATTAAACGGCGAGTAGATGCCGACTCCTCTGAGGTGGATCCGCCTACTAAGGACCAGAGCAAACAGGAGTTCAGTTGCCTGTCGGATCAGGGCACATCCACACTACTAGGAGACAGGATGTGCCCGGACGCTGTTGCGTGCCGCGCGGGGTTCGCGAGTTATTGCTTATCGCCAGACGGCACCTCTAAATTGGCCCGTTGCATCCTTCGGAGTGATGCCGGAGAGATCGCAGTGGTTGGCATTATCCGGTCGCGAGGCTTGAATGAGTCTCGCGCTCTTAACCGGTGCCTGGATCATGCAATAGGCGTTGAACCGTGCGGGCAGTCCAAGCAGTGTATTGGCAAGATTGCCGTTTGGCCTGCAGTTGACGCTTGCCCCTTCCATGCGCCCAGACGGATCCACAGGCTCACCGCTGAAGTCGCATGTCTTGCCTGTTGGCGTGCCCGGAGCACCGACCGGGCCGGCGAGTGTGACGCCGCGTATAACCACTCCCGTGGTCACGGGATTTACGCCGATCTTTGCCTTGTGATGGTCTGCTGCTGCGACTGTCTGCGCTGCGGTGACGGCCAGCCCAAAAACCCAAGCGAATCCTAGCATTCTTACTGTCGGAAACATTACAATTTCTCCTCTTTACGGATCGGTCGAATGCGATCCATTGCCACTTACGCTTCGTGAAAAGGAAAGACTTAGTGAAGTCTTATCGCGATTTACCGAAACTTGATGAGGTAATTGACGGCAACATTCCTGGGGCGCGTTTCAGAAGCTGTACGCGCGGGGGATTCCGGTGAGCCTGTAGACTTGCTGGAAATGGATGTTCCCGCGGCACTCCCCTGCTGCGAAATTCCCGACGGCGTCGTCACCCCGTAGGAATGCGAATGGGTCTGCATTGCATCGCACTGAAGCGACCCAACAATGTTTGAGACATTGTTGCCGGTCGGATCCAGTCGCTGTTTTGCATCAGGGTCTATTCCCGCGCCGGCATCAAAGCCACGTAGGAACAGCCCGCGATAGTCCGGGATACGAAACTCCAGACCCGTCCCCGAATTCCGTTCTCCATAGAGACCCCCGATCACGGAATAGAGTTCCGGATAGGCGAGCGTACTAAGATAGCGCCCGTCGCAAAGCATCCAGCCCTGAGCCTCGACGTAGTTGAGAGGAGCGTTGGCCTTTGTTCCCGCCGTTGCGCCCGAGCTTGCGCAGGCCGCATTTGCCCAGATCGTGTTCTGCGAACCCGACACCGGATCGACTTGGCCTGCAAAAGGGCACACAGTACCGATAGGGGGTCCTGAGAACATTGTTCCGTCCTTTGATTAAGATGCTTGTTCGGAAGCGAGTGCCTACGCCAATTGCATCAGGAGCTGGCACTCCCTTCCCTGGGGCTCCGTCCAATTTACGGAGCGACACCTAACCGCAGCGGCCGTCAGGCCGGACTGATATCCCAGGTATTGGTTTCATCCAGAACCCCTACAAGATTGAACACAGCGGAGGGAAATTTGGCCTCCTTTGTTTGGGTAATGGTGTCGATGCTGAGAACTGTGCCGACTTTGACATTCGTTCCTGCGGCGATCCAATAGCTCGGAGTCGGCGTAAAGGTGTGTTGCAGATTGGTACCTGCTTGAACGACATACGTTCCCGTTCCGGACATTCCGATGCCGACTGAGAACCGACTGTTTGGGACAGTTGAGTCGTCGTTGATGAGTAGGGATCCGGAAGGCGGACCCTTGACCGAATTGGAGAGGCCGGGGCCACCCTTCAAGGAAAACGTTGTCGTGTTCTGACCGTCGGGGCTGCAGTCCTGAACGCCGGAAGCGAGAAAATCCACCCCGGCTATCAGTTCCCCAGTGTCGCTCCAGACGAAATTATATGCGATTTCCCAGGTAAACTTGATCTGGTTCCCGACGCGGATCTGGTACGGAGAGCAAAACCAAGCCAAGGAGAAAACGTCGGCGGACGGCTGCGGCATTTTTTGATATACGTAGAAGGTCCATGGCTGGGCCGATTGGTTCTTGAGTAGCAGAGAGTATTGCGTGCCCTGGGCGAGCGCTGCACTTGCGGACTGCGATGCACGAGCTTGATCGGTTATTTCTTTGTTGGCATAACTGACGTGCAAGGTCATTTCATTGTCCTTTCTGTGTGGATTGTCCGTTTGACGCTGGGCCGATCAAGTCGGCTCCATATAAATTGACATTAGCGCGTCACTCGACTTCAACTCTGTCGAGCGCTCATTCTCTGTAGCCACAAGCTATTTGCTATAATCATTGCTGCATGAGGTAAATGAGTAGATTTACTCTCTGGCGGCTTACAGCATCGTAAGCCCAGATTTCATCTGGTGGACGCTCATGCAGGCTACGTTGTCGGTCGTGCAAAATTCATCAGACTCTGAAACTGAGTAGTTCTACTCATTTTTCAGCGGAAAGAGATCATACACACTGACTTCCGATGTGAGGTGGAGCGATGATCAAGATTTGCATTGGGCAGTCGGATGCGAACAGTGCCTTGATGGAGGAAATCTGGCGATTCCGGCATCAACAGTTCGTCGAACGACGGGGCTGGGAAGCACTGCGTAAGAGTGATGGGCGAGAAATCGATCAATTTGATCACGACAGCGCGATACATTTTGCGCTCCTCAAGAACGATACGATAATAGGGTATTCTCGATTACTTCCTACTATTCAGCCGCACCTTCTTTCAAACGTTTATCCCCAGATCATGAAAGGTCGGAACTGGCCACGCTCGCATGATGTTTTCGAATGGACGCGATGTGCCGTCACAGATGCGAAGGAGATGATTGACGGCGTTTCCGCGTCACGCGTCCTGATGGTTGGGGTGCTGGAATTCTGCCGTGCCGCCGGCATTTCATCGCTCATCGCACAAACGCACCCGAAGCTGATAAACTCACTCCTCGCTAGCGGTTGGCAAGCTCAGATGCTCTCAGAGGTCACAGTTTTCGATAATCAATTGATCGTGCCGATTGAAGTCAAACCGTCCCCATCGCAACAAACGCTGTTGGCGACTTGAGACGGCCGCGACTGCATTTTGCAGAAACTCACCTCCATGGAGGCAGCCTGCAATGTCCTTGCGCGCCGGGCGTAGCAGATCGCCTCCCTTCAGCGAAAGAGGAGGTTCGCACGCTCCGCAAGCCCCATGCTGCGCCCAAAGCTGCTGCTGTGACGTCTGTCAGTCCAATCGCGAAGTAGACCCGCGCCCAGGAAAGAAAACTGCAGCGGCGAAGGCGCAGCCAAGCGGCCACGCGAGGTTGAATCGGCACCGCTTGAGGTCGATGCCTTTACTGATCTGTTGAAGCTCGAAGAAGAAAATCAGAAGCTTCGCAAAGCCCTCGACGATCTCTAGGCGCGCCAGTGGAAAGTGCCGGTCGGCTTACCGGGGGCGGCCGTGCTCGACGCGGCTTGATCGCCATCGAGCAATCACAGCTAAGCGAGAAAGCGGCCCGCACTAGGCCCATACACGGGAGTTGCGGAGCCGCCATTGGCTTTGATACCAAAAGATCAATCCAGCTTAGCAGTGAAGACGTAGCCCACGCCGCGCACGGCTTTGATGAATTGCGGCCTCTTCGGATCAGTCTCGATCTTTCGCGCAGCCGGACAATTTGGGCATCAATCGTCCGATCGAAAGCTTAGGTCTCGGCCCCTGGTTAAAGCCACCAGCAGGTCGCGGCCGAGAACCCCGCCCGTATGCCGAACAAAGATCGTCAGCGTCTCGAATTCGCCGGTGGTCAGTTCTACCTCCGCACCCTCGGGTCGAGTAGCTGGCGGCGATTGAGATTGAGCTTCCAACCCGCGAAACCGATGACTTGGTCGCTGACGGGCTCGGCATTGCGTGCCGACGATTGCCGCTGACGCAGGATCGACTTCAAACGCGTGGACTTCCCGGAGGTGGAAGGGTTTCGTCATGTAATCGTCCGAGCATGTCAGCATAATAATCGGGACATCGGACTGGGCGCAAATTTCGCCGGCCAGATCAAAGCCGTCCGAATCGCCGGGAAGGACGAGATCGAGCAGGATGGCATCGAAATTCTGATGACGCAGATATACCCGCATCTCGATCCCGTCGGAGGCGGAAGACACAGCGTAACCCTCTTCTTCGAAATAGCGCGTCAACATCTTTCGAATGCGCGGATCGTCGTCGACGACGAGAAGATGTGCACCATGCCGAGGTATTGCCATCGTCCATCCATCACGCCAATGCCTGTTACAGACCGTTTCCCAACTTGGTGACGCCGCAATGCCACCCATGTTAAACATCGTGCGAAAAGCAGATCAATTGTCCCCATCCAAAAGCGGGGAGCAAAGACTGTGCCGCGGGAAGAGGATTTTCGCCCCGATCGGGAATCACCAATGTCGCGCTTTTCGGCTCGGCGTCCGCGGCGACGACTCTCAGACTTCAAAGTCGAGGGTCTTCTTCGGGCGCCGCCGCCGCAGTCGCTTACGGATCGATGGCGGCCGCTCGGACCGATTGCCCGCTCCGTTAAGTGCTGTTGATGCCAACAGTTCCGTTGGTCGCAGCCCTGGTTTCGTCACTTTCGGACCCGGACCAAGCAAAGAGGATCGAGTTCACGATCGGCAGAAATAACGATCCCGCCAACTTCTTCGATTGCTGCGCGGCGACAGTTCCATGTCAGCTAGTACTACAGTTGCGGTTTACCGGAAATCATGATTCACTTCCCGCATTTGGCGGGAGGGAAGTTCAATGTCGGTTGCGGGTTGGTCCGGGTCGGTTCTGGCGTGGCATCGTGAGCTCGATGCCTTGAAGGTGCGGTTGGGCTCGGTCTTTGGTCGCCGAGAATTGCGCGCATCGTGCGGTGCCTTTCTGGATGGGTTGTTGTCGGGAGTAGAGCGCAAGACTGGCTGGCTGATGGCGGAACAGGCAGGACTGGAGCGCCCTTATCGGATGCAATCGCTGCTGGGGCGCAGCCATTGGGATGCTGACGCATTGCGCGATACGGTTCGCGCTTATGCAATAGAGTCTCTCGGTGACGCGGACGGCGTTCTTGTGGTCGATGAGACCGGCTTCCTGAAGAAAGGCGCCCATTCAGTCGGTGTCGCACGACAATATTCCGGCACGGCCGGCCGGATCGAGAACTGTCAGATCGGTGTTTTCCTTGCCTATGCAAGCCGCTACGGTCAGACCCTGATCGATCGGCAACTTTATCTACCGAAGGAGTGGGCCGAGGATGAAGCCCGCCGTGCTTCGGCTCACGTCCCCCAGTCCCAAGCCTTCGCGACCAAACCGGCCATTGCAGCCAAGCTCATTGCCGATGCGCTGGATGCCGGCGTGCCTTGTGCCTGGGTATTGGCGGATGCGCTTTATGGTTCGGATTCCAAGCTGCGCCGGATGCTGGAAAGCCGTGGCCAGCCTTATGTTCTGGCAGTGCGCTCCAATCATTGCCTGCGCTTTGTGCGTGAGCAAGGGATCGAGCAGACCGATCCCGAAACGATGGCTGATGAGTTGAAACCGGAGGTTTGGCAGAGCCATGCAGCAGGCGAAGGTGCCAAGGGTCTTCGGCTTTATGATTGGGCCCGTATTCCTCTCAGCTCTCGCCCGGATCCACAATGGGAGCGCTGGCTTCTGATCCGGCGCAGCCGACGCGAACCCGATGCGCGCGCCTATTACTTTGTCTTTGCGCCCGCCGGTACCGAATTGAGCGAATTGGCGGGCGCTGCCGGGCTGCGTTGGACCGTGGAAGAATGCTTCCAGCGTGCGAAGGACGATCTCGGCCTGGATCATTGCGAAGCGCGATCCTGGCATGCTTGGAAGCGGCACATGACGCTCGTCATGGCAGCCGCTGCATTCCTCGCCAAACTCGGCGCCGATCTACGCCGCACCGCTGCTGGCAAACCGAACGAAACGAGTCCAAACCCGCCAATCGCCGCCTGACCAACACCATGGCCTTCGTGCCCAGCGTCGCAGAGATCCGCTATCTGATCAAACGCCTCCTGCTACAGCCCCCGATTAGAGTTCGCCTCATCTTGGCATGGTCACTCTGGCGACGCAGGCATCAAGCATCCGCAATGCTTTCTCACTACAAAGCAAGGCATCAAACGCAACTGTAGTACTAGAGCCTTTCATGTTTTGACGGAAGCATAGCCCGCATTTGAGAAGTAGTTGGCGCATTCCTCTGGCTTGATGGTGTCGGCGAGTAAGCCCAGATGGCGCCAGGTTTCCTCGCTGGTTCGCTTTTGGGCCTGGCGCATCCAGTGCTTGATCTTGGCGAAGGCTTGTTCGATCGGATTAAGGTCGGGGGAATATTTTGGCAGGAACCAGAGCCTGGCGCCGACGGCCCTGATGGCGTCGCGGATGGCTTTGTGAGAGCCGAGATTATCGAGGATGACGATGTCGCCAGGTTTGAGGGTCGGGATCAACTGCTGGCGGACATAGGCGTGAAAGCATTCGCCATTGATGGGACCGTCGAAGACGCAGGGCGCAGTGAGCTTGTCGCAGCGTAGGGCGCCGAGGAAGGTGAGGGTGCGCCAGCGGCCATGCGGGGCAAAGCCGCGCAATCTTTTGCCCCTCGGCCCCCAGCCGCGTAACGGCGCCATGTTGGTGCGGATCCAGGTCTCGTCGATAAAGACGAGCCGCTTCGGATCGAAGCGGTCTTGCCAGGCTTTCCAGCGGGCTCTGCGCCGGGCAATGTCGGCGCGGCCCTGCTCAAGGGCGAACAGTGTTTTTTTTAAAGCTCAAGCCCTCGCGGCGCATGAACTGCCAGATGGCATTGTGGGAGACGCTCACGCCGCGGGCGGCCAACTCATCCTTCAGCCGATGTAGCGTCAGATGCGATGTCTGCTCGATCTGCTCGACGATGAAGGCGCGGTGCGGCTCCAGCACACGTCGGCGATGGCCGCCCATCTTGCCCGGTGACACACTGCCGGTGGCCCGATAACGCTGTGACCACTTCACCACGGATGAGACAGCTATGTCGAACCGCTCCGCCACCACCCGGCAGCTCTGACCGTCCACAACCGCTGCAACGACTCGCTCGCGAAGATCATTCGAATAGGGTCGCGTCATGGATGCTGGCCTCCATTCCAGCATCCAGCATGAATCACAAATCTGCTGATTTGGGAATCCAGAACCGATTCCGATAAGCAATGATCCGCTCTAAATGGAGGGCTTTCGGTCGGCTTTTTGACGATGGCCAGGAATGGTGACGACCGGCGTGTTCACACCGTCGCAAATGCGGTCGAGGCAGTCTTCAGAACGCTGGGGCCCGGATCGACGGGCCTTCCATCAATCAACCTATTAGAGCCCAGACAAGAATTCAGGAAATAGAGAATTTGCGCTTCTGGCTCATCTTACAGCCGGTGGCGGATGGCAGGCGAGCGCCGCCATCCGCAGTGCCGATATAATTACTGCGTGATCTGCGCAAGGTCGGCATCGAGCCGCTTGCGCACCATATTCGGCACTTTCGCGTTCTTGATCACGTCGAGGCTGGCCGGGTTATCGCCAACCTGGATCAGCGCGACCATACCCATGCCGACATGCGGAGTGCATTTCAGCACGTAAGCGCCCGGAACATCGAACTTCGTCTGGTACTGCTCGCTCGACTTGGACTTAAATTCAGGGACGCCGTCGGGAATGAGGCCCTTGAAGGTCTCGACATTGTGGCCCTTGTCCTTTGGAATGAAGGTTACGGTGTCGCCGGGAGCGATCTTGAGGAAGCCCGGCTCGAACACCATTGCGCCATCCGCACCTTTGTTCAGCATCTGAATCTGATGGTCGGCCGCCATCGACGGCGCGGCCGAAGCAATCAAGACTGCCGTAGCAGCGATCGGACAGAATTTCAAACGCATTGCATGTCTCCTGTTTCTCAAGTCGGTTTAGCCCCTTGAACACCTTTTAAGACATGCTGCGCCCGCTTCTTTGATGCTCGTCAAATCGAGAGGAAAAGCAGCCGGAGGATGATATTTGTCAGCGACCGGGCGGGCCATGCTAAAGGGTAGGGAACCGAAGCACCAGGAACAATTATCCTTCTTCCCATTACGGCAAGCGTTTTCGCGCGTCTCATCTTGCGGTCGCGCATGGCGTCAAACTCGCCTCGGCGACATGGGCGCTCAACCTTGCTATTCGGCTCTCGGGCACTGGATCGGCTTCTGGCGCGGCTGTGGAAGTCCGGCTGTCGGTCTTAACTACTTTGCAGTATCTCGAGGGGCTGATCATCGGACTGACGATGATTCCTCCCGTACAGCAGTCATCGGCGACAACACCGGTCGCCCATTCGTTGGGGAAGTTGAAGCTGCGACAGTAATGGTCAAGGACGCTGTTAGTCACTTGCCGGTAGAGGTTCATGTCTTCAAACGCAGGTCAGCTCCCGGCATTAGCCGCGGGTTATTCTTCATTTTTGTCTGCCGTGAATGTCCTGTATTTGGCAACTGGTATGGCCGCGCGCTCGCCGTTGCTTGCCTTGATAACTTGATTGCCGAACAAATCCCGCGGATCGTTGACCATCACCGCGAGGTTATGGCGCGTCGAACAGCCCAGCGGCTGGTCAACGTCATTGGGCAAAGTGCTGGACAATGACGGGCAGTCAGAAGGTCTCGCATCATAGACGATCGCCTCTATTCGCGCTGAATGGCCGCCCTCGTGTTGGTTAAACAACTGAATATTGGAAGCGTAGATGCCCATCTGTTTTGCCTGATGCACTGCCTCTGTGCTGAGCGGGGGCGACCCGCTGATTAGCAGATGAAGTGCGTCGCGCCGACCACCGCTGGCCCTCCCAAGGAAAATACGCAAGCGCTGCAGTTCGGAGGCGCGAAGGCTCTCTAGAATCAAGACGCTGGTCTCCTGCTGGATTATGATGGGTGTCGATGGCTCGACATGGATCGGCGGGCTTGCGCAGCCACTCAGGCTTGCTGTTAGAGCGGCTAGGTGAACTTTGACCCGGAACGTCATTCGATGATAAAGCCGACACTGCTCTTGCCGCTTGGCATGCCAGTGCGGCCAGTAGCGCGGCTCCGCGGCAGACGTAGCGAATTCGATCCAGTGGCCCCCCCATCCAAGGGCGACGCCATCGTGGGTGCGCTCATCTGGTCCGGGTTTGACCCTGGTCTGACGATGTAAGGAGTGACCAGAATAACCAATTCCGACTCCTCTTTTTGAAACGACGACGAACGGAATAGGACGCCAAGGATCGGCACCTGACCGAGTCCGGGAAATGCACTGATATCATTGGTTACGGTATGCCTGATGAGCCCACCAATTGCAAAGCTCTGCCCACTGGCGAGTTCAACGACTGTATCGGCTCGGCGGGTAGAAATTGCGGGCACGGAAATTCCGCTGAATTGAACGGCACCTTGTGACGTGAGTTCACTGACTTCCGGCTTTACGCGAATATTTATCTGGTTGTTGCTGAGAACGGTGGGTAGGAATTCCAGGCTAACGCCGAAGCGACGAAATTCAATTGAGACTTGCCCATTTTCCTGTGGGACAGGAACGGGGAATTCCCCGCCAGCGAGGAAGCTGGCGGTTTCGCCGGACATCGCAGTGAGATTCGGTTCCGCCAAGATGGAAGCGACGTGCTCCTTGGCCAGCGCGTCGAGAACCCCGCCGATGTTGATATTACCATCATTGTATCCAATTTCTGCTGTACCACCACCACTAGCGGCACCAGAGCTGGCGCCTCTACCGCCGCCGCCTAACAAACCCACCTTGAAACTTCCGATTTGCCCGAGGGCCGACAGGTTAATCCCAAGCTCCTTCATCGCGCCACGGGAGACCTCCGCTACCCGCACACTGAGATTCACCTGCAGCGACCCTGCGACCTTGATCTTATTGACCACCTGCGCACCGTCACCGAGGAATTGCTCGGTAATTCTTTTCGCAGTGTCGACTGCTTCGGCATCGGGCGCTGTACCACTAAGAATCGCGCCGCGCGGGGTGTACTTGACACGGATCGGATAGTCTCCGACCTGATCCCTCAACATGGCTCGCAGCTCGCCGATTGGATCCGTAACGATGATCTGCATCTGGGCGAGAGCCACGCCTCTGTCGTTCAAGGCGAACAGGGTAGTCCGCCCGGGTTTCTTGCCAAAGACGAAGATGGTTTCGCTCGAGGGTGCCTGGTAGTCCGCAATCGTCGGGTCGGCAACAAAGATCGTCGCGGCTGGCGCGGGGAGACGGACTGTCTGGCCGAGCGAAGAGGAGAGGTTTAGCGTGGCATTGATACTACTGGAAGTGGCACGCAGCGCCCCTTCATCCCCGCTGCTTTGGGCCGCGGTAGAAAGCGGAGATAACAGCATGAGCGCGCAGATGAGAGGGCCCAAGTAAAGACGACTAGGGGGCCTCGGTCCTTCGATGAGAGCCAGCGGCCGATGGGTGTCAGGATGACGAATTGGAACAATATTCAAGGCAGTCTTTCTTTCATATTCGACCAATCATGCTGATACCGCGCCAGGCAATTCAAGAATGTAGCCAATGCCGCGGACAGTCTTTATCTGTGGCGTCGCACCTGACCTACTCAGATGTCCACGTAAGCGATAAATCCCGACTTCGAGCGCGTTGGTAGTCACCTCCTCGTTGAACGAATAGAGGTGACCTTCCAGCTGCGCACGCGGCACGATGCGGCCGGCACGCTTAAGTAGATGCTCAAGAATACATAGCTCCCGACGTGCGATCGTCAGCCGATCACCTGCAACGGTAAGCGCTCGACTGATTGGGTCGAAGTTGAGATTTCCAAATACAAGGATGGGATCGGTCAACTGTATCGCCCGGCGCTGAATGGCCCGCATTCTAGCGATGAGCTCAACAGGAGAGACGGGCTTGCGCAGGAAATCGTCCGCGCCACCATTGAAAGAGGCAATTCGCTTCTCGCGATCGTCGAAGCAGCTCATAACGACGGCGGGAACTGAGTGGCCCTCGCTTCTTAGTTGCTTCAACCAGCCTAAGCCGTCGCCATCGGGCAGAACCAACTCCAGCAGGAGAATTTCATAGCTCGCACAATGAAATGCATACGAGGCCTCCTCGAGAGTGCAAGCTACATCAACGGCAAACCCGCTATCCGCGAGCGCAGCAAGTACCGCGCGTGCAAGTTCCGCATGATGATCAACGAGTAGCGTTCGCATTTCGCCTCATAATAAAACTTGAAGAATCGGAGCAGGTCGCCGCCGGCTATTGAGCTAAGGTGACAGCAGAATTCACGCAACTCGTTGCCTTGGCACGAGCATGCAAACGCCGAAAAGCTCGCGGGCAGCAGCATGTGAAGACTATTGGATCGGAACCGTCGGTCGGCGGGCCCAAAACACTACCAACCTCGCTGATGATTTTTTCTAGCATCAATTCTCCTCAGTGCGGCCCAAGGTCTACGAGCTCCGGCATTGTCCAGGTGCCCATCGTTCGGATGGCTGAAAGGGCTATCTTCGAGAAGCGGTTTAGAAAAATCCATTCTTTCAATCAGTTACATTCAGGGGGTGGATGCATGCCGCAGGCTCTATCCCAGCGTGAGCTGCTGTCCACACGCTGCTCGGGGCTGTACGCCAGCCTTCTGGTCAGCGGGATCGATCCCGACGGGATGCGGCTGCTGGTCGAAACCGGCCGAACGGAAAGGGCTATTTGGAGGCCGGGCGAAAAAATCGTCCGCAACAGCGCGCCATACCGTCGCCGGCAATACGAAAGCCATTCGCCCCATGGCAACGGGCATTGTTGCTTAACGACCGGCACTTGGCGCGTGGCTTGGCCTAGTGCTGTATCAGCAATTAAGTCCGTCTATTCGACGCAAACGCGATGAACATATTTGCGCAGGTTAGGCACGCGCGCAGTTCCGGGATTGTCGGCGAGCAAAGCAAGATCCGCCAAACCTTTAGCCGCAAGTTAAGGCACGGGCGACGTCGCGGCGGTCTGACCAATAAAGCGGGACTTCTCTCGCCCATGCTCTGAGCAAACTGGGCCGCACGCGCGTCATCGTGCGGAAGTTTGCCTGGCTCCGCATTGTACTCCATCAGGCCACGCTACAGTTGCACACCGGCTGGCTAATCGATACCACGATCATGCACCTGCAATCGCAGATCGCTCCCGTGCAAGTCAAGACGAGCCCGCAGGCGAACGGGTTCGAAGCACCCGTCGGGGAAATCCTCTCGCGTCAGAACGGGCATGTTCGTCCGCTGGCAACCTCCATAGACGACGTTTTCCCGGCATTCATCTCGACGGACGAAGCTGTAATGTTGAGCAAGGGGGCGGCAGCTCGAGCCAGAGCGCTGCGCCGATTTGGAAGGGGTCTTAGAGAGGCTATCGGAGTTTGCGTCGGTGTCGCACGGTCTGCTCGCAAAGCTAAGCGACCACCGAACAACTGCCGACCTCCATTAGATCTGTTGGGCCAGATCGAAGACGGTGCGTGGATCACTGCGGAGAGGTCGTCCACCTCCTAGAACTGCAGCCGGAGTTGCCAGCCATCGCTCCATGGCCGGCCTCGGCGGAGACCCTGGGCCAGCTACTCGCGCGCTTGGACGAACTTTTGCAGATCGATCTTGCTGATGAGCAAAGGACCGTCTTCCAAGCGCGTCAGTCGAAATCCCACGCGGGCGGGCCGATGCATGCCCGTCAGCTGACAACGCTGTATGACGCCGCCTTCACCGCCTATCACGTTAAGTCTAATGAAAAGCGGGGCTACAATCGGAAGCGGCAGGACGCTTGCGTTGCAATTACCGCGGCAAGCTTTCCACAGCGTTCACCCGCGTCATCCGTTTGCCCACACGGAGCACCGGCAAATGCTGGCTGCTCGACAAGGAAGGTAGTTTAGGCAAGCCGGTTTGGCAAAGAGCTAGTTGGCTTCTATCTGATAAATAAGGGCCCGTTTCAACCACTTTCGACATGCGCATCGAGGCTGTGCTGCGCACAGTTATGCTACGGTGCCAACGCACGTGGATCGGACTTCCCGTCTGTATCCAAGGACAGGTTCAAATTGTGTTGCAACATCTGATTGTCTGGCTCTGCTTTGAGAGCTTGCCGATATAGTACTTGTGCGGCGTCATGCCGGCCCTGAAGATCCAAGGCAACTCCTTTCGCGTTCAATACACGCAGATTACTTGGATCCGTAGCAAGCACTCCGTCGAGTACCTGAAGCGCCTCATGTTCTCGTTTCTGCGCCAGCAATATCTTGGTAAAACTGATTGCCGCATCAACATTATCTGGATGCTGCTTCAGATTGTGTAACGCTTGCTCTTCAGAAATCTTACCAACTGCGCTCAATATGCGTTCGCGCATTGCCGGGTCGATATGATTGGCGCCGAGCAACGCTGGGGGCGACGTCTCCTTCACCGAAAGAGCTGGCTTATTCCAGCTGGCGCAACCGCCGAGAGGCAGGATGGCGAGTACAGCGAAGAGGACTGAGTTCAATCGAAATGAAACTGATGTTGCAGCGACTGTATTCTTATGCGAAGTCATCTTCAGTTCTCACCTATCATCGAGGTCTTGGCTATCAACTTGCGGCAATGCGGAAATCGCGAGCCCCTGACGGTCCACTGTTGTTTCAAGGCGGAGCTTAACGGATCCGGCGGGCTGGATGGTGAAGTCGGGCGCGAGGTCCTGGTAAGACAGCACAGCAAGATCAATCTGATTTCGTGCGAGAAAGCCGCGGACGAAGCGTCGGATATCCGTTGCAGTTAATACGACAGGCCGGGTCTGATCAGGCGCTGTGCTGGATAGGATCTGACGCATCTGTGACAGTAGTGCTTCGCTTTGCCGATCCTCTAGGGCGAGGTAGGGCCCCGCAGCCGATTCCCGAACCGCGCTGCGCACCACATCCTCAGTCTCACGTTCGATGATGAACGCGGGCACGATTCCGTGTTCATTGGCATAGCGGTGACAGATCTGCCGCTTCATATCAGAACGAACGTACTCGGTGAGAAGGGCGACATTTTGCTCACGTTCGCTCCGTTCGGCCAATGCCTCCAAGACAACGCGGGTGTTGCGGATCGGGATACCTTCATCCAGCAGACGGCGCAGTACGTCGGCAATCCGAGGAATCGGTGTCGTGCGCAGCACCTCCTTTACCAGATCAGCATATTCCTGCTCCATCCGCCCCAACAATTGGCTGGTCTCCTGAATGCCGACCAAGCGCGGTGCATAGCGGGTTAACGCCCCTTGCACACGCAACGCGAGGAGTTCGCTGGGGCGATGATGTCGGATGCTGGCAGCCTTAAGAGCCTGCGCATGGCATTGTTCGACCCAGATTATGTCCTTTTCAGAATCTTGGCGAAAGGGGATGCCGCTCGACTGAATGTTCGCCCGATCGTCTTTAAGCATTAGCTGTGTCGAATCAATCAGATTCTGTTCTACCGGCACGCCCTCGATATCTATCCTGAATTTCGACTCGGGCAGCTGCTGATCGACCGCAACAGGGATGCGGGGAACAATGATGCCAAGATCGGCTGAGACCAATTGCGACACGCGTGCAATATGCTGTTTTAGTTCGACCTGGTCGATGGCTTGCATGACGTTCGGCGCAAGGAAGAGAGCGATTGGACATGCCTCCGCAGGCATCGTTTGGTTTTGAGGCTCCACTGGAGCTGCAGGTGTAGCATCGACACCGCCGGTGCCCAGCACATCACCCTTGAGAAGGCTTGCCGCGGCGAATACCGCGGCCAAGATAAAAAAGACGGGTAGAGGGAAGCCAGGAATGAACCCCATCGCAACCAAGACGGAAGCCGCCAACCGTAATGCTCGCCTGCTCGCCGTGAGTTGATTAACTATGTCGGTCCCAAGGTTGAGGCTCCCGGCCCCAGTTACACGAGTGACGATGGTCGCCGCGGTAATTGAGAGCAGCAGGGCCGGGATCTGCGAGATTAGCGCATCACCGATGGTGAGAAGGGTATAATGTCGCAGCACCTCGCCGAAGGGCATACCTTTCGAAAGCAAACCGATCGAAATCCCACCCAGCATGTTGATGAAAATAACGACGAGCCCGGCGATCGCGTCACCCTTCACGAACTTCATCGCGCCGTCCATAGCGCCGTAAAGTTGGCTTTCCTTCTCCAATGCGCCGCGCCGCCTGCGAGATTCGCTGGCATCTATATCGCCGTTCCTTAACTCTGCGTCGACCGCCATTTGCTTGCCCGGCAGGGCGTCGAGCGTGAAGCGGGCGGCCACTTCTGCTACGCGTTCAGCGCCCTTCGCGAGGACCATGAACTGCACCATGGTCACGACTAGGAATATGACGATACCTACGACGATATTGCCTGAGATTACGAAATCGCCGAACGTGTGGATGATGCTGCCCGCCTCGCCTTCGGCCAGGATCAATCGCGTCGTTGCGATGGTGAGCGCCAGACGGAAGACCGTGGAAATCAAGATGACGCCTGGCAAAGAAGAGAATTCAAGGGGTGTGCTGATATACAAAGCAACCATTAGCAGCAGTATGGCCAAACCCATATTGAAGCCAATCAGTGTGTCGATCACTGCGGTTGGTACTGGCATCACCATCATAGCCACTGCCACAAGCAGCATCAGCGCAACCATTAAGTCCGGGCTGGCCGGCGCGCGCTCGATGAGGTTACGAATGATATTACCCATGGAGGCCCCTTGTTATCGTTTGAGAATTGCTCTGCTTTTACGCAGCTTTCGAAGGTCCACCAGCGCATGGCGACGCTCGAGACTGAGACTGCGAAAGCGGTGGCCCCGGGTGTATACAGCGTGTCCAGGCCCGTCAGGCTCCACCGCCAACATCGGCCGTTACGAGCGCAGAGGCGAGAAGTCGCAGCAGTTGAACATCCCGAAAATGATCGGATGTAGGTGCCGCAACCGGGGCAAGTTTCCTGCGCTCTTTCCACATGCGAGGCAGACGTAAAAGAGGGAGCACAGGAAATCGCGCCTTGCCTGGGGATAAGCGCGCGACACCACCTGCTTCGGAGACCTTCGTCGTTCACGCTGGGTCCTGCGCCGCTATCGTCTCGCCCTTGATCAAGCTGGGGCCCGATCTGCTGGAGCTGGAGCACCCGCCGTAACGGGACAACAATTTATTCCTGCATTTCCGGATGATACCGAGTGCAACAGGGCAGGTGGGGCAGCTTGAGCATTGGAGTTCTCCTAAGCCTGCGAACCGGAAAGCACTTAATAGGGGAGAGAAGCAACGTGGCCATTCCGGCTCAGCAGCACGCGGCTGTCTTCGATCCGATCGATTGTCCATCCACCATCCAAAAGGGCGCCGACGAAGTACTTCTCTCCGTCAATAACAACATACGGCGAGGACCCGCGCCAAACCGCTTCAATCGCGATTGCCGACGGCGCCTTCTCCTCTTTGGTGATCACTTTATTGACCAGTGTTAGAGCTCCATTCGTGCGATGATCGAACCACTCCTGAACCTTCTGCCAACTGGTAGCCGATGCAGACGAGACGGTGCCTTCAGCTGTAACAACCCCCTTGGCCCAGTCGACCTTAATATTGAGCAGGCCCGCTCTAGCCGCTTCCAGTTGCAGATCTCTGGCCGCTGCAACAGCCATCTGATTGTCAGCGTTTTCAGTCAGCTTGGGTTTAGGGATAGCAGCAGGTGAATTGGCGCTCGATACATCGGCGCTAACGTAGTAGGAGAAAATCATTGAGAGCGCGCCGATCCCGACGGAGCCCAATAGTACGAAGGCCAGTATGCGGATCGAGAGGCGTGGTGTGTCGACTGATTCAGCGGGCGCTGCACCCTCTGCCGACCAGAGCATGGACATCGCGCCTACGTCGATCACGACCGGAAGAGGAAGCACAACACGCTCGCCGGCGGCAATATCCCCTTTGCCCTGAACGCTAATTCCGGCTGCGAGGGTTTCGACATCGATCGAATCTGCAAGAAAAGTGATGCGAAGATGTTGAGGCGCTAATCCTTGCTCGATAAAGATTATGTCGGCGTCGAGGCCACTACCGATTACTTTCGCTTCTGGATACAGTACACCGGTCAGCCCGCAATAGAGGCCTGACAGGACTTCGAAATGAAGAGAAATCGCGTCACTCAAGGATATTCTTCCAGACAAGGATAGAAGCCGCACGGCAATTGCCGTGCGACTCATTTCAGTTCCACATCGCGTTACCAAATGGTGCGATCGAGACTACGTAAGTCACGCTTCAAACATTATTGAACGCGCTCGTCGGCGACCTTCTTGACCGTCGAGAGTTGCGTTGTAACAGTGCGCAGCAACATACTCCTATTCGTAGCCTCGGTGCTAACCGCCGCCAGCTCCTCCATTTGAGCTTTGAACGCATCAGCCCCATCATTCTTGGCCTTTGTATTTGTAGAGCCCGCGGCGCCTGAACTACCTTTGCTACTATTAGACCCAATTTTACTTGACATATTGCTTTCCTTTCTTCAATTGTGCCGTCATCAACGACACGCCGGTTCCTGACGAGGACCATCTATCCAGCATCAGGTATCCTCTTCTGTCTCTGCCATAGCCTCCTCGGCATCAGCCATGACATCGTTCATGATAGTTAACGCTACGGCGTTGAGAGCCAGCTGAAAGGCTTCTTGTTGAGATGCAGCCCCGCCGTCGCCAGAATTGGGCGGAATGTCCGTGCGATCGTGCGCCCTTTCGGACCTCTTGGGGTCTGGCTGCGCGCTAGGATCGGCCGGTTTTTTATGATCAGGTGCGTGCGACGGTTGTCGGTTCGAACGTTCATGACCTCCTGTACGGGCCAAGAGAGCACCGAAGCTACTACTTCCATTTACTGCGACCATCAGGTACTCCGGCGTTTATCTTTATTTGTCAATGGGCGGCGATGCTGTCTTCTGCATCCACCTCCTCAAACTAAAGTCGTCACCTTTCGACAAGCTGACGAGCTTTAAAAAAATAGCGCCGTGATAGATCACGGCTGCGGGCGATCTGACGTCTCCTGTTGAAGCAGATTTCGATCTAACGTCACTTTCTCGCGGAAGTGTGGTGAGGGCGTGCGCTTCTACTGCAGACACCGGATCAAATGTCGTGATCTTTAAAAGCTTCAAAAATGGCCGGCTTCATCGGAATATGCGGGCGAGCGGCAGCCTCGGTGAGAAGTCGCCGCATGCCGAATGCATGCTGGTGAATCCATAACATCGACCAAGCGCTTTGTCGCTTAGGTGCTATATTGACACCGACCACCACGTTGCATAGAGCCGCGCTGAGATTGAAAGTGCCATCATAGGCTTTGCAGCCGTTCCACCTTGTCGGGTCCGTGCTCCGCTTCGGTCTTCTTGGTCGCCATCGGCGGACCAGCAGCTCACAGGCGTGCTCAGCATGCTCGGCCCCAGCATAGTCTCGCCGCGCAGTGCTGACAGACTGGCTGAAGCGCGACGGCGAACATTGCTGTCGTTGGACGCGCCGTGCGTTAGGGAGAGTTTCCGCTACTTAAGCCGCCGGCGGCGTGTCCTCACCCAATATTGTCTTCTTCCTGCTTCGTTAACCTGTGCCGGATCAAAGTATCCGTCCGGTGAGGACCGCGGGTATTACTGCTCCGAACCTTTGGCCTTTGTGACAGCCTTGGGCGGTGCGTCACCCATCTCTCTGCGGACGTTGATGATGTGCCGAAGATTATCGATGCCATCTTCCGTGAAGACAACGATGGGCTCGCTCAATTCTGAGGCTGGGAAGCTGTCGTAGGCGCTGAGTCGCCCGTCCTCGGAGAACATTCCGATGGAGCAGTCGTGGAGAAAGTCCTCGTCCTCCTCGAGCATTTCGGCCACGTATTTGAGCGTGTAGAGAGAAGTGTTGCGGTATCCCATTGTCGGTCCAATTTTCGGTCAGGCAGCCTTGTCGGCAGCCACTTTCGAAGAAGACCAGTTCCACGGCAACAACTGTTCGAGCTGTGCGATCGGCATGTCGGCGATGCGCGCGAGCACATCGGCGAGCCACGCCTGCGGATCGACATCGTTGAGCTTGGCGGTCATGATTAGCGTCGCCATGAAGCCGGCGCGATCGGCACCACGATCGGAGCCGGCAAAGAGCCACGACTTTCTGCCGAGGGCAAAGCCGCGCAGCGCCCGTTCGGCGGCGTTGTTGGTGAGGCAGATCCGGCCGTCACCGAGGAAGGTCGTGAAGCCGTCCCAGCGCTTCAGCATGTAATCGATCGGCTCGGTGACCGGTGAACTGCGCGACAGCTTTGTTCGCTCAGATCGAAGCCAGGCCTGAAGCGCATCAACGAGCGGACGGCTGTCCTTCTGACGTCGTTGCAGCCGCTCGTTGGCCGAAAGACCGTTAATGTCGCGCTCGATGTCGAAGAGAGCGTCGATGCGCTTGACCGCCTCCAGTGCAACCGGCGAGATCGCGGCAGCATTCTTGCCGCGTTTGGCGTTGCTGGCGATGTCGGCGAGCACGAAGAACTTGCGCCGAGAATGGGCCCAGCACAGCGCCTGCGTCAGCGGAACGGGATCGCGATCCACCTTGAACAATGGATTGTAGCCGCCATAGGCGTCGGCCTGCAGAATGCCGGTGAAGTTCTTCAAATGACGCTCGGGATGCTCCTGCCGCCGGTCGCGCGAGGCATAATAGAGCGCCGCCGGTGGCGATTGCCCGCCGAACGGCCGGTCATCTCTGACATAAGTCCAGATGCGACCCGTATCGGTCTTCCCCTTCGCCAGGATCGGCACGGTGGTGTCGTCGCCATGCAGCCGTTCGGCGGCCAGCACATGCGCTTCGATCAGCGCATGCACCGGCTTTAATGCCGCGGCGCAGGCCCCGACCTGATCGGCGAGCGTCGACAGGCTGAGGTCGATGCCCTCGCGGGCATAGCGTTCGCTCTGCCGGTTCAGCGGCTGGTGCTGACCAAACTTCTCGAACAGGATCATCGCCAAGAGGTTCGGTCCGGCAAAGCCGCGCGACGTCACGTGGAAGGGTGCCGGCGGCTGGGTGATCTTCTCGCATTCGCGGCAAGAGAACTTCTCGCGTACAGTCTGGATCACCTTCCACTGGCGCGGGGGACACCTCCAGCGTCTCGGTGATGTCTTCGCCCAGCTTCGCCAGCTTGGCAGAGCCGCAGCACGGGCAGTTTGATGGAGCGGCAAGGACGACGCGCTCGCGCGGCAGATGCTCGGGGAAAGGCTTGCGCGATGGACGCTTGCGCTCGAAGGCCCGGACCGCCGAGGAGCGCGCCGCCATCTCCGCCGCCAGTTCGTCTTCTCCAGCGTCGGCCTCCAACTCCTCGAGCTGCAGCTCCATCTGTTCGAGAAGCCGGGCCTTGCGCTCCGAGCGGCTGCCATGGATGTCGCGCGTCAGCTTCTCGATCTCCAGCCGGAGCCGGGCAATCAGTTTATCCGAATGCGAGTTCACTGCCTGGGCGCGAGCGGCGAGCGCCTCGGCTTCGCGGCGGGCAGCGCGCTCGGCGAGGATCATCGCATGTGCACTGGCAAGGTCGTCGGGAAGCTGATCAGCCGCATCGGTCATGGTGGGATGGAATCATATTCGCTCCCGCCGTGCCAGCGGTTTTGCTCATCCCGCCGACGTCGGACGCCAAGTTTTTTGCGGCATTCGCCAGTCGATGCCTTCGAGCAAATAGCCGAGCTGCGCCGGCGTGATCACCACCGTGCCGTCGGCCGCCGACGGCCAGATGAAGCGGCCGCGCTCGAGCTTCTTCGTGAACAGGCAGGCACCCTGGCCATAGTGCCAGATCACCTTGATCAGCCCGCCGCTCCGACCGCGGAAGACGAAGAGATGGCCGCTCATGGGATCGCGCTTCAACGTCTCCTGCACCATCAGCGACAGGCCGGGAAAGCCCCTGCGCATATCGGTATAGCCAGTGGCCAGCCACACCTTCACACCGCTCGGGACGGGGATCATCGCCGCTCCAGAACATCGAGGATCCGTGCCATGGCTTCGGTATCGATGTCGCTCTCGACCCGAAGGCGACGGCCGCCGCCAAGCTCGATCATCACCATGCTTGCTTTTTTGCGCGGCCGGGAGACCGGCGGCGGCTCGGCCGGGGTCGCTGGCGCTGGCAGCGCTTCGATGACCTCCACCGGAACGAGTTGCGGGACGGACGGCGCGGAGATCTGGCAGAGCTCCTTGCGCCAGCGGAAGAGCTGGCTCACATGGATGCCGGCCGAGTGCGCAATCTCCGAAACACTTGCGCTTGGCTCAAGCGTCGCCGCGACCAGCCGCTACTTCTCCTCGCGAGACCAACGCCGACGCCGCTCGACCGACGTAATCACCTCAATCTGATGCTTCGTCATAGGACTACTCCTAGTGCTTGCACTAGGACTTGCAATCTTCAGCCTACCTCGGCAAGGCGGCCATCACCGGCTTGCAATTACCCATAAGGGATAAGTAGCTGACTCGTTTACGGAAAGTTTTCAGTGAAATCTTGAATCGAAAGAATCGCTTGTGATTCTGTGTCGAGCACCTGATTCGTTTAAGGCGGTGCTTTATGTCGGTTCGAGACGATCTGATGGCTGATAATGACGGCCATTGGAGCAAGCAGGAAATAGACGCCGGGTCTTTCAAAGATGCGCGTCTTGGACGACGCTGCTCGGAGCTTTTACGACAGCTTGGAGAGCATATGGGCGGCTCTATTCCTTTTGCCTGCCAGGACTGGGCCAGTACCAAAGCGGCGTATCGCTTTTTCTCCAATCCGAATGTTGAGGAAGGCGATATCCTCAACGGCCACTTTGCCGCGACCGCCCAACGCTACGATGCTTGCAATGGTCCGATCTTGGTGCTGCAGGACACGACCGAGTTTACCTATCAGCGCCGCAATCCGCATGCCGTTGGCTTTACCAAGAGCGTCAACAGTGGCCGAGACAAACAGGAGCGGCTGCGCCACCATACGGTCTGCGGGATATTGATGCATTCGAGCCTTGCGGTGACCTTGGATGGGCTGCCCTTAGGGTTGGCGGCCGTCAAGTTCTGGAGCCGCGACAAGTTCAAGGGGACCGCCCAGCTCAAACGCAAGATCAACCCGACACGTGTTCCGATCGAAACCAAGGAAAGCATCCGTTGGCTTGAAAATCTGCGTCAATCCGTCGACCTTCTCGGCCAGCCAGACCGATGTATTCATGTCGGCGACCGCGAAAGTGATATCTACGAGCTCTACTGCCTGACCAAGGAGCTTGGCACGCACTTCGTCGTGCGGACCGTCGTCGACCGGCTGGCTGGCAACGGGGATCACACAATATCGGCTGAAATGCGCGATGTTGAAACTGCCGGACAGCACCTTATCGAAGTTCGCGCCGATACCGACGAGGTCACCAAAGTCCACCTGGATATCCGCTTCAAACGGATCCGGGTGCTGCCGCCCATCGGCAAGAAGAAGCGATACCCTGCATTGGATCTTACCGTCATTCACGCGGTAGAGCCCAACCCTCCGGCCGGCCGCAAGCGCATCGAATGGAAGCTGCTGACCGATCTTGAGGTGAATAGCTGCGAGGAGGCCGTCGAAAAGATCAAATGGTATGCGATGCGCTGGAAGATCGAGGTCTTCCATAAGATCCTCAAGTCTGGTTGTCGGGCTGAAGACGCAAGATTACGAACGGCCGATCGACTGGCAAACCTCGTCGCCGTGTTCTGCATTATGAGCTGGAGAGTGCTCTGGTTGACAATGCTCGCGCGCACTGCACCCGAAACACCGCCAACTGCGGCACTCACCGAACAGGAAATTGAAATCCTCGATCAAATGGTCAGCAACGCAGGTAACCGGCAGGCGACGCCGGGATCGTTAAATTTCTATCTCACCAAACTCGCTCGTTTAGGTGGTTACCTTGCAAGAACATCAGATCCGCCACCGGGAAATACAGTCGACTGGCGCGGCCTCAGCCGGCTGACAGACATTCGCCTCGGAACCGAAATAGCAGCGACACTCAGATGTGGGTAATTGCAAGCATCACCGGAGGGGTACGGATCAAACGGGGAGCTGCGGGATCTGAGACCCCCGCAACCTGATGGCCGCGCGTATTGCGGATACGAACAAGCCCGGCGCGGGAAGGGGCCTTCGCCGACTAGCTCAGTCGATGTACCGCTCGCTACTGCACTGGTTCTCTTGCTCTGGTGCTGTGAACGAAACACCGCATGGTCGCCTGGTAGGTCTTGGCTCACTCGACTGCTCTTAGCTCGGCGCGACTGGCGCGCCAGCGGCTGCTTCGTTCAATCCTGTCGCAAAGACTAGATTTGGCAAATTCGACTGGCTTGGCGTGCTGTTTCCAGCATGCGTATCAATACATCGTCAGTCTGCTTTGCAGCGCCTGTCGATCGGCGATGAGGGTGTGGAGGTGCAGTGGCTCGTGGGCTGGCCGCTCCCCGTCCACCAATCGCTTGACCAACGCCCGCGTGCCGTCCACGACAAAGACGCCGCAATCGTAGTCGTTCGGCTGTGCGGCCATGCGGGCTGGCACCAAGGTGGCGTCCAGCCGTTCTGCCAGCTGTGTTGCGGCTTCGTCGTTATATCTTCTTTGCTGGAGGGAATCGTAATGATAGGCGACCTGCCGCTCCGGATCGCGGCGATCGACGAGCAGCAGCGACCAATGGGTGCCGCGGCCATCAAAGGTGCCATTGTTCACTGGAAGGAACAGGAAGTCGGCCGGGGCGGCGTTTCGATTATAGATCGACTGCAGCATGCCTCGCGCGTGTTGCAGCTCCATGTGGCGCAGCAGATGGGATACCGACGGATCCACCAGCCTTATGCTGGCGGCAAGCGTTGGATCGATCCCCTGCAGCTGCTGCTCGAGGAAATCGTAATCCGTCTGAATATGGGCATCGCTCAGCCACTCGGTGGTACCGAGCACCGACGCCTCAGGGCGTTTCGAAGCTGGCGCATCGGACCTCCCGATCCGAGCATCGAAGGTGGGGGGCGTCGGCGTCGGCGCAGAACGAATATCGTCGTACGTAGCCTCCGGTGGCCTGGCGATCTCCGCCTTTCTTGATTGTCCCGCAGCTCGCAATCCAGCGACTGCGACGCTACCCTTACCATCGCTCCAGTGTGTTATGCTCAGCACGTCATGGGGTCTGCTAACGGCCTTGTAGCTCTCTGTCACCTTCTGCTCGAGTTCCTCTGTCTTCTCAGGAGCATCGCGGCGCTTCAGCTGCTGCAGCTCTTTATAAGTATCGTGGTTGTCAACTTTGGCGCTGTAGCTGGCCGGGGTGTGGAATTCCATCTGGAAGCGATAGCCTGCTGCTGTGGCAAGTACCGCGTGGATGCCGAGATAAGTGGGACGCTCGAACTTGAACCAGTTGGTCACCTCAATTTCGGTGTAATCCTGCTCCTCGAACGCCAGAATGGCTGCCTTGAAGGCACGTGTAAAATCCTTGTCAGGAATCTCGAAGACGTGACGTACCGCACTGCTGATCAGCTGTTGGGTGCTGTCGGATGAAACGCTCGTTCCGGCGAGCTGCTCTCCTATGGAGCGTTCCGACCTCAGCCGGCGCTCCAAATGAGGCATTTTCACCTGAATGCCCATTTTTCTGAGGCTTGCAGCGACGTTGAGTGCCGCTGCGGTGATTTTGCCCTCTTCTTTCATTGCGCGGGCAGCCTCAGTTCTAGCACGCTCCGAGGCCTCCTCGCGGGTCAGCGTAATCGTCTCATCGGAATTCGCTGCTGCGGACGGCAAGCCCGAGGACTCGCGCAAGATGCGTTCGTCCACAGCGAGACTGATCGAGGTTTGCATGACTGAAGCCGTCAGCGTGGGATTGTCCTCCAGATCCTCCAAGGCTGCCCTGAAGTCAAACCTTCCATGGTTGAGAGACGCTGCCAAGCCCTTGACGTATGGCACGGACCTCAAGCCAGGCGTTGTATGCAGCAGCCGCTGAAGGTCCCCGCTCTTCTTCGAAAACAGCTGAGCGCCAGTATTGGATTTGTAGGCGTCGGTGCCGACCTTGATGCCGAGGCTCAGGAGGTTGTTTGCGCTTTGCACCAGGTCATCCGGATTGTAACCGTCCGGGCGAGGTTCGATCCGCGCCGGATAGTTGTCGATCAAAGCCCGAATGCGGTCTCTTGGTTGAGAAGTTGCCGGATAGGAATCCGCCAAATCCGGGAGAAGATCTGAGACAGCTGCGCTGAGCGTCGTGCTTTCGGTGCCCTCCGCGTGTTCGACTGTCTCGGGCGCTGGCTCCACCTCATGCCCCTCTGCCCATGCTTCAAGGTCGGCAACGAGCAACTCGGCCATTTCGCGAGCAACCGGATGTTGAGCGATCTCGATCTCGCGCCTCGCTCTCGCAAACAGGTTCTCGATATCCTGGCCGCTCACCTCTTCCCGGCCTAGCAACTGACCAATGTCGCGTCGGAGTTCATGGTGGACGCCCTCGTAGGTGCCAAAGATGGCGCGCTCCGCAAACCAGCGCCGTGATTCATGAGACTGAGCCAGAAAGTTTCGCTGTAGACCGCTGTAAGTTTCCAAGACATCCTGGGTGGCAGCGAGAATCTGGCTGGCGCGACCAAACTGGTAGGTGTCGCCGTCAAGTGCTGGGGTATGCGACTTTGGCGGCTTAAGGGATGGAAGTCCGAGAGCTTGCTCCTTTTCATCGAATTCACGCACATGCTCATAAAGCTGCGGCCGGTCGCCGATGATGATGACGGTGTCGCCGTCGAAGTCGCCGTCAAGTTTTTTCTGTTCACCGGTCGGCACGGCGATCAACGACCCCGGGGCAAACACCTCGGTGGCCTGCAGGACGCCGAGGCAGTCGAGTGCCGTATCCTCCTTGACGCGGTCCTTGCCTGTCGTCCACTGCGAATGGCACTTGACGTCCTCCGCAGACATCACCAGCGCACGATCGGCGTAGTTCGCCGGCCACATCTCGTCCGGCACGACGATCAGAATGCCTTTAGCAAAGAAAGTCGGATCGTCGGCCGCGAGTTCCTCGCCCGATTTCTGGGCGACATTAAAGCTGTATTGCATGGCCACACACGCGCCTAGGAACACTGCTGTCGGGTCCCCACCAGCGGCTGACCTGACCAGGTCGGTGGCGATTGGCCGCAGGTTGGGCTTATCGTACGGCGAGCGCCCGATCAGCACGCCGTTCGTCCCCGTTAAGGTCTCGCTTTTGAGCGTCGGCACATGGAGACATTCATCACCGGACGGTACCGCAACCGCGCCTGGACCGTCGATATGTCCGCTAGTCAGGGTTCGAAACAACTCCTCGGCCGTCAGTCGTTGCCCCTGTCGACTATCGAGCCAAATCTTAGCTTTCTCTCGCACCTCATTTGCCACCATCTCGCTTCGCGGATAATGTTGCAGCGCCGTGGCAGGCAGGGACGATCTCCTTCCTTCACCAAACGCAGGCACCCGAGCAGCACCTTCCTGCCCACCGGCCAGGCGAACAGCCTTCATACGAGTGGCCAGCGAAGCCTTGATGAAGCCGCAGCCGTCATGCGGTCGCAACGCAATCGGACCTTCCCGCCCAGTTAGCTTGAAGGGATGTTCACTGGCAGGGCGGTCCGGCAGCAACGACAGTTTGAATGCGCCTTCCAGCGCATAATCGTGAGGACCTAAGTCCTTGAGAGCCGGCGGCGCGGCAAAACCCCGACGCTGAGTGTAATAATATGCCTCTTTGAAAGGTGCCCAGGCGCGCGACAGCTTCTCAAAGGAAGTGCCTGGTGCGGTTTCGGCATAGGGAATCGCCAGCAGCTTCCCGCCGGAAGGCTCTGGTTCCCCCCGACCTGGAAGTTTGGCCGCGATCTGGGAAAGGGTTTTTCGCGGCGGCTTTAACTTGCTTCCGCCGAACAGATCCATGCGGTATGGCACGCCCTCGACGGTTAACGTGCGTGCCAGCATAAACGGGCTCGGCTTTCCTGGCAGTTGCACCGCAACCATCTTCACTGCCCCCGAGGTCAGGCGATAAAAGATCGAATAGCGCGTCTCGGGGTCCGTGGCCAGTTGCCGGCCCTGCATGTCGACTACCGGCAATCGCATCAATCCCGCCTCACCCTGCGGCGCTCTGGGTTCATGGTCCATGGCTCGCAGAACCTGATGGACGTCGAAGACGGACGCCGAATGTTGGGCTTGGACCGTTGCGGCATTCTGCGCCACGAACGTGTCGAGCGCATCGATCGGACGTTCAGCCTCGATTTGCGCGATCAAGTTCCAACTCATGCTGGAAAGGTCGCTTTCGATGAGCTCGCGCGTGCTGTCCAGGATTTCCTTGGTCTTGGACTGCAGCTCGTCGCGCCTCACACGCAAATCAGACTTGCTGCCCTCAACATACGGCCGCCGCAGCAATGTTGCCAGGTTCGCACGGGCCTTGAGCACTTGATAAATCGACAGCGCGGGACGGCGTGTCGAGTTCGGCCCCCGGTTCCGCTCGGCATCGCTTGCCCTGAGATGGGCCTCGATCTTGTGCTCCACGATAGGTTGGATATCATTAAGCAAGTTCAAAGCCTGCCTTCGGTGCCAACGCAGCTGCTTGCGCGGGCTGCGCGCCAGCGGCAGCAGAGCGGCGCAAATGTTTCCCATAATTTCGAGGTTGTTCTCAACCGCAAAGCCAGGGGCCTGATGCAATTGCCTCAGTCGATTTATTCCAGGGGCTGCGAGCAAGCTAAGATCGTCATGCAACTGGGCCTTGGCCAACGCCTTCAAGATGCTCGTGACGGCCACCGCGTCGGCCTCGCCGATGCGATCGCTCGCATAATGAAGATAATGAGCCAGTTTGTGTAGTCGATCTTTCAGCAGCGCGGTCTCTGCGATCTCTCCGGCGTCCTCTCTCCTCATAACCCCACGCGCCAAACTGTTGGCGATACTGGAGAGCCCGTGCGTCGTAAAATGACGGTATGGTCGACCGGCCGGGCCAAGTCTGCGGGCGATCTCCAAAACCGCCTGGCTGCATGCCTCCTCTTCCGCACACCTGTCGAAGCCGTTGAGCAGATTTGCCAGCTGCTGCGAGCTAAAACCAGAGAGCCGATCGGCGTCGCGAATCACCTCGCCGGCGATCACCGCGGTGGCCTGGCGTGATTTCTCCTCTTGCGGCCACTTGCTGAAGCCGTTCACCAGGTTCGAAAGGTGCTGCGATGTAAAATCAAGGAGCTGGTTAGCGCTGCGAATTACCTCGCCGGCGATTACCGCGGCGGCCTGGCGTGATTTCTCCTCTTGCGGCCACTTGCTGAAGCCGTTCACCAGGTTCGCAAGGGCCTGCGGATCGAATCCAGGCAGCAGGTCGCTGGGGCTGGCGCGACTGACCACCTCCGCAGCGATGGCAACGACGGCGTCGCAGCAGCCAGCCTCGTCAGGACACTTGCTGAAGCCGTTCACCAGGTTCGCAAGTGCCTGCGGACCAAACACAGGCAGCTGGTCGGCCCGGCCACCGACCTGACGCGCGACCGCAACGATGGCGCCGCGGCAGTCCTCGGACCACTTGCTGAAGCCGTTTACCAGATTCGCCAGATCTAGCTCATTAAATCCCGACAGCTCGCCGGCGGCGCGAGCCACCGCCCGCGCGATCGCGACGATAGCTCCGCGGCAGTCCTCGGGCCACTTGCTGAAGCCGTTCACCAGGTTCGCCAGATCCTGCCCAGTGAATCCCTGCAGGCGCCCGGGGCGGCTAACCACGGCACCTGCGACCGCAACTGTGGCTTGATAGGAGTTTTCCGATTGCGGCCACCTGCTGAAGCCGTTCACCAGGCTCGCCAGGTGGTGCGCATCAAACATAGGCAGCTGATCGGCGCAGCGAAGCACCTCGTCAGCGACAATGTTGGTGGCGTGACCCAAATTCTCCTCTTGCGGCCATTTACTGAAGCCGTTCACCAGGTTCGCCAGATGCTGCCCATCAAAATCAGAAAGCCAGACCTCGCGGCGGCTGGCGCGGTGACAGACCTCAACGGCAATTGCGACGGCAGCGCGTGAGCACTCCGCCGCCTGCAATTTGCTGAAGCCGTTCACCAGGTTCGCCAGATGCTGCGGATTGAAATCAGAGAGCCCGACCTCGGGGCGGCTTGCGCGGTGACAGACCTCACTGGCAATTGCAACGGAAGCGCGGGAGCACTCCGCCGCCTGCAACTTGCTGAAGCCGTTCACCAGGTTCGCCAGATCCTGCCCAATGAAACCCGACAGCTCGCCGGCGGCGCAAGGCACCGCACGCGCGATCGCAGCGATAGCTCCGCGGCAGTCCTCGGGCCACTTGCTGAAGCCGTTTACCAGGTTCGCCAGATCCTGCGGATGAAACCCGGATAGATCGGCGTCTTTATCGGCGCGGCGACAGACCGCATCGGCTATGACGACGGTTGCTTGGCGTGAGTGTACCAGTTCCGGCGCTTTGCTGAAGCCGTTCATCAGGTTTGCCAGAGCCTGCGGATTAAACCCGGATAGATTGGCGTCTTTATCGGCGCGGTGACAGACCTCATCGGCGATTGCATTGATAGTGCCGCAACACTCCGCCTCTTGCGGCCACTTGCTCAAACCGTTCACAACGTTAGCCAAGTTCTGCGGACCAAAATCAGACAGCCCGGCGGGGCGGCGGCGAATCTCGGCGGCAACTGCTATCGCGGCTTTACGAGCGTTCTCGTGTTCCGGCCATTTGCTAAAGCCGTTGACCAGCAGTGCCAGACTTTGACCGTTGAGCTGGGAAAGCGCTCCGCGTTGCTCATGAAAAACCTTGGCGATACCAATCATTCCATTGCGACATTCCGTTACTCGGGGATAGCGACTGAAAGACAATACGAACAGTGAAAGCGTTTTACTTTCAACGTCTTTCAGCGCGCTGCCGAGTCTCGACACCTGAGCTGCCATGGCGCTGCAAGCTTCCATGCCTGCCTGACCGCCAGTTTTCCGGCTGATCGAGTTGCAGGAGGTGGCGTACCCCCAGGTATTGCGGACGCGGACATCTTGCTCCCATCTTGGAATAAATTGACGAGTGAACTCGGAAGCGGCCCTTTGGAGGAATGTTGCATGATGTGCCTGGCCTTGCAGACTCTTGTCGTACTTCACCACAGCGCACGAGAATTCAGTGATGCCGGGAGCGAAGGAAATCTCATGTAAAGCGTCATTGAGTAGTGCTTCGTTGTAGCTCTGTGCGGCTACATTGTCGAAACGCCGCCGTCCCGCTCCTGCCGCTGGCCTGGGCTCGCTTTGCTCCTGAGGTGGGAGCGTGTCTGGTTGCGAGCGACTCGGCTTTGGATCGCGGAGCCGCCAGTTCTCATGAAAACGCAAAGACTTTTTTTCCCTGGCCGTTACTTCGCCTTGCGGACCTTGGGTAGAATGATGTTGAGGCCCACTGGCTGCCCGTCGCGGAGTCGTGAGGGCTCGGGCGGGACCTATGGATGAATCGGCGGATTTGCCGCCAAGGGCTTCGTCGGCCCCTAGCACAACGCGAGCATAGGACATTCGTTTATACTGGGAGCCAGCGAGCGTCCGCTGCACGCCGACATCGGACGATTGGCTGCTCTGTCCAACGGCGTGACTTGATTGCGGGGGCGAGCTGCTTGATCCAGCTTCCCCAATGCCCACAGTCTGGCTACCAGTTGGGAGCGCGTCCGGTTGCGATGTTCCGGGTCCTTGATCGCCGGGCCGGGGTTCGCCCACGAAGCTTTTTTCTCGAGCTCGCGCTCCATCAACCGACAACGAGGGAAGAACACGCCCCGCGGTAATGCCTGCACGGGGCGCAGCGTCCGCAATTCGATGTGGACTAATGGAGGGGCCCGATGAACTGTTGCCAAGGGAGAGAACCTCGGTTGCTTGCGCCGTGCCGCTCTTGCCCGAAACGACTTGCGGTTCCGGTCGCCCGGGGGCCGAACTTCGGGCGCCAGCGGAGGGCTTGCGCCTGCTTTTCCCCTTCCTGCGGGTCGAAGTGCCTTCGGCCGGTGCAGCCCTCTCCGTCACAGCCTGGCCGGTAGTGTCGGTCGCAGTCACAGCGGCAGCCGGCCGTTCGCTGATGGATGATCTCGTTGGCTGCAGGTCCAAGAGTTGCAGGACCTGGTCCGCAGTGCCTCGCGCGCCTTCCGCTATCTGACCCAACAATTCCAACGGGAGGTCGGCACCTGTTCGGTCATCGCTTAGCCTGCCAAGCAAGTCGGGCAACGCCGATGCAAAATCCAAAAGCCTCTGCATGACGCCTTGCAGAACGGAGCAGTCTATCGAGTCGAGTGGGCGCCCTGCCTTGGTCTGAAGAGCGCCGCGCGTCCGATGCACCGCCGGCAAAACTGAGGCGCTGAGGGCATCCAACAGAGGTACTCGCCCGTTCTCACCGATAAGCATTTCCCTCAGTGGCGCTTGGAAACTGCTCGCTCGTGGCTCAATTAACAACCGCGCGAGCTCGATCCGCGATTGCAGAACCATGAACCTCGACATCAGTGTCGAGCCGGTATGCAGTCGCAATTTGGCCTCTTCGGCCTGCTGGATCTCGGCATTTGTATTTGGTAGGTTGGCAGTGACGGCATAGGCTAACTGGATGCGTTCCGCGCGCCATGTCTTCTTTTCCCAAAACTCCACGCAAGCTATATAGTGCCTTGCCACACTGGAAACCGCTTGGCTCAGCTTGGCGGGGCTAGGGTTGGATCGGAGGACCAAGGCGAGCACGGCGCGCGCCTTGTTACGAATCTCTAGCAATTGCATGCCGTCCTTGGCGAGTTCCATGCATTCCGATGCCGCATCGAGCACCAGATCCCGGGTTAGACGCGCATGATCATTGGACAGAATGCTATCGCTCCCTGGGGCCAGACTCGCGTGATATTCCAGAACTGTCGAGCCTGCATCGACGATTCGATCGAGCGCCTCTTGCTTCTCCTCCAGGGTAGGGCCTCGGTTGGCGGTTAGGCTAGCTTCAAGGCGGCTAGATTCAAATTCTGCAAGCAAGCCTTTCATCTGTTGATCTTCTGCCTTGATTTGTCCGGCGGTTATACAAAGCGGGACTGCCATGTCCGACTTGGATGGCTGGTCAGCGACTAGAACTGTGGCATCACCCTCCGGGACTGAGGGAAGACGGCGCCGCCGCACGGCGCCTGCTCTTGTCAGCGCGGTTGCTCGAACAACAGCGGCCAGCACTCGCCGTGCGCCCGCGGAAGGGCCGGACGACCTCTCCCCAGGGTCTTCGTCGGCAGTGCGTGCGCAGGACGCACCTGTGCCTTGAGACCCAGAGTGCATCACCTCCAGGATGGAATTGAACTTTTGGCGGCCCTCCGCCAGGGGAGGGCCTGATTGCGAGCGCGAACTGCTTGATCCCGAAATATTGTCGGCCCCAGCATTCCTAATACGCGAGTTCCCAGGTGGGCCAATGACCGTCATATTCCATCTCCGAAACGGCGAAAATGCCGTGCCTATCATTTTGCGGGCTGGTGTCGTTCAGCGCTCGTTGGCCAGCGTTTGGCTGACATGTGCAATCGCCCAGATGCACACGTAAATCTCATCGCCAATATCCCATCCCGCCTGAGCGGGTTTAGGCCAGAGGACGCTCTGGAAGTTGCACTGCCTGCGGCGCGAGTTTCACCACGAGATCGATCGGAGTGACCCCCACGCACAGCCAGGCCGGGAAGCTGCCGAACTTTCCGGCGAATACGTCGAAGAAACATAGATGGAGGCCCGATGCGTCTCCTCCTAACGTTTCTGACATGGCTGCAGACTTCGGTGCGGCGCGCGCTAAAGCACTTGCAATGTTCAGGCGGTAGCTGCTCCGCTTGAGTCTGCGCCGGCCGGGGCCGCCCGTGCGCGTTGCCGTTTCGGTCGAGCCATTTCGCTCACCGCACATGACAATGGACACGGCACATAGCCATCAGCGGCCCGCCATCGCTGCTATCTCCACGAGCGTCCGATCACATAAAGTCATCCTCATAGGAGTCTGAACTTGGTTCAGTTTTCCCGCTATCCTTAGTTTTGCAGAGATACTGCTGCGGTTTGCCCACACGCTGCCATTCACCGGCACTGTTCTTCGTCCACTTGTCGGGATGCTGAGTAGGGTCAAGGACCATGTCGCCATCATCCACTTCAACAAACCCCATCGTCGCTGCGCGGGCTTGTGCTTCTGGATTAGCCGCACGCCAATTCAGTAACGGTCGTTCGCCGTCCCTCCGAAGTTGATGCTCCAGCAGAATATCGCCTGCATTCTCGACGAGCGGATGAGTTACCTGAAGATCCACTATAGAGGTGACCTCAGTTCGACCGGGAAATTGTTCCCGCCACCTTTCGGATTCAAACTCAGTCATGCTGAATCCGCCTTCTGTTCTCAGCAGTCCAACACAGTGGTCTCCCAGTTGGTAGCTGTAATATCGCGCGTGCTCCGAGTCTCGACGCACGCCGTATTGACTAGCAACGTCCGCAGTGCGTCTGGCGCGTGACGATATGAATTCCGAATACTCTTGTGGATTGTCTGCGATGCGCGTGATCTCAGCGCCGTGAAATTGCCTCGCCTCCCTCCTGAAAGTAGATCTGTCGATCTGCACCACCGGAGGGTTGGCTTGGAGGGAGTAAGCTTGCGTAGCCGCTGACGATGAGCCGCCGCTGGAAGCCGATGCGGTTATGTGCATCCGGGCAAACGTGGCCGCGAACTCTTGGCTTCCTGCATCCGTTTGCCGCCTCCCCCTACGCGTGTATTGGATATCAGAAGAGTCACCAATTCGACCATACATGACGATTCGCTCCTGTGTTTTGACGTGAGTTTAGGTTGCTTGGCGCGGCAGCCCTAGATAGACGACTTGGCTGACTACTGGCTGACGAAGGCGTTGTCCGGATGCACGGTCATCCATCCGGCAGGGCTGCCGATTGACCCACATCGTCGAGCTTGATCCAATAGAGATGCCGAAAGCGATGTCGTGCAAACCGGTCAAGGTTTTGATAGCACTTCACCTGCAGCCAAGTCGGGTCGTTGTGATGCGATGACATCCCGTCCAAGAGCACTGGGCGAAGGCGCGAAGGCCAGGATCTTTGGGCGACACTCGGGCAGCCTGTTCGTCTGCGCCCGCACGAGGAAGGCGGTACCAAGGTCCTACGTGGCGCAATAGAACTCGTAGATGTCGCTGTCTCGATCTGCACGCGCGCGAGATTGACGAGCCGCTTGAGCGAGAGCGTTCCCTTGAATTTCGTTCGTATCCACAGCCAGCGAGGGTGACGGCCAGACTGTAAGCATTCGCCGAGGAACGCAGGCTCGAGTTCTCTTGCGTGATCGGCGTTTCCATTTTGCGGCTATTGAGTCGCCGTTGTCGCTGAGTTTCGCAACATGGACTTTGATGGGATGTGTGCGCGACGAGCATCCCACGGCTTTCGTCTATTGATGGAGGAGGAAGCTTATCTCGCGGTCGCAATCAGCAAAGAAAAGGTGGGCTGTTCGTCGCGCTCACGGTGGGATCGTAGTGTGACCAATTCGTCGTGCAGTTCATGGTTGCTGACGGCAAGGGCCACAGGGATTGCTCGGATCCCCACGGACCGCTGACGTCCTCTGGAGGGCACCGCTCGATCACGTCGAGAAGGACCGGACCGTTGAAGCGCGCAACATTGCAAAGGCCTTTTTCGATCTTGACGGCATGCGCGGCTGGGCGCGGCTGTAGATACGGTCGCGCCTTGAAAGTAAGCGGTGTTTTGCCCCCACCTTCCGGATCAGCGTGTGATTGTTGATGTTGTTGCCGAACGAGGCTTCGACATATGACGATTACAGGTTTTACGCATGGCACCAGTGTAGACGTGCCGGTGCAACGGTTTGAGGTTTTCACGGGAACTGGCCGTCGCCGCGACTGGAGCGACGAGGAGAAGGACCGAATTGTCGCTGAGAGCTATAGCGGCGAGATGTCGGTCAGTGCTGTTGCGCGTCGACATGGGTTGTCTCCCGGACAATTGTTTACGTGGCGTCGGCAGGTGCGAAGTCAGGCGAAGCAAGATTCGCCGCCGATGTTTGTGCCAGCGGTAATTGATCGTCCAGCAGAGGCAACTCCGACACGGCGAAAGACGATAACGAGGAGCGCACTTCCAGTTGCGGCAATCGAGTTGGAGGTTGGCGGCGCGATCGTCAGGATCGCATCTGGTACGGACAGCGCGACCATTGCTGCCGTGATCCAGGCCTTGAAGGCTCAGTCGTGATTGGTCCGTCCGGTGCGGTAAAGGTGATGATCGCCACCAAGCCCGTCGACTTCCGCAAAGGTGCTGAAGGATTGGCAGCACTGGTGAAGGCGGAGATGGGTGCTAACCCATTCTCTGGCACGATCTATGTCTTCCGCGCCAAACGAACGGACCGGATTAAGCTGATCTTCTGGGATGGCAGCGGCGTGTGCCTGGTTGCCAAGCGGCTTGAGAATGGCGAGTTCCATTGGCCTCGAATGCAGGACGGCGCGATGCATCTGACGGCCGCCCAGTTCTCGGCTTTGTTCGAGGGATTGGACTGGAAACGCGTGCATGCGCCGAGCGAAACGCGCACGCCGGTAAAGGCTGGATGACGGCCGCGACCAATTGAATCAGCACCATCCAGCCTCTCGATCCGAGCGGTAAAATATGGTGTTCTCGATCCATGACGATAACGGCGGACGAGCTTCCGGATGACCTGAACGCGTTGAAAGCGATGGTGCTTTCGCGCGAGGCGGAGAATGCCCGCCTGCGTCAGATCATCAAGGAATTGCAGCGCCACCGGTTCGGTCGCCGTGCCGAGACGCTTCCCGAGGACCAGCTTCTGCTTGGGCTTGAAGAGGCCGAGCAAGTCGAGGCTGCCGGTCTGGAAGACAATGCGCAAGCCTCCCCTTCTGTTCTACAGGCGCAGGTCGCCAACGGCGCACGAACAGAGGTTCGCTGCCAGCACATCTGCCGCGCGTCGAGATCGCGGTCGATATCGATGACCATGCCTGCCCCTGCTGCCGCAACGACCTGCATCGGATTGGCGAGGATGTCAGCGAGAAGCTCGACATTGTGCCTGCCCAGTTCCGCGTGCTGGTGGTCCGCCGCCCAAAGTATGCCTGCCGGGCCTGCGAGGAGGTCGTTGTCCAGGCTCCGGCACCGACAAGATTGATCGAAGGCGGCATCCCGACAGAGGCAACCGTCGCCCAGGTGTTAGTCTCCAAATATGCCGACCACCTGCCGCTGTATCGTCAGGCGCAAATCTACAAGCGCCAGGGCATCGATCTTGATCGTTCGACGCTTGCCGACTGGGTCGGCCGAGCCGCCTGGCATCTACGCCCGGTCCATTAGCGGTTGCTTGATCATCTGAAGTCGTCGTCCAAGCTCTTCGCCGACGAGACGACAGCCCCGGTGCTCGATCCGGGACGCGGCAAGACCAAGACCGGCCAACTCTGGGCCTATGCGCGTGATGACCGGCCGTGGCAGGGAAGTGATCCGCCTGGTGTCGTTTATGTCTATGCACCGGATCGCAAGGCCGAGCGCCCGATGACTCATCTCGAAGGCTTCGTCGGAATCCTGCAGGTCGATGGTTACAGTGGTTATCGACCGCTTGCGGCCAAAAATGCCGTGTCGCTGGCATTCTGCTGGTCTCACGTTCGACGTCGCTTCTATGAACTGGCCGCTGCCGGTCCCGCACCCATTGCCACCGAGGCGCTACGGCGTATTGCCGAACTCTACAGGACTGAAGACGACATCCGTGGCCGCGCCCAAGACGAACGCCGCGCCGTCCGACAGGAGAAGAGCCGCCCGATCACCGACAGTCTTGCTTCCTGGCTCACCGAACAGCTCGGCCTCATCAGCCAGAAGACAAAGCTGGCCGAAGCAATCCGATACACCTTGTCGCGCTGGGATGGGCTGACTAGATTCATCGATGACGGCCGCATCGAAATCGACTCCAACGCAGTCGAGCGATCTATCAGGCCAATTGCTCTCAATCGGAAAAATGCCCTCTTCGCGGGTTCCGACGCTGGGGCCGAGCACTGGGCGACCATCGCATCACTCATCGAGACCGCCAAGCTCAACGATGTCGAACCGCTCGGCTATCTCATCGATGTGCTCACCAAGATCGTCAACGGCAACCCGAACAGTCAGATCGACACTCTTCTACCATGGACCTATCCCTCCGAGCACAACCTGAGCCGTAAAATGAAAGCGTCGCGATAAACCGCTAAGCTTTCGTTTCGCTGTACACGATGATACCAATGAGAAACGAGCTAGGTCTGACTATATTGCTGTTGGAGTTCTAAGGGTTAGATGGCGGGACTGTTTAAATCATTGAAGAGAGTGGTGACTGGAAAGATAATCCGACAATCAGACGTTCAAATTATGAACGGCAGTTGCATTATGTCCTTGCGTATTAAACGCGATAGCAGAAGCGGCGGCGTCTATGTGGTGTTAGCCTCTAAAGCATCGGGCAACTATCAATATTACCCTTTCGATGCAGAAGAGTTCGACAGTTTCGTTGATGCTGCTATCGAGATCAAGAAAGCGTTACGGGCCGATGAATCGGCTGGTATCGGTCAGACCCCAGCCAGCGTCAAACCGTGACCCGGGAACACCGCTTACCCTTGAAAGACTAGGATCGGCCCATCGCGCGCCGTATCGCGGCGAAATCATGCGGCCGACATTGGCCGGCCAAGGCGGTGGTCACATCTATACCACGCCAGCGGCAAAGAGTGCTTTGGCGACAGACTCGAAACATTGCGCAGGAACGGCGTCGCCCAGCTTCGTTGTGCTGATGAGCTGATGCGCAAGCACATGATCATCGACAACATAGACGCGTAGCGCCCGCGCTTCATTCAACAATTCTGAAGCAGCCTCGCCCGCGGCGCGGCAAACCAAGACGGGCACGCCGCTCTCGCCGCGAACGTAACGCATACCAACGAGTATGCCCTTCCCCCTCACCACCAACGTGGCCCGGTGCACGCCAAGGGGAGGGTCGTGCGCGGACTCCTCGCGTAGGCGACGTCGTTCACTCTTCAGCTCCGGCGTGCCTTCCTGTTCCTTGAGCTGGCGCGCCACTTCGCTCTTTGTCATGCGCATTTCTCGCAGAAACAAAGCACGCTGCAACAGCAGATCGATAAGTCCGCCGATCAAAAGCGCAGCGGCGCCAATCGCGCTCAGCAGCTTCACCTGCGTAAAAACGAGACCGATACAGCCGATGCCGCAGATAGGCAAATAGACCATCGTTTTCCACGTTCCGAGAAGGAAGAGGAGAAAGCTCGCGCTCAGGACCATCACTTTGAACTGCGTCTTGCCGGCTTCCACTGCAGAACGTGCAGAGGCCATGCGCTTAAGCCCTTCAAACGGGTCAGTTTTCTCGAGGTTGGGCTTGATCGGCTCCAGTGAGAAGACAAATCCACCATTGGCTATGAGCCCGGCCAAAATCACCGCGGCGACGAGAGTTCCAAGCAGTGGTCCAACCGTCTCGAATGTGAGTTCGATCAGCAGGACCAGTGCCTGCCGGACCGCTAGATTGAAGGGCAGATTCTGCAGATTGTCGACTACTAGTAGCGCTTCCTGGCATTTGTCTTGTACGACGCTCCCTCTCAGCCAAAGGTAGCCGAACCCAGCGCAAGTGGCGACCGCACGGACGAAATCGGAACTGTGCGCAATCTGCCCTTTTTTGCGCGCTTCGTTTAGCTTGTGCGGGGTGGCGGCGTGTGTCTTCTCTTCACTCGTGTCACTCATTTCAGCAGCTTGTCCATCCACTCAAGCGCGCCATTCGCTTGTGTGATCTCCAGGCTGATCCCCTCGATGAGATAGGCAGCGTAGGCAATCATAATAATCGGAAACCCGATATTCTTGATCATTGGTGACAGTTGGCTGGACTTGAACTGCGGCGCAAAGCGCCGCAATATCATCATTGATATGTCAACTAACAGAAGGAAGGACACTACGGGTCCAGAGACCAGCAAGGTCGTGAGCATTGTGTGATCCAGGAGCCTCAATAACTCCATAGCTGCTTGCGCGGTGAACGTGGGGTGAAATCGATATACAGGCCAGATCTGAAAGCTTCCATAGAGGGTACTGACCACACCTTCTAGGCCTCCCGACGCCACGAAGATCGTCAGTGCCGTGATCCCGAGAAAAATTCCCATAGCGGAAGCCTGACTGTTCGTTGTGGGGTCTGACGAAGCTGATGGGCTGCTGATGCCGCGTTGGTTGTCGATAAGCTCACCGGCGGCCTGAAGGCTCCATAACGGGATGCCAAGAAAAATGCCAAGTAGCAAGCCGACAAAGATCTCCTTAACTCCAAGTAGTGTTACTTGAATCAGACGTGTCTCAGGATCCAGCGTCTGCAACCAGTGACTGACGTGTGCAAAACACGGGAGCGTGAAGGCTACAGCCAGGCAGCTGCGGATGAGCCCGCCTATTTGAGCCCGTGTAAATACAGGAAGAATCATCATGAGGCCCATTGCGCGGGCCGCGCCTATGCCGGCTGCGAGGACGAGCTCAATAGCCCCATGGATCAGGGATTGAATTTCGGACGCAATCACGATCTAGGCTGGTAGCTTGGGGTCATTGTGGGAAACTCCGCAAAGATCTGGTCGGCCAACCTTACGAGCGGAGCGCTCAGAACAGGGGCAAACAGGCTGATCACCGCCACAACGATCAAAAGCTTCACGGTAAGTGGCAAGCTTTCATCCTGGATTTGCGTTGCCGCCTGGATGATCCCGACGACCAGGCCAACAATCACTGATGCAATGAGCGGTGGGAGAATCCAGATCATGAAAACCACCAACGACTGGTTCATAAAAGTAACAATGCTGGACTGAGTAATGATCAACCTCCAGGTGTGGCGTAACTCAAAATAAGTCCGTGCATTAATCTCGACCAACCATCAATAGCGACAAATAGAAAGAGCTTGAACGGGACAGATATGACTGTCGGAGATACCATTGACATGCCCATCGCCATCAAGATTGTCGTTACAATAAGATCGATCACGATGAAGGGAAGGTAGAGAAGAAAACCTATTTCGAACGCACGCTTGAGTTCTGATATTAGAAAAGACGGTACCAGAATGGCAAAATCATCCGGGGTGGTTCTGTCGCGCATCTCCCCTGGCCAAATTTTTTCCGTCGAAGATAGGAAAAAGCGGCTCTGCTCTTCGTTTGTGAACTTCTTAAGGTAATCGTGCAGCGGTTCACGCCCTTCTTTGGCGGCATTGACCCAGTCGTCGAACGTTTGGTAGTGGAACTTTGGATCGGCCATCCGATCATAGGTCTGTTCGACTACAGGTGCGCTGATGAAAATTGTTAGGATGAGTGCCGCAGCGTAAAGCACGATGTTCGGTGGGATTGTCTGGGTCCCCAGCGCATTGCGGACCAGGAAGAGAACAACTGAGATTTTTATAAATGCCGTGGTTGTGACGAGCGCTAAAACAAGCAGGCCGATTCCGGCTGTAATCGCGAGAAGCGACAGAATCGCTGGTTGAATCTCAGTCATAGCATGCCAACCTGCCGCGCAGCCTAATGCCCAGTTCATCTCCGATCTGCACGATGTCGCCACGCCCGATACGCCGCCCGTTGGCCAATATGTCGACCGGACCATCGATCGGCCGACCAAGTTCGAAAATATGCCCTTCGCCCGCACTCCTCAATTCGCCTAGAGGCATAGCCCAGCGGCCGCATTCAAAGATAAGCACGATCTCGAGATCATCGAGATCGGCTTCCGAGGGATCCCGCTGTAATTCGGGTTGTGTCGTCATATGCACAGTCTCCAAGGGGGATGATAGTGGGCGGAAGGGCCCCCGCAGGATGAGGTCGTCGCCTTCAATATCTGCACAGGCCCATAGCTGGCCCGCGGATAGCGTGATCTGGCCGTGGCCGAACGGCGATATGTCTGGCAACAGAGCATCACCGATACATGCCTTGCGAAGAACCACTGCCGGAACGGAAAGCGTGCCGATTCTTCCTGCAACTGCAACCGGTAGCTCTGGGAAGTGCTCGCGCGGCTGTCGGGGCAATTGGCCAAGCAGTTCGCCTAAGGCGTGGAATGCAGGCGGGACCAAGCCATCAAGGGGAGAAAACAGGAATAGACGGCCCTTGCCATTGACTGAGCCGAAGGCGATATCAAGTTCCAGACAAGGAGCCTTTGTCAAAGCCTCACGCACCTTCAAGAGCTGCACATCCAGCTGCGTCCGATCCTCTAATCGAGCGACAAGCGGCTCAAGTGCAAGCTCGAGAATGAGTGAAGCAGTTGGGTCGGAAGGGAATGCAAGACCGCTCTGCACCGTCGCGATAAGCGCCTCAACAAGGCCTCGTGACAGCGATAAGACGATCGTTTCAGTTCCCAAGCGCCAAACACAGTCAAGCATCGGAATGGCAGAAGGTTTCTGCTGCCAAATAAGCCCTTGTATCCGCACCGACAGCGGCTTCTCGCTAATCCAGCTCTGAAAGGGGCTGCGGAAAGCGGCAACATCATTGAGCCACGAGACGACCACGTGGGACAGTGTTAGCGCAGGTTCAAATATAGCAGGTCTGACCACTGTGGTTACCAAGGCGACTCAAGGCTGGGGTATAGCGTTTCCAGAGAAGCTCCCATCATCGGGTCTGATCGCGCGACATCTGGGCGAGCAAAACTGCCATATCGAAGCGATATCTCATCGTCGCCCTCTATCTCGCCTGCCGCCTCGGACTGTGTTTCGACGGCGCGCCTGACTTCGTCCTCGATTTGTTGCCATTTGTGGCTTGCGGCCGAACGTCTGACCCACACGGTTCTCATCTTAGATAACACTGCCTCGGCCTCTTTTTGAGCGATGTGCGCATCGTCGAGCATCTGACGTTTCGAAGAGACCTCAGCGGCAAGGCGCTCAATTTGAAGGTGGTGATGGTCGAGTGCTGCGCTAGACCATTTGTCAAGGGACATCAGCTCCTCGTAGAGCGCCGCTTCGGCCCGTGCAAAATGTTGCTGTGCGTTTGCAAGCTCCTGGGAGGCATTCTGCAAGGCTAAGGTGGCCATATCGTGTTGGGCTTGCTTCTCGGACAGCTCTCTAAAGGCACTACGCTCTTGCATATCCTTAAGAAGCCGCAACCTCGAAGTGTGAACACGAGTCACGCGGTCAGACGCGACATCCATGCGACCGTTTCCTTAAAATCCGACGCCTCGCCTTCGCTCTGACACAAAAATTCCCTCAGGTCGCCAATCGAAGCGACAGCTCGGTCAGTTAACGGATCGCCGCCCTGCTTGTACTCGCCGACTTTGATCAAAAACTCGGACTCGGCATAGCGCGAGAGGAGATCACGGAAAAAAGATGCTGCCTTGCGATGTGTCCCAGAAACGACCGCATCCATGACTCGGCTGCGACTCTGCAGCACATCAATAGCTGGGAAATGCGACCGCGCAGCGATAGCGCGTGAGAGGACGACATGGCCATCGAGAATGCCCCGCGATTCCTCCGCGATTGGATCGCCTGTGCCATCACCTTCGACAAGCACAGTATAAAAGGCCGTGATTGAGCCGTGCTCACCCATACCGGCACGTTCAAGGAGACCTGGCAGCATGGCAAACACGGAGGGAGGAAAGCCCCTCCGGGTCGGTGGCTCGCCCGCAGCAAGGCCAATTTCGCGCATGGCGCGGCAGAAGCGCGTCAGCGAGTCCAACATGAGGGCGACGCGTAGCCCTTGTTCGCGAAAGTACTCCGCGAGCGCGGTCGCCATAGGAGCACATTGCGCCCTCTCCACTGCCGAGCGGTCGGAGGTTTCAACCACAACGACCGTACGACGGAGGCCCGCCTCTCCAAGATGACGCTCGATGAACTCACGAACTTCACGTCCACGCTCGCCTATGAGCGCGACTACGAAAACGTCGGCGGCGGCACCTTTTACGATCTGCGACAATAACGTCGATTTGCCACAGCCAGGCTCGCCATAAATCCCTATTCGCTGGCCCTCGCCGCATGTGAGGAGACCATCCAGAACACGAACCCCGAGCGGGAATGGGAGCTCAACCATGCGCCTGTTCATTGGGTTGGGCGCCCTGCCGTGCAGCGGTCGAGTTTCGAAGGTTTTGATTTCACCCTTGCCGTCAAGTGGGCGGCAACGGCTGTCAATCACACGGCCAAGCAAATCGGGCCCGACTGGCACTTCACGCATGCGTCCAGTGGACACGACTTCTGAGCGGCTGGACAGGCCTACCAGGTCACCGATCGGCGTGAGCAACACGCCATTGTCCGAAAAGCCGATCACCTCGGCTTCGAGCGACAGGCCGGTTCGCGTATCGTGCAGAAGACAAAGTTCCCCAATCCGAGTGTCTGGCAAGACGGCATGGACCAGTGTACCGATAGCCCGCGTGATCCGGCCGCGCACGACACGCGTGTCGATCTGCTTTGCTGTGGACCTCAAAGATGAGATCGCAGAAACGAGACTCCGCTTGCCGGCGAGATTTTTATGCTGTGATAGCGGCGTGATTACAGTTCTCCTTCTTCAGAATACGGCCTGAAGCCGAGGCGTAGCGCGCGCATCTGTGCATCAAGTCCAAGATCTACATTGCCGTACTCGCTCCACAGCACGCATTGTTGGGGCGATAAAGTCGGATCTGGATCGATCCGCACCCTCGGCCGACCTTCCCGCCCATCGCAACGCGCAAATTCGCGCGCGAGCATATCGACTTGCGCGGGACACACGTGGAGGCAAACTTCCACGCCGGTATATTTGCGCTCAATCTCGTGGCGAACAGCTTTCACCAACAGCTCGCCCGGATCGAAAGCGCCCAGAAGATCGTTTAGTATCTCTATCACCAGCTGCGGCAATTCCTGCTCGAGGACCGCCTTTCGTCGCGCCACATCGGAGGCTGCCTGCGCAATTATCCTAGCCATTTCCTCGGCCCCTGCATTCAAGCCCTCGGCATGGCCGAGCGCCCGCTCACGCTCGTAGGCCTCGCGTGCCCAGCTCCGAACCCGCTGTTGATACCGTTGTGCTGCGTCACGCGCTTTTGCGGCGATATGCCAGATTTCAAGCTCACTCGCCGGGATCAGTGGCCCAACCGGGCGCATTTGCGGCGCGACGAGCTTGGCGGAATAATCTCCCGTCATTTCGTCGGGTGCTCCGTATCAAGATGGGCGAGGACAAGCGCAAACAATTGCCCGGAGGCTTTACTGTGTTCGGGCAAAGGATTCTCCGCAGCGGTCCCGACCGGCAATCGAAGAAGCACACAGCTACGCTCAAGCGCGGAACTGTCATTGAGCCAAGCTCCAAGGCAGGCATGTCCATCGTGTTCGATTTGCTGCGCGAGCCTGTTCGGATCAGCGATCAAGCTGGTTGCGATCGCCTGCGCCAGATGCCGAATTCCGAACGCGTGGGCATCAGCGCCGATATGGTCAATAAGCGCAGTCAGGTGGGGCTTTGAGACAAGCTTCAACAGCGAACGGGCATGCCAAATACTGCCGGCAAGGATAGCAGTCCGACGCGGATCATGTCCGCGGAGCAGATCTGGCCCAAGGCCGGTTCCGTCCGAATGCAATTCATTATCAAACAGCAACTCCGCCAGTCTTGGCTGCAGCCTGGGACGCTTCTGCAACTGTTCCAACGTCGCAGCGGACAACGCCGGGTCAAGACGAGCGGCAAGACGAGTCGGGTGAGCCATAGCAGCAAGGTCGTTTAGCCACATGGAATTCAGTTGGAGGGACCGATGGAGTCCGGCAGCCTGTATCGGTATCGACATTGGGATTATTACCTATGCGCTGATCTTTTTGCGAATGGCCTCGACAGCGGAAGCCCCGGAGGAACCTTCGACCTTGGATAGTTGGCCCGATGATTGCTTGGGCCGACGCATTAGACCACCGACTAATTGATAGCACGCCGCTGCGAATGCAGCTGCGGCAACACCCATCACGATTGGCAGAAGTGGCGGTGGAAAAGAGCTGGATGTTTGGGCTGAAACAGTCGCCGGAGCGCGCCGGTAGTCAGGTCCGGACGGTTCCACTGGCACCAAAACCACCTCCACCTTTTCGTAGGACAGGCCCTCGATGCTGTCGGCGACCAACAACTTTATCTTCGGCAGGAGAACTGGGAGATTCGATTTGGCGTCGTGCCGTATAAAGACCGAGGACGAGGATGGCGTGCCATCCGAACCTAACAGATCGTTATTCGGCAGAACGACATGAACACGTACTGACAAGACGCCGTCGATGTCGCTGATAGTACGCGACAACTCTTCGCTTAGGGCATAGATGTAACGAGCACGCTCCTCGGTCGGCGAGGCGATCAGGCCTGATCCGCTGAAAATATCCCCGAGGTTTTTGAACGACTGGCGGGGTAGCCCCTTGGCATTCAAGAGGTTGATTGACAACGCAAGCAGCTTTTCGTCGACCTGGATCGTGCTGGTCCCATCCTTCGCGGCAACCCGGACCGCATCAACCCCGTTGTCGATTAGAAGCGAGAGCATCTCATTCGCCTCGCGCTCCTGCAGTTGCGTATACAGATCGGTCTTGCAACCACTCAAGGCGAAGAGAAGTGGCAGAACGACCAAACGAAGCGAACGAAGACCCGACAGGCGGCTATGCCGGATTTCGCCAAGTGCTGAGCCAATCATACGAGCGGTTCATCCTTGTTTTATTAGCGTGTTCACAGATGAGGTGATGCCGCTGACACCTTTAGAAATTAGAGAAACTGTGGTGACGCCACTGTAGAGATCCCGTAGATTAGAGATCGTCGACCCGAAATCGGGTCCCGCCGATCTTGCCGGCGTCTCACCTTCGACAGGGAGCCTCTGTGCCGCCCGGAGTGGAGCGCTTTTTGCAAGACCTACCTGATGGTCAAGCGCGGTAGAACCAACCGTCTGCTCGCGGTACATCGAAGAAAGAGTTTGGAGCACGCGGTCGCCGGGCGAGCTTGGCTGTGGAGTTGCGCGCTGGACATCCAACTGCGGAGGAACTGGCGCCGCCGTAGCTGGCGACAATCCGGTATCATTTTTCGTAGAGGCGGCCGCCTGCGCTAGCGCGCGCTCAAATTGAGCCTGCTCTCCCAACGAGGGGGAAGCAACCTTGGGAACAAAGTCAATCAGACTGGCAGAGATTGAGTTAACAGGCAGCATAATGCAACGACTCGATTGTTTGCGTCTCGCGTGGATTGCGTTTAGCCGGCGATCACCAGCTGTTGCGCCTGTACCTAGAGAGGTGAGCTGACTATAAGCTGACGAGAGCGCGTCATTATCTAAAAACTCAACTTAGCGATTTTTGTACTTGTGAGAGTTTCGGCCGTTCGATTATCACGACGAGATGTCCACATCGTTCATTCTATCCACGATCCTGCACAATTTGACGAGAGTTCTCTGCGTCGGGATTCTTCTCTCGGCCGGAATACATACAGCCGTCGGCGCCCCTCTATCGCTCCCCTCTACACCCTATAGGTATACGGTGTTGGACCAGGATCTCGCTGCTGCGCTGCAGCAATTCGGAAATAACCTAAATATCAGGGTCAGTATCAGCGCCGAGGTGAGGGGACGGATTCGCGGACGTATGCCCGATTTGCCACCGCGGGAGTTCCTCGATCGCTTGAGTAAGCTGTACGATCTACAATGGTACTATGATGGGCTTGTACTCTATGTATCTGCCGCCAAAGAAGCGCATTCTAAGATGTTTGTATTGACCCCGATTCGCTTCGATGCGTTCAAGGCGGCCCTCGATGAGCTCGGCATCTTAGATGACCGCTTTGTCGTGAAATCCGCGGCGGGAAGTGACCTCGTTTTGGTTTCTGGTCCACCGCGCTTCCTCGCGCTCGTGGAGGAGACGTTCAACGGCCTTCTTGCGGAGGCGCAAGCGCAGCCTAATGTCGCGCCGGCACCGAGTGAGGAACCCTTGCTGTTGTTGTTTCGGGGCTCCTCGACCATGGTCGTGCGCGGTGGACGACCCGAAGCGGCATATTCTTCTGACGTGCCGCAACAGGATGGTGTTGCTGCCGAGAAGCCTCAGCTGAACCGGAAATGACATCGATGGATATGCCCCGGTTTCTGGAAAAAACGTAAATCAACAGCAGTCCTAAGTGAATTCGCATTGGTTCGTCAGGTTCTCGAAAGCTGACCCGCTCATGATCCAATTCAGGATCTCCAACAATCACTGGCCATTGAGTGCCAGAATGAACCTGAGAGCCCTAATCTGGCGGGGCAACTAAGCACGGCGCGGCGAAAATGCAGCGACCTCTTCAATGCCCGGTTTTGCCAACGTTCGTGAACTAATCTTGCATCTCCCAGGGGATTGCAATCTCGTCCGAGGAGCCACAATGTCAAACAATATCGCCAAGGTTTTTTCGCAGTCCGCACGGGGTTGGTATGGTTCAGTACCCGCGCTCGGTAAGACTCAGCAGAACTTCGAAGCGATGCTTTCCATTTGCCGGCCTGAAGACAGGACCGGTCAGTTCGCGCTCCGGAGCCTCGCATTGCCTTTGGAACGGTTGTGCCAGCATGCGTCGGAATCGCTGTCGCCGACAGCCGGGTCGTCGCTGGAGGAATTGACGCGGCACCCATTGGACCTGCTGCCGCCACATATGAAGGCGGCACTAGAATCAATGGGTCAGCGCCCGGAAACTTCACCGATCGAATCTCCTTCAGTCGCAACGACGCCCGTAAAAAGCGAGAGAATCAAGTGGAACGGCGGGACGCTCACCTCAGTCGAGTTACAGATTGTAGCAGTGCTAAACCGTCATAAGGACCAATGTCCGCTCAAGTGGGAATCGCTGGGAGACAAAGCGAATGATCCCTCAACGCCGCCAGATCTGAAAGCGGCTATCGAGGGATTGCAGCAGGATCCAGAGCTCTTTTATGCTATCGGCTCGCAGGGTGATGGCCGCTGCGGCGGCAGATTTACAGCTCAAGACTTGTCGGCATTCTGTAGCCACCATTCCCAAATCACTGCATTTCTGGAGATTCAGGCGCAAAGCTATACGCAGAATTACATTTCATCCGACAGCACTGGGAATCCCGATCCGTCGGCCATGACACGGAACGATGCGTTACGCGAGCTTTACCGGTACTCCGAAAACCTGCCGAAGAACCTCAGTGTTGCTGAGTTTAAGCGGATCGTCGAAGGCGAAGCGAAAACGGGCAAATGTCCGCCTCAGGTCATTGCGGCGGCTCAGTACTTCGTCGAGCGCCCGGGCGAATGGAAGCAGTTATACGGTGGTGCGATAGACCAGGTGCACAAAGAGGACTTTCTGCAGGTTGCTTCATCGGCAATGAGTCTCACGCAAACCGAGCTCGACACAATTGAATCGATAAAAGGCAATCAGGACGCCTTCTTTGGAAGTGGTGATCTCACTCGTGACAAGCTCGCGAGCATGGCAGAGGATAAGCACTGTGATCCGAAAGTGCAGAAAGCAGCCTCGCAACTACTCTCAGATCCTCTATTATTTGGTCTGCTAAACAATACGATTACGGGCTATAAGACCCATAATTCGTTCTTCGACTTCGGCGGCGGACACACGGTGGATTCCGGTGACATCAGCAAAAAGGACTTTGCACATTTTTGCGACAGCATGTCGTCAGCGAACCGCACCGTTCAGCAGCGGAAGGCTCATGCTCCCCAAACCGCTGCACAACAGGACGCCGTCTCAGATATGATGATGGGTCGGACGGACCAGCCTAATGCCAAAACGCCCAAGAAAAACGGAGGAGCCTTTATCCACGCAGTCGGCGATGTGCTCAAGGTGGCCTCGCCGGTGCTCGATTGGGCTGCGACCGCGGTGGGTTTGTTGAGCTTCGTTCCTGTCTTAGGCCAAGTGGCCGACGCGGCTTCAATGGCTCTTGCGTGCGAAGCGCAAGCGGCAAATCTTCTCCGTACAGCCATTACCGGAGGCAATATGAAGCAGGCGCTGCAACAAGCTGGCATCAGTATTGGAGCGCAGGCGCTCAGCCTGATCGCAGGCCCCGAGGTCAAGCTGGCAATTCGCAATGGGCTCGTAAAGAAGGCACTGGAAGAGGCGGCCACGGCCGGGATCAATCTGCCGATAACGATGGCGCAAACCTACGCAGAAGATTATCTAAACAACCTGCAAGAACGGCTTGCAGCCTGAGTTGTGTAAGCCGCGGAGGTTGCCAGCCAAGGGGGTCTGGGGCTGACATTGCGGGCGTGTTAGGTGCCAATGCCGGTCACCGCGCTAGAGTACCTCCAGGTCATGTTCACCGTAGACGACCTTAACGAGACGCTTGAAAGGCCCGCAGACGGGGCGCGAAGCTTGTAGGCTCCGTGGGGCTGGTGGCCTTCTCATCGGGCTCGCCCAGGAACTCGGTAAGCGACAAGGAGACCCCGTCTATCAGCATCGGGGTTGGGTACGGTATGGCGGAGAGACGATTTCACAGACTGCGAGCATCTATGTCTGCGCCTATAGCTAGTCCTAGAATGATCCATATGATTGAGGCTGTGCCGGAACGCCTTGAGGGTTCACCTTGTCAGTTGCGGCGTTTTTGGTCGGACGAGTTCAAGGCTTTTGCGGTCGAGGAGGCGTCCACGCCGGGAGCGAACATTTGGGCGGTTGCTCGACGGATCGGTATTCTGACTTCGCAGGTCTTTCGATGGAGACGGGAGCTTGGTGGAGATGTGAGCAAGCTCTGGTCTGGTGAAAGAACAGCAGCCGAAATCTGCGGCAATTAAGGAACGCGTTGTCGGGTCGTCATTGGCGGCCGTCGTGCGTGCCGGTGCGGACGTCGACGAGGCGCACCTGCAGCGGGTGATGCGCACGGTGCGGTCGGCATGATCCCGTCTGGCGCAGCCGGTCTGCCTCTTCATGACTGGCTTAGATCTCTTGACCTGAGACCCATCGTCCCTCCAGCTTTCGGGAGAGTCTTGGGTTTTCTGAACCGCCCCCAAACGTTGGACCAGCGAAGGCTGGAGTTTTCCGGCTTCTTTCAGGGAGGCGGGCTGGTTGCGCTTCCCGAATTTATCAGCGATATCGGCACCTTGTTGCCGATCGCGCCATGAGGCCGTTCTTCGTTATAGTATCTAAGCCAATCCTCCATCTTTTCGCGGGCATCCGCAAGGGTCAGAAACCAGTGTTGGTTCAGGCATTCGGCGCGGAAGCGGCCGTTGAACGCTTCTATAAAGGCGTTGTCGGTCGGTTTTCCAGGGCGTGAGAAGTCCAACGTGACGCCCTTAGCATAGGCCCAGAGATCGAGATCGCGAGACACGAACTCGGTCCCCTGATCGACACGGATCGTCTTGGGATAGCCAACGTTCCGGCATACTCGTTCCAAGGTTTGCACGACATCTTCACCTCGATAGCTGTGACGCGGATCGAGCACCGGCACATAGCGTGAGAAGGTATCCACCACCGTGAGCACCCGCAGTTTCTTGCCGGTCGCGAGTTGGTCGTGAACGAAGTCCATAGCCCAGACATCGTTCGGACCGACTGCCATTTGCCGACCTTCCCTCAGCTTGGCTTTGACCCGGCGTTTCGGTGTCTTATTACGCAATTGCAGGCCCAAGTCCCTGTAAATGCGGTAGGTCCGCTTGATGTTGGTACCCCAACCCTCGCGTTCCAACAGTACCTGCACACGACGATAACCGTAGCGGACACGGGTCTCACAGATCTCACGGATACGACGTTCCAGACCGGCCTGATCGGCACGACGAGAGGTGTAGTGGTAGGTTGACCGATCGAAGTTCAGCGCCCCACAGGCACGCCGGATCGAGATCGCCCAATCCCGGCACATGCCCTTCACCATCTCCCGCTTGCGAGCAGGCCTTAGAGCTTTCGGCGAATGACGTCCTGCAGCATCTCACGATCGAGCGTCAGGTCCGCGACAATCTTCTTCAGCCGCGAATTCTCGTCCTCGAGCTGCTTCAGCTTCTTCATCTCCGGCGGCAACATGCCGGCATATTTTTTCTTCCAGTTGAAATAGGTCGCCTGGCTGATCCCCGCCTTGCGGCAGATCTCTGCAACGGGCACACCTTCGTCGCCTTGCTTCAGAATGAACGCCTTCTGGGCGTCCGAAAACTGCGATGCCTTCATCGTCTTCCGTTCCTTTCCCAGCCAGGAAAATGCACCGGAAACTCTAACCAAAACTGGTCCAGTTTGAAGGGTTCAGATCACCTGGCTGCCGACCGGCGTCGTGCACCGTGTCGGCTCGCCACTCGGCGCCGTGTTCCGCAGTCTGTGGATTGCCGATGAAGCCGGGGCGAACCTACCGAAAGTCCCGACGATCTTCATGATGTCGCCATTGCTCCAAGCTTTGATCATCGAGGCCACGGAATTGGAGGGGCAGGAAGACCGCGACGGCTATTCGAGCCGGGTGACGACACTCATTCTCGACCAGTTTGTGCGGGTACAGCCCTGCCTTCGGCTTTGCCCTGGCAAAAACGCGGCTTTGACGAAGTTGTGCGAGGCGCTCTATCTCGATCCGACCGATGACTTAAGCCCCGAGGAATGGAGCGAGATGCTGAACATGTCGCCGCGAACATTGGCCCGCGGCTTCAACACGGAATTGGGCATGAGCCTGCGCTGGTGGCGCCGGCGCCTGCGGCTCTTCCGGTCGATCGAGCTTTTGGGGGGCGGCCTGGGTGGGACCCAGGTCGCCATGGAACTTCGTTACGGTTCTACCTCCGCCTTCGCCTTTGCTTTCCGCAACGAGATGGGCAGCAGCCCGCAGGTCTACATGCGCAGGCATCTCACCGACGACAACTCGCCGCCCAATAGTGCCCCGCGCAACGCTCATGGCTAGCGACCACGCCGTGGAATTCGCCGATCGACGCCATCAGACTGGCCGATCGAAGGCACGGATTTCCGGGAGGTTTCCGTCGAAACGCTCGACCTGGACATTGGTTAGTTGGCCCGTACAGCCCTGCGCCAAGGCCGAAGTCCCAATATCCCGCGTGAGCACATTCGGATTGCCGTGCACGCAGAGCGACTTTTCCTCATTCGGATCGGCCGGGTCGTACCATGCGCCTGTCGCAAGCTGGATGACGCCGGGCCGAACGCTGTCCGAAAGTGTGATCCCGGCAAGGCACGCGCCGCGCTCATTCGACAACTTGATGATATCACCCTCGCAGATGCCGCGCCCCGCCGCATCTTCGGGATTCATGGTCGCAACCTCGCGGCCCCGGTGCTTCGACGCGACACTATGGCCACCAAAGTCGAGCTGGCTGTGCAGCCGTGTCTTCGGCTGGTTGGCGATCAGCACGAACGGTGTCTTCTCGGTCGGAAGATAGACGGAGCCGAGCCAGGTGGGATGGCCAGGACAATCGGCCTCTCCAAAGCTCGCGATCCGCTCCGAATAGATCTGCAGCTTGCCGCTTGGTGTCGGGAGCGGATGAGCGTCGGGATCATTGCGGAAGGCACGTAGATAACCGCCGTCATCCGGCTGCTGCGGCATAAGCAGCCCCTCGCCGGCCCAGAATTCCTCAAAGCTTGGCGCGGGCAGCCCCTTCTCCACAAGCCCGGCGCGGGTCTCTTCATAAAGATGCTCGAGCCATTGCCGGACGCTCCGCCCCTCCGTGAAAGCCTCGCGCGCGCCAAGCCGCTCGGCGAGGTCCGCGAAGATCGCGTAGTCGTCACGCGCTTCGCCATAAGGGGACACGATGGGATGCATCGGCACAAGCAGCGGGTCGTTGGAGTTTGCGCCGATGTCCTCGCGCTCAAGCGTCATCGTACAGGGCAGGACGACGTCGGCATGGCGCGCGGTCGCCGTCCAGGCAAGCTCGTGCACGACCAGCGTATCGAGCCGGGCGAAGGCCTTGCGCAACCGGTTGAGATCCTGGTGATGATGGAAGGGGTTGCCGCCGGCCCAATAGACCAGCTTGATCTTGGGATAAGTCCGGGTTTCGCCGTTGAAGCGATAGGTCTCGCCGGGATGAAGCAGCATGTCGGCGATGCGCGCGACCGGAATGAAATCGCTGACCCCGTTGCTGCCCTGCGACAGCGTCGGGATCGGCACCGCATTGTAACGCCGCCCGTAATAGGCGACCGCGCCGAGCGCATAGCCATAGCCGCCGCCAGGCAATCCAATCTGTCCCAATGCGGCGGCAAGCACCATGCCCATCCAGACCGGCTGTTCGCCGTGCTCGGCGCGCTGCAGGGAATGCGAGACGACGATCAGCGCACGCTTGCCGGCAAGTCGCCTTGCAAGCACGATGATCCCGTCGGCGGAAACACCCGTAAGCGTAGCCGCCCATTCCGCATCCTTCGGCTGGCCGTCCGCCTCACCCAGGAGGTAGCGCTCGAAAATCGGCCAGCCAGAGGTGTAACGGTCGAGGAAGGCGCGATCGTGGTTGCCTTCGACGACAAGCGTGTGGACGATCGCCATCATCAACGCGGTGTCGCTGCCCGGCATGCAGGAGACCCATTCTGCATTCGCCTCCTCCGGCAGATCGGAGCGCAACGGGCTGACCAGCACGAAATTGCAGCCACGGTCGGCCGCGCTCTTCATGGCGGAGCGCTCGACATGCTTGCTGACGCTGCCGCCCGCGACCATCGCGTTCTTCAGCGCCATGCCGCCGAACGCGACGACGATGTCGGTGTGCTTGGCGATCTGCTCCCAGGAGACGTTGCGCTTGGTAAGCCCCTCGTGGTCACCGATGATATGTGGAATCAGAACCTGCGAGGCGCCGGAGGAATAGCTGGTCACCGAGCGCACATAGCCGCCGCAGGCGACATTGAGAAAGCGGTGGATCTGGCTCTGGGCATGGTGGAAGCGGCCGGCGCTCGACCAGCCGTAGGAGCCGCCGAAAATTGCGCGGGGGTCCACGCCGCCACGGACCCGGATGAGCTCTTGGCCGAGGAGATCAAGCGCCGTCTCCCACGAAACCGGAATAAACTCCTCGCGCCCGCGGCGATCATCCGGACTTGGGCCGTTCTCCAGCCACCCTTTGCGCACCATCGGCTGGGCAATGCGGGCGCGGTGGCGGAGTGCTTTGGGAAAATTCTGGATGATCTCGTTCGGGTCGGGATCATCGGGATACGGCCGGATTTCGAGCCGGTCATCGATCATCCGAGCCGAGAACACGCCCCAATGCGAGGTGTGCGGACGAAAGCGGCTCTCGGCGTCTGGGTGTTGGTCGGCAGCGTCTGGTTCGAGCATCATAGAACCTTTCGTCGGGTCCGGACTCTTTGCGGGTGGAGCGATACACAGAATCCTAGCGCAACCAACATTGGCTGTATCTCGAACAATTGATATTTGATCTAGTACTACAGTTGCGTTTGATGCCTTGCTTTGTAGTGAGAAAGCATTGCGGATGCTTGATGCCTGCGTCGCCAGAGTGACCATGCCAAGATGAGGCGAACTCTAATCGGGGGCTGTAGCAGGAGGCGTTTGATCAGATAGCGGATCTCTGCGACGCTGGGCACGAAGGCCATGGTGTTGGTCAGGCGGCGATTGGCGGGTTTGGACTCGTTTCGTTCGGTTTGCCAGCAGCGGTGCGGCGTAGATCGGCGCCGAGTTTGGCGAGGAATGCAGCGGCTGCCATGACGAGCGTCATGTGCCGCTTCCAAGCATGCCAGGATCGCGCTTCGCAATGATCCAGGCCGAGATCGTCCTTCGCACGCTGGAAGCATTCTTCCACGGTCCAACGCAGCCCGGCAGCGCCCGCCAATTCGCTCAATTCGGTACCGGCGGGCGCAAAGACAAAGTAATAGGCGCGCGCATCGGGTTCGCGTCGGCTGCGCCGGATCAGAAGCCAGCGCTCCCATTGTGGATCCGGGCGAGAGCTGAGAGGAATACGGGCCCAATCATAAAGCCGAAGACCCTTGGCACCTTCGCCTGCTGCATGGCTCTGCCAAACCTCCGGTTTCAACTCATCAGCCATCGTTTCGGGATCGGTCTGCTCGATCCCTTGCTCACGCACAAAGCGCAGGCAATGATTGGAGCGCACTGCCAGAACATAAGGCTGGCCACGGCTTTCCAGCATCCGGCGCAGCTTGGAATCCGAACCATAAAGCGCATCCGCCAATACCCAGGCACAAGGCACGCCGGCATCCAGCGCATCGGCAATGAGCTTGGCTGCAATGGCCGGTTTGGTCGCGAAGGCTTGGGACTGGGGGACGTGAGCCGAAGCACGGCGGGCTTCATCCTCGGCCCACTCCTTCGGTAGATAAAGTTGCCGATCGATCAGGGTCTGACCGTAGCGGCTTGCATAGGCAAGGAAAACACCGATCTGACAGTTCTCGATCCGGCCGGCCGTGCCGGAATATTGTCGTGCGACACCGACTGAATGGGCGCCTTTCTTCAGGAAGCCGGTCTCATCGACCACAAGAACGCCGTCCGCGTCACCGAGAGACTCTATTGCATAAGCGCGAACCGTATCGCGCAATGCGTCAGCATCCCAATGGCTGCGCCCCAGCAGCGATTGCATCCGATAAGGGCGCTCCAGTCCTGCCTGTTCCGCCATCAGCCAGCCAGTCTTGCGCTCTACTCCCGACAACAACCCATCCAGAAAGGCACCGCACGATGCGCGCAATTCTCGGCGACCAAAGACCGAGCCCAACCGCACCTTCAAGGCATCGAGCTCACGATGCCACGCCAGAACCGACCCGGACCAACCCGCAACCGACATTGAACTTCCCTCCCGCCAAATGCGGGAAGTGAATCATGATTTCCGGTAAACCGCAACTGTAGTACTAGAATATCTGCCAAGTTTTTTTCCGGATGATCGCTGCCGACCACCTGACTACGCGCCAATGACCTTTTTCCACTCGTGGATTTTGACCGTGCCGAACAGGCCCGTCTCGCGTAGGATACCGCAAACTCCACGCCTTAGCAGACTAGAGGGACGTATGCTCGACCATAGACCGGGTTGCGTCCTGCCCGGGACAAAATCAACTGTTTTAGTGCAAATCATGCGTAAACCTCGCAGTTGATGGGATTTGAACTAATCACCCGGCTATTCTCCGTAAGTGGCATAGGAGACGTCCGGGAATCGGAATTCACACTGAAGCGTAGGCGCCCGGCGCGAAGAGGCGACGGAGCCGCATCGCCGCACTCAAAAACTGCTAGGTGGCAGCACTCAGGAGACGCCAAATCGCTTGAGCATCGTTCGCAGCCGCAGGTTTTCCTGGCGGAGTTGCTCTATCAGCAGTGTCTTGAGGTATTGGTTATCCGCATCAAGTGCGGCCAAGTCATCAACTGGTCCTTCGACGAAAGCGACGGCCGATCCCTTGCGACGCTCGTCGCTTGCGCTATCGACGTGATTTCCTGAGCGGCTCTCGCCAATGCGCGCTGACGCTTTCCGAGCCTTCCTTTTAGTCGAATGCATTTTCGATTGCGACAGCGGGCCGGCGTGATCGTGATGGTTTTGCGGTGGATTGAGTGGCGCTGGTTCGACCAAAGAACCGACGAGCTGGGACTGATTGCTGGTGCCATGGCCCAGATCGAGCTGATTCGCTGGGTCCTGGTCCTGCGCCACTTCGTCGGATTGGGCGATAGTGTCTAGCCGCAGCTTGGCTTGGAACAGGTGCGGCGCTTCCGTCTCGGCCTGACGGACGAAAGCCTTGAGATCGGTGTTTCCCCAGATCGAATCCGTTTGCGTTGTCGATCGCCGGCGACCTGACTTGAATTCGACGACGAACTTTCGCTGTGGTGTTTTCATATGCTAAACCTCTAAACCTAAACCAAGCTCAAGAAACGTCGAACCGTTTCAGCATTTTCTTGAGCTGGGCGTTCTGCAGCTGAAGCTTCCGAGCGAGCTCACTTCTCAGCTTTTTGATGTCCTCATCAAGGCTTACCACGTCATCGATGAACGCATCGCGAGCTGATGACGGGGACACGCTTTGACCTTCATGCTTGGCGGCAGCTCCCCGCGCGGTTATGCTTGCCTGGAGTTCCTTCGTCCGTTCACGGCGGCTGGGCGGAGATCCTTTCCGAGCCTTAATGCTTGTCTCGTTTGGCACGAGGGCGGCATCTGAATGAAGAGCTTCGCTTGGTGCGGGTGTCCACGCATCGTCACCATCGACCGACGGCGCCGAAGCTTGCATGGCTTCACCACTGCCTTGCTTTTCAGTCAATGGCGATGCCACTTGCTCGACCGGAGCAGCCTCGTTGTAATCCACAGAGGCGGAGACGTCGGTCGACGGAGGTGCCGGCGTCTGCTCCGCCTCGTGATCGAGAGCCGCGGGATCGGTATCATGCCCAATGGAGCTCTCCGGCCCCTTTGCCGCTCGTCGCCGTGACGTCAATTCGGCGAGGAATTTCCACGGTGTTTTCATGGGCATTTCCCCTCGATTAAATCAGGTTGGATGATGCGGCAGCGGCCCTATCCCACTCGCAGGTCGGCCCGGCACGACGAGGCGCCCGGCGGCCGTTTTTTCTGCTGAAGATACGGTGGCTAAGCCGCTTTGGCGGCCGACTTACATGTTGGAGTGCTGATCAATCAAGCCCGAGCCGTTTGCGCAGGTCGGTATTTTCATGGCGCAGCTTTTCCGCCAGCAATTTGCGCAAGCGCTTGTTCTCTTCTTCAAGCTGAAGCAGATCTTCCAGCTCATCGACTGCGGGTGCGGGTGCGGATGTCTTTGCCGTTTGCTCGGCAGGCTTGGGGATCTTATTTCTTCCTCTCCCCCTGGCGGTGCTCTTGGCATCGGAAGGTTTCGCTTCCATCGACCTCGGCTTTCTTCCCCTGCCCCGTCCAGCAGGTTTTGCCGCACCTGCCGCCGGTTCGGTCACCGCCTCGGTCGCGGCAGAAGCCGGGTCGGCAGCTTGCTTTTGACGACGCGGCGCACGCTTCTTCTTAAGGTCAGCCTTTATCGGTGCATCCGGTTCCGCGGCCCCGGCAGCGGCCCCCGTATTATTCTCTTCAGCCATCAGACATCTCCTCTATAGCTAAGTCACTTTTCGACCGAGTGAAGGATGGAGTCAACAAAGGTATCGCGAGCGTAGATTTCGAATCGATAACGCCTGACCCCGTAGCCTGCGGACCCTAACTCTTTTGGCTAACTTTTCGCGGGTCATGCATGCGTTCTACTATGCTGGCGGGAAATCTGGAGGGGGCATGCGCTATCGCCTCGTTTGGCAAGCAACACGATCTTAAAGCGGCCGCCCTCGCAGCCTTTGCCGATCATCCCAGCTTTCCGACGGCGCGCAAAGCGTCGTATGGTCGGCAGCCGCATCGAGCGCGAAGACCTCTGGAATGTATTCCCAGTAACGAATGCCTTTGCCGTCACACCCATCTCCTACCAGGAGATCATTGCGATCGCTTGTCGCGTTGGCCTCGACCAAGAACTTTGGAACGGCCTTTCTGCGTGGATCGATCGAAAGATCGCAATAACAGCATCGCGAAAATTGGAACTCCACGAGGTTTGAAATGGATGCTGATATCTGGGATCGAGCGTTCTATGAAGACGGCGAATGGGTTTCCTGGTCCGAAGTAGAAGAACGGCTTCGATACCATGAGTGGCGCGCCAAATATCCGAATGCAGACACATCGTTGATTCCGTATTTTGAGGAGCTCCTGTCGCTGGCAGAAAGCTATCACCTTCAGACAGGTCGTCATCTCAATGTGTACGGAGACATAGGAGAACTCTTCGGCGCCATCACCTTCGGAATAAAGCTGAACAACTCGTACGCGCAGGGTGCTGACGGTCGGCTTGGCAACGACCATGTTGAGATCAAAACCATCACGCCGTTCAAATCCAAAGACGAGGTTTTCGTGAAGGTATCTGGCAACTTCAGCAAGCTTCTCGTCGTGAAGATCAACGCCGACTTCGAAGCCTCATCCCGGATGGTTGATCGCAAGAAGCTTCCCAAGACAGCGAAATCTCTCCTGAGGATAAAATGGAGCGATCTTCCTAACGCCAAGTGAGGTTCGTGCACTCCCCTCAGAGGACGAGACGGTCGACCCGCTGTAGTCATTTGACCATCGGGTAATTTCCACAATGCGTGCAGTTGAAGGGATTCGAACCAAGAGCCATCAAGTTCGAATAAAATCCCATTGTAAAAGCTCGCTTTCCCGGCTCGCGCCCGCGCCTGTTGGTTTCCGGCAGGCTGGCTCGAATGAGATCGCGAACGTTGCCTTACCTGCTTCAGCACGGTTGTCCCAGAAGTCCGCTTGAGTCCAAACGTCTCCGGCCTGAACGAGCGCTGCGTCTGGAAATAAATCCTGATTCTGGATCAAGGGGTTGCCCTCAAAAGCCCGGAAACGGATGGATTTTTTGCCCTTCCCTTGTTGCATTCTTAACGAGATTGAGCCATATCCTACGTCAACAACACCCGCCACGCCTCGGACGGAACTTAGGTTTCGGAACTGCGCACCCCGGCGGGTTTTCCTTTTCTAGGACTTCGAATCTGCTTATGAAATGGCATGAAGTTCGAAAAACCTTCCGTCTCCATCGCTGACCAAATTACGCTGCTTGAAGCGAGGGGAATGGCCGTTCCCGATCGCGCCCATACAGCTCATTGCCTCCAGCATATAAGCTACTACCGTCTGCGTGCCTACTGGCTTCCGTTTGAAGATGCGACGCCGCCAAATGGCGAACATCGATTCAAGAATGGAACCACGTTCGACAATGTGTTGGACCTATACATCTTCGACAGACGGCTCCGATTGCTCGTGATGGATGCTATCGAAAGAATTGAAGTTTCTCTGCGAGGTAGTTGGGCGCATCATCTCGCAATCAAATATGGGCCACACGGCTACCTCGAGCCAGCGCTTTACAATCGCGCCGATCGTTACGCTCAAGCGTTCGCCAAGCTGATTGAAGATCTCAACAGGTCGAAAGACACTTTCATCGTTCATTACAGAAACAAATACGATGATCCGGAACATCCCCCTATATGGATGACGGCAGAGGTTGTTTCACTGGGTCAGCTCTCGATGTGGTACAGTAATTTGAAAAGCCGCGCCGACCGCCAAGCCATTGCGAAAACGTATGGACTTGACGAAACGGTTTTGGTTTCGCTCGCTCATCACCTTACTTACATACGCAACATCTGTGCACATCACGGCCGCCTTTGGAACAAACAGATCACTGTGAAGATGATCGTGCCAAAGTCGCCTGCCAGCCTGAAGTTGGCCATGAATCAGAATGTTCAAGGCCGTCTATATAATACGGTGGCGGTTCTCGGTTATCTAATAGGTATCGTAGCGCCCGGAAACCAATGGCGTCAGCATCTCTTAGAATTGATGAATTCCTGCTCACTCGCAGATGAAAATGCCATGGGCTTTCCCCAGAACTGGAAAAATCTTTCCGCATGGAATTAGATTTCGAAGAAGGTGAACGGATACGAACCCAGCGTCCTATATTGCGTGGAGCCTCCAGGTTCGCTAATCACGTCATTTCCGAGACTTGCGAGAGCGTTGACTTATTCTTCTCTGATCCCCGGGAAGACTGGAGAACTAGCGAAGCTTTGCACCTGATGCCGCCAGTCTTGAAGATTTTCCGTGATCGCTCTGAGCCTGACCCTGTTCTCGCTTCTACCCACGATCGAAGTTACAGGCTGCTCCGAGCTATACGGCGTCCGGTCGGTCTGCGGGTTTCCAAGTCGGAACTATCGCTCGCATTTAGCCGCCTCAGCGATTCTTTTTACGCAAGCGACCGCGTTTGCGCAGACAGCAGGAGGACGGCGTAAAGCCGCGCTTGACCATCAGCGCTGCCAGCAGTTCAGACTGGGCTCCGGTTCAAAGGACAAGTAAAACAGCCGTGCGGAGAGCGTAACAAGGCCGCCCCTCCTCTTTGATAATCTTTTCGAGCGAAAAAATCTAACATTTGATCTTCGGAACGTGAAGTTGCATCTTGAGCATCGCAACCGAGGAACCTAGACAAGCTACGCCTGCGCAAATCATCGAATCACAAAGCATAACGCGCTCGCACAACTGACTGCAGTTTCCGATCCAAGAGGCCGAAATTGGACAGTACGAATGCTCACAGCGCAGACGCCTCCGCCCTGGGGTTTCTTTTTCAGGCCCAGTACGCTCTCCTAAGGCTTTGGAACGAGACAAGCTTCGAAGCTGTCGTCTATCTCGAAACACTCGACGACGTCGTTCTCGAAGCTAATGGTCAAACGATCCTCGAACAGCTCAAACATTCCCTTTCGGCAAAGCCGGATGCCATAACCGTGGCTAGCGTCAACGTCTGGAAGACCTTGAAAGCCTGGATCGACGTGCTTCCCAGTCTGGATCTGCCCAAGACATTGCTGCACCTTGTCACGGTGGCGGACATCTCGCCAACCTCTCCGCTAAAGGTCCTTCTCGACGAGACTGAAGACCGAGACGACCTTCTGGCCGCTCTTCAGGATGAGGCCAGACGCGTCATCCGAGAAAGGGCGGAGGCTGACGCGAAGGGCGTCAAGCCGCTGCCGCATGCAAAGCGGGCGCCGGGTTGCGAAGCATTCCTGAAGCTCTCCGAAAACTTACAGGCCGAAATCCTTTCAAGAGTCCGGATAAAGCCCGGCCAACAGAACATCCGGCACATCGAGGACGAGCTCGCGAAAAGGCTGACGTCCGTGCTCGCGAAGGACCAGTCCCATGTGGCGGCGCTGATGGTGGAATGGTGGAATCGCCAGATCATCCATGCGCACTGCGGAAAGCGCGACAAGGCTATCCACCGCTTCGAACTGGTGAAGCGACACATGGAGATCGTTGCCGACATCGAACACGACAACCTTGTGGACTATTTCGCTGCGGATCTTCCGCCCGACACCTACCGCTCGCATCACATGGTGGAGAACCAGATAAGTCTGGTGGGCGGCACCGAATCGTGGCTTCAGCGAGCCGTTACGAACGAATGGCGAGCTCGCGAATCCCGCTCGCGATGGTCCACCGAAAACCCATCCTGGCGGGAGAGGATCTCCAAGTATGACGACCGGCTTGCGGAGGAGTGGTCTTACAAGCACGTTGACATGTGCGAAGAATGCGGCGGACAATCCGAGGAAGTAAAGAAGACGAAGGGACGCGAACTCCTTAGATGGAGCTTCTACGATGCGCCGGACAAAATCGAGCCCATTGCGTCGAGCGTCACCACGCCCAGCTATATCAGAGGCACGTACCATGTCCTTTCGATCGATGGACGGGTTGGCTGGCATCCTGACTATCTCGCGCTGCTGGGATTCAAGAAATGAATATCGCATACGATCTCTTCGCGGAGACGAATCCCGCCTTCGGCACGTTTGCTCTCGTTGGGTTTTGCCGAAAATACGAGGCAATTGCGGGAAGATCGCCTGAACTCGCCCTGGCGTACCTCGCCCTGCCCATCGCGCTGTCCGATGATCTGGAAACCTCCTTCGAGGAGACTGCCGCAACCACCGGCCTCCTGTCTTGGCTCAACCGATATCCCGACATCCGTCTGGATTTGGGCGCCCGGCTCGACGCCTCGAAGGACATCGTATCGGCCGCGGTGCGGTTCGGGCTTGGTGCAAGAGCGCTGTCGCTCGGACCAGACGGGACGATCGGGCTCGGCGGCCGCAGACCGTCGACGGCACCAGTCGCCGATCTTCCCGAGAGCCCAAAGCGTGCGGTTAGACGGGCGGAGCGCCTCGGCACCTGGATGGGCAAGGCGGGATCAGCAGGAACAATTTTCTCAGCATTCGGAGTGACGCCATGAACCGTTGGAACGTTCGTGAAATTGCTTTCTACGGGACTGGCGGAAGGCGCAGGACGCTCGAATTCGACGTTGACAAAGTCAACGTGATCACGGGGGCTTCGGGCACAGGCAAGTCCGCAATCATCGACGCTATCGACTATTGCCTCGGGTCGAAAGACTGTAAGCTCCCATTCTTCGTGCGAAACCACGCCGAGGCCGTCGCCATTCACTGGGCCCACGGCGAGAGCGACCTCATCGTCGGCAGAAAGATTCCGAAGGCCGGAAGCGGCACCAGCCAGATGTTCGTCAAGACAGGCCGTAACCTCGAGCTTCCGAAAACCTCCGAAGGACTCCAGGGTCCGACCAACCGTGACACCGCACGTGCGATGATCGAAAAGACGTTCGGGATACAAGATACTGACGACCCAGCGGCAGCCGCCAAGGGCGAGAAGGGCCGCGCGACAATTCGCGACGTACCGCCATACCTCTTCCTCTCGGGAGACGTGATCATCAGCCGCGCGACCTTGCTGCACGATCTGAACCGTCCGGAAAAGGCACGGGACATCAAGGCGACAATCCCCTACTTCCTCGGCGCCGTCGACCAGCCGAGCGTCCTCGCCGCTCGGACCCTGCGGCAGCTTGAGGCCGCCCTAGCAAAGATCGAACGCGAGGCCAAGGCACAGGAGCGGAGCCAGAGCCTCCTAACGCAACGCTCCATGGCGCTGTTGACCCAGGCGCAAGGCGTCGGTCTGGTGGCCGAACTGCCGTCAGCCGATGCGTCCGACGAAATCCTTCTCGATCAGCTTGCCGGCGTCGCAAGAAGCGGCGTCTCCTCGACCGACACGAGAGACTCGGAGGCTCGCGCGGCGCTGGAGGAAGAGCGTCGTGGGCTTGTTTCCGAGCTGCAGACCCTTCGCGGAAAGCGGCAGATGCTGAAGACGACGATCCGCGAGGCGACTGGCTACGAAACGGCGGTGTCCGGGCAGTCCCACAAGCTAAGGCTTATCGAGCATCTCAAGCTCGATGACGGGCGATGCCCCGTATGCGATGCAGAAAACAGCGCAGGCCAGGTGATGGCGGAGCAGATCCGAAACTCCTTGAGCATCGTGGCAAACGAAGTTCTTGCGGTCGACGTGATGCGCCCGCGTCTTGATAGCCATTCAGGACACATCGAGAACCTGATCGGGTCTAAGTACAACCGCCTGCGGGAGGTCGAGGCGCAGCTCAGCGGGCTTGTCCGGGTGGAGGAAGAGTCGGTGAAAACGGGGTCTCTTCTTCAGGAGAGGGCTCGGGTCGTAGGTCGCATCGACCAGTTCCTCGAAACGACAGCGAAAGATTTTCAGACAGCATCGACGGACACGACGTCGCTTGTATCCAAGATCGAGGAACTCAGGGATCAGGTCGATCCGCAAGCGCGGAGAGAGCGTCTTCGCGACGCAGAAAACATGGTGAGCGCCTTCGCGACCGAAATGCTTGCCGACCTTCCCACCGAAGTGCCGGCGACGGGCTCACGTGTCGTGTTCTCGTCCACCCTGAACCTTTCGCTAGTCGAGCCGTCCCGTAGGGCGGTACTCGCTATGGCTGAGATCGGATCTGACCAGAACTATCTGTCAATCCATCTCGCCCTTGCCTTCTCGCTTCAGAAGCTCTTCGAGACCATCAGTGCGCCCGTTCCCGGCCTTCTTGTGATCGACCAGATCAGCCGTCCCTATTACCCCAAGGGCGGGGACGAGAAACGGCTGCGAGAAATGGAAAAGGACGACGATCAGGTGGCGATGCAGAAGATCGTCCGATTTCTGTTCGATGAGACTGCACGCCAGACGGGGCTCCAGGTCATCCTCATCGAACACGCCTATATCGAGGAAGACCCGGAATATGTCGCAGCCGTGAAGGGCCGATGGACGAAGGCGTCGGGAGTAAAGCTTATTCCATCCGATTGGCCTCTCCGGAACTAATCGGATTGGCTCTCGGACGACCAGAGGTCAGGACCGCCGGATCATTTACTAGTCGTCTGGACCTCAGGCTCGCCAGAACGGTTCGTCAAGACGGTAGACTGTGCTGACTCGCACCCTGCAACTGTTGCGTCGAATGTCGCCATAATCGCCTCGATGAGCGTGGCGACCGACGAGACCACCGGTCCTTCGACCATAAGGCCGCATTCGAGATTTGCCATTTTTGATCGCGAGAGAAAATTTGCCGATCCGACATAGGCGTCGCTGCCGTCTGCAAGGACGATTTTCGAGTGAAAGGTTTCGTCAGTGTTGCCCCCGCCGTAGATCAAGATTTGCGTTGCCGCTGCACGAAGGGCAGCCTCGTCAACCCCGTACTTCGTGAGCTGCTCGGCAGATTGGAGGATCAGGACTCGCTCACGCGCCTGGGTGCTCGAAAACATGTCGAGCACCCAGGCGCAGCCTACCCGGTCGATGTATGGCGTCATGACGACCAAGCGATGCTGCGCCTTGCGAGCGAGATGTCTGAAGGCGTCCGCCGTCTCCGTCAGGGCAAGCAGCCTGGCGGCAGGCGTCGAGGCTAGCACGGTTTCAATCCTGCTGGGCGAAGGCGGCATCGTGACCACGAATCGGGCGCGACCTTCCTGCGCGAGGGATGATGCTGTCATTGATCGAGCTCCGGATCGAAATAGCCGACGATGTCCGGTGAATTGGCAACCTCCCACTCAGGCGCCGGCCCTCCCTTAAGCACCGAGCGCGACAGGAGCAAGTTGGATGAGCTACAAGACACCTCGCTAACCATGATGCATGCGGGGCAAGCCCCGCCCCTGCTGTCGCAAAGACTTCCCGAACCACAGCGAAGCATCCGGGGTTCGATCGACCTCCGGAGGAAGTCCATGGCGTGGTTGCGCCACATGGCAGAAATGTTGCCGAGATCCGGCGTCATCCCTTTCCGGAAGATCGTGAAGGCCATGTCCGCCGGAAAGACGTACTCGCCTATGCCGTCGCGGTCGAGGCCCGAAGCATCCGCGAGCGAATGGATGAGCTGATGCGAGAACGAGTGTAAAAGCATGTAGGCGAACGGCGCAAGCGTCCGCGGCATACCCTGCCTCTCCTTGTCCTTATAGTCGTCGAGAAACTGTCCGAAATCCTCGTACCGTTCCAGATATGCCTGAGGCAGGCCGACGTCGTCCGGCGGCATATCGACGACACCATTCCGCTTCAGCCATCTACGAATACGGTGCTTGTCCAGTTTGACATAAAGCGCCTCGTTCTTTTGCTGCGTCACATAGATCGGCCGCTGATGGTTTTTCATCTCGTCGAATGCTACCAGCCGGACCGGCATGGGCACGACCCTGTTATTGTGTTCCCGCTGATAGACCGGCGTTGGTGAGACCCGAGAAAAGCCAAAGCTGTATTCACAAATCGGAAGTCCTCTGATGAGGACCATCTGCTCGACACCTGTCTTGTCGAGGACGACCAGCACATCGTTACGGTACCTTGCCAGTTCCGCTGCGACGCCGGCGTTTTCGAACAGAGGGAGATCGGGATTGGTGACGTCCACCGCCGTGTAGCGGGGGCCGCGCATTCCGGCCTTTATGTGTTCTTCGACGAATGCCGCGTGCTCGATCGTCAGGCGGATAGGATCAAACTTCCTCGCCCAGTTCTCTCGCAGGCCGACCTTGTTGGCAATGGCGACGCTGGACAGCTCGCCGCGGCTTATTAGGCCGTCGGTAAACCACTTTTCGCGAAGACTATCCATGTCCGACTTCAAGCCGACTGCGTCCTGCCCCTTTTCCTGCCTCCTTCGATACAGGTTTCGAGTCGCAACGTAATCGTCCCACTCGTCCGATCTGCTCGCCGCCGCGACCGCGTTTTCGATCTCGGCATCCGACGGCTCCCGATATGGGATCGAATGGATCTCCGCCAGCCTACGCAGGAGATCTTCTTGTCGGCCCCGGCTCATCAGCTCGACGACAGTCGCTTCGCGGAGTTCGATGAAGCTCGCACGCTGCGGATAGAACGCGCTGCTGGCACGGTAGGAGACCGGTAGCATGTCGACCTCAACGTACTCGAACTTTCGTCCACCCTTCTGCTGATCAAGCTTCAACTTCAGCAAGACGTGCGGCTCTGCCTTCTTCAACTCACGCGTGGTCTCGCACTCTTCGCATTGGAACCGCCATTCACTAAAGACAGGCGGTTGGTTCTTGAGCTTGAACGTCGTCCACCCGCATGTGCAATTCTGAATTGGCTTCACGTCCTGCTTATCGTCGTCGAAGACGTAGTTGAAGGCGCTCAAAGGTTCGATGGTTCCGTACCAGTGAGCATATACGACGTCGACCTGGGACCATCGGGCGTCATGATCCTTGCATTTTTCCGGAAGGCCGCGCTTCGCTTGTTCTGCGACACTCTTGAATTCTCGCAGCGTCTTGCAGACGCCACACTGGTAGAGAAGCGGATAAGGCACGTATCCGACGACGGTCGGCTGGTTCATGGCGAACCTGGTCGGATCGATTGTCACGTCGCCAGTGCGGTGATCATAGAACGGATCGTCGAGTATGAACTCATCGGGTGCGTTCGGACATCCGTCACGCGCCCTATCACGCCAACTCTGAGCGAATTCCTTGATCCCTTCGAAGATCGTCTGGGTTACGTTCGCTGGCAGAGGGTTCGCAAACTCCTTGACGATTGGAACCGCCTTACAGATCCCCTTGCCGCCTTCCCACGTCATCAGCACGCCGGGTGCATAGCCCGTCGCGATCTGCGAACGCGAGCGGACCATCTTTGGCGGCGTTGCTCTGTTGGCGTCGCCGTCGTCGCCGAAGGAACCCTGTCGACCGTATCCACGCCCTTCGAACCTGCGTGTCCCCAAAGCCATTCTTACCCCTCCCCGCGATCGTCGGCGTCTGTCTCAGCACTGTCGCCACGTTGGCGACGGATCGCCTTCATCACCTTCGCCACGTCGGCCATGTCCACGTTCAATGAGCCGCCCTTGGCAGCGCGATGGAAGTCGGCTGCTGTTATGACGCCTGCCTCGTCGACGTCGCGCAGCGAGGTCATTGGCTTGCGCAGCCTTGCCGCCTGCTCCCAGTACTTCTGCAGCCTAAACTCTATGTCGAGACCACGCAGGCTGGTGCCGAGTTCCTGCGCGGCTCGGTCGGTCGAGGCATGGTAGAAGTTGCGGTACGGGGGACTACCGAAGCCTTCGGTGCCGCGTCCGTTCGCTCCCATCGCCTCGAGCATGAAGCCGCCAAGGTCGTTGGCAAAAGCCAGCAAATCTGCCCTCGCTCGATAGCCAAGAGTTGTGGTGAACTCGTTGGAGCGGAGGTTGAACTTCCTGTCGTCGGGGAGCTCTACGAATTCTTCCGCATCTTTCAGCATGGCCCATGTCTGAACATACGAGGCTGTGACGCGGTCGATTGCGGTCTCGGCCCATCGCTCCACCGCCGGCGGCGAAATCATTCTCTCAAGGAAACGATGAAAGATGTCGTGCGTCTCGATGACGTACCGGTCTCTTCTGCTCTGGGGCGTCGGTAGCAACATGACGAAGCCGACATGCGAGCGGCCGACTCGGCTCGACGCCTGGATGTACTCGGCGATATCGGATGGCAGACCCGCGAAGAACATGCTGTTGAAACGGTCTACGTCGACGCCGTGACTGATGGCGGATGTCGCGACGATACTGCGGAGGGTCTCGCCGACCTCCGGATAGCCGGCGGGTCCGAACGGCGCCTCGGCCTCTTTCATCACGCTCTGGATTTCCTGCATATCCACGCCGCCCGAAATCAAACGGCTGATGAACTTGGTATGCGGCAGGCTTGCCGTCCGATGCTTGTCGGCCACTGCGGAGTGCAACGCGTCGATGATCTGATCTCCGCCCTTCTTATTGGTGACGTAGGCGAGCGCGATACGATGCAGGTCGATCAGCGCCATAATGTCGCCGGCCCTGTCTTCGGCAAGGACGCGGTTGATGGCAGCCCGCCGCCATTCTCCACCCTCGTCGCCGGACACAGCCGAACGGAGTTCTGCAACTGCCGCAGCTGACGTCGAGGGGTCAAGCAGTGCAGACCAGAGGTGGGAGATAACCGTATGGAAGGAGCTGAGCACTCCGACCGTCGTCACCGTGTGGGTGGCGTCATTGGTCATCAAGGAGACGTAGAGCCGCATCCACGGAGCGGTCGCCTCCGGAGCGAGAGACGGCTCCAGCACCGCCGCGCGTTGGACCCTGGCAGCGTTATCCTTCGGTGGGCTCGCAGGCTCTGAGAAGAACGAATGATAGATGTCCGGTCCCGGATAGGGGAAGCGAAGTGGCTTTCGCTGGTATAGCACCTTGAGCTGCCTGTCCGGATTACTGATGGTGGCCGTGGCCGCGATGATCTTTGGAAGCCGAGGCGTCAAAGCGCCGGCCGAGTCCTTGTACCGGCTGACATCGAGCGCTGCTCCCGATATCCGATCAATGGACTTAAAAGTCTTCTCAAGGAGGGTGTCGAACAATGCGCTGAACGTACCGAGGCTATCCTCGAGGAGGTGCGCTTCGTCCTGGATGATCAAGGAAGGGAAAGGATCAAAGAAAACCTTCTCACCTGCGGCATAGGATGGGAACACGCCCGCCACTCCCTCGGCATTGGGACCAGCCTGCAGCTCCTCAACTTTACGCGGATTGCGGAGATGGCCGGCCGAATCGACCCACCGGGCCATTCCGAACATGCCGAGGATTTCCGTGATAGTCGAAGTGCTTTGTCCCAGCATCGCAAGCTTGTCGATGGTGCCGAGCAAGATCGCAGGTGCGCGCTGGTAGATGGTGTCGTCGGTGAGAAGGAAGGGGAGCGGCCCGCATTCGCCATGAGCCTTGTTCCACTCGCACTTTGCATTGAAGCAGACGATCGCGGCTCGCTCCCTCGTCGCACCCGGCGACTTAAATCGGCGCAGCCCGGTCAGCTCGCCGCAGCAAGGGCAGCGGGGCACCTTGTTGTAGGCGGCGACAACCTCGCGGTACCGGTTCGCAATCTTGTCCGTGCCGCTGTCGGCATCGAACGAGCTATCGTCCGGTTGGTCAGCCAGCGTCGGCAGATCGGGCTGCATCTCCGAGTATCTGTTCGGCGTGTTCGACGAACCGACCCAAAAGCCGATCTCGATCGGCCACCCGCCGATCTGCTTCTCGCGCCGTACGATTTCCGCCCATACGATGAGGCGAAGTAGCCGCTGGGCCTGCTGCAGTGTGAGGAGACGCAAGGGATAGCGGATCATCGCGGTGATGCCGCGATTCTTCCCACGAAGGCGGTCGAGGAAGATCGCGAACACAAGCGCGCCGTAGAACGCCTCGGACTTGCCTCCGCCCGTCGGGAAATACAGCAGGCTCGCGGCTTGCTCGTCGCGCTCTGCCTCGAACTCGTGGGCGTATTCCTCCATTCGCGAAGCGAAGGTCGGAATATGGGCAAGTATGAAGGCGAGCTGAAAGAGACGCCATTTGCGTTCCGGATCTTTCGGATCCCGTCTGGCAAAGGATTCGTTGGTCATCAACCATGCGCTCCAAGGAGCGGCCTCTCGGCGAAGCCTAGCATGTTCGGACGGCGCCGAAGTCGCGATCGCCAGTGCGGCCCCGCGAGACTTAACGAGTATCCTGATGCCGCGCTCAATGAGTTTCGCCTCGTAGCGCTGCCCAGCGACGTCCTCTTCAAAACGCTTCCGCTCCCGGACCACCTCGTCGGGCGGAAGGTTGGCGACAACTTTATTGCTAAGTTCGGCGACCTGTCTGTCGATCCATGTGATGTATTCACGGGGAAGATCCAGTAGCGCCGAGACGTCGTGGTCCTTCGCGAGCACGCTGAAACGACACTCGACGTCCACTTGGCGTGGAACGATCCGCGGCTGGGTGAAGCGCGGCGCCCATGTGGTCGAGATTTCCGTAACCTCGCCGGCGTCCGTAGCGACGATCCCGCAGTTCAAGCCGATCGCTGGATAAGAAAGGAAGTCGCGGAAACGGTACGATGGCTCCACGCGGTCCAAATGCACCGGCCGATGGTCGGCCTTGGCAACACGGACCTTCAGCTCGGTTCCGAATAAAGCATTGCATTTGACGGCGGCTTCTCGCGGAGTGAGTTCCCTGCAGGAGTTATCGAGGCTTACCCTCATGGACACCCGCGAGGGATCCATGAAATCGCGTTGGCGCTCGACCTTCAGTTCCAGGCCGCTGAAGTCCGGGAGTATCGCGGCGTCGAGGGGCTCTTGCTTCAGACCTTCGATGAAAGCGTTCCAGCTTGCTTCGCTTTGGGCGTCGGCCGGGCGGACGGTGCGGTTTCGCCAAGCCCACTTGCCCTCCTCACTTTTGAGCCAGTCGGCAAGCTGCGTCGTAATCGCGAGGCGCATGTTGGCTGAATACTCGATGCAAATCTTCTTCAGCGTGTCTTGGCAAGCGGACGCTGGCCATTCGAAGATTGGCAGCTTTAGATCGAGCCTCTTCCACTTCCCAGGAATTGGCGCCGGCGAAACGTGCTGCGTCGGGATCGAGCGCCCCTCGGTAATCAGCTTGCCAATATCGGGCGATGGAGTCGTCTCTTCGCTCTCCGCGGCGCCCTCGGTGGCCGGAACTTCGACCTCCGCTTTGTCGAAGCTCGCCGCCTCGTCGCCGCGTAGCGTGATACCGAACTCGCCGTAGACACTGCGACGAAGCTGATCCTGGATTTCACGCCTTCGCCGATGGAATTCGTCCTTTTGGCCGTGATCCATCGTACCCCAGTCGGGCCGTATCAAGTTTCCGCTAGCGTACAACGCCTCGCGGCGCTCCTTGATTTTCTCGTCGATGGCGGCCTTGGTCTCTCTCGAAAGCCTGAAGTCGATCTCGATCCCATACCGATCGCTGGATATCTCCTCCCAGGTGGGCAGCACTCTGACATAGACGGAAAACCGTGGCACGGCGGTCAGGACGGACCCTGCTTCCGCACAAATGTTGAAGTCCATACCGATAGCGGCGATCTTGATATCGGAGGTTTCGTCCTGGTTCGCACGCGACATGCGCGGCAGAAGTTGCCCAGAGAATACTCCACGCCTTGGCGACTTGCCGTAGACATATCTGCCCGCCTCATCGGTCCCACTCGCGCGCTGCGTGACCATGTTCACCAGCGCGTCGCAGACGGCCTCCTTAAGCTCGACGTCGATCTTCCCAAGTTCCTCGCCTGACTTTGGCTGGATCACGACCTGAACCTCCTGAGGGACCTGATTGGTGAAACATGCTCTTCCGCGAGACGCTGGAGCCGTTTGATCTCGGAGGCTCGCTGCGGTGTGTCTGCGAACGCAGCGGCCGCATGTGGATCGGTCAGGATGTTCCTGTAGGAATCGTGGAACGCCATCCCTGCGCGCATTCTGCTGTTGCGTTGCGCCTTCACTCCCAAGTGCCAGAAGCGGTTGGCGAGTCCCTCCCCGATACCCAGAGCAGAGGTGAACTTGAGAAACATCGCGTGGTGTTGAGGCGCCTGCGTTACGACCTCGTGCAAAGGTGCCCGCAACTGCTTGTCCAGATGCACCCAATAGCGGACTCGCTGCATCTCGAGGTCCGCGTCACCGATCTTTTCGATCAAAGTTCTCATCTTGTCGCTGTCGCTCAGTCCGGGCAACTTGCGGAAGCGCCGGACAACGTCCTCGTGATACTCGCGGATCGCCTCATGGGCGTTTGCTGTGATACTGAGCAACAGCCGAGCGCGATCAATAAAGTTCGCGCTGATCACGCAGAGTTCGTCGCCCTGCCTCACGTCTTGCGCATCGACCTGCTTGAATGCCTCGAGTGATCGGGTCCGGTCATACTGTACCAACCCCGTCCCCGGCCGGGCGATCATTCCCTGCCCGCTTTCCATCGTCAGTTCAATAAGTTCGACGCCGCCTCGGCTAGCCGGACCGGCCAAATCGATCACCGTCTCCGAGGGGAACTGAAGCTCCGCCGGCAGCGGCGGCATCTCGGTTATTTTGATCTGATAGTTTCCGAGACTGCCCAACTCGTCCCCCGATGACTTCGCGTACTTCCTAAGCCGAGACGCTATTTCTTGCTCTTCAATCTCCCCGGCCAACCTGGCAGCATCTCGAGAAGAGAACTGTAGAGTGTCGCCGTCCGCGAGGACGAACACCTGGCTCGGGAGCCAAAGTCGGGCAAAGAACGTGAGCACCCCGTCGCGCGCCGGAGCAACGGCGAAAATCTTCTTGAACTTGTTGCGGTCGGACGTTGGCCGGGCCGTGATGTCGGTTAGACCGCCTGGACCTGAGAACACGATCATATCGTTGTCGAGCCGTCCCTTGAGCTCCGGAATCCGCCTGGAAAGATCGGCCGTCGCAAACTCGGCGAGTGCCTGCGTCCGAAACATGAAGAGCGCCTTTGACGAGGCGTTCAGTATGCTGCGCACGATCGCTTCGAGGAGACTGGACATGGGCGTCGAGCGGGTAAGCCGCGCAATGATATCCTGGGCTTCCCGCAGGAGCGCCACGAGTTCGGAGCCACCGATCTGGCTCGCTGGGACGGAAGGATCGCTCAGAAACTGAACGGCGCCGGCGATCATATAGCTCGACATGAGGTCGGCTGCGGCCGCCTGGCCTTGCTCAGTACTTACAAAGTTGCTGAGCGAGGCGAGCGAGCCGGGAAGCGAGGCATTTCGACGAAGTTTGAAGATGACGTCCTGTACAGCGGCGGCGCCCTGAGCGTCGTGCATGCGCTGCGCCTTGTGTGCAACCGTTCGCAATTCTTCCGCCACCTTGGTGCCAGGGCCATTGAATCCTTTGACAGCAACGTTCTCGCAACCGGACCAGACGGCGCTTTCCTCGTCGCCAGCAAGAATCGACGACGACATTGCCGTGATCGTCTTCGACATAGCCGGCGGCACGGGGCGGTTTCGCACGCGCACGTTTTCATTGAAAATTTCAAAGCGTGCCTTGTCAAATGTCCAGGGGTCTTCCGTCACCACCAGCACGCCGGTCTTCGGGTGGGTCTTTCGGATTGCTTTGAACGTGGCGGCAGCCACACTCGTCCAATCTTCGCCGAGCCTGTTGCGCCCGGTCCGGGTTAGATCGACGATCACCAGATCGAGCCCGCTTCGAACTTTTCGCAGCGAAGCGGCCGGATCGTCGTCCTTTCTCAGGCCGTAGAGGAAATAGCTCGCCTTACTTCCATCGTCGGCATGCCCCTTTATCGTATTATGAACCTTGAGATCGGTCTTCGAACTCGTCCGCCACAGGAGCGTGCCCGAAGAATGCGCCTTGCCGTCGCAGGCGCCGTGAGGAAGTATCTCGTCCAGGGTAGGATGTTCGAACTCGGGATAGGTCCGTCCGTCGCGCGCTTTGCCAGTCAATGTTCGGACCCGGCTCAGCGTGTGGTGGTAGTCCTTTAGTGCGGAAGATTCGTCCTGCCCCACGGCCGAATGCCGTGAAAAGTGCGCCATATGGATGCGGCAGAGGTAGTCCCGATCAATCTGCACATCTCTGGCGGCCTCATGCGTCGTGCGTGCGTAGGGATAGAGAAGAGCCCTGAAACCGTTGGGGCGTTCGAAAGACTGGTGCGAAACGCCGCCGACCTTGATTGACCGCGGCGGGGCTACTGCGACGTCTGCGAGCGCCAGCAGCGATGCCAACGCCGAAAGGCAGATGTCGCGTGCGGGCCACGTCATCACCACCACGGCCTCGCCGCTGTTCATCGCGCCGAGAGCCTCGCGAAGGAGCTTGGTGTAGACGTCCGCCAGAGGGCGCGTGTCCGCTCCGATCGGCTTCAGCGGGATCTCCGACAGCGCAGATAGCCAAGTGTTTGCGTTTCGCACGGCTTCCTGTTGCGGGGCGGGAGCCTCGGTTGCCGATATGGTCCCTGACGCCAACCTCGCCTTTTGGGCTGCCGCCAGTTCTGAACGTCGCTTGAGCTGATCCTGCTGCTGTTTCCGTCGGTCCGAAAGTTCGGTGCCTGGCGCACTTCGGAAATTCGGTCCCGGCCCAGCCATCAGGAAGCCTCCGCCAATCTGTTACCGCCGCCCATCGCGTAGGCGATCAACGCGGCCTTCTCCGGATCCTTTGTCTTGCGCAGAGCCTTGCGAAAGAGTTTCGGCGGCGGCAGGTCTAGCTGCCGCAAAAGCTGGACGGAAACCGTCGCTGTGCCGGACACCGCGCGGTAGCGCTCATCGACGGCCGTGGTGTTCAGCAGTTTCGCCAGCAGCGCGACCTCGTCGGCATCGGGACCGTAGACGACGATCGTATGGTTTTCCGAGACGAAGCCCTTCCACGGTGCAACCGAATCCTTGTCGACGATCGCGGCAAGGATTCGTCTTGGTTGACTATTGTTGGAGGTGCGCTGGACGATAATGGCCGGCGTCGATACGATCGCCTGACTGCCCTCGGGAACGCGCACGAAATCGACGCCGTCACCTGTGCGGTTAACCGGAACGCACGGCTGTCCGGGCCGAACGTTCTTTGCCCAGACCAATGGGAACGCGTTAGTCTCTTCTCCCTTGCAAAACTTCTCCTGCTCCCGGTTCCAAACGAAGTAGCCGGCCTTCGCGACGACGCCGTAGTCTGCGATCGTCGCCCCGCCGCGCTCGCGGTTTGAATCGGACGGTGCTAGCCAAGGCGATGAAATGTCATCCGAAAGCACTCCCGTCGGAACAGGCCGCGTAATGCCCCTCGCCGTGAACTCCGGGAAATTCACCGGTAAGATCGTGCGATGAATGGCGCCTTTCCGCACGAGCAGGACGCTGATATCCTGCTGAACGTCGGCGAAGACGTCCTCGCGATTGGTCACCGTCCCGAGTGCCAAAATCTGGCCCTGGCTGGCGATAAACGATCGCATCTTGTCATAGAACGGTCCGCCCCTGAAACTCGACGGAACGACCAGGGCGACCAACCCGCCTGGTTTAGCCACTCGCAGGCAAAGCTCCGTAAACACGGCGTATTTATTGATATGTCCCGAGTGCGCGACCTTCCTCCAATGATCGTCTTTCAGGGCGGCCGGTGTGATTCTGCCATAGGGTGGGTTCGCTATTACTAGATTGTAAGAAGCGTGCGTGGTGGTATGAAGGCTGTCGTGGGTCTCTACAACACGTCGTCCACGGAATCCGCCGAGCTGCTCGGAGATAAGGTGTTCAGATATCTCGGCAAGGCAACGATCAATCTCGACGCCGTTGAGCCGGTAGGCGATGTCGAGCGGCTTTGCACCGGCGTCTCGCATTCGCGCAGCAATGATGGAAAGGAAGGCCGCTCCACCCGCAGCGGGGTCGAGCACGTCGTGTCGTCTGAGGTCGAATCCATGTTCTACCGCAAGATCGATGACGGCTTCTGCAAGGTACGGCGGCGTGAAATATGCAGCCTGGGCCCGACGGGCTTCCTGCGTCATCATCAGAGTATAGAGGGTTCCAATCCAATAGTTGCGCTCGTTGACCGGAAGGGCCGCGAGCCTGTTCCTCAGCAATGCGACCGGCGCCGCGTCATAGGGTGCCAGATCCATGCACACCGCCCCGAAGTCCGAACCATCAGGAAGCCGTTTCAAAAGCGCGCGCGCGGCCAAACGGGTCACCGTCAGCATCGATAGTTCGCTTAGCCCCCTGCCACTCAAGTCCTCAACCTCAGTCCCCCAAAGACAAAGATACCATGCCAGCGTGCACCCCGAGACTCAACCAGTGATTTTGAATTACTCTTGCAGAGTCTCGCCGCATATGCACGTTGAATCATGCTATATTGTCGCATGCCAAGCGGAATCACGGCTGGGTTTGGTGGCGAACTAAAGATATATTGCAAAAGTCAAACCTTGGGCTTCTTACAAGGTAAACGCAGACGTTCTACATGACTCCCCATGCCCGAGACCTCCCCCTCCCCCTTACCGTCATCTCCCTCAGGCCCAGTTCGCCAACAATCCGCCGCGCCGCCTGCGGCGTGACGTCGAGCGTCTTCGCCACCATGCCAGCCGAAAACAGCCGCCGCGCCATGACGAGTTCGACAAGTTGCGGGAGCCTCGATGACGTCCTGCATCCCTCGAGCTTTCGCTGCATCATCTGCCGCGCCAGCACCAGCCGGTCATGTTCCTTCAACCCGATCTCGGCGGCGATGGTCAGAGCCCGGGTTATGGACAGCAACCGCGTCTCCCGATCACGCTGCCGGCGCCGATCGACGGGAATGGCCTTGTCTTATGATTTCCACGCTTCTTGTTGAGATAAAGAAGCGCCGGAGAGGACGGCCATCCTTCTCCGGCGATGGGGGACGGATCGTGAAATGGCAGGTCGACGTTCTTGCGAATGCCGGGCCGAGCTAGAGTTTGATCGCCCCCATCTTTTCCTATCGTCCTGAACGGATACCTGAGCTTTGGGCTCGGATGACAAGCATAGGAGGCGGAAAAGATGACGGATATTACCATCGGCGCGGACATCTCGAAAGACCATATCGACTTGCACCGCCTGCCGGACGGCCAAACGCTGAATGTTACCAATGACCGCAAGGGCTTTGCTGCCATTCTCAAATGGATCGGCCCAAAGGGCGCGGGGCGCATTGTCTATGAGCCAACCGGCCCCTATCACAAGGCCTTCGAGCGCTTCATGGCGATGCAGGGATTGCAGCTCTGCAAGGTCAATCCCCGCGTTGCCCGGCGCTTTGCAGAGGCCACCGGCCGGCTTGCGAAGACAGACAGGATCGATGCCGCACTGTTGGCCCGCTTCGGCGCGCTTCTTGAACCGCGCATCCTGCAAGCCAACACGCAAATCCACAATGATCTGAAAGAGTTGCATATGGCGCGGCTGGCCCTCATCAAGGACAGGACCGCCGCGAAGAACAGGGCGAAGAACCTGTCCAATCCACTGTTGAAGAGACATAACACCCACCGGCTCAGGCAGATCGAGCGCCAGATCAAGGCCGTGGACGAGGCCATCATGGCGCTCATTGCCGAAGACGCGACCCTGAAGGCCAGGCTCGAGATTCTCATCTCGATCCCTGGCGTGTCGCGGGTCACGGCCTTTACGCTGCTCATCGAGATGCCCGAACTGGGGGAACTTGACGAGAAAGCCGCAGCCGCGCTCTCGGGACTGGCGCCGATCTCCCGTCAGTCCGGACGATGGACCGGACGCGCTTTCATTGCCGGCGGAAGGGCCATCGTCCGGCAAGCACTCTACATGCCGGCCCTCGTTGCATGCCGCTTCAACCCGGAACTCAGCGCCAAATACGACCTCCTCATCAAAGCCGGCAAGCCGCCGAAGGTCGCCATCACAGCCATCATGCGAAAGATCATCCTGCTGGCAAACGCACTCCTGCGGAAAAACCAAAAATGGACACCAAAAGCCGCTTGATCAAAACGGATACTCTAGCCCCAGATTGGGTGCCGGGCTTTGTAGACCGCTTCTGGGTCTACCAGCTCGGCAACCAGCGCACCGACACCATCGGCGGCATGGGCAAGACGTATGACAGCAAGCCCGTCTTCTACATGGTGGCTGAAGGTCACGCTCGGTCAACCCGCACGGGTTTTCGACGACGCCGCATTCATCCAAACCATTAAAGTGCTATCGATCTTATGAGCGAAATTGGCAATCGATTTGCGTTAGCCGTCGCTTTTGAGACGCATGCCTTCGCATGCGGGCAAAGACGCACCGGGAAACGCATGACTCTTCACAAGACCAACGAGGCCGAGCTGCCCCTTCTTACGGTTAGCTCTAGCGAATTGGATTTCCTAACACTCATCGAGGCTGATTGTCCGCCGCCGATCGCCTTCAAGGACCGTCATGCACTGCAGGCATGGGCTGATGGTAAGGGGCTGGAAATCACCTCGATTGGAAGACGAAATGAAAATGATCACGTCGCAGTCGTCCACGGAAAGATCGTGCCGTACGGACAAAAAAAAAGGCCTCGCCTACGAACAGGTATGGGCCAGCATCAACTATGAGCGTTACCGCAATGCCGTAAAATTCAAAATCAGGACGACTGAGAAGAGCTTAAAGACGGTTGATCTCTATGACAGCGATCATGCCGTGGCAAAAACACGCTTATCGAAGGTCTGGCCAGATGCATGGGTCAACATGCTGCTCGTTGAAAAAAGTCTGAACCGGTCGATTGGCAGCCTGCTGGAAAAGGACCCGATAACACCGGAGGCCGGAGCAAACCTAATTGTTGCGAACCTCGAATGCATACTGAAGCTGTTTCTTGTAAGGACTGCCGAACTCAAGCGTGACCGGGTGGGCGAATACCTGAAGGAAGCTGAAACGCAGTTTCTTTCCTTTCCCCGCGGCTCGGCCGATCTGATTCACGCGATGATGGGAAACAACGCTTCCGGATTCTTCGCTCATCTGGAACGCGAGCAACTGGCTACAATCACAGCGGTTACCCAGTAACAAACGTCGCCGCACGTCCGGGAGCGGAGGCTGCAAGTAGCAGGTAAGGGCCATCTGCCGCGCGCGGGCCGCACAATGTGCGTGCCCGAACCTTGATCAGGCTGGCGTCGGGTGTCCGCTGTCCGAGGACTAAGGCCGGTCTGGAAGGCACCGTTTTGGCTTTACTGGCACGTTTAGTGTCTTATCTAGCGAGAGAAGCGCACTGCCCGTCGCCACCAAACAACGACGAACCGGTAGCCGACTACAGAACTCCCCACGCCCGAAACCTCCCCCTCCCCGTCATCTCTCTGAGGCCGAGCTCCAAAACAATCCGCCGCGCCGCCTGCGGCGTGACGTCGAGCGCCTTCGCTACCATCCCGGCGGAGATCAGCGGCTTCGTCATGACGAGCTCAACGAGCTCCGGCAACTTCGACGAGGTCCTGCGTCTTTCCAGCTTGCGCTCCATCATTTGCCGAGCCAAAACCAGCCGGTCATGCTCCTTCATGCCGATCTCGCCGGCTGCGATCAGCCCGTGGGCGATGGCGAACAGCCGGGTTTCCCGGTCGCGATGGCGGCGCCGGTCAACGGGAATGGTTTTCAGGCCGAGATTGATGGCGGCGAGATGGGCGCCTGATGTGATGCCCGCTTCCCGCAAGATGGAAGCGGCAAACAGCCGGCCGAGCCAGGGCGCGTGTTGCAGCACGGACAGTTCGTTCCAGGCATCGAGGGCGACGATCGCCCGCAGCACCGCCGGCAGATCACTTGCTTGCCGCAACACGCCTTGCCATTCGTCGAGACGGGCATCCTCGTCCCAGTCGAGATCATAAATCATAGGGTCCCTCTCGGCTGCAGCGCGGCCTTTGGCTCCACCAGGCCGGGTTGCGTTTTCGATCGCGGCCGACGATCGCGCAAGCGTCGCATCGATGGCCGCGATATCGAGACCCGGAAGACTGACGCCGTCATTGTCGTCATCCCCCTCCCCTTCCAGAACTGTGGCAGCCGCGGGCCGCTTTACACCCGCCGGATCCACCGCCTCGGCGCCGAGCGCACCAGTGTCCGACGATTGTCGCAATGTCCGGATACCCTCTGGGGACAGGGCCCAATCCGGCAACTGGCCGGCAATGCGCCGGCGGGTGCGCAAAACGTCGCGGGCGATGGTGAGTTCGTGGGTCGGGGTGCGGGTGTCGCGAAAGGCGTCGTGCAGGATGAGGTCTTCGAGATGGACGAGTTCGCCGTCGATCCACAGCGAGGCGCAGGCGTCGGCGAAATTCTGACGCTCAATCCAGCCAGCGCCGACAGGCGAACGCGCGATGCGCTCGTCCAGACGCGTGAAAGCGATACCAGCGTCGAAAGCCGGCCGCATCAGGGCTGTCATGCTGATTTTCGCGAGGTCGTAAGCCATTGAAATCATGGTAAATGATTTCTTACACGAACTCTATATCAAAGTTAATGTTCCTCACTGAGTGTGGCTGCCAGCCGGCCCTCTCACTTCCGATAAGTACCTCTTATCGGAGGTTATGCGTACAAAGCTATTGTACGCATAGCCATTCGAGCATAATCTGGCGCCCGGATCAGTTTTCGGAGGCCGTCCCATGCCACAGTCGACCTACAAGATCAGCGAGGCGCGCAAGAATTTCGCCGAGGTGCTCGAACGCGCCAACCAGGGCGAAGAGATCATCATCATGCGCGGCAATGAGATCTATGCCCGCGTCGGCCCGGCCGACGGCGGCAAGCGGCCGTTTGGCCTGCTGCGTCATCGCCAACTTCCCGACGATTTGTTCGACGAGGTCGATGCCGAACAGGCGGCGATCGACGCCGGCGACTTCACCGACGATACCGGCATCTGGCAGGGCGCGTCCACCGATCCCAAGAACCACTCATGAAACTGCTGCTCGACAGTCATGCCGTCTACTGGTGGACGATCGGCAGCGACCGCCTTTCCATAAAGGCACGGTCGCTGATCGAGGACAAGGCCAACACGATCCTCATCAGCGCCGTCTCCTTCTACGAACTCGACAACAAGATGCGGCTGAAGAAGCTCGACTTGAAACCGCAGGAATTGCGCGCCGCGGTGACAGCCAGCGGCCTGCTGACACTTGCCATCAGCGATCTGCATGCCGAGCTGGCGGCCGCTTTCGATTGGGAGCATCGCGATCCCTGGGACCGGATCCTCGCCGCCCAGGCGCGGCTCGAGCATTGCGCTTTCGTCTCGACCGATCTGGTATTCGATGCAGTGCTGCACGAACGTGTCTGGTAGAGGACGTTGAACATGAAAATCCTGGTTGAGATTGACGAGGCCTCGGCACGGCTCGAGGAATTGATTGACCTGGCGGCCGATTGCTGCGCTGACATCGATTGCCGCCGGGGAAGGGACGATGGACGAGGTCCTGAGGCTGGCTGCCGAGGGACGCGCCACCGTGCCCGCTGACGCGACCTCCAACACGGTGATCACTATGACGACCACGGCCTGCGCCGATGAACGTCGTCAATCGCTGCGCTCATGGACGAGGAAGAGGGTGCCATGGATGGCCGGGTGAGATTTGCGCTCGAAAAGCTGCTGAACGTCGCCCACGAGGACACCGGCCAAGGCCGGCGTGTCGCCAACTTCCTGCTTGCTTGGTGGAACGCCGAAGTGCATGGCGGGTTCGATCTCACCGATCTTGCCAATGTCGATCCGCACATCGGCGAGGACATGGCGACGATCTTCACCTTTCTCGCCCGCGAGGAGGACATCCTCTACCCGTATGACTACCGCAGCGAGATCGAGCAGATAATCGCGCCGTGGCAGCCACAGAAGGAGCAGGCCTAATGGTCGCCCGGCCGCGTCAGCCGGCGGTGCCGCAGGCGGTCGAGCGCCGCGCAGAACAACTCGATACGATCGCCGCGGTGCTGCCGATCGACCGACGCGACAAGCTCGCCGAACTGTTGACCGACCAGGATGTCGAGACACTGCGGCATCTCGTCAACGAAGGCATGGGCGAAAACACGCTGCGCGCGCTGACCTCCGATCTCGCCTATCTGGAAGCCTGGTCGTTAGCCGCAACCGGATCTCCCCTGCCCTGGCCGGCGCCGGAGGCGCTGCTGCTGAAATTCGTGGCACATCATCTTAGGAATCCGCGCCAGCGCGAGACTGATCCCGAGCACGGTATGCCGGCCGACGTCGAGCACGCGTTGCGGGACGGCGGCTTCCTCAGGTCCACCGGCCCGCATGCGCCGGACACCGTGCGGCGGCGGCTTGCGAACTGGTCGACGCTAACGAGATGGCGCGGCGCTCAAGGTGCTTTCGCCTCCCCTGCCCTGAAATCGGCCGTTCGCCTCGCGGTCCGTGCCGTGCCGCGACAACGCCGTCGTAAGAGCGCCAAGGCGGTGACCGGCGACGTGCTGGCGAAGCTGCTGGCAACCTGCGGCGAACACAGTCTCCGCGATCTGCGCGATCGGGCGATCCTCATGGTCGCCTTCGCATCCGGCGGTCGTCGCCGCAGCGAAGTCGCCGGCCTGCGAAGAGAACAATTGAGGATCGAACCGCCGGTCAAAGGGGACGATGGCACAGCCCTCCCGTCTTTGTCGATTCACCTCGGCCGCACCAAGACCTCCGGCGCCGATCAGGACGAAGTTGTCTATTTGACCGGCCGACCTGTAGTCGCCCTGAACGCCTGGCTGGCGGCCGCCAAGATCGAAAGTGGCAGCGTGTTTCGGGCGATCGATCGCTGGGGCAATGTCAGCCGTCGGGCGCTTGATCCCAAGGCCGTCAATGACATTCTCAAGCAACGCGTAAGGATGGCCGGGCTGGAGCCGGGGGAGTTTTCGGCGCACGGGCTGCGATCCGGGTACCTCACGGAGGCTGCGAACCGAGGCATTCCCCTACCCGAAGCGATGGAGCAGTCGCGGCATCGTTCAGTGCAGCAGGCAACCAGCTACTACAATGATGCGTCCCGGCGTAGCGGCCGAGCCGCTCAACTCCTCAAGTAGACCGGGGCCGAAATCAGCGGTTCAGTACCTCATCAGTTGACGGCATGCGAAATCCCTAGGTGTGGCACTCAAGCGTTGGAGCGCACTACCCTTGCTTTCCTGTTTCGCCCGGGCAGGGCATGCCGAACACATGTTGCCACCCCGAGCATCGTCGGGCCTTCAGATTTGGCCCTTGCCGGTACCGCATTGCGGATGCCTCCATTCCGACCGCGGCTATGAGTTCCTCATAGGCGACACCTTTGTCCATAGGCCGAGTTGGCGCTTGGAGAATCGCGGTTGGCCCTAGATGGCTCGAGCTTGCGTAAGAGTCTGAGCCATCGCGCGATTGCCCCGTTTTTCTCAATTCGTAGGACGCTCTAGGCACTCCTTCCGCCGCGGAGACGAACGAAGTAGCGGAAGTATCGGACATGGTGGTCACCGATGCTACCGATCACAGGAAGATCGAATGTTCAAACGACGGCGATCGGCCACGACAATCTTCTATCCAGCCGGGCATACTTGAGGCTTGCTCAAAGAGGTAATGGCGGGAACGCACCTCGGCCCAAAGACAGCACTTAGCTCAGTCCGCTAGGTGCCCTGCCGCGTAGCTCAAAGCCCGCGGCAGGAGTCCGATCCAAATAGTGTTTCGACCAAGCAACCCGCGTCGATCAGCGATCCGCTTCTGCCTTGTCGCGGGAACATTTTAGCATCACCTTTCGGCGAGGGGCCGCTTCAACTGTCACAATAGAGGAGTCAAAAGAAGTGTCCCGGAGGCGAGTTTGCTGTCAGTTCATGGACGCGCTTAGCACGCCGCATAATCTGTGATGGGGGAGGAGCCCCTCGCAAAGGCCTTGATATGCGTCCGTCCTCCAGTCGCAGTTAGCCGCGGCTAACTGCGACTATGAGCCAGGAATTTGCAAACGCTTGAGCCTGCGCCGTCGGTCCCCCTTTGAGGCTTGAATCGCGGCGGCGATATTTGGGCGTGGGGGCCCTTTCTGCAGTGTCGAACTTGTGGACTGGGTTCCGCCAGAACGTCCACTGGGGAGGACCAGGCTAGTCGTTGACGAAGCGCTTCCTGGTCCGGGCGGGTCGGCGGCAGCCTACCCGATGACCCAGTCGGCCGTTAAACGTACCGGAGAAACTGCCGCTAGCCATGCAACTACTGGCCTTATTCGATCCGTTCTGAACGCGTGCTGAAGGAGCACCAAAATGCGTCAAGACCAAAGGATGAGCAGACAGACAGTTCCTTTCCCGTTCACGCACAATGCCGGCTGTAAGTGGCGGCTGCACCGCGGATGCGGCCCCCCCTGGCGAAAAGCGAACCAACAAGAATCACACTTCGACGAGGCACTCAGCGCTAAAGGAAGGCGACCCTAGGCCGCGAAGCTGTGCTTCGCAGGACCCGCCTTCTGCGAACAACCATTCGCCTGCTTGTCGATGTGCCTGACCGAAGCACCAGGTATCTGGAGCGAGTGGCCCCGTTGCACATGCATGAACCGCGCGAAGGTCAGCCAAGCGATCGCGGTTGTTGACGTGCTCGTCCCTGAACCATGATTGTCGCCGAGCAAGATGGGAAGGAGAGCCGTGACCCGGACCACGCGTGATAGGCCTCCTTCCTCACCGCTGGTACTTAACATTTGGCGCGGCCACCAAAGCTCATCGCAGTGTCACCAGCAGCCCGACTTGAGTTGTTGCCTGACCGACCGCAGACTGATCGTCACGACCGATCTTCGGATAGTAGCTGTCTTGGCCTCCTCGAGCCTCGCCGACCTTCGCTCCTGCGGCCAAGAGTCATCATTCCGCGTCGAACCTGTGATACGTGGCTCTAGATTGCCGAGTTAGCCGCGGCTAACTGCGCAAACAGGTCAGGCATATTAACTTTTCGTTAACCAAAAAGCCCTTGCCATCACGAGAGAATCGGGGGCAATAATACAACTGCGGTCAAAACCGAATTCTTCGACCAAAACCGCAGTTAGCTAAATTGGGCGAATCAGCATGACACAGACAGCAGAGAAAATTGTAACGGCGGACACATCCGATCTCAAAGGATTGATTCAGCGCCATTCCTCTGCGCTGTCAATGCAGCTCCAAGCCCATCACGCTACCGTTTTTCCACCGCATTCCGAAAAGGGAATCCGAAACTTTACTCCCGCGGAGACATCCAAGCTCATTGGAATAGGGGAGGGGTAC
>NZ_CP101430.1:0-263799 GCF_051123975.1 Rhizobium sp. YTUHZ044
ATGCCGACCAAGGCCGCGATAGTTGAGAAAGCCAGAAGAGCGAGTCAAGTCTCGATCGACGAGACGATTGCGCAGGACTCGACGATGCTCAGCAGCCAGCTCCAGGTGCTGTTCGAGCGGTTGTTTTCGCCCGATGCCCGCAAGTCGCTGCGGCGGTTCAGCAGCACCGAGGCCGCCAAGCTGCTCGGCGTCACCGACAGCTATGTTCGTCATCTCACTGCCCAGGTGGAAAGCATCAATCCTGAAAAGACGTCCGCCGGTCGCCGTGTCTTCTCGCTCGAAGAAATCCATGCGATGCGCCAGCATCTGGGGCGCACCAAACCATCCTATCTGCCGATGCGCCGGCCGGGCGATCATCTCCAGGTGATCGCCGTCACCAATTTCAAGGGCGGATCCGGCAAGACGACAACGTCAATCCATCTGGCGCAGTTCCTGGCGCTGCGTGGCTATCGCGTGCTCGCCGTCGACCTTGACCCGCAGGCGTCGATGTCGGCGATGCTCGGATATCAGCCGGAGTTCGATGTCGGTGAAAACGAGACGCTTTACGGCGCCATCAAGTATGACGAGACGCGCCGTGACGTGGCCGACATCGTCCGCCAGACCTATTTCCCCGGTCTCGATCTCATCCCGGGCAATCTCGAACTGCACGAGTTCGAGCACGATACGCCGAAGGCGCTGGCCGACAGCAATCGCGACGACAAGGACATGTTCTTCATGCGGGTCGGCAATGCGCTGCATTCGCTGGAGCAGAGCTACGACGTCGTCATCATCGATTGCCCCCCTACCCTCGGCTTTCTTACGCTGTCTGCTCTCTGCGCTGCCACTGCCGTGCTGATCACCGTTCATCCACAGATGCTCGACGTGGCGTCGATGAACCAGTTCCTGACGATGACCTCCGACCTTTTGGCCGTCGTCAAACAGGCCGGCGGCAATCTCGAATATGACTGGATGCGTTATCTGATCACCCGCTATGAGTCCAATGACGGTCCGCAGGCGCAGATCGTCGCCTTCCTGCGCAGCCTGTTCGGCGAGCGCGTGCTGACCTCGATGATGGTAAAGTCAACGGCGGTTTCGGACGCTGGCCTGTCCAAGCAGACGATCTACGAGGCGGGCCGCGAGACGATGCATCGCCAGACCTATGACCGCGGCGTCGAATCCGTCGACAACGTCAATGCCGAGGTCGAGCAACTCATCCGCAGTGCATGGAGCAGGACATGAGCCCAAAAGGTCGCGATATCCTGAAGAGCATGGTTGGCGCCGTCGAACCGGCACGGCCGGAGACGCCAAGCGCGCCACCGCCGCATCGGCCGTCGGGTGCGGTCAAGGCGATGAACCTGTCGCTGGGACGGTTAGGAGAGGAAGCAGCGGCCGCCAAGGCCCTGCGTGAGTCCCTCGCCTCTGGCGACAAAGTGCTGGAGATCGATCCGGCTGTCGTCGAAATGTCCTTTATTCGTGACCGCATCCCGGTCGACAAGGATCCCGAGTTCGAGCGATTGAAGCAGTCGATCCAGGAAAGCGGACAGCAGGTTCCGATCCTTGTGCGTCCGGACCCGGTAAAGGCCGGGCATTACCAGGCCGCCTATGGCCACCGGCGCTTGCGTGCGGCCGCGGAGACCGGTGTTGCCGTCAAGGCCGTTGTGCGCAAACTCACGGATGAAGAGTTGATCCTTGCGCAGGGTCAGGAGAACGGCCCGCGTGTCGACTTGAGTTTCATCGAACGGGCGCTGTTTGCGCGACGCATGGATGAGCATGGCTTCAGTCGCGACATGATTGCCCAGGCGCTGGCGACGGATAAACCGGAAACGTCACGGCTGCTGCAGGTGGCGCAGACGATCGATCCCGAGATTATCCTTGCCATTGGACCTGCGCCCAAGGTGGGGCGCCCCCGCTGGCTGGCCTTTGCCGAAAAATTCAGGGAGACAGGTGGGCGGAAGAAGGTGCAGGCCGCAATCGCCGGCGCCGCTTTCCAAACGCTGGAGAGCAATAGCCGCTTCGATGTCACCTGGAAGGCACTGGAGGAGAAGGGCGCGCCGCAGCGGGTCGAGCAGACGCTTCGGACGCAAAGCGGCGGGACGCTTGCTTCGGTGAGCCGCTCGGGCATGAGCTTTCGCATCACCGTTAAATCGGCGGCATTTTCTGATTTCCTGGCTCGGCGGTTGGCAGGTCTCGCCGCCGAATTTGAAGAGGAAAATAACGGAAAATGAGGCAGTTTAACTGATTGTCAGCTGACAATTTGAACAGGAGATAACGCGCAAAAGAAAAAAGCCCCCGAACGTCACCGTCACGGAAGCTTTCCTCGTAGTCTTGAACACCTCCGAGAATCGCACTTCCGAGAATCGCTGTCAAGAGTTTTTGGCGCCGTTCAGGCGAGCAGATTTCTGTTGCCTCGTCGAGGTGGAAGATATGGAAACCGGAAGTATAACGACGCCCTTTGGGCGGCGGTCGATGACGCTTGGAATGCTCGCAAACCAGGTCATGGCAAGCGAGATCAAGCCTGATCAGTCGGTCGACAAATGGAAACTGTTTCGCGCGCTGTGCGAAGCAAAGCCGTTGCTCGGCATCACCGATCGCGCGCTTGCGGTGCTCAACGCGTTGTTGAGCTTTTATCCGAAGAACGAACTGGCCCAGGAAAACGGCTTGATCGTCTTCCCGTCGAATATCCAGCTGTCGCTCCGAACGCATGGCATGGCCGAACAGACGGTGCGGCGCCATCTTGCGGCACTTGTCGAGGCGGGGCTCCTGTTGCGCAAGGACAGTCCCAACGGCAAGCGCTATGTCCGCAGGGACAGCGCAGGGGAGGTCAACGAGGCCTTCGGCTTCTCGCTGGCGCCACTGCTTGCCCGGGCCGAGGAGATCGAGCAGCTCGCTGCCGAGGTGATGGCGGAGCGACAGCACGTCCAGCGCTTGCGCGAACGCGTCACCCTTTGCCGCCGTGATATCGCCAAGCTGATCGAAGCGGGCGTCGAGGAGGACGTGCCAGGGGATTGGCAGGGGCTGTATCAGGAATTTCGGGACTTGGTCGAAGGCCTGCCGAGGTCGCCGACGACAGCCCAGATCGAACAGCTGCTGGATGAATTGACGGCACTTCGGGCGGAGATCCTTAACCGGCTGCAAACTCAGATTAAATCAACAAAACAGCGCGGCAATGCCCATTATATCGAGCGTCACATACAGAATTCAAATCCCGAATCCACTTCTGAACTTGAACCAAGCTTCGAAACGAAGCAGGGCGCAGCGGCGGAGCAAGACAATGGGCGAGGGGTCGTGACGACGGAAGGGAAGAAGCACGAGGATGCCGAGATGACCAAGCTGGAGGAACGGCAAGGCGGGGGACCGGGCGGTCGCCATAATGCTGGCGGCCTGAAATCCTTCCCGCTTGGCCTGGTCCTGCAGGCCTGCCCGGAAATCCTGGCCTATGGGCCGAATGGCGTGATCGGCAACTGGCGCGAGCTGATGAGCGCTGCCGTCACGGTTCGATCGATGCTGGGCGTCAGCCCGTCAGCCTATGAGGAGGCGGCAAATGTGATGGGCGCTGAGAACGCTGCGACCGTGATGGCATGCATCCTGGAACGCGGGGGCCACATCAATTCAGCCGGCGGTTATCTTCGCGACCTGACGCGGCGAAGTGAAAAGGGAGAATTCGCGATCGGCCCGATGCTGATGGCGCTCCTGCGGGCAAATGCGCCGGCCGGCCGAAAGGCTGGATAGGTCTCGGCGGCTGCCGGTGGTCGGGTGGATGCCGGCGAAGCATGTCAAAACGGAGGAGGGACGATGTGGAGAATTTCAGCGGATAAGCCTTCGCTCGAGGAAAGCCTGCATGTCGCGGCGTCCGTCCACCACGCAATAGACGACGACGTCGGTGCCGATGATGCGGTAGATCATACGCCAGGGTTTATGGTGCAGTTCCCGGTATTCGGAGATGCCGATGCTGGCCAATTCCCTTGGGATATTTCTGCGGGCGGGGAATTCTTCGAGATCGGCACAGGCGCTCTCGATTTCCGTCAGGATGCGTTCCGCCGTTTCGGTGCCGTCGCGACCGGCGATGAAACGATAGAGATCCTCGACGTCGCGCTCCGCGCCTTCGGCGAAAAGAACACGATAAGGCATCAGGACTGGCTGTCGGCCAGACGCTTGCGAATGTGCGCGAAGGATTCCGCAGCGGGGCGCGTCTTGCCTTCCTCGACTTGCCGATTGGTAAGCGCCAGCACCTTCAGGAGCGCCAAGGTCTCCTGTGTCTCTTCATACTGGCCGACATCCTGAAGGATCGCCTTTGCCTCGCCGTGAAGGGTTATGACGACAGGCTGCGGGTTGTCCTTCAGCGTCCGGATGATTTCGGGCGCGTGCGCCTTGAGATAGCTGATCGGCTTGACCCGTTCTGACAGCTTCATGCGATTACTCCCTTTCGACCAAAATATAGATCATCAAATGGTCGATTGGAAGAGCTCAACCGGCGATCCCAGCACGCCATCGGAGCGTTCAGGCGCGCCTGCTTTTTTCCCCTCAGTGGCTGCGAAAGAGAATGTCATTTCTTATAACAAAGTTTGTCTACTGATTTTATAGAGTAAGTTTTGCAACCATTGAGCGGATCGCGGCGTCATGACTTACCTCCTCAGCCTTCTCGACAAAAGCCCGATCGAACAGGGCCTTTCCGCCGTGGACGCGTTGAGGGCGACGGTGAAGATCGCCACCCGGGCCGAGGAACTCGGTTATCACCGATTCTGGGTCGCCGAACACCATAACATGTCCAACCTGGCGAGCTCCGCACCGGAAGCGTTGATCGCCTACCTTCTCGCCAGGACCTCCAAGATCCGCGTCGGCTCCGGCGGCGTCATGCTGCAGCATTATAGCGCCTACAAGGTTGCCGAGACCTTCAATCTACTGGCTTCGCTCGCGCCCGGCCGCGTCGATCTTGGAGTCGGCAAAGCGCCGGGCGGTTTCCCGCTATCGACGCGGGCTCTGCAGCTTGCCGTCGATCCGTCTAGGAAGCCGGATTTTGCACGCCAACTTTCGGACCTCAATACCTATCTCGCCGCCGACCCCAACTACGACGGCGCGCAGGCAACGCCCTTTCCGCCGATGGCTCCTGAACGTTTCCTGCTCGGCGCCAGTGTCGAAAGCGCCGAACTCGCTGCCGAGAAGGGCTGGCAGCTCGTCTTCGCCGGCCACCTGAACGGCGATCCTGACAATCTCAGCAAGACTTTCGCGGCCTATGAGCGGGCATCCGGCGGCAAGCGCCCGATCCTGGCGCTCGCCGCCTTTGCCGCCGAAAGCGAGGAATATGCCCGCGAGCGCGTCGGTAGTCTGCGCATCGTCAAGGTGTTCCTGCCGAGCGGCCAGACCGTCAATGTCGGCAGTGAGGAGCAGGCAGCCGAATTTGCCCGTCAGGCGGGCGTCACCGACTACCGCATCGAGGAAAAGGTGCCGAGCGTGCTCCACGGCACGGCCAAGCAGATCCGCGGGGAACTGGACCAGCTTCACCGCCGGTACGGCGTCAAGGAGTTCGTCCTCGACACGCCGGCGCTTTCAACCGCCGACCGCCTTGCCTCGATCGAGCTGCTCGCCGCCGAGCGGCTGTCCCTCGTCGCCTGACCCTTTTCAAGGAGGATCGAATCCCATGACTCAGAAACACGTCACGTTCGGCATCATGCTGCAGGGGCCTGGCGGCCATATGAATGCCTGGAAGCATCCGAGCGGGCCAGCCGATGCCAGCGTCAATTTCGACTTCGTCGTCGAAACGGCACGCAAGGCGGAGGCTGCCGGCATCGCCTTTGCCTTCGTCGCCGACGGACTTTATATCAACGAACACTCGATCCCGCATTTCCTCAACCGGTTCGAGCCGATCGCCATTCTCTCGGCGCTGGCAGCCTCCACCTCGAAGATCGGGCTTGTCGGCACGGTCTCGACCTCCTACAGCGATCCCTTCACCATCGCCCGCCAGTTCGCCTCGATCGATCTCATCAGCGGCGGCAGGGCAGGGTGGAATGCGGTGACCTCGCCGCTCGAAGGCTCGGGGCGCAATTACAGCCGCGAACATCCCGAGCACGAGCTGCGCTACGAGATCGCCGAGGATTATATCGAAGCGATCAAAGGCCTCTGGGATTCCTGGGACGACGATGCTTTCGTGCGCAATCGCGAGACTGGCGTCTTTGTCGATAAGACGAAGATGCATCGGCTCAACCATAAGGGCCGTTTTTTCCGCATCGAGGGGCCGCTCAACATCGGCCGTTCGAAGCAGGGCCAGCCCGTCGTCTTTCAGGCCGGTGCTTCGGATTCCGGTATCCGGCTTGCCGGCAAACATGCCGATGCCGTCTTCACCAATGGCGGGCCGTTCGATGAGGCGCAGACCTTCTACCGGCAGCTCAAGGACAGCGTGATTGCGCATGGCCGCAGTGCCGCGGAAGTCGGTATCTATCCAGGCACCGGGCCGATCGTCGGAGCGACGCCCGAGGAGGCGGAAGCCAAGTACCAGGCGATCCGCAATCTCGTCACGATCGAAGAGGCGCTCCTCTACCTCGGCCGCTTCTTCGATCATCATGATTTCAGCGTCTACCCGCTCGACGATCAGTTCCCTGAACTGGGCGATATCGGCAGGAACAATTTCCGCGCCACCACCGATCGCATCAAAAGGACAGCACGGGAAAAAGGGCTGACGCTGCGCCAGGTCGCGCTCGATTCAGCAACGCCGCGCACTGCCTTCATCGGCACTGCCGAGCATATCGCCGACGAGATCATCCGCTGGGTGGATCATGGCGCCGCCGACGGCTTCATCCTCGGCTTTCCCGTCATTGCCGAGGGCTTCGACGATTTCGCCCGATATGTCCTGCCGATCCTCACCGAGCGCGGCTATTTCGATCCCGTCCTGAAGGGCGAGACGCTGCGCGACCATCTGGGCCTGCCCTTCCGCGAAAGCCGCTATGCGACCGCTACGGATGAGCTCGAACGCGGAAAGGCTGTCGGCGCCTGAGGCGCCGGCGAACCGCCATGGACGTCATCGCTCAGAACCCGTGCAGCAACGATCCGGTCGAGAAGGGCATCGCCTGCTATCTCGATGAAATCATCGCGCTGCGCCATGATCTGCACCAATATCCCGAGCTGGCGTTCCAGGAGCTGAGGACCAGCAAGCTCGTGGCATCCCGCCTTTCCTCCTGGGGCTATGAGGTGGCGACGGGCATTGCCGGCACCGGCATCGTCGCCACCCTCAGGCGCGGCGAAGGCAAGAGGCGCCTTGGCATCCGGGCCGATATGGACGCGCTGCCGATCGAGGAGGCGACCGACCTTGGCTATGCCAGCAGCAACCCCGGCGTCATGCATGCCTGCGGCCATGACGGGCACACGTCCATCCTGCTGGCGGCTGCCCGCTATCTCGCAGAGAGCGGCACTTTCAACGGCACGCTCCGGCTGATCTTCCAGCCGGCGGAAGAGATCGGCGCGGGCGCCCGAAAGATGATTTCGGAAGGGTTGTTCGAACGTTTTCCCGTCGATGCGGTGTTCGGGTTGCACAACTGGCCCGGTGTCGCGGCAGGTCAGTTCGGCTTTGTCACCGGCCCCGCCATGGCGTCGGTCGACCAGGCGGTCGTCAGGATCATCGGCAAGGGCGGCCATGGCGCCGAGCCGCACCGCGCCGTCGACCCGGTGCTGGCGTCGGCCTCCTTCATCACCGCGCTCCAGAGCGTCGTCTCGCGGAATGTCGATCCGCAGGACATGGCGGTCGCCACCGTCGGCTCGATCCATGCCGGATCCGCCTCGAACGTTATCCCGGAAAGCGTGGAGATGAAGCTCACCATGCGGGCCTTCAGCGAGACGGTCCGCCAGCTGCTGCAGGAGCGCATTCCGGCCCTTGCCCGCGCCCAGGCCGAAAGCTTCGGCGCCGAGGCTGACGTGAACTACCGGCTCGGTTTTCCGGCGCTCATTAATCACGCAAAAGAAACGGCCTTTGCCCGCGACGTCGCCTATGACGCGCTCGGTCTTGCCGCGATCGAGAAGGATTTCCGGCCGAGAACCGCAAGCGAGGATTTCGCCTTCATGCTGCAGGCCAATCCCGGCAGCTATCTCTTCGTCGGCAATGGCGACAGCGCTCCTCTCCACAGCGCCCATTACGATTTCAACGACGCGATCATCGCGCCGGCCGCCCGCTATTGGGTGCGCCTCGCGGAAACCTTCCTCACTGAAGACAACGGGTGATGAACGATATGAGCGATTCGTTTCTCTATACGACCCCTCTCGATCCCCGCGCCAAGCCGCTGATCGATGAGCTGATCTACGAATATGACAGCCGCTACGGCAATTATTTCAACGCCGAGGGTGCAGCGGCCGAGCTCAACCGCTATCCCCCCGAGGCCTTCGCGCCGCCTCATGGCAATTTTCTGCTGTTGATCCGGAATGGTGAAACCATCGGCGGCGGCGCCTTCAAGCACTATGACGATCGCACGGCCGAGTTCAAACGCATCTGGACGCGCTCCGATCTGCGCCGCCAGGGCCTCGCGCGCAAGGTTTTGGTGGAGCTGGAAGCCCAGGCCGCGCGCCAAGGTTATGGCAGGATCTATCTGACGACCGGTTTCCGCCAACCGGAGGCCGTCGGCCTTTATCTGAATTATGGCTACACCGCGCTCTTCGACACGGCTGCCGACCCCGAGATCTACAAGAGCCTGCCCTTCGAAAAGGACATCACCCATCTCGCTGCGCCGGCTTTCGAAAGCGAACCGCGCCTGAAGGTGGCCGGCGCAAGTCTCTGAAACGGCAGACCGACAATCATAAAAGGGAAACAACAATGGCACTGACGACGGATTTTGCAGGCCTCGAGCCCGCCAGCGGGACGGCAGAACCGAGGCAGGACACTTCCCGTTACCGCATCGTGCCGGCCCGCCATCCCGAGCGGCTGGCGGGTACGATATTCGCCGCTGTCGTCATCGTCGCGGTGCTCTATTCCACCTTCACCAATCCGCGTTGGGGTTGGGGCGTCTTTGCCGAATGGTTCTTTGCCGAACCAGTGCTCGTCGGCCTTGGCAGGACATTGATCCTGACTGCGCTCGCCGCCGTTTCCGGCTCCATCCTCGGAACGGCTCTGGCGCTCGCCCGTGTTTCCAAGTCGCCGCTGCTATCAGGCCTTTCCTGGGGCTATATCTGGCTGCTGCGCTCGATCCCCATGATCGTGCTGCTCTTGATCTTGAACAATCTCGGCTACCTCTACGAAACGATCAGGATTGGGGTTCCCTTCACCGACACTGTCTTGTTCAGCTATCCCACCGTGCAACTGCTGACGCCTTTTGCCGCTGCGTACCTTGGCCTCACGCTCAACCAGTCGGCGTTTTTCGCCGAGATCGTCCGCGGCGGCATTCTGTCGGTGGATCATGGGCAGCTGGAGGCCGCAGCCGCGCTCGGTCTGCCGCGCCGCCGCCAGGCTTTCCGCATCGTGCTACCACAGGCCATGCGCTCCATCCTGCCGACCGGTTTCAACGAGCTCATCGGATTGGCAAAAAGCACATCCATGGTTTACGTGCTGGCGCTGCCGGAGCTCTTTTACACGGTCCAGGTCATCTACCGCCGCAATCTCGAAGTCATTCCGCTGCTGATGGTCGCGACGGTCTGGTATCTGATCATCATGACCGTGCTCTCGGTCGCCCAGCACTATATCGAGCGCTATTTCTCCAGGGGCGCCGTGCGCAATCCGACGCCGCTGCCCTTCCAGGCATTCCTGGAGCGCTTCCGCCGTCCGCTGCCGGCCCTCGATAATACGACCGACAGAGCACGCAATCTCGGGTTCCATGACTCGACGGCACTGCGGACAGGCGGTGCGGTGCGCATCCACGCTATCTCCAAAAGTTTCGGATCGTTGAAGGTGCTCGATGGTGTCGAGCTCAACCTGGCGGCGGGCAGCGTGACGGCCCTCCTGGGCCCTTCCGGTTCGGGAAAATCGACTCTGCTGCGCTCTATCAACCATCTGGAACGTGTCGACGAGGGCTTCATCTCCGTCGACGGCGACTTCGTCGGCTACAGCAGGAAAGGAGATACGCTCTATGAGCTCAAGGAAAAGGATATCCTCAAGCGCCGCGCCGATATCGGCATGGTTTTCCAGAGCTTCAACCTCTTCCCGCATCTGACCGTTCTCGAAAACCTCATCGAGGCACCGATCCAGGTTCGCGGCATCGGCCGCGAGGAAGCCGTGCAATTGGCGCGGGAACTCCTCGCCCGTATCGGCCTCAGCGACAAGATCAACGCCTATCCGCGCCAGCTCTCCGGTGGCCAGCAGCAGCGCGTGGCGATCGCCCGGGCGCTGGCGCTCCGCCCCAAGGTTCTGCTCTTCGATGAGCCGACTTCCGCGCTCGATCCGGAACTCGTCGGCGAAGTGCTCGATGTCATCAAGGAACTGGCCCGCACCGGCACGACGCTCGTCATCGTCACCCATGAAATCGGTTTCGCCCGCGAGGTCGCCGACACCGTCGTCTTCATGGAAAGCGGCCGTATCCTGGAGGCTGGCCCTCCGGCCCGGATCTTTACGCAAGCGGAACATCCTCGAACACGCGAATTCCTCGCCAAGGTTCTCTAGCGCCGACAACGCTGGTGAAATGCCGGGCCGCGACGGGCTGCTCCGGTCGAATGACAACAATCACAACCTTAAGATGAAGTGGAGAAGGGGCATGACATTTACAAATAGAGCAAGGCTTCTGATAGCGGGAGCCGTCACTATTGCGGCGGTCGTTTTCGGTTCCGCTCAGGCGCAGCAGAAGTTCGATCTCAGTCCCGAACAGCCGAACCGGCTGCGGGTGGAAAAGAACGAGAAGCGCATCGCCGAAATCAAGGACTTCAAGTTCGTCGAAAAGGGCGTCTTCACTGTCGGCATCAGCACAAGCGGCAATCTGCCGCTGCACGACTACGCCTCCGATTCCAAGACCGTCATCGGCTATGACGTCGATCTCGCGCAGGCGATTGCCGACAGCCTTGGCCTGAAGCTTAACCTCGTGTCTGTCGCATGGGCCGATTGGCCGCTCGGGCTCACCTCCGGCAAGTTCGACGCGGTAATCTCGAACGTGACGGTCACGGAAGAGCGCAAGGAGAAATTCGATTTCTCGACCTACCGCAAGGATGAGCTCGGTTTCTACGTCAGGGCCGATAATCCGATCAGCTCGATCAAGCAGCCTAAGGATATTGCCGGTCTGAAGGTCATCACCGATGCCGGCACCAACCAGGAGAAGATCCTGCTGGAATGGGATCGGCAGAATGTCGCGGCCGGCCTGAAGCCGATCGAGGTGCAATATTACGACGATGACGCGGTCAAGGATCTTGCCGTCCAGTCTGGCAGGGCCGACGCCGTCTTCAGCGTCAACGCGACGCAGGCCTATTCAGCGGGGATCAACGGCAAGACCAAGCTCGTCGGCACGGTCAGCGGCGGTTGGCCGATCACCGCCGAGATTGCCGTCACCACACGCAAGGGCAGCGGACTTGCCGCACCCGTGACCAATGTCGTCAATGATCTAATCGCCAGCGGCGCCTATAAGAAAATCCTCGATGCCTGGAATCTCGGCCCCGAGGCGATCGACAAGGCGCAGACCAACCCGCCCGGCCTGCCGAAGAGCGGTTCATAACGTTCACTTGACGGACCGGCATGTGGGCCGGTCCGTCTCCTGCTTTTCGATGCAAACGGAGACATATCGACCGTGACGACCTTTCCCGCGATCCGCACCTTCTTCTACGCAGCGCTGACGGCTGCCTTAACCGGCTTCGGTGCAGCCCAAGCGGCAGGGGAATTCGACCTCAGCCCGCAGCAGCCGGGCCGGCTTCATGCCGCCAGGAACGATGCGGCGATCGCTGCGATCCCGAAGGATTTCAAGTTCGTTACACCTGGCAAGTTCACCATCGCCGTCAGCCCCAGCGGGCCTCCGCTTGCCACCTATGCCACCGACGCCAAGACAGTGGTCGGGGCCGATCCCGATTATGCCTATGCCGTCGCCGACAGTCTTGGCCTGACGCTGGAGATCGTTCCGGTCGCCTGGATCGACTGGCCGCTCGGTCTGACTTCGGGCAAATACGATGCCGTCATCTCCAATGTCGGCGTCACCGAGCAGCGCAAGGAGAAGTTCGATTTCTCCACCTATCGCCAGGGCCTGCACGGCTTCTTCGTGAGATCTGACAGCTCCATCTCCTCGATCAAGGAGCCGAAGGACGCGGCGGGCCTCAGGATCATCGTCGGCGCCGGCACCAACCAGGAGCGCATCCTGGTGAAGTGGAGCGAAGAGGACGTCGCCGCCGGCCTGAAGCCGATCGAACTGCAATATTACGATGACGAGGCGGCAAGCCTTCTCGCGCTTCGTTCCGGCCGGGCCGACGTCATCGTCCAGCCGCATGCCCAGCTCGTCTTCATCGCCGCGCGTGACAAGAACATCAAGCGGGTCGGCACGTTGAGCGCCGGCTGGCCGGATCGTTCCGATGTCGCGATCGCCACCCGCAAGGGAAGCGGCCTGGCGGACGCGCTGACAATCGCCACCAATGGCCTGATCGAGGATGGTACTTACAAGCGGATACTCGAACACTGGCATCTTTCCGAGGAAGCCCTACCGGCATCAGAGACCAATCCGCCCGGCCTGCCGAAATATTGATCCGGAAAGTATGACATGAGCGGCCGCAATATATCGATCAGCCATATCGGCTTCCTCACGCCCGGAAACTATCCCGATGACGATCCGCTGTCGGGATTGGAGCAGACGCTCCAGCAACTCCAGTATGGCGAGGAACTGGGCTTCGACAGCGCCTGGGTCCGCCAGCGGCATCTGGAGCCGGGGATTTCTTCGGCCAGCGCCTTCCTGGCGGCGGCGACGCAGCGCACCAGCCGGATCGAGCTCGGAACCGCGGTCATTCCGATCGGTTATGAAAGCCCCTACCGGCTGGCCGAAGACCTTGCCACAGTCGATGTTCTCTCGCGCGGGCGGCTGAACATCGGCGTCAGCGCCGGCCGGCCGCTGCATGCCGAGCTGATTGGCCCGCTGGCCTTCGACGGAGACTGGACGAGCTATGATTTGTCGCACGCGCGGGTGCTGCGCTTTGCCGACAATCTGCGCGGCAGCTATCTCGGCGACGAGCAGACCTTCATCAAGACGCCCTTTGGTCCGCAGCGGCCGCGTCTGCAGCCCTTTGCCAGGGGCCTGGTCGACCGCATCTGGTATGGCGGCGGGTCGCAGCATTCGGCCGAATGGGCCGGCCACAACGGTTTCAACCTCTTGACGGGGAATGTGATAACCGGGGAGGGGACGGATGACTTCTTCGTCGCCCAGTCCCGGCTGATCGATACTTATCGTGCCTGCGGAACCGCGCGCCGGATCGCACTCGGCCGCGTTATCGTGCCTCTCGACAGCGCCGATGCGGCAACGCGCCGCCGCTACCGCGATTATACCGATGGCCGGCACGAGCGGACGCTTTCGCCGCAGGGCGAGCGGCGTACCTTGTTCGCCCGCGATATCGTTGGCACGTCGGAGGAGATATTGGAGCGGCTTTTTTCCGATCCGATCCTGCCCGAAGTCAGCGAGCTGAGGCTGGAACTTCCTTACGAATTCGAGCACGAGCAATATCGCCAAATCCTCCACGACTTCGTGGCAACAATCGCACCCGAGCTCGGATGGAAAGCGCAATCCGGAACTCGGGCCGCTTCCTAAATCTCGCCAGACCGACGATCTGCGCCATTCGATGGCTGAACATTCACTTTACGAGGAACATTCATCAGTGACCAAAACGGTAGAATATTTCTTTTCGATCGGCTCGCCCTGGTCATACATTGGATTCAACGCCTTTACCGAGCTGGCGGCGCAGAACGACGTCCTCATCACGCCCTATTTGACGACAGTGGTCGAAGAAAACGGCGGCATTTTTTCGCGCAACCGCCCGGAAATCCGCCGCGCCTACTGGATTCGGGATCTCAAACGCTGGGCCCGTGTGCGCGGCAAGCAACTGTGGCTCGAGCACCGCCCCGAGCTCAGCGACCCAACACCGGCGTCCCTCTTCGTGATCGCCGCCTATCTCGACGGGCAGGATTGGGTCGGCGTGGCCCGTGCTCTGCAGCATGCCTTCTGGAGCGAGGCGAAGGATATAGGCAAGGCGGATGTGCGGGAGGCGATCGTGAACGCCGCCGGTTTCGACGGCGCCGCACTGCTCAGGCGCCAAGCCGACGACGATGTTCAGAACAAATGGTCGGCCGACCGCGTGCATGCGCGCGACAGCGGCGTCTTCGGCTTTCCGACCTACGTCCATGACGGCGAGATCTACTGGGGACAGGACAATCTGCCCTTCCTCGAACGTCATCTGCGCGGCGACAGGCCTTAGGCGCAATCAACCGGGCGAAGACGAATATTTTTTCACCCCGGCGAGCAAGGAGAGACGCCCATTCCTTTAATCTATCAATTTTATAGACAATAGTTGAAGCAATCACAGAGAGGAAAACTGATGTCAGGTTTCAAACTCGTCGGCATTGCTGGCAGCTTCAATCGTCCATCGAAGACACTGGCCCTCGTCCGGTATGTCGCCGAACGCGCAAGTGATCGATACGGCTTTACGAGCAAGACCTATGATCTCAATGATGTCGGTCCCTCACTGGGAAGCTCCTTATGGCGCAAAGACCTCGATGAGCAGGCGAGGCGCGTCCTCGACGAGATCGTGCATGCCGATGCCCTGATTATCGGCTCGCCGACCTACAAAGGCTCCTATCCCGGCCACTTCAAGCACCTCATCGATCTGATCGACCCGCACGAATTGCGGGCGAAGCCGATCATCATCACGGCGACCGGCGGCGGCGACCGGCATGCGCTGATGGTCGAGCATCAGCTTCGACCGCTGTTCGGGTTTTTCATGGCCCATACGCTGCCGACGGCCGTCTACGCCTCCGATCGCGATTTTATCGACTACGGGGTGTCGTCGGATGCGCTTTCGAACCGCATCGGCGAAGTGGTCGGGGAATTGGCGGCTTTCTTCCCCGAGGTAAAGCCGGCACTGGCGGCGGCCGAATAGGGTGGCCGCCATGCTCCGATCTCAGAAGGCGGCGCCGGACGATGCGGAAAGGCCCGAAGCGGGCGAGCAGATGTGGAGTGTCTTCGAATTCGCTCGGCGCTATCGCCTCGCCAAGCGGGAAGAGAACCGTCTGCTGATGCTCTATGGACCGAGCGCACCGCTTGGCGATCTTCTCGCCAACGCGCGACGTCATTCGCTGATTTCCTGATGCAGTTCGCCCACAAGTGCGCAGCGGTTTTGGCATTACGACATCAAAGGCGCTCCGCATAAATCCGATTTGATGCGATGCGCTTTCGCCCGAGAACATCAGTTCCAGACAGGAGATTCGCATGAAGTTTGATTTCCACTTCTGGCTGAAGCTCGCGATCGGCCGCTTCCTTGATCCGAAGCCAGCGCGAAAGTTTCAAAACGAATTGCTCATCCGCGACGAAGAGCGCGACCGGTCTGCACGCGAATACGAACTTCATTATTGGGGCGCTACACCCGGCCATTGGTATTGAGGAGGTGGTATGATGGCAATCGTCATCGAGACCGGCCTCCGCCGGCACGCTGCTGTAAGAGCAACGGGAAGCCTTATGTCGCGATTCCGGCATGCGGCCGGGGTCTGCACGATAGCGGGCTCATTCACATTTCTGTTCGCGCTGGTGATCGGGTTGATTCGATGAGTGATGTGCTCATTCTTCCCGGCCTGTTCGGTTCGGCTGAAGGACATTGGCAACAGCACTGGCTGCAGGACCAGCCGGGCAGTCGTTGCGTTACCCAGGACGATTGGGACCATCCGAACCTTGACCGCTGGCTGCTTCGACTGGAAAGTGCGCTCGAAGAGGCTGGCGAGGCCTATCTCGTTGCCCATAGTCTCGGATGCCTGCTGGCCGCCCGGCTCGCCGGACGGAGCGCGGCGCGCCGCGTGAAAGGGGCCTTGCTTGTTGCGCCATGCGACTTGGCGGTCACGGAAATTCTGCATCCGGGGCATATCTCGTTCGGCGAGATGCCGACAGCGCCTTTGCCTTTTCCTTCCGTCGTCATCGGCAGCATGAATGATGCTTACATGGCCGTCGACCGGTTGACCCTGTTCGGCCGCCTGTGGAACGCCGAGACCAGGAATATCGGCCTTGCCGGACATATCAACATCGCGAGCGGCTTCGGCCGTTGGCGCAACGGTTACCGGCTGCTGGAAGGCTTGAAGACGCAGGCGCGGGGTCGACATAATATCGCTTCCGCGTCGCCGGCCTTTGCGATGTGAATGGAGCCGGAATGTCCGATATCGTCGCCGATCTCCTGCGCCTGAGCGAAGATCCCAATGCCGACCCGAGAAGCAGGCGCCGGCAGACGATGGAGCGGCTGGTGCATGCGCTCCTTCGCATGACCGATAGCCAGGTTGGACCGGAAGATGCGCACAGCCGCCAGTCACTCCTCCATCTGACGACGATCATCCGCGACATGACCACAAGGATCGCCGAGGCCGACGATGCGACATTCTCGGCGATTGTGAGGGAGGCGGCGATGCTGATACGCAGCCTGGAGCGTCGTCGAACCGATGCGGCCAGGTTTACGGTGCATTGAGACTGAGCGCGCCGTGCGTCTTTTCGGACGCACAAAGAATGCTGCTAACTCCCTGACTCTCCGCGTCGTAAATTGAAGGAGCCGCTGAATTGCCCGCTCAAAGCTTGCCTTTCCACGGAACGAGGAAGGCCTCGAGGAAGCGGATGGCGGCCGAAAATGTGAAGGCGCAGATCGCGATGATGGCGATGCCGACAAACACGACGTCAGTTGCCAGGAACTGCGAAGCCGACATGATCATGAAGCCGATGCCGCGGGTGGAGGCGATCAGTTCGGCCGCAACCAGCGTGCTCCAGCCGACTCCGAGCGCGATGCGGATGCCGGTGAGGATCTCGGGCAGGGCCGAGGGCAGGACAATGTCCAGGAAGAGTTGCAGCCGGCTTGCTCCGAGCGAACGGGCGGCATTGACGCGCTCGATCGGCAACGACCGAACGCCGGCCTGAGCCGAGAGGCAGATCGGTGCGAACATCGCAAGCACCAGGAGCGTGATCTTCGACGTCTCTCCGATGCCGAGCCAGATGATCATCAGCGGCAGGTAGGAAAGAGGCGGAAGCGGCCAGTAGAATTCGATCGGCGCGTCGAGCACGCCTTTTGCCCAGCGGTTAAGCCCCATGAGCAAGCCGAGCGGAATGCCGGCGGAGATTGCGATGAGGGCGGCGAGGACGATGCGAAACAGGCTCGCGGAGACATGCTCGAAGAGCGATGCCCCGGCATAACCGTCATGATAGATGACGCCGATCTGCGTCAGCACCTCGTCCGGGCGCGGCAGAAACAGGTGCGGAACGACGCCTAGCGCGGCGACGAACCACCACAGCAGCAATATGGCGAGGGCCGTGGCGACGCTGATGGCCACCGTCGATTTCTCGCCTGCGCCGAAGGCGGCCATTTTTACCAGCTTGACCTGGCGATCCTCGGTGTGAGCCGCAATCGGCGGAGCCTGTGTTATATCGCTCATGCGACGCTCCTCAAATCTTCGTTGCTGTGGAGAATGGCGCGTATCTGCTGGCGCAACTCGGCAAATTCTGGCGAGGCCTTGATCGAGCGGGCATCTCCTGTTTCGGCAAAGCGTGTGACGAAGTCGAGGTCGAAGCGGGCGACGACGCGCCCCGGCCGAGGCGACATGACGAGCACCTGCGTGCCGAGGAACAGAGCCTCTTCGATCGAATGGGTGATGAAGAAAACTTTCTTTGCCGTCTTGTTCCAGACGGAAACCAGCAATTCCTGCATCTGCTCGCGCGTCAAGCTGTCGAGCGCGCCGAACGGTTCGTCCATCAGCAGGATATCGGGATTGGTGGCCAGAGCCCGCGCGATGCCGACGCGCTGACGCATGCCGCCCGACAATTCGTAGGGAAAGGCGCTGGCGAACTCGTGGAGACCGACGAGCCGGAGCAGCTCCAGCGCCTGCGCTTGCCGCTCCTTCCGGCCTACGCCGACGAATTTTAGCCCGAGCGCGACATTGTCGACGACTGACTTCCAAGGCAGCAGCGAGTCCTTCTGGAAGACGACGCCGCGGTCGGCGCCCGGACGTTCGACGCTGCGGCCATCGAGCGTGATCCGGCCATCCGAAAGCGGAAGAAAGCCGGCAATCGCGTTAAGAAGGGTCGACTTACCGCAGCCCGAGGCTCCGAGTGCGACGACAAAACCGCGTTCGGGAATATCGAAAGACACGCGATCGAGCGCGTGAACGGTCCGCCCGTCGCGGGCGGAGAAGAAAACGCTGGCGTGATCGACTTTGAGCATAGGGGAACTCGCGCGTTAGGCGCCGGCGCGGCAAGCCGCGCCGGCGCCGGGGAGGATCAGTTTGTGGCGCCGGCGAGCGCGTCGACGGTGACGAAGCTGCCGTAATTGTCCAGCACGCCGGACACCTTGCCCTGCTCCTTCAGGAAGGATGCCGTGTCCTTGAGGATCTTGCCGGCCCCCGCCTTTTCTCCGCCGCCGAGCCAGGCGTCCGATGCCTGGACTTCGGGCGTAAGAAGCGTCAGGTTCTTCAGGGCCGAGGCCTGCTGCTCGGGCGTTCCGCCGAGAAGCTTGGCGAGTGACTTGGCATTGTCGCTGTCGGGACCCCAGGCGGCTTTGTCCGCCGCGAAGGATGCGTAGTATTTGGTGACGACCGAAGCGAAGCTCTTGAGGAAATCCGGATTGTCGGCGGCGAACTTCGAGGTCGCAACCCAGGCGGAAAAGGTCGGTGCACCCTTGTCCGCCACGTCCTTGGAGGTCACAAGGACCTTGCCGTTCTTTTTCAACTCTGTCAGCGCCGGATCCCAGACGAAGCCGCCGTCGATATCGCCGCGATTATAGCTGGCAACGATTTCCGGCTGGGGGATGGCGAAGACCTGGACGTCTTTTTCGGTCAGGCCCAGCGATTTGATCAGCGCCAGCAGCTGATAGTGATCCGTCGACACGGGCGCGGCGGCAAGCTTCTTGCCCTTCAGATCGTTCAGGCTTTCGATGCCGGAGCCGTTACGGACGACAAGAGCCTCGTCGATCCCCGAGATGGACGCCAAGTAGAAGGCTTTGACCTCGAGCCCGCGTGATACCGCGGCCGCGAACGGGCTGGAGCCGACATAGCCGACCTGGACATCGCCCGAGGCAACGGCGGCAAAGATCTCAGCGCCCGAATTGAACCTGCGGAAGTCGATATCGTATCCCGTCGTCTTGGCAAATTCACCATTGGCGATCGCGACCGATGACGGTAGCGCATCAGTTTGATAGCCGACGACGACCTTCTTGTCGGCCGCTTCAGCGACGACAGCCGTTGCAAGAGTTCCGACGCCGACGGCGATCGCGGCAATGAAATTTCTGAAATTCATCTTGAGCCCCTTTGTTCAGGGCCACATCCGGCCCTTGATCTCACCCTCAAAAGGGTAATGGTTGAGAACGGGCTAGCGGGAGGAATAACAAACTATATTTATAGACTATGGAGACATTTGTTTTCGTGATTCTGCCGCTTGCGCGGTCCCCGGAACGGGTGAGCGGCAGGAGCCAAGGTGCAGACCCTCAGGGAGAATGCGTTGATATACGATGTTATCGTGGTCGGTTCTGGGTTTTCGGCGATAGCCGTAACCTGTAATCTCATCGGGCAGCTTCCAGCTTCGGCGACGGTTGCCGTCGTTGGCGACGATCCCGGCTTCGGCCGCGGGACGGCGTACCGGACGGAACTCTATCTTCATCGTCTCAACGTGCCCGCTGGCCGGATGAGCCTGATGCCGCATCAGCCCGACGACTTCGTCGACTGGTTGAAAAATCGCGGACGGAGGCTGCAGGCCGGCGATTTCGCTTCGCGCAGCGATTACGGCCTGTATGTCAGGGATACGCTCGCGCAGCTGCTTCGGAAGCGGGACGGCCGCTGTCGGGTTGATTTCATCCGGGCCAAGGCAGCGGGATGCGTGGAACGTTGCAACAGCACTCTGGCCTTCCATCTCGGCACTGGCGACGAGATTGCCGGCAGGAACGTGGTGCTCTGCCTTGGCGTCGGCAACGCCAACCTGCCCATCGATCCGGCTGGCGTGCCACTGTCGGCGCGATCGCGGATAATCGAGAACCCATGGCGGCTCTCCTGGCTGAGACGTGTCGCATCGTCCGATACGGTCTGCATCCTCGGTTCCGGCCTGACGATGATCGATCAGGTTCTGGCTCTGCGCGCTCACGGCCATAGAGGCAGGATCGACGTGCTTTCGCGCCGCGGGCTTGCGCCGCTCGGGCATGCGAGGAAACTGCCCGCGCCTCTGAAGATCGATGTTGAGGCGCTTCCCGGTACGATCAGCGGCATATTGAAGTGCTTGCGGGAAAAGGGCAGGTCAGTCGACGACTGGCGGAGCGTGATGGATGGCCTGAGGCCTCAAACGCAGGCTCTCTGGCAACGGCTTTCCAGCAAGGAACGGGCCCGTTTCCTCAGGCATGCGCTTCCCTGGTGGAACATCCACCGTCACCGCGTCGCGCCTGACGTGTTCGACAGGTTCGACCAACTTGTCTCGGAGGGAACCGTTCGATTCCACGCCGGTTTCCTGAAATCGCTCGAGGCCGAGAAGGGCAGGCTCGTTGCCGGATACAGGGTCAGAGCGACACGCGATCTCGCCGCAATCAAGGCGGATTGGGTGATCAACTGCACGGGAATGGAGCGCGCCGGGATCAGCCATTCACCGCTTTTGAAGGAAATGAGCCGGTCTCAGCTGATCGCCGCCGATCCTCTCGGCCTCGGCATTCAGGTGGATGCCGCTTCCGAGGTCATAGGGCCATCCCGGATCTCGCCTGTCCGGCTGTTTGCGGTGGGAGCCTTGACGGCGGGACAATTCTGGGAAATTACGGCCGTCCCCGACATTCGGGTGCAGGCCAAAGCCGTGGTCGAAGAGATCGTCGCGCAGCGGCCGGCGGCCGAGTCATAGACCGGCTATCCCCAGTGGTCGGTTCGGTGCTTGTTGAATTGACAGCCGCCGACAGCTACAGTGCGTGGTACGCCATAATACGATTTCGAATTCGGCTGCCGCAGCGTGTGAAGCCGGTCAACACTGAGGTGCAGAATGAGCGGCGCTCTGAAGGACGCAACAATCAGGGTCGAGCGTCCTGCAAAGACATTGCGGGAATTGGCGCTCGACAAGGTCCGGGAAGCCATCGTGAACGGCTATTTTCGTCCAGGAGATCGGCTTGTCGAACGTGACCTCTGCGCCCAACTCGGCGTCAGCCGGACTGTCGTGCGCGAGGTTCTGAGACACCTGGAATCGGAAGGGCTCGTCGCCAATCTGCCGAACAAGGGACCGATAGTCGCCCAACTCGGCATCGAGGAAGCCAAGCAGATCTATGAGATCCGCGGTGCTCTCGAGGGCATGGCGGCGCGGCTCTGCGCGGAGCACAGCAGCCCCCAGATCGTCGCGGCGCTGGAAGAATCTCTGAACGAAATACGCAACAGCTATCGCGACAACGATATGGCGGGAGTGCTGACCAACACCTCTTCCTTCTATCAGACGCTGTTCACGATGGTTGACAGGCACGTTGCCTGGGGTGTCGTCAATCTCCTCACCGTGCGCATAAACCACTTGCGCTCGATGACGATTAAAACGGAGAGGCGCGGCATTGAAGGGCCGGCGCAGATGGCGAAGATCGTCGACGCCATCCGTCGCGGCGACGGCGAGGGGGCTTACCGGGCGGCGATGGATCATGTCGCTGCCGCGAGCGCGATTGCTGAAGCGGTGCTGTCGGCCAAAAAGTCAGCCGAGTAAACCCTGCAACCGCCGCAGCTTCCATTGGAAGCGGGCGAAGCATTCGCATCATCGATTTCTATCAGCATACGTGGTCAAGATGCCGGAGGGCCCACACTCCCGCTTGACACCCAGTTTGTCTGATGTGATGGTATGCCATAATAAATAATATGGCGTTGGCATGAGCTTGGATCCTTCCGGCTTTCAGCCTCCTTCAAAGCCCGTGGGCCGCCATGCGCAGGGGCTGTGTCAGCTGACAACAATTGACAGGAACGAAGAGATCATTGGGACTAAGCGACGTTAGTGCGGCCCGAAGTTGTCAGCCAAGTAAATGCCTTGGTGGCCTATGGGGATAAGGCTGGCGAAGCGGTAATCTATTGTTTTTTGCGAATATCCTGAAAGGCGCTTGTCTCTGTCGAGGCCGCGCGCACAGCGAACTTGACAGTCCGATACTATGGTATACCATAATACAAACTAAACGAGATTGAGGTATTCGATGGCCATTCAAATTCGCAAGACGGGACTGCAGATCGAAACGACGCTGATCGAAGGCGGCAAGGCCGCGGCCGTGCCGCTGAAGCTGTTTTCGGCCTACGCTGTCGTGAAGAACCCCTGGGCAGGGCAGGGCTTCGTCGAAGATCTCAAACCCGAAATTCATGCGGGCGCGCCGGTGCTTGGCGAATTGTTGACCAAGATGATCATCGATGCCGTCGGATCGGGTGAGGCTGTCGAAGCCTATGGAAAGTCGGCCCTCGTCGGCCTGGATGGCGAAATCGAACATGCGTCCGCGCTCATCCACACGCTGCGTTTCGGCAATTTCTATCGCCAGGCCGTCGGCGCCAAGTCCTATCTCGCCTTCTGCAATACCCGCGGCCCTGCCAACGCGCCGATCATGATCCCGCTGATGGACAAGAATGACGAAGGCCGCCGCTCGCATTATTTGACCATCCAGACGTCGATCCCCGACGCGCCTGCCGCCGACGAGATTGTCGTGGCTCTCGGCGCTTCGGTGGGCGGACGTCCGCATCACCGCATTGGCGACCGCTACCAGGATCTGAAAGACCTGGGGCAGGACGTCGCCAATCCTGCGGGCGTTTGAGGGAGCGCGTCTCAGATGCTGACAGCCGGATCGACCAAAGGCACCGCTGCAGCAACGAGCGCCGCTGGTGCCTTGCCTCGAAAGAGGACGGCAAGCGGAACAGCCTATCACGAGGCCGGCAGCGGGGAACCACTAGTTCTGATCCATGGCGTCGGCATGCGGCTCGAGGCTTGGGCGCCGCAGATCGCCTTTCTGTCGGCTGGCCATCGCGTCATCGCTGTCGACATGCCGGGACACGGCGAGAGCGCGAAGCTGCCGGCGGGCAGCCGCCTCGAGGAATTCGTCGCCTGGCTCGGGCGTTTTCTCGACGAGATGGCGATCGACACGGCGAGTGTCGCCGGACATTCTATGGGGGCGTTGATCTCCGGCGGGGCGGCGGCGACCTTGGGCGAGCGAATCGGCCGTGTCGCTTACCTCAACGGCGTCTACAGGCGCGATCCGGAAGCGAAGGCGGCCGTCCTTGCGCGGGCTGCCGCCATTCCGGTGACGGGCGTCGACAAGGAAGGCCCGCTGGCGCGCTGGTTCGGCGACGAGCCGGACAGCCTCATTGCGCGCGAATTGACGCGGGAGTGGCTGAACCTCGTCGATCCGGAAGGCTATGCCGTCGCTTACGCCGCCTTCGCCGGAGGCGACGAGACCTATGCCGATCGCTGGAAAGACGTCCGCGGTCCGGCCTTGTTTCTGACGGGATCGGATGATCCCAACTCGACGCCTCTGATGGCATCGCAGATGGCGGCGCTTGCACCCAAGGGCTGGGCTCGCATCGTCAAAGGTCATCGTCACATGGTGAACCTGACCGCGCCTGATATCGTCAATTCGCTGCTCGCCGAGTGGCTATCGTTCGGGGAGGATGAACGATGACAATCCAGACTGTCGATCCACGAGCATTGCGAGATGCATTCGGGGCTTTTCCGACCGGCGTGACCGTCGTCACCGCCTGCGACGGGGAGGGGAATCCGATCGGCTTCACGGCGAATTCATTCACCTCAGTCTCCCTCAACCCGCCCTTGCTTCTCGTCTGCCTTGCCAAGACCTCGCGCAATTTTGCCACCATGACCGGCGCGCAGCATTTCGCGATCAATGTGCTGTCGGAAACGCAGAAGGACGTGTCGAACACTTTTGCGCGTCCTGTTGAAGACAGGTTTGCGGCGGTCGAATGGGACAAGGGATCGGCGGGTTGCCCGATCTTCTCGAACGTCGCCGCTTGGTTCGAATGCGCGATGGAAGAGGTCATCGAGGCTGGCGACCACGTCATTCTGATGGGACGCATCGAATCCTTCGACAATAGCGGCCGCAACGGTCTCGGTTATGCCCGTGGCGGCTACTTCACGCCGACGCTCGCAAGCAAGGCGGTTTCCGCCGCGGCCGAAGGCAATATCGAACTTGCAGCCGTCGTCGAACGCCGCGGCGAGGTTTTGCTCCTCGGCGACGACGTGCTCGCTCTCCCGAGCATCGATGCCCATGACGGCAACCCGACCGAGGCGCTGGAAAAATATCTGGAGGCTCTCACCGGGCTGAAGGTCAGCATCGGCTTTCTCTATTCGGTTTACGAAGGCAAGAGCGATGGCAAGCAGCATATCGTCTACCACGCTGTCGCAGGCGATGGGGAGCCGGCGAGCGGCAGGTTCGTAAAGCCGGACGCACTGGCTGCCGTAAAGTTCAAGACCAGCTCGACCGCCGATATCGTCAACCGTTTTGCCATGGAAAGCTCGATCGGCAATTTCGGCGTCTATTTCGGCGACGAGACCGGCGGCAAAGTTCATCCCATTCCAGCCAAGGGCGCAAAAGCATGAAGTTCTCCCTCTTCGTCCATATGGAACGGCTCGACGCCAGCCAGAGCCATAAGAGCCTCTACGACGAATTCGTCGCGCTCTGTGAGATCGCCGACAAGGGCGGCATGCATGCGATCTGGACGGGTGAGCACCATGGCATGGATTTCACCATCGCGCCCAACCCCTTCGTGACCATTGCCGATCTTGCACGCCGCACGTCGCGGGCAAGGCTCGGGACGGGGACGGTAATCGCCCCCTTCTGGCATCCGATCAAGCTTGCCGGCGAGGCAGCCATGACCGACATCATCTGCGACGGCAGGCTCGATATCGGCATTGCGCGCGGCGCCTATTCCTTCGAATACGAGCGGTTGCTGCCGGGTCTCGACGCCTGGGGTGCCGGCCAGCGCATGCGCGAGCTCATCCCGGCGGTCAAGGGCATATGGGCCGGTGACTACGCCCATGACGGGGAGTTCTTCAAGTTCCCCGCGACCACGTCGGCGCCGAAGCCGCTGCAGCAGCCGAACCCGCCGATCTGGGTGGCGGCGCGCGATCCGAATTCGCACGAATTTGCCGTCGCCAACGGCTGCAACGTTCAGGTCACGCCGCTCTGGCAGGGTGACGACGAGGTTCAGTCGCTGATGGACCGCTTCAACGATGCCTGCGCCAAGAATCCCCATGTCGAGCGGCCGAAGATCATGCTGCTGCGCCACACCTATGTCGGCTCTTCGGAAGAAGACGTCGCCCAGGCGGCCCATGAACTGAGCGTCTACTACAACTACTTCTTCGCCTGGTTCAAGAATGAGAAGCCGGTGACCCAAGGCCTGATCGAACGGATCCCGGACGAGCAGATCCGAGCGAACGCCATGCTGTCGGATCAGGTCATGCGCATCAACAATGTCGTTGGCGACGCCGAGACCGTCATCAGCAGACTCAAGGCCTATGAAGCCCTCGGCTACGACGAATATTCCTTCTGGATCGACACCGGCATGAGTTTCGAGCGCAAGAAGGCGTCGCTCGAACGCTTCATCGCCGAGGTCATGCCGGCATTTCAGGAGTAGGGCCATGCGGCGTTTCCAGCATTATATCGACGGCGAATTCTCGGATGGCGAAGCGAGCTATCCGAGCATCGATCCGGCCACCGGTGCGGTCTGGGCTGAAATGCCCGAAGCGCGCGAGGGCGATGTCGATCGGGCGGTGAACGCTGCCGAGAGGGCGCTCTACGAAGGCCCCTGGGCGAAGATGACGGCCACGCAGCGCGGCAAGCTGCTCTATAAGCTCGCCGACCTCGTTGCCGCCAATGCGCAGGTCCTCGCGGAACTGGAAACACGCGACACCGGCAAGATCATCCGCGAAACATCCGCGCAGATCGCCTATGTCGCCGAATATTATCGCTACTACGCCGGCGTATCAGACAAGATCGAGGGTTCCTACCTGCCGATCGACAAGCCCGACATGGATGTCTGGCTTCGCCGCGAGCCGATCGGCGTCGTTGCCATGGTCGTGCCGTGGAACAGCCAGCTCTTCCTGTCGGCTGTCAAGATCGGACCGGCGCTCGCTGCCGGCTGCACGATGGTTGTGAAGGCCTCGGAAGACGGGCCGGCGCCGCTTCTCGAATTTGCCCGCCTCGTGCACGAAGCTGGCTTTCCCGCCGGCGTCGTCAACATCATCACCGGTTTCGGCGCCTCCTGCGGTGCGGCACTCGGCCGTCACCCGAAGGTCGCCCACGTCGCCTTTACCGGCGGTCCCGAGACCGCCCGGCACGTCGTTCGCAACTCGGCCGAAAACCTCGCCTCCACCTCGCTTGAACTCGGCGGCAAATCGCCCTTCATCGTCTTCGCCGACGCCGATCTCGAAAGTGCCGCCAATGCCCAGGTCGCAGGCATCTTCGCGGCGACAGGCCAGAGCTGCGTTGCCGGATCGCGCCTCATCGTCGAACGCAACATCAAGGACAGATTCGTCGCGCTGCTGCGGGAGAAGGCTGAGGCGATCCGGATCGGGCCGCCGCTCGACATGACGACGGAGGTCGGCCCGCTTGCCACCCGGCGCCAGCAGGACAATATCGGTGCACTCGTTACCAAGTCGGTCGAAAGCGGCGCCCGTCTTGTCACCGGCGGACGCAAGATCGATGGTGAAGGCTTTTACTTCGCCCCGACGATTCTCGATTGCGATGATGTCGCTTCGCCCTCGCTGATCGAGGAATTTTTCGGCCCGGTCCTCTCCGTCGTCTCGTTCGAGACCGAGGCAGAGGCGCTGCGGCTTGCCAACGACACCCGCTACGGCCTGGCCTCCGGCCTCTTCACCCAGAACCTCACCCGGGCGCACCGGCTGATGAAGGACATCCGCGCCGGCATCGTCTGGGTCAATACCTACCGCGCCGTATCGCCGATTGCGCCCTTCGGGGGCTTCGGCCTGTCGGGCCACGGCCGGGAAGGCGGCATGGCCGCAGCCCTCGATTATACCCGCACCAAGACGATCTGGTTGAGGACGTCCGACGATCCGATCCCCGATCCTTTCGTGATGAGGTGACGCCGATGTTTTACGAGATCCGCACCTATCGGCTGAAGAACGGCGCGATCCCGCAATATCTCAAGGTCGTCGAGGAAGAGGGGATCGAAATCCAGAAGAGCCATCTCGGCCGGCTCGTCGGCTATTTCTTTTCGGAGATCGGGACGATCAACGAAATCGTTCACATCTGGGCGTTTACAAGCCTGGACGACCGGGAGGCGAGACGCCAACGGCTTCTGGCCGATCCCCGCTGGCAGGCCTTCCTGCCCAAGATCCGCGATCTCATCGAGGTGGCGGAAAACAAGATTATGAAGCCAGCAAGCTTTTCTCCCAGGGGCGAGGCGCACTGACGGCATAAGGCATACCCGTAGGACAAACCAGAACAGGGATAAGGGAACATGAAAACAACATTTGCTTTTGCGGCGGTTGCCGCATTCGTGGCGGTCTCCGCCCCGGCCAAGGCCGACAGCCTGGTTTTCTCGAGCTGGGGGGGAACGACCCAGGACGCACAGAAGGCCGCTTGGGCAAGCCCCTTCACCGAAAAAACCGGCATCACCGTCGTGCAGGACGGGCCGACGGATTACGGTAAACTCAAGGCGATGGTCGAGGCCGGCGAAGTTAACTGGGATGTCGTCGATGTCGAAGGCGATTATGCCGCCCAGGCCGGCAAGAACGGCCAGCTCGAGAAGCTCGACTTCTCCGTTATCGACAAATCCAAGCTCGATCCGCGTTTCGTCACCGATTATTCGGTCGGCAGCTTCTATTATTCCTTCGTCATAGGCTGCAATGCCGATGCGGTCAAACCCTGCCCGAAGACATGGGCCGACCTGTTCGACACGGCGAAATTCCCGGGAAAGCGCACCTTCTACAAGTGGTCGGCGCCGGGTGTGATCGAAGCCGCGCTGCTTGCCGACGGCGTGCCTGCGGACAAGCTTTATCCGCTCGATCTCGACCGTGCCTTCAAGAAGCTCGATACGATCAAGTCCGATATCATCTGGTGGTCGGGCGGCGCCCAGTCGCAGCAACTCCTGGCCTCCGCAGAGGCGCCCTTCGGCAGTGTCTGGAACGGCCGCATGACGGCGCTTGCGGCGACCGGCATCAAGGTGGAGACCTCCTGGGAGCAGAACATCACCGCTGCGGATGCGCTCGTCGTGCCGAAGGGCGCGCCGAATGCCGAGGCTGCGATGAAATTCATCGCGCTGGCGACCTCCGCCGAACCGCAGGCCGCCTTGGCAAAGGCCACGGGATATGCGCCGATCAATGTCGAGTCGGCCAAGCTGATGGATCCTGAAACCGCCAAGACCCTGCCGGACCAACAGACCGCAAGCCAGGTCAATGCCGATATGAATTACTGGGCCGATAATCGCGATGCCATCGGCGAGAAGTGGTACGCCTGGCAGGCGAAATAAGCTGGAATGGCATAGCAACGGGCACGGCGATTGTTCGCCGTGCCTCCCGCAGCGTCGGCGCCGGTCATCGGACCTCGCCGCCAGCGGAAACTGACGGGTGGGAAGGACTGTCATGTCGACATATAGCGATGCCTCTGGCGCGATTATGCCTCTGCCGAAGGCGCGCAGGGCAACAGGTTTTGGCGGGGTCGTTCCGGCTCTGGCCTTCGTGGGAATCTTTTTCGTGGTTCCGGTGGTGGTCCTGCTGCTGCGAAGCGTATTGGAACCCGTCCCGGGTCTGGGCAATTATGCGCAACTGATCGGGTCGGCGACCTATCTCAAGATTTTCGCAAATACGTTCATCGTCTCCGGTTTCGTCACGGTCATTTCGCTTTTGATCGGTTTTCCCGTCGCCTGGGCGCTGGCGATCATGCCCGGTCGCCTGACGTCGGTGATCTTTGCGATCCTGCTCTTGTCGATGTGGACCAATCTGCTGGCTCGCACCTATGCCTGGATGGTGCTGTTGCAGCGGACCGGCCTGATCAACAAGATGCTGATGGGAATGGGCCTGGTCGACCAGCCGCTCGCACTCGTCAACAATCTCACAGGCGTGACGATCGGCATGACCTATATCATGCTGCCTTTCATCATCCTTCCGCTCTACGGTGTGATCAAGAAAATCGACCCGTCGACCCTGCAGGCGGCAGCCCTTTGCGGCGCCAACCGCTGGCAGTGCCTGACCCGCGTTCTGCTGCCCTTGGCGATGCCCGGCATGGCGGCCGGCGCCCTCATGGTCTTCGTGATGTCGCTCGGCTATTTCGTTACGCCTTCGCTCCTCGGCGGTACCGCCAACATGATGCTCGCGGAGCTGATCGCGCAGTTCGTGCAGTCGCTGGTCAACTGGGGAATGGGCGGTGCGGCGGCGCTGGTGCTGCTCGTGGTGACACTGTCGCTCTATGCCGCGCAGCTGCGGTTCTTCGGCAGCCAGAACCCGGGAGGGCGTTGATATGTTGCTCAATTTCGACCGTCTTGGCTGGTGGAAATATCTCCTCCTGGCGATCACGCTTCTGACCGCGGCTTTCCTGCTGCTGCCGATCGTCTTTATCGCGGCGCTGTCCTTCGGCTCGTCGCAATGGTTGATCTTTCCGCCGCCGGGCTGGACATTTCAGTGGTATAGCGAGCTCTTCGCCGACCCGCGGTGGCTGGAATCGGCTTTGACGAGCTTCAAGATCGCGGTCATTGTGACGGTTTTGTCGGTGCTGCTCGGGCTTGTAACGTCCTTCGGACTGGTGCGCGGTTCGTTCCTGTTCCGCGATGCGCTGAAGGCGCTGTTCCTTACGCCGATGATCCTTCCGGTCGTGGTTCTCGCGGTTGCTCTCTACGCCTTCTTCTTGAGGATCGGCCTTGGCGGCACCTTGACGGGCTTCGTCATTTCGCACCTCGTGCTCGCGCTGCCCTTCTCGATCCTGTCCATATCGAGTGCGCTGGAGGGTTTTGACAAATCGATCGAGGATGCGGCGGTGCTCTGCGGTGCCGCGCCGCTCGAAGCAAAGATCAGGGTCACGCTTCCCGCGATCAGCCATGGGCTGTTTTCGGCCGCCGTCTTCTCGTTCCTGACATCCTGGGATGAGGTGGTGGTGGCGATCTTCATGTCCAGTCCGACTCTGCAGACACTGCCCGTGAAGGTCTGGGCGACGCTGCGACAGGATCTGACACCCGTCGTCGCAGCAGCCTCGACCCTTCTCATCCTGTTGACGATCATCTTGATGGCGCTGGTTGCCGTCGTGCGTAAGGTACTGAAACAATGAACGAACCATTCCTTCAGATCCGCGGCATACGCAAGGAATACGGCCCTGTCGTCGCCGTCCACGACGTCAATCTCGACGTCCGGCGCGGGGAGTTCCTGACCTTTCTCGGACCGTCCGGCTCCGGCAAGAGCACGACACTCTACATCCTGGCAGGCTTCGAAAACCCGACCAAGGGCGACATTACGCTCGAGGGCAAGACCTTGCTCGCCACACCGTCGCACAAGCGCAATATCGGCATGGTGTTCCAGCGCTACACGCTGTTTCCACATTTGACAGTGGGCGAGAACATCGCCTTTCCGCTGAAAGTCCGGCGCAACTCGAAGGCCGAGATCGACTTGAAGGTGAAGGAAATGCTGCGCCTCGTCCGACTCGAAGGCTTCGAGGATCGCAAGCCCGCGCAGATGTCCGGCGGCCAGCAGCAGCGTGTCGCCCTTGCCAGGGCGCTTGCCTATGATCCGCCGGTGCTGCTGATGGACGAGCCGCTGTCGGCGCTCGACAAGAAGCTGCGCGAGGAGATCCAGCACGAGATCCGCCGCATCCACCAGCAGACGGAAGTGACGATCCTTTATGTCACGCACGACCAGGAGGAAGCGCTGCGGCTCTCCGATCGCATCGCTGTCTTTTCGAAGGGCGTCATCGACCAGATCGGGACTGGCCCCGAACTTTACACCAATCCCAAGACCCGCTTCGTCGCCGAATTCATCGGCGATAGCGACTTCATTTCATGCGACCTGGTGTCCTCCTCCGATGGACAGGCCACCATTGCGCTCGGAGGCGGAACCATCTTCAATCAAATCCCGGTGCATGGCAAAGGCACCTCCGGCGCAAGGGCGGCGCTGATGCTGAGACCGGAGCGCATTCGGCTGTCGCGCGCAAGAGCCGCCGGCGCAGGCCTTGCCGCAACTGTCAGCGACATCACCTTTCTTGGCAACAATATCCACGTCTCCACAGAGACGACGACAGGCGAGGCGCTTTCGGTTCGCTTGCCGTTCGGTCATGAGGCTATTGCCGGGCTCAATCGTGGAGATATAGTCCATCTGGATTTCGATCCCGGCGCCGCTCACGTATTCTGCTGAAAGTTGTCCCATGAAGCTCAATGATCCCTCGCTGTTCCGTCAGGCCTGCCCCATCGCCGATCGCTGGATCGAAGCGGAGGGGCGCCGGGCGGCCATGGTCCGCAATCCGGCGACAGGTGAGGTGCTGGGCGCGGTCCCTGACTTCGGTGCGGCGGAAACGGAAGACGCTATCCGGGCAGCCGTCGTCGCCCAGAAGCTTTGGGCCAAGAAGACCGCCGGCGAACGCGCCGCTGTTCTCAAAACATGGCACCGCCTGATGATCGAAAACCGCGATGATCTGGCGATGATCCTGACGCTGGAGCAGGGAAAGCCGCTCGCTGAGGCCAAGGGGGAGATCACCTATGGCGCGAGTTTCATCGAATGGTTTGCCGAAGAGGCAAGACGCATCAACGGTGAGACCATACCGGGACACCAGCCCGACAAACGCCTCCTCGTCCTGCGGCAGCCGGCCGGCGTGGTCGCGGCGATCACGCCCTGGAATTTCCCGAACGCGATGATCACCCGCAAGATCGGCCCCGCCCTTGCCGCCGGCTGCGCCGTCGTTCTCAAGCCGGCGCTGCAGACGCCGTTCTCCGCAATCGCGATTGCCGTTCTCGCAGAGCGCGCCGGCTTGCCGGCGGGGCTTCTCAATATCGTCACGGGTGACGCCGCCGCAATCGGCGGGGCGATGACCGCAAGCCGCGACGTCCGGGTCCTGACATTCACCGGTTCCACCCGGACGGGCGAACTGCTTTACCGGCAATGCGCGCCGACGATCAAGAAACTCGGTCTCGAGCTCGGCGGCAATGCGCCCTTCATCGTCTTCGACGACGCCGATCTCGACGCTGCGGTCGAAGGCGCAATCATCGCCAAGTTCCGCAACAACGGCCAGACCTGCGTCTGCGCCAACCGGCTTTACGTCCAGGACGGCGTCTACGAGGCATTTGCCGTAAAGCTCGCCGCGGCCGTTTCGGCATTGAAGGTCGGCAACGGTCTGGAACGTGACGTCGTGCTTGGCCCGCTCATCGACGACAACGCCGTCGCCAAGGTCGAAAGCCATATTCAGGACGCCGTTGCAAAGGGCGCCGGCATCGTTTCGGGCGGCAAGCGCCACGCGCTTGGTGGCCACTTCTTCGAACCGACGATCCTGCGTGACGTCGATGCCGGCATGCAGGTCGCACGCGAGGAAACCTTCGGGCCGCTTGCCCCGCTTTTCCGTTTCCGCGACGAAGAGGATGTCATCGAACAGGCAAACGATACCGAGTTCGGCCTTGCTTCCTATTTTTACGCCCGCGACCTGTCGCGAGTATTTCGCGTCGCCGAAGCGTTGGAATATGGGATGGTCGGCGTCAATACCGGTCTCGTCTCGACGGCGGAAGCGCCATTCGGCGGCGTCAAGATGTCGGGTCTCGGCCGCGAGGGGTCAAGCCACGGTTTGGACGAATATACCGAACTCAAATATGTGTGTCTGGGCGGCATCGCCTGAGCGGGCCGATGCTTGCGCTTCCCGCGGAAAGCACCGGAACGGGGCTCGTCAGCATCGCCATGTATGTCACATCAGAGCCGCTCGCGCATGCGACGGCCGAGCTGTGGTCGTTCCTCCGAGACTACCTCTCGAACGCCGGCCTTCAGGATGTGCCGGAAAAGCTTGACCGGACGGTTGGCTATGACGAGGCCTGGCTACGGCCGGATCTGCTCCTGTCCCAGACATGCGGTTATCCTTTTGCCAGGCGCCTGCGTGGCAGGGTCCGCCTGGTGGCGACACCTGTCTACGGACATCCCGGCTGCGACGGCGCGCTGATGCGCAGCTTCATCATCGTCCGAAAGGATTCTCCGCTTCGGTCGCTGGAGGATTTGCGCGGCACCACCGCCGCGATCAACAGTCTCGACAGCAATTCCGGCAGCAATCTGTTTCGCGCCGCAATCGCTCCGCTTGCCCGGGGCGGCCGCTTCTTTGGTCGGATCATCGAAACCGGCAGCCACGGCGGCAGCATCGCCGCCGTGGCTGAAGGCCGGGCAGACAGCGCGGCCATCGATTGCATCACCTATGCCAATATAGGCCGGTTCGATCCCGACGATCTGAGGCAGGTTCGCATCATCGCCGAAACACCCAAGGGTCCCGGCCTGCCGTTCATCACCTCGGGCGATGCACCGGAGGAGAGGGTCGAGCTCCTGCGTAATGCACTGCGTGCCGCCATCAAGGATCCGTCGCTGGCCGCCATGCGTGCGGCTCTGGGTCTCATTGATATCTCGGTGCTTTCCGAAGCCGATTACGAGCCGCTTCTGTCAATGGCCGGAGATGCGTTGCCGCAGCTGAGAGCTTGATGAGCCGAATGGATTCAGAGTGCCGGCTTTGCTTCTGTTTCGGCAAGACGATGGGCGATGCGATCGGCATTGGCCATAATCGTCATCGTGATATATTTCGATGACAGATCCGGAATAATCGAGCCGTCGACGATGTGAAGACCGGGATGGAGGTTCAACTCGCCGTCGGCAGAGGTGCCGGACGGACCGGAGGCACCCATCGGTAAGGTGCCGGCGAAATGCGCGTCGACACCCGGCTCTGCCAGCGATGCGCCCGGCAGCTGAATCAATCCCAATCGTTTCCATTCGCGACGAAGCGCCTTTTTCAAAGCTTCGGCACGAATCTCAAAGCCGTCCGCGAAGCCGCCCCGGATGATCAAACTCCTTCCTGTCGTTGCATCTCGGTGGATATAGCTGCGGCTTTGATCGCCAGGATAATAAATCGTGGCGACGAGCAGGCTTCCGGCGATCGTCTCGAACGCTGCACGTCCGGCCTTCCGGCCGAGCGGCATCCTGTTGATGAAGCTTTGTGCCGGCAGGGAGCCCACCTCATAGATCGCTCCCGTCACATAATCGGATGTGCCCCCGCCGTAGCGCAGCGATAATCCGAGCTGCGCCAGGCTGTGCGTCGGCGTTGACGAGCGCAGCAATCTCGCGGGGGAGAGCAGGGGAATGGCCAGCGTGGGACTGTTCAAGAGGCGCAGTCCCTGTTCCTCAAGCGGAAGATGGTCGGCCAGCAGGGCGGCCGTTCCAAGCACCCCTGCGGCAAGAATGATCCTCGGAGCGGAAAACGACAAGCCGTCGGCCGTTCCGACCGTCCAGCCCGCGTTGCGGGCCAACGAGACGGCCCGCATGTTGTCGAGCAAACGAAAATGCGGGGATTTCCGCAACAGAAGGAGATCTTGCCTGCTGTTATATATCGCCCCGCTCGGGCAACCATAGAGACAGTCGCCGCGCAGGTCGCATGCCGCCCGCCCGGGTCTCGCCTGCGAAAGCATGGCATTGACGGCAGGAAAAAGCCGAAACGATCCGTCCACCGGCTTCGCGACCTTGTGTCTCTGAAGAATATGGGCGGCCGTCGCCCCGAGCGGCAGGACGGACTGCTCGTTGGCGCTTTCCGTAAAATCGGCATTCCTGCTGATCCCGATGCGTTGGGATATGCGCTCGTAGGATCTTTGAAGGGAAGCAATGTCTATCGGCCAATCGGCAATGTCCTCGGCGTCGAGATAGCTGATCTGCGCGCCCCAGATATTGGAGAGGCCGCCGCGGGCGAGGCTGCCGATGGGCATGAAGCCGGCGCCCGCTATGCCGGAATCGCGTCGAAACCGTTCGACAATTCCACGCGACACCGGCGTCTGCAGTTTTGGCGAGCTGCCATCGTCCACGCGCAGGGATTCGAGATCGCTTCCAAGGATGCGCACACTGCGGCTTTCCTCCTGCGATCCGAGATCATTGCCTGCATCCAGCATCAGAACACGGCGGCCGGCCGCTATAAGCGGAAACGCGGCGGAAACACCAGCAGGGCCGCTGCCGATGATGATGAAGTCGGCATCGGCCCCTTTCATCGATATCTCCCGGCGAAAAGAGCGCGGAGCGGAAGCAGCAGGACATCGCTTGATATGGTCAGGATTGCCTTGAAGAAGCCGGCCTTTTTGCGCCGCTGCCGTTCCGGCTCGCTCGCGAGATCGGCGAGGTAAAGCGCTCTTGCGAGGCGATGCTGCGTCTGATTGGCGGGTGGTTCAAAGAGCGACAGCAGACGCGGATGCCTGATCAGCGTCGGGGAGAGACCGAGCGGCGCCAGTCCCTCGCGCCGAAGCCCTTCAGAGAGGCGCTGCACCTGCGCTTCGGTGGGTGCGGCGCCGAGATAGTGCAGCAGCGCCTCGGCCTCGTTTCGCGACGGTTCTCCACTCTTCTGGCCGAACTCCGCGGAAAGCACCACCAATGGATCAGCCAAGTTCAACTTCAGCAGCCTGAGGCTCTCGCCGCTTTCCATAGGAGCGGCCCCCGCGAGCCCCAGGACGCGCTCCGGATCGACCGTCGGGATCAGCGGCAGAAGCTTCGTCATGCGACAGGCAAGCAGGGCCGCAGTGAGGGGGATCGGGATGAAATGCAGATTCCCTTTGCCTTGGCTGCGGCGAAGAATGCGCAGCCAGGCGGCAAAGCTTATCGGCTTCTCCTGAGCGAGCACGAATGTTTGCGGCAGCTGGCTTTCGTCTGTCGCCAGCGTCAACAAGCCCGCTGCGACTTCGTCGAGATGAATGGGCTGAACCTTCCGGCTAAGCCCAATCATCGGCAGAAGCGGACTTAAGGCCGATAATTTCGCCATGAGACCGTACATCGCCGCGCGCGGGCCGCCGTAAACAAGCCCTATTCGCGCGATCCGAACGATCGGTGCCGCGAAGCTGGCCGCCAAATGCTGTTCAATTCTGTACTTGGTGCGGCCGTAGACGTTCAGCGCTTCCTGCCTGGACGAGGTGGAGGAGGCAAAGACGAAGCGTAGCACTCCGGCTGCCTTTGCCGCTTCCGCCAATTTTACGGTGCCCGAGATATTGATGTTGTTTTCCTCGGCCGTCTCCGGCCCGGTGGCCCAGGAATGCGCGAGATGAACGACGGCAGCCCCCCCCTTCAGATCGGACGCGGCGGGCTCATCGCCGATGCGCCACTTTGCTTCGGAGCGCCGGCCGAGCTCGACCACCTCGAAGCCGCGCTCACGCGCCAGCGCGGCAAGTCTTGCACCGATATAGCCGGTTGATCCCGTGATGATGAGACGCGGTGCCATTCACGTCCTCTATTGTGCGAAGGCGATACGCGCGCCGCTCCAGTCAAAACGAAACTCGATTTCCTTGAGCTGCGACAGCGCGTGCCGGACTTTTGCCTGGCGATCTCTGGGGCAATAGAGAACGAGGAAGCCGCCTCCGCCGGCGCCTGCGAGCTTGCCGCCGATCGCGCCGGCAGCGCGTGCCGCCTCGTAAAACTCGTCAATGGCGCTATTGGTGATCTGTGACGTCAGCGATCGCTTCATCATCCATCCGCGATGCAGCGCTTCGCCAAAGGCGCCGAGGTCGCCAGCCATCAGGATGTCGCGCATTTCGTAAGCCAGCTGCACCATGCTCTCGACCGTCCGGAACTTTTCTTCGTTCGTCTCCATGGCCTGCACCTGCGTCGACAGCACAGAGCGCGTGTCGCGCTGGCTTCCGGTGAAAAACAGGAGGATATTGCTCTCGAGCTCCGCCATCTTGTTGGCGCTGAGCACGACGGGCTGCACGTTGACGCTGCCGTTGGAATTGAATTCGATGAAATTCAAGCCGCCATGGGCGGCTGCGTACTGGTCCTGTTTGCCGATCGGCTCCTTCAGGATGTCGATTTCGAGTCTGCAGGCTTCTTCCGCCAACTGATCCTTGGAAGCAAAACGCGACCTGTGGGCATAAAGCGCGTTGATCAGCGCCACGGAAAAGGAGCTGGATGACCCCAGCCCAGTCCCGGAGGGAATGTCGGCGACGGAAGCGACTTCGATGCCCGGCTCGACCTGATGCATACGCAGGGCTTCGCGCAGCAGCGGATGCGCGACCTCTTCAAGGGTGTCAGCCAGTTCGGTGCGCGTGTATTTCAAATGGTATTTGTTTTCGTTGAAATAGTTATGCACGATGACGAAGCTGTACTTGGCTATCGCGCAGGACAAGACCGCTCCGGCTTGCCGACGGTAATAGGACGCGATGTCCGAGCCGCCGCCGGCGAAGCTGACCCGAAAAGGTGCGGATGAAACGATCAAAGGGTTGTCTCCTCGAGATTGATGACGATATCGGCCGATGTGCGCTGCAGATCGATCCTCGGCCACTCTTCTTGAATTCGCGACTGCCAGAGCCCTTCGGCGGCAAGCGGCGTGAGGCCTTTCCAGGCATAGAATGTGTGAAAGCGGTTCAGCAGAGTCTGCTGCGACGCTTCGACGAAGACGGCTATATCGACCTCTTCGCGGATCGACGCATGGCCGGCAAAGATGCCGTCCAGCAGGATGACCTCGGCATCTCGCGCATCATAGATGGCAGTACCCCTCAGCTGGGCACGGCTGGCCGCGTCGTAGCCGGGTGCTTCGACCCGTCCCGCTCGGCGCAGCACGCTGACGATTTCGGGATAGAGCTCTACCCTGCTGCGCTCTTCCGCGCTCATATCCGGGCTGCGATGTTCGAGCGGCAATATCCAGCGGTCGAGTTCCAGCCTCAGCACCCTGCGCCCTGCTTCCGAGAGGATGCGTTGAACGGCATGCGCAAACGTACTTTTCCCGGAGCGGGAACGACCGCATATGCTGACGAGCAGAGGCCCTGCCATACCTGAAAGCCGTTCCTCAATCGCTCTGGCTGGAGCTTTCCCGATATGCTGGTAGCCGCACTGAAAGCGAACGGCGTCATGGACCGTATCGAAGACAAGGTCGGCTCGCGGGATTTCGGTTTCGGCGGCAGGATAGCTCTTCACATCCCGCAGTCCATAACCGGTCCGCACACCATAGGCCCAGATGCCCGCCTTGCGGCCCGCACCTATGTCGCGCAGGCTGTCGCCGATAATGACGGATTTCGATTTTTCGATCGGCAGTTCCGACATGGCCCGGCGGATCATCAGATCGCCCGGTTTGCGGCAAGCGCATTCGATCTTGAGTTCGGGGACCTCGTCAGGGAATCCCTTGTCCGGATGGTGCGGACAAAAATAGATTCGGTCCAGGACGCCGCCGTCTTCGGCAAGCTCGGCCTCCAGGCGACCAAGAACATGATCCAGGCCGGTCTCGTCCAGCAAGCCTTTGGCGACCTGCGGCCGGTTGGTCACGGCAACCGCAAGGAAGCCGGCCTCGCGCGCGAGCCGCACCGCTTCGCCGGCTCCGCTCACCAGCTTCACCTGGTCTGGACGTATGACTCCGTGGCCGCCGACATCTTCGTTGAGCACGCCGTCGCAATCGAAAAACACAGCGGGTCTTCGAACCGAGAGATGGACGGCATGAACCCGATCATGGCGAATATCCTCAGCCGCGGCGGCATGTCGGCTCGGAGAGCCGGTATCCTTTATATATTCGGGCGTATCATAAATTGCGACGGGTATGGATCGCTCGAGGAGGCCGGGGATCACATCATGGATCATATCGGCCGGCTGCCCCGACTGGAGAGTGTCGAAGAACTGGCCGCAAGCCACGTACAAACCGGCCGGCACCAGATTGCGCCAATCGGCGTCACGTGGCGCCTTGCGGGGCAACAGGCGCTGGAGATAGCCGTTCTTCTGAACGACGATATCGGATGTGCGAGGATGATCGTTGGGATGGGCGATTATCGTCAGCGCGGCGGGAAATTGCCGCCGATGACGCGCAAGGGCCGACAGATCGATATCGAAAAGCATGTCACCGTAGACGATAAGGACGTCATCGGCGATCGTGTCCAAAGTCGTCAAGCAACCGGCCGTACCGAGCGGAGACTTCTCAACGAAGACGTCGATCGCAATGCCAAGCTTTTCGGCTTCCGGTCCAAGGGCAGGCTCGAGCTGGCTGCCCAGGTGGCCGCCAAGCACACGCACATGCTGAACGCCTTCGCGGGCGAGCACACGAATCTGCCTGACAATGATCGGCACGCCGGCAAGCGGCAGAAGAGCCTTCGGAATGACATCGCCCGTCATGCTGCGCGCGCGCGTTCCGAGGCCTCCGGCGATAATGATAGCCTCGCAGATAGCGTTCTCAGAACCCATTCGCCAGGATCCGCTCGACGGCGAGTTCAACAGCCTCGGTGGACTTCCGCTTCGGCGTCCAGCCGAGCGCGACAAGTCGGCTTATGTCGTAGCTGAAGCGCGGCACGTCGCCCAGCCAACCACGGTCTTCGCTGCCGTATTCGATAGCGGCTCCGGATGCGACCTTGGAGACTACGATCTCGGCGATATCCCGGACAGACGTTTCACCGATGCCGCTGGCATGAAATACCTCATAGGCACCGGGCGCCTTTTCCCAGGCAAGCAGAATGGCATCCACCAGGTCGCCGACATAGAGATAGGGCTTTGTCTGCATGCCGTTGCCGAGCACCTGGAGCCGCGCAGGATCAGCCTTCAGTCTGTTGATGAAGTCATAGATGGCTCCGTGGGTGGAGCGTTCCCCGACGACATTGGGAAAGCGCAGCACGAGCGTCTTGATGCCGAATGACAGCGCGTAGACGGACAAATAGGCTTCGGCGGCAAGCTTGCTGGCGCCATAGAGCGAAATCGGCCGCAGCGGGCCATGATTTTCGTGAATGTTGCCTTCGGCTTCACCGAATACGGCGGAGGTGCTGGCGAAAAAAAGCTTGCCGATCTCATGCTTGCGCATGATGGCGAGCAGCGTCGTCGTCGTCAGTTGGTTCAGCTGGAGGTCGAGTTCGACATTGGCATTGCCGGCGGCAATATCGGAGTTGGCGGCGAGATGGAAAACGGCGTCGGGACGATCCGCGCCAATGAGCCGAACCATGCCTTCCCGATCGAGCATATCCAGCTCATGGAAGCGGAAATCCGATCGCTGCAGCAGATGATCGATGTTGCGCATGCGGCCAAGATGAAGATTGTCGATCGCGGTTACCCGATAACCCGAATCCAACAGACGATCGCAGAGATGGCTGCCGATAAAACCGGCCCCTCCTGTTACCAAGGCATGCATGTCGGCAGCTCCATATGATCTGTTAAGGCTCTTCAGAGCGCTTTGATCTTTCCCGAATGAGGACGCGATAGGACGAATACACCACCGGCCAAGCCGACCACAAGCTGCAACAGGCCGAAAACCACCGACAGCGTCGCGGCATCTGTCGTGCCGATGCCGAACACTGCAAGGGAAACGATCATGCCGCCTTCGCGCAGCCCCCATCCTCCGACGGAAATCGGAACCATGGCGATCAACAGGACTGGCGGGAAAGCGGCTGCGGCCTGACCCCAATCGAGCGGAAGACCGAGACCGAGAACGAGGATTTCAAGCGAGACGACACTCAATCCGTGAATGACGAGGGTCAACAGGAATACCCCGAGCATTCTTCGGTGGGCGAGAAACGCTGCTAGCGCCTCGGTCAGCGCGTGCAGCTTTGCCGGAAGAAACCGCACGAAGAAATGCCGGCGCCAGCTGAAGACCAGGGCCGATGCGATCGTTCCCGCCACGCCAAGGGCCGTGAGTTCGACCAAATAGGGGATTGGGAAGTCGTGCCCGTAAAAGCCGCGCATGATGATCAGTCCGATCAGCGCAACCACCGCCAGCCCGAAAAGCGTGAGGATACGGTCGATTACCACACCCAGTGTCGCTTCCGTTATCGTCAGGCCATATTTGATGGCGCCGAATATGCGGGCGGCATCGCCTGGAATGGGACTTGGAAGAGCTTGATTATAAAAGAGGCTCTGCATGAAGAGCTTCGTGGCGCCGGTCAGTTTCAGTCTTTGCCCTATCATTTCCGACAGGAGGCACCATCGCCATGCCGAAAGCACGGCCTGCAAGAGAAGCAGGAAGACGCTGGCCCAGATGATCGTTACCGACAGGGTCCGGATCGCAGCCCACCCTTCTGCGAAATCGACCTTACGCGCGATCCATATGACGAGGCCAAGCGCGACGGCCACTTTCAGAACCGGGATGGCGATGCGAAGCAATGCGCGGAGGGATGGTATAGTCACGATGCCCGATCCGCTTCAAAGCGATAGAGCTTCCAGCCGAACCGATCCGTCAATATCAGCGAGGAGCGAGGCATCATATGGGCTATGATGCTGTTGGCCATCACGATCTTGTTTTCTCCGATGCGTTCGGCGAGAAACGCGCTATCGGCATCGGGTGGAACGATGAAGTAAGCTATCTTATTGTCTTTGATGAAAGCATCGATATCCGAACCCGGCGCTGGCAGCACGTAGCGCGGCAATTGCCAGCCGCCGTCACGACCGTCGTTATAAGCCGTGGACAATAACATATTGGCCGTATCGAAAGGTTGAAAGACGGTTCGCAGGTCGTGATCTGCGATATAGCGGTACATGAAATAAGCTTCGCGATGGCTCTCCAAGTATTTATCGACGCTTATCATCCCGAGCACCACATCGAAGTCTTTCGCCTTGACGGGGTCGATGTCGCTACCGCCCATTCGGTGCCAGTGGGCAATCCAGAGCCCGCCGGCCAGCAAGACTATTATCATCGGGCTGGCGACCATGCCTGCTGGCGAAGAGGCCATTTTTGTCAGTGGAGCCATCTGCGGCATGACCCGTCGGTCGAGCCATGCATCCAATCTTTCCCGAACCAGGGAGGCGCCGATAAACCCGGTCGAAAAGAAAAGCAGATAGGCTGGCGTCGCCCACCGTATGTGATTGAACATAACGGTGTACCATATCACGAACATGGCAAGGACCATCGCTGCGAGAAAGGCGATGCGCCGGAAAGCCACTGCCAGACCGGCCAGAATCAAAGCGAGAGCGACGAAAGCATTTGGCTTATTTTCGAGAAACCAGTCGTAAAGGATATAGAGGAAGTCGTGCCAACCCTGCAAAGTAGCGAGGTTCGTAACAAAGTGCCGGTTGGCGGGATCGAAGGCCCTGCCCAATTCGAGCATGTAATCCGCCATCCAGGCATCGCTGAGGCCCTGATGGCCGAACATGAAGGGATAGATCGGATTGCCGAGGGCGATCAGGTTTTTTGCATACCAGTAGCCGGCGACCGCGAGGAATGCGCAAAGGCATGACAGAAGGAGCGGCAGGGATATCCTTCCCTTGAGAAGCATCGGTATCAATACCAGCCCTACGAGGCCGACCATTTGCAGTTCCGTATATTTTCCTCCGACTGCGCCTCCCAATACGAGCGCACAATGAAAGAGCTCCGCCGGCCGCCGGGTCTCCAGATAACGCCACAGGAAAAGCACGGCTGCGACGGAGAAACACGACCGGGCCAAGTCCGTCATCGGTTCGCCGATACTCCCCCTGAAGAAGGGGATGCTGAGGATCAGCGCTGCCACCAGGAAAAAACCGCATGCTCGCCAACGACTGGCGCAACTTGAAAGCAGGAACAGAAATCCGAAGAAAATTGCGATGTTCATGGCGGCCGCGCCGGTCCAGTGACCGCTGACCATCATGACGAGCGCAAACAGCAGATTGAAGAAGAGGGGAATATTGCCGTAGAAGGGATGATCGATCTGCGGCGACACAAAGCCGGCATGATCGATGATACTGTTGGCGAGCGGGATATGGAAAACCCACACGTCGGCAACGGCTGACGGGAAGAGGGACAGCACGCTCCACACATAGCAGAGTATGATGCATGTGAAGGCCGCAAGCGCCGGAATTGGATTTCCGTTTTTCGATTCAGTTGCGATTCTACGAAACAGCAAAGCCAGATCGCAAAGAACAGCGACGAGATCGCGCCGCCGCCAGATCATCGAGACTGCCACTATGGGAAGAACGATTTCCCATCTCAATCCATGAAACGCGCCAAGAATGGTGGCCGCGCCGCCGGCGATCGCCAGAGCCGGCAGAATACCGCTGAACAGAAAATCGATGCCGTCTCGAAAGGGCTGATCGCAACGTCGGTTGAGCCGGGCAACAATGCCTCTGTCGATCACGAGGCCCCATAATATTATGGAAAGAACCGTGCACCAGCCTAGGATCATGATCGCCCTTTCGTGGCTCTTATCCCGCGAGAGGCGGCGCAGGCTTCTTGACGGGCAGCATGACCCCGAGCGCTCGTATCATGAGCCCTGATATAAAGATCTGGAACGCCGTGATGATAAGCCACAGCCCGAAGACGGCCCAGTTGGTCTCGATGCCGATCTCGGGCAGCACGTAGCCGTTCCCGACATAGGAATCGAAGAGCGGAACCGCCAGCAAGACGCCTGCCAGAACGGCGATAACCGATCCCCATATCGTTGCATTGTAGGGAAGGCGCCGCTCGAGGCGAGGCTGCACATGTCCCGAATAGTCAAAGATCACCCGACCGATCGCTGCCGAAATCAGCATTGATTGACCAAGGACGGCCAGAGCCATCGCAAACAGCATGGCATTCGAGGAGAACCGCACGCCTGCTATCGACATAGGTCCCGCGAGCAGCGGCAACATGGTGATCAAGCCGAGGGCCAGCAGCAGGAAGCCCGGCCAGATCAAAAAGAAATCGAACCCGTAGACAAACATCGCTTGCAGATTGCGCCAGCCGGCGCGCCAGGGCTCCATCCAGCCTCGGCGCTTCATGTGACTCAGCCGTCCTTCCGGATCCTTCAGGAAGTGAATCGGCACCTCGGTCGTCGCAAGCTCCATATGGACTGATTTCAGCACCATTTCCGAGGCGTATTCCCACCCTTGCGAGCGGAGATCCATACGAAGCAGCGCATCGACACTGATGCCCCGCATGCCGCAATGGATGTCGGAAAAGCGGCTGCCGAACATCCGATTGAGAATCCACGTCGTCAGCGGCGTTCCGAAATAGCGATGCAGCAGCGGCATCGCATTGTCCTCGATCGAGCCTTTGAACCGCGAGCCCATGACAAATTCGGATCCCTTCCGGAATGCCTCGATGAAGGGCGCTATCTGGCGAAAATCATAGGTGCAGTCCGCATCGCCCATGATGATGAACTTGCCGCGGACGAAGGGAATGGCATCGATGTAAGCTCTGCCCAAGCCGCGCTTCGGCGTCCGCAACACGCGCGCGCCCCGCTCACGTGCGATTTCCGGCGTGCGATCGGTCGAACTGTCGACGATCAGGATTTCGACCGCCGCACCACTTGCCGCGATGCCTTGACGGCACCAGTCGACGAAGGTTCCGATCGTCAATTCCTCGTTGAGCGAGGGGACGAGAATGGTGACTTCCGGGTCGGTGACGTCGTCGTCCGGCGTAAGGAGCGACAGTTCCGGATCGTGGATGTGGGGGAAATTCATGGGCGTGATAAGGCTCTTAGGAAAGGCTGGGCGGGACGAGGCCGCAGGAAAAATCCAATATGGCGTGGCAGATCGCCAGATGGGCAATCTCCACATAGCCATATTGATCGGAGGCGACGTAGAAGTTCAAATCGCCGAGCGCACGCAACGGGTTGCCTGGAGCGAAGCCGCTCAGGGTGATAACGGCGCCGCCTTTTTCGCGGGCGGTGCGGACGGCCTTGGTGATGCTTTCCGATCTGCCTGAACTGCTGATCGCGACCAGCAGATCCCCTTCATTCGCATGCATTTCGATCTGCTTTGCGAATACGTTCTCATAGCCGAGGTCGTTCGAGAGGCATGTCAGCGTCGCGCCATCGTTCATTGCCATGGCGCGGAGTCCGCCATTTTTGGAATAGTCCGTCGCCATATGGCTGGCAATCGCGGCGCTGCCGCCGTTACCGATGAAGATGATCTTCCGGCCGGCATCATGGGTAGCACGGGCCAGCCGCATGGCCTCACTCATCGCAGTTGCATAATCGAGGCTTTCGTCACCCCGCCGCGACGCGGCTGCATTCACGAGAACATGGCGGAGAAATGTAAAATAGCGATCGAGATCGCCGGCCGTCACGGCGAGGTCCGAGGGTATGGTCTGGTTGTGTGACATGCTGGTTCAGCCTCTACGCCTTCGAAATTGGGGCGTCCTTAAAGACTAAATGATACAAAGGCAAGTTGCCCGGCATCCCTCCGGATGGTTGTTAGCGAGTGTCACGGGCTTGCAACTAACGGTCTTCCGTCAAGCATCCGGCCCCGACGTGAGGGTTACTGCTCGACCTTAGCGCTGCTGAACCCGACCAGTTATTAAAGCTACGAAGGCGTGCGTGATGAATATTGACAATATGTGCCACGCTACCCATCATAGACAAAACGAAGGGTATACCGATGGCATCGGGTAGCATTCATGTGAAGGTCAGTGGGCAGTTGCAGGATCATATCCAGCAGCAGATCGGCGATGACGGCCTTTATGAAAACGCCAGCGAGTATATTCGTGCGCTCATTCGCCGCGACTTGCAGTCCCGTAATGAGGCCTGGGACATGCTGCAAAGAGAGCTTGCGCCGGCGATGCGGGCTGAAGACAGCGAATTCATCGCGGTTTCGGCCGAAGACGTCATCCGCCGCAACAAGCGTCAATAAGCCTGATGGCAGCCTATCGATTTTATCCGCGCCCTGACGACGCGCAGGACAAGATTTGGCGCGACACGATTGAGGCGTGGGGGGAGAAGCAGGCGGATGCCTACATTTTCGGGCTGCACGCCTATTTGCAGCGTTTGTGCGAGGATCGGTCGATCTGGCGACAGCTTCCGCAACGTCTGGCAGTTCCGACAGACATCAAGCGGTTGGCCTATTTCGGTCGTTATGAACAACATTACGTGTTCTTTCGCGAGCTTAAGAACGGCGATCTTGGTGTCATGAGCATTCTTCACGAACGGATGAATCTGCCGGTCCGGCTCAAAGAGGATCTGGCGGCTCTCTCAAACAAACTGCCGTGAGGGCGCGGAATCTTCGGTCGGTAGGATTGATCCTCGATGTGCGCTTTAACCCGGACTCAGAACCGGTGTTCCGCTCCCTCCAGCGGGTTTGCCCAGACCGTCATGCCAGGCCCGAAAGGCGTTTCGCCTTCGGCGCGCACGATCATTTCACCGAGTTCGGGGACGTCGAGATAAAGGATCGCGTCGGCGCCGAGCCGTTCCACATGGCGGATTCTGCCTTGCCACTGGCCGGTGCCTTCCGAAAGCCTGACATGTTCCGGGCGGATGCCGTAGGTCGCGCAATTCATTCGCCGTGCCGTCTCGCCGCCATAGAGGTTCATTTTCGGGCTGCCGATGAAGCCGGCGACGAAGGGTGTCGCGGGATTGCGGTAGAGCTCCATTGGGCTGCCGATCTGCTCGACCGCGCCACCGTTGAGGACGACGATCTTGTCGGCCATCGTCATGGCCTCGACCTGGTCATGGGTGACATAGATCATCGTCGACTTCAGACGGGCGTGGAGTTCCGAGATCTCCAGGCGCATCTGTGCCCGCAGGGAAGCATCGAGATTGGAGAGCGGCTCGTCGAAGAGGAAAACCTTGGGATCGCGCACGATGGCCCGGCCGATGGCGACACGCTGCCTCTGGCCGCCGGAAAGCGCTTTCGGCTTTCTCTGCAAGAGATGGGTGAGCTGCAGCGTTTCGGCCGCCGCCGCAACCTTCTCGGCGATTTCAGCCTTAGGGCGGCGGGCGAGCGAAAGTCCGAAGCCGATATTCTCGGCAACCGTCATATGCGGGTAGAGCGCATAGCTCTGGAACACCATGGCGATGCCTCGCTCGGAAGGTTCCGCATAGGTCACGTCCTTGCCGCCGATGGTCAGCCTGCCCGAGGTCGTCTCTTCCAGGCCGGCGATGATGCGCAGCAGCGTCGACTTCCCGCATCCCGACGGGCCGACGAAAACGACGAACTCGCCGGAGGCAACCTCCAGATCGACGCCCTTGATGACCTCAAGGGCGCCAAAGCTCTTGCGAACCTGTTTGAGAGTGAGCTCAGCCATTCTGCTATCCCTTGACCCCGCCTGCCGTCATGCCTGCGACGATCTGGCGGTTGAAGAAGATGAAGACGATCAGCGGCGGGATCGTCACGAGGAGGATGTTCATGAAGAGCAGATTATACTGGCTCGAATACATGCTCTGGAAATTATAGAGCGTCAGCTGCACCGTCACGTTCTCCTTGCCCGGCAGGTAATAGAGCGGATTGGTGAAATCGTTGAAGATCGCGATCGACTGGACGACGATATTGGTCACGGTCACCGGCTTCAGCAGCGGCAGGACCACCCTGAAGAAGATCTGCCGAGGCTTGGCGCCGTCGATCAGCGCCGCCTCGTCGAGATCGCGCGGGATGGTCGAAATGAACGACCGATAGAGCAGGACCGAAAAGGAGAGATTATAGGCAACCTGGATCAGGATCATTCCCGTCATGGTCTTGAAGAGGCCGATGTCCTGCAGAAGGCCGATGGTGGGAACAACGGCCGGCGGCATCATCAGGCCCATGAACAGCGCAGCGAAAGCCACGCGGTTCCACGCCGTCTTGCGGCGCTGCATCACATATCCGACCATCGCCGACAGCAGGATCAGGATCGTGACGGAAACGACCGTGATCAGCGTCGAATTGAAATAGGCGAGCACGAGCTGATAGTCGCGCGCCTTGAAGACGGCGACGAGATTGTCCCGGAACAGCCAATGCTCAGGAAGTTCGAAATCGAGCCGGGAGGCCTCGGATTTGGATTTGACCGCCTGCAGGGCGACGAAAACGAAAGGCATAACGAAGATGACGGCCGCGACGGCAAGGGCTATCGCACCCGTCAGATAGGGGCGGACGCTTCTCATTCCTCGACCTCGCGCCGGTTGAACCATAGGGTGAAGGGCAGGATGATCACGGCGATCAGCGCGAACAGGATGACGTTTCCAGCCGTCGACAGTCCATAGAAACCAGCCTGGTACTGCTTGTAGATAACCGAGGCGATCACATCGGAGGAGAAACCGGGTCCGCCGCGGGTCATGGCCCATATGAGATCGAAGGAACGAAGCCCGCCGATCAGCGACAAGGTCACCACGATGACGGTGGCGGGACGCACGAGCGGTAGGGTGATCCGAAAGAATTGCTGGAGCCGCGTGGCGCCATCGATCCTCGCCGCCTCGTAATAATCGGGGCTGATCGCAGCAAGACCAGCGATGAAAATCAGGGTGGCGAGGCCGACGCCCTTCCAGACGTCGACGAGGGCCACCGAAAAAAGCGCGAGCGCCGGATTGGTCAGCCATCCCGGCCCAGGAATGCCGAGCGTCTCGAGTGTAACATTGATGATGCCCTTGGTCGGATGCATCATCACCGTGAAGGTGATGCCGATGCCGATGGTCGAGACCAACACGGGAAAGAAGACCAGCGTGCGCAGGAAGCCGCGGGCGAAGATATTGCTGGTGAGCAGCACGGCGAGCAGCAGGCCGCAGACCGTTTTCAGGCCAGATGTCGTCACGGCATAGAGCAGGGTGTTGACCAGCCCCTTGACCAAGAACGGCTCGGAAAAGAACTGCTGGAAATTTTCGAGCCCGATGAATTGGGCCGTCGAGAGATCCCAGCGCGTCAGGCTGTACCAGAGAGACGATATGGTCGGAAAAAGGAACAGCACGCCGTAGATGATGGCGGCGGGAATGAAAAACCACAGCGGGTAGGGCGATTTGCGCGAGTGCGGGGGTGTCTCGGTCATGACTACCTCTTCGATCGGGGAAACCTCGCCCCGTCAGGAGCGAGGTTAGCTGGCCCGAGCGACCGCTACCAGTTGGGCAGGCCGAGCTGCTTGGCCTGTTTGCGCACATCCTCGTCATAGAGCTTCGCTGCCTCGGCCGGCTGGCGAATGCCGGAACCGACTTCGACGGTGATCTGCTCGAGAGCCGGGCCCTTCACCGGCGATACGAATTCCAATGCGGGGGTCGTCTTTTCCTTGGCGTCGAAATAGGGGAGCATGTCCTTTACGGCAGGCGGTACGTTGGCAGGCAGATCGCAGCCGTTGATCAGCGGAGGCCCCTGCACGGTGTTGGTTTCCACCATGATCTTGCAGCCTTCGACACTTCCGGCGAAATCCACGAATTTCTTCGCTTCCTCTGTGTGCTGGCTGGTCAGGGGAATATAGAGGGCGGGCGGCATCCAGACGGTCAGACCATTCGTCGCCGCATCGTCGCTCGGCTGCGCGAAGAAACCGACATCTGCAAGATTTTCGGGATAATTCTGCTTGATGGCGCCGATGGCGAAGCTCAGCATCGGATAATGCGCCGCTTCGCCCGTCGCCACCATTCTGAGGCCATCGTCATAGCTTGCCGCGCCGAAATCCTCGTTCATCAGGCCGGCGTCGTGAACATCCTTCAGCCGTTCGAAGCCTTTTGTGGCGGCGGGCGTCTCCGCATATTTCGCCTTGTTGGCGGTATAGTCGCCGGCGAAGTTCGGCACGGCGGCATGCAGATTGTAATAGTCGGCCAGAACGAACAGCTGCGAGGTCCAGGTATCGCGATAGGTCTGGGCCACGGCGACCTTGCCCGAAGCCTTGACCTTGGCATTGTTGGCCATGAAATCCGCCCATGTCTTCGGAACGGTGAGGCCGAGGTCCTGATAGACCTTCCTGTTGTAGAGGATGCCACCCGCCATCACCGTGCCGAAGGGAACGCCGTAGAGCTTGCCATCGGCACGGACGACCGATTTGAAGCCTTCAACCACCTTCGCCTGTGAGGCGAGACCGCTCAGATCGACAAGTGTCTGCGCCGGCTTCAGCGCCTGTAAGAGGGATCCGGAATTATAGAGGAACACATCGGACATCTCCCCCGTCGCCAGGCGCGTCTTGATGATGTTGTCACCCTCGCCGCCGCCTGCACGCGGCTCGATTTCGATCGTCACGTCGGGCGCCTTGGCCTGATAGGCCGCAACCAGTGCTTCGGCTGCCGCGACCGTGTCGGGGTTGTTGTCGATCAGGAAAGACAGCGTGGTTTCCGCATGCGACGGGCTGGCCGCAGCCAAGGCCAGAAGCGCGGATGCGCCGGCAAGAATGAGCTTTATCCGATGTGTCATGACGTTCCTCCTCTGAACGGTGTGACCTATATGCTCCTCAGTAATCGGGTAGCGAAAAGACCAGCTGGTGCGTACCCGGGGGGAGAACCGCCTCCTCAATGACAGGCTCGCCATTGAGTGACGCATTCCGGTGCCGCCGGCCGGGCCGGAAGCGGCCGATACAACCCTCCGGAAGCGTCAGCACATAGGTGACCTCGCTGCCGGTGCAGTGCCAGCCGGCCTCGATGCGCCCTTGGCTGATATCGTGATAGGCCGAAACCGACGAAAGCGACCGGATCGGTGCCGGGTCGACGATCACTTCGGCAAAGCCGGGTGCGGCCGGGCTCGGCGAAATGCCGGCAACACATTCGAACAGCCATTGGCAGACCGCGCCATAGGCATAGTGGTTATAGCTGTTCATTTCGGGTTCGTAGATGGTGCCGTCGGGCGCCATGGAATCCCACCGCTCCCAGATCGTCGTCGCTCCCTTCGACACCTGGTAAAGCCAGCCCGGCACGTCCTCCTGCAGGAAGACCTTTTCAGCGAGATCGTCCATTCCGAGCTTCGTCAGGGCCGGCAAAAGGGCAGGCGTGCCGATGAAACCGGTGCCGATCTTGTAGTCGGCGTCGACGATCACCTTCCGGAAATGCTGCCGAGCGGTTTCCTGATGCACCGCCGGTATCAGATCGTAGAGGAAAGCGAGTGCGTAGGATGTCTGGTCATTATGGGCGAGCCGCCCTGCCGGCGTGATGAACTCATTAGCAAAGGCCATCCGGATATTGTCGGCGCGGCCTTTCATCTGTTCTTCAAGCATTTGCTCGCCGAGCACGCCTGCGATCTTCGCCAGAAGATCCGTCGAGATGAAGTGGTAGAGGGTGGCTGCACAATCGTCGGCAATTGTCGGGCGCGGCTTTCTGTTATCGCCGACCGGCTGCAGCCAGTCGCCGAAGGTGAAGCCGCGGGCGCCCCAATGCGAGGGCGGACGGACGATCGGGCCATCCGAGATGGACCAGACGAAATCGACCCAGCGCACCATCGAGCCCAGGCACTCCGAAAGAACCGACCGGTCGCCGTAATGGGTGTAGAGGACCCAGGGGATCACGACAATCGCGTCACCCCAGCCGGTCGAGCCGGCATAGCCCGGGAAATTGCCCGGGTGCAGACGCGTCGGGTCAGGCGAGAAATGCGAAACGGCGCCGTCCTCGCGCTGGTCGGCCATCACATCCCGCAGATATTTCTTGAGGAAGGACTGGCTGTCGCTCAGCCAGCAGGCCGTCGCGGCAAAGACTTGGGCATCACCCGTCCAGCCAAGCCGTTCGTCGCGTTGCGGGCAATCTGTGGGCACTTCGATGAAATTGGCGCGCTGCGACCAGATGGTATTCTCAACCAGTCGATTGACAAGAGGATTGCCCGAGGTGAAGCCGCCGGCCGGTTCCGGCACCGAGGAGATCGGGATCGACTGGATCGCAAGAATCTCCGCTTCGCCTTTGATCGTCACCCTGGCATAACGGAAGCCGTGGAAGGTGAAATGGGGCGCATAGGTCTCGTCGCCATCTCCGCAGAGCGTATAGAGGGTATGCGCGGCCGCCGCGCGATAGTTGCGATTGTCGAAATGGCGTTCCGGCCCAAGGACTTCCGAGTGCTCGACCCGCACTTCGGTGCCGCCGACGCCACGGACCGCATATCTGACGTAACCGCCGACATTCTGGCCGAAATCATAGATCGTTCTGCCTTCGTGATCGGTCCAGCTTTCGATAGGGGCGAGCGGCTGCAGCTCCCGCACCGCCGCAGTCTCATGCGCGACGAGCAGCCCCGTGTCGAACGGCAATCGCGCGGTCCCGTGGGTTTCGGCGACGTTTTCCAGGCGTGCGTCGTAAATCTCGCCGAAATAAATCCCCGACTTCTGGATCGGCAGAAGGCCGCTTTGCCATGTCGTGTCGGTAGAAAGAAGGGTGCCGCTGGGGCCGACCAGATCCGCAATGGCCCCGATCCTGTCGCCCCAGCAATTGGGAATAGCCTGGGCGCCCCACATGATCGGCGAGCGGTACCATCCGTCGGCGAGCCAGATTTCTATCCTGTTGAAGCCTGACTTCAGCAATCTCGAGATGTCGTATCGCTGATAGGCAATGCGGGCGTCGTAATTTGTCCAGCCGGGCGTCAGCACATCGTTCCCGACGCGGGCGCCGTTGATGAAGCAGCGATAGAGGCCGAGCGCCGAGATGAAGAGTTCTATCGGAAGGCCGGTGCCGTCATGATCAAAGGTCTTGGAGACGAAGCTTGCGGCCGTTCCCTGGCCGCGGTCCGATAGTGGTGCGATCATCTCTCCGGCCCAGGCGCGCGAAACGAGATTGCCGTCGATGGCTGCCGGCTGAAAGTTCATCAAGTCCTCCCGGAGAGTTGTAGAACGTTCTCCATATAACGTTCTACATTTTTTTCGGAAGCGCAATAGAAATTTCGTCGCCAGTCTGCCATGGTGGTTCTGCGAGCGATTGTGACGGCCCGCAGAGTAGTCCAGAGATTTCATGTCGATCGAAGAGCAAAAAAGACTGCAACGAAATGATCGCGTGACGATCCGGACAGTGGCAGCGCATGCGGGCGTGTCGGTCGCCGCAGTTTCCAAGGTGATGCGAAACGCTTATGGCGTTAGTGAAGCATTACGGGCAAAGGTGATCGAGGCTATCGAAGTTCTCGGATATCGCCCCTCACGGGCGGCGCGCGGGTTGCGCGGCCGGAGTTTCACCATCGGCGTGCTTTTGATCGACATCCGCAACCCCTTCCTTCCGGAGGTGATTGCCGGCGTCAACGGCGTGCTCGCGCCTTCGCACTACCAGGCGATGATCGGCGTCAGCGACGCGCGCGTGCAGCTGGAGACGTCGTTGATCGAGTCGATGATCGATTACAAGATGGACGGCCTGATCCTGGTTGCGCCGCGCCTGCCCTCGGACATCATCGCAAAGTTTGCGGCTCAGATACCGATCGTTGCGGTCGGTTATCACGATGCCGGCGCCACGGCCTTCGATACGGTCAATGCCGACGACCAGCGCGGGGCGGAAATCGCAGTCGAAGCGCTGCTTGCCTGCGGCTATCGCGACATCGAGATGCTGAGCCTCGGCGAGCGTGAAGGGCACCAGGTCTCCGTCGTGCGCCAGCGTGAGATCGGCTTTCGCCGGGCGATACAGCGCGCCGGACTGGGATCGTCTGCGCCGATCACCAAAATTCCGATCGCCCCGCCAAAGCGGGAGGAAACGATGCGAAAGTTCCTATCGAGAAAGAACAGGCCGCGCGCGGTGTTCTGCTGGAGCGACCTCGACGCCATCACCCTTCTGAGCCTGGCGATGGAAACGGGTGTGCGCGTGCCCGAGGATCTTGCCGTCGTCGGATATGACAATTCGTCGACCGCAGCGCTCGGCCTCGTCAATCTCGCAAGCATCGATCAGTCGGGCAGGGAACTCGGCCAGGTCGCCACCCGAACGTTGATTTCCAGAATAGAGGGCCGCACCGGCGCCGAGCACATTTTCCAGATACCGTCGCTGGTCAGCCGCAACAGCCTGACTCGCTCCGTTAACGCTCCAGGCACATAGCGCCAGAGATGGTAAGGCCGGCTGCGGCTGCGCGCTCGCCGGCCTCGTGATCTCAGGCTGCCTTGCCGAGTTTCGAGGGGCGCGTCGCAGCAGCCTTCTCGACCATGGCGGTGACTTCGGTGCGCCGTGCACCCGAAAGCGGCAGGCGCGGCATGCGGACGCGCTCGGAGCCGCGGCCCATGATCTGCTCGGCGAGCTTGATCGACTGCACGAGGTCATGCTCGGCATCGAGATGCAGCAGCGGCATGAACCAGCGGTAGATCCTGCGGGCCTCTTCCCAGTCGCCGCGTTCGGCCGCTGCAACGAGCTGCACGGACTCCTCAGGGAAGGCGCTGGTCAGGCCGGAGACCCAACCCTTGGCGCCGAGCATCAGGCCCTCAAGCGCGACGTCATCGAGGCCGGCAAAGATATCGAAACGATCGCCGAAGGCATTGATGAGATCGGTGAAGCGGCGTGGATCCGGGGCGCTTTCCTTGACCGCTTTGATGTTCGGCACGTCGGCAAGCACCTTCAGCACGTCGACGCCGATGTTGACGCGGTAGGCGGGCGGATTGTTGTAGAGCATGATCGGCAGCGAGGTCGCCTCGGCGACGGTGCGGAAATGCGCGATCAGCTCCTCCGGCTTCGGGACATAGACCATGGCCGGCAGCAGCATCAGCCCGTCGGCGCCGAGTTTTTCGGCGTCGCGGGCATAGGCGACGGCGCGGCGCGTGTCGAATTCGGAGACGCCCGTCACGACAGGAACGCGGCCGTTGACGACCTCGACGGCGGCTTTGAGGATCGTGCGCTTCTCATCGGGATCGAGCGAGTTGTTCTCACCGCATGTGCCCATGACGATCAGGCCGTTGACGCCGTCGTTGACGAGCGCGTCCTGAACACGCTGGGTTGCGGAAAGATCCACGGAAAGATCTTCGTTGAACTGCGTCGTTACGGCGGGAAATACGCCCTTCCATCCTGTTGTCATCTATCGAAACTCCGTTAAAGTCGGTTCGTTATATACAAACTGTCGACAAGACTCAATCGCGGTTATTTGTAAATTCGTGGGGCGTTGCCGAAATCGGCCAAAACGCACTACAAGGCTCTCATCAAGGGGAGGGACGCATGCAGAACGACGCGGAAAATGTGCGGGTGCGCGGTTCCGGCACGCAGAGCATCTATGCCGCGCTGCGCCGGGAGATCCTGTCGATGGCGCTGGAGCCAGCCAGTCCGCTCGACGAGGTGCGGCTGTCGGAGCGTTTCGGCATGTCGAGGACACCCATCCGCGAGGCGCTGTTACGGCTTGCCGCCGATGGGCTGGTCACGACCCTGCCGAACCGGAACACGATCGTTGCGCCGATCGATTTCGCCAACCTGCCTACCTATTTCGAAGCGCTGACGCTGATGTACCGGGTGACGACGCGCGGGGCCGCCGGTCGGCGGAACGACGCGATCATGGAGACCATCCGCCGCCACCAGAAGGACTTCGCCGGCGCGGTTGCCGCGCGCGACGCCTATGCGATGATCGAGGCGAACCGCGAATTCCACGTGGCGATCGCCGAGCTTGCCGGCAACGCCTATTACACGGCCTTCTTCGCCAAACTGCTCGACGAAGGCCGGCGCATCCTTCGCTTGTATTATTCGACCTTCGACGACCGGCTGCCCCGCCAATACGTCGACGAGCATGAGGAAATCATCGCCGCCATCGACGCCGGAGACGCCGAACGCGCCGATCGGCTGGCGATTGCCCACGCCGGCCAGATCGTCCGGCAGATTCAGGATTATCTCGCCCGCAACCTCGATCGGCCGGTGGCGATCGGTCTGTCGTGAAGCGCTACGCTGGACCAGGCATAAACGGTAAGAACAGGAAAACGACATGTCATGGCAGCACCCCGTACCCCGGATCACTGAAGACGAGCGTCAGATCCGCCTTTCCAGGCTTCGCGAAGCGATTGAAGCCGAAGGGCTTGCCGGCCTGCTTCTCGGCCCGACCGAAAGTCTGCGTTATTTCACCGGGCTCGTCTGGCATCCGAGCGAAAGGTTCCTCGGCGCGCTGATCACACCCACGGCCGTTTCCTACATCGTTCCGGGTTTCGAGCGCAGCCGCGTCGAAACGCTGCCGCATCTGCCGGGGGAAATCCTGGTCTGGGAAGAGGAGGAAAGCAGTGCAGCGCTCATCGCCCGGCTTGTCGGCCAGGGCGGCACGCTCGCCCTCGACGATGGTTTGCCGCTGTTCTTCTATCACGCCTTGGCAGCGGCGATGGGCGCCGACAGGCTCGCCGACGGCGGGCGGCTGATCCATGGCCCGCGCCGCATCAAGTCGGCGGCCGAGATCGCGCTCATTCAACATGCGATGAACCTGACGCTCGACGTCCACAGACAGGTGCACGCGCTGTTGAAGCCGGGCATCACCTCATCCGAGGTGGTCGATTTCATCGATCGGCAGCATCGCCAGGCGGGTGCCGACGACGGCTCGACATTCGCAATCGTTTCCTTCGGTGCGGCGACTTCGCTTCCTCATGGCGCCGACGGCGATCAGATCCTGGGCGACGACGAGGTCGTTCTCGTCGACACGGGCTGCCGGATCGACGGCTACCATTCCGATATTACCAGGACCTATATGCTCGGCGGCGGTAACGGCGACTTCGAACGCGCCTGGTGGATCGAACGCGAGGCGCAGCAGGCCGTCTTCGATGCCGCCCGGATCGGCGCCGCCTGCTCGAGCCTCGACGATGCGGCCCGCAAGGTGCTCGCCAAACATTCGCTCGGCCCCGACTACCGCCTGCCGGGCTTGCCGCATCGCGCCGGACATGGCCTTGGGCTCGAGATCCATGAAGAGCCTTACATCGTTCGCGGCAACGACACGCCGCTTGCCGCCGGCATGTGTTTTTCCAACGAACCGATGATCGTCTTCCCCGATAAATTCGGGATCCGGCTGGAGGACCATATCTGCATGACCGCGGACGGTCCGCGCTGGTTCACCGATCCGGCGGCCGGACCGACCGAGCCGTTCTCCTGAGCGGGCGCCGTCCGCCCGCTCAGGCAACTGCACCTCAATTTTGAACGCCGGCAGCGCTTCCGGACTTGAGCTTGACCTCTATGACCGGGACCACGAGCTTAGGTCGGCGCACCGCAGGATGAAGGTCAGTTCATCCTCGGCGACCGGGAACTGGTATTTGCTCATAAGGTATCGGCGGCCGGGCGCAGCCAGGTGACATCGCTGGCGTCATGTAGGAATTGCGCATATTCGATCTTGCCGGCCAGCGCATCCAGGCCGCCGGGGCAGGCTTGAGGAATTGACGGGCGCCTGTATCTTTCTGGCCTCGGAGGCTTCGAGGTACATCAATGGTCACAGACTTTACGAAGACGGAGGCATGTGGGCATGTCCTTGAAAATCAGTAAGGCGCCGGGGGAATTGCGGTCGGCGCGCTGGTTCGCATCCGAAGACCTGCGCGGCTTCGGCCATCGCTCGCGCCTGATGCAGATGGGTTATGACGCCGGTGACTGGGGCGGCAAGCCGCTGATCGGCATCCTGTCCACCTGGTCGGACCTCAATCCCTGCCACGCCCATTTCAAGCATCGCGTCGAAGACGTGAAGCGCGGCGTGCTACAGGCGGGCGGCTTTCCGGTGGAGATGCCGGCGCTGGCGCTGTCGGAAAACTTCATGAAGCCCACGACCATGCTCTACCGCAACCTTCTGGCGATGGAGACCGAAGAGCAGATCCGCGCCCACCCCATCGATGGCGTGGTGTTGATGGGAGGATGCGACAAGACCACACCTGGCCTCATCATGGGCGCGCTCAGCGCCGGCGTGCCGATGATCTACCTGCCGGCGGGGCCGATGCTGCGGGGCAACTATGCGGGCCAGCAGCTCGGTTCCGGCTCGGATGCCTGGAAATACTGGGACGAGCGGCGCGCCGGAACGATATCGGACAAGCAATGGGCCGGCATTGAAGCCGGCATTGCGCGCTCCTACGGCCATTGCATGACGATGGGCACCGCTTCGACGATGACGGCAATTGCCGATGCGATGGGGCTGACGCTGACGGGGGTCTCTTCGATTCCCGCGGCTGATGCCAATCATATTCGCATGTCGGCTCATTCAGGCCGGCGGATCGTCGAGATGGTCTGGGAAGATCTGACGCCGGACCGAATCGTCACTCCGGCGGCCATTCGCAATGCGGCGACGGTCGCCATGGCGACCGGCTGTTCGACCAATGCCGTCATCCATCTCCTGGCCATGGCGCGCAGGGGCGGGGTCGCGCTGACGCTCGACGATCTCGACGCGCTTGGCCGCGTCACTCCGGTAGTCGCCAATGTCCGTCCGTCCGGAAAGACCTATCTGATGGAGGATTTCTACTATGCCGGCGGTCTTCTGGCGCTGATGTCGCAGATCCGCGAGCGGCTCGATCTCGACGCATTGACGGTTTCGGGGGAAACGCTGGGCGCGGCTCTGGCCGATGCAAAGATCTATAATGACGATGTGATCCGCCCGCTTTCCAATCCGATCTATCCGGAGGGCTCGCTTGCCGTACTCAAGGGCAATCTGGCGCCCGACGGCGCGGTGATCAAACCCGTCGCCTGCGACCCGCGCTTCCATGTCCACCAAGGCCCGGCCCTGGTCTTCGACAGTTACCCCGACATGAAGGCGGCGGTGGAGGACGAGACGCTCGATGTGACGCCGGATCATGTGATGGTGTTGCGCAATGCCGGACCGCTCGGCGGCCCCGGCATGCCGGAATGGGGCATGCTGCCGATGCCCAAGGCGCTGCTGAAGCAAGGATATCGCGACATGCTGCGGCTGTCGGATGCGCGCATGAGCGGCACCAGCTATGGCGCCTGCGTGCTGCACGTGGCGCCCGAAGCCCATGTCGGCGGCCCGCTCGCTTTGTTGCGGAACGGCGACATCATCAGGATCGACATCCCCAACCGCCGGCTGGATATGCTGGTCGACGAGGCGGAGCTGGTCCGGCGCCGCGCCGCCTGGATGCAGCCGGCGGATCGTTTCGGCCGCGGCTACGGCTGGATGTACGCCTCGCATGTCAGCCAGGCCGACAAGGGTTGCGATTTCGATTATCTGCTGCCCGAATTCGGAGCGGCAGCCGGAGAACCGGACATTTTCTAGGAGGACATGCATGATCACACTTTCAGACAGCACGCGCGAAAAACTCATGCGGGTGAGCGTCGCCACCATCAGCACTGCGCTCTTCAAGCGCGGCCTGCGCAACCAGACGATCCAGGATGTGCAGCCGGTCGCCGGCAAAGGCCGCAATATGGTCGGCCCGGCCTATACGCTGCGCTACATTCCGGCGCGCGAGGACCTGAACAAGCTCGAGGTTTTCCGCAATCCCGAACACCCGCAGCGCGCCTGCGTGGAAAGCTGCCCCCCCGGCGCCGTCCTGGTGATGGACAGCCGCAAGAATCCACGCGCCGCCTCCGCCGGCTCGATCCTCGTCACGCGGCTGATGGTGCGCGGCGTGGCGGGTGTCGTCACCGATGGCGGTTTCCGCGACAGCCCCGAAATAGCGAGATTGGCGATCCCGGCCTATCACAACCGCCCCTCGGCGCCGACGAACCTGACGCTGCACCAGGCGCTCGACATCAACGTGCCGATCGGTTGCGGTGACGTGGCGGTCTGGCCCGGCGATATCATGGTCGGCGACGACGAAGCGGTGATCGTCATTCCGGCGGAACTGGCCGACGAGATTGCCGAGGAGGCCGTGGAAATGACCACTTATGAGGACTTCGTGACCGAGCGCGTGCTGGCCGGCCAGTCGATCATCGGTCTCTATCCGGCGACGCGGCCGCACAATCTCGAAGAATTCGCCGCCTGGCGCGCCAAGCACGGCCGCTGACATTTTCCGACTGGAAGCATGCGGTGTTCAGGGATTATATGCATTTGAAGGTGCGCCTCATTATGCTCTCCTGCAGCGCCCTGGCTTATCGGATGGACAGGACGCGCAGGCGGCTGACGCCGCCTGCGGGGGAACACGTCCCGCGGTCTTGTTCCGGGGGGGAACGCGACCGAAGAGGTTGCCATCAAGATTCACCGAGCCTCGCCCGCAGCGGGCGTGGGACGATCCGGCTGATCGCTCGCCGGAAGGCGATCATCGCTGACCTTGCCCTCGCCTCGATTGCCCGGGCTTGAAGGTGATTGCCGCGTGATCGTTGGAAGCCTGCGGTTCGCTGTCGGGAGCTTTCGGTTCGGCTCGACGGAAAAGACGCTTGAGCGCCTCGTCCAGATCGTCGACGAAGGTGAAGATGACGGGGATGACGATGAGGCTGAGCAGCGTCGACATCATCACGCCGCCGATCACCACGATCGCCATCGGCTGCCGGAAGCTCGAATCGCCGCCGGTCAGGCTGAGGGCGACCGGAAGCATGCCGCATGCCATGGCGATGGTGGTCATGACGATCGGCCGGGCGCGCTTGTGGCAGGCATCGACGAGGGCATCGAAGCGGGCCATGCCCTGGCGGCGCGACATGATCGCGTATTCGATCAGCAGGATCGAGTTCTTCGTCACCACGCCCATCAGCATGAGCAGCCCGATGACGGCCGCCATCGAAAAGCTGGTCCCGGTCAGCACCAGCGGCAGGAGCGCGCCGCCGAGCGAGAGCGGCAGAGCCATCAGCAGGGTGAGCGGCTGCAGGAAGTCGTGGAAGAGCAGGACGAGGACCGCATAGATGCAGAACACGCCGATCGCCATGGCAAGGCCGAAGCTCTGGAACAGCTCCGAGCTGCGCTGAAGTTCACCCTGTTCGACAAGCGTGACGCCGGACGGCAGATGCTGGAGCGCCGGCAGCGCCTGCGACTCGCGGTTGACGTCGCCGAGGATGCGGCCGTTGAGCTCGACCGATACGGTGACATTGCGCATCCGGTCGATGCGATCGATTTCGGAGGGGCTGCCGCCGATCCCAATATCGGCGATCGATCCGAGATCGACATTGCCGTTGGTGCCCGCCACCCGCATGTTCTTGATATCGTCCAGGCTGGTGCGCGACTCCGGGCTGAAGCGGACGACGATCGGAACCTGGCGCTGCGGCAGGTTGAGTTTTGGCAAACTGGCGGAATATTCGCCATTCGTCGCCACGCGGACGGCCTCGGCGATGGAACTCGACGTCACGCCGAGCGCTGCTGCGCGGTCAAAATCCGGCTTGATCTGGATTTCGGGCGCCTGCCTCGCGGCAGTCGACGTCACCGCGCCTATACCCTGCAGCGTGCGGAGCTGTTCCTCAAGAGCCGTGCTTGCACTTTCCAGGACATTCGCATCGTCGCTCGCCAGCGTGATTTCGAGCTTCGTGCCGTTGCCGCCGCTGCCGACCTCCACGCGCACACCGGGCAGCAGGGAGAGCGCCTGCCGGATGTCGTTTTCGATTTCCGACTGCTTGCGGTCACGCTCGCCGATCGGGGTCAGCACGGCGACGATCGTGGCGGAATTGACGCTGCTCGTGGTGCTGGCGTCGGCGCCGCCACCCGAAGATGCGGAGCCGACCGAAGAGAAGACACGGGTGACATCCGTGAGCTTGCCGACGAGATCGGCGGCTTTTCTGATCGCCGCATCGGTCTGCTCTATGGTGGCGCCCGGCTGCATGGTCAATGTGATCTGGGTGCGCGCGTCGTCCGAAGCCGGCAGGAAGCCGGATTTCAGCAGCGGAATAGTGGAGAGAGAAAGCGCGACGACAATGGCGGTTACGGCCACGGTGGTCTTCCGGCGGTTCATGGCAGCTTTCACGATTGCCAGATAGGCGCGCATGATGCGGCCATCATTTTCCTCCGTCGGCGGGACCGCTTTCATGAAATAGGCTGCCATCATCGGCGTCAGCAGGCGGGCAACGACGAGCGAGGCGAGAACGGCGACGGCGGCGGTGACCCCGAACTGGCGGAACAGAAGCCCCGGAATGCCGCTCATGAAGGCCGTCGGCAGGAAGACCGCGACCAGCGTGAAGGTGGTTGCGATGACGGCGAGCCCGATCTCGTTGGCCGCTTCGAGGGCGGCATCGATCGGCCGTTTACCCATCTGCAGGTGGCGGGCGATGTTTTCGATCTCGACGATGGCGTCGTCGACCAGGATACCGACCACCAGCGACAGCGCCAGCAGCGTGATGATATTCAGGCTGAAGCCGTAGAGGTACATGACCAGGAAGGTCGGGATCACGGACAAGGGCAGTGCCACGGCCGACAGGATCGTCGCGCGCCAGTCCCGCAGGAAGAGCCAGACGACGATGATCGCCAGGATCGCCCCTTCGAACAGCATGTGCATCGAACCGTCATAATTGTCGATGATCGGGCCGATCGTGCTGTAGGCTTCGTCGATCTGCACATTGGAATGTTTGGCGGCGAACTGTTTGATCGCCTTGTCGACGTCGCCGGCGACGCCGCTGTCGGAAAAGCCGTTCGAGCGCTTGATCTCGACCGCGATCACCGGCTTGCCGTCGAGATAAGCCATCGAGGACCGCTCCGCGAAACTGTCCGTTACCGATGCGACTTCGTCGAGACGAACCTGCTGGCCGTTGGCCAAGGGAATTCTCAGCCCTTTCAGTGCCTCGACCGACGGCAGAGCGCCGAGCGTGCGCAGGGTTTGACGAGTGCCGCCGATTTCGCCGAGGCCGCCCGACGTATCCGCCTGCACCGCCTTCAGCTGCGACGATACGGTCGCCGCAGTGACCCCGAGCGACGCCATCGTCGCGGGATCGAGATCGACGTGAATCTCGCGGTCGATGCCGCCGATGCGGTTGACTTGTCCGACGCCGGGCACCGAAAGCAGCGTCTTGGTCAGATCATTGTCGACAAACCAGGAAAGCTCGGTTTCGTTGAGAGCAGTCGAGCGGACGGCATAGGTGACCAGCGCGGAGCTTTGGACTGTGACCTTGGTGACGCTTGGTGTCTCCATCTGCGAGGGAAGATCACTCTTGACGCTGTCGACGGCGTTGCGGACTTCGTTGAGCGCCGCTTCGCTGTTTTTCTCCAGCTTGAAGGAAACCTTGATCGAGACGGTGCCGTCGGTGATGGTCGTGGTGATGTGGTCGAGATAGCTGAGCGAAGCCAAACTGTCTTCGATGGTGCGGGCGACCTCGGTTTCGAGCTGTGCCGGCGCCGCGCCGTCGAGCGTCGCCGTGACGCTGATCGTCGGAAGATCCATATCGGGGAAGTTCTGGACCGCCAGGGTCTTGAAGGCCAAGAGTCCCCCAACCGTCAGCATCACGAACAGCAAGATTGCCGGGACGGGGTTGCGGATCGACCATGCCGAGAAGTTCATCAGTTTTTCTCCGCGATCTTCACGAGGTCATTGTCCGAGAGGAACGCGCCGCCCGAGGTCACCACCTTCGACGTCCGATCTATGCCGGAGACGATTTCCACCTCGCCATTGTTGCGGCGGCCGGTTTCCACCCGGACCCTTTGCACCCGTTGATCCTCGCTCGCAGTGAAGACGTAACTGATCCCGTCCCGGAACACGATTGCGGTCTCGGGCACGGTCAGCGCCGGGGAGGTCTGCAGCTCGATGTTGCCCGTGACGTAAAGGCCCGTGCGTGGACGGGTGTCGGCCGGCAGCGTGACATAGACGATTGCCCGGCTGGTATCAGTGCTGACCGACGGCCCGACAAGCCTCACCTTGCCCTCGATGGCGTGGCCTTCAGGCCCGTTGACTTGGACGCTCAGGCCTTGTGAAATGCGTGGGAGGTAGCGAGCGGAAACCTCGGCCTGCCATTCGATCCGCTGCTGGCGAACCATGCGGAACAGTTCGGTGCCGGCGGAGACGACGGCGCCGAGATCGGCGGAACGCGACGTGATGAGGCCGTCATCGACGGCCGTTATGGTCGTCTGCGCAAGCTTGATCTTTTCGCTGTCGAGCGCGGCCTCTTCGGATGCAAGACTTGCCGTCGCCGTCTGCTCGTCGGCGAGATATTCGACGATCTTCTCGTCGGAGAGCGCCCCTGAAGGCTGGAGCTGCCGCGCCCGGTCGGCATTGGCTTCGGCCATTGAAAGGCTTGCCTTGGCGGTCGCGACGGCGGCCTCCTGCTTGCGAAGATCTGCAAGCACGCTCTCCTGCGAAAGCCGCACGAGCGTCTGGCCCTTGGTGACGACCGAACCGACATCGACCAGAACATCGGTTATGCGCAGCCCGCTCGTCTCGGAGGCGATGACCGCTTCCTGCCACGGTTTCAGCCATCCGCTCGCGGGAACGGTCTCAGGCCAGTCCCGCTGAGCCGGCGCCGTCAAAGAGACAGTGAGGGCGGTTGCCGCGGCCTGTTCCGCCATGGCGTTGCGGAGGGGAGCAAACAGCGCCATCGCAACGAAGGCGGAGGCGAATAGTCTGGAGGTTTTTCTCAACGATGCATTCCTTGTCGTCAAGGCATCGGCGCCTTTTCCCGATCGGCGCCAATTCGACCAAGAATTACCGTTCATGCATGGCAACCGGGTCTCGGCGCGGGTCGATGTCATGACCGCTATGTAACGGGGCGAACGTTAAGTGCGGTCAAGTTAGTGTTAAGTTGGGTAAAACTTGGTCGCCTGAGCGTGTTTGTGCTGTATGGCTTGCCCGGCTTGATAATGGATGACGCGAATGAACAAGGTTCTCCTGATCGACGATGATGCGGAGCTGACGACACTTCTGCAGGAATATCTGGTCGAAGAAGGATATGACGTCGTAACGGACACGGATGGCCGCGCCGCCATTGCCGCGGCGGCCGGCAATACGGTCGACATCATCGTGCTCGACATCATGATGCCCCGGATGAACGGCATCGAAGTGCTGCAGCGGATCAGGAAGCTGAGCCAGGTTCCGGTGCTGATGCTGACGGCCAGAGGCGACGACGTGGACAGGATATCCGGTCTCAATCTCGGCGCCGACGACTATGTGCCGAAGCCATGTTCGCCGGGCGAACTGGCCGCGAGGCTGCGCGCCATCCTGCGCCGGGCAGGTCAGCCGGCGGCCGGCATGTCCACAGACACGGTCAGGGCAGGGCGGCTGGTGATCCATCCGGGCAGCCGGATCGCCGAATGGCGGGGGGAAAGCCTTGACCTCACCGGCACGGAGTTCAGCCTGCTCGAGGTTCTCGCCCGCAGCGCCGGCCAGCTCGTGTCGAAACAGGATATTTCCAAGCGGGCCTTCGGCAAGCCGCTCACCCCGTTCGATCGCCGCATCGACGTCCACATCAGCAGCGTTCGCCAGAAGCTCGGGCTGCGGGAGGACGGGCAATCCTGGATCCAGTCCGTTCGCGGCCAGGGCTATCAACTTCTCGTGGACTGACCATGCCCCGGCTTTTCTGGAAGTTCTTCAGGATTATCTGGCTGACTCTGGCGGCAAGCCTTGCTGCCGTTATCCTTATCGTCAAACTCCTTCAGGCGGTTCCCTTCGCAAGCGAGCTGGAACATGAGCGGCGGACGCTTGTGCTCAACCTGACTGCAAATATTCTGGCTGAGGACGGCGAAGCCGCCGCCGCGCGTTTCGTGACCACAAGCCAGAAGACGCTACCGCTTGGCCTGACCTTGTCCAAGCCCGACGACGCCGACGCCTGCGCCGAGAAGGACACGGGCACCGCCCGATCCATGCTGAAGGATGGAGTCTGCTATCGGCTTTCCGTGTCGGCCCCGGCCGGTTCCACTTTCGACAGCCTTGGACCATTCCTGCCGTGGCTCACCATCCTGGTCGCCAGCACGATCGCGGCCGGCGCGCTGGCGCGATACCTCATTCGTCCCGTCGTCCACCTTCGCGATGGCCTGAGCGCGCTTGCCCACGGCCGTTTCGACGTCCGTATCGGCGACAAGATGGCGGGACGCAGGGACGAGGTCACAGCACTTGCGCATGATTTCGATTCCACTGCCGCCCGCCTTCAGGAGCTACAGGATGCGCAGCAGAGGCTGTTCCATGACGTCTCCCATGAGCTGCGCTCGCCTCTGTCCCGGCTGCAGGCCGCCGTCGGTGTGTTGCGGCAAAGCCCCGCCAAACTCGGCGCCATGCTGGATCGAATGGACCGCGAGGTCGAACGGCTCGATATGCTGGTGGGCGAGGTTCTGACGCTCGCCAGGCTGACGGCAGGATCCAGCCTGCCGCTGAAGACGCAGACCATCGATGTCATCGAACTCCTCAACGAGATCCTCAGCGATGCGGCATTCGAAGCCCAGGCGCGGGAGATCTCGATCACGACGAGCGTCGATGGCACCTTCCGGGCCGAAGTCGAAGGCGAGCTTATCTATCGGGCGCTCGAAAACGTCGTTCGAAATGCCGTCAAATATACGGCCGACCATTCGCACATCTCGGTCTCCTCAGAGGCGACAGCCGACCGGCTAAAAATCTGCGTCACGGATCAGGGGCCGGGCGTCCAACGGGACGAACTCGAACGCATTTTCCAGCCGTTCTCTCGCGGGAGAGAGGCGGTGCCGAGAGGCGGATACGGTCTCGGTCTTGCAATCACCCGGCAGGCCATCGAACGGCATGGCGGGCGCGTGCATGCGTCATTGCCGGAGGCGGGGGGGCTGGCGATCACCCTGGAGCTTCCCAGGAAGCCGATACCCTATGGTTTGGCGGACGAACAGGCCTGAGCACCAATCGACGAAGCTTGGTATCGTGGTTGCTCATCCAGAAGTAAAAGCGACGGGCGCGATGGTCGCGAACCGCGCCATCGCACATTGCGGTAAGTCAAGGCGGCCGCCAAGCCGATCCGGTATCGTGCATGCTCCTTTAGCTGGAGCCTTTACACATGACGATCCCTGCCAAGTCGGTGATGACAACGGATTTAATTACGGTATCGCCTGAGACCACGGTGGCCGAGGCCGCCCGGTGCATGCTTATCCATCATATCACCGCCGTACCGGTGGTGGACGCCGATAACCGGCCGCTTGGATTGGTCAGCGAAGGCGATGTGATGCGCCACTTTGGCTCGCAGTTTCAAAGCAAGCGAGCGCAATGGCTGCGCATGCTGGCCGAAGGCGAGAAGCTCGCCCCGGAGTTTCTCGCCGAAATCCGCCTCAACCAGCAGCATGTCCGCGAGATTATGAACGAGACCATCATCGCCGCGGATGAGGAAGCCTCGCTTGCGGAGTTGGCCGATCTGATGCTGAAACATCGGATCAAGCGCGTCCCTATCCTGCGTGACGGCGTGTTGGTTGGCATCGTCAGCCGCGCTGACGTGGTTCGGGCCGTCGTCGAAAAACTGGACGATTTGCTTGAGCCGACGGACTAGCACCGGAAGCTGGTCGGTCGGGCTCATCACCCGCCAGCGCAGCGGCCGGCCGGACCAACAGCAGCGGCAGGACAAAAAGCAGCGAGTGGCAGGGGCGGCACGCCTTGATCCCGTCATGTTGAGCAGCATTTGCATTGTCGATTTGAGGCAAGAGTTCGCTGGCGCGAAGGCGGGCATAGCCCCCAAGCCTCTCGACGATCTGACCGACGAGAAGATCGCGAATAAGCTGGGTGCCCCTCGCTATCTTCCCACCCGCTCGCGGCATCAATGAGGGAATTGCGGTGCCTTCCTTCCATCCTGACTCGATGCATCTCTCCCTCATCGAGGACGAGGCCGCGCAGCTCTGCTGAACCGAGATGTGCGGCGGGACGCTGCTTTTACCTAACTTTACCGTTTCTTAACCGCCATTAACGCTAGCGCCGCTAAGCCTGAACCCACGATCCCGGTTCAGAAGGCTCCCCCGTGAGTACGTCGCTTCGCACTAGATTATCATCCCTCCGCTACACCGCAGCCGCATTCACACTGCTGCTGGCAGGCTGCGTCAGCGGCCCGGATCACGTTGCCCCCGAGATGCCGCTTCCCGCCAAGTTCGAAGACGGGGGTAATAAGAGCAACGGCGATGTCGTGACGGCAAAGTGGTGGACGGCCTATCGCGACAAGAAGCTCAACGGGCTGGTCACGCAGGGTCTCAGCGAGAACCTAGATGTGTTGCGGGCACTCGAGAGCATCAATTCGGCTTCCGCCAACGTCACGGTAGCCGGCGCCGGCGCCCTGCCGAGCCTGACGGTCGACGGATCGCATACTCTCTCCGGGGAGAAGGGGCGGCTGCGGACGACGGTCGGCACCACGAACACGACGGGAGGCGATGCCAGCCTTTCCTGGCTGCTCGACGTCTTCGGCCAGTACCGTCGCTCGAAAGAGCGCGCCCTCGCCTCGCTTGGAGCCGCTTATGCGACGGCCGATAATGCCAGGCTCACCTTTCTGAAAGACCTGGTCGAGAGTTATATCGACGCCCGCTATTACCAGGAGCGCATCGCCCTTTCTCAGGCGAATTTGAAATCCCGCCAGCAGACTTACGAACTCACTGAGCTGCAGTTGAAAGCTGGTGCGGCCTCCCGCCTCGACGTCGTCCAGGCCGAGGGTCTTGTACAGTCGACGAAGTCCGACATTCCCGGCCTCGAACAGAGTTTTACCGAATCGGCCCATCACATTGCCACACTGCTCGGGATGCCGGCGGCTTCGCTGACGGAAAAGCTGCGCAGGAATACTGGCCAGCCGGTGTTCCGCGGCGACATTGGTGCCGGCATCCCGGCCGATCTCATCCGCAACCGTCCCGATATAAGAAAGGCCGAACGCGAGCTGGCGGCAGCTGTCGCCGATATCGGTGCTGCCGAAGCCCAGCTTTACCCGTCGATCTCGCTTTCCGGTTCGATTTCGCCGAGCTGGGTCAAATCATCGGGCGCCACCGGCGCAAGCCTGACGAGCTGGTCTTTCGGACCGACGCTCAACCTGCCGATCTTCGATGGCGGCAAATTGCGGGCCAATGTCGATATCGAGAAATCCGATGCCAAAACGCAATATCTGGCGTGGAAAGCGGCGGTGCTGAACGGCGTCGAAGAGGTCGAAAACGCGCTTGCGGCCGTTCGCCACGACACGCAGACGCTGGGGCCGTTGCGCAGGCAGGTACAGACGGCGCAGGAATCGCTGGCGCTTTCGACCACGAGCTACAAGGACGGCGCCTCTTCGCTGCTCGACGTTCTGGACGCGCAGCGGTCCGTCTCGGATGCTCAGGAAAGCCTTGCTGCCACCATGCAGCAGGTCGCAAAGGATTATGTGGATCTCTATGTCGCCATCGGCGCCGGTTACCTCGAGCCGGAGCAGGCCGCCTCCAGGCAAACCGCAAAACCGGGCTGATCCGCTGGATGGGTGGGCTTATCGTCCGGCGCTTTCCAGAATGCGCAGCGCAAGCTTGAGGTGCGGCAGGTCAAGCATGCGTCCGTCAAGCTGGATGACGCCGGCGTCAGGCCTGGCGGCGAAGGCGGCGGCGACCTTCTCTGCCCAGGCGACCTCGGCGGCGTCAGGTGTGAAGGCGTGGTTGATCGTTTCGACCTGGCTCGGATGGATGGCCATCATGCCGGAAAAGCCGTCGCGCCGGCCGCGGCTGGCATAGGCCCTGAGACCGTTGAGATCGCGCAAATCGGGATAGACGGTTTCGATTGCCGGAACGGCGGCGGCATGGGCTGCGAATAGGGTGAGCGAGCGGGCAAGCTCGTAGGGCGGCGTATAACGGCCATCCGTCCTCCGCGCTGTCGCAGCCCCTATCGCGGCCGGCAGATCCTCGGCGCCCCAGGTCAGGCCGCAAAGCTTCGCCGAGACGTCGCGGTAGCTGCCAATCTCGAAGATCGCGGACGGCGTTTCCGTCGCGATCGGCAAAACGGGAACGGCCGGGGTCAACGAGGCTGCGAGTTTGCCCACGGAAACGGCCCCCTCGGCCTTCGGCAACATGATGGCGAAGGGATGAAGACCGTTCAGAGCGGCAAGGTCGGCTTCGAATTCAGGGGAGGTGAGGGGATTGACGCGGATCAAGAGAACGGTCTCGCCGGCATAGCGGTGGGCGAATTCGTGCACGGTCTCGCGTGCTTTTGGCTTGTTCGCGGGCGCAACCGAATCTTCCAGATCGAGAATGACGGCATCGGCGCCGGAAGCGAGCGCTTTCTCGAAACGCTCCGGCCGATCGCCGGGTACGAAGAGCAGCGAGCGCAGCCTCATGACGGTTTCACCTTCAGCATCGCCGTGCGCAGGCACTGGCAGACGATCTCGTCACGTTGGTTCAACGTGACATGCCGGAAAGTGACGATGCCGGCATCGGGGCGGGAGTTCGAGCGGCGCAGTTCCGTCACCTCGGTTTCCACCCGCAGCGTATCGCCGATGAAGACCGGCTTCGGCATCGTCACCGTGTCATAGCCGAGATTGGCGACGAGCGTGCCGAGTGTGGTGTCGCCGACCGAAAGGCCGATGGTGAGCGCAAAGGTGAAGGTGCCGTTGACAACGATGCGGCCGAACTCGGTGCCGGCGGCATAATCGGCATCGAGATGCAGCGGCTGCGGATTGTGGGACAGCGTCGTGAACAGCAGGTTATCGGTCTCGGTGACGGTGCGGCGGATCTCGTGGGCGATGCGGTCGCCGACTGTCCACTCGTCGAAATAACGGCCGGCCATCACGCCTGCTCCTTGATGACGCTGACGACCAGCTGGTTTTCCGAGACCCTGGCGCCGGTGGAAACCTGCAATTTCCCAACGATGCCGTCGAAGGGCGCGCGTAACGTATGTTCCATCTTCATCGCTTCGACCGTCAGCAGAGGATCCCCCTTGGCAACAGTGTCGCCTTCGGCGACATCGACCGAGATGACGAGGCCCGGCATGGGCGAAAGCATCGCGCCGTCGCCCGCACCCTGACGTGCCTCGACTTCGCCCGCATGGGGCAGGCCGATCGGCCAGGCATTGCCGGCGTCGAAAAGCACGGTCTTCGCGTCGATCTCGACGGCATTCGCCTCAAGGTCGGGGCGCACGCGCCCCCAGTGGAGGTGACCGTCGATGCGCACCCGAACGCGGCCGTCACCTGGCCCGGCGATGCGAAAACCGGTCAGCACCGACCAGGGATCCTCATTTGCGGCCTTCGAAAGTGCCGTTGCCGCTTTGTCGATTGTCGTCTCATCTGGCTCCGTCGCCACAAGGCCCTCGCCATGCCGGTCGAGGAAGCCGGTATCGATCCGGGCGGCGCGAAAATCCGGGTTGGTGGCGACGCGGGCGAGAAGGCCGGCATTGGATCTGACCGGCCAGATCTCGATACCGGCACAAGCGGCGGCCAGCTTCGACAGCGCGGCTTCGCGGTTCGGCCCATGCGCAATGATCTTGGCGATCATTGGATCGTAGAAGGCGGTGATCTCATCGCCCTGTTCGACACCGCTCTCGACGCGGATGGTTCGGGGGAGTTTGAGATGTTCGAGCCGGCCGGTCGAGGGCAGGTAGCCGGCGGCGGGATTTTCGGCATAGAGCCGGGCCTCGAGGGCCCAGCCCTTCATGGCGATCTCATCCTGGCTTTTCGGCAGCGGCTCGCCGTTAGCCACCTTCAGTTGCCAGAGCACCAGATCCTCACCTGTTATGGCTTCAGTGACGGGATGTTCCACCTGCAGGCGTGTATTCATCTCCATGAACCAAATTCGATCCGGACGCAGGCCTTGCGAGGCATCGGCGATGAATTCGATCGTGCCGGCGCCGACATAGTTCACCGCTCTTGCGGCCTTCACCGCCGCATCGCAGATCGCAGCCCGCGTGGTTGCATTGAGCCCGGGAGCGGGGGCCTCCTCGATGACCTTCTGATGACGGCGCTGCAGCGAGCAGTCGCGTTCGAAGAGGTGGACGCAGTTGCCATGCTCGTCAGCGAAGATCTGCACCTCGATATGACGCGGATTGGCGATATAGCGTTCGATGAGAACGCGATCATCGCCGAACGAAGCGGCGGCTTCGCGGCGGCAGGAGGCGAGAAGCTCGGTGAAATCCTGCGGGCGGTCGACGCGGCGCATGCCCTTGCCGCCGCCGCCGGCCACCGCCTTGATGAGTACGGGATAACCGATGGCCTCGGCCTCGGCCGCCAGTCTTGCTTCGCTCTGGTCTGGTCCGAGATAACCTGGAGTGACCGGCACGCCGGCTGCCTGCATTAATTCTTTGGCCGCGTCTTTCAGCCCCATCGCCCGGATAGCGGCCGCCGGCGCTCCGACCCAGATGATACCGGCCTTCTCGACTGCTTCGGCAAATTCGGCATTTTCCGACAGGAAACCATAGCCCGGATGAATCGCGGCCGCCCCGGTCTTGCGGGCGGCTTCGAGGATGTGTACCTCAGACAGGTAGCTTTCGCGGGCCGGCGACGGCCCGATGGCGATCGCCTCGTCGGCTTCTCCGACGAAGGGCAGGCCGGCATCGGCCTCGGAGTAGACGGCGATGGTGCGGATGCCGGCAGTCTTTGCCGTGCGGATGATGCGGCGAGCGATTTCGCCTCTGTTGGCGATGAGAAGGCTTTCCATCATAGCCGCCTCACATCCGAAACAGTCCGAAGCGCGGCCCTTTTGGGATCGGCGCGTTCAGGCAGGCGGAAAAGGCAAGGCCGAGCACGTCTCGCGTCTGGCCGGGATCGATGATGCCGTCGTCCCAGAGGCGGGCAGTGGCATAATAGGGATTGCCCTCCGCCTCGTAGCCGGCGCGGATCGGCGCCTTGAAAGCCTCCTCTTCTTCGACAGACCAATTCTCTCCGCGCGCCTCCAGTGCGTCGCGGCGGATGGTGGCGAGCACGGAAGCCGCCTGTTCGCCGCCCATGACGCTGATGCGGCTGTTCGGCCAGGTGAAGAGAAAACGGGGGCGATAGGCGCGGCCGCACATGCCGTAATTGCCGGCGCCGAAACTGCCGCCGATGATGACGGTGACCTTCGGCACGGTCGCCGTCGCAACCGCCGTCACCAGCTTTGCCCCGTCCTTGGCGATGCCGCCGGCCTCATAGCGGCCGCCGACCATGAAACCGGAAATATTCTGCAGGAACAGCAGCGGCACGCGGCGCTGGCAGGCGAGCTGGATGAAATGCGCACCCTTCAGCGCGCTTTCGGAAAAGAGCACGCCGTTATTGGCGATGACGGCGACCGGCATGCCCCAGATGCGGGCGAAGCCGCATACGAGCGTGGAGCCGTAGAGCGGCTTGAACTCGTGCAGTTCCGAGCCGTCGACGATCCGTCCGATCACCTCGCGCACATCATAGGGCGAGCGCACGTCATCGGGAATGAGGCCAAGAAGATCCTGGAAATCGAGTTTCGGCGGCCGCGGAGGCTGGATGTCGATATCGACCGATTTGACGCTGTTGAGGCTGGCGACGATGTCTCGCACCAGAAGCAGCGCATGTTCGTCATTCTCGGCAACATGATCGACGACGCCGGAGCGGCGGCCATGGGTTTCGGCGCCGCCGAGTTCTTCGGCCGAGATGATTTCGCCGGTCGCGGCTTTGACCAGCGGGGGACCCGCGAGGAAGATCGTGCCCTGATTGCGCACGATGACGGTTTCATCAGACATGGCGGGGACATAGGCGCCGCCGGCCGTGCAGCTTCCCATCACGCAGGCGATCTGCGGAATGCCTTCGGCCGACATCTGCGCCTGATTGTAGAAGATGGCGCCGAAATGGTCGCGGTCGGGAAAGACCTCGGCCTGATGCGGAAGATTGGCGCCGCCGCTATCGACCAGATAGAGGCAGGGCAGCCGGTTCTGCAGGGCGATCTCCTGCGCCCTGAGATGTTTCTTCACCGTCATCGGGAAATAGGCGCCACCCTTCACCGTCGCGTCATTGGCGACGATCATCGCCTCGCGGCCGCAAACGCGGCCGACGCCCGATATGATGCCGGCGCCCGGCGCCTCGTCGCCATACATGCCGTTGGCTGCCAGCGTGCCGATCTCCAGGAAAGGGCTGCCGGCATCGAGCAGGAGCTGAACGCGGTCGCGCGGCAGGAGCTTGCCCTTGCCGGTATGGCGCGCGCGCGCCGTCTGCGATCCGCCCTCGCGCGCGCTCGCCGAACGCGCGTAGAGTTCGTCGACGAGGGCTTTATTCTTGGCGGTATTGGCTTTGAAGCTTTCGCTGTCGCGATCGATCGCAGTCGAAATCACCGTCATGATGCGATGAGCTCCCGCCCGATCAGATAGCGGCGGATCTCGTTGGTGCCGGCGCCAATATCGTAGAGCTTGGCGTCGCGCAGGAAACGCTCGACCGGCCATTCCTTGGTATAGCCGGCGCCGCCGAGCGCCTGGATCGCTTCCAGTGAGACTTTCACGGCATTTTCGCTGGCAAAAAGGATCGCGGCGGCCGCATCGGTGCGCGTTGCCCGGCCGGCATCGCAGGCGCGGGCGACGGAATAGACATAGGCGCGCGCCGAATTCAGCGCGACATACATGTCGGCGATCTTGCCCTGCATCAGCTGGAAATCGCCGATCGCCTTGCCGAACTGCTTGCGCTCGCGCACATAGGGCAGCACGACATCGAGGCAGGCCTGCATGATCCCGAGCGGGCCGGCGGCGAGCACGGCGCGTTCGTAATCGAGGCCGGACATCAGGATTTTCACGCCTTCTCCCTCCCGGCCCATCAGCGCATCGGCTGGCACCTCGCAATCCTGAAAGACCAGTTCGGCCGTGTCGCTGCCGCGCATGCCCAGTTTCGAGAGCTTCTTGGAGACGCTGAAGCCGGTCAGGCCCTTTTCGATGATGAAGGCGGAAATGCCCTTCGGGCCGGCGGCCGGATCGGTCTTGGCATAGACGACGAGTACGTCGGCATGCGGGGCATTGGTGATCCAGAACTTCGTGCCGTTGAGAATATAGCGGTCGCCTCTTTTCTCGGCTCGCAACCCCATGGAGACGACATCGGAACCGGAGCCGGCCTCGGACATGGCAAGCGAGCCGACATGGTCGCCCGAGATCAGCTTCGGCAGATGGCGGCGTTTCTGCTCCGTTGAGGCCCAGCGGCGGATCTGGTTGACGCAGAGATTGGAATGAGCACCGTAGCTCAAGCCCACGGAAGCCGAGGCGCGCGAGACCTCCTCCATGGCGACGACGTGCTCGAGATAGCCGAAACCGGCGCCGCCGAACTCTTCCTCGACGGTGATCCCATGCAGGCCGAGTGCGCCCATCTGCGGCCAGAGCTGGCGTGGAAACGTGTTGCTTTCGTCAATCTCCGCGGCGAGCGGAGCAATATGATCGGCGGCAAATCGCGCCGTCGTTTCGCGGATCGCGTCCGCGGTTTCGCCGAGCGAGAAATCAAACATGGCACTCCTCCCGCTGAAATATGTAGCGCGGGTTGCGGCAGGTTCAAAGAGGCACCCCATGCCTCCCTCATGCCTGTGCTTGTCACCGGCATCCAACCATCGCGCGTCCGCGCGGAGAATGGCTCGTTGCTCGCTCGAAGAAAGTCTCTTGCGCCCAAGGACTTGGGCGCGCTGGATGCCTGTGACAAGCACAGGCATGAGGGAGGGTGTGGAACCGCCAGCGCCAAATAGCGACTGGGTCTAGATGCAGGTCTCGGCTTGTTACCCACTGCGCTATTCCCCCGCTTCCTCCCGTCGAAAAGTCTCAGGGCTCTTGCCCATCCATTTGCGAAATGCGCGAAAAAAGGCGCTGGGTTCGGAATAGCCGAGCTGTACGGCGATCTCGCCGATCGTTTTCGAGGTATTCAGCAGCAGTTCGACGGCGAGATCCCGGCGGATGTCGTCCTTGATGGCGGCATAGCTTTGTCCTTCGTCGTGCAGGCGGTGGCGCAGCGTCGAGGGCGGCATGCGCATGTCGGCGGCGAGTTCGGCGAAGCTGCGCCACGTCGCCGGCGTTGCCTGGCTCAATCGCCGACGGACGGCGGCGGCGATGCCCGCGTCGTAGCGGTAGCGCACCAGAATATTGGCGGGCGCGCCGCGCAGGAACTGTTTCAACGCCTGTTCGCTACGGGAAATCGGCAGGTCGAGCAGGGTGCTGTCGAAGCCGAGACGGCTGATCGGTTGCGAGAAGCGCACCGGAGCGCCGAAGAACAACCGGTAGTCGGCGCCCTGTTTCGGTTCGGCGCAGCGGAAGTCGACAAGCCGGATGGGGATGCGGCGGCCGACCAGCCAGCATATGATGCCGTGCAGGATGATCCAGTAGGTGCGATAGGCGAAGGCCGATCGCGGGCCGCCCACATCCCTGAGCTCAATCTCGGCCAAGCCGTCGCGGATGACGAGCCGGCCTCTAGGGTCGTCGAGCACGACATCGAGAAAACGTAGCGCCCGACGCAGCGCCTGACCGAGCGTCGGCGCATGCAGCACACAATGGCAGAGCAGCGTGAAGCTGCCGCTGCGCATCGGTCGGCCGCCCATGCCGAAGAATTCGTCGTCGAGTTCGGCGGCGATCATCAGCCAGACGGCGCCATAAGTTTCGGCAGACACCGGCTGATCGACGATCGGCGGCAGGCCGACCCGCGCAAGGATCGGCGCCGTCGGCTTGCCGAGCCGCCGCAGGCTGTCCAGCGCCTCTTCGACGAAGCCCGGTGCAATCATGCGTCGCTCGATCTCGGCCATCTCAACCCCGCTATGGCAAAACTGGCCGAAATAATGGAGCAGTTCTGTCATCGCTTGCAATAGGTGGAACGAATAGAATCGTGACCGTCGGTGGCGCTCGGAGGAGGACGCAGCCGACAGGGAGGAACAGATTCATGCTGATCCGTGGGGCAAGTTTCATCGTCACCGGCGGCGGCTCCGGGCTCGGAGCGGCGACGGCGCGCATGCTCGTCGAGGCCGGCGGGCGCGTGACGATCGCCGATCTCAACGTTGACCTGGGCGAGGCGATCACGCGGGAATTTGGCATCGATGCCCGCTACGTCAAGGCGGATGTGACCGATGGCGAGGCTGGAGCAGCTGTGGTTGCCGCGGCGGCCGAAGCCTTTGGCGGTTTGCGCGGGCTGGTGAACTGCGCGGGCGTGGCGCCGGCCGAAAAGGTGATCGGCCGCGACGGGCCACACCGGCTGGAGAGTTTCGCGCGCACCGTCGGCATCAATCTCATCGGCACGTTCAACATGATCCGGCTTGCCGCCGCTGCGATTCAGACCGGGGAGCCGGATGCCGAAGGCGAGCGCGGCGTGATCGTCAATACGGCCTCGGTTGCCGCCTTTGACGGTCAGATCGGCCAGGCGGCCTATGCCGCCTCCAAGGGCGGGGTGGCGGCGATGACCTTGCCGATCGCCCGCGAGCTCGCCCGTCACGGCATCCGCGTCGTGTCGATCGCGCCCGGCATTTTCGAGACGCCGATGATGGCCGGTATGCCGGCCGAGGTTCAGGCGGCACTCGGCCAGAGCGTGCCCTTTCCGCCGCGGCTCGGCCGGCCGGCGGAATTTGCTGCGCTAGTGCGCCATATCTTTGAAAACACCATGCTGAACGGCGAGGTCATCCGCCTCGACGGCGCATTGCGGATGGGCGCGCGCTGAGCGTTTGCCCCAGGGAGGAAACATGGCACTGCAGGACCCTATCGTCATCGTCGGCGCGGCGCGCACGCCGATCGGCAGTTTCCAGGGAGAGCTGAAGGAGGCGACAGCGCCGGAACTCGGAGCCACGGCGATCCGCGCGGCAATGGAGCGTAGCCATGTCTCGGCCGAGGCGGTTGAAGAAGTCGTTTTCGGCTGCGTGCTGCCTGCAGGCCAAGGCCAGGCGCCGGCGCGCCAGGCGGCGATCGGCGCCGGCCTGCCTTTCGCGACGGGGGCAAGCACCGTCAACAAGATGTGCGGCTCGGGCATGAAGGCGGTCATGACGGCTCATGACCTCATCACCGCCGGCAGTGCTTCTGTGGCAGTCGCCGGCGGCATGGAAAGCATGACGAACGCGCCCTATCTCCTTGACAAGGCCCGCGGCGGCTACAGGCTCGGCCATGGGCGTGTCGTGGACCACATGTTCCTCGACGGGCTGGAGGATGCGTATGACAAGGGGCGCTTGATGGGCAGCTTCGCGGAGGACTGCGCCCAAGCCTATCAGTTCACGCGCGAAGCGCAGGATAATTACGCCATCGCCTCCCTGACGCGGGCGCAGAAGGCGATCGCGGAAGGCTGGTTTGAAAGCGAGATCGTGCCGGTGACGGTCAAGTCGGGCAAATCAGAGCAGCGGGCGAGCCGCGACGAGCAGCCGGGTCGGGCGAAGCTCGACAAAATCCCGATGCTGAAGCCCGCCTTCCGAGAGGATGGCACGGTGACGGCCGCCAATTCAAGTTCGATTTCCGACGGCGCGGCAGCGCTCGTGCTCATGCGCCGCTCCGAGGCAGAGCATCGCGGCCTGACGCCGCTCGCCACCATCCTCGGTCATGCCACCCATTCGCAGGCGCCCAATCTTTTCGCCACCGCGCCGATCGGCGCGTTGCAGAAGCTCTCAGATCGGACCGGCCTGGCGCTTTCGGACGTCGACCTCTTCGAAATCAACGAGGCTTTTGCCGTCGTCGCCATGGCGGCGATGCGCGATCTCGACCTGCCGCATGAAAAGGTCAATGTGCATGGCGGCGCCTGCGCGCTCGGCCATCCGATCGGCGCATCAGGCGCCCGCATCCTGGTGACGCTGCTTTCAGCATTGGAGCGCTACGATCTGAAGCGCGGCATGGCGGCGCTTTGCATCGGCGGCGGCGAGGCGACGGCCGTCGCCATCGAGCGGCATTAGCGGGAAGGAGGAGCGACATGATCCTTTCCGACCTTCAGCAGCAGATCACAGATCTCGCCCGCGACTTTGCCCGCGACCGGTTGGCGCCGGGAGCCGCCAAACGCGACCGGGAACATCTTTTCCCGCGCGAGGAACTGAAGGAGATGGGCGAACTAGGGCTGCTCGGCATGCTGGTGCCGGAGGCCTATGGCGGCTCGGACACGGGTGTTGTCGCCTATGCCGCGGCACTCGAGGAGATTGCCGCCGGCGATGGACCCTGTTCGACGATTATGAGCGTGCACAGCTCCGTCGGCTGCGTGCCGATCCTGAAATTCGGCACCGAGGAGCAGCGGCAGCGTTTCCTGCCGAAGCTTGCGACCGGCGAATGGATTGGCGGCTTCGCCCTCACCGAGCCGCAGGCCGGATCCGATGCCTCGAACCTGAAGACAAGGGCCCGGCGTGACGGCGACCACTATGTGATCGACGGTGCCAAGCAGTTCATCACCTCGGGAAAAAACGGCAATGTCATCATCGTCTTTGCCGTCACCGATCCCGATGCCGGCAAGAAGGGCATCACCGCCTTTATCGTGCCGACGGACACACCCGGCTATGAGGTGATCCGCGTCGAGGAAAAGCTCGGACTGCATTCCACCGACACCTGTCAGATCGCCTTCAACACGATGCGCATTCCCGTGGATCTGAGGCTGGGTGGGGAAGGCGAAGGCTATCGCATCGCGCTCGCCAATCTCGAGGGGGGGCGGATCGGCATTGCCGCGCAGGCGGTCGGCATGGCACGGGCGGCCTTCGAGGCGGCGCGTGATTACGCCAAGGAGCGCACGGCTTTCGGCAAGCCGATTTTCGAACATCAGGCCGTCGCCTTTCGCCTTGCCGACATGGCGATGCAGATCGAGGCGGCGCGCCAGCTCGTCTTTCACGCCGCGTCTCTTCGGGAGGCGGAGTTGCCCTGCCTGTCGGAAGCCTCGATGGCGAAGCTCTTCGCCTCTGAGATGGCCGAGCGCGTCTGCTCCGATGCGATCCAGATCCACGGCGGCTACGGCTACATGGCCGATTATCCGGTCGAGCGCATCTACCGCGATGTGCGCATCTGCCAGATCTACGAGGGAACGAGCGACGTGCAGCGCATGGTGATCGCCCGCAATCTTTAGGAATGACATCCGGCCCGCTTCCGGGAGGGAGGCGGGGTCGGCAAAGGGAGGAACGCAAAAACATGGTGGATTCCGCTCATTTGAGCCTGCACGTCCCCGAACCCGCCGTCCGCCCGGGCGGCCAGCCCGACTTTTCCAACGTCAAGATCGCCAAGGCCGGTTCCGTGCCGCGGCCGGAGGTCGATGTCGCGTCCGAGGATATCCGCGATCTCGCCTATTCGATCATCCGTGTCTTGAACCGTGACGGCGAGGCGGTCGGTCCCTGGGCCGGATCGCTCACCGATGAGGAACTGCTGACCGGGCTTCGTAACATGATGAAGCTGCGCGCCTTCGATGCCCGCATGCTGATGGCGCAGCGCCAGGGCAAGACCTCCTTCTACATGCAGCATCTCGGCGAAGAGGCCGTCAGCTGCGCCTTCCGCAAGGCGCTTGCTAAGGGCGACATGAATTTCCCGACCTATCGCCAGGCGGGCCTCTTGATCGCCGACGACTATCCGATGGTCGAGATGATGAACCAGATCTACTCTAACGAGAGTGATCCGCTGCACGGCCGGCAGCTGCCGATCATGTATTCTTCCAAGGAGCATGGCTTCTTCACCATTTCGGGCAATCTCGCCACCCAATATGTGCAGGCCGTCGGCTGGGCGATGGCTTCGGCGATCAAGAACGACAGCCGCATTGCCGCGGCCTGGATCGGCGACGGATCGACGGCGGAATCGGACTTCCATTCGGCGCTCGTCTTCGCCTCGACCTACAAGGTCCCTGTGATCCTCAACATCGTCAACAATCAGTGGGCGATCTCCACTTTTCAGGGAATTGCTCGCGGCGGCTCCGGCACCTTTGCCGCCCGAGGCCTCGGCTTCGGCATTCCGGCGCTCAGGGTCGACGGCAATGATTATCTCGCCGTCCATGCCGTCGCCCGCTGGGCAGCTGAACGCGCCCGGCGCAATCTCGGGCCGACGCTGATCGAACATGTCACCTACCGCGTCGGCGCGCATTCGACCTCCGACGATCCGAGCGCCTATCGGCCGAAGACGGAATCGGAGGCCTGGCCGCTCGGCGATCCCGTGCTGCGGCTGAAGAAACATCTGATCGGCAAGGGCGTATGGTCGGAGGCACGGCATGTGCAGGCGGAAGCCGAAATCGCCGATGAGGTGATCGAGGCGCAGCGCCAGGCCGAGGCGCATGGCACGCTGCATGCCGGCGGCAGACCTTCGGTGCGCGACATTTTCGAGGGCGTCTATGCCGAGATGCCGGCGCATATCCGCCGCCAGCGGCAGAAGGCAGGATACTGACATGGCCAGGATGACGATGATCGAGGCCGTGCGCAGCGCCATGGACGTGTCGATGGCGAAGGATGACAATGTCGTGGTCTTCGGCGAGGATGTCGGCTATTTCGGCGGCGTCTTCCGCTGCACCCAGGGCCTGCAGGCAAAATACGGCAGGACGCGCTGCTTCGATACGCCGATCAGCGAATCCGGCATCGTCGGCACGGCAATCGGCATGGCGGCCTACGGGCTCAAACCCTGCGTCGAGATCCAGTTCGCCGATTACATGTATCCCGCCTATGACCAGCTGACGCAGGAGGCGGCGCGTATCCGCTACCGTTCCAACGGCGATTTCACCTGCCCGATCGTCGTGCGCATGCCGACTGGCGGCGGCATCTTCGGCGGCCAGACGCACAGTCAGAGCCCGGAAGCGCTCTTCACCCATGTCTGCGGGTTGAAGGTGATCGTGCCGTCCAATCCCTATGACGCCAAAGGCCTGCTGATCGCGGCGATCGAGGATCCGGATCCGGTGATGTTCCTCGAACCGAAGCGGCTCTATAACGGCCCCTTCGACGGCCACCACGAGCGGCCGGTCACACCCTGGTCGAAACACGCTCTCGGCGAGGTGCCCGATGGCCATTATACGATCCCGATCGGCAAGGCCGAGGTGCGGCGCACGGGATCGGCGGTAACAGTCGTTGCCTATGGCACGATGGTGCATGTGGCGCTGGCCGCGGCCGAGGATGCCGGCATCGACGCCGAAGTGATCGATTTGAGAAGCCTGCTGCCGCTCGATCTCGATACGATCGTCAAATCAGTTTCGAAGACGGGCCGCTGCGTCGTGGTTCATGAGGCGACCTTGACGTCGGGCTTCGGCGCCGAGGTCGTGGCGCTGGTGCAGGAACATTGCTTCTATCATCTCGAAGCGCCTGTCGTGCGCGTCGCGGGCTGGGATACGCCCTATCCGCATGCGCAGGAATGGGACTATTTCCCCGGTCCCGGCCGGGTCGGGCGGGCGCTTGCCGAAGTCATGGAGGCCTGAGCCATGGGCGAATTCATCATCAAGATGCCCGATGTCGGGGAAGGGGTCGCCGAGGCCGAACTTGTGGAATGGCATGTGAAGCCGGGAGATCCCGTCCGCGAGGACATGGTGATCGCCGCCGTGATGACCGACAAGGCCACAGTGGAAATTCCCTCTCCCGTCGATGGCACGGTCATCTGGCTCGCCGGCGATATCGGAGACCGCATCGCGGTCAAGGCGCCGCTGGTGCGGATCGAAACGGCGGAAGGTGCCGGCGAGGCCCAGCCGATGCGGATTTCGCAGGCGCCGACCGCCGAAGTCGTCGTAGCGGAAATCACGAGGCCTGCCCCGGCAGCGCCGGTCTCCGCAATCCCGTCTACTGCCGCCCCGCCCGTCGAAAAACCGCTTGCTGCCCCTTCCGTTCGGCTCTTTGCCAGGGAAAGCGGCGTCGATCTCAGGCAGGTGCAGGGGAGCGGGCCGGCCGGACGTATCCTGCGCGAAGATGTCGAGCAATTCCTGATGCAAGGCGCCGCTCCGGCCCTCCTAAAGGGTGGATCCGTCAAGAAGACAGCGACGGAGGAGATCAAGCTCACCGGACTGCGGCGGCGCATCGCCGAAAAAATGGTGCTTTCCACCTCGCGCATTCCCCACATCACCTATGTGGAGGAAGTGGACATGACGGCGCTGGAGGAGCTGCGCGCCACCATGAACGGCGACCGCAGGGAGGGCCATCCGAAGCTGACGGTCCTGCCCTTTCTGATGCGGGCGCTGGTCAAGGCCATTGCCGGGCAGCCGGAGGTCAACGCCACCTTCGACGACGATGCCGGCATCATCACGCGCCATAGCGCCGTCCATATCGGCATCGCCACGCAGACGCCGGCCGGCCTGACCGTGCCTGTCGTGCGGCATGCGGAAGCGCGCGGCCTCTGGGATTGCGCCGCCGAAATGAGCCGGCTGGCGGATGCGGCGCGTTCGGGCACGGCGACGCGCGACGAGCTTTCCGGCTCCACCATCACCATCAGCTCGCTCGGTGCGCTCGGCGGCATCGTTTCGACGCCTGTCATCAACCATCCCGAGGTGGCGATCATCGGCGTCAACAAGATCGCCACACGCCCGGTCTGGGACGGCACGCAATTCGTGCCGCGCAAGATCATGAACCTCTCTTCGAGTTTCGATCATCGCATCATCGACGGCTGGGATGCGGCGACCTTTGTCCAGCGTATCCGCACGCTCCTTGAAACGCCGGCGCTCATTTTCATCGAAGGCTGAGCACATGAAAGAAATGGTCTGCAAGCTCCTCGTCATCGGCGCCGGCCCGGGCGGCTATGTCTGCGCCATCCGCGCCGGACAGCTCGGCATCGATACCGTCATCGTCGAAGCCGGCAAGCCGGGCGGCACCTGTCTGACGGTCGGCTGCATTCCTTCCAAGGCGTTGATCCATGCGGCCGAGGAATTCGACGCCACGCAAAAAATGCTGGCAGGCAAGAACCCGATGGGCATCCGCGTCGAAGGCGCCTCGATCGATCTCGCAAGGACGATCGCCTGGAAAGACGGCATTGTCGGCCGGCTGACGGGAGGTGTTTCAGGTCTGTTGCAGAAGGCGCGGGTGAAAATCGTCCATGGCCGCGCGCACTTCCGTGACGGCAAGACGGTGGAGGTGGAGACCGAAACCGGTCAGCAGGTCATCCGCGCCGAGACCGTGGTGATCGCCACCGGTTCCGATCCGGTGGAGCTTGCCAACCTGCCCTTCGGCGGCCGCGTCATTTCCTCGACCGAGGCGCTGTCGCTGACGGAACTACCGAAAACGATCGTCGTGGTCGGCGGCGGTTATATCGGGCTGGAACTCGGGATGGCCTTTTCGAAGATGGGCTCGGAGGTGAGCGTCGTCGAGGCGACTCCCCAGGTGCTGCCGCTCTATGATGCGGAATTGGTGCGTCCCGTGATGCGCAAGCTGACCGAGAGCGGCATCCGGGTGCTGACGGGTGCGAAGGCGATGGGTCTTGCCGATAATGGCGAGTCATTGATCGTTGAAACGTCGGATGGCCGGCATGAGACACTGCCGGCGGATCGCATCCTTGTCACTGTCGGCCGCCGCCCGCGAACGGCAGGGTCCGGTCTCGAGGAGTTGGATCTCGACCGCGCCGGTCCATATCTGAGGATCGACGATCAATGCCGCACCTCGATGCGCGGCATCTATGCGATCGGCGACGTGACCGGCGAACCGATGCTGGCGCATCGGGCGATGGCGCAAGGGGAGATGGTGGCAGAAATCGTTGCGGGCAAGAAGCGGGGCTGGGACAAAAGATGCATTCCCGCCATCTGCTTTACCGATCCTGAGATCGTCAGCGCCGGCCTGACGCCGGCGGAGGCGCGCGCGCAAGGATATGAGATCCGCACCGCCCAGTTTCCGTTCAGCGCCAACGGGCGGGCGATGACGATGGTCTCTGAGGAAGGTTTCGTGCGCGTCGTCGCCCGTGCCGACACTAATCTGGTTCTCGGCTTGCAGGCGGTGGGAGCCGGAGTCTCCGAGCTTTCGGCAGCTTTTGCGCTAGCGATCGAGATGGGAGCACGCCTGGAAGACATCGCCGGCACCATTCACGTCCATCCGACCCGCAGCGAAGCGCTCATGGAAGCGGCGCTGAAAGCGTTGGGAAACGCTTTGCACATCTGAGCCGACTGGACCCGGATCACGCATTGACGTCTGCCGGTTCGGATCCCATCAACTGAGACCGGAATAAGGCCGTGCCGATGCCGAAAAGCTTTGCCCACAAGGGCAAGAGCTCGACCTGTCGTACGAGGATCAGCGTCACACGGACGTTGATCGACAGGCCGACTACCCCTGAAGCGCTGACTTCGTCATCGCGTAGGCGGCAATCCCCGGATATGACACAGATCGCCGTTCGTGGAGCCGATTGACAAACTTTGCCAAGTCCAGCTAACCTACTCGCACCATGGAGGCTCGAATGGCTACGATGAACGTATCTCTTCCGGACCCGATGAAAGATTGGGTTGAGGCACAAGCAAAGAGCGGGCGATATTCCAATGCGAGTGACTATGTGCGCGACCTGATCCGGAGGGACCAAATTCGCAGTGACAAGGTTGCCGCCATGCAGCGTTTCGTTGATGACGGTTTTAAAAGCGGTATTGGCAGCCGCTCGAAGGACGAACTCTTTGCCGCGGCAGTGGCACGTGCAGAAACAACGCGCGGCGGTAGATAATGCGCTTTGACCTTTCAGTCGAAGCGGAAGAGGACATCATTGCGATCGCCGAACAAGGAGTGCGCATGTTCGGAGCCGCACAGGCTAGGCAGTATCATGACGAGTTGTTTACCGTGCTTGATCTGATTGCGGCCAATCCGCGAATGGCGCGTGAGCGAGAGGAGATTTCGCCGCCAGTTAGAGTTCATCCGTTCAAAGCCCATCTCATTGTCTACCGGATCGAGGAGCACGGAGCTATATTCGTGATCCGAATACGCCATGGACACGAAGACTGGGCCAGCGATCCTGCTTAGGCCTGGCTGAGCGAATGAACAAGCACAGTTGCATGGCGGCAATAGGCCCCGGGAATATCGTCAGCAAAGCCTGTTAAGAGAACGCCGACCGACCGCTGGAGAAACCGCGTCGTCTCCTCGGATAGCAGGGGACGAGGTGTTCGCCGCGATCAGCCCCTCCGAGAGGCAAACACGTAATCGCCTCCCATGCGCTAGAGCAGATCCTGTGATCGATGAATCGATTGTGAGGTGACGAGGCGAGTCGAAGCTGATTCAACATTCATATCATTTCTCTGGGGCGTGGCCTCATTTTGGCCCGAGGGCGACACAGAAGCCGGATCAAACATCAACGCCAGTGCCGTTCGATCTCTTCGGCTTAATGGCAATTAGATTGCCCAATTCCATCGGGAAGGGGAATAAAATCGTCGAAGTCTTCTCGCTGGCGATGACGTTCAAAGTGCTCAAGTAACGAAGTTGCATCGCCTCCGGCTGTTTGGCCAGAATTTCCGCCGCTTCCAGTAGCTTCGCTGCAGCTTGCTGTTCGCCCTCGGCATTGATGACCTTTGCGCGGCGTTCGCGTTCGGCTTCCGCTTGGCGAGCGATCGCCCGTATCATCGACTCGTTGATATCCACATGTTTGATCTCGACAGTGGCTACTTTAATTCCCCAAGCGTCCGTCTGAGAGTCGAGGATTTCCTGAATATAGGAGTTGAGCCTGTCGCGTTCTGCCAGCATTTCATCGAGGTCGTGCTTGCCGAGCACGGAGCGCAAAGTCGTCTGAGCAAGCTGGCTTGTTGCCATCATGAAATCCTCGACCTGTATTGTCGATTTCTCGGGGTCAATGACCCTGAAGTAGATCACCGCGCTGACACGAACCGAGACATTGTCATGTGAGATGACGTCCTGGCTAGGGACATCGAGTACGCGCGTGCGCAAGTCGACCCGGATCATCTGCTGGACATAGGGAATGAGCAGAATCAAGCCGGGTCCCTTGACTCCGGTAAAGCGGCCAAGTGTGAACACGACGCCGCGTTCATATTCCCTCAGGATCTTAACCGCGGATGCGAGGATGGCGACGGCAATGACTATGGCCACCAAGTAGAAGGCAAGATCTGCAAACATATCCATGACTTCTCCTCCTGCGTCCTTGAATGCCGCTAGGTGTTCTTAGGACGGCTGGCGACCTCGAGCGCCAGCCCGTTGCGGCCCGTCACCCTGACAGGGTCACCAGCAACAAGGGGTTCGGCGGAAACGGCCTTCCAGCGTTCGCCATGCGCGATGACGTACCCCGTGAGCCCCGTCCAACTCTCAACTTTGCCGGAAATGCCAATCATCTCCTCTGCACCGGTGGCTACCCGGCGCAATCGCGAGGTGAATGCCACGCGAGCAACGACAAGGCTAAAGGCAAGAGTCGCAAATGCAATTGCGCCCAGTAGGGGGCGCGATACTTGCAGCCCGGGGATATCGGTATCAAACAGGATGGTTGCTCCCAGGATCACGGCTACCCCGCCGCCGATGCCCAGAGCGCCGAAGCTTGGCGAATGCGCCTCAGCCACAGTCAATCCCACGCCGAGTAAAATAAGCCCAACGGCGGCAAAACTTACCGGCAGCAATGCCAGGGCATAGAGACCAAGGAGGAGACAGATGCCGCCGATCGTTCCAGGAAGCATTGTCCCAGGTGCGAGAAATTCGAAGATCAGGCCATAGATACCAACCATCATCAGGATGATTGCGATGTTCGGATCGGTAATGACGGAAAGCAGGCGCGTGCGCCAGTCAGGCTCGAATTCCTGCACGGCCAAACCGGCGGTATCGAGCCGGACCTCCGTTTGACCGACCCGCACCATGCGGCCCTGCGCCTTTGCAAGGAGATCGTTGACATCAGTTGCCGTGAAATCGATGGCATGTTCGCGCACTGCCGCTGTGGATGAAAGGCTTGCAGCTTCGCGGACAGCACGCTCTGCCCAGTCGGCGTTGCGATTGCGCAATTCCGCAAGCCCACGAATGTAAGCGACTGCGTCGTTAACGGCTTTTGCTTCGTGGGCATTGCCTGAAGCTTCCGGCTGCTTGCCACTAGGTTCGCTCGGCTTCTTTTCCGGTTCCTCATCACCGCCGAAAGGCTTTACGCTGAGCGCGATTGGTGTCGCCGCACCCAAATTGGTCCCAGGGGCCATTACCGCAATGTGGCTTGCGTAGAGAATATAGGTGCCGGCGCTGGCAGCCCGTGCCCCGCTTGGCGCGACGAAACTCGCGACAGGCACCGGCGAGGCAAGGATCGCGCGGATGATTTCCCGCATGGAGGTGTCAAGGCCGCCTGGTGTATCCATTTGCAGGACGATCAAGACCGCTGCACGTTCGCCAGCACGCTGAATGCCTCGTACCACGTAGTCAGCTATAGCAGGCCCAATGGCGCCATTCACCTTGAGGACGACAGACGCCCGGTCAGACGCCGACGGTACGCCGAATCCCCAAGCTGAAAGCAGCAAAAACAACAAAGTGAAGATTGGCGGTTGCCATCGCCAACACCTCAATCCCCGCGTGCCAATCGGCGAAACGTACATAATATTTAATGTATGTCGGAAATTACAAAGAAAAAGACGGAGGCGTCAAAGGCTCATGTTCAAGCCGTCTTGCGCGCTCGTAAAGGCAAAGTTGGCTAAGCGCGTTACACGGATGCGAACCGCGTGGCCTATGTTTTTTGAAGGTCGCTGGGCCATCGACCGATCGGAGATGGCATGTCACTCAGATATTCAGTATCTTGCGGCCAGGCGAGAATATCCCGTTCGGCAGGATGTCTTACGACCAAACTATATGTGGGCCGCTTCAATATTTGGCAACCAGATTGTGCCATTCTACAGATAGTCAGCGGTTAGTTCTTCCGCTTCCATGACCCATGAAGGGTTTCACTCCGCGTCATCAAGTGCTGCGAGGAGCCCAAGGTCGCATGTCCCTTTCAGAAGATGAGAGATTGAATCTCCTTCACCAGGCCAGTATTCTCGATACGCCGCCGACGGAAGAGTTCGATGCAATCGTGCGGCTGGCTTGCAGCGTGTTCGACATGCCGATGGCGTTGGTTTCGTTCGTCGACGGGGATCGGCAGTGGTTCAAGGCCGAGCACGGTCTCTTTTTGAAAGAGACGCCTCGCGAGCATTCCTTCTGCAGCCACATCGTACAAACGAAGTCACCGCTCGTCGTTAAAAACGCCGACAAGGATTCTCGCTTTTCCGGAAACATCTTCGTCAGAGAGCGTTCGGTCCGGTTCTATGCGGGAGTGCCGCTTTCGGAAGGGGAGACCTGCTACGGCAGTTTCTGCGTCCTCGACACCAAGAACCGCCGCTTCGGCGATCGGGATCTCGGACAGCTTCGCAGTTTGGCAAGCGTCGTCGTCGGCCTCATCAGGGAACATCGTCAGCAAAGCCTGCTGAGAGAGCAGCAACGTGAACTTGAATTGAAGCAGGCCCGTTTCGAGCAGACCGAACGCTCTGCCAAGGTCGGCGGCTTCGAGATGGATCTCGAGACCGGCACGATCATTTGGTCCGACCAGATTTACCGCACCGTTGGATTGCCGGTCGGCAAACGAATGACCTCGGAGGAGGTGATCGGCTGCTATGCTCCCGAAGAGCGCGAGAGCGTCAGACGCAGGATACGCGATGTCCTCGATGGTTCTGCGGCCGGCATCGACAGGGAATATCGCATCATGACGCCAGAGGGGGAGGAGCGCTGGGTACGCGTGGTCAGCGATATCGAGCGCTTGAGCGACAAGCCCAGTCGTCTGTTTGGCATCGTTCAGGATGTTTCCGAAAAAGTGCAGTACGAGCAACGTCTGCTCCAGGCGGCAAACGCCGATCCGCTGACCGGACTTGGCAACCGGGCAGCCTACAACGCTCATATGGAGCGGCTCACAGCGGCCGACGCTCCTTCCATCGGTTTGCTGCTGATCGACGTCGATCGCCTCAAGCAAGTGAACGATATCCTTGGCCATGCGACAGGTGACCTGCTGCTGAAAGGCGTGGCCTCACGTCTGGATGAACGCTTGGGAAAACGAGGAAGGGTCTTTCGCCTGGGCGGCGATGAGTTCTCTGTTATTCTGGACGCGCCCGCAAGCGTACGCCGCATGGGTTCACTCGCGCGCCACCTGATCGGATATATCGGTCGCCCTCTGGATGTTGGGGGGTCGACGATAAATCCGACGATAACTGTGGGTGGAGCGATTTCGGAGGGCAGGATGGATGCCGCAACGCTTTCGCAAAACGCGGATTTCGCCCTCTATCATGCCAAAGAAACGCGGCGCGGCAGCTATGTCCACTACGAGCCCAGCCTGCGTTCGAGGATAGCGCGACGCATTCAGATCATCCGGGAGGTGGAGTCGGCTCTTACCGATTATCGGATGGTGCCGCACTATCAGCCGATCGTCGGTTGTGCCGACGGTCGGGTATGGGCGTTTGAAGCGCTGGTGCGAATGCAGCATTCGGATGGTTCAATCGTGTCGGCGGCGCAATTTCACGAGGCGTTCACAGATCCAAGCGTTGCCCACCACATTACGACCCGCATGCTCGAGCAGGTCGCGACCGACATTCGAAGCTGGATCGACCGCGGGCTGGAATTCGGGCGGGTGGGTCTCAATATAAGCGCCTCCGATTTCATGAGGGGCGACTTGGAAACCCGGATCGTTGCCGCCTTTGCGTCGAGAGGCATCCCGCTGGATACGCTCGTGCTGGAGGTGACGGAAACGGTCTTCCTGCAGGGCTTGGAAGATACCGTTGCAACAACCCTGCAACGTTTGCGCAAGAAGGGCCTGACAGTGGCGCTTGATGACTTCGGGACAGGTTATGCATCGCTGACGCATCTGCGAAGTCTGCCGGTCGACATCATCAAGATCGACAAGAGCTTTATCGACACCATGCTCGTGGATGAATCGAGCCTCGCAATCGTCGAACTGGTGCTCAATCTGGCGCGGAAGCTCGATATGAAGGTCACGGCGGAAGGCGTAGAGAGCCATCGGCAGGCGATGTGTTTGCTGGAAATGGGCTGCACCACGCTGCAGGGCTATTTGTTCGGCAAACCCATGGGTCGCGAACATGTTGGCGAATACCTGTGTGCACGCAAACCCGACGTGACGGAGAACGCCGACCGACCGCAGGAGGAACCGCGTCGTCTCCTCGGATAGCGGGAGGCGAGATGTTCGCCGCTATCAGCCGCTCCGACAAGGCTCCGGCGGCGGCCGTGGAAAGATCCGCATCGGCTGGTGGGAGGCGGTGAGCAGTCCGGGCGCTGCCGTCCTGTTCTTCAAGGCCGGCTCCTGTTCGGCACAGATCGATGTCGCCTTCCAGCAGCGTGTTCGAAAACGGCATCCGCTCGGCGGATCGACGGGCTTGGCAAATCAGTCCTGTTGTTTGATCTCTATAGGGCTTTTCATGATGATTTCATGATGCGGAAATGGGATAGAGATGCCAGCTTTCTTGAAGGCGTCCCACAGCGCCATCAGGACTTGCCCACGAACATTCGTCAGCCCGTTCGCTGGATCCGAGATCCAGAAGCGAAGCCGGAAGTCGAGCGACGAAGCGCCAAAGGCGGTCAGCCAGCAGACGGGTGGCTTGTATTCGTTAGCGACCCGGGGCACGGTCGATGCTGTCGCAATGGCGATCTTAACGACTTGATGCGGATCACTGTTATAGGACGTCCCGAAGTCAACGTCGATCCGCACATAATCACTGGAGAACGACCAGTTGACGACCTGCTGCGATATGAAGTCCTCATTTGGAATGAGGTACTCCTTGCCATCGCGGGTGATGACGGAAACAAACCGCGATCGCAGGTCGCGGATCGACCCGAACGTGTCGCCAAGGGTGATCGTGTCACCCGGCTTTATCGACTTGTCGATCAAGATGATTATGCCGGATATGAAGTTCGATACGACTTTTTGAAGGCCGAAGCCTATTCCGACGCCGACTGCGCCTGAGAAAATGGTCAGGGCCGTCAGGTCGACCCCGGTCGCCGACAAAGCGATGGCTCCAGCGATTATGATCAGGCTGATCTTGATGCATTTGCTGATCAACACCTTGATGGAAGGCGACAAGTCGGCCGACCGCTGAACCCAGTGGGAAAGCATATTGCCAATGAGGACGGCCAACCAGATCAGGGCGATCGCCAGCACGAGGGCTTTGAGCACAAGCAGAAGCGAGAGTCTCACCGCGCCTAAATTAATCGCGAGACCGTCAAGAGCAGATAGAACTGGGCCGTCAAGACCGACTGCATAAAGAGCGATGTAGCTCCAACTGCCGATCGCGACGGCGCGTGACAGGGTTGGGTTGCGGATGATTTTGGTCAGAACGGAGATGACGAACCATGCCGCTGCCAGCGTCAGAGCCGTTGACACAAGCCAGCGTTGTGAGGGCCACGCGCTCTTGCTCAGCACAACGTTGGCGAGCCATAACCAACCTACAAGGAAAAGCCACATCATCCGGCGCATAGGAGCAATGATGACCCGAAGGAGGTCTGGATTACCCTTGATCAGGCGCGCCTTTGCCTCCATCGCAGGCTCTGTGCGTGACGCAAGTAAGGACGCAAAACCCAAGCCCGCCACGATGATCGCAAGCTGAAAGAACGTCCATTCGTTCAGAATGAATGTCGTTAGCCACTGCTCGGCGATCTCGGTCATCTGCCTGATATTCATGATGATGATCCGATGAATGTCAGCTAGAGAAAGCTAGCGCACGAGTTTAGTTCATTTGGAAGAAACAAGCATCAGCATTCCATTTCGTCGTGCGAAAACAGGTCGATGAAACGATACTCGCGGGGTATCGACCAGCTTGCGCGCCTACGCAGCCATGTGCGGCCTTCTTTCGCTGAGCTTCACGTCGAAGATGGAACGGTGCTGCGGCAAAGTCTGGGTTCCCGCAAAAAATGATATTTCGGCGCCAACTGACACAAGACGTTCATTTGAACACTGTATCGAGCATCCGAGTGGCTGACGGCGAACTCCGTGCCCAGCCAATCATGCTTTGGAAGCAGGAGGCCCGTGCGGCCTTCGGTTTACGAGCGCTTCAAATGTTCATGTGAACATTCCGTTGTTGCAAAGTGAAACTCGGCTGCTACCATCCGCGCGTCTGGAGCGGGAGGCTGCGGACCGAGAGAAGTGGGAGAGATTATGAACAAGATCGCTTTTTTCCTGTCCGCAGGATTGACCAGCCTGTCCTTGTCCGTTCCGGCGATGGCCGCCACGAAAATCCAGTGGTGGCACGCGATGGGCGGCGAGAACGGCGCGAAGCTGGAGCAAATCGCCAAGGGTTTCAACGCATCTCAGTCCGATTATGAAATCGTGCCGGTTTACAAGGGCACCTACGACGAGACGCTGACGGGCGCTATCGCTGCGTTCCGCGCCAAGCAACAGCCGGCCATCGTGCAGGTCTATGAAGTCGGCACCGGCACCATGATGGCAGCACAGGGCGCGGTCTATCCGGTGTATCAGTTGATGAAGGACCAAGGCGAACCCTGGGACCAGAACAAGTTCATCGCGCCGGTTGTCGGCTACTACTCCGACACCAGCGGCAACGTGTTGTCGCTGCCCTTCAATTCGTCGACGCCGATCATGTATTACAATAAGGATGTCTTCAAGAAAGCCGGGCTTGATCCGGAGACGCCGCCAAAGACATGGGCCGAGGTGGAGGCCTTTTCGCGCACGATCATCAAGTCGGGCGCCGCCAAATGCGGCTTCACCAGCGCCTGGATCTCCTGGATTCAGACGGAAAATCTCAACGCCCTGCACGACAAGCCTTATTCCACCAAGGCCAACGGGTTCGGCGGCCTGGATGCGGAGTTCACCTTCAACAATGATCTGACGATCCGCCATTGGGGGAACCTGAAGAAGTGGCAGGACGAAGGGCTCTTCAAGTTCGGCGGGCCGGTCGGCGGAGATAACGCGCCTCCGATGTTCTATTCGCAGGAATGCGCGATGTACATGAACTCGTCCGCCGGCCGGGCGGGCGTCATCAACAATGCCAAAGCCTTCAAGGTCGGTTTTGCGCCGCTTCCCTATTATGACGACGTCATCAAGCAGCCGCTCAACTCGATCATCGGCGGCGCCACACTCTGGACGCTGAGGGGGCGTCCGGAAGAAGAATATAAGGGTGTGGCAAAATTCTATACCTATCTGCAGAAGCCGGAAGTTCAGGCCGACTGGCATCAGTTCTCGGGGTATCTGCCGATCACCGAGGCTGCCTACAAGCTGAGCCAGGAGCAGGGATATTACGAAAAGAACCCCGGTGCAGATGTTGGCATCAAGCAGCTGACGCGGGTGACGCCGACCGAAAATTCCAAGGGCATCCGCTTCGGCAATTACGTCCAGGTCCGCGGCATCATCGATGACGAATTCGCGGCATTGCTCGGCGGCAAGAAGACTGCCAAGGAAGCGGTTGATTCCGTCGTCGCACGCGGCAACGAACAGCTTCGCGATTTCGAATCTGCCAATTAAGGGCTCGGGGCAGGGGCCGGCCAAACCGGCCCCTGCCTCTCCGTCATTCTGTGAGGGCCCATGCAAACGAAACGAACCGTCTTTCCCAATAAGGTTTTGCCTTATCTGCTTATTGCTCCCCAGCTTCTGATAACCGTCGTCTTCTTTCTCTGGCCGGCCGCAACCGCCTTCTGGCAATCGTTCCTTCGCCAGGATGCGTTCGGTTTCAAAACGAACTTCGTCTGGTTCCAGAATTATCGCCGGCTGTTTGCCGACCCGCTCTATATGGACGCCTTTGGTCACACCCTGGTTTTCGCCGTCTCGGTGACGGTTCTGTCGACGACGATTGCGCTCACTCTGGCCGCCGCGGCCATGCGTGTGCTGCGGACGTCCCGCATCTATTCGACCTTGCTGATCTGGCCTTACGCCGTTGCGCCTGCGATCGCCGGCATACTCTGGTGGTTCATGTTCAATCCCTCGATCGGCATCGTCGCCTATATGCTTCGCAGCATGGGGATCAGCTGGAACCATCTGATCAATCCGGACAACGCGATGGTCCTGATCGTGATCGCCGCCACCTGGAAGCAAATTTCCTACAATTTTCTGTTTTTCCTGGCCGCGCTGCAAAGCGTGCCGCGCTCGCTCCAGGAAGCCGGCGCCATCGATGGCGCCGGGCCGGTGAAGCGCTTCTGGACGATCGTCTTTCCGCTGATCTCGCCGACAACCTTCTATCTGGTCGTCATCAACATCGTTTACGCCATGTTCGACACTTTCGGCATCGTTCATGCGACGACGCAGGGCGGACCGGCGCGCGCCACGGAAATCCTCGTCTACAAGGTTTATTTCGACGGTTTCATCGGCCTCAACCTGGGCTCCTCGGCAGCGCAGTCGGTCATACTGATGATCATCGTTGTTGCTCTGACCGCGGTCCAGTTCCGCTTCGTCGAACGCCGTGTGCAATATTGAGGAGCGTCAAAGGTGGTTGAAAATCGTCCTTTCCTGAATTTTCTGGCTCACCTCGTCCTTATCCTCGGCGTCACGATCGTGATCTTCCCGGTCTATATCGCCTTCATCGCCTCGAGCCATGGCCCCAACGACTTTTTGTCCGGTGTCGTGCCGCTGATGCCGGGACCGCACCTCATTGAGAATTATTCGACCATGCTGTCTTCGGGTATGACGAGTTCCGGCGCACCGCCGATCGGACCGATGCTGTTCAACTCGTTGATCATGGCCGTCGGTGTCGCGGTCGGTAAGATTGCCATTTCCATCCTTTCCGCCTTCGCCATCGTCTATTTCCGATTTCCCTTTCGCACGCTCGCCTTCTGGATGATCTTCATCACCCTGATGCTGCCGGTCGAGGTGCGCATCGTGCCGACCTACAAGGTGGTCGCCGACCTGGGAATGCTGAACAATTATGGCGGACTCATCATTCCGTTGATTGCATCGGCGACGGCCACCTTCCTGTTTCGTCAGTTTTTCCTCACCGTGCCCGACGAGCTGATGGAGGCTGCGCGTGTCGACGGGGCGGGGCCGATGAAATTCTTCCGCGATATCCTGCTGCCCTTGTCGGTGACCAACATCGCAGCCTTGTTCATAATCCTGTTCGTGCTCGGCTGGAATCAGTACCTGTGGCCGCTCATCGTCACGACCGACCAGAGCCTCTACACCGTCGTCATGGGCATTCAGCGCATGGCCGCGGTCGCGGATGCCGAGCCGCGCTGGAATCTTGTCATGGCAGCGGTCATCCTGGCCGCCTTGCCGCCCGTCCTCGTCATTGTCGCCATGCAACGCCTTTTCGTCAAAGGCCTGGTCGAAACGGAGAAATGAAATGGCCCCGATCAATATCGTCGACGTCAAGAAAAACTATGGTTCGATTCCTGCTGTCAAAGGCATCAACCTGACGGTCGAAGACGGTGAATTCATCGTGCTCGTCGGCCCTTCCGGCTGCGGCAAGTCAACCTTGCTGCGCATGATCGCCGGATTGGAATCGATCACCGGCGGCCAAGTCGAAATCGGCGGCCGTAACGTCAACAAGGCGGAGCCGGCCGAGCGCGATATCGCCATGGTCTTCCAGAATTATGCGCTTTATCCACATATGACGGTGCGCGGAAATCTTGAATATGGCCTGAAGAACCGCGGCACGCCGCGGGCGGAAATCGATCGCCGCGTCAAGGAAGCGGCCGACATTCTCGAAATTGGGCCAATGCTGGATCGCAAGCCGCGCGAATTGTCGGGAGGACAGCGCCAGCGCGTCGCGATGGGACGGGCCATCGTGCGCGAACCGGCGGCGTTTCTTTTCGACGAGCCTCTGTCCAATCTTGATGCCAAGCTGCGCGTGCAGATGCGCGTCGAAATACGCCGGCTGCAACGCCGCCTGAGGACCACCAGCATCTACGTCACCCATGATCAGCTCGAAGCGATGACGCTTGCCGACCGGCTTGTCGTCATGAATGGCGGACTGGTCGAACAAGTGGGAACGCCCGTTGAAGTCTACGACCGTCCGGCAAGTTTGTTCGTTGCCGGCTTCATCGGCTCTCCGCCGATGAACCTCGTGCCGATCGAGGTGCTGGGTACGGCCGATGCCAGGAACGTCCTAGCCTTGCCTGACGGGACGGACATCGTCGGTCTCAGGCCGGATGCTCTTCTCATCGCAAAGCCCAGCGAGCCTTCCGTTCGTCTGAACGCCCTCGTCGAATTGCTCGAGCCGATCGGCGGCGAAAGCCACTTGCATGTAAGACTGGGGGAAGGCCAGCAGACGGTCGTTCTGACGGTTCAGGGCCGGCCGGACTTCGCCGAGACTGCAAAGATCGAGATCTTCGCGCGGATTGATCAGATGCATCCATTCAACAGCAAAACTGGACGACGTACGGACTGAAACGGCCGGATAGAGCTGTCCGACATCTGCAGCGTCGAAAAGTGAGGAAAAAGAGAAAGACATGCCAAAGTCAGAGCCGCGATCCGAACCCGGCCGCAGTGAGGTTCAAGCACATCGAGGCGCATCCGCTGTCGCGCCCGAAAACACGATTGCCGCGTTTCGGGCGGCTGCGGACCGGGGCGCCGAATGGGTCGAACTGGACGTCGCGCTCCTTGGCGATGGGACCGCAGTCGTCATCCACGACGTGTCCGTCGACCGTTGCTCCTCATCGACCGGCAGGCTCGGCGATCTCACTGCATCCGACCTGCGGGAGATCGACGCCGGCGCGTGGTTCGCCCCCCGTTTCAAGAGCGAACCCTTGCCGACCCTTGCCGAGGTCCTGTCCGCATTGGGAGAGCTGGGATTGAACGCCAACGTCGAGATCAAGCAGCATCCGCATCACAAATCTCTCGACCAGCTGGTAAAGACCGTTGACGAGCATCTGAAGGCGCGCGCGCCGCAGACCAAGATCATGATATCGAGCTTCGACGCGGCGGCGCTCAGGCGCATGCACGAAATCGATCCCAGTTACGAGCTCGCTATGTTGTGGAGTAGACTGCCGGATGACTGGAGTGATGTTCTCCAATCAATTCCCGCAAGAACGATCCATCTTGGTTACAAGTCTCTCAGCATCGGTTTCCTTGAGGAGGCGGCGCACCAGGGGATCAAGGTGCGGGCATGGACCTGCAATGACCCCAAGCTCCTCGCATCTTTTTGGCCTGTCTGCTTGACCGGTGTGATAACAGACGACCCGAGTGTCTATCTCTCATAGGAAAAAGCGATGGGGCAGCGGGTCATATCGAGCCGACAACGCGAAATACTGGCGCTGATCGAAACGGAGGGCGTCCAATATATCGATGATCTGGCGCGCCGGTACGATCTGACGACCCAGACGATCCGCCGTGATATCAATGCGCTGTGTGATCTCGGGCATGCCCGCCGCTTTCACGGCGGTGTCGATGTGCCGGTCGAAGGCAGCAATATTTCGCTGAACGCCCGCGCCCAACTGAACCGTCGGGCCAAGCGGCTGATCGCCAAGCGGGTCGCCGCCGACATCGGCCCGGATGCGACGGTATTCCTGGGAATCGGCAGCACGGTCCAATTCGTCGCGGAGGCGTTGCGCGATCACCAGGGGCTGACTGTTATCACCAACAACATTCATGTCGCTCTGACCCTTTGCGAATCGCCGAGTGTCGAGGTCCATCTCACCGGCGGCCTGCTGCGCCATGACGACCGCGACGTCGTGGGCAGCGATGTGATCAAATTCGTGGAAAAATTCTATGCGACTTATGCCGTCGTCGGTGCCGGTGCACTCAGTCCGGTGAACGGCATGATGGACTTCAGCTATAGCGAGGCGCAGATCACCAATGCGCTTCTGGAGAATTCGCAAACGCGTCTTTTGGCTGCAGACGTCAGCAAATGGACCCGCCATGCGGCGGTGCGCGTTGCACCTTTCAATAAGATAACCCGCTTTTACACGGATCGGCTGCCGGCCGATCCGTCCGTCGCCAGTGTGCTGGCCGATAGCAGCATGGAGGTGGTGACCTGCGAGGACATGACGTGACGTTCGTAGATCTGGCACCCTCCGCGCATGAATTGCAGCATGTGCGTTATCTCTTCACCGATATCGACGACACGCTGACGACAGAAGGTAAACTTCTGCCGCGCACCTATGATGCCCTTTGGGAACTCAGCCGGGCCGGCATCGCCGTCGTGCCGGTCACGGGTGGTTCAGCCGGCTGGTGCGAACACATCGTCCGTGCCTGGCCTGTTGCCGCGGTCATCGGCGAAAGCGGTGCTTATGCCGTCACCCGCCGCAACGGTGAGGTTGTTTTCGATTACTGGGAGAACGGCGCATTGCAGGGCGAGCGTCAACGCCAGCATCTTGGTGCCATCGAAAAACTGATCGCGGAAAAAGGCGGCACATTCAAGATCGCACACGACCAGGTGTTCCGCCTGGCTGACGTGGCAATCGACATTCAGCGTCATGATACCCAGGACGTCGAAGATTTTGCATGCGATATCAGGGCAATCGGCGGCACCGTCGCCATCAGTTCCATCCACATCAACACCTGGATTGGCGATTATGACAAACGCGCCATGAGCGAGCGCCTCCTGACCAGCAAATTCGGGGTGGATCCCATAGAATTGCCATCGGTCACGGCGTTCGTCGGCGATTCTCGAAACGATGCGCCGATGTTCGGCTTCATCCGCAACTCTTTCGGTGTCGGCAATATTCTTCCTGTTCTTCCGCACCTTCAGCATGTGCCGCGTTGGATCTCCTCCCAGCCGGCAGGACTTGGTTTTGCCGACATTGCCGGGACAATCCTGAATGCCAGGACCACCGGCGAATAGCCGGCGGGGACCCCACAAGGCCATGCGCGGCCGCACGATGCGCTGAAGACGGAGCGTCATGAAGCCTACAAAAAAACGCAGCAAGTCCCGACCAGACAAGTCTCAGCCATTGCTGCGGCAGCTCGCTGCGGTTCCTGCGAAGCTGTTTGCCGGCGCCTTCCGCCAACAGTACGGCGCCATCTGCTTCCGCTATTGCGATGGCGGGCCGAAGATCGAAATTCTCGTGATCACATCGCGCGAGCGCGCGCGCTGGGTCATACCGAAGGGCTGGCCGATGAAAGGAAAGAAGCCTTTCGAAGCGGCGGCGATCGAAGCCTGGGAGGAAGCAGGCATGCGCGGGGCGGTGAAAAGGAAACCTGTCGGCCGCTATACCTATCTCAAGGAATTCGACGACGGCGATGTGGCGCCATGTATCGTCGATCTGTTTCAGATCGAAGTCACCGAGATCGGAAACGACTTCAAGGAGCAAGGCCAGCGTATTCTCGAATGGGTCAGCCCTGACGAGGCGGCGCGACGAGTTCGAGAGGTCGAACTCAAGTCGCTGCTCGTCGAATTTGAACCTCGGGGTCAGAAGAAGTCTGACCACGGCTGATACGATTGCGGGGCTCCTCGTTCTGATTACCGTTCGTGGCGGGCTCGGAAGGCAAGTTGACTCTCAATTGCCATCGCTTCGACGGGCGTTATCATGATCGCTCGAACGGCTCGCCGAGCGAGGCGACGCCATTGAGTTTGAGCAGGCGGCGATCCGCCGAAATAATACCGAGCACGATGATCGTCACCAGATAGGGCAGGCAGGCGAGCAGCTGCGACGAGACGTTGAGACCGGTTGCCTGGGCGGCAAGCCCCATCAGCGATACTGCGCCGAACAGGCATGCCCCGAGAAAGATGCGGCCGGTCAGCCAGGTTCCGAAGACGACGAGCGCAATCGCAATCCAGCCGCGACCGGCAATCATCCCATCGGCCCAGAGCGGCGTGTAGATCGTCGCTGCATAGGCGCCTGCAAAGCCGGCCATCATGCCGCCGACTGCGACCGCGGCGAATCGGATGGCGATAACCGGATAGCCGATGGCATGCGCCGCTTTCGGGTTTTCACCGACGGCGCGGATGATCAGGCCGAGCTTGCCATAGGCAAACATCGCCCAGATGGCGACAGTCACGAGCAGTGAAAGCCAGACGACGATATCCTGGCTAAACAGGCCGCCGATGACGGGGATATCGGAGAGGCCGGGAAGGGCGATTTTCGGCACAGCTTTAACCGTCAGGCTCTCATAGGTTTTGCCGAACAACGCTGACAGGCCCTGGCCGAGAATCCCGATCGCCAGCCCGGTCGCCACCTGGTTCGCGTTGAAGCCGAGGACAATCGCCGCAAAGATCAGGGACAGAAGCAGGCCGCCGAGGCCGGCGGCGAGAAAAGCCAGAAAATGCCCGCCGCCGTGATAGACAATGATGAAGGCGATGACGGCGCCGAATGCCATCAGCCCCTCGACGCCAAGATTGAGCACGCCGGCACGCTCGACGACAAGTTCTCCGAGAGCGGCCAGGAGAAAGGGTGTCGCAGCCGCCAGCATTCCGGCCAGAACGAACTCGACGGCGTTCATGTGGGGCTCCTGGTGGATGTGGACCGCCAGGCAAGACGGTAGCGCACGAAGGCGATGGCCACCAGATAGGCAAGGAGCAGGCTGCCCTGGAAAACCCGGACCGCCGCAACCGGCAGATTGGCGGAGACCATCGCATTGTCGCCCCCGATATAGAGCGCGGCCATGACGATCGCTGAGACAACGATGCCGACCGGGTGCAGGCCGCCGAGATAGGCGACGATAATTGCCGCATAGCCGTATCCGGTCGAGATCGAGCGTTGCAGCTGGCCAAGCGGACCGGCGACTTCGGCTGCACCGGCAAGACCGGCTGCGGCTCCACCGATCAGCAGCGAAAGCCAGATTGCGCCGCTCTCCCGGAATCCGGCATAGCTCGCAGCGCGCGGCGCCAGTCCGCCGACCTGCAGTTTATAGCCGATGAAGCTCTTCTGCATGAAGACCCAAGCGGCAATCGACAGGAGAACGGCGAGGATGAGCGCGACATTGACGCGCGTTCCCTCAATCAGGATCGGCACCATCGCGTCATATTGGAACATGACGGACTGCGGGAAATTGAAGCCGTTCGGGTCCTTCCAGGGGCCGAGCAGCAGATAATTGAGGAGCTGCACGGCGACAAAACTCAACATCAGGGAAACGAGAATTTCGTTGGCATTGAGCCGGACGCGCCAGAAGGCGGTGAGCGACGCCCAGAATGCGCCGCCCATCGCGCCGAACAGCAGCATTAGCGGCCAGATCCACTGGCCGGTTGCGCCGGGCCACCAGATCGGAATGGCGGAGGCGAAGATCGCGCCGAGGACGAATTGTCCTTCGGCACCGATATTGAAGACCTTGGCACGAAAGCCGACTGCAAGCCCCTGCGCGATGAGGAGCAGCGGTCCGGTCTTCAGCAGCACTTCGGAAAACGACGCCCATGAAAAGAAGGGCTCGATCAGCATCGCGTAGACGACCGCAGCCGGATCGCGCCCCATGATGACGTAAAGTCCGAGATTGAGAATGACGGTGACGATGAGGGCTATGGGCGGCGCCAGGAGGGTGGCGGCAAGCGATGCCCGCTCCCGGCGGACGAGAATGGGCGGAGCGGCGAGGAAGGGTCTGCTCATGCGGTGGCTTTCTCGCGCTGCGGCTGAGCTCCGATCATGTATCGGCCGATCTCCTCCGGGTTGGTGTCACGCGTGAGCAACGGCGGGCTCAACGTGCCGTGATGCAGGACCTGTATAAAGTCGCTCAGTTCGAACAGTTCCTCGAGCTCTTCGGAAATGACCAGGACGGCCATGCCCTTGTTGCGAAGACTCATGAGGCGCTTGCGGATCGCCGCCGCCGCGCCGATATCGACGCCCCAGGTCGGCTGGGCGAGGAAAAGAAGCTTCGGCGCCAGCATGATTTCGCGTCCGACGATGAATTTCTGCAGATTGCCGCCGGAGAGCGAACCGGCCTCTGCCCCTGGACCGCGCGTGCGCACGTCGAAGTCCCGGATACAATCACTTGTGAAGGCCTTCGCCCTCACCTTGTCAAGCAGGCCATGTTTTACAAGGTTCAGCGGGTGGGCGGTCAGCAGGCTATTATAGGTGAGCGACATCTCAGGGACCGCGCCGCGGCCGAGCCGGTCCTCCGGGACGAAGGCGAGACCGAGCCGTCGGCGGGCGGCGGAGTCGAGCGTGCCGACATCCTGGCCCATCATGAAAATCTGGTCGCGTTGATCCCGCGGCAATTGGGTTTCACCCGAAATCAGCGCTGCGAGTTCGCTTTGACCATTTCCCGAAATGCCTGCAATGCCGAGGATTTCGCCGGCGCGCACGACCAAGCTCACATTCGAAAGCGGCACGGCGAAAGGATCCGCCCGGTAATCGAGCCCGACAAGTTCCAGCCGCTTTTCACCTTCTCCCAAAGGCAGCGCAGGCATGGGTTCCGGCATGTCGCGGCCGATCATCAAGCGGGCAAGCTCGTGGGCATCGTGTTCGCGGGGATCGACGTGGCCGGTCACCCGACCGCCGCGCAAGATCGTGGCGCGATCGCAGAGCGACTGGATTTCTTCCAGCTTGTGAGAGATGAACAGGATGGACACGCCGCCGTCCCGCAGCCGGCGCAATGTTTCGAAGAGCTTTTCCACCGCCTGCGGCGGCAGCACCGAGGTGGGCTCATCAAGGATGAGCAGTTTCGGATCGGTCATCAGGCAACGGATGATTTCCACCCGCTGCCTCTCGCCGACGGAAAGCGAATGGATATGAGCGTGTGGATCGACCTCGAGGCTGAACTCATGCCCGAGCTTGCGAACGCGCTCTGCAAGCTCGCTCTTCTTGCCGGACACGATCAGGCGGATATTCTCCACGACCGTCAGGCTCTCGAACAACGAGAAATGCTGGAACACCATGCCGATACCGGCTCGCCTTGCCTCTGCGGGAGAGGCAAGGCTAAGGGCTTTCCCGTTCCATGCGACGGTGCCGCTGTCCGGCTGCTCGACGCCGTAGATCAGCTTCATCAGCGTCGACTTGCCAGCCCCGTTTTCTCCGAGGATGGCATGGATGGAGCGGGGAGCGACGTCGAGATCGATCTGCTGATTGGCATCGACCGGGCCGTAGCTCTTGGTAATGCCGCGCAGCGACAGGAGCGGGCTCGGCATGGCTTACTTCGGCAGCGGCGTCGTGACACCCTTGACGTGCCAGTCCATCGCGACGATCTGGGCGTCCGTCGCCGTGGTCCCCGAAGCGACACCTTCGCTCCCATCAGCCTTGGTGATCGGACCGGTAAACGGCGAGAAGCTGCCATTGGCAATCTTGGCCTCGATTTCCTTGATCCTGGTCATAATATCGGCCGGGATTGCCGGGTTCCAATCGACGACCCGGACAACCTTGTCGGCAACGCCGAGGAAGGCGTTGGCGCCCTTGAAGGTGCCGGCAAGATGGGCGTCGACCGACGCCTTAAAGAAGGGCGACCAGTCGGTGGCGATGCAACCCAGATAGGTCTTCTCGGCATATTTCTTCATCGACGAGTTGAGGTTGAAGGCATAGACGCCGGCTTCCTCGCAGGCCGAGATCACCGAAGGGGTATCCTGCGCATTCGAGAAGATCACGTCGCAGCCCTGAGAGATCAGCGCCTTGGCGGCTTCCTGCTCCTTGGCCGGATCGAACCAGGAATTGACCCAGACGACAGACACTTCGATATCCGGCTTGACGGCCTGAGCGCCGAGCGTGAAGGCGTTGACGGAGGTGATCAGCTCAGGAATGGCAAAGGCTGACACCGAGCCGAGTTTGCCGCTCTTGGAAAGGGCCGCCGCCGCCATGCCGAACAGGTAGGTTCCCTGAAAATATTTGGCGGCGAAGGGCGAGAAGTTCGGTGCGACCTGGAAGCCTGAAGCATGTAGGACGGTCACCTTCGGATTGCGGCGGGCAATCTGCAGCGCGCCATTCTGATAGCCGAAGGAGCCGGCGATCAGGAAATGGTTTCCGTCGGCAACGGTCTTGTTCATGATGCGGTCGGCGTCCGGGCCCTCGGCGATGTTTTCGATGACCGTAACCTTCACCTTGTCGCCATAGGCGGCCTTGATCGGATCGATGCCGGCGGCAAGCGCATGACCCCAGCCGACGTCGCCGATAGGCGAGGGAACGACGAGCGCGATGCCGAGCGGTTCGTCGGCGGCAAGCGCTGAGCGGCCGGCAAAGGCCGTCGCGAGACCGGCAGCCGCCGCGCTCTTCATAAGTTTTCTGCGGGTGAAATCGTTGGTCATGTCAGTTCCCTCTTTTGGTTTTAGAATTCGACTGTCTCGAGCGCCGCTTCCGCGGCGGCGAAAAGCTGAGCTTCGTCGAGGCCGGTAAATTCGCCGGCCTGCCAGACGATGCGCCCGTTGATCATGGTCAAATCGGTCGGCATGCCGATCCCCACCTTGGCAATCAGGCTCAACGGGTCGTGGCGGGTTCCGACATAATCCATGCGCCTGGTATCGATGGCGAAGAGGTCGGCGGCCATGCCGGGAGCAAGGCGGCCGATATCGCTGCGGCCAAGCAGGCTTGCGCCACCCGTGGTCGCGTAGCTCAGGAAATCGACGGGCGCTGGAATCGGATGGGCGCGCGTCGAGGCCGTCAGGCATTGCAGCATATAGGCAGAGTGGATGCAGTGCATAAGGTTGGAATTGTCGTTCGAGGCCGCGCCATCGCAACCGAGGCCAATACGTAGGCCGAAAGCGGCCATAGCGGGAATGTCCGTCACTTCGGCGCCGACCAGATAGACCGGTTCGGGGCAATGGGAGACACCCGTGCCGCTTGCCGCCATCTTGCGTAATTCGTCGTGTGTCAGCTCCCAGCAGTGGGCATAAAAGCTGTCAGGCCCGGCAAAGCCGAGTTCGGCGCAGTAGTCGACCGTCCGCATTCCATGCCGCGCCTGGATGACCGGGCTTTCGCCTTCACCGACATGCGTGTGCAGTCGGACGCCGCGATCTCGGGCGAGCGCGACCGACTCGACGAAGGTTTCGCGGTGGCAATTGACGGGCTGACAGGGAGCGACGACCACCTGCCGCATGCTGAAGGCGCCGGCATCGTGGTAGCTGTCGATCAGCCGGGCGCAATCGGCGATGAACTCGTCCGTCGTTTCCAGCATGGCGTCCGGGATCGTCGAGCCCTCGGACTTCGGCAGCGTGTTGCCGCCGCGTCCCGCGTGGAAACGCATGCCGAGAAGATCGGCCGCCTCGAACTGACGATCGATCAGGCGTTTGCCTGCGTGCCGGGGGAAGCAATATTGATGGTCGAAGGCCGTGGTGCAGCCGTGCTTGATCATCTCGGCCATGGCCGTGACCGACGAATGATAGAAGCAATCCTCGTTCAGTCGCGAGAAGATCGGATAAATCCGGTCGAGCCACTCGATAACCGAAAGCTTCGTCCAGTCGAGATCGGCCCGATTGCGCACGAAGCATTGGAAGAAGTGGTGATGGGTGTTGACGAGACCCGGATAGACAAACCAGCCTGATGCATCCTGAATGACCGTGTCCGCAGGCAAGGGCTCTTGCGACAGGTTCGTCCCGATCGCCTGGATCGCCGGACCATTGGTCAGCAGATCGACGTTCCGGCGCACGGCCGGCCCGTTGCCTTCGTCGACGATAATCGCTGCGCAGTTCTTCAGCAGGTAGCCCGCCATCTCACGTCTCCTCGTTGACGGGATGAGGGTCGGGTTTCAACTCGTGCAGCCGGTGGATGCCGGGCATTTCGATAAAACCTTCAAGGCTGCGGATGGCGCGCAGCCAAAGCCTAATGTTCGGATAGGGATCGAGCGAGATTCCGCCGTCGGGCGCCAGTGCCACATAAGGGAAACAGGCGATGTCGGCGATCGTCGCACGGTCGCAAGCCAGGAACCGCATGTCGCGGAGCCGCTGCTCAAAGAGGCCGGCTTCGAGCTCGCGCAGCGCCGCGACTCCTTGTGCCTGCAGGACTTCGATATTGCCGGGACGCAGAAGCATCTGATGCAGCCGTGCGCCGCCGAGATTTGTCGTCAGCCGATGCGAAAACGAGAGCCATTGGTGCACCCGCGCGGTCTCCTCAGGCGCGCTCATACCCAGCCAGTCAGGCCCGCTCCGGGCGGCGAGATAGGCGAGCATGGCCGAAGATTCTGTCAGCACCAGATCGCCATCCACGAGGATCGGGATTGAGCCTGCCGGATTGAGGGCCAGAAGCTCAGGACCACGATGTTCCTTGCCGGGATGGAAATCGACCGGCCGGATATCCAGCTCGACGCAGAGGATGGCAGCCATCAGGCGGATCTTGTAACAGCTCGGCGATAGGATGTAGTCGTAGAGCTTCATTGTGCGACCAACTGCGCGCCATAGAGATAATTGTGGCGCTTCAGCCAGCGCCGGTAAGCGATAGAGGTCAGGTCGGCCCTGGTCGGGATTTCCATGCCCGGATCGAGCGGCAGAAGCGCCGGGATCTGGTTTTCGAGGATCGATCGATCCTGCAGGAAAATCATTTGCTGAAAATGGATGAGGTCCGTCATTGGCGTCACGTCGTCGAAGAGGGCCATCCACGGCCATACGTCACAGAGATCTTCGGCAAGCGGCTGGACGAATAGGGTAATGACGTCCCATTCCTCCGGGCGGGGAGGGCAGGTCTTGTAAAGCACCGAGCAGGTCGGGGCAGGCACGCGGTACATATACTCGGTGGTTATTCCGCCGGTCGCCGACTTTGCAGCCTGCGGCTGGTAGAATTTCACCTGCGTCGCCCAGACTTCATCCTCCTTCTCGCGGATCTCGACTTTATAATTTTCGACCTCCGTATGCGGCTCGGCGCCGAGTATATCGGTGTGGACGAAGGGAAAATGCGCAATATCGAGGAAGTTCTCGACTGCTCTCAAGGGGGAACAGCGTACCCGCACGACACCGACATCGACGAAGCGGCGGCCGGGCTGATCCGCTTCGGGAATGGCGAAGAGCTCCTTGGCGGGGGTGCCAAGAGAAGACCAGACATGACCATAACGGACGCGGACGGGCAGGGCACGCCCATCGCCCGATGTGACCCGCGCCGCGCCATCAGCCGTGCGCATCACCTCTATGGGCTCGCCCATCAGAGCAGTCCTGCTTCCTGCACCGGTGAGCTGGCTGAAGAGGCCAACCGGGTACCATTCGTCGATCATCGCACCGGCCCCTTTCATGCGACATCCTTCTGGCGTGTTTCCGCGCGGCGGCGCAGGGCTTCGGCGATGCGGGACGCCGCAATCCGATCTGCGACAGTGCGCTCCCGTTCGACCAGGACATGTATCAGAGTGCATCCGATCTGCGCCGCGGGCAACAGCCGAACCCATGGACGGTCCGCGACTGGGATCAACCCGCTCGCGGCCTTGCCGCCGGCTGCTGCTTCGATTGCCACGATGTCGGCAACAAGCGTCAGCGAGCGTATTGGCGCCAAACCATCCAGGCTTGGCGGCGGCATTGCCGGCTCGCCGACTGCGACCCAGACGATTCCATCTGATTCCTCGACCCGCTGAACTGCCACGCGGATCGTTTCCGGCGGCACAAGGTTTGGATGAGCCGGGATGCGAATGCATCCTCCCGCCGGAGAATAGCTCCAGCCATGATAGATACAGGAGAGCGCCTCGCCCCGCACGAAGCCGTGCGACAGTCGCATCCCGCGATGCGGACAGCGATCCGAAGAAGCTGATGCGCGCCCGGACCGGCTGCGCCAGAGAGCGATCGATCCTGCCGGCGTCCAGGCCGGAATGACGCTTGCCGGAGGCAGATCGGCAGAAAGGGCGACAGGCGTCCAGGAGCCGGTCGTATCGGAAGGCATGACGGTCAATTCCTCAATCTTACCAGTGGGCTGGCGCCTGCGAGCTTGGTGTCGGTGCAACCCCGGTTTCTGACGCTTGCATAAAAAATTCGCATTGGCAACAATGATCAAATTAAGGGCATCAAGTCGGATGGCGTTCCGACTTCGGTGTAGAGATGGGATCTACAATCCTGCGCTGAATCTCGTCGACCCAGACATCGATTGGCCCCAACGAACACGCCATTTCCAGCATGTCGATCAGCTCGACAGGCCCTGCGACCTCGAGTTCGATCCGCTCGGCGCCGGCCTGCAAAAAATCTTGGGAAAGGCCGAGCTTGTCGGCATGGCGGCGTATCCACGGGACGAATGAGGCGGAACTGACGTCGCCAAGGATCGCGATCCGTTCGCGTAGCTCGTTCTGCCGTGATCGTGTCATGGAATTCTCTCGTTCGACCTGCGATAAACAGCATAGCGCTTCGCCGTCTTTGCGAAAGGGGCATAAGGGGCGTTCCTGGATCGTTCGAGCGATCACGGCTGAGGGTGCGTGCAATCTCTGCCTGCCAGATCTTCTTGGCATGCATCTGCGCTATCACTCGGCGTTCGTCCGAACTCAACTGCACGAAAGTGCAGACCATTCCGGGATCGCCCTTGGCGCGATCCGTCTCCCATTGCAGCCGGCGTCGATTATGTTGAGGTAATCGCCGGATTTTCTTGCAGACTTAAAGAGGTTGCGCCGCTCGCTGCCGATAGCTTCCAACGGGATCCGCCGGCATCGAATGCTAGTCTAGCGATGGGTGATCAGCACGAAGAAGGGCGAGCCGATACATCCGGCATAATGGGTCTCGTTTAGGAAATCGGGCGAAAGGGCTAAACAAATATACTTCGGCATAATAGCGGGGGCGCTCCAGGCAGAGTTAATGTTGCAACGGCCCTAAAGCAAAACGCCCTCCCATCACGGGCCGACTTGCCGCGCCGGCGTTTTGCTTGACCGCAAGACCTTCACCCCTGCCGGCGCGGCGCCTCTTATAGCATGAAACCGCATTGCCGCAGCTTTGCTCTTCGCGGACCTGCCTTAACAACACGCACTGGAACCTGAGTCGGGAAGATCAGCAGAGATGCGACCCCCTCAATAATCCGAAGCATAGGCTCGTTGACATGAGAGGAAAGTCGGTGAAGCTTGATTGGGTCTCCGATGCCTGCACCTCCGATCGTATGCGGGCAGCATCGAAGCGAGCGGTGTGCCATGGACGACACGGTCAAAGATGCGCAGAAGACCAGGAAAAACATGTTCGGACGGAAGCGCGCTCTCGCTTCCGTCGGCCAGCAGACTTCGACTGACCTTCGGCACTACGAGCCACAATCATCCTGGAGTGACGGCGATCGCATCTTTACACGAGAGCTGATCCGGAGCGGCAACGGCGCATCAAAAGCCGTTCTGAGGGTGCAGCTTGCAGCCGAACATCCCAGCCGAACCAGCCTCGACAGACTGGCCCACGAATATCGCCTGAAAGACGAACTCGACCGGGAGTGGGCAGCCAAACCGCTGGATTTCACAACGGAAAACGGTCGTGTCGTGCTCGTCCTCGAAGATTGCGGCGGCGTGCCCCTCCCGCAGTTGATGGGACGGCACAGCCATGGCATGGCCGCCGAACTCACCGTCTTTTTGCGTCTTGCCAAGGGCATTGCGGCGGCAGTCGGCAAGGCTCACGGATGCGGCCTCATTCACAGGGACATCAAGCCGGCGAATATATTGGCGGACGAGGCGGAAGGGCGGGTCCGTCTCACGGGCTTCGGAGTGGCGTCGCATCTTTCTCGTGAGCGCCAGGCCGCCGAGCCCCCTGAGGTCATTGCTGGCAGCCTCGCATACATGGCGCCCGAACAGACCGGGCGCATGAACCGGTCGGTGGACTCGCGTAGTGACCTCTACGCCGTCGGCATCACGCTCTACGAAATGATCACCGGCCAGTTGCCGTTCACCGCTTCGGAGCCGATGGAATGGGTGCACTGCCATGTTGCCAAGCGACCGGTGCCGCCGTCCGAGCGTGTCAGAGAGCTACCAGGCGTTATCTCGGCAATCGTGATGAAGCTGCTCGCCAAGAACGCAGAGGAACGCTACCAGACGGCCGCAGGGCTAGAGGCGGATCTGCGACGTGCCCTCGTCCAGAGCGAGAAGCATGGGCGGATTGCAGAATTTCCGCTCGGGACACGCGATGTGCCGGACAGACTGGTGATTCCCGAGCGGCCCTACGGTCGCGAACGCGAAATCGCCGCCCTAACCTCCGCATTCGACCGGGTCGTCGCAGGCGCCGGGCCGACGCTGGTGCTGGTTTCGGGTCATGCCGGCGTGGGCAAATCCATGGTCGTGAATGAGCTCCACCGCGCGCTCGTGCCGCTGCGTGGGCTGTTTGCCTCCGGCAAATTCGACCAGAACCAGCGCCACATTCCTTATGCGAGCGTAGCGCAGGCCCTGCAAGGCCTCGTCCGAGTGCTGCTGGGCAAGAGTGAAGCGGAACTCGCGCCCTGGCGCGCTGCTTTAACCAAAGTACTGGGCGCGAGCGGTCGGCTGCTGGCACCGCTTATTCCGGAACTTGAATCTCTCATCGGCCGGCTTCCGGCGGTTGCGGATCTGCCGCCTCAGGACGCCAAACGCCGCTTCCAATTGAACATTAGGCGCCTACTGCGCGTGTTTGCCACAGCAGAACATCCGCTCACGCTGTTTTTAGACGATCTCCAATGGTTGGACGCAGCAACGCTCGATCTGCTTGAAGATTTGTGCACCCAGCAGGACATGCGTCACCTGCTGCTCATCGGCGCCTATCGCGACAACGAAGTATCGTCCAACCATCCGCTGATCCGCCGGCTGGCAGCGATCCGGGAGGCCGGTGCCCAGGTGCATGAAATCGTGCTGACACCCCTTAGGCTGGAAGATCTGACCCGGATGCTGGCCGACGCTCTTCATTGCGGAAGCAGCCGTGTCCAGCCGCTTGCTCGACTAGTGCACAAGAAGAGCGGAGGCAATCCCTTCTTCGCGCTCCAGTTCCTGAGCACCCTGCCGGACGAAGGCCTGCTGGAATTCAATCGCGAACAGACGCACTGGGATTGGGATCTCGATCGCATAAGAGCCAAAGGCTATACCGATAACGTCGCGGATCTGATGCTAAGCAAGCTGCGGCGCCTGCCCGATATCACGCAGGCTGCCCTGAACATGCTGGCGTGTCTCGGCAATCACGCGGCCGTTGATACCCTGGCTTTGATCAGGAGCGAAAATCACGACGCGGTTCATGCAGCCTTTTGGGCCGCGGCGCGGGCCGGACTCGTGCTGCTTGAAGAGGGGTCATCATACCGCTTCCTGCACGATCGTGTGCAGGAGGCCGCCTATGGGCTGATCCCTGAAGACGAGCGGGCGGCAGCGCATCTTTCCATTGGCCGCCTCCTGCTGATGCATACGCCGCCGCAGGCACTCGAGGAGAATATTTTCGAGATTGTCGGCCAACTCAACTGCGGCGGCGCGCTCATCGCGCCCGGCGAAGAGCGCGAGCGTCTCGCGGACCTGAACCTGCTTGCCACTCGCCGCGCCAAGGCGTCGGCTGCATACGAATCGGCGCTGGCCTATGCCGGCACGGGTGCGGCTTACCTGCCGGACGATGCCTGGGAGCGCCGATACGAACTCGCTTTCGCCCTCGAACTCCACAGGGCCGAATGCGAATTCTTGACTGGGGCACCGGCGGAGGCGCAGGCCCGCCTTGCAGAATTAGCAAGCCGAGCCGCCAGCCTCGCCGATCTGGCCCGCGTCACGCGCCTGCGCGTCGACCTTTTCATGAGCCTGGGTCGGAGCGATCAGGCCATCATATTCGGCCTCGACTACCTGCACCGGGTCGGCATTTCGTGGTCGTCCCACCCGACCAGGAGCCAGGTGCGCCAGGAATACGCGCGGCTTTGGCGACAACTGGGGGGCCGCCCTATCGAAGCGCTGCTTAACTCGCCCCCAATGGCGGACCCTGTCGCGCTCGCGACCATGGACGTTCTGACTTCACTTGTTACTCCGGCCCTGTTTACCAACGAGAATCTGCGCTGCCTCATTATCGGGCGAATGGGCAACCTCAGCCTCAAGCACGGCAACAGCGACACATCGCCTTATGCCTTCACTGCCGTGGGCACGGTGCTCGGGCCGTATTTTGGCAATTATGAAGCCGGTTTTCGGTTCGGCCTGCTGGGACTGGACCTGACGGAACAGCCTGGAATGGAACGCCTGAAGGCACGGGTCTACCTCGCCTTCGGCAACCTTGCGAAATCGTCATCGCGTCATGTCCGCACCGGCCGTGCGCTTGCGCAGCGCGTATTAGAAACGGCACAGCAGGTCGGCGATCTCACCTATGCCGTCTTAAGCCGAAATAATCTTGTGACTTATCTTCTGGCCGCCGGCGAGCCCCTCTCGCAGGTTCAGCGCGATGCGGAAGCCGGCCTGGACTTCGCGCGTCAGGCCGGCTTTGGAGTCGCCGTCGGTTTCATCAGCGGGCAGCTCCAACTCATCCGAACGCTTCGCGGGCTGACGCCAATCTTCGGATGCTTCAACGATGAAGGGTTCGACGAGCAGCAATTCGAACTTAAGACCGACGGCAAGCCGGGCAGTTGCTTGTACTGGATCCGCAAGCTGCAGGCTTGTGTATTTGCCGGGGATACCCTCACAGCACTTTCGGCAGCGGCGAAAGCAGAAAGCCTCCTCTGGATGACTCCTGCTATTTTCGAGCGGGCGGAATATCACTTCTACACAGGCCTTTCATTGGCCTCTGCTTTGCAAGGATCGACGACTGAAACAGCTCATTATCGCAAGGCCATGCGCGCTCACCGCCGCCAGCTCGACACTTGGGCCGCGCACTGCCCGGAGAATTTCGCAAGCCGCGCAAAATTGCTTGGCGCAGAGATCGCCCGCCTGGGAGGCCGCGAGTTGCATGCCGAGCGCCTCTATGAACAGGCGATCCAGTTGGCGCATGCACACGCGCTCCCACACGATGAAGCGATTGCGTATGAGCGCGCTTCCGCCTTTTACCGGGCGCGCGGCTTCGATCAGATTGCTCGCCTCTATCTTCAAAACGCCCGTCGCTGTTATCTCAGTTGGGGAGCCGACGGCAAGGTGCGGCAGCTCGAAGAAGCCTATCCCCAACTGCGCGATGGACAATCGGCACCGGCTGCAACAAGCACGATCGAAGCGCCGATCGAGCATCTCGACCTCGCCACCGTCATCAAGGTGTCGCAAGCCGTTTCCAGCGAAATCGTCGTCGAGAAGCTGATCGATACGGTCCTGCGAATGGCCGTCGAGCAGGCCGGAGCCGAACGTGGCCTTCTGATCCTGTCGCGTGGCGGCGAACCGCGGATTGCCGCTGAGGCGACGATCCACGGCGAAGCGGTCCTCATAGAGTTGCGTAATGAGGCCATCGCCGGCGTGATGCCGGAGTCAGTTCTCAATTACGTCCTGCGTATGCGGGAAATCGTCAGCCTCGACGATGCCTCGGCTGAAAAGGCCTTTGCGGGCGATCCCTATATTCGCTATCGCGCGGCCAGATCCATTCTCTGTTTGCCGCTGATCAATCACGCCAAGCTGATCGGTGCGCTTTATCTGGAAAACACTCTGGCGGGCCGTGTCTTCGCGCCAGGGCGCATTCCGGTGTTGAAGCTGATCGCCTCGCAAGCCGCCAGCACGCTCGAAATAACCGGACTTTACCGAGACCTGGCAGAACGTGAAGCGCGAATAGGCCGGCTTGTCGAAGCGAACATCATCGGAATTTTTATCCGGGATATCGAAGGTCGGATTATCGAGGCCAACGAGGCGTTCCTGCAAATGGTGGGCTACAGCCGTGACGAACTCTTGGCCGGTCAGATCATCGATAAAGAGCTGACGCCGCCGGAATGGCGCGAGCGTGACGCCGAAGCCGAGGCCGAGCTGAGAGTGACCGGCAGCGCCCGCCCCTTTGAAAAGGAGTATCAGCGAAAGGATGGCGGTCACGTACCCGTGATGATCGGTGAGGCAAGTTTCGAGGGGGCCGGGAGCCAGGCCGTGGCCTTCGTGCTCGACCTGTCCGAGAGCAAGCGAGCAGAGGAGAGGCTTCGAGCAAGCGAAACTCGTTTTCGGACCTTCGTCGACCATGCCACCGATGCCTTTTTCCTCCATACGGATGATCTGATCGTCATAGACGTCAACCGCCAAGCCTGTGAAAGCCTCGGTTACACCCGGGAGGAATTGATTGGCATGCACCCGCGCGACTTTGACGGCGCTATCGACGAAAAGGCTCTTGCGACATTGGTGGATCGCGTCGACGCAGGACAGCCAATGACTTTCGAAACGCTCCACCGGCGTAAGGACGGAACAACGTTTCCGGTCGAGGTTCGCGTCGGCAAATTCCAACAGGAAGGGCAATGGTTTCGTCTTTCGCTGGCGCGTGACATCACCGACCGCAGGCAAGCCGAGGATGCTATTCAGCTTGCGCGAGCAGAACTTGCCCATGTAAGCAGGCTCACCACCATGGGAGAACTTGTAGCCTCCATCGCCCACGAGGTCAGACAGCCGCTCACCGGGCTGGTCAGCAGCGGCAATGCCTGCCTTCGCTATCTCGACGCGGATCCTCGTGACATCGTCTCCGCCCGTCGCGCCATCGAGCGCATGATCAGCGACGCTTTTCGCGCATCCGAGGTCATCGACCGGATTCGGGCAATGGCGAAGAAATCACCCGAACGCCGGGACCGGCTGAACATCAACGATATCGTGTCCGAGACGATTGCGCTGGTGTCCACGGACCTCGAACGCAGTGCGGTGTCGCTTCGTACAAACCTTACCGACGGCTTGCCCCCGATCGTGGGGGACCAAGTGCAGATCCAGCAGGTGATCCTGAACCTTATCATGAACGCCAACGACGCGATGGCGGCGATGCCAAAAGGAGCGCGCGAACTCATCGTGAGCACTGAAAAGGCAGCACCCAATACCGTTTTAGTGGCAGTCCGCGATAGCGGCCCTATCCTCGACCTGGCGAAGATCGGCGATATATTCGAGGCGTTCTACAGTACCAAACCCAAGGGTATGGGCATGGGCCTGACGATCAGTCGTTCGATCATAGAGGCTCACAAAGGCCAACTCTGGGCCACGCCAAACGCGCCCCACGGTGCCATTTTTCAGTTTACATTACCAACCGAGGAGAAATAATGATCCATGTCCGGGGCGGCGCCTGACCGGCGCGAAACTTGGGGACATGGATGAAGGAGATTGTCTACATCATTGATGATGACGCATCTGTCCGCGAAGGCCTCGGCGATCTCCTGCGCTCGGTTGGACTTGAGGTACTGACATTCGCTTCCAGCCAGGAGTTTTTGGACAGCAAGCGCCCTGACGTTCCGGGCTGTATCATTCTCGATGTAAGGCTGCCGGGGCGGAGCGGCCTGGAATTTCAGAGCATGCTCACTTCCCTTGGAATTGAGCTTCCGGTCATTTTTATCAGTGCCCACAGCGACATTCCGATCTCTGTGCGGGCGATGAAAGCCGGCGCCATCGAATTCCTGACGAAGCCGCTGCGCGAGCAGGAATTGCTCGATGCCGCCTATGCCGGGATCGAGCGCGACTGCGCTCGGAGGCAGGAAGTCGCGCTCATTGCCGAGCTGCGGTCCCGCTATGATTCCTTGACGCCGCGCGAGCGCGAGATCATGAACCTGGTGGTCGCGGGCAGCGTCAACAAGCAAATCGCTGCTCAAGTGGGCTTGAGCGAGGTAACGGTCAAGGTTCATCGCGGCCACGTCATGCAGAAGATGCAGGCGAGATCTCTCGTTGACCTGGTCCGGATGGCGGACAGCCTCGGATTGACGACGAAGCCGGCGTGGGTCCGGTAGGCTCACATATCTAGACCAAAGTATCGGGCGCCTGCCACGGGTGGATAGTCGGGGCTTCAATTCGGCTGGTCGCTTATCTCATTCGGCAATACGTTCCGAAGGCCGTCGGCTCTATCCTCTTACCAGCTGAAAAAACATGCAGAGACAAGACGGACGTTATCACGTCTCGGTGCAAGAATCTGCGTCGGGTCGGCGCATCCCTACCATTGGACGGACGCTCATCGATGTTGACGCAACGCGAATAACCGAAAGATCGTGGAAAGGTATGATCCATGCAAAACCAAAGATACGCCCTGCAGAAGAACCTGAACATCTACTGGACGGTAATCGATACGGTTTCAGACCGGAAAGCTCTCGTCGATGGCTTCGTTATGGACATGCTTACCGCCGATGAGGGCGAAGAATTGGTCAACATGCTGAACCGTGCAGAATCTCATGCTATCCTTGCGCCTGCCGAGATGGAGCACCGCGATCGAAGACGACAGTAACTGTTCGATCGCCATCGTATGGCGAACCGGCCGTCATCGTCGGTCGCTCGAGCGTGCAGTCCCGGCGAAAGGCGCTCCAAGAGCACGAACCGCAACACTGCATCAACTTGCCTGTCGCATCATCGACAAACACCAACAGCGAGCACGGATCTCGACGATCTGAAACCAGCGGTGCTCGGCCCCGTCGATCTGCACCGGCTCGCCACAGGCTTCGCGCCGTAATCGTGGCTGATGAAACGTGCGCCGTGGCTTGCGCGACAGCCATAATCTCCGACATCCAGCCGCAACTTCCCGCGCGACACACGCAATCTATCGCGCTCGGCAAGCTTCTCGGCCGCCAGCGTCGGGCCGAAGCCCGCATGACGTTCACGAACCAGCGTCAGCGCATAGTCTCAAAGCTAAAGCCGATGGTGCCACGAACCCGTCCCGATCTGATCTTGCAACCCGGACCAGCGCTCAGATCGGGGCTGGTCGGCGCAATCACCGCAGGATCATTCATGAAATCCGTCCTCCGCCCCGGCTTGCCGTCATTTGTTCACTTCACGCCTGAACACTTCAGCTGGGGTGCGGAACCCAAGGCATTTTCTCGGCGTACTGTTCAACCGATCGATCAGTGATCGTATCGATTCATCAGGAACGGACAGGACAGCAGTATCCCTCGGCAGGTAACGCCGAATCCGCCGATTCATGTTCTCAACGGAGCCTTTTTGCCAGGGCGCAGACGGATCGCAGAACCATGCATCGGTTCCCATTCCTTGCTTCAGTCGCCGCCAGGAGACGAATTCAAATCCGCGATCAAACGTCAAACTTTGCCGGGCATGCCTGGGCAGGGGGCTGAGCACGTTGATGAGCCGCTCCATGATCGGCTTGGACTGCCGGTCGTTGTTCTTGAACAGCATGGTGAACCGGCTCATCCGCTCGACAACCGTTGCCACATTGGCATTGCCCTGAACCCTTTCGAAGATCATCAGATCGGCTTCCCAGTGACCGAATTCCTTGCGATCGTTGATGGCTTCCGGCCGATGTTTGATCGAACGCTCATCTGGAAAGACCGGGTTCTGCGGTTTGCGAGCATATCTCGGCCGGCGCTTTCTCCGCCGTTCCGGAAGAAGCCGCGCCAGTTGCTGCCGTTGTCCTTCCGGTGAATAGACATATCGGTAGATCGTCTCGTGACAGACGCTTGCCTTGGCCGCTGGTTCGATCTTCAGTCGTCCAGCAATCTGTTCCGGCGACCAGCCGGATTCCAACTTTCCGATCACTTCGTTCCGCAGATCCTCGCGACGAAAGAGCTTGCCGATCCGCCGGCGCCTGTCGCGCGCCATGTCGTTGGCGGTCATCGCCCAGTAGCCCTCGGCATCGGGGAATTCCTGATCGTGCCAGTAGTTGCGTTTGATCTCCCGGGAGATGGTCGCGCGGTCCCGGCCGAGGCGCCTGGCGATCTCAGACTGGCTAAACTTCTGATCCAACATCCTGGAAATCGATCGGCGTTCGTCAAAACTCAAATGCGAAAAGGTACGGATCAAACCATGGCTCCCGAAAAGCAGGCAGCTTAGCGCCTTTGTTGCAGTTCGAGATAGAATGTGCCCCGCTACAGGCGATTGTCAAAGCTGATTAGAGATGCGGCGCCGCTGGCCAGTTAGAATTGCGACGCTCTGGCTGTCCCGGCCCTGCCGGTCAGCCCCCGATCCGACCGGCTGGGCCGGATTGCAGGGAGGAGCGGGGGCGGGTAGGACGCACCCCTTCGGCTTTAGCTTTGAGACTATGTCCCTCACCCTTCATTCCGCAGCTTCCATCCGCGCCAGCGCCTTCTGTCGTTTGGCAATCACCTCCGGATCGTTCATGAAGTCCGTCCGCCGGCCGGGCTTGCGGCCACACTTCTGATAACCATTTCCCTGGCTGCCATCCGGTATCCCAAACATATGATCCGTCTGACCGGTGCGGCGAGGGCCGCTTTTACTGCGCTGCAGTTCCCGTCCAGCCTGCAGCTCAGCGACGATCGAAAGCATGTCGTCCAAACGCTTGTTCTCGACGACCTCCGGCCGGTGGATCGACCGCAATGTGTCGAAGGTTCTGTAGGGCAGGGTAAAACTCTCGTGCATGATCTCGAGGCGGCCGTCCGGGTAGTCGCAAACGACGACCTTCTTACCCGCCAGGGGCCTGGAAAGCTCCGTCGGATCGAGAATGAACAAGACCTTGTCGTAGCGGAGCGTCAGGGACTGCGACAGCGTGCGGACCTCCTTCCGGCACATGGCACCATCGAGGTTCTCATGATCGGCCACAGGACGATGCATGTCCTTCGGATTGCGCGGCGGTTTGCCAAAACGGACATTGAAATCCTCGATAAACGCCGGTGCATAGAGGTTTGCGGCCTCGATCGTGTCGATGCCGCGAAGCCGCAGTTCCTTCACCAGCCGATCCTGCAGCGTCTGATTGGCTCGTTCGACGCGTCCCTTGGCCTGCGGGGTGTTGGCGCAGATGATGTCGATGTTGAGCTCATAAAGCGCTCGCCCGAACTGCGTCAGGCCGCTCGTCCGGTCTTTCTCCGACGCATGGATCGAACGAAAGACACCATGCTTGTCGCTGTAGAACGCCAGAGGCTTGCCCCATTGCTGCAGATAGGCCTTCGTCGCATGCAAGTAATCGAACGTGTTCTCCGATCCGGCAAACCGCAGATGTAAGAGCTTGCCGGTAGCATCGTCGATGTAGACGAGCAGGGCGCACTTGGGGCCGCGGTTCTCGAACCACCAGTGATGCGAGCCATCGATCTGGACGAGCTCGCCGAGACAATCCCGCCGGCCGCGCGGCTGGAAAACCCGCTTCTTACGTTCGCGCCGCGAGATCCAGATGCCAGCCTCGGTCATCCATTGGCGCAGCGTCTCCTTGGCGACCGAAATCTGATGCAGTTCGATCAGCTTCTCGCGCGCCAGCGTCGGACCGAAATCCAGATAGCGTTCGCGGATCAGATCCAGCGCCGCATTGCGAAAATCCTCGCTGTGGCGCCGATTGCTCGGTCGGGATCGCTTCTTCGAAACCAGGCCGGCTTCACCGAAACGGTCATAGTCCCGCAGCAGCCGATGAACCTGACTTCGACTGAGATCAAGCAACTCGGCGGCCTGGATAATGCTCAGGCGCCGGTCGCGGATCTTCTGAATGACTTCGAGGCGATGCAACTCTTTCTGCGACATGGTGATCAAACAGGACATCACGACTCCGACCGCTCATGGTCTCGACCAGGCTGAAGGTCGTCATCCTTGCTCCCAACGTTGGCGTTGACCAGAACGTCGAGAGGCGAGACTGTCGCATCTCTAACTGGCCCAACTGTCGCATTACTAAATAGCCGATACAGCGATTTCTGGCGTAATCGACATTATGGAACAACGGCCTTTGCCAGCCGCACCAAGGGCTTGCGCAGGCAGTCGCTCCGCCGCGCGCAGCGCAACAGCGCGGGTTTCATCCGCCAAGGGCGCTGAACGTCAGCACGGCGGAGAATGCGACGAGGGTTGCGGATCCGCACCGCCGGGCAAATGGCGGTATCCGTTTTTCACGTCCGAGGATGAGCCTGCCGATCGACAGCCAGATCGAGGAGACTGCCAGGACCACCGATGCGAGAATGGCGATGGATCCTGTCAAAGGCACCTCCTGCGCGGGAGGCACCATCGTCAATCCGATGATCAGCGCTTTGGGATTTAACAGCGTCGTCACGGCCAGCTGCCGCACGCGCACAGCCTCGACAGGGCTCGATCCGATGCCCCAGAGCCGCAGCGCCAGGTACAAAACCCAGGTCGCCGAGACAAGTTTGACGCCTTGCGAAACCAGAGGGTGGTCGCGGAGAAAAGAACCGGCCAGACCGGCCGCCGGAAGGACGATCGCAAGATATGCGGACATGACGGTGGCGAGCAGGGCGATCGCGCGTCCGAAGGTCAGCCCCTGAGATGCCATCGCCAAAATGGCGTTGGTCGGTCCGGGCAGGATGAGAAGCGTGAAAACGCCCGCTGCGAAAGGCAGAAGATGCACTGTTACGGTCTCCGGGTTTCTTCCGCATCTTGCACGGCCGCGCCTGCCGGTCGTTGACAGAGATCATTTGCGGGACGGAACATTCCGGGCACCCCCGACGTTTATTGCGGTTATGTCAGAGGTGGGCGCCATGCCCGGCATGATCAGGTTCATACTCACTCGATTGGCCACGGGCTTTGCAATCGGAAGCGCCGTGGGGTTCTTCGTCTGGCAGAACGGTTTTGCCGCGGCAGGCGGGCCGCAAAATTATCTCGCTCAGGGCCTGTTCATCTACCTCTTTGCGAGCACAATCGGCATGGGTTATCTCGCGACGGCTCTCCTCCTGGAAGAATAGCGCCGGAAGATCAAAGTCCCGTTGCGCGGACGCCGGATGATGTCATCACGCTGCGTGCTGTTCCGGTTCAAGACCGGCCGGAATCTTGAACTGCAGTTCCGCCAGGCGCGTATAAAGGCCGCCTTGGCGCATGAGCGAGGCGTGAGTCCCCTCTTCTACGATCTTGCCCTTGTCCATCACCAGAATCCTGTCCGCCTTGAGCACGGTGGCGAGCCTGTGCGCGATCACGATGGTGGTCCGTGCCTCCATCAATTCCTCCAGGCCGCGCTGCACGAGCGCCTCGTTTTCCGCGTCCAGCGATGCGGTTGCCTCGTCCAGGAGCAGGATCGGAGCGTTCCTGAGCATGGCCCGTGCGATGGCCAGTCTCTGCCTCTGTCCGCCCGACAGCGTCAGCCCACGCTCGCCGAGAACCGAACCGTAGCCGTTCGGCAGCTTCGTGACGAAACCATGCGCCTGCGCCTTGATCGACGCGGCGATCACATCTTCGCGCAGCGCGTCCGGCTTTCCGAACGCAATGTTGTCGTAAACGGAGGCGGCAAACATCGTCACCTCCTGCGGGACAATGGCGATTTCCTTGCGCAGGGTCTGCGGGGAGATCAGGGCAAGCTCCCTGCCATCGATGGAAATGCTGCCCGCCTGGTTTTCGTAGAAGCCGAGGAGCAGGGAGAAAACGGTGCTCTTTCCGGATCCGGAAGGGCCGACCAGGGCGACGGTTTCGCCTGGCGAAACGCGGAAGGAAAGTCCGCTCAGAACCTCCTTTTCCGGTGCGCCCGGATAGGAAAAGCGCACGTCATGCAGTTCCATGCCCCCCTGGGTGGGGGTCCGGAGCGACGTGCAGGTGTGCGGTTCGCGCTCGTCAGTCTGTTCGTTCAGCAGTTCGAACAGCCGTCCGGCGGCGCCGGCTGCCTGCGAAAGTTCTCCCCAGACCTCCGACAGTGAGCCGAGAGAACCGGCTGCGATCACCGCGTAGATGAGAAATTGGCTCAGGCTGCCAGGCGAGAGCGTTCCCGCCAGCACCTTATGAGCCCCCAGCCACAGCACGCCGACGACGCTGACGAAGACCAGCGTGATGGCAATGGCGGTCAGCAAGGCTCTTGCCCGGGAGGCCGCAACCACCCGGTCGAAGGACAGGTCGACATCGCGCCCATATCTCTGCCCCGCAGCATCTTCGCCGTTGAATGCCTGCACGGTGCGGCTTGCCGCAATGATCTCGCTTGCATAGGCCGAAGCCTCGGCAAGCGCATCCTGTGCGACACGGGATTTCTTCCGCACCGAGCGACCGAACAGGACGAGAGGAGCCACCACCAGGGGAATGGCCCCGAGAGCGATGGCCGACAGGCCGGGACTGGTCACGAACATCATGGCAAGGGCGCCGAGGCAGAGGATTGAATTTCTCAAAGCCACCGATGCCGTGAGACTGACGGCGGATTTGATCTGGGTCGCATCTGCCACGAGGCGCGAGGCAATTTCGCCTGAGCGGTTTCGATCGAAGAATGCCGCAGGAAGCCGGATGATATGGTGGAAGACCTCGAGGCGAAGGTCGGTGACCAGCCGCTCTCCCAATGTGGTGACGAAGTAGTAGCGCGCCGCACTTGCGATTGCCAGCGCGACGGCGAGCGCGATCAGCATGAGAAAATAGCGATTGATGAAGGCTCCGTCCGCCTGGTTGAAGCCGTGATCGACCATGCGCCGCACAGCCATCGGCAGGGCGAGCGAGATGAGAGCTGCGGATGTGAGCGCCAGAAGTGCGCAAACCGAGAGCGACCTATGTGGGCGAAGACGCGGAAGCAGGCTGAAGAGCGGAGTGAATGTCCGATTCCGCGAATCTTTCCCGCCGTCCTTGCCGATGGCGGAGGCTATTTCTGGTGAAATGGCGGCTTGCCAGTCATGCGGGGCTATCATCAACGCCGTTGTCTCCTCGGTGCTTGCTTCACTTTTTGTCCCGCGAGCGGCGACTTATCTCTTTGATCGCGGTCAATCTCGTGCATCTTTCCCCTGTGCTCAGGCTACCATCCGCGCCAGCGCGCAGCGCGACCAAAGCGAATGCAGGGCGTCGACCAGATGGGCGATATCGGCGTCGGAATGCAGCGGTGTCGGCGTGATGCGCAGCCGCTCGGTCTTCTTCGGCACGGTGGGATAGTTGATCGGCTGGACATAGACGCCGCAATTGTCGAGCAGCAGGTCGGAGATCCACTTGCACTTGGCGGCATCGCCGACCATCACCGGCACGATATGGCTGGGATTGTGCATATGCGGAATGCCGCGCTGGTCGAGCAGCGCGCGCAGCTTGCGCACCCGGTCCTGATGGCGTGCGCGCTCGAACTGGCTGACCTTCAGGTGCTGGATCGAGGCGACCGCACCGGCGGCGAGCGCCGGCGGCAGCGCCGTGGTGAAGATGAAGCCGGAGGCGAACGAGCGGATGAAATCGCACAGCGCCGCCGAGGCGGCGATATAGCCGCCCATCACCCCGAAGGCCTTGCCGAGCGTGCCCTCGATCACCGTCAGCCGGTCCATCAGCCCCTCGCGCTCGGCAATGCCGCCGCCGCGCGGGCCGTACATGCCGACCGCATGCACCTCGTCGAGATAGGTCATCGCGCCGTATTTGTCGGCGAGATCGCAGATCTCCCTGATCGGGGCGATGTCACCATCCATCGAATAGACGCTCTCGAAGGCGATCAGCTTCGGCGCCTGCGGATCGGCGGCGGCGAGCTTGGCTTCGAGATCGGCGACGTCATTGTGTTTCCAGATCACCTTGTCGCACTTGGCATGGCGGATGCCTTCGATCATCGAGGCATGGTTGAGCGCATCGGAGAAGATGATCAGGCCGGGGATTTTCGCGCCGAGCGTGCCGAGCGCCGCCCAGTTGGAGACATAGCCGGAGGTGAAGATCAGTGCGGATTCCTTGCCGTGCAGATCGGCAAGCTCACGCTCGAGCAGGACGTGGTAATGGTTGGTGCCAGAAATATTCCGGGTGCCTCCCGCACCCGCGCCACAGTGGTCGATGGCGGCCTTCATCGCCTCGATCACCTTCGGGTTCTGGCCCATGCCGAGATAGTCGTTGGAGCACCAGACCGTGACTTCCTTCTCGCCATCGGCCGTATGGCGCGTCGCCCGCGGGAAATTGCCGCGGTGACGCTCGAGATCGGCAAAAACGCGGTAGCGGCCCTCGGCATGAAGCCCGTCCAGCTCGTTTTTGAAAAATGCTTCGAAATCCATCATATGCTCCCTTTTGCACGGTCAAGCGATACATCGGGGCAGCCGGTCGGTATTTGATCTCCGTCAAGTTCGGCGCAAGTCGCCTGCTTCGCCGAGCCCGGCGCGATTGACTTTCATCAAAGAGGAAGCCCGGCGGCCGGGCTAAAGTCACAGGGCGAGTCGGAGTTTCCGTGTCAAGCAGGGAGGTTGACAGATGGCTTGCTCGATCTTGACAGATCGAGCAAGCCTCCTCGTCATTTGGCGCGATGAGGGCGCGCCAAAGCTTTCAATCCTGGGTTTGAACAGGCGATACGAGCAGGCAATCCTTATAGCCGGCAATCCCGCCAAGGCCCTCGATGAGAACCTTGATCGCCCTGCGCTTGAGCTCGGATTCCACCTGACCGTCGACAGTCACCTGCCCGTTCCGGACGGACACCTGGACTTTTTGCGGCGTGAGACCGAGATCCGATCTCAGCCGGGTTCGCACCGCCAGCCTGATGGCCTCGTCTCCCCGCGGCAATACGGTCGTCGGCGCTTCGGCAATGACACGCAAGATATCCCGTCGGCTCACGATCCCGACCAGACGTTCGTCATCGACGATCGGCAGCCGTTTGATGCGATGCACCTGCAGGCTTTCGGCGATGTCCGAGAGTTCGCTGTCCGGTCGGGCGACGATGACATCTTGGGACATGATGTCCGCCACACACCATCCGTTGCTGCCGATGTAACGTTCGAGATCGATCTCGGAAATCAGCTCCGGCGCTCGCGCCGGTCGGGGAGAAAAGCGGACCTCCCGGCGTAAAAGCAGATCGCCTTCCGTGATCATGCCACAGACGCGGCCGTGGTCGTCAACGACGGGAAGGCCGCTGACGTGATTTTGCAGCATCATCGCGACCGCATGGCGCACGCTGACCACCGGGCTGATCGAAACCACATTCGTGGTCATTATATCCCTCGCTTGCATGGTCGTTGCCTCACTGATCATGATTATTCTAGAGATACGCTAGAGAGCGGGCGGTCATACCGCTTTGATCTTCGTCAAACTGTTCATGACCGCCGTCACATTCGCTCCGGGCGCGAGCCTCCAGCGCCGGATCGGCCAGCACCTCGTCGGGATTGACGGCGAAGGCGGAAACGGGTGCGAAGAACAGGAACACGGCGACGAGGAGACGGGAGAAATGCATCATTCCGCCGGCTCCATGGCAGGCGCGGCCGGTTTGGCCTTGACCTTTCTCCGCGGGGCGCCGACGCGCAGGCGCCGATCACTCAGCGAGACGAGGCCGCCGGCGGCCATGATCAAGGCGCCGCCCCAGATGCACAGGATGAACGGCTTCCACCAGATGCGCACGACGATGCCGCCGTCCTTGGTGGCGTCGCCGAGCGAGACATAGAGCTGGCTGAGGCCGAAGGTCAGGATGCCCGCCTCCGTCGTCGGCATCTGCCGGGCGGTGTAGAGCCGCTTGGCCGACCAGGTGTCGGCAATGGTGACACCGGCGCGCCGGATGGTGAAGTGGCCGCGCTCCTCGGTGTAGTTCGGCCCCCTGCCCGACCGCATGCCGTCGAACTCAAGGCTGTAGCCGCCGGCATCGACCGTCTGACCCGGCTTCATCTCGACGACATGTTCGCTCTGGAAGGTAGTGACGGCGACGATGCCGAGCACGCTGACGCCGAGCCCGGCATGGGCAAGCGCGGTGCCGAAGGCCGAGCGCGGCAGACCGCTCAGGCGCCGCCAGGCGATGGCGCCCGCCACCTTGCCGATGCCGGCGCGATACCAGAGATCGGCAATGGCGCCGAGGATCAGGAACAGGCCGGCCACCAGCCCAAGCACGGAGAGCACCGGCCCGCCATGCTGGAGATAGAAGAAGACGACCGCGGCGGCGAAGGCGAGAGCCGCGATGACATAGAGCCGCTGCAGGGCGCCGAGCAGATCGCCGCGCTTCCAGGCCAGCAGCGGCCCGAACGGCACGATGACGAGCAGCGGCGCCATCAAGAGGCCGAAGGTCAGGTTGAAGAAGGGCGGCCCGACGGAGATCTTGTCGCCGGTCAGCGTCTCCAACAGCAGCGGGTAAAGCGTGCCGGTCAGCACCGTGCCGCAGGCAACCGTCAGGATCAGATTGTTGAGGACGAGCGCGCCCTCGCGCGAGATCGGCGCAAACAGCCCGCCGGCCGCAAGCTTCGGGGCGCGCAGGGCAAACAGCGACAGCGCCCCGCCGATGAAGATCAGCAGGATGGAGAGAATGAAGACGCCGCGGGTGGGATCGCTGGCAAAGGCATGCACCGAGGTCAGCACGCCGGAACGCACCAGGAAGGTGCCCATCAGCGACAGCGAGAAGGTCAGGATGGCGAGCAGCACCGTCCAGATCTTCAGCGCCTCGCGCTTTTCCATGACGAGGGCCGAATGCAGCAGCGCGGTGCCGGCGAGCCACGGCATGAAGGAGGCGTTCTCCACCGGGTCCCAGAACCACCAGCCGCCCCAGCCGAGCTCGTAATAGGCCCAGTAGGAGCCCATGGCGATGCCTAATGTCAGGCAGGTCCAGGCGGCCAGCGTCCAGGGCCTGACCCAGCGGGCCCAGGCGGCGTCGATGCGGCCTTCGATCAGGGCTGCGACGGCAAAGGAGAAGCAGACGGAAAAGCCGACATAGCCGAGATAGAGCAGCGGCGGGTGGATGGCGAGGCCGATATCCTGCAGCACCGGATTGAGGTCGCGGCCCTCGGCCGGGGCCGGATCGAGCCGCAGGAAGGGATTGGAGGTCAAGAGAATGAACAGCGTGAAGGCGAGCGAGATCCAGGCCTGCACGGCCAGCACATTGGCCTTCAGCGTCTCCGGCAGGTTGGCGCCGAAGATCGCGACCAGGGCGCTGAACAGCGCCAGGATCAGCAGCCAGAGCATCATCGATCCCTCGTGATTGCCCCAGACGCCGGAATATTTGTAGATCAGCGGCACCAGCGAATGCGAATTCTCCCAGACGTTCTCGACCGAGAAGTCGGAGACGACATGGGCATAGGTCAGCACGGCAAAGGCAAAGGCGACGAGCGCAAACATGACCAGCGAGCCGACGCTCGCCACATCCATCATCGCCGGGTCATGGCGGCGGGCGCCGATCACCGGCACGATCGAGACGATCAGCGCCGTCGCCAGCGCCAGCACCAAAGCGTAATGGCCGATCTCGATGATCATGGCGTCGCCTTCGCCTCCTGTCCCTGACCGGCTCCCCCTTGGCCTTCCTGCCACAGCCCCTGCTGCTTCAGCTTGTCGGCCACCTCCTTCGGCATATAGGTCTCGTCATGCTTGGCCAGCACGGTGTCGGCAACGAAGACATTCGTGCCTGGTGTAAACATGCCTTCGGTGACGACACCCTGCCCTTCGCGGAACAGATCGGGCAGGATGCCGGTATATTGAACCTTCACCGCATTGGCGCTGCCGTCGGTGACGGAAAACTCCACCGTCGAACCGGCGCCGCGCACGACGCTGCCCGCTCCGACCAGGCCGCCCAGCCGGATGCGGGTCTCCGGCGCCACCGGCGTCTTGGCCAGATCGGCCGGCATGTAGAAATAGGCCACCGACTGGCTGAAGGCGAACATCACCAAAAGCACCGCCGCAAGGATGAAACTCATCCCGCCCGCGATCACCGCAAGGCGCTTCTGCTTGCGCGTCATCGCGAATCTCCTGCAGCTGTCATGTGAGGCTTCTGCCTCGAAGCGGCCAGCGGAACGCCGCCATTGGCGGAAATATGTTGGTTGACGAGCGGCAGCCACGCCGCGCCGGCAGGCGACAATTTCGCCAGCGCTTCGAAATCTGCCAGCGCCTCGGTGGTCCGTCCCGCCTGCTCCATGCCGACGGCGATGTAGAACAGCGCGCGCGGGTTTTTCGGTTCGAGCCGGAGTATCTGCCGCAGGATGTCAAGCGTGTCCGCGGTCACCGAACCTTGCGCTTCGATCATCAGGGCCTCGGCGAGGCCGCCCAGGCGATCGACGTCGGGTCCGAGGATCCGCAGCGCATTCCGATAAGCCGACTGTGCCTCGGCGATCCGGCCGGTCCTGAGGTAGACCGGAGCGATGACGTTCCATCCCCGCCCGTCATCGGGCTGGCTTGCGAGATGGCGTTCCGTCTTGGAAATGAGCATTGCGATATTGTGGCCGGGATCTTCCAGCCGCGCCTGCAGCGGCTGCGACGGCATGTCGGGCAAAAGCCGCCGCGCGATTTCGGCACGGGCATATTCGTCCTCGTTGCGAGGGAGTTGGCTCGTCTCCATGTCCCTGTCGAGGTCGACAAGCTGGTCCCGATAGACCCGGCATGCATCAGCCGCACCACTGTCGATCCGGGCAAGGCCCGAAGCAAACGGATGAAGAAGGGAAGCAATGACGGCAGTCGCGATGACCGCGAAAACAATCCAGATAAGCATGACGTCGAGGTGCCTTTCGCCCCGACCTTAGTGGAGCGGGCGATCGCCACATTGACGCCGGTCAAATTGCGGCGCTCTTTTCCGGCTTCCCGATGTCAGCACGCCTTCCGCAACTGGTCGACACTGTCGACCAGGACAATCTTGCCTCTGACTTCGACACCTGCAGGAACGAGCGCCGCGAATGCGCGCGAAAGGGCTTCGGGCGCAAGCCCCAGTTTGCCGGCCAGGATCCTCTTCCGGTAAGGCAGGCGAAATGTGGCCTGCGACGCCGAGGCCGGGCAACGGCTCACGAGGTAGTTCGCGACACGTTGCGCGGCCGTGTGCAGCCGGTCTCCTGCTATGCAATCCATCGCGCCGAGCAGATGTCGGGTCATGATTCGCATGACGTTGCGATGAATGGTGGGGTACCGCTCGGCGAGCGCCCGCAAGTCCGCAAGTTCGAACAGGGCCACCTCCGCTCCGTCGGCGGACCACGCGCCGTAGGCGTAGGTGCCGCCGCCCGACAGAAGATATTCGCCGAAGGTGTCGCCGGGCTCGCAGACGCAGATATCCGCCTCGCGCCCGGCGGACTCGGATTTGGAAAGTCGGACGAATCCGCTCATCACGCAATAGACGAACAACGCTGGCTGGCCTTCTGCGATGATCCGCTCATCTGCAGCGAATGTTTGAAACTGAGCTGTAGCGGCGAGCTCCTCTATCGTCGACTCGTGGAGGCCGTCGAACAGGTCAGACCGCAAAAGTATGGGATTTTTCGCAAGCATCGATCTTCCTCTCGTCTTGGTCATATGCGGCTCAAGATTTGTTGCGGTCGGTTTCGTCCTCGATGAGAATTCGCCAAGCGGCTCCTTCAAGGTCGTCATACTGGCCGCTCTTCAACGACCAGAGGAATGCCAGGAGGCCCATTCCCCCCATCAGCAGCGCGATCGGGATCAGATAGATCAGCATGTTCATGCGGTTTTGACCTCCCCGCCGGCTCGCGCTTCGGTCGGCATGGGGGAGTGTTTGCCGAAGGTATTCAACCGCAGCGCATTGGTTACGACGATGATCGATGATGTCGACATGGCCACCGCTGCGATCAGCGGCGTCGCCAGTCCGGCGATCGCGATCGGGACCGCCAGCAGGTTGTAGCCGATGGCCAGAACAAAGTTCTGCCGGATCAGGCTGGCGGATCGTCGCGCGACGGCGATCGCTTCCGGAACGGCATCGAGCCGTTCGTTGAAAAAGACGAGGTCGGCGGCCTGCCTGCCGATGTCGGATGCGGTGGCGGGCGCCATCGAGACATGCGCGGCGGCAAGTGCCGGCGCGTCGTTGATCCCGTCGCCGACCATGAGCACGCGATGGCCCTCGCCGCTCAGCCTCTGGCATTCCTCGACCTTCTGCTTCGGCGCCACTGCGCTCAGAGCCCTTCGAATACCGAGAGCCCGCGCCGTGTTGTCGACGACGGTTTGCCGGTCGCCTGATACCATCAGCGTTTCAAGGCCGGCGGCAGTGATATCGCGGACAGCCTCGGCAGCGCCGGGGCGAAGCGTGTCGTCAAAGAGGAAATATGCCAGTTCGGCACCGTTCTTCGACAGGACCACTTCCGAAAACGGCCTGTCGGCCGCGCCGGTCGTAGGGCCGGTTTCGCAGGCAAAGGCCCGATTGCCCAGCCGATAGACATCCGTTCCATTGCTGGCCTCCAGCCCCCCAGCGGGTATTTCCGTGACCCTGTCGAAGGAGAAGGAAGAAGCCTGCTCCATGTCCCGCAGCAGCGCCTGGGAAAGAGGATGCCGTGAATGCGCGGATAATGCGCAGGCGATGGCGGTATTGCTCGCGTCGGTCGCCTCGACCCCGACGAGGCGGGGCCGCCCCATCGTCAGCGTGCCGGTCTTGTCGAAGGCGACGATATCCGCCTCGGCCAGTCTTTCGAGCGCCGAACCGTCCTTGACCATGATGCCCTTGCGAAAAAGCTCACCCGCCGCGACCACCTGAACCACGGGAACGGCAAGGCCGAGCGCGCACGGGCATGTAATGATCAGCACCGCGACCGCGACCAGCATCGCCTGTTTCCAGTCGCCGCCGAAAAATCCCCAGGCGAGAAAGGAGACCAGCGCCAACAGGTGCACGGCCGGGGAATAGAGCGCTGCGGCCCGATCGGCGATCCGGCGATAGCGAGCCCTGCCGCCTTCGGCGGCTCCCATGAGGCTGATGATTTCCGATAGAAGGGAATCCCTCGCCACTTTCGTCGCCCTCAGGATGAGGGAGCCGGTCAAGTTCATCGCACCCGAATTCACCGCGCTGCCTTTGGCGACGGCGACCGGACTGCTTTCACCGGTGACGATGGAGAGGTCCACGTCGCTCTCGCCGTTGACGATCATGCCATCGACGGGGATGCGCTCGCCCGCCGCGATCGCGATGTCGTCACCCACCGCGATCTCTTCCACCGGAAGGTAGCGGCGCGATCCGTCCGGCATCATCAGCAGCGCCCCGCGCGGGGCCAGTCTTGCCAGACCGTTGATCGCCGCGCGTGCCTTTTCGCGCATTACGTGATCGAGGGTTCTGCCGATCAGCAGGAAGAACAGCAGCGAAACCGAAGCGTCGAACCATGCGTGTTCGCCGTGATGCACGGTCTCCCACAGGGAGACGGCATAGGAGAGCGTCACCGCGAGCGAGATCGGAACGTCCATGTTGGTGCGCCCGCGTTTCAAGGCGTTCCAAGCCGATTTGAAGAAGAAGCGCCCCGCATAGACCAGTGCGGGGGCCGCGATCATCGCCGAGATCCAGTGAAACATGTCCCGGGTCGCCGCGTCGGCGCCAGACCAGACCGACACCGAGAGCAGCATGATGTTGGCAGCTGCAAAACCAGAAACCCCGATCGCCAGCAGCAACTGGTTCCTGATTCGGTCGTTTTCAGGCGCCGCGGCTGTGAAGAGATGCGCGCGGTATCCAACCGCATTGATGGCTGCGAGGATTTCGGAGGGATCGGTCGCCTGCCTTTCGAATTCTTCCTGATAGATGCAGCTAACCCGGCGGGCAGTGAGATTGACCCGGGCCTTCCTGACGAAGGGAAGCGCCGACAGCGCTTTTTCGATGGTGACTATGCAGCCGCCGCAGTGGACGTCGGGGACACTGAGGTCGAGCTGATGCAATCCGGCCCCGAGCGGGTGGCTCGCCAGCCGGACTTCGTCGGCGCTGGCCGATGTCGCGCTGAGGGCGAGTACGCTTTCCGTATCCATGGTGCAGCAGGTCATTGGCCAAACTCCGCCGTATCGATGCGCTTCGCCTCGTGCATGACGACCACGCCGTTCCTTCTCGATATGGCCTCGACGATCCAGTCGCCGCCGGTCACCTCGTGGTCGGCTTCGAACCGGCCATCGCCGGTCCTCCGGAGCGTCAGGTGGAAGTCCTCGTGATCACCGACCGGTCTTTTGAAGTTCAGCGTGACATCGTCGATGATCGCAGGCGCGCCCTTGCCATCGTGGATGTCGTAGCGGATCGCGCGGCCCTTGACGGAGAGAGCGCCCTCGACGCCGGAGGCGGCCATCGCCTTCATCGCTGCCGCCTTGCCGTTGAATTCCTGACTGGCCACATAGGTGTTTTCAACGACCAGGCCGCTCCAGCTGGATGAGGCATAGAAGGCCATGGTGACGTTGACGGCAATCACGACGGCGAAAAATGCCGAGGTGGCGAGCAGCATGTGCAAGCCGGTAAAACCTCGAGTGGACGCCTTCATTTCACCTCTCCCGGTGCGTTGAACGCCGCGCGATAGGTCGCCCGGTCGGAATGGTCCGAATCTTCGATAACGAATAGGAATTCATTGATCTCGGCCCCGTCGGGCTTGCGCGTCACGAAGACCTTCAGCGTCGTGGCCGCGTCCGGTTCGGCATGGACCGTGAAGCTGCGGCCATCCTGCCTGCCGAACTCGGGAATGCGCATCACGCCGCCCTCGAGCCCGATGAGGGTGATGGTCACATCCCGCGGCGTCGGCACCATGTTGAGGACGCGAAGTGTGTAGCCGTTGCGGATGGAGCCGTCGCTTTCCAAGACATATTGGGGGTTGCGATCATGGACGACGTTGAGTTCGAGTCGTTCGCGGAAGGCAAGATGGATGACCATGGCGATGCCGATCGATGCCCAGACGACGGCGTAGAAAACGATCCTCGGACGAAAGATGATCCGCCAGTCGAAATGCCGGACCGCCGAGATGAAGCTTCCATCGGCGTTTCGGACATTGGAGGGCTGGATGGCGGTCCGTCCTCCGTCCGTCGCAAGCGACATGTTGCTCGAATATTCGCTGAGCGTCGCATAGGCGATCAGCCCGCGAGGTTTTCCCAGCTTGTCCATGACGCCGTCGCAGGCATCGATGCAGAGCGCGCATGTGATGCATTCCATCTGCTGACCGTCGCGTATGTCGATGCCCATCGGACAGACCGCGACGCAGGCATTGCAATCCACGCAATCGCCGACCGGCAGGCCCTTGGCCTGGGTTTTCTTGGCGTGGCGCGACCGCTGCTCGCCTCGCCAGTCATTGTAGGTGACGACAAGCGAATTCTCGTCCAGCATCGCGCCCTGAATGCGCGGCCACGGACACATGTAGGTGCACACCTGTTCGCGCATCAGCCCCCCAAGCACATAGGTCGTGGCTGTCAGGATGGCGATCGTTGCATAGGCGGCCGCAGGAGCGCCGCCACCAAACAGCGAAGCCGCCAGGCTCGGCGCGTCGGCAAAATAGAAGATCCACGCCCCGCCGGTGGCGGCTCCGATCAACAGCCAGATCGCATGCTTGATCAACCGCTTGCTGAGCTTGTCGAAAGTGAAGGGGCCGGCGTCGAGCTTCATTCGCGCGTTCCGGTCCCCTTCCATGGCGCGTTCGACGACGAGAAACAGGTCTACCCAGACTGTCTGCGGACAGGCGTAGCCGCACCAGGCGCGGCCGACCGCGGCGGTGACGAGAAAGAGGCCAAAGCCCGCCATGACGAGCAGGCCCGCGACATAGTAGAATTCCTGGGGCCAGATTTCGATGAAGAAAAAGAAGAAGCGCCGGGAGGAGAGGTCGACGAGAATTGCCTGATCGGGCGCGTAGGGACCGCGATCCCAGCGGATCCACGGCGCCAGGTAATAAATGCCGAGCGTGATCAGCATCACCATCCATTTGAACCGGCGGAATCGACCCTCGGCGCGCTTTGGGAAGATCTTCTTGCGCGGCGCATAGAGAGGCTGTCGGTTGCGCCGGGCGTTGACCGGCTCGACACTGACGCGCTCGATGTCATTCGGATCTGGGGCGGTGTAGAGATTCATGGAGACCTGTCCAGTGTTTGCCTGCCCTTGTCCCACCCGCGGCGCATCCGTTCCTTGATGCAGATCAAGAAATGACCTTTCGGAATGAAAAGGCCACGCCCCGGGGTAAGGGCGTGGCGGGAGGACAGCGGGGGAGAAACACCGCTGAGACGTCCTCGACAGGAGCTGAAATTATCGGCTCGTCTGCTTGTGATCCTTGAGGCAGATCAAGCTTACGATCGAATTTCCGATCTTTGCCGGATCCTCCTGTTCGGCCGACGGCGCCACCGCCTTGGCGCGTTCCGAAACGCGAGAGCGGATGATGGCGCGCGGCGTGCCATAGAGACCGAGGATGGGATTGTGATCGTGGACTGTCATCGTTTCTCCTTGGAGCATTTCCGTTTTCCTTGAATCACGGAAATGCTCTATCTCTTTGTTTTCTCGCCATTGCGGGCGCAAAACCGCCGCGCACTTTTGCTTGGGTTGCTCTAGGTTCCGCCGCCAAGCGAATGGACGAAAATGGTGAGCTCCTTGACTGTCGTGTCGCCCAAGCGTGCTGCCCAGGCAGGCATGACGCCATGTTTGGGAAAGGCGACCTGGCGGACGATGGCATCCTCGCCGCGTGCCTTCAGCCAAATCGCGTCGGCAAGATCCGGGGCACCCATTTCCGCCTTTCCTCTGGCATCCTCGCCGTGACATGCGGCGCAGTTATCGAGAAAGACCTTTTTTCCGGCTTCCGCGACTGTGGGATTCGAGGGCGCGTTGGTCAGCCCCCAGACGTAGGCGGCGACCTGTCGCATCTGGACAGGCTCCAGCACATCGGCAAAGGCCGGCATCTCGGAGGCGTGCGTTTCGGCATCCGAATCGAATCGGATCCCGTGGGCGATCGTCGTCTGGATGGCGCCCAAGTCGCCGCCCCACAGCCAGTCGTCATCGTTCAGGTTGGGAAAGCCGGGGCCGCCGCTCGCCCCCGAGCCATGACAGGGCGCGCAATTGACTTTGAATGAGGACGCACCGCCGGCAATTGCGAATTCACGGAGGGCAGGATCGGCGTCGATCTCCTGAACCGTCTTTGCAGCAATCAGGTCGTGAAACTGCGTCTGAGACGCCTTGGCCTGATTTAGATCCTGCTGCAGCTCCGCGCGGGTTGAGTAGCCGAAATAGCCTTTAGTGGCGGAAGTGATCATCGGGATAGCGGGGTATGCAATCGCATAGCCAACCGCCCAAAGTATGGTGGCGTAGAAGGTCCACACCCACCATCGGGGCATGGGATTGTTGAGCTCGCGGATGCCGTCCCATTCATGTCCGGTCGTTTCGACACCGCTGAATTCATCGATATGTTTTTCCGACATCTCAATCGTCCTTCAAGGGAATATCGGCGGCTTCTTTCGCCGTCTGCTTGCTGCCCGGGCGAAGGGTGAATACGACCACGCCGACGAAGAATGCCGCCATGGCGAGGAGCCCCCAGCTGTCGGCGAAGTGTCTCATTGCAGTGTAGGTTTCCATGGATCACCTCAACGGTAGCCGGACGCGTCGTCATAGGTCGAAAAATCGACCAGCGTTCCGAGCATCTGCAGATAGGAGACCAGCGCGTCCATTTCGGTCAGCCTGGTCGGGTCGCCGTCGAAATCGCCGACCTTAGCCTTCGGATAGCGTTCGAGGAGGGCCATCGTGTCCGCATTCGGATCGGCCTGAGCCTTCATGTCGGCCTCCGCATTCGCCAGCATGTCGTCGTTGTAAGGCACGCCGACGTCCTCGTTGGCCTTGAGGTCCATTCCGACGTCCTTGACGGTGACCTCCCGCTCCTTGAGGAAGGCGTAGCTCGGCATGATCGATTCCGGCACCACGGCCCGCGGATTTGCGAGATGCTGGACATGCCATTCGTTCGAGTAACGTCCGCCGACACGGGCCAGGTCCGGCCCGGTGCGTTTGGATCCCCACTGGAACGGATGGTCGTAAATCGATTCCGCGGCCAGCGAATAATGGCCGTAACGTTCGACTTCATCACGGAACGGCCTGATCATCTGGCTATGGCAGAGATAGCAGCCTTCACGGATATAGACGTTGCGCCCGGCGAGCTCCAGCGGCGTGTAAGGCCGCATGCCTTCCACTTTCTCGATCGTGTTCTGCAGATAGAACAGCGGTGCGATTTCAACGATGCCGCCGATGCTGACGACGAGCAGCGAGCCGACCAGAAGAAGCGTCGCGTTCTTCTCGAGGATCTTATGTTTATCCAATATCGATGCCATGTCTCACCTCATTCGGCAGGCTGTGCCTGGGGCACGAAAGTGGTCGGGATTGCGGCTTCGTCGCGCAGGTGGCCGCGGATCGTCATGAACACGTTCCAGGCCATGACGAGACCGCCCGCCAGATAAAGCGCTCCGCCGACCGCGCGCAGCACGTAGTAGGGGATCATCGCCGCGACCGTTTCGGCGAAGGAATAGACGAGAAAGCCCTGGGAATTGTATTCGCGCCACATCAGCCCCTGCTGGATACCGGCAACCCAGAGCACGGCGGCGTAGATCACGATCCCGAGGGTCGCGAGCCAGAAGTGCCAGTTGACCATCCGCAGGCTGTAGAGACGTTCGCGCCCCCACAATTTCGGTGTCAGGTAATAGATCGCCCCGAAGGTGATCATCCCGACCCAGCCCAGCGCGCCGGAATGCACATGGCCGATCGTCCATTCGGTATAGTGGCTGAGCGAATTGACCGTTTTGACCGACATCATCGGGCCCTCGAAGGTCGACATGCCGTAAAAGGCGATGGCGACGATCATCATGCGGATGATCGGGTCGGTGCGGATCTTGTCCCAGGCGCCCGAAAGGGTCATCAGGCCGTTGATCATGCCGCCCCAGGAGGGCATCCAGAGCATGACCGAGAAAACCATGCCGAGCGTCTGGGCCCAGTCGGGCAGCGCCGTGTAATGGAGATGGTGCGGGCCGGCCCAGATATACATGAAGATCAGGGCCCAGAAGTGGATGATCGACAGCCGGTACGAATAGACCGGCCGGTTGGCCTGCTTCGGCACGAAATAGTACATCATGCCGAGGAAGCCGGCGGTAAGGAAAAAGCCGACGGCGTTGTGGCCATACCACCACTGCGTCAGCGCATCCTGAACGCCCGAGAAGAGAGAATAGCTCTTGGACCCGAGGAACGAGGCCGGTACCGCAAGGTTGTTGACCACGTGCAGCATCGCGATGGTGACGATGAAGCCAAGATAGAACCAGTTCGCCACATAGATATGTGGTTCTTTACGCTTCAGGATCGTTCCGAGATAGACGGCGAGATAGGCGACCCAGACAACGGTCAGCCACAGGTCGACATACCATTCGGGCTCGGCATATTCACGCGCCTGGGTGATGCCGAGCACGTAGCCGGTTGCCGCCATGACGATGAAGAGCTGGTACCCCCAGAAGACGAACCAGGCGAGGCTGCCGCCGAAGAGACGTGCGCGACAGGTCCGCTGCACCACGTAGAAGGACGTCATGATCAGCGCGTTGCCGCCGAAAGCGAAGATGACCGCCGATGTGTGAACCGGCCGCAGCCTGCCGAAATTGAGATAGGGCGCGAAATTGAGGTCGGGAAAGGCCAGTTGCAGCGCGATAATGACGCCGACCAGGAAGCCGACCACGCCCCAGAATACGGTGGCGATCAGACCATAGCGGATCACGTCGTCGAAATAGCCGGACAGGTCGACCTTCCGCCGTTGGTCCGCCGGTGCGAAGTCGATCCTCCTGACAAGGAGCAGGGTTCCCGCAACCAGGCAGAAGCTGAGTATGCCCATATGGACCGCAAAGAGATGATCATGCGCGAATGCGGCTCCGAGCAGCGCTAGAAACGCCGCGACCGCGAGCATCATTGTTTCCACAGTATAATTCATGATGTCGTCCCCAGTGCAAAGACGACCGCCCCGCGGCCGGCTTTCTCGTAGTTCGGGGCAGGACTGTCACGAAGCCGGCGACGGCTCCTTGATCTACATCAACAAGGAGACTCCAAGCTGCGGATGGACCGCCGCTGTTACACATTGTTACACTCTTTCACCCTTTGGCACCGTCCGCTCATACGCGTGTGACGCAGCGGCTTTCTACTGCACCCACTGCCACGAGGGGACACGACGATGCTGATGCAGAACAACCACGCGTTCGAAAATGCCGAGCAAACGGGCGAAGCCATTAATGCCGGCCAATCGCTTTCGTCGCTTTTCCGGAGCTCGGCGGCGGAACCCGTCGCAGCCGGCAAGGCGATTTGCTGGGAGGGCGATCAGGCGAAGCATCTCTTCCAGGTGGAAGAAGGCGTCGTTCGCCTGCATCGCATCATCGGCGAAGGCCGCCGGGTGATCACCGCCTTTCATTTCGCCGGCGATCTCATCGGCGCATCCTTGCAGAACGATTTCATTTTCACTGCGGAGGCCGTCACCGAATGCAAGATCCGGCGCATGTCGCGCAAGAGCTTTCATGAAGAAGTCGCCCGTTCCGACGCCCTCGGCCCGGCCTATATCTCCCTGCTCTGCCAGGAGGCGGCCGCTGCGCATGAACAGATGGTGCTGTTGTCGAAAAAGAATGCCGAGGAACGCCTCTGCAGTTTCATCGTCAAGCTTGCATCGCGCCGCAACCCGCGGCCGCGCCAAGGGTTGGTGCGCGTTCCGATGAACCGCCAGGACATTGCGGATCATCTCGGCCTGACCATCGAGACCGTGTCTCGCACGATCACGAAACTGGCATCACGCAACATCGTTATTCCCGAGGGCAGGCACGACCTGAGGATCGTCAATCTCGCCCGCCTGAAACAGTTGTCCGGCGACGCAGATGATTTTACTGACGATTCCTGTCATAGGGTCAACCTGCACTGATGGAACAAGCCGGAGGATCGACATTCATGCCTCACCGCCTCGTGTCACCGAGAACCGCATCGCCGCAGGAGCTGGATGCCATGGTGCACGTGCTCGACGGAGCGGATATCATGGTTCATCGTTTCGACGGAACGATCACGCATTGGTCGATCGGCTGCGAGAACATGTATGGCTGGGCAAGAGAGGAGGCCGTCAGCGAGAAGGTCCACGAACTTCTGGCGACGAAGTTTCCCGAACCGGCGGAAAACATCCGCGATCAGTTGAAATCGCGCGGCTTCTGGCACGGCGAAATCATTCATCGCCATAAGAGCGGGCACGACATCCATGTCGCCTCCCGCTGCGTGCTGGTCAATCTGCCGGACGGAGAGCTTACCGTCATCCAGACAAACAGCGATGTCAGCGCCCTGAGGCAGGCTCAGGAGGCGGTCAAGTCGCGTGAGGCACATCTCAGTTCGATCCTCGATACAGTGCCCGACGCAATGGTAGTCATTGACCACAAGGGAACGGTACTGTCGTTCAGCAAGGCTGCCGAAAAACTGTTCGGAATGCCGGCGGAGGAGATTTGCGGCCGTAATGTCAGCAATCTGATGCCGAATCCCTACCGCGACGCCCACGACGGCTATATCGACCACTACATCGAAACCGGCGAGAAGCGCATCATCGGCTACGGGCGCGTCGTAACCGGACAGCGGGCCGATGGATCGCAATTCCCCATGGAATTGCACGTTGGCGAGGCGACGGCCAATGGCGAGCGGATTTTCACGGGTTTCGTCCGCGATCTGACGAGCCGATTCAAGATCGAGGAGGATCTCCGTCAGGCCCAGAAGATGGAAGCCGTCGGCCAATTAACGGGTGGCATCGCGCACGATTTCAACAATCTTCTCACCGTCATCAGCGGCAATCTCGAAATGATTGAGGACAAGCTGCCCTCCGGAAGCCTTCGAGACATTCTCCACGAGGCTCAGGCCGCCGCGCAGGACGGGGCGATCCTGACCGGCCAGCTGCTGGCTTTCGGCCGACGGCAGCCGCTGAATCCCAAACATGCCGATCTCGGTCAGCTCCTCAGCGGCTTTTCGGATATGCTGCGACGAACGCTCGGCGAAGATATCAGGCTGTCGACCGTCATTGACGGGTCGGGCCTCAACGTCCTCGTCGACAGTTCACAGCTTCAGAACGCCATTCTCAATATTGCCCTGAACGCAAGGGACGCCATGCCGAAGGGCGGCAGTCTGACGACAACGATTTCGCACGTCCATCTCGATGCCGATTATGCGAAAATGTATCCGGAGGTGCGCAGCGGCAACTTTGTCCTCATTACCATGACGGACACCGGCACGGGCATGACCGAGGAGGTCAGGAAGCGCGCGATCGAGCCGTTTTTCACCACCAAGGAGGTCGGCTCGGGCACGGGGCTCGGACTCAGCATGGTCTATGGTTTCGTCAAACAGTCGGGCGGGCATCTCCAGCTTTACAGTGAGGTGGGGCGCGGCACGACGGTCAGGATATATCTGCCGGCGGTCAACGGGGTAAAACCCCGGGAGCCCGCGGCGGATGATGGCAGCGGCGAGAGCCAGCTGCCGCGCGGCGACGAAACGGTGCTGGTCGTCGAGGATGATGCCCGCGTCCGCCGCGTGGCCGTCGCCAGGCTCGCCTCAATGGGCTACAGGGTGCGTGAAGCCGAAAACGGCCACCGTGCACTCGACCTCCTGCGGGAAAATCCCGAAATCGCGCTGCTGTTCACCGATATCGTCATGCCGGGCGGGATGACGGGCGACGAACTCGCACGACAGGTGCGCCTCCAGCGTCCCGACATCGCGGTTTTGTTCACCTCCGGATATAGCGAGCCGGGCCTTGCGGGCAAAGGCATCGTTCCCGGCGCACAGTGGCTGCGCAAGCCCTATACCGCCAAGGAACTGGGGTTGAAGATCCGCGAGCTTCTCGACGCGAGGTGATCTCGGACCTGCTGCCATCTCGAATTGCTGACGCTCGCCAGGCGAACGTCCTCCCGGTCATCTGCGTCGCCTGACGGCTTCGTCGGAACGCTCCGGCAATTGGCGCAAGGCCGTATGGCCGAGTAAGGCAAGGCCATTCCTGGTGTGGCGGGCAACAGCCAAAAACTGATCTTCAGCTTTTTCCGGGAATTTGACGGGCGTCAAAGAGGCCGGTTTCGGCATCTCCTAAAACAGGTTCATGAGGCTGATCGAGCCTCGCAGAACAGGAGATTGCAAATGCGTTTGAAATTCGGTCTGATCGCTGCGGCGGCAGCCTTGATTGCCTCGGCAGCGCCGTTGCTGGCCGCCGACCACCAGGTTCAGATGCTCAACAAGGGCGCCGACGGCGCAATGGTGTTCGAGCCCGGCTTCTTGAAGATCGCCCCCGGCGACACCGTCACCTTCATTCCCACCGACAAGAGCCACAACGTCGAGACCTTCAAGGGCCTCATTCCGGATGGCGTCGCCGAATTCAAATCCAAGCCGAACGAACAGTATCAGGCCAAATTCGATGTTGCCGGCGCCTATGTCCTGAAATGCACGCCGCATGCCGGCATGGGCATGGTTGCCTTGATCCAGGTCGGCGACAGCCCGGCCAATCTCGAAGCGATCAAGACGGCAAAGGTGCCGAACATGGTACGCAAGCGGCTCGATGCCGATCTTGTCCATATCGCCCAGTGATCAACGACCGGTGCGGATGGCCGTGATCGCGCGCCATCCCGCACGATGGAGAACCATCATGTTCAAGCCTGTGATGCTTGCTTTCGCGGCGGTTGTCTGTGCGGCCGGCGCAGCTGTTAGATGCCGGCTGGCAACGAGACGCTGGACCGGCGCCGGCCGGAGTCATTCGGCGCATTTCAAAAGCAGCCTGTCGGAATGACGGTCACTGCGGAATTCAACCGTCGCGTCTGCTTGCCAAGGTGAACAACCGACACATCTGAATTCTATGAACAAGGCCCCGACACTCTTGTCCCAGCTAGCCGACCATGCCGAGACAATCCTCCTCGGCAAGGCCCTGGAGCAATTCGGTGCGCTTTGCCTGCGTGATGGACCGGGCGGCGGTTATGAGGTCCTGCTCATCACGACGCGCGAAACGGTGGACCATTCCGAAGGGCTGGCCCATCAAGGGTCTCGCGCCGCATGAGGTGGTCGAGCGTGAGGCCTGGGAAGAAGCGGGTGTGAAGGGGCGGGCGAAGAAACGCGCTTTCGGCTGCTTCTCCTATCTCAAGACGCTTCAGGATGGGAAACAGGTGGCGTCATTCGTGACGGTGCACGTCATGACGGTTCGCCACACCAAGTCCCGTTTCCCGGAGCACAAGGAGCGCAAGCTCGCCTGGATGCCGCCTCTCGAGGCGGCCTCAATGGTGAACGAGCCGGAATTGAAAAGCCTGTTGCGGCGCGTGGACCGGCAAGCGCGTTCTTGAGATGTCGGCACGGTAATCCGGCTTTGCTCAGGCTGCTTCGGTCCGATTGGTCGCCTCCTCCAGCCGCGCTGCAGTTTCCGTCGCCCGCTGCATTAACGTCATGATCTCGCGTTCGGACCGGATATGACTGCGCATCGAGCAGAAGAACGAACGCAGCTGATATCCGACAGTTTCCCAGGACAGCCGGCAGCCCCCCTCGCCCACCGTTTCCAGGGTGACGGCCACGTCTCGCGCGGCGCCAAGACCCACCAGGCGGCCTGCCCGCCGCCGTTCTTCCGCGCCGGCTTTTTCCGCGGCGTCCATGATCAATCCGAGCCGGGAGGAGATCAGCCGCTGTTCGAGCTCATGCGTCGTCTGCAGCAGCGGAAGCAGGCCGCGAGAGATGCGGTCGCAAAGATCTTCGTCTATGTGGCAAGGCAGGAAATCGGCGATTGCCTGGAGCACGTCGCACCACAACATCAGTTGGTCGTAGCAGCGTTCGAGTTCCATGAAATCGGTCGGAATCGGTTTGTTCATCATATTACCTCTGCAAGAAATGACCGGCGATCTCTACTGCCGTGTGACAAACGCGAAGACGGTGCTGGCGCACCCCTGCCAGCAATCTATCAACCCACCGCCTGAAGGGCATGAGTAAACAGGCCGGAGTCATGGATCGGCACTTCCGGCCTGGCTCTGATTCAGGTCAGGCGGCCTTGCTGTGCGTGCGTCCGTGCGAGCCGAAATAGGCGTCGAATGCCGCCGCGACGGCACGGACCATGAAGCGTGCATCCTGAGATACGACGATCCGCTCGCCGCTGATCGCCACGACGCCGTCGGCCACCAGCTCGCCTAGGCGCTCGTTGCGTTCGACAAGGAAGCCGGTGTCGAAACCCGAGCCGCTGCTCACCTTTCCGAGATCGACCTCGAAATCGCACATCAGCCTTTCGATGATTCTCGCGCGAAGTTTGTCCTCTTCGCTGAGAAGATAACCCTTGGCCGTGGGCAGCATGCCGGCGGCAACCCGCTCGGCATAAAGTCCGAGAGGCACGTGGTTCTGCATATAGCCGCTCGGCAGCCGTCCGATCGCGGAAGCGCCAAGGCCGATGAGGCTATCGCAATCATCCGTGGTATAGCCCTGGAAGTTCCGTCTCATCGTGCCGTTGCGGGCGGCAAGTGCGAGCTGATCCTGCGGCAGTGCAAAATGATCGAGCCCGATACGCACATATCCGGCTTGTTGAAGCTCCCGGGCGATGGCTTCGGCCTGCTCATTCCGCTGTTTTGCGTCCGGCAGCGATGCTTCGTCGATTAGGCGTTGATGCTTCTTGAAGGTGGGTATGTGGGCGTAACCGAAGACGGCGAAACGTTCGGGACGCAGCTCTGTGGCCAGGCGGACCGTTTCCAAGCAGGATTGTACCGTCTGCTTCGGAAGGCCATAGATCAGGTCGAAATTGATGCTGGTCACACCTGCGGACCGCAACTCGGCCACTGTCGTCTCCGTCTGCTCGAAGGACTGCAGCCGGTTGATTGCCGCCTGCACGACCGGATCGAAGCTCTGGACGCCGAGGCTCGCGCGATCGACGCCGTTTTCGCAGAGCGCATCGATCATGGGAGCGGCCAATCTGCGCGGATCGATCTCCACGGCAACACTGGCATCTGCCTCGAAAGCAAAGGCGCTCCTGAGCTTTGCCATCAGGGCGGAAAAGTCCCGAGGTTTCATGATTGTAGGGGTGCCGCCGCCGAAATGAACGTTCCTGACGGGCACGTCGTTTCCGGCGGCAAAGGAGACGAGTTCGATCTCCTGGTTCATCACATCAAGATATTCGACGACCGGGGCGTCCTGCCGGGTGTTGGTCGTGTGGCAGCCGCAGTACCAGCACATCGAATGGCAGAACGGTACGTGGAGATAAACCGAAACAGGCCCGGTCTTGCCGATATCGGCGAGACCGCGGGCATATTCATCCGGCCCAACGGTGGCCGAAAAAGCCGGTGCCGTCGGGTAACTCGTATAACGCGGAAGCCGCGCATCGCCGTATTTGGCGACCAGATCGTCGGACATTGTCACATCCCTTTTCAAAAGCAGGATGCCTTATGACCTCAGGCCGCACGCTCTTCCTTGTCCCAAATCAATGATGATGCCGTCGGCGTGGAAATTGTCCGGATATTTGTCCATATCCTTTCGGTCACGGCGCGGATGTTTCGGTGCCGACCTCTCGCCCTGTTCATTTGATCGAAGTCAAAGCGTCGTACGACCGGCGTCGTAACTTGGAGAAAAAAATTCAGAAGCCGCAGCGACGAACCAACGATCCGGAGCGATGGAATGCCATATGAAATCGTCACAGCAAATCTCGACGCGAAAGACAAGTCGGGGCGTATCGATGTGCGGTTCGGGCCCGACATGAAGACCGTCATCGTGTCGCGGCGGGCATTGCTGTCGGTGGCCTCGCCGCCGCGGGCTACCGAATTCCGCCTTCTTCAATACGTCGACACTTTCTGCCAGATAGCCGCGCGCCGCCTTGCCTCCACGAGCGCAAACACGGTTCGGATCACAGCGAACGATGTCCGCGGATGGCTCTGCGCGTGGCAATCCTCGCCGGCTCCCGTTCCGATGCAGACCAAACGCCATCGGCTGCACGATGCCAGGCCCGCGTAATTCTGGCCGGAATGGATTTGCGGTTTACGATGAGGACAACGACCGCCTGGTGGTGACACCAGCTTGACGGGCATGTTAAAGACGATGCCATTGAAGACGATCTGTAACGAGCAACGGCTTGGCGGATGGACGATGGCAGCACTTCAACATGACGCGCATCTTCTCGTCGTCGACGATGACCCGCGCATTCGCCAGATGTTGACGCGCTACTTCGAGGACGAGGGTTACACGGTCTCTTCCGCCGCCGACGGAATCGAGATGCGCGTGCGCCTGCGCCAGCAGAATTTCGACGCCGTCCTGCTCGACCTCGTTCTTCCCGGCGGCACGGATGGCCTTGACCTCGCCCGCGAAATTCGCGCCCAGTCCGACGTGCCGATCATGATGCTGACGGGCCGTGACGACGTCGTCGATCGAATCGTCGGTCTGGAAGTCGGTGCCGACGATTACATCGCCAAGCCCTTCCATCTCCGGGAGGTTCATGCCCGCCTGAAATCGATCCTGCGCCGCCGGCAAGCTCCTGCGCGCAGTGCCGAGGCGGCCGGCGAGGAGATTGTCGGCTTCGAAGACTGGAAGCTCAATCTCAGCCGCAGGCAGCTTTTCGATCCGGAAGGCACGGAAATCGAGTTGACGACCGGCGAGTTCGATATGCTGACGACCTTCGTCCGGCATGCCGGACGGGTTCTGACCCGCGACGTGCTGATGGATCTGACCCGGGGCCGAAGCCTCGAAGCTTTCGACCGGACGATCGATGCCCAGATCGTCCGGCTGCGGCGCAAGATTGAGACGGACCCGAAGAAGCCTCAATTCATCAAGGCCGTGCGCGGCGTCGGCTACGTCTTTACCGCAAGGCTGGATTGACGGCTTCTGGAGATGGCGAGGCTGACACGCCCCGCCCAATTCCCCTGCGACGGCCAGTCATCAGGAGCCAAGCAAGGCGCTGATCTCGGCGCGAGAAGGCATGGCGGGGGCCGTACCCGGCCGTGTTACGGCGATCGCGGCAGTCGCGCAGCCGAAACGGACGGCCTCGATTGGCGCCCGGCCTTCGGAGATCGCCGTCGCGAACCCACCGAGAAAGGCGTCGCCGGCTCCGGTTGTGTCAACGACATTTCCCGCCGAAAATGCGGGGACGAATTCGCTCTGCTCGGCGGTGTGATAGAGCGCACCGCGCGCGCCGAGCGTGATGACCGCTGCGCGCGCGCCTCGGGCGACCAGCGTGCGCGCCGCCGCACGCGCCTGTTCATCGGTTTCGATCGCATGGCCCACCAGTTGCGCCGCTTCGACTTCGTTGGGAACGATGAAATCGCTCAGGCCATAGATGCTGTCCGGGATGGTGCTGGCCGGCGCCGGGTTGAAGATGGTCGTGGCCCCTGCCCTTTTGGCGATCGACAGGCCATGCAGGGCCGCTTCCAGCGGTTGTTCGAGCTGTGTCATGAAGATAGCAGCACTTTCGATCGCTGCCCGGTTCGCTTCGACATCTTCGATGCCGATCAGCCCTGCGGCGCCCGGCACCACGATGATGGCATTGTCGCCGCTCGCTTCGTCGACGAAGATGAAGGCAGCGCCCGTGGAAACCCCGTCCATCTTCATCACATTGGCTGTGACACCCGCCTCCGCATAGGCCGCAAGGGCCATCGCGCCGAACGCGTCGTTGCCCACCCGTGAAATGAAAGTCACCTTGCCGCCGGCTTTTGCCGCGGCGATCGCCTGGTTGGAGCCCTTGCCTCCCGGCCCGAGCGTAAAACCCGACCCCATCAGCGTCTCGGCGATTTGGGGCAAGCGCTTTGCCTTATAGGCGGTGTCGGCGGCAAAAATGCCTAAGATGACGATCCCGCTTTTCTCGCTCATCGCACGGCCTCTTCCGCTGGAATGACGCCCTTGGTCAAAAGGAAGCATCCATAGAACCGCAGTTCCCCGGTTGCGATCACGCAATAGGCCTTTTTGGCGATGTCGTAGAACGCCATGCGTTCGACGGGATACATCGGCGACGGCTTGCCTTCGGCCCGGTCGACAATCGACTGTACTTCCTGTTGGATCGGCGGGATTTCATCCGGTTTGCCGATCACTTCCATGCGTCCGACCGACGGCTGAATCGGCGTGTCCAAAGGCAGGACCGAAAGGACCGCGTCGATCGCCTGCGGCGCGGGAATGTTTTCCATGGTCAGCAGTTTACCCAGACGCGTCTGGCGGGCTATCGAATCCGATGGAAAATTCATGTCGGAGATGACGAGATAGTCGCCATGTCCCATGTTGCTAAGTGCCTGAAGAATGTCGCCATTGAGTTCGGCCCGAATTCCCTTGAGCATTGATCTTCCATCCTTTCTCTAGCCGGAGCGCCGGCCGTGCTTCAATTTCTGTCCCGGCGATGTCCGGCTCGGAGCGCCCGTGCGCCTTTCGGTTCGCCAGGTTGCGGGCACGGGCCGCTCGAACCGCGCACGATCAGCGATCCGTCCACCATTTCGTCCCCCTTGCCCGGCGGTTCCTCCAGGAGAAGGCTGACCGCGCGCCGCGCCAGCATGTCGGCTGGCTGGCGTATGGTTGTCAGCCGCGGCACCACGAGATTGGCAAGCGAAATGTCGTCGAAACCGGTGACGGACAGTTTTCGCGGCACATCGATCTTAAGGTCACGGGCGGCGCGCAATGCGCCGATCGCCTGCTGGTCGCTGGCGGCGGCTATCGCCGTCGGCCGATCCTGCGGCGGGCGCGAAAGCAGCTCGCGGGCAATTCTTTCGCCGGATTCATAGTCGAATCTGCCATGGGCGATTTGCAGTTCGACAGGCTCGCCGGTCTTGCCGAAGCCGTCCATGCGGCTGACGAAGGCCTCCTTGCGCATGCGCCCTGCCTCAGTGTCGGTCGGCCCGGAAATATAAGCGATGCGCCGGTGCCCCAGCCCATAGAGATGATCGGCAATCAGCGTGGCCGCCTGCGCATGGTTGGTCGACACCAGGGGAAAGGCGCCGAAGCGCCGGTCCAGCGATATGACCGGGACCGAGGCTGGCAGATCGAGACCTGAACCGTCGCTCGAAGCCACCACGATGATGCCGCGCACCGATCGGTCGAGAAAAGCCGAAACGTGGCTCTGCTCCGCCTCGCTGTCGTTATGCGAGCTTGCCAGCATAAGGCTGTGACCGCATTCGAGCGCCGCACGCTCGATGCTTGCCGCAAGCTGCGCAAAAAAAGGATTGGTGATGTCGGGAACGACGAGGCCGATAACGTCGGTTCTGCTGGTACGCAAGGCTCGTGCGGTCACGTTCGGCCGGTAACCGAGCGCCGAAATAGCGTCGTTGACCCTTTCCCGCAGCAGGGGTTTGACCGCGGCTTCGCCCGACAGAACGCGCGAAACGGTGCCCACGGAGACGCCCGCATATTCGGCGACATCCTTGACTGTGGGCATCTTTGGCATGTTCAAACGTCCCGCGGCTATTTTACCGCTCCTGCGGTCATCCCGGCGATGATGTGCTTTTCCAACACGACGCCGACGATGACCAGCGGAAGGATACCAGCGGTGGAAAGGGCAGCCATCGACCACCAGTTGATGCCCTGGCTGCCGGTCTGGCTGGCGATCATCACCGGCAGCGTGTTCGTGTTGGTCGAGGTCAGCAATGCGGCGAAGAAATATTCATTCCAGCACAGGATCAGCGCCAAAAGGAAGGCGGCAACCATGCCCGGCAGTACGAGCGGCACGATGATGCGGGCAAACGCGCCCCAGATCGACAGGCCGTCGACCAGCGCGGCCTCCTCGAGCTCGACCGGTATGGTCGCGAACTGATCGCGCATGATCCAGACGACGATCGGCAGGACCATCAGCGTATAGACGGCGATCATGCCGGCATAGGTGTCGAGCAGCGCCAGCTCCTTGTAGAGAACCAGGAATGGCAGGGCGAGGACGACAGGCGGCATGATGAGCTGCGACAGGAAGAAAAAGGAAATGTCGGAATTGCGCATATGGCCGAATTTATAGGAGAAACGGCTGAGGCCGTAGGCGGCGAGCGATCCGAGCACAACCGCAAGAGCGGATGCCGTGACGGAGATGATCACGCTGTTCCAGAGCCTGCGCATGAATTCATCACGCACCGTCGAAATCTGGGGAATCGTATCGGGAGAGAGGCCGAGCGAGCGCCAGCCGAGCCAGTTGGGCGCGAAATTGAACCAGGGGATCAGATTGCCGCGCATGACATCTGCGGCTGTCTTGAATGAGGTCGAAACCGTCCAGAACAGCGGGAAGATGCAGACACACGCCCAGATGACGAGCAGGCCGTAGACCGCCAAACGCATGGCCCACCAGCGAATGCGTTGGCCCCGTCCGTATTTTTCGAAATCGATGCGAACCATCAGAGCCTTCCTGTCATCCGCTTGACGATACGGTCGGAGATCTTCATCAGCCCCGTCATGCCGACGACGATGATCACCAGATAGACGAGCGCGAGCAGGGTTCCGTATCCGACATTCGAACGGTCGCGGTATTCGCGATAGATGAAACTGGTGACGGAATCCGTCGCTCCTCCGGGGCCTCCCGATGTCACCGTGATGATGATGTCGGCGAGCTTCAACTTGAAGATGATGCGGATCATTACTGCCGTGACCGACACTGGCAGCATCAGCGGGAAAATCACCTGCCAGAAGCGCTGCCATTTGGTGGCGCCGTCGACCTCGGCCGCCTCCAGCACCTCCCTCGACAAGGCCTGCAATCCGGCGAGCAGCATGATCATCATGAAGGGAATGAAGGTCCAGGCATCCATGATCATGATCGAAAGGCGCGCCGTCAGCGGATCGCCGAAAAAGGACGGGTTTTCCCAGCCGAGCCAGCGGGCCATGCGCGCGATCGGGCCGAAACGGGTCTCCAGCATCGACTTGCCGACCATCCAACTCACCGCAACCGGCGACAGCATCAAGGGCACAAGGAAGGTGACCCGCCAGAACTTCCGGGCAATGATTTCCTGGTTGAGGAGCAGCGCCAGGCCGAAGGCGATCGCATATTCGACGGCAATCGCAAGGCAATAAAGGATCATGTTGAGCAAGGCATTGGCATAGAACGGATCGGCGATCATCCGGCGCACATTGTCGAGCCCGTTGAAGCGCCGCCCGGCAGAAGAGGCGAGGTTCCAATCCGAAAAGCCGATCCAGAGCGCAAAGAGCAGCGGGAAGACCACCATCGATACGACGAAAAGTGCGGCCGGCAGAACAAAGAGCGCCTTCTTGCCGGCCTCGCCGTATATGACGACGCGGGTGACGCAGAGAACCGCGGCCCAAATGAAATAGGCGTAGAGAACCGGCCGCCAGTTGGCAAAGCCCCAATCGGTCCAGCCAAGTTCGTGGACAGCCTGCAATACAAAGGATGCCATGAACCATATGGCGCTCAGCCACAGAGCCGAGCGGCCCCAAAAACGGCGGCTCGCGGAAATGGAGCCGGCTTCGACCGTGTGGAGCAGGTCGCCTTCGACTGTCGACATTGATATTCCTCGCCCGGACAGGATGGGCGCTGGCGAAGCCTTTCAGTCCGCCAGCGCGTTTATGTCAATCGATCAGAGCCCGAGGCTCGTCCGATAGAGCTTCAGCTGGCTATCACGGCCGATCTGGTCGGTGATCTTTTCCCAGGCGGCTGCAATCGCATCCGCGGTTTCCTGTGCCGACTTGTATTGTCCGGCAAAGCCCTTCGCCAATTCGTCCTCCGCAACGGAGTAGTATTGGAAGATGCCGGGGATGCGCGGCTCGATCGCAGCGTTCGGATGGTTGTAGCTGTCGGCGTTCGAACCCAGATAGTCCTCGATGTAGGCGCGGTCGTAACCTGCCTTTTCCCATTCGTCGTAGTTGAAGTGCGACTGACGATAGGGCTGGAAACCGGACGGATAGGCCGACGTCCAAAGGGAAAGATCCTTGCCGCCGAGATGGGCTGCAGCAGACCAGGCCGCCTTGCGCTTTTTCTCGTCGCTGGAGACCCGTTTGGTGACGTAGATGCCCCAGCCGAGATAGGCCATGTTGGGCGCTTCGTTATACTTGTCTTCCCATTGCCCGGACTTGCGGTTGTAGACGCGGTTGGAGCCGCGGTTGATGCCGAAACCGACCACGTCGCCGACGACCGAGGTATCCGAGGTGCGCGCGCTGGAGCCGACGTCGCCCCACCACATCAGCATTGCGCCGGTGCCTGCCAGGAACTGCGAGAAGGCGGTGGTGCCGGGGTCCGCATTGATCTGGTCGGCGGGATAGGCCTTGGCCGCGATCAGATCCAGCACATCCTGGATCGCCTGGACCCAGGCGGGGTTGTTGACCAGCGGCTTCATGTTCTCAGGATCGAACAGCCAGGCTGGATCGCCGGGGTATTTGGCATAGGCCGTCGCCCGGTTCTCGATGAAATAGAAGCCGAAGCCGCCCCAGCCCTTGAGCGGGTCGAGATAGCCGTAGGCCGGCTGGCCGGTCAGCGGATCGGTCTTGCCGATCAGCGCCTTGGACGCTGCGTTGACGTCCTGCCAGGTCTTCGGCGGCTCGGCCATGCCGCTGATCGAGCCTTCGCCGAAGTAATCCTTGCGATAGGCGAAGGTGTGGCAGTCGCCATCGATCGTGACGCGATAGGTCTTGCCGTCCCAGGTGCCGACCGGCGGCTTCAGGTAGCTCACCAGGTCGTCGGCTTCGACCTGCTTTGCAGCCCAATCAGGCATCTCGTCGAGAAGCCCGCGTCCGGCGGTATCGCCTTCGAAAGGCGCGCCCATTTCAAGGATGTCGAAATCAACCGTGCCGGTTGCGATCGACTGCTGAAGGCGGGCGTTGTAATCGGCCTGGGCAAGGTCGATCCAGTTGATCTTGGCGCCGGTATAGGCTTCCCAAGGCTTCAGGAAGCCGCGGAACAGGAAGTTGTGCAGATTCTGGTTGTTGAGCCCCATGAAGGTCAGCTCGACGCCGGCGAATTCGCCCTGCTTGACATTGGCCTTGGTCGGGCCGAGGCAGAGCTCGCCGACCTTCTGCCAGTCCGCGTCCGTCGGCGAACCCTTGCCGACGCCGGGGATCTGCAGGATCTGGGCGCGCAGGTCATCGGCCGCGAATGCGGTGCCGGCAATTCCGCCCATCGCGCCGGACAGGCCGAGCAGAGCCGCCGCACTTGCCGTTCCGCGCAAAAGGTCGCGGCGGCTTGCCTGACGGCGCATCAATGCATCGTAAATTTCGACTTTCATGTCTTCCTCCTCCACGTTTGGTGCGCTGCCGCCAGCCAGTGTTCCGGATAGGCTCCGGCCCGAATTTGGGACTGGTCTCGTGCAGAACTATCTGGTAAACAAGAAAATGAAACGTTTCATAATTCTTGTTTGAAACCGCTCCTCTCGGTCTCATCAGTGAGCATTAGACGGGAAGCGCAAAAAGTCAATAAAAAATGAAACGTTTCATGGAGGAGGTTCTGAAGGTATTTCGGATCGTGGCAGAGCGCACTTTCGCTGTGCCTCAAACTCTGGATACTGTCGAGAAATTCATCCCCTGGAACGTGTGCCGGGGGTGACCGGAAAGCGAGTGGGAGGCATATGGCTGAGGTCAATATTTCAGAGGCGCGGAAGGCATACGGCGCCTTAAACATCCTGCATGGGGTCAATATAGACATTCGCGATGGCGAGTTCGTGGTCCTCGTCGGCCCGTCCGGTTGCGGCAAGTCGACCTTGCTGCGCATGGTCGCAGGCCTCGAGAGCATTACCGGCGGCACCATCTCGATCGGCGGAAAGATCGTCAACAATCTGCCGCCGAAGGACCGTGATATTGCGATGGTCTTCCAGAGCTATGCGCTCTATCCGCACAAGACCGTTTCCGAGAACATGGTCTTCGCGCTGCGTCTGCAGAAGCAGCCGGCCGATGTCATCAAGCAGCGCCTACAGGCGGCGGCCGAAACCCTCGACCTCGTGCCCTATCTTGACCGCTATCCGCGCCAGCTTTCGGGCGGCCAGCGGCAGCGCGTAGCGATGGGGCGAGCCATTGTCCGATCGCCGCAAGTCTTCCTATTCGACGAGCCCCTGTCGAACCTCGATGCCAAGCTGCGCGTGCAGATGCGCAAGGAGATCAAGGAGCTCCACCAAAGGCTGAAGACCACGACCATTTACGTTACCCATGACCAGGTCGAAGCAATGACGATGGCCGACAAGATCGTGGTCATGCAGGGCGGCAAGGTCGAACAGACGGGAACGCCCCTGGAGCTTTACGACCGTCCCCGCAATACGTTCGTGGCCACCTTCATTGGCTCGCCGTCGATGAATCTGCTGAAAGGTCACTACAAGGCCGACGGTGCGGTCTTCGTCACGGAGACAGGCGATGAGATTGCGCTCGGCTTCACGCCGGAGGCGTCCGATGGCCAGCCTGTGCGCCTGGGCGTGCGGCCCGAACATCTGTCGCTCGCTCCGAGCGGCTTGAAGACGACCGTCAACGTCACCGAACCCACTGGCCACGAGACGATGGTATTTTTGCGCTACGGATCCGGCGAACTTGTCGCGGTGCTGTCCGAACGTCACGATTTCGAGCCCGGGCAGGCCGTAACGATCGCGGCCCGGCCGGGCAAGCTTCATCTGTTCGATGCGGAGTCCGGCAAGACGCTGCGACGGGATTGAGGAGCCGCTTGTTGCCGGCCGGCAGGCTGCGGCTGATGAGGTACGCGGCCCTCGTGGCGTTGACAATGAGTTCGAGAGCCGGTCCTTGACCGCCTGCCGTCGCTCAATACGACGACAGGACAGGCAGGGTGATGCTGGTCAGCACCGCCTGCGTCGCGCCACCACCGGCAATAAGAGTTCGAAGATGTTGCCGTGCCGCGATATGGAACGCCTCAACGATCCCTTATGAAGTTCCGCGATCCGTTCAACGATCTTAAGTCCTATTCCGAGGCCTTCCGCACTCTGGGTTTGATGGAGGAAACTGCCAAATACATCCTGTCGATCTTCGACCTGGATACCGTATTCTCCCACCCTGACAATGATCTTCGTTGAATCCGGCGTATGGCGAACCGCATTCTCGATCAGATTGCGAAGGGCGTCTTTCAATAGGGCTGGTGCTGCTCTGACACCTGCCGCCTCGATCTGGGCGAACACCTCCAGCGAATGCTTGTTTTCGTAAACCCAAGGTGCGAGCTGCTCGGCCACGCCTGTACAAAGAACGACGAGATCGACCTCTTCGAACGTGCTGTGATCGAACGTGTCCAGCCGCGCGAGCGCCGTCAGCTGGCTCACAAAATGCACGAGGTCATCGAGATCCGCCTCAGCTTTCCGCGCCCTCGGATGGTCAATACGGCCGAGTTCGAGTTTGATGGCCGCAAGCGGTGTGCGCACTTCATGGGCGATGCCCGATGTCAGTATCCTTTGCGATAGCATCAGCTCGCCAATTCGTTGGAACGCCCGGTTGACGGCCACCGCGAGATGGGCAATTTCTCGCGGCATTCCCTCGAAGGGCAGATGAGATCCGGAATCCATCGGATCGATGAGTTCGGCAGCATCGGCCGCGGCCTTCACAGGCTTCAGGGCGCGGCGAACCGATATTAAGGTTGCCCCGAGAACAAGTCCGAGCAAGATGCTCATCGGCACGATCATGTGCTCGAGGATCTCGTTCCAAAAGACGGCGGAGGCGAGATTCTCAGGATCGCCCACAGTGGCGACATCAACCAGAATCCGCTGCTCGCCGATCTGGAAAGCTCGGCCCCCGACAAGCGTAAGCGGTTTCCCTGGCTTGATGGTGCGAAGCCAAAAATCCGGAGGATTGACCTCCGCGGGCAGGAAACGGCTTTCGCAGGCATCGTCGCAGGACTCGAAGATAAGGTGGCCCCGGCCGTCGCGAATGCGGGCGACATAGCCGGTCTGCGGATGGGCATAACGCCGGCCTACAGCTGCCGGCAGCCTGTAGGTAACGGCTCCGTCCCTGCCACCGACGCCCGAGGCAAGCCGCTCTGTTTCCTGCTCGACATACAGGCGGGAAAGTTCCCCGACGTTCCAATAATAGTCAGAGAAGACGACGGCGAGCTGGACAAGCATCGCGACCATGGCGAAGAAGGCGATCCTTCGCGTCAGAATGGCCGTCAAGGTAGGAGCCGATCGAATCAACCTCGGTCCTCGCGCAGCATGTAACCGACGCCTCTCACGGTTTCGATGACGGCATTGGCGGGATGTCCCTCCAGTTTCCGCCGGAGCCGGGAGACCGCCAGCTCGACGGCGTTGCTGCTGCGCTCGTCACCGAACTCGGAGAAAGCGTGTTCCATCTTGCGCTTGGAAACCACGTTCCCGCCATTGCGCATCAGCAGTTCGAGCAGCGACTTTTCCGAGGGGGCGAGCGCCATTTCAATGCCGTTGCAGGTGACCTGGCGGGACGCCGCCTCAAACCTGACGTCGGCGAATTCCAGTGTCGGCATGGCTGTCATGGGCGAGCGCCGCATCAGGGCTCGAATCCGCGCGATCAACTCGCCATTGTTGAAGGGTTTGATCAAGTAGTCGTCAGCCCCGGCATCCAGCCCGGCGATCCGTTCGTCGACGGCCCCGCGTGCCGTCAGGACGAGCACCGGAATCTGCCGCTTCGCGAGACGCAGAGACTTCAACACGTCGAGGCCATCTTCGTCAGGCAGGCCAAGGTCAAGAAGAAGGAGATCGTAGCTTGTTCCGTCAAGCGCGAGACGGCCTTCATTTGCCGTAGCAAAGGCATCCATGCGCCAGCCGGCCTCGCGGATGGCTTCGCAAAGAAGATCGCGAAGCCGGACGCTGTCTTCGATCAGAAGAATTCTCATGCTCTCTTTCGACCTGTCACCATCGACCAGACGAGATTTTCCCGATGTCTCCAGCTCTCGACCAATGCCGCCCCGGCATGGATGAAGGCGAAGACCATGATGCTGTTGGCGATGACACCGTGCACTTCCTCGAGCCATTTGTCGCCCCAGAAGGCATCGAGCGTCGTCATCCAGCCACTGACCGCGGTCATTGCAAGAATCACCATGAGGCCCAGCATCATGATCGATGCCAGCGGATTATGGCCGATATAGCGTTGCTCGCTGCCATTGATCATGCCAAGGATCTGCGCCCTCACTTTGCCAGGTGTCGGGAAGAAGTCTCGGAACCGCGCATGCCTGGTTCCGACGAACCCCCAGATGATCCGTACGACGATGGCCATGGCAACGACGTAGCCGGTCAAACGGTGCCAATATTTTCCTTCCTCAAACACAAAAAGATTGAGGATGCAGGCCGTAACGACGGTCCAGTGAAACAGTCTGACGATTGGGTCCCAGACCTTGACGGTGCCGCTCGCGACCTGGGAGGGCCGGAGGCCCTCCTGCTTCTGCAACTCAATGGGCGCCATGGTCAGTCGCCTTTCTGGACGATTTCGCCGGACACCGGATTGAAATAGACTTCGGCGCGGTCGCCCTGCTTGTCTTTGCCGTAGATCTCGTAGCAGCTTCCGGTGATCTCGAAGGTTTTCACCTGGTAGCCCAGAGCGTCGATTTTTTCCTTCATGGCTTTCTCGGGCATCCACTTGGACTTCGGCTCCTTGGTGCAGCTTGGACTGGCGATCGCCAGAGCGGGAGTTGCGGCGATGATCACAAGAGCGGAGATAAGTTTCAACTTCATCGTTCAATCCTTTGCTTCTGCCTTCCATGAGGCGACCGCGACTGGATAGAGGCTTGAACCTGTCTGTTTGCTGTCGGTGAGACCATTCGTATTTGCGGCAGGCGAAGACGGGTAGCCTGCGGGCGCCTTGGTCCTGCCGATCCGGTGAGCAGGGCAAAGCCCCCACGCCGGAATTGAAGACGATTCGGCCGCGGCTTCGAGTTCCTTCCATTGTTGACGTTGATCAAAGCGTCCTGGCTTCAACGCCGCTAACTTATCCTCACTAGCCCCAAGGTTGCTTGCCTGCTCCAAAGGCTGGCACTCAGCCCACGGGCTTCGCAGGCAAATGCCGGCCTGGTTAAAGATTCTCGTGCGCCGTTGCCGAGGAGATGCGAAGCAACAGGAGTCGAAAATGCTCGTTCAAGACATCATGACATCGCCGGCGATCACTGTGACGACGTCCTGCTCCGTCGCCGAAGCCGCCAAGCTGATGCTCGACAACAAGATCAGCGGACTACCGGTTGTCGATGCCAATGGAGCGCTCGTCGGCATCGTCAGCGAAGGGGACTTTCTGCGCCGCGGCGAATTGAACACCGAGCGCAAGCGGTCGTGGCTGCTCGAATGGCTGACGAGCTCCGGAAAGATCGCCGCCGAATATGTCCGAACTCATGGAAGGCGGGTCGATGAGGTGATGACCTCCAAGGTCAGCACGATCGCGCCGACCGCCTCCATTTCCGACGCCGTCAAATCGATGGAACGCCAGGATGTCAAGCGTCTGCCGGTGGTGGAAAATGGCAGGCTCGTCGGTATCGTCTCGCGCTGCGATCTCTTGCGGGCTTTGTCTCGGGCACTACCGTCATCGCTTTCGGCCGGAGACGCTCAGATCCAGGCGGCAATCGAATCGGAACTTGCAAAGCAGAGCTGGAGCCGCAACGGCTTCATCCATTGCCACGTCGCCGGCGGCGTTGCCGAACTGACCGGAACGATCTTCGACGAACGCGAGCGCCTGGCCGCAAAGGTCGCGGCCGAGAACGTTGCAGGCGTGACGTCTGTCAGGGACCTGCTCGTCTGGGTGGATCCCTATTACGGCATCGCACTGCCGCCGCCGGATGCCGAGATGAGACAGAATTGAAAAGTCAGGGAGGCAAACCACGGAATGGCCAGCCGGCAGGAGCGCTCCAAAAGGTGAAAGCCCGTTCCCGTCGCTCGCAGCGGCGCCGGCCATTCTGACGCACAAATACGAGGCCATGAGGCTGAAATGCCGAGAAGTCTGTTTGGATTCGTGTTCCTGATAGGGCGCCATCACCAGATCGCGATCGCGGCCCTTTCGATCGTTCTCTTCCTCGCCGGCACCGCGCCGCTGGAGGTCCAGAGGCGCATCATCAATGCGGCCACAAACGGCACCCCCTATCAGGCCATTCTAATTCTCGTTCTTGCCTATCTCGGCCTCGTCCTGCTGGAAGGCCTGACCAAGCTGATGCTCAATATCTATCGTGGCTGGATCGGCGAGGTCGCGGTCCGCTGGCTGCGTAAATCGGCGCTTGCGACCTCGGAACGCTCGGCCGAGGCTCCTCTCGATGCGATTGCCGAAGGCGTGCAGCTCTCGATCATCATCGCCGAAGCCGAACCGGTCGGCGGTTTTGTCGGCACCAGCATCTCGGAACCGCTGCTGCAGGCAGGCATTCTTGTCGCGGTCGGCGGCTATTTGATCTTCCTGCAGCCCCTGATGGCGCTTGCCGTCGCCGTCGTCTTCCTTCCGCAGATCGGCTTCGTGCCGCTGATGCAGTCCGCGATCAACCGCCGCGTCGAAACCAAGATCACCGTCATGCGCCATGTCAGCCAGAGTATGGTCCAGCACGTTGTCACTAGTGATGCGCTCGATGCCCAGGATGATCGGATTGAGAGGCTCTTCTCGCTGAACATGAGCGTCTACAGGATCAAATTCACGATGAATTTCATGATGAACCTGATGACTCAGCTGGGCTATGCCGGCATCTTCGCCCTGGGCGGCTATTATGTCGTCACTGGTCAGACGGAAATTGGAACCGTCGTCGCCTTCATCTCCGGCCTCTCCAAAATCAGAGACCCGTGGGGAGAACTCGTCGACTGGTATCGCGACCTGAGGGTCACGCAGGTGAAGTATGCCATGATCCGGGATGCAAGTACTGCCGTAAGATTGCAGGAGGACGAGATGGTCGGGGACACGGCAGCGGCTGACGCCATGGAGGCGTGAAACGGGCGGCACTACGGCAGCATCTTTCCCATCCGCCGCAAGGCGTCATGCCAGCTGAGCGCCTCTTCCAGGAGATGAGGCGTGTGGCCGCCGCGTAGCAGCGCGCGCCGATAATGATCTTCCAGCGTTTCACGATAGGTCGGATGCACGCAGTTGGCGATGACGACCTCCGCCCGCTCCCGCGGGGCAAGGCTGGGTGACGACGATCGCGGCGATCTTTTCCGGCGGGATCGGAATGAAGGGTACGCCGATGCGGCGGTTGGGCGCAACGATGGGGATCGCCTCCCGGCTCGGTCGCGCGGCAGGGATATAGATATCGTGGAGACCTTCCAGTGCTTCCGGCTTCGACAGGTTTATCTCGACGATCACCTTCGGTGCGAGGACGGCGAAACTTGCCGAATTGCCGACGGAGGTCGTCAGCACGATGCCGCCGCCCTCGGTAATCGCGGTCGCCTCGATGACGGCCAAATCCACCGGTGCAAGCCGGCCGGTACGCAGGAATTCCACCGTCTCCGAAAGATGCTATAGACGAACATCACTTCGCCGCATTGATCGCCCGGAGCAAGACGGGATCGGATTGGACCGGCATGCGGCGCGCGATGACATGAGCCTCGGTGAGCGTGCTGTCGAGATTGTGGCCGAGCGATGCACCGGTCGTCGCCTTGGCCTCATGCCGACGATCATGCCATCGGTGATCAGCTGCGCGGCCTCCGCGGCATCGACGATACGATCCCACAGCCGATCGTTCCGAAGCCGGTCCTTAAACGTCATGCAGGCCCCTCAATGCGACAGCAGGACAGGCAGGGTGATGCTGGTCAGCACCGCCTGCGTCGCGCCGCCGAGCACGAATTCCCGCAAACGCGAATGACCGAAGCCGCCCGTGACGAGAAGATCGGCTCGCAATTCGAAGGCCCTGCTCTGCAGTACCTCCCCGACAGGATCGCCGTGTGCGCGCAGCCGCGTCACCTCCGCCATCACGCCGCTCTTCAGCAGGTTTTCGACGAGATAATCGCCTGTCTCGTACGTCACCGGCTTCTCGTCGACCACGGAAAGCAGGCAGACTTTGGAGGCCTGCTCCAGGAAGACGAAGGCATCATGTGCCGCCCGGGCAGCCGCGCGGCTGCCATCCCAGGCGATGGCGACACGGTCGATCCGGCCGCCGAAGGGCGCCGGCGGATAGAGTATGAGCGGCCGCCCCGACCCGAACAGTACCGCCTCGACGATCGGGCGGGAGAGGCCGGCCAGTTCCAGAAGCACGAGATCGTAGGCGCGCGAGGCTTCCGCCAGCGCGTCGACGACGAATGGCTCCTCGACCTTGATCTCGCGGGTGCGTAGATCGACGGAAGCCGCCCGTGCCTCATCGACCGCTTTCTGCGTCAGCGTCGAAGCGCGCCTGCGGCTCAGCGCCGCCGCTTCCCGCGCCATTTGTGCCGCATCGATGATCAGTGAGGAGAGGGCATTGGAGACGTCGGGAATGGTAATCTCCACCGCACAGACGGTGAGCGTCGCCTGCATGTGGCGCGCCAGCATGACCGCATTGGCGATCATGATTTCCGAAGTCGCATCAGGATAGGTGAGAAGCGGTAAAAAGATATGCCGTTTCATGGTGGACACCCCAAGAAGAGAATGGCGGACTGGGTCGCCACTCTCGCACTTCAGCGGGAATTGCGCGTTGACATGTCTCAAACTGCCCATCCCCTCCCCATTGATGCCGATCAATGCAGCCTTCCCGGGCGGTTGTACGGTGATGAGCGTTGCATTCGGCCGGCCGAATGGGCGAACAGAGCGCGGCATGTGCCGCCGTTTCACGCAGCGGGAAAGCGTCGATGAAGAACGAAGAGATAGAAAACAAACTGAAGACCATGAAAGCGGACCTGCAGCGCCGGCGGTCGGCGATCGATGCCGATCTCGGTGCCGCGCTGGATCCGGATAGCGAAGATCGTATCACCCAGGTCGAGAACGATCAGGTGCTGACCGAAATGCGAAGGGAAGCCGTTGCGCAAATCACATCGATCGAGGCGGCCCTGGAACGGCTGAAGCGCGGAAGCTTCGGTCGCTGCGTCAGATGCCTCGCCCCGATCGAACCCAACCGGTTGGAGGCCATCCCCTACACGCCATATTGCGTGAGCTGTGCCCGTCTGGCGGACGAGGGGCCCTCCCCGTAAGACCGAGCGTTCTGTGGCGGCGAGAAAGCGAGGGGGCCTGCCTTTCTCGCCGCCTGGATAATCGCTCCTCTGGTCATCCCGCAGCGACCATGCAGCACTCTGGCGTCAGCCAAGCTGACCTCTTCTGTGATGAGCGATCTGTTGCCCGAGCCGTCAGTCGGCCCTGCCAGACCCAAACGAGATTGCTCTTTATCAATGTGCGAAGCCGCGCGGCCGGTCTAAAATGACTCCTGGAACACCACCCGAAGGAGCGTCTCATGTCATTGGGTTTACGGGAACTTACGCTGGCTGAATGCCACGCCGTCCTGGGAGAGACAAGATTTGGGCACCTGGCCTGCTGCAAGGACGGTCGGCCCTATGTCGTGCCTATCTATTTCTCCTTTGAAGATGGCGTCGCATACTGTTTTTCGATGCCCGGCCGCAAAGTGGAATGGATGCGGGAAAACGACAGGGCGTGCCTGCAGGTGGACCGGCGGGTGGGCAAGGGCTGGACGAGCGTTATCGCCGAAGGAAAGTTCGAGGAGTTCCCCGACACCGAGCTCCGGCGGAGTGAGCGTCTGCACGCCTGGGAAATATTGCAGAAGCACGCGGACTGGTGGGAAGTCGGTTCGCTCAGCCCGAAGGAGGTTCCGATCCTTGCCGAATCTCCGCACATCTTCTTTGGCATCCTTGTCCGGACGTTGTCAGGCCGCGCGGCCTTTGCCATCGATTAATACCTATCGCCCGGACACGTGCCGCAACCGGGCGACATGCATGCAAGGTGAGAGGCGCCGGGCCGGCTGAACGCCGGCCGATCAGTGGGCCATGAATATCGGCATCCTGCTTTCTTCGATCATGCCGCGCGTCACGCCGCCAAAGATCGTCTGCTGCCAGCGGGGATGGTTATAGGCACCCATGACGATCAGGTCGGCGGACACGTCGACGGCGTGCTGCCGCAGGACCTGGTCTGCCGGCTGGCCGCCGCTGGCAATGCGATCCACCTGCACCTTCACGCCGTGCCGGGCAAGATAGGCGGCAATGTCGGCGCCGGGTTCCTCGCCGTTCGCCCGCATCCGCGCCACCGGATCCACCATCGTGACGTAAACGGTGTCGGCTTGCTTGAGCAGATCAAGCGATTGCCGGGCGGCGCGTGACGCTTCGTCGCTGGAATCCCATGCCAGCAAAACCGATCTCGACGAGGCATTCATCGCCCGTGTTCCGCGGTTGATGAGGATCGGGGTCGGCGTCTGGAAGAGTGCGCCATCGATGATGCGTTTGCGGAGGTCTTCGTCTCGGGCCGCCTGCCGCCCGATCAGGACGACGTCGGCATAGAGTGCCCTTTCGGCAATATCTTCGTCGGCCCATGCGAATTCCGTGTAGACGTCCTGGACTTCGTAGGAGATCTCGCTTCGGTCGAGAATATCCTTGATCTCCGCAGCCTTGTCGGAGAGCGCGTCGATCTCGCGCTGGCGTTCCTCAATCCATACGGGCGAGATGACATTGTAGTCCCCGATGATCGGAGCTGCTCCCGTCGCGATCACCAGCGCATTCAAATGCGCGCCATGGGCACCGCAGAAGTCGATGGCGGTTTTGAGATCTTCCTCGAACTGATGAACGCTGAGGATGCTGAGTACCGTCCTGATGGTCATGTCGATATACCTCTCTGGTTGGATAGGAAAAGGATAGTCACCATCGCCCCGGGTTCCTTGACCTTCGTCAAAGCGATATCGATTTCCGCCCTGTAGGCTGCTTCTCGATTGACAGGCGTGGCCGTGGACGTCCCGATCGCGGAATTCGGAGAGGTGCAGGGCCTGTCATCGGTTAGGAGGCCGTAAATGCTGTCGACGGAACGAGACTTCAAACGGGGCGGCGAGCGGTTGCCCATTCCTTCACAAGGTGAAGTCGAAGGCAAGCTTCTCATGTTCGAAGCGATTGCCGTCACCTGTTTGCAGGAGCTTGTCGCCAAAACGGAATCGCGCCTGGTCCCGAGGCTTCGCCGGAGACTTATCCGTAATCTGAAGGAGCGGTGCGCCCCATTGAAGCTTTGCGCGGATGACGAAAAGGCAGCAGAGGAGTTCGCGCTCCAACTGTTGAACGCAGCCCTGGAAAAAGCAGAAGACGAGATAGCGGGCTGAGCGGACGCCTCAAGCGCAGGTTCGAGCGCCCAAGTCCTTGACCGTCTCATCCGCCAGTTTGCGCACGACCTTTGCGGAGACCACCCCCATTTTCGAGGAGATCCCGGCCAGTCGCGCGGTCTCTCGAGGCGCCTCGGCCAAGGCATTCTGTGCAAAGTCGGCCACGACCTCGAACGTATCGTTCAGTTCGGCACTTTCGGCGAGGTCGTCCAGGAAGGTCTCGTAAAGTTGAAGCCGACGCCGGAATGAAGTCAGTAGTTCGATCTGACAACGCAGCATCATCCGCGACGCCTCGATGTTCAGTCTGTAGGCGGCGAGGAAAAGATTTCTAGCAGAAGCAGGCAGCGCCTGCTCCGGTATCAAAAGCGCGTTATCGACCATGGCGGAATCCTCTCGTCTCGTTCAAGATTATCGTCGCGGCGAAAGATCTCGTTGATCTACATCAAGCGGACTCTGCTCACTGCAACGGCACAATCAGATGGGGTGATTGAGCAATCGCAATGACCGGGCCGCATGGGTGTGGATGGCTTCCAGGAACAGGGAGAGGGAAATGCATGCTTATGGCATATCGGGCAGAAGATCTCCGGGAGGCGGCGCCGACAAAAACTGGACCTTCGGATGATGACTTCATTGGTGACGGCTGATGCATTCCAGCGCCTCAGTCTTGCACTTGCGATCGGCATACTCGTCGGTATCGAACGTGGATGGCAAGAACGCGAGGCCCCGCCGGGCAAGAGAGTGGCGGGTATCCGGACCTATGGCCTCTCGAGTTTCCTCGGCGGCTTTTGCGGCTTCCTGCAACCTATTGCGGGGCCGATCCTGCCGACGGCCATCTTCGTATTCTTTTGCATCACGATCCTTGTCTTCAGCCGCATGCAGGCGCTGCGGGAGGGTGACTACAGCGCAACCGGCGCCATTGCCGCGATCACGGTGTTCGCGCTCGGTTTCGGAGCCGTCGTTGCAGATATGACGACGATCGCGGCGAGCGCGGTCGCAATGACGGCACTTCTGGCGGCGCGGGAGCCACTGCACGGATTTCTGCGGAAATTGACCTGGCTCGAGTTGAGAGCCGCCCTGATCTTGTTGACGATGACCGTCGTCATTCTTCCAATTCTTCCCAATGAGGCGGTCGATCCCTGGCAAATGATCAACCCCTTCGAGCTGTGGATGCTGACCATATTCGTGGGGGCGGTTTCATTTGTGGGCTATGTCATGATCCGGCTCACCGACGCCAGAGCCGGACTGCTCCTGACGGGCGCTTGTGGGGGTATCGTTTCCTCGACGGCCTTGACCCTTTCCTTTGCCCGACAGTCCAAGCAGATTCCCGCGCTCTCGCCGCTGCTTTCAGCCGGAGCGATGATGGCGGGGGCGGTATCCCTGAGCCGGGTGCTTTTGATTTGCGGTGTCATCGCACCGGCGGTGATGGCGGAGCTTGCGGCATTGCTCGGCCCGGGTGCGGCGGCGCTTGCCATCGGCGGTGGCTTGGCCGGCTTGTCGCCGCGCGCCGGTGACAGTCCCGACTTTTCACCGAAAAATCCGCTGGAGGTGAACGTCGTCCTGCGCTTTGCTCTTCTTCTTGCCACCGTCACCATCGTGACGCGGGCGGCTTTGGAATTCTTCGGAACCCAGTCGCTGGGGGTGGTCGCCTTCATCACAGGGCTGGGCGATCTCGATGCGATAACGCTTTCGATCGCGAAGCTCCCGAACCTGCCGGCGGATGCGGCTGCACAAGCCATAGCGGTTGCTGCCTTCGCCAATCTTCTTGCGAAAACAGCGCTTGCAGCAAGCGCGGGAAGCCTTGGCTATGCGGTTCGGCTCGCCATGGTGAGCGGTATCGCGGTGCTCGCCGGTGCCGCCGGCTCGTTCCTGACGTAGGCGGATGATCTCGCCGTTGGCGATGATGCTTGGCGTTCGATCGCGTTGGATCTGACGCGCCGCTTCCTATGCGAGCCTCACCACGTCAGGGAGGCGAGCGGCACTCATGCGACAAGGTCGGCTGCATGAATTCTGATGCGCCCATCGCGCTCGAAATCGCCGCGATCGAATTTCGCGCAGGCAATCCGGCTGAAAAGGCCGATGTTTTCCTGAAGCCGGCTTTCGTCGCAACGCGGCGGCTGGGCAACCTCCAGAAGGGCCTCCCTGTCGATAACGACCATCTGGTTCGTGCCGCCCGCATCCATAACCAGCAGGGCTTCCTCGCCGGACGACTTCATCATTCCACTGATCAGCTTCAAAGACATTGCTTATCTCCGGACCGGTTGATCTCGCAAACCTGCCACAACACGCGCTGCCGGGCTCCTCGGACAGGCTGCCCGGAAAACGTATGCCGGCGCGGAAAGACCAGCCTTGATACACATCAATAAAGATCGCGGAAAAGGCTTCTCAGCCAAGGCCGCTCAAGAATTCATCGGTTTCCATGAGCTCCAGCTGCACGGAAAAGCGGTCGTGCAGAAGTTCCAGCGATGCGTCATAGGTGTCGTCGGCGCTGCTGCAGACGGCGTCCTTCAGCATGATGACACGATAGCCGAGATCGATGGCGCCGAGCGTAGCGGCAAGCACGCAGACGTCCGTTTCCCCACCGGTAATCACAAGGGTGTCGACGCGTTCCGATTGCAGGATGTTATGAAGGCGGCCGTCGATCCAGGGGGAATAGGTGCGTTTGTCGAAATATCTTGCCGGCGGAACATGCGAGGCGAGCGAGGAAGCCAGTTCGACGAGGCCACGCGGAAGATGTTCGCCTGTCATCATCCACCATTTCCGGTAATAATCGCGCCATTTTCCCGGCATCGCGTCCGCATGCTGGGGTGGCACGAAACGGGTGAAGATCGTTCGGGCTGGATAGCGGCCGGCGAGTTCCTCGATCTGAGGGGAGATCCGGGCCATCCATGGAACGTGCCATGACGTGTCTTCGGCAAACATCCGCTGCATGTCGACGCAAAGGTGCCGCCACTCGCCGATCTCGCCCATCGCATCCTCCGTTCGTCTTTGGGCGCGAACCGCTGCCCGGAGCGAAAGTTCCCGACGGCCGGAAGATCAGGAGATGGTCAGGCAATGGCTCCTGGAACGATCGTCCGTAAGGCGGCGCTGCTTTCGGGTTTGCCGAAGCAGTCGAGTTCGCGAAGCGGAACCGGTTTGGAGAAGAAGTAGCCCTGGAGGTCGGTGCAGCCGAGGGCGGCCAGAAAGTCCCTTTGATATTCGGTTTCGACCCCTTCGGCCGTCGTCGAAATGCCGAGGTTGCGGCTGAGCGTGACGATGGCGCCGATGATGGCCGCGCCGTTGGCTTTTGCGCCCAGCTGGGAAACGAAGGAACGATCGATCTTGATGCGGTCTATGTCGAAGCGGACAAGATGGCTGAGGCACGAAAAGCCGGTCCCAAAATCATCCAGCGAAATCTGAACTCCGCGGCCGCGCAGTGATTTCAGGACCGAATAGACATCCGAGCTATCCTCGATCAGCGAGGACTCGGTGAGTTCGAGCTCCAGGCGAGACGGCGGCAAGCCGGTCTCTTCAAGCACGGCGAAGACCTCCTCGGCGAAGTTGGGCCTTCTCAGTTGGGAGGGAGACACATTCACCGCCACAAAGGTGTCTCCAGGCCACTTGCAGGCAGCCCTGCAGGCTTCGCGCAGCACCCAGACACCGAGGGCATCGATGAGGCCCCCTTCCTCGGCCGCAGGGATGAAGCTGGCAGGCGTCAACAGTCCGCGCTGATTATGACGCCAGCGCACGAGAGCCTCCGCGCCAGACGCGGAGTATCCGCCCTCGGCGCGATGCACTGTCTGGTAGTAGACCTCGAGCGACCCGAAGTCCGGTCTGTTGCCGATTGGACCGGGTTGTGGAGCACCAGCCGACAAGGCCGCGCTCTTCGCCAGAACATCCCGCAATTCGTTCTTGAGGACGTCGCGCGCATTCCTGCCGCCGTCCATGGATGGCGAGTAGACGCGCCACTGACCTCTTCCGCCCACCTTAGCCTCATAGAGCGCGACATCGGCATAACGAATGAGATCGTCGGCATTGCGCCCGGCATCCGGCACGACGGTGACGCCGATCGAGCCGCCGACCCGGGCGACCGCTTCGCCCCTCAAAAGCGGGAAGGGTTTGCCGAGTTCGGCAACGATCGCTTCGCAGATGGACGGCAAGAGTTGATCATCTCTGATGTTCCGGAGAAGCAGGGCAAACTCGTCCCCGCCGAGCCGGGCAAGCGTGTCGTCCGGACGAAGCAACGCATGGATCCGCTCCGCAGCCATTCTGATGAGTTCGTCGCCGGCAGCATGCCCGAAGGTGTCGTTCACCGCCTTGAAGCGGTCGAGGTCGAGAAGCGCCACGGCCGACCGCTCGGCAGAATTGCGTGTATCGGCCAGGCACGCCTCGAACCGCATCGCGAACAAGGCGCGGTTGGGAAGGCCGGTCAGCACGTCGTGCAAGGCGAGCTGCCTGGCGTGCAGCTCGCTTTTCTTCAATTCGCCGAGACTGCTTCGCAGGCGCACGAGCAGAACCGAAAACAGGACCGCTATCACCAGGGCGGCGATCGAAAGCGCCGGCATCAAGCGGCCGATCACTCTCGAACCAGGAAGATCAGGCCGCCATACGATAAAGCCAATCGGTTCGCCGTTTGCCGTTGCGTCGATCTGGAACGCAACCTCGTTTTCATCAGCGTCGGCCGTTCGCGCGAAGCGCGCGCCGTTGAGGCCTTGCTGCCGGCTCAACTCGTCGAGCGCCGCGCCGTCGAGAAACCGCACGACGATCAGGAATTGCCGCATCGGCTGTGGTTGCCCCTCGGCCGCTTCGTTGACGGCAACGACGCCCACGATCGTCGGCCGGCCTTCGAGCCGCATCAGATTGGCCAGTGCATGGTTCGAGCGGGCGGTGTTGGCCGCTCGGCTTTCCAATGATGATGAGGTCCGTTCGCTGGAAGCGGTGCCGTGGTTCGCGTTCAGGCGCGCGTCTTTAAGGAGAGGCAGAAAGAGCGGTCTCATCCAGCGATAGCGCTTTTCGGTTTCGCCGTCGGTCAGCATGATCAGCTGCGCCTTGTCATCGACGACGAAGGCCTGGTCATAGCCGAATGCCGACATCGCAGTGTGGCTGATCGCACTCCCGGCCGCCGCCGTGAGAACGGTATCGAGGCTGGAGGAAACTCCGGCTGCCCGTGAGGCCGGATAAACGCCGGAGAGGTAGCCATTGCCGAACTGGCCGATGACATGCGCGACTTGATCGACCTGTTCCCTGAGGCGCGCATTGACAAGCTGGCGTTGTCGATCAAGGGCTGCCGCATCGCTCTCGGTTCCCGCCCAGAGTGCGGAAAGCACGACCAGTCCGATCGCTCCGAGTCCGCTGACAGCGATCAGGAATAGAATTCTCCCTGAAGCGATCCAGGATTGCTGAAACGAATTGGAGCTGGAAGGGACAACGATGTGCAAGCCTAAACCCCTGAACCCACCACGGGCGCATTCGTGGACGGTAACAAACAAGCGTTCACGTAGAATTAAAGGCTGGGGCGCACTATGGCGGAGACTACGTCACAAGGAGTTTCCGTCGATGTTGCGTCTATCCTTTCGGACTATACTGCGCGCAGCGCTCATGGCGGGCGGTTTGGTCGTCCTTCTTGCCGCCACCTCGCCGCTGCAGCTGGCGGCGCAAGATCGTACGCCTCTGAGAGTTGCGGTCGAAGGTGCATTTCCGCCCTTCAATTACCTTGATGCAAATAACCAGCTGCAAGGCTTCGACATCGATATTGCCAATGCCCTTTGCGACGCCGGCAAGTTCGAATGCCGGTTCGTCATCGAAAAATGGGACGACATGATCCCCGATCTCGTCGCCGGCAAATACGACGCGATCATCTCGTCCATGTCGATGAGCCTGGAGCGCCGCCAGAAAGTCGCTTTTACCGAGCAATATTACACCAGCCCGTCGGTGTTCATCGCCCGCAAGGACTCGCCGATCAACGACGTCAGCCCTGCCGCCCTCAGCGGCAAAAGGCTCGGGGTGACATCGTCCACGGCGCAGGAATCCTATGCCAACCACCTCTATCCGGAGTTGAAGAAGACGGTTTTCCGGTCTTCGCCGGAATTATACAAAGGTCTGTCGGACGGGCGCGTCGACATCATCCTTGAGGATAAGCTTGCCATTTATGACTGGATCGCCAACACGAAGGCGGGAACCTGCTGCGAATTCAAGGGACCGGATCTGGTCGACGTCACCTATTTCGGCGAAGGTGCGGGGATCGCCTTGCGCCTGGATGACAAGGAGCGTCTTGCGCGCCTGAACGAGGCCTTGAAGGCCATCAAGGCCGACGGGACCTACGACATGATCAACGCCAAGTATTTCCCGTTCAGCATCCAGTAGTTCTGCCGTAAACCTCTGGCAATCGATCGGTTCAGACCGTTACGGCGCCGCGCCTGCGAAGACAGGCGCGGCGCCGTAAATCTTGTCTTCAGGCCCTGGCGTCAGGCGGCTTTCGCGACCTCTCCATGCGGATCGAGGACATACTTCGTTGCCGCGCCATGGTCGAAACTTTCATATCCAGCGGCGGCATCGTCGAGCGGGATGACCTTGGCGTTGACGATGTCGGCGATCGGCAACCGGTCGTGGAGGATCGCCTGCATGAGCTGGCGATTATATTTGAGCACCGGAGTCTGTCCGGTGTGGAAGGACTGCGCCTTGGCCCAGCCGAGACCGAAGCGAAGCGAGAGATTGCCGTGCTTGGCGGCATTGTCGACGGCGCCCGGATCCTCGGTGACGTAGAGGCCGGGGATGCCGATCGAGCCTGCGGCGCGGGTGATCTCCATCATCTGGTTGAGCACGATCGCCGGCTGTTCCCCGCCGGAATGGCCACGTGCCTCGAAGCCGACCGCGTCGATCGCGCTGTCAACCTCGTTGCTGCCGACGACCTCGGCAATCATGTCGCCGAGACGATCGCTCTTGGAAAGATCGATGGGTTCGAAACCAACCTTCGCGGCATGCGCCAGGCGATCCTTGTTGAAATCGCCGATCATGACGACGGCGGCACCGAGGATGCGAGCCGAAGCCGCAGCCGCTAACCCGACAGGACCGGCACCGGCGACATAGACGGTCGAGCCGACGCCGACGCCCGCGCGCACTGCGCCATGAAAGCCGGTGGGCAGAATGTCGGAAAGCATGGTGAGATCGCGGATCTTCGCCATCGCCTTGTCGCGATCTGGAATTTTCAGCAGGTTGAAATCGGCATAGGGAATGGTGACGTAGCGGGCCTGTCCGCCGATCCAGCCCCCCATGTCGACATAACCGTAAGCGCCGCCGGCGCGCGCCGGGTTCACCGTCAGGCAGACGCCGGTATCCTGGGATTTGCAGCAGCGGCAACGGCCGCAGGCGACGTTGAAGGGCACCGAAACGATATCGCCGATTTCGAGCATCTCGACGTCGACGCCTTTCTCGATGATTTCGCCGGTGATTTCATGGCCGAGGATCAGGCCCGGCATTGCCGTCGTGCGGCCGCGGACCATGTGCTGATCGGAGCCGCAGATATTGGTGGAGATAACCTTCAGGATCACGCCGTGCTCGATGCGGCGGCCATCGGGCGCTTCCAGCTTCGGATCGTCGATATCGCGGACTTCGACCTTTCCCGGCCGGAGATAGACGACGCCTCTATTCTTGCTCATGGATTCCTCCCATGTGTTGAATGCCTCGAGCTGCAACCAATGCAGTCGACGACAACTATTCCTCCGGCCTGCCTCCTCCGCAGTCCGGTATTCAGATCGCCGCATCGGGCGATATTTCGAATTTCGCAGATAGGCGGCGACAGGCGGGATCGAGGAGAGAGTGAGCACGATAGGTCTGGCCTGTCGTTCCGATCGTCATATCCCGCCGCAATCCAGAGATCTGCTGCACAAAGAGCTCGTTCGGGCTCCAGAACCTCCTTTCGATCCGTCTCGATCTGCGGATGTCAATCCAGCGACCGCTTTCAGGACTTCAGTTCTACCACCGCTAAGGGGCAGCGCGCCGGCGGCTGGCCAGCCTCGCATGTTCATGTCGCCAGCTTAAGAGGCAGCGCCGTGAACATGACCAGAAAACCATGCCTGATCGAAAACGGCGCCCAAAAAAACGACATGAGTGACACTCAAGGCGACAGTCCGCCAAGTCGCAACGGCTTCCAGCGGAAACGATAGATTGACCTCGCGAATACGGCAGTTTTCCGGATCGCTCCGGATGATAGGATCGCAACCGTCGGGCTTCCCCTGCTAAACTCGTGGCACCTGTAATCACATCTTTTGGCCCGCGGCAGATGTCGTTTTCAATCGTGATTGGACTTCGGCTGTGACCTGAGCGAGGCTGTTTTTGGGAGCGGACCATCTATTTTTCCGGGATAGGAGGCCGAAATGGAACAGCATGCACTCGAGCAGTTGAAAACGATCGCGAAGGTCAGCACGACCTATAATCGCCTTGAAATGACGAGGCGCGAACGGCTTGAACGGTGGGCCGACAGTCTGGAACGCAGCCCCAGGCCGTTTCTCAAGACGCTTCACGAAACCGAGTATCAGCCGATTGCAGATCGGCTTGCGTTGCGGGATGACGACACTCCGATCTCTGTTGCGTTCGCTGATCCCATTCTGCGGGCGGCAGGAATGGAAAATGACAGCTATGGAGAAGCCAGGCGGTTCTTCGAACTCAGCGATGAGCAATTGCACGACCTGGTCTGCTTTTGTCATTTCGGGGAACGCGTCAGCGCTGCAACACTAGCTCGCCGCGTACGAAAGATGGCGGCTCACAAACCAGGCGGGTTTTTCGCTCAGCTTCGTGCGTTCTTTGGTAATTGAGGCCAAGGCCACCTGGAGCTGCAAAGGGCTAGCCGTGCCGCCGGGTGGGACGGCCGCCACGGCAATCGCTTGGTCGCTCATCGGCGCATGAGCGAACACTGCCTAACCCGTCGCGTCAGTGGACTGGAGGATAGGCGGCAGCTAGCCGCCTACGGCCGGCGGTCCCGGTTGAAGTCGACCGCCGTGTGCCAGAACACGGCGCCGATGATGATTGCGCCACCGAAATAGGTGGCGATCGGCGGCTGCTCGGAAAACAACAGCCATACCCAGAAGGGCGTCAGCACGATTTCCATCGTGCCGATCAGCGCCGCCTCCGCCGGCGGCATCCGCTTTGCCCCGGCAAGGAAGAGCACCAGTGCCAGCGAGAAGTTGGTCGCGCCGAAGGCGGCAAGGACGATCCAGTTGTGCAGATCGAGCGAGCCGACCGAGCCGAAGGGCGCGAAGATGACGAGAGTGAGGAAAGCGCTGACGACGGTTGGCGGCAGGCTCGGCACATCGGGGCTGATGCGCGGAATGATGATGACGAGCGCGAAGGAGGCCGTCATGCCGAGCGCCAGCAGGTCCCCCCAGCCCGTGCCGCCGCCGATCGACGAAGCGACGATGATGCCGACGCCGAAGAGGGAAACGGCGCCGGCAATCATCGTCCGCCTGGCCACTCTCTCCTTGAGGATGAGCCAGCCGAACAGCGCCGCGATGAAGGGCGTCGTCGCATAGATCATCGTCACATTGGCGACGGTGGTCATGTAAAGCGCCCCGATGAAGCATCCCTGACTGAAGGTCTGGCATGCGATCATTGCAAGTCCCGACGGATGAAAGACAGAGCGCCATTGCCGCCGCGAGATGCCCCCTTCGAGGAAAAGGCAGGGGATCAGCAGGAACAGGCCTCCGAACAACGACCGCCAGGCGATCGCCGTCCACACGTCGGTGGTCAGGAGCCGCGAGTAAACACCGCTCGCGCTCCAGGCAAGGGTCGCGGCAATGATGAGAAGCACACCCTTCTCGTGCTCGCTGCCTGCGAGGTCTCTGGCCGGATTTTCAATGGTCACGCGGATGGTCTCAATGAAGGAAGTCGAACGCCGCCCATTTCTGCGCCAGCAATTGACATTAGACAAACGAATAGTAGTGATGGCTATCATCGAGTTTTTCTATGGCTTGCCAATGCACGAGGCTATCGAAAGCGACCTTCTCAGAACCTTTTTGGTCGTGGCCGAGACGTCGAACTTCTCCGCGGCCGCGCAGCGAATCGGGCGCACGCAATCGGCCGTCAGCACCCAGATCAAGAGGCTCGAGGCGGCGATCGGCGAGCCCCTCTTCGAGCGCGGCGCCCGCGGCGTGCAACTCACGCGCCCGGGTATACAGCTCGTGCCCTATGCCCGCAGGGTCATCGATCTGCTGAACGAGGCCGCCGCGACGATCCGCAGCAAGCCGCTGGACGGGCCAGTGCGCATCGGAATTCCCGAGGAATACAGCCAGACGGTTCTGCCCGCGGCGCTTGCGGCTTTCGCTGTGCGTCACCCGGCCGTCGAGGTCACTGTCTCCTGTGATTATACGTCGCGCAACCTTGCCGCTCTGGAGCGGGACGAACTCGATCTGGCCGTCGTTTTCGACTGGAGCGACCAGACGAAAGGTGAGGTCATCTGCATCGATCCCACAGTCTGGGTCACCTCGATGGTCCACCGGCTGCACGATCTCGACCCCCTCCCCATTGCGACCTATCGCAACTCCACCTGGTCACGTGATTTTGCGCTCCGGTCGCTGGAGCAGATCGGCCGCAACTACCGCATCGCTTTCATCGCCGATACGGGATCGGGACTGAAGAATGCGCTGACCGCGGGCCTTGCCGTGACAACACTTTCCCGCAGCAGCATCCCGCCCGGCTGCCGGGAGCTGACCGCCGAAGATGGTTTCCCGCCAGTTGATTCCTCAAAGGTCGTGCTCCGCCGCAGCACCTACCGTTCCACCGAAGCCATCCGCGAGCTCGCCGAGATGATCCGGGACGCGTTCCAGCCTACGTCGCCGCTGCCGATGGCGTGATGCGGCGGCGCAGGCGGCGCCGGGTCTCGGACGGGCTTTCGGAGAAACTCGCCCGGTAGCTTCTGGCAAAGGCCGAGGCCGAATTGAAGCCGGTTGCCGCCGCGATGTCGGCGAAGGAGGCAGTCGTCTCGATCACCTTGCGGCGCGCCGCGTTCAGGCGCAGCGCGAGATAATGCACATGCGGCGGCACGCCGATGCTCTGCTGGAAGAGATCCTGCAGATGCCGGGCGCTGATGCCCACCCTTCGGGCGATCCGCGCCAGGATCAGAGGCTGCTCGATATGTTCTTCCATAAGCCGCACCGCCTGCGCCACGCGGGGATCGTGCATGCGCAATCCTGGCGAGGCGGCGGAAAGCGGCTCTTCGGCATGAAAGGAGGGCTGCTCGTAGCGGAACAGCCGGCTGACTTCGAGCGCCAGCGAATAACCTTGGCGCTGCCGGATGATCTCCAGCATCAGGTCGACGGTCGGAAGCGAGCCTGATGTCGTCAGCCGCTTGCCGTCGATGACGAAACGATCCTTGACGGCCCGCACCTCCGGATAGGCGAGCGCAAAATCCTCGTAATCCTCCCAATGGACGGTCGCCGGCAATCCGTCGAGCAGGCTTGCTTCGGCCAGCAGCCATGTGCCGGATTCGATGCCGGCGATGACCGTGCGGTGGCGGGCGGCCTGCGAGAGCTGCATCTTCAGCGCCGGCGTTGCGCTTTGGTGCCAGTTGTAACTGGCCAGCACGAAAAGCGGCGTCTCCTCGCTCGTTGCCCTGAAGGTGCCTTGGGCCGGAATGGCGATATGGCTGGTGGTCGGGACCGGCGCCCCGTCCGGCGTCAGCAGCCGCCAGCGATAGAGTTCGCTGCCGGAGATGCGATTGGCGCCGCGCAGCGGCTCGATGACCGACGCGATCAGGATCAGGTTGGTATCCGGCAGGACGAGAAGGTCGATATCGAGCCGTTCCGTTGATCGCTGCAGCAAGGCCACCTCCATGAGTTCTGATAATGTATCAAGATCTTCTGAAAGTGCAAAGCATCCTCCTCGATGCTGTCGCGTAATGGAGACAAGACTGGGAGAACAAAAACATGCCTCTAGCGATGAACCGCGATGTCTTCGTCACCTGCGCCGTCACCGGTGCCGGCGATACGGTTTCCAGATCCAGCCACGTTCCCATCACTCCCAAGCAGATCGCGGATTCCGCGATCGACGCCGCCAAGGCTGGGGCGGCCGTTGTTCACTGCCATGTCCGCGATCCGGAAACGGGGGCGGCCAGCCGCCGCAACGATCTCTACAAAGAGGTCACCGACCGCATCCGTTCGGCCGATGTCGACGTCGTCCTCAATCTCACTGCCGGCATGGGCGGGGACCTGATCTTCGGCGATGTCGAAAGCCCCCTTCCCCTCAATGCGAGGGGTACTGACATGGCGGGCGCCAGCGAGCGCGTCAGCCATGTCGCCGAGTGCCTGCCGGAGATCTGCACGCTCGACTGCGGCACGATGAACTTCAACCTCGGCGACTATGTCATGACCAACACGCCGACCATGCTGCGGGCGATGGCAAGCAAGATGACGGCTCTTGGCGTGCGGCCCGAAATCGAAGCCTTCGACACCGGCCACCTCTGGTTCGCCAAGCAGCTCGCCGAGGAGGGGCTGATCGAAGACCCGGTGCTGATCCAGCTCTGCATGGGCATTCCATGGGGCGCGCCTGACGATCTCAACACCTTCATGGCGATGGTCAACAATGTGCCCGAGAGCTGGACCTTCTCGGCCTTTTCGATCGGCCGCAACGCCATGGCCTATCCGGCTGCGGCGGTTCTTGCCGGCGGCAATGTGCGTGTTGGCCTGGAGGACAATCTCTTCATCGGCAAGGGCCAGCTCGCCACCAATGCGCAGCTCGTCGAAAAGGCGGTGCAGGTGGTGGAAGGCATGGGCGCGCGGATCATCGGTCCGGAAGATGTCCGCAAGAAGCTGAAATTGACGAAACGCTGAGGATATCATGACCAAGATCGGCAAGGCGGCCTGTATCGGCGGCGGCGTCATCGGCGGCGGATGGATTGCCCGTTTCCTGCTCGCCGGCATCGACGTGGATGTGTTCGATCCGCACCCGGAGGCGGGCCGCGTCGTCGGCGAAGTGATTGCCAACGCCGAAAAGGCCTATGCCATGCTGACCGGCGCGCCGCTGCCACCGCGCGGCAGGCTGACCTTTTGCGGGACGCTCGAGGAAGCCGTTGCCGATGCCGACTGGATCCAGGAAAGCGTGCCGGAAAGGCTCGACCTCAAACGCGGCGTGTTGACGCAAATCGACGCCGCGGCGCGTCCCGACGCATTGATCGGCTCTTCTACCTCTGGACTGTTGCCGACCGATCTGCAGCGCGACATGAAACATCCCGAACGTCTCTTCGTCGCCCATCCCTACAACCCGGTCTATCTGTTGCCGCTCGTCGAAATCGTCGGCGGCGAGAAGACTTCCGGGGCGACCATCCAGGCGGCGATGGACAGACTGCCGCCGATCGGCATGAAGGGCGTCCACATCGCCAAGGAGATCGAGGCCTTTGTCGGCGACCGGCTGCTGGAAGCGCTCTGGCGCGAGGCCTTGTGGCTCATCCATGACGATATCTGCACCGTCGAGACGCTCGACGACGTTATCCGCTATTCCTTCGGCCTGCGCTGGGCGCAGATGGGCCTGTTCCAGACCTACCGCATTGCCGGCGGCGAGGCCGGCATGCGGCATTTCCTGGCGCAGTTCGGCCCTTGCCTTGCCTGGCCCTGGACCAAGCTCACCGATGTCGTCGATCTCGACGATGCGCTGATCGAAAAGATCGGCCGGCAATCCGACGAGCAGGCCGCCGGCCTTACGATCCGCGAGCTCGAACGCATCCGCGACGAAAACCTCGTCGGCATCCTCCAGGCTCTCAAGGGCGGCCACGGCGGCCGGGGATGGGGCGCCGGCAAGCTGCTGAAGGATTTCGAGCAGTCGCTCTGGGCGCGGGACGGCAGCGCGGCCGCGTCCTTCGATCCGTCGAAGCCGCTGCGGCTTGTCGAAACGAAGGTAAGCCCTGCCTGGGTCGACTATAACGGCCACATGACCGAGCACCGCTATCTGCAGGTTTTCGGTGACACCTCGGACGCCCTGTTGCGTCTCGTCGGCGTCGACCTTGGCTATGTCGAGGCAGGCCACAGCTACTATACGGTGGAAAGCCATATCCGCCATCTCGGCGAGGCAAAACTCGGGCAGGCGATCCATTCGACCTGCCAGGTGCTGGCCGCCGATGACAAGCGGCTGCATGTCTTCCACACTCTCTACGACACGGCGTCGGGCGAGGCTCTCGCGACCGCCGAGCACATGCTGCTGCATGTCGACAGCAAGGCAGGCAGGGCCGTGCCGGCGCCGGCCGCTGTGCTCGACAAGATCAAGGCGATCGCCGCGGCACATTCGGAATTGACGCTGCCCGAAGGCGCCGGTCGTCACGTCGGCCAGAGGCGATAGGAGGAGCGGCATGGATTTCGGTCTCAGCGAAGAACAGGAAATGATCGCCGACACGGTTCGAGCCTTTGTCGAAACCGAAATCTACCCGCATGAAAACGAGGTGGAGCGCAGCGGCATCGTCCCGCCGGAACTCGGGCGCGAGATCCAGCGCAAATGCATCGAACTCGGCTTCTACGCCTGCAATTTCCCCGAAGAGGTCGGTGGCGCCGGCCTCGATCACGTCACCTTCACGCTGGTCGAGCGGGAGCTCGGGCGTGGCTCCCTCGGGCTGACGGTTTTCTTCGGCCGACCGTCCGGCATCCTGATGGCCTGCGAGGGCGAACAGCGCGAGCGTTACCTGCTGCCGGCGGTGCGCGGCGAGAAGATCGATGCGCTTGCCATCACCGAGCCGGATGCCGGTTCCGACATGCGCGGCATGAAATGCGCCGCCCGCCGCGATGGCGGCGATTTCGTATTGAACGGCACGAAGCATTTCATCTCGCATGCCGACGTCGCCGATTTCGTCATCGTCTTTGCCGCGACCGGCGAGGAGGAAACGCCGAAAGGCATCAAGAAGAAGATCACCGCCTTTCTGGTGGATCGCGGTACGCCGGGCTTTCAAATCCTCAAAGGCTACGATTCCGTTTCGCATCGCGGCTATCACAACTCGACGCTCAACTTCGAAGATTGCCGCATTCCTGAAGCCCAGGTGCTGGGCGAGGTGCATCGCGGCTTCGATATCGCCAATCAGTGGCTTTACGGCACCCGGCTGACGGTCGCCGCCACCTGCGTCGGTCGGGCGCGCCGCGTCTTCGAAATGGCCTTGCCCTATGCCGCCGAGCGCAAGCAGTTCGGCAAGCCGATCGGCGCCAATCAGGGCGTGTCGTTCAAGCTTGCCGATATGATCACCGAGATCGACGCGGCCGACTGGCTGACGCTTGCGGCCGCCTGGCGGCTCGACGCCGGCCTTGCCGCCGACCGGCAGATCGCTTCGGCCAAGCTCTATGCCTCCGAAATGCTTGCCCACGTGACGGATGAGGCGATCCAGATCTATGGCGGCATGGGCCTGATGGACGACCTGCCGCTTGCCCGTTTCTGGCGCGACGCACGCGTCGAGCGCATCTGGGACGGCACCTCCGAGATCCAGCGGCACATCATCAGCCGCGACCTGCTCCGGCCTTTGGGAGCATGAGCCGATGACATCTCGCCCGCTTGACCGCCTGCTCAGACCGCAAACGATCGCCGTCTTCGGCGGCCGCGAGGCGCGCAGGGTGATCGAGCAATGCGACCGCATGGGCTTTTCAGGCGCGATCTGGCCCGTCCATCCCAAACTCGACGAGGTGCTTGGACGGCGGTGTTACCGCTCCGTATCCGATCTGCCTTCTGCCCCGGACGCCACTTTCGTCGGCGTCAACAGGACGCTCACCGTCGAGATCGTGCGCAGCCTTTCGCGGGCGGGCGCCGGTGGAGCGGTCTGTTATGCATCGGGCTTCAGCGAGGCGACGGCGGAACTTGCCGACGGCGCCGAACTGCAGCAAGCCCTTTTGGAGGCGGCGGGCGACATGCCGATTCTCGGGCCGAACTGCTACGGGCTGATCAACAGTCTCGACGGCGCCCTGTTATGGCCCGACCAGCACGGCATGAAGCGCATCGAATGCGGCGTCGCGATCCTCACACAGTCATCCAATATCGCCCTCAACCTCACCATGCAGGCCCGCGGCCTGCCGATCGCCTATATGGTGACGGCAGGCAACCAGGCGCAGACATCGCTTGCCGATATCGCCTGCGCACTGATGGAGGATCGGCGCGTCACGGCGGTCGGCCTTCATGTGGAAGGTTTCGGCGACCTCTCGGCCCTCGAGCGCCTTGCCGCCATCGCCCGCCGGTCGAAGAAGCCGGTCGTCTTGCTGAAGGTGGGCAGGTCCGAGCAGGCTAAAAAGGCGGCCGTGTCGCACACCGCCTCGCTTGCCGGCAGCGATGGCGTGGCCGATGCCGTGCTCGCCCGCCTCGGCATCGGCCGGGTCCAGAGCCTGCCGGCGCTCATCGAAACCCTGAAGCTGCTGCATGTCGCAGGCCCTCTGCCAAGCCATTCGATCTCATCCATGAGCTGCTCCGGTGGCGAGGCTTCGCTGATGGCGGATGCCGCCGTCGGCCGCAGGATAGAATTCCCACCCCTGCAGCCGCAGCAATTGCCGCGTCTGCGACAGGTTCTCGGCGAGATGGTGGCGCTTTCCAATCCGCTCGACTACCATACCTTCGTCTGGGGCGATTTCGAACGCCAGACCGAAGCCTTCAGCGCCATGTTCGACGGCGGCTATGCCCTCAATCTCGTCGTCCTTGATTTTCCGCGCGGGGACCGCTGCGATGCGGCCGAATGGGCGACGACGGCGGACGCGGTTATCGCCGCGGCCTCTGCCACCGGTGCGCTGGCCGGCCTTCTGGCGACCCTTCCCGAGAACATGCCCGAGTCGATCGCCGATCGGCTGATGGCGAATGGTATCGTCGCCTTCTCTGGCATCGACGAAGCTATCATAGCGGCGGAAGTCGCCGCCGGTATTGGCAAGGTCTGGGATCGCCCGCCTCCCCTGCCGCTGCTCGACGTGCCGCCCATGGACGGCGAAATCGAGACGCTGACGGAAGCCGATGCGAAGACGGAACTTGCTGCCTGCGGCCTTCCTGTTCCCCGGGGGCTGCAGGCTTTTTCTCCCCGTGAAGCCGCCGAGCAGGCCGAGCGGCTCGGTTTTCCCGTCGTGCTGAAGGGTCTCGGCATTGCGCACAAGACCGAGGCCGGCGCCGTCGTACTCAACCTCAAAGATTCAGAGGCGGTGTCGAATGCGGCGGCGGCGATGCCGCCGAATGGCGGTTATCTCGTCGAGAAGATGATTGATCCGCCGGTCGCCGAGCTCATTGTCGGCGCCAGCCGCGACCCGGTCTTCGGATTGTCGCTGACATTGGGAGCGGGCGGAATCTTCGTCGAACTGCTCGAAGATTCCGTCATCCTGCCGCTTCCGGTGACGAAAGCCGATATTTGTGCGGCGATTTCATGCCTTAAAATCGCAAAGTTGATCCATGGCTATCGCGGACGCCGGCGCGGCGATATTGAAGCCACTATAGACGCCGTCGCAGCTACGGCAGAATATGTCGTAAAGAATGCGGTGCGCCTGGAGGAACTGGACCTTAATCCCCTGATGGTTCTTCCCGAGGGGCGCGGTGTTGTTGCAGTCGATGCTCTCATACGGCGAAGGAGGTAGCATAGTTTGAGCGACCACATTCGTACACGACGTGACGGCGCAGTACTGGAAGTCGTCATCGACCGGCCGAAGGCGAACGCCATCGACCTGGCGACCAGCCGCGTCATGGGATTGATTTTCCGGGATTTTCGCGACGACCCTGAATTGCGCGTCGCCATCGTCACGGGTGCGGGCGAGAAGTTTTTCTGCGCCGGATGGGATTTGAAGGCCGCTGCCGCTGGTGACGCGGTCGACGGTGACTATGGGGTGGGCGGTTTCGGCGGGCTGCAGGAGCTGCGTGACCTCAACAAGCCTGTCATTTGTGCAGTCAACGGCATCTGTTGCGGCGGCGGGCTGGAGCTCGCGCTTTCGACCGATCTGATCATCGCCGCCGAGCATGCGACCTTCGCCCTGCCGGAAATCCGTTCGGGCACGGTCGCCGATGCCGCTTCGATCAAACTGCCGAAGCGCATCCCCTATCACATCGCCATGGACATGCTTTTGACGGGACGCTGGCTCGATGTTCACGAGGCGCATCGCTGGGGTTTCGTCAACGAGGTTCTACCGGCCGACCGGCTGATGGAAAGAGCCTGGGAGCTTGCCCGGTTGCTCGAAAGCGGGCCGCCGCTCGTCTATGCGGCGATCAAGGAAATCGTGCGCGAAGCGGAAGGTTCGACGTTCCAGACTGCCATGAACAAAATCACCAAGCGGCAGTTTGCGACAGTCGACCGGCTCTATTCGAGCGAAGACCAATTGGAAGGCGTGCGGGCGTTCGCCGAGAAGCGAAGCCCCATTTGGAAAGGACGATAAGAAGGCGGCAACAACCGCAATGTTTTCCCGCATGATGCGGGCACCGGAGGTGGAGAGGAAACCGCCTGCGATCCTGCCCGGAAGTTCTGTCAACGCACCAAAGAAGGAACTGGGGAATGAACGACTATACGAAATATCTCGCAAGCCGCGTCACCGCAGGCGGGCTCAGCCGCCGCGAATTCATCGGACGCGCCATGGCGGCCGGCATCACACTTGCCGTCGCCGACAAGCTCTTCACCGAAAGCGCCGAAGCCGCCGAACCGAAGCGCGGCGGCCACCTGAAGCTCGGCCTCGAAGGCGGTGCCGCCACCGATTCCAAGGACCCGGCGAAATTCCTGTCGCAGTTCATGTTCTGCGTCGGCCGCTGCTGGGGCGACATGCTGGTCGAATCCGACCCGCTGACGGGTGCCGCCGTGCCGGCGCTCGCCGAATCCTGGGAGCCCTCGAAGGACGCGGTGACCTGGACCTTCAAGATCCGCAAGGGCGTCAAGTTCCATAATGGCAAGGAACTGACGATCGACGACGTCGTCGCGACGCTGAATCGCCACACCGACAAAAAGTCGGAGTCCGGCGCGCTCGGTGTCCTCGGCTCGATCAAGGAGATCAAGGCGGACGGCGGCAATCTCGTGCTGACGCTCAGCGAAGGCAATGCCGACATGCCGCTGCTGCTGTCGGACTACCATCTGGTCATTCAGCCGAACGGCGGCGTCGACGATCCGCTTGCCTCGATCGGCACCGGCCCATACAAGCTGACGAGCTTCGAGCCCGGTGTGCGCGCCACCTTCGAAAAGAACAAGGACGACTGGCGCTCCGACCGGGGTTACGTCGATTCCATCGAAATCATCGGCATGAACGACGCCACCGCCCGTATCGCCGCGCTCTCGTCCGGACAGGTGCACTACATCAACCGTGTCGACCCGAAGACAGTCAACCTGTTGAAGCGCGCACCCAACGTCGAGATTCTCTCGACCGCCGGCCGCGGCCATTACGTCTTTATCATGCATTGCGACAAGGCGCCGTTCGACAATAACGACCTGCGCCTGGCGCTCAAATATGCCATGGACCGCGAAACCATGGTGCAGAAGATCCTCGGCGGTTACGGCAAGGTGGGCAACGATTTCCCGATCAACAGCACCTATGCGCTCTTCCCCGAGGGCATCGAGCAGCGCACCTACGACCCCGACAAGGCTGCCTTCCACTACAAGAAGTCAGGCCATAGCGGCTCGGTTCTCCTGCGCACCTCCGAAGTTGCCTTCCCGGGCGCCGTCGATGCGGCTGTCCTTTACCAGGAAAGCTGCAAGAAGGCCGGCATCGACATCGAGGTGAAGCGCGAACCGGGTGACGGCTACTGGACCAACGTCTGGAACGTCCAGCCTTTCTCGACCTCCTATTGGGGCGGGCGGCCGACACAGGATCAGATGTATTCCACCGCCTATCTCTCGACGGCGGACTGGAACGACACCAAGTTCAAGCGCCCCGACTTCGACAAGCTGCTGCTGCAGGCGCGCGCCGAGCTTGATGAAGCCAAGCGCAAGGACATGTATCGCACCATGGCAATGATGGTGCGCGACGAAGGCGGCGTGATCCTGCCGATGTTCAACGACTTCGTGAACGCCTCCACCAAGCAGGTGAAGGGTTATGTCCACGACATCGGCAACGACATGTCGAACGGCTACGTCGCAACGCGCGTCTGGCTGGACGCCTAGCGGCAAAGGCACACGCCCTCTCGATCTTCAACGAAGCCGGGACCGTGGGAAAAACCCCGCGGTCCTCCCGACGTTTCAGCGCTAGGTCTTCACCATGACCAATCCTGCCCAAAGCAATATCCTGCCCGGCCTCCGGTTCCGGCAGCGTTTTCCGCTGCTGGCCCTCATCCTCGAGCGCTTCGTGCTCAGCATCGTCCTGCTTTTTGCCGTCTCCATCCTGATTTTCGGCGGTTTGGAGGCTCTGCCCGGCGATTTTGCCACCACCTATCTCGGTCAGTCGGCGACGCCGCAGGCCGTCGCCAATATCCGTCAGGATCTCGGCCTCGATCGCCCGGTGACGACGCGCTACGTCGAATGGCTCGGCAGTGCCGTTCAGGGCGACTTCGGCACCTCCTGGGCCAGCAAGAACTCGGTGAGCGAGCAGATCGGCAAGCGCTTGGGAAATTCGCTCTTCCTGGCGGGTTTCGCGGCGGTCATATCGGTGCCGCTTGCCGTCGGCCTCGGCATGGTGTCGGTGCATTTCCGCAACCGGATGCCCGACAAGATCATCAACGTCATCTCGCTGGCGGCGATTTCGCTGCCGGAATTCTTCATCGGCTACCTGCTGATCCTCTTCTTCGCGGTGAAGTTCGGCATGGCGACCTTTCCGGCGACGGTCTATGACAGCATGGCTTTTTCTGAGCGATTGAAGGCGATCGCGCTTCCAACGGCGACCCTGGTGCTCGTCGTGCTGGCTCACATGATGCGCATGACGCGGGCGGCGATCCTCTCGGTCATGTCGTCGGCCTATATGGAGACCGCCGAACTGAAGGGCCTCAGCGCCTTCCGCTCGATCGTTAAGCATGCCGCTCCCAATGCGCTGGCGCCGATCATCAATGTCGTCGCGTTGAACCTCGCCTATCTCGTAGTCGGCGTCGTCGTCGTCGAGGTCGTCTTCGTCTATCCCGGCATGGGGCAATACATGGTCGATGCGGTGACGGTGCGCGATATGCCCGTCGTGCAGGCCTGCGGCCTGATCTTCGCCGCGGTTTACATCTTCCTCAACATGACGGCCGATATCCTCGCGATCATCGCCAATCCCCGGCTGAGGCATCCACGATGAGATTGAGAGACATCCCCATCACCGCCTGGATCGGCATGATCGGCATCGCCATCGCCTTCATTTTCGCCCTCTTCGCACCCTGGATCGCACCCTATGGCGAGACCCAGGTCGTCGGCGACGTCTGGGCGCCTGCCGACGCGAATTACGTCTTCGGCCTCGACAATCTCGGCCGCGACATCCTCTCGCGCCTAATCTTCGGCGCGCGCACGACACTGCTGGTCGCGTCCGCCGCCACCATCATCTCCTTCTCGCTCGGCATCATCCTCAGCTTCACCGCCGCCGTTTCGCGTGGCCTCATCGACACCGTCCTCTCACGATTCAATGATCTGATGATGTCGATCCCGACGCTGATCTTCGCGCTCGTGGTGCTTGCGGTGCTGCCGCAGAATATGATCGTGCTGATCCTGGTCATGGCGGTCCTCGATTCCACCCGCGTCTATCGTCTCGGCCGCGCCGTGGCGCTCGATGTCGCGGTGATGGAATTCGTCGAGGCCGCCAAGCTGCGCGGCGAAGGCAAGCTCTGGATCATCTTCCGCGAGATCTTGCCGAATACGCTGTCGCCGCTTCTCGCCGAGTTCGGCCTGCGCTTCGCCTTCTCCATCCTGTTTCTTTCGACCCTGTCCTTCCTCGGCCTCGGCATTCAGCCGCCGGCGGCCGATTGGGGCGGCATGGTCAAGGACAACAAGGACGGTATCATCTTCGGCATATCGGCCGCGCTGGTGCCGGGCTCGGCGATCGCCGCCCTTGCCGTCTGCGTCAACCTTGTCGTCGACTGGCTCCTGAAACGCACATCCAGCCTCAAGGGAGGGCGCGGCGATGCCTGAGCTTCTTTCCGTCCGCAATCTGAAGATCGAAGCGACCAGCTATCCGCCCGGCGAACCGCCGAAGCGGGTGACGATCGTCGACGGGGTTTCCTTCGATCTCCAGAGGGGCAAGGTCCTCGGCCTGATCGGGGAATCGGGTGCCGGCAAATCGACGATCGGCCTCTCGGCGCTGGCCTACGGCCGCGGCGGCGCCGAAATCACCGGCGGCGAGGTGCGGCTCGTCGGCACCGACATTCTGGCGCTCGGCAAGAACGGCATCCGAAAAATTCGCGGCGCAAGGGTCTGCTACGTCGCGCAATCGGCCGCAGCCGCCTTCAATCCGGCGCACAGGCTCGGCGATCAGGTGATCGAGGCGTCGGTCGAACATGGGTTGATGAGCAAGGACGAGGCGCGCAAACGTGCGCTTTACCTGTTTCGTGTCCTCGGCCTGCCCAATCCGGAAAACTTCGGTGAACGTTTTCCCCATCAGGTCTCCGGCGGCCAGCTGCAGCGCGCAATGACGGCGATGGCGCTCTGCTCGAACCCCGAATTGATCGTCTTCGACGAGCCGACGACGGCGCTGGACGTCACCACGCAGATCGACGTGCTGGCGGCGATCAAACATGCGATCGAGGAAACGCACACTGCCGCCCTCTACATCACCCACGATTTGGCCGTCGTCGCCCAGATCTCCGACGACATCATGGTGCTGCGTCATGGGAAACAGGTGGAATATGGCAGCGTCAAGCAGATCATCGAGGCGCCGCGGGAAGACTATACGCGTGCCCTCGTCAATGTCAGGCAGGCCTACCGCGACGAAGCCGCCGATCAGTCGTCAGCCCTTCTCAGGATAGAGAAGGTCAGCGCCGAATATTCCAACGGCTTCAAGGTGCTGCACGACATCTCGCTGCACGTGCCGAAGGGACAGACGCTTGCGGTCGTCGGCGAATCCGGCTCGGGCAAATCGTCCCTGGCGCGCGCCATTACCGGCCTTCTGCCGCCGAAGAGCGGGCGCATCCTCTTTGACGGCAAGCCGCTGATGCCCGATCTCAAGAGCCGGCCGAACGACGACCTCAGGCGCGTCCAGCTGATCTACCAGATGGCCGATACGGCGATGAACCCGCGCCAGACGGTGCGCGACATCATCGGCCGGCCTCTGACCTTCTATTATGGCCTGAGAGGCGCTGAGAAGACCGCCCGGGTGAAGGAATTGCTCGACCAGATCGAAATGGGCAACGGCTTCATCGATCGTTATCCGGCGGAGCTGTCCGGCGGCCAGAAGCAGCGCGTGGCGATCGCCAGAGCCCTAGCCGCCAAGCCCGAACTCATCCTCTGCGACGAGCCGACCTCGGCGCTCGATCCGCTGGTGGCCGAGGGTATCCTCAAGCTGCTGCTGCGCCTGCAGGAGGAAGAGCAGCTCTCTTATGTCTTCATCACCCACGATATCGCGATCGTCCGGGCGATCGCCGACAGCGTGGCGGTGATGCATCGTGGTAAGCTGGTACGGTTCGGCCCGAAATCTCAAGCGCTGTCGCCGCCTTTCGACGATTACACCGACCTGCTGTTGAAGTCGGTGCCGGAAATGGAAATCGGCTGGCTGGAACGAGTGCTTGCCACACGGCGCATGGAAAGCGCCGGCCACTGAATGTTAATGAAGGAGTGAGCATGGCCTCGCGCGGCTTCACCACCATCGAGAATGAGTGGATTGCCCTCAAGGATGGAACGCGGCTCGCCGCGCGCATCTGGATGCCAGACGGCGCGGCAGACGATCCCGTTCCCGCCGTCTTCGAATTCCTGCCCTATCGCAAGCGGGACGGAACCAGCCCCCGCGACGAGTCGACCTATCCGGTCTTCGCAGCCGCAGGCATTGCCGGCGTACGCGTCGACATCCGCGGATCGGGGGAATCGGATGGTGTCATCGATGGCGAATATACCGAGCGCGAGCTTGCCGATGCCTGCGAGCTGATCGCCTGGATTGCCGGGCAGCCTTGGTCGAACGGCGCGGTCGGGATGATGGGTATTTCATGGGGCGGCTTCAACAGCCTGCAGGTCGCGGCACTGCGTCCGCCGGCGCTCAAAGCCGTCATCTCGATCGCCTCGACCGTCGACCGCTACAATGACGACATTCACTACAAGAACGGTTGCCATCTCTCCGCCCAGCTTTCCTGGGCGGCGACCATGCTCGGCTATCAGTCGCGCCCGCCGGATCCTGCCCTTGTCGGCGAGCGGTGGAAGGAGATGTGGCTGGAACGCCTGGCCGGCGAGCCCTTCTTCATGGAGGAATGGCTGAGCCATCAACGGCGCGACGGTTTCTGGCGTCACGGCTCGATCTCGGAGGATTTTTCGAAGGTGGAGGTCCCGGCGCTGGTGATTGCCGGCTGGGCGGACGGTTACCGCAATACGCCTCTGATGGCGGTCGAAGGCCTCGGTGAAAAAGCAAAGGCACTGATCGGTCCCTGGGTCCACAAATATCCGCATTTCGCCTGGCCGAAGCCGCGCGTCGATTTTCATGGCGAAGCGATCGCCTGGTGGAACAAATGGTTGCGCGGCGAGGACAATGGCATCGACGGGCTGGCGCAGACCCGCGCCTATATTCTCGATGCGATCCGTCCTGCCGCACGCCGCGACAGCGATCCCGGCTTCTGGATCGCAAGGGATGTCTGGTCGCCACCGCACATGCAGTGTTTCTATGTCGAGCAATTCGGCCGGCTGACGGAGGGCATGCCGATCCCGCATGCGCCCGCGCATCCCGTCCATCTCCATTCTCCGCTCGACACCGGCACGGCATCAGGGGAATATTTCACGCTGAAGCCAGACGCCGAACTGGCGATCGATCAGCGCTCGGACGATGCCGGTTCGCTGGTCTTCGATACGATGCCGCTTGCCAACGATTGCGACTATCTCGGCCGGCCCGTGCTGACGCTTGCGCTGCGCGCTCATGCAACGGGCGGCAATCTCTGCGCCCGCCTGATCGACGTCCATCCCGACGGCACGGCGACGCGTGTCGCCTTCGGCGTTCTCAATCTCACCCATCGCGACGGCAATGCGGATCCGAAACCGCTGGTGCCGGGCGAGACGGCGTCGATCCGGCTGGTGCTCGATGCCTGCGGTTACCGCTTCCGCAAGGGCCATCGCATCCGCCTTTCACTCTCCACCGCTTATTGGCCGATGATCCTGCCGCCGCCTGAAGACGAAGGGGTCGAGATCGATATCGCCTCGCTCGGCCTGGGTTTGCCGGTGATCGGCGACCATCGCCGGATCGACATCGAGGAACCGGCCAATCCCGATCCCTTGCCGAAATATATCGAGCACGCGGCCGCGGCGACGAAGCGGCAGGTCGTTCGCGACCTCTCGGCCAACCGGACGCAGTATCATATCCACGAGGATACCGGGCTCACCGAACATCCTGAGACCGGCCTGTCGACCCGGCAATTGCGGGAGGAGGTCTGGTCGATTGCACCGGATGATCCGCTGTCGATGACCGGCATGTCCACCTGGACCTGCGACATGCGCCGGCCTGGCTGGTTTGCCCGCACGGTCGCGACGGCGCGAATTGCCTGCACCGGGACCGAGTGGATCATCAGCGCCGTCGTCACGGCTTTTGAAGATGACGTGCAGATCTTCGAGAAGGTCTTTGCGGAGAAGCGGATCGCGCGCGACCTGATGTGATCGTTAGAGGCTTTCCGGGTTAGATTGCAGCATTCTGTTGGCTCAAACGGAGTCGATGGTCGACCGGCCGGCGCGTGTCGTAGCCCGGCTCTACGGCCAAGCCGGCCGGTCGATCAGCCGGCCCGTTTCAGCCAACCCGAAGGGCCGGGCATCTTTCCGCCAGGATCAAAGGCGATCGGCTCGGACGTACCAAGGGGTATACCCGTCGCCAATCGCCTTTGCCCTGACGAAAACCTGCTCCGGCAGAATGCTGCAATCTAACCCGGAAAGGCTCTAAGCCGTTGCAAAATGTCTGACGGCCTCGCAAACGGCGCGGAAGCCTTCTTGCGCACCATCGCTGATGTGGCGGGCGCGCAGCCATGCATGCACCATCTGCGGCTCCTCCCGGAACCAGACTTCGACGCCTTCGGCGGTGAGCCGGGCGGCATATTGCCGTCCGTCGTCCCGCAGCGGATCGAAATGGGCGACCGTGATGAAGGCTGGCGGCAGTCCGGCAACCGAGGATGCCTTTAACGGCTCGGCGATCTCGTTTCCATCAGGCGCCTGCAGGATATCGCGGTAATAGGCGACATCGGCCGTCGTCAGGCCGGGCGCCGCAGCCATTTCAACATAGGAACCGGCATCGAGGTCGCCGCCGAGCGCGGGGTAGATGAGGACTTGGCCGACAATTCCGGTTAGTTCTTCATCGCGCGCCCGCAAGGCAAGGCCGGCTGCAAGGTTGCCGCCGGCGCTGTCGCCGATCAGCACGACCTTGTTGCTGGCGGCAAGCAGATGTTTGAGCACCGCGAAACCGTCATCCGTCTGTGCCGGCCAGCGATATTCTGGGGCCAGCCGGTAATCGACGGAAACCAGTTCCGCGCCGGCAAAATCGGCGATCTCGGCGCAGATGGCGTGATGGCTTTCCAGCGAACCGACGACGAAGCCGCCGCCGTGAAGATAGAGCAGGATGGTGCGCGTGCTGATTTTCCGTGGCCGATAACGCCGGATCGGGATACGCTGGAGCATGCCGTCCGCAAAGATCATATCCGGGGGAGCCGAGCGGTCGAAGCGGGCGCAAAGAGCGTCGTACCAATGCCGCTGCTGCTCGACCGATGCCTGGACGGCATCCGGCGGATAGAAACTATCGCAAATCTCGAGAAACTGCAGAATGCCCTTTTCTGTGGGGGCAGGCGATGGAGCGGACATGCAGGGTCCTTTCGATTTGGGACATACAGATCATGTCCCTGGCCGACTCTGACCCCATCATGCGCCTTTGCCTCGAGGGTAATCTGTCTGACCGCGACCCAAGGATGTCGCGATGCTTGCTTATTTCGCCTTGAGTTTCCAGGCTTTGCCGCTTTTCCTAAAAATCCGATAATTTTTTTATGGTCCACCCAAGGAAAGCCATTGGAGAAACGTCTCAATCCCGAAATAGCATCTTGGCTGATATCTTGGGGGTAGGTGCGCATTGGATGCGGAGCTCATAGAACGAGCGCAGGCGGGCGACCGGGAGGCCTTCGGGCAACTGGTCTCGCGCCATTATGATTTCGTCCACGCGACGGCGTGGCGATGGTCGGGCAGTGCCACCGACGCCGACGATATTGCACAGGAGGTCTGCGTCAAGCTCGGTGCGGCCATCCGCGGCTTTCGCGGCGCCAGCCGCTTCAGGACATGGCTCTATACGCTGACGCTCAATGCCGCCCGCGACCATAGGCGAAAGCTTGCGCGAGAAGAGTTGACATTCCGCGCTTATGCCGCCGAACCGCAACCGGCCGCGCCGGGCAGACATGATGACGAGCTGTCGAGCGAATTATGGACGGCCGTGCGTGCTTTGCCGGAACGGCAATGCGACGCCGTGCTGCTCGTCTATGGCGAAGGCCTCAGCCATTCGGCTGCCGCCGATGTTATGGGCTGCTCGGAGGCGACCGTGTCCTGGCAGGTGCACGAGGCGCGCAAGAGACTGAAGGCCATGCTCGGCAAGGAAGAGGTATGATGGACAAGGAACTCGAAAAGCTCTCCCGTCTCACAGCCCCGGCAGCCGATGCGGAAGCGCGCGCGCGCGCGCTTGCCGCGGCAATGCAGGCCTTCGACAGCGCGGAAAATAATGCGGCGGCAGCCCAAGGAAATGCGAAAGGCTGGCGTCCAAGCTCCATCATCAACTGGATATGGAGCCCTGCCATGAACAAGAAATTCCTCGCCGGTTCAGCTCTCGCGACGCTGCTCGTCATTCCCGCTGCCGGTTACCTCACGATCGAGCTGACCCGCAACGGATCGCCGATCGTCGACCAGACCGAGATCGCCAGCCACCTCGTGCAAAACAACATGCCGAAACCGGCCGAACCAGTCACGGCCGCGCCTCAGCTTTCCGAAGCCCCGACCGAAGAAAGCCGGCCGGCTCAACCGTCTGCCGTCAGCGGCGCCCAAGCCTTGCAGGACAAGGAGCTACAGACTGCAAAACCCGCGGCGGAGCGGCCCTCTGAATTCGATGCCGGCGAAATTGTGGCTCTCAAGAACAAGTCGGAGGATTCCGCCGCGGCACTCGAGATGGCCAAACGTGTTGCACCGGCCGCTCCTGGCATGGCCGCTCAGGGACAGTTGTTGGTCGAGCCGATGGGCGCCGTTGCCCCCTCGCCTGTTCCGCCAGCAGATGGGCGTGTGCAGATCCAGCTCGACCCCAGCCGCGAACGGTTTGCCAATGCCGCGGCAAATCCGATTAAGAGCGTGGCGACCGATCCGGTCTCGACCTTCTCCGCCGATGTCGACAGCGCCTCTTATTCCTTCGTCCGCCGGTCGTTGACGGGCGGGGCGATGCCCGATCCGCAATCGGTTCGCGTCGAGGAAATGATCAATTATTTCCCCTATGACTGGCCGCTTCCCAACAATGCCGATCAGCCTTTCAAGGCGACCGTGACGGTGATGCCGACGCCGTGGAATCACGACACGCAACTGATGCATGTGGCGATCAAGGGGTATGACATCGCGCCGGCGACCGCGCCGCATGCCAATCTGGTTTTCCTGATCGATGTCTCAGGCTCGATGGATGAACCGGACAAGCTGCCGCTCCTCAAGAGCGCTTTCCGGCTGCTGGTCAACAGGCTGAAGGCCGACGACACCGTCTCGATCGTCACCTATGCCGGCAATGCCGGGACGGTGCTGGAACCGACGCGGGTGGCGGAGAAATCGAAGATCCTCTCGGCGATCGACAGGCTGGAGGCTGGAGGCTCGACCGGCGGCGCCGAGGGCATTGAGGCGGCCTACGATCTCGCCAAACAGGCTTTCGTCAAGGACGGCGTCAATCGGGTGATGCTGGCGACGGACGGCGATTTCAATGTCGGCCCGTCGAGCGACGAGGATCTGAAGCACATCATCGAAGAAAAGCGCAAAGACGGCATCTTTCTCACCGTTCTCGGCTTCGGACGCGGTAATCTCAATGATTCCCTGATGCAGACGCTGGCGCAGAACGGCAATGGCAGCGCCGCCTATATCGACACCTTGGCGGAGGCGCAGAAGACGCTGGTCGAGGAAGCCAGGTCGACGCTGTTTCCGATCGCCAAGGATGTCAAGTTCCAGGTGGAGTTCAACCCGGAACGGATCGCCGAATACCGGCTGATCGGCTACGAGACCCGCGCCCTCAACCGCGAGGATTTCAACAATGACCGTGTTGATGCCGGCGATATCGGCTCCGGCCACAGCGTCACGGCGATCTACGAGATTACGCCCAAGGGAAGCCCTGCGGTCATGAATGACGACCTGCGGTATGGCGCAGCCGGTAAGGTGCCGGCCGACAAGGCGCCGGCCGAGGCAGCGGGCAGCGGGCATCAGGGCGAGCTTGCCTTCGTCAAGATGCGCTTCAAGCGGCCCGGCGAGGACAAGAGCGCGCTGATCACCACACCTGTCGGCGCCGGGAACGCGGTCGCCACCATCGACGCCGCGCCGCAGGATGTCCGTTTCTCGGTAGCCGTCGCCGCCTTCGGCCAAAAGCTGAGCCGCATCGCCGCCGTCGATGCCTATTCCTATCAGGCGATTGCCGACCTCGCTGCGGCATCGCGGGGGACGGATCCCTTCGGCTACAGATCGGATTTCCTCGGCCTCGTCAGGCTGGCTGACAGCCTCAGCCAACGATGAGAGAAAAGCACCGCAAAGTAGAGGCCGCCTTGAAGGGCGGCCTCGCCTGTATGAGAGCTACCCGTGCCTCGACCCGTTGGCAGTGAGATAGACCGCGTAGAGAGAGGTTGTTGCGGTGATGAAGAGGCGGTTCAGTTTCTCGCCGCCGAAGGCGACGTTTGAGACGATCTCGGGAATATGGATCTTGCCGAGCAGGGTGCCATCCGGATCGTAAGCGTGCACGCCATCGGCGGCGCTCGTCCAGATCTTGCCCTTCCGGTCGACGCGAAAGCCGTCGAAAAAGCCTGAAGTGCATTGGGCGAAAATGCCGAGATCGGTCAGCTTTCCATTCTCTGATGCGGCGAGTTTTCGAATGTGACGCGGACCGCCCGCCAAGTGCGTTCCTCCCGTATCGGCGATGTAGAGCACTGTCTCATCCGGGGAGAAGGCCAGCCCGTTCGGCTTGACAAAATCGGACGCCACCCGCTCGGTCGCGCCTGTCGCCGGATCATGCCGGTAGACGTGGCATCCGCCGATTTCCTCTTCGCCGTAGTCACCCTCGTAATCGTGGAGGATGCCGTAGTTCGGGTCGGTGAACCAGACTGTGCCGTCGGATTTAACGGTGACGTCGTTGGGAGAATTGAGCCGGTTGCCGGCAATGCGATCGGCCAGGATGGTAATCCCGCCGTCGAAATCCGTCCGCGTGACCCGGCGCGTCAGATGCTCGCAGGTAACGAGCCGTCCTTGATTGTCGACGGTGTTGCCATTCGAATTGTTGCTGGGCGAGCGGAATACCGAGGTCTGCCCGCTGGTATCGTCGTAGCGCATCATGCGGTTGTTGGGGATATCCGAAAAAACCAGATAACGCCCGGCGGCGAACCAGGCCGGTCCCTCCAGCCAGCGGCCGCCCGTCCAAAGCCGCTCGACGCGGATATGGCCGACGAAGCAGTTTTCAAAGCGCGGGTCGAGAACCTCAAAGCCCGTACCCTCGATTTCTCCGAACATGACGCTCCCTCCCAAATTGTTATCGATATCATGCTGCCTTGTTTTGCAGCCTTCGTACAGAGACCCGACGGACTGTGGAACGACTCATTCCTGCAATAATATCGATTGTGCGATGATAACGATAACTTTATCGTGTCCCGAGTTGCCCAACTCGGAAGCTGTTGTGAAAGCGGGACCCAGTGAAAAACGAGGATGAGCCAAAAGACAAGCGTCTCAAAGGAGGAGACGCCCAGAAGCTGACGATGGCTGAGGTCGCCAAATATGTCGGCGTATCGGCCATGACCGTTTCGCGCGCCTTTCGGCAGGATGCGAGTGTTTCCGAAGAGACGCGCAAGCGCATCATGGAAGCCGTCGATGCGCTCGGCTATGTGCTCGACCTTTCGGCCGGCAGTCTTTCCTCGCGGCGCAGCGGCTTCATCGCGGCGCTGGTGCCCTCCATCAACAATTCGAATTTCTCCGACACCGCCCGCGGCATTACCGATGCGCTGGAGAATACCGGTCTTCAGCTTCTTCTCGGCTACACCGACTATTCCGCCGAGAAGGAAGAAAAGCTGATCGAGGCGATGCTGCGCCGGCGCCCCGAAGGCGTCATCCTGACAGGCGGTTCGCACACCGACCGCGCCCGACGCATGCTTGATAAGGCCGGCATTCCGGTGGTGGAAACCTGGGAGCTTCCGGAGAAGCCGATCAACCATGTCGTCGGCTTTTCCAACAGCGAGGCGATGTCGCTGCTGGTGCGGACGCTGGCGAGCCAGGGCTATCGGAGGTTCGGCTATATCGGCGGAACGACGGCGCGCGATACGCGCGGCAGCCAGCGGCGAAGCGGTTTCCTGAAGACCGTCGAAGAACTGGGCCTGGGACCGGGCCGGGCGATTTCCTTCGGCGTGCCGCCGATCACCATGGAACAGGGCGGCCAGGCGATCATGAGCCTGCTGGAGCGCTGGCCGGACACGGAAGTGGTTCTTTGCGTTTCCGACCTTTCGGCCTTCGGCGCGATCATGGAATGCAAGCGCAGGGAAATGAGCGTGCCGGGTGATATCGCCATTGCCGGCTTCGGCGATTATGAGATCTCGTCGATCTGTCATCCCAGCATCACCACCATCAATGTCGACTGTTACGGCATCGGCCGTCAGGCCGCCGCCCGCCTGCTCGATGCCTTGCAGGGCATCGGCGAGGCGACCGGCGACGAGATTATATTGACGGGCTACAGGGTCGTTCTGCGCGAAAGCACTGATCGCAGCGCCTCATAGCTGGCGACAATATCAGAAGGCGATCTGCACCTTCATCGACTTGCTGCGGTCGCTGGCCAGTTCGAAGGCGGCGACAGCCTCTTCGATGGCAAAAACCCCTGTCAGCAGCGGCTTCAGATCGACACGGCGCGCATTGATCAATTCGACGGCGAGCCCGAACTCCTCGTGAAAGCGGAATGTGCCGCGCATCTCGATTTCCTTGGCAACGATCATGTTCTGCGGAATGGAGACATCGCCGCCAAGGCCGAGCTGCACGAGCACGGCACGGGGCTTCAGCACCTCAAGGCCGGCGCGCACGGCCCGCTCATTGCCAGACGCCTCGAACATGACGTCGAAATATCCCTTGTCGGCGCCATAAGCGGCAAGATCGGCGGCATGCGTGGCAACATTGATCGTGCGATCGGCGCCGCTGGTGCGGGCGATGGCCAGAACGCTGTCGGTCACATCGGTCGCGACGATTTCACGGGCGCCGAGAACGCGGGCGGCAACGATCGCCAGCATGCCGATGGGGCCGCAGCCGGTGACCAGCACCCGCTTGCCGAGCAGCGAACCGGCGCGGCTTGCCGCATGCAGCGTCACGGCAAAGGGTTCGGCGAAGGCAGCCTCATGAATGGAAATGCCGTCGGCGACCTTGTGGCATTGCCAGCGCTCCGCCACCAGCCGCTGGCGGAAGCCGCCCTGAATGTGCGGCATGGGCATGGCGCTGCCGTAGAACCGCATGTTCAGGCAGTGGTTCTGCTGTCCCTTCAGGCAATATTGGCAATGGCTGCACGGCCGGCTCGGGGAAACCGCAACGCGGTCTCCAACGGCAAGGTCGGTCACGCCGGCACCCAGCGTCTTGACGGTGCCGGCGATCTCGTGGCCGAGGATCATCGGTTCGCGCAGACGAACGGTGCCGAAGCCGCCATGATTGTAATAATGCAGGTCGGAGCCGCAAATGCCGCCGGCTTCGATTGATATCTCCACCTGCCCAGCTCCGGCAACCTCCGGCTCGCGCTCTTCGACCCTGAGATCCTTGGCGGCGTGAATGACGATGGCTTTCATACCGGGATCCTCATACGACCGGAGTCGGAAGCGCGCGACCGGCAAAATACGCGGCGAGATTGTCTCTGACCAGTTTGCCCATGGCCTTGCGGGTTTCGATGGTGCCGGAGCCGTGGTGGGGTTGCAGCACGACGTTTGGCAGCGTCAGGAAGCGCGCATCGATTTTCGGCTCATTGAGGAAAACGTCAAGGCCGGCGGCCTGGATGGTGCGGTTCTGAAGCGCTGCGATCAGTGCCTCCTCGTCGACGGTCGTCCCGCGCGAAACGTTGATCAGCATGCCTTCCGGGCCGAGCGCTTCCAGCACCTCGGCGTTGATGATCTTCATGGTCGCGGCCCCTCCGGGAACGATGACGATCAGGAAGTCGGCCCAATTGGCAAGCGCGACCAGATTGGCTTCATAACCATAGGCGACATCCTGGTCCCTGTTGCGGGCGAAATAGGAGATGTCGCAGCCGAAAGCGGCAGCCCGCCAGGCGATCGCCTTGCCGATCCGCCCCATGCCAACGATCCCGACCTTCTTGCCCGAAACCCGCGTCACCAGCGGCATGGGTACGTTGCCCCACTGGCCGTTGCGGACGAAAACGTCAGCCTGCGGAATCTGGCGCGCGGTGGAAAGCAGCAGTCCGATGGCGATATCGGCGACGTCTTCGGTCAGCACGTCAGGAGTATTCGTCACGCGAATGCCGTTGGCGCGGGCATAGGACAGGTCAATGGCGTCGGTGCCGACGCCGTAACAGGAGACGATCTCCAGCTTCGGCAGTTGTTTCATCAGATCGGCGGAAGCGCCGAGTTCGCCGCGCGTCGCGATCGCGCGGATATTGCTGCCGACTTTCGAAATCAGTTCCTGCCGATCCGCGGCTTCCCACAGGCGGTGGACGCGGTAGGTCGCCTCCAGATCAACCATGTCCCACTCCGGATAGGCCCCGGCCATCAAGATTTCTACGTCAGGCATTCCGTCTCCATCCCGCATTTTGGCTGTTGATTATGTTATCGATAACATATAATTCGGAAAGGCGATGTCAAGTGAGTTTCACCTCAAGTGGCGGTATAAGCCGTCATTCGCAGCGACACCGGAGGAGTGATTTGCATGAAGAACCTGTTTGATCTGACCGGGCGGCTCGCCCTGATCACCGGCTCGAGCCAGGGGATCGGTTATGCGCTGGCCGAGGGCTTGGCGCAGCATGGCGCCGAGGTCGTCATCAACGGCCGCACGCCCGAAAGCGTCAAACGCGCAGTCGAAAGCCTCAAGGCTCAAGGTCTGTCTGCCCATGCGGCCATCTTCGACGTGACCAGCAAGGACGGCGCCAAACAGGGCATCGATGCGATTGAGGCCGATATCGGTCCGCTCGATATCCTGATCAACAATGCCGGCATGCAGTTCCGCACGCCGCTGGAAGATTTCCCGGCGGACAAATGGGAATTGCTGCTGACCACGAATGTTTCCAGCGTCTTTTACGTCGGCCAGGCGGCCGCCAAGGCGATGATCGCCCGCGGTCAGGGCAAGATCATCAACATCGCCTCGGTTCAGAGCGAACTCGCCCGTCCCGGCATTGCTCCCTACACGGCGACGAAGGGCGCGGTGCGCAATCTGACCCGCGGCATGTGCGCCGACTGGGCCAAGCACGGCCTGCAGATCAACGCGATCGCGCCGGGCTATTTCAAGACGCCCCTCAACCAGGCGCTGGTCGACAATCCCGAATTCTCATCCTGGCTCGAAAAGCGGACGCCGGCCGGACGCTGGGGCAATGTCGAGGAACTGGTGGGTGCTGCCGTCTTCCTGTCGGGCCGCGGTTCGTCCTTCATCAACGGCCATACGCTTTATGTCGACGGCGGCATCACGACCTGCCTCTAAGGGAGGTGAGATGATGAACCTCGAGAAAAACGCACTGCCCCCGGCCGTTGTCGTCATGGGCGTCAGCGGCTGCGGCAAATCCTCGGTTGGAGAACGCATCGCTGCGCAAAACGGCATGCCGTTCCTGGAAGGCGACCAACTCCATCCGGCTGCCAATGTCGAGAAGATGGCAAAGGGCACCCCGCTCACCGACGATGACCGCCTGCCCTGGCTCGACCGGATCGGCGAGGAAATAACGGCGGCGCAAAAGGCGTCGCAGGGTTTGGTGATTTCCTGTTCGGCGCTGAAGAGAAGCTATCGGGACAGGCTGCGGCAGGCGGCAAATGGGCGTCTTGCCTTCGTTTTCCTGGAGGGATCGCGCGAGCTGCTGTTGTCGCGGATGCAGGCCCGTCAGGGCCATTTCATGCCGGCGTCGCTGCTCGACAGCCAGCTGCAGACGCTGGAGCCGCCGACCGGTGAGCCCGGTGTCGTGACGGTGGCGATCGATATGGCTTTGGATGATATGGTGGCGCTGGCTTGTGAGGGGCTGAGCGGCGTGGCCGTCAAGGGAGGAGATTATCATGCAGGATGACCACAGAGCAGATGTCGCCGTCATCGGCGCGGGTATCATGGGAGCGGCGATCGTCACGCGATTGATCGAAACCGGCCACAAAGTATCGGTTTTCGATCTCGATGCTGAAAAGGTCGCGGCGCTGGAAGCCAAGGGCGCCCACGCGGCCGCTTCGGTGGAGGATGCGGTCTCGCGGTCGGAATTCTGCGTGCTCAGCCTCAATCACGCAAACATCGTCCGCGCCGTCGTCTTCGGCGAGAAGGGTATTGCGGCGGCGGCAAACGCCGGCAAGCTGCTGATCGATATGTCCTCGATCGACCCGGCCGAGACCGCCGACATGGCGAAGCGGCTGCGTGGGGAAACGGGCATGGCATGGGTGGATTGCCCGCTTTCGGGCGGCGTGCCCGGCGCGCTCGGCGGAAAGCTGACGATCATGGCCGGTGGCAGCCCCGAGGATTTCGAGCGGGCGCGGGTGGTGATGCGGCATCTTGCCGCCAATTACACGCTGATGGGCGCCTCCGGCGCCGGGCAGACCACCAAGCTGATCAACCAGCTGTTCTGCGCCGTGCTGTTCCAGGCGGTCGCTGAAGCCGTCAAGCTGGCGGAAGCCGGCGGCGTCGATCCCGCCGCCATTCCGGCCGCCCTTGCCGGCGGCAGGGCGGATAGCCGGATATTGCAGGAATTCATGGCAAAATTCGCTGCCCGGGATTTCTCGCCGACAGGCAGGATCGACAATATGCTGAAGGATCTGGACTCGCTTCAGGCCTTTGCGCTGAAGACGAAAACGCCGCTACCGATGACGGGAGCGGTGGTGGAGATTCACCGTCTGCTTTGCGCTGCCGGTCTTGGGCCGAAGGACTCTGCAGAGATGATGCGTCTGCTCGACGGATTTGCCGCCGACTGACCTCATTTCAGGCATGGGAGATTGTCACTTTCCGCTTGACTATTCGGGAATGTTATCGATAACATCTATCCATAACGACAGCTGCAGCTTTGGGAGGAGCCACAGTGGAAGCCAAGAGACTGCTGGAGTTCCAATCGATCACCAAAAGCTTCGGCGGCACGCAGGCGCTGCGTGACGTCTCGATCGACCTGCGCGAGGGCGAGATCCTCGCGCTGCTCGGCGAAAACGGCGCCGGCAAATCGACGCTGATCAAGACGCTGGCCGGCATCTACAAGCCCGACAACGGTGACATCTTGTTCCGCGGCCAGAGCTACCATCATCGCCCGCCGAAGCCGAACGAGCGGCAACCGGTCGCATTCATCCATCAGGATCTCGGCTTGATCGAGTGGATGACGGTCGGTGAGAATATGGGCCTGTCGCAGGGCTTCTCGATGCGCCGGGGCCTGATCGACTGGAACAGGACGCAGGCGCGCGCCAAAGAGGCCTTAAAGCTGGTCGGCTGCGATTTCGATCCGACGACGCGGGTCTCGGCCCTGTCGCGCACCGAAAAATCGCTCGTCGCCATTGCCCGCGCGCTTGCCGTCGAAGCCGACGTTCTGGTGCTCGACGAACCCACAGCGAGCCTGCCCGCCGACGAAGTCGATCGCCTGTTCAATGCGATCCGGCCGCTGAAGGAGCGCGGCGTCGGCATGATCTACGTCTCCCACAGACTGGACGAGATTTTCCGCATCGCCGATCGCGTCGCCGTGCTGCGCGACGGATGCATGGTCGGACAGAAGCCCGTCAGCGAGACCACGCCCGACGAACTGGTGACGATGATCATCGGCCGCAGCGGCGACAGTCTCTTTTCGAAGACCGAGATCAAGCCCGGCAAGGCGATCGTCAAGGTGCGCGACCTGGTCTGCGCCGGCACGAGCCCGATATCCTTCGATATAAGAGAGGGCGAGTTGCTCGGCCTTGCAGGACTGCGCGGCGCAGGCCAGGAACGCATCGGCCGCGCCTTGTTCGGCTGCGAGCCCTTCGGCGGCACGATCCTGATGCATGACCGGGCCCCGGACCTTTCAAGCCCGCTGAGCGCAATGGCGTCGGGCATCGGATTAATTGCCCGTGACCGCACGGAGGAATCCGTCGCACCATCGCTTTCCATTCGGGAAAACACCTACCTCAATCCCGGCGCTGTCGGGCGCGGGCTGTTGTCCTTCCTGTCACCGCGCGGCGAAGCCGATCTTGCCCATGCGATCGGCCATACCGTCGGCCTCAGGCCGAACGATCCGGATCTGCCTGTCGAGGCCCTGTCGGGCGGCAACCAGCAGAAGGTGGTCGTCGGCCGCTGGCTGGCAACCGGCCGCAAGCTGCTGATCGCGGAAGATCCGACCGCCGGCGTCGACATCGGCGCGCGTGCGGAGATCTACCGTCTGATCACCCAGGCGCTGGAGGCCGGTCTCGCAGTCGTCGTGGTGTCGACGGATTTCGAGGAAATCGCCCATATCTGCCACCGCGCGCTGGTTTTCTCGCGCGGCAAAATCGTCAGCGAACTGACTGGAAGGGCTCTGACGACGGAGGCGGTCATCACGGCCGCATCCGCATCGGAAGCTGCTTGAGCCATCGGGAGAACAGCCATGCAATCCATTGAATCCACGGCGCTGGAGCCGACCAAAAGCGAAATGGCCGGCTTGTCCACAGGACAGAAGATCGGGCGCCTGATCCCCGTCTACGGACTGGTGATCCTGACCGTCGGCCTGATCCTGCTCTTCTCGATCATGCTGCCGGATACGTTTCCGACGGTGTTGAACGTCCGTTCGATCGTCTCCGACAAGGCGATCATTGCGCTGCTGTCGCTCGCCGCGATGATCCCGATGGCGTCGGGCCGCATCGACCTGACGGTTGGCTACGGCATCGTGCTCTGGCACATTCTTGCCATCAGCCTGCAGACGGTCTACGGCCTGCCCTGGCCGGTCGCCGTCCTCATCGTTCTTGCGCTCGGCATCCTCACCGGCTTCATCAACGGTCTGCTGGTCGAGGTGGCGAAGATCGACAGCTTCATCGCCACGCTCGGCACGGGAACGGTGCTGTACGCGCTTGCACTTTGGCACACCGGCGGCCGGCAGGTGGTCGGCGTCCTGCCGGAAGGGTTCTACGCGCTGAACGGCACCATGCTGTTCGGCCTGCCGATCACCGGCTTCTACGTGCTGCTGATCGCGATCTGCATGTGGATCGTTCTCGAATACCTGCCGATCGGCCGTTATCTCTACGCCATCGGCGCCAACCCCAAGGCCGCCGCACTCAACGGCATTCCCGTCCGCAAGTTCGTGATGGGCGCATTCGTCACCTCGGGCCTGCTGGCGGCTCTGACGGGGGTTCTCCTCGCCTCGAAGCTGCGCATCGGTCAGGCGAGCGTCGGCCTCGAATATCTCCTCCCGGCACTTGTCGGCGCATTTCTCGGATCGACGACGATCAAGCCGGGACGGGTCAACGTCTGGGGCACCCTGATCGGCGTCATCATCCTGGCGGTCGGTATATCGGGAATTCAGCAATTCGGCGGGTCGTTCTTCGTCGAACCGCTGTTCAACGGCGTAACCCTGCTGATTGCCATCGGCATTGCAGGTTACGCCCAGCGCAAGCGCGGAGCTGTGAGGAGGATCACACCCGCATCCAAATGAGGATGTCGGCCAAGCCGGCATTTCATAACAAACAAAATGGAGGAGTGAACATGAAGCGCAGGACTTTATTGCAGGCAACGGTTGCAACCGTCGCCTTTATGCTCAGCGTGCCGGCACTGGCCGATTCCATGGCGGATGCCAAAGCGGTGGTCGAAAAGTATGCGTCCAAGGTGAGCGCATGGGATGGCCCGACGAGCGGCCCCAAGGGGGCTGCGGGCAAGAACATCGTCGTCCTTGCCGGCGACATGAAGAACGGCGGCATCCTCGGCGTGGCCAACGGCGTGCAGGAAGCGGCCGGCGCGCTCGGCTGGACGGTGAAGGTACTCGACGGCGCCGGCTCGATCGGTGGGCGCACCGCGGCTTTCGGCCAGGCCATGGCGCTGAAGCCGGATGGCATCATCATCAACGGCTTTGACGCGGTCGAGCAGAAGCCGGCGATGGAAGCGGCCAAGGCTGCCGGCATCCCGATGGTGTCCTGGCACGCCGCCTCGGCCGTCGGTCCGGTTGCCGACGTCGGCGTCTTCGCCAACGTCACCACCGATGCGATGGAAGTATCGAAGTCCGCGGCAGACTGGGCCTTCGCCGATGCCGGCGGCAAGCCGGGTGTCATCATCTTCACCGACTCCACCTATGCGATCGCGATCGCCAAGGCCGACCGCATGAAAAAGGAGATCGAGGATCTCGGCGGCACGGTGCTCGAATACGTCGATACCCCGATTGCCGAAACCTCGCAGCGCATGCCGCAGCTCACCACGTCGCTCCTGCAGAAGTACGGTGCGAAATGGACGCATTCGCTGGCGATCAACGACCTCTATTACGACTTCATGGGCCCCTCGCTCGCCTCGGCCGGTATCGCCGGCGACGGAAAGCCGGTCAACGTCGCTGCCGGCGACGGTTCGGAGAGCGCCTATCAGCGCATCCGCGCCAAGCAGTTCCAGGCCGTCACGGTCGCCGAGCCGCTCAACCTCCAGGGTTGGCAACTCGTCGATGAACTGAACCGCGCCTTCGCGGGCGCTCCGTGGTCGGGCTATGTGTCGCCGCTCCACGTGGTGACCAGCGCGAATGTCGAATTCGACGGAGGGCCGAAGAACAGCTTCGATCCCGATAACGGCTATCGCGATCAATACAAGAAAATCTGGGGCAAATAAGCCTTCCCACGGGCGTATCGGAGGATACGCCCTCCCCGCCTCCGCACCACCATCAATCCAGCTCCGGCGAGTTTTGGAAAAGAGAACCCATGATTATTCGTTATGCTTTGTTTGAAGGCGAAATCCATCCCGGCAGAGAAGAGGAATTCCGCGATTTTGTCAGGCAGCGGCTCGTTCCTCTATGGACGAAATTTCCCGGAGCCGAGGAAGTCCGGGTGTTGGATGGAATGGAGCGTGACGAGGGCGCTCCGGTCTATGCCATGGCGCTTGCCATTCGTTATCCCGATATGGATGCGGTGAATGCAGCACTTCTTTCCGATGTGCGGTTCCAGAGCCGCGAGGTGACGGGTGAGCTTCTGAAGCTCTTCACCGGGAAGGTGCATCACCACGTCTTCTCTGCCAGCGAATACCCGCCTCGCGCTGCCTGACACCATGGCGAGCAGCCGTGTCTCGCCCGCGCCAGATGATTGCAAAGGTAGCAAGTCGTTCCAGGCAAATGGCAACGCGGCATTGGCCAGCGATTGGGAAGAGTTCTGATCGCCTGATCTTTCATCAGCTTCTGCCCGAAGCATAAAGCGACGAAGGGCAGCATTTGCTGCCCTTCGCGTTTTCAGCTATGCGCGGGCCGTCGCCCTGGCCGGAAGCAAGGCGTTGACCATGATTGCAACCGCGATGTTTGCCGCAAGCGCCAGCAGCCCGGTATAGACGGTGAAGGGTTCGCCGCCGAGGCTGATCAGATGCAGAGGCTTCCAGCCGGCATCCCAGACCAGGAAGGTGCCGCCGCAGAAGCCGACGAACCAGCCGGCAAGCAGGCCGGGTGCGCGGAACCAGTTGGTATAGAGGCCGAAGACGAGCGCCGGGAGCGTCTGCAGGATCCAGATGCCGCCGAGCAGCTGCAGGTCGAGTGCGAATTGCGTCGGCAGGAAGATGATGACGAGAAGCGCGCCGACCTTGACGACGAGCGACGTCACCTTCGCCACCTTGGCCTCGCCCGCATCGCTGACTTTGGGATCGACATAGGCTTTCCAGAAATTGCGGGTGAAGAGGTTGGCTGCGCCAATGCTCATCACCGCCGCCGGCACCAGTGCGCCGATGGCGATCGCCGCAAAGGCGAAGCCGGAGAACCAGCCCGAAAACAGCGTCTTGAACAGCGTGGGAACGACGTCGTTCGCACTGTCGAGCTTCAGGTTGGCAGCGTGCCCCATATAGCCGAGCAGCGCCAGCAGGCCGAGCAGCAGCGTATAGGCGGGCAGCATGATCGCGTTCTTGCGGATCGTCTTGCCGCTGTTGGAGGCGAAGATGCCGGTCAGCGTATGCGGATACATGAAGGCTGCGAGCGCCGAACCGAGAGCGAGTGTGGCATAGGCGACATATTGGTTGCCACCGAGCAGCAGATTACCGGAGCCCTTGGCCTGGAAAGCCGCATCGGCTGAGGCGAAGACATTCGCATAACCGCCGAGCTTTGATGGGATCAGCGCGACCGCTGCGATCACCACGATATAGATCATGATGTCCTTGACGAAAGCGATCAGCGCCGGTGCGCGCAGGCCCGCCGAATAGGTGTAGAGCGCCAGCACGATGAAGGCGATTGCCAGCGGCAGTTCGCCATGCAGCCCGAGCCCCTTCAGGACCGCCGTCATGCCGACGAGCTGCAGGGCGATGTAGGGCATGGTGGCGATGACGCCCGTGGCCGCGACGGCGAGTTCGAGACCGCGCGATCCGTATTGGCCATGGACGACGTCGGCCGCCGTGACATAGCCGAAATCTTTGGCGCGTTTCCACAGGACCGGCATGACCATGAAGACGAAGGGATAGACGACGATCGTATAGGGTAGCGCGAAGAAGCCGTAGGCGCCGACCGTGTAGACCAGCGCCGGCACGGCGATCACGGTATAGGCTGTATAGAAATCGCCGCCGACGAGGAACCAGGTGATCCAGGTGCCGAAGTTGCGGCCGCCGAGGCCCCATTCATCGATATGGGCGAGGGTCTCGGGCTTGCGCCAGCGGCTGGCGACGAAGCCCATGACGGTGACAAGGGCAAAGAAGAAGATGAAGACGGCAAGCGCCGTGCCGTCGATGTCAGTCGTCATGGCGAACGCTCCGATAGGCGATCCAGGTCAGCGTCGCGGTGATCGGCACCCAGAGAAGCTGATACCAGTAGAAGAAGGGAAAGCCGAAAAGCGACGGCTCACGGAGATTGTAGAATGGCGGCCAGAGCAGCCCTATGTACGGAATGATCAGCAGCCAGAGCGCTGCCTTGCTACGTGGTTTTTCCATGTCGGATACCTTTCAGGCGACGCGGGCGGCGATCGCCATGTTCCAGTTGTCGGCGTGGAAGGCGGGTCTGTCAGCCGGCTGCCGCGGCGAGCCCGGTTCGGATCGCTCGACCTTCCCGGCCGATCGAAGGCTGATGTAACGCATATGAATTCCTCCCAACGACTGACACTTGGCCAGCCGCGGATGGAGTCCTATGGCGTCGGTTTTGTCCTCACAAGATGGGCGCGGGGCCGAAATGCCGGGGCCTACCCAGAAGTGGGTAGGCGCGGATTTCCGCTGATTTTCGAGACGATACCGTGATCGAGCGCATAGCGGATGAGGCCGGCCGTGGTGGCGATGCCGAGCTTCTTCTTGAGGTTCTTGCGGTGCGTTTCCGCCGTCGCGGCGGTTATTCCGAGCGCTTCGGCGATCTCCCTGTTGCTGCTGCCGGCAACGATCAGCCCGAGAATGTCGCGCTCGCGAGGCGTCAGGGGATCACTGCCCTCTTCCGCGCGTTCGCCCATCAGCGCGTCGAAGACACCCGAGGAGAAATAGGTGCCCCCCGCAGCCACGGTGTCGATAGCCGAGACAATCTCGTCAGTCGAAACATCTTTGAGCACGTAACCGGCAGCGCCATGCATGACCGAGGAGGAGATATATTCGCGGCTGTCATGCATGGAGAGCATGACAACACGGGCCTGGGGAAGCTCGCTCCTGAACAGTTCGATCGCATCGATACCGCTGAGTTTCGGCATGTTGATGTCCATCAGCACCACCTGCGGCTGGACCTGCCGGGCGATGTCGAGACCCGTTTGGGCAAGCCCTGCGGTGCCGGCGACTTCGATATGATCGAAGGTTTCGAGCACGGCTTTCAGCCCGTCCAGCACCAGCGGATGGTTGTCGATCAGGAGCACCTTGATTTTCGGGCGTTCGGTCATGCGGCTTCCGCCTGCTTGCCGGCGGGCAGATTGGCCGATCTCGGCATCATCGCCGTCAGCGTCGTGCCGGACTCGCTGCTGTTGATAAGCAGCAGGCCGCGGAAGTGGGCCATCCGCTCCTGCATGTTGCGCAGCCCGAGCCCTGATTCGCCGTCTGCGCCGTCCTTGCTGCCGTCGAAGCCGGTGCCGTTGTCTGAAATCGTCATGCGGGCGCGGCCGCCGTCGCTCCAGAGCTTCACCGAAAGCTTCGAGGCGCCCGAGTGCCGCTCGACATTGTTGAAGGCTTCCTGTGCGACGCGATAGAGGGCAGTGTTGGCCTCGGCTTTCAGCGTGCCGGTAAAGCCTGAAGCGTCGATATCAGTCTCGATCCCCGTGCGCTCGGCGAAATGATGACAGAGCGCCTCCAGCGCGGCTGTCAGGCCGAGATCGTCGAGCACGCGGGGGCGCAGATCGTGCGACAGCCGCCGGATTTCCTTGATGGCGCCGTTTAGCGCCTCGACACCACGGTCGATGGTCAGCGCTGCATCGTCGACGTTGGTCCTGACCTTGCGGCCGGCGAGATCCATCGCATAGCGCACCCCGAGAAGATTCTGGGAAATGCCGTCGTGCAGCTCGCGGGCGAGCCGCGCGCGTTCTTCCTCCTGGGTATCGATGACCCGCTGCGTCAGCTCCTTGAGTCGGCCGTCGGCCATACGGCGCTCATGGAAGGTCAGCAGCATGCAGGTCGTGAAGACGACGAGCACCGAAGGTACGGCAATCAGCGCGACGATGACGAAGGTTCGTCTGATGTTGGCGCGCATCACGGCGTTGGCGGCCGCACTCTGGGCAAAGACGTCGTCGAGATAGACGCCGGTTCCCACCACCCAGCGCCATTTGTCGAGGCTGACGACGAAGGAGAGCTTGTCGGCAACCTGCCCGGTCGAGGGTTTCTGCCATTTATATTGATGCAGGCCGCCGCCGGCCTTTGCCGTGGCGATCAGCTCGGCAATGACCTTGTCGCCGTCAGGATCGGTAAGATCCAGCCAATTCTGCCCATGCCGGAAGCTCTGGCGCGGATGAACGATATTGTTGCCGTCATAGTCATAGACGAAGAAATAGCCATCCCTGCCGTAATCGAGCGAGGTCAGAATTTCAGCCACCTGCTGCTTGGCGGCTTCGTCGTCGGGACCGGCCTTATCATAGATCGCTTGGATGGCGGACAAGGCAAGATTGGTCAGGTTGAGGATTTCGGTTTCCTTTGTCTTCAGCATGTTCTGCTCGAACGTGTCGATGCTGTTCTTTGCGAGATTTGCCGATTGCCAGGTGATGAAGGTGGTGATCGCGAGGATCGAGATGACGAGCGGAACGATCGCCAATGCGATGATCTGGTGTCGTAGCGTCAACGGTCATTCCTCCCAAGGATCTGCGCCCGGAATTATGCCCTTTGCCCGATCTGAGTCCAGTCGCTTGCCCGGGCGCGATCCTATTCCAGCGGCACGAACAGGCCGAGCTTGACGTCGCGCAGCACGACATTGGTGTGCATGCGGCGGATCTGCGGATTGTCAGCCATGATGAGGGCGGCGATATCGTCATAGTGCTCGACGTCGCGGGCGGTGACGATCGCGATCAGATCGACCGCGCCGGTGACGTAATAGACCTGCTGGATATGATCCTGTTTTTCCGCCCAGACGCGGAACTTCGCCAAGGCGTCGTAATTGTCCCGCTCGATCTCCATCCCGACGATGAACACCATCGATGTTCCCGTCGCCTTCCGGTCGAGGACGGCGACCTCCGCTTTGATGATCCCTTCCTCGCGCAGGCGCTTCAACCGCCGCTGCACGGCCGAGACCGACAACCCCACCCGTTCGGCGATCGTTTCGGCCTTCAGCTGGCAGTCGCGCTGAACGATATCGAGAATGTCACGATCAAAACGATCCAGCTGTTCCATTGTCCAGTCCATTTCGGCGTTTCGCGGCTCATGCGTTCTGCCCGATTTGCCGCATGAGAAAGATTATTTTGCACATTAAATGCAGAAGAGGCAGAAATTGCGCGAAAAAACCGCGCAACTTTATCATTATCCTTCGCAAACTCATTTCAGCCGGACCCATGCATGTCGGATCAGTCCATTCCTGCTCTTCGCGTCGAAGATCTTCATAAAAGCTTCGGCTCGCAACAGGTTCTCAAGGGTATTTCGGCTGAGGCCCATAAGTCTGACGTCATCTCCATTATCGGCTCGTCCGGTTCTGGCAAGAGCACCTTCCTCAGATGCATCAATTTTCTGGAAACGCCGGATCGCGGCCGCATCGCCGTGAACGGCGAGGCGGTCGCTCTGAAGACCGGTCGCGGCGGACGGCTGCAGCCGCAGAGCTGGCGGCAGATCGAGCGGCTGCGAACCGGGCTCGGCATGGTCTTTCAGAGCTTCAATCTCTGGGCCCATCGGACCGTGCTGGAAAACGTCATCGAGGCGCCGGTGCATGTCATGGGCGTTTCCAGGCGCGAGGCGATCGAAAAGGCGGAAGCCCTGCTGCACAAGGTCGGGCTCTTCGACAAGCGTGATGCCTATCCCGCCTTTCTCTCCGGCGGCCAGCAGCAGCGCGCGGCGATCGCAAGAGCGCTCTGCGTCGATCCCGCCGTCATGCTGTTCGATGAGCCGACATCGGCGCTCGATCCCGAACTGGTTGGCGAGGTGCTGAAAGTCATCCGCGATCTGGCGGAAGAGGGCCGGACCATGCTGATCGTCACGCATGAAATGCGCTTCGCCCGCGACGTCTCGAGTCGCGTCCTCTTCCTGCACCAGGGTCGGATCGAGGAGGAAGGCACGCCGGAGCAAGTCTTCGGGGCACCTGTCAGCGCCCGCTGCCGGGAATTCACTCGTCTCAGCGCCCACTGAACCGCCATCGAGCCATCACCACAACACGAACCAGGAGAATCCTGCGAATGAAACTGCTCCCCACGCTTTTCGCCGGCGTCGCATTTGCGCTTTCCGCCGTCGCGGCACAGGCCGACGTCCGCTTCGGCGTCATGAACGAATCTTATCCGCCCTTCTTCGCCAAGGACGCTTCGGGCCAGTGGCAGGGATGGGAAATCGATCTGATGAATGCCGTCTGCGAAGAGATGAAGGAGAGGTGCTCGATCGTCGAGATCTCTTGGGATGGCCTCATTCCGGCTCTTGAGAGCAAGAAGTTCGACGTGATCTGGTCGTCGATGTCGAACACCGCGGAACGCTCGAAGGTGATCGACTTCACCGATAAATACTACAACACGCCGAGCACGCTGATCGGCCCCAAGGATCAGAAGCCGGGCGCCACGGCAGAGGACGTGAAGGGCAAGACCATCGGTATCCAAGTGTCGACGATCCAGTCGGAATATTACAAGAAGTATTTTGCCGACGTCGCCGAGGAAAAGACCTACCAGACACTCGACGAGGCTTTCCAGGATCTCGCCTCCGGCCGCATCGATTACGTCTTCGGCGATTCGCTGGCGCTTGACGCCTTCCTGAAAAGCGATGCCGGCAAGGATTGCTGCGCCAACATGGGCGATGTCGCCGACGACAAGGAGATCCTTGGGGCTGGCGTTTCCGGCGGCCTGCGCAAGGAAGATACGGAGCTGAAAGCCAAGCTGAACAAGGCGATATCAGCGGTTCGCGCCAACGGTCAGTACGACGCGATCACCAAGAAGTACTTCGACTTCGATATCTACGGCGCGAAGTAAGCACTTCTAGAGATGGCGACCGCGCAACAAGGCATTCTGGACCTGCTGTCCCCCTATCCTCCGGGATGGGGCGGCGTTCTCTTGACAGGTGCAGTCTCCACGGTCGCCATCTCGGCCTGCGCCTTTGCCGTCGGTCTGCTGCTCGGCACGGGCGGCGCGCTGGGAAAGCTTTCGGGCAATCCAGTGCTCCGCCTGCTGCTTGATTTCTATACCACCGTCATTCGCGCTGTTCCCGAGCTGATCCTGATCGTCGGGCTCTATTATGCCGGCACCGACGGCCTCAACCGGCTGCTGGCGGCTTTCAATCTGCCGCCGCTCGAGGTGAACGGTTTCGTCGCCGCCGTCGCCGTGCTCGGCTTCGTGCAGGGCGCCTATATGACCGAGGTGCTGCGCGGCGCGATCCTCGCCATTCCCGTCGGCCAGATTGAAGCCGCCAAGGCTTTCGGCATGGGACCGGTGCTGCGGTTCCGCCGCATCCTGCTGCCGGCGCTGTTGCCGAACGCGCTGCCGGGGCTTGCTAATTTGTGGATGTCGGTGACCAAGGATAGCGCGCTGGTCGCCGTCGTCGGCTATCAGGAACTGGCGCTCGCCACCCGTCTCGCCGGGGCAAGCACCAAACATTACTTCGTGTTTTTCCTCGCCTCGGCTCTTCTCTATCTCGCCATCACACTCGCTTCCAACGTCGTCTTCAAACTGATCGAAGGGCGGGTGCGGCGGGGACAGCCGCGTCTGGCCTGAAGAAAGCGCGCCATGAGTTTCACCTGGATCTCCTCCTATTGGCCGCTGCTTCTGACCGGCGCCTGGCAGACCGTAGCGCTGCTGGTCATATCAGTGGTGCTCGGTTTCGTGATCGCCATCGGTCTCGCTTTCGCACAGGTCAGCGGCGGCAGGCTGACGCGGCTTGCCGCCCGCGGCTACTGCACCTTCTTCCGCGGCACGCCACTGCTGATCCAGCTTTGGCTCCTCTATTACGGGGTCGGCTCGCTGCTGCCGATGATCCCTGGCATCCGCCAGAGCCTGTTTTGGCCGATCCTGCGCGAGGGGTTTTTCTTCGCTTCCGTCAGCTTCACGCTGAATTATGCGGCCTATGAGGCCGAGGTGCTGCGCGGTGCGCTGCTTGCCGTTCCCAAGGGCGAGCTTGAAGCCGGTCGGGCCTTCGGCCTGTCGCCCTGGAAGCTAACCCGCCGTATCTGGTTGCCGCGCGCCATTCGCATCGCCCTGCCGACCATTGCCGGAGAGATCGTCATGCAGCTCAAGGCGACGCCGCTCGCCTTCACCGTGACGGTGATGGATCTCTACGCCGTCGCCAACAAGGTTCGCCAGGACACGTTGCTCGTCTACGAACCGCTCATCGTCGTCACCCTCTTTTATCTCGTCCTGACCGCCGTTATCGCCCGCGTCTTTCGAGGTCTCGAAGCGCAGGTGCCGGTTCGCCGCTAGGCGGAAGCTCGCCACTTTATTTTGAAAAGCCCGCCGCCGATGACGGCGCGACAGCCTGGATGGAGACTACCTCATGAGCACAACGCGAATTCTCGATGGCGGCATGAGCCGCGAGCTTCTGCGGCTGGGCGCCGAACTGAAGCAGCCGGAATGGTCGGCGCTGGCGCTGATGAATTCGCCCGACATCGTGCGGGAGGTACACAGGGAATTCATCGCCGCCGGCTCTGAGATCATCACGACGAACAGCTATGCGCTCGTGCCCTTCCATATCGGTGAAGACCGATTTCAGCAGGCGGGGCCTGCTCTGATTCGCCTTGCCGGGCGCCTGGCGCGCGAGGCTGCCGATGCCGTAACCGGCCGCAGAGTGCTGGTCGCCGGCTCGCTGCCACCGATCTTCGGCTCCTACGAGCCTGAGAATTTCCAGCCTTCCCGGGTGCAGGACTATCTCAAGGTGCTGGTCGAAAACCTCGCTCCCTTCGTCGACCTGTGGCTCGGCGAGACTTTGAGCCTGATTGCCGAGGGCGAGGCCGTCCGCGAGGCAGTGGCGGCATCGGGCAAGCCGTTCTGGATTTCGTTCACACTGGCGGATGACGAGGCGGCGACCAGGGGCGGCGCGCCTAAACTCCGCTCCGGCGAAAGCGTCGAGGAGGCGGCTTCCTGGGCGGTGTCGTCGGGTGCTGAGGCTTTCCTGTTCAATTGCAGCAAGCCGGAGGTCATGCAGCGCGCGGTCGAGACGGCGGCACGGGTGTTCCGGGAGAGGAATGCGCAGATCGAAATCGGCGTCTATGCCAATGCCTTCGAAGGAGAAACGGGCGAGGGAGCCGCCAATGAAGGCCTGCACGATACCCGTAATGACCTGAACGACGACGCCTATTCGCGCTTTGCCTGTTCCTGGGCCGAAGCGGGTGCCACGATCATCGGCGGCTGCTGCGGCATCGGCGCTGCCCATATTCATCGCCTCGGCAGGACGCTTTCGCGCTGAGGCGATATCTTGGCCGCGGGTGACGGTCGCCGTGCCGCCGCTCAGCCCTTGATTGTTTCGAGCATATTCATGTGATGATGGCGCAGGTCGCCCATTCCGCCTCGGCGACGGGCGTCTGTCACTTCTTTCGCGAAGCTTGCCGTTCACCCATTCGCGGTGGCTTGGGGAGAGCTGATGGGCCACGCAAAGCGGAGCGGCCGTGGCTTATCGTCGATGGATGGGTTGATCGCTGCGACCGCGGTTGCTCACGATCTTGCCCTTGCGACGCGCAACACCAGGGGCTTCGAAGGTTTTGGAATCGAGCTCGTGGATCCATGGGTCGGGTGAAACGCTGTTAGGGCAACATCTCCATCGAGACGGGCGAGCGCATCTTCCATGTGCCGGTGCAGCGATATTACGAGCAGACGAAGATCAGCCCAAAGTTGGGCCGCCGGCCGGCGGAAATCGAAATCGTAATGTGCGAAGATGGCCTGAACTCGAAAGGCCCCTTGCACAGCGGCGTTCATTTCTGGACGTATCGCCCGGCTTTCGCGGTCGATCGTCGAAATCGCTAAGTAAGAATTTGCGCAGACATTAATGCGCCCTAAGGAGACTTCGCCGGCGATCTGGATCGATCTCACCTCTCCGAGTCCAATCACGGTCCATTGACCCGCTTGAAGTTTCCCCGTTTCCGCTCAAAGCGATGCACCGCCCGACACTCGGGCGCTGTTTTTCGCCAGTGACGCGATGATCGCGTCAAGTCGCTGAGATTGTTTTCCGCGTCGACCAATGCCGCCTCTGCGGTCGTCAGCCGCGAGCCCTCCTACGGCGCCGTGTCAGATAAGCTCTTTTGGATAGATATTCGCCGTGCCCTAGGGGGTTACAGTCTCCGCCCGAAATGACGGAGATGGGGCATGCGTCACAATAATCGCAATCCGCAGAGATCAGCGCTGTTCGAGGCGCCGGGGTTGCTCATCGGCGCTCTCGCATTTGGCGCCGCCGGCGGCTGACTGTCAGCGACTTGCTCGCCTTATGGAGCACTTCAGGCCGCTCCGGACAGTCGTTCAGGATCAAGGGCAACATCCCATCGAGACGAGCGAGCGCATCTTTCATGTGCCGGTGCAGCGATACTACGAGCAGACTAAGATCAACCCCAAGTACGGAGAACGGCGGTTCTGCTCGGAATTCGGAGCTTGGGCCGCTGACTGGCGGAAATCGAAATCGTAGTGAGCGGAGAGGACAACACGCCATCGCACACGCCGCTCGTCAACACCAGTAACGACTGGTGCGAATAAATCCTCAATAAGAGATCGATGCACGGAACCTTACCGATCCTATCTTATTGTATTAGCAGGAAAGCACGGGTGTTCCTCCTGTGCGATCCGTGTTGCAAGACTTGCCCCGTTTCGGCGGGGCTTTTTTGTCCGGCATCGTACCGGAACTGCATTGGGACAACGAAGTTGACTCACCGGATCGCGGGCGAGAGGTAGTAACTTCGGATCGCACATGCCTTTCACCTAGCGATCCACCCCATCCAAGAGTTGGGTCGTGCGGAGGCAATTTTCCCGTCCGCTCCCAAGCGACGCTCCGGACGGCCCGACACTTTCGACGATCTCACCTCATTTCACGAAGCCATCGGCAAACGAATCATAAGAACTGCCCCGGCTGTGCGGCCGGAGCTGTCTTCATTCCTCTATCCCATTTGCGAGTTGCTAACGGCTGCCCGCAAAGCATCCGTCAATGCAATCCAAATAGGTTCAGCAGTTGCTCGCGGTGGCGGACGAATTCCGTCGCGCTGCGGTCGCGGGGTCGGGGCAGATCGATGTCGATCAGGCGCGGCTCGGCTCCTTTTTCCCGTGGCAGGATCAGGATCCGGTCGGCGAGATAAATCGCCTCCTCGAGATCGTGCGTGACGAGAATGGTCGTCACATCCTCATCGCGCCAGATCCGGGCGAGCTCCTGTTGCATGCCGATCTTGGTCATCGCGTCGAGCGCACCAAGCGGTTCGTCGAGCAGCAGGATTTCGGGCTGGACGACAAGTGCGCGGGCGATGCCGACGCGCTGCGCCATGCCTCCCGAGAGCTGCCGGGGGTAGGCGGCTTCGAATTGCTGCAGGCCGACGAGCTTGACGTAGCGGCGCGCCCTCTCCCTCGCCTGTTGACGCGTCAGACCTCTCGTTTCCAGGCCGAATGCCACGTTGTCGAGTACATCAAGCCAGGGAAGAAGGCGCGGCTCCTGGAAGATGACGGCGCGTTCGGCGCCGACTCCTCGTATTGCCTTGCCGTCGACCAGCACCTCTCCGGTATCGGAATCCTCAAGTCCGGCCAGAACCCTGAGCAGGGTCGTCTTGCCCGAACCGCTGGCGCCGACGATGGCGAGGCTTTCGCCGGAGCGGATATGGAGATTGATATCCTTCAGAACCTGCAGCGATTTGCCGTTCAGCTTGTAGGATTTGGAGAGGCGACGGATCGTCACCTCCCCGCGGCGAATGTTCTCAGCGACGCTCATCACGCCTCCTCAATTGCTCGCCGGTTTGGCGTCGGCCGTATAGAGGATGTCCTTGGCCGCCAGTTGGCCCTGCTTCAGTTTGCCTTCGCGAACCAGCACGTCGATCCAGAACTGGATGTCGCGCTCGACCGGGAGACCGCCGGCGCGCACGCCGTAGCCGCGGAAATACTGTGCGATATCAGCGTTCTCGCCGCGTTCGGCTAACGCCTTGGCCAGGATCTTCTTGGTTTCCTCGGGATGCTCGCGGGCATAGTCGAGGGCGCGGGCCGACTGTTCGACGAAGATTTTCGAGGCTTCCGGATGTTGCTTGATGAAATCGCGGCGCAGGACGACGAAGCCGCCGGCGATGTCGCCAAGTACGTCGGTATCGTCGAAAACCGGGCGCAGGCCGCCGTTCTTCAGCGCTGCACCCTCGAAGGTTGTCTGCCAATAACCGAAGGCGGCGATATCGACCTGCTTGGAGCGCAGTACCTGTTCGAGCTGCGGCCCGGGAACGACGACCTGGTTGGCGGAGTCGCTCGGCAGACCGACCGAATGCAATGCCTCGCGGATCGTGTAGTCAAGATGCGCGCCGAGCGTGTTGACCGCGATGCTCTTGCCGACGATGTCCTTGATCGTTTTGATCGGGCTGTCTTTCAGCACGTAGAAGGTCGACTGCACCTCGTCATTGATGCCGTTCGACGGATAGGCGGCGACGAAGTCGTTGCCGCCGATAATCGAATTGAGGACGGCGGAGGTGGCGGCGCTGCCGATCTCGACATCGCCGGACGCCAGGGCGATGAGAGAAGCCGGTCCGCCCTGGGCATAGCCGACATTCTCCAGTGTGATGCCGGTACCGTCGAAATAGCCGAGTTCGGCGGCAAGTTCATGGGCGGCAAGACCGCCCTGGCTAGCGAGGTAGCGCAGCTTGACCGTGTCGGTGGCTGCGGCCGGCGTGGCAAGACCGAGAGCGATCACAGCCGGCAGAAGAAGATTGCGGGGGTGGAATGTCATGGAATATCCTTTCGGAAGAGGAGATTTGCGGGAAGCGGGTTACGTGCTCGGCTGAGACCAGCGGCAGAGACGGCGCTGCAGGAGAACGAGCAGGGCATTCGCGGCAAGCCCAAGGAAGGCGAGCAGCAGGATCGCCGCAAACATCAGCGGGATCTGGAAATTGTACTGGGCGTTCATCACCTGAAAGCCGATGCCCTTGTTGGCGCCGATCATCTCGGCAGCGATCAGCAGCAGAAGCGCCGTCGTCGCCGAAAGTCGCAAGCCGACGAAAATCGCCGGGACGGAGGCCGGCAGAATGACGCGGCGAAAGACGGTCAGCGGTCCGGCGCCATAGGTGCGAGCCATTTCGATGAGCTTCTTGTCCACTTCCTTGACGCCGCCGATCGTCGAGAGCAGCACGGGAAACAGTGTCGCCCAGAAGATCACGAATATCTTGGAGGTTTCACCGAGCCCGAGCAGCAGGATGAAGACCGGATAGAGAGCCAGCGCCGAGGTCTGCCGGAAGAGCTGCAGGATCGGGTCGAGCGCCTGTTCAACCAAGCGGAATTGGCCCATGAACAGGCCGAGCGGAATACCGACAACGACCGCGAAGGCGAAAGCGGTTCCGGAGCGCTGCAGGCTGATGGCGATGTCATCGAGCAAGGCGCCATTGGCAAGATTGGTCCACAGCGCCGACAGGATCACATTCAAGGGCGGGAAGACGGCGGGATTGATCCAGCCCCTGGTGCTCGACACCTGCCAGAGCACGAGGAAGCTGATGAGCAGACCGTAGCGCGGCAGAAACGCTACAAGCAATCCGCGCACATGGGAGGCCAGAGGCGCATCATCGCCTTTGCGGCTTTTCAGCCGGCTGAAACTTCTCGGAAGAGCTTGATTGATTTCGTAGGCCATGGATTTCTCCTCACTCCGCTGCCTCAAGGACGGCGCGTCCGGCAGTCCAGCGGTTTGTCGGGAAAGGCAGGCCGAGGTTTTCCCGGAGCGTCTTGCCCTCGTAGGCCGTGCGGAACAGGCCGCGGCGTTGGAGTTCCGGAATAACCAGATCGACAAAGTCCTCGAGCGCCGTTGGCAGCCAGGGTGGCAAAATGTTGAAGCCGTCGGCCGCTTCGTTCTCGAACCATGTCTGCAGCGTATCGGCGATCTGCTCTGCCGTGCCGACGATGGTGTAGTGCCCTCGGGCCGAGGCGATCCACTGGTAGAGCTGGCGGATGGTGAAGTTGTTTTCGTCTGCGATCTGACGGATGAGTGCCTGGCGGCTTTTCATGCCTTCCGTCGGCGGTGCGGGCGGAAGAGGCCCGTCGAGATCGTAGCCGTGCAGGTCGAGCGTGCCGCCGGTGAGGCCGTTGAGCAGGCCGATCCCGTCTTCTTCGAGGATGAGCGAGGTCAGGCGATCATACTTCTCGCGTGCCTCCGCCTCGGTCCTGCCGACGAAGGCGGATACGCCGGGCATGACGAGGATATGATCGGGATTGCGGCCGAGGCTGCGGGCGCGTGCCTTGATATCGCGGTAGAACTCCTGGGCGGTTTCGATATGCTGGTGGGCGGTGAAGATGACTTCGGCGGTTGCTGCGGCAAGTCCGCGGCCGTCTTCCGACTGTCCGGCCTGCACGATAACGGGATGCCCCTGTGGCGAGCGCGAGACGTTGAGTGGGCCGCGCACGCTGAAATGTTCGCCGCGGTGGTCGGTGTCGTGCAGCTTCGCCGGATCGAAGAAGACGCCGGTCTCCTTGTCGCGGATGAACGCGTCGTCCTCGAAGCTCTCCCAGAGTTTGCGGACGACATCGACATGCTCGGCGGCGCGGCGATATCGTTCGGCATGCGGCAGCTGCGTTTCACGGTTGAAGTTTTGCGCGGTGAGATCGCCCGTTGTGGTGACCACGTTCCAGCCGGCACGGCCATCCGAGATCAGATCCAGCGAGGCGAACTTGCGGGCTGTCGTATAGGGCTCCTCGTAGGTGGTCGAGGAGGTCGCGATAAAGCCGAGGTGAGTGGTGAGCGGCGCAAGAGCGGAGAACAAGGTGACGGGCTCGAAGCCGGCCACGCGGGCGTTGCCGCCTTCACGCGCTCCGCCGAAACCGACCGCCAATCCATCGGCCAGGAAGTAAGCATCGAAGAGGCCGCGTTCGGCCGTGAGTGCCAGCTGCTTGTGAAACTCGAAACTGGTCGCACCGTCGGCCGGCTGGTCGGGATGCCGCCACGATGCAACATGCTGTCCACCGCCAGGAAGAAATGCCCCAAGCCTGATTTTGCGCGTCATTTGCGTCCTCTCCGTTTTTGCGACTGTCGTCAAAATGTTAAAATACGTACTCTATAAATTTTATAGAGAAACTTCATTCCGTAGTTTCGGGAGGAGTGTGAATAGATTTGCGGGATTGGGCTGAAACTGGAAATTAACATCGAAGCGCGCAACGAAACATAGCTCGTCCTGCGGCGGCTCTTGGATGTGCACGCGGGCAGAGCCCAGCGAGCGTGCTAAGATTTAAGGAAGCACGCGGCTCGGCGCGAATTCCCGCAGAAAGTGTCGCCGGCGATCAATGCGTGTTCGTGTCCGGGGTGTCAGCCCCGTTTCGGCCTGGCCGGGGCATGCTCCAGGCCGGCGGCGGCCTTTTTCAGGCAGTCGAGGTAGCGGTCGCGGTTGGCGATGCCGTCATCGCGCGGCGTGACCAGGCAGAGCGTTGCGGCCGCATGACCCTCCTCGCCCCGCACCGGCACGGCAAAACAATGGGTAAAGCTGTCGACGATGCTGTTGAAGGTGAAGAGACCTTCTCGCTCGGCCTGGCGGACCTCGACGATGAAGCTTTGCGGATCGAGCCAATCGCCGTTCGGCAGACGAAAATCCTGCGACGGGATGAAGTTCAGGATTTCCTGATCCGACAGATGCGCGACGAGCAGACGTCCGGAGGCAGTCCACGGGATCGGCACCGACTGACCGATATCGGTCGAAATGCGGAATGGCCGCGCGCCTTCGCGCATGCGCACGACCGTATATTTATTTCCGTCCAGCATGCAGAACTGCGCCGTCTCCCGCGTTTCGTCGGCGAGCTGCTCCAGTGCGGCCTCGCATTCGCGGGTGAAATCGAAATGGTTTTCATAGGCGGCGCCGAGGAAATAGAGCTTACGGCCGAGATAGACGCGCCCCTCGCCGCCCGTGAATTCCAGAATGCCATTGCTCAGTAGCAAGTTGACGAGCTCATAAACCGATGAGCGCGGCGCGCCGATCTGCGCTGCGATTTCATTCGGCTTCAAAGCCTGCCGCTTCTGGCGCAGGAAATCGAGGATTTCGAAGGCACGGTCGAGCCCTCGGGCACGCTTGCCGATTGCTTCGTCCTGAATTGCGTCCATTGCTGTCGATCCCAATTTCTGTTTGGCCAAGCTTTTCAAACCCTCTGCCGCATCTGTCAACCAATCCCGCTGTTCCCGGCCGACGAAAATTTTTTCATCCCTCTTGCGAGGCGGACAAATCGCATAAAACTGGCAGTCCGGTATTTAGATCATATGTACATTATATTGGACAAAAACAGATAGCAAGTGCTAACACTGCCACGTAAAAGGGGATCGACATGAAAAATTCTGAAAACAGCATTTCTGCCTCGCGTCACCGCCGCCTTCTTGCCGCCGCTGCCGCCCTTATCGCTCTTTCCACCGGCTCGGCCTCGCGCGCTGGATCCGTGCTGCGATCTCGCCGCGATTGGCGATGAGGACGGTATCGAAGCGGCGCCGTGAGACAGCGGATTGTTCAGTTGATTCCGGCATCAGGCAATCTCCGCCAGCAGGTCGCCGGTCTCGACCTCGCCGCCGTCTATTTCGGTCAGGCGCATGATGCGCCCGGCCCGCGGTGCGGTGATCGTGTTGAAAACCTTCATGGCCTCGATGATGAAGAGCGTCTGCCCCTCCTCCACCGCGTCTCCGATCGCGACAAATGGCGGTTCCCCGGGCGCCGGGGCCTTGTGGAGAACGCCGAAAACAGGCGCCGTCACCGCATGGGAGGTTTGCTCGACGCCGCCCGAGGGCGCACCGGCGATCGGTCTCGGCTTTCGCTCGGGTTCGGCGACAGCCTCCTGGCTCGCTGCCGTTCGGAAAATCCGAACCGTCACGTCCTTTTCCGTCACGGTCAGCTCGGTAATATTGGATCGTCCGACAAAGTCGATCAGCGTCTTGATCTTCGAGAGGTCCATGTGCGTGCTCGGAATTTCAAAATACCACCGCGCATAGCCGAAGTTTCAGATCGCCCGGTGTTGTGATTTCGTAGCACGACGGGCGGATTGATGGGGTCAGACGAAGTTTTGATGGAGCGCAGTCCGCGCCCTGTGGGGACATGGCGCCGGATGCCGTTATGGCAGCCGGCGCTGAGACAAAAGCGCTTAAGTCCTGTACGCCCTCAATCCGCCATCGATAGCGGCGGCCTCGACGTCAGACAAGTTTGAATGTTTTTCGTGTCGCTTCAACTTTGCCCTTCATGTCATCCAGTTTTATGGCAATCCAGAACTCAGTTTTTTCGTCGAATGGGCCGGCATCTAGTTCCGGTTTAACAACGAGCGACAACACTTTGTCTGTGTTCGTCGCAGAGCCGTCGGTATCTATTTTGATTTTATAGATTTCTTTCTTGTCGCTGGCAGTTGGGTTTGAAACGTCGTCACTCCCGTCTGGCTGAGTAGAGATATAGACATATATCTTGTTGCTGAGACCGGAGCCTATTATTTTAAAGGGCGTTCGAACAAGCAATGGAGCAACGACGGTCTCCGGCTCGAGGCGCTCGATTTTAACTTTAGGGTTTGCGGCGGGCATATGATCCTCCCTCATCCGTCTTTAACTTGAATTACTCGTTATCGCCTGATCTTCGAGGAATGAACCCACCTGATCTTGACATCACGCCACCGGAGCGGGACAGGGCCCCGCCCGATCTGGACATTGCGCTGCTCGCCATCCCTCGGGGGTCAGAGGAAACCTCGGCCGACAGAAGGATTTGCTCGAGGGTTCCTGTTTCAGCATCGAGTCTCATCGAGACGTCGCCCTTGTCATAAATCCAGACCCTGATGTCCTTGGCGAGTGCTCCGAATTGGGAACCAAGGCCGGTTCGCGCACTCGAACCAGGAGCCCGATACAATCTGTCATACTCAATATCGCCATCCACGTTCCTCGGCGGCGGATCGTCAGGATCGGCTCCCGGGCCGTGGACAACGAAGATCGCTGGTCGACCAAGTTCAACGAACGCCCCCTCGAACGAGAAAGCGAAGATTCGCGCCAGAACCGCGTCGGCTGCACCAAGCTGGTCTCTCAGAAAATTATTTCTTCCCGCTATTGGTACGCTTAGATTCTGATAAATGGGGCCTCCTCTAAGGATCAGATCGCTCAGCGGACGTCCGAACAGATGTATCGATGATATGCCTAGTAAAGTTTCATTGTCTGCCACTTCTCCCTCCATCTCTGTGATTATTGGCTTCTAGCTAATGTCGACAGCAGAACTTTCTCGCGATAGCTCATCTTCGGAAGATTCAGATGATCTCTCGGCAGCAAGATTCGCGCAGAGTGAAAATGGCTGCGATGCTCGCTACCCTTGAGGTGCGCGCCGGCGTGTAGCTTGCCGATCGCCCGTTGCCCGAAATTTCCGGTGATGATCCCCGCGAATTGGCCGCGAGTTTCCTTTCGATCAACTGCAAGCATTGTTTCCGCGACGTCACCGTAGTCCAAAAAGTCGGGAGCAAGGGTCCACAAGGTTTCCGCCAGATACGTGCCGGCGATGTCTCGTGCATCGAGCAGCGCTTCGACAAATCCATCCGGATTCCGCGCAAAAGCGCGGTCGAAAGCGAGCTGTACGGGCGCCTCGGCAGTCGGGTCGAACTCGGCAATATCCGAGAGATCTTCGACGTCCCGGGAGATGAGGCCTCGCGCCACCAGGCTCTCGTGAAAGATATCGACGAGTATATCGAATACCGCACCGGTGAGTGGCTGGGAGAGCTCGTGTTCGTCCTTCCAGGCACGCGTGAATTCGGCCATCGTCCGTTTGTTGTTTGCCGAACGAATCTGACGATGCGGCGAGAATTCCGAAAAGCGTGCGAGGCGATTTGCCCGGTAAAGGTTGCCGCGCGTCTCCTCGAGTACATTCTCGATCACCGACGGAAAATGCATGGCCGCGATCAGCGACACGCAGTCTGAGAAGGACTCCTGGAAGCCGAGATATTCCGGATACTCGGTTCCCGGGCGCGGTACGCCGAGGACGCTGAAGATGATCGCGTGCCCCACCTCATGGGCGATGACGTCGAAATCCAGGCTGAAGGGAAGGATGCGCCCATCCTTCTCGAACTGGCTGCCGACTTCAAGGAAGCCGTAGCCGTACTGGGCGTTGTCCCACTGCGGCAAAATGGAGATTTCCAACCGGTCATAGTGATCGCGAAAATGCCACGTAAGCGGCTGGCCGAGATAACGCTCCCAAACATCGAGTGTGAACCGTACGCAGCCGAAGACATGCGCGGCTTCGAAAGCGGGCATCGAAGGTCGGAGATGGTCGAAATTGCCGCGCTCATCGGGAGCGGCCGGCTCGAGGATTTTGCCCGTCCAGGGCGGAAGGGACATATACGGCGTCCCGAGCGGGCCGTGGTTTACGCCATAGGGAGAGATTTTGCCGACCGGTTCGACAACAAACATGTAATCGTCGGCCGGACCAGCGGTCAGGCTGCCCAACGGAGACGACACTTCGACAATCTCGGGACTTGATCGAGCATCTTCAAACGGAGGCTGCACAAAAAGTCTGAACCGGGTGCCCATCCGCTCCCCCCTCAAAAGACTTTCTTGATTGCCAGTTTAAGTTGACATTCGGCGCTCGTGGCAGATTTAGCAAGTAATAAAATGGTATTAGTGACGTTGTTCAGACAGTGAAACCAGTTTCAAATAGCGCGGGTGACTGCGAATGGGATCGAGATCGGAATCATTCTTGAACCATAGCCGCATTTCGATGCCGACTTGCGGCATCCAGACTTCAAGCAAGTCTATCGCCCGATCGATCTCGCCAAGCAGTGCATAGGTGCAGGCGGCGTTGTACTGAATGTTTATATCATCGGGATCCGTCGCCAGGGAGCGCGCCAACCATTCCAGCGCGGTGTCGCGAACACCGAGGAAGGCCAACGCTGTCGCTCCCAGGCAGGCAACATTGGCATTCTCCGGATGGAGCCGCAGTTCCTCCTCCGCCCGTTTCAATGCGATCCTGGCATAGCTGCTGGCCTTATCTATTTGTCCGAGTGAACGTAAGACGTTCACAAGCATGATCGGTGCACCGTAGTCGGCAGGCTTGATTTCCATCGCCCGCTGAAAGTGCGTAGCCGCAAGTTCGAACTGACCTTCAGTGACGCAAAATTCGGCATAGTAGCGGTTCGCTTCGTGGCAATTGGCGTCGAGTGACAAAGCTTGCTCGAATGCGGAAGCTGCCTCGGTGCGATTGCCGGCCACCGCCAAAGCAAATCCCTTGGCAGCATAAGCCTCCGCCAGATTAGGATCGATAAGGAGCGCCGTCGCTGTGTTTGCAAGAATATCTTCGACCGGAATTTCAGCGCCGAATTGAGACCGCAGGCGCGCATCGCAGACCGCGATGCCGGCATAGGCGCGGGCATAACCCGGATCCAGTTCGATGGCTCTGGCGAAGCTCTGCCTGGCCATCAGATGGTTGGAGCGTGAAGCAATATGGTAGTATTCGCGTCCTCGGAGGAAATGCGTATAGGCTTCAACGCTCTCTGTCGGCGCCTGCTCGATTGCCCTCTTCTCCTCCGGCAGCAGCTTGACCTTGAGCTGCCCGACGATTGCCTTGACGATCTCGTCCTGCATTTCGAAAATGTCGGTCAAATCGCGGTCGTAACGCGCGGCCCAGACATGGCCGTCGCTGGCTGCTTCAATCAATTCCGCATTGATCCGGACGTGGTTGCCTGCCTTGCGGACGCTGCCCTCCACGATATAGGCAACGCCGAGTTCGGCAGCGATACGTTGGAGGTTTTCGCTCCGGCCTTTCCACGTAAAGACAGTGTTGCGGCTTAGTACGAACAGGCCTGAAACATTCGATAGATCAGTGATGAGATCTTCGGTGATGCCGTCGCTGAAGAAATCCTGCTCGGGATCGTTGCTGATGTTGGCGAATGGCAGAACCGCAACCGAGGGCTTGTTGACGGGCGCCCGTGTGTGTCCGCCTGCGGTAAGCGGAACCTCTTCACTGGAGGGGGCATTGCCCCAATCGGCAAAATAGACATGGACCGGTCGGGATATATTCTTGACGGTCATGGCGCCCTGGTCTGCGAAACCGAGGCCGAGCTTGTTGGCGACTTCGTGGCGCACGGCCGCCGAACAGGCGATACCGCCAGGGGCCGCAAGAGCTTGCAGCCGGACTGCGACATTAATGCCGTCTCCATGAAAGTCATCCTCATCGAAGACGATGTCGCCGAGATTCAAGCCTATGCGGAACGCAAAATGCCTGTCCGCCGGAATCCCTATGTTGCGCTCCAGCATGCCGCGCTGGATCTCGACAGCGCAGCGTGCCGCACTCAGCACGCTGCCGAACTCGACCAGGAAACCATCGCCCATGACCTTGATTATATGTCCGCCATGGGTTGCGACAGCAGGATCGAAGAGTTCCCGGCGATGCTGACGAAGGGCGTTGAGCGTCTCCTCTTCGTTGGCTTCGAGGAGACGGCTATAGCCCACCACATCGGCAGCCAGAATAGCCGCCAGCCGACGTTCAACAAGCTCTGCGCACATGCCCGTCTCCCCAACGCGCTGGTGGCAATACTATTCAGTTCAAGAAGCTGGCCAGTAATGTTGCCGGACGATTGTATTACTGACAACTAAAATCTCCCGGGCGGTTGTAAGAACCGCCGGAACCGCTTGATGGATTATAGTGGAACTTCAGAATTGATGGTGCGGCCCCCTGATTACGGGAGGCCGCGGGTTCCGGCATCGTCAAGTCTTCGCAGCGGCGATGCTCTCCCGCAGGATAAGCCTGCTGCGGATGACGGTACGCAGCGGTGCCGGGTTTTGCGCCCGGCCAATGGTGTCGAGCAGGAGTTCCACCGCCGCGCGGCCCATCTCTTCCACCGGCTGCTCGATCGTCGAGAGTGGCGGCGCGGAGAATTCGCAGACCGGGGAGCCGTCGAAGGAGATGACCGACAGATCGTCGGGAATGCGCAAGCCTGCACGCTTGATGCGGCTGATGAATGAAATGGCCATGTCATCGCTGGTGGCGATAACCGCCGTTGGTTTTTCGGCTAGCTTCGTGAAATCGTCCGCCGCCTGAACGCCGATGTCGAAGCCGTGTTGATAATCGAGGCGACCGCCCGAGCGACGCACTGCCTGCTGTGGCAGGCCCGCTGCATCGAGCGCCTCGAGCACGCCGCCATAGCGCTCGACATCGTGATAATTGCCTTCAGGGCCTGCAAGATAGAGGAACCGCCGATGCCCCAGCCGGACCAACTCGGCCGTGACGTCGCGCACAGCCTCGCGATCGTTGGTAACGACGCTCTGCAGGCCCGCATCGCTCATGTCGAGCAGCATCGACACGATCGGCAGGCCGGAATTTGCCAGCGAACGCCCGTCGACCTCCGGAAGCTTCGACGACAGGATGATGGCGCCGCGCACGCTGCCGCCGAAGGCGAGATCGAGAATGTGCCGCTCGGAGGCCTCGTCGCGATCAAGGTTGGCGATCATCAGGTTATAGCCGCCCTGGATCAGCGTCTTGTTGATGCTCTGCAGGACCTGAGGAATGATCTGGGAGACGCCATAATAAAGCGACCCCGGCAGGATGATCATGATGATGTTGGATTTTCCGACCCTCAGGCCGCGTGCCATTGCGTTCGGCGTGTAGCCGAGTTGCCTGGCGGCCGCATTGATCTTGGCACGGGTCTTCTCGTTGACCCGTCCGGGATTGGCAAGCGCCCGGCTGACCGTCGATATTGCGACACCGGCGAGCCGCGCGACATCAGCCATCAAAGCGCCAGACGGCTCTTCTCCCGCCACATCCTTGTTTTTATTCACCTTTAATTCCGTCCTCCCGGATGCTTCGATTTGCAATTCTAAGGCAGGTGACGGTTTATAGCAAACGTTTGCCAAAAATCGCTTGCTTAAAAAACCAGCTTGGCTATCATTTGGGCATGGCAAACGATTGCCGTCTCTTAATGCATTGAAAATGCACGACGTATTGAATGCGGAGCCGCTGTTTCGCATGCAGATAGCATCGTGCCTTGAGAATGGATAGGTTATGGCCACTGACGACAGACTACGCTTCGGTGTCGATCTCGTGACGTTCTTCCATCCCGGTTTCTGGGGCGTCGGCAGCCATGATGCGATTGTCGACCATGCGCGCGCCGCGCCGCGCGCCTTCTGGGACAAAATCCTCGACAGCGTCCAGGCTTCCGGCGTCACCGGCGTCGAGGTGACCTTCTCTCCCTTTAACTGGCAGGACGCGATCCAGACCTACGGTTCGATCGATGGCTTTGCCGCCGAACTGGCAAGGCGCGGGCTGACGCTTTGCAGCGGCTTCTTCGCAGAGCTCGAGGCAGCGGGAGACTTTACCGACCCTGAAGCCCAGCGCGCTTTGATCGACAAGGCGGAACGATATGCCGATTTCCTGAAGGCCTGCGGCAGCGATATCATGGTGATCGGCGCCCCCCTGCGCCAGACGCTCGGCGCCCAGCCGGTGCAGTTCCATGACTTCGACCATGCCAAGGCAATCGCGGATTTCCTCAACCGGCTCGGCGCGACCCTCCATGCCAGAGGCGTCCGGCTCGCGCTGCACACGGAGGCGCACTCGGTCTTTGCCGCCGCGCGCGACGTCGACCTGATGATGTTGCTGACCGATCCGGCCTATGTGCATATGTGCCCCGACACGGCCCACATCATCGTTGCCGGCTCCGACCCCGTCCAGCTCGTCGACCGCCATCATGAGCGCATGATCATCGCCCATTGGAAGGACGCGATCGGCCCGATGCCTGCCGACACCCCGATCGACAAGCACATCCACGAACGCCACCAGCCCTATTTCTGCGGCTTCGGCCTCGGACGGGTCGACTGGCCGGCCTGGATCCGGCTGCTGCGCGACCGGGCCTATGAAGGCTGGGCGATCCTTGAACTCGATGCCGCGCCGGACCCGGTCCGCGACATCGCTAACGGGCTCACGCTCGTCCGGCAGGCACTCCTGCCGATCTACCGCTGATATCATTCCGAAGACGACAAACGCCCCGCCAAGAGGGCATTTTCAAGAGGTGGAACATATGAAGACCATGATGAAGTTTTTTCTTGCCGGTGTGGCTTTCGCCGGTCTCTTCGCCGCGGCGCATGCCGAGGACAAGCCGACGATCGAGATCATGTCGTCCTGGACATCGGGCGGCGAAGCCGCAGCCCTCAACGTCATCAAGACGGAGTTCGAAAAGCGCGGCGGCGTCTGGAAGGATTCCTCGATCGCCGGTTTCGGCGCGGCCGACGCGGCTTTTCAGAACCGTATCGTTGCCGGTGATGCGCCCGGCGCCAAGCAGGGCGTCATCGGCCTTGCCGCCGCCGATTTCGTCAGCCAGGGCCTGTTCAATTCGATCGACGACGTGGCCGCCGCCGGCAAGTGGGCCGACGCCCTGCCGAAATCGATCCATGACCTCATTTCCTATGACGACAAGGTCTATCTCGCGCCGACCGGCGCGCATGGCGAAAGCTGGGTCTTCTATTCCAAGGAGGCCTTCGACAAGGCTGGGATTGCGCAGGAACCGAAGAGCTGGGACGAGTTTTTCGCCGATCTCGACAAGCTGAAGGCCGCCGGCATCATCCCGGTCGCCTGGGGCGGCCAGCCCTGGCAGCAGACGAAGGTCTTCAACATGATCCTGCTTTCGCAGGTCGGCATCGACGGCTTCCTCAAGATCTATGTCGATAAGGACAAGAGCGAAGCGTCTGTCGCCGGCATCAAGAAGACGCTTGAAATCCTCGGCAAGCTGCGCGGCTATGTCGATGCGGGTGCTGCGGGCCGCAACTGGAATGATGCGACCGCCATGCTGATCACCGCCAAGGCCGGCGTGCAGTTCATGGGCGACTGGGCCAAGGGCGAATTCACCGTCGCCGGCAAGGAACCGGGCAAGGATTATGGCTGCATGATCGCTCCTGAATCCAAGGGCATGGTCTACATCGCCGACGCCCTCTGGTTCCCCAAGACCGGCAATGGCCAGACCGACAAGGCGCAGAAGCTTCTTGCCGAGGTCGTGATGGACCCGACCGTCCAGGTCGAATTCGCCCTTAAGAAGGGCTCGGTCCCGATGCGCGCCGATGTCGATAAGTCGAAGCTTGATGCCTGCGCCCAGAAGGGTGCGGAGCTGATGGCTGCCGGCGCGATCGTACCGGATCAGGCGATCGTGCTCACGCCGCAGCAGGTCGGCGCGCTCGACGATTTCGTCGACGAATATTGGAGCGGCGGCTCGAACGACGCGGCGGCTGCGGCCGAGAACTTTTTCGCCACCTTCGAGTAGGATCGTGCCCGTGGCGTCGGATTGATCCCGACGCCACTACTGGCCGGCCGCCGCGCTCGCGGGGCGGCGCGTGTTCCGCTTTCCACCGTCAATGAGCTGGCCGATGCCCGTCAAACGCAAGCGCAATCTTTCCGCGACCATCGCCCTCTTGCCGACATGGTTCGCCGCGGTCGTGGTCTTCATCGGCACGATGGCCTGGTCGATCCGGCTGTCCTTTACCAATTCCACGCTCTTTCCATCTTCGACCTATGTCGGCTTCGCGCAATATTCCAAGCTCTTCGCCTCGGCCAAATGGCTCGCCTCGCTGCAAAACGTCTTGATCTTCGGCGTACTCTATGTGTCGGGCTGTCTGGTGCTCGGCTTCCTGCTGGCCGCCGCCCTCGATCGCAAGATCCGCTTGGAAAGCGCCTTCAGGACGATCTTTCTCTATCCCTACGCCATGTCCTTCGTGGTGACCGGGCTGATCTGGCAATGGATGCTCAATCCGACGCTCGGCATTCAGGCGAGCATGCGTTCGCTCGGCTGGGAAGGCTTCGTCCTCGACTGGGCAGTCAATCGGGACATGGCGATCTATGCGCTGGTGCTTGCCGGCGTATGGCAGGGCGCCGGGCTCGTCATGGTGATTGCGCTCGCCGGCATACGCGGCATCGAGGCCGAGCAATGGAAAGCGGCGCGCATTGACGGCATTCCCGTCTGGCGCATCTATGTCTCAATCATCCTGCCCCAGCTCGGACCGGCGCTTGCCGCTGCCGGCATGCTGCTCGCCATGGGTGTGATCAAGACCTACGACATCGTCGTCGCCATGACCAACGGCGGCCCCGGCAATGCCACCGAAGTGCCGGCGAAATTCATCATGGATAATCTGTTCGGGCGCCAGAATCTCGGCCTTGCCACAGCAGGCGCGACGGTGCTGGTCCTTGGCGTCATCATCGCCGTCACGCCATTCCGCTACGCGATGCACATGCGCAACCAGGCAAAGGGTGGGGCGTGATGAACCAGCCTCACCCGAATGGGCCGAAGCCGGCACGGATCACCGCGGGACGCATCGGCCTTTATACCTTCTTGGTCGGCGCCGCCCTTTTCTTCCTGCTGCCGCTCTATACGATGGTCGTCACTTCGCTGAAGTCGATGGACGAAATCCGACTCGGGCAGATATTTGCCCTGCCCGCCACGCTCGATTTCTCCGCCTGGGTGACAGCCTGGTCGGGCGCCTGCATGGGAACTGTCTGCGTCGGCATTCGCAGCGGCTTCTGGAATTCGGTGGCGATCACCGTTCCCGCCGTCGCGATCTCGGTCTTCATCGGCGCCGTCAACGGCTATGCGTTGTCGCTCTGGCGGCCGCGCGGGGCGAATGCGCTCTTTGGCCTGTTAATGGCCGGTGGTCTCATCCCCTATCAGATCTTCCTCTATCCGATGGTCCGGGGCATGGCGAATATCGGCCTCTACAATTCACTCGCCGGCATCATTCTCGTCCACGTCATCTTCGGTCTGCCGCTGGTGACGCTGCTCTTCCGCAACTATTTCGTCAGCGTGCCGGAGGAGCTCTGCAAGGCCGCGCGCGTCGACGGCGCCGGTTTCTGGCGCATCTTCTTCGAAATCATGCTGCCGATCGCCGTGCCGATGGTCGTCGTCGTCTCCATGCTGCAGTTCACCGGCATCTGGAACGACTTCCTGCTCGGTCTCGTCTTCGCCGGCCGCGACAACCTGCCGATGACCGTGCAGCTCAACAATATCGTCAATACCACGATGGGCGAGCGCACCTACAATGTGAACATGGCGGCGACGATTCTCACCGCCATCGTCCCTCTCGCCATCTATTTTCTGTCCGGCCGCTGGTTCGTGCGCGGCATCGCCGCCGGCGCAGTCAAGGGGTAACGCTTCCATGCAATCCGCCGTCTCCGTCAAGGACCTGAAGATCGCCTATGGCCACCACACGGTGATCGAGAAGATGTCGATCGACGTCGCGCCCCGCGAGTTCCTGGTGCTGCTCGGCCCTTCCGGCTGCGGCAAGTCGACGCTTTTGAACGCCATTGCCGGCCTGGAGGACATTACGGCGGGCGAGGTGTGGATCTCAGGCAGGAACGTCAGCTGGGAGGAGCCGAAGGATCGCGGCATCGGCATGGTCTTCCAGTCCTACGCGCTCTATCCCCGCATGTCGGTGCGCAAAAACCTCTCCTTCGGGCTTCGCGTCGCTGGTCTGCCGAAGGCCGAGATCGAAGCGCGCGTCGCCCGCACCGCCGCCCTCCTCCACCTCGATATGCTGCTCGATCGACGCCCCGCCGAACTATCCGGCGGTCAGCGCCAGCGCGTCGCCATCGGCCGGGCCCTGGTGCGGGAAGTGGACGTGTTCCTCTTCGACGAACCGCTGTCGAATCTCGACGCCAAGCTCCGCAACGAATTGCGCGTCGAGATCAAAAAGCTGCATCAGAGCCTCGGCAATACCATGATCTATGTGACTCATGATCAGGTCGAAGCGCTGACGCTCGCCGATCGCATCGCCATCATGCGCGATGGCGTCATCCAGCAGCTCGCCTCGCCGGCGGAGATCTACCGCCGCCCGGCCAACCTCTTCGTCGCCGGCTTCATCGGTGCTCCGGCCATGAATTTCATCGAGGGCCGGATCGAACGCGACGGCGACACTCTGCTCTTCCGGAGCAACGGGCTGGCCGTCGATCTCTCGGGATATGCTTTCCGGGCCGCGGTGGCGGAAGGGCCTGTTACATTAGGAATTCGCCCTGAGCATCTTGTGCTCGACGGGGTGGTAAGCGGGCTGCCCACCATTCCTGGCCACGTTTCCGTCGTCGAGCCGATGGGATCGGATACCGTCGTCTGGTTCGACTGGACGGAGCAGAGCCTCTCGCTTCGTCTTATGGGCGACGTCGACGTCAAGCCGGGCGATGCCGTGGCTCCGGGCCTGGATATCGCCAAGGCGTCGCTCTTCGCTGCCGATGGATCGCGGCTATGACGCGCCATCCCTGCGCTTTCCCGCAATTCCGGACGCGTCTCACGCTGCTTTGAGGAATTGCCCCAGGACAGGATTTGAAAGAGACATGTCTGAGATCGTTTATGATGCGCTGGTGATCGGCTCCGGCGCGGCGGGTTCCTTTGCCGTCAAAGAGCTGACGGCCCATGGACTGTCGGTGCTGCTGCTCGAGGCTGGGCCGGCCGTCGGCCCCAGAGATTTCGATCCGGCGCGCAAGAAGGCGCCGGCAAGCAGCATCAATATCTGGGAGCGCGCACGCGCCACACTGAAGGGGCAGCCGATCCAGGCGCGGGCGGCCTTCTTTACTGAACGCTTCAGCCACTTCTTCGTCAACGATCGCAAGAACCCCTATACGACGCCGAAGGGTGAACCCTTTCTCTGGATCCGCGGCCGCCAGGGCGGCGGGCGTCTGCACAGTTTCGGCCGCGTGCTGCTGCGCTGGACCGACGATGATTTCAAGATCCGCTCGCGCAGCGGAAAGGGCGTGGACTGGCCGGTCTCCTATGACGAGCTTGCGCCCTTCTATGACGAAGTGGAGGCCTATCTCGGGCTGTACGGCAACAGGGACGATGTGCCGACCTTGCCGGACGGCCTCTATGCGAAACCGGCAAGCCTGACGCCCGCAGAACAGATCTTCAAGCAGGCAGTGGAAAGCCGCTGGCCGGAACGGCGCGTCGTCTCCTGGCGCTATATCGCGCCGGACGCCGAACGCATGCCGCGACCGCTGCGGGAGGCAAAGGCGAGCGGGCGGCTCACAGTCCGCTATGACGCCATCGTGCGTCGCATCACCACCCACGAAAAGACCGGCCGCGCCACCGGTGCGGAATTCATCGATCGCAATACGGGCAAGGTTTCGACGGCGCGTGCCGCGACGGTCGTGCTCTCCGCCTCGCCGATCGAGAGCGTGCGGCTGCTGCTGAACTCGGCATCGGCAAGACATCCTGATGGACTCGGAAACAGCTCGGGCGGGCTCGGGCGTTATTTCATGGACCAGCTTCCATGCCTCGCCTTCGGCTCTTTTTCCAAGGCGAAGGGTTGGGCCGTTGACGATTCCGCTCCTGTCGATCCTTTCTACAATCCGTCGGGTGGGATCTTCATCCCGCGCTTCGGCGAGGGTGACGCCGCCCGCGGCGATTTCGACTATCAGGGCAGCGTCGGCAGGGCGCCGGTTTCAGAGGAGACCGATGCGCGTCTCGCCTTCTTCGGCTTCGGCCGCATGCTGCCCTATGCCGACAATCGCATCACCCTCGATGGCAAGCGAAAGGATGCCTGGAACATTCCGGTGCCGCACATTCGCTGCGTCATGCAGGAGGAGGAGCAGCGGCTGCTTCGCCGGCAGCAGGAGGCGTTGATCGCCATGATCCGGGAGGTCGGCGGCGACCTGGAATTCATCGGCTCTCCCAGCGGCCTCAAGGAGATGGGCAGGGGCGCCTTTCCCGACGCCGATGCCTTCAGCCGCTTCATGTTTCGCAAATGGTTCCGCAAGACCATGTGCATGGGCGCGGCAATCCATGAAACTGGCGGCGCGCGCATGGGCGAAAGCCCGGAAGCCTCGGTGCTCAATCCCTACAACCAGCTCTGGGATGCCCCGAACGTCATCGTTACCGACGCCAGCGCCTTCCCGGGCAGCGGTATCGCGGGCACGACGCTCACCGTCATGGCGCTGACGATCCGCGCCTGCCGCAACCTTGTCGATCACTACCGAACGGGGCTGCTCTAGTCCCGCCTCCATCTCGTCGTGAGCGGCGTCGAAGAAGTTCGCCGGCATGTGGAGTGGCGAAAGAGGCGAACAAGTGAACGAGCTTTGGGTTATCCAACCGTCACACTAACTTTGCAGTGACATGCTCCTGTCAACTGAGCAGGAAGGGAAAGCCCATGTCTAAAACACATCAGGACCAGCTCAGCCGGATAAAGGCCGAAATCGCCGACAGCTTCGATGAGGAGCTGGAAATGCAGATGGAGGAAGACCGGCTGGACGATCTGGTCGTCGAAGGAATGACGGAACCCGCGGAGCAGACGCTCGATCGAAAGATCTATTTCCGCGAGCTGTTCCGGCTGCAGCATGAACTGGTGCGGCTGCAGGATTGGGTCCAGTACAAGCAATTGAAAGTGGTGGTGCTTTTCGAAGGCCGGGATTCGGCCGGCAAGGGCGGCGCGATCAAGCGCGTGACCCAAAGGCTCAACCCGCGCGTCTGCCGCACCGTGGCACTGCCTGCGCCGACCGAACGGGAGCGCCATCAATGGTATTTCCAGCGTTATGTCCCGCATCTTCCCACCGCCGGCGAGATCGTGCTCTTCGACCGCAGCTGGTACAACCGCGCCGGCGTCGAGCGCGTGATGGGGTTCTGCACCCCTGACGAACTCGAGGAGTTCTTCCGCTCGGTGCCCGAATTCGAACGGATGCTCGTCCGTTCCGGCATCGTGCTGATCAAATACTGGTTCTCGATCACCGACGAGGAACAGGAATTCCGCTTCAAGATGCGCATCCACGATCCGCTGAAGCAGTGGAAGCTTTCGCCCATGGACATGGAAAGCCGCATCCACTGGGAGGAATATACCAAGGCCAAGGAAGAAATGCTGGCGCGCACACACACCAGGGAAGCGCCCTGGTGGGTGGTGCAGGCCGTCGACAAGAAACGGGCGCGGCTGAACTGCATCGCCCATCTTCTCGAGCAGATTCCCTATGAGGATGTGCCGAAGCCTGAGATCCAGCTGCCGGGCCGTATCCGTCATGCCGACTACATCAGGGCGCCGGTTCCGCCTGAAATGCTCGTACCGGAGCGCTATTGAAAGCATAGCTGCAACAAGTCGGCTGCCGAAGCGTTGAAGCCGAGACCGCATGGTCACTGCCACCGTGCGGTCAACGTGTGTTTCCCAACGGCTGCATCGTGAAGTATAAAGACTGAGCGTCCTTCGGCCGATAATACGGAGATGACAGGAGGTTGATCATGACGGGCTTTTGGAGATTAATCGTTCAGGAGGTTGTGCTCTCGGCGATTCTGGCCGCCGGCACTGTTATCGGCCTTCCCAAGCTTGCCGATCCGAACGCCAGTGCCAATTATCCTTTGGCAATCGTCGTTTTTCTGGCGATGTCAGGGGCCTTGGTGGCTTATGAGCTTCTGACACGGAAGCCATCCTGATGCTCTCGTTTACCGGCCGGTTGGCGCAGCCAACAAGGTGCTGCCGACCGACAGATTGCGCCGGCAGGTCCGGCAAGCTCGCTACGCCGCGCGAGAACACGGCGCAACGATTGCGCCGCCGGCAGCTGTCAGGCCGCGATGTCAGCCATATGATTCAGTTCCTCAACGGCATCATCCGGTAGCACCAATCCGGCAGCAGCGAGATTTTCCCTGAGATGGCCGAGCGACGACGTGCCCGGGATCAGCAGGATATTGGGTGCGCGGCGCAACAGCCAGGCGAGCGCCACCTGCATCGGCGTGGCGCCGAGGCGTGCGGCGACATTGGAGAGCGTGGACGATTGCAGCGGCGTAAATCCGCCGAGCGGGAAGAAGGGTACATAGGCGGTGCCTTGACGGGCGAGATCGTCGATCAGCCGGTCGTCGTTCCGATGCGCCAGATTGTACTGGTTTTGCACACAGACGATCTCGGCGATCCCGCGGCCTTCGGCGACCTGTTTTGATGTGGCGTTGCTTAAGCCCACATGACGGATCAGACCCTGCCGCTGGAGATCGGCCAGAACCGCAAGGGGTGCTTCTATCGAGCCTTCGGCCGGGCGATGCAGGTCAAATGCGATCCGGAGATTGACGACATCAAGCGCATCAAGGCCGAGGTTGCGAAGATTGTCGTGAACCGCCTGCGTCAGTTCCTGGCGCGAGAAGGCCGGAATCCAGGATCCGTCCGTGCCGCGCCGCGCGCCGACCTTGGTGACGATGACGAGATCGTCGCCGTAGGGATGGAGCGCTTCACGGATGATCTGATTGGTGACGTGCGGGCCGTAGAAATCGCTGGTGTCGATATGGTTCACACCGCTTGCGACCGCCTCGCGCAGCACTGCCAGGGCGGTGTCATGATCCCTGGGCGGACCGAACACGCCAGGCCCTGCAAGCTGCATGGCGCCATAGCCAAGTCGCCTCACCGTGCGGTCGCCGATAGTGAATGTGTCGGACTGATTTATGATGGACATGATCTCGCTCCTTTCAAGAGATGAGGCCACACTTACTCCTTGGCGGTGCGTATGATAATCGAGTACAATGCGCACAGGCTGTGCGGAGTGGCGAACAGTGAAAGCAGACCTGAGTGACCTCAACGCCTTCGTCGCAGTGGCGCGGGCGGGTGGTTTTCGCGAGGCAGCGCGCGCCAGTGGCAGCAGCGCCTCCTTCTTGAGCGAAGCGGTGCGTCGCCTGGAGGCCGATCTTGACGTCAGGCTCTTCAATCGCACGACCCGTAGCGTCGTTGCGACCGATGCCGGCAAGGGTCTGCTGGAGCGGCTCGGCCCTGCATTGACGGAGGTGGAGGCCGCGCTCGACGTGGTCAACCGTTTTCGCGACAGGCCGGCTGGTTCGCTGCGCCTCAATGTGCCGGTCAGCGCTGCACGGCTGGTGCTGCCCGCCATCGTCCCGCCATTCCTAGCCGCCTACCCCGACATTCGGCTGGAGATCGTCGCCGAGGAGAGCTTTGTCGACGTGCTCGCTGCCGGGTGTGACGCCGGCATCCGTTATGACGAGCGGCTGGAGCAGGATATGATCGCGATTCCGATCGGTCCGCGCTACCAGCGCTTTGCCACTGCGGCGTCGCCTGCTTATCTCGACCGCCACGGGCGGCCGCAACATCCGAGGGAACTTCTCGGCCATGCCTGCTTGCTGGGCCGTTTTGCCAGTGGTGCGCTGACGACCCCATGGGAATATGAGCGGGACGGTGAAGTCGTGCGGGTCGAACCGACCGGCCCATTGATCGTCAGGGTCGGTGGGGCGACCGATCTTTCCGTCGACGCGGCGATCGCGGGCACAGGAATCATCTGCATTTTCGAAGACTGGCTGCGCCCGCATTTCGACAGCGGCGTCCTCGAGCCCATCCTCGAGCCGTGGTGGCAGCGCTTTTCAGGACCGTTTCTCTATTATCCCGGCCGGCGTCTGGTGCCTGCGCCGCTCAGGGCATTCATCGACTTCGTCAAGGCATCGGCCGGCCGGGCTTGATGTCCGTCGGCGAGCGGCATGCCTTCGGCCTTCGCGCCTATGTGTCAGAGCGTGACCTCGGCATTGTCGCCCATATCCGGTTTGCTGTTGGTGACCGCTGCGGCCGCCATTTTAATATAGCTGATGATGGTGCCGGGGCTGTCCCAATATTCAGCCGAAGACGGGGTAACCTTGAGGATGCGGATGGAGGGATCGTCGGGATTGTCCCACCATGCTTTTGCCGGCGCTACCCATAATTCACGGATCTTTTCGCGGTCGTTCTGCACCTCGGCCGTCCCCGATACGGAAACATATTTCTGTGCCTTGGTGTCAGCAAAGGCCAGGCAGACATTCGGCCAGCGGGCGACCTAGACAGACATTGGTCGGGCGCGCAGATCGTCGCCGTTGCGGGTGGTCAACATGCAGAACCCTATTCTGTCGATCAACTCCCACACCCGTGTCGCGTCATCCTGCTCGGCCATCGTCATCTCCATTGTGGGAAAGACGGATTAACCATTGGCTTGAGCCAATGTTCCCGCTGTTTATGCGGCCAACTCCCGGAAGGTGATCGAGTAACGCAGTCGGTCGACAGGCGGGATGGAATGCTCCCAGAGCGTTCTTGAGGCGCCGGCCATGAGATAGGCGGAGCCGGGTTCAAGCACGAGCGATCGTCGCTGCCACTTGTCGCCGTTCCGGCGCCTCAGCCTGAAGGTGCAGGACGAAAGCAGGGAGATGCCGACGACGCGGCCGAACACGGCTTTATCCTTATGCCAGCCGATCGGCGCGCCAGGTGCGTATTCCGTCACGAGAGCATGTTCCAGCGCCTCCGGCGCGATATTCGCGAAGCATGCGGCGATCTCGCGAATGGGGAGCAGCCATGAGGGTATTTCCCCTGCTTTTCTCATGCGCTGACTGTCGAAGTCGTATTTCCAGCCGAAGGAGACCGTCCTGCGCTTGCCTTCGAACCCGTGGAAGTCGAAGGCTTTGAACGGCAGGGCCGGTATCGCTTCGAGAGCTGAGCGCTGCAGATCGACGGGCACAATATCCCGGATATATCGGAAACCCTCGGGAAAACCGTCGTCGGCCACACCAAAGAGATCCTTCTGCGCCATCATGGTCACCGCTCGCTCCTCAATGCACGCTCGGGGTTTCCATGACCATCGCGAAATCTTCTGCGACCAATTCGCTGACCGCTATGAGGATTTCCTCCCGTGAAAAGCCCGATGTCAGTGCGTGCTGGATCAACTCCTGTAAATCCGGCTCCACGACATCGCGACAATCCTCGAGGCGTTCCTCCGAAATGGTGAGGCTATTCAATTCGTCCATTGTCTATCCTTTCGGCAAATGTAACCGCTGAGGCCGGGGGCAGGATTCTAACGCGCGGCCGTCCGCTTGCGCCCGACCAACAGCCCTTCGCGCTGCATTTTCTTGCGTGCAGCCTTTCGCTGCCGGCTGATCGCTTGCGCTTTTTCCCGGAGGCGGCGTTCCGACGGTTTCTCATAGGCGCGCCGTTCCTTCATTTCGGGAAACAGCCCTTCGCGCTGCATTTTCTTCTTCAAGGCCCTGAGGGCCTGATCGACATTGTTGTCTCTGACGAGTACCTGCATGTCGGATTCTCCTTGTTGGATGAGTGTCGATCGTCTTTCAGCCGAACTGCGCGGCGATCGGCGTCTACATTCGCTGCGGCTAAAGAGGCTGAAATGCCTGGCCTACGGCCGCAATCGCAGTCGCTGTGTTTCGTCGCTCAAAAAGAAATCCCCTGCCGGCCGCGGCCGGATTTATCGTTTGTTGCTGGGATTGCCCATAGCGCGCGCGATGACGCCCACCGCCGATCCTTTACGTTCTTTGACGAGTCGGCACTGCTTGAGTGACCGATGGGATCGGGTTCGGCTCTAAAAATAGGTGGCGGCGATGGGGATTGCAATGGTGTGCGGGCACCATAAAGCAGCACCAGAAAAACGCCGCCGTAACCTAGTCGCCCCAGAAGTTCCTTCAAGTTTACCGCGTGTAAATTGTTCTAAATTGCTTCAAATTTGATTGAAGCGGCGTACGTAATGGTCGTTTTATGAAGCGACGACACACGTTATAGGTGAATTTTAACCTTTCGTTAAATAACCCGTTGACTTGAAGTATTAATGAGTTGTTAAAGAAGCCGCTCTCAAGAGGTCAAATTGGCCCGTTAATATACAATTTTAGGAGAAACTAATGGCTTCGCCGATTCACGCAACTGATGATAGTGCAACATTTCAAGAAACTGACGTAATTTCCGGAAATCTGCTTTCCAACGATTCGTCCGACAACGGACACTTGTTCCTGCGCGCCTTCGACGGCGCCAGCGTTGGCGCCAAGAGCGGCTTGAGCCAGATCACCGAAATTCACGGTGAGTACGGCACGTTCTTCGTCAAGCCGGATGGCAGCTATACCTATGTTCTGAGCGATGCCGCCAAGATCGGCTTCACCAACGGTGAAACGCTGACCGAGCGGGTCACCTACAAGATTTCCGACGGCAGCGGTCATACAGATGTTGGCGTGTTCTCCCTGAACATACAGGGCGTTACCCAGGTAAAGCCGATCGCTGTTGACGATACCTACAGCTTCACCGAAGGCAGCGTCATCGGCGGCAACGTTCTCGACAACGACATTGCCGGCGACAACGGCAAGCTGTTTCTCCGTCAGTTCCTGAGCACGAAGGTGGACTCCAAGGCAGATGCCGTAACTGACGTTCAGGGCACCTACGGCATGTTCCACGTCAAGGCCGACGGCTCGTTCACCTATGATCTGACGAGCGATCTGAACGATGGGCAGACCTACACGGAAGTTCTCCGCTATTACAAGATCTCCGACGGGGAAGGCCACACGGACACTGCCCTGGTGACGCTCAACATCCTCGGCACGGACGCTCATCCCGACGGCGTTGGTGTTTGATCCGCAGCAGTAGATCAGTGAGACAAGATGCCCGCCGCGCAATCGGCGGGCTTTTTTATATGCGCCGTTCCTCAATGATTGGCAGACATAACCCTTTTTAGCTAGTTCTTATAAAAGATCGGCAGGCGTAGTCTCGATGTTCGGAGGACACGCCCTTGACCGAACACATCGAACCCAAGCAAATCGAAACGGACGATCTGACGAAAGTCTGGTCCGTAACCGAGTTCTGCGCTCGCCATCGGATAGATGTCGAGGAGCAAGCGTTGTTGCTCAAACTCTTCGGACCATTCGCGACAGCCTGCGAGTTGCTCCATAATGCCAGGCGTGCGCCTCGATACCGATGAGGTCCTCGCTCGCCGACCGGCGATATTCCCCGCTTCCTTAATCGATCTCGACTTGCCATCCCGGGAACCGGCAGAAGCACCACCTGATCGGGTGGCCTTCGTTGTCGTGCTTCCGAGGGATTGGTGAATTCCCATCCGCCGTCACGCCCGCTGTGAGCTGGAGCGCCCCTCCATGACCTCCCGGATCGGACAATCTCCTGAATTGCTCCTCACTCTCTGCACAAAATCTGCAATCCGGCGCGGCATCTTCCCGCCATGAGCAAAAATGATATCCCGCCGCGCCTCACATCGCCCACCTTGCCGGATCGCCTCCGCGAGGACGGGTGGTGGCTGATCGAGGTTCCTATCGAGGCAAGGTCGGGAAATAGGCTCGTCGTGATCGAAAAACGGCATTTGCGAGAGGAGCACCAATGGACGCAGCCGAGATCCTGACACCACCGATGCGCATCAGGCGCGGCAGCGGCCGGGTCGCCGCTCTGCTTGCGCTGGTGGCGCTTGCCGACTTTCTGATTTTTGGCCACACCCCCGGGATCAATCTTTTCCTCTTTGCTGTTGCGGTCTGCGTCGGCATTCAGTTCTCGGCGCGCAAGCCGCCATCGCCTTCGACGGCGGCTCTTCTCGTGAGCTTTCTGGTCCTGGCTGCGGCTCCCCTGCTGGAAGCGACCTCACTCACGGGCCTTGCCTTTTGCCTCGGCGCGCTGATGTTGGTTGCTCTCATCAGCGCCAAGCTCATGCCTCGCCGGCCAACCGCGCTGCCTCTGGTATTTTGCCGTTTCGCACTTGTCATTCCCTTGCGACTTGTCGGGGATATCAGGAAATATCTTGCGACACCGGGTAAACATCTATCCCTAACCGGCGTTCAGCAGAGCATTGCCCTCTGGATCATGCCTCTCGCTCTCGCCGCGGTCTTCGTGTCTCTCTTTGCGGCTGCGAACCCGCTTATCGAGATCGCGTTGCGGAGCATCGATTTCGGCATTCTGCTGCAGTTCCTCGACCCTTGGCGGATCGGCTTCTGGTTGATGACCGCCATCGTGGTTTGGGCGATGCTGCGGCCGCGTTTGAAGCGGCGTGATGCGCGGTCGCAGGCCGGCAGGGCGTTCATGATCGTGCCCTCCAAAAATGCGCCGCTCGGCCACGCCTCGCTGCTGCGGTCGCTCGCCCTGTTCAATGCCGTCTTTGCCGTGCAGACACTCCTTGATCTCGTCTATCTCTGGGGCGGCGCGGATCTGCCGGATCACATGAGTCATGCCGAATATGCACATCGCGGCGCCTATCCGCTGATCGCGACGGCGCTTCTGGCAGCCGGCTTTGTCCTCGTTGCCATGCGACGCGGCGGCCCCGGCGATTATAGTCTGCTCATCCGCGGCCTCGTCCACGCCTGGATCGCCCAGAACGTCCTTCTCTGCCTGTCGTCGATGCTGCGCCTTGGACTTTACGTCGAAGCTTATTCGCTGACGGAGTTGCGTGTCGCCGCCGGCCTCTGGATGGGGCTCGTCGCCATCGGTCTCATGCTGATCCTGCTGCGCATTCTGCTCAATCGATCCAACCAGTGGCTGATCGCCGCCAACCTCGCCTCTCTCGTGACGGTCCTCTACATCAGCGCCTTCATTGATTTCCCGGCGTTCATCGCCCGCTTCAACGTCAAGCATAGCCAGGAGATCAGCCAGGAAGGCCCGCCGCTCGACCTTGCCTATCTCTCCTCGCTTGGCCCCTCCGTCATTCCGGCGCTCGATCTTTATCTCAGCATGCTGCCGGAACACCTGATCGACCGGAGGAGCGAAGCGGTGACAGTTCGGTACTACCTCGCCAGGAATTTCGGAATGCGCCGGAGTGATTGGCGGAACTGGACCTTCCGGGCGGCGCGGCTGGAGAGCTATCTTCTGGCCCCTGCAGCCATTGCAAGATAGGACGAGAACGATAACAACAGGCACGACAACCAGTACAGGACCGGTGATGGCGCCCCGCATTCTCGTCGTCGATGACGAGCCTCATATCCGCGATGTGATTTGCTTTGCTCTCGATCGTGCCGACTTGGCATCGATGGCGGCCCGCAACGGCACCGAGGCGATGGCGGCTTTCCGCCGCGGCAACATCGATCTGATCATTCTCGACATCGGTATGCCCGGTATGGACGGTCTAGAAGTCTGCCGTCAGATCCGCACGACGTCAGGATTGCCGATCCTGTTTCTGTCCGCGCGCGACGAGGAGATTGACAGGATATTGGGGCTCGAAATCGGCGGGGACGACTATGTGACGAAGCCTTTCAGCCCGCGTGAACTCGTGGCGCGGGTGAAGGCGATCCTGAAGCGCAGTGGCAGTGAAGCGGGGCCTGACAGGCGCCACGCCACGCTCGTCGCCGGCGAGCTCAGCCTGGATCGCGCCGGCAGGACCGTTATGTTCGGCAAGTGCGCTATTGCGATGACGGCGCTCGAATTCGGCATCCTGGACGCATTGCTGTCACGGCCCGGTATGGTCTTCAGCCGCGAGCAATTGATGGAGGCGGCCTACGGCGCCGGCACCTATGTCGCCGATCGCACGATCGACAGCCATATCCGCAATATCAGGGCCAAATTCGCTGCCGCCGGCGGCTCCGGGGTCATCGCAACGGTTCACGGCATCGGCTTCAAGCTCGGCGGTGAAATCGGGAGGAAGGCGTGATGCCTGCGCCGAAGGTCAGGGTGAAATGGCGGCCGCCGCTGGCGCTGATCGTCTACGCGGTGCTTCTCACGGTGATGGCGCTGCCTGTCCTGATCGTCATCTGGTTTCGCGCCACCGAGGCGAGCGCGAACCGGATGGAGCCGGTGGAGATCATCGCCCTCGTCGTCGTCCTCGTGCTGACGCTCGCCGTCGCCTATGTGCTGACGCGCACCATCACCGGTCCCATCGACGCCCTGATCGCCCGGACGGATGAGATCGCCCGCGGCGGCAAGGCAGCAATCCGTCCGCTTGAAAGCTATGGAACGCGGGAGATCGCCGTGTTGTCGCAGAGTTTCCTCGATCTCGCGGGAAAACTGGTCGACCGCACCGAATATGTCCGCTCCTTTGCCGCACATGTGTCCCACGAATTGAAATCGCCGCTGACGGCCATTCGGGGCGCGGCGGAGCTTCTGCGCGATGATGATGCCGACAGGGCAATGACGAAGGCGCAACGCCTGCACTTTCTGGACAACATCGCCGCCGACGCTGTCCGTCTCGACGCATTGCTGCAGCGGCTGAGGGAACTTGCGCAGGCGGAAATGCCGATGACCGGGGGCGGAAGCAGCATTGCAAGCGTCATGGCCCTACTGCGCCAGCGATTTCCCGCTCTTGATATCTCAGGGACAGGCGATACGGAGACATTGATTGCGCTTCCCGACGAGGCGGCCATCATCGTCTTCGCCAACCTTGCCGCCAACGCCCTTCAGCACGGCGCCGCGCTGCTTGAATTCACAGTGTCGGCCGACGCCCGAACAGCACTCATTCTCGTCCGTGACGACGGCGGCGGTATTTCCGAGGCAAACCGCGACCGCATCTTTCAGCCGTTCTTCTCGACCCGCCGCGAAGAGGGCGGCACCGGCATGGGGCTCGGCATCGTCCATGCCATGCTCAGCTCCCACGGCGGCACGATTCACCTTCGGCAGACGACCGGCGCCGGCGCCGAATTCGAGATTGCGATACCCTTGCTTTCCCAGCGCGGCTGAGGAGACCGCGCCGTCAGCTTTTCAGATAGCTGACGACGGCATCGGCGATCATTCCGCGATGGCGTTCGATGGTGTCACCGTCCGAGAGGTTGCGCCGGAAGATCGTGCCGAACGTATAACGGTTCGAGACGCGGAAGAAGCAGAAGGCGCTGATCATCATATGGATGTCGATCGGGTCGGCCTTCCGCCGGAAAACACCCTGGTCGAAGCCGCGCTGCAAAATGCCGGCGATGGTTTCGATGACCGAGACGTTGAGATCGCGGATCGCCTCGGAGCGAAGCATATGGGCGGCATGATGGATGTTCTCGATGCTGACGAGACGGACGAAATCGGGATTAGCCTCGTCGTGATCGAAGGTCGTCGAAATCAGCGTCCGCAACGCCTCTTCCGGCTCGAGATTGGACAGATGCAGATCGGATTCCAGCGAGCGTATCTTGCGGTAGGACTGCTCGAGGACGGCAAGATAGAGCCCTTCCTTGCTGCCGAAATAATAATAGATCATCCGCTTCGAGGTGCGCGTCTTCTCGGCGATCGCGTCGACGCGGGCGCCGGCGAGCCCATGGGTCGAGAATTCCTCGGTTGCGACGAGGAGGATATCTTCCTTCGTCTGCTGTGGATCGTTCTTTCGGCCGTTTTCGCCCCGTTCCGCCATGAGCCTGATTGCCGATCCTCTAACTTATTGTCGTGCATAAGGAATTCAGACTGTGGGCGGCGTTCGACGCGAACGTCTCCATCTGTCTTTCCGTCAGTCTTATTCACCTTGACCGCATGTTTCAATAGATGACGCTTGACATACGAACTAGTTAGTACATTTTAGAGGCGCGACAATGGAGGAATTGATCGCGACCGCAATTGTTCGGTCACGGCACGCTTTCGCATGTCTGACGGATGGTCGGCGGACGGCCTGAACAAGGCCGGGCTTGGAGGAGCGAATGACCCGTATTATCGACTTTTATTTCTTCGCACTGAAAGCGACGATCGCCCTGTTGCTGGCGGGCATGGTCGTCCTCGTCTTCGGGAACGTCGTACTACGTTATGCCTTCAACCAAGGCATCACCTCGTCGGAAGAGCTGTCGCGCATCTTTTTCATATGGCTTACTTTCCTCGGCGCGGTGGTGGCAATGCGCGAGCATGCCCATCTCGGCGTCGACTCCCTCATCGTCCGCCTCCCGAGACCCCTCGCCAAGCTCGCCGTGCTCCTCGGCTATGGAATGATGCTGGTCGCCACCTGGCTGATGATCAGCGGCAGCTGGGCCCAGACGCAGATCAACCTTCACGTCTCGGCACCGGCGACGGGCATTTCGATGGGCGTCTTCTACGGCGCGGGGCTCGCCTTTGGCGTGCCGGCCTTTTTCATCCTTCTCTGGGACGCTTTTGCCATCGTGACCGACCGCATTGACGTGACGACCGCTGAGCTCGTGCGCGACAGCGAGGAACAGGCGACACTCGAGGATCCCGCGCAGACGGCCTTCCGCGTTCTGAAGCCGAAACACTGAGGAGCGCGTCATGACCGTCACGATCTTCCTCGGCGCCCTTCTCGGCCCCATGGCGCTCGGCGTTCCGATCGCCTTTGCCCTCATCATCACAGGCGTGGCGCTGATGATGTATCTCGGCATGTTCGATGCGCAGATCGTCGCGCAGAACGTGCTGAACGGCGCCGACAGCTTTCCGCTGATGGCCGTGCCTTTCTTCCTTCTCGCCGGCGAGGTGATGAACACAGGCGGCCTTTCGCGCCGCATCGTCAATCTCGCCATGGCCATGGTCGGCCATATCAGGGGCGGCCTTGGCTTTGTCGCCATCTTCGCGGCCTGTGTGCTGTCGAGCCTTTCCGGATCGGCCGTCGCCGATGCGGCCGCGCTTGGCGCCCTGCTCTTCCCGATGATGCTGAAATCGGGCCATGATCCGGCTCGCGCCGGCGGCCTGCTCGCTTCCGCCTCGATCATCGGCCCGATCATCCCGCCCTCGATCGGCTTCATCCTTTATGGCGTCATCGGCGGGGTCTCGATCACCAAGCTGTTCCTGGCCGGCATTTTCCCAGGCCTGATGATCGGCGCGGCCCTTTGCGTCACCTGGCTGATCGTGGCGCGCAAGGAGCAGTTCGCCCTGCCGCCGAAGCAAAGCAGCGCGGTGCGGATGAAGGCATTCGCCGAGAGCATCTGGGCGCTGATGCTTCCCCTGTTCATCATCTTCGGCCTGAAGTTCGGCGTGTTCACGCCGACCGAAGCCGGCGTCGTCGCGGCTGTCTATTCGCTCTTCGTATCGATGGTCGTCTATCGGGAACTGCCGCCGTCGCGGCTGTTCGAGGTCTTCGTCGCGGCCGCGAAAATCACCTCGGTGGTGATGTTTCTGGTGGCCTGCGCCGCCGTTTCGGCCTGGCTGATCACCGTCGCCGACGTGCCTGGCGAACTCGCCGCTCTCGTCGAACCGCTTATGGATAATCAGACACTGCTGCTGCTTGCCATCATGGTGCTGATCGTCGTCGTCGGTACCGCCATGGACATGACGCCGACGATCCTGGTCATGACGCCGGTGTTGATGCCCATCATCAAGCAGGCGGGAATCGATCCTGTCTATTTCGGCGTGCTGTTCATCATCAATAATTCGATCGGGCTGATAACGCCACCGGTCGGTACAGTGCTCAACGTCATCTGCGGCGTGTCGAAGCTTTCGATGGAGGATCTGATGAAGGGCGTCGTTCCCTTCATGATCGCCGAACTGATCGTTCTCTTTCTGCTCGTCCTTTTTCCCACACTGGTGACCGCGCCGGTCGCCTGGTTCGGGCACTGACTTCGCTTGCGGCGATGGAATTTCAACATGGCCGGAGGGAGATGCCGGCCTCATCCTGGGAGGAAAACATGCTGACTAGATTGACGAAACTGGTTCTGGGGCTGGCCCTGCCGATTGCCCTCCTGGCGAGCAGCCCTGTCATGGCCGAAATCCGCGAACACAGCATCAAATTCGCGGCTGCCAACAACAAGGGCCATCCCCAGGTGATGGGGATGGAGAAATTCGCCGAGCTGATGAAGGAAAAGAGCGGCGGCAAGATCGAGGTCAAGCTGTTTCCGGGCGGCGTACTCGGCGGCGACGTCCAGACCGTGTCGGCGCTGCAGGGCGGCGTGATCGAGATGACGGTGCTCAATGCCGGCATTCTCGCCAGTAACGTCAAGCAGTTCGGCGCGGTTGACCTTCCGTTCCTCTTCAACAGCGGCGAAGAGGCCGACAAGGTGATGGACGGCGCCTTCGGCACTGACCTGATGAAGCTCCTGCCCGACACCGGCCTCGTCGGTCTCGGCTATTGGGAGCTCGGCTTCCGCAACCTCACCAACAACCGTCATCCCGTCACCAAGCTCGAGGATATCAAGGGCCTGAAGATCCGCACGATCCAGTCGCCGATCCCGATCGAACTCTTCAACAGCCTCGGGGCCAATGCCGTGCCGCTGCCCTATACGGAACTGTATACCGCGCTTGAGACCGGCACCGTCGACGGCCAGGAGAACCCAGCCGCCAACATCATAAACGCCAAGTTCTTCGAAGTGCAGAAGTACATGACGATTACCCGTCACCAGTACAATCCGCAGATCGTGCTCATCAGCAAGAAGTTCTGGGACGGCCTGAACGATGAGGAAAAGGCGGTCTTCCAGTCCGCCGCGACGGAAGCCCGCGACTATCAGCGCAAGGTGTCCAGGGAAAAGGATGCCAACGCGATCGCGGAAATCAAGAAGACCGGCATGGAAGTCGCCGAACTCAGCCCCGAAGAGACGCAGAAGCTGCGCGACGCCGTCAAGCCGCTGATCGACAAGTTCACGGCTGAGATCGGCGCGGAGACCGTCACGCAGCTCTTCAAGGAACTCGACACGGTTCGCGGCAAGTAAGCGGAACCGGGCCCGCAGCGATCCTGAGGGCCTTTCCCACCACGAGCAAACGGGACCTGGCGCATGGCCGAGACACTGCTGAAACCGCTGAAGGCCGGGCTGATCGGCTCCGGCATCCAGGCCTCGCTGACGCCTGCCATGCATATGGAGGAAGGTGCGGCCCAGGGGCTGGATTACGATTATGAGCTGATCGATCTCATCAAGCTGAACGCCTCGCCGGCCGATCTTCCGCGGCTGGTCGCGGATGCCGAAGCGCGCGGCCTTGCCGGCCTCAATATCACCCATCCCTGCAAGCAGCTCGTCATTGCGCTGCTCGACGAACTGTCGCCGGAAGCCCGGGCGCTCGGCGCCGTCAATACCGTCGTCCTGAAGGACAACAGGCGCTTCGGGCATAATACCGACTGGTGGGGCTTCGCCGAGAGTTTCCGGCGCGGACTGCCGCAGGCCGATCTTTCCTCGGCCGTGCAGCTCGGAGCAGGCGGAGCGGGTGTCGCAACCGCCTATGCGATCCTGACGCTCGGCCTGAAGAGACTGACGGTCTTCGATCGCGAGCATGAGCGCGCCGTCGATCTGGCGGAAACGATGTCCCCGCTCTTTCCCGATGCGTCGATCACCGCCGGCGGCGACCTCGAGGCAGCGATGAAGGCGGCATCCGGCTTGATCCACGCGACGCCGACCGGCATGGCCAAATATCCCGGCACGCCGCTTCCGCCCGAACTCCTGGAAAGGCGGCATTGGGTTGCCGAAATCGTCTACTTCCCCCTGGAGACAGAGCTATTACGGCAAGCGAGGCAGCGCGGCTGCCGGACGCTTGATGGCGGCGGCATGGCGGTCTTTCAGGCGGTCGGCGCCTTTCGCGTGATTACCGGCAGGGAGCCGAATGCCGGTCGCATGCTTGCGCATTTCAAGACCATGACGACTTAACGCTCTCGCAAGGACCACTGCGATGAAGACATCGATTGCGACTGTTTCGCTGAGCGGCGACCTCCGCGACAAGCTGGAGGCGATCGCCAAGGCGGGTTTCGACGGGGTGGAGATCTTCGAGAATGATTTCCTGATTTTCGACGAAAGCCCGAAGGAGGTCGGCCGGATGGTGCGCGATCTCGGCATGGAGATCACGCTCTTTCAGCCGTTTCGTGATTTCGAAGGCATGCCGGAGCCGCTGCGCAGCCGCACCTTCGACCGGGCGGAGCGCAAGTTCGACCTCATGCAGGAAATGGGCACCGATCTCGTGCTGGTCTGCTCCAACGTCTCGCCGGCATCACTCGGCGGTCTCGACCGGGCCGCGGCGGATTTTCGTGAACTCGGCGAGCGCGCCGCCAAACGCGGCCTGCGCGTCGGCTATGAGGCGCTCGCCTGGGGCCGCCACATCCACGACCATCGCGATGCCTGGGAGATCGTCCGGCGGGCCGATCATCCCAATATCGGCCTGATCCTCGACAGCTTTCATACCCTCTCGCGCAAGATCGACGTCAATTCGATCCGGTCGATCCCGAAGGAAAAGATCTTCATCATCCAGCTTGCCGATGCGCCGCTGATCGACATGGACCTGCTCTATTGGAGCCGGCATTTCCGCAACATGCCGGGTGAAGGCGACCTGCCGGTGCTCGACTTCATGAAGGCTGTGGCGGCAACCGGCTATGACGGCTATCTCTCGCTGGAGATCTTCAACGACCAGTTCCGCGGCGGTTCGCCGAACGCGATTGCCGTCGACGGCCGCCGCTCGCTGCTCTACCTCGGCGACCAGGTGAAGCGCCAGCAGCCGGAGAGCGCACTGCTGGTGCCTTCAATGCCGCCGCGCGCTGCCGTCGAGGGCGTCGCTTTCGTCGAGTTCACCGCCGACGAGGACGAGGCGCGGGAACTCGAGGCGCTGTTTGCAAGCCTTGGTTTCCGGCAGGCGGCGAGACACAAGACCAAGCGAGTGGCGGTTTTCCGCCAGGGTGCCATCAATCTCGTGATCAACACCGAGCCAAAGGGCTTTGCCAGCGCCTCCTACGCCGTCCACGGCACTTCCGCCTACGCCGCGGGCTTGATGGTCGACGATGCCAAGGCAGCCTTGCAGCGCGCGCTCGCACTTGGCGCCGAACGGTTCGAACAATCGCTGGATACAGGCGAGATCGAAATGCCGGCGGTGCGCGGCGTGGGTGGCGGCGTCCTCTATTTCCTCGACCGCAAGACCGAGCTTGGCCGCATTTGGGAGATCGAATTCGATGCGGTCGAGGATGATGCCGCTCCGCAGCCGGCGGGGCTGCAATCGATCGATCATATGGCGCAGACGATGAAATATGAGGAACTGCTGACCTGGCTGCTGTTCTACACCTCGCTCGTCGAGGCTGAGAAGACGCCGATGGTCGATATCGTCGATCCCTCCGGCATCGTCCGCAGCCAGGTGGTGGAGAACAGCGAAGGATCTTTGCGCATCACCATGAACGGGGCGGAAAACCGCAACACGCTCGCCGGCCGCTTCATCGCCGAGACCTTCGGCTCCGGCATCCAGCATCTTGCCTTCAGGACCGACGACATCTTCGCCACTGCCGCTGCCCTTGCCGGCAACGGCTTCGTTGCGCTGGCGATTTCGCCGAACTACTATGACGATCTCGAAGCGCGCTTCGGCCTCGACGCCGAATTTGCCGATCGCCTCAAGGCCAACAACATCCTCTACGACCGCGATGACGCCGGCGAATATTTTCAGCTCTATAGCCCGACCTATGGCGAGGGCCTGTTTTTCGAGATCGTCGAGCGGCGCGGTTATCGTGGTTATGGCGCTGCGAACGCCATTTTCAGAATTGCGGCGCTGAGGAAACATCTGAGACCGGCAGGCCTGCCCCGCACCTGAGAGGCCATCAGGCTGAAGCCCGCAGCATCAGTTCGGCATTGAGAAGAATGCGGCCCGCCGGTGCGGCAGGCCCCTCCCCCTCGCCGAGCCTGTCGAGCAGCAGTTCGATCGCCAGCCGGCCGATCTCGCTATAGTTCTGCGCGACCGTTGTGATCGGGGGGCAGGCGTATCGGGACAGTGGATGGTCGTCGTGTCCGGCGACACGCAGGTCATGGTTGACGCCGTGGCCGACCTTGACGCCCAGCTGGTAAGCGGCGGCGATAACGCCGAAGGCGACGCGGTCGTTGGCGCAAAGCACGGTGCGCGTCGGGAAGCCCTGGCCCGACGTCAGGATGCGGGTCGCCTCCTCGAAGCCGAAGCGCTCGAAGTCCCAGCTCTTGCTGTCGGCAAGCTCGACAATGCTGGGCGCCATGCGGAACTGCTCCATCGCCTCCAGGTACGCCGTCTGGCGCGTCAGGGCGTTGGTGTTGACATGCGGCATGCCGAAATAACAGGGCGGCTCGCCCGAGCGGCAGAGATAGTCGACGATGAGGCTGAAACTCTGGCGATTGTTAGTGCCGACGAAAGAGGACGTCTCGTCGAGCGGCGAGTCCACATAGATGAGGGGCACGCTGCGGCCGAGTTCGTCGAGCGTCGCATGGTGGGATTCGACGCCGAGCGGCGCGATGATCGCGCCGGCGACATTCATCGATTTCAGCGTCTTGATCGCCCGATCCTCCATCTCGGCCTTGCCGTCCGACGACAGGACGAAGGCGAGGAAGCCCGTCTCGTTGGCGATCATCTCGATGCGGCGGGTGAGCGCCATGTAAAAGGGATCGGTGGAATTGGGAATGATGACGCCGAGAATGTTGCTGCGCCGCCGGTTGAGATTGACGGCAAACATATTGGGCCGGAACCCCGATTTCTTCAGGGCCTGTTCGATCGTTTCCCGGGTCTTCTGGCGCACAGACATCGGGTCGCTGAAATATTTGGAGACGGTGGGACGCGACAGGCCGACGAACTCCGAAAAGTCCTCCATGGTTTTGATCGTCTTTGCCACCACCTGATCTCCTGACATGGCGTTTCTGACGGCTTTCTAGATGACTCATCGCCGAACGAAAAGCGGGTCCCTCGAGCGGCCGTGACGACGGCGATAGTTCAAGATTAATCGATGGAGAAGTGTACCTTCATCGTTGCCGGATCGACGGACTTCCTGGTGATGAAAGGCAACACCTCGCCGAGCGGCAGGCGATGGGAAACCAGCGCCGCCATCGCGCCCTCGTCCCGTTTGAGGATGGCAAGCGCCTCGGGAATGTTGCGGTTCAGCGAATGGGACCCGGCAAAACGGATCTGGCGGCGGAAGATCTCGAAGGGGGCGATGGAAACGCGCTGGTCGGGCGCACAGACGCCGAAGACGAGGATCGTGCCGCCATCGGCGGTAAAATCGATCGTGCCTTCGACGACTCGGGCGATCCCGGTCGCGTCGGCGACGAAATCGAAGGCCCGGCGGCGGTCCGCGAGCGCCTGGGAACCCGAGACGGCTATCCCCAGCCCCAGCTTTTCGGCAAAGGCGAGACGTCCCTCGTTGATGTCGGCGACCGTCACCGACGAGACGTCCTCGGCCTTCAGGGAAAGCGCGAGCAGCAGCCCGATCGGTCCGGCGCCGAAGACCAGAGCCGTTTCCGTTCCTGTCGGCCCCGCCCGCAGGCCGGCGCTGTTAAGGCCGTTCAAGACGCAGGCGAGCGGCTCGGCGAGTGCGGCGAGGTTGAAATCGAGATCGCCGATCTCATAGAGGTGATCGGTCCTGACCAGGCTGTATTCGGCGAAACCGCCGTTCTCCGTCACGCCGTAGGCCTTCAGGTCACGGCAGAGATTGGTCAGCCCCTTGCGGCAGGCCGAGCACTCTCCGCAAGGAAGATTGGGATCGACGACGACGCGGGCGCCGACGGCAAGGCCGCAGACATCGCCCGCGACGGCCTCGACCACGCCGGCATATTCATGGCAGGGAACCAGCGGGAAGCGGCCCGCGCCGTAACGACCGTGCAGGACGTCGATATCGGTATGGCAAAGGCCGGCCGCGCGCACGCGCACCAGCGCATGGCCGGGCCTCAGTTCCGGCAACGGCAGCGCCTTGGTGACCGCGACGCCCTTTTCGGTATAGCAGATGGCTTCCATTCCTCTGGCCCCTGGCTTGGGTGGCGGGTAGAGCGATCAACTCATCCAGTTGCCGCCATCGACATTGTAGGTCTGGGCAAGAATGTAATCGCTGTCGGCGGAAGCCAGGAAGACGGCCAGGCCTTTGATGTCGTCAGGTGTCGCGAAACGGCCGATCGGAACCGATTTGGCAACGGCGGCCTTCTTCTCGCCGGGCTTCAGGCCCTCCCACTTGGCGAAATGGGCATCGACGATATCCCAATGCTCGCCGTCAACGACGCCGGGTGCAATGGCATTGACGTTGATGCCGTATTTCACCAGCGCAAGTGCTGCCGACTGCGTCGCCGAGATGATGGCGGCCTTAGAAGCGCAGTAAAGAAGCACGAGCGCCTCGCCGCGGCGGCCGGCCTGGCTCGCCATGTTGATGATCTTGCCGCCCCTGCCCCGCTTGATCATGACGTTCGAGACGGCCTTCATCATGAAGAGCGGTCCCTTCAGATTGACGGAGAAGACACGGTCATAACTTTCCTCACTGATCTCGTTCACGGGCGCCATGTCGAAGATGGCGGCGTTGTTGATCAGGATGTCGATGCCGTCGAACTCCGCATCGATCGTCTCGACGAGGGTCTCGATCGCGTTGAGGTCTGTAACGTCAAGCTGCATCGCCTTGGTTGCAGGGCCGATCGCCGCGGCGGATCTCGTCGCCCGATCAATGTCGATATCGGCGATGATGACTTTGGCACCCTCCTTGACGAAGGCTTCGGCGAAGCCCAGTCCGATACCGCGGGCCCCGCCGGTAATCAGGGCGATTTTGTCTTTCAGGCGCATTTCCATCTCCATTGAGGCACGCATGATATTATCATGCGTAAACTTTGTATCCGCTTGTCCATGTCTGCTGTCAACCGTGTTCAAGAGATTTCAAGTCCAAATGCGGCACCAACTGTCATTTTACTCTATATGACAGACCCTGACTTAGTTTCTGCGACGCAATATAATTGTTGTCGCGAGGCAAGTATTTCTTGACTGCTGTGGTAGGGAGCGATAGGCCGAATGGCGCGTACAAAGACGCGGCATTGATCCGCGGAGTGAAGGAGATTGCGGATGCCGTCACGTCCCAGGACAGTTGCGCCAGAGACGCTCGGGCCAACGATCACGATCGGCGAAATTCTGGTGGAGATCATGGCGACCACCGTCGGTACCGGCTTCCTGGAGCCGCAATCCCTGACGGGGCCCTATCCAAGCGGCGCGCCGGCCATTTTCATTGATCAGGTTGCGCGTTTGGACGGTGCCGCCGGCATCATCGCCAGCGTCGGCAATGACGATTTCGGGCGGCTGAATGTCGAGCGTCTGCGGCGGGACGGCGTCGACGTCTCCGCTATTGCCATCAGCGCCGACTGGCCGACGGGCAGCGCTTTCGTCCGCTACCGGCAGGACGGCGCCCGCGATTTCGTCTTCAACATCGCCAGATCCGCCGCCGGTCAGATCGCCCTGACGCCGGCCGCCGAGACGCTCGTTCAGCGGGCCGGCCATGTGCATGTCATGGGAACGGCTCTTTCCATCCCCGGTGCCCGAGAGGTGGTTCTTTACGCCATTGAGACGGTGCGCGCTCGCGGCGGGTCGGTTTCCCTCGACCCCAATCTCCGTAAGGAATTGCTGACGGATGGCGACGCTCTGAAAAGCTTCGACAAGGTGCTTGCAGCGGCCGACCTATTACTGCCATCAGGCGACGAGCTTTTCACCGCCGCTGGAATAACCGACGAGGCCTCGGCTGTCGCAAGGCTGCTGGAGCGGGGTATCGGCGAAATCGTCCTGAAGCGGGGCGAGCAAGGTGCATCCTTCTTCACCCACGACCTCGCGCGCGTCGATTGCGCCGCCTTCGCTGTCGACGAGATCGATCCGACCGGTGCGGGCGACTGCTTCGGCGCAACCTATCTCACCTGCCGCCGCAAAGGCATGGCCCCCGGGGCCGCTCTTCTCCATGCCAACGCGGCCGGTGCTCGCAACGTGACCCGGCTCGGCCCGATGGAAGGCGTCTCGACCCTTGCCGAACTCACGGCTTTTATCGCCGAAACCCCGAGGAGATAGACGATGGACCGGATGTTGATCCGTCTTGCCGCCGCCCGGCGTGAAGGCAGACCCTTCGGCATCACCTCTGTCTGTTCCGCCCATCCCGTCGTACTCAGGGCCGCCATCCGACGGGCGGTGCGCGATGGTATGCCGGTCCTGATCGAGGCGACCTGCAATCAGGTCAACCATCTCGGCGGCTATACCGGGATGACACCGGAAGACTTCATCCGCTTTGCCGAGCGCATCGCTACCGAGGAAGGGCTCGACCGTCCGCAGATGATCTTCGGGGGCGATCACCTCGGTCCCAATCCGTGGCGCAAGGAGAAGCCGGAAGCAGCGCTCGCGAAGGCCGAGGCCATGATCGAAGCCTACGTCCGAGCGGGATTCAGCAAGATCCATCTCGATGCCTCGATGGGCTGCGCCGGCGAGCCGGCCGCACTCGACGACCGGACGATCGCCGAGCGCGCCGCACGATTGGCGCAGGTGAGCGAAAGGACGGCGAAGGCGGTCGGCGCGCCGCTGCCGCTTTATATTCTCGGCACCGAAGTTCCGGTGCCGGGCGGCGCCGACCATGCGCTGGAAGAACTTCGGCCGACCGCACCGGAGGCCGCCCGCGCAACGATCGCCATTCATCGCGAGATCTTTTCGCGCGCAGGATTGGAAGACGCCTTTTCCCGTGTCATCGCCTTCGTCGTCCAGCCGGGCGTCGAATTCGGCAGCGAGAACGTGATCGGCTACAGACCCGAGCTCGCGACTGAATTGACCGCCCTTCTCGACGAGGAACCGCAATTTGTCTTTGAAGCGCATTCCACGGATTATCAGACGCGCGATGCGCTGACGCGGCTGGTAAAGGACGGCTTTCCGATCCTGAAGGTCGGCCCGGGCCTGACCTTTGCGTTGCGTGAGGCCGCCTATGCGCTCGATATGATCGCCTCAGAGATGGTTGCCGGTTATGGCGATAGACCGCTTATGGCCGCGATGGACGCGCTGATGCTGTCGGCACCGGGCGACTGGCAGGCCCATTATCATGGCGACGAGACGGCTTTGCGTCTGCAGCGGCACTACAGCTACAGCGATCGTATCCGCTATTACTGGAACAAGCCGGAGGCCGACCGGGCGTTCGAGAATCTGCTCAGCGTGCTGCGCGGAAAGACGATCCCGGAGACGCTACTGCATCAGTATCTGCCGCAGATTTCGGCGGCCGAAGCCGGCGATCCCGAGACCATATTGATTACCGCGGTCGACAGTGTGCTGGCCGATTACCAGAGCGCTTGCGGCACGATGCCCTGAACTTTTCCGAGCAAAAAGGAGGACGCCTGGCTGCCGGGCCGCGAATCCGCCCTTCCCTCTCCGACGCTTACCGCGTCGTATAGCCACCATCGATCACCAGCACTTCGCCGGTGACATAGCTTGCGGCGGCCGAGCAGAGGAACAAGGCTGCACCCGCCACCTCCTCCGGCTGCCCGACACGGCCCATTGGCGTCATGCTGCGCCAGGTCGGGAACCAATCCGGATTGGCGATGCCGCCGCGCGACATATCGGTCTCGATATAGCCGGGAGCAATGGCATTGACGCGGATGTTCTCGGCGGCGACTTCGCTTGCCAGGCTCTTCGTCATCATATGGACTGCCGCTTTGGAGGCGTTATAAGCGACCTGATTCTGCGGAATGTTGGACACGATGCCGGAGATCGAGCCGATATTGAGGATGACGCCGCCGCCCTGGCGCCGCATCGGTGCAAGTGCTGCGCGGCAGGCGCGAAAGACGGCGTCGACATTGACAGTCATGATCTCGCGCCAGATGGCATCGGAGAATTCCCCACTGTCGCCATGAATGGCGATGCCGGCATTGTTGACGAGGATATCGAGCCGACCCGCCCGTGAGAGTATCTCGGCAATGAGCCTATCGGCAGCATGGTCTGTCATCATGTCGGCGACGACGAAATCGCGATCGACGCCGGCCTTGGCCAGCCGGTCTTCCGCCGCCGCGCTGCGGGTTCTCCCGCTGATGAAGACTTTGGCGCCCGCCTCGCCGAGTGCCTCGGCGATCGCCAGGCCGATGCCGCGCGTGCCGCCGGTCACAAGCGCCACCTGTCCGTTCAGGCGAAATCTGTCGAAGATCATGGCCGTTTCCTTTCTGTGGCTATGGGGGCTGGCGCATCTGCTCAGATGTCGGTGCTCTGCGGCAGAATGACGAGGTCGCGGATCGTGACGTTGCGTGGGCGCGTCAGCATGAAGAGCACCGCTTCGGCCACTTCTTTCGGCTCCATCAGACCACCGGCGGCGAGCGCCTCGTCGAGCTTCTCCTGCGGCCAATCGCTCAGAAGAGCGGTCACGACAGGCCCTGGCGCGACGGCGCCGACCCGCAAACCATGCTTGGCAACCTGGCGCCGGAGGGTGTGGACGAAGGCCTGGACCGCGTGTTTGGAAGCCGTATAGATCGGCTCCCAGACCACCGGGATCATCCCGGCGACCGAACTCGTCAGGATGATATCGCCGGTCTTGCGTCCGACCATATGCGGCAGGACGGCATGCACCGAGCGAAATGCGGCGTTGATGTTCAGGTTGAGCATGCGATCCCAGGCGTCAGGATCGCCGTCAAGCACTTCACCGCCGATATAGGAGCCGGCATTGGCATGGAAAATGTCCAACTGGCCCGCTTCCTCCAGAATAGCGGGCATCATCTGCGCCACGCTTTTTGGATCCAAGAGATCGACGACCAGGGGAATTGCCTTTTCGCCGAGTTTCGAGCAGACATCCCTCAACGCCTCTTCGTTGCGGTCGATCAGCACGACGCGGGCGCCTGATGCAAGCACGGTCCTGGCGCACTCCAGGCCGATACCCGACGCCGCCCCAGTGACGGCCGCGACTTTTCCAGACAGATCCTGTCCCATTTTCTTCCTCTGCTTTCCTGTTGATCTAGGCCCGGCCGTGTGAAATGCGCGAGCGGCGTGCCAGTGAGTCGACGATGACGGCGACGGCAAGAACGGCCCCCGTGATCATGTAACGAAGCGATGACGACAGATCGAGGAGCGTCAGACCGCTGGCGATCGACTGGATGACGATGATGCCGAGAAGGGCCGAATAGGCACTGCCGCGTCCGCCGAACAGGCTGGTGCCGCCGATGACCGCCGCAGCGATGGCGTTGAGATTGACGTCGCCGGTGCCCGCCTGCTGGCTGGCCGTCGCCAGTCGCGCTGCCGACAGCACGCCGCCGGTCGCGGCCAGCAGAGCGCACATGACGAAGGCGCTCGCATAGATGCGTGATACGTTGATGCCCGATCGGCGGGCCGCCTCCCTGTTGCCGCCGACGGCATGCATGGAGCGGCCCCACTTCGTGCGGGTCAGCGCATAGTTCATCGCTGCGACCAGGCCGACGAACAGGCCAAACATCCATGGAATGCCGCGGGACTGGTTGAGATAGAAGGCGACCGCTTCCAGAGCGACGGTGATGATGACGGCACGCAGAAGCAGTCCGCCAACCGATTTCGAGGACAAGCCGGCCGCCCGTCGGCGCGCCGCCGTGCGGTAGCTCGCGAAGAAGAAGCCAAAGCCCGCAACCGCCACCAGCAGATAGGCGACCGGGTCGGGCATGACCATGATCTGGCCGAAGTTCACCAGCCACGACCCATAGGGAAGATTGATCGAACCGGTTGCTCCGAGCATATACAGCTGCAGGCCGAGAACCGCGAGCAGTCCGGACAGCGTGGAGACGAAGCTCGGCATCCCGAAGCGGTTGAACAGGAACGCGTAGAGCGAGCCGATCAGAGCGCCGACGATCATCGCGGCGAGCACCGCCGCGACCACCGGCCAGCCCTGATTGACCCAGAAGACGCCGGTGAGCGCCGAGGCGAAGCCGCTGACCGAACCGACGGAGAGATCGATCTCGCCGACCATCAGGATGCAGACGATACCGAGCGAGATGACGCCGACCGTCGAGCAGTCGAATAGCATGTTCACGAGGTTGGCGCTGGAGAGAAACACCGGATTGAGCGCCTGGAAGACCGTCCAGATGATCGCTAGGCCGACGATGACAGGCAGCGAGCCGAGGTCGCCCGAGCGGATGCGGTCCCAGAAGGCGCGGACCGACCCGGCAAGGCTGTCGTCATGGCGCACTCTTTCGTCGCGCCGGTCGAGAAGCGCGGGTGATGCCGGTTCGTTCTGAATGGTCTTCATTATGGCCTTCCCTCCTCATTCTCTTGGCTCTGTGCCTTGCGGCGCATGGCGCGGCGGGAGACGGAATTGTTGGATGCGCCGGTAATCGCGCTGACGAGCTCTTCGTTGGATGCGTCGGGCATGAAGGTGCCGTTGTTGCGGCCGAGCCGAAGGACGACGATACGGTCGGCGACGGCCCGCACATCCTCCATGTTATGGCTGATCATGATGACGCCGAGGCCGCGTTCACGCACGCGTTCGATCAGATCCAGTACCTCGGCGGTCTGGGCAACGCCGAGTGCGGCGGTGGGTTCGTCGAGCATGATCAGTTTCGGTTCGAGCAACAGCGACCGGGCGATCGCTACTGTTTGACGCTGGCCCCCGGAAAGCGAAGCGACGGGCTCACGCACGCTCGGGATCCGCGCGGAAAGTTCGTTCAGAAGCTTCCAGGCGCGGATCTCCATCGCGACCTCGTCGAGCTGGAAGGGATTGAGCTCCTTTCCGAGAAAGATGTTGGCGACGACGTCGAGATTTTCGCACAGCGCCAAATCCTGGAACACGGTCGCAATGCCCAGATTGAGCGCAGCGCTGGGGCTCGATAAATCTGCCTGTTGGCCCTCGAACAGGATGGTGCCCGAGGTTGGCTGGTGCACGCCGGCCAGGATCTTGACCAGCGTCGATTTGCCGGCGCCATTGTCGCCCACTAGCGCCACGACTTCACCGGCATGCACATCGAGTTCGATATCGGACAGCGCCGACACCGCTCCGAAATTCTTCGAAATTCCACGCAGGCTGAGGACGGGCTGGCGGGACTCAAATTGATAAGAGGTTTCAGACATCGCCTGGTCTTTCGGAAAAAGCGAAATCGGAAGCGCGACCGATGGCGGTCGCGCTTCCCTTTGGATTATTTGGTGATGCCGAGCTTCTTGCAGCCGTCTGCGTAACGGCCGGTGCAGAGTTCTTCGGCGGTGTTGATCTTCTTGTCGATGATCTCGGCCTTCAGGTTTTCGGCAGTGACGACGGCGGGCACGAAAAGCTGGGCGGGCGTGTCGTAGAGCGTCATCTCGGCCTTGATTGTCTCACCTGTCAACAGCTTCACGGCGACATCGGCAGCGGCAGCGGCGACGATTTCGCTCGGCTTGGAGATCGTGTTGTACTGATCCCCGGATATGATGAGCTGCAGCGCGGCGATCGTCGCGTCATTGCCGGTCACCGGCGGCACCGGATCGACACCGGCTGCCTTGAAGGCTGCGATGGCACCACCGCCGGTGCCGTCATTGGCGGCGACGACGCCGACGATCTGCTTTCCGAAACGCGTGATCTGTCCGGCGGCCCATTGCTGGGCGTTCGCCGGCTGCCAGTTCGGCGTATCGAATTCGGCAAGCGTCTTGTATCCGCCGCTCGCCAGACCCTCATGAATGCCGTCCTTGATCAGCCCGGCAGCGGCATCGGTCGGCGAGCCGTTGATCTGCAGAATGCCGCCGCCGCCAGTCGGCACGTTCTTGGCCTTCAGATGCTGGACCAGCGACTCCGCGATCGCCTTGCCGATCGCCTTATTGTCGAAGGAGACGTAGAAATCGGCCTTGCCCTTCGGGATCGGGCGGTCATAGGCGATGACCTTGACGCCCTGACTCTGAGCGAGTTGAACGAGAGAGGCTGCCGCGGCCGAATCCACCGGATCCAGCACGATGACCTTGGCGCCCTGGGTGATCGCCGAATTGAACTGTTGCTGCTGTTTGGCGATATCGGCATCGGCATTCTGATAGATGACCTTGCAGGACGCACAAAGCTTCTTCATTTCGGCGACGAAGCCCGGATGGTCGTGCTCTTCATAACGGGTCGAGCCCTGGTCGGGCATAAGGAACGCGACGGTTGCATCCGCCACCGCGCTTTGTGCAAAGGCGGAACTCCCGCCGAGCAAGGACAGCATAAGTGCCGCGGCGCCTACCGCTCTTGTCGAAAATTTCGTCATTTCCATCTCCTCCCATTGGAAAAAATCGTGTAGTGCATGATTGCAGTGTTCTGCTGTGCCGTTCGGCTGAATGAGCGGCTGTGCCTGTCCCGGCTGTTTCTGAGGACAAGCGTCTCCTTTCGCGAGCAGCTCCTCGCGCGCTCACGTTCAAGCCTGCGTCAGTTTTCGCTCCTCCTCCTTGTCCTCCCCTATTGCCGTCTTCGGCGGACCTTATGCCGCCTTCGCCACGTTGATATTGTCACCCAACAATCGCCGGAAGCGGGATGGCGTCATGCCTTTTTCCGCGAGAAACTGGCGGTTGAAGTTGGACAGATTGTTGAAGCCGACCTCGAAGCAGATGTCGGTGATCGACGCATGCTCGTCGCTCATCAGGATCTGGCAAGCGAGATTGATGCGCAGGCGTTTCACATATTGCACGAGCGACATGCCGGTATGGCGGCGGAAAGCGCGTGAGAAGGCGCCTGTGGACTGTCCGGCAATTTCAGCGAGATCGGTTTCGTCGAAGGATTTCGTCAGATTTTCTCTGATATAGGCGAGCGCCTTATTGATGCCGGCCGACATATAGCCCGAGGGGTCGGGCAGATAGCTGGGGCTTGCGAGAAGCTGGGCATCCTGCGCCCGGCTGAGCAGCCCGACGATCATCATGAAGAGCTCGATACGGCGTACGCCCTGGGCCTGCTGCACCTCGTTCATCAGAGGCGCCGCCTGCCGGCTGGTCTCAGTGCCGAAGAGCACGCCCCGGCGGGACGCTTCGAGGACCGGCTCGAAGGGATTGAGCTCGGGCAGCACCTTCATCGTGTCGCTGATGAAATTCTCACTGAACTGGATTAGCTGGCATCGAAGCGGAATGCTCGATCCCTTCGGGACGTCGCTGATCCAGTTGTGAGGAAGATTGGGGCCGGCCAGCACCAGATTGCCCGGTTCGAACTCGCCGATGAAATCGCCGACGAAATAGCGTCCTGTGGTCGCCACGACGAGATGCAGTTCATATTCCGGATGAAAATGCCAGCGAACGGTGTGATAGGGATAGCCATGCGCCTTCGTTGCGAAGGATTCGCCCGGTCTGATCTGAACGACTTCCAAGTCAGGTTCCATCGTTTCCTCCTCCGAGGGGCGGTTCTACGTCCGCCTGCCAAATTCCCTTTTGGCTTTATTATTATGACGAGTGTAGTGGGCTCGCTTCATGCCCGCCACCACGATTCCCGGCCAAAACCGATACTTTTTTGATGATTGATGCAACGCAGGCGGCGCAAAGACGACGGGAATCTGCCCTTGAGACCGTCTGAAATTCATCTCAGGCGGCCAGGGCGGCAATGACATTCCTGACCAGTGCAGCCGAAGACAGCCGGCTCGTGGCGCAGCTCGGGGCGCCGATGGCCCCGACACGCACGGAGACGCCGCCGCGCGCATTGGCGATCGCAAACATCGACTCGTCGGTCAAATCATCGCCGATAGTAATGGGGCAGCGGTTCTTGAAAGGATCTGACTGAAAAAAGCGCTCCAGCGCATCGCCCTTGCTCGACCGTGCCGGTCGCAACTCGAACACCCTTTTACCGAGCTGCAACGCCCAGTTCGGTCCGGCCAGCTCCGCATAGTGATGCATGCGCTCCTCGAGCACTTTCTCATATTCGGGCGCCAGCCGGTAGTGCGCGGCAACGGCGGCACCCTTATCCTCTATCAGAACTCCCGGATAATGTTCGGCTTCGGCGGTCAATGCATGCTTCAGTGCCTGGAACTCGGGGGTCGCCTCGACCGTATGCATTCCGGCGGCGCTCCTGATCTCGGCGCCATGCAGGCCTGCGGTTGGAAATGCAAAGGGCTTGAACAGCTCGTCTGCATAAGCAAGCGAGCGCCCGGTGACCAGCGCCAAGGCGCCGCCGAGCTTGTTGGAAAGGCGATGAAGGTGTCCGGGCAGGTCCTCTGGGACCTCAATCGCATCCGGTGTCGGTGCAAGATTGAGCAGTGTTCCGTCGATGTCGAGGAACATCGCCCAATGATCAGGTTCCTCCAGCACCATTGAAAGCATTTCCTGGGTAGCGGTGTCGTTCTGCACGGCATCCTCCAAACTTTGCAATCAGTGAAGCTAGGTCGCCCGCCGGCAAGGACAAGATGACGTCGGCGGCACGGGAACATCCAAAGGCAGGTCAGCGTTTAATCTCGCCGCCCGTTCAAGCACTCGCGCCGCAAAGGTAAATCGATGGCCAAAAGCAATTCCAAGAATAGCGAGGAGGTCATCGCGCCGTTGGCGCATGGCGCGACTGTTTTGCCGCTGGTGACGATCGACGACTACAACAATGAACTGCGTGACAAGAACGGCTTTGTTGGCGACAACGCCAACAAGAAGACTTTCCAGCAGAAGCTCGACAATTGGAGAAAACATGTCCGCAAGTTCGGAGATGACCCGATCGGGAAGGTTTCGACAGCCAAGCTTTCCAAGAAAAAAATCGAGTCTCTGCTGAAAGGGGACGACATGGAGGCCGCCGCACTGGTCATGGGGGCGGTGGAGGACTTCGCGCAGGACTTTGCCGAGGTCATCAAAAAATTCCTCAAGGACGAGCGCTGGTCCAAGACCGAGCGCATCGTCGTCGGCGGCGGCTTCAGACAGAGCCGCTTCGGGGAACTGACGATCGCCAGGACCATGGTTCTGCTCAAGGCGGCCGGCATCAATATCGAGGTCGTCCCGATCGTCCACCATCCCGACGAGGCTGGGCTGATCGGCTCCGTCCACCTCATGCCTTCCTGGATGTTCAAAGGCTATGAGGCGATGCTGGCCGTCGATATCGGCGGCACAAACGTCCGTGCCGGAGTCGTCGAGTTCGGAAAGGAAAAAAAACCGCACTTCGCCGATGCGAGTGTCTGGGAATCAACGATCTGGCGTCACGCCGACGACGAGCCGAGCCGCAGTGCGACGGTAGAAAGGCTGGCGGCGATGTTGCAGGAACTGATCGATAAGGCAGAAAAGGCCAGTCTGAAGCCGGCCCCGATCATCGGGATCGGCTGTCCCGGTATCATCAAGGCAGACGGCTCGATCGAACGCGGCGGACAGAACCTGCCGGGCGGCAATTGGGAAAGCGACAGCTTCAACCTTCCCGCCGCACTGATGAAGGCCATCCCCGCAATCGGCGATCACAGCACATTCGTGATGATGCACAATGACGCCGTCGTGCAGGGCCTGTCGCAGATCCCTTTCATCGATGACGTATCGACATGGGCGGTACTGACCATCGGCACAGGGTTGGGCAATGCCCATTTCACCAATCGCGAGGGATGAAAGCGCGATAGCCCGACCAAGAACGGGAAAGCGGCCGGCAGAGCAGGTCGTCCTCCTCCGCGCGGACCGCAATATAGAGTCGGCCGGCGCTGCGTCACCTTATGGTAAATAACAGGTAAACAACGAGGAATTCCGTAGACGGAAGCAAATTCGCCCATAGGTTCCGCTAGGCAAGCGCAGGTTTCCGGAGGGGTAGGTCGATACGGGAGCGTTAACGATTTCGATCATACCTCTCCAGACATGATTCGCATAGCGCGAGCGTTTGCAATCCTCACGGTCGATGGTCGCAGCTGACTGTTCCAGTCTGCGCCCAACCGCAACTCGCGACTCCTCTAGTACGCATTGTCTGACCGGAACGCGGCCGTCGTATCCGCGGGCATGCCGTCGCATTGTCGCCGTCGCAAGCGCCATCTCGGGAGCGATGCTTGATTGAGCCCCTCTCCTTTTTCGCCGCACATGGAAAAGATGGTGATAAAGTCGGCGGGCGGTTCTCCGCCGGTTCAAATTGCGCTTATCTCTCCTTCACGCAAGCCCATATGCAGACGAAAGATGGAAGATGAACTTCAAGGGAATAAGCGCTCCGCTCAATGCCGGCCGTCTCGAACAAATGCTCGGGCTTGCCCCGTCACGTCGCGATCCCGAATCCCAAGATGGGAATGTCAAGTCTTCCGGCGTCGAGCCCGTCCGCGGCTTGGAGGCCGAAAGCCTCTGCCCTTCGTCTGCTTATAAATAGGAAGCGGCATTTACCTGGTCGGTCTGTGCCAAGCCCAGTTATCTCCGAGATGAGTCGGCGGTGCCTTCAGGTCCGTCGAGAACCTGCCGCGATATGTCGGGGCGGCTTTGGCGATGCGGGTTCGCCGCCGTTGTCAGCTGACAACTGCGCTAAGATTCCGGAATTCCACGTAATTTTTTCGACGAATTCAGTTTGTTATATATTGGCTAACCAAGAATTCGCTTGACGGAATCGCGAGACTCACGATCATTTGCGCAAAATTGCCCGATTTATCAGGATTTGCGTGA
>NZ_CP101431.1:0-207592 GCF_051123975.1 Rhizobium sp. YTUHZ044
ATGAATATGGCACCGCAAATAGACAAAGCAATTTCCGATGTCGATCAGCTGATCATCGGTCAGGCGCAGGAACTCTCCGACAAGCTGAAGCAGCATCGGCTCGAAATGTTTCCTCCGCGCGCGCTGAAGGGTCTGCGGGAATTTCAGCTCGCCGAGGTGGCGCGGTTTCTCGGCGTGACCAGCGGCTATCTTCGAAATCTCTCGCTCGAGGGCAAGGGTGCCCTCCCCCAGGTCACGCCGTCCGGCCGCCGATCCTATACGGCGGAGCAGATGGAAGAGATGCGCGGCTTTCTCGAGCACAATGCGCGGGCCGGAACGCATTATATACGTCATCGCCGCGGCCACGAACATCTGCAGGTCGTCGCCGTCGTCAACTTCAAGGGCGGCAGCGGCAAGACGACGAGTGCCGCGCATCTTGCCCAGCATCTTGCCCTGACCGGTCACCGCGTCCTTGCCGTCGATCTCGATCCGCAGGCGTCTCTTTCCGCCATACACGGGTTTCAGCCGGAGTTCGACGTCAACGAAAACGAGACGCTCTACGCCGCCATTCGCTACGACGATCAGCGGCGTCCGCTGCGGGACATTATCCGGCCAACCAACTTCCCGAACCTTCACCTTGTGCCGGGCAATCTTGAACTGATGGAATTCGAGCACGATACGCCGCGGGTCCTCGCTCAGGGTAAAGCGAGTGATTATGGGCGCGTTTTCTTCGCACGGCTGGATGAGGCACTCGCTTCGGTCGCGGACGATTACGACGTCGTCATCATCGACTGCCCTCCGCAGCTCGGCTTTTTGACCATGAGCGCCATTTGCGGTGCGACGGCGGTGCTGATCACCGTTCATCCGCAGATGCTCGATGTCATGTCGATGTGCCAGTTCCTGCAAATGCTTGGCGAAGTGCTGAACACCCTGAAGGGAGCCGGCGGCAACATGAACCTCGACTGGTTGCGTTATCTCGTGACCCGCTACGACCCGCAGGACGGGCCGCAGACGCAGATGGTCGCCTTCATGCGCTCGATGTTCAAGAGCCATGTGCTCACCAACCCGATGCTGCGCAGCGTCGCGATCTCCGATGCGGCGATGACAAACCAGACACTGTATGAGGTCGAGCGAAGTCAGTTTACCCGCGCGACCTATGACCGCGCCATGGAGGCGATGGAGGCGGTCAACACGGAAATCGTCGATCTCATTCACAAGGCATGGGGCCGGAAATGAGCGGGAAGTTTACTGCGGTAAACCCGGGCAAGGAGCTGGCTGATGGCGCGTAAAAATCTTCTGTCGGGCCTGATGGATGATTCCAAGAAGTTTACCGCGGTAAACAATGAGGATGAGCCGGCCCATCGCGACGAGAGGCAGCATATCACCTATAAAGGGATTGGCGCACTCGGGGCGGTCACCCGCAGCATCGATGCCTTGGCCGCCAAGGCCGATGCCGCCAAGGCGATCGAAGAGCAGCTGGCGAGCGGCGAGACGGTGATTGATCTCGACCCGGCGCTGATCGAAGATTCCTTCGTGAGCGACCGGCTCGCGCATACCGACGAACAGTTCCGGGAACTGGTCGAGGCGATCCGCCTGCGCGGCCAGGATTCACCGATCCTCGTGCGCCCGCATCCCGAGAGGGAGGGGCGATACCAGATCGCTTTTGGCCATCGTCGCGCACGGGCGGCAAAGGAGCTCGGCCGACCTGTTCGGGCGGTGGTCAAGAAACTCGACGACCGCGACCATGTTATTGCGCAGGGCCAGGAGAATTCGGCGCGCGCCGATCTCTCCTTCATCGAGAGGACGATGTTTGCCGACAAGCTCGATACGTTGGGTTTCGATCGGGAAACGATCATGTCGGCACTCAGCGCCGACAAGACGACGGTGTCCAAGATGCTGTCGGTCACGAAGCGGATTCCGGCCGAAGTCCTGGCCGCGATCGGCGCAGCCAAGACGACCGGTCGCGATCGCTGGCATGATCTTTCGGTGAAATTCGAGACGGAAAACATTGCCGCCCGGGCGATCGCGTTCACCAGATCGGCGGAGTTCGAGACGGCGGAGCCGGACGCCCGCTTCGACATGCTCGTCGCCTTCATCAGCAGGAAGCTACAGGCTTCGTCCGCCGCCGCAATTCAGCCCGTGGCTCACGCCTGGCAGCGCCAGGACGGAGCCGTCAAAGCGAAGATCAAGGATGATGGAAAACAGTTCACCATCGCGCTGAAGGCGGAGAAGGCATCTGCCTTTGGCGCCTACATCGCCAGCAATCTGGATCGTCTCTACGAGGCGTTCGAGAAGACACAGGATTGACGAAGAACGGAGATCAATAAGCAAAAGAAAAGGCCCCCGAACGTTGCCGCCGCGGAAGCCCTCTCTGATCTAGACACCCAGAGAATCACATTTCCGCGAATCATAGTCAAGAGTCTTTGGCACCGAATTTGGTGAGCCGTGATCTTTTGCCTTGAAGAAGGCGAAGAAAATGGAAAGCGGAAGTGTGACGACGCCCTTCGGGCGGCGGCCGATGACGTTTGGCATGTTGGCAAACCAGGCCGCTGCCCGAAAGATCGAGCCGGGCCGATCGATTGACAAGTGGAAACTCTATCGCGCCCTGTGCGAGGCCAGGCCGCTGCTCGGCATTACCGATCGGGCGCTCTCTATCCTGAACGCCTTGCTGAGCTTTTATCCCAAGGGAGAGCTCTCCGAGGACAACGGCCTGGTCGTCTTTCCTTCGAATGCGCAGCTCTCTTTGCGCGCGCATGGAATGGCGGAGCAGACGATCCGCCGCCATCTGGCGGCGCTGATCGAGGCCGGATTGCTGATCCGCAAGGACAGTCCGAACGGCAAGCGTTACGCCCGCAAGGAGCAGGGCGGGGAGATCCGTGAGGCATTCGGCTTCTCGCTGGCGCCGCTGCTTGTGCGCGCTGACGAGATCGAGCGGCTGGCGGCGGAGGTGGCAGCCGAGCGATTGCAACTGCAGCGGCTCAAAGAGCGCCTGACGCTTTGCCGGCGCGACATCGCCAAGCTCATCGAGTTGGCCGTGGAAGAGGGGGCCTCTGGTGATTGGAGCGGGGTTCACCTGCATTTTCGAGGCGTCGTCGAACGGCTGCCGCGGTCGCCATCCTTCGAGAAGATCGCCGCCGCGCTCGACGAACTGGAACTGCTGCGCGAAGAAATCACCAATCAGTTGGAAATGCAGGTCAAAGCTCCAAATCAAAGCGGCAATGCCCGACATTCTGAGCGGCACATACAGAATTCAAATCCACACTGCATTACTGAACTTGAACCAAGCTTCGAAACGAAGCAGGGAGCAACGGCAGACGACCAATCGGAAGGTTGGGCCGAGCCGATGGCCAGAATAGCGACACATGAAGGGAAGGGCAGGCCCGTGCCGGCTGCAAGCTCAGCCTCGACTGCCGGCGGCGGGCTCAAATCGTTCCCGCTGGGCCTGGTGCTGCAGGCCTGCCCAGAGATCACTGCCTATGGACCGCAGGGCTCGGTGGGCACATGGCGCGATCTGATGGCGGCAGCTGTCGTCGTGCGCTCGATGCTCGGAGTGAGCCCCTCGGCCTATGAACAGGCCTGCGAGATCATGGGGCCTGAAAATGCGGCTACCGTCATAGCGTGCGTGCTTGAAAGGGCAGGGCACATCAATTCCGCCGGTGGTTACCTCCGTGATCTGACCCGCCGCGCCGAAAGAGGCGAATTTGCCATCGGACCGATGCTGATGGCGCTTGTCCGCACCAATTCGCCAATCAGGGGTAAGATTGGATGAGATTGCCATGCGGTTTGCCCGATCGGCTTATGGTTAACGAAAGGTGACGGAAATAAACGGGGAGATAACTTCCCGTTAAGTTCTTCTTCCTTTAAGATCATGAGGTTACAAGATTTTTGATCGGCAAGGCGAGGAAAGGATCTGATCGACGATCGGCTGTCGTTCTCTGGAGAAACGATGCGGTTGGAGTTGACGTGAAATGCCTTTTTGACGATACGGCGCGGTGGCGTATGGCGAAAATCCGCTGAAGAGGCAATGGAAGAAGTACGGCGATGGGCTTGAAACGGGCAGTGGATTTTTTGCTGGCTTTGGTGGCTTCGGTCATCCTCCTCGTTCCGATCCTTGTTGTCGCTCTTTGTGTCCGGCTAACGTCGCCAGGACCGATCCTCTACTGGTCAAAACGGATCGGGCGTTTCAATCAGATCTTCCTGATGCCGAAATTCCGCAGCATGCGCGTCGACACGCCGACCGTCGCGACGCATCTACTCGAAAACCCCGAGCGGTTTCTGACGCCGATCGGGTCGTTTCTACGCAAATCCAGTCTCGACGAACTGCCGCAGCTCTGGTGCATTCTGGGCGGCAAAATGAGTTTCGTCGGGCCGCGGCCGGCGCTCTACAACCAGTATGATTTGATCGAATTGCGGACGGTCCATGGGGTCGACCAACTCCTGCCCGGATTGACCGGATGGGCGCAGATCAACGGGCGGGACGAACTGCCAATTCCGGAGAAGGTGAAATTCGATGTCGAATATCTTGAGCGGCGCTCGATCGGCTTCGACATGCGCATCCTGTTTCTGACGGCCGAGAAGGTCATCCGCCGTAGGGGAATAAAGCATTAAGTTACCTACTTCTGATAGATAAGAGGTGCGGAACACCTTGATTTCCGATTATTTCAGTTGCGCTCGTTGTAGAAAATGACAAGAAGGTGGTTGTCTATTTGATCCGCGAGACGCTGGGAAGCAATGCCTGAAAATACCCCCACTGAGACGCCACGCTCGGGATGGTTCTTAGTGCCGATGCAGGCGCTTGTCGCCCCTTTGCTGGCCATGCCGCGTGCTGCCAAACGCGCGCTCGCCCTGCTGGTGGATTCCGGCCTTTGCGTTCTGACGATCTGGCTGGCTTATTGCTTCCGCCTGAACGAATGGACGGTGCTAACCGGCGTGCAGTGGTTGCCGGTCTTGGTTTCCCTGTGCATGGCCCTTCCGATCTTCATCGTCATGGGCATGTATCGGGCGATCTTCCGTTACGCCAACATGGCCGCTTTCATTGCCGTTCTGAAGGCCATTGCTATCTACGGCGTCGCCTTCATGACGATCTTTACGGCGCTCAGCGTCCCGGGCGTTCCGAGAACCGTCGGCATTCTTCAGCCCTTCCTGCTGCTGATAGCGATCGGCCTGTCACGGTTGGGGATCCGTTATTGGCTCGGGGATACCTATCAGCGTATTCTTCACCAGAATACGCTCGCCAAGGTGCTGATCTATGGGGCGGGAAATGCCGGACGGCAACTCGCCGGCGCTCTGACGAGCAGCGCCGAACTCAATGTGGTCGGTTACCTCGATGATGATCCGCGCCTTAAGGGCGGCATCATGGGCGGTTTGCCGATCTATGACCCGTCGGATCTTCCGGTGCTCGCTGAAGCACTTGGCGTGCACAACGTGCTTCTTGCTCTTCCATCCGCATCGCGGCAGCGTCGCAATGAAATTCTCGAGCATATCCGTAAAGCCAGGGTGAACGTCCGGACATTGCCGGATCTCACAGCGCTGGCTCAGGGACGAGTCGCCGTTTCCGATATTCGTGAGCTGGAGATCGAAGACCTGCTGGGCAGGGAAGCGGTTGCGCCGCGGCAAGAGCTGCTCGACAAGGCGATGCGCAACAAGGTGGTGATGGTCACGGGCGCCGGCGGCTCTATCGGCGGCGAGTTATGTCGCCAGATTCTGCGCAATGCGCCTTCGAGCCTCATCCTCATAGATCAGAACGAGTTTGCGCTTTATAATATTCATGCCGAATTGCTGAAGCTGGCCGAAGCTTACAAGCATGAGAGCCTGCAGATCGTGCCGATCCTTTGTTCCGTCCGCGACCAGGATCGCATGGAACATATCATGCAGAGCTGGCGGCCTCAGACGCTTTATCACGCCGCCGCTTACAAGCATGTGCCACTCGTCGAACACAATGCCGTGGAAGGCATCAAGAACAATGTCATGGGGACATTGATCACCGCACGTGCGGCAAATAAATGCGGCGTCTCGAATTTCGTGCTGATCAGCACCGACAAAGCCGTGCGCCCGACAAATGTGATGGGCGCCAGCAAGAGGCTGGCGGAGATGGTGCTGCAGGCGCTCGCGGCAGAGCTGACCGCTGATAGACTGCGGACAAACTTCTCGATGGTCCGCTTCGGAAATGTTCTCGGTTCCTCCGGATCCGTCGTGCCGCTGTTCAGGCAGCAGATCAAGGAAGGCGGCCCGGTTACCCTGACGCATCCGAAAATAACTCGCTACTTCATGACCATTTCGGAAGCCTCGCAACTTGTCATCCAAGCGGGTGCCATGGCCGAGGGTGGCGATGTTTTCCTGCTCGATATGGGCGAGCCCGTCCGCATTGCGGATCTCGCCCGCAAGATGGTCGAACTGTCCGGATTGACCGTCCGGGACGTGGATAATCCAGAAGGGGACATCGAGCTAGCCGTTACCGGCCTGAGGCCCGGCGAGAAGCTTTATGAAGAACTTTTGATCGGGGATAACCCCGAGACAACTGAACATCCGCGGATTATGAAGGCGCGCGAGGATTTCCTGTTCTGGGCGGAACTTTCGAAGAAGCTCAACTCGCTCAATGCGTCCTTGGACCGAAACGACATGGTCGCGGCACGGGCGACCTTGGCAGAACTCGTTTCCGGCTATTCCTCAACGGGTGAGGTTTCAGATCTTGCGTTCACCGGCGCCGAAACCAATCCGGCGCAAGAAGATGTCAGCGCGCTAGCCTCAGGCGCAGGAAATTAGCTTCGAACGACAGCTGCATAGCGTGTACTGCCCCGATCCGCGCAAATAAGAGCGACCATATAGGCGAAGATGGGATCCAGTGCCTTTTGGTTGAACATGATGCCGAAGCTGCCGGTAATAATGTAACTGGTGGTGAGCAGAAGAGCGATCGCCATGGCTAGATCCCGGCCAGGGCCGGGTTCCTTTTTCCACGCACCGATCACGGGCGTCAGCAGCAGCAGTGAAAGCGCCGCGATGCCGACAAGGCCGGCGTCGATTCCCGCTGTGAGAAAGCCGTTATGGACATGGGAATAGGGCAGTTGCGGCCTAAGGCCCTCAGGGACTTCTGCCAGGACAGCAGCCATCCGGTTCTGCGGGCCATAGCCGGTCAGCGGATCCTTGGTGATTGCGGATAGGGCGCCCTTGTAGAGGGCAACGCGCGCGCTCAGCGAGGTGATATCACCATTGGTGCTTTCGAGCGACGACAGATTGTCCTGGAGCTCACGGACGCGATAGACAACCTGGTCGCTGCCCAGGGCGAGAAGTCCCAGCAGCAATACCGAGCCGGTGATGGCGAGGCTGCGCAGACTGATATGAAATCGGTTTTTGGGAAAATACCAGAGAAAGATGACGAGCTGGACGGGGATGACCAGCCAGGCCGAGCGCGTTCCGGAAAGCAGCGCGCAGCCGAGACCCGCGGCATACCCCAATATCGCGATCTTTTGCTCCATGCTTTTGGGAGATTGAATATTGAGTAGCGCGACGCCGCCGAAAAGCACGCCGATAACGCCGAGCAGCGCCGCGTTCGAGGTTCCCGCCTCCGCCCTGGGCATCAGGAACAACACTTGAAGCAGGCTGAAAAGGAAAGTAACAATCATCCCGAGGCCGGCGGCGAGGATAAAGAGCGGCACAAGGCGGCCATCGGGAGATTGACGCATACGCGGCAAAATCAGCCAGATCGAAAAGAACGGCAGGAGCCGGAAAATCCAATCCAGTTCTTCCGAGAAAGGCGGATTGACGAATATGCTGACGATCATCACCACCGGGTAAATCGTCATGCAAATGGCAACCACCAGATCGGACTTCGACAGGTTCAGAGGACAGCGGGCTCTTGCCAGACAATAGAGGCCCGATAGCATCGACCCGAGGAGAATGAAGGAATTGAAGTTCGGCGAAAGTCCGGGCAGGATTGCAAAGAGAAAGACCGCAATGCCGTTGGTTCGATCAAGCGCGCTTCCAGATCCGTTTCCAGGATGAAGTACCGCAATCACGAGTTGCCTGAAATAGTTCACTTTGGTAGCCCTGAGGTGTTGCTTTCCAGCCTCGCTAAGGACGGTTGCCACCACTGTCAAGCCGTGAACGCGGGCAGAACCCGTGCTTTTTGCACTGTCGTATTCCGGCAACAGCAAGCCCGGATGCACTTTGCTCACTTGGCAATGGGCCGCAATAGCTTGCTATAGCAAAGCCGTGCCGATCGGAAAACACGTTTGAAGTGCGATCGAGAAGCTTTGTCATCGTGCGGCGCGATCCGGCCCATGGGGACACCTTTCGAGCACGACCTTGACCTCCCATCATCACCGAGTATCGGGCGATTTGTCAAAACTAACATCGTTGAAGTCTGCAGCTACCGCCAATATAGGCGCGAGTTTTCCACCGATGACCGGCCGAGGAGATAGCCGAACCCGAATGCGACAATACCTATAGTGAGCAACAATGCGCTTGCGGTCTGCGGGTGGTTTCTTGCCCCGGCCGTGACTGCATAGACCTCGCGTTTCACCCCGCTGGCCGCCGATTGGGCAACCTTGGCCAATCCTTCCGGCGGCTCGACGGGTGTGCCGGTGAATCCGGCGTCCAAGTCTCTTTTATCGACCATGTCGGGACCTTTCCTGCATTGACTCAAGACTGCAATTTAATCCTGCTCGCGTGTGCCGGGTGAGGCTTCGCGTTGATCGGCGTCTTCGAGATCCGTCTTGACCAGGAACGTATCGCTATGTTCGCGCGAGGCCTCTCGCAACGCTTCGAGCTTGGGAGGATTGTCGGCCTCGCCATGCCGCGTATCGAGCTCTTGTTCGGCGCGGGTCCAATGATCCTGATGCCTGCCCTCCGGCCTGCCGTCCTTCTCCCACAGCACGTATGCTCTTTTGCGGATCTCCTCCTCGCGGCCAGCGGCCGGAGAATCGGTGCGCTGCCCGACGGTCTGGTGTGCCGCTTGCCGCGCCATCTTCCCTTTTCGCGCACCAGCGGGGGAGGAATCCTCCAGCCGCGTGTCGTCAGTCGTGCCTTCACTTCTTTTGCGTACCGGGTTCTTCATCGGCGCCTCCTTGATTGGATCTCAACCAATTCGGCTGATCTAAGTTCCAACCAAGAGACGCGGCCAGCATCGAAACGGCGGTTGAAGCGACGCGGAACCTCAAAATGTAAGCCAGTTCCTCCGCAGCTCTTGGCAAGGCGCTGAGGCTGATATACTAGTATGTCAGAACGCCACCACCGGTCTTGAGTATGCGGCAGTCCCCAGAAGCCGAAGCGCCTGCTGTTCCGATTTCCCAAGGAGTCGGTCCGAAGTTGCGACGCGTCACCACGGCCGGCGCCATCTACGAACGGCTCTATGCCGACATCGTCTCGCTCAGGATGCCGCCTGGCCTGTTGCTGCAGGAGAAGCGGATTGCCGAGGATTTCAGGGTCAGCCGCACGCCGGTGCGCGAGGCACTGCTCAGGCTCTCCGAAGGCGGGCTGGTCGACATCTATCCGCAGTCGGGCACGGTCGTATCGCGTGTGCCTGTCGCGTCGATCCCGGAGGCGGTGGTCGTGCGCAAGGCGCTCGAAGGTACAACCGTCGAGGCTGCGGCCGAAACCGCCAGCGCTGCCGATATTGCCCATCTGGACGCCATCATCTCCCGGCAGCGGTCGCATGCCGCGGTCGGCAACGCCTCGAACTTTCATGAGGAGGACGAGGCCTTTCACGAAGCGATTGCTGAGATAGCAGGTTATCCCGGAATCTGGGCGATTCTGAAGACGGTCAAGGTGCAGATCGACCGGGCGCGGCGGCTGGCGCTGCCGGCGCTTGGGCGGATGGACAATGTGATCCGCGAACACATCGTCATTCGCGACGCGCTCGTCGCCCATGATGCCACGGCTGCGCGCGGCGCGATGATCCATCACTTGAGCGCCGTCATTCCCGATGTCGATGAGCTACGCTCGCGTTACCCCGATTATTTCTGCTGACGGCAGGATCACCACGAAACGAAGAGTCGAGGGAAGGAAGAAAGATGCGACAGGGTTGGAGATGGTTCGGACCGGAAGCGCCGGTGACGCTGGATGATGTCCGCCAGACGGGCGCCACTAATATCGTCTCATCGCTCCATCAGGTGCCGATTGGCAGGGCCTGGACGGAGAAGGAGGTGCGCGAACGCCAATCGCTGATCGAGACGACGCCAGCCGACCGCTCGCCGCTCGTCTGGTCGGTCGTCGAAAGCATTCCGATCCCCGATGCCATCAAGCGCAGGGGCGGGGAGGCGAAGGCCGAAATCGAGGCGTGGATCGCAAGCCTCGAAGCGGTCGCCGCCTGCGGCATTCCGATCGTCTGCTATAATTTTATGCCCGTCGTGGACTGGACCCGCACCGAACTCGATTTCGTGACGCCGACCGGGGCCACCGCGATGCGCTTTGATCATGAGCGTTTCGCGGCCTTCGATCTTTTCATTCTGGAACGGCCGGATGCGGCACGGGACTATGCCGATGCAGATCGGGAACGGGCGCGCATCGTCTTCGAGGCGATGTCGGAGGAGGAGATCGCCGAGATCACCCGCATCATCACATCGGCTCTGCCGGGTTCGACCACCGAACCTCTGACCATTCCGGCCTTCCGGGAAAAGCTTGTCGCCTATCGCGGTATCGATGCCGCAAGGCTGCGCCGGCACCTGATCGAATTCCTCGAGGCGGTGACGCCGGCCGCCGAAGCACGCGGCGTCAAGCTGACGCTGCATCCCGACGATCCGCCGCGGTCGCTGTTCAGTCTGCCGCGCATCGCCTCGACGGCCGATGATTATGCTGCTCTCTTCGATGCGGTGCCGTCGAAGGCGAACGGCATGTGCTATTGCACCGGCAGCCTTGGCGTGCGCGCCGATAACGATCTGCCGGCGATCGCCCGCCGTTTCGCCTCACGGATATATTTCGCCCATCTGCGCGCTACGACGAGAGAGGGCGATGGCCGAACATTCCATGAAAGCGCGCACCTGGAGGGCGATGTCGACATGGTTGCCGTTCTCCGGGAACTTGTCACGGAAGACCGCCGCCGTGGCGCTCAAGATACCATCGTCTTCCGCTCGGACCATGGCCACCGCATGCTCGACGATCTCGACAAAACAGTCACGCCCGGCTACCCCGCCATTGGCCGCATGCGCGGCCTTGCCGAGCTTCGCGGCATCCTGCATGCACTGGATGCCCCGCCGACCTGAGGGCATTGGCGTCGCTTGGCATAGAAAATCATTGCGCTCTGGAGCCCAAGCGACATTTCAGAGCGCGCAACCCTTCAGGAACAGATCCGTGCACATCTTCGCCCTTGCGGCGATCTCCTTGATCCCCGGCGGCTGTTGCTGGCGCAGCATCGCTGCACGCTGTGGCTCCATGATCATCATCCCACGGAGCATCCCGCAGGCGGCATGTGGATCGTCGAGTGCGATCAGCCCGCGATCGATCTGTCTACGCAGCCAGTCCTCCATCAGCGCGTTGGTCCTGACGATCGCTTTCTCATAGAAGGTCGTGGCGATCTCGGGAAAGCGGTCGGACTCGCTGATGACGAGCCGAGTCACGGTGATCGTGTCCAGCGAGAGCGTCAGCATGCCATAGGCCATCAGCATGCGCTCCAATCCTTGCCTGAGGTCCAATACCGCAAGCGTTCCGGGATCGAGCGACATGAGGAAGCGCCCCGTCCGCTCGATGATCATCTCGGAAAACAGATCCGCCTTGGTCGGAAACAGCCGGTAGAGCGTCTTGGTCGAGACACCAGCCCCTTGCGCGATCGCGGCGATGCTTGCCGCGGCATAACCATTCTCGTGGAACTGCCGGTTAGCCGCCTCGATGATCACGCTTCTCGTATCGTCGTCGCAGCGGACTTGCGGTCGTCCTCGCGGTCTCTTCTCGATTTCGTGATTTTGGACCATGACTATTTTCCAAATTCTTGTTGACACCGATTTTATAAAGCATATTTTGGAAAATAACAAGTTTCCAAAAGTGGAACTGACATGAATTTAGAGGCCGCAGCCGGTAGCGACAGCGACCAGTAATAGGAGAAAGGCAATGTCCATCAGTACGCTGCAGGCCCTGAACAACAACGCGCCTGTCACCGAAACCACGGCGGAGGCCGCGCCGGCAACCCTTGATACCGGCAACACGTCACGCATCGTCGAAGCTGCCGCCGTTTTGGAGCATCCCGCCCCCAAGCGCCGTGGCCGCGGACTGTTGCTGGGCGCGACCGCCATCGCCCTGATCGCCGCCGCCAGCTATTACGGCCATAGTTACTGGACCTTCGGCCGCTTCGAGATTTCCACCGACGACGCCTATGTGAAGGCCGACAATACGACTGTCGCACCAAAGGTTTCGGGCTACATCGCGGAAGTGCTCGTAGGTGACAACCAGGTGGTCAGGGCGGGTCAGCCGCTCGCACGCATCGATGATCGCGATTTCCGTGCCGCTCTCGATCAGGCCAAGGCCGATGTCGCCGCCGCCGAGGCGACGCTCAACGCCAAGCAGGCGTCGCTGGATATTCAGCAGTCGACGATTGCCGCAGCCCGCGCCACGGTCGAGGTCGACAAGGCAAACGAGACCTTCGCCGAACAGAACAACAGGCGTTACGCCAATCTCGCCACCAATGGTTATGCGCCAGTTCAGACGGCACAACAGGCCGCTTCCGCCATTGCCGCCGCCCAGGCAACCATTGTTCGCGACAACGCTGCGCTCGACGCCGCCGTCAAGCAAGTCGACCTTCTCAATGCCGAACTCGCCCAGGCGAAGGCGACGCTCGCCCATGACCAGGCTGTCCAGCATCAGGCTGAACTGAACCTCTCCTATGCAGAGATTACCGCCCCTGTCGACGGCACCGTCGGCAACAGGACGCTGCGGGTCGGCCAGTATGTGCAGGCGGGCACCCAGCTGATGTCGGTTGTACCCACGAGCGCGATCTATGTGATCGCCAACTACAAAGAAACGCAGCTGACCGATGTTCGCGCCGGCCAGCCGGTGGATATCGAGGTCGATACTTTTCCAGGCCGCATCTATCGGGGCCATGTCGATAGCCTTGCTCCGGCAAGCGGCCAGGAATTCGCGCTTCTGCCTCCCGACAACGCGACCGGCAACTTCACAAAGGTCGTTCAGCGCATTCCGGTCAAGATCGTGCTCGACGGCGAAGCCGCCAATGGCGACTTGCGACCCGGCATGTCCGTTCAGCCGAGCATCGACACCAAGGCCGATGCCGACCGCAGTTAGGCGCGGGGATTAGGAGATCGCGTCATGTCCACTACCGCAGCAACAGCCGCCCCCATATCGCAGCCGGGCGCCGGCACCAAGGAATGGATCGCCGTTCTCGCCGGCATGATCGGCGCCTTCATGGCGATCCTCAACATCCAGATCACCAATGCCTCCCTCCTCGACATCGAGGGCGGCATCGGAACGGGCGTCGACAACGGCGCATGGATATCGACCTCCTACCTGATTGGGGAGATCGTCGTCATTCCGCTGACGGCCTATTTCAGCAATGTCTTCTCGTTCCGCCGCTATATCCTCGTCAATTCCATTCTCTTTCCGCTATTTTCGATGGCTTGTGCCTTCGCGCATGATCTCGGCACGATGATCCTGCTGCGCGGCCTGCAGGGCTTTGCCGGTGGCGTACTGATCCCCATGGCCTTCACCATGGTGCTAACCAAATTGCCGAAGACCCAGCAGCCGCTGGGGCTCGCGATCTTCGCGCTGTCGGTCACTTTCGCCCCGGCCATCGGCCCGACGATCGGCGGCTACCTGACGGAGAATTATGGCTGGCAGACGATCTTCTTCATCAACACGATCCCGAGCCTCATTATGGCGGCCGCTCTCGCCCTGACGCTGGAAAAGCAGCCGATGCAGCTCCACCTTCTGAGGGAAGGCGACTGGGCCGGCATCTTCACCATGGCCGTCGGCCTCTCGGCGCTGCAGACCGTGCTGGAGGAAGGCAACAAGGAAGACTGGTTCTCTTCGCCCTTCATCGTCAAGCTCAGCCTTGTCGCCTTCGTCTTTCTCGCTGTCTTCATCTGGATCGAGCTGACGGTCAAGAAGCCGCTGGTAAAGCTGCGGCTGCTCACTCAGCGCAATTTCGGCATCGGCGTGCTGGTCAACGTCCTGGTCGGCGTCGCGCTCTTTGGCACAGTCTATATCCTGCCGCAATATCTCGGCCAGGTGCAGCGTTATAATGCCGAGCAGATCGGCAACGTACTCGCCTGGACCGGCCTGCCGCAGCTGTTGCTCATTCCGCTGGTGCCTGTTCTCATGAAGCGTTTCGACGCCCGCTATATCGGCTTCCTCGGTATCTCGATCTTCGCGATCAGCTGCTTCATGAACATCATGCTTTCGGCTGACAATGCCGGCGACCAGTTCTGGATCCCGAATATTGTCCGTGCCGTTGGCCAGGCCCTGGTGCTGACCCCGATCACAGCCATTACGACGGCCGGCATTGCTCCATCAGATGCCGCCGCCGCCTCTGGCCTGACCAACATGCTGCGCAATCTTGGCGGCGCGGTCGGCACCGCCTCTCTCGGCACCATCCTGACGAAGCGCGAACAGTTCCATTCCAATATCATCGGCCAGTCGATTACGCTGAGCCGTGACGAAGTTCGCGATCGCCTGGGCAAGCTTACCGGCTACTTCATCCAGCACGGCGTCACCGATCCGGCTGTTGCATCGCAAAAGGCGGTCGTTGCGATGGGTCAGATCGTCAAGCGCCAGGCATTGATCTTGGGCTTCAGCGATACTTTCGCTATCATCGGCGTGGTGCTTGCAGTGGCGGCATTTGCCCTGCTCCTCACCAAAAAGCCTCCGGCCGGCGCCGGTGCGGGCGCCCATTGAAACCCGGCGGACGCCGCAGGAAGATCCTCCGTAGGGAAAGCCCCCCTTTGCCGTCATGCGAAGGGGGGCTTCACACGTGAACGCTAATGGCCGATCTCGACCGTGAAGGCGAAACGCGCAACAGCGCCCGGTGCAAGCAGCGTTGTCGAGGGCCGCTTCGACAACTCGCTCGATGCTCCGGCTTGCGCAGCCGTGCCATGCCATGGCTCGACGCAAAGGAAGGGCGCGCCCGGCTTGGTCCAGAGAGCGAGGTTGGGCAGGTTTTCGAAGCGGAACCGCAGGATTGGCCCGCCTTCGGCCCCGTAGCGCAGCCCTTCGCCCGCACCCTTGGGGAAGATCATCGCATCCTGCTCGAAAAGCGCGTGATCCAGAACCAGACGTCCGGCATGAAACGGCGAAGGCAGCGCTGGGGGATTGATAAGGCCGCCCGCCAGCCGCACGAGTTCCGGCTCGCCCTGATTGTCGAGCGTGATGATGTGGGCGCGTCCGGTAGCGCCGGGCAGCGGCCAGGCGAAGGCGGAGTGGAATCCAAGCCCGAAGGGCATCGTCTTCCGGTCGCGGTTGGTCACCTCGGCGCTGACCGTCAGCGCCCGGCCTTCCACCGCATGCTCCACGGCCAGCAGGAATTCGAACGGATAGACCGCCCGGGTACTCTCCGAGGCGGCAAGCTCGTACCGACACATCGTTGCCGCGGATGCCGCGAGGGAAAACTCGCTGCGGCGGGCAAAACCATGCTGGGCCATCGGATAGGTCGTGCCGTCGATTGCAATCTTGTCGTCCGGGGCCTTGCCGACGATCGGAAACAGGATCGGCGAACGCCCGGTCCAGAAGGCGGCGTCGCCCGTCCATAGCCACGAGCGTCCGTCGCTTGATTTAAGTGCCTGCATCTCGGCGCCGAGGGAGGAGACATCGACAGTGAGGTCCTGATTGCCGATCCGGATTGAGGCTGGCATCGCAATTTCCCTTTCGTAGGTTGGTACCAAGTCATCTCATTTCCGCACCGTTAGTTTCGACTCAATCGGTGAGGGTGGTAATCACACGCAAGCTGGCGCTTCATTCGTTACTTCCGTATCGCGCCCAACCTTGCGATCACTTCGTTCGGAATTCCGTAGCGCTGAATGGCGTCGCGGTTATTTTTCATTCCGCAGATTTCACGCTGGATGAAGAATGCCCAGACCGCGTCGGAGGCGTCATTGAGAAGTCTCTCGCGCTCCGCACTTTGGCGTTCGCCGGTCCAGGCTTTCAAGGCGGCGAGGGCCGCCTCCACCTTCAGCCCGTGACGCCCGAGTGAATCGGCGCGCTCCGACATCAGCTCGTATTCGAGGACGCTGAGGCCGTTCCTATCCTCCTGGGATTGTCTGAAAGACTGCGGGGGCCGAACGCTCATGGGCACGGATTCCTTATCAGCGTAGGCGACAACCTTATCCAATCCGGTCTTTGAGATCGAGAGGGCAGGGGAACGGACCTTTCCCGCCATTTCCCGGCGTGGTAAGGGCGCCGTAACTTTCTTTCAGGCCCATAGCAGACCATGATTCGTATCGAGAATATCAGCAAGCAGCTCAGCCACCGGATCCTCTTCATTGAGGCGTCGGCCGCTCTTAACAAAGGCGAGAAGATCGGCCTCGTCGGCCCGAACGGCGCCGGCAAGACGACGATCTTCCGGATGATCAACGGTGAAGAGCAGCCCGACGAGGGACAGGTCTCCTGCGAGAAGGGCGTCACCATCGGCTATTTCGACCAGGACGTCGGCGAAATGTCAGGCCACAGCGCCGTCGCCGAAGTGATGAACGGCGCCGGGCCGGTCAGCATCGTTGCCGCTGAACTGCGGGAGCTGGAGGCGGCCATGGTCGACCCCGAGAGGGCCGGCGACATGGAGGAGATCATCGAGCGCTACGGCGAGGTGCAGGCGCGTTACGAGGAGCTGGACGGTTATGCGCTCGACGGGCGCGCGGGCCTGAGTTTCAGCCAGGAGATGATGGACGGCGACGTCGGTGCGCTGTCGGGCGGCTGGAAGATGCGCGTGGCGCTTGCCCGCATCCTGCTGATGCGTCCCGACGTCATGCTGCTGGACGAACCGAGCAACCACCTGGATCTCGAAAGCCTGATCTGGCTCGAAGAGTTCCTGAAGGGTTATGAGGGGGCGCTGCTGATGACCTCGCACGACCGCGAGTTCATGAACCGCATCGTCAACAAGATCCTCGAGATCGACGCCGGCTCGCTGACCTCCTATTCCGGCGACTATGAATTTTACGAGCAGCAGCGGGCGCAGAACGAAAAGCAGCAGCAGGCCCAGTTCGAGCGCCAGCAGGCGATGCTCGCCAAGGAAATCAAGTTCATCGAGCGGTTCAAGGCGCGCGCTTCGCATGCTTCGCAGGTGCAGAGCCGCGTGAAGAAGCTGGAGAAGATCGACCGGGTGGAGCCGCCCAAGCGCCGTCAGTCGGTCGCGTTCGAATTCCAGCCAGCGCCGCGCTCCGGCGAGGACGTGATCAGCTTGAAGAACGTGCATAAGAAATATGGCAGCCGAAGCATCTATGAGGGGCTGGATTTCATGGTACGGCGGCGAGAACGCTGGTGCATCATGGGCATCAACGGCGCCGGCAAATCGACGTTGCTGAAGCTGGTGACGGGCACCACGACGCCCGACGAAGGCAGTGTCGCTCTCGGCGCCAGCGTCAAGTTGGGCTATTTCGCCCAGCATGCGATGGATATTCTCGATGGCGAGCGCACGATCTTCCAATCGCTGGAAGATCGCTTTCCCCAGGCAGGGCAGGGGCCTTTGCGCGCGCTCGCCGGATGTTTCGGCTTTTCCGGTGACGATGTCGAGAAAAGGTGCCGGGTGCTGTCGGGCGGCGAGAAGGCCCGGCTGGTCATGGCTATGATGCTGTTCGACCCGCCGAACCTGCTCGTGCTCGACGAGCCGACCAACCATCTCGACCTCGACACCAAGGAAATGCTGATCAAGGCGCTCGCGCAATATGAGGGCACCATGCTCTTCGTATCCCACGACCGGCGTTTCCTGGCAGCGCTCTCTAACCGGGTGCTGGAGCTGACGCCGGAGGGCATCCACCAATATGGCGGCGGCTATACGGAATATGTAGCGCGTACCGGCCACGAGGCGCCCGGACTTCGGAGCTGAACGGCTATTTTTCCGCCGGCTGTGAGGGCCGTTTATGTGAACGAAGAAGAGCGCCGGCCGACATTGCCGGCGCTCTGCCACGATGATGACCCATTTCCATGGTGTTCGGGCCTTCTTCAAACAATCGGGGCGGGCACATCAGCATGGACTGGATCAATCGTCATATCGATCAGCCGTTATTGAACGGCGCGGCAGGCTTGCTGCGGCAGTGGCACATTCGTACACGGCAGTCGCCGGAGCTGCTGGAGCCGACGTGGAACCTTGTCGTGCTATCCTTTCTCCTTATCGCGAGCGGACAGGTCATGACGGGCAAGCCTTTCGCGCTCAGCATTGCCGCGCTGATCATGCTGGCCCTGCCTTCAGCCAAGAAGTTGCTTTCGGCGGTCAAGGCAGGGGGAAGCGCCTATGGCGCCCGGGAATACAAATCGTCAAGGGCGCGCGCCGTCGCCAAACGGGAGGCGGAATGGTCGGTGCGGATCATCATGCTGTTTTCATCCGCCTGCCTTCCGTTCATCGCCCGCATCGATGATCCGGTGGGCGCCTGTTTCATGCTCGGGGCAAGTGTCTGGTTCGTGCTGACCGGGCCGCTCAAAACTTACCTCGATGCGGCCGAACCTCCCGAACCGACCGAGGGCGACCGGATGTACAGCGGCGTCTTTCATTTCGGCTGAAAGCCGCCGATGCGACGTTCCATCGGCCGGCCATGAGAGTGAGGGAACCAAACCGGACGGCCGCCGTTATCTCCGCAGCAACGTAAAAGGAGATTGCGATGCTTTACTACGCTCTGGTGTTTCTCGTTGTGGCCTTGATTGCCGGCGTCCTCGGATTTGGCGGCATTGCAGGGGCTTCAGCTTCCATTGCCCAGGTTCTGTTCTTCATTTTCCTGGTGTTGTTCGTCGTCTCGCTTGTCATGCGCTTCATGCGCAGAGTATAGTGAAGATGGTTCAAGTATAAAAGCCCGGTGATAATTATCGCCGGGTTTTGCTTTCCTTGATGGTCCCGCAGTGGTCGGTGAAACTCGCTTCGAGCGAATGTGCTTTTCGTGCAACCATCCCTAACAAGATCGTGAAAGACCGCATGCTGGTCGCATGTGCCTTCGAAATGTCCCAATGGGGCTGAACCGTGGGGCTGTCGCTTGCGCCTTCCCACGCGCTTTGACACGCGACGCGAAAACGGCGCCGTCCGGGATTGCTCTGCAGTCCCCTCCGATATCCGGTGCCGCCAGCCGGGTGTTCCCGTCACGATTTGAGAAGGAGAGACTTATGAAAACAACTCTTGCGGCGGCGTTTGCCGCGGTATCGTTGACGTTTTTCGGCGCGGGGGCGGCCAATGCCGCCGACCCTGTCACCAGAACCTATGAAGAGCCGGACCTGCGCAATGGCGTGAAGATCGGTTATCTCACTTGCGATATCGGCGGCGGCACGGGATATGTGCTCGGTTCGTCCAAGGAAGCCGATTGCGTCTTTCAGTCAATTGTCGGCAATGAGCTTTTCGATCACTACACCGGCGAAATCCGAAAGCTTGGCATCGACCTCGGCTTCACCACGCGCAGTCGCTTGATCTGGGCGGTGTTTGCGCCGACGGCTGGTTATCATCGTGGGTCGCTCGCCGGACTTTATGTCGGCGCCAGCGCAGAGGCGACGGTCGGTGCCGGCGTCGGCGCCAACCTCCTGGTCGGTGGCACCTCCGGTTCAATCCATCTGCAGACGGTCAGCCTGACGGGCCAGCTCGGCCTGAATGTCGCGGCCGGCAGCGCGTCGATGACACTGACACCGGCGGATTGACGGGTTTTGTCGCCCCCTGCCGCGACGCGGCGGGGGCTCCACGAGATTATTGGGTTGGCTTGCTGGCGACGAAACGATGGATATCCGAATTGCAACGCCGGGCGAGGATGAGATCCTGGTCGGCCACTATCTGAAAATCTGGGACAGCTATGGCACGCCGCCGGAACATTACAGGCCGGACGCGGCGGCGCGGATATTGGCGTTTTTGAGAAGCGGTCGCCAGGAGCGACGCCTCGCCGTTGTGGACGATGGAATCGCCGGTTCCGTATCTTGTCAGCTGCACCAATCGCCGTTTCCGGAAGTCATTCGGCCGGAGCAGCGGTTGCACGGTTATATCTGGTCCGTCTATGTCGCCGAGGCTTTCCGCCGGCGCGGCATTGCTTTGGCGCTGACGAACAGGGCCGTTGATTATCTGAAATCCATCGGCTGCACGACTGCCGTCATTCATGCCTCGGATGTGGGGGAGCCAGTCTATCGCAGCGCCGGCTTCGAGCTGGCGAAGGAAATGCGCCTGAAGTTTCCTGTGGAGTGAGCCGCATAGCCGAAGCGCCTACACACGGCTGAGGCATGTGCGCGGCGGCGCGTTTTCTGTTTACGCTTTCGGCTTGCCGGGCGCGATAAAGGCGTTGATCGCCGTCTCGTCATGGTCGGCTTCGCGTAGGAAGCGGCTGGCGAATTCGATGGCAGGACTTCTCAATGCATCGTCCGGCCGGATCAGGTGAAAAGCGACATGGGAATCGAGGGTGCGCTGTGACACTGCGACGACGCGCCCGGCGGCAAGCGCAGCATCCGACAACGGCGGCCGCGCAAGCGCAATGCCGAGCCCTTGCGCGCAGGCATCGACCACCAGATTGTAATCTTCGAAGCGTCGGTCCTGACCACGCGGCGTATAGTCGACGCCCTCACACGCTAGCCAGCGCCGCCAGCCCTCGATATTGGAGTCGTGAAGAATCGGCAGATCGAGCAGCGAAAGCGCATCCGAGCGTTGCCCGAGTCGTGCTGCCATTGTCGGTGAGGCGATCGGAAAAGATTTCTCCTGCCACAGCGGCAGGGCGCGCACGCCCGCCCATGGTCCCTTGCCGCAGCGGACGGCAAGGTCCGTGCCTTCGCCGAAATCCGCCAGGCGGTGTTCGAGCGTCAATTCGACATGCAGCTCATTTCCTTCGAGCTTTGCCAGGCGCGGAAACAACCATAGAGAGGCGACGGACGGAGTAACGGAAAGGCGCACCACCGCCTTGTTCGGCCGTGGCAGCCAGCGCTCGCCGGTGTTCCCGAGCAGGGAAAGAGCTTCCTCGGCACGTGCGAAGAACCGCATGCCCTCCGGGGTGAGGCGCACACCGCGAGCTTCACGCGCGAAGAGCCGCACGCCCATCCAGCGCTCGAGCCGCGAGACCTGCCGCGATACGGCGCCATGGGTGATCCCGCTTTCCTCGGCCGCGGCCGAAAACGATCCGAGCCGAGCGGCGCGGGCAAAGGTCTCGAGCGTATCGAGCGGTGGGAGCACTGGCGAGCTGTGAACCATGCGCACATTTGATCATCGATTGCGGTGCTTTTCAAGCATGTATCGAAGCCCTAATTCGTTGTCGCACGCACAGATGGAGGCGAACATGAGCATGGCGGCAAGCGCACCGGTTTCGGCAAAACAGCAAGGCGGCTTCGATCTGATCGCCTTTGCGGCGATTGTCGTCACCATTCTCTTCTGGGCCTCTTCCTTCGTGGTGATCCGTATCTGTCTCGGGCCGCTGACGCCGATCGAACTGGCAACGGCGCGTTATGTGGCGGCAGGCGTCCTCGCCCTTGTCTATCTCGCCATCTACCGGCCGATGCCGGAAAAGCGTGAATTCGTCCGCCTCTCGGTCGCTGCCGTCCTCTTCATCGCCGCCTATGCGGTTCTCCTGAACACCGGCGAGCAGACCGTGGCGGCGGGGCCGGCGAGCTTCATCATTAATACCATGCCCGTCTTCACCGCCCTGATTGCCACATTCGCGCTCGGCGAGCGTTTCGGCCGCTGGGGCTGGGTTGGCACCGCGGTTTCCTTCGGCGGCGTGGCGCTGATCGCCGTCGCCTCCGACGGCGGCTTCACGCTCGATCCGAACGCTGTGCTGATCCTCGGTGCGGCGCTCTGCTCGGCGATCGCCAGCGTGTTGCAGAAACCGCTGCTCGCTCGCCTGCCGGCGCTTGCCGTCACCGCCTGGATCCTGTTGATCGGCTCCGTGCCACTCTTTCCGGCCGTCCCGGCGACGATCCGCGCGCTGGCGGCGGCGCCGGCAGAGGTCAATTGGGGCGTTGCCTATCTCGTCATCTTCCCGACTGCGATCGGCTATCTTACCTGGGCCATCGCCTTGAAGCGGCTGACCGCTGCGCGCGCCTCGAATTTTCTCTACGGCGTCCCGCCTGTCGCAACGCTGATCGGGTTCGTCGGGCTGGGTGAGACGCCGACCGCACTGGGTGCTGCCGGCGGCGTCATGGCGATCCTTGGCGTGCTCGTGGTCAACGTGATGCGGAAACGATAACCGTATCGCGCTGCCGCCACGTTCGGAGTGCCGCAGTCGGGCAACTGACAAATAGGCATTGCGCTGCCGTTCGCTTTCTTTAAAAACGAAAGCAGAGCGAAAGGGGCGCGGATGTTCTTGACCGACCGACAAACTGAAATCGTGGCGATTGCGAAATCGAGCGGCAGGGTTCTGGTCGAGGAGCTCGCCTCCCGCTTCTCGGTGACGCCGCAAACAATCCGCAAGGATCTGAACGATCTCTGCGACGCGCAGGTGCTGACGCGCATTCATGGCGGCGCGACATTTCCGAGCGGAACGGAGAACGTCAAATACGAGGCGCGGCGGCAGATCGCCGCTTCGGAGAAGCAGGCGATCGGTATGGCGGCAGTCGAGCTGATCCCGAGCGGAGCCTCGCTTTTCATCAACATCGGCACGACGACCGAAGCGGTGGGCGAGGCGCTCGCCAATCACCACGAGCTGATGGTGATCACCAATAATATCAACGTTGCCAACAGGTTGCGTCTCTTTCCGGCCATCGAGGTGGTGATCGCCGGCGGCGTCGTGCGCGGCTCGGACGGCGGCATCGTCGGCGAAGCGGCGGTCGATTTCATCCGGCAGTTCAAGGTCGATTATGCCGTCATCGGCGCATCGGCAATCGATATTGACGGCGCGCTCCTCGATTATGATTTTCGCGAAGTGAAGGTCGCGCAGGCGATTATCGCCAATGCCCGGCATGTCATCCTCGTTGCCGATTCGACGAAATTCGAACGCACCGCGCCGGTCCGGATCGGCCAGCTTTCCCAGGTCCATACCTTCATCACCGACCACTGTCCGGTGCCGTCCATCCGCAATCTCTGCCTCGAAAACAATGTGAAGCTGATCGAAACGAGCACCAGATCGCGCTAGGTCACGCGAATGGAACAAACATTCGTTTGACATTCGCATTCCTTTCGTTTTAACTGTTATCACTTTCGCAATCGCGCAAGTTTTGTGCGATGCGAAATCAGCAGTGGGCTCGGAGGGGCAATTGGGCCGGGAGATACACGACATATTCGTCATTGGCGGCGGCATTAACGGCTGCGGCATTGCGCGCGATGCCGTCGGGCGCGGTTATTCCGTCGCGCTGGCGGAGATGAACGATTTTGCCTCCGGCACGTCGTCCGGCGCCACCAAGCTGATTCATGGCGGCCTGCGTTATCTCGAGCATTACGAGTTCCGGCTGGTGCGCGAATCGCTGATGGAGCGCGAGATCCTCTGGGCGATGGCGCCGCACATCATCTGGCCGCTGCGCTTCGTATTGCCTTATCACAAGGGCGGCATCCGCCCGGCCTGGCTGATCCGACTCGGCCTCTTCCTTTACGATCATCTCGGCGGCCGCAAGCTGCTGCCGGCGACGTCGGTACTCGACATGCGCAAGGACCCGGCCGGCAAGCCGCTGAAGGCGCTGTTCACGAGGGCGTTTGAATATTCCGACGGCTGGGTCGATGATGCCCGCATGGTCGTGTTGAACGCCCGCGACGCAGCCGACAAAGGGGCGGCCATCCTGCCGCGCACCAAGGTGGTGTCGGCGCGGCGCGAGAATGGTCTCTGGCACATTGAAACGACCGATACGGTGACTGGCCGCAATGACAGCCATCAGGCCCGCATGCTGATCAATGCCGCCGGTCCTTGGGTCGATCATGTCATCCGTTCCGCCTTCGGCCAGAACGAGGCCCACCACGTTCGTCTCGTTCAGGGTAGCCATATCGTCGTCAGGAAGAAGTTCGACGACCCCCGTGCCTATTTCTTCCAGAATCCTGACAACCGCATCATTTTCGCCATTCCCTATGAGGGCGATTTCACCCTGATTGGCACCACCGACCGCGACTACACCGCCGATCCCAAGGACGTCCGGATCTCCGAGGAAGAGACCGTCTACCTCTGCAACGCGGCTTCGGAATATTTCAAGGAACCGGTGCGGCCGGAAGATATCGTCTGGACCTATTCGGCGGTCAGGCCGCTTTATGATGACGGCGCCTCGAAAGCGCAGGAGGCGACACGCGATTATGTGCTGAAGCTGGAAGGCGAAGGCGGGGCTGCGCCGCTGCTCAACGTCTTCGGCGGTAAGCTCACCACCTATCGCCGGCTTTCGGAGAATGCGCTGGAGAAAATCGGTGCCGCGATCGGGGTCAAGGGCAGCCCGTGGACGGCAAAGAGCCATCTGCCGGGCGGCAATTTCGCGGTCCAGGGTTATGAGGGCGAAGTCGCCAAGTTGAAGCGGCGTTACCCCTTCCTTGCCGATCCGCATGCGCGCCGGCTGGTGCGCCGCTACGGCACCAGGGCCGAGACGCTGCTCGGCGATGCCCGCGGCATTGAAGACCTCGGGCAGCTGTTCGGCGCCGATCTTTACGAAGCCGAGGTCAAATACCTCGTCGAACATGAGTGGGCCCGGCACGCCGAAGACGTGCTGTGGAGGAGAACAAAGGATGGTCTGCGCCTTTCGAAGGAACAGGCTCAGTCACTGGAGGAGTACATGGCTGCCATACCGGCGATGGCCGGATAAGGTGGCGTGTGGTCCCCGCTGCGTGGAGGCACGGGAATCGGAATGCTGGAACTGCGAAACGCCGCCAAGATGGTGGGCGCGGACTATCATATCTATCCGACCGATCTGGTCCTCGAGCGCGGCACGCTGAACGTCCTGCTCGGGCCGACGCTGTCGGGCAAGACGTCGCTGATGCGGCTGATGGCCGGGCTCGACCGTCCGACCGCCGGCTCCGTCCGTTTCGACGGCGCTGATGTCACTGGCATGCCGGTGCAGAAGCGCAATGTCGCCATGGTCTACCAGCAGTTCATCAATTATCCGGCGCTGACCGTATACGAGAACATTGCCTCGCCGATGCGCATATCGGGCAAGGATGCCGCCACCATCGACCGCGAAGTGCGCAAGGCGGCCGAGCTTCTGAAGCTCACGCCCTATCTTGATCGCACGCCGCTCAACCTGTCCGGTGGCCAGCAGCAGCGCACTGCGCTGGCGCGCGCGCTCGTCAAGAATGCCAGCCTCGTGCTGATGGACGAGCCGCTTGCCAACCTCGACTACAAGCTGCGTGAGGAATTGCGTGAAGAGCTGCCGAAGATCTTCGCCCAATCCGGCGCGATCTTCGTCTATGCCACGACCGAACCGTCCGAAGCGCTGCTGCTCGGCGGCAACACGGCGACATTGAACGAAGGCCGGGTGACCCAGTTCGGGCAGACGATCGATGTTTACCGCCGGCCTGCCGACCTCGCTACCGCCGGCATCTTCGCCGACCCGCCGCTAAACACGCTCGACGTCACCAAATCCGGCAATGCCTTTACGCGTCCGGGCGGGGCAGCCCTTCCGGTTCCCCCGCATCTGGCCGTCGTGCCGGACGGGCCGGTGACGGTCGCTTTTCACCCGCATCATCTCGGCTTCAAGCCGCAGACGGGTGACGCGGCCTGCCTGCAGGCGCGCACGCTGGTTTCGGAGATCACCGGTTCGGAGAGCTTCGTTCACCTGGAATATGATGGCGTGCGCTGGGTAATGCTGGCGCACGGGATTCACGACATCGATCCCGACATGGAGATCGAGGCCTTCCTCGACATGCGCCACCTCTTGGCCTTCGGCGCCGACGGCCGCGCCATCGCTTCGGCCGGCCGCGATGCCGCAACGACCGGAAAGGCATAGGAGAGCACAATGGCACGCATTACGCTCGACCATATCCGCCACGCCTACGGAGCCAATCCGCAGACGGAGAATGATTATTCGCTGAAGGAAGTCGACCACGAGTGGAACGACGGCGGCGCCTATGCGCTGCTCGGTCCTTCCGGCTGTGGCAAGACCACGCTGCTCAACATCATCTCCGGTCTGTTGCAGCCTTCGCATGGCCGCATCCTCTTCGACGGCAAGGATGTGACGAATCTTTCGACGCAGAGCCGCAACATCGCGCAGGTCTTCCAGTTCCCTGTCATCTACGACACGATGACCGTTTACGACAATCTCGCCTTCCCCCTGCGCAACCGCGGCGTGGCGGAAGCCGATGTCGACCGGCGCGTGCGCGACATTCTCGAAATGATCGACCTTGCCGGCTGGGCCAAGCGCAAGGCGCAGGGGCTGACGGCCGACCAGAAGCAGAAGATCTCTCTCGGCCGCGGCCTGGTGCGCAACGACGTCAACGCCATTCTGTTCGACGAGCCGCTGACCGTTATCGATCCGCATATGAAATGGGTGCTGCGCTCGCAGCTGAAACGGTTGCACAAGCAGTTCGGCTTCACCATGGTCTACGTCACCCATGACCAGACCGAGGCGCTGACTTTCGCCGAGAAGGTCGTCGTCATGTATGACGGCCAGATCGTTCAGATCGGCACGCCCGCCGAACTCTTCGAGCGGCCGAGCCACACCTTCGTCGGCTATTTCATTGGTTCGCCGGGTATGAACGTCATGCCGGCGCAGATCGACGGCAGCGCCGTCAAGGTCGGAGACGAGGTGCTGGCGCTCGATTACGCGCCGAAGACTGCAGGTAGCTCCAAGACCGAGCTCGGCATCCGCCCGGAATTCATCCGCCTCGGGCGGGAAGGCATGCCGATCACCATCACCAAGATCGAGGATATCGGTCGACAGAAGATCGTGCGCGCTCGCTTCGCCGGCCAGCCGATTGCGATCGTCGTGCAGGAGGATACGGACATCCCCACGGATGCTCGCGTCACCTTCGATCCGTCCGCCATCAGCATTTACGCCGACAGCTGGCGTGTCGGCAGGGAGGCCTGAGCCATGCAGAAGACGTGGAACAACAAAGCCTGGTTTCTGGTCCTGCCGGTGCTGTTGCTCGTGGCCTTCTCGGCCGCCATCCCACTGATGACCGTGGTCAACTATTCGGTCCAGGATACGTTCGGCAACAACGAGTTCTTCTGGGCAGGTACCGACTGGTTCGTCCAGACGCTGCATTCCGACCGCTTCTGGGAAGCGCTCGAGCGCAACCTGCTCTTCTCCTTCATCATCCTGGCGCTGGAAATTCCGCTCGGCATCTTCATCGCGCTCAACATGCCGAAGAAGGGTATCGGCGTTCCGGTCTGCCTCGTTCTGATGGCGCTGCCGCTGCTCATCCCGTGGAATGTCGTCGGCACTATCTGGCAGGTCTTCGGACGTGTCGATATCGGCCTCCTCGGCCATACGCTCGAAGGGCTCGGCCTCGATTACAACTATGTCCGCGATCCCGTCGATGCCTGGGTCACCGTCATCGTCATGGATGTCTGGCACTGGACGAGCCTCGTCGTGCTGCTCTGCTATGCCGGCCTCGTCTCGATCCCCGACGCCTATTATCAGGCCGCCAAGATCGACGGCGCCTCGCGCTGGTCCGTATTCCGCTACATCCAGCTTCCGAAGATGAAGCGGGTGCTGCTGATCGCCGTGCTCCTGCGCTTCATGGACAGTTTCATGATTTATACCGAGCCCTTCGTCGTCACCGGCGGCGGCCCCGGCAACTCGACGACCTTCCTGTCCATCGATCTCGTGAAGATGGCCGTCGGCCAGTTCGATCTCGGCCCCGCCGCGGCGATGTCGATCATCTACTTCCTGATCATCCTGCTGCTGTCATGGATCTTCTACACGGTCATGACCAGCAGCGACGCCAACGCCTGAGAAAGGAGAGATCCATGGCTGCGACAATGAAATACAAGCCCGCCGGAAATTTCTCCTGGGTGGTCACGACGCTCTACATCGTCTTTCTGCTCCTGCCGATCTACTGGCTGATCAACATGAGCTTCAAGGAGAATGCCGAGATCACCGGCGCCTTCTCGCTGTGGCCGCAAAACCCGACGCTCCGGAACTACGCCGTCATCTTCACCGATCCGTCCTGGTATAGCGGTTATATCAACTCCATCATCTACGTGGTGATGAACACTGTTATCTCGGTGCTTGCGGCGCTGCCGGCGGCCTATGCCTTCTCGCGCTACCGGTTCCTCGGCGACAAGCACCTGTTCTTCTGGCTGCTGACCAACCGGATGGCGCCGCCCGCCGTCTTCGCACTGCCCTTCTTCCAGCTCTATTCCGCCTTCGGCCTGATCGACACGCACATCGCCGTGGCGCTCGCCCACTGCCTGTTCAATGTGCCACTGGCAGTCTGGATCCTCGAAGGCTTCATGTCTGGCGTGCCGAAGGAGATCGATGAAACCGCCTATATCGACGGCTACTCCTTCCCGCGCTTCTTCGTGAAGATCTTCATGCCGCTGATTGCGAGCGGGATCGGTGTCGCCGCCTTCTTCTGCTTCATGTTCTCCTGGGTCGAACTGCTGCTGGCCCGCACGCTGACGACGACCGCGGCAAAGCCGATCTCGGCGATCATGACACGCACGGTTTCGGCGGCCGGCATGGACTGGGGCGTACTGGCGGCAGCCGGCGTGCTGACCATCATTCCAGGCGCGCTCGTCATCTATTTCGTTCGCAATTACATCGCCAAGGGCTTTGCCCTGGGCCGCGTCTGAGGAGGAGACGGCCATGAATTTTTCCTGGATGGCTTGGACACTGCCGACGGCGCTGTTCTTCCTGACGATCCTGGCGCTGCTGATAGCCATGAGCGTCTGGGAATATTTTTCGCCGGGCGGCACGCCGCGCACAGGCGTGCTGCGGTTCGAGACGACGCGCGGCGACCGGCTTTTCATTTCGCTGCTTGGGGCAGCATTCATTCATCTTGCATGGCTTGGGCTCGCTGGGCCCAACCTGTGGTGGGCTCTTGCTATTTCCGTAGTCTACGCCATTGGCGTGTTCCGCTACGTGTAACGGCAGGGAGAAGACAGATGGCCGGGGGTACTGGCCGCCTGAGACGTGACTGCAATCGCAAACCCTGGGAGGATATTATGCGACGGCACTTATTGACGACGACAGCAGGCTTGCTGCTGGCGATGACAGCATCGGCCTATGCCGGCATGGACGAGGCCAAGACGTTCCTCGACAAGGAAGTCGGTGATCTCTCGACGCTTACCCGCGCCGACCAGGAAAAGGAAATGCAGTGGTTCGTCGATGCCGCGAAGCCCTTCGCCGGCATGGACATTAAGGTCGTTTCCGAAACGATCACCACGCATGAATATGAATCGAAGGTGCTGGCTCCGGCCTTCACCGCGATCACAGGCATCAAGATCACCCATGACCTGATCGGCGAAGGCGATGTGGTGGAAAAGCTGCAGACGCAGATGCAGTCGGGCGAAAACATCTACGACGCCTACATCAACGACTCGGACCTGATCGGCACCCATTGGCGCTACCAGCAGGCCCGCTCGCTGACCGACTGGATGGCCAATGAAGGCAAGGATGTCACCAATCCTGGTCTCGACGTCGACGACTTCATCGGCAAATCGTTCACGACGGCGCCTGATGGCAAGCTTTACCAGCTGCCGGACCAGCAGTTCGCTAACCTTTACTGGTTCCGCTACGACTGGTTCAACGACGAGAAGAACAAGGCGGACTTCAAGGCGAAGTACGGCTACGATCTCGGCGTGCCGGTCAACTGGTCGGCTTATGAGGATATTGCCGAGTTCTTCACCGGCCGCGAGATCGACGGCAAGAAGGTCTATGGCCACATGGACTACGGCAAGAAGGACCCGTCGCTCGGCTGGCGCTTCACCGACGCTTGGCTTTCGATGGCCGGCAACGGTGACAAGGGCATTCCGAACGGCAAGCCGGTCGACGAATGGGGCATCAAGGTCGACGAGAACTCCCGTCCTGTCGGTTCGTGCGTCGCACGCGGCGGCGACACCAACGGCCCGGCAGCGGTCTATTCCATCCAGAAGTATCTGGACTGGATGAAGGCCTATGCACCGGCCGCCGCTCAGGGCATGACCTTCTCCGAATCCGGACCGGTCCCCTCGCAAGGTGAAGTCGCCCAGCAGATGTTCACCTACACGGCCTTCACGGCCGACTTTGTCAAGGAAGGCCTGCCGGTCGTCAATGCGGACGGCACACCGAAATGGCGCTTCGCACCAAGCCCGCACGGCGTCTACTGGAAGGACGGCATGAAGCTCGGCTATCAGGATGCCGGCTCCTGGACGCTGATGAAGTCCACGCCCGTCGATCGCGCCAAGGCGGCCTGGCTCTATGCCCAGTTCGTCACTTCCAAGACTGTCGACGTGAAGAAGAGCCACATGGGCCTCACCTTCATCCGCCAGTCGACGCTCGATCATAAGTCCTTCACCGATCGCGCGCCGAAGCTCGGCGGCCTGATCGAATTCTACCGTTCGCCGGCCCGCCTGCAGTGGTCGCCGACCGGTACGAACGTTCCTGACTATCCGAAGCTCGCGCAGCTGTGGTGGCAGGCGATCGGTGACGCCTCTTCCGGCGCCAAGACGGCGCAGGAAGCGATGGACTCGCTTTGCTCCGAGCAGGAAAAGGTGCTGCAGCGCCTGGAACGCGCCAAGGTCCAGGGCGATATCGGTCCGAAACTCGCCGAAGAGCATGATCTCGCTTATTGGAATGCGGATGCGGTTAAGAAGGGCAACCTGGCACCGCAGCTGAAGATCGAGAACGAGAAGGAAAAGCCGCTGACCGTCAACTACGACGAGCTCGTCAAGAGCTGGCAGAAGAAGTAAGGCGGACCCGGCCGGAGGCGACGAGGCCTCCGGCCATCACTTCCTGCCACCGGCAGCAAGCCGGTGGCACCCCACAATCTTTCTCTCATCAAACCCGGCGTCCTGCCGCTGAGCGGCAGGCTGAGCGGTTTCGTGCGAGCCGGAGATGGATGTATGAGCGGCTATATTCTTTCGATCGACCAGGGCACGACGTCTTCACGCGCCATCATCTTCGATGGCGGCATGAAAATGGCCGGCTCGGCGCAGGCGGAGATCACCCAATATTATCCGCAGCCCGGATGGGTGGAGCATGACGCCGCCGAAATCTGGCAGTCCGTCGTCGACACGGTGCGCAGCGCGATCGCCGATGCCGGCATGAACGCCGCCGCGATCGCGGCGATCGGCATTACCAATCAGCGTGAGACGGCAGTCGTCTGGGATCGCAAGTCCGGCGCGCCGCTTCACCGCGCTATTGTCTGGCAGGACAGGCGCACGGCCGAAATGTGCGAGAGCCTGAAGGCCGACGGATATGAGAAGCTGTTCAGTGCCAAGACAGGCCTGCTGCTCGATCCCTATTTCTCCGGCACGAAGCTGCGCTGGCTGCTCGACAATGTCGATGGCCTGCGGGAAAAGGCGGAGGCGGGCGAGGTCTGCTTCGGCACGATCGACAGCTGGCTGATCTACAAGCTGACTGATGGTCGCGTGCACGCTACCGATGCGACCAATGCGTCGCGAACGCTGCTCTATAATATCGATGACGGGGCATGGGACGAGGAGCTTCTCGGCATTCTCGGCATTCCCTCCGCCATGCTGCCCGAGGTCAGGGAATGCGCCGATGATTTCGGCCGGGTCGACGAGGCGCTGTTCGGCGCCGCGCTTCCGATCCTCGGTGTCGCCGGCGATCAGCAGGCTGCGGCCGTCGGCAATGCCTGTTTTGATCCTGGCATGATGAAATCCACCTATGGCACCGGCTGCTTCGCTCTGCTGAACACCGGCCGGGATCGCGTTTCCTCCTCCAACCGGATGCTGACGACCATTGCCTGCCGGCTCGACGGCGAAACGACTTATGCGCTCGAAGGCTCGATTTTCATTGCGGGTGCGGCCGTGCAATGGCTGCGCGACGGCCTCGGCATCATCAGCCAGGCTTCCGAGGCAGGGGTTCTTGCGACCAAGGCGGACCCCGGCCAGCAGGTCTATATCGTTCCGGCCTTCACCGGCCTCGGCGCGCCCTATTGGGATCCAGCCGCGCGCGGCGCGATCTTCGGCCTGACGCGCAACAGCGGGCCGGCGGAATTCGCCCGCGCCGTGCTTGAATCCGTCGCCTACCAGACGCTCGACCTGCTCGTTGCGATGAAGAAGGACTGGGGCGCCAACCAGTTGGAAACCGTCCTGCGTGTCGATGGCGGCATGGCCGCGTCCGACTGGACGATGCAGTGCCTGGCGGACATCACGGGAAATCCCGTCGACCGCTCGGCGATCCGCGAGACGACGGCGCTGGGAGCCGCCTGGCTCGCCGGCTCGAAGGCCGGCATCTGGCCCGGCAGGCGAGAGTTTGCACAGGCCTGGGCCTGCGACCGCCGCTTCAATCCCTCGATGGAGGAAGGCGAGCGGCAGACCAAGATCATCGGTTGGAAGAATGCCGTGTCGCGCATGATTTCGGACACGGCGGCGGGATAGCGGCGAGATCGATGCCGTGGGTGTCAAACCACCAATCCGCACTCATGGCGGAATAGCGGTCGCGAAGGCGCAGATATTTAACGCGGAGCCGCTTCTGGCGTTCGACTTCGTCCTTAAAGAAGGGATGGTCGAGCGTGCCGCCCATCTTATGGATGCGGCGGAGCAATTTCCGCAGAACATATCCCTGTTCCTTGTTGCCTGGCCGATAGCCGCTTTCCACGATTGTCGTGACGGTCTCGCACAATGTCTCCAGCGCATCGCTTTGCGGCGTGCCGTTGACGATCATATCGAGACGTTCCCCGCCGAAGCCGACGTCTATGCAGCTTCTGAGCGGATTGACGATGTTTCCGATCTCGACCCATCTTTGTAGAACTCGGTGCAGTATCCCGTGATGCTGCCATCGCTCCAGATGCATTGCGAATCTGGAACGACGGGCACGCGCCACTATAGAACGGCGTCCATTCAAGCAGGTGGTCCGGATGGATCGTTACGTGATCCGGCGTGATGCCCAGTGTTCCCAGAAACGCAAGCCAGAAGTCGATGGCATCGCCGACTGTCATTTCTCTAAGCGAAAAAAGGCCAAGCATGGTGAAGTGGAGAAGATGAGTCCCGTCTGGATCAGGCGTCCCGCGGTGACATAGGCAACCTCCTTCGCTGTTCGTGTCTTTCTGCAACATAGCGGTATGACGCGCATGCAGACAGGCTATTGAACATTGGCTCATTTGAGACTAAATATAACCTCAAGTGAATTGGAGCCAATTGCATGACCGGATTTGCAGTCGTTGCCGATGTTCTCGGCTTGCCAGCCAGGGAGCCGGCCTCGCGTTCGGCCTTCGGGCTGCTTTCCAGCATCGAGGAGGGATTGCCGGTCAAGGCGCTTGACCGGATGGCGCTGCTTCTCGCACCGAGCGATGCGCAGTTCAAGTACCGACTGGTGCCGAAGGCCACCTATGAGCGGCGCAAGTCCAAGCATCGGCTTTCCTCCGACGAGGGCATAAAGCTCGCTCGCCTCGCGCGCGTCTGGGGGCTGGCGCTCGATGTCTGGCAAAGCGACATCGAGGCGCGAGATTTCCTGTTCCGCCCCCATGCGATGCTGGAGGACAGGCGGCCGATCGACGTCGTTATCCAGAGCGAAATCGGCGGCGAACTCGTTCTCGATATCCTCGGAAGCCTGAAATACGGCAGTGCTGCGTGAGCGCGCAACGCCTGGATCGCACGCTGACATCTGTCCGCATCGGAGATCCTGACGGAACCTATCCGATCTTCGACGCCACCGGCTCGACCATCGCGCCGGGGCGGTGGAATACGGCAGGCAGCCCGATCATTTACACGAGCGAACACTATTCGACGGCGCTTCTCGAAAAGCTCGTGCATGGCAGCGGGCGGCTGCCGCCCAACCAGCATTATGTCACCATCACCATACCGCGCGGGGTTAGCTACGAGGTTTTCTCCGAGCCCGCGCTCTCGGGCTGGGACAGCATGCCGGCCAGCGTTAGCAAGGACTTCGGCGAAGGCTGGTGCCAGGAGAAGCGCAGCGCTATCCTGCTGGTGCCGAGCGTCGTCGCCCGCGTCGACCGCAACGTGCTGATCAATCCGGCGCATCCGGAATTCTCCTCGATCACGGCGAGTCTCCACGAGCCAGTGTTCTGGGATCGCCGTCTGTTCGGCATGTGACGCGGCAGCAGGAAAACGTTTCCCCCGAGCAATGGCGCTGTCGCTCCTCTCTAATGTTGCGATCAGGTCTTCTGGCGCGGCGAGCGGGCCATCAGCCTGGCATAGGCAATAGCCGACAGCATGTTGACGTGATTGGCTTTGCCGGTACCGGCGATGTCGAAGGCGGTGCCGTGATCGACCGAGACGCGGTCGATCGGCAGACCGAGCGAGACGTTGACGGCCGTATCGAAGGCAACGAGCTTGATCGGTATATGGCCCTGATCGTGATACTGGGCAATGACCAGATCAAAGGCGCCGTTATAGGCCCGGGCGAAGACCGTGTCGGCGGAGATCGGACCGACAACGTCGATGCCCTTTGCTTGCGCCTGCTCGACGGCCGGCGCCAGGAATTCCATGTCCTCGGTGCCGAACAGGCCATTTTCGCCGCAATGCGGATTGAGGCCGGCGACCGCAATGCGGGCCTTTTTGCCCAGGCGCAGGAAATGCCTGTGGCCGGCTTCGATGGTGGCGAGCACCCGCTCGGTCTTGGCGCGTTCGATTGCGCCTTTCAGGGAGATATGGGTCGAGACGTGGATGGTATTCAGCCGCTCGGAAGCGAGCAGCATGAAGGAGCTCTTCGAGCCTGTGAGGTGCGCGAGAAGCCCGGTATGGCCGTCATGGTGATGGCCGGCAAGGTTCATCGCTTCCTTGTTGATCGGCGCGGTGACGATGACATCGGCTTGTCCCGACATGGCGAGATCGACGGCGCGGGTGATGTAGCGCACCGAGGCATCGCCGGCGACCGGGCTGACCTTGCCGATCTCGGGCAGGGCGGCGCCGAGCGAGACCTCGTCGACCGCGATCCTGTCGCCGGCGGCCTCGGCGGGTCCGAATTTCAGGCCCGAGCCGGTAACACGATCGGCCCGCTCCAGCGCTTCCACATTGCCGACGATAACGAAATCGCGACGCTCTTCGCTTGGAAGCGCCGCCAAGGCCTTGACGATCACTTCGGGGCCGACGCCGGCGGGATCACCGAGTGTCACGGCGACTTTCGCATTCCTGTCCATCAATCGAGTTCCTTCTGAAACCGTTGCTTAGGTCCGAAGCATGATGTCGAAAACCGCCCACACTTTTCGGCATCATGCTTTAAAAGGCGGCCGCGTAAATCGAGCGAATGTCGGCGCGGGTTAGATCGCGCGGATTGTTGTCGAGCAGCCGGCGAATGGCAAAGGCGTCATCGGCCATCGCATCGAGATCGCTTTCCGGCACGCCTAGGCCGGAGAGCTTCATTTCGATGCCGAGTTCGGCGCAGAAAGCGTAAGCCGCATCGAAGACGGAGGCGATGTTTTCCGCGGTTTCGTAGCCGAGCGCCGCCATCACCGCTTTCGTCTTCTCCGCGGCTGCCGGCGTGTTGAAGGCGAGAACATGCGGGAAGATCAGAGCATTCGCGGCACCATGAGCCACGTGCCAGCGCGTGCCGAGAGGGTAGGCGAGAGCATGGCCGCCGGCAGTATTGACCGGGCCGAGACAGAAGCCGCCGTAAAGGGAGGCGAGCGCGAGACCGGCGCGCGCCTCCGCGTCGCCGCCGTCCTTGACGGCACGGGCAAGATATCTGCCGACGAGCCGCGTTCCCTCGATCGCATAGATGTCGACCATCGGATGGGCTTTGCGGTTGGTGAAGGCTTCGACACAATGGGCCATGGCGTCGACGCCGGTTGCGGCGGTGGTGCGCGCCGGCACGCTGAAGGTCAGCGCCGGATCGACGATGGCGATGTCGGCCAGCATATGAAAGCTTTCAACGGCGAGCTTCGCCATCGTCTTGGGATCGGTGACGAGCGCGCGGATGCCGGCCTCGCTGCCGGTGCCGGACGTCGTCGGCACCTGGGCGAGCCCGACTTTGCGCGGGCCGTTGACCTTGTTCGGACCGACAACCTCGTGCAGCGTCTGCGTCGAGCCGGCAAGAACGGCGGCGAGCTTTGCCAGATCCATGGCGCTGCCGCCGCCGAAGCCGACGATCAACTCGGCATCGGCGGCGTTAGCCACTCCCAATACTTTGTCGAGGTTGGCCGTATCCGGCTCGGGCGTCACCTCGGAAAACACCGTGACCTCGCCCTTCAGTTCCAGCACATCGATGCGCGAAGCGTTGAACGCATCCGAGATCACAAGCGTGCGCCTGTAGCCCTTTTCGGCAGCCCATCTGCCGAGCTTTCCCGCCGTGCCGATGCCGAACTCGATCAAATGCGGCCGAACTATCGTGATTGGCGAACCCAAGCTGGCCATGAATCAGTCCTCCCTGCGGATCTTGCGGCAACAATGTCGCCCTCTTTAATGTAAAGTTGTAATGTCAATGTCAAGTCGGCATTCCAGAGGGCTGAAAATTTTGTCGCCTGATATCGGAACGTTGAAGCTCTCATGCGGAGAGAATATACATAAACATCAGGTAAATCTGCACGTTATCGGATCTCTGTCTTTGAATTCCAATAATCCGCTCAGGCCGAACCTGCCTATCGTATGTTCGAGGAGCCAGTCGAACTTGTTATCAAGCTCAAGCCGTTCGACCGGTCGAAGCCGTTGAATCCCGCGTTCTTCTCCCTCTCCGGACGCAGATTTACAATTGCTCAGCCGCCGCCTCGCTTACGGCAAGGATTGTGGGGCGAGGCGCACATATTTGATGGCGCGCCGATAGTATGTGTAGGCGATATGGAGTGTGCCGTCGCCGCCTTGGACGACTGAGGGATAGGAGAATTCGCGGTTCAGCGAATCCTTGGAATTGTTGCTGAGGCAGAAGCCATCGCCGGTATCGAGATCCATGCGATGCGGAAAGCTCTTGCCGCCATTCCTCGATATCGCGAGGCTCAGCGGCGCACGCGGGACACCCCAGACCGCCTTGCGGCCGACATCGGAAGCAGGAACGGTAGCTGTCGCTCCGGCCTCGTCGCCCTCGATTTCATCGTAGAGAGACTGGCGCCGTGCATCCGACATGGCTGCATTCGAATGGTTATAAACCATTGCAATCGCTCCATCATCCAGGACTGTGGCCTGGATCGAGGAATTGTTGTTCGGCAGGTCCGTGGGCTCCGGAGCGCTCCACGTCCTGCCGCCGTCGTTCGATCGGCTGGAAAGAACGGTCTCGGCGAAACGGTTGCGGTAGAAGGCGATCATCTCGCCGCCGCCGAGTGGAAGGATGTTCATGTGCACGGCGCCGATGCTGTCGGGAACGTCGTTCATCTGCCAGCTCGCGCCGCCGTCGCGCGAGATCAACACCGCTGCCGTATCGGCGTCGCCGCTCCAGCGCCGGCCGTCGAGGCCGACGCAGCGGAAGATTGGGAGCAGCCATTCGCCTCTGTCGTTCACGACGATCTGCTGGCGAACGAAGGTACCGGGGCTGTCGCAGAGGATACGGACCGGGCCGAACGTCCGGCCGCCGTCATCGGAGATCCGGCATTTGACAACGGAGCCGTCCTGATTGCCCGAGGTCTGCGAGGTAAAAAGCAGCCATGTCTTTCCGTCAGGAGCATTGAAAATCAACGGGTTCTGCTCGGATTTCTCCGGATCGTCGCTCATCTTCTCCGGTTCGGACCAGCGCTCGGAGCCCGGCGCCAGCCGCGACATGTAAATGGAGATATCGCCCATGCCCTCCATAGTTCCGCCGAACCAGACGCAGGTCAGCGCGCCATCGGGCAGAAAGGCGAGATTTGCCGCGTGGTTCTGGATGCAGGGCGAGGGCAGATAGGTGTCTGCGCGGCCCTCGACAGCGGGGTGGGCTGTGATGGCCCCGGTCATCAGGGCGGGAACGGCTTCGGGGGGCAGTCCGGTAAAGCGCATGGCGGGTCTCCTCAGGGCAGCTTGGCGTAGCTCTCGGCGAGTGCGGCATAATCCGCTTCGCTGAGCGGCATTAGTGGTGCGCGGGTGCGCCTCCATGCGGGATTGCCCGTCTTCAGCCCGACCATTGCCTTGATGGCCGGGATCTGGACGTAGGAGTTGGAAAGTGTGCGGTAAGCATTGATGCGCGCCTGCGCCGCCTCGACTCCGCTGGCGCGCCTCTCGTCGTGGACATGGTCGTAGACCGTGCGCAGTGAATCTGCCACGAGATTGGAGGTCGCAGTGATGCAGCCCGCGCCGCCGGCCTTCAAGAGCGGCAGCAGCAGGGGATCGGCGCCCGCCAGGACGGAAAAGCCGGGATAGGCAGCGATAATGGCCTGCATGTTGTTGAAATCGCCCGCAGATTCCTTGATGCCTACGACGGTTTCCGGGAAAGCGGCAATCAGCCGGCCGATCAGCGGAATGGAGAGCGGCACACCCGAGACCTGCGGGATATGATAGAGGATGACCTGCAGTCGCGTGTCGGCGACTTTCTCCAGCACCTGCGAATAGGCGGCAAAGAGGCCGTCGTCTGAGACGCCCTTGTAGTAGAAGGGCGGCAGCATCACCACCTTGGTGACGCCGAGCGACAGGGCGTGCCGGGTCAGTTCGACGGTCTCCGGAATGGCGACGACGCCCGTTCCCGGCAACAGCTTGTCGGAAGGAATGCCGGCCTCCAGCGCCGCTTCCAGAATGGCGCGCCGCTCGCCTCCGGAAAAGGAATTGGCCTCACCCGTTGTGCCGAGCAGGGCCACGCCATGACATCCCTCGGCCAGCAGCCGTCGGCAATGATCGGTGAAAAGGCTGAGATCCGGCGTATTGTCCGCGGTCAGCGGCGTTGCGGCCGCGCTGAAAACGCCTGTAATCCTGTGATGGCTCATTCCGCCCTCCCTTCGGCGCGCCTTGTCTTGCCGATCCGTCGAACCGTCCGACGGCACATGCGATTGTCATTTGTCTGTGGCGATGGAGTGCAAAGAACTTTTCCATCGCGGCGCTTTTGTCAAGAAGACAAAATGAGTGACTGCGGAGGCGAAATATTATCTAACTGTAATTATAGTGTTATTTTTATCAGATAATTTTCGTCGGATCAAAATCGCGTTTTTTTGTTGACATATTTACAATAACGAGGGAACGATATGACAGGGATTATGCTGCGCCTGGAGGGTGCAGGGAGAGTGCTGCCGATTAATCGTGGGAGGAATGCATGTCTTTTGATCAATCTGACAAAACCAATCTATCACGTCGCAATGCGTTGAAACTCGGCCTCGCCGCCGGCGTCGGCCTTACCGTCTTCGGGATGAATGCCCGCATCGTGCTGGCGGACGAAGGCCAGGTCCTGAAAGTCGCGCATCCGGCTTTCGACCAGGACTGGTCGCCGCTGCGTGGTGGCGGCAGGACCTTCCGCTGGAACGCGATCTGGTGGGCTTCGCCGATGTATTTCGACAGCCAGGGCAATCTCAAGCCCTATGTCTTCACCAGCTGGGAATCGGCCGACAACATCGTCTGGACCTTCAAGATCGATCCCAAGGCCGTCTTCTCCGACGGCAGCAAGATTACCTCGGCCGACGTCAAGGGGTCGTGGGAAGTCGCCTCGATGCCGAACACCAAGAGCCAGCGCGCCGACCAGGTGCTGAGCAAGGTCAAGGGTTATGCCGAGATCGCCGCCGGCTCCGGCAAAGAGCTGACCGGTGTCGCGACTCCCGACGAAGGAACGGTCGTCGTGACGCTCGCCGGCGCCGATCCGATCTTCTTCATGCGCCTGGCAAATCACATCGCGCCGATCACCAAGGCGTCGCAGTCACGCGGTAGCGACGGCGAGGAGGTCATCGATTGGTACAAGCCCGACAGCAAACCGGTCTTCTCCGGGCCTTTCAAGCTGACGAGCCTCGATATCGACGCCGGCAAGCTTACTTTCGAGCCGAATGAACATTTCTTCGGGCCGAAGCCGAAGCTTGCGCGCATCGAGATCACCTCGATCGAGGACAATGTCACCGCGACCTCGCTGATCAACTCGGGCGAGTTCAACGCCCATACAGAGCTCGTCACCTCGACCATTATTCAGGACCTTGGCCCGGAATTCTCGGCCGGCCCGCTGATCCCGACCAGCCAGCATTTCTGGTTCAATATCTCCCGCGCGCCGATGGACGATCCGAAGGTCCGCCAGGCGCTGATCATGGCGGTCGACCGTGATGGCCTGTTCAAGGCTTCTTATCCCGATGGGCCGCACAAGAAGGCCGACCAGATCCTCAACTCGGTTCCAGGCGCGGAGAATTCCGGCTTTGAACCTTTTCCCTACGACCCGGAAGGCGCCAAGAAGCTGCTCGCCGAATCGAGCTACGGCGGTCCGGAGCGGCTGCCGAAGATCATGTTCGTCGGCATTTCGGCGCCGGCGATTGAGGCGGCGGCCCAGTTCATCGCCGAGCAGTGGCGCCAGAACCTCGGCATTACAGCGGTTGACATGAAGCCGCAGCAGGACGCCTACGCCGGCCCGGACCAGAACTCGGTCCAGATCTTCCGCGACGACGTCGGCACCCGCGTTCCCGATGCCGTTTCCTATCTCACGGGCTGCATCGCCTCGACCTCGTCGAATGCGCAGAACAAGCTCGGCGGATACAAGAACGACAAGGTCGACAGCGCCCTTGCCGAAGCGGCGACCAAGGCTGCGGACGATCCGCAGCGCATCGCTCTCGCCCAGCAGGCGCAGAAGGCCTTCCGCGACGATTGGGCCTTCATTCCGTGGTATTCTCAGGCGATGTCGCGCTGGGCCACCAAGGAGGTCAAAGGCCTCGATAAGAACCTCGACTGGCAGGTTGTCGAACCCTGGAACATCTCCATCGGTTGATCTCGGAAAGCCCTGTTGGAATTGACAATGAGCGCGCGAGGGCCTTGCGGCCTTCGCGCAAGTTTCAAGAAGAGATGCGATCCGTCAGGCTGATGAGGGAAACGCATCGTATAACAGGTGGGAGGTGGCCTTGCTGCGCTACGTGCTAACCCGGTTTGCCATCTGGATTCCGTCCGTTCTCGTGGTCATGCTGGCTGTCTATGCGCTGGCTTTTTACGGCGCCGGCGACCCGATCAAGCTGATCTTCCTGCGCGCGCCGGGCGATGTCGCCTACAATCCGCAGCGCATCGAAGCCATTCGCGAAAGCGCGGGTCTCAACAGGCCCTTCATCGAGCAGTTCGGCCTTTACATCTGGAACCTGCTGCACGGCCAGTTCGGCAACTCGCTGACATCGGGCCGCGCCGTCTGGGCGATGGTCTCGGCCGCTGCGCCTGTCTCCTTTCAGCTTGCCCTCTGTTCCATCATTCTGACCGCCGTCGTCGCGATCCCGCTCGGCATGATCGCCGCGCTGAACCAGAATTCGCGCCTCGACTACGCCATTCTGGGCTCCGCGCTTTTCCTTTGGGCGATCCCAGCCTATGTCGCCGGACCACTGCTGATGGTCGGCCTCATCGTGCTGCTGCCGGGCGTGAAAGTGCCCTATGGCTGGGGCGGCATCCTCGATATCAGAATCCTGCTGCCGCTGATCGTCCTCTCCTTCCAGCCGATCGCGCTCATCGTGCGCCAGACCCGTGCCGCCGTCATCGAGGTGCTGTCGGAGGATTTCGTCAGGACCGCCCGGGCCAAGGGCGTGCCCGAAATCATCGTCGCGCTGCGTCATATTCTGCGGCCGGTGCTGACGCCCGTCGTCACGCAGCTCGGCCTGATCATGATTACGATCGTCAACGGCGCGATCTTCGTCGAACTCGTCTTCGGCCTGCCGGGTCTCGGCCGGCTGACGGTACAGGCGCTGATCAATTCCGATTATCCCGTCATCCTGGCGATCACGCTGATCGGATCGTTCCTGGTGATGGTGTCGAACCTGCTGGTGGACGTGCTCTATCCGCTGCTCGACCCACGCGCCAACGATGCAAGAAGGAGCCGCTGACCATGTCCGCCATCCCTCTTTCCACCGCCGAAACCGTCGACGAGCCGCCGGTCAGCCTGTGGCGCGATGCCTGGCATCGGCTGCGGCGCAACAAGCTCGCCGTCTTCGGCCTCGTCATCGTCCTGATCCTCGCCTTCACGGCGATCCTCGGGCCTTATCTCACGCCCTATGATTATCTCAGCCAGGACCTCAGTGCCCGCAACGCGCTGCCGTCGATGAGCCATCTCTTCGGAACCGACGACCTCGGTCGCGACGTTTTCAGCCGCGTTGTCTTCGGCACGCGGACCGCGTTCCTCGTCGCCGTCATCGTCACCTTCTTCGCGGTGCTGATCGGCTTGACGCTCGGCGCGGTGGCCGGTTTCTTCGGCAATCCTTTCGATCGCGCCATCATGTGGCTGACTGACGTGACGATGTCGGTTCCCAACCTGCTGCTCGTCGTCGTCATCAACGCGTCGCTGAAATCGCCGATCACCCGGTGGATGGAGGCGCGCTACCTCGAGACCCTCAACCCCTTCTACCGCCAGACCATATGGGTGGACTTCATCCTCGTCTTCGGGTCGATGGCGCTGATCTCCTGGCCGCCTTATGCCCGTCTGGTGCGCGCCCAGGTGCTGTCGATCCGCAGTCGGCCCTACATCACCGCGGCCCAGGCGCTCGGCCTGTCGAACTGGATCATCATCAAACGTTATGTCGTGCCGAATGCGCTTGGCCCGCTGATCGTCTCGGTCAGCGCCGGTCTCGGCACAGCGATGGTGCTGGAAAGCGCCTTCAGCTTCTTGGGTGTCGGCGTCAATCCGCCGACGCCGAGCTGGGGCAACATGATCTCGGACGGCCTGCGCGTCTGGCAGCATTATCCGCATCTTCTCGCCGCTCCGGCGGCCGTGCTCGGCCTCGCCTCGGTTGCCTTCAGCTTCCTCGGCGACGGCCTCAACGACGCGCTCAACCCGCGGGGCGGCAAATGATGGATACGAAAAGCACAGAACGCCTGCTCGATGTCAGGGGTCTTACCGTCGAGATCGATGGCCGCAACGGCCCGGCCGTCGTCGTCGACGGCATCGATCTCCACGTTGACAAGGGCGAGACCCTCGGCGTCGTCGGCGAATCCGGCTGCGGCAAGAGCCTTACCATGCTGAGCCTGATGCGGCTCCTGCCGAACAAGATCAAGGTCGCCAGGGGATCGGCGACCTTCGACGGCCGCGACCTGCAGACGATGTCGAACGGCGAGCTGCGCAAGGTGCGCGGCGGCGATATCGGCTTCGTCTTCCAGGACCCGATGACCTCGCTCAATCCCGTCATGCGCGTCGGCGACCAGATCTGCGAGCCGCTGATCTATCACCGCAAGATGAAAAAGGCGCAGGCCCGCGCCCGCGCCGTCGAGCTTCTGCGCCTGGTCGGCATTCCCGGTCCGGAAGAGCGCCTGCAGGCCTTTCCGCACGAACTATCAGGCGGCATGCGCCAGCGCGTGATGATCGCCATCGGCCTTGCCTGCAATCCCAAGCTCCTGATCGCCGATGAGCCGACGACGGCACTCGACGTCACCATCCAGGCCCAGATCGTCGGTCTGGTGAAGGATCTGCGCGCCAAGCTCGGCATGTCCGTCGTCTGGATCACCCACGACCTCGCTTTGATTGCCGGTCTCGTCGATCGCGTCGCCGTGCTCTACGCTGGCACCGTCGTGGAAGATGCGCCGGTGGACGAGCTCTATGCTCGTCCGAGCCATCCCTATACGCGCGGTCTGCTGTCCTCGATCCCGAAACTGTCGGATCCGCCGGCAAGCCGGCTGCGCTCGATCGGCGGCACCCCACCGGAGCCCGGCCGCCGGCCGAAAGGTTGCCCCTTTGCGCCGCGCTGTCCGCTTGTAGAGGCGGTCTGTCACGAGAAGGTGCCACGGCTCGAACCGCTGAGCGGCAGCAGCAATCATCGCGCCGCCTGTTTCGTCGTCCAGAGAATGCAGGAGGCCGCGTGATGGCTGCTCAACCGCTGCTCAAGATCGAAAATCTGGTCAAGCATTTCCATGTCAAGCTCGGTGCTTTCGGTGAGCGGTCGGCGACGGTCTATGCGCTCGACAATGTCGATCTCGACATCATGGAAGGCGAGACGCTGAGCCTTGTCGGCGAATCCGGCTGCGGCAAATCGACGACCGGTTTCACCATCCTCAATCTCTATAAGGCGACCAGCGGCAAGGTCGTCTACAAAGGCCAGGACCTGGCCACCCTCGACGAGAAGCAGATGCGGCCTTTCCGCCGCGACCTGCAGATCGTCTTCCAGGACCCGTATTCGACGCTCAATCCGCGCATGACCGTGGGCGAAGCGATCGGGGAGCCGATCCTCTTCCATAAGCTCTGCGCCAAGGCCGAGCTGAAGGAGAGGGTGGCGACGCTGCTCACCGATGTCGGCTTGCCCACACGCTTTGCCCAGCGCTATCCGCACGAGCTTTCCGGCGGCCAGCGTCAGCGCGTGGTCATCGCCCGCGCGCTCGCCTGCCAGCCGAAATTCATCGTCTGCGACGAGGCGATCTCAGCACTCGACGTGTCGATCCAGGCGCAGATCATCAACCTTCTGCTCGATCTGCAGGAGAAATACGGGCTGACATACCTCTTCATCGCCCATGATCTCGCTGTCGTGCGCCACATCAGCACCCGCGTCGGCGTCATGTATCTCGGGCGGCTGGCCGAACTCGCCACCCGTGAGGAGCTCTTCGACAATCCGCTGCATCCCTATACCAAGGCGCTGCTGTCGGCCGTTCCGGAGACCGATCCGGAACTGGAGCGCACCCGCCAGCGCCAGATCCTGCAGGGCGACGTGCCGAGCCCGCTGAACCCGCCGTCCGGCTGCCGTTTCCACACGCGCTGCCCGATCGCAATGGATGTCTGCAGCAAGGTCATCCCGGCCTGGAAGGAAGCCAGGCCCGGCCATCTCGTTGCGTGCCACGCCGTCAACACGGAGCAAATCGCATGACGCTGAAGGCTGCGATCATTGCCGACGATTTGACCGGCGCGCTCGATACCGGCACGCCCTTCGTCGAAGCCGGCCTTTCGGTCGTCGTCGCGATTGATATGGAGGCGGCCCGGGAGGCGGTCGCCATCGGTTGCGATGTCGTCGTCGTCAATACCGCCTCCCGCGCGCTGGATGAGCGCGAAGCCGCCGAAAGAGTACACTCGGCGGCGGCGGTCTTTCGTGGCGAGAAGCCGGCGGTCGTCATGAAGAAGATCGATTCCCGGCTGAAGGGCAATGTCGCGGTGGAAAGCATGGCGCTGGCGAAGGCATTCGGCCTTAAGACCGTCGTCGTCGCGCCCGCCATTCCCGATCAGGAGCGTTTGACCTACCGGGGCTGTGTCGTCGGCCGCGGCATCAACCGGCCGCTGCCGATCGCTGAGCTGTTCAAAACTGGCGCGGACCGCATTGTCGTTGCAGATGCCGAGGACGATGTCGATCTTGACCGGATCGCCGAGGGTCATGACTGGCAGACGACCCTTGCGGTCGGCGCACGGGGTCTTGGCGCCGCACTTGCGCGCCACCTCGGCGAGAGAGGTCCATCGACCAAGAGGGAATTTGCAGCAAGTCCGCGGACCCTGTTTGCCTTCGGCTCGCGCGATCCGATCACTGCCGCTCAGATGAACCGGCTTGAAAGCACAGGCGCCTTGCGCATGGTAGTGGATGCGCCGATGGGCGAGATCGAATATGGAGAGGGTCTGGCGCTGCCGGTGCTGTTGCGTTGCACAGGCGATATGGCGGCCGATGCGCGGCTCGTCGCCCGCAATTTTGCGGCAGGCGTCAAGGCTGTCATCGACGACACGAGGCCGGATATGCTGATGGTCGGCGGTGGCGATACGGCTCTTGCCGTTTTCCGCATATTGGGTGTGAGGGTATTGACGCCCAAGGGCGAGATCGAGGCGGGCATTCCCTGGTTCGATGTGACGGCCGCCGATGGCCGGCGATTTCGGTGCGCCGTCAAGTCGGGGGGCTTCGGTAAGCCTGATAGTCTGCTAAAACTGGTTCTTCGGAATCAGGCGGCATAGAACAGGATGATTTAGGCCAACCAGCCTAAATCATCCTGTTCTAAATTCTGTAGTGAGAGCATGATGTCATCCGAAAACCGCTCACACTTTTCGGCGTCATGCTCTAGTAAGATACCGTCGGGGAGAATGACGTGGTTGAAGCGAATAGCGAATCTTTGAACGCGGAAGCCGGCCCGCCGGGCAAGCCCGAACGCGGCAAGGCCGTCAAGCTGGTCGATCGTGTCTTCGACCAGCTGCTCGAGCGGATTCGTGGCGGAAACTACCCACCGGATTCACGCCTTCCCGGCGAACATGAACTTGCCGCGATGCTGGGGGTTTCCCGGCCGATCGTCCGCGATGCGCTGGCGCGGTTGCGTGATCAGGGCATGGTCTATGCCCGACAGGGAGCTGGGACCTTCGTCAGCGCGCATGGATCGCCGACGACTCAGCTTGCCTATTCGCCGGTCAAGACGATCGCCGATATTCAGCGCTGCTACGAATTCCGGCTGACCATCGAACCGGCCGCGGCCTATTTCGCTGCCAAGCGCCGCAATGAGCAGGCGATCCAGAAGATCGCCAGCGCCCTTGCGGATCTTCGCGAAGCGACCAGCCATCAGCTTCACCGCACCGACGCCGATTTCATCTTTCATCGCGCGGTGACCGAGGCTGCCAACAACCATTATTACACCGCCTCGATCGATGCGCTGAAAGCCCATATCGCCGTCGGCATGCACCTTCATGGTCTTTCCCTGCTCGGACCCCGCCAGGGGTTGGAACAGGTCTATGAAGAGCATAACGCCATCTACAAGGCGATCGCTGATGGCCGGGCTGATGATGCACAACGGCTGATGAAGGCACATCTCGAAGGCTCCCGGGACCGTCTGTTCGAGGGCAGGGTGCTGGATCTTTCCTTCTGAGACGCCTTCGGGATTGGCTCAGACAATTCGTAACGGTGAGAGACAATGTCGTCAGCTACCGTCGCGACAGGATGCCGGCAAAGAGCTGGCGGAAGGTACCGGCAATGACGCCCGTCTCATGCGGATCCCCCGTCATCAACGCCGAGGTGAGATTCCGCATCTGCTCGAAGGTGATGTGCGGCGGCAGCGGCGGCACTTCCGGGTCGGTCTTCACCTCGAGGATGACGGGGCAATCGGAGGTCAGGGCTGCTTCCCATGCGGCGCTGAGCTGAGCCGGCCGATCGACGAAAATGCCGCGCAATCCGATGAGGTCGGCGAACTTGTGATAGGCTATGTCAGGAATGGACTGCGACGCGTCGAATTTCGGATCGCCCTCCATCACCCGCTGCTCCCACGTCACCTGGTTCAGATCCTGGTTATTGAAGACGCAGATGACGAAAGTCGGATCGGCCCAGTCCTTCCAGTATTTGGCAACGGTGATCATCTCGGCGAGATTGTTCATCTGCATGGCGCCGTCGCCGACCAGGCCGACGACGGGGCGATCGGAGTGAGCGAATTTGGCGGCGATCGCATAGGGCACGGCAGCTCCCATCGAGGCCAGTCCGCCGGAAAGCGATGCCTTCATGCCGCGGCGCATCTTCAGGTCCCGGGCATACCAGTTTGCGCAGGAGCCGGAATCGCTGGTGACGACGGCGTTTGCCGGCAGCCGCGGCGACAGCTCGCTGACGACGCGCTGCGGATTGACCGGATTGGCGTCGACGTGGGCGCGCTCGTCCAGGGTCTTCCACCAGGAGGCGACGTCTTTCTCGATCGTTTGCCGCCAGCTGCGATCCGGATTTTCCCGCAAGAGAGGCAACAGCGCCCTGAGCGTTTCGGCCGCATCACCGGTCAGGTTGAGCTCCATCGGATAGCGCAGCGACAGCATGTCGGGATTGATGTCGATCTGCACGCCGCGCGCCCGGCCTTCCTCCGGCAGGAATTCGGAATAGGGAAAACCGGAACCGATCATCAGCAGCGTGTCGCAGTCACGCATCAGGTTCCATGAGGGTTCTGTTCCGAGAAGGCCGATCGAACCCGTCACCCATGGCAGGTCATCCGGCAGCGCGGCCTTGCCGAGCAGGGCTTTGGCAGCGCCCGCCTGGAGGCGGTCCGCAACGGCAATGACTTCGTCCGTGGCGTTGATCGCGCCGGCGCCGACGAGGATCGCCACTTTCTTCCCCGCGTTCAGAATATCGGCCGCAGCCTGAAGATCGTCTCCATGCGGAAAGACCCGCGGCGGGTGGTAACCCGGACCCGAATGCACGGTTCCATGCTTTCGCGCTGGCTCCTCATAGGGCATTTCCTGCAGATCGTTCGGCAAAATGATCGCTGTCACCGTTCGGTTTGCGAGCGCGATGCGAACCGCGCGGTCGATCAGATGGCGCACTTGCGCCGGAGCGGAAGCCTGTTGCACGAAATCGCTCGCGACGTCCTTGAAGAGGGCGGCTAAGTCGAGTTCCTGCTGGTAACGTCCGCCGAGCGCGCGACGCGCCTGTTGGCCGACAATGGCGAGAACTGGCTGATGGTCCATGCGAGCGTCGTAAAGACCGGTGATCAGATGGGTGGCGCCAGGTCCCGAGGTTGCGATGCAGACGCCAAGTTCGCCTGAGAACTTCGCATAGGCGCTGGCCATGAAAGCCGCCATTTCCTCGTGTCGTGCCTGGATGAACTCCATCTTGTCGGATGCGCGATGGAGCGCCCCGAAGACGCCGTTGATGCCGTCGCCGGGATAGCCGAACATACGTCGCACGCCCCATTCGCGAAGCCGTGCCACAAGGAAATCGCCGACTGTTTTCGCCATGGATGCTGTTCTCCCGAGATCGTGTGAGATGCGCTGGAAGCGGATCTACTCCGGATCAAGCCGCAGTTTCAGTGCCGGGCTAATCGATGCGACCCGGTCTGCTTCCGTGGGTTAATAGCTGAGCCGGCCCCAGGAGGGATCCCATTCGACGTCCTCGACAAGTTCGACGAAGACGGGGCTGTTGCTGTTGCCTCTATGGGACTCTGCCAGTTGGAATGCCGCCTCAGGCTCCATTTCCTCGCCGGGATAGACCGTGTCGTCCAGGTCGCTTTCCGCGACCTTGCGAACATATCCCCGGATCTGGTTGCCCGATCGATAGAGTTTGATGATCAGCGACCCTGCCGGCGCCGAGCCATGGGAATATCGGATGTAGTCCCGACCATCTTGCGCCGGGTCACCCGCTCGATACCAATGTGCGAGGTCCTGACCTTCCGGGCGCCCCTCGCTTTCCCAAATCCGGTAGGCACGGATCCTTCGTGTCTCCTCATCGATCATTCTTGCCTCCCGTCGGGCCTCATGATCACCTTGACCATGCGGTCCTGCCGCTTACTTGTTGAGCTCTTTGGCCATCTGCAGATGATGTTCCAGAGCGGGGCGCGTACTTGCAGCCCATGCCTTCAGTTCGGGATTGTCCCCTTCGTCGCCATAGCGCTTGAAGAGATCGACCGCGTCCTCATGGGCAGATTCCTGGTCGGAGTGATACTGCTTGTTGAAATCGGCTCCTTGCAGGCCGTTCAGCTTGTCGAGCATGCTTTGCTGATCCGACGTCATGGCGCTCGGAAGCGCCGCCTTGACCTTGCCGCTGGAAACCAGTGCCTTGAGTTCCTCGCTGGTCTTCTGGTGGTCGGTGAGCATCTGCTGCGCGAAGGCCTTCGTCGCATCGTCGCCACGCTCGGTCCCAAGCTTGCTGGAGGCGATTTCGAACATGTCGCTTGCGGCTGCTTCCTTGACGAAATCTTCGGTTTTCGGCGGCACACCGATCAGGGAATTGACCCCGCTCTTTTCGGCAGCCGATTGGGCGAAGGCCGGGACAGCAAGCGAGAGGGCGAGCGAGGCGATAACACAGCGTTTCATAAGGATCTCCTGGGTTGGTGATCGCCAAACTTGCGCACAGGCGCAGAGTTCCCGCCTTATCGCGTTGTTGATGATCGCTCTTCGTTCGACACAGCCGGGGCTTAGAGCCCAAAGGGAAAAGTTTCCGGATCCGATGTACCGAACTCCGGTGCCATGAGCGGCGAAAGCGCCCGGGTTTCATCGAACCAAAGATATGCATCATATTGCCGCGACAGTGATGCCGACATGTAATGGCTCAGCCGTTCCGTTTCCGGCCGGTAGATGACGCCGATGAAGCGCTGAAGCCGCTGGTCGACGAGGCTTGCATGCAATTCTTCATCGGCCGCGAGGTCGAGGAGAAATCGCGGCTTTCCGGAATCGTGACAGAGACGCTCGCAGCTTTGCGGCAGGGACGGATTGACTTGCTTCTTCTCGGCCTGTCCATCCCAGTCGCTTGCCGCAATCACCTCGCCGGAATGCGTACCCAGTCCTATGAGGCTTGTCATTCCATCGAAACGCTGCCGACACAGCTGGCCAAGATTCAGTTCGTCGCGGGCGGCTGCCATATCGGTATAGCGGGCATCGCCGATATGCGAGTTGTGCGCCCATATGATGATCTTTGCCGTCGGACCGTGGAAGTCGAGGAGGTGCTCGACGGTATCGGCCATGTAGGTGTCGCGGAGATTCCAGGCCTGAGAACCGCCGTAATACATGATCCGGTAATACCGCTCGGCTGCGGCAAGCAACCGCGCCGACTGGGCGGCGTTCAGAAAGTCATGACCGTCTGAGGCAGCGTCGTCCAGGGATCGCGCCAGGAGCTCCGTGCATTGCTTGAGCACCGCCTCCTCGCATGACCTATAGGCATCGGTGAGCACGGCCCGGCCATAAGTCGCCGGATCGCTCTGCCAGGGGCTGAGGCAGCCATAGCGTTCCCTGGCAATCTCGGCGGTCTCCGGGCTGACATCTTCGAGATAGTCGAGGACCGAGCGGATCGATCCCGACATGTTGTAGAGATCCAGGCCGTAGAACCGGATCGGATCGGCGTGTAAAGCCTTGCGACGCTCATTATGCCCCTTCAGCCAGCCGAGGAATCGCGAAAATTCCAGGTTCCGCCACATCCACCTGGGAAAACGGCTGAACGGCCGATCGCCTTTCGACGGCTGGCCGTTTATCCAGCGGTCGACCGCCGCGGCGTCCGGCCAATCCGCTTCGACCGCCACCATATTAAACCCGTGATGTTCGATCAGGTGACGGCTGATGGCCGCGCGTGCCTCGTAGAATTTCGGCCGTGCCATGGGTGGATTCACCCAGCAGAACGATGCGGCTTTCGCCAAATCGATCGAAAAGGGCGGCAAAGCTCCGGTCGTCGACCGAGGGAAATTCTTCCGCCATGGTCGCGATGAGTTTGTAAGGCGTTTCCTCCATGCGCGATGACGGGGCTGCCGCCGTGTACATCGGATGTGCGGCAGTCCAGGCATCCTCGCCGATCAGGGGAACGAAGAAGACGCCGCCGAGATCCTCCTCCTCGAAGGTGGTTGCACCGGTGCGCGTGATGCGTTTCAGGCGCTGCTCTTCACCTCGGCCGACCGGGATGACGAGCCGCCCTCCGAGATCCAGCTGCTCCTTCAAGGCGGCCGGCACCTCGGGTGCGCCCGCGGAAACGATAATGGCATCGAAGGGAGCGGCTTTGGCCCAGCCCTTGCTGCCGTCGCCGACTCGGACGTCGATGTTGCGGTATCCAAGCTTCTCGAATCGCTCCCGAGCCTGAACCGCCAGCCTTTCATGCCGTTCGATGGAATAGACGTGCCTTGCGATCCGGCTGATGAGGGCCGAGGCGTAGCCCGAACCGGTTCCGACCTCCAGAACCTTGTCGCCGGCGTCCAGATCGGCTTTTTCGATCATCAGTGCGACAATGTAGGGCTGCGAAATTGTCTGGCCCTCGCCGATCGATAACGGCGCATCCTCATAGGCGAATTCCTCGAAACCAGGATCGACGAATTTTTCGCGCGGCACCATCCGCATCGCCCTGGTAACGCCTCGATCGCGAATGCCGCGACGCATGACATGATGTTCCACCATGTGGTCTCGGATGCGGGTCATATCCATGGGTCACCTCCAGTCTCGGGGAGAACAGCTGAAAGCAGGTGGTTGTTCCCCGGCAGTGCGGCCATGGCCTTGCTAGGGCTTACACTCGTTTGCGGCCATGGCTTGCGGGTTCAACCGGATCGCAGCGCCCGTCAGCACGGCATCGATATCAGGCGCGCGTCGCAGATGGCCAATTGTTCCGCACAGTTCGCGAGTTTTGCAATATGAACGGATGGGATCGGCGGCAGAGCGACGGCCAGCTGCCTGGGTCCTTCTATGCCCTTGGCTCCGGGAACCCGAGCGGCCGCTGGTTGTTGGTTATCGCCCCAGCCCCCGGATAAGGAATAGAGATTGAACCTCAGTACCCTCCTGTTGGGTCGGCGTCTCGCCAATCGCGAGCACGAAGACAAGAAGATCGGTTGGGTAGAAGCCGTGCCCGCCATGGGGCTGGATGGCCTCGGCTCATCATCCTATGGGCCGGAGGCAGCGCTCACCGTCCTCATTCCACTCGGCGCGCTCGGCCTGGCCCATATCGGCCCGGTGATCTTCTGCATCGTTGCTCTGCTGGGGGTTCTCTATTTCTCCTACCGGCAGACGCTCGCCGCTTACCCGACGAATGGCGGCGCCTATGTGGTGGCGAAGGAGAACCTCGGAGAATATCCGAGCCTGCTTGCCGCCGCAGCGTTGATGATCGATTACGTCCTGAATGTCGCTGTTGGCGTTTCGGCAGGGGTTGGGGCACTCGTCTCGGCGGTGCCGAGCCTTCACCCCTACATTCTGCCCCTCTGCCTTGGCATCGTCCTCCTCGTCATGCTGGCCAATTTGCGAGGAACGGGAGAGGCCGGCTGGCTATTCGCATTGCCGACCTACCTCTTCATCCTCTGTTTCCTTGGCGCCATCGGCTATGGGTTGGTGGGCATCGCTTTGGCGGAGAAGCCCACCACCCTCATTCCGCCGCCTGCCCTGGGCCCAGTCACACAGGGTGCGACCGTCTGGCTCCTCATGCACGCCTTTGCCAGCGGCTGCACGGCCATGACGGGAGTGGAAGCCGTTTCCAACGGGATGGGGTCTTTCAGAGAGCCTGTCATGCGCAACGCTTATTTCACGCTGACGATCATCGTCGTCATTCTCGGTCTGCTTCTTGGTGGTGTCGCTACCATCGCAACCGTCTTCGAGATCGGCGCAATGGATCAGACGAAGGAAGGTTATCAGAGTGTCCTGTCGCAATTGCTTGCCGCCGTCGCCGGCCACGGCGCCTTCTATTATATCGCAATGGCCAGCCTTCTCAGCGTTCTTTGCCTGTCGGCCAATACCAGCTTCGTCGGCTTTCCGCGTCTTTGCCAGATGGTTGCCGCCGACGGCTATCTGCCGAGGGCTTTCGCCCAGCCGGGCCGCCGCCTGGTGTTCACCGTCGGCATCGTGTTTCTTTCCGGCTTCGCCGCACTGCTTTTGATCGTCTTCGGAGGAATAACCGACCATCTCATACCGCTCTTTGCGATCGGCGCCTTCTTGACATTCACGATCTCTCAGGCGGGCATGACGATGCATTGGCGCCGTCAGCCCAAGAGATACACCGCAAAGCTGGCGATGAACGCGGTCGGCGCGGTTTCGACAGGTGCGGCGCTCATCATCATCCTGATCGCCAAGTTTGCGGAGGGCGCGTGGATCACCCTCATCACGGTCCCGGTGACCATTGCCATTCTGAAATCGATCAAGAGCTACTACCGCTCGCTTCAACGCGAACTCAGGACGCCTGGTCCTATCACCGTCGAAGATATTGAGCCGCCGACCGTTCTCGTCGTAACCGAAACATGGAACAGGTTGAGCGAACGCGCCATCAAGTTCGCTCTGACGATCTCGCCCGACGTTGTCGCGGTCCATTTCATCCGTCTCGGTGGGCCTGATCTGGAGGAAAGTGAAAAAGCGCTTCGCGAGGAATGGCGCGTCGAGGTGGAAGAGCCGATCGCCGCCCACGGGCTGAAGCCGCCGCGGCTCATGCTCATCCCAGCGCCTTATCGGCAACTGCATGAGCCGCTTCTGCGGCTGATCGAAAGGCTTGATGCCGATAGTCCGGAGAGGCGGGTCGCGGTTCTGATCCCTGAAACGGTGAAAGACAAATGGTGGCAGAAGCTGCTGCACATGAACAGGGCAGGGCGGCTAAGGGCAAAACTGGTCAAGCTTGGAGGTCCCCGCCTGACGGTGGCGACGGTTCCCTGGCGACTATATCGGGAGGAGCAGGCGGCGACATGAGCGTTTTCTCACCGTGCAGCGGCGGAACTTAGTGTCCGGAGCGAAGTTGGACAGGCACCAGCAAAGAGGCGCCAATGTCCCCGAATCCACTTATATCTGAACCGGTCGAAGAGCTTGCCAGACGCCTCAAGGCGATGACCGACGACGAGTTGTTTCTGACCATGAGTGAACTGGAAACAGCGAGCAACGCTGCCGAGAACGACGCGGCGGCGGAGGTTCTCTCCCGGATCGCTTTGACCGAGGACGAGATCGAGCGGCGTTATCCTGGCCAGGTGCTCGCGCCGTATCGCGACTGGAAGCAAAGGCAGCCGCTGCTGTAACCGCGTGAGCCATGGCAGCACCATCGCTCAAAACCAAGAGGAATGGAGGCTTCAATGAGCAGTTCTGAGACGACGACGGATCACAAGAAAATCCGTAAATGGGCGGAGGAAAGAGACGGCAGGCCGGCAGCTATCCGGACCCGCGGCAAAGGCGGCGTTCTCCGGATCGATTTTGGAGAAAAGGAAGAGGAATTCGACGAGATCGACTGGGACGAATTCTTCAAGATCTTCGACGAAAACAAGCTCGCCTTCCTCTACCAGGACAAGACCAAGGACGGAAAGACGAGCCGCTTTAACAAGTTTGTCGAGCGCGACTGAGCGCTCAACCTTCTTGCCTTCTGGTCGCTGCCGTGATGACGGCGGCGACCGGTCGTTTAGGGAAACTGCCATCTATTTTATGCCCGAACCGGGCTTTGCCATCTTCGAATGCTGGTCGGCGAGCACGCTTGCCGGCGTGACGTTGGCGACGGCCGCCTGAAGCTTGTTCTTCCAGCCGCTGACGACATCACCTTCGCCATCCATCATTGCGTCATAGCCGATGCGCGCGACTTCGCCGGCATCGTCCTTCTTCGCCTGACCGATCGCCGTATCCGTAAGTCCGGCTCGCTTGAAGAATTCAGTTTCCGTCGCGCCGGGCATAAGACAACTGACAGTGACGCCGGAATCCTTCAGTTCCTCACGCAGTGCAAAGGAGAAGCTGTTGATGAAGGCTTTGGTGGCGTTATAGACGGCCTGGTAGGACCCCGGCATGAAGCCTGCGATCGAGCCCGTCAGCAGGATGCGCCCTTCGCCGCGGCTGCGCATCTGATTGCCGATCGCATGAATGAGGTGGATCGTTCCGGTGACATTGGTATCGACGACCCTGCGCGCCGCGGTGAAGTTCTGGTCGAGAAAGGCCTTGCCGAGGCCGCATCCCGCGTTGGCCATCAGCAGGTCCACCGACCGGCCGCTGGCCGTGATCCGTTCCACAAGCCGGTCCACGCCCTCGGGCGTTGAAAGGTCGGCTTCCACGGCATCCACTGCCGTGCCGAATTCCTTCAGCCGGGCCGCCGCCTGGTTGATGCGGTTCTCATCGGCGGCAATGATGAGATCATATCCATCGCGGGCTGCGCATTTCGCCAGTTCGTAGCCGATGCCCGTGGAGGCGCCGGTGACGACGGCGAGGCCCTTGCCTGCTTCCTTATCAGCCATGATCCTTCTCCTTTAGAGCCTTCCGTTCGAAGGAAGCGCAGGAAGTTTAGGGTTTCAGGACGACCTTGATGCATCCATCCTGTTTGTCGCGGAACGTCTTGTAGAGGGCCGGACCGTCTTCCAGCGTGCCGCGATGGGTGATGACGAAGGACGGGTCGATGTCGCCCTTTTCAATACGCTCCATCAGGATGGGCAGATAATGCTGGACAGGCGTCTGGGCCATCTTGAACGTCAGGCCGCGGTTGATTGCCGAACCCATCGGGATCTTGTCGAGAAAACCGCCATAGACGCCGACGATCGAGACCGTTCCGAAGTTGCGGCAGCAGTGGATGGCCTGACGCAGCACATGCGGCCTGTCCGTTCCCATGAACATGGCGACCTTGATGCGGTCGAGGCGCGAATCCCAGCTGGCGGCTGCCTCGGCTTCGGTTCCCACCGCGTCGATGCAGGCATCCGCACCGCGGCCATCGGTCAGTTCCATGATCTGGTCGTAGACGTCCTTGTCCATAAAATCGAGGGTAATGGCGCCGGCCGCTTGCGCAAGCGCCATCCGTTCGGGCACTGCATCGATGGCGATCACCCGTTCGGCGCCGAGCAGGAAGGAAGAGCGTATTGCCATCTGGCCGACCGGGCCGCAGCCCCAGATCGCGATCGTGTCGCCAGGCTGGATGTTGCAGAAATCGGCCGCCATATAACCGGTCGGGAAAATATCGGACAGGAAGAGCACCTGCTCGTCGGAAAGCCCCGCCGGCACCTTGATCGGCCCGACATCGGCATAGGGCACGCGCAGATATTCCGCCTGTCCGCCGGCATAGCCGCCGAGCAGATGCGAGTAGCCGAACAGGCCCGCCGGCGAATTGCCCCAGAGTTTCGCGACCTTGGCTCGATCGGGATTTGAGCGCTCGCAGCCGGAATAGAAGCCGCGCTTGCAGAAGAAACATTCGCCGCAGGAAATGGTAAAGGGCACGACGACGCGGTCGCCGACCTTGAGTTTGGTATTGTCCTTGCCGACTTCCACCACTTCGCCCATCGTCTCATGACCCATGACGTCGCCGCTGTGCATCTCCGGCATGACGCCGTCGTAGAGATGCAGATCCGATCCGCAGATCGCGCAGGCCGTGACCTTGATGATGGCATCGCGCCCGTCCTGGATCTGAGGATCGGGGACGCTGTCACAGCGGATGTCGTGCTTGCCGTGCCACGTCAGAGCTCTCACGGTGGTTCTCCTCGCCGGTCGCCGGCGCATCGGCCCGAAAATCGGAATCGATTTCGGAAAAGCCCGATGCGCGGATTCAAGGTGTTAGAGCGCCTTTGAGCGTCCGAAAGGACGCGCAACGCTCTCATGGCGCTTCAACATCAGCTTCGGAAAAATGTTCCCGGCAATGCAGGGCTTTTCATGGTCACGGGTTCATAGGCTGATTCAGGGGAACCCCGGACTATGCCGTGAGTTCACTCAAAAGGGTCGCAACGTTGCAAGGAGAAGATGATGACCTCCCCCAAACATGCCAAGACCATGAAGCCAAGCGATATTGACCTTACCGACGATCCGGGCATTAGCCGCTCGCGTGGCATCGTCTCGCCGCCGGACGACGAAGCAACGCAGGCCGAAAACACCGTCGAAGGCGACACAGCCAACGATACGACGCCCCAGGGCGGTGTGGATCCGCGCCAGCGTGGACGCACCAACAAGTAGCCGTGACGCTCGGCTCAGTCAGAGCTCAAGCAACGCGTAGGGCTTTCCCGTAGGCTTCTCGATATGGGCCGCGACATTGTAGACGGGGGCGCCGCCCGGCGTCCGGCCCTCATAGGACCCCCGGTGGGCGTGGCCATGCACGACCGCACTGACGCGGAATCGGTCGATTGTTTCCGCCAACCGTGAAGAGCCGAGAAACGGATAGATTTCCAGGGGCTCGCCGGCCACCGTTTCGGCAATGGGCGCGTAGTGCAGCACGACGAGGGAGCGATCGGAGCGGACCTGGCGCATCGCGTTTTCGAGGCGCATCGACTCCTCGACGCTTTCGGCCACCATCGCCTTGATCGCCGCCTCGCCGAACGAGCCGAGCATGTGTCGCCCGAAGCCGCCCGCAAAGCCCTTGACGCCAACGAAGCCGACGCCGGCGACTTCGGCCGCCTGACCGTTGAGCAGTTTCACGCCGGCATCGGTCAGGACCCGGCAGACGTCATCGACCTGGCCGCTCTCGTGATCATGGTTGCCGAGGACGGCGACTGTCGGCACCGTGCAATGGCGCAGATCGCTCGCAAGCAGTTCGGCCTCCTTGGGCTTGCCGAGATCGGTGAGGTCGCCGGCGATGACGAGAACGTCGGCCACGGAGGAAATCTCCGCAAACAGATCCTTGTAGGACTTGGCGCCGTCTTCGGTCACATGAAGATCGGCCACCGCCGCAATTCTCACGCTCCTTCGCTGTTCATCCATTATGGTTCTCCTAATCTCCTCGCAATTCGCCTTCGCCGCCGACATCGGCAAAACCCCATTCCTTCACGTCGATTTCGAAATCCACGCGGGAATACATCCGGCCACGGCATATTTTCATTTGCGGCAACGGCAGCTCCTGCTGCGCCTTGAGCCGGTCCAGCAGTTCTTCCAGCAGCCATTGCGGAATCTTGTCTCGCTCGGTCGGGTAGATCCACCGGAAATTGAGGAGATGGATGAGGAGGACTTCCCAGTGAACTTCCAGATAAGCCAGCAGCTTGCGCCAATCGATGGAATCATGTGCCTTCAAGAGGACGTGCGCGATATCGGCGCCATCATAGCGGTGGCGCAGTTGGACAAAGCACTTCGACCAGACGAGTTCGGTCGGGCTGACGATCCTGACCGTGTGGCCGCACATCTTGACCCTGCGCGCATCCTCGAACCAGTCGTCGCCGACCGGCATCGTTCCGTTGGAGGAGGCAAAGATGACGTCGAAGAAATGGTTGCCCTTGAAGACCTTTCCGAGCCAGCGCTCGTCCTCGACTTCGACCGTGTAACCCTTTGCCTTGAAGTGGCCGAGGATGCGCGCGTAGTCGCCCGCTTTGCAAAAAATGTCGAAGTCCTTCGTCTGGCGCGAAATGCCCGTATAGGCGCAGACAGCATAGGTGCCGGCGACCAGAAACGGGATCTGCGATCCGACGAGTTCTCGGACGGCCTGGGTCACGAACGGCTCGGCGTCGGGATCGATGAGTTCCGGAACCGCCTTCACTTTCATGAGCGAATTGTCGTTTTTGTCTCTTTCGGCACTTCGAGCGGTCATCGTCGATCCCAGCAATTGATACGCAAAGCAACACCTGGATGGCTTCTATGTTCCGCCGAGCCCGTCGGGGCGATGTACACGCGATAATCGCAGGGGGGGCGACAAAAGCTGCCGAATTATGCGGAACTTCGCTACCGGCGCGTCGTTTGGACCATGACAAGCATCGCAGAAACGTTCCCGAGATCTGAACGGAGGATGTCATGGACAAGCGAGCGAAAATATCCACCGGCACCAACGACAGGCCCAGAAACGAGACTATTGCTGAAAGCGGCCCCGGCATTCCCGATGACAGCGGCCGGATGGTTGAGGTGCCGGATGCGGAAGCAAGGCGCATGAAAGCGTCGCTGCTGCGCGATCGGCTCGACGAACTCAAGGAGAAGCTCGATGAGGAGACGGAGCTTCCGCAACGGGGCGCGCCATGAGCGAGGTGAGGAAAGGCGGCTCTTTTCCTTCAGGAATGAGCCACGATAACTCCCAACCGCCACGGCGCATGCTGATATGCGTGGTCACCATTTTTATGATCGCCTGCCTTGTCGCACTCGCATTCACATGGATGAGGCATCCCGGCAAACCCGGCGAGACATCACCTGCGGCCACGACGGAGCAGACACGATGAGCGAGGGGGATAAAGATCCGGTTCAGCGGCCGTCGTCCTCTTCCGTCGGCAGGCGCGCCAGGCTCAATGCCGGCAGAATAGCCCTGATCCTGGTCGGCACGGTCGCCGTTGTCGCATTCACCCTTTATGCGACGATCGTTCTCTATGGCCTCGTCAAAGGCTCCTAGATCGATCACATGCCGGCGCCATAGATGCCGTCGATTGCCTCCGCGACCGCGATGAAATTCTCGCACACGGGATCGTGGCGCTGGCCTCCGGCGAGCTTTCTTGCCCAATCCACGGCAGCCCGTCCGCCCCATTCATCGGGAGGGAGGGCCAGAGTTTCGCTCGAAGTGCCGGACATCCTGACGGCCGTAAAATCATAGAATGAGCCATCGACATTTCTGAACGAGGCGCCTCCCTCGGTTCCGAAGAAATCAGCGCGGATCTCGGCGTCACAGCCGGCGTTGAGGCGCCAGGAGCATGTCAGACGGATGATTTCGCCGCCTGCAAGCGTCAGCGTTGCGGTCGCAAAATCCTCGACCTGGCCGGTGCTTTCGAGCCTTTTTCCACCCGCTCTCAAAGCGCTCGTAACGTTGGTGACGGAGGGATAATCGAGGCACCATAAGGCCAGGTCGACGAGGTGAACCCCGAGATCGACGACGCAGCCGCCGCCGGACTGGTTCTTGTCGTAGAACCAGGGCTTGTCGGGGCCATAGGCGTTGTGGAAGGTCAGATCGGCCGCAAAGATCTTTCCAAGAGCGTTCGCGCGGATGAGCTGACGGATCTGCTGCATGCCCTGCGTGTGTCGATAGGAAAGGTCGACGCCAAGCAGCCTGTCGGCGGTTCTGGAAGCATCGACGACGGCCCTGACCTCGGATGCCGTTCGGCCAAGCGGCTTTTGGCAGAAGACGGCAAAGCCCGCACCGAGGGCGCGGATGGACTGTTCGGCATGACAGGCGCTTGGTGTTGCGATCACGATGCCGTCGAGCTCCTGCTCCAACAACGCGTCCAGATCGGCGACGATCCTGGCATCCGGGGCGAGCGCCAGGGCCTCTCGTGCCATATTTATGGAAGGGTCGGCGATGGCGCCGGCCTCGGCAACGCCGCTCCCGAGGATCGCTTTCATCCGATGCCGGCCGATCCAGCCTACGCCGAGAAAGCCGAGCTTCAGCCGTCTGGCGGTCGCCGCATGTTCTCCGGAGATCCACGTCTTCATGAATATTGCACCAGAGCCTTGAGGAAACCGTCCGGCCGGTCGCGCGTCGTGTTGAGGGCGTCGTCCAGCCTTTCCAGCGGATAGCTATGGGTGTAGAGCGGCCGCGGATCGATCCGACCTTGGCGCACGGCTTCTATGGCGTCGCGAATGCCTTTGATATAGACGGCCGGCTCGCGCTCATGAGCGTTGATGACGTCGAGGCCGCGCCAGTTCCAAAGCTGCATGTTGATTTGGCGGGGCCCATCCTGGTGATAACCGGCGATGATCAGTCGCCCCCGTTCCTTCGTAAGCTCGCCCGCCAGGTCGAGCGGCCATTGTTTGCCGACGGCTTCAATGACGCAATCGCAGAATTTTCCGTCCGTGAGTGCTTTAACTTGTTCGATGATGCGCCAATGATCGTCCATGGGAATAGTCTCGGCCGCTCCCATCTCTCTCGCCACCTCAAGGGAATAGGGCCGGCGCGAGATGGCGATCACCCTTGCGCCCGCAGCCGCGGCAAGCCGGGTGAGGAGGGCGCCCAAGAATCCGATGCCGATGATGGCGACGGATTGGCCGCTCTCGATGTTGCTGCGGCCGAAGATGTTCATGGCGCAGCCGAGCGGTTCGCCCGGAAAGGGCTTGCCATCCAGCTCCTTCGGCAGTGATGCGACCATCGAGGCATCGGCAATGTCGTGCGTGGCGTAGGCATGGTAGGAAAGAGCAGCAACCCGCTCTCCCATCCGGATTCCCGTCACATCGGGGCCTATGGCGTCGACAATGCCCCAGCCCTCGTGACCTAACCCGCCAGCTTCGGTGGGGAACGTCATCCAGTCCGGCCCGGCCCAGGGCGTGAGGTTCGAGGCGCAGACGCCGCATCCTTCCAGTTTCACCCTGACCTGGCCCGGACCGGGTTCCGGCAAGGGGCGGGTATCCACCGAGATACGTCCGGGGCCGGTGACGATGGCCGCCCGCATGAGCCCGGTCTTCTGTGTCGCCGCAATGTCCATAAGATGTCCTCCAATGTGGCATCCCTAGAACAAAAGGCCTCCCGAAGAGTTCCGGTAGAGGTCAAAGAAGCATAGATGATGAAGTCAATAAAGATGTCATTGAAGAAGGAACTTTTCCATTCGCGTTCGGTTCGGCGCCTATCTCCGAAGCCAATTATTCAACCGGACGGATCTCATAATGACGATTTTGATAACTGGAGGATGCGGCTTCATTGGTCGCCACGTTGCCGAAGAACTTCTGAAAAATGGCTACGACGTGCGCATTCTCGATGCGCTGATCGACCAGGTGCATGGCGACGCCGAAGTCAGCCTGCCTGATGGAGCCGAGATCATCCAAGGCGATGTCAGAGACAAGGACGCCGTGCGCGCGGCGCTTGCCGGTGTGAACGGCGTCATCCATCTCGCCGCCGAAGTCGGCGTCGGACAGTCGATGTACGAAATTGCCCGCTACGTCGGCTGCAACGATCTCGGCACCGCGGTGCTCCTGGAAGCCATGATCGGCCTTCCCGTCAAGACGATCGTCGTCGCCTCATCGATGAGTGTCTATGGAGAAGGGCTCTATCGGACGGTCGATGGAAAGCGGCTCGGCTATGTCAGGCGGCGCATGCAGCATGTCAAGCAGGGCCGGTGGGATCCGCTTGACCAGGACAACCGGCCGCTGACACCGGTCGCCACCGACGAGGAGAAACCGGTCGATCTTGCGTCCATCTACGCTTTGACGAAATACGCCCAGGAGAGGCAGGTTCTGATTTTCGGTGAAGCCTACGGGCTTGATGCCGTCGCCCTGCGTCTCTTCAACGTTTTCGGCGCGGGCCAGGCGCTTTCCAATCCTTACACCGGCGTGCTCGCCAATTTCGGTTCGCGTCTGGCCAACGCTCAGCCGCCGATGATCTTCGAGGATGGCAGGCAGCGGCGCGATTTTGTCCATGTCCGCGACGTGGCGACAGCTTTCCGCCTGGCTCTGGAAAAACCCGCAGCCGCCGGTCACGTGCTCAATATCGGCAGCGGCCAGGCCTATTCGATCGCCGATGTCGCAACGCTTCTCGCCGATGCCATGGGCGTGCCCGAGATTGGCCCGGACATCATGAACAAGGCGCGTTCGGGAGACATCCGCAATTGCTTCGCCGACATTTCCAAGGCGCGCGAACTGCTCGGCTTCGAACCGAAATATCGTCTCGAAAATGCCCTCGCTCCCTTCGCCGAATGGGTGCGGCAGACCGGGGCGGTCGACCGTGGCGCCGAAATGAAGCGGCAACTGGAAGAGCGGGGGCTGGTTTCATGAACAAGGCCGGTTCTCGAGCATCCGATCACCAGGAGACGAGGCAGTTCGGTTTCGTCGAATGGTTCCGGCCCGGAGAATATGAGCGGGCTGAGGTCGCGCTGCCGGATATTCTGGAAAGTGGCGCCAGTTATCTCCGCACGCATCTTTCCTGGGCGGAATATCTGGCGCCCGGCGGCCAGCAATGGTTCGATTGGCTGATCCCGCGTATCGGCAGTGAAATCGACCTTCTGCCGTGCATACACTATACCCCGCCTTCCCTGTCCCGGACGGGCAGGTCTTCGGGCCCGCCGATCGATCTCAAATCCTATGCCGACTTCGTTGATCATGTCCTGACGCGCTATGGCCGCTATATCAGCCATATCGAGCTCTGGAACGAACCGAACAACCTGCTTGACTGGGACTGGCGCCACGACAGCGACTTCCTGCTTTTCTGCGAAATGGTCGGAGGCGCCGCCTACTGGGCGAAGCAGAGGGGCTACAAACCGGTGCTTGGCGGCCCGTGCCCCTTCGATCCCTATTGGCTCAATCTGATGGGTACGCGCGGCGTGCTCGGCGTGGTCGATGCGGTCGGCTTCCATGGCTTTCCCGGAACCTGGGACAGCGAGGAGGCAAGCTGGGGCGGCTGGGACATGCATCTCGGAGAGATGCGTGGGATTATCGATCGTTATAATGCCGATGCGGAAATATGGATCACCGAAACCGGCTACTCCACCTGGCGCAATGACGAGATCGAACAGGCGCGGCGCTTCATCAAGGCCCTGAACGTGCCGGCCGATCGCATGTACTGGTATTCCTGGTGCGACGTGCCGCCGGATGTTCCGGTTCAGGAAGGCCTGTGGTTTGATCCCAGGCATTATCATCTGGGGGCTGTCAGCCACGACAACAAGCCGAAGCTGCTTGCCCGCCTTCTCACGGAAGGAGGCGTCAAGAGGCTGGAGGAGGTCGCGGCCCTTGCCGCTCCCAACATCGCCTCCGGCGCCGCGCCGATCGTCGTCACGGGCGGCAGCGGGTTTGTCGGTTGCAATCTCGCCGACAGCCTGCTCAGCGACGGCGAGGACGTCATCATTCTCGACAGTCTGGCACGATCGGGAGTCGATCAGAATCTTTCATGGCTGAAGGAGCGGCATGGCGGACGGGTGCATCCGGTGCTCGCCGACGTTCGCGATCTGCTGGGCATCGAGGCAGCCTTCAGGGATGCCAAGGCCGTGTTCCACTACGCTGCACAGACGGCGGTGACCACCAGCCTCGTCGACCCGCTCGAGGATTTCGAAACGAACGCGCGCGGTACCCTCAATGTGCTGGAATCGGTGCGCAGGGCAGGCAAACGGGCTCCGGTCATCTTTGCCAGCACCAACAAGGTCTATGGTGCTCTCGACGATCTCGGCCTGGTCGAACTCGGCGATCGTTATCTTCCCGAAGACGAGACCGTCAGGACGCAAGGAATCGGCGAGGATCGGCCGCTTGATTTCTGCACGCCTTACGGATGTTCGAAGGGTGTGGCCGATCAGTATATCCTCGACTACGCGAAATCCTACGGCATCCCTGCCGCCGTCCTGCGGATGAGCTGTATCTATGGGCCGCGCCAGTTCGGCACCGAGGACCAGGGCTGGGTGGCGCATTTCCTGATCCGGGCGCTCGGCGGGGAACCCATTTCAATCTACGGAGACGGCAAGCAGGTGCGGGACATTCTGCATGTCGATGATGCCGTCGCTGCCTATCGGGCGCTGCTTTCCAATATCGAGCGGGTTAGCGGCAAAGCATTCAACCTCGGTGGCGGACCGCGCAACGCCGTCAGCGTGCTCTCGGTGCTGCGCGAGATCGAAGTGTTTGCGGGTCGGCCTGTCGAAACCAGCTTTGGCCCATGGCGCGCCGGCGACCAATTCTATTTCGTGGCCGACACGACGAGACTTGAACAGGAAACCGGCTGGCAAGCCGGAATCGGATGGCGTCATGGTTTGCGGCACCTCGCCGAATGGCTGATCGCCCATCGTTTCGGCGGCCGGCAGATCCGCAGGGAAAAGCGGAAGGTGTCGGCATGAGCGGACACGACCGGAGCAACAGGCACCGCCGCGTGCTGATGACGGTCGACGCCATCGGCGGCGTCTGGCGTTACGCCATGAACTTGGGCGCAGCCCTGAAATCGAACAACATCGAGGTTGTCTTTGCCGGGCTGGGGCCTTTCCCTGCAGACGACAAGGTCGCCGAGGCCGGCCGGGTCGGCAAGCTCGTCTGGCTGGATGCGCCGCTCGACTGGACGGCCCAGACTGAAGAGGCCGTTGCCGAAGTTCCGCGGCTGATCGCCGATCTCGCGCGCCGCGAACAGGCCGATCTTCTGCATCTCAATCTGCCGTCGCAAGCGGCGGGCATGCAAACAAACCTGCCGATTGCGGTGGTTTGCCATTCCTGTGTCGTCACATGGTTTGCCGCTGTCCGCGGACGCGAAGTGCCGCCGGACTGGCAGTGGCAGTACCGGCTGAACCAGGAGGGCTTTGCATGCGCGGACACGGTCATCGCGCCAAGCCACAGCCATGCGAGAGCGATGGAAGCGGCCTATGGAACGATCGGAAATCTCCAGGTCGTTCACAACGCCAGCGCCCTTGCGGTTTCCGACGAACCCAAGCAGGACTTTGTTCTTGCCGCCGGGCGCTGGTGGGACGACGGCAAGAACGGGGCCGTGCTGGATGAGGCTGCAGCGATGACGCGCTGGACGGTGGCGGCGGCCGGCGCGACCACCGGTCCCAATGGGCAGAACATGCGATTTCGCCATGCCGATCACCGCGGCGAGCTTTCGCATGAGCGGATGAGCGCCTTGACGCGGCAGGCGGCCATCGTCGCCTCGCCGTCGCTCTACGAGCCTTTCGGTCTAGCCGCTCTCGAAGCGGCGCGGGCGGGCGCGGCCTTGGTGCTTTCTGATATTCCCACCTATCGCGAGATCTGGGACGGAGCCGCTCTCTTTGCCGATCCGCATCGCCCCGATGTCTTCGCCGATGCTTTCAATTCTTTTGCCGGCGATCCGCAGCAGCGCGCCGCGCTCGGACGAAAAGCGCGTGCTCGCTCTGCCGGCTTCAGTGTCAAGGCTCAGGCAGAGGCGATGCGCTCGATCTATTCCGGCATGTGCGCCCGCGGTTTTTCAACAGCAGCGGAGTGACCATGAAGTTCCTTTTTTACACTCATTCACTGGTCTCCGACTGGAATCACGGCAATGCCCATTTTCTTCGCGGCATCATGCGCGATCTCCAGCGGCGCGGCCATGAGACGCTGGCGCTGGAGCCGCAGGATGCCTGGAGCCGGGCCAATCTGGTGAGGGACCAGGGGCCGGCTGCGGTCGAGGCATTTCACCAGGCATTTCCGCAGCACCGTTCGCGAACGTATGGTGTCGAATTCGACCATGAAGCAGCGCTTGCCGATGCCGACGTCGTCATCGTCCACGAGTGGACGGAACCGCAATTGGTCGAGAGGCTCGGCCGCATCCGGCGCAATGGCGCAACCTTCACCCTGCTTTTCCACGATACGCATCATCGGGCCGTCACCGCCGAGGGCGATATCGCAGGGCTGGCGCTTGACGACTATGATGGGGTGCTGGCCTTCGGACAGACGCTGCGCGAACGTTATCTCAGAGCCGGCTGGGGGAAATCCGTCTTCACTTGGCACGAGGCGGCCGACGACACGCTGTTTCGACCGTTGCCGGAGATCGAGAAAGCCGGAGACCTCATCTGGATCGGCAACTGGGGCGACGATGAACGGTCCGCCGAAATCGGCGAATTCCTGATCCGTCCCGCGAGAGATCTCGGCTTGAACACGGTCGTTCGCGGCGTACGCTATCCCGGCCATGCATTGGACGAGCTGCGCAAGGCCGGCATCGCCTATGGCGGCTGGATAGCCAATGCCGACGTTCCCGCGGCCTTCGCCCGCCATAGGGTCACCGTACACATTCCGCGCCGACCCTATGTCGAACACCTGCCGGGTATTCCGACCATCCGTGTCTTCGAGGCGCTCGCCTGCGGAATACCCCTGCTCTCGGCGCCCTGGAACGACGTCGAACATCTCTTCGAGACCGGCAGCGACTATCTTGTCGTTAGCAATGGTGAAGAGATGAAGAAACGCCTGCGCGATATCCTCTCCGACGCCGATTTGGCTACGAGCATTGCCGCTGCCGGCCTTGAAACGATCAAGGCCCGTCACACCTGCCGCCACCGCGTCGACGAGCTTTTCGCCATCCTGGCGCGCTGCGGCACGCATAGGGTCACCGCAACCCTGCAATCCAGGGAGGCTGCCGAATGAAGATCGCCTTTTACGGTTCAAGTCTCGTCTCCGCCTATTGGAACGGCGCCGCCACTTATTATCGCGGTCTGCTGCGGGCGCTGGCGGAGAAGGGTTATGACATCACCTTCTATGAGCCCGATGTCTATGATCGGCAGAAGAACCGCGACATGGATCCGCCGGACTGGTGCAGGGTCGTCGTCTACGAAGGGACGATTGACGCCCTCAAGGCCGTCACCAGCGAGGCGTCCGAAGCTGATATCGTCGTCAAGGCGAGCGGTGTCGGTTTCGAGGACGACCGATTGCTGGAAGAGGTGCTGCGCAACGCCCGACCCCAAGCGTTGAAGATCTTCTGGGACGTGGACGCGCCGGCGACGCTTGCCGAACTTAGGGCCAACCCAGATCATCCTTTGCGCCGTGCGCTCGCCGGGCTTGATCTCGTGCTGACCTATGGCGGCGGCGATCCTGTCGTGAGCGCATACCGTTCCGTCGGAGCGGCCGAATGCGTGCCGATCTACAATGCGCTGGACCCGCAAACGCATCATCCGGTGCCGCAGGACTACCGCTTCGCCGCCGACCTCGGTTTCCTTGGCAACCGCCTGCCGGATCGAGAGGCCAGGGTCGAGCATTTCTTCCTGGAACCGGCGTCGCGTCTGCCGAACCGGACGTTCCTGCTCGGCGGTTCCGGCTGGCAGGATAAGCCGATCCCTTCAAACGTCCGCTATATCGGCCATGTCCCGACGCGTGATCACAACGCCTTCAACGTGACGCCGATGGCGGTCCTCAACATATCGCGCGCCAGTATGGCGGAGAATGGTTTTTCCCCTGCGACGCGGGTCTTCGAGGCGGCTGGCGCCGGGGCTTGCCTTATTACCGACTACTGGGAAGGCATCGATGTCTTTCTGAAGTCCGGCGAGGAGGTCCTGGTCGCCCGCGACGGACAGGACGTGGCTGCCTTGCTCAGCGGCCTGTCGCACCAAGCCGCACGGGAAATTGGGGAAAGGGCGCGCCGGCGCGTTCTGGCCGAACACACCTATGTCAATCGCGCCGAAACGGCAGACGAGATTTTTCGCGCCCGTCTTGGCGCGCGGGAGGCGGCTGAATGACGAGATCGCTCGATATCGTTTTCCTCGGACTCTCCCTTTCCTCTTCCTGGGGGAACGGTCACGCCACGACCTATCGCGCCCTGATCAAGGGGCTTCGGCAGGACGGCCATCGGGTCCTGTTCCTGGAGCGGGACGTGCCCTGGTATGCCAGCCACCGGGACCTGCCATCGCCGGGCTTCTGCGAGCTTGCCTATTATTCCGATATCGGCGCAATGATCGAGCGTCACGGTGAAAGGCTCGGCAAGGCCGATGCCGTCATCGTCGGATCCTACGTCCCCGATGGTGTGCCGCTCATCGACAGGCTCGAGGCGCTGGAGCCGAAACGCCTCTGCTTCTATGACATTGACACGCCGGTCACCCTCGCCAAGCTCGGTCGCGGTGACGAGGAATATCTGGCGCTGCGCCAGATTCCTTTATTTGACACCTACTTCTCCTTCTCCGGAGGAAGGGTGTTGACGCGGCTCGAACAGAGATATGGCGCGCGCAGGGCCATCGCGCTCTATTGTTCGGTCGACGAGGGCCGCTATGCCGATACCGGCGAGCCCACTTGCTGGGATCTCGGCTACCTCGGAACCTATAGCCCCGACCGCCAACCGACACTGGAGCGGCTTCTGCTGGAGCCGGCGCGCCGCCTGCCGTCGATGCGCTTCGTTGTCGCCGGGCCGCAATATCCCGCCGGGATCGAATGGCCGGCCAATGTCGAGCGCATCGAGCATCTGCCGCCTGCCGATCACGCAAGCTTTTACAGCCGGCAGCGGTTCACGCTGAACGTGACCCGCAGCGATATGATTGCCGCGGGCTGGTCTCCCAGCGTGCGGTTGTTCGAGGCTGCCGCCTGCGGTGCGCCGATCATCAGCGATTTATGGCAGGGTCTCGACGAGCTGCTGCCGGACGGTAAGGCCTTGTTCGTTGCGCGCGCGCCGGAGGATGTCGTGGCGCTGCTGACGGAGCTTCCCGACAGCGACCGCCTGGCCGCCGCCGCAGCAGCGAGAAAGCTGGCGATGAGCAGTCATACCGGTGTCGCACGTGCCGGCGAGCTCGTCCGGGCTCTTTCCGATCGGCCCGCCAAGCGAGCTTTCGACCGTATCTCAGCGTGAAGGAGAGTATCGATGCTTCAAGCCAATCGTCGCGGAAAAGGCAAGACTGTTCTGGTGGCAGGAGGCGCCGGCTTTGTCGGCTCGCATCTATGCGATGCTCTGCTCGGCCGTGGCGACAGCGTCATTTGCGTCGACAGCTATATTACCGGCTCGCGGGACAATGTCAGGCCGTTGATGAACCATCCGGGCTTCCGGCTCATCGAACAGGATATCTGCAAATTCATTGAAATCGGCGAACCGCTCGACCAGATCTATAATCTGGCCTGCGCCGCGTCCCCGCCGCAATACCAGGCGGATCCCGTTCACACGATGATGACGTGCGTCGCCGGCACGGGCAATCTGCTGGCGCTTGCCGAGCGGCACCGGGCCGCCTTTCTCCAGGCCTCGACGAGCGAGGTCTATGGCGATCCCGCCGAGCATCCGCAAACGGAAGACTATCGCGGAAATGTCAGCTGCACAGGACCGCGCGCTTGCTATGACGAGGGAAAGCGCGCCGCCGAAGCTCTTTGCTTCGATATGCTGCGCGCGGGCCGCGTCGATGTGCGGGTCGCCCGCATCTTCAACACCTATGGGCCGCGAATGCAGGCAAATGACGGCCGGATCGTCTCCAACCTGATCGTGCAGGCCCTCTCGGGGAAACCGCTCACCATCTACGGAAGCGGCATGCAGACCCGATCCTTCTGCTACGTCAGCGATCTTGTCGGCGGCCTCAAGGCGCTGATGGATGTGCGGCCGAACCCTGGCGTGCCCGTCAACCTCGGCAATCCCGGGGAGTTCACCATCAACGAGCTTGCGCAGATGATTCGATCGATGGTGCCGGTGCGAACGGCTGTGGCCTACCGACCTTTGCCGAAGGATGATCCTCAACGCCGCCGGCCCGATATTTCCCGCGCGACAGAACTTCTCGATTGGCAGCCGACGGTGCCCCTTGCCGAGGGGCTCAGATATACGATCGACTGGTTTGCCGCCAATTTGGACGATCGTCCCCGTAAACGCGTCGCTGCGCCTCGCCGTCATCGCGCCGCGGCTGCCTCGCAGGCCGCCCCCTTGGACAACTGACGCGGATGCACACGATGGTGAACCTGCAACAGCGTATCAATGAACTGGGCCCCTGGTTTCAGAATATGCGGTTCGGAGAGATCGAAACCGCGCCGGACCATTTTCTCGGCGACTATCCGGCGTTCAAATGGGAAGGCTTCAAACATGTCGTGCCCAAGGATCTGGAAGGACGCAGCGTTCTCGATATCGGCTGCAATGCAGGCTTTTATGCGCTCGAAATGAAGCGCCGCAACGCCGGGCGGGTGTTAGGCATCGACAGCGATCCACGTTATCTCGAGCAGGCCCGCTTCGCCGCCGATCATTTCGGCCTCGATATCGAGTTCAGGCAGATGTCGGTTTACGATGTGTCGAAACTTGGCGAGAGGTTCGATCTTGTGATCTTCATGGGCGTGCTTTACCACCTGCGCCATCCGTTGCTGGCACTGGATCTGCTCCACGAACATGTGGTTGCAGACCTCATGCTGTTCCAATGCCTGCAGCGTGGTGAAGAGCGGATTGCCACGCTGGAAGAGGATTACGACTTTTCGGAATGGAAGGTTTTTAACCGGCCGGATTTTCCGAAGCTGTTCTTTGTCGAAGAGCGTTATGCTGCCGATCCCACCAATTGGTTCATTCCCAACAAGGCGGCGGTCGAAGCGATGCTGCGCAGCTCGGGTTTTGTCATCGAGGCCAATCCCGAGCGAGAAGTTTATCTCTGCCGCCTGGGGCGGCGGCCATATATGGTCGAGCCGCCGCCCGGTTGAGGTGTTCATCCAGAGCGATTGAGCTTTTCACGGAAATGCGAAACCGCTCTAAGTTGTCGTTCGCAACGCCGGACGGAAAACTGTTTCATAGTTTTCCCGGAATTGCTCTAGCGGGTCCAGAATGGTGAAAGGTGCCCGACTGCTTTCGACCGCTGTCGCCGCGGTCCTCCTTGTCTGCCTCGCAACCTGGCTGCTGACAAGTCCGCATCCACGTTTCGCTGCGGGCGATCCCACGCTGACGCCGGGGGATGCCGAGCGCGGCAGAGTGGTCTTTGCTGCAGGCGGCTGCTCCTCCTGTCATGCTTCCCCCGGTCAGCCGGACCGCTTAAGGCTCGGAGGAGATCTTGCCCTGGCCTCACCTTATGGAACCTTCAGAGTTCCCAATATCTCGTCCGACCCAGAGGCCGGTATCGGATCGTGGTCGGTTGCCGATCTCGCCAACGCGCTGATTTCAGGGGTCTCTCCCTCAGGGCAGCATTATTACCCGGTATTCCCCTATCCCAGCTACACGGGGATGACTCTCGGCGACGTCAGAGATCTATACGCCTTTCTGCATACGCTTTCGCCCGTGCCGGAGCGCCCGCAGCCACACGATATTTCCCCCTTGTTTCGCATCCGCCGCTTCGTCGGCTTCTGGAAGCTTCTGTTCTTCCACGAAGGCAGATCGGAAGCAGCGCTGAGCGGCGATCCCGTGCATGATCGCGGTGCCTATCTCGCGGAGACGCTCGGTCATTGCGCCGAGTGCCACTCATCCCGCAACATATTCGGCGCGTTAAAGCCAAAAACCAGGTTCGCCGGCGGAGTGAGTTCTGAAGGTGTCGGCTTCAACCCTAACATCACGCCGACAGGTATCAGCTCGTGGTCGGAGCAGGATGTCGCCGAAATGCTTCACAGCGGCAGGACGCCGGGTCACGGCTATGTCGGCTGGTCCATGGCGGATGTGGTCGAGAATACGGCGGAGCTCCCGGAGGTCGACCGGATGGCTATCGCCCGATACCTGAAGTCGCTGCCGCCGCGCCCGACGTCCCATCCTTGATGCGTATCGCCGATCGAGTGATATTGAAGAACGCGAGAACGGGGGGGATTAAGCTATTATTGATGCAACGTCATCAGGTTGGGCGACGGAACAGTGCAATGGCCGCAACGTTTTGAGTGAACAGGTATAATGTGAGAGGCAGATCGTCATGAATACGGCTTTTGACGAACTCGCGCAAAAGGCTGTCCTGGTCGTCGAGGACGATTACGCTCTCGCCAGCGAACTCGCATCGAAGCTGACAGCAACCGGAATCAAGATAGTCGGGCCTGCACCGAGCGTCGAACGAGCGTTGCAATATATCGAAGATTCCCAAATTGAAGTGGCCATTCTGGACATCAATCTCGGTGGAACGATGGTGTTCCCTGTCGCCGATGCGCTGGCTAAGCGCAATATCCCGTTCTTCTTCGCAACCGGCTACAGCCGTGATGTCGTGCCTCCCCGCTTTGCGGATCGGATTTTCGTGGAAAAACCGCTGGACACGAGCGCGATTTATACTGCCCTTTCCGAGTGCCGAGGTTCGACGGCGAGGTCATCAGGCGGTCAGAAGAATCTCGTTCTTTCCGCTCTTTCTCCGCGAGAAGATGATCTTATCCGGCCGCTTCTCAAGCAGGTTCAGCTGGTTCAAGGCGAGGTTCTTGAAAGGCAGTTTGGAGAGATCACGACGGTTTCCTTCATTGAAAGCGGGACGGTCTCGCTGGTCGCCTCGTCGCTGGATGACTCACAGGTAGAGGTTGGCCTTATCGGGCGTGAAGGGGTAACCGGCACGGGGTTGTTGGAGGGCGATTGGCGCACTCCCTACAAGCTTGTGGTGCAGACCGAAGGAACCGCGCAGCGCACCGACGTCGACAGCTTCCTTCGTCTGACGCAGAGGGCACCGCAGTTGCGATCGCTTTCATCAACGTTTTCAAGGACGCTCGCAATTCAAATTGGTTATACGGCCCTCGCCAACAGCCGATATTCCATCGAACAGAGACTGGCCCGTTTGCTGCTTATGCTCGATGATCGATCGGAAGGCCAGGTGCTGCTTCTGACCCACGAGCATATATCTTCGATGCTCGGCGTCCGGCGTTCAGGAGTTACGGGCGTACTTCCAATTCTAGAAGGCGAAAAACTCATCCGGTCGGTTCGAGGAAAGGTAATCGTCCTCGATCGCGAGGGCCTCATTCTCAAGGCCAGTGGTTCTTATGGCATTCCGGAGGCGGAATACGAGCGGTTGATGGGGTTTTCATTGCGGGGTGGCGAGAATGTTAGAAGGGCGCATGACCAATCACGTCCTCACTTCTACAACCCCCAAATACCGGGTAGGAATAGCCGCTCCTAAATCACAGTGGCGAAAATTGCTGAATTTCGTCACAGACGGGGATCCCATTGGAGGGCAAGTTTTGCACGCCGCAATCGTTCGACCCCAACCCCGTTTTTGGGACGCGCAAAGACTTTTGCAGCGGATGCTGTCGCTAAGAGATCGACGTAAAGTTCTCGCCCCGTCGCAGCGCGGATCCGCCGGCCTGTTGCTTCTCGTCACATTCTAGCAACTCTGCCTTAAGCCTCTCAAGGTGCGCCACATGCATGTCCTGCGACTCCTCGAAATTGGTCAAAAGCCGTATCGCCTTCACGTCGGCGCCGCGGTTGGTCAGCTCAGCGACAATCTCGCGCTGTCGAGCGCCGTGATGATCCGAGCAACTTCAAAGGCGGGTTGATCGGAAACCCAGATTTCTAACGAGCATAGAGATAGGCTGCCAGATCGCGGGCCTCCTGTTCGGATATCCCGGTGGCCGGCATCGCCGTCTTTGGCGAATGGGCCTGCGGCGCGACAATCCAGCTGATGAGGTTGTCGGCGGAATTGTTGAGCACGCCGGCAATGTAGACCCGCTCGCGCAGACCGGAGAGATCGCCGCCGACCTTGCCGTCGGCGCCCTCGATGCCGGGAATGGTGTGACATCCGGCGCAGCCATATCGGCGAAAAATCGCCGGCGCCCGCGCCGGATCGCCTTTCGTCATGGCGACGGCAACAGCCTGCCTTTCGGATCGCTGCCGGTAGATGTCGGTCAAGGTCAATGCCGCCGTCAGGCTCACCACGCAGGCGGCGATCACCAAGGCGGGGCGAAGGGAATTATGGGGCGACGATGCGTGTTCCATCTGCGCCTCCCTTTCCGGAAGCCCTGATCCACAAAGCCGTCAGCGCCAGCGCAACAGCGGCGTAGACGATGGCGGCAGGAACCCACATTACCAGGCCTGCCATCTGCTGGTCTTCGAGCGGCGACAGCCCCCAAACCCCGGATGAGCGTGTCTGCACGACGTAGAGCACGTTGGGTGACAGGGCGATGAGGGCTCCGAGAATGCTCATATGCAGCATCGTCAGGAAAAGGTGCCAGGCCGCCAGCCCCCTGTTCGTCTTCCAGATGACGGACCACCAGAACAGGACGGCACTTACAAAAAAGGAAAGATGCTGCAGCCGGTGGAGCGGCGTGCTTTCAATCGCGGCGTCGAACAGGACAGGCGCATGCCATGCCCAGATTGCCGCCCCGTGCAGCAGCGTCGCGACAGTGCCGTTGCTGAGCAACCTCCAGGTCTTGCGAACCATGCGCGAGGCGAGCACCTGTCCTGTCCGGCGCCTGACGATCCTTGGCAGCCCCCAGAGCAGCACGGCCGACGGCCGTGCCGATACGATGAGCGGCGCGGCAACCGCCATGAGCAGTTCATGTTCGATCATATGGAAGGTGAAAAGTTGTTCTCCAAGCCAATGCAGGGGAGAGACAAGCGCGCCGGCAAGCACCAGCCAGCCGGCCCAATAGGCCAAAAGCCGGTGCGCGAAGACGCGCCGGCCAGCGGATGATCGCGACATCAAGCGAAGGCTTCCACTTGCATAGAGGGCTGCGCAAACTGCGAGCGGCGCGATTATCCAGGGATCGGCCGTCCATGTGAAGGAATTCGAATGGGCATGGCCTTCATGTGCCAGTCCCGGTGTCGCCATGAGAAGAAAAGCGATTGTCGTTGCTGTTCTCATAGCCGCGGCACCCAATAGATGCATCCGTAGAGCGGAAGCCAGGCGAGCACGACAAAGTTCCAGTAGAGCGCGTTATCTTCGACATCGCCGTAGCGCCGCGCATTGTCACCATGCTTCGAAAACATCAGGCAGGCGAGGACGACGGTATCGACGAGATCGGTGATGATGTGGGTCGCGTGCAGGCCGAGCATTGTCCAGACGATCGATCCGTAGGCGTCGTCGTCCCAGCCTATGTGGAGGGCAGGAAATTCGTAGGCGCGGGGTATGAGGGGTGCCGCTCCGAGAAGCGCCATGATGATCAGTCCCGCGCGCACTTTGCGGAGATCCCTCTGCTTCGCCCACCGCGCGACGAGCATATTCGGCACGATGCTGACGAGAAGCAGCAGGGTCAGGATCGTGCCGGGAAGGAGATCCGGGGCAGGGGCTTCGATCGGCCAATGCGGCGCCAGGCTCATGAGATAGAAGTAGACGACGATCGCCAGAGCGAATCCCATGCCTTCAATCAGCATGAAGGCGCTGGTGCCCCAGAAGGTCAGGCTGGCGGTGCCCAGGCCGTGCAAGGGAAGCTTCGAGAGATCGGTGACCACGCGCTCCTTCATGTCTCGTCCTCGGGTGTTTGCTTGGGCCAGAACCATCCTGTCAGAGTGATCGCCACCGGAACGGCTCCCCAGACGACGGCCCACGGGCTGAAGATCGAGCCGATCAGCATGATGCTGGTGGCAATGGCGGCCAGAAACGGCCAGATGGAATCGGCTGGCGAGGCCTCCCGCGCCTCCGGCTCGCCTGATGTGACGCTGCTGACGATCAGTTCCCGCCGATCGAGCCGAAGTCCCGTCGCCACCGCCAATGTCTCGCCCGACATCCAGAGCGGCTCGCGCGATTCGACCACCGGAATATGCCGAAAATTATAGGGGGGAGGGGGCGAAGGCACGGCCCATTCCAATGTTGACGCATTCCAGGGATTGCGGCCGGCCGGCGGGCCATGGCGGAAGCTGCGCAGGGCATCGATGAAGAAGACCAGGAAGCCGGCGGCCAGGATAAAGGCGCTGAGGCTGACGAACAGGTTCAAACCGGCCCAGGGCAGCTCGGGCGGATAGGTGTAGACGCGCCGCGGCATGCCCTGGAGCCCCAGGATGTGCATTGGGAAGAAAGTCAGGTGGAAGCCTGTGAAGATCAGGCCGAAGGCCCACCGTCCGAGCCTTTCGCTCATCATCCGCCCGGTCATCTTTGGAAACCAGTAGTAGATCGCGCCGATCAGCGGGAAGACGGAGCCGCCGATCAGGACATAGTGGAAATGGGCGACGACGAAATAGGTGTCGTGGACCTGAGTATCGAGGGGCACCGACGCCACCATCACGCCGGTCAGGCCGCCGATGACGAAGGTGATGAGGAAGCCGATGATGAAAAGCAGCGGTGTCTTGAACACCGGACGGCCATCCCACAGCGTTGCCAGCCAGCAGAAGATCTGGGTTCCGGCGGGAATGGCGATCGCCATGCTCGAGGCGGTGAAAAAGCTGCTCCCCAGCCGCGGCAGGCCGGCCACGAACATGTGGTGCACCCATAGGCCGAAGGAGAGAATTCCGGTGGCGATCATCGCCAGCACCAGCGGCATATAGCCGAAGACCGGACGCTGTGTGAAGGTGGAGATCATGGCGGAGACGATGCCGACGGCCGGCAGGAAGATGATGTAGACTTCGGGATGGCCGAAGAACCAGAACAGGTGCTGCCAGAGGAGGACGTCGCCCCCTTCCGCAGGATTATAGAACTGGGTGCCGACCAGCCGGTCGAGAATGAGCGATGAGCTGGCGAACATGATCGCCGGCATGGCCAGGATGACCAGAAAGGCGGTGACCAGCATCGACCAGACGAAGACGGGTATCCGATCGAGCGACATGCCGGGCGCGCGCAGCTTGAAGACCGTCACGACGATCTCGACGGCAACGGCAAGGGCGGACACCTCGGTGAAGGTGATCATCTGTGCCCAGAGGTCCGCCCGTTTCCCCGCGCCATATTGCGGGCCGGACAGAGGCACGTAGGAGAACCAGCCGACATCGGGGGCGGTATCGAGGGCAAGCGAGATCCACAGCAGCAGCCCTCCGGCGAGATAGATCCAGTAGGAGAAGGCGTTCAGCCTGGGAAAGGCGATGTTGCGGGTTCCGACCATCAGAGGAACGAGATAGACCGCCATTGCCTCCATGACCGGCACCGCAAACAGGAACATCATGTTGCTGCCGTGCACGGTGAAGATCTGATTGTACCGGTCCGCGCTGACGAAGCGGGCCTCGGGGAAGGCGAGCTGGATACGCATCACAAGCGCCAGCACGCCGCCGAGAATGAGAAAGACAAAGGCTGTCGCGATATAGCGCCGACCGATGATCTTGTGATCGACCGTGGAGAGCGCTGCCAGCAATCCGGAAGGAGTCGACCATGTGCGCCTGAGGAAGGCTTCCGCCTCTTCATTGCCGGCAGCCAGATCGGCTGGGGAAGGGGTTCTGCCGGTGCCGGTCATCGCAGACCACTCATGTAGGCGCTCAACTGTCTCAGCTCTTCGCCGGTGAGGGGGACCAACGGCATGTTGTTGCCCGGCTTCAGCGTTTGCGGGTCGGCAATCCATGCCGCAACCGATCCCCGCGTATTCTCCAGCCGCCCCGCCGCAATCATGCTGCGGCTGCCGACATGGGTGAGGTCAGGTCCGGAGGTGCCCGACGCCTCGGTGCCGCGGATGGTGTGGCAGGCGGCGCAAGGCTTGCTCATGAAGACGAGCTCTCCCGCCGCGGCATCACCATCGGTCGGTGCGGCTGCCGTTTCTCTCTGCGACTCCAGCCATCTGGCATAGTCCTCCGGCTCCTCGGCGATCACCAACAGTGCCATGTGGCTGTGCTGCAGGCCGCAGAATTCGGCGCATTGGCCGCGATAGATGCCGGCTTTGGTGGCATGCAGCGTCAGACGGTTATCGCGGCCGGGGACCAGATCCTGCTTTCCCGTCAGGTTCGGCACCCAGAACGAATGAATGACATCAGTCGCGTCCAGGCGCAGCCGGACATCGGTTCCCACCGGGATATGCAGCTCGTTGGCGGTCTGGAATGTCTTGGCGGGATCCGCATCGAGATAGGTAAACTGCCACCACCACTGCTGCCCGCGAACGGCGATGGTCGGCTGATCGTCCCGGCCGCGGTCGACGCCATTGGTTGCGTAAAAACTGGTGATTGTCAGGAAGCTTATGACCAGGAAAGTCATCACGATCGCGCCGTTAACGACCCTGCCCATGGAACGCTCGGACTGCGGTTCACCGGGGGCCTGGTTTTTCCTGCGAACCAGCGCCCATGCCATGACGCTCATGACTAGCACGAAGACAACGCCGCAGACGGCGACAAACAGGAGTATCAAGCTTCTGAGTTCCGAAGCGGCAGGTCCGTCCGCATTCAGCGCCGATTGCGTCCCGGCAGCGCAGCCGGACAGAAACAAGGTGCATGCCGCGGCGATCTTCAAGGCCGGACACCTCGATCGGAGCGGACGCCTACCGGGCCTTCCTCGAAAAGAGTTGCGGCCGGCGCCCGGTTCTCGGCCGGTCTCGTATGCTTGTCGTCGTTGCGGCTCGGCGCGGTATAGAGGGCGGAATAGGCGCCGATCGTCCTGACATAGCCGGCGAGCTGCCAGATCTGGTCGCTCGTCATTTTGTTCGCGAAGGCAGGCATGCCGTGAGGCCGTCCGTCGCGTATGGATGCCACGACCGATACCATTTCCGAGCCATAAAACCACCAGCCGTCAAGAAACGAAGGGCCGGTCCCGCCTCGTCCGTCTCCATGGCAACTAGCGCAGCCGAACCAGGAATAAAGGCGCTTGCCCTGGCTCAGATCATAGGCGGTCACCTCATAAGGCTTGCCAAGCGCGAAATACACGTGGGGTGGTGTGCCGCCGATCCCGCCCGGCATCAGCAGGAACTGATCGAGAGATGATGTGACCGGCGGATCGGCGCGATACTGCCTTGGATGTCTAGCCCAGCCCATCGCGGCTCCGATCACGAACACAAAGAGCAGCAACATCAAGACCAACCAGATGCCCTCCTTCTTGACTGTGCTATCGGCAAGCAAAGGGAACCGATCGGGACCGGACGCGACGGCGGTATCGGCGCGACGCAAGCGTGGACGGGTTGCCCAAGCAACGGCGGCCAAGACGCCGGCCATTGTGAGAAACGATACTGCCGCCGACCAGGCATGCTTGCTTTCGCGCATCGCCGGGACCTGGGTTAGGGTCGCGACGACAGAGCCGAGAGACTGAGCCGCACCGGCAACATCTTGTAGGACGGGGTCTTGGCTTTGGCGTCGTGATGCGCCAGCGGAAAGAGCGGGTTCGCCTCAGGGTAATAGGCCGCACAGCACCCGGTTGGAATCGCGTGCCTGGCAATCTTGAAGCCGGCGACTCGGCGCAATGTGGCGACGTCGATGGCAGTCGTCAGATCGACGAAATCGCCTTCTTTGAAGCCCAGTCTGTCAATATCCTCATCGTTCATGAAGACCACCTTTCGCGATCCCTTCACGCCGCGGTAGCGATCGCTGTAACCGTAGATGGTCGTGTTGAACTGGTCGTTGGAGCGTAATGTGGCGAGGTTGAGAACCTCAGTGTCGCCCGGACCGATGTCGAGTTCGGGGAAGAGCCGCGGCGGAGTGATGAAATTGGCTTTCTGGTTGGGCGTCGTCCATTTGCGCTCCCTGGCCGGCACCGGTCTCGGAATGCCGCCCGGCTGAAACATGCGTTTGTTGAAATCCCTGAACGTCTCGGGATAGGTCGCTTCGATCGCATCGCGGATCTTCGAATAATCGCCGACCCATTCGTCCCACGGGACTCGGCCCTTCGCCAGCGTCGCCTTGGCGATTCCGGCGATGATGGCGGGCTCCGACAGAAGCTCCTGACTTGCTGGCTTCGCCTTTCCGCGCGAACCATGGAAATGCGCCACGGAACTTTCGATGGAGACGGCTTGCGGACCGCTCGCCTGTTCATCGATCTCAATGCGGCCGAGACAGGGAAGGAGATAGGCGATTTCCCCATGGATGACGTGGCTGCGATTGAGCTTCGTCGCAATCTGTACGGTCAGGCGGAGTTTGCGCCAGGCCTCCTCCATCGCTTCCGTTTCCGGGACAGCGCGCAGGAAATTGCCACCGAGGCTGACGAAGGCCTTGGCTTCGCCATCCATGATCGCCTTGCAGGTGTCAACGGTCGCGCGACCTTCCCACTGTGGCGGCTCGAACTGGTAGAGCTCCTTCAGCTTGTCGAGCGGCACGAGGTCCGGCTTTTCCGTTATCCCGACCGTGCGCTGGCCCTGCACGTTCGAGTGGCCGCGCACGGCGCAGATATTGGCGCCCGGCTTGCCGATATTGCCGCGCAGTAGCGCGAGATTGGCGACCATATGAACGTTCTCGACACCCATCACATGCTGCGTGAGACCCATGCCGTAGATCATCAGCACCGCCTCCGAATGGGCGTAGGTGCGGGCTGCCTGAATCATCTGCTCGCGGGTCAAGCCGGAAACACTCTCCAGCTCGGCCCAGTCATATCGGCGGGCCGCTTCGGCGAATTCCTCGAAACCCGACGTATGCGTGCTGATGAAATCGTGGTCGAGAACATGCTTTTTGTCGGCGGCGGCAATCGAAGCGGCGAAGGCGACCGCCGCAGCATTATCCGGTTTATGGGGCAGGGCATCGGAGCCTGAAACCTTGCTCATGCCCAGTGCCTTCATCGCATCGTCGGCTTCGATCAAGGCTTTGCAGACCCCGAAGAGGGCCGCGATGTCGCCTCCGTTCTTCACCTGGTAATATTCCGACGAAATCGGCGTCGACCGGCCGGTCAGCATCTGGCTCGGCATTTGCGGGTTGATGAAACGTTCGAGACCCGGTTCGCGCAAGAGATTGAAGGTGACGATTTTCACGCCCCGGTCGACGGCGTCCTGAAGGTCATGCAGCATCCGCGGAGAAGAGGTGGCGACGTTCTGTGCCATGTAGAAAATGCAATCGCAGTTCTGGAAATCGGACAGGATTGCCGTGCCGACGGAGGCTCCGATGCTTTCCGGCAGACCGACCGAGGAGCTTTCGTGACACATGTTGGAAGAGTCGGGCAGGTTGTTGCTGCCGAAGATGCGGGCAAAAAGCTGATACATGTAGGAGGTCTCGAGGGATGCGCGCCCAGAGGTGTAGAAATCGACCTCACGCGGAGGAATTGACCGCAGCTCCTCGCCGATCTCCGCGAATGCATCGCTCCAGTCTACCGGTTCGTATTTGTCGGTCGAGCGGTTCCACCGCATCGGATGGGTCAGGCGACCTTGTTCTTCGAGATCGTGATCGCTCCATTGCTCCAGCTCATGCAATGTATGGGCGGCGAAGAAGGCGCGGTCGGCGCGGCGGGAAGTGACCTCCCAGGCGGTCGCCTTTGCGCCGCTTTCGCAAAATTCCATCGCATGCGGTTTTGCAGGCTTGGCCCAGGCGCAACTGACACACATGTAGCCGTCTGGTTTGTTGTGATGGGAAAGCAGCGACGGCCCCGATCGGGGGACGTGTTCGCGCAGAAGAATTTCTCCAAGAGATCTCGCCGCCGCCCATCCGCCAGCCGCAGGCGTGTTCTCACCAATTGTTGGCGGATGTTTCGATCGCGCTGACATTTTTGCCTCCCGACATTGTCGAAGGAAATCCCCCGGCAGATATTTTGCGACCCGAACTCTTGGAGAAACAAACTGTTCCAGACGACATGGCAAAGTGACCTGTCGACAGCCGGTGACGGGAGTGGCAATAATCTGGTCTTCTCGGCTGCGTCGCATGTCCTCAGAGGTGCGTCGGAGCATCGGCCTCCACCTCGGCATAGAGCTGACCGCACATTGTCAGCGACCGCCGCATTGCGGCGACGCGATCCTCGGCGTCCTTGCATGAATAGGCCCATATGTCGGTCGCCCAGCTCTTGCCATCCATCTCGTACTGCAGGGCAAACTTATAGAGCCGTCGCTCATCCGCGTCGGTGCTCACCAAAGCGCGATCGGGATCATCGCGGCGCTGCCGTGGAAAACAATACAACATTCACAACGTGCTCCTCGGGTTCACCTTGCCAGGGTACGAAATGCCGCTTTGCTTGGACTAACCTGAACGCGCGGATTTCGTTCCCTGCGCTCCGGGCCTGAGCAGGCCTACTCGCGGTCCGGCCTTTTCCTTCCCGCAACTTGCATCGCCGCGACAAATCCATTATGTACACACGGATGATGTACACGGGCGAGTTCGACTTCGGAAAGCAGGATGTCATGCATACGACAAAAGTATTCAAGAACGGCAACTCTCAAGCCGTGAGAATTCCCGCCGATTTGGCTTACAGCCAGACCGAGATGGAGCTTGAAATCGAGCGCATTGGTGACGAGCTCCGCATCCGCCCGCTAAAACCGTCCCTGGAGGGCGTACTGGCGCGTTTCGCAAGATTTGACGACTCGTTCATGGCGGAGGGGCGCGGTGATCAGGAGCAGGCCGAACGGGATAGGCTGTAATGCCGCTCTACATGCTTGACACAAACATGTGCATCTATCTGATGAAGGAGCAGCCGCCGCAAGTCGCACGACGTTTTGCTCAATGCCGCGTTGGCGATGTCGTCATGTCTGCCATTACGTTCGCGGAACTCGAATATGGCGTTTCTGCCTCGAAGGATGCAGAAAGGGACCGGTCGAACCTAGAGTATCTGATCGAGGCAATCCCTGTCGCCCCGTTCGATAGTGATGCGGCACGGGCCTACGGACCTCTCAGGTTCGCGACACGTGACCGGAAAAAGGATCACTTGGACAAACTGATAGCCGCTCATGCGGTTTCGCTCAAGGCTGTCCTCGTGACGAATAATGTGCGGGACTTTACGGTTTACCAGGACTTGCGCGTCGAAAACTGGCTGTTCCCATGAGTGCTGGTGATGGGATGGTTGCGCGTATAGTTCAATGCAACCTCAGGTGGCGAGTCTGGCGTAAGCTGAATTATGGAACAGCCGTCCAGGGTCAGCGGGCCGGCATGGCATTTTGCGTTGATGCGCACGGACGACATCCACCCCGCACCCAAAAGGCCATGCATATGGCTGCGTGAGCAAGCGTGCGAACCGCTTGACCGCGCGGGATACACAGCACGCCAAGTCGTAAGAGGTCCCCCAGGGGATGCGCGATGGTGAGGTCAACGAAGCGGGCAGCGCCTTCTCAGGTTCTTTATTCCCGCAATCGCGGCGATAGCGGCAGCGATGAGTAGGGAAGCCGATCGACCGGGTAACAGTTCCAGGCCGCTTGATGAGCAGGCAGCAGGGCTTTCAAGTTGATCGCGTTCGGTTCATATAAGTTGGCCGGTGGCGTTTGGTGGGACGGGGAAGATGGATTTGAGTTCGAATCGCGCAGAGGAAGCAGTTTCAACCACGACGTCTGCTTCTGCGCAGCAAGTCGCCAGCCCAGCGACTGTCGGACTGCAAACAGCAGATTTCAACTCCGAGCTTCACGCTCGTCCGTCCATTTATTTTACCGGCCCGGCGATCGTCGAGCACATTGCGTTCATGCCCTTGGATGGGGCGATCAAAGAGTTCCACGATAGCCTGGAAGTCGATGGTGAGATTTCAGTCAGGGTCGAACGGCATACTGAATTCGTCACGGTCACACGCCTGCGGAAATTGCACTCGGAGCCCGGGCGTTGGCCGGAATCTGATCTTGCGGAAGGTGATTTTGCGCGGCTGGCAGGGTTGACCGCTCCTCGCCTTGTTTGCCACGTTGCTATCCTTGTGCTGGGCAACCCTCCTGACGAGCTGGGACCGGTTTTAAAATCCTTCGATTTCGGGGATACAGCGGCGTCCTCGATTGGTGGTGGGTCGGCGCAAGTCTGCTCCGATTTTAGGGTCAGACCGGACAATTCAAGCAGGATCATCCTGTTCAACAGGGACCTGAACGCACATCGCCTGGGGCGCATGGTGCGCCGCATCTGCGAGATAGAAACCTACAGATCAATGGCGCTGCTCGGATTGCCGGAGGCGCGACGTCTGGCACCGCTTCTCGGTCAGTATGATGCGGAGCTCGTTCAACTGACCAATCGCAACTTGAGTACTCCTGCACATCAGCACAAGCAGCTGCTGGACGAGATCACGGTTCTTTCGTCCCATATCATCTCGGCCACCGCGGAAACCAGAAACAGGTTCGGAGCGACCGCCGCCTACGCGAAAATCGTTGAAGAGAGAATCGCGCTTCTACGGGAAACCCATGTCCCCGGCTTCCAGCGCTTTGGCACTTTCGTCGAGCGGCGGTTTAAGCCTGCGGTTCGTACTTGCGAGGCAAGTGCATTGAGGCTTGAGCAGCTGTCGAGAGCGACGATGCACCTGCTCGATCTGCTACAGACTCGAATTCAGGTCGAGATTGAGTTCCAGAATGCTACGCAGATTCAAGCAATGGCGGATCGAGCTGCGACGCAGGTCAAGATCCAGCGCGCGGTCGAAGGCTTTTCGATCATTGCGATTAGCTATTATTTGCTGAGCTTGGTGAAGTTCATATATGAGACGGCAGACCACGCTGGGTTCCATTTCGATCCGGTGATCATGCTTGTTGCCGTTCCGGTGGTTGTGGGAACCGTTGCGATCACTATCCTCCGCGTCAAGCATGCTCTGCGAGAAGGGTCCTGAAGCTGGAAATCGCGCGTCAGAACACTTTGCACCCTTCTTGATCCACCCCTCAAAGAGTTGCCGGCGGCGAGAGCAAGGCTGTTGGTTCTTCTACCCGGTGACCTCAGGACAAGTACCTGATCGTCATCACGCCGCCATGGTGCGGACGCTATGTCTAGGCTTAGCGGCCTGAGCGGGGTCACGGTCGAGGGTGAACTGATTGACCAGTTCGCGCAGCCTGCTCGCCTCAGCCGACAATGACGCGGCCGCTGCGGTGGATTGCTCGACCATCGCCGCATTCTGCTGAGTCGACTGGTCCATCTGATTGACGGCCGTATTGATTTCGGCAAGTCCGGTGGACTGTTCACGCGCAGAGGTCGCGATCGCTTCCATCAACCGGTTGATCTGAGACACTTGCTCGCTGATTTCGTTCAACGACTGGCCAGTCTCGAGAACCAGTCTTACGCCGGTGCCGACTTCGGTGGAGGACTTTTGGATAAGGCCCTTGATTTCCTTCGCCGCCGTCGCTGCCCGCTGGGCAAGCTCGCGAACCTCCTGAGCGACAACGGCAAAACCTTTGCCGGCCTCGCCGGCCCGTGCTGCCTCGACGCCGGCATTCAGGGCAAGAAGATTGGTCTGGAAAGCGATGTCGTCGATGACGCCGATAATGCTCGATATTCGTTCGGAGCTTTCCTCTATCCGCCGCATCGCCTGTTCGGCATGAGATACAACGGAAGCAGAACGTTCTGCACTGACGTTAGCCGCCTGGGCGACATTGCGAGCCTCCTCGGTTCGCTTCGAGGCGGTCGTCACATTGGCAGTAATCTCATCGAGGGCTGCCGCAGTCTCCTCCAGGGAGGCTGCCTGCTGTTCGGTCCGCTTGGACAGATCTTGCGCACCGGAGGCGATTTCGCATGTTCCGGTGTCGATGCTGTGCACCGTCTGCAGTACAGCGCCAATGGTTGTGCCGAGTTGCCTAAGCGAAGCATTGAAATCCCCACGCAACCTCTCGTATTCCGGAGCGAACGGCTCCGCCAACTGGAAAGAAACGTCACCGCCCGCAAGGCGTCTCAATCCATCGCCAAGCGTCGTTGTCGCAAAGCGCAACTGCTGCGCTTCCCGTTCGGCGCGCTCCTGTGCGGCAGCGCGCTCCGCCTCCGACTGGCTTCGCGATATCGCTGCTTCCTGCTCCAATCGAAGAACGTTGATCGCGTTCTGTCGAAACACTTCCACTGCTCCTGCCATCGCCCCGATTTCGTCGGCGCGGCCAGCATAGGGGATTTCGCTCTGCAGATCGCCGTCGGAAAGGGTCTTCATGGCGGAGGCGATCCATCGGATCGGATTGGCGATGCCGAAAACGGCAAACAGTGCTCCAGCCGAAGTGACCAGAATCGAAAGGGCGGCAATTAATGCCGTGGTCGTGAACGCGTAGCTCGCCGTCGCGTTGCTTGTGGTCACATATGTTTCGGTCTGTCCGAGAATGAACGCCACCAAGTCAGCAATCTCCTGGTTCACCAGATCAGATTGTGCCTCCATACTCTCCCGAAAGAGGCCGACCGCCTCGGCGGCCTTGCCGTTGTCGTGCAGTTGGACCATTTGCTGCGCAAACTCGCTATATTTCTTGAGCCCTGTCTCGACGTCTTTGATCAGCTCGCGGCCTTTCTCCGTGCGGACGCCCGCCACATATTCTCGGATTGCTCGCTCGACCGCGGCGTTCGCCTCGTCGATCAGCTTCGCCTCGGCGGCTTGCTTCTCAGGCGAGGCCTCCAGCAAGTACCGCGCATAGGCCAGCTTCAGATCAGAGAAGTTTCCCTTGATATCCCGGGCGGTGATCATCCGCTTCATCCAGAAGCCGCCAATCTGCTGAGCACTGTCGTTCAGTGTCGAAATTGTACTGAGAGAATTGTACGACAAGGCAATCAGGAAGGCACAGATGACAGACAAAACGGCAATCAGGGTCTGCTTGACGGTCGGGCGTTTCATACAATTCTCCAGTCCTCTAGGGCGGGCTGTACAGCTCAGATAACCGCAAGAATTCGCGCGACTGGCTAATTTAGGATTAACTTCAATTGGTTTCGCCGTCGCTCTCTGAATAATTTATGTCGCTTACAAACGAGGCGTAGCAAAGTTCTCATCCCTGCTATCATCGGTATGTTATTGACGACTTAGGATGAGATCGAAAGTCTCGGCCGCCAAGCGGCATCATGCCTGGCCGTCGAGCCCGCCTCCGTCGCCGCGCAGTTTTACGGCTTCGGTATCAAGAGGTCACCGGTGATACCTCACTTTGCGGATCGCCATGGCGCGGTCGCGGCCAGCCACTGCCGCGTGCGGGCCTCGGGATCCGGGTTGCGGGTGATATCGGTGACCACGGCGGCACTATCAGCGCCTCTTTCCAGCACCACCGGCGCCCGTTCGGCGGTGATCCCGCCGATGGCGACGAGCGGTATCGCGCCGACGCGCTGTCGCCAGTCAGCAAGGCGTTCGACGCCTTGCGGCGCCCATTTCATAGCCTTGAGGATCGTGGGCCAGACCGGCCCGAGCGCAACATAATCCGGCTCGGCCGCCAGCGCCGTCTCCAGCTCCGATATGTCGTGGGTGGAAAGGCCGAGCTTCATGCCGGCGCGACGAATGGCATTTCTATCAGCGGCCATCAGATCTTCCTGCCCGAGATGAATGAAATCGCATCCTTCATCGATCGCCAGCTTCCAGTGGTCATTGACGACCAACTGGCAACCCGCGGCCGCGCAGGCAGCCTTCGAACGCCGGATCTGCTCGCGAAGCACGGAGTCCGGGCAATCCTTGATGCGCAGCTGGACGAGTTTGACGCCGAGTGGCGCGAGACGCTCGACCCATTCGGCGTTGTCGACGATGAGATTGAAGGGGTCTAGCTTCATGAAAAGACTGCCTTGCCGATGACGGGAGTGGATGGGACGGCGACGTCGCGTGGCTCCAGCGGTATGGCCCCATGCGCCAGGCGGCCGGCATCGATGGCAAGCGCGAAGCCGCACGGCATCTTTTGCCGCCAGCATTCCTACCCGGGCTCGAATATTTTGTTGCCACGCAAGACCGCGCTCCGATGCTTCGTTGTAGACGAGCGCCAAGTCGGCAGATCGCCTTGTCTGCTGCAGGGCTTCAAAGAGCAGCGCAGGTTGACGAACGTCCTTCTCGCGCTCGCCACCCCTGCCCGTCAGTGTGTCGGCGGCTGGCGACTATGAGCTTGTGGACCGCATGCCGGAGTGGATCAGGGACGACGACTGGGACACCGCTCCGGTGGAGCAGCATTGTCCTGACGGTTTCTGCTGTCGCGGGCGCTGCAACTGACCGGATTTATTTATGCTTCAGCAGCCACATCTTTCCGGCCATCGTGATGCCGTGCGGCGAGATGGCTGGGTCGGCGTCGGGATCGAGGGTCTTGAGAAGACCGCTGATTCTCAATTCGCCCACCGTCGCCGTTGTTGCGAACTTGATTGCGATCGGCCGCTCCTGAAAGCGATCGGCTTTGGCGAAGGTAATCGTCGCATTGAGATGCGTCCACTTCTTGCTCTCCTGAAGGTACAGGTCCCCATCCCTTGCAAGTTTCAAGCCTCTGATCTGGGGAGGCGTCAAAGTGACCATCAAAGCGGCCGTATTGGGACTTGTTTTGGCGGTCGTACTCATCTTGGATCCTAACATGCTATTCAAACGATCCGCATAAAGCGGTCAGATATCGATGGGCCGAGGCTCTCGGCCTCTCGGAAGGAGATGAGCCTGCCGCTCTCTTCATCCCACAAAGCAAGCCGGACACATTCGAGGCTTTGCCGAAGGGTGACGCGGCCGATAGCCACCAACTCGGGGTGATTGCGCAGGACTTCCGGAAGCCGGTAATACGGAATGCGGCTTGAAAGGTGGTGGATGTGGTGGATACCGATATTCCCGGTCAGCCATCGAAGCACGAGCGGAAGATCATAATGTGACGCGCCGTGAAGAGCGGCCCGCGGAAATTTCCATTCTCCGGTCTTCGACCAGTGCGTTTCCTCGAACTGATGTTGGACATAAAATAGCCAGACGCCGGCTGCCCCTGCCAGCAAAACGATCGGCAGATGCACCAGCAGGAGGGGGATAGGCCCAATCGTCCACATTAACAGGCCGACTACGATCGCGATCGCTACATTCGTGGCCATCGTGGAAACCCAAGGCAAGGCTCCCGCCTGCATCATCCCGATCGGCAGGCGTTGCTTGAAGATAAAGAGCCAGGCGGGTCCAATGCCGAACATGACGATCGGATGCCTGTAAAGTCGGTAGGCGAGTCGTCCGGTTCGAGAACGGGCGCGATATTCCTCGAGCGTCAAGGTCGTGATGTCGCCGATGCCACGTTTATCAAGATTGCCCGCAGATGCATGATGTTCCGCATGTGTTTGCCGCCAATAATCGTACGGCGTTAGGGTCAAAACGCCGAGTGCCCGTCCTGTCCACGTATCCAGCTTTCGCCGGGCGAAGAATGAACCGTGCCCGCAATCGTGCTGGATCATGAATAACCGGAGCAGGAAGGCGGCGGCTGGCAGGATCAGTATGTAGCCGGGCCAAAAGTCTTGCAGCAAAGAGGCATATGCGCCGACCCATAGCAGCGCGAAGGGGACAGCTGTCACAGACAACTCGAACGCGCTGCGCCAAAAGCTCGGTTGCCGGTATTTCGCGAGGATCTTCAGCCACGCACCGGCGGAGTCTTCAAACGGCTCGTGCAACTGGCCGGCTTGGCTTCTCATCGATTTTCTGATCCCCTTCGGACGCGACGCAAATTGGCAGGAGCCACGGTCGGATGTTCATCCGTCAAGCGCGACGAGCCTTACGTGCGGCATAGCGCCGGTCGCGCTCGGCCTTGCGTGCCGCTTCATCGGCGACGACACGTGCGATTCGGTTATTGGCTTCCAATTGGCGAGCCTCCGCCTCTGCTCTTTGATGAGCCTCGGCAACATCGGCTAATGCGGCAGCTTCCTGAAGGAGGCGGTCATTTTCCGCCGCCTTCATCGCATCGCGCTCAGCGCGACGCGCGGTCCTGGCCGAAGCAATTGCCGCCAACCGTTCTTGCATTACAGGGTCGGTCGGCTTCGGAGCCGACTCAAATTTTGCAATCAGCTGACGTCTGGCGCTTTCGGCGGACTTACGACGTTCTGAAAAGCTGTTGTCGCTTGGGTGTTTCAATCGATGTCCTTGCCCAACAGGATAGCCTAGGCCGCTACGCTTCAAGTCGTACGAGCGGTCGGGCGCTGTTCACTTGTTGAATGAAAAAGGCCAGACATCTGCCTGGCCTTCAACTATCCTTGCCAGCCACGCCAGTACATCCGTGGTCGCAGCGGCTATAGGAGCTTTTTAGGCCGGTTGGAGCTGGCCTGCAGACATTTTGCCGGACTTGCGGTCGTGCTCCAATTGAAAGCCGAGCTTCTGGCCTTCAGCGATTGAACTCATTCCCGCGCGTTCAACGGCAGAGATGTGAACGAAGACGTCGGCGCTCCCGTCGTCAGGCTGGATGAAGCCAAAGCCTTTGGTGGCGTTGAACCATTTTACTGTGCCAGTGGTCATGATTAACCCTTTCATCGGCATAAATTTGACGGCCCGCCGAGCGACGCGCGGCGGTGTTTTCGACTTTTGAAGGGAGAGTTGATCAAGAGGCGCAGAGCGCAGCCAAACAAATATCGGCAAACAAAGTATCGATGTGTGCAGGGATAGACTGGAGATCCTTCCCAGTCAACCTTTTGTTTTCAGCTTCTCGCCATTTCCACTTAGGCGGGCAATTCCGCGTGATACGTTTCAGGTCGACGGCGCGTCAGCGGATAAGCCTCGGCTTCATAGAGTTTGCGCATCTGCAAGCCATCGAAGCGCGCCTCCTCGACTTCGAGCACGGATCCACCGAGGAGAGAGGCCGGCATGTCCTCGATCGCAAAGCGAAGAGCCTCGGCGACGGAATCGAACCTCTTGTAGCCGAGGCGGCCTCTTCTGTTGATTGTCTTGCACGGGTAAAGCCCCGCGCCGGCACTATAGTCGAAAACGGTCATAACCTAATCCTTGCGGCTTGAGCGATCGCCGAGAACAGTCGTTCTTTGCCGTCCCATGTTGCGGTATTAACGGAAGAAGAAGTCAGTCCAACCGGTCCAGCACTCCGTTTTTCGAGACGCTGCTGCATCTTGGCAAGCTTCGTCGCGCGCCTCCGGAGAGCTTGCCTGCTGAGGAAATCCTGCAGCTTTGCTGCATCCGATCCTTGTTCTGGCTTGGAGCGCTTGAACATGCTTTCGGCGGCATGGCGGGTGGTGTTGGTCATTATGGCATCCTCAGTGCGGCTGCGGGACGAATACATCCGGAACAAACCGCTCCAGCCAGTATGGCGGAGTTCGCAACGTTCGCAAAATCAGGGTTTGCCAAGCAACCGACGCAGCCGGGAGGATCAGGTAGCCGAAAGGCTGAAAACGTGCCCTGTATGTAAGGTTTCAATCAGCCTCATTCAAGGCACCACATGAATAGCAAAAGCTTGCTTGCCAAAGGCGGAAATGAAGTCCAGGGTGCGATGTCGGCTGCAACTGGTCAGGGCGCTGCCGCCTGAGGGACAAGAGCGCGCCCTAGCCCCGACAAGAGGAGGACGCGATGACGTCCCGATCCTCGCATGCCTGCTTCCTGCTCTACTTCCAGAAAATGCTCCTGAACGCCAACGGCGAAAGCAAGCGCAAACCAGGCAATCGGAAAGTGCATAGGACCTTTCCCATGGTCCGCAACAGAGGACAGCTTCATGGCTCGTCACCTGTCGGTCGCGGGATGTGGGCCGGCGCGCCCATTTTTCCTGAGAAAGCTCCCGAGAAAGAGCCAAGGCTCTGGTAGCGTCGCACGGTATCTGTCCTTCCCTCTTTACTGCCCTTCAGCGTTATATCTTGGAATTACGGCCAGGAGATCGCAGATGCAGGCCTTTGGAGACAACTTATGCGCCAATCATATTACAGGGCGCTGGCCCTGATGATGACCATCCCCCTGCATTCTGCATCGGGACTCAGCTCCTCGGCGCTCGGCCAGACCTCAAGGTCGGTGCCTGAAAATGCCCAGGCAAGCCGCTATGGCCTCGGCTGGGAATGCAATCGTGGTTTTCGAAGGCAGGATGACGCCTGCTTTAAGGTGAAGCTTCCCGACAACGCGTTTCTGACGAACTCCTCCTTTGGCAAGGGCTGGGATTGTCATTACGGCTTTCTGGAGAAGGGGAACCAGTGCCTCACCGTCCAAATTCCGGACAATGCATATCTCGACCCATATTTCGGCGATCGCTGGAGATGCCTGCGTGGATACCGTCAAACCAATGTGGGTTGCGACCCTATCAAAGTCCCGGAGAAAGCATTCCTGTCCGATAATACCACAGGATCCGGCTGGGAATGCGAAAGAGGTTATCGCGCGCTACAACAAGCATGTCTCAAGCTCGAACTCCCCGCCCACTCATATCTGACATCCGCCGGAAATGAGTGGAGGTGTGATAGAGGCTTTGAAAACAAGGATCAGACGTGTGTCGCTGTCGAGGTTCCGGAGAATGCCATCTTCGTCGACGCGCCCCACGGACTGAAATGGAAGTGCGACCGCGGCTTCGAGCCGAGGGGCAATCAATGCCTGCAGCTCAAGCTTCCCGAAAACGCACATCTTAACTCGACGGGCAACGGATGGGACTGTAATCGTCCGTACCAGCTTCGCGGTGGTGCCTGCATGATCGAATGACAATCAGCTGAAGTCTACCTCGGTGCCTCCCTCGCCGTCTAAATAGCTGATGATTTTTCACTCTGCTTGTTTTTTCTATCGGAAAGCAAACGGCTGGGCGCCTAAGACGGAAACTCCAGAAGAGCGACGAGATTACTGTCAGCGCGTAAATGAAAACTTCCAATTCCGACACTATATCGTCATCATAACAGCGGGTATCACGATGAACCGTCTGCAGGAGTTTTCGATCAGACCAAATGGGGATCGATGGTGCGAAACGCGGACGCCGTAGAAAGGTTTCATAACCTGCCCCGTTCGGCCCGAACGCGATGCTCTCGTCGCAGCCCTCCTCAAGCGCAGACGACAGATTCCAGCCAGCCACGAACTCTCCTCTGACCCTACATTGCAATTCGAGGGCCGCGCCCCATATTTCTTAGGACCGGAGCTGCGAAGGAGCAGCCGTCGTTCCGGGATTCCGGCACCCCGACAGCAGGAAGCCGGACAGGAGGAAGGTCTCCTGCATCTGTAGCACAGCGGCAACCTGACCAGCCCTGCCGCGCCTCGGCGAGCCCGGCGGAAGTTCAATGGCATACTTTGCGCCAGTCCAGTTTGACTTGGCATGACCAACCCCTCCGGGAGAGAAATGCGTGACACTGACCTTTCCCAATAGAAGCCGCAGTTTCGACGAGAGTCGCAATGCCGTTCGCTTCTCTGGATATGACGGCATGTTCGAGGTGCGGTTTTTGATTGAAGCCAATGCCTTGCGGACCGCAAGCCAGGCCGCCCGCTCCGAAGACGAGTGCTTGAGAGCCTTTGATATGGCGCGCGAGGCCATTCTGGATGCGGCCACCCATGCCTACGGCCGCGGCTGCAAGGACCGACATACCCTGACGGCGCGGGATATCCGCCGATAGCCTATTACACCCGAAAAGGGCCGCGCAGGAGGCGAAACGATGTCAGTCGACAGAAAACATCTCAGCGTCGCGAGCCGCGTAGCAACCCACCATCCCGACCAGGACGATCTTGAATCGGCGGTCTACAGCGCGCTTGCCGATTCCAGCGATCTCGACTCCAGCTATATCTTCGTCACCGCACGCGGCAGCGATATCACGCTCGCCGGGTGGGTGCATGTGCAAGCGGAGGTGTTGTTGGCGGAGGAGATTACGCTGAGAACGAAGGGTGTGCACAAGGTTCATAATGAGCTGTCGCCGGATTTGTGAGGCGAACCCATGGCACTATTTCCATCGGCGCGCATCCGCGCCGTGTTCCCGCCCTGACTGGGAGCAAGCCCGGCACGCTGCCGGGTTTCCGTTAACCGCAGATGGATCTCCCGATCACAGAGGCGGTTGGCGGACGAGGTCCTGCATGGCGGCGACGCTCAAAGCCTCCATGCGTTCCCGCAAGGCTTGCTCATCGAGATTCTTGCCCGCCGAGCGTAAATCTGCCAGGATCTTGCCGCGGCGAACGCGATACCGCAGGAATTACAGTTGGCTGCTTCGAAAAGCGGGCTCGCTTCAGTTTCTTAAAGCGAGCCTTCCGAGTTGCTACTATCAGACGTCTATTTGCGTCCACCACTAGGACGGGATTTGGCACCTGTTCCGCCTGCGGTCTTGGCGTCGGGAGCTTGCCCGAAGTTTGTTCCCCCCAGGTGCCCGCCACCGCTCGTGTTCGCGACCTGGCGTTCGGTTCTGCGCCGGATCTCAGCTGCATTGGTTTTGCTCATTTTCAATTCCTTTTCGTCGCATGAGTGATCGCTGCCGGACGGCGCCCGGAAGACAGAAGTTCGATTTTGAGAGAAAAGGGTTGCTTGACGCCAATCGGCGCGAAACGAAGCTCTACTAGCAAACTCGATGTGGCAACCTGAGCCGCCATTGTGTTTAAACGAAGTTCTGGGACAGCGAGCCGGCCAACAAAAAAGGCCGGGGCGAAACCGCACCGACCTTCCTCACATCGCTACTCGTACCAATGCCAGTACATCCGTGGTCAAAAGCAGAAAGCGATTGCGGCAATTGCGAGCGACAGATGCTTTCCAGCGCTCATCAGCAATGCCGATGAGAGGCATATACGCACTCGCTGCATGAAACGCAACCGCAATTATCGGTTTTGTTAAAGATATCTTATAAAAATTCAAATTGCGTGATTCACATTGCATCCGGAGCTGCGCTCAGGCATGGTCACCTCGTCAGCAGCCAATGTTACGGGCGCTGCTGCATCAGGGCTTTCAGCCCTCGCCCCAAATTGAAGGAGGACCGGAAATGTCTTCCGAACACGTCCATATCTTAAATTCCAGTGACCTCACAATGCTGCGAGGCGTCTTGGATGCGGCTGGATACAATTCAGCCAGAAGCGTCGCCCATCCTGAGCGATACAGCGCGGCAGCGAAGTTGCTTATCCAACGTTTCCAATATGGGATGACCTCTGCCGACGACCTTTCCAGGGAGCTGGAAAGGTGTTTTGGCGAGCCAATATCGTCGAAGTCTCCGCCAAGCTTTGAGCGGACACGCGCCTCCATTCAGGGACGGCCTGCCCGATAAACCTCCGACAACCGTAGGACTTCCCGGCCCTCCCAATGTATAGGGCGATAGCATGGAACAATGCGTCAAGGCGGGGGTTGGGGGTGTGGATTGCACGGGTGAGGAAGGTTTCTCCTCATGCCGTACTCCGGCTAACTGTGAGATCCACTATTTCTCAAATGTGGAATCGGAGACTGTGTGTCGACGTCGGCGTGGCTGCTCTTAGTGGTTGAACGCAATCAGGTGCGGCATATTATTGCGTCCGCAGATGAAGCCCTTGACATGCTTTTTAAGAATTGGCCGGTGACGAGCGGTAGCGCTTTCTTTATGGCAATGGAGGCCTGTGCGGGCACGGTAGAGGGCATAGTAACCGAAGGGGAAGCCCAGTCCGCATTCCTTGCAGCAGCTTTTGACGCGCGAGTCGTGGTTCGGATCGCCTAGCTCTTGACTTAAAAGGACTGCCGATTTCCTCGTCTTCGGGTCAGAACCACCTGGAGGCGGCGTCCGAGGCAGGTCAGGAAGGCCGCAATGGTAAGCGCAAATCCCCGCCTCTGCGCGGCTTGGGCGGCCTCGAAAACAGATATTGTCAAACCGGTGCGGAGGTACTCGCCACTTTCGCCAGGACGCTCCGCAAGTATCAGAATCAACGCATCGCGTTCTGGCCAATGGGCGCCGAACGCCTCGCGCGGCGTCGGTTGCTTAGCGGTAGCATACCGATCGATTTTTGGAGTGCTCATTCGCTCCGCCAGGATTTTGCCCTCTCCACCTGCTCTTTCTGCAAGCGGTGGTCTCTGAAGAGTGCATCGTCAATCTCGCCTCGGGTAAAGGCATCTGCTGTCGTTAGGGGTCTGCGTCAGGAATTTCAAGACGAGCGGCGTTAGTTTTATAGGCCAGGAACGACACGTCCTCCAGTGCATCTTCCTTCTCGCCGAGCCGGTAAGTGCCCGGCGCGAGAGGAAGACACGAGTGAGCCGATGTTGAATGCGTTATCAAATCACATGAACGTCTCAAGTTTCTGCTCATGTGACGCGCCAACAAAACTGCTCTCGTTCTTTTCGCTGTCGTTTAAGGTGGGCGGTCTTAATTATTCGATCGGTGTCGGCCCGGCGAGTGATCGCTTTCGATACCGCGCTTGTTCGCTGATCGTCATCCGGGTCCTTCGCAGCCCAATCCGATTTGAATACCGCGAGGCTGCGACTAGCCAGTTCTGTGGCCACCTCTAACGGAACATCCGCCAGCTCCGCGGATCCAATGTTAGGGGCGGGATTGGACGCTGCCGGGGGCGGAATGCCTTGAATCGAGAACCGGTTGAACAAGGGGCGAGAGTAACGCGGAGCCGGCATCTGCGGGCGTCCGAAGACCATTTCCAGGTTTTTTTTCAGTTCTTCAGGATTTCGCGTTCCCGCCCGAAAGAGGGTAATGAGAAGCCTTGCAGCGATGTTGTGGAGCCGCGGCGGTGGTGAGACATTTCCGGAATAGCCCGCTTCGTGCAAGACGTCTTGCAGCAGGCGCAAATCGGCGGATGTAAGATGGGAAGTTTCCTGTTCGGAAGACATCATGCCCTCCTTCTGTTGGGGCGAGGACTATTGAAAGCCCTCAATCGGCAGTGCCCGTTCAGTGGCTACCGAGAAAGAAACCTTGCTCCCTGTCAGGTCATATAGCAAATGGATTCGAGCATCTGGAGGCAACGCAGACACGCAACACCCGATCATCCTGCCGGGAGGCAATTGTCGCGTCGAATGTTCGATCGCTCAGATGAATGAGGAGCGCAATAATTCGCGAAAGTGCGCATGCAACAGTCCCAGCAAGCAGCCCGCCCAACGTTTGACCAGTGACGGTCGAAATCGGCGTTCTTGAGAATAGGTAACGAGCTAGTCCTTGCCGCCGCAGTGCCAGCCTTCCGCGCTGCTCACGTCTCTTCTTAGAGACACCAACATCCAAATCCGCTTCATAGATTTCGCGGAAAGTCGCACCCCAAACCGCGATGCCTTTCTCCGCAAGAGATGGAGCCCGCAAAGCGCGCTTGCCGGTTCCAGCGATCTCGACTCCAGCTATATCTTCGTCACCGCACGCGGCAGCGATATCACGCTGGCCGGGTGGGTGCATGTGCAAGCGGAGGTGTTGTTGGCGGAGGAGATTACGCTGAGAACGAAGGGTGTGCACAATGTTCATAATGAGCTGTCGCCGGATTTGTGAGGCGAACCCATGGCACTATTTCCATCGGCGCGCATCCGCGCCGTGTTCCCGCCCTGACTGGGAGCAAGCCCGGCACGCTGCCGGGTTTCCGTTAACCGCAGATGGATCTCCCGATCACAGAGGCGGTTGGCGGACGAGGTCCTGCATGGCGGCGACGCTCAAAGCCTCCATGCGTTCCCGCAAGGCTTGCTCATCGAGATTCTTGCCCGCCGAGCGTAAATCTGCCAGGATCTTGGCAATCACGCCCTCATCGTCAGCGCCTGCCATCCTGACATCGAAGATCTCCCCGGCATAGGCTTCGGCATCGGCAGTGCCCGTCATGCCGCAGATCCAGACCGCCAGCAGGCGGTCGCGGCGCGATCGCACCTTGAAGGCAATTTCCGAATTCAGGAAATAGATCTGCTCCAAGGCTTTCTCACGGTCTTCGATGGCATTCATCGGGACAGCTCCTCAGTCGCATTCGTTGCTGCCAAGAGATCAGCGAGCGCCGTCGGCTCGATCCGGACGATCCTGCGCAAGCGGTTCCCCTGAGCAATCGACGGCAGATGGATGTAGGTTGCGACGCGGCGGTAGGCAAGCCAAGACAGACCTTCGATCGGCTCTTCATCCTGCGCGATCTTGTAATCGCCGGCCGGATGCATCTCGCCAGCCAGATCGGGCAGCGCGAAAGGGGCGGAGAAGTGCACGATGGTGTTCGTCGTGCGTGTAGATGATATGTCCATGGACATGGTGACAGGCTCCAGTTGAATACGGTCAGCCAAGCGCGTGATTACTTCCTACAGGGCATTGGCAGAGCGATCGGAATTCAGGCCGATGATGGCCCGCAAGCTTCTGGCACCTGCGAGAGCCACAGGGCCAAACGACATAGAGATTCCTACGCCCCAATTGCGTCGCAACTGCGATGAAATGCTAAACTGAAGGTTTTGTTCAAGCTCGATTGGCAAGATCTGGAATTATAATATTATTGGTTGATGGAACTAAATTGAACTAATCTTCAGTAATGACCTATTTGCCTTTTTATTGTGTTATTTTCCTGAAATATAAGATGCTGCAATTCCAAGATCGGATTTGCGAAAATATGCGCCACCTTAGCGAGCCCGCTCGACACGCGGGGAGGCCCGCCCTAAAAGGGCGTCGCTGCGTGAACGGCAGGCTCGTGGCCTCACAATAAAACGGAGGGCATCTAAATGTCGAAACATAACAACGCCAAGCGCTTTGCTGCCCGTGATCGCGACGGCGCCAACGGCAAGCGCCCGGATGGCAATCCCTCGGCCAAGGAATTGATCGCCCATGCCGTCGCCGCACGCACCGACCTCGCCATGCCGCCCGAGGGAGCTCGCGCAGTTGACGAACGCCGTGAAGCAAAGAAGCCGCGGCATCGGTTCACAAAGCGCCAAAGCACTGAGGTCGATGACAAGAGCATGGGTGTCCGGGACCTTCCCACAATGAGAGAACTCGAGCAGGCGCGGACCGATCACAGCCGGAAGATCGCCAGCCAGGAAGCTGATAGGCATGCCGAGGAGCCTGACGAGAAGGCTGCGGAGTGAACAAGCGGGAAGCCCGTCAACCGCCCCGAGTGCGCAGGCTCAGCGTTCCAATCGGATCGACGCCTGAATCAGATCCTGATGGAAGCAATGCTTGCGTAGATCCTCTGTCAATTTGACCAGCCTTTCGTTGGCCAGCCCAGCGGGCTCGCCTCGCGTCAGCATTCCGTCGATCAGGCTCTGCTGAGCGCAGATCATCTGCCGGTCGATAGTCACCTGCCGGCGCGCGAGTTCCAGGTCCTTCGGGGAATAGGTCATGAGAGACTATATCATACAGGCAGATGAAAGTAGGATTCAATTCGGAGCCGCCTCGGTACTATCGCGGCCGCCAGGTGAGTTGATATCGCTGAACGAGCCGAGGAGAGCCCGCGCCTCTCGCCCCGTGACCTAGTAGCTCCGCAACGAGAATTATATGGTTGCGTGGCACTGCGTTAGCCGCTTTCGCCTTGGATAAGGCACAATAGAGGCGCATGTTGGCATATCGGCAGCCAATGAAACGGGCGCTGCCGATCAAGGGGTGGCTCCCTTCGCCCCAATCAAGGGAGGACAAGATGTCTTCCACCTTCAAGCACTCTTCCCATATCGCGGCATATGGCGACTTCTTATTCAGGGCTTCCATCCTGGCGAGCTTCGCCGTCATCATCGGTTTAATTTTGAGAGGCTGGTTATGGTAGTAATCATCACAACCGGAATTCCGACGAAACGCGACGAGAATTGGCGGCTCCGGTCCATCCTCAAGCGCGCGGACTACGCGACGACAGATCTCGTTGCTTCAGAACATGGCGACCATCACGAAGAGGTGATGGTGATAAGGCGCATCAAGGCGGCGACGATTCCCGCGCCCGCCTACCCCTCTTCGAGACGGCGGAAGCTGCATGCCGATCCTGAGGCTTTGGCATCATGGGAAAACGAAGGGGGCGCCACGCGAGATGTGGACGCGCCTGCGGACAAGAAGAATTGATGACCCGCGAGGCAATTGAGCAAGGAATGCCGGATTGGCGATCAGGCTCGGTGGTCGAAAGCCCAGCCCCTCTTAGTCTTTGGTGATGCTGAAATTCTGCCCAGTGGTATGTTGCAAAGACCTGCAGCGATCATGCCGTCGCAGGCGTGATGTCGCATTGCTCCAGCTCGGAAAGAGGTGATCAAGCGATTTCCGGTTCACCGACTTCATTCGGAGTTCGGACGGCATGTGCGTAGGTCCTTTTACGTCCTTTTGGCCCTGATGATTGAACCTGGAAAGAGATGATTGCGAAAAATCACCACATTGGGACGCACAGGTCTGACCGCTTTCTCCTCATCCCACAATATTCAGTTTGCCAGCCGTATCGATTAGGCGCATGGTAGGTCTTCAGTAGCTGTTTCTCAGGGCGCTACTGCGTGGAGGTCGGTTTCTGCCTTCGCCCCAAATTGAAGGAGGACAGCATGTCTTCCAATCTCAACATGTCTGTGCGGACCTCTGACCTGGCTGTATTGCAGGGCGTCCTTGACGACGCCGGATATGATTGCACAAGTAGCCTTGCAGACCCGAAATATTACAACGTTGCCGTCAGACTGCTGTTCAAGCTTTATCACGACGGAATGACCTCGCCCGCCGCCCTCTCTATCGAACTCAGCCGGCACTTCGGAAAAACACCACTGTCCTCGAAATCATCCGCGGAGTTCGAAAACAATCGCAAGCGGATTCAGGGTATCCGTTCAGCCGTTAAAGTTAGGTCGCCTACCGGCGCCTGAACAGACCGTGTTGGGTAACTTCTCGCAAAGCTCATTCGACGAAGGCCTTACCAACGCGATGGAGGGTTGCATGCCGGCGCCGTTCGAACAGCTAGACGACCTTCTCATCGCCCCCGGCGCAAGCGTCGGAGGCGCAGGAAGTCGTTGACTCTCCGTGCCATGAACTACCTGCAGCGAAAGTGCACACGGCGCGGGATTGCGCCGGCGGTCCAAGCCGTTCACTCAAGACCTTGCTGCTGCGCTTGCGAAACCATAATGCGCAACAGCCCGCCGGGAAGCGGCACAATAATGGGCACCGTCAGAGGAGGCTAGAATGCCAGAAGCACCAAACGAATTTGCGGCCAGTCCAAACGGAGACAAATGGTATCTCGAACATAACGAAACAGCGGACCAGCATACTGTCATCCATCGCGCCAACGATGCTTCCGGCGGCACTGTGACGAGATGGCCGATTTCGAGCTTTCTGGAGCACTTCGGCGATCATCCGCAAGGTCAGGCTCTTCGCGAGGCATTGCACGATGCTGGATCAGCTGAGCAGGAAGTACCGAGTGAACATACGCCCGTTGTGCAGAAACTGGTGACTTCTTTCCCTTGGTCCCGCAAAACGCAACACGTTGAGGATTGAGTACGCTCTCACTTACCTGAAGGGGTAGCCCCACGGGCGGTCTCAGGCTCGGCATATGCAAACGATGTCAGCTGGGTCGTCGAAAAAATTCCTGGCGCGGTCCTTGACGGACCTCCGTCCACTCGTCTGTACCCCTTCAAGCAGACTGAAGATTGCCAGACCGACATCTTGCCGGACTTGTCGTCATGCTCCAAGTCGTAGCCGTTCTTCTGGCCTTTGACGATTTCGCGCATGCCAGCGCGTTCCACGGCAGAAATATGGACGAACGCGTCCCGGCCGCCGTTGTCAGGCTGAATGAAACCGAGCTCATTAGTGGAATTGAACAGATCCGGCGTCCGCCTCGCAAGCAAACGGAGCAACCGAAAAGTCGAATTTCGTGACGTAGTTGAGTATATGGATAATACCCGCGCCGGCAGGATCGAAGGCTTCCCCGTTGCCGGCGGGATGTATCAACCTTCATAGCTCTTTCGCGCGCCGCCACGGCGCGGTTGCGGCCAGCCATTGCCGCGTGCGGGCCTCGGGATCCGCGTTGCGGGTGATATCGGTGACCACGGCAGCACCATCGGCGCCTTTTTCCAGCACCAGCGGCGCGCGTTCGGCGGTGATCCCCCCAATGGCGACGAGCGGTATCGCGCCGACGCGCCGGCGCCAGTCCGCAACACGTTCAATGCCTTGCGGCGCCCATTTCATCTGTTTGAGAACCGTCGGCCAGACCGGGCCGAGCGCAACATAATCCGGCTCGGCCGCCAGCGCCGTCTCCAGCTCCGATATGTCGTGGGTGGAAAGGCCGAGCTTCATGCCGGCGCGACGAATGGCATTTCTATCAGCGGCCATCAGATCTTCCTGCCCGAGATGAATGAAATCGCATCCTTCATCAATCGCCAGCTTCCAGTGGTCATTGACGACCAACTGGCAACCCGCGGCCGCGCAGGCAGCCTTCGAACGCCGGATCTGCTCGCGAAGCACGGAGTCCGGGCAATCCTTGATGCGCAGCTGGACGAGTTTGACGCCGAGTGGCACGAGACGCTCGACCCATTCGGCGTTGTCGACGATGAGATAGAAGGGGTCTAGCTTCATGAAAAGACTGCCTTTCCGATAACGGGAGTGGATGGGACGGCGATATCGCGTGGCTCCAGCGGTATGGCTCCATGCGCCAGGCGGCCGGCATCGATGGCAAGCGCGAAGGCCTCGGCAATGCTGGCGGGATCGCCTGCGCCGGCAACGGCGGTGTTGAGAAGGACGGCATCATAACCATATTCCATGACGGTGGCGGCATGAGACGGGCGGCCGATGCCGGCATCGATGATCAGCGGCACATCCGGAAAGTGCGCCCGGAACGATCGCAGCGCCATCGGGTTCAGCGGCCCCTGAGCGGACCCGATCGGCGCGCACCAGGGCATCAGCACGCGGCAGCCGGCTTCCAGCAGCCTTTCGGCGACGACAAGGTCGTCGGTCGTGTAGGGGAAGACCTGAAAGCCCTCGCCAGTGAGGATGCGGGCCGCCTCGACAAGGCCGAAGACGTCAGGCTGCAGCGTATCGTGATGTCCGATGACTTCGAGCTTGATCCAGTCGGTGCGGAAGACGTCGCGCGCCATTTTCGCCGTCAGCACGGCCTCCTGCACGCTGTGGCATCCGGCCGTATTCGGCAGCACGCGCACGCCAAGTTCGCGGATCAGATCGAAGAAGGCGCCGCCCGCTTTGCCGCCGACGGCTTCGCGGCGAAGCGAAACGGTGACGATCTCGGTCTTCGAGCGCTTGACCGCTTCTGCAAGGACAGCTGGAGACGGATAGCGGGCGGTCCCGAGTAGCAGTCGGGAGCGGACTTCAACATCATAAAGTTTCAGCATCTCAGCCTCCTTGCATGGGTGAGAGAATTTCGATGCGGTCGCGTTCGCCGAGCCTGAAATCGGCGCGGTCCTCGCGGTGCACCAGCTCGCCGTTGACTGCGGTTGCCAGCCATTCGCCTTCGTAGTCGAGAGCGAGGAGAAGATCTGCGAGCGTCGCGGCCGCGACCTCCTGTTCCTCACCATTGATGATGAAGGTCATGATGCCCTCCTTTCCGGTTGATTGCCTTCGCCAAGAAGAAGCCGCGCCACCTCGCCTGCCATGGCAGGCGCCAGCAGAAAACCGTGGCGGTAGAGACCATTGACATGGACTGTGCGCCCTTCCTGCGTCACACGCGGCAGATTGTCGGGATAAGCCGGCCGCACGCCTGCGCCGGTTTCCGTCACCCGTGCCTCGCCGAAGGCAGGATTGAGGGTGTAGGCGGCATTCAGCAACTCCATCAGCGAACGCGCGGTGATAGGGCCGGTATCGTCACTTTCGATCATCGTCGCCCCGATCATGAAACGATTTCTTTCGCGCGGCACGATATAGATCGGATGGCGCGGATGCAGCAGGCGAACGGGGCGAGAGAGAGTCACTTCGTTCGTTTCGACGCAGAGCATCTCTCCGCGAACGCCGCGCAAGCCGGGCAGAAGGCCGATCTGAGCAGCCCCGGTGCAGTCGATCACCCGATCGTAATGGGCAAGGTCAGCATCGCCCGTGGTGCCGAATGTGAGACGCATGCGGGCTTCTTCAAGTCCGGCGGCCAGCCCCGCGAGTGCCTGCCGTGGATCGAGATGCGCTTCCTGCGGAAAGAACAATGCCCTGCGGAAGCGGCCGGCGAGATCCGGTTCAAGAGCCGCGATCGCCTGCTCGTCCAGCCATTCCCATCCGCTTGTCCGGCGACAAAAGCGGTCGAGTTCGCCGGCATCGCGCCCGGCCGCCACGACAAGCGTTCCCCGACGATTGATATGGCCGGGTAGTGCTGCCTCCCACCAATCGGCGGCAAGACGGCCGAGCGCCAGGACCGGCTCCTCCGCGCTTTCCCTTTCGCACCATGGGGCCAGCATGCCGCCGGCAAAGCCGGAAGCGCCTGCACCGATCCGGTCGGCTTGATCAGCGACGTTGACCCGGAAACCATGTCGATAGAGCTGCCAGGCAACGGTGAGGCCGGCAACGCCGGCCCCCTTGACGAGAATATGCATCGTCATTCTCCGGCAGGCGTTTTCGCGGCCTCGGCGACCGGCATGTAGAGATCGCCGCCATCACGATACCTGGCAGCCATCGCTTCCAGTCCTTCTTTCTGAGCTTCGGCGCGAATGTCGTGGGAAATGCGCATGGAACAGAATTTCGGGCCGCACATCGAACAGAAATGCGCCACCTTGTGCGCCTCTTTCGGCAGGGTCTCGTCATGGAAGGAACGCGCCGTATCCGGGTCGAGCGAGAGGTTGAACTGGTCTTCCCAGCGAAATTCGAAGCGCGCCCGCGACAGTGCATCGTCACGGATGCGGGCGGCCGGATGGCCCTTGGCAAGGTCGGCGGCATGCGCGGCAATCTTGTAGGTGATGACACCGGTCTTGACGTCGCTGCGGTCGGGCAGGCCCAGATGCTCCTTCGGCGTGACGTAGCAGAGCATCGCCGTTCCGAACCAGCCGATCATCGCGGCTCCGATGCCGGAGGTGATGTGATCGTAACCGGGGGCGATGTCGGTCGTCAGCGGCCCGAGCGTATAGAAGGGAGCCTCGCCGCAGACCTTAAGCTGCTTGTCCATGTTCTCCTTGATCTTGTGCATCGGCACGTGGCCAGGGCCTTCGATCATCACCTGGCAATCCCTGGCCCAGGCAATCCGGGTCAGTTCGCCGAGGGTTTCGAGCTCGGCAAATTGCGCTGCGTCGTTGGCATCGGCGATCGAGCCGGGGCGAAGGCCGTCTCCAAGCGAGAAGGACACGTCGTAGGCACGGCAGATGTCGCAGATTTCCTCGAAATGCTCGTAGAGGAAGCTCTCCTTGTGGTGATGCAGACACCACTTGGCCATGATCGAACCGCCGCGTGAGACTATGCCGGTGACACGATTGACGGTGAGCGGGATATAGGCAAGCCGCACGCCCGCATGAATGGTGAAATAATCGACCCCCTCCTCGGCCTGTTCAATCAGCGTATCGCGATAGACTTCCCACGTGAGATCCTCGGCTATGCCGTTCACCTTTTCCAGCGCCTGGTAGAGCGGCACCGTTCCGATCGGAACCGGCGAATTGCGGATGATCCATTCCCGGATGTTGTGAATGTTGCGGCCGGTGGAAAGGTCCATGACCGTGTCGGCACCCCAGCGGATTGCCCAGACCATCTTCTCCACCTCTTCCGCCATCGACGAGGTAACGGCCGAGTTGCCGATATTGGCGTTGATCTTCACCAGGAAATTCCGGCCGATGATCATCGGTTCGGCCTCCGGATGGTTGATGTTGGCTGGAATGATCGCCCGGCCGGCTGCCACTTCCTGCCGCACGAATTCGGCCGTCACGAAATCGGGAACGTCAGCGCCAAAGCTCTCGCCGTCGCGAGCGAGCGCCTCCTTCGTGGCCTGCCGGCCAAGGTTTTCGCGGATGGCGATGAACTCCATTTCCGGCGTGACGATGCCGGCACGCGCATAGGCGAGCTGGGTGACGGCGCGGCCGGCCTTTGCCTTCAGCGGCGTGCTGCGAAGGGGGAATTCCGGCGTCAGCCGTTCGCCTGTGGCAAAACCATTGTCTTCAGGCTTCACCACACGGCCTTCATAGGCTTCGACGTCGCCCCGCGCCCTGATCCAGCTCTCGCGCAAACGCGGGAGCCCGGCGTCGATCGAGACCGTATGTGTCGGGTCGGTATAGGGGCCGGAGGAGTCATAGACCGTTACCGGCGGTTCGCCCGAGGTCGGGTGAAGGCTGATTTCGCGCATCGGCACGCGCAGATCCGGATAGAGCGTTCCGGGCTTGGCGATCTTGGTCGAGCCCGGAAGCGGGCCGGTGGTGACGACCGGAGTAAGCTTGGGTGCAACAATATTCATGGGTGAGGCTCCAAGGTTTGACGTTTGGAGACCCAGTTCCAGAGTTGGAATGATGAAAAGACGCCTCAAGCAACAAAGCGAAATCCGCCCGACAGCCGCAGCGTCCGCACCGTCCCTACGCCAGTATGAACTGGATCAGGTTCAACGGGTCACTGCGCCACAACAGGCAAAGCCGTATTGTTCAGCAGAATCTCAGCCCCTTGCCGGGACACCCCTGGTGAATGCTCGGCATCAAAGACCGGAGTGGCCCTGATGTCAAGCCGACCCTCACGGGCTCTCATCAGGACCTTTTTAGTCGGCGGCCAGACATGGTGCTGGGCATCACTAGCGTTGCGGCTGCCACCAAGGAAACACCGTCAAAACGACGGAGGCAGCGCCTGGTATTTTCAGCGAGCAATATTGCCATCGGGACGGGCGGTCGTTTTCCTGAGATTCAGCAGCCTAGCGTTCGACAGCCTTAGTGGGACCAGAACAAGAGCAGTCCGAAATCGTACGCTAAGGGCGAACGGAATGAGAACCTATGCGACCCGTCGTAGCCCGGCTGGCAGACGGAGCGATCGAAATCCGTTCGGCATCTGATGTTCGGCATCCCAGGTGTAGATGCCGGTAAGGTTGATATGCTCCCAACTGAGCGGCGAGATGTGTCGCGCTCCATCCAACCGGCCGCTTCGTCTTCGTCATCAGCGAGCTGAACTCGACCGTCGCGAGCTACCGGATCGATGCCGGTGGTTCATCACTGGAAGAAATCGCCGTCTATCCGACAGTGCCGGAAGGAGCCGCGGCTGGAAACCACGCTTCCGACCTGCAGATTTCCAGCGACGGGCGGTTCCTCTATGGCGCCAATCGCGGCCATGACAGCATCGCGATCTTCGAGATCGACGCGGAAACCGGCAGACTTTCGCGCAAGGTTCAGGTGCCCTGCGGGGGCCGCACGCGGCGCAACCTGGCAATCGCCCCGCAGGGCGATCACCTGCTTTGCGCCAATCAAGATAGCGACGTCGTGACCATCTTCACCCGTAACGCTGAAACCGGAGCGCTCAGCGACAGCGGCAAAACAATCCGCATCGGCACACCGATGTGCCTGCGTTTCGCCAAGGCCTGACGCGCAATCTCAGTGTTTCAGGATCTGGCTGAGGAACAGCTTGGTCCGCTCGTGCTGCGGATTGGAGAAGAAGGCATCGGGCTTGGCCTCCTCAACGATCTGGCCGGAGTTCATGAAGATCACCCGGTCGGCGACGGCGCGGGCGAAACCCATTTCGTGGGTGACGCAGACCATCGTCATGCCGTCCTTCGCCAGACCCGTCATCGTCTCCAGCACCTCCGAGACCATCTCCGGATCGAGCGCCGAAGTCGGCTCATCGAAGAGCATCACGGCCGGCTGCATGCAGAGCGAGCGGGCAATCGCCACACGCTGCTGCTGGCCACCGGAAAGCTGGATCGGATATTTGTTGGCCTGTTCGGGAATGCGGACCCGCTCAAGGAATTTCAGGGCGGTCTTCTTGGCCTCCGCTTCCGGCACGCCTTTGATCCACATCGGCCCCACCATGCAGTTCATCAGCACGGTCATGTGCGGGAAGAGATTGAAGTGCTGGAACACCATGCCGACATTCTTGCGGACTTCGCCGACGTTGCGCATCTTGTTGTGGAGCGTGATGCCGTTGACGGTGATCTCGCCCTCCTGATGCGCCTCCAGCCGGTTGAAGCAGCGGATCAGCGTCGACTTGCCGGAGCCAGAAGGGCCGCAAACGACGATGCGCTCACCCTTGCTGACCGTCAGGTTGATCTCGGTCAGCACCTGGAAGCTGCCGTACCACTTGGACACGTTCTTGGCTTCGATGATCTTGTCGCCGTTCATCGGATTTTGCTCCTGGCGTAGTGACGCTCGATGCGGGATTGGATGAGCTCGAGGCAGATCGACATGATCCAGTAGAGCATGGCGGCGGAGATCAGCATTTCCATGTGCTGGAAGGTCTTCTGCCCGAGCGTGCGGGCAAGAAACATCAGTTCCCAGACGCCGATCACAGAGACCAGCGAACTGTCCTTCAGCATCGAGATGAATTGGTTGCCGGTCGGCGGGATGATGACCGGCAGCGCCTGCGGCAGGATAATCTTGCGCATGGTGATGCCGAAGCCGAAGCCGATCGAGCGCGAGGCTTCCCACTGGCCGCGGTCGATGCTCTGGATGCCCGAACGGAAAATCTCCGTCATGTAGGCGCCGTAGCAGAGCGACAGGGCGAGGATACCGGCCGGCACCGCGTCGATGACGAAGCCAAGCTGCGGCAGGCCGAGATAGATCAGATAAACCTGCATCAGCAGTGGTAGGCCGCGGAAAAACGAGGTGTAAAAGCTGGCGATCGCATAGGCAAAGCCATTGGTCGACAGCTTCGCGACGGAGCCGAGAATGGCGATTGCTGAAGCGATGATTATCGAGACGGCCGAGACATATATCGTCGTCACCAGACCTTGGGTGATCATAAAGGGCAGTTTTTCGACGATGAACGGCAGGCTTAGATGAAATGTCGCGAAGAAGGCGAGGAACAGCAGCAGCAGCTCCAGCCAGACGACAGCGATCTGCACCCTAAGCGGAGCGAAGCCGATCAGCACGACATTGAGCACGAACATGACGGCGATGACGAAGGCAATCGCGAAGCGTCCGTAGAGGCCGCTAGCAGCGGGATCGCCGATCACGGGGCGCATCAATTCGCCCATCGCCGTGCCGGTCATGTTGAACATCAGGAAGAAAGCCAGCACGACCGCAAACATCGTCGCGATGAACCACGGCTTGTGGACGAGCACTTCAGACTCGACTGTATCGGGATAAAGCATCTCTTGTCCCTTGCGGCAAATCGACGGTCCGGCTGCCCGGACCGTCTTGTTCTGGCGGCGGTTATTTTACGACCGTGTAATCCACGCCGTACCACTTTACCGAAAGCTTGCTGAGCGTGCCGTCAGACTGCATACCCTTCACGGCCTCGGCGATCTTATCGTTGAACTCCTTGTCTCCGTGTTCGATGGCAACGGCGAGCGGCTCGTAGAAGACCGGGTCGCCGACCTGCTTGATCGGATAACCGGCCTTCACCGCATCCAGAATGCTCGGCAGCGAGGAGACGACGGCATCGAGGCGGGTGCCGTCACCGAGGCGCAGGTCGTCGAAAGCGGTGGTCGAGTTGGCGTAGGACTTCACTTCCTTCGGCTTGAGCTCGTATTTGAACGAAGGCGCGCCGGCGGCATCGAGCGTCAGGTCGCCCTTGGCATAGGCTTCGAAGGTCGAGGTTGCGGTGGTGCCGACGACCTTGCCATCGAGGTCGGAAAGCTTGGTGGCCTTGCTGTCCTTATGAACGGCAACGGCAGCCGGCGTGTAATAATAAACGGCCGGGAAATCGAAAATTTCGGCGCGCTTCTTGGTCGGCGTCATCGAGCCGACATGCATGTCCCAGCGGCCGGCCCAGTTGCCGGCGGTGATGATATCCCAACCGGGCGTGACGAATTCGATCTTCACGCCGAGGCGCTTGCCGATATCCTTGGCGACGTCGACGTCGAAGCCGTCGAGCTCGTTCTTCTCGTTCATGAAGGATTGCGGCGCCCAGTTGGCGTCGGTCGCAACCTTAAGGTCCTTGGCCGCCATGACGCGGTCGAGGACGGCACCGGCATTGGCCGGGAGGGCGGCAAAGGCCACGGCAAGCGATGCTGCCGCTGCGGAAATCTTGGTCAGTCTGTTCATGCGATGGTTCCCTTTATTGTCATTCTTGGTTTTTGGCCCGGGCTCATTCCCGTACCGTCATGCAATCTTGATGTCGAAGAGACCTTTTCGTCTTCCGGCGATCTGAAGCAGCCGCAGGCCGGTCGCTTCCTTGAATCGTTGGAAGTCAGAGCTCTCCTTTCTGACGCATCTCGTCGCGAATGGAGCGCGCAACCCGGAAGGCCTCGACGCCGGCCGGAATGCCGCAATAAACCGCGATCTGCACGAGTGCTGCCCTCAGTTCATCCTCGGTCAGGCCATTGCGGATCGCGCCGCGAAAATGGATGCCGAATTCATGCATGCGGTTCAGCGCCGCCAGCATGCCGAGGTTGAGGAGACTGCGCTGCTTGAGATCGAGCCCTCCGTCGGTCCAGGCCGTGCCCCAGCAATATTCGTTGAGCACATCCTGAAACGGTGCCGAGAAGCTGTCGGCGCCGTTGATGGCGCGGTCGACATAGTCGTCACCCAGCACCTTGCGGCGAACGGCCTCGCCGCTTTTTCTGAGCGCCTCATCCATGGTTCGTCTCCTTGGCGCTCAGGAAACCGCGCATCAGGTTCGCCACCGTTTCCGGCGCCTCGATGAGAATGGAATGGCGCAGGCCCGGCAGGATCGACAGCGTCGAGCCGGGGATACGCTCGTGCATGTAGCGGGCCATGCGCGGATTGGATCCGGCATCGTCCTCGCCCGTCGCGATCAGCGTCGGGCAACGGATCTGGTCGAGGAAGCCGCCGAAGTCGGTCTCGGCGAGCACGCGGTAGGCCGCCGCATAGCATTCCGGATCGTTCTCGGCGTCGCGCTGGCGAAGCCTTGCGATGACCTCCGGGTTCGCGGCCTGGAATTCCTCGGTCAACCAACGCGACAGCGAGGCATTGTGATGGTCGGCTGGCGTACCTGCCCGCAACGCCGCAAGACGCTCGAGAACGCGCGTCCGCTCTTCCGGCGTCCGGCCGGCCACTGTCGATAGCAGCACGAGCTTGCGCAGCCGGCCCAGGTGGGTCAGCGCCAGGCGCTGGGCGATCAGCCCGCCGAGCGAGAAGCCGGCGAGATTGAAGGTCGAGAAGCCTGCCTTGTCGGCGAGCGCCAGCGCCTCGTTGACGAAATCGTCGATCTCGTAGCGGCCCTTCATCCGGCTCGATTGGCCGTGGCCGCGCAGGTCGAAGGTCAGGATGGTGAAACTGTCCTTCAGGCGCTCGACCACACCCGACCACGCCTCTAGATAGGAGCCGACGCCGTGGATGCAGACCAGCGGATCGCCGCTACCGTCGATCCGGTAGTTGAGCGTCACGTCTCCGACGGTATGGCGCTGTGCCTCTGCCATGTCAGCCTGCCGCCGCCTTGCGCTGCTTATCCTTTTCGCGCGCGGCGAAGAAGGGCATGATCTCCTTGACGAACAGCTCAATCGTCCGCTTCTGCAGCTCGAAGGGCAGGTTGAAGGTCAGGCCGAGGCAGTACTGGTCGACACCGGCTTCTTCATAAACCAGCAGCTTCTCGATCGCCTCGTCTGGCGTGCCGAACATCAGGTTCTTGCGGATATTGTCCGGACTGTAGTTATCCTTGCCCTTGACCGCTTCATAGGGCACCGCTTCCGGGAAACCTTCGCGGACTTTGCCGATATTCTGCATCAGGTTTTCGAAGGCGCGGCCGTAATCCATGCTGTGCTTGACCGCCAGTTCCCAGCCGTCGGGCTTGTCGTAGACGCAGGTGCGGCGCTGCATCATGAAGCGCGGGCGCGGTACCTCGGGATGATCGGCAACCGCCTTGTTAAACTTGTCGGCCAGAACCTGGATCTCGGCTGCCGGCTGCGAAAGCGGCGTGGAGAGAATGCTGGCGCCATTGGCGATCGCCCAGTCGAAGGAGCCGGGATCGCGGGCCGCGACCCAGATCGGCGGATGCGGCTGCTGCAGCGGCTTTGGCACTGAGGTCGCAGTCGGGAACTTCCAGTAGTGCCCGTCATGGGCGTAGTCGCCGGCCCAGAGCTTCTTCACGGCAGGCACGATCTCCTTCATGTAGGCGACGCCTTCCTGCTGTGGCATGCCGCCGGCCATCCGGTCGAACTCATACTGGTAGGAGCCGCGAGCGATGCCGAATTCCAGGCGGCCGTTGGTCAGATGATCGCAGAGCGCGGATTCACCGGCGAGGCGGATCGGGGTCCAATAGGGCGCAACCAGCGTCGAGGTACCCAGGCGGATCTGCTCAGTGTGCTGCGCCAGCCACACCAGCGTCTGGAACGGATTGGGAGAGATCGTGCATTCGATCGTGTGGTGCTCGGCAGTCCAGAGCGCCTCGAAACCGCCTTCGTCGGCCATCCGTGCCAATTGCAGGAGATTGTTCTTGACCGTCGACATCGGAATGTCCGGCGAGAAGCGTTCCATGGTCAGCGATACTGCGAATTTCATCTGCTAGCCTCCCTTTCGGGTTCAGTTTTGTGCCGTCACTTCAGACGGATGACGAAGGGGTCCTGCATGGCGCCGGAATAATCGATGATGACGTTCTTCAGCCGCGAGAATTCATGCATCACCTCGAAGCCACCGCGCCGGCCGTAGCCGCTTTCCTTGAACCCGCCATTCGCGGACATGAAGGAGGCCGAGCGATAGGTGTTGACCCAGACGGTGCCGGCCTCGATCTGGTTGGCGAAGCGCAAGGCCCGATCGATGTCCTTGGTCCAGATGCCGGAGGCGAGGCCGTAATGGCTGTCATTGGCGAGCGCGATCATCTCCGCCTCGTCGCGAAACGGCATGACGCCGACCACCGGGCCGAAGATCTCGTCGCGCATGAAGCCCATGTCGTTCTGCGCATCGACCATGACGGTCGGCTCGTAGTACCAGCCGCCGCTCGAGAGACCTTCCTTTCGTGGACGGCGGCCACCGGCCGCGACCTTGGCGCCTTCCTTGACGCCCGAGGCGACGTAACCCTCGACCTTGGAAAGCTGGTCGGCGAGCGCCAGAGGGCCGATATCGGTATCATCGACCGTCGGCAGGCCGACGCGGATGCGGGCGGTGCGGGCGATCAGCGCATCGATGAACTTGTCGTAGATGCTGGCTTCGACAAAGCAGCGCGAACCGGCAACGCAGGTCTGCCCGGCAGCGGCAAAGACGCCGGAGACGACGCCGTTGACGGCATGCTCGATCTCGACGTCGCCGAAGACCACATGCGGCGACTTTCCGCCGAGTTCCATTGAGCAGGGCACGAGGTTCTGCGCGGCATTGCCGGCGATGCGGCGGCCGGTCGCGGTGCTGCCGGTGAAGACATATTTGGCGACGCCCGGATGATGGGTCAGCGCCTCGCCGGCGCTCTTGCCGGTGCCGGTGACGACATTGACAACGCCCGCCGGGAAGCCGGCTTCATGGATCAGTTCGGCCAGCGCCAGCGTCGAGGCGGTCGCATGTTCCGACGGCTTGATGACGACGGTGTTACCGATCGCCAGGCATGGCGCCAGCGTGCCGGTGAGCAACATCAGCGGCGAATTCCAGGGCGTGATCATGCCGACGACGCCGAGCGGTTCGCGCAGGTTGATGTTCAGCGTATCGGCCCGATTGATCGGGATTGTGTCGCCCTGCAGCTTGTCGGCCATGCCGGCGAAGTAGTGATAGCTATCAGGCATCGAGCGCATCTGCGCCCGGGTTTCCTTCAGCAGCTTGCCGTTGTCGCGCGTCTCGATTTCGGCAAGCGTATCGGCATTGGCACGGACGAGTTCTGCGAGTTTGCGCACCAGCGCGCCGCGGTCGGTCTGCGTCATGCGCCGCCAGGCCGGATTGCGGAAGGCGGCATTCGCGGCCGCGACGGCGGCTGCCACGTCGTCGGCATCGGCTTCGGCCAGATCGTACCAGCGTTCGCCGGTGGTCGGGTCGTAGCTGGCGATGTAGTTGCCGTCCTTCGGCGCAACGAATTCGCCGTTGATGAACAGGCCCTGCCGCGACCCTTCGATGGTGCTCACTGTCGTCTTCATGTCACTGTCCTTGGTCTTGGGAGGCTTGGATCCAGGCACGGGCTTCGCCGTCGATCATCGCGACGCGGCCGCCGTCGTCCGAATCCATGTAGATGCCGAACCGGCCCGCCTGCCGCTCGCGGACGTAGCGGCGCAACATGGAGCGCAGTTCGTGGGTGGCGATCGCTTCGTATGGCAGATCGTCGATGGCGAAGAAGCGGAGGTCGGCAGGCAGGTTGACGCCCGCGCCCTCGCCCGCCAGCCGGGCACGATAGACGAGATAACCGGGATCGCTGTCGGCTACGTCGAAGACGGAATAGAGAAAGGTCTCCTCCGGAACGAGGCTCAGCGCATCGCCGCCATCCACGACGAGCTGGCTGTCGGCCTTGCGGCGGCGCGCCGAGGGAAGCACCCAGCCGAACTTGCCATCGGAGCGCAACAGCAGGCCGTCGCCGGCTTCGATCAGATAGCCGATGATCATGCCATGCGATGCGAGCCATCCCGATGGCAGCGGATCCTTGACGCTGGCATAGCGGCCGCGGCAGAAGCCGAGCGGCGCGGTGGGGCTGGTGCCGAAGGCGCGAACCTGACCGATCAGAACGGAGTGATCGCCGGCGTCGACGGTGTTGTAGGTCGTGCAGTCGAACCAGGTGAGGCTGTCGGTCAGAACAGGCGCGCCTGTATGGATATGGTCGTGATTGACCGACTGAAACTTGTCCGGCGACTTCGAGGCGAAGGTGGCCGATACATCGACCTGGCCCTCATGGAGAATGTTGACCGCAAAGCATCGGGCCTTGGTAAAGGACTGATAGCTGGAAGCCGATTTCGCGACACAGACCAGAAGCAGTGGCGGATCGAGCGAAACCGAGGTGAAGGAATTGGCGGTCATGCCGCGCGGCGTGCCGTCCTCGTCGCGGGTGGTGATGACGGTGACACCCGTCACGAAGGTTCCGAAGGCCCGGCGCAGGGCGATCGGGTCGATCGGCGCATCCGCCTTTGCCGCTGTCTCCGCCATGCTGTCTTGCCTCCCTCTTGCTGTTGAGAGGAGGCTAGCGCTGCCGGTCCGGCCGTTCTTCCGTGGCTTCGACGGAGCCAGCGGAAAACTTCTGCTGCGATCCGTAGGAGAGTGAAAGTGGCCGCGCGAAAGCGCGGGAGGCGAAGATAAAGCGGCTGGGAAGGACTACTTTTCGGCGGCGCTGACGCGATTGTCGATAACGCCATACAGGCGGATTGCCAGCTCGACGGCAAAACGCTTTTCCTGTGTTTCGACATTGACGCCGAAAAGCTCCTGAATGCGTGACAGCCGGTAGCGCAGCGTCGTCACATGCAGGCCCATCGTATCGGCGCAGGCCTGGCTGCGGCAGCCCTCTTGGAGGTAGGTGGAGAGCGTCTCCAGATAGGGCGTACCGTTTTCGCGGTCATGCTCGGCAATGGCGCCGACACTTTCTTGCACGAAGCTGCGAACATCGCCCGCTTCAGACGCCGCGACCAGCATCGGCAGCGGCCCGAAATCCTGCGCCGAGACAGCGCCGGTCAGCCCGAAGGAGCGGCCGATGCGGATCATCCGACTGCAGCGTTCCCAGGCCGCCGGGTAATCGGACAGCGTTGCGCAGCGATTGCCGGCGACGACGACCGGCGGCTCGTCGAAATAGCGGCCGAGCTCCTCGGCGATCCGCCGGGTCAGCTTGACCGTCCGCTCCTGCCGCTTGCTCGCATCATGGGGCACCAGGCAGACGACGCCGCCATCAATGGCGATCAGGTTTGCCTGCAGCGAAGCCTGCTGCATGATGCGGGCGAGCGTATGCTCGACATCGACGGAAGCGCCGCCGAAAGCCTTGGTCTTGTCGGGGAAATCGATGACGATCATCTGCTGCGGCTGCGAGAAATTCAGGCCCAACCGTTGAGCGCGCTGAGTGACATCGCCGGCATTGCGCCAACGGGCCTCGACGATCTCGAAGAACAGCTCGGTCTGGGTGCGAGTCTCGAACCTGAAGCGGATGAAGCTGCGCATCATCTGCACACTGAGCGCAAACTTTGCGCTGTCGAGCATCAGCAGATCGAGATCGCTGAATTCGCGCGAGGTCGGGAAGATGATCAGGGCGCCGACCAGCTGATTATCGACAGTCAGCGGCTCGATGCGCGCAGAAATCTTGAAACGCTGCGCGCCGTCATCGAGAAACAGGCTGGCGGCATCGGTCGTGCCGCGATCGATCGCCTCGCGCGCCGCCTTCATCAGCGGCCGGGCGAGTGTGGTTGCCGCGGCCTCCTGCCAGGAGGCTTCGTCATAGAGCGCATTGGGCGGACGTCCGGCGATCACCTGATTGGCAGTGAAATCGACGACCACCGTCGGGTTGGGCAGCATCATGCCAACCATTGCCGAGAGCGGCGCGACCGCGCCATCGCTCAAGACATGCTCAAGCAGCGACGTATGCGCCTGCAGCGCCCGCTCCAGGCGCTGCGCTGCGCGCTTTTCCGCCTCCAGCCGGTGCTCGCGCTCGATGGCGATGGCGCCCATGTGGATGATCGCGCCGAGAAAGGCGAGGTCGTCTTCGGTGACGTCGGTGATCTGCCGGGAGATGACGCTCAGCACCATCGGCCGGCCCTCGGCATCCTTGCAGTTCATCGGCATGACGAGAACGGTGCGATAGTCGCGCTCGAAGGCCTCCTTGCGGTAGCCTGGAAACTCCACGGACTCGCGGGCATCGCGGATATAGACCGGCTCGTTGCGCTGCAGGGCGATCAGCGAGGGGCTGGTTGCCAGCTCCCATCTATCAGGGAGCTGCCGCTCGATCAGTGTCGGGTCGTAGCGGACGATGACATAGGCATAGCCATGCGCCGCGTCGATGCCCATGATCGAACCCAGTGACCAATGAGCATGACGGCAGGCCGCCGCAATCAAGTGCTGCAGCACGGTCTGCAGGTCGCCGCCGCTGTTGATCTGGCTGGCGACGTCGCGGAGCGCCAATATCTGAGACTTCTGATCCAACCTGCCTCGCTCCCTCCGGCTACCGCGCATCATGCGCGCGCCTTCGGGATAAATCTACTCCGTTTCGATGGAAGCCGGTGCCCCACGCTTCCGTCATATGAAGGAAGACGCCGACCGTTTAGCCGCTAGGCTTCTGCCAGTTTCAACATTTCGTATCGGCGTAAGGCATGACACTCGGCATCAGAAAAATCTCGACCTTCCTGGAAGAAACCCACATCGAGGGCGGCAAGGCGGCCCCGCGTCCTGTGACCATGGTCGTCGTCGCGGCGGTGATCCAGAACCCCTGGGCAGGGCGCGGCTTTGTCGAAAACCTGCGGCCGGAAATCATTCGCATTGCCGGCGAACTCAGCCATGAAATGACCAGCCGCCTGCTGCGGCAGATGGGCGCCGACAAGATCGAGGCCTGCGGCAAGGCGGCAGCGACGGGCATCGACGGCGAGATCGAGCACGCCTCGGCGATGATCCACACGCTGCGCTTCGGCAACCCGTTCCGCGAGGCGATCGGCGGCACCAACTACCTGGAGTTCGCCAATACCCGCAACGGCCCCGGCGCGCTCCTGTCGCTGCCGATGATGCACAAGAGCGAGAACGGCAAACGCTCGCACTTCCTGACCGCCAACTTCCTGATTGCCGATGCGCCCGGTCCGGACGAAATCGTCGTGGCAATCGGCGCCGCCGATGGCGGCCGGCCGCATGCCCGCATTGCCGATCGCTTCCAGGATATTGCCGAGATGGAAGCCGAAAAGGCCGCCAAGGGCTAGAGAGAATGAAGTTAGACGCCGTCGATCTCAGAATTCTCGATGCGATTCAGCGAGATGGCCGCATTACCAAACTGGCTTTGGCAGAAAAGGCCGGCCTCTCGCCCACGCCCTGCTGGATGCGGCTGCGCAAGCTTGAGAAGGCTGGGATCGTCACCGGCTATCATGCCCGCATCGCGCTTCGCAAAATTGCCCCGGTCGCGAGCGTCATGGTCGAGGTGACGCTCGCCAATCACCGCCAGAACGATTTCGAGCGCTTCGAGCGGGTGATCGGCGGCATTCCCGAGATCGTTGGCTGCTGGTCCGTCGGCGGCGGTGTCGACTACTTCCTGCGGATCGCCGCACCCGATATCGATGCTTACCAACGGCTGATCGACGGGCTACTTGACCGCGGACTCGGGATCGAGCGCTATTTCACCTATATCGTAACGAAGACGGTGAAGGATGAAACCGCGCTACCGGTCGCCGCTCTCGTGCAGCCCGGTGAAAGCTCGAATGACGCATCGAGAGATCATGCGGCCCGGCGCTCAGCCTTGGACAATCTCTCTCTTTGAGCCGCCCTTAAAAGACAAAATCTCGCCTGCTTCCGTGAAAGATTTCGGTATCGGTAACGAGGAGACAGACATGACCGCGGTTTTTGCCCGCCCCGATTTTCATCAGGCGCTTTCGCGCCTCAAGGACAGGCATCTGCTTCGCGATCTCGCCTATTGCGACGGGCGCTGGACGGCCGGCGCCGACAACAAGGGTTTTGAGGTCACCGATCCGGCAAGCGGTGCGACCATTGCCTGGGTGGCAAGCCTTGGCGCAGGCGAGACCACAGCAGCCATCGATGCCGCCTCGCGGGCACTGCCCGCTTGGCGCGGTCTCCTGCCGCAGGAGCGTGCGCGCATTCTCAGAAAGTTGTAAAAACTGATACTGGACGCCAAAGATGATCTGGCGCTGATCATGACGCTCGAACAGGGCAAGCCGCTGGCGGAATCGCTGGGCGAGATCGATTATGCCGCCTCCTTCGTGGAATGGTATGCCGAGGAAGGCAAGCGGCTGAACGCCGAGAACGTCACCAGCCACCTGCCCGGCGCCGAGATGATGGTGCGCCGCCAGGCCATAGGTGTCGCCGGCCTTGTCACGCCGTGGAATTTCCCCTCCGCGATGCTGAGCCGCAAGGCCGGTGCGGCACTCGCGGCCGGTTGCACCGTGGTGGCTCATCCCTCTTCCGAGACGCCGCTTTCGGCGCTTGCGCTGGCGGAATTGGTTGAACGCGCCGGCATGCCTGACGGCGTGTTCAACGTGCTGACGGGTGATGCGGCGTCGATCGTCGGCCAGATGTGCCGCGATACGCGCGTTCGGGCCATGAGTTTTACCGGCTCGACCGAAGTGGGCAAACTGATCGCCCAGCAGAGTGCGCCGACGATGAAGCGGCTGGTGATGGAGCTGGGCGGGCATGCGCCGCTGATCATTTTCGAGGACGCCGATATCGACCGCGCGGTGGATATCGCGATCGATGCCAAGTTCGCGACCTCGGGCCAGGATTGCCTCGCCGCCAACCGCATCTATGTGCAGCACTCGATCCTTGATACCTTTTCGGCGAAATTTGCTGAGCGCATCAGGGCGTTGAAGGTCGGCGCGGGCCTGGAAGCCGGTGTGGAGATCGGCCCGCTGATGCATGGTCGCGCCGTCGCCAAGGTCGAAGAACAGGTCAATGACGCGATCGCGCGCGGCGCGAAATGCCTGACCGGCGGCAAGCGTCACAAGGCCGGACCGCTGTTCTTCGATCCGACGCTGTTGATCCATGTGCCCGACGATGCGCTGATCATGCGCGAGGAGACTTTGGGCCGGTCGCCGCCATCACCGCCTTCGACAGTGAGGACGAGGTCGTGACCCGCGCCAATGACACCGAATACGGCATCGTTCCGGTTTCGTTCGACCTTAGCGTACGATCTTGGACTGCTCTTGTTCTGACCCCTTAGTGCGTCGGGCGAATAGGCGCACTTCGTCTTATCAACCCACAACCAACCGGGCGGCCATCGCTCTGCCGCTCGTGCCGCAGATCCAGATCGGTGGCGCCGGCGGCGAAAGGGCGCCACCAACGGTCTTGTGGAAATGATGCTGTCGATGCTGGTCGCCGATCGGCTTGAACAGCAGGCTTCGCCGGCTGCGGCGCCGATCGAGCAGCATTGATTGTGGATGGGCCGGTTCCGCCGGCCCATTTTACTCGCCAGGACGCTGCCGCCATGCTCTGAATATTCGTGGCATGGTCTCATTTTTTGCTGACGGGCGATAGCGTCCGTTTATTTGTCAGACGGCGCCTGCTGGATCACCCTATCGCAACACCATTCTTGCATTCATGGCCTATCGTTTCGTCCACACCGCCGATCTCCATCTCGACTCTCCCCTCCGCTCTCTCGCGCTTCGCAACGCAGAGCTGGCCGATCTCGTGAGTGACGCCAGCCGGCAGGTGCTGGTCGCGATCGTCGATCTTTGCCTTGAGGAGCAGGTCGATGCACTCGTCATTGCCGGCGATCTCTATGACGGCGAACAGACGTCGATGAAGACTGCGCGCTTCCTGGCAGGGCAGCTCGAACGGCTGCACCGAGCGGGCATCTCAGTCTTCAAGATCCGGGGCAATCACGATGCGATGTCGAAGATCGCCAGGGAACTGGTGATGCCCCATACGGTGAAGATCTTCGGCGGCCATGCCGAGATCGTGGAGGCCACGAAGGGCAGCTTGTCGGTCGCGATCCATGGTCTGAGCTTTGCGAAACCGCAAGCCCCGGACCCGCTGCTGCCGAAGTTCAAGCCGCCGGTAGCGGATGCCATCAATATCGGCATCATGCATACCAGCCTGGCCGGATCAGCCGGGCATGATGTCTATGCGCCCTGCAACGTGCTCGACCTGCATGCCTCGGGTTTCGATTACTGGGCGCTCGGGCATCTCCACCAGCGCAGCCAGTATCCCGGCACGGCGACGGTCATCATGCCCGGCATGCCGCAGGGCCGCGACATCAATGAAGCGGGCGTCAAGACCGTGTCACTGGTGACCGTGGCCGACGACCGGAGCGTGACGGTGGAGGAGCGGCGCACCAGCATCGCGCAGTTCGAGCGCGTCAATGTCGACCTCACGGGTGTCGATGATTGGCGTGAGGCGGCCATGGTGATCGAGACGGCGCTGATGGCGCAGCGCGACCGTACGGCTTCGCCGCATCTTGTCGCACGCCTCAGGCTTTCCGGCCGCACGCCGCTCTCCTGGCAGCTGCGGCGCGATGTTGACCTCATGCAGGCGGAAGCCGAGCGGCGCAGCGACCTGATCGGCCGCACCTGGATCGAGAAACTGGAACTCGCCTTCGAAGCGCCGTCGATCCCCGCAGACGCGTCCGCCGCCGATCCCGTCATCGAACTCGGCACGCTGATGCGGGACGAGGTCATTGCGCGTAGCGGATTTCGCGACGATGTCAGGGAGATGGTCCGGGACCTGCTCGCCGACCTGCCGCCCGAGAGCCGGGCATTTGCCGGTGATAACGAGGCGGGTTTTGAACGCTTCATCGACAGCCTTCTCAGCGATGGCGCCGAGGACATCGCCGCCCGGATGAAGGCGGTGGATCGGGGAGACAGCTGATGCGTCTGCGCCGCCTCGACCTCACCCGCTATGGCAAGTTCACCGATCACTCCATCGATTTCGGCGCGGCCCGTCAAGGTTCGCCGGACTTGCACATTGTTTATGGCCTGAACGAAGCGGGCAAGTCGACCACCTTCGCCGCCTATCTTGATCTGCTCTACGGCATTGGTGAGCGCAGCACCTATAATTTCCTGCATCCCTACAATACGATGAAGGTCGGTGCGCGGCTGGAATTTGGCGGCTCGGAATACGAGCTCGCTCGGCTCAAGCTGCGGACCGGCAGCCTTGTCGATGATCGGGGACAAGCTGTGAACGAGGCGCTCCTGGCCGGCGCGCTTGGAGGCGTCGGTCGCGAGGCCTATCGCACCATGTTCTCGCTCGACGATCAGTCGCTCAAGGAAGGCGGCAACGCCATCATACAAAGCAAGGGCGAACTCGGCGAATTGCTGTTCTCGGCCAGCTCGGGTCTGGCAGGCCTGAGCCGTTCGCTGGTGACCGCGGCCGACGAAGCCAACGCAATCTACAAGAAGCGGTCGTCGAGCACCAAGCTCGCGGAACTCAAGCGTTCGCTCGAAGCGCTCAAGGCCGAGCGCAATGCCATCGACACGCTTGCTTCGGCCTATGCGGGCCTGAAATCGACCCATGAGCAGGCCGAGCGCGCCTATGGCACGACCACACGGGAATTGGCCGAGGCCAAGTCGCGGTATCAGGAGCTGACCCGCCTTCTCGGCGCCTTGCCTGCAGCGCTGGAGCTCCGGCGGCTGGATGCAGATGCAGCCGCCATGAGCGATCTGCCGCGGCCGCCGTCCGAATGGTTCGCGCTCCTGCCCCAGCTTTCGCGCGACGAGACGCGGCTGCAGGCGCTTGTCGAGACCGCCGACCGCACGCTGCGCCAGCTTGCCGACCAGATCGAGGCGATCGCGATCGACGACAAGGCTCTGGCAGTCGCCGCGCATATGGACCTGCTGGATCAGGGTCGGGCGCGCTATCTTGCGGCTGAGAGCGATCTGCCGAAGCGCCGGCTGGCGCTGGCCGAACAGGAGGGTGAGTTGGTCCGACTGCTGGCCGATCTCGAACAGCCCGGCCATGCGAAACCCGAGGCCCTGCTGCTGCCCGCTTCGCTGATCGGCATCATCCGCGATCTTATCGAACGGCGTTCCGGCGTCGAGGCGAAACTGGCAGCCGCTGATCGGGAACTGTTGCGAGCGCGGGAGAATCTCGAAAGGCTGGACAGGGAAGGCGGCTCGCGAGATGGAGCTGGGGTCCTGGATCCCGAGCTTTTCGGCCGCATCGAGATCGCCCTGAGCCGGCTGGCGGGATCTGATCTCCCCGTGCGGCTTACCATGGAAGAACGGACACTTGTCCAGGCGAAGCGAACGCAGGAGAACCGGTTTGAACAGCTCGCACCCTGGAGCGGCAACGCCGCCGCTCTGCAGCAAATGGCCGTGGCAGAGCCTCGACAGATCGAAGCCTGGCGTGGCCAAGCGGCCGCTATCGACAAGCGGATTGGCGATCACGAGGGAAGGCTGCGCGATCTCGGCACCGAACAGGCGCTGACCAAAGCCCGGATCGCGGCCTTCGTCGCCGGCGGTTCGATCGACGATACCGAGGCCGCGCGGCTGCGCGATGAACGCGATGCCGCCTGGCAGGCGCATCTTACCAGCCTGAATGCCGCCACGGCTCGGATTTTCGAGGAGCGGATGCGGCAGGACGACGTGGTATCCGCCGGCCGGCTGTCGCGGGCGCAGGAACTGGCCGAGCTGCGTCAACTCCGCCAGGCGGAAGCGGCAACGGCAGCAATGATCGAGCGGCAAAGGGAACTGCTTGGCGAAGCGCGCGCCGAACATGATGCGCTTGCCGAGCGCATCGGTGATCTGCTGCCTGAAAGCATCGAACATGACGCCGAAGCCGCGGCGCGCGTGGCCGCACTCGAGACTTGGAGCACCAAGCGAGCCGCGGCGCTCGCCGCCTGGGACGATCTGCAACACGCAGAAGACACGGTGCACGCACTTCGCCTCGAACTGGATAGGCATGTCGCAACGCTTGCGGAGAGCCTTGCAGAAGCCGGTCTTGATGACGCAGGCCAGCGACCGGTCGCCGAGCTGATGCAGGCTGCAAATAATATAATCGTCGCCGGCAGAGCCGAGCGGGCGACGCGGCAGGCGCACGAGAAGGCGGTCGGTGACCTCAGCCACGATCTCAGGGAACGCGAGCGCGACCGGCAGGAGGCGGAAGCCGCCATGGCGGCTTGGGAGCGGGAATGGGCAGAGGCGCTGTCGCGAACCTGGTTTGCCGATAAGGCCGGTTCGATGGCCGCTGTCCGCGCGATGCTGAATGCGCTCGCTACACTGCCCTCCATCCTGAAGGAGAGTGATGACCTCGCAAGTCGTGTTGCCGCGATGGAGCGCGACCAGCAGCAATTCCGCGAGCAAATTGCCGGTCTCCTCAGAGACTGCGGTCTCAGCCAGTCGGCGGTGGATACGCTCGCCTCCGCAAACGCGCTTGTGGAACGTCATGAGGCGGCGCGGCATGCGGCTCAGCTTCGGGCAGACCGGCAGGCGGATCTCGAAAGACAATTGGAAAAACGGCGTGCGCTGGAGGAGGAACTGGCCGTTCACAATGCCCGCAAGGACGAATTGACCGGCTATTTCGCTGCGGACTCGCTTGCTTCGGTCGAAGCATTCCTGAACCAGTCCCGAGAGCGGGACCGGCTGGAGGAGCGAGCCGCCGCGTTACGCCACCAGATCACCGAGGCATTGCGTGCTGCGAGTTTTTCCGAAGCCGAACGGCGCCTCGACGCTGTCGACGCCGCTGCGGTCGAGCGCGACGCCATGGAGCTTGGCGCCCGGATCGAGGATCTCACCGAGCGTGCGAAACTTCTCTATTCCGACGTGTCGCTGGCGCGGCAGAAGCTCGAGGCCGTCGGCGGAGACGACTCCGTGGCCCGGATCGAGGCCAAACGCAGAACCATTTTCCTTGAAATCGAGGAACTGGCCGTGCGGCATCTGACGCTGCGCGCGGGCACGCTCGCGGCTGAACAGGCGCTGCATATCTATCGGGAAAAACATCGTAGTTCGATGATGAACCGCGCATCGGAGGCCTTTCGCCTGATCACCGGCGGCAATTATTCCGGCCTGACGACCCAGCCCGACCGGGACAAGGAGATATTGATCGGCGTGTCGCGCGACGGTGGTTCGAAGCTTGCGGACGCGATGTCGACCGGCACCCAGTTCCAACTCTACCTCGCGCTGCGGCTGGCGGGCTACGAGGAATTCGCAGCGTTTCGCCGGCCCGTACCCTTCGTCGCCGATGACATCATGGAGAGCTTCGACAATCCTCGCTCCGAAGAGGTCTTCCGCTTGCTCGGCGAAATGGCAAAGGTCGGACAGGTTATCTACCTTACCCACCATTGGCATCTCTGCGAGATCGCGCGAGACGTTGTTCCGAACGTGACCATACATCAACTGCCGTGACAACGCGCAAAGAAACGCCGCGCCACCTCTGCGTTTCGGCAGGGAAATCAATCTTGCCACGGGTCCAGCACGACAATGCCCGTGCCTTCGAAATCCCGGGCATTGCGGGTGACGACGGTGAGGCCGTGAACCAGGGCCGTCGCGGCAATCAAGACATCGGCTTCATTGCGCCGGTCTGGAACATGCAGATGCGCGCAGCACGTCGCGACCGCATCGTCGATCGACAGGATACGGTCGGCGAATGCTGGCCGAACCTGATTTTCCAGCCATGCACGCAGACGAGCGCCCTGCGCTGCATCGCGGCGCTGCACGCCGAGTATTCCACGTTCCAATTCCAGGATCGTCATGGCGGAGATGCATAGGCCTGTTGCATCTTGCGCTCCAGCCCATGCGACCACATTAGCATTGGCCTTGCCGTCTCCGACCTTCCGCAGCTCGGAAACAACATTGGTGTCCAGCAGATATTTCAAGATAGATCGACTCCACGGGGGGCGATCTCAACTCGAGGCAGATCGAAGTCGATATCCGACAGGCCTGGCATGGAGAGAGCATCGACGAGACTGCGGGGCTTGCCGGTTAGCCGCTCGAATTCGTCATAGGTCATCAACACGTGGGATGGCTTTCCACGATCCGTGATGATGACCGGACCATTTTGCGCCGCCTTCTTTGCCCTGCTCACGTCGTGATTTAGTTCGCGGCTGGAAAGATGTGTCACGCTCATAATCCACCTCCGATGTAGGCACTTACCTACATATAACATTCGGAGAATGAAAGGCAAGATCAGCCGGCCGTTTCGCGGCAGGAGACGTCGGGTCACGATCGCGAAATCGATGCGGGGCTACACGAGCGATGTCGGGATATTGGCTTCCCAGATCATCTCTGATCTAGTCTCGATTCTCAGCCGGCTACGCAGCCTGGGCTGACGGTATTTGAAAAAAAGCGAGAGCCGTATTCTCATGACCACTCACCGCTTCATTCCGACGACCTTCCACAATGTCATCGGCTCTCTTCCGCCCGCCTTGCACATCGCTGACGGCGACACCGTCGTCACGGAGACACTCGACGCCATCGGCTATGACAAGGACGGCATCCGGCGGACATCTGGTCCCAACCCGATGAACGGCCCGATCTTCGTGGAAGGCGCGGAACCCGGAGATGCGCTGAAGGTCGAGATCATCAGCATGATCCCGACGAGGGACACTGGTTTTACGCGCAGCATCGTCGCGGCCAATGTCATCGATCCTGAAACGGTTCGCGACCTGCCGCCGCGCGACATGGCGATCTGGGCGATCGACCGCGAAGCATTGACGGTCCGATTGTCCGAGCCGGTCTCCGGCCTCGACAGTTTCGTTCTGCCTCTTGCGCCGATGATCGGCTGTTTCGGGGTTGCGCCCAGCCTTGGCCAGGCAATCTCGACGGCGACCAGCGGCGAATATGGCGGCAACATGGATTATCGCCTGTTCGGTCCGGGCACGACCGTTCGCTTGCCCGTATCGGCGCCGGGCGCCCTTTTCTTTTTGGGCGACTGCCATGCGGTGCAAGGAGATGGCGAGATCGTCGGTACCGGCGTCGAGACCACTTTCGACGTCACGGTGCGGCTGACGGTGGAAAAGAAGGCCGGGCTGATCTGGCCACGCGGAGAAACCGCTGAAGACATATTCACCGTCGGCAATGCGAGACCCCTCGACCAGGCGCTCCAGCATGCGACGAGCGAAATGCTGACCTGGCTGGCGTCGGATTACGGCCTGGACCGGACAGCGGCCAGCCATCTGCTCGGCCAGGTCGTGCGTTACGACGTCGGCAACGTCTTTGACCCGGCCTATACGATGGCCTGCCGGGTCGCCAAGAAATGGCTGGTTCGCCAGTCATGACGGACCAGCATATGCGTCAGTCGTGCCGCGACAGGAAGCGGGAAACGGTCGCCAGGCAAAGCTGCTTTTCCTCGACATGCGGCATATGGCTGGAATTTTCGAAGAGCACCCATTCGCAGCCCGGGACGCGTTCGAGATAGGGCCTTACGACGAGGGGCGTCGCCTCGTCATGTTTGCCCGAGATCAGCAGCGTCGGTGCTTCGATGCGGTCGAGCCTGTCTTCGATCGTCCAATCCTTCATCGTTCCGATGACGTGGAATTCCGTCGGGCCGTTCATGTTGCGATAGACGGTGTTGTCTTCGTCCATGATGGCGAATGTCCGCGCCACATCGGGCGGCCATGGCGCGACGCGGCAGACATGGCGATCATAGAAGACGCGGGAGGCGGCGATATAGTCCGGATCGGTAAGGCTTCCCGCCCGTTCGTGCTTCAGCAGCGTGTCCTGCACCTCCTTCGGCAATTCCTGCCGCAGCCGATTGGCTTCGGCAACCCAGGTGTGCATGTTGGCCGGCGAGTTGGCGATGACAAGGGCCTTCAGGCCTTGCGGCCGGCGCACCGCATGTTCGGCGCCGAGCATGCCGCCCCAGGACTGGCCGAGGAAGGCGTAACGATGCTGGATGCCGAGATGGGCAAGCAGTGCGTCGAGCTCTTCGAGGAACAGGCCGACCGTCCAGAAATCCGGGCCCTTGTCCGGAAGGCGGGTGGAATTGCCGTTGCCGAGCTGGTCGTAGTGGATGACCGGGCGGCCGTCGAGGGCGGCGATTTCCTTGAAGGAATCGACGTAATCATGCGTGCAGCCGGGCCCACCGTGCGCAACGACGAGAGGCAGCTTGTCGCTTTTCAGCGAACCGGTGACGCGGTACCAGGTGCGATAATCGCGAAAGGGCAGATAGGCTTCACTTGTTGCGACTTCGGCCACCGACATCTCCATTCCTCGGAAGTTTGGAAACCATAACGCGGCAACCGCGGCGAAGGCAGCTATCACAAGTTATAGGATGGCAATGATCGGCCGCGCTCTTAGAGCAGGCGGTAATGAGTGGCGCGTACGACGGCCTGCGTACGGTTGCGGGCGCCGAGTTTCTTGGCCGCGGCGTTGAGATGCATGACCACGGTCGGGACGGAACGGCCGATGATGCGCGAGATTTCCTTGGCGGAATAGCCTTCCGCCGAATGGCGGAGGCATTCGCGCTCCCGCTCGGTCAGGCGAATGGTGCCGACGCTTCGAGCCTTCGTGTCGAAAAGCGAATAGGCGGTCTCATGGAAGACGTGGGCAAGCAGGTTGAAGTCAGCGATAGCGCGCAACGCATGCCGTTCGAAATCGCGGTCGCCGCGGAAACGGATGCCGGTGACCGTCGCATAATCGCCTCCCGGCATATGCACCGGCACGGTGACACCGGTCGACATGTCGCGTTCGAGGAGATAGCGCGTCACCGGTGCGGTGTCGTCACTCATGAAGCGGTTGATCAGCGTGTCCGCATTCGTGTCGTAATTCCAGAAGAACGGCGCGGTGCTGCGCAGCGCCACCTGCTGGACCGGGTCGATGCGGAAATAACCGCGATCGAACCAATAGTCGTGCATATCGTCGGCGATGTTCCGGAGCTTCAGCAGCGACGGGATCATGATCGCGCCGTCGAGGTCGTAGGGCACCGGCGTATAGTCGTAGATGAGAGCCTCGAAGCCCAGCTGCTTCATCGCCTCGAAGGCCTGGTCGATCCGGCCGTCCAGCGTCTCATGCGCCGTAAACTGCCGTCTGATCGTTCCGATGTCGTCAAGCATGGGCTGCTCCCGGTTTCGGCGTGGCGCCCTACCCTATCACTTCTTATAGCTGGCACGGAACGCGATTTACGGTAAAAAATTAACCACGCCCAAATATTGAGCAAGGGGTATTTTCTGCTGGAGCAATCAATGTGGCGTGAAATACAGCCGGACGCGCGATTTGAGATCGATGCCGGTGGCTATCGCGTCGTCGCCTATAGCTTCGGGACCGGCAACGAGACGGTTTTCTGCCTGAACGGCGGTCCCGGTCTGCCCTGCGATTACCTGCGCGAGGCGCACTCCTGCCTGATCGACAAGGGCTACCGCGTCGTCGCCTTCGACCAGCTCGGCACCGGCGCCTCCGATCGGCCGGACGATCTCTCGCTCTGGACGATCGGCCGCTATGTCGAGGAGACCGAAACGGTGCGCAAGACGCTCGGACTCGGAAAGGTCCACATGCTCGGCCATTCCTGGGGCGGGTGGCTGGCGATCGATTATGCCTTGACCTACCCCGAAAACCTCAAGACGCTGATCCTCGAGGATACCGTCGCCGACATGCCGCATCTGATCTCGGAACTGGAACGGCTGCGGGCAGCGCTTGGTCCGGAAACAGTCTCGATGATGCAGAAGCATGAGGCGCAGGGGACCTACGATCATCCGGAATATATCGCCGCCGTCACCATCCTCAACTACCGCCATGTCTGCCGCCTGGCCGAATGGCCGGCGCCGATACGCCGTTCGCTCGACGACTGGAACATGGCGCCTTACGCGACGATGCAGGGCCCGAACGAGTTTCTTTACATCGGCAACCTCAAGGACTGGAACCGCATCCCGGATCTGCCGCGGCTGACGCTGCCCGTGCTGATCACCACGGGAGAGCATGACGAGCTGACGCCCGCCTGCGGGCTCAGGATGAAGCTGGCGCTGCCGAATGCCGAGCTCCGGGTGTTCGCCAATGCCAGCCACATGCCCTTCTATGAGAACCCGCAGGACTATTATCCGGCGCTTCTCGATTTCCTCGACCGGCACAAGGCAGCCTGATGAAAACGAAAGCGGCTCAAACCGGACGAGGACAGAGGGGCGGCCGTGCTCATGTATCGCTATAAATTCGTTCTGACCCGACCGCTTCAGTTCCTGCCCGTCATCTTCGGCATCAGCGTCATCACCTTCATTCTGGTTCGGCTGATCCCCGGCGATCCGGCGCGCAACATCCTCGGTACGCGCGCCACACCGGCTGCCCTTGCCAGCATCCGTGCCCAATACGGTCTCGATCAGCCGATGTGGCTGCAATATGTCTATTTCCTCAAAAATCTCGCCAATGGCGAGATGGGCAAATCGATCCTCTACAAGATCGACGTGCTGAAGCTGATCGTCACCCGCATCGAGCCGACGCTTGCCCTCGTCGCCGCAAGCGTCGTGCTGTCGGTGCTGATCGCTGTGCCGATGGCGGCGATCGCCGCACGCAATGCCGGCCGGGCGCCGGACCATGCGGTGCGCATCGTCTCGACCTTCGGCATCGGCTTTCCGCCCTTCTGGTTGGGGCTGATGCTGATCATCCTCTTCAGCGTCGAACTCGGGCTGCTGCCGGTTTCCGGCTACGGCGCGACGCTCGGCGACAAACTTGCGCATCTCGTGCTGCCGAGCCTGACGGTGGCGCTGTCGCTCTCGACCGTTTTGACGCGCAGCCTGCGCGCCGCGATGATCGAGTCGCTGAAATCAGATGTCGCGACGGCGGCGCGCGCCCGCGGCATGCCCGAAGGCATCGTCTTCTGGCGGCACGTGCTGCCGAATTCGCTGGTGCCGGCGATCAACCTGCTTGCCGTCAACATCGGCTGGCTGATCGGCGGCACGGTTGTGGTCGAGAGCGTCTTCGCGCTGCCCGGCATGGGCCAGCTCCTCGTCAGGGCGATCTTCTCGCGTGACTATATGGTGGTGCAGGGCGTCGCGATGGTCTTTGCCTGCGCCACCGTGCTGATCAACTTCATCGCCGATATCGTCACCGTTGCCGTCGATCCGAGGGTGAAGCTATGAGCGTCGAGGTGACAACACCCGCGTCCCCTGGCCGCCTCCTCCTCGGCCGGCGGCCGATGTTTGCCGTCGGCGCCGGCGTGCTGTTGTTCTTCATCCTGCTGGCGCTTGGCGCGCCTCTTCTCGCGCCCTATGACCCGATCATGCAGAATGCCGAGGTGCGCCTGCAGGCGCCTTCGCTGCTTCACCCCTTCGGCACCGACAATTTCGGCCGTGACATCCTCTCCCGCGTCATCTGGGGTGCGCGCGTCGATCTGCAGATGGCGCTGATCGGCGTCGTCTTCCCGTTCCTGATCGGCACGACGGTCGGCACCATCTCCGGCTTCTTCGGTGGAATCGTCGATGCACTGTTCATGCGTCTGGTCGATATCATTCTTGCCTTTCCCTTTCTCGTGCTGATGCTGTCGATTATCGCGATCCTCGGCCCAGGACTCGGCAGCTTCTACATCGCCATGGCGCTGGTCGGCTGGGTCTCCTATGCGCGGCTGATCCGGGCGCAGATGCTGGTGCTGAAGAGCAGCGATTACGCAGTGGCCGCCGTCAGCCTCGGCTTCAGCCGCAGGCGTATCATGTTCCGGCACCTGCTGCCGAACGCGATTGCCGGCTCGATCGTCTTTTCCATGTCCGATGCGACTCTGGTGCTGCTGAGCGGTGCGGCCGTCAGCTATCTCGGCCTCGGCGTCCAGCCGCCGATCGCCGAATGGGGCGTCATGGTCGCGGAGGGGCAGAGCTTCATCACCACCGCCTGGTGGATCACGCTGTTTCCCGGCCTCTCCATCGTCTGCCTTGCCTTCGGCTTCAGCATGCTGGGCGATGCGCTCGGCGAATTGCTGGGAGTGCATGAATGAGCGGTCCTGTGCTCTCCGTTCGCGATCTCACCGTCAGAGCGCATCTCGATTCCGGCCCGCGCACGCTGCTTGATGCAGTCTCGCTCGATCTCGGTCGCGGCGAAATTCTCGGTCTCGTCGGCGAGAGCGGCTCGGGCAAGAGCCTGTTCTGCCGCTCGCTGGTGCGCGTCTTGCCCTCCTCGCTGCTGAAGATCGAGAGCGGTTCCATGCTGCTGGAAGGACGCGACCTGACGCGGATCCATGACGTTGAGATGCTGAAGGTGCGCGGCGGTGAGATCGGCATGATCTTCCAGAACCCGACCAGCCATCTCGATCCGGTCATGCGGATCGGCAATCAGATCGCCGAGGGCATCCGCTATCATCAGGGCCTTGGTGCCCACGAAGCTCGCGCCGCGGCGTTGGAAATTCTCGCGCAGGTCGGCTTTCCCGACCCCGGCCGGCAGTACGACAGCTATCCGCATGAATTTTCCGGCGGCATGCGCCAGCGGGCGATGATCGGTGTTGCCCTGTCCTGCAATCCGAAAATCCTGATCGCCGACGAACCGACGACGGCGCTCGACGTCACCATTCAGGCGCAGATCCTGCGGCTGCTGATCGATATTCGCGACCGCCGCGGCCTGTCGATCATTCTCATCACTCACGATCTCGGCATCGTCGCCCAGACCTGCGACCGCATCGCCGTAATGCGTGGCGGCAAGCTCATCGAAGAGGGGCCGAAGCGGACGATCCTCGCACAGCCGCAACATCCCTATACGATCAACCTGATCGACAGCCACCCGTCGATATCAGGCGGGATGCCGGCGCCGGCGCTCGAGATCGCCGAGGCACGCGCGCCGGCGAGACCCTTGCTCGAAATCGATGATCTGCACGTGCGTTTCAGAGCCGGTGGCAGCCTGGTCAAGGGTGGCGCCAAGACGGTCAGCGCCGTTGCCGGCGTCAGCCTGCAGATCATGCCGGGCGAGACGGTCGGCATCGTCGGCGAATCCGGCAGCGGCAAAAAGCACGCTTGCCCGCGCCGTGCTCGGTCTCACGCCACTTTCCTCGGGTCATGTCACCTTCGACGGTGTCGATCTCACGCTGCAGAAAAGCGCTGGCCTGGCAAAGCTCAGGCGCGAAACGGCGATGGTGTTCCAGGACCCCTATAATGCCCTCAATCCCCGGCTGACGATCGGGCAGATGCTGGCCGAGGTGCTGAAGGTGCAGGGCAAGGTCGCCAAGGCCGATATTCCGGCGCGCATCGGCGAACTGCTCGATCTCGTCGGCCTCGAGCGCGAATTCGCTGAGCGCAAGCCGCGCAGCATGAGCGGCGGTCAGTGCCAGCGCGCCGGCATCGCCCGCGCGCTTGCCGTCGAACCGAAGCTGATTATCGCCGACGAATGCGTGGCGGCCCTCGACGTCACCATCCAGGCGCAGATCATCGAGCTTTTCCGCCAGCTCACCGCGAAGATGAACCTGACGCTGGTCTTCATCGCCCATGATCTGGCGATCGTGCGCAATCTCTGCGAACGCGTCGTCGTGATGTATCGCGGAGAGATCGTCGAGGAGGGCCGCTCCGACGAGGTCTTCGCGCGGCCGAAGCATGCCTATACCGCGGCGCTGATCGCTGCCATTCCCGACATCGATCCTGACAAGCCGCTGCTGCAAGGGCACCGGCCGCAGGGACGAGGCGCAATCCATATCCATCAGACGCATGCCATAACAAAGAAGGGAACGAACTGATGCCAAACAGGTGGAAATCAATCGGGCTTGCCGCCATGCTCGCTGGCCTGACATTGAGTGCAAGCTATGCCGAAGCCGCCGGTGTGCTCACCATCGGCCGCCGCGAGGATTCGACGACATTCGATCCGATCAAGACGGCGCAGAACATCGACAACTGGGTGTTCTCGAACGTCTACGATGTGCTGATCCGCGTCGACAAGACAGGCACCAAGCTGGAGCCGGGCCTTGCCGAAAGCTGGACCGCCTCCAATGACGGGCTGACCTACACCTTCAAGATCCGCGATGCGAAATTCTCGGACGGTTCGCCGCTGACGGCGGAAGACGCGGCCTACAGCCTGCTGCGCATCCGCGACGACCCGGCCTCGCTCTGGAGCGATTCCTACAAGGTGATCGACACGGCGGCTGCGACCGACGCGCATACGCTGACGATCAAGCTCAAGAATCCGTCGGCGCCGTTCCTGTCGACGCTGGCGCTGCCGAACGCTTCCGTCATTTCGAAGGCGGGCATGGAAGCGCTGGGCGCCGATACCTATGCCGAAAAGCCGGTCGCATCCGGCGCCTTCACCGTCGAGGAATGGCGGCGTGGCGACCGCATTATCCTTAAGAAGAACCCAAACTTCTGGCAGGCCGACCGAGTCAAGCTCGACGGCGTCGAATGGATCTCCGTGCCCGACGACAATACCCGGATGCTCAACGTCCAGGCCGGCGAGCTGGATGCGGCGATCTTTGTACCGTTTTCCCGGGTCGAGGAGCTGAAGAAGGATACAAGCCTCAACGTCGACGTCGATTCCTCTACTCGCGAGGATCATCTTCTGATCAACCATGCGCACGGCGCGCTCGCCAAGAAAGAAGTCCGCCAGGCGCTCGACTTGGCGATCGACAAGAAGGCGATCGTCGACGCCGTCACCTTCCGCCAGGGCACGGTTGCCAACTCTTACATTCCGAAAGGCGCGCTTTATTATTTCGCCGATAATTTGCAGCGGCCCTACGATCCTGAAAAAGCAAAGGAGATGCTGCTTGCTGCTGGCGCTTCCGACCTGACGCTCAATTATCTGATCCGCGCCGGTGACGAGGTCGACGAACAGACGGCCGTGCTGGTCCAGCAGCAGTTGCAGAAGGCCGGCATTACCGCCAACCTGCAAAAGGTCGACCCGAGCCAGGAATGGGACATGACGGTTGCGGGCGACTACGACATCTCCGTCAACTATTGGACGAACGACATCCTCGATCCGGACCAGAAGACAACCTTTGTTCTCGGCCACGATTCGAACAATAATTACATGACCAACTACAAGAATGAGGCGGTGAAGGAGCTGGTCGCCAAGGCGCGTCTCGAACTCGACCCGAAGAAACGCGAAGAGATGTATGTCGATCTGCAGAAGATGGCCAAGGACGACGTCAACTGGATCGACCTCTATTACAGCCCCTACATCAACGTCTCGCGCAAGAATATCGAGAACTTCCACCAGAACCCGCTCGGCCGCTTCTTCCTGGAAGACACGGTCAAGAACTGAGTTCGGGCAGCTCGCAAATGCTCCGCCGCCGTAGAGGCGGCGGAGCCTGATTTATTGCTGAAACAACCAGCTGGCACGGCTTGCTTATTCGGCAGCCGCCAGCTTGTCCTGCGTTTTGGTCTCGAAATCGCTGGCGTCGTGGCGCTCGTGCAACTGGCTCGACGGGTCGCCGGAGAGGCGGTTGACCATCCGGCCGCGCTGCACCGCGGGCCGGCTATAGATATTGTCGGCCCAGCGCAACACGTTTTTATAGTCCCCGACTTGCAGGAATTCCGCGGCCTCGTAGCTCCAGCCCTTCACCAGGCCGCCGTACCACGGCCAGATGGCAATATCGGCGATCGTGTATTGACTGCCTGCCACATATTCGCTTTCGGCAAGACGGTGATCGAGCACGTCGAGCTGACGCTTCACCTCCATCGCGAAGCGGTCGATCGCATATTCGATCTTGGTTGGTGCATAGGCGTAGAAATGGCCGAAGCCGCCGCCGAGATAGGGCGCGCTTCCCATTTGCCAGAACAGCCATGACAGGCATTCGGCACGCTCACTCGGCTCGGTCGGCAGGAAGGCGCCGAACTTCTCGGCGAGATAGGTGAGGATGGCGCCGGATTCGAAGACGCGGACCGGCTTCGGGCCGCTGCGGTCCATCAGCGCCGGGATCTTGGAGTTGGGATTGACGGCGACGAAGCCGCTGCCGAACTGGTCGCCCTCGCCGATCCTGATCAGCCAGGCGTCATACTCAGCACCGCCATGACCGAGCGCCAGCAGTTCCTCGAGCATGATCGTGACCTTCTGGCCGTTCGGCGTTCCGAGCGAATAGAGCTGCAGCGGGTGGCGGCCGATCGGAAGCTCCTTCTCATGTGTCGGTCCTGCGATCGGGCGATTGATGTTGGCGAATTGGCCGCCATTCGCCTTGTTCCAGGTCCAGACCTTCGGGGGGATATAGTCGGAGGTACCGCTCATCTTTTAAACTCCTGGCATTGATCAGATAGAGTGCGACGCCGGTTGGGTCGTCGCATTTTTCCTGACATAGCAGAGGCGATGAGGTTTTGTCACAGCTATCGGAGCGGCTTCACGCAATCGTCAGAGCCTTGGCAAGGTTGATGAAAATCTGCCGATTCAGGCCGCACCCTCGCCTTCATGATTGACCGCCGTCCGGGTACCGGAGGAGAACATGATCAGCGCGAAGAGCGGTTCGGTGCCGAGCGCGCGCGCCCAGTGACGGATATTGCGGGGAATGCGGATCGCATCGCCAGGTTCGAGCCGATAAAGCGCATCGCCGAGCTTGTGTTCGCAACTGCCGGAAACGACGTAGAGGATCTCCTCGCAGTCGGGGTGCGAATGCAGCTGGTTGCGTTCGCCGGGATTGATGCGACAGGTACCGAAGGTCATCTCGGCGCCGGGCGTGCCGTCGCCGGTGATCTTCCAGTTGAGTTCGCCCCAACTGGTCGGCATGAATTCACCGCCAGCTTTCCTGAAAATCACATCGGTATCGCTCAAGGCTGTCCCTCCCTGTCAGAGATTGGTGGTGACGCCGGCATTCGTGCGTCTGTAGAATTCGAAGAGCTTCATGATCTCGCGGGCGATTTCGAGCGTGCCCCTTGATATCTGGGTGCCGGCAAGGATCGCATCCGTCAGATGCAGGATCTCGGGCACATAGCCGAGATAAAAGAGATTGTTGTTATAGAGCTGGCCGAGCGAATGCTCAGGCTCATAGAGCAAAGCGGCATTCTCGTCCGGCTGGATGAAGCTTGCGGCGCGGCCATAGGACGGCAGGTCCGCCTTGCGGAAATACGTCAGACGGCTGCCGTTTTCGATGATGGCGTTGGCGCCTTCGCCGATGATCTCCACGCGCTCGAAGATGCTGCCGCCCGACTGGCCGGCGGCGAGGTGCAGCGTTCCGATCGCGCCGGAGCGGAAGCGCAGGCTGGTGACGCTTGCCCCGGCCAACGGCTCCCACTCATAACTGGCACGCTCTATCTCGCCGCCGAGGAAATTGAGGATCGCGCCTGGATGGTAGATATGGTCGAGAAAGCTCTGCATCTTGACGAGATCGGCGCGGTCTTCCGGCCTCGGCAGGCTCTGGGGATAACGGACATTGATCGAGGTCAGCCTGCCGAAACCCGGCGAGCCGATCAGATCCTTGAGTTTCTCGATCGTCGGAAAGAAGGTCTTCTTGAGACCGGTCATCACCATGCGGCCGGCCGCCGCACTTGCCGCCTGCAGCATTTCGATATCGTCGATGCTTGCCGCTGTCGGTTTTTCCATCCAGACGTGCGCGCCCGCTGCAAGGGCGTCGAGCGCCAGATCGGTCGCCTGGACCCGGCCGTCGGGATGATAGGCGGTGACGAGAAAGACCAGCTCCGGCTTTTCTCGCTCCAGCATCTCGCGATGATCGGTATAGGCCTTGCCGGCGCCGAAGAGTTTTGCGAATTTCTCGGCGCGGCCGAGATCGAGATCGCAGATGCCGGCAAGTTCCACCGGCGCATACCGCAGCGCCGGATAGACATTGCGATAGGCATGGCCGCCGGCGCCGATGAAGCAGGCCTTGATGCGATGGTCGAATTCGAAATTGTAGCGGATTTCCCGCTGGACGTGATGCGACATGGTCAGCCCTTGATTGCCCCCTGCGTCAGCCCCTCGGTGAAGCGGCGCTGCATCAGGATGTAGAGAAGAATGATCGGCAGGAACGAAATGACGGTGCCCGAGAAGACCAGGCGATAATCGGAGGCATAGGTGCTGGCGAAACGGACCAGCCCGAGCGGCAGCGTCTGTACCTTCGGGCTGATCAGCACGATCAGCGGCAGGAAGAAATCGTTCCAGGTGGAAAGCGCGCTGATGATGACGAGCGCTTGCACCGCGGGTGTCGAGATCGGCAGAAAGACCTTGGTGAGGATCTGGAAATGCGAAGCGCCGTCGATCTTGGCGGCCTCGATCAGATCGTCCGGCACGCCGATGAAGAAGCTCCGCATCAGGAAGATGCCGAAGGGAATGCCGTTGCTGACCTGCACCAGCACGATACCAGCAAGCGTGTTGACGAGATTCAGTCCGAAGAGCACCTGGTAGAGCGGGATGACGATCGCCTGGACCGGCACGGTGAGCCCGAGGATGAAGGCGTAGAACAGCCATTCCCGGCCGGGGAATCGGATCTTGGCAAGCGCATAGCCGGCCGGCGCGCAGGTGATGAGCGACAAGGCGACGACGCCGACGAGGTTGATGAGGCTGTTGCCGACGAGGTCCCCGAAGCCGCCGATCTGCCAGGCGTCGAGATAATTCCGCCACATCAGGTCGGCGGGCCAGGTGAAGGGATCGGCCTGGCCAATCTCGGCCTCTGTCTTGAAGCTCGAGATCACCAGCCAGACGAAGGGAGCGAGGATCAGAATCAGGACCGGGGTTAGCGCCAGCGCCACCGGCCATTCGCGATTGCGCACACTCATTGGGAAAGCCTCGCGCGCCAGCGGTTGAAGACGATGGTGATGGCGATCGCAAGCAGGCTGAGCAGGATGCAGAGCACCGCCGCAAGCCCGTGATCCTGGGACTGGAAGGCAAGCCGGTAGATGTAGGTGGTGATCAGTTCGCTCTGATAGAACGGGCCGCCATTGGTCATGACGAAGACCGTGGCGAAGCCTTTCAGGCCATTGATCATCGCCAGCGAGACGACGAAGGTGGTCACCTCGCGAAGCCCCGGCAGCGTGACATAGATCAGCTTCTGGAAGGCGTTGGCGCCGTCCACTTCCGCCGCGTCGTAAAGCGAGTGGTCGATATTCTGCAGGCCGGCGATGAAGAGCAGCATGTAGAGGCCGAAGCCCTGCCACGAGCTTGCGACATTGACGGAGAACAGCACCAAAGCGGGATCGGAAAGCCATCCTCGCGTGAACGCGCCGAGCCCGATCCGCGTCAGGGCCGTGTTCAGCAGGCCGAAAAACGGGTCGTAGATATTGGCCCAGATGACGCCGACGACGGCGAGCGACACCAGATGCGGCAGGAAGAAAGCGGTGCGGAAGAAGACTTGTGTCACTCTCAGTCTGCTGACGGCAAGCGCCAGCAGCAGACCGAGGCCGCCGGCCATCACCACATGATAGGCCAGCCAGAGGAAGGTATGGACGAGGCTCTTCCAGACGATCGGATCCTGCGCCGCCTTGGCGTAATTGTCGAGGCCGACGAAGCTCGCGGAGGTATTGAAGCCGGCGGAACTGTTGAAGCTCAGCCAGAAGGTGGCGGCGATCGGCAGCAGCGTGAAGACGGCATAAAGGGTGAGCGCCGGCGCCATCAGCCAGAATGCGGTGCCGGCATCGCCATCGGCTGAGCCGGACCCGGCTACCCGGCGTTTGGACATACGGGCGGATGTGCCACCCGTATGTCCCGCCATGGCGGGGACGGTGCTGAGAGGAGCCACGACCTTGCCGCCGGGCGTTTCTGGGATGACCACTATTTCGCCTCTGCCATCTTCGCCTGGATCTGCTTCATGCCGTCCTCGCCGCCGATCTGGCCGGAGATCAGGCCCTGAATGACCTGGAAGTAGGTGTCGAGCACGGGGCCTGGCAGATAGACGCTCGGATTGTAGCCGACGCCGCCTGCGGCAGCCGCGAAGATGTCCTTCAGCACGGGGGTCGGCGGCTCGACACCGGGAATTTCGCGCGGATAGATCATCGTGCTTGCCGGATCCTGCGCGCGCTTCTTCATCACGGCATCCGAAAGCATGAAGTCGATCCACTTCATCGCAAGCTCCGGCTGCTTTGAGTTGACCGGAACGAGCCAGCTCCAGCCGACGCCGCCGGTGGGGATATCAGCACCCTTGATGTCAGAAGGCATGGGCGCATAACCGGCGTTGGCGAGGTCGTAGCCGGCCTTGCGGGCATTGGCGGTGAACCAGGGACCGGCAACGAACATGGCCGCACGCTTGTTGAACCAGAGGCGCGAGGCGCCGTCGAGATCGAGGCCTGCCATTTCCTTCTTGATATAGCCCGCCTCGATCAGCTTCTGCAGCCGGACGGCGCCGGCGGCGACCGATGGGTCGTCGAAAGCGATCTCGCGGCGCAGCGCCTTGCCGATCACTTCCTTGCCGCTCGCCGATTGCAGTAGGTTGCCGAAGAGGTGGCCGGCGCTGCCCGGTGTGCGCGGACCGATGGCGATCGGCTGCAGCCCGGTTTCTTCGATCGCCTTCATCAGCGTTTCGAACTCGGCCCACGTCGCCGGCATTTTCCAGCCCGCCTGCGCGAAGAGATCTTTGTGATACCAGATGCCGAGAGCATCGAGCCCATCCGGAACCTCGTAGATTTCCCCGCCGAACTGGCCCTTCAGCTCGGTGTAGAGCCAGGGATAGATCTCATCCTTCCAGCCGCGCTTTTCATATTGTTCGGTGAGCGGCACGACCTGCTTGGCGTTTTTGACGACGCTGATGCGGCCGATACCGGAATTGGTGAGGATTACGTCAGGCCCGGCATCCGACTGGATCGCCGCCTGCACCGCGCCGTTGCTGATCGTGCCGGTCGGCGGCATGAATTCAACCGTTACACCGGGATTGGCCTTCTCGAAATCGGCCTTGATGCCGTTCCAGAGCTGCGCGACCAGCGGTTCGGTGATCTGCTCCGGACCCCACATTTTCAGGGTCTCGGCATGCGCCGGCAAGCTTAAGGCGATCATCGCCGCCAGTGCCGTTGTCCGGGCCAGAAATTTCAGCATTGTTCCCTCCTCCGGGCCGCTCCTTGGCCACGTTTTCCGCTCGTTGAAAGGAGACCTCCCTCTCCTTCATTCACCCGGCTAACGCGCCGGATTTTCTTTCTGAAAGCGCGCCATGACGGCCTGCTGGACGTCGCTGATATGCGCGTGCATCAGCGCCTTGGCGCCGGCGATGTCGCGCGCCCGGAAAGCCTGCAGGATCTGATCGCGCTCCTCGGCGGCCCTTTCGGCCAGGTCACGACTCTCATTGGCGATCGAGCGGCAGATCTGGATCTGCAGCGCGAGCCGCGCCAGCGTTTCGACCAGCGGCGCGCTTCCCGAAAGGTCGGCGATGGTCTCGTGAAATTCCTTGTCGCGGATGCCATAGGTCGCCATGTCGCCGCGGCGCAGTGCCGCCACCGCCTCATCCAGGATGCGCTCGAAGTTTGCGATATGCCGGTCGCTCATCTCCGGAACGGCGAGCTCGACGGCGAAGCATTCGAGAGTCTTGCGCAGATTATAGAGGTCGTCGATCTCCTTCGGCGTGAAGCTGCGCACGAAGAAGCCGCGATACGGCCTGATCTCGATCAGTCCTTCCTTGGCAAGCGTTCCTATGGCCTCGCGGAACGGCGTGCGGCTGACCTGCAGGCGCTCCGTCAATTCCTTCTCATCGATCGAGACGCCGCTCGGCAGTTCGCCGGAGACGATCAGGCGAACGATCTCCTCGTAGATCCGTTCACGAAGGGTGAGGTGGCGAGGTGCGTTCATGATTTCTGTTTCCGTCTGGCGTTCATGATTTAAGTATGCAATATGCGAAGGAATATACAATATGGAAAATACAAAAAGCAGGAACTTTATCGAAGTATGTGAAAATTGATCGAAAAGAGGAGGAAAAACAATGGGAAAGGTCTATATCGTCGGTACCTGCGACACCAAGGGCGCTGAATTGAACTATGCCAAGGAGGTGGTTCTTTCGGCCGGAGCCGATGCGGTGCTGGTCGATGTCGGCACGCTGGGGGACGGCGCGGACGCCGATATCAAGGTGCGCGTAGTCGCCCAATTTCATCCCGCCGGTGCGGCGGCCGTCCTTGGACAAACGGACCGGGGGACAGCGGTTTCGGCCATGGCCAAGGCGTTGACGGCTTTTCTCAATTCGCGTGGCGACATCGGTGCCGTGCTCGGTCTTGGCGGAACCGGCAATACCGCACTGGTCACGGAGGCGATGCGGGCACTGCCGATCGGGGTGCCGAAACTGATGGTCTCGACGGTCGCCTCAGGCAATGTCGCGCCCTATGTCGGGCCGAACGACCTCACCATGATGTATTCGGTCGTCGACGTCGCCGGCCTGAATGCCATCTCACGCAAGGTGATCGGCAATGCCGCCAATGCGGCGGCCGGCATGGTCCGCAACCCCATTCCCGCCTCGGCGGATGACCGGCCGGGCATCGGCATGACCATGTTCGGCGTCACCACTTCCTGCGTCACCCAGGTTCGCGAGATGCTCGGCGAGACGCATGAAATCTACGTCTTCCATGCCACCGGCGTCGGCGGCCAGTCGATGGAGAAGCTTGCCGATTCCGGTCTGCTGCAGGGCGTGATCGACGTGACGACGACGGAGGTTCCCGATCTCCTTGTCGGCGGTGTTTTTCCGGCGACCGAGGATCGCTTCGGTGCCATCGTCCGCACCGGCCTGCCCTATGTCGGCTCGGTCGGTGCCGTCGACATGGTGAATTTCGGCGCGCGGGAAACGGTGCCGGCAGCCTTCCGCGACCGCAGGCTCCACATCCACAACGCGCAGGTGACACTGATGCGAACCACGCCGGAAGAGAACAGCAGGATCGGCGCCTTCATCGTCGACCGGCTCAACCGGATGCAGGGGCCGGTTCGTTTCCTGCTGCCGCTTCAGGGCGTTTCGGCAATCGACGCCGCCGGTCAGCCGTTCCACGATCCCGAAGCCGACGCGGCACTGTTTTCCGCCATCCGGACCGGCTGGCACGACGCGCCGAACAGGCGCCTCGTCGAGGTCGATGCCCATATCAACAGCCCGGAATTTGCCGTCGCACTCGTCGCCGGCTTCCATGAGATCCATGCCTGAGGAGAGAGTTTTGACCCGTATCGATAGAAACGACATATTGACCAAGCTTCGACGGAAGATCGCCGAGGGCCGGCCGATCATCGGCGGTGGCGCCGGCACCGGCCTTTCCGCCAAGAGCGAGGAAGCCGGCGGCATCGACCTGATCGTGATCTATAATTCCGGCCGTTACCGCATGGCCGGGCGCGGCTCGCTGGCCGGCCTGCTGGCCTATGGCAATGCCAATGAGATCGTCAAGGAGATGGGCCGCGAGGTGCTGCCGGTTGTGCGCCATACGCCGGTGCTTGCCGGCGTCAACGGCACCGACCCCTTCATGCTTCCCGATCACTTCCTCGACGAATTGAGGGCAATGGGTTTTGCCGGCATTCAGAATTTCCCGACCATCGGGCTGATCGACGGCACCTTCCGCGCCAATCTCGAAGAGACCGGCATGGGCTTCGATCTGGAAATCGACATCATCGCCCGCGCCCACGCCAAGGACATGCTGACGACCCCTTACGTCTTCAGCAGCGACGACGCCGTGGCCATGACCAAGGCCGGCGCCGACATCGTCGTCTGCCATCTCGGCCTGACCACCGGGGGCGCGATCGGCGCCGAAACGGCGCTGACGCTCGACGGCTGCGTGGAAAAGATCAACGCGTGGTCGGATGCCGCAAGATCGGTGCGCAACGACGTCATCGTGCTCTGCCACGGCGGGCCAATCGCCATGCCCGCGGATGCGGCCCATGTGCTCGCCCGCTGCAAGGGCTGCAACGGCTTTTACGGGGCAAGCTCGATGGAACGCTTGCCGACCGAGGTCGCGATCAGGGCGCAGGTCGAGGACTTCGCAAAGATATAGGCGCGGCTTCGTCCGGCTGCACGCCAACGGCCGGCGATGAGCTATGGCATGACCATCGCGCCAGAGGCTTGCTGGGAGCGAAGGATCTGGTCCAGCTGTGCGACGAGGGCGCGGCTGCCTTCCACATCCTCCGCCAACCTGGAGAAAACATCCGCCATGCCGCGGAAGATGGTTGCCGCCGGATCGCCCTCTCCGAGGAAATCGGCAATCTCCTGCATTTCGGCAACCCAACGATAGGCCTTGGGATACATGTCTGGAATGGATTTCGACAGCTTGCGGTCGAAATCGGGAAGGCTTTCGGAGAGCTCGGCCTTCAGGCTCTCAACCGCGCCCGAGCGCGATGCGGCAAGCAGCATGGCAGCGCCAAGGCCGATAAATCCCTTGTTGATGCCGGCATAACACATTTTCAGCGCCGAAGCTGCGCCGAGCGGTCCGTCCAGCCTGCGGACCCGTAAGCCGTAATCTTCGAGCAGTCTGCTTCGCTCCGCGCCGTCGCCGCTGACATAAAGGGTCGGACCTGATTTTCCGGCAACCGGCGGCCCTCCGATGATAGCGCCGTCCAGCACCGTCACGCCGATGCCGTCGAACCGGGCTGCAAGCGTCTGCATTGTCTTCGGTGCAATTGCATTGAGGTCGATGAAGGGCGGCGCCGGCGTCCTCGCCGATATGTCGGCAACCAGTTCGGCGACTATGAGTGCCTCAGCTGGCGGAACGATCGACAGGATCAGCTCGGCTTCGGTCAGCTCTTGGCGGCCGACCGGCACCATGCCGGTTGTCTTGGCTCGCACGATCGTCTGCTCGCTTCGGCCATCGAGGCAAGTCAGCACCGTAGCGCCATGCTCGATCAATCGTTTGGCGACCGCGCTTCCCATTGCGCCCGCTCCGATAATGGCAAAGCTCGGCATCTGAAACCTCGATGTTGTGACGGCACCCGCATGAGAGTTACCGCCGATCGGGCGGTCGTCAACTGCGACAATGCGGCTGAATTCTCGTCTTGAGGCGGCCGATGGTTGCCAATATGCCGGCGGCAGTCCGGCTTGACTTTAGTCAAAGCAGACGCTGTGGATAGCCTTATGATCAGGCAAATGACTCGCATTCGAGGATATTGATCTCAATGTATCGCACGATCATCTGCTGCATCGGCATGGGCTCGAGACAGACGGCCAACCGTCTGCTGCGCCGGGCTGCGGCGCTGGTGGATGAAGGCGGAACGATCGTCGTCATGCATGTCATCGAGAATATCCCGCGCCACCACCTGACCGGTGTCCCCGAGGAATTCGAGACGGCTGCCATTATCGACGCCGAACGGAAACTTGCGTCGCTGTGCAAGGAGCTGGACATCCCGGCGATGATCGAAGTTCGCATCGGCGTTGCCGCCTCGCTGCTCGTCTCGGCCGCAAGGGAGAGAGCAGCCGATCTCATCCTGCTGTCATCCCACGTGCCCGATATCACCGACTATGTCTTCTCCTCGATCGTCGAGAAGGTCGTGCGCCATGCAGGGTGCTCGGTTCTCATCGACCGGCGCCTCGATCATGCCGGAGAAGATTCTGCGGCTCAAACAGAAGACGTCGTTTCGCTCTGATCCTGGCGAGCCTCCGCCGATCATGGCATGACGGGATTTTGACGCTTGGCATCCCCTCCCCTGCGGCGGACCGGCAACCTATATCAATCCCAACCCAACCAGCAGTATTCACTGCCCGACCGGAGATATGCATGAGCCAGGATCCTTATGAGCTTCTGGGCGTGAAGCGAGATGCGACGCAGAAGGATATTCAAAGCGCCTTCCGCAAACTCGCCAAGAAACTTCACCCCGACCTCAACCCCGGCGACAAACACGCCGAGGACAGGTTCAAGGAAATTTCGACCGCCTACGAGATTTTGAGCGATGAGGAAAAGCGCGGCCGCTTCGACCGCGGCGAGATCGATATGTCGGGCGCCGAGCGGGCCCAGCGCAACTATTATCGCGATTATGCCGCGGCCAGCGGTCCCAACGATCCCTATCACAACAGCGCCGGCTTCGCCGATTTCGGCGACGCCGATGACATCTTTGCGAGCTTCTTTTCGCGCCGCACCGGCGGTGGCCGGTCGCGCAGCCAGGGTCAGGATCGGCGGTTCTCCATGGAGGTCGATTTTCTCGAGGCCGTCAACGGCGCCAAGACCGAGATCAAGTTTCCCAATGGCCCCGCGCTCGAGGTGCAGATCCCGCCGGGAACCCGCGACGGCCAAACCTTGCGGCTGCGCGGCAAGGGTGAACCGGGCATTGGCGGTGGGCCAACGGGCGATGCGCTGATCGAGATTCGCGTGCGGCCCCATCGCTTCTTCACGCGTGACGGCGACGACATCCGCCTGGAACTGCCGATTTCGCTCAGCGAAGCCGTGCTCGGAGGCAAGGTTCGGGCACCGACGCCGTCCGGACCGGTCAGCCTGACGCTGCCGCCGCATTCCAACACCGGCAAAGTGCTGCGTCTCAAAGGCAAGGGTGCTCCGAAACGCGGCGGTGGACACGGCGACGTCTACGTCACCCTGAAGATCGTATTGCCCGACCGCCCCGACGAGCGGCTCACGTCTCTGGTGGAGGAATGGGCGGCCGCACATCCATACGATCCGAGAAAGAACATGGAGGCCTGATCATGGATGATCTCGAATTCCGTCTTTACTTGAAAATCGATGTCGTCCAGCTCGACTTCTGGATCGAACACGGCTGGCTGATCCCGGAGACGTCGAGCGGAGGGCGGCAGTTTCGCGAAGTTGACGTCGCCCGTGCCCAGCTCATCCTCGATCTCATCGGCAATATGGGTGTCAACGAGGCCGGCGTCGACGTCGTCATGAACCTGGTCGACCAGCTCCACGGCCTGCGAGGAACGATGAGCAAGCTCATGACGGCGATCAGCCGCCAGGAGCGCGAGGTCCAGCAACGGCTGTTCGATAGTCTCCAGAATATCGACCGGCTTTAGAAATTGGCCACGTGCGTCTCTTCAGGTTGTGTACCAGTAGCGGACGATGTGGAAGAACAGCGGCGCCGCGAAGGTGATAGAGTCCAAGCGGTCGAGCACGCCGCCGTGACCCTCGATGACATAACCCCAGTCCTTGGCGTTGAGGTCGCGCTTGATCGCCGAGAGTACGAAGCCGCCGAAGAAGCCCGCGACGACGATGACCGTGCTGACGGCCGCCGCCTGCAGCGGCGAGAACGGCGTCAGGCGATAGAGCAGCGTTCCGACAAGGATGGCCGAGGCGCCGCCGCCGAAGAGGCCTTCGAGCGTTTTCGATGGGCTGATATTCGGCGAGAAACGATGTTTTCCGAGAAGCTTGCCCCAGACATATTGGAAGACGTCGCTGAGCTGCACGACGATGACGAGATAGACCAGGAGAAGGGCCGAGGGCGTGCCGGTCTGCAGCATCAGAAGTGCGGGAGCATGGCTGATCGAATAGACTGTCAGCATCAATCCCCATTGCACCCTGGCGGTGCGCGCCAGGAATTCGTTGACGTCGCCTGTCAAAGTCGCCACTGCTGGCAGGATCAGGAAGGCATAGACCGGGATGAAGATCGCGAAGAGGCCGTACCAGAGTGTCCCGAGTAGCACATAGTGCACCGGCAGCACGACGAAGAAGGACAGGAACAGCGCCAGGTGATCGCCGCGCCGCGATGGCGTCAGCGTCCAGAATTCGCGAAGCGCCATGAAGGACAGGAATGCGAAGAGGACGACCACCGCAGTATCGCCGAGCAGTATCGCACCGCCGAATATTGCCACCATGATCCACCAGGAGCGGATTCGGGCATTGAGATTGTGGACGGTCGCGACGGATCCGGGCTCGGTCGCGCGCCGCTGAAGGATGAAGCCGATGGCCGAGGCGACCGCCAGCAGACCGAGGATTGCGGCAAGCACGATGGAGAAAAAGCTGCTCATGCGATGTGCTTTCCGTCCGCCAACTCGATGACTGCTGCACGGGCGCGGGCCAGGAACACGTCCTTTGCTTCGCCCGGTTCGATGCGCAGCGGCTTGCCGAAGCGCGCCGTGCAGGTGATCGGCACGATGAGCCAGCTTCCCTTCGGCAGGATGCGCTGAAGATTGTCGAGATGGATCGGCACGAGATCGACATCGGGGAAACGGCAGGCAAGGCGATAGATGCCGCTGCGGAACGGGGCGATCTCCTCGCTGGCGCTTCTCGTGCCTTCCGGGAAGATCAGGACCGAGCGCCCCTCCTCGAGCAGGCGCTCGACCGGCTCCAAGGGGTTGCTCTCGGGCAGAGGCTTGCGGTCTATCAGGACGGCGCGCAGGCCTTTCTCGGCAATGAAACGCCGAAAAGCGCTCGTTCCCCAGTAATCGCGCGCCGCGACCGGGTGGGTCAGCCGCCGCACCGGCCACGGCAGCGCAGCCATGACGGCAACGGTATCGACATGGCTGTTGTGATTGGCGAAATAGATGCGGCGGCGGGGGTCGGGCGTACAGCCCCGCCACTCGCTTCGGGCGCCGACCATGATCCGGACGAACAGCACGAGAAGGCGACGGACGAGCGCGACCGGCCAGGACGACGACCGGCTCGCGATCGGCCGCCCCGAGGCGTCTTCTTCTTCACCCATTTCAATTTCCCCAACCCAATTGATCTATGCATAGCCTGCCGGAGTCGTCGCGCCAAGCCCTGCAAACCCGGCCCGAGAAGCACGGCGGCACCGCGCGTGCAGCCCTGCCATATCTCGTTCTTTCAGCCAGGTCGTGGCGACCGATCAGCCTGATTTTTAAGCTCATTCGTTGCTTGACACATTTTTGGGCGTTGCTATGATTTTTGAACCAAATGGTAAAAAAAGGGGAGCAATCAATGACCAAAGACATCCTGATTTCACGCCGGGCAGTCATCGCATCGGGCATTGCGCTTGGCGTCAGCGGCTTCGCCCCGCTGGCAAGGGCTGCTGCGCCGTTGAAAGTTGCCGGCATCCATGCGTCGCCGGTTGAAAATGCCTGGAACTCCTGTCTGCACAAGGCCCTCCAGGATGCGGCCAAGGACGGCGTCATCGAATATGTCTTCTCCGAGGGCGTCTCCGGCACCGATTATCCCCGCGCCATGCGTGAATATGCCGAACAGGGCAACAAGTTGATTATCGGCGAGGCCTATGCGGTGGAAAAGGAGGCGCGGCAGGTCGCGGCCGATTATCCCGATACCGCTTTCGTGCTGGGTTCAAGCGGCGAGCAGGCCGGCGACAATTTTGGCGTCTTCGGCACCTGGAACCATGACGGCGCCTATCTCGCCGGCATGCTGGCGGGCAAGATGACCAAGTCGAACATCGTCGGTTCGGTCGGCGCCATTCCGATCCCCGAGGTCAATATGCTGATCAACGCCTTTGCCGCGGGCGTCAAGGCGGTCAACCCCAATGCCAAGCACCTCGTCTCGTTCATCGGCACCTTTTTCGATCCGCCGAAGGCCCGTGAAGCCGGTCTTGCCCAGATCGACGCCGGCGCCGACATCCTGTTCGGCGAGCGCATCGGCACGGCCGACGCTGCCAAGGAACGCGGCATTAAGTCGGTCGGCTCGCTGGTCGATTACACGCCGCGTTATCCGGATACGGTGTTTGCCAACGCCATGTGGTATTTCCGCCCGATCCTCAATGCCGCGATCGCCGATGTCGCTGCCGGCAAACCAGTCGGGAGGAACTACACGTCTTACGGCCTGATGAAGGAAGGCGGCAGCGATATCGTCTTCGTCAAGGGCGTTGCGCCTGCCGAGGCGGAGGCCGCGATGGAAGCCAAGCGGGCGGAGATCAAGGCCGGCACCTTCGAAGTTCCGAAGTTGATGGAAGAGCCGAAGTAGTTCGCCCCATGCAGGGCGATGCGACGGAACTGGCGGCAGCGATCAGGCATGGCAGCCTGAGTGCTGCAGAAGCCTTGCAGATCTCCCTCGAGGCCGCCGCACGGCATGAGTCGCTCGGCGCGATCGCCTATCTCGATGCCGCCATGGGTTTCGCCGCGGCGCACGCCTGCGATCGGGAGCGGCAGAGCGCGCCCGGCGATTTTGCCGCCCGGCCCTTTCCCGGCGTGCCGACCTTGGCGAAAGATCTTGGCGGCCCCTTTGCCGGGTTGCCGGTGACGGCTGGTTCTCGCCTCTTCGAACGAAAGGGCGGCGAAGCCGATTCCGATCTTGCTTCTCGGTTCCGCGATGCTGGCTTCTGCCTGTTCGGCTTGACGACGAGCCCGGAATTCGGCCTTTCGCTCGCCAGCGAACCGGCAATCGGGCCTGTCTGCCGCAATCCGCTCGATCCGGCCCGCACCGCCGGCGGCTCCTCCGGCGGCGCTGCGGCGGCGGTTGCGGCCGGGATCGTCGCGATCGCCCATGCCACCGACGCCGGCGGCTCGATCCGTGTGCCGGCCGCCTGTTGCGGCCTCGTCGGACTGAAGCCGACCCGCGGCGCCATTCCGGGCGGACCATCCTTCGGCAACCACCTCGCCGGCATCGCCAGCGAACTCGCGGTCTGCCGCTCGGTGCGGGATACGGCACTGATTTTCAGCCGGTTGACCGGTCATGCGCGCGGCCCTGTTGCGGATCCCTCCCCTGTCGATACCGGCGCTGGCCGTTTGCGGATCGGCTTGCTGACCGATACTGGGTCGGCCTACCCGACCGAGGGCGATCGGCTCACAGCCGTCGAGGCGGCGGTGCGCGTGCTCGAGAACGATGGACATGTCGTCGTCCCGCTCGCCTGGACCGACTTCGAATGGAGCGTCATCGCCAGCAGCCGCGCCTTCGCCGATATCGTTTCCGTCAACCTCGCGGCGCTCATCGAGGCGGCAGTGCTCGATGAAAGCAGGGCCGAGCCTCTCACGCAGGCTTTCGCGGCGCGCGGGCGGGCACTGTCGGCCATTATGCTCTGGAACACCCTGAGCGACGCCGTCCTGGTGAGCCATCGTCTCTGGTCACTGTTCGACAGGGTCGATTGCATCCTGATGCCGATGCTCGCCGCCGCGCCCCTTGCGATCGGCTCCTTTCCGTCCGATCATGCCGACACGGAACTGCATCTCGAACGAATGGCGGCATTCGCGCCGCTTGCCTGCCTGGCCAATATTTCGGGTTTTCCTGCTTTGACGCTCCCTTTCGGACAGGATCAACAGGCTATGCCGCTGCCGCTGCAGCTCTTGGCGCCTATGGGCCACGAGCCACGCCTTCTGTCGCTTGCCGCACGCCTGGAGGCCGAGGGGCGATGGCAGCACCGGTTTCCGGTGGCGGGATTGTTGTCATGACCCGGTCTGTTCTCGAGATTGTCGGCGTCAGCAAACGCTTCGGCGCCAATCTCGCCAATGACGATATTTCCATGACCCTCGCCAAGGGCGAGATCGTGGCCCTGCTCGGCGAGAACGGTGCCGGCAAGACCACGCTGATGAGTATCCTTTTCGGCCATTACGTGCCGGATGCCGGCCGAATTCTGATCGACGGCGCCGAGCTGCCGCAGGGAAAGCCGCGCGCGGCAATCCGCGCCGGCGTCGGCATGGTGCACCAGCATTTCTCGCTCGCCCCCAATCTGACGGTCCTTGAAAATGTCATGACCGGCACGGAGGGACTATGGTCCTGGCGTTCGGCAACGTCAGCGGCGCGCAAGAAGCTCCTGGCCATTTCCGAGCGCTTCGGCCTCACGGTTGATCCCGACGCTCGCCTTGGCGATCTGTCGGTCGGTGAGCAGCAGCGAGTGGAAATCCTCAAGGCGCTCTACAACGACGCCCGCATCCTCATCCTCGACGAGCCGACGGCGGTGCTGACCAACATCGAGGCCGAGCGGCTGTTCACGACGCTGAAGGAAATGGCCCGCCAGGGCCTGTCGTTGATCTTTATCTCGCACAAGCTCGATGAGGTCATGGCTGCGGCCGACCGCATCGTCGTCTTACGCGGCGGCAAGATGGTCGCCGAACGCAGGGCAGCGGAAACCAGCAAGGCGGAACTCGCCGAACTGATGGTCGGGCGGCGCGTCACACGGCCCGTGCGCGAGCCGTCGACACCCGGGGCCATTGCCCTCGAAGCGGACGGCGTGACGGTGCGCACCGGCGGCGTCGATCGGCTGAAATCGGTCAGCTTTCGGCTGCATCAGGGCGAGATCCTCGGCATCATCGGCGTTTCGGGCAATGGCCAGGCGGCGTTGGCGCGCCTTCTGTCCGGCACGCTGGCGCGCAGCGGCGGCGACCTCAGGCTGTTCGGGGAAGCGGTCGGTCATCTCGGCGTCGCCGATGTCGTCGAAGCCGGCATTGGCCGCATTCCCGAGGACCGCAACCATGAGGGCGTGATCGGCGAAATGGCCATCTGGGAAAATGCGGTGCTGGAGCGCATCGCTTCGCCCACCTTCTCGCGCCGCGGGCTCGTCAACCGCAAGGCCGGCATGGCCTTTGCCCGCGAGATCATCGACGGCTTCGACGTTCGCGGCGGCGGCCCGGCAACCCGCGCGCGGCTGCTGTCCGGCGGCAATATGCAAAAGCTCATTCTCGGGCGCAGTCTATATCGGCGGCCGCGCATCCTGATCGCGGCGCAGCCTGCGCGCGGCCTCGATGAAGGTGCGGTTGCCGCCGTGCATGCGCGCCTGCTGGAAGCTCGTCGGCAGGGGACTGCGGTGCTGCTGATCTCGGAGGATCTTGACGAGGTGATTGCGCTTGCAGACCGCATACAGGCGATCGTCGGCGGCCGGCTGTCGCCGCCCGTCGACGCCGATGGCGCCGACGCCCGCAGGCTGGGGCTGATGATGGCCGGCGAATGGCAAGAGACCCGCGAGGCCGATCATGCGATTTGAGCGCCGCGAGCACCGCCCGCTTTACCTGCTGATCGCCACCCCCGTCATCGCCATCATCGCGGCGCTGGCGCTGGCGGGCATCTTGATCTCGATCGCCGGCGCACCTGTTGTCGACGCCTATTGGCGCATTCTGACCGGCGCCTTCGGTTCGCGGCTTTCGGCGACCGAAACGCTGACACGGGCAACGCCGCTGATGCTGACCGGGCTTGCTGCCGCCGTCGCCTTCCGGGCGCGGCTCTGGAATATTGGCGCCGAGGGCCAGTTCTATCTCGGCGCCATTGCCGTTGCGGCAGCAAGTTCGAAACTGCTGGGCAATCTTCCCGCGCCCATCCTCGTCCCGCTCCTGCTGCTGATCGGCGCCATCGCCGGCATGGTGCTGATCCTGGTTCCGCTATGGCTCAGGCTGCGCTTTTCCGTCGATGAGGTCGTCACCAGCCTGCTCATCAACTTCATCGCCGTGCTTTTCGTGTCGATGCTGATCGACGGGGTTCTCAAGGATCCGCTCGCTTTCGGCTGGCCGCAGTCGCAATCCGTCAGCGATCACGCCATGCTGCCGAAGCTGATCGCCCGCTCGCGCCTGCATATCGGCTTTGCGATCGCCATCGTTCTTGCCGTCGTCGTCCATTTCGTTCAGTCCCGTACGGTGTTCGGCATGCAGTCCCGCGCTGCGGGCCTCAATCCCGCCGGCGCGGTCTTCGCAGGTGTGCCCCTCGGCAGAACGCTGGTGAAGGTCGCCTGCCTCTCGGGCGGGCTTGCGGGGCTTGCAGGCGCGATCGAGGTGATGGGCGTCAAGGGTTACGTGACGACCGATCTGTCGCCCGGTTTCGGCTACGCCGGCATCGTGGTGGCGATGCTTGCCAATCTCAATCCGCTCGGTGTCGTCTTCGCCGCCATTTTCACGGCCACCATGTTCGTGGGCGCCGACGGCATGAGCCGGGGTCTCGGCATCCCGACCTATATCGCCGATGTCACAGTGGCGCTGTCGCTGCTGACGATGCTGATCGCGTTGTTCTTCACCCAGTACAGGATCCGGCGATGATGCAGCTGTTCGATATCATCGCCTCCGCCGGCCTCTGGGCGGCAATCCTGCGGATCGCCACGCCGCTGATTTTCGGCACGCTCGGCGCCCTGCTCTGTGAACGGGCGGGTGTGCTCAATCTCGGCATCGAAGGCATCATGACCTTCGGCGCGATGATCGGCTGGCTTTCCGTCTATCATGGCGCCGATCTCTGGACCGGCCTGCTGATTGCTGCGATCGCCGGCGGCGTCTTCGGTCTGCTGCATGCGGGGCTGACGGTGACGCTCGGCCTCTCGCAGCATGTCTCCGGTCTCGGCGTCACGCTCTTTGCATCGAGCTTCAGTTATTATGTCTTCCGGCTGATCGTGCCGCTTGCCAATACGCCGCCGACCATCGTGCCGTTCCAGCCGATCGCCATTCCCGGCCTCTCGACGCTGCCTTTCATCGGCCCGGCCTTCTTCACGCAGACCGCGCCGACCTATCTTGCGATCCTGATCGCCCTGTTGATGGCCTACATCATCTTCCGCACGCCCATGGGGCTTGCGATCCGCATGACCGGCGAAAACCCGCATGCTGCGGAAGCCCAGGGCGTCAATCCGATGAAGGTGCGTTACGGCGCGGTCATCGCCGGCAGCGCGCTGATGGGAATGGGCGGCGCCTTCCTGACCTTGTCGGCGTTCAACAGCTTCTTCCCGACCATGGTGCAGGGGCGCGGATGGATCTGCATCGCGCTCGTCGTCTTCGCCTCCTGGCGGCCGGGCCGGGCGCTTTTCGGCGCCCTGCTCTTCGCGTTCTTCGATGCCTTTCAGCTTCGGCTGCAAACCGTGCTGAGCGGGCTTGTGCCCTATCAGCTCTTCCTGATGACGCCCTATATTCTCTCCATCGCCGCGCTTGCCGTCATGGCCCGCCGCGCCCGCGTTCCGCAGGCGCTGATGCAGCCCTACCGCCGCGGCGAGCGCTGAGACCGTCCACATCCAACGAGGCTCCGATGTTCGATCTGATCGTCAGAAACGCAAATCTCCCCGATGGCCGCACCGGCATCGATATCGGCATCGAGGGCGGCAGGATCTTTGCCGTCGAGCCCAATCTCCAGGCGCAGGCTGGCGAAGAAATCGATGCAACCGGCAGGCTGATCAGCCCGCCTTTCGTCGATCCGCATTTTCATATGGACGCCACCCTGTCGCTCGGCCTGCCGCGCATGAACGTCTCCGGCACGCTGCTCGAAGGCATCGCACTTTGGGGCGAGCTGCGCCCCATCGTGACGAGGGAAGAACTGGTCGATCGCGCGCTGCGCTATTGCGATCTGGCGGTGACGCAAGGCCTGCTTTTCATCCGCAGCCATGTCGATACCAGCGATCCCAGGCTGGTGACGGTCGAGGCGATGATCGAGGTCCGCGAGAGGGTCGCGCCCTATATCGACCTGCAATTGGTCGCCTTCCCGCAAGACGGCTATTACCGCTCGCCGGGCGCGATCGACGCGCTCAACCGTGCTCTCGACATGGGCGTCGACATCGTCGGCGGCATTCCGCACTTCGAACGGACGATGGGCGAAGGGACGGCCTCGGTCGAGGCGCTCTGCCGTATCGCCGCCGATCGCGGCCTGCCGGTCGACATGCATTGCGACGAAACCGACGATCCGCTCTCGCGCCATATCGAGACGCTGGCCGCGCAAACCATCCGCTTCGGACTGCAGGGACGTGTCGCTGGCTCGCATCTGACCTCGATGCATTCGATGGACAATTATTATGTTTCCAAGCTCATCCCGCTGATGGCAGAGGCTAAGATCAACGTCATCCCCAATCCGCTGATCAACATCATGCTGCAAGGCCGGCACGATACCTATCCGAAACGCCGCGGCATGACCCGCGTGAGGGAGTTGATGGATGCCGGGCTCAACGTTTCCTTCGGGCATGATTGCGTCATGGACCCGTGGTATTCGATGGGATCAGGCGACATGCTGGAGGTCGGCCATATGGCGATCCATGTCGCGCAGATGGCCGGCATCGAAGACAAGAAGAAGATCTTCGATGCCCTGACGGTCAACTCGGCAAAGACGATGGGCCTTTCAGGTTACGGCCTGGAGAAGGGATGCAACGCCGACCTCGTCATCCTCCAGGCGCGCGATACGCTGGAAGCGCTGCGGCTGAAGCCGAACCGACTGGCCGTGATCCGCCGCGGCAAGGTTATCGTCCGCTCGGCGCCGCGCATCGGCGAGCTTTTCCTGGACGGGCGTCCGGCCCGGATCGATGGTGGTCTGGATTACGCGCCGCGCTATTGAGACGCGACGACGCCTGCGCGCTATCTCGTCGCGCGGCGGGCTGTGATGATCCAGGCGCGGGAGTCGAAAAACACACCCTCCGGCGCCATATGCGCCGCCAGCAAATCGCGCAGACGCTGCAGCGGTTTGCCGGGCGGCTCATCGGTGCGTGCGAGCGCGTCCTTCACAAGATAAAGGCCGGCGAGCGCCTCGGACGCCGCATCGACGTCCGGTCCATAGAAGACCGGCTCTCGCACGTCGGCAAAATCGATCGACGTAAAACCTGCGGTACTCAAAAGGTCCTTCGCAATGGGAGGATTGCCAAGCGAAAACGGATTGGGACCACCTGCCGAAACCGTAGTTGCGGGCGCCAGGGCCTGCCGGATGGCGCCAGACCACTCGTTATGCTCCCGGCTTTGCCACACCATCCACACAAGGCGGGCGCCCGGACGCATCGCCCTGCCGATATTGGCAAATGCCGCCGCCGGATCGGCAAAAAACATCACGCCGAACCGGCTGATGCAGAGGTCGAAGCCGGCAGCCGGAAAGGCATGGAATTGCGCGTCTGCCTGCTCGAATACCACATTTCGCAAACCTTCCGCAGCACTCCGTCGCCTTGCGACTTCGAGCATCTCGGCTGATGTATCCACTCCGACCGCTTTTCCTTGCGGCGCGGCGCGGGCGGCCTCGCGCGTCGTCTGTCCCGCGCCGCAGCCGATATCGAGCACCAGGTCACCGGGGGCAACGCCGGCAGCAATACGCAGGTGCCGATTGTGTCTCGCCAATTCCGCGTCGTAAAAGTCGGCACGATCCAACGCCATAACACTCACTTTGCTTTGTTCGGGGATCAATCTTCAGTCTGATGGGGTTTCGCGTGCCAAAACAGATTGCATATGAGGATCAGTTATGCAAGATGAAGACTGGTTGCGAATTGCAATCGGAAAGATGGGTATGGAAATGACCGGGTCAACTCTCGTCGCCGAAAAGATCGTCGCATTCGAAAATGTGCAACTGCACACCCAGGCCTTGGGCGATCCGGCCCACCCGCCCGTATTGTTGATCATGGGGGTGATGTCTTCGATGCTGTGGTGGCCGGAAAGGTTCTGCGAGGAACTCGCCGCACAAGGGCGCTACGTGATCCGCTACGACCAGCGCGACACCGGCCTTTCCACGTGTTATCCGCCGGGCGAGCCGGACTATTCGTTTAGCGATCTGGCCGACGACGCCATCGCCGTTCTCGACGGTTATGGAATTGAGGCCGCGCATCTGGTGGGCATGTCGATGGGCGGTTTCGTGGCGCAAGAGGCCGCATTGCGCCACCGCCGGCGCGTGCGGACACTTACCGTGATCAGCTCGTCGCCGGTCGGAGTCGACGGCCTGCCTTCTTCGACCAAAGCTTACAAGGAACATTCCGCCGCTGCCGAAAGTCTCGACTGGTCGGATCTTGGGACCATCGCCGATTTCCTGCGCCGCGATTCGGTCATGCTGGCCGGCACCAGGCATCCGCACGATGCCGAGGCGGCAACCGCCCTCATCGCACGCGACATGAGCCGCGCCGCGTCCTTTGTCAGCGCGATCAACCATTTCATGCTGTTGAGCGAGGATGGCGCCGCCACGTTGCATGCGTCCGGTATCGATGTGCCGGTTCTCGTAATTCACGGGACGTCGGATCCGCTCTTCCCGATCGAACACGGAGAGGCCTTCACCCGTGTCGCGCCGAGCGCTGAGCTGCACCGGCTTGTTGGTGGCGGGCACGAAATTCACGATCGGGACATCGACGAAATGGTGCGTATCATTGCCGATCGCACCGGGTTCTGACCCGCCGAGCGGCTGGACGCGCCATGCATGCCGGCATTGTTTCCGGCATGCATGCGCCAATTGCGTCAGGCAATCTTCTGGCGGGCCGGCAGCTTCCAGCCGGGCCGGATGAAGTGGCAGGTGTAGCCGTTCGGAATCCGTTCCAGATAATCCTGATGCTCTGGCTCGGCCTCCCAGAAATCGCTCACCGGCACGACCTCAGTGACGACCTTGCCGGGCCACAAGCCGGACGCGTCGACATCGGCGATCGTATCGCGGGCGACACGCTCCTGCTCCGGGCTGGTGTAGAAGATCGCCGAGCGATAGCTCGTGCCGACGTCGTTGCCCTGGCGGTTGCGCGTGCTCGGATCATGGATCTGGAAGAAGAATTCGAGGATTTCGCGATAGCTGATCCGGGCGGGGTCGAAGATGATCTCGATCGCCTCGGCATGGGTGCCGTGGTTGCGGTAGGTGGCATTCGGCACATCGCCGCCGGTATAGCCGACGCGGGTCGAAATAACGCCATTATAGCGGCGGATGAGGTCCTGCATGCCCCAGAAGCAGCCGCCGGCGAGCACTGCACGTTCTTCGGTCATTGGGTGTCTCCTTGTTTCCCGACAGATAGTGTCTCCCGCCGCCGATTTCCATAAGGTGGAAATCAGCACAGCTGTGCAATTTCCCTCCGGATAGCTCCCTCCTGTCATGTCGATGTTACGCGCCGGCGCTAGCAAGACCTAGGACAATCTGCGGAGACAGAGCCGCGACACCTGATGGAGATGGGTTATGAACAGGCGTGAATTTCTGATCGCATCGTCGGCTGCGGCCGGTCTTCTGGCTCTTCCGCGTTTCGCATCGGCAGCGGCCGGCACGATCGACCTTTACAGCGGTTCGGATGCCAACATCGTCGATCTCTGGAACAACATCATCCGCCCCGCCTTCGAAAAGGCCCATCCCGGCGTCGCCCTGAAGGTGACCGACGCTGGCGACAATAACGGCCTGCGCGCCATCGCCGACCGTGCACTCGCAGCGCTGAAGACGAAGACCGATCCGCAGGCCGATCTCTTCGAGCAGTTCGATCCGCGTCTGCCGTCCGGCGGCATCGATGCCGGCCTCTGGGTCAAACTCTCGGCCGAGAACATCGAAGGCTATGACCGGATCAACCCGCTCGCCTTCGACACCCCCTACTCGCTTCCCTATCGCGGTTCGCAGGTGCTGCTCGCCTACGACACGACCAAGCTTGATCCAAAGAATGCGCCGAAGAGCTGGGAGCAGCTCACCACCTGGATCAAGGCCAATCCGGGCCAGTTCATTTACAACCGCCCGGACAAGGGCGGTTCGGGCGGCAACTTCGTCCGCCGCGCGATCCATGAAGCCAACGGCCGCGATCCGAACAAGTTCAAGGTCGACAATTTCACCACCGACCTTGCCAACCAGGCCCTGACACCGGCCTGGAAGATACTCAGCGATCTCGCCCCCTCGCTCTACGACAAGGGGGCCTATACATCGGGCAATACGCAGTCGATCCAGCTGCTTGCACAGGGCGTTGTCACTATGGTGCCGGTCTGGTCGGATCAGGTGCTGCAGGCGATCGCCCAGGGCGTGCTGCCGGATACGACCGGTTTGGTGCAGCTTGGCGATCTCGCCCTTTGCGGCGGGTTCTCGAGGATTACTGTGTTTTCGAACGGCGCCAACAAGGATGCGGCGTTAAAGCTTGCCGCCTTCATGTTGACCAAGGAAATGCAGGAGGCAATTATTACTGAGATCGGTGGTTTCCCCGGAATCTCCTGGGATCATATCTCGGACGATCTGCGCAAGAAATATGCCGACGTCATCCCGTCCACCATTCCGACATTTCCGAGCGGCGATTGGGAAACGGCGATCAACGACGGCTGGTACCGCAACGTCGCTCCGAACATCAGCCGCACTTGATGTCCGCCGATACTGCGCCGGCGGCTTCGGGTCGTCACCAGACTATCAACAGGGGGAGCGCGATCGGGCTCCTCCTCGTTGCCCTGCCGGTCATTCTGCTCGCATGGTTGATCATCTTTCCGATCTTTTCAGCGGTCGTCGGCACTGTTTTCATCAGGGAGCCTGACGGCGCGACCGAGCTCTCCCTCGCCTCCTACCGCTTCTTCTTCACCGACGGCTACAGCCTCGGCAATCTCTGGCTGACTCTCTGGACCACCGCTGTGTGCGGTATCCTGCTGCTGGCGATCGGCCTGCCGATCGCGCTTTACCTTCGCTTCTCGCAGGGGCGCCTTGCAGCCTTCGTGCAGGGCCTGGCAATCTTCCCGATGTTCGTGCCGTCGATCATCCTGGCCTACGCGCTGATCAGGACCATCGGGCCGAACGGCACCATCGACCTGCTGCTGAATTCCGTCGGTCTGCCGAAGCTGCGCACCCCCTATCTGACACCATGGGGACCGGTCATCGGCCTCGTCTGGGACAATCTTCCGCTGACGGTGCTGATGCTGACGGCGGGGCTCTCCTCGGTTTCGAGCAGCGCCATCGAGGCCGCCCGCGATGTCGGCGCGAGGCCGCTTCGGGTCTTCATCTCGATCATCCTGCCGCGCATGGGCAATTCGCTGCTGGTGACTGCTTCCTTCGCCGTGCTCGGCATCTTTTCCGCCTTCACCCTTCCCTACGTGCTCGGCCCGGCATCGCCGGAGATGATGGGGCCGTTCATGCAGCGCACCTTCGCCGATATGAACGATCCGTTGAACGCCATGACGCAGGCCGTCATCACCTTCGGCTTCTGCCTGGTCTTCGGCATCTTCTATGTCCGCTCGATCGCCCGCACCCGCGAGACCAGCCGATGAGCGCAGGCAGATCGGGCATCAACCTTCGCGTCGACTGGATTGGCCTGCTTTTCGCAGCTCTGCTGACGCTGTTCATCGCGCTGCCGCTTCTCGTTGTGGGAACATGGGCCTTCACCGAAGTATGGCGCTACCCTTCGGTGATCCCGCAGCAATTCGGCCTACGCTTCTGGGGCCAGACGCTGGCGCGTTCCGATGTCTGGGAAGCCCTTCTGCTCAGCCTTCGATTGACGACGACGGTCACCGTTCTGTCCGCCGTCATCTGCCTTCCCGCGGCTTATGCCTTTGCGCGCATGCGGTTTCCCGGCCGGAACATCCTCTTCCTCTCGTTCCTCGCCTCACATGCCTTTCCGAAATTCGGCCTGCTCGTCGCCATTGCCGGCATCTTCCTGCAGCTCGGCCTGATCAGCACTTTCTGGGGCGTCGTGTTGATTCAGCTCGTCGGCACGCTGATGCTGATGATCTGGATTCCGGTCGCCGCTTTCCAGAATGTCGATCGGCGCATGGAGGAAGCGGCGCGCGATGCCGGTGCTACGCCGCTGCGCGTCTTCTGGTCGATCACGCTGCCGCAGGCCGCGCCGACCATATCCGCTGCGCTGCTTCTGACCTTCGTCGGCACCTTCTACGAGACCGAAGGGGCCTGGCTGATCGGCGCGCCCGAAATCCGCACAATGCCCGTGCTGATGATCAGCTTCATCAACAATCAGATCGTCGTGCAGTACGGCGCCGTGCTCTCCGTCATGCTGTGGGTGCCGTCCTTCATCGCGCTGATGTTTGCGCGGCGCGTTGTCGGCACCGGCGCCTTTGCGAGAGGTTTTGGCGCGTAAAGCGTCACGCACCAATTCAGGGAAAGGTTTGAGTATGGCACATGTGGCGATCGAGGGCGTTTCGAAGCTGTTCGGGGCCACCTTTGCCGTTCGCGATTTTTCGCTTGAAGTGGGCGACGGGGAGCTCGTCTGTCTGCTCGGCCCATCCGGTTCCGGCAAATCGACACTGTTGCGGATGATCGGCGGCTTCGAGCGACCAAGCGGCGGAACGATCCGCATCGATGCCAAGGACGTGACGAACCTTCCGCCCGAGCGGCGTCCGACCGGCATGGTGTTCCAGAGCCATGCGCTCTGGACGCATATGGATGTCTTCAACAACATCGCCTTCGGCCTGAAGCTGCGCCGGCTGCCGAAATCCGAAATCCGTGAGCGGGTCGAAAACGCTTTGGCGCTGGTCGGCCTTGCTGACTACGGACGGCGGATGACGACGCAGCTATCGGGCGGGCAGCAGCAGCGCGTCGCACTTGCCCGCTCGCTGGTGCTCGAACCGAAGATCCTGTTGCTCGATGAGCCCTTTGCCAGCCTCGACCAGCACTTACGCGAAAAATTGCGGGAGGAGGTGCGCGATATCCAGCAGCGTCTCGGTATCACCACGCTCTTCGTCACGCACGGCCAGGACGAGGCCTTGGCGCTTGCCGACCGCATCGTCGTTATGCGTGACGGCCGCACCGAGCAGATCGCGCCGCCGAGCACCATCTACCGGCAGCCGCAAACGGCCTTCGTCGCCGGCTTCATCGGCTCGATGAATTTCGTCGAGAGCCGCATCAGAAACGGCGTTTGCCAACATCCGCTCTTCCCGCTCGTCGTTCCCGTCGGAGACGGGCCGGTGACGCTCGCCACCCGTCCCGAAGCGCTGACGATCCGTCCTTCGGACCGGGCGGATGCCGCGACAGTTCATCGCATCGTCGATTTCGGCACTCACAAGATGGTCGACGTGGATCTTGCCGACGGCGTCAGGCTGAAGGCGATGATGGCGCCGGACGACCGGCTTCAGGCCGGAATGAAGGTCGAGCCGAGTTTCGCAAGCTTTTACGCCTTCCGCGACAACGCCCTCGTGCATCAGTCGATGCCGTCAAAGAGCGATGTCGAGGCCGGGCGACTGCTGCCGGTCTGACGCCGTCACCCCTGATTTGAGAAGCCTTCCTTGAGCCAGGGATGCAGCGCCTTGCTGGCCGCGAGGATATCGCCGCGCCCGTCGACTTCAGCGCCGGAAAACCGCGTGACGATGCCGCCGGCCTCTTCGACCATCAGCGCCGAAGCGCCGAAATCATGGATCGAGAGCCCATCCTCGAAAAAGCCGTCCAGCCGGCCGCAAGCGACATAGGCGATCGACAGCGCCGCCGAGCCCAGGCGGCGCACGCCCGCCGTGTTGGCCATCAGGCGTTTGATGGCATCGAAATAGGTCTCCTCCGCAACCGCCTTCACCTGGCCGGGAATGGGCAGCCCGGCGCCGATCAGCACGTTTTCGATGTCGGCGACATCGGCGCAGCGGATGCGCTCGCCATTGAGATAGGCGCCGCCGCCGATCTCGGCGCTGAACAGTTCATCGAGCATGGCATCGTAGACGACACCGGCGACCAGTCGGCCGCCTTCGGCAATTGAAATCGTCATACCGAAATGCGGAACGCCCCAGGCGTAATTGGTCGTGCCGTCGATCGGGTCGATGTAGATAATCGGGGTCTCCGGCCCAGCCGTGCGGTTACCGACGGCCTCCTCGCCCTGGATGGCATATTCAGGGAAAGCCTTGGCCATCTCATCGACGATGATACGCTCGATGGCGACATCGATTTCAGTCTGATAATCGCGCGGCGCCTTGGCCAGTATTTCCCCGGATGTCCGCCGCCGCAGGGAAGCCCGGGCCGTCTCGCCCGCCTTCAACACCGTTTCGGCAAGCACGATGAGGCGGGGCGACGCGTTCGGGGAAAGGCGCGCTGAAGTCGGGGAGGATGCCATGAAAAAAATCCGGATGCTGTAGATATGAACGAAGTGAATCGTGCGGAGCCACTCCCTTCGCAGAGACCGATGATGGTTTTATGAAGCTGCCCGCGCCCGACAGGTCTTATATCAGGCGCTCGGTCGATGCGTCAAAAAGATGGACCTGGGCCGGATCGACCGAAAGTCCGATCATCTCTCCTGGTCTGACCTTGTCGCGCCGCGTCTCGACGATCGTCAGTTCCGGCTGCGTCGCCGCGACGATGAAGGTCGAGGAGCCCGTGGATTCGACGAAGGCGATCGGCACGTCGAAGCTGCCCTGCCCGGGCGCGACAACCTCGATATGCTCCGGCCGGATGCCGGCGACGAGCTTGCGTCCAGGTTCGATTGCGCGTGCCAGTGCAAGCTTCTGTTTTACCGCGCCGAAATCCAATACCAGGCTCTTGCCGTCTTCGGCGGCGATCGCTGGAATGAAATTCATCGCCGGAGAACCGATGAACCCGGCGACGAACCGGTTCGCCGGCCGGTCGTAAAGGTCAAGCGGCGCGCCCTGCTGTTCGATGATGCCGTCGCGCATCACCACGACATGGTCGGCCATCGTCATCGCTTCGACCTGGTCATGCGTGACGTAGACGAAGGTGGCGTTCAGCCGGTCATGCAACGCCCGGATTTCCTTGCGCATCGAGACACGCAACGCGGCATCAAGGTTGGAAAGCGGCTCGTCGAACAGGAAGGCTTGGGGGTTGCGGATAATTGCGCGGCCCATGGCGACGCGCTGTCGTTGGCCCCCGGAAAGCTGGCGCGGATAACGGTCGAGCAGTCTGGAAAGGCCCGTGATGGCAGCGACCTCCTCGGCTTTCTGTTTTGCCTCAGCCTTGGGGACGCGGTGCATCTTCAGCGAGTAGGTCAGGTTCTGTTCCACCGTCATATGCGGATAGAGGGCGTAACTCTGAAAAACCATGGCGATATCGCGTGCTCGCGGCGGCACGTCGTTCATCACCTTGCCGGCAATCTTCAGCGTGCCGCCGGTAATTTTTTCCAGCCCGGCAAGCGAACGGAGCAACGTCGACTTGCCGCATCCTGACGGACCGACCAGCGCCACGAATGTGCCCTTGGGAATTGATAGGTTGACGTTCTTAAGCGCGTGAAAGGCGCCGTAGTGCTTCTCGACGCCCGAGAGTTCGATTTGGATGTCCTGGCTCATACCGAAAACCTTGCAGGTCCCCAACCGGGACCGATGAGATGGTCAAGGGTGAAAAACGTCGTCACTTGACTGCTCCAGCGGCGATGCCGCGCGTCAGCGTGCGCTGGAAGATCAAGAAGAAGATCACGGTCGGTATTATACCCAGGAAAGCCGCCGAGGCCTGCAGCACCGGGTCCGACATGTTCTGACCGCGGGTGAGGCCCATGGCGACCGAGACCGTCTGGTTGTTATTCGATACCAACATGACGAGCGGGATCAAGAATTCGTTCCAAGTCCAAATGAAAAAGAAGGTTCCCAGGACCATGAGCGTCGGCCTCAGCATCGGGACGACGACAAACCACAGCGTTTTCCAATGGGTCGAGCCATCCATCTCTGCCGCTTCGAGGATTTCCTTGGGAAAGGTACTCAGCACGGTCGAGAGCAGGTAAGTCCCGAAAGCGCTTTGCAGGACCGCGAAAATGATGATCACGGAAAGCTGCGTATCATAGAGGCCGCTCGCTTTCGCCATGTAGTAAAGCGGGTAAATGATGGACTCCTGCGGCACCATAATGCCGAGAAGAAAGACCACCAAAATCACGCGCGAACCCGGCACCTTGCCGACCCCTATCGCATAGGCGTTGAACAGGCTTATCAGTACCCCCAACACCGATACAGCCAGACTGATCACCACGCTATTGAGCAGCTTGCGGCCGAAATCAGACACCGTCCAGAATTTCTCGATCGCCGTGAGATCGATCGACCGAGGAATCGAAAGCGGTCCGCCGACCGCGTATTCGGCGCTCGCCTTGACGGCGTTGAGCAGAGCAAGGAAAAAGGGAAAGAGCGTAAAGGCGAGGAGCAGAATAAGGATGGCCAGCACCACCCACCGCATGGGATCGCGTCGGGCGCGATCGGCAGGTGCGGTCGCTTTTGCCTTGGTGGTACCGTCGCTGAGAACTGAGTAAGCCATGATCTACTCCTTCGCCTCCTGCTGGGACTGGAAACGTAGGAAAATCACGGCCAAAGCGATCGTCAGGGTCGTCTGCACGACCGCGATGGCTGCGGCATAGCCGACGCGTTGTGTTGTGAAGAAGTGGTAGTAAGTCAGATAGGAGGGCACGAGGGTGGAATTGTCGGGGCCGCCGGCGGTGATGACAAAAATTGGCGCAAAGACTTTAAGCGCTGCGATCAGTGTGGTCAGCACAACGACGAAAATCTCCGGCGCCAGGAGCGGAATGGTGATCGTCACCAGCCGGCTCCACCAGTTTGCGCCATCGAGCTCGGCAGCCTCGTAGAGGGAAGGGTCGATGCGCGAAAGACCGGCCATGAAAACCACCAGACAGTAGCCGACCTGTATCCAGACAATGACGAGCGAGACGGCAGCAAGCGCGTATGTCGCATCGCCGATCCAGTTCTGGGCGAGGTTATCAAGGCCGATGGCCTTCAGCGTGATGTTGATGACACCGACGGGATTGAGAATCCAGCCCCAGAGCACGCCCGCGACCGTTACGGGCAGAATCTGCGGTAAGTAAAAACCGGCCCTGAAGAAGCTCGAAACCCATTCCCCGAATTGGTCCCTGACGTAGTCGAACAGCAGAGCGGCGAGCACCAGGCCGATACACACGGGTATCACGGTCATCGAGACGATGAACAGTAGCGTGTGATACATCGATCCCCAGAATTGATCGTCCGTAAGCAGGCGATGATAGTTCTGCAGGCCGACCGGTCGCGGCGTGCCAACGCCCTTCCATGCCGTGAAGCTCAGCCCGATATTGGCGAGCTGCGGTATGAGCACGATCAGAATGAAGCCGATCACCCCCGGGATGAGGTAGAGGCTATAGCTTCGTGAACCGTCGCTCAATCGCTGGCTGGATATAGCCATATCATTCTTCCTTCAGCCTACCACAATGGGCTGCGCCGGAGGCGCAGCCCAGCGTTCAAGGTCGCGCTACTGGTTCTCCTGCGCGTCGTCGTAGACCTGCTTGATCTCTTCGACGAACTGCTCCGCAGTCAGACTGCCCTGGAAAAGGCCGGTGTCTTTCTGATTGAGCACGTCGTAGTAGCCGGGGACCGGCCAGTCAGGATAGAAACCGAGGCCGTTTTTGTCAGAGATCTGCTTGAAAACCGCTGCGGCGTTCTTACCGATGGGATTGGTGATGGCGGAAAGATCAGCGGCGATCGGGACGCCGCCGGCATTGCCGAGTTCAGCTTGGTACTTCGGCGACAAGGTCAGGCTGATCCACTCGGCGGCGAGATCGGGATTCTTGCTACTTTTGGGAACGACCCAGAGATTGCCTGTCGAGCCGACCGAATATTTCGGTGTCGGAATGACGAACTGACCCCACTTGAAGTCCTTGATGGTCGAGGCAAAGGTGCCGAGATTCCACGTGCCCGAGACGTACATCGGTGCTTTGCCCGAGGTAAAGAGCAGAGCTGCATCCGGGTCCTTCATGCCCGTGGAGTCCTTGCTGATGTAGCCCTTGCTGACCCAGTCGACCAAGGTCTGGGCCGCATAGAGGTAGGGCGCGCCGTCGAGAGGCGCCTTCAAACCCTGATAATTCTGGATCCAGGCGTCATCGGCCTTGGTGTAGGCGAGAGAGGCAAGCAAGTGCTGGCCACTGGTGTCGATGGCGCCGAGCGCGAGGGGCGTGAGACCTTTCTGCTTGAAGGCTTCCAAGTCAGCGACCCACTCTTCAAGCGTGGTCGGCGGATTGAGGCCTGCCTTTTCGAACATGTCAATATTGTAGAAGCACGAAACATATTCGCCGAAGACAGAAACGCCCCAAACAGGGCCAGAGCCATAGATTCCCTTTTCGTCATAACGGCTGAGGACAAAATCGCCTTCGTTAAGGATCTTGTCCCAGCCCTCCTTCTTCACGTAGGCATCCAGATTGGTCAGCAATCCCTGGCTTGCAACCAGGCCAGCGGTCGCATTGCCCTTATTGTACTCAAGCACGTCGGGGGCCTGATCGGAATTGAGGATCATGCCGCCCGAGGCCTGCAACTGCTGAAATGTCTTTTGCTCAAAGCTGACGTTGATGTCCGGATGTTTCGCCTTGAACTCCTCGAGCGCCTTCTTCCAGACAATGCCCTGAGCCGTGGTCGGCTCCTCGAACCACCAGATCTTGAAGGTCTTCTGTTCGGCATGGCCGATCGATGTCATCAGCATCGCCGTGCCGAGCGCTAGCGCAAGTGTCGCAATTCTTTTCATGCCTTCCTCCCAAAAAAGCGGCTGCGCCGCGAAAAGACGAGTTAGTCAGTCATGGCGCCCCGCCCCGGCCTCCCAGCCCGGCGGCGCTCCATTTTAGTCGGTTGATCAGGGATCAACAATGAAATCTCCGCCCCGGCACTTCTTCAGATAGTTGAGCCCGTGAACCTGGCCAGTCATTTCGAGCTCGTCGCGATAGACCGGGTCGTGCCAGCCTTCGATGTCGATCGAGCCGGACCAGCCGGCGAGGCGCAACTCGGAGATGATGTCGGTCCAGTTGCTGTCGCCGAAGCCCGGCGTGCGCATGAAGACGAATTTCTCCTTGCCGAAGATGCCGTGTTCCTTGATGACCTCCCAGCGGATGGTCGCGTCCTTGCCGTGGACGTGGAAAAACTTGTGCGCCCATTTGCGGATCTGCGGCATGGGGTCGATCAGATAGACCATCTGATGGCAGGGTTCCCATTCCAGCCCGATATGATCATCCGGCGTTTCGTTGAAGATCAGCTCCCAGGCATCCGGATTGTGGGCGATATTCCAGTCGCCGCTCGCCCAGTTGCCGTCCATGGCGCAATTCTCGAAAGCGATCTTGACGCCCTTGTCGGCCGCCCGTTTGGCCAGCTCGCTCCAGATTTGTCTATAGCGCGGCAGGCTGTCGGTCAGTGGCTTGCCGCGGACGCGGCCGGTGAAGCCGGCAACGCAGGTGGCGCCGAAATGATGGGCATTGTCGATGCAATCCCTCCAGCCCTGCAGCGTCTCGAGATCGATTGCGCTCTCTTCCAGCGGATTGCCGAACATGCCGAGCGTCGAGATGGTGATGTCGCGGTCGCCGATCGCATCAAGGCAGCGCTTGCCGAGCTCGGCGAGGTTCTGCCCCTTGGTCGTCTGCCAGAAGAAAGGTTCGAAGCTTTCGAAGCCGAGGTCGGCAATCTGACCGATGCGCTGGGCGGCATCGCCCTTGTTGCCGCTGACCATGGTGCCGATGCGAATGGATTTTGCAGGGTTGCTCACGTCACGTCATCCTGTGCTGAATTTCGATGCGCCGGCCGGTCCTGGCGCTTTCGATCGCGCCGAAGACCATGGCAAGGCTCCTGATGTTGTCGGAATTGACGGTCTCGGGCTGCTTGCCGGTGCGGATCGCCGCGATGAAATCGGCGATGACGCTGGCGTGGCCGTGGGTTTCCTCGTGGTGTTCCGGACCGGGAACGTTTACGGAAGCAAAGCCGTGCAGAAGACCGGGCTCTTCACCGGCGACGGCGGCCTTGAAGCTCTCCTCACCGTCCCAGGTCAGCATTCCCTTCGAACCGACGAGACGCCACTGGCTTTCCCAGCTGGTGCGCTCGCCTTCGGCGCACCAGGAGCCGCGATAGGTGAAGACGATGTCGTCGGAAAATTCGAAGATTGCGTTTGCCGACGCGCCGTGCCGGTACCAGGAACCCTTCGGGTTGCGCTCGACGCAATAGACGGCGAGCGGCTTCCTGTCCGCGACGTAGCGGGCAGCATCGAAGGTGTGGATCGCCATATCGAGAAGCAGCACATTGTCCATCTCCTCGCGAAAGCCGCCGAAATGCGGCGCGAGGAAGAAATCGCAGTGAATGGCGGTGAGTTCGCCGATCGCACCACTGTCGACGAAACGGCGCAGGCGCCTGACCCCCGAAATGAAGCGACGGTTCTGGATGACGGCGTGGATGCGGCCGGTCTCTGCAGCGAGATCGATCAGCGCCGCGCCTTCGGCCAGCGAGGCCGCCATCGGCTTTTCGCTGAGCACATGGCAGCCGGCCTTGAGCGCGGTCGAAACGACATCATACCGGGCGGGCGGAATGACGATGTCGAAGACGAGATCGGCTTTCGTGGCGGCAATCATCTCCGACAGGTCAGAGCCGATGACGGCGTCTTCCAGACCGAACTCGGTGGCGAGCTTTTCCGCCGTCTCCCGGTTCAGGTCGACGAGGCCGACGATGGCGATGGAGTCGGCGAGTTGAGGGTAGGACGCGATGGCGCGCAACCAACCTTTGGACATAGCTCCGCACCCGCACAGAATGGCACTGAATTTCACGATTTCCTCCGAGGGAATGGCGCCAACTCTCCTCGTGACACGCATCCCGTAAACGTTTACGACTGTAGGCGAAAACATTTTACGCTGTCAATAGAGGCAAAATGCGAAAATGCGGACCGGAGGAAAAGCGTCAGCCATGAAAGGGATTCGCCAGCTTGCCGAGCACCTGGATATCTCGATCGGCACGGTCTCCCGTGCGCTGAACGGCAAGCCTGACGTCAACGAGGAAACCCGCCGGCGCGTGCTGGCGGCGGCCGAGGAGCTCGGCTATGTCGCCAATCAGTCGGGGCGAAGCCTCCGGCAAGGAGAGACAAAGGTCATCGGCCTGATGATCGAAGCGAGCCGGGAAGCAGTGGAAAATGCCGATAACTTCTTCCTCGGCGTCACAAGCGGCCTGCAGCATGTTTTTGCCCGGCACAAGCTCGACCTCCTGATGCTCCCCTGCCCTGCCGACGAGGATCCGTGCGAATATCTGAAGCGCATGGTGGCGCGGCGCGTCGTCGATGCGATGATCATCTCCAACACGCAGCGCATCGATCAGCGCATCAATCTTCTGTCGCGAGCAAAGATTCCCTTCGCCGCCGTCGGCCGCAGCCTTTCGGCCGGCAATTTTCCCTGGATCGACCTCGATTTCGAAGGCGTTGCCGAAGGTGCTGTCGAAAGGCTGGTCGCGCGCGGCCATCGCCGGATCGCGATCACGGCGCCCTCAAGCGAAGTCAACCTCGGCTACGTCTTTGTCGAGAGCTATCGCCGCACGCTCGAACGGCACGGCATTCCCTTTGACCCGTCGCTCGTCATTCGCGTCCAGTCGAGCGAACAAGGCGGGTATCAGGCAGCGCACGAACTGCTGCAACTTGAAGATCGGTCGACCGCAGTCATCCTGATTTATGAGCTGATGGCGATCGGCCTTTACCGACGCCTGGGGGAATCGGGCGTCTTGCCTGGCCGCGATCTCGCGGTGATCGGCTTCCGCGACGCCCCCCGTGCCCGCTTCCTGCAACCCTCGCTCAGTTGCTTCCGCATGTCGCTCTACGATCTCGGTATTGCGCTCGGCCAGATGCTGCTCGCCAACATGCCGGCCTATCGCGAATTCTATCCGGATGGCGGCGGCAACATCATTTGGCCGCTGGAACTGGTACCGGGGCAAAGCGATGCCTTTGAGGTCGAGAACCAGGCCTGAGCGCTGCGGCGGCCGTTCCCCTCACGTGATCGAACCGTAGGGAAGGGGCATGCCGGCATCTCGTCGCGAAGGTCATATTCGGCCCTTGATAATCGCGGCCTGGCAAGGCAGGAGAGTGACATCACGGAGATTAGATGCAGATGACGAGATTGGCGGATTCGAAAGGCCTGGAGATTTCGCATGAGGGGCATCGCACCCGTCTGAAATGGCACCGGCTGCGCAAGCGGTTTGCCGATCCCCTGTTCTCCGCCGAGGTGATGGCGGAGGGTTTTGCGGCAGGCGCCTCGATGGAACTCGATCTGCGCGTGCGCGCCGACGGCGGCTTCGTCGTGCTGCACGACAGGGAGCTTGAAGGTGAGACGACGGGCCGTGGACCAATCGCTGCAAAGAACGCTGCCGACCTCCGCGATACCAGGATGAAGGACGGCACCCGGCCGCTGATCCTCAGCGAGGATCTCGCCGATATGATGCGGGCAACGCATCCGGCCGCATTGCTGCAATTCGATATGAAGGACAATTACGAAGCTGTCGGCACCCGCGGCATCGAGCATCTTGCCAGGCATTTCCGCAATATCGCCGCCTCGGTGATTGTCAGCGGCGGCAGTCTCGACCTCATCGTGGCAGTCAAGGAAAAGCTACCGCATCTGCTGCGCGGCATCGATCCGACCGACAAGCTCTACGACATCAGGAAGGCCGGCGGCTGGAAAGCTGTCGAAACAGAATTGCGCGCCGATCTAAACGGCCCGACCGAGCCGGACACGGTCTATCTCCACTGGCCGCTGATCCTCAACGCCGCTAAAGAGGGGCTGGATATGATCGCGCTCTGCCAGGACCACGGCAAGCGCGTCGATGCCTGGACCTTCACGCTGAAGCAGCCGGAGGCTGGCTTCAGCGAAGAGGAGTGGCTGAATTTTTTGGCACTGATGGCACTCAAGCCGGATCAGATCACCACCGACGAAGCGCCGGCGACCGAGCGCGCCTGGCGCCGCCGCATTAACGGGTAACGGGTGCCAGTCCTTCGATGTCGAGGATGAAGGCGAATTCGTCGGCAAGCCCCGGCGAATAGGCGATGACCGGTCCGCCTTGCGCAAGCGATTTATCGACCGACGGCATGGCCACGATCGCGCCGGCCTCTTCGGCGATCAGCGCCCCTGCGAGCATGTCCCAGGCGTTGAGGTGGCGTTCGTAATAGAGGTCTGCCGCGCCTTCGGCGACGCGAAGGAGGTCGAGGGCGGCAGCGCCCATGCGGCGATAGTCCATTCCGCGCTCATGAAGTCGCTTGGACAGCGCGAGATACTCATCGAAGCTCGTCTTGCGCGAATGACCGAGAATGACGAGCGCATTGGCCGGATCGGCAGTCGTCGCCGCATGGATCGCCAGTCCATCCTTGAAGGCGCCGCCGCCGCGTACCGCGTGAAATACTTTGTCCTCGGCAGCGTCGTAGACGACGCCGATCTCGACCTTGTCGCCGACGACAAAGGCGATCGAAACGCCCCAGTGGCGGAAGCCCCTGATATAGTTGGTCGTGCCGTCGATCGGATCGACGACCCAGGTGCCGGCCCCTTCCGATTGCCCGCCGCTCTCCTCTCCCATGAAGGTATCGTCGGGAAAGCGCGAGATGAGCCCGTGGCGGATCGCCTGCTCGGCCCTCCTGTCGGCGATGGTGACGAAGTCCTGCAATCCCTTGCTTTGGACGGCAAGAGTGCCGGGATCCGACTCGCGCCGAAACCCGGCCGTCTCCCGTCCGACCTCGAGCGCAACGGTAATCGCGGCCTCCGCCCGTGCGCGGATGGCAGCGGCGTCGAATGCGGCGTTCATCAGGCAGTCCTTCGTTTTATCAATGTCACCGGTGTGAATTCGACACGCGCCGTCAGCTCCGGTTCGGCCATCCGGCTTATCAACAGGTCGACGGTCTGTTCTGCCTGGAGGTCACAGGGTTGGCGGATGGTCGTCAGGTCGTAGGCGGCCCAAGCGGCCTGGGGAATGTCGTCATGGCCGATAATGGGGATCGGCGGCGCCTCGTCGCGGCCCCTGCCTTGCATGATGCGATCGATCACGCCGCAGGCCATGTAGTCATTGGCGCAGAACAGCCCATCGATGCCGGATGCGGCCAGGTCGGGCGCCGCATCATAACCGCTCCGGTAGTCATTGATTCTGACCTGCAGGAACTGCGCCTCGACGCCAAGCTGCTTGCAGTCGGCGATGAAGGTCTCGCTGCGACGTCGCGCGGTATAGGATTTGGCCGGGGCAGCCATCACGGCGGGCTTTCGCACGCCGCTGTCGATCAGGTGGCTGGCTGCCAGATGCCCGGCCATGCGGTCGTCAGAAATGATACGGTCGACCAAGGGAATGTCGTCGCCCTTGTTGATCAGTACGATTGGCACGCCTTCGGCCGCACATTGTTCGCAGATTTCGGTCGGCGGTGCGTCGGATGTGACAATGACGCCTGACACGGCGTAATGCAGCAATTGGCCGATGACCGTCGAGGTATCCGCCTCCTGTGAGGTCGGCAACAGGATCGGGCGGAAGTTACGGGCGAGCAGCGCCCGAGACAGATGCTCGATCTGCAGCGTGCGGAACGGGTTGTCGAAACCGGCGGCAACGAGACCGACGAGATCGGAGCGCTTGTTGGTGAGGCTTCGGGCAAGATAGTTCACTCGATAGCCGAGTTGCTTGGCGGCCTGATAGACCTTCTCGCGCGTTTTCGGCGAGACGCTGGCATCCGGCGTGAAGGCGCGCGACACGGCAGCGCGCGAGACGCCGGCCGCCCGCGCCACGTCGAAGGAGGTTGCCTTGCGCGGCCCCTTGTCCTTGTCAGCCAAGTGCTTTCTCCTTAATCGGAGGCGGCCGCATCAGATCGGGCAGATCGGTGCAGATGCCGAGAACCGGCAGTTTCATGAGGTCATCGAGAATGGTCCGCCGCTCCTCGTGCCAGAGCACGATCTCGCGGCCAGCCTCGAAGGCGCGGGCCATCAGCGCCTCGGTCACCAGATCCTGCGGGCGCTCCCCTGCCCTCTCCCAGCAGAGATGCAGAATATCCGCGCGGGCCTCCTCACCGAGAGCATGCGGATCGTGGCCGACACGGATCAGCACCGAGAGCGGAAAATCGCAGGCCGCGTCCCTGAGTTCGCGCACCTGCGCGGTATCGAAGGAACCAAGGCAGGCAAAGCGCTGGTTCATTTCGACAAGGTGCCGCCAGCATCGGATGCCCGTCCCCGGCGCCTTGAGTTCGACATAGAGGCCAGTCCCGGTCTCTCGGGCGAGAGCGGCGACCTCCGAAAAGGTCGGCACGTCGACGCCGTCAAGGCCGGCGAGCTCAGCCGCCGTCATTTCCGATATACGTCTGTCGATGCCATAGACCCGCTGCAGATGGTCGTCATGCGAGACGACCACCACGCCGTCAACGGTCAGCTGCGTGTCGAGCTCCCACATCTCCGCGCCGAGTTCGGCCGCGCGGCGGAAAGCGGCGAGGGTGTTTTCGCGTTCGTGGCCGCTGGCGCCGCGATGGCCGATGCAGAAGGGAAGCCGGCCCTTGGCCGTCGGCCAGCCGTAACGTTGGAAGAAGGCTGAAAAATCGCGGGTCATCAGAGCCTCGTTCCGTTCTCGTCGAAGACGAACACGCCGCGGCTGTCGATGCCCCAGGCGACATCGTCGCCGACGTGAACATCGTTGCGCGCCGGCTGGATCGAGCGCAGCAGCGGCCCGCCGGCAACACGCACGTCGTAAAGGTTTTCTCGGCCTTGTGTTTCGGCGAAGGTGATCTTGCCGGACACGGTGACGTCGCCCGCAGGCGTAAAATGCTCCGGCCGGACGCCGAGCATCAGCTTGGCGCCTTCGGCGGCGCCGATGGCTCTCGGCAACGGGACCCGGATCTCACTTTCCGGGATTGCGAAGGCGCCCTTGTCCATGACGCCGCGCAGGAAGGTGATCGGCGGATTACCGAGGAAGCCAGCAACGAAAGCGGTCTTTGGATCGTTGTACATCTCGGCCGGTGTGGCGATCTGGACGATCTCGCCCTCCTTCATGATGGCGATGCGGTCGCACATGCTCATCGCCTCCACCTGGTCATGGGTGACGAGGATGGCGGTGATGCCGGTCTCTCGCTGCAGGCGGCGGATCTCCGAGCGCATTTCGAGGCGCAGCTTGGCGTCGAGATTGGCGAGCGGCTCGTCGAGCAGCAGCACGTCGGGTTTGCGGATCAGCGCGCGGGCCAGCGCCACGCGCTGCTGCTGGCCGCCGGAAAGCTCGGCCGGCCGCCGGTCCATCAGCTTGCCGATCTGCACGAGGGTCGCGATGCGATCGACCTCTTTGCGGATCTCGGCGGCAGGCATGCCCTTGACCTTCAGGGGGAATCCGATGTTTTCGGCAACCGTCATGTGCGGGTAGAGCGCATAGGACTGGAAGACGACACCGACATTGCGGGCCTGGCTCGGGAGATCCGTGACATCCCGCTCGCCGAAGAGGATGCGCCCGCCGGTCGGCCTGTGAATGCCGCAGACCGCAAAAAGCGTCGTTGACTTGCCGCAGCCGGACGGTCCGAGCAAGGCCAGCATCTCGCCGCCGGCGACTTCGAGCCGCATGTTCTCGATGACCTTGGTGGAGCCGAAGCTCTTCGAGAAATTGTCGAGGAGGATGCGCATCAACCTTTGCTCCCGCCGCCGTAGATGTTCATGAGGTATTTGTTGAAGAGCGCGTAAACGATCAACACCGGAATCAGGTAGAAGAGGCCGACCGCCTTGAACATGTTGAAGTCATAATTGTTATCGTCGGCGAGGAAGCCAGCGAGATAGACCGACAGCACCTGCACCTGATTGCCCGGCGCCAACACCTGCGGCAGGATGAACTCGCCCCAGCCGGAGAGGAAGGAGAACAGGCCGAGGGCCATGATGCCGGGCTTGACCTGCGGCAGCACCAGGCTGCGCCAGACCCTGAAACGCGAAGCGCCATCAACGACGCCGGCCATTTCGATTTCCCAGGGCACGGTATCGTAGAAGCCCTTCATCAGCCAGATGCCGAGCGGCAGGTCGATCGCCGCCTTCACCAGGATGACGCCGATCAGCGAGTTATAGAGGCCGATCATCTGCAGCACGATGAAGATGGCGATGATCAGCGTTACCGACGGGAAGGCGTGCAGCACCATGACGCCGGCAAGGAAGAAGCCGCGTGCCGGCACGTTCAGCCGAGACAGCACATAACCGGCCATCGAGGAGACGAGCAGCACCAGACTGGTGGTGCAGGCCGAAAACAGCAGCGTATTCAGGGTCACGTGCCAGATGTTCGCCTTGCCCGCCGTTGTCTGCCACAGGAAACGCCAATGGTTGAGCGTCAAGCCGGAGGGCAACAAGGCGTCCGGCGGCTTCACCGTGACGGTGTCGAGGAAGAGATAGACATACATCAAGAGCAGCGGCAGGCTGACGATGGTCAGCGCCGTCAGGACAGGCCAGCCGCGATAATTTGCTGAGGGCTGCGAGCGTTCGGCCATGGTCAATCCTCGATCAAGGGCTTGGCGACAAGCGTGCCATAGTTGAAGACGCGCAGATAAAGCAGCGACAGCACCACGCCGATGACGACGAGCACCAGCGCCATGGCGGCACCCAGTCCGTATTCGAGATTGCCGGCATAGTTTCTGAGTGCGGTGTGATAGGCGGAGAGCGCCCAGACCTCGGTCGCGTTGCCCGGCCCGCCATTGGTGGCGAGCAGGATTTCATTGAAGGAGGCGAGCAGCGACAGCGTCTGATAGCAGGTGACGAAGAGGATCGGCCAGCGCATCTGGGGCAGGATGATGTAGCGGATCTGCTGCCAGCGTGAGGCGCCGTCGACCTCGCTCGCATAGAACTGGCTCTTCGGGATGGCCTTCATCGCCGACGAGAACACCAGCATGCCCATCGAGGCGCCGATGAAGCCGTTGATCAGCACGACGAAGAACCAGGCATTATAGGCGGTATCGAGCAGATAGTTCTTCGGGGGGTAGCCGAACTTGCCCATCAGGATGGAGATGAAGCCGCTGTCCCAGGCGAGCCACTTCCACAGCATGACGTAGATGACGACGGGCGTGATGCGCGGCAGGAGCCAGATGCCGCGAAAGATCGAGGCCGGCGTCGGAGGCATGTAATGCGTCCAGATGGCAAGCAGCAGCGCATAACCGACGTTGAAGAGCATCAATACTAGCGCGACATAGAGAACGGTATTGAAAAGCACACGCGCCATGTCGGGCGAGCTGGCCATGCGTGAGAAATTGTCGGTCGTCCAGGTCCAGCCGGTATAGGTGGTCTTGGCGACGGTTTCCTTCTGCTCCGGCGTCAGCTTGAAACCCAGACCGTCCAGCGACGAAAACAGCTGTTCCTTGCTGTCGAAGCGCGTGTTGAGGACGGAGCGGTTGAACTGTTCGGAGATATGTTTGACCTCACGCGTCGAAGGGCGTTCGGCAAGATCCTTGATCATGCGTTCGACCTCGCGCCGCGTCGCAAAGATCTCGCCGGCGTGTTTGGCGCGCAACTCCGCCGCGATCGCAGGCGCAAGGCCGAGGCCCTCCACGGCCTTGAGGCCGGCTTCGTCGATCGTGTAGCGCGGCTCGGCCATCTCGGCCGCGATCTCCGGCATCGCCGATTTCAGCGTGATCAGCGAATTAGGTGCGATCTGATAGACGCCCCCTGAAATGCCAGTCGCCGTGGTCATGTTGGTCATGGAGAAGACTGCCGTCAGAACGACCGGCATCAGGAAAAACAGCACGATCATGACGGCCGCAGGCGCGATCATCACCAGTCCGAGCGTTCTGGACGTTTTCATGGAAGCCTCCTCGAAGGGATCGATCGGGCGGCGGGGTTGCCGCCGTCCGGAGGGATGCTTCGATCTCAGCGGATGACGATCTTGTCACCGAGCGTGCTTTTCAGCTCGCTTTCGGCATCGCCGATGGCGGCGTCGACGGTCTTGGCGCCGGTCCAGGAAGCTTCGAGGTTCTTCCACATGATGTTCCAATAGGTGCCGAAATCGGAATTGTTCGGCATCGCATTGGCATGCGGCAGCAGGCGTTCGGTGGCTTCGCGGGTCCAGCGGTCAGCCGAGTAAAAATCCACTTCAGACTCCGCCTCAGAAATGCCGAGATGGGCTGACTTGACCGCATGCAACGCATTGATGCGCGGCTCCGAGGCGATCGCGATCAGCTTGGCGGCGATATCGGTGTCCTCCTTGTCGTGGCCTGCGGTCAGGAGGTAGACGAGCGGATGCGTCAGCGTGTTGGCCTTGCCCCCTTCGCCGGCCGGGATCAGCGTGAAGATCACGTTGCCGAAGAAATCCTTGAGGCCTTCCTGATTGACGAGTCGGGCATAGTGCCAGGTGCCGCCGTCCCAGATGCCGGCCTTGCCGGTGGCGACTTCCTTCCACCACTGGTCGCCCGGCATGCCGATGTGGTTCTTCTTGGTGACGCCTGATTTAACAGCGTCGGCGAAGAACTGGTAAGTGCGTGCCATCGCAGCCTTGTCGAAAACAAGCTTGCCGCCTTCTTCCATCGTGCCGCCGAAGCTGGTGTAGAACTGCCAGTAATCCGGACCGTTGCTGGTGCGCGGATAAAAGCCGTAGCCGGGCTGGACGAGGCCCTTGTCCTGCATCTTCTTGGCGTCTTCGAGCAGGTTCTTCATCGTATACTTACCGTCCTGCACGTTCTGCGGCAGGGCGTCGAGATCGGCGTCACTGTAGCCGATCGCCTTCATATACGGTTTCCAGAAGAACATCGGCCGGGATTCGGCATCCTGCGGGATGCCGTAGACGGTGCCGTTGTAGGAGGCGATCTTCAGAAGATTTTCGTAGATGCCGTTGAGCGGCCAGGAGTCGAGGTCGACATAATCTTCGATCGGGACGATCAGGCCGGATTGCGACCAGGGCGCGATGTCCTCATGGCCGCTTACGACGATGTTCGGGGCGGTCTTGGCTTCTGCGGCAAGGGTCAGCGCCTGTTTGAAGTCTTCCCAGGCGCTATAGGGCTTTTTCTCGACGGTGATTTTCAGGTCTTCGCCCTTGAGGGCGGCTTCGCGCTGCAGCTGCTGCGCCGCGATCTCGATGGCATCGAGACGATAGACGTCGTTCGGGCCGGTGCCCCCGGCCCAGACGCTGATGGTAACATCCTTGGCGAATGCAAATACGGAGGTCGAGGCCAGGATGGCAGCCGCGATCGTAAGGGATTTCAACGTCGGCAAAATGGTCATCTTCTTCATCTCCCCAGAAGAGCAGTGTGAAGCCTCTTGACGGGTCATCACTGGTGTTGACGACCGCTTCGAGAGCCCGCGAAACGTGACAAGTCCCGCTCTATGGGCTTGATGTAACGGTCGAATGACAAAATTGAGCACGTGTGCAAAAATTATTATGACGATGTGCGCGGGACTTGCAAGCGGCAGTGTTCGACGGGCATCTTTTATGCTTCAAATTGCGGCTTTCCTGGTCTAGCATCGCCTCATGAGCCTTGAATCCGTCCGCGCCTTCCTCCGTGCTCACGCACCCGATATCGACATCATCGAAACCGCCGAGAGTTCCTCGACGGTTGCCCTTGCCGCCGAAGCCCATGGCGTCGAGCCCGCCCAGATCGCCAAAACGATCTGTCTGCGCGTCGGCGAACAGATGATGCTGGTGGTCGCCGGCGGTACGGCGCGGCTCGACAATCGCAAGTTCAAGGACACTTTCGGGGCCAAGGGGCGCATGCTCGATGCCGAAGAGGTGGTGGCGGTCACCAGCCACCCGGTCGGTGGTGTCTGCCCGTTCGGCCTGCCCGCGCCGCTGCCGATCTATTGCGATATTTCGCTGAAACGTTTCGATGAAGTGGTACCGGCGGCCGGCTCGACCAATTCGGCCGTGCGCATCGCTACGGGACGGCTGGCCGAGCTCACCGGCGCCAGTTGGGTCGATGTTTGTCAGTAAAACACTCGCAAAACTTCAAACAGAAGAAAGACGACCTATATTCTATCCCGACATGCCGTGATTGTGCATGACAGGAGACCAGGAATGCCGAGTGCCGTTTCGCGTTTTGCCAAGATGGCGGCCATTGCCGTACTGACGAGCGCTACCGTTTTTGCCACGATCAGCGATGCCGATGCGCGACGCGCCTTCGGCGGGTTCGGAAGCCGTGGCACCCGCACTTTCAGCGCGCCTCCGGTTACCCGTACGGCGCCTGCCCCGGCTGCCCCCATCGAACGATCGATGACGCCGCGCCCGCAAACGACGGCACCCTATAGCACGCAGCAGCCCGGCTACGCCCAGCAGCGCCCGGGTTTCTTCAACGGCTTCGGCCGTTCGATGATCGGCGGGCTGATCGCCGGCGGTCTCCTCGGCATGCTGCTCGGCCAGGGTTTCGGCGGCGGCTTCGGCTTCCTCGGCATGCTGCTGCAGATCGCTTTGATCGGCGGCGCCGTCATGCTTGCCATGCGTTATTTCGCCAACCGCCGCCAGCCTTCTTACGGCGCCAGCGGTCAGAGCCGGTCCTACGGCCAGTCCGTTAAAATGTCGCCCACGAACTCTTCGTCGTTCCAGATCCCGGCGATCGGCTCGGGCGCCGGTTACGGCGGACTGCCGCGCGGCAATCGCCTAAGCGACGAGATCGGGCTGGTCCAGGCTGATCTCGACCAGTTCGAGGAGTTGCTGACGAGCGTGCAGACCGCTTACGGCGCCGAAGATTACGGCGCGTTGCGCCGGCTGACGACGCCCGAGGCCATGTCCTACCTTGCCGAGGAACTGGGAGAAAACGCCACCAACGGCGTGCGCAACCGTGTCTCCGACGTCAAGCTGCTGCAGGGCGATATTGCCGAGGCCTGGCGCGAGAACGGCCAGGAATATGCGACGCTCGCTATGCGTTATTCCTCGATCGATGCGATGGTCGAACGCGAGAGCGGTCGCGTCGTTTCCGGCGACGACCGCCGTCCGAGCGAAAGCACCGAGATCTGGACCTTCGTGCGCAGGCCGGGCGCGGACTGGAAACTCGCCGCGATCCAGGGCACCGGGCAGCGCGCCGCTTAAAGAAGGCTCTTATTCACGCCGCCCAGGCTGTCAATCAGCTTGGGCGGCATCTTCAATTCACCGCGACCGGCTTGGAGCGCATGCGGGAGACCGTCTCGCGCTCCGCCCGTTTGCAGCGCATCGGCGGCAGGCCGCGATCCATCAGGTCCATGTCCTCGAGCACCATGTCGCCCATCTTCTTGAAGGCGCTGTCGAGCGCTCCGGCCCGGTGCGCCGAGCGGATGAAGCCCTTCAGGCTGCGTACCGGATGATCAGGCGGCAGCGGCTCTTCAGGGTAGACGTCGCTTGCCGCGACGATATGGCCTGACGAAACAGCCGCCATCAATGCGTCGAAATCGACAACGTCGGCGCGGCTGAGCAGGATGAAGGCCGCTCCCCTGCGCATGCTGGAAAAGGCCTCGGTACCGAGAAATCCCCTGTTTTCGCTGGTGACGGCTGCGACGACAAAGACGAAATCGCTCTTCGTCAGGACATCCTCCAGGCTTGCGGGCTCGACGCCGTTTTCTTCGAGGATCGAGCGGGGCAGCCAGGGATCGAAGACCCGGATGCGCGCCCTGAAACCGGACAGCAAGCGGCGCAGCGCCCTGCCGAGATCGCCGAAGCCGACAATGCCGATCTCGGAACCGGCGATCAGCCGCGCGCTCGCATTGCCCTCCCCGCCCCAGAGCTCGCTGCCCTGGCGAAAGGCCACGTCGGCATCGACGATGCCGCGCGCCAGGGCCAGCGCAAAGCCGAGACCGATTTCGGCCACCGGCTCGGCGAAAACCTGGCCCGTCGTCACGACATGGATGCCGCGCTCGAACAGCACGTCATAGGGCATGTTGTTGAGAAGATTGCTCTCGACGTTGAGGATCGAGCGTAGAGCCGGCATTCTGGCGAGCGTTTCCGCCGAGAGCGGCGGCTGACCGATCACATAGCGCGCTCTGCCGAGAATTTCGTCGCCAAGCCCGGCGATGTTCTTCGGATCGGCTTCGACAACTTCGTATTTCGCCTGCAGTTCGGCGCGTGCCTTATCGCTGAAGATCAGATCGAGCGTGCGCGGCTCGGGCGCGCTGATCGCCAGCGGTCGTTCGGCATTTGTCATCGGCATCTCCTCCGTCGCGGCGGCTTGCGTTGCCGGCTGGAGAATTGATAACCTCCGACTGCGGTCGTTTCCAGTTGGCTGACGAGAAATTGCAGAGCGAACCGCGCACCGGTGCTGATCATGAGTGGCCGAAGCAATGGAAAGCGGCATTTGCCTATCAGATAAGCAATTGAATTCTCTGGCTATTCGTGGCTTTTTTGTTGACGGTACGAACTGCCTGAATTAGCTTGAGGCATCCCGGCAGGAAGTCGAAGAATTGCAAAGGAAACGAACCATGAAGTCAGTACTTAAGAGCGGCCTGCTTGCCTTGGCTGCCGCAGCGCTACCGGCTGTCGCTTCCGCCCATCCTGCCGTCGGCGACGCTGCCGGCTTCAGCCATGGCTTTGCTCATCCGATCTCCGGCTTCGATCATGTCCTTGCCATGGTGATGGTCGGTGTGGTTGCTTTCCAGCTCGGCGGTCGCGCCATCTGGCTCTTGCCGTTGACCTTCGTCCTGATGATGGCATTTGGCGGTGCTCTCGGCGTTGCCGGCGTTGATCTTCCCTTCGTTGAGACAGGCATTGCGCTTTCCGTCGTCGTTCTGGGGGGCATGATTGCAATCAATGTCAGGGCGCCGCTGGCTACGGCGCTCGGCATGGCGGGTCTCTTCGCCATCTTTCATGGCCATGCGCACGGCGCCGAAATGCCGGACGACGCTGCCGGCGCCGCCTATGCTGCCGGCTTCATGATGGCAACCGGACTGCTGCATGGCGCCGGCCTCGCGCTTGGCTGCGTGATCGGCCGCGCCGGCGAACGCCAGGGCGTTTTCGTCACGCGGGCGGCCGGCGGCCTTGCCGCCATCTCGGGACTGGGCATCCTGGCCGGTCTGATCTGATCTGTTCGCATTTCGGCAAGAAGCCGATACGCAGCTGACGCACCTCGCTCGGACAATTACGCTCGGCATGCGCGATGCAATGCCGGACATAGTTTTCGCATTATTGCGCTGACGAACCGCGGAGTTGCGCCGCGTAATCCGCTGCGGTCAATCCCACGCGTGAATTGACAATATCCAAATTGACGCAGGCACCTCTTGCTGATTGTCGGCGGGAGGTAAAGCTCTGTATAGTGATTTCAGAAATTTCTGAAATCACAGACTCAACGGAAATTGACATGAACCTTCCGCCTCTCGTTCAGTCCTTTGTTCTCCATTTCGGGGAAATGGGATCGCGCTGGGGGATCAATCGCACAGTCGGTCAGATCTACGCCCTGCTATTCGTCTCTCCCGCCTCGCTCTGCGCCGAGGAGATCGCCGATTCCCTCAGCATCTCGCGCTCCAATGTGTCGATGAGCCTGCGCGAGCTGCAGGCCTGGAATCTCGTCCTTCTCAAACACAAGCCGGATGATCGCCGCGATTTCTTCACCACACCCGATGATGTCTGGCAGATATTGAGGACGCTTGCCGAGGAGCGGAAGAAACGGGAGGTCGACCCGACGCTGTCGGTTTTGCGCGAAATCCTGATGCAGCGCCCGGCAAGCGAAACCGAGCGCTATGCGCAGGAACGCATGGGCGAGATGCATACGCTGATCGAACAGCTGACGCATTGGTATGAAGACGTAAAACAACTTGAAACGGAAAGGCTCGCGACGTTACTCTCGCTGGGCGCGAAAGTGACAAAGCTTCTGGAGGCCAAGGACCGAGTCATCTCGCTCGGCCGCAGCCGCCGGCCGAATCCTGCAAACAAGAGTTAGCGGCATGGGCACTGCTTTCTTCGACGCGACAAACGAAGCGGATGGACGGCCGCGGGCTGGAAAGGTCGCGACACCACGCGCCGATGCGGGCAAAGGCCGGCTGCGCAATGCGGCGATGCTGCAGGCGCTGGCCGCTGTCATCTGGATCCCGCAGGCTGCGCTGCTGGCCGTCTCGGTTGGCCGTCTCGCCGGCGGCGGCGGGCAGCATGACGTTCTCTGGCCGGCCTTTGGCATTCTCGTTCTCGGATTGGTAAGAAGCTGTCTCGACGCGGCTGGGGGGCGCCTGGCCTTCCGCGCCGCGCGGAGCGAACTCAGCCGAAAGCGGCAGGCGGCGGCCGCTTCCCTCTCCTTGGCGTCGCCGGTCGACCGCGGCCGGCCGGCATCCGGCAAAGCCGCGAGTGTCATCGGCGAACAGGCTGAGCTCATCGTGCCCTATCTCGCCCGTTTCCAGCCGGCGCGGGTGAAAGCGAGCCTTGTGCCGCTCGTCATCCTTGTCTTTATCCTCGCCGTCTCCTGGATCGCCGCGCTGGTTCTGCTGTTTGCCGCGCCGCTGATTCCGATCTTCATGGCGCTGATCGGTTGGCGCGCCCAGGCGGCCAGCGAAAAGCAGCTTGTGGCGACCGGCGATCTCAACGGCTTCCTACTCGACCGCCTGCGCGGACTGACGACGATCCGTGCTCTGGATGCGGTCGATACAACGGCCCTGCGGCTGCGTCGCGAGGCGGAATCGCTGCGTGCGCGCACTATGTCCGTGCTGAAGATCGCCTTTCTGTCCTCGGCCGTGCTCGAGCTTTTGGCAGCGCTCGGCGTGGCTATGGTTGCCGTCTATGTCGGCTTCAGCCTGCTCGGCGAAATCCGTTTCGGCACTTGGACAGGACGGCTTGACCTGACAGAGGGACTGTTCATGCTGCTGCTGGCGCCGGCCTTCTTCGAGCCGCTGCGCGAACTCTCGGCCGTCTGGCACGACCGGGCGGCGGGGGAAGCGGCGCTGAAAGGCCTGGACGCGCTTGCCGCCGAAGGTCTGTCCATTCGGGGATTGGCCGAACCGGCGGCTCTCGCCAGCACCGAGGCGCCCGGCATCCGACTTGAAAATCTCGCCTTTGGTTACGGCGCCGACGAGCCGCTGATCCTCGACCGCTTCAACCTCGATATCGCCGCCGGCGAACATCTGGCGCTGCTTGGTGCCAGCGGCTCCGGCAAGTCAACGCTTCTTTCGCTGATAGCGGGACTGGCGCCCTGCGTCGGTGGCCGCATCGTCATCGGTGGCATCGAGCTTGGGGATGACACCGTCGCCACGCTGCGGGGCGCGATGGCTTGGATCGGCCAAAAGCCGCATATCTTTGCCGGTACCATCGCAGGCAATATCGCACTCGGCAGGCCTGGTATCTCGCGCGGCGACGTGGCGGACGCGCTTGCCGCCGCCAGCCTCGGAAAGGTTGCCGACGCTTATGGGGGCCAGCCGCTCGGCGAAGGCGGGATCGGTCTTTCCGGCGGCGAGGCGCTGCGGCTTGCGATCGCACGCGCTGCTTGCAATCCTGATCTGAAGATCATTCTGGCCGACGAGCCGATCGCGCATCTCGACGCGGACACGGCGGCTGATGTGACCGAGACCTTGCTCGCGCTGGCGCGGGGTCGTACCCTCATCGTCGCGACACATGATCCGCTGCTCGCCGCCCGCATGCACCGCGCCATCCGCATCGATGCGGATTTCGCCATGAGGGAGGCGGCTGAATGAGCTTCTTTGTTGCAGACATCAAGCCGATCCTTCGTCTGTTCTTGGCCGAACGTCGACGCGCGTTGTTTGTCGGCGCCGTGCTTTCGGCGGCAACGGTGACGGCAGGGGTCGCGCTGCTCGGACTCTCCGGCTGGTTCATCACCGCCACTGCCCTTGCCGGGCTATCGGCCGCGGCCGCCATGACCTTCGACGTTTTCGCACCGGCCGCCGGCATCCGCCTGCTCGCCGTCGTCAGGACGGCGGCACGCTACGGCGAGAGGCTTGCGACCCATGATGCAACACTCGGCGTGCTTGCCGCGCTGCGCGAAAGACTGTTTCGCGGCTTTGCCGAACCGGGTGCTGCCCGTGCTCTGGCGCACCGTCCGGCGAGACTGCTGTTCCGGCTGACGGGCGATATCGATGCGCTTGATTCCCTCTATCTCCGAATTCTCGTGCCGGCTGCTGTCGCGATCGGCGCAACACTGACTGCGAGCGTGGTGCTGGGCCTGATGCATCCCCCGTTCGGCCTGTGTTTCGGCCTCTTTCTCGCCGGAGCCGGCCTTGGCCTGCCATTGATCGCGGGCCGCGTTGCGCGCAAACCCGCCCGCAGGCGTGCCCATGGCATCGAGGCGCTGCGGTCACGGACGATCGATCTCGTCGCCGGCCAGACCGACCTGCTGATGGCCGGCCGGCTCAAGGCGCAGAGGAGCGCCATCGCGGATGCCGACAGTTACGCGGCTCAAGCCGATGATCGGTTGAACCGTGTCGAAACCGGTCTGACATTCGGTTTCGGCCTCGTCTCCACGCTCCTGCTGACGGCATCGCTGCTCACGGTGGCCGCGCTTGCGGAAACGAAAGCGATTAGCGCGCCGGTCGCAGCCCTCGGCCTGCTCGTCGCCTTCGCGGCGGTCGAACCCTTCGCGGCGCTCCGCCGCGGGGCTCTGGAACTCGGCCGAACGCTGCTGGCCGCAAAGCGGATCGCACCGCGGCTTGCCGTCGCTGATGAGACCCAACCGCCAGCGACGCCGCTGCCGGGGCACGCCTTTTCTCTGGCTGGCGTGTCCGGCTTCCATGAGAATTCCGCCGTGCCGGCGTTGGAGGACATCGACCTGGTGCTCAAGCAGGGCGAACGCCTTGCCGTCATCGGCAGCAGCGGCGCCGGCAAGTCGAGCCTGCTCGCTCTGCTTTCCCGCGAGTTGCCGGCAAGCGCAGGAAGCGTCGCCGTGATGAGGGCGACCTTGCTGACGCAACGGACGGAACTCTTCGAGGATAGCCTGCGCGGCAACCTTCTTCTTGCGAACCCGGATGCGAGCGAGGACCGCCTTCGCGAAGCGCTTGCCGCCGCCGGCCTGCTTGCCGATATCGAGGCCATGCCAAAGGGGATCGACACAAGGCTCGGCGAGTGTGGGCTCGGACTTTCGGGCGGCCAGTCGCGCCGGCTGGCGCTTGCCCGGCTGTTCCTGCGCGAGACGCCGCTCTGGCTGCTCGACGAGCCGACCGAAGGCCTCGACGGCGCCACCGCTCGCGATGTGCTCTCACAGCTGTCGTTAATGGCGGCAGGCCGCTCGCTGGTGATCGCCACGCATATCCGCCGCGAGGCTGCGGTTGCCGACCGCATCGCCGTCATCGAGGGCGGCCGTATTTCGGAAGTTTCGCGCCGTGGGGAGGCGGCGTTCGAAAAGGCGCTCGACCGGCTTCGATCGGACTGAGCAAGACCCGCATGCCCTCACCCGCCGGCCGGCGCTGAGGAACGCTCCGTACCCCGTGGGACCGTGGGAGAAAGACAATGGAACTAGATATCGTAGCACTTTCGCGCTTCCAATTTGCGCTGACGGCGCTTTACCACTTCCTGTTCGTGCCGCTGACGCTCGGCCTGTCCGTGCTCCTGGCGATCATGGAAACCGTCTATGTGATGACCGGCCGCCAGATCTGGCGGCAGATGACAAAATTCTGGGGCACGCTGTTCGGCATCAATTTCGTGCTCGGCGTCGCCACCGGCATCGTCATGGAATTCCAGTTCGGCATGAACTGGAGCTATTACAGCTATTATGTCGGCGACATCTTCGGCGCGCCGCTGGCGATCGAAGGCTTGATGGCCTTCTTCCTGGAGGCCACCTTCGTCGGGCTGTTCTTCTTCGGCTGGGACAAGCTGTCGAAGGTCGGCCATCTCGTCGCCACCTGGGCTGTGGCGCTCGGCTCGAATTTTTCCGCCCTTTGGATTCTCATAGCCAATGGCTGGATGCAGAACCCGGTGGGATCGGCACTCAATCCGCAGACGATGCGCATGGAGATCACAAGCTTCTTCGACGTCGTCTTCAACCCGGTCGCCCAGGCGAAATTCGTTCATACCGTGTCGGCAGGCTACGTCTGCGCTTCGATCTTCGTGCTCGGCGTCTCGGCCTGGTATGTGCTGAAGGGCCGGCATATCGAGCTTGCCAAGCGTTCGATGACGGTCGCCGCCTCCTTCGGTCTTGCCTCGGCGCTGTCCGTCGTCGTGTTGGGTGACGAGAGCGGTTATCTGGCAACCGAAAACCAGAAGATGAAGCTCGCCGCGATCGAAGGCATGTGGAAGACGGAGCCGGCTCCGGCCGCCTTCACCGCCTTCGGCTTTCCGGATCAGGAAGCGCGCGAAACACATTTCGCCGTGCATATCCCCTGGGTCATGGGCTTGATCGGCACACGATCGCTGACGACGGAAATACCCGGAATCGATAAGCTCGAACAGCAAGCCGAAGCCCGCATCCGCGGCGGCATCAGAGCTTACGATGCGCTTATGCAGATCCGCGCAGCGCCGACGCAGGATCAGGTTGCGCAGGAAGTGCGCACCTCCTTCGAGGATCTCGGCCATGATCTCGGTTATGCCCTTCTGCTGAAGCGTTATGTCGACGATCCCCGCCAGGCGACCGACGCGCAGATCGTTCAGGCGGCGCGTGATACGATCCCGCATGTGCCGACCCTCTTCTGGTCCTTCCGCATCATGGTTGGGCTCGGCATCTTCTTCATCCTGCTGACATCAACCTTCTTCTGGCTATCGGCGCGGCGCCATCTCGACAAATATCCGCTGCTGCTGCGGATTGCCGTGCTGGCGATCCCGCTTCCCTGGGTCGCCATCGAGCTCGGCTGGGTCGTCGCCGAATTCGGCCGCCAGCCCTGGGTGATCGAAGGCGTGCTGCCGACGGCGGCAGCCGTCTCCAGCCTCGGCGCCGGCACCGTGCTTCTGACGATCATCGGTTTTGCCGCGCTCTACACGGTTCTGATCGTCATCGAGATGAGTCTGATGATCAAGGCGATCCGCCAGGGACCGGAACCGGACGACGCGCCGGAAGCCGTGCTGATTTCCGAAACCCTCGTCCCGGCCGCGGAGTGACCTGTCATGATCCTTCACGAACTCCTCGATTATGAAACCCTGCGCGTCATCTGGTGGCTGCTGCTCGGCGTCTTGCTGATCGCCTTTGCGACGACCGGCGGCTTCGACCTCGGCGTCGGCACGCTCCTGCCCTTCGTCGCCAGGACCGATACGGAACGGCGCCTGGCAATCAACACCATCGGCGCAACCTGGGAAGGCAACCAAGTCTGGTTGATTCTCGGCGGCGGCGCCATCTTCGCCGCCTGGCCGCCGCTTTATGCAGTCTCCTTCTCGGGCTTTTATCTCGCAATGTTTGCGATCCTCTTCGCACTCATCCTGCGTCCGGTCGGTTTCAAATACCGGTCGAAGCGGGAAAGTGTCCGCTGGCGCTACGGCTGGGACTGGGCGCTCTTCATCGGCGGCTTCGTGCCGGCGCTGATCTTCGGCGTTGCCGTCGGCAATGTGCTGCAGGGCGTGCCCTTCCGCTTTGCCGACGATATGCGGATCTTCTACGAAGGCTCGTTCTTTGCCCTGCTCAACCCCTATGCTTTGCTCTGCGGCCTGCTCTCCGTCGCCATGCTGACGATGCACGGCGCGGCCTGGCTGGTGTTGAAGGCGAGCGGGCCGGTTGCGGAACGCGCCAGGAGTTATGGCAGCATCGCCGCCCTGGCGGCCATCGTGCTATTTGCCCTCGGCGGGCTCTTCCTATGGGTCGGCGTCAGTGGCTATCGCATCAGCAGCGATATCAGCCCGATCGGGCCTTCCAATCCGTTGCTGAAGACGGTGGTGCCTGAGAACGGCGCATGGCTTGCCAACTACACCGCCCATTCATGGATGATCGTCGCGCCCGTCCTCGGCTTTGCCGGTGCGGCATTGGCCTTCATCGCCATGCGGGCAAGGCGCGAGGTGATGACACTGCTTTTCAGTAAGATCGCGATACTGGGGATCATCTCAACGGTCGGCCTGTCGATGTTCCCGTTCATCCTGCCCTCCTCCCTCGATCCGCGCTCGAGCCTGACGGTTTGGGATGCATCCTCCAGCCACATGACGCTGTTCATCATGCTCGTGGTATCGGCGATATTCCTGCCGATCATCTTTGCCTACACCGCCTGGGTCTATAGGGTTTTGTGGGGCAAGGTCGACGAGAAATCGATCACAGACAAGAACAGTCACGCTTACTGAGGGAGACGAAACGATGTGGTATTTCGCATGGATTCTCGGCCTGCCGCTGGCAGCCGCCTTCGCTGTCCTCAACGCCATGTGGTACGAGCTGATGGACGACGCAGCCGGAAGAAAGGCGTCCGAAACGCGCAAATAAATATGCGAAGGGCGCGGCTTCGAACCGCGCCCTTTCCCTGTTTTATCAGCCTTCCAGCCACTTCACCTGATCGGGTGTCAGCTTGATGTCGAGCGCCGAGAGGCTGTCCTCCAGCTCGGCGATGGTGCGCGGCCCGATCAATGGAATGACCGGGAAAGGCTGGGCGATCACATAGGCGAGCGCGATGTGGATCGGGTTGCGGCCGAGCTTGTTGGCAAGCTCGATGGCGCGGTCGCGGCGCCCGAAATTGCGCTCGGAATACCAGACCCGCACGATCTCCTCATCGTCCCGCTTGTCGCGGCCAGCGCGGTCGGTGAAGAAGCCGCGGCCCTGGCTCGACCAAGCGAAGTTCGGGATCTGCTTGTCGTTAAGCCACGTCTTCCAGTCGTCGTCGGAGGCGGCGACGCAGCCGGCCCAGATCGGATCGAGCATCTCAGCAAGCGAGAAGTTGTTGGAGAGCGCTGCCGGTGCCCTCTTGCCGGTCTTTTCGGCATAGGCGATCGCCTCGTCGAAACGTGCGCGCGTCCAGTTCGAGCCGCCGAAGATGCCGCGGATGCGGCCGCGTTTGACCTCGGCATCCATGGCATCGACGAATTCGCCGACAGGCACGTCGGTATTGTCGCGATGCATGAAATAGATGTCGACATAGTCGGTCTTCAGCCGGGCGAGCGACTGGTCGAGCTGCTTTGCAATCATGTCGGGATAGCAGAGCGGCGAATGCGCGCCCTTGCCGATCAGCACGATCTCCTCGCGCGGCACCTTGCGGCTGGTGTGCCAGTCCCCGAAGATCGCCTCCGTCTTGCCGGCGCCATAGACAAAAGCCGTATCGAAGGCGTTGCCGCCGGCTTCGTAGAAGGCGTCGAGCGTCAGGGAGGCGGCGGCAAAGTTCGGGAAGAACTCGAAGCCGAGGGTCACGACCGAAGCCGGCTTGGAGATGCCCGGAATCTGTCGCTGCGGAATGCTGTTGCCGCGCGTGACCGCGCCGCCTGATATATTGGCCGTGCGTTTGGCGGCTTTTTCGACGCCATATTCGAGCCCGACCGAGGCGCGCCACTGGTCGAGCACGCGCAGGTTTCCGATCGAATCGGCCCAGCTCATGCCTGGAGAACTGAACTCGGTTCTGCCGGCCCGGATCGCATCGCCCGCCGCGTCCGCTTCGAAGGAATAGAGCCAGCGCTCTTCCTTGACCTCTACCGTCTCCTGTTTGCCGCCCTTGAAGATCTCGATCTTGCCGACGCCGCCCTTGTGGCCGGAGGCGAACCAGAAATCCGCGACCTCGATCCGGCCTTCGGAGCCGATGATGCGCAGCACATTGTCCTGCTGAGCCATGATCGAGCAGGAGACTTCGGCGATGATCTCGTTCGGGAACTTGAGCACGGCCGACGCCCATTCGTCGACGCCGCTCTCTCCGAGATGGGCGACGCCCGACACCTTCTCCGGCTCGAGGAAGGCTTTGCCTTCCGCGGCGCCAGAGATCAACCGCGCCATGGAAACAGGATAGCCGCCGACATCGAGAATGCCGCCGCCGGCGGTATCATTGGCGAAAAGCCGATGCTCCGGCTTATAGCTGCCCATGTTGAAGCCGAAGCTCGAACGGATGATGCGGATCGTGCCGATGACGCCGCTCTTGATGAGCTGAACCAGCTTTTCCGTCTGCGGATGCACCCGGTACATGAAAGCTTCGCCAGCAAAGACGCCGGCTTTCTTGGCTTCGTAATAAACGGCTTCGGCATCATAGGCCGAAAGCGCGATCGGCTTTTCCACCAGGATGTGCTTGCCGGCGCGCGCCGCCTTGATCGCCCATTCGGCATGGCCGGTATGGGGCACGGAAATATAGACCGCATCGACTTCGGGGTCGGAAAGCAGCGCCTCGTAACCATCGACGATGCGGGCGCCCGGGAAGTTTTCGGCAAGTCCCGGCTTGGAGGGGTTGCGGGTGGCGATCGCGACCAGTTTGCCGGTGCGCGAGTGGGCAACGCCATCGGCAAAGGTGCGAGCGATGGTGCCGGGGCCGATGATGCCCCAGCGGATCGGTTGATCTGAAGTCATGGAAACCTCTTTCGTCTTTCTGCCTTGGGATTGCGGTTTAGCGGAGCCGTTTGCCAGCGCCGTCGAAAAGGAATGTGCGGCTGGCGGGAAGGCCGACGGTCAGCGTCTCGCGATTGCCTGATGTGCGCGATTCCGGCCGCTCGATGATCAGCTGTTCGTCGCCGACGGCGGCATAGATGTAGCTGGTATTGCCGAGGTGTTCGGCGACATCTATGGCAACGGTAAGATCGGTATCGCCGGCACCTGCATCGACGAAATGTTCGGGCCGGATGCCGAGGGTCACTTTCGCACCGGTTTCGATGCGATCGGCGACGGACAGCGGCAGGCGCGTCGCCGGATTGCTCTCCAGCGCGATCACCGCCCTGCCCGGCTGCGCCTCGACGACCGCGGCTTTCAAGAAATTCATCTTCGGCGAGCCGACGAAACCGGCGACGAACTGGTTGGCCGGATCGTCATAGAGGTCGAGCGGCGCGCCGATCTGCTCGATGTTGCCGGCGCGCAGCACGACGATGCGGTCGGCGAGCGTCATCGCTTCCGTCTGATCGTGGGTCACGTATATCATCGTCGTGCCGAGCTGTTTGTGCAGCCTTGATATTTCCACACGCATCTGCACGCGCAGCTCTGCGTCGAGGTTCGATAGGGGTTCGTCGAACAGGAAGACCTCAGGTTCGCGCACGATGGCGCGCCCGATGGCGACGCGCTGCCGTTGACCGCCGGAAAGCTGTTTTGGCCGCCGTTTCATCAGTTCGGTGATCTGCAGGATATCGGCGACATGGCTCACGCGCCGCTCGGTATCGGACTTCGGGTTGCCGTTCATGCGCAAGCCGAAGCTCAAATTCTCCTCGACCGTCAGATGCGGATAGAGCGCATAGGATTGGAAGACCATGGCGATGCCGCGATCGGCCGGCTCGACGTCGTTGACGACCTTGCCTCCGATCCGAAGCTCGCCCGATGTAATATCCTCGAGACCGGCGATCATCCTCAGCAGCGTGGACTTGCCACAGCCGGAAGGGCCGACGAAGACGACGAATTCGCCGTCCTTCACCTCCAGATTGGCGCCATGGATGATCTCGAAGCCGCCGAAGCGTTTGACGATGTTGGTCAATGAAAGCTCTGCCATTCGGCTTCCCCGATTACTTGATTGCGCCGGCCGCGATGCCGGCGATGAAATGGCGCTGGAGCGCCACGAAGACGACGAGGATCGGCGCCGTCAGCAGCACCGCGCCGGCCATGATGCCGCCCCAGGACACCTTGGTGAGGCCGATCAGCGTTCCCAATGCCACCGGCGCCGTCATCATCCCCGGTCTGGAATTGATGAGCAGCGGCCAGAGGTAATTGTTCCACGAATGCAGGAAGAGAATGATCGCCAATGCCGCCATGGTCGGACGCGCCAGCGGCAGGGCGATGCGCAGGAAGATCTGCCATTCCTTGACCCCCTCGACGCGGGCCGCGTCGAAGAGCTCGCCCGGCATCATCGAGAAAGACTGCCGCATGAATAAGACGCCGAGGGAATTGAAGAGCGGCGGCACGATCAGTGCCACCCAGGTGTTTGCCAGCTTGAACTCGCGCGCCACCATGATGAATTGCGGGATGACGACCACGGAGAACGGCAGTGTGATCGTACCGAGGATGATGGCGATGACGACGGAGCGGCCGACAAAACGGTAACGTGCCAGCGCCCAGCCGGCCATCGACGTCAGCATCACCGAGAGCACGGTATAGATAAGCGCCACGCCGATGGAGATCACCATTGCGCCAACGAAATCGGTATCGGCCTGCAGATTTTTGAAATTCTCGACGAAGTTGGTCGATGGCCACAGCACGATCTCGGGATTGAAGATGCCGTTGTCGGGCATTGTCGAGAAAACGAACATCATCCACAGCGGAAACAGCCAGATCAGCGCCAGCGGCGCCAGCGCGGCGTGCAGCGCGATCTGACGGATGAGAAGGGATTGCGACTTGGATCTCATTTCGGGTCCCTCCCGATCCAGAGATTGAAAAAGGAGATCACCACGGCGAGAGCGGCCATCGTATAGGCGATCGCCGAGGCATAGCCGAAGTTCAGCGAGGTGAAACCCTGGCGGTAGAGGAAGAGGCCGAGTGTCTCCGTGCCGCCGCCCGGACCACCGCGATTGGTGATGAGGAAGGGTTCGGTAAAGAGCTGCATGGTGCCGATCACCGAGAGCACCACACAGAAGAGGATGATCGGCTTTAAGAGCGGCAGGGTGATGTGGAAGAATTGTTGTGCCTTGTTCACCCGGTCGAGCGTCGCGGCCTCGTAGACATCGTCGGGGATGGCCTGCAGGCCGGCCAGGATGATGATGGCGTTATAGCCGGCCCAGCGCCATGTGACGGCGAGGATGATTACGCCCATTGCGGCATTGGCGTTGTCGAACCAGGAGATCGGGCTGAAGCCGACCGCTGAGATCATCTTGTTGACGATGCCGAAATCGAGGCTGAACATCAGCCGGAACACGGCCGCGTAGGCAACCTCACCGACGACGACGGGGGCAAAGAAGGCGAAACGGAAAAGCGGGCGCGCTTTCAGGAGCGGCGAATTGAGCAGTACGGCCATGACGGTGGCCAGCGCGATCATTACAGGCACCTGGATCACCAGGATGATCAGCGTGTTGTACAGAGCATTATAGAAGGCAGGGTCGTAGAAGAGCCGGCCCCAGTTGGCCTGGAAACTGTATTTCCACGGATTGATGCGCGTGTTCTGAAAGGAAATCAGGAATGAGTCGATGATCGGCCAGACCCAGAAGGTGGCGAAAACAAGCAGATAGGGGGCGAGGAACGCATAGGCGCTCCGGGTTCTGAACGGCATCGAGCCTCCTCCTCACGAACGAATGAATGACCGGGCGCGTTGCAAGCCGGGAGAAAGCCGGGCGCGGGAAGCGCCCGGCATCGTCATTCATTGCGCGATCGGAAGTCCGGTTGCGGAAGCGATCTGCTTGGCGGCATCGTCGAGAGCCGCTTTCGCGTCGGGGTAGCCGCCCGCGAAGAATTTCGCCTGCGTTGCCTTGAAGATGCCTTCGGCATCGCTCTGGAAGGCGGTGCCGCGGCTCGGCACGATCTTCGGCAGTGTCGCGAGGATGTCGGCCCAGACTTTCTGGCCGCCCCAATAGGGCTGCGCCTCGTTGACGAAAGGATCCTTTTCGGCAGAAAGCAGCGACGGCACCAGACCGAATTCCTTCAGCATGGTGACCTGACCTTCATTCGTGCCGAGGGCGTAATTGACGAATTTCCAGGCGGCATCCTTGTTTGCGGAAGTCGCCGAAATGGCGAGCGAGGAACCGCCGAGGTTGGCGGCATGCGGACCATCGGCCGTCAGGCTCGGCATTCTGTAAACGCCCCACTTGCCCTTGAGGTCAGGCGAGGTCGAGCGCACGGTGCCTTCATACCAGCCGCCATAGAGCTGGCTTGCGGCCTTGCCGGCGGTATTAGCCTGGATCTTCTCGTCCCAGTTGGCCGCCGTCAGCGTGCCCGCATCCTTCATCTCTTTCACCTTTTGCAGCGCGGCGACGCAGGCCGGCTGATTGATGGTGATGTTCTGGCCGTCGGTCGAGAAATAGCCGCAGCCCTGTTCGTTGGCGATCATGCGGAACCATTCGCTGTCGCCGTTGAAATCCGCCTGCGCCATGACGACGCCGGGATTGGCGGCGGAAATCTTCTTGCCGGCCGCGATGAAATCGTCCCAGGTGCTGATCGTGCTCGGATCGACGCCGGCCTTTTCATACATGTCGCGGCGGTAGAAAACGGCGACGGGGCCGGAATCCCACGGCATGGCATAGGCGACATCGCCGACCTCAAGTTCGGTGCGCTTGAAGTCGGGGAACTTCGCCTGGATATCGGCCGTGTAGCCGAGCTCCTTCAGATTGGCGAAGCAATCGGGGAAACGGCTCCAGAAGATTTCAGCCTCGAAATTCTCGATGCTGACAATGTCGGGCAAGCCGTCGCCGCCGGCAGCGCAGGCCGCGAGCGTCTTGTCGAAAACCTGGCTGTTGCCAAGGTCTTCGACGGTGACCTTGATATCGGGGAATTGTTTGTTGAAACCGGGCAGCGTGGATTTCAACGCCGATGCGGCGACATTCCAGCTCCAGATTGTGAGATTGGCCGACTCAGCGAAGGCGGAGCCGGAAGCAAGCAGTGCGACAGCTGCGGTCGCAGCGAGAAGTTTGAAGCGCATTGAAAATCCTCCCTTTTCAATTGCCGATCTTTCACGAACGCGGTTAGACTATCCGCAAGGGAGCGGCTGTCTCCTAAAAAGGGAATATGGATTTGGCGGAAAGTAAGGTCGGCACGGCTGCAATCTATCAGCCCGGCGCAAGCAGCATCGAGGGTTCGCCGACGGCGCTGCAGATGTTTCATGCCCATCCGCTCGTCATGGCCATGCCGCACTGGCATGCGCAGGTCGAGGTCAATTACGTCATGCGCGGCACTGTTCATTATCGGATGAGCGACCACGAATTCCGGCTGAGCGCCGGTCAAATGTGCCTGTTCTGGGGCGGGCAGCCGCATCAGATGGACGAATCCTCGGATGATTCGCTCTATGCCGGCGCCCATCTGCCGCTCATCTATTTCTTCCGGCTGCGTCTGCCGATCAGCATTTCCAGCCGGCTAATGAAGGGCGAGACGCTGTTGACTTCGGCAACCGATGCCGCCGACAACGAGAACTTCGCCCGCTGGTCTCGCTATTCCAAGTCTGGCGATTCCGCCAAGGCCCAGCACGCAGTCGACGAACTGCTGCTGCGCATCGAGCGCATCGCGCTCGAACCCTATTCGATGACGACATCGAAAACGGCCGTCAGCCTGGAAGGCGATCAGCCGCAACCCAACTCCTCGCGCAGCGTCGCGCGCATGTGTGATTTCATCGCCGCCAATTTTCTGCAGGACATCGATTCGGTCGATATCGCCCGCGCCGCCGATCTGCATCCGAAATATGCGATGAACCTTTTCAAGCGATCGACCGGCATGACGCTCAGCAAATATGTGACGCTGCTCAGGCTGTCGCGCGCCCAGGCGATGCTGATGAGCGAAGGTGCCAACGTTCTGCAGGTGGCGATGGACAGCGGCTTCGGCTCGATCAGCGCCTTCAACAAATCCTTCCGCCACATCGCCGGCATGTCGCCGTCCGATTTCCGCCGCGACATCCGGCTGGTGACGACGATGCCCGCCGGCGCCTTCCGCAATTAACGCACGCTCCGCCTCATCGCCCGTCAGGGAGGATGCCAAGCGCCGCCCGGCATCCTCCGCTTGATCATTCAGCGGCTGCCAGCCGCGCGCTGTTCTTCCGGAAGCCAGGAGCGATAGAGCGGATGATCGGCGGCGATCGGCATCGGCGTCGGCTGGCCGGTGCGCTGGGAGAAATAGGCAGCCGTCACCAGCTCCAGCGAATTGCGGGCATCCTGCAACGTCACCGGCGGTTCCGTGTCCTCGACGATCGCCTTGTGGAAGAGCTCGAACTGGCGGGTATAACCATCTTCGCCCGGCACATAGGCGGCGAGCGCCGCATCGACCCGCGCCTGGTGTTCTTCGGTTCCGGCGGTAAAGACCCAGGGATCGCGGCCCATCGTATAGGGTTCGAGGATGCTTTCGGCGACGAGATCGCTGAAGCAGAAACGCAGCCGCGAGATTTCCTTGCGTGAGCCGAGCGTCATCGACAGTGTCGCCAGCGAACCGTTCTGCATCTTCACCGAAAGAGCGGCCGTATCCTCGACCTCGATCGGATTGACCAGCGTCGCGCCATAGGAAAACACCTCGGCGCAAGGGCCGTGCACGTAGTTCAGCATGTCGTGGGCGTGGATCGCGTGGCCGAGAAGGCCACCGCCGAGTTCACTCGCCCATTTGCCGCGCCACGGCACGGCATAATAATCCGGACCGCGCCACCAATGGGTCTCGATCGTCGTCAGGAACGGCTTGCCGGCGAGGCCCTTCTCGATCAACAGTTTCAACTTCTGCAGGCCGGAGCCGTAGCGATACTGAAAGATCGGCATCAGCTTCCGGCCGGGGAAGCTGGTGAGGATGCGGCCCATCTCGTCGACCTCGGCAATCGAGCCGAAGAGCGGCTTTTCGCAGATCACATGCTTGCCTGACACAATGCCTTTGCGGCAGAGCTCGAAATGCGAACTCGGCGGCGTCGAAATGTCGATGATGTCGAGATCGTCCCGGGCAAACAGCGAATCCGCATCCTGCGTATATTCCCGAATGCCGAATTCGTCGCACAGCGCCCGGCCGCGATCCTCGTCCAGCGAGCAAAGGACGGGAACCTCGAAGAGATCCTTGTTCCAGCCGAAGCCGGTCAGGTGCCGCGCGGCGATGCCTGCGCCGATGACACCGACGCGTAATTTTCTGGCCATGATATCCTCCTCAGCGGGCGCCGATGCGCGCGGCCTTCGTCTGGGCTTCGAGCGAAAGGCGGCAGACTTCGAAAACGTGATCCTGCGTCATCGCCGTCTGCGTGCGGTTCGCGACATCGGCAGTGAACGCGTCGAAATAGTCGAGCTTCTCACCGCTGCAATCGATATGGGTCATTTCCTTGCCATTGACGAGGAAGAGGTGATCCTTGCCCGGCCGGCCGGCAATATCGATATATTTGCGAAGCTCGATATAACCCTCTGTGCCCAGGATGGTAAGACGGCCGTCGCCCCAGGTCGGCAGCGCCTCCGGCGTGAACCAATCGACGCGAACGTAGCCCGCCGCCCTGTCGGAGCGCAGCAGCACCTCGCCGAAATCCTGGAAGGCGGGTTTATCGGGCATGCCGAAGTTGCCGATCGAGCTGGCGATGACTTCGCCCGAGGTCGAGCCGGTATAGAACAGGAATTGATCGACCTGGTGCGAGGCGATGTCGACGATGATGCCACCGAAGGCTTCGGGCTCGAAGAACCAGTCGGGACGTGTCGGCAGCTGCAGCCGGTGCGGACCGACGCCAAGCGTCTGAATGACCTTGCCGATCGCGCCTTCCTTTACCAGCTTGCCGGCCTTGACGGCGGAGCGCACGCAATGGCGCTCGGAAAAGCAGATGGAGAAGATTTTGCCGGTCTCGGCAACGGTGCGCTTGACCTCTTCGAGCTGGGCAAAGGTCGTCACACCAGGCTTGTCGGTCATCACATCCTTGCCCGCTTTCATCGCGCGGATGGCAAGCCCGGCCCGGTCGCGCGGAATGGCGGAAATGCAGATGACGTCGATCGACGGATCGTCGAACAGTTTCTCTCGGTCGATCTGCGGTGCATCGGGATAGGTCTTCTCAAAGGCTTCCCGCAACGCCGGCACGGAGGTCTGCGGGCAATAGCCGACGAACTCGCCGCCTGCGGCGAGCAGTCCCTTCACGTGATCGAACGTATGCCCATGGTCGATTCCGACGACGGCAAATCTCAACATCGCTGCAATATCCTCCCGGGATTTTCGTGCGGCCGGCTGATGCCGGCGTCCTCCATCTCGGCCAAAACAGATAACGAAAGCGGGCTGCTGTCAAGGCGAGTTGCGGGATGAAATCGTTGGTGCTCATATCTAAATGTTTGTAAAATAACGACTATTATGTATCTAAATAGTTATTTGTGGCCTTCGTTCGAATGGATGCAGGCAGTTCCTCTTTTCGATCCAATCCGGCAAAAGTCTTTTTCCCCCGCCTATCTTGCTCCATTCGGCCGAATGTGATCGATTTCGGCCGCCGCCGGGCTGGAGGGCGGCAATGATCTCGGAATTCTTTCAAGAGCGCTCGCCGCTTGCCTGTGACGGAGGATCACCATGACTCATCCCCTTCTCGATGCTGCCGTTTCCGGCGGAATTTTTGTTGGCCGCGTCTGGAATCCCGAAGTTGCCGGCCCGAGCATCGTGACCCTTCGCGACGGGATGCTCGTCGACATCACCTCGCACGAGGCGCCGACACTGAGCGCCCTCTTCGAGACGCAGGATGCTGCGGGCTTCGTCCGAGCCGCAAATGGCAAGGCGATCGGTTCGCTGGAGGAGATTGCCGCCAACAGCACCGGAAAACCGGATGCTGGACGGCCCTGCCTGCTTGCGCCCGCCGACCTGCAGGCGGTCAAGGCCTGCGGCGTCACCTTTGCCCAGTCGATGATCGAGCGCGTCATTGAGGAGAAGGCGGCCGGCAATCCCGATCGCGCCGCTTCGATCCGCGAGCGCGTCAGCGCGCTGATCGGCGGCAGTCTCACCAATCTCAAGGCCGGTTCGCCCGAGGCCGCCAAGGTCAAGCAGGCGCTGATCGACGAAGGCATGTGGTCGCAATATCTCGAAGTCGGCATCGGTCCCGATGCCGAGGTCTTCACCAAGGCACCGGTGCTCTCTTCCGTCGGTTGGGGTGCCGATGTCGGCCTGCATCCGATCTCGACCTGGAACAATCCGGAGCCGGAAATCGTGCTCGCGGTCAACAGCCGCGGCGAGATCAAGGGTGCGACGCTCGGCAATGACGTCAATCTTCGCGATGTCGAAGGCCGCTCGGCCCTCTTGCTCGGCAAGGCCAAGGACAACAATGCCTCCTGCTCGATCGGTCCGTTCGTCCGGCTGTTCGATGCCGGTTACGGGCTCGACGAGGTACGCAAGGCCGAACTCGATCTAAAGGTAACCGGGCAGGATGGCTTCGTGCTGCATGGCAAGAGTTCGATGTCGCAGATCAGCCGCGACCCGACCGATCTCGTCAAACAGACGCTTGGCCCTCATCATCAATACCCCGATGGTTTCATGCTCTTCCTCGGCACGTTGTTTGCGCCGACGCAGGACCGTGACGCGCCGAAGCAAGGCTTCACGCACAAGATCGGCGATGTCGTCGAGATTTCGTCGGCCGGGCTCGGCGCGCTCGTCAATACCGTGCGCCTCTCCACCGAATGCCCGCCCTGGACGTTCGGCATATCGGCGCTGATGCGCAACCTTGCGACGCGCGGGTTACTCTAAGCAAAGTGCGCAGCGGTTTGCCTCCGGCTGCGCAGATTTTATGAATTACTGGTTTCGCCGTTTGCCCTCTAGCAGGTCGAGAACGGAGTTCGCCGCTTCCAGAACGTTCGTGCCCGGGCCGAACACGGCCGCAACGCCGTGTTCGTGGAGGAATTCATAGTCCTGCCGCGGAATGACGCCGCCGCAGACGACGATGATATCGTCACCACCCTTTTCCCTGAGCCTGTCGACCAACTGCGGCAGCAGCGTCCTGTGGCCTGCGGCGAGCGACGAGACACCGACGACATTGACCTTGCGATCAAGCGCCAACTCGACAGCCTCGTCAGGCGTCTGAAACAGTGGACCGGCGAGCACGTCGAAGCCGATATCGCCGAAGGCCGAGGCGATTACCTTGGCGCCCCGGTCGTGCCCGTCCTGACCGAGCTTGGCGACCATGATTTTCGGCCGGTATCCCATCGCTTCCGTCACCTCTGCCATACGCTCCCTCAGGACGGCAAGTTCCGGCTCGTTGTCATAGGCCTCGCCATAGACGCCCTTGATGACATCAGGTGTCGCGGCGTGATCGCCAAAGGCGGCGCGCATCGCATCCGATATCTCGCCGACAGTGGCGCGGGCCCGTGCCGCCTCGATGGCGGCGGCCAGCAAATTGCCTTTGCCGCTGCGTGCGGTTTCTGCCAGGGCGGCCAGCGTTTCGCGCACGGCGCTGCTGTCACGCCGCCGCTTCGTCTCCTCGATGCGGCGGATCTGCGCGGTGCGCACCGCGCTGTTGTCGATTTCCAAAATGTCGATCGGCTGTTCGTTGTCGAGCCTGTAGCGATTGACGCCGACGATGACCTCCTCGCCCTTGTCGACGGCCGCCTGGCGGCGCGCCGCTGCTTCCTCGATTAGCCGCTTTGGCAGACCTTCGTTGACAGCCTTCGTCATGCCGCCGATCGCTTCCACCTCCTCGATCAGCGCCCAGGCCTTGTCGGCAAGTTCCTTCGTCAGGCTCTCGACATAATATGAGCCGGCCAGCGGATCGACCACCTTGGTCACGCCGGTTTCATGCTGGAGGATCAGCTGGGTGTTGCGGGCGATGCGGGCGGAGAATTCCGTCGGCAGCGCGATCGCCTCGTCGAAGGAATTGGTGTGCAGCGACTGCGTGCCGCCAAGCACGGCCGACATCGCCTCGAAAGCGGTGCGAATGATGTTGTTGTAGGGATCCTGCTCCTGCAATGAGACGCCGGAGGTCTGACAATGGGTGCGAAGCATCAGCGAGGATGCCTTCTTCGGCTGGAACTCCTCCATGATACGGGTCCAGAGCAGCCGGGCGGCGCGCAGCTTTGCCGCCTCCATGAAAAAATTCATGCCGACCGCAAAGAAGAAGGAGAGTCTTCCGGCAAAATCATCGACGTTGAGACCCTTGGCGATCGCCGCCCTGACATATTCGCGGCCGTCGGCCAGCGTGAAGGCAAGCTCCTGGACCAGTGTCGCGCCGGCCTCCTGCATGTGATAGCCGGAGATCGAGATCGAATTGAATTTCGGCATCTCCCTTGCCGTATAGTCGATGATGTCGGCAACGATCCGCATCGAAGGTTCGGGCGGATAGATATAGGTGTTGCGGACCATGAACTCCTTGAGGATGTCGTTCTGGATGGTCCCCGACAGCTCGGCCCTCGGCACGCCCTGCTCTTCGCCGGCGACGATGAAGGAAGCGAGGATCGGAATGACGGCGCCGTTCATGGTCATTGAAACCGACATGTCGCCAAGCGGAATACCGTCGAACAGGATTTTCATATCCTCGACGCTGTCGATCGCGACGCCCGCCTTGCCGACATCGCCCTCGACGCGAGGATGGTCGCTGTCATAACCGCGATGGGTGGCAAGATCGAAGGCGACCGACAGGCCCTTCTGGCCGGCTGCGAGATTGCGGCGATAAAAGGCGTTCGATTCCTCGGCTGTGGAGAAGCCGGCATATTGGCGGATCGTCCATGGCCGGCCGGCATACATCGTCGCGCGCGGTCCGCGGGTAAAGGGTGCAAAACCGGGCAGCGAGCCGAGATGCGCGGCGCCTTCGAGATCCTCGGCGGTATAAAGCGGCTTGACAGCGATGCCTTCCGGCGTCTGCCAGGTCAGTGTCTCGGGTGAGGCGCGCAGTTCCTTCTGCGCAAGCTCCGCCCAATCCGACAGCGTCTTCTTCGTCATGCGTTCCTCCGGCTGCTTCATCGCCACCTTATCACTTCACAGGTGGCTGATGCGATACGGCCTTAGGACAATTAAAGCAGCCGCACGCCTGCGGTTTTGACCTATCTGTGGTCGAGCTTGGCGACCAGTCGGTCGCCGAGCCACTGGATGCCGCAGACGAGGATGACGAGGACGGCGACCACTGCGATCATGACATTGGTTTCGAAGCGCTGATAGCCATAGCGAATGGCAAGGTCGCCGAGGCCGCCGGCGCCGATCGCGCCTGCCATGGCCGAGGCGCCGATCAGCGTCACCAGCGTGACGGTGAAACCGGCGACGATGCCAGGGAGCGCTTCAGGCACCAGCACCTCGCGGATGATGGTCCAGCGATTGCCGCCCATGGCGCGGACGGCATCGATCAGCCCGCGGTCGACCTCCCGCAGCGATACTTCGGCGATGCGCGCATAATAAGGTGTCGCGGCGATGGCGAGCGGCACGATGGCCGCTCCGGTGCCGAGCGCGGTGCCGACGATCAGCCGCGTCAGCGGGATCAGCGCCACCAGCAGGATGATGAATGGCACCGAGCGGAAGCCGTTGATGACGGCGCCGAGCATGCGATTGATCCAGAGATTTTCGGCGATGCCGCCGCGCGCCGTGACGACGAGGGCAAGGCCGAACGGCAGCCCGGCGAAGAGCGAAATCACCCCCGAGGCGACAGTCATCAGGACCGTCTCCCAAAGCGAGCGAAGAAGCAGTTCAAGCATGATCGGTGTCATAACCAAGCACCTCCACCCGGGCAGACCGGGCTGTCAGGAATTGTTCGACCTTTCCGGCGAGCGCGGGGTCGCGCGCGGGGACGGCGATGAAGAACCGCGCCACCGGCTGGTTCTGGATATGGTCGATGCCGCCATGGACGAGGCGGAAGGAATGCGGCAGCATCGCCGAGAGTTCCGCAAACAGCGCCCCTTGCGCTTGCGGCCCGGCGAGATCAACACTGAGGATCACTTCGCTGCCTGTCTTCGCCGACAGCCGGCCGAGAATGTGATCGGGAAGTTGCGGGCGGATGCCGCCCAGCAAGCTCCTGGTGATGTCAGTCTGCGGATTGGCGAAAACCGACCAGACCTGGCCCTCCTCGACGATCCGCCCGGCATCGATGACCGCGACCCGATCAGCAATGCCGCGCACCACTTCCATCTCATGGGTGATCAGCAGAATGGTCAGTCCGAGCTTACGGTTGATATCCCTGAGCAGCGCCAGAATCGATCGTGTTGTCTCCGGGTCGAGGGCCGATGTCGCCTCGTCCGACAGCAGCAGTGCCGGGCGTGCTGCCAGGGCCCGAGCGATGCCGACGCGTTGTTTCTGGCCGCCGGAGAGTGATGCGGGATAGGCTTGCGCCTTGTCGGCAAGCCCGACGAGCTCGAGCAGTTCGTGGGCCCGCTTCACGCGTTCGGCCTTGGCAACACCCTCGATCTTCAGCGGCAGCGCGACATTCTCCTCGACCGTTTTGGCGGACAGCAGGTTAAAGTGCTGAAAGATCATGCCGATGCGGCGGCGCAGCGGCTGCAGCTCCTGCTCCTGAAGTCGGGTGATATCGCGGCCCTCGATGCGGATCTCGCCGCTGTCGGCGCGCTCCAACCCGTTCAGGCAGCGGATCAGCGTCGACTTGCCGGCGCCGCTGCGGCCGATGATGCCGAGGATCTCGCCCCTCTTTACGCTCAGCGAAATACCGTCGAGCGCCGGCGTGGTGCCGAACCGCCGCTTCACATCGATCAGCCTCACCACCTCTTCGGTCACCGTCGTCTGCGGCTGCGCCGCGACCGCAGTGGTGGAAACAAACGAATTCATGTGCTTTTCCTTGCAAACGCCGAAGGCGGTCCGAGCGGGGAATGCCCGAACCGCCTTTAGGCAGGCCTTAACCCCGGCCTTCTCTCGGATCAATAGGCGCTGAGACCGGTCCCTTTGTAGACCTTGTCGAACTCGGCCTTGACGGTGTCGTTCTGGTAGGACGACACCAGCGTCTTGACCCAGTCCGCATTCTTGTTCTCTTCCTTGACGGCGATGAAGTTGCGGTACGGGTTATCGGCGGCCGGCTCCTGCGCGATGCGCTCGGCCGGAGAAAGACCGCTTTTCAGCGCCCAGTCGGTATTGACGACGCCGGCATCGAGATCGTCGATCGAACGGCCGACGATGCCGGCATCGAGCTCCTTGATCTCGATCTTCTTCGGATTGTCGCTGACGTCAGCAACTGTCGCAAGAATGCCGGTGCCGTCCTTCAGCTTGATCAGGCCTTCATTCTGAAGAACTCGCAGTGCCCGACCTTCGTTCGAGGGATCGTTCGGCACGCCGATGACGGCGCCTTCGGGGATCTCAGCGACGGCCTTGTGCTTCTTGCTATAGAGACCGATCGGCCAGACGCCGGTATAGCCGACGGGGACGATGTGATAGCCGTGCTGCTGGATCTGGTTGTCGAGATAGGGTCGGTGCTGGAAGGCATTGGCGTCGATTTCGCCGCGCTCCAGCGCTTCGTTCGGCTGAGTATAGTCGTTGAAGGTGATGGTCTCGATCGTCAGGCCCTTCTTGGCCGCCTCGCTGGTCACCACGCGCCATACATCCTCATCCTCGCCGGCCATGATGCCGACCTTGATCGACTTGTCCTCGGCAAAGGAAAGTGCGGGTGCCGCAAGGGTAAAAAGTGCAGCCGCGGAAACAGCGACGGCCGCAAGAGCCGCGCGGCGCGAAAGGTGGAAGCCGTGAAGATTTTTGTTCTTGGTCATTTTATATCCCGTCTGACTGAATGAGGCCGAACGCCCCGAGCCGGTCGATCATGGCAAATGGCTGGGTCGCGGGCGAAGCAAGAAAGTCTGATGTGGAGGAAAGGTCGGAAAAACTCTTGCCCCGTCATCAATACCGGCAGGATAAATTTTCCATCAAATTTATGGATTAATTGCGGCTTGTGAGCATCCCCTAAAAAAGGAAAACGTCGCCTGTGGCCGCCGTTTGCAACCACGGCGGCCAAAGGGGACGACGGACTTCTCAGACCCGCTCCGATACGGCAATCGTGACGTCCCGGATGGCCTTAGGCCGGCTTCTGATTCGGAATGCGCGGCAGGAAGATCGTCAGCAGGCCGAGCAGCGGCAGGTAGGAGCAGATGCGGTAGACGAAGGCGATGCCGTGAGTGTCAGCAAAATCGCCGAGCAGCGCAGCCCCTAACCCCCCTGCCCCGAATGCAAAGCCAAAGAAAACGCCGGCAATCAGCCCGACGCGGCCGGGCACCAGTTCCTGCGCGAAGACGACGATCGCTGAAAAGGCCGACGCGAAGACCAGGCCAATGACGATGCTGAGCACGCCTGTCCAGAAAAGATCGGCATAGGGCAGCAGCAATGCGAAAGGAATGACGCCGAGGATCGAAAACCAGATGACGAAACGGGCACCGAAGCGATCGCCGATCGGCCCGCCGAGGAAAGTGCCGACGGCGACCGAACCGAGGAACAGGAACAGCATCAGCTGCGCCTGCTGCACGCTGAGTTCGAACCTGTCGATGACATAGAAGGTGAAGTAGCTCGACACGCTCGCCATGTAGACATTCTTCGTCGCCGTCAGCAACACGAGGATCAGCAGCGCCCGGACGACCCGGCTCTGCGATAACGGCAGAGTTCGACTCGCGGCCGGTTTGCTGGCGTTTTGTCGCCTGTGGCTCATATACCAGCTGCCTACCCAGCTCAGCACGATCATGCCGATCATCGCGATGGCGGCAAACCAGGAGACGCTGTGCTGCCCGAGCGGCAGCACGATGAAGGCGGCGAGCAGCGGACCGATCGCCTGGCCGGCATTGCCACCGACCTGGAAAAAGGACTGCGCGAAACCGTGGCGGCCGCCGGAGGCAAGACGGGCAACACGCGAGGATTCCGGATGGAAGACGGCCGAGCCAAACCCGATCAGGCTTGCCGCGACCAGCAGCAGCGCGAAATTGCCGGCATTGCCGAGCAGAATGAGTCCGCAAAAAGTGCTCGCCATGCCGACCGGCAGCGAATAGGGCATCGGCCAGCGATCGGTGACGATGCCGACCGCCGGCTGCAGCAGAGACGCCGTGACCTGGAACGTCATGGTCAGCAGGCCGATCTGGACAAAATCGAGGTCGTAATTTGCCTTGAACAGTGGATAGAGCGAGGCGAGCAGCGACTGCATGATGTCGTTCAGCATATGGCAGAAGCTGACAGCCATCAGAATGGACATCGTTGTCTTTTCGAAACGGGGTGCGCGCTCGGCAACGCTTGCCATCAACATCCTCCTGCACAGGCACGATCAGTGCCGTCGTTTTCGATGGATTTTGGGCGATCGGGGCTGGCAAGACTATCAAGCGACGGTCGCTGAAAGATACTTAACGCAGGTCGGCCAACGATCACCAGCCCGGTTTGGCCAGGATCGGTACGGCTTTTGTCTGATTTTCCCCACCGCCGACCGGTTCCTGCGTCGCTGGCGTTTGCCGGATGGGGGTTTTCATATCACAGTCAGCCGTGATCATCGCAGATATGCTATGCTACATGGAAACAACCGTGGAAAACTGCTTGCAGGGGTACTACAGCTGCGCCGATTGAAATCGATCGAGGCTGAAAACACGCGATGAATGTCAAGACACCGAATGCCATAGACAGCTACGTCGGAGCGCGCATCAGAACACGCCGGCAGCTGCTTGGAATGAGCCAGGAGCGGCTTGCCGAGCAGATCGGCGTGACTTTTCAGCAGGTTCAGAAATACGAGAAGGGCATCAACCGCATTGGTGCGAGCCGCTTGCAGCGAATCGCCGAAGTGCTTCACACCTCACCGAGCTTCTTCTTCCAGCAGAACGAGTCACAGCCATTGAGCCTGCAAGGGCTGGATCTGCCGGACCGCGCCGACCCCGTCGCTGAATTCCTGCGGACGAAGGAAGGGCTGGTGCTTAATCGGGCCTTTCTGAAGATTGCCGATCCCGATATCCGTGAAACGATCATCGCATTGGTGAAAGCGATGGCGCAGGCGGAAAGCCGCCCGGCTTTGCCGTCGATAGCGAATATCACCCGTCCGCCTCTCGAGTAACGGGCCGGCGGGCAATTCTCCTCCGAGCTCAGCCTCGCGTGATCTGGCAAGTTGCGGCTGATCGGCCAGAGCCCGGCACCTTACCGCCGCGCCGTGCTCTATGCCGACGAACCGGTGGCTTGCCGCTGCGGACATGCCGCAAAGCGCTTTGCCCACCCGACATTGCGATTTGGATTATCATGCCGGTGTTTCCAGCCGACCTCGTCCGATTCGGCCCGTGAACGTGCGATTGCACCGGCCAGCGACAGGCGCGGCCTGCGCAACCGCTTGAAAAAGATTGGACAACCTTTTGATAGGGTCTTGTTAACCCTATTTGCCTTGCCACTCCTCCAGAATCGGCGCTAAATGCGGTTTCTCAGCGCGTAGAGCTTTTAAATCGCATTTTCGAGATTTCC